>NZ_LBMN02000001.1 GCF_001042485.2 Bacillus paralicheniformis
TTGTGGCTGCCGGACGGATCACGCCGGAACAATACGAAGAAATTACCGGAGATCCTTACGATCCTGATTCGCCGCCAAGCGAAGACGAGAACGTTACTAATAGCGAACAGGAGGCGTAGTCATTGGGCGAGCTGGACGTAATCAAATACTTTTTAACGCAAGGGCCGTTCGCGGTCCTTTTTACGTGGCTGCTGATTTACGTAATGAAATCGAATCGTGAACGTGAATCGCGGCTACAGGATCTACTCGATAAATTCAGCGATAAGTACGATGTCATTATCGATAAGCTCGATAGACTCGAAGAGAAATTTCGCGGAAGAGAATAACGCGCCCGTTCGGTGAGAGTCCGGCGGGCTATTTATATGCGCAAAATTAACGAAAAGGGAGACGATTAAATGGCGATTTCAGTTAAGAAAAACCTCGTCGCGTCAAGCAAGTATTCCGTTAAGTGTCCGTATTCAATGGATGCAAAGTATATCACGTTTCACAATACGGCGAACGACGCTTCAGCAGCGAATGAGATTGCGTACATGATCCGTAATAACAACCAAGTATCGTACCACTTTGCGGTAGACGATAAAGAGGTCGTTCAGGGGCTTCCGACTAACCGGAACGCATGGCATTGCGGAGACGGAAACGGACCAGGCAACCGTTCGTCTATCGGTGTCGAAGTTTGCTATTCGAAGTCAGGTGGCGCTAAGTATAAAGCGGCTGAAAAACTTGCGATTAAATTCATCGCTCAGCTATTAAAAGAGCGCGGTTGGGGCGTTGATCGCGTTAAAAAACACCAGGATTGGAGCGGAAAATACTGCCCGCACCGTGTACTCGATGAGGGACGTTGGGATGCGGTGAAAGCGGCTATCGCTGCGGAATTGAAAGCTCTCGGCGGTCAAGCGTCTAAACCATCCGGCACGACTTATACCGTTAAGAAAGGCGACACACTTTCCGCTATTGCTAAAGCGAATGGAGTAAGCGTGGCGAATCTTCAGAGCTGGAACAACATCAAAGATCCGAATAAAATTTCCGTTGGACAGGTGCTGAAGCTTAAAGGGGCGTCTAAACCGGCTGCGGCTCCGAAGCCATCCGGATCTTCTAAAAAGACGTTCACGCTGCCGGGCGGAGTTCTTAAAGTAACGAGCCCACTGACGAAAGGGGCGAAGGTAACGCAAGTACAGGACGCACTTGCTTCCGTTTACTTCTACCCGGACAAAGGCGCCAAGAATAACGGAATCGACGGCTATTACGGTCCGAAAACGGCGAACGCAGTCAAACGGTTCCAGTCGATGTATGGATTGAGCCCGGACGGAATTTACGGACCTAATACGAAAGCTAAACTCGCTGCTGCGCTGAAAAAAGCCGGCTATTCCGTAAACTAATCGAAAAGGGAGACGATATTATGAACGTAAAGACAATCGAAAAAATTAGCGCAGGCACAATCGCTCGATTCGTGCTTCTTGCGCTTGCACTCGTTAACCAGACGCTTACGATGACGGGTCACAGTCCGATTCCGGTCGATGAGGAAGGCGTGCAGCAATTTATTTCGCTCGCATTTACCGGAGCAACTTCGCTATGGGCGTACTGGAAAAATAACGACGTGACGAAGAAAGCGCGGACAAAAGGTGAATAGATAACTTGTCAGTATAAACTTATATCTTTTTTATCATGAATGTATAAATTAAGGCATAAAATACCGAGAATAGGGAAAAGTCCACTTAGAAGTGTGAAAAATCTTGTTTTGGCGATCTGTTTGCATTACAATTATTGTATACTTATCGGATGCATAACATGATCGCCAAATTTTATACGTTTGGTGGTGATAGTTGATGTACGATAAAAAGAAGGAGGATGACGACATGGCAATAACAGAGTCACGCCTTAAAAGTAAACTTCAAGATTTAAGAAGTAAAGCGTTGAAGAGAAGATATAGTGGGGAGTATCGAACAGAACTAAATGCGGACCAAAAACGAATTCTTGAAGAAAATCATAAGGATTTGGAATATGAGCAATACAAGGCAATTGACACCACAGAGGATTGATCTCCAAGGATGACGATACTTCAGCGAGGAGAAATCTACTACATCAACTTCCCATATACCTTCGATCCTAATTACCCGAACGGCAAACCCAAGTTTGTTCTAGTGTTACAAGAAGGTGAGTACTTTAAAGAGTATGATACAGTGACTGTACTACTTATAACTAGCGATTCTAGCGCTGAGTATTACGACACAAACGTAACAATTGAGCTTGGGACGACACAATTGAAAGAGAAATCTTATATCTTATGTTCTCAGCCTTACACTATAAGAAAAAGTCTTTTTACGGCTAAAGGCGTTTGGTCCGCTGGTCAATTACGCCCTGAAATAATGGACGAGGTTGACGAGGCACTTTATTTAGGTTTGTGCATGGGGCAACAGCACGAAGATGGCATTAGCCACGTTTAAGACGTGGTCTTCTATTCGCGATCAGACGAAGACTGTCGAAACCGATCGACGGTCTTTTTTTGTGGTTGCGAAACGTGAAAGAACGACTAAGTAAGCGGAACTTTTGGCGGGTGCCTGCGTATACAGTCGTAGGTGCTCGTATACATAAACTGGTTTGCGGTTAAAGCTTCCGGTATCGTATAATTTTACCTGTGAGGAGGGGGACAATTGAAAGAAACGCCGTTTTATAAGTCAAACTGGTTTACTATTCTTATGCTGATTGTGTTTTTTCCTGTGGGTTTAATTTTAATGTGGGCTAATAAAAAATGGACAGTAACCGCACGAATTGTCGTGAGTATCGTTATTGTGGTATTAGCAATTGTTGGGTACTCGACGCGAGATAGTCAAACAGGAAACGTTGCCGCAAGCAGTGACAGCGCGGTGAAAGAGGAGGAAAATGGTTCCTCAAATAGTAAACAAGAATCTAAAAAGAATGTAGAAAAAGATGAGAAAGAGAAGGATAGGAAAGAGAAGAGCAACGGTGACTCGGAAACTAAAAAGGATCCCGATAAACTGAGCAAAGAGAGCTTGGTTAAAGATATACAAAAGCTTGTCGGCAAGAAAGCGGGAGACAAGCAAAAAGTAGCTAAAGTCGACTTAATCAGTACCGCAGACGATGATAACCAACCTAAAAAAACTGTAAATATAACTTTAAATGGTTCAGATAATCTAACTTCTAAAATGATTAAGCAAGGAATGTTCATGGACGCCGAGAAGATCTTCCCAAAAGTTTTCGAAAACAAAGAAGTAGAGAGGGTAATCTTAATATGGAATTTTCCTTTAGTTGATGTTAAAGGGAACTCCAAATCAGAAAAAGTATTATCTATTCAACTAGAACGAAAAACAAATGAGGAGATAAACTGGGAAAACTTCGATAGAAATAATTTCGCGCTTGTCTCGGATTCCTATTATGAGCATCCTGTTTTAAATAAATAGAATGTCGACCGTTCCCCGACTTTAACTAGTTGGGGTTCTTTTTTTATTTAATCACGCACCTCAAATAGTTCATTCATGTCTATGATATCCAGCGCTTTCATAATCTTAGCGATGTGTTCACGATTAATTGTAGTTCGTTGATTGCCTCTAATTTCGCTTATTCTGTTTTCACTCACTCCTGATTTCTCTGCTAATACTTTCCCACTCCATCCACGCTCTCGTAGAATCTCGTCAAGTTTAACATGAAGTTGCAAATTACATCGCCTCCATCTGCTAATAATCTTATTATAACGATATATGTACATCGAGTAAATAAGAATGTTGACATAACGTGATAAAACTATTTATACTCTTTATAACGACATCACGTTATGGAGTGATAAATATGCATTACTTAGCGGAACACCAAACGTTCGACTCGACGGCCGAACTCAACACGGCAGTCTACGAACACATCAAGCGCAATACATACGAATTAAACGACACGGACCGGCTGACGCTGAAGACGATCGCTCGCTATGCGGTCAAGTTCGCCGGCGCAGCGCATCTCAAAGCGGAGACACTCGCGGACCTCATCGGTAAGTCCGTCAAGACTGCGCGTCGTGCCGTCAACAAACTCGCATCACTTTCGATCGTCCAGAAGGTCGCTACGACGCGGAAGATAAACGGAGGCAAAGGCGCGAACATTATCGTGATTCTGCCGGTCGGAAGCGGAGAAGAAACCGCGGATGTCCAGTCGACAATGTCCAATCGCGGACAAGCCGAGAAGCCAACGGAGCCAACGGATGAAGCGCCTAAAACTGCGAATGAACCATCGCATTCTATTAATCTTTCAAAAAATCACGTAATAGATACGGTCCCGGCCTGCGGTCTTAAAAACGCGTTACCAAGCGAAGTCTATTCCGCAATGGCGCGCTACTTCGACGCAGACGAAATTTATAAATACTACGGAATCTTACTGCGAGCTAAAGCATGCGTAGATCCGACGCTAATACTCGAAGAACATCCGCAACCATTCGTTGAAGCGTGGCATGCAGCGATTCTCAAACGAAAACAACGGAGAATTAGACGCTTTGACGACTACCTATACGCTAGCTTCCGTCAAGCCGCATGGACGGTAAAAGCCCGTGAAAATCGTGTGAAAAACGTTGGGCTACTGGCGGAGTTCGAATCGTTCCTTGAGTCGTGAGCGTGTTTGATTGTCGCACGGTGCGACAATTGCCGGGAGATGCAGATTGTAAAAGGCGTTGACATACCGTTTAATATCGTTGTATAATCGCACAAGAGGGTCTCGATTTCGTGTCCGTAAAATGTCGGACCGTTATCGAAAATAAGTGTGCGTAAGGCTTTCGTAAGTAAATACGAACAGAATTTCGTAATAGGTTTCCGGTACCACGTCTGCCGGGGGTTCGAATCCCTCCGAGCGCGTTTTCAAGACAAGGGTTTGGCATTAGCCGCCCTTGTTTTTTTTGTGCACTTTTAGTCGTATTTGACTCCCCGGAAGCATATATCAATTGGGGTTACTCGTGATGACTAGACGAAGGGGCGGGGTTAAATGGACAAAAAACACAATTATTTTATACCGTCAGGACTGTTGATTGGATTAGGCATCGGGATAGTATTCGACCATCCGGCACCGGGGCTTTTGATCGGCCTCGGGGCGGGGATTTTGTTGTCTGCTGTTGTGCCGAAACGAAACGGAAAGTGAGCTGGAAGGCTCGCTTTTTTGCGCTTTTACAACAACGGGCGGCCGCTTGGCCGCCCGTTGTTGTTTAATCGTGGATTGAACGCATATGTTTGATCTTTAGATTTTCAAAGACGGCCGTTCCATTTTCGGTAAAGAGCGTGATACCCGTATCATTCAGGTCTGGAAATGCAAGGTTTGAGTGCGTCGTTTCGCCGTCATCAATAAACGCTTCGACAGTGTTTTGATCTACGATGATTGTGAAATGCACCCGCTTTTTTTCCGGATCAAACGGTGCTTTGCTTTCCAAATAGGTGCGGGTGCTGTCAGGCTGTCCCGTAAATCCTCTGTTCACAAAAGAATAACCGCCTTCAGCCGAAATTCCTACATCGATATGGCGTTTTCGATCCGCGGATTCTCTTAGCCTGAATCCCGCGTTTTTAAGATCGGCCCACGAGATATCCGCCTCAAGCTGATAGGTATTTGCCTTAATCTGAAGCGTTTTTGATCCGTTTACTTCGATGCGCTCAAACTCATCTGTCGATTCGGTTAATTCATCCAATTGATCGATTGGATGAGAGGCAAGGCTGTATTGATTTCCGCCTTTATGTTTAAGCTGAATTTGCCGGACGATCGAATCGGTTCCGTTAAAGCCGTCTTTCCATGTCGGCGTCCGGTTTGCATAATCCCAGTTATTCATCCACGCCAAAGCATAGCGTTTCTCGTACGAATCGTCTGTTTCGCCGTCCTCAAATGTCACGCCCGCATACCAGTCAAAGCCGTGATCAAGCCACTGAGGTTCCGCTTCGTCCGCGGTAAATTCGTTGCCGTTGAAGCTGCCTGTCCAGTATGCATAAGTATTCGGCTTGCCGGCACCTTTTCCATTTGCGCTTGCTCCGAGAACCCATTTATATGTTCCGTCATCCGCCCGCATTTTGAATAGATCCGGACATTCGATGATGCCGATATTTTCTGTTTGAAAACTACTTGTATAACGCCATTCCTTCAGATTTTGTGATTCGTAAAAGCCGATTTTCGTTCCTTCAGCCAGCGCCATCACCCATTTATCATCCTCTTCATCCCAGATCACTTTCGGGTCTCTGAAATCGACGGTGTCCGGATTAGGCAATACCGGCTCTTCACCGTAAGGTTTAAATGTTTTTCCACCATTTTGGCTGTACCATAAAAATTGTTCTTCCTTCCCGTCATTGGCCGAAGGCTGCGTCATTATCGCCACGATCGCCCCTTTGCCGAAGCCGGCTGTGTTTTGTGAGTCGACAACGACAGAACCGGACCAAGGATCGCCGTTTTTATTCGTATATTTCGGAATGGCAACCCCTTGATCCTGCCAGTGGACGAGATCATCTGACACCGCGTGGCGCCACTCTGTCCCATTGCCGTCCGGATAGTCCCGGTTATAGAGATAGTAGTAATGATATTTTCCATTGAAATAGACGGGCTTTTGAGGGTCGTTTTTCCACTTGTCAGGGGTTGTCAAATGGAAAGCCGCGCGATATTCCGGTGTTTCCGGGGATTCTCCCTTTTTTTCTGTTTCCCGGTCTGAAACCAATATCATGATGAAGATTCCAAGACAAACAGTTAAAATGCTAATCCGCTTATATACTGTCTTCTTCAAGAAAATTCCCCGCTTTATTCTAAGATGACACACGAAAGAAAATGCCGATGTTCACCGGCATTTTCTTTCGTTCGTTTTATTAGTTTACCGTTAATTGTCCCTGTTCAAGAATGCTGTTTTTGACAACGGATGTTTTTGATCCTTTGACTTTCAGCAAAAAGCTTGGTGCAAATGTGGCGTGATGCTCGTTTGAAATTCCTCTGTTTGTGATGTAGCTCGTGATGACGACTTTGTCGCCTTTTTTCTGCGGTACGGCAAAGTGTGAATAAGTAAATGTGATGTCATTGTAATCAAGGTCCATGTGCAAAACAAGTCCGGATTTGTTTAAAGGCTTGAATGGCCCGGTTAGTGAATCTGATACATAGCCGAGCATATAAATGTCTTTTGCACCAATGCCGTCAATTGTCATTTTTGATCCTCTTGAATCTGTGAACAGATACCATTTTCCGTTCATTTTGAAGAGGTTGGCCCGTTCGATTTCATCAGTCACCGTATTGGAGGCGATCAAAGGCTTCATGACTTTTTTCAGCGTATAATCTTTATTTAATTCGATGATTCCGAGTGCGCCGTTAGCCAATGAAGCGTTCTTTTTGTTCGCTCCTTGAAGCAGCTTGCTGCTTTCTCCTCTAAAGAACTGCTTGCTGCCTCCGTAGTAAGCTCTGTTGAATAGAGAGTCTTCTCCCTGATAGCCGGTTTTTGTTCCCGTATTGGCTTCAAATACGAGATATTTGCGGCCGTGATCTTCCACATAATGCGGGTCTCTCAGCGTATGGTTGTCGCCGGAGCTGTAGTTTCCTTCGTCAATGAATTGCTGAACGTTTTGGTACACTGAACCGTCGGCGCCGTCAAAGACCGATTTATGATCTTCTACACCATCAATTTTCAGTGTGTCCGAATCCGGCTGAGTGAAGTTGACCTGAGCCGTTGTCAGCGTCTGTTTGCCGTATTGCGTGCCGGAGAAAGCTGTGTAAAACAGTCGGACTTTTCCGTCTTTTGTCAGCGTGGCGGAACCTGACCACTCTTGTGTTTGATACTTAAGGTACGGATCGTCAGGAGTGAATTTGTCGCTGTCTTTAAACACTCTGCCGGCGTTTTTCCAGCTGTCGATGGAAGTTTCGCCTTTCTTTTGATAGAACAAGTAGATGGATGTGTCATCGACGTCTTTCGGGTCGCCCGCCAACGCGAAAACAAGATTGTAGCCGTGGTATGTAGCGACTGTTCCGTCGGCATTTTGCAGCGGCCAGCTGTCCCATACGTCTAAATCGATCAGTTCTCCATTTTTGTTATAACCTTTTGCTGAAGGGATGTTTTTGATGGTTTTCGGATCGAATTGAGGAACTTTAAATTGTTCGCTCTTTTGCTGTTCGGGAATTTTCAGCATGTCATGTCTTGTGATATGAGAAAATCCGTAACTCTTCTTGTAATCTTGCGTTTCTTTTGCAAAGGTTTGCGGCGCGCCTCCCGCAAGCAGAGCTGCTGCGACGGTTAAGGCTGACGCTTTTTTAGCGATGTTTTTGATGTTCATCAATATTTCCTCCCTTTTTCAATATGTAACAGATTGCTCCTGACAACATGAACGTTTCCAATCATCCCTCCTAACTGCGGCATTGTCCTGAAGAACAGAAAAAAGACCTAAAATGTGCAAGGTCATATAGGCAAAAGATAGACTTCGCCCTTCACACATTTTAGGTCTTGCCTGCTTAGACAGTAACAATCCCGACAATATTGAATTACCATCATTCTAATATACTCATCTCCGGGACTCAACTGGTCTAAGTTCCTCTTTTCTCATACATTTTTTTGCAAATGACATCAATTTTAAGCTAAAAGGCACCTTTTTTAATGAATCTATAGTCCGTATAAGGAGGAATCGTCAATCGTTGAAATCAATATACATCGGTATACTTTCCCAAAAGGCATCTGGAATTGCGAGCTTTCGTTGATCATGTCTTGACAGGGTTGTTTGAATATCGTCCTCTTTTCCGGCTTGAACTTTTTGAAGCCATTCCGGATCCATCAGAAGTCCCCGACCGATTCCGACGAGATCGGCACCTGTTTTCAGCGCTTGAACGGCATCTTCCGGTGTGTGTACTTTCCCGGCTCCGATCAGAGGAAGACGGTCCCCGACCGCTTCTTTGATCAGTTCCATCCGCGTGCGGGATTTGTCTGCACCACGGCGCGGCAAGGACCGGAAATCAATGAGAGAAACGTGCAGGTAATCCAATGCTTGTTCCCGCAGTACATTGACGAAAGGCAACGTTTCAGCCATTGTGATTCCGGGCGTTTCCGGCTCTTCGGGCGAAAATTTGTAGCCGATGATAAAAGATGGTTTATGGTAGCTATCCGCTACGCGTCTGATTTCTTCTATAATCTGAAGCGGAAATCTCATCCGTTTCTCTAAAGTGCCGCCCCAGCTGTCATTGCGCCGGTTGTAATAAGGAGAGAAGAACTGATGGATGAGAAACCCGTTTGCGCCGTGAATTTCGACTCCGTCAAACCCGGCCTCTATCGCTCTTCGCGCCGCCTGGCCGAAAGAATGGATAAGGTCTTGAATGTCTTGCTCAGACAGTGCCCTTGGCACCGGTGCATTCGGTTGATTCGGAGCGACGGCGCTGGCACTGACCGTCTGCTCTATACCTTTGGCTCCAGGATGAAAGAGCTGCAGGATTGCTTTTGCTCCATGTTTCTTTAAAGTGGCTGCAAGCCGGGTTAGTCCCGGGATTTGATCATCGTTCTCAGCTCCGGGAATGCCGGGAAATCCGGTTCCGGGCTGTACGGTTGTCGCAGATGTGATGACCATCCCGACATCTGTCGCCCGCGCGGCATAATAGACGAGTTCGTCGTCAGAAATGAATCCTCCCGGCATAGAGGATGAATGCCCCATTGGCGGCATGATGATTCTATTTTTCAATTGGATGCCGTTTTTAAAAGTAAAGGGTGTGAATAAAGAATCGTATTGTTTTTTCATGTTTTTCCTCCTTTTGATATAACCATAGCAACCACCGTGAGGCTCCACAAGAACGCAATTTTTTTATATATGCTTTATAAAAATAAACCGTAAGATCGTTCTCTTGAATGCTCTGGTGTCCATATGGTAGGATCAAGTCAAAATTGGCGAATGAGGCAATGGAGGAATTGCTATGAATTCAGCTGTCGATCATAAAGAATGCTCTTCTTTAATACAGGGTGTATTGAAAATTTTCTCCGGTAAATGGTCATTTTTGGTTCTCGCCGAGCTCATTCAGGGCAAGCGGCGATTCAACGAGCTCAGAAGGAACTTGGGAAACGTCAACACTAAAGGATTAACTGACACATTAAGACATCTTGAAGAAAGCGGTATGATTTCCCGGAAGGTGTTCCCGACGGTTCCTGTTACTGTAGAATATGAATTAACAGAAAAAGGTAAAGAGTTCCACGGCATTTTTAAAGAGATGGCCGCGTGGGGGGAAAAATGGCTTCCGTAATGGAGCCTTTTTATTTTGCCTTCGTTTTGCGGTTCCAAATATTTCTGCCTTTTGGTATAGTGATAATGTGTTTAAATTTGCAACAAAAGGTGATCGAATATGAAAGTGATGGCAATTGCTCCATATGAAGGATTAAAAGAGCTGATGATTCAAGTGGCAGGCGGCGAGGATTTTGAATTCGAGGCGGCTTCCGGAGATTTAGAGAAGGGCGTGGAGCTGGCGAAACAAGCGGAAGCAAACGGGACTGATTTGATTATCAGCAGAGGTGGAACCGCTGAGCTGATCCAGCAAGAAGTTTCCATTCCGGTTGTGGATATCGAAGTGTCGGGATACGATATGCTGCGTGTGCTTACGCTTGCCAAGGGCTATCCCGGCAAAGCGGCAATTGTCGGATTTCCGATGATTGCCGACGGCGCGTCAGCAGTGTGCGAAATTTTGGATATCCGGATCGACGCCTGCACCGTATCAGACGAACGCGATGTTGAACCGGTGCTTCTTCAGCTCAAAGAACAGGGCTATCAGATCATTATCGGCGATGTGATCACAATTGAGAAAGCAGAGCAGCTCGGTTTAAACGGACTGCTTTTGACATCCGGAAAAGAAAGCATTGCCAAAGCTTTTGCAAACGCTAAAAAACTGTATTCCTTTTTAGAGAGCATCAAGCAGAAGTACGCTGTGCCGTATCACATTTTACAAAAGGCCGAGACCGGTTATGCAGTATACAACAAGACATTGCGGCCGGTTTTTCAAAACGGCGTATTTGCCGAACAAATCGGCTTGCTGGATCATCTGGAAGAGCTGATCGGGGAAGCGGAAAAGAAGGGAGTCATCCATTTTAGATTCCGAAAGCATGGGCGGACATGGAATATCACGGGACGCAGGTTTTTCGCATCAGACGAGGCATTGACCGTATTTACCGCGGAAAATGCAAAAGATGTTCACGTTTCTTCTTTGCCTGGAGCAGCGACTCTTTCTCCTTTACGGATGAGTTATATGGAAACATCGAGGAACGAAACGATGCAGCAGGTGCTGAAAAAAGCGGAGTTGTTCGCGGCAAGGCGGGAACCCATATGGATCAACGGAGCGCCCGGCTCAGGGAAAGAGAGCTTGGCCGGGCTGATCCATATGAAGGGGGAGGACAAGCATGAGCCGTTTCGAAAAATCGATGCCGGTTTGCTGTCTGAAGCAGAATGGGAACAGGCGTGTGAAAGCGAAGAATTCTTTTCAGGGAGAGGAACGCTATACATCAAACAAGTCGATCGCATGCCGCCGTCCTCGCAACGGCTTTTACTCAGGCGGATCAGCGAACCGTATGACGGGCCGAGGCTGATCGTTTCTTCTTCCCGCAGGCGCGCCGGGGAATTTTTAAGCGATTTATATGATGCGCTTTGTCATTTGGAGCTGGACGTTCCCCCTCTTTCCGAAAGAAAAGAGGATATTTTGCATCTGGCTTATCTGTTTATTGCGGAAAGCAATGAGGCATTCGGCAAACAAATCGTCGGCTTTCGAAGCGAAGCTGGTGTTCTGCTTGAAGAAGCGAAATGGCCGGGCAACCTCAGCCAATTGAGAAAAACAGTCCAAAACTGTGTCCTTGAAGCGCAGGGCGTTTATATCGAGAAGGCTGACGCCGAACGGGTCCTGAGCCGCTTGAACGAGGAAGAAAGAGAAGACATCGATTTATCCGGAACGCTCGAAGAGATCGAAAAAAGGATCATTCAAAAAATCTATGCCGAAGAAGGGAACAATCAAACAAGAACAGCGGAAAGGCTCGGCATCAACAGAACGACGCTTTGGAGAAAATTGAAATCGTCACATTGATAAGACACCGGCTAAACCGGTGTTTTATTTTTTTGTTTTAATATGCAACAGTAAATAAAAATAATTTAGATAAATACCGTTGATTATTGAAACATTTATGTATATAATCATTTTTGAAAACGCTTTACAGGAAGGGGAGGCAATCATGGGATTCGTACCAAAGGGGATTTATCCTGCTATGCTGACACCGCTCACAGAAGATCAAAGCATTGATGAATCGGCGTTGAAACAGCTGACAAACCATTTGATCGATGCTCATGTACACGGGCTTTTTGCGTTGGGTACCAACGGGGAATTTCATATGTTCAACACCGGAGACAAGCTGAAAGTTGCAGAAATCATCATTCAAGAGACGGCAGGACGCGTTCCCGTCATGGTAGGGAGCGGAGGAAACAGCACAGAAGAAGCGATCTGGCTTTCTAAGAAAATGGAGAGGCTTGGCGCAGATGCGCTGTCGGTCATCACGCCATTCTTTATTCCACCGACACAGGAAGAAGCGGCGGTGCATTATAAAACAATTGCGGCATCCGTTTCACTTCCGATCCTTTTGTACAATATCCCTTCAAAAACAGGTTTCCATTTAGAACCAGAAACAGTGGCAGAGCTTGCGAAAGTGGATAATATCGTTGGAATTAAGGACAGCAGCGGAAACTTTGAAAACATACAGCAGTATATCGAGCTGACGAAAAATGAGGACTTTTCCGTTTTTGCAGGCACCGATTCGCTCATATTGAAAACGCTTCAAGCGGGAGGAGCGGGAGCAGTCGCAGCAACAGCAAATATGCTCCCTGATATCGTAACGTCGATTTACCACCATTGGTCAGAGGGTGAGACTGAAAAGGCGGAGGCTGCCCAGATGGAGCTTCAGCCGCTTCGCGATACATTTCGTTTAGGTACGATCCCGGCGGCACTGAAAAAAGCGGTTGGGCTTTATTCAATCCCTGTAGGCCCGCCGAAAGCGCCCATCCAAGAGCTGGCCGGTTCGGCGCTCTTGGAGGTCGAAAAAATGGTCGCTTACTATCAATCAAAATAGGGAGGTTTCAAGAATGCCAGCGAATTATCAATTTCGGACAGCCGATCATATCGTTGCGGGCGAACATTCCATCCGCAGGCTCAAAGATCATGTACGAACGATTGTACCGAAGGCGGACAGGGCGCTGATTATTACCCAGCCGTCGATTGTCAAACTTGGCGCGATCGGAGAAGTACAGGCTCAGCTTACAGAGATTGGCATTCAGTCAGATGTTTGCACAGCCATATTGCCCGAACCGACCGCACAAAATATTGAAGACGTATTTAGAGGAATCCGTGATAAACGATACGACATTCTCATCGGAATCGGCGGAGGCAGCGTGCTGGACGGAACGAAAATATTGTCCGTGCTGCAAACGAATTCAAAAAAGGTCGAGGAGCTGCTCGGGACAGATTTGGTCGAAAAGCCGGGAATCCCGACCGTGCTGATTCCGAGTACCTCGGGGACAGGCGCAGAGGTGACGCCGAACGCGATCGTTACGCTTCCCGAAGAGGAATTGAAAGTCGGCATCGTCAGTCCGCTTCTTTTGCCTAAACTTGTCATTCTTGACCCGATCATCACCCTTGGATTGCCAAAATCAATTACGGCGGCTACCGGAATGGATGCATTCACCCATTCGCTTGAATCGTTCATTTCGACGAAAGCAAACCCGATCAGCGATATGTTCGCTTTAGAATCCATCAGATTGATTTCGGCAAGTATTGTGGAAGCGTATGAAAACGGTTCATCGATACAAGCGAGAGAAAACATGCTGCTCGGTTCGACGTATGGCGGAATGGCGCTGACGGCTGCCGGTACTGCTGCCGTTCATGCCCTCGCCTATCCGCTTGGGGGGAAATACCGAATTCCCCACGGTGTCGCCAATTCGATGCTCCTTCCGCATGTGATGGAGTTTAATATGGATGCTATTACAAAACGGCTGTCTCTTGCGGCAGAAACGATGGGAATCGCTGCATCTGATTTGACCGCCGAACAAGCGGCTGAGGCTGTTGTGCAGAAAATAAGAGAGTGGACGAAGCGGCTGAATATTCCTCAGGATTTAAAAGCGTTCGGCGTAACCGCAAGCGACGTGGACGATTTAGCCGACTCAGCTTCAAAAGTGACGCGCCTGCTTCATAACAATCCGAAACCGCTCAGTCTGGAAAATATAAAAGACATCTATCGAAAACTAATCAACTAAAGGATGAAGACATTTGAAAATTGCAATCATCGCGGATGATTTGACGGGAGCGAACGACTGCGGCGGTCAGCTTGTTCATTACGGGATGGATGTTTCCGTCAAACTCGACGCCGAATTCACCAGACGGGAAACGGAAGGCGTCGTTATTTTCAATACGGACAGCAGATCGCTGTCAGCCGCAGAGGCGAAGGCGACTGTGAAAAACATCAGTGAACACATCTCCCGGCAATCGTTTGATATCGTCTACAAAAAAATCGACAGCACAATGAGGGGAAATATCGGAGCCGAGCTTCAAGCGATGCACGAAGTGTTTCAGCCGGATTTTGTACTGATCGCTCCCGGCTACCCTCAAAACGGACGTCAGGTTATCGGCGGCGTCCATTATGTGAACGGCGTAAAGCTTGAAGAAACCGAAGCGGCAAACGATCCGAAAACGCCTGTAGCCGAGTCGAATATTCAAAGATTAATAGAAAAGCAGACTCGAAATAAGAGCGGGCATTTATCATATGAAGACATCCGCCGCGGACACGGGCATGTTCGCAACAAGCTGGAACGCTTTCGGGCGGAAGGGATTTCATATGTGACGGCCGATTCGGTTCACGAATCCGATCTGCAGGATCTGGCGCTTATTTTGGAGAGTTTGCCGTATTCTATCATTTTAGCCGGTTCGGCAGGCTTGATGAGCTGCCTGCCCAAAGCGTTCAATCTGAAAGAAAGGGAGCTCGGTCAAACCGTTCCGTTTTCCGACCAGCCGATCATGTTTGTCGTCGGAAGCATGAGTCGGAAGGGGAGGGAACAGCTTCACGAACTATTCGCCGGACGTGCGGCTGAAAAAATTGAAATGAGATCAGAGCGCGTGCTGTGCGGCGGAGCTGAGAAAAGAAACGAGTTCGAACGGCTGAAGGAGAGGGCGGCGGACGTCCGCCGCCGTTCGAAACACATCGTCCTCTGCACCTCGGACAATGCGGCAGAGACACAGAAGATTGGTGAAAGCCGCGGACTCACCCCGGTTCAAACGAGCAATGCGGTGTCCGGTGCACTAGGCGAATTGGCGGGCGAGCTGATTCAAGCCTTTCATGTGAGACGTCTGTTTTTAACCGGAGGTGACACGGCATACCAAGTGCTGCATCAGCTTCGGATTCATGAGATACGATTGCTGGACGAAGTAGAGCCCGGCATTCCGCTGGGAGCAGCCGGTGAAGAATTGTACATTGTGACAAAGGCCGGAAATTTTGGCTCGCGTTCGGTGATGGCAAGTGCGGCAAACAAGCTACAAGGAGGATAAACAATGAAGAAACCGGTTATCGGCATTACAATGGGCGACGCGGCAGGCGTCGGTCCGGAAATTATCGTAAAAGCCCTCAAGTCCCGTGAAGTGTATGACATGTGCAGGCCGCTCGTCATCGGCGATATGAAAATGCTGAAAAAAGCCGCTTTCCAAATCGGATCAAAGGTTGTCATTAACAAGGTCGGGCATCCGGACGAGGGCGGTTTTGTACATGGAAAGATCGATTGCCTCGATATCGATCTGCTCCCTGAAAACCTGCCTGTCGGAAAGGTATCGGCTGAAGCTGGAAACGCCGCTTTCCATTTCGTGAAAAAAGCGGTTGAGCTCGCTAAAAAAGGCTGCATTCAAGCGATTTGCACAGCGCCTTTAAATAAGGAGGCGCTGCATAAAGGCGGACACCGATACCCGGGGCATACGGAAATTCTCGCTCATTTAACGAATACGACAGACTACAGCATGATGCTGGCTTCGCCAAAGCTGAAGGTGATTCACCTGACAACGCATCAAGGGCTGATCGAGGCGATTCAGTCGATTACGCCGGAGCGGACCTATAAAGTCATCCGTCTCGCACATGATACATTGACAAGAGCCGGATTCGAACAGCCGAAAATTGCTGTTTGCGGAATCAACCCCCATGCAGGGGAAAACGGCCTGTTTGGAAGCGGCGAGGAAGAACGGCAATTGCTTCCGGGGATTGAGCAGGCGGCAGCTGAGGGAATTGATGCCGGCGGCCCATACCCCGCAGACACGCTGTTTTACAAAGCTGTCAGAGGAGATGTTGACCTGGTCGTAGCCTGCTACCACGACCAGGGGCATATACCGGTCAAAGTCCTCGGGTTGGAAGAGGGCGTCAACATTACGGTCGGATTAAACGGCGGGATCATACGCACCTCTGTCGACCACGGAACCGCATTTGACATTGCGGGGCAGAACAAAGCCGATGAAAGAAGCATGCTCGCTGCTTTGCGGTCAGCCGCTGAGCTGGCGCCCAAATCGTAGAAAAATGAAAGAAGGTTGGTGCATCTTATGAAAGTCGTATGTACATCACCGTCATTTGCGAAATACTCAGACAATCCCGTCTTGTTTTTGAAGAAAAAAGGCATATCGCTGGAACGCCTTCCTGCAGATATAACCGAGGAGCAGTTCATAGAAGCAGCAGGCGGAGCGGATGCCGCGATCGTGGCGTTTAACCAGATTACGCCGTATGTCCTGGATCGTCTCCCTTCTTTAAAAATTGTCTGCAAACATGGCGTCGGTATCGACAATATTGATCTGCACGCTGCGAAAGAGCGCAATGTCTGGGTGACGAATGCTCCCAACGCCAACAAGCATGCAGTCGCCGATTTTGTATTCGGCCTCATGCTATCGGCTGCAAGACAGATTCCTGCAGCCGACAGGGAGACAAAGCTGGGAAAATGGCCGAGGATTTTTGGATCTGACGTTTACGGCAAAACACTCGGCATCGTCGGACTTGGCATGATCGGAAAAGAAGTCGCCAAACGGGCGCAAGGCTTCAATATGACTGTTTTAGCCTATGATGTGTTTCCCGATCGTGCATTCGCAGCCGATCATCACATCCAATTTACGGAGCTTGATCACCTCTTGAAAGAAAGCGACTTTATCACCCTTCATATGCCGCTCACAGCCGAAACGGAAAACATGATCGGTGAAAAAGAATTAGCCGCTATGAAAGAAACATCTTATCTGATCAATGCTTCAAGGGGAGGCATCGTGTCTGAGTGTGCGTTATATGATGCCTTGGCGAACGGGAGCATCGCAGGGGCTGCGCTTGACGTGTATCAAACCGAACCGCTGAAGCAGCACCCTCTCTTTGAGCTGGACCGTTTTATCGCCATGCCGCATATCGCGGGGTACACCCGAGATGCCGTACAGAACCTTGGGATGATATGCGTCAAAAACATCGCTAGTGTACTGATCGACAAACAAAAACCGGAGTTTGTCGTCAACGGGTTGTGAATGTGTTTTCATTCATGCCCTGCATCATGATTTGAAAGCGTTTTCTACAAATGGGATGAGGTGGATAACATGTTGAATCACCCGATTCAAAAAAAGTCAAATGTACGCTGGGTTGTCGCGTTTATGATGTGGGCTGCGATTGCCATCAATTATATTGACCGGACAGTGCTCTCGGCTGCCGCTCCTTATATTACCGAGGAATTCAACTTGACAGCCGGCCAAATGGGAATCATCATGTCCGGTTTCTTCTGGTCGTACGCTTTGCTGCAGCTGCCTTCTGGCTGGGCGGCCGACAAGTATGGCCAGAAAAAAACGCTCGGTTTTGCGGTCGTCTGGTGGTCTGTTGCTACGGCGCTGACGGGTCTTGCGACAGGCTTCAAATCCCTGCTCGGGCTGCGGGTCGCACTGGGAGTCGGAGAGGCTGCTGCATATCCGAGCAATGCGGGGATCGCCGCCAAATGGTTTCCGAAAAAAGAAAGGGCGACAGTAGCCGGAATTTTTGACAGCGGGTCAAAGTTTGGCGGAGCTGTTGCCATGCCTTTGATTGCCTGGATGATAGCGGTCTTTGACTGGAAACTGACGTTTCTTTTGATCGGACTTGTCGGTGTCGTGTGGGGAATTGTCTGGATGATTTTCTTTAAAGAGAATCCCGCAGAT
Organism: Bacillus paralicheniformis; assembly: GCF_001042485.2. Lineage (GTDB taxonomy): Bacteria > Bacillota > Bacilli > Bacillales > Bacillaceae > Bacillus > Bacillus paralicheniformis. Next base: position 18,154 of record NZ_LBMN02000001.1, read on the forward strand.
CATAAGCGCGTCAATGAGGCGGAACTGGCTCATATTCGGGAAGGGCAGGCTCACATGGAAGAAACGGGCGGCGGCCAGCCGCTGAAGTGGTATCAGCTATTCAAATATCGAAACATATGGGCGATGTGCATCGGATTTTTCATGATCAATTATAATTCTTACTTCTTTATCACATGGCTGCCGACATACCTTGTCAAAGAAAGGGGCATGGATTTAATCGAGATGGGGATTATGGCGTCTCTGCCGCTTTTGACTGCAATGGTCGTTGAAGTCGGAGCCGGGTGGATGTCCGACCGGATATATGCAAAGGGAAAACTGTCGCTGACAGCCGTCCGGAAACTGTTTTTAATTATCGGCCTTGCCATGGCTTCGTGCATCGGTTTTGCCGCTTTTGCAGATTCTGCTATCCTGGCTGTCATCCTTCTTTGTGTAGCGAAATCGGGAACGACTGTCGCCGCGTCCCAAGTCTGGGCGCTTCCGGGGGATGTGGCTCCGAAAAATATGACGTCGATGGTTGCCGGTATTCAAAATACAGTCTCTAATATGGGCGGAGTGGTCGGGCCCATCATTACCGGCTTCATCGTTGGCGCAACGGGTTCTTTCGTGCCGGCGCTCCTTTTTTCAGCTGTCTTGATCGTCATTGCCATTTTAAATTATTTATTCCTATTGGGAAAAGTGAAACAGATTCAAGTATAAGGAACAAGCCCGGCTCATAAGCCGGGCTTTTCTCATTTAAAATGACTTCAGCACATGCTCCCTGTATTGTGTCGCACCTTCAGCAAGCTCGCTTTTTCCGGCCGTGCCCGCTTGATAGAAGACGTACGGCGGAAGGTATGTAGTACCGATGAAGTTGCTTGTCGCCTGAAAAGGGCGTAACAGTTCGCTGATCGTATAGTGATTTGACCCGCCGGCCTGATAGGCTTCTTCGGGAGCGCCCGCCGATACAGCGACCATGAATTCTTTGCCGTGAAGCGCTGTGCCGTTTGTTCCGTATGCCCAGCCGTAGAGAAAAACGTGGTCCAGCCATTTTTTTAAAAGTGGCGGCGAGCTGTACCAATAAAGCGGAAACTGGAAGACGATCCGATCGTGTTCTTCACAAAGTTTTTGTTCTTTTTCCACATCAATGGCCTCGTCAGGATATTCCTGATAAAGGTCGCGGAATGTAATGCCGGGTGCATCTTTCAATGTGTCTGCAAATGCTCTGTTTACAACTGACTGCTCCATATTCGGATGAAATGCGAGTACCAATACTTTCATGATTCCATCTCCTTCTTCCATTTTATTCATCTTAACGAACAGCCAGCTTGGATTCAACAAAAACGCTTCATCCCTATTCAAGGAATCGGGCCGTGACAAAGGTCTTGATATAAGCCGCAAGACACAGAATTTGCATGCCTTGGAGGAAGATGCGAAAGGTCAAAATCCGAGTTTCTTCATTTATATATAAACATAAGTAAAAAGTCTCTTAAAGACTGCCATGAAAAAATAAGGCAAACAGGTGAAAACGGAGCTATAGACATGGATATTCATGATCGGGCGATATCTATTAATGCGATTATTCCGAATTTTAGGCAAGTTGAAATGGAAATGTGGATTTATATCCGGATGAATGGTTCAAGTCAAAAGCTCCCGTTATCTTCTAAAAAATTAAATATGAATGCAGGATGAATTAATGGTTTTTTGTTCTCATCAAAAACGCTTCTACTTCTTTGACGGTTAATCCCATTTCTTTGGCCTCCAACATAAGGGCTCTCCATTCGTCGATATTGGCTTGTGTCAGCTCCCTGTTTCGATAAAGCGTCCGTTCTTTCTTTTTCTGTTTGAGACGGTGTGTGAATTGAAACAGTTCTTCCTGGTTCATCCCCGCCTGCACGGCCTGTACAAGGTGGGTTCTCCACTCGTCTTCATGCTCGGTCCGGCGATAAAGGAACACTTCGGTATCAAACAATTCCTTTAATTCCACTTTCAGCGCACGGGAGATTTTTTTTAGGAATTCGACTGACGGATTTCTGTGAACGCCGCGTTCGATTTTGCTTAAATATGATTTTGATACGCCTGCTATATCAGCAAGCTGGTTAATGGAGTAGCCTTTTCTTTTTCTGTACATTCGGATGACTCTTCCGATCATACTGATTCCTCCTCTTCCCCTTGCCATTCATATAAAAACGCTTTCCTGTTCATTATAAGAAATAATTTGTTCTTTATAAAATTCAAAAATTTAAGATATCGACAGAAAATAAAAGAAAACGAACGGATTTGTTCTCTAAAAAGAACTATATAGCTAAATTCAGCATTTTTCAATTCAAATTTTTTCTTTTATAATCCAATCATTAACAAACGGCATTCCTGAGGAGGCAGTCAAGCATGAAAGAAAATATTGATTTTAGAGAACTGATTGCAATCTTGCGAAAAAGAACGGTTCTTATTCTCGTTTTGACAATAGGTGTAACATTGACGACCGGAATCATTCAGTTCTATGTGCTGACACCTGTCTATCAGGCATCGACGCAGATTTTGGTGCATCAAGTAGGAGAGAAAAAAGGGAGCGCCACGTACAGCGATATTCAAATCAACCTGCAATACACGCGGACATTCCAAGCGCTTCTGAAGAACCCGGTGATTTTGGAGCAAGTCAAGAGAGAGCTTGATTTACCTTACTCTGCCGGCCGGTTGGGTGAAAAAATCGCAACGAGCAGTGAAAGCGAATCAGAGATTATTAACATTACAGTTCAAGACGAAAATCAGAAACGGGCAGCCGATATAGCGAACACGCTAACAGCGGTGCTCAAAAAAGAGATTAAGCAAATCATGAACACCGATCGGATAACCGTCCTTTCAAAAGCCGACATCATCGATTCGCCGACTCCTGTCAGACCGAATTACAAAATGAATATTTTGCTGGCATTCGGCGCCGCAATAATGACCGGAATCGCTTTGGCGTTCTTTTTGGATTTTATCGATGATACGGTTGCAAGGCCGTCTCAAGTCGAAAAGGAAGCGGGATTTATTTATTTGGGAAGTATTGAGCAAATGAAGCATACAAAAAGTCTGTTTCGCGGAGACCCCGATATGAATATCCGTGTGAAAGCAGGAAGGAGTGAGCCGCTTGGCTATTAGAAAAAAACGCTCTCGCAAATATCAATCGGCGCTTGTCGCATTGCATCAGCCTAATGCGCCGATCGTCGAACAATATCGGACGATCAGGACGAACATTGAGTTCTCATCCTTTGAGAAGCCGTTTAAATCATTGCTCATCACATCGGGCCTCCCGGGAGAGGGCAAATCATTCTCGGCTTCAAACTTGGCGGTCGTATTTTCGCAACAGGAAAAAAAGGTCCTTCTGATCGACGCGGATTTAAGAAAGCCGACGATTCACAAAATTTTTGAGCTCGATAATCATTCTGGCGTCACAAATGTATTGATGAAAAAAACGACGCTGGAAAATGTCGTGCAGCAAAGCCCGGCGGAAAATCTCCATGTGCTGACAAGCGGTCCGATTCCTCCGAATCCGTCCGAGTTGTTGTCGTCGCAGGCGATGGAGGATCTGCTTGCTGAAGCGTACAACCAGTACGATTTAGTCATCCTTGATTCACCGCCGCTATTGCCGGTCGCAGACGCGCAAATATTGGCGAACCAAGTGGATGGAAGCATCCTTGTCATCCTCAGCGGAAAAACAAAGCTTGATAACGCGATCAAGTCGCGGGACGCGCTGAATTCTTCAAAAAGCGAACTGCTCGGCGCCGTGTTGAACGGGCGGAAAGTGAAGAAGGCGCGTCAGTATAATTACGCAACCATGTAATCTTTTGAAGCGGCTGCGCCGCTTTAGGTGATGTCTCCTTGCCTTTACCGATGGAGGCACTCGGCTCTACCGTGGGCAGACTACCCGTCTGCCTTAGACGCAAGTCGTCGATGGCGGAGCGTGAGGACGGGTTAAATGCCCATTTTTATTTAATTGACGTGCTCGGTTTAAATTTGAAAATCGCCCGTATCTTTTTAGCTCATGGGATTTTGCCCTAAAAGATCCTATCAGCTAGAAAGATACATTAGGAGGTAGGAAATTGACATATCGGAGAAGGCTTTCCATTATTACCGCACTCGATTCGTACTTGGTTTTGCTGTCCATCTTTATCGGATATCAGCTGATTTCGCCATCATATGATTTATACCCTTCGGAAATGCTGCTGATGACTTCACTGATACTGCTTGGCGCTCAGCATTTATTCGCCCATTGCTTCCACCTTTACAAAAAAGTGTGGGAGTACGCAAGCATCGGTGAATTATATGTGCTGCTTAAATCGATTACCTTGTCCCATCTTGTGACGGCGGTCCTCGAACTGTTTTTCTTTCAAAACGTTCCGGTTCGCCTTTTATGTTTAAGCTGGCTGTTCCAGCTGATCTTGATCGGCGGGTCGCGGATGATGTGGCGCATCATCAGGGAACAGGTGAACAAAGAAAGCAAAGGATCTTTAAAAGCGCTGATTATCGGAGCCGGCTCTGCCGGCAGTTTGATCGCAAAACAGCTTGTGCAAAAGCCGGAATTGAACATTAAGCCTGTCGCATTTATCGATGATGACAAAACGAAATACCGGCTTGAAATCATGGGTTTGCCCGTTTTAGGCGGAAAAGAGCAGATCATGCAGGCGGTCCGGCAGTGGAATATTGACCGGATCATCATCGCCATTCCATCTTTAAGCGTCACTCAGATGCAGGACATGTACAAGGCGTGTGCGCAAACGGGGATCAAAACGCAAATCATGCCGAAAATAGACGAAATTTTGCTCGGCAGACATCCTGTCGGCCAGCTTCGCGATGTCAAAGCGGAAGATTTGCTCGGAAGGGAGCCTGTCCAGCTTGATACAAGCGAAATCTCCAATACGGTCAAGGACCGCGTCGTTCTTGTGACGGGAGCCGGAGGTTCAATCGGCTCGGAAATCTGCCGGCAAATCAGCAAATTTAAACCGAAATCGATTGTTTTAGTCGGGCACGGAGAAAACAGCATTCATTCGATTCTGCTGGAACTGGAGGAGAAGTTCGGAAAGCATGTCGCCTATTATCCGGAAATCGCCGACATACAGGACAGAGAGAAAATGTTTTTGCTGATGGAACGCTACAAACCGAATGTCATTTATCATGCAGCTGCACACAAGCATGTGCCGCTGATGGAAAAATGCCCGAAAGAAGCTGTCAAAAACAATATTCTCGGTACGAAAAACGTCGCTGAAGCCGCCGACGAAACCGGAGTGGAAACTTTTGTCCTGATCTCGTCAGACAAAGCGGTCAACCCTGCCAATATCATGGGGGCGACGAAGCGGTTCGCAGAAATGCTGATCATGAATCTCGGCAAAACGAGCAAAACCAAATTTGTCGCCGTCCGCTTCGGAAATGTTCTCGGCAGCAGGGGAAGCGTCATTCCGATTTTCAAAAAACAAATCGCTAAAGGCGGTCCGGTCACTGTCACACACCAGGACATGACGAGGTACTTCATGACGATTCCGGAAGCTTCAAGGCTGGTTATTCAAGCGGGGGCGCTTGCCAAAGGAAGACAGATTTTCGTGCTCGATATGGGCGAACCGGTCAAAATCGTCGATCTCGCCAAAAATCTCATCCAGCTCTCCGGCTATACGACAGACCAGATCAAAATTGAATTTACAGGTATCCGCCCGGGAGAAAAAATGTACGAAGAGCTGCTGAATCAAAATGAAGTGCTGGCAGAGCAGGTTTTTCCGAAGATTCATATCGGCAAGGCGGTCGACGTCGAGTTGACGGTGCTGAAAACATTCATGGAGGAATTTATGTATTTGTCAGACCGCGAGCTGAGAGAACGCTTGTTCCAAGCGATCGGCCAGCATGAGAAAAAGCTGGTGACAGCGCACTAGGGGGAAGAACATGTCAAGAACGGTTTTGTTTTGCGCTACTGTGGATTACCATTTCAAGGCCTTCCACCTCCCATATTTAAAATGGTTTAAAGAGCAGGGGTGGAACGTTCATATCGCCGCAAAAGGAGATATGGCACTGCCTTATACAGACAAAAAATTTGATATCGACATCAGGCGTTCTCCTCTGAATGCAAGCAATATCGCAGCCTATCGGGAGCTGGCGCGCATCATTGACGAAAACCGGTACAGCATCATTCATTGCCATACGCCGATGGGAGGCGTGCTGGCAAGGCTTGCGGCCCGGAAACAGAGAAAAGAGGGAACGAAAGTGATCTATACCGCTCACGGTTTTCACTTTTGCCAAGGTGCACCTTTAAAGAATTGGCTGCTATACTATCCGATTGAAAAAGGGCTGTCCGCTTTGACCGATTGCCTAATCACGATCAATGAAGAAGATTTCGTCCTTGCAAAAGGCTTGCGCAAGGCGCTGCGAACAGAAAAAATCCATGGCATCGGCGTCGATACCGAGCGCTTTCATCCTGTCAGCGAAACAGAGAAAATGCTGCTCAGGAAAACATACGGTTTCAAAGAAGACGACTTTATTCTCATATATCCCGCGGAACTGAACGCGAATAAAAACCAGGCGCTGCTCATCGAAACGGCGGCTGCTTTAAAAGATAGAGCCCCGAACTTAAAGCTCGTGTTTGCAGGAAAAGGGCAGATGGAAGAAAAATACCGAAGTCTCGCTGAACAAAAAGGCGTTTCTTCGACCGTCACGTTTGCAGGTTTTCAAAAAAACATCCACGAATGGATTCAGCTTGCCGATGTGTCTGTCGCTTCAAGCATCAGGGAAGGGCTCGGCATGAACCTCCTGGAAGGAATGGCGGCAGGAAAGCCCGCCGTTGCAGCGGACAACCGCGGACACCGGGAAGTTATTCAAGAGGGCGTGAACGGATTTTTGATTCCGCAGGGAGACGCCGGAACGTTCAGCGACCGAATTTTGCAGCTGTACCGTCTGCCTTCTTTGCGAAAAAAGATGGGGGACGCGGGGAGACGAACGGCCGCCGCTTTTTCCCAGCAGCGCACCGTCAAAGAAATGGCGGGCATTTACTCTTCCTTTATGGATCATGAAACAGTTGAAAGGAGGCTGAAAGGATGACAGGGGGTCAAAAGCCGAAAGTTTCTGTCATTATGGGAGTCTACAATTGTGAGGACACGATCGCAGAGAGCATCGAGTCGATTTTAAATCAAACCTATAAAAATTGGGAACTGATTATATGCGACGATGCATCAACAGATGGGACATATGCTGTTGCCAGGCGGTATGCCGATCATTACGCAGATAAGATCAAGCTGATTAAAAACGAGAAGAATCAGCGGCTGGCTGCTTCGCTAAACCACTGTCTCCGGTACGCCGGCGGGAAATATATCGCGCGCCAGGACGGAGATGACATCTCTTTGCCAAGGCGTTTTGAAAAACAGGTCGCATTTCTTGAATCACAATCTCATTATCATGTCGTCGGCAGCGGAATGATGGCCTTCGACGAAAACGGGATCAGAGGCGTCAGAATGCTTCCTCCCTCTCCCGGGCCGAGAATCATGGCGAAAGGAACGCCGTTTTGCCATGCGACGATCATGATGAGAGCGGAAGTGTACGAGGCGCTGGACGGCTATCGGGTCGGCCGGAGAACAAGAAGGATGGAAGATATCGATTTGTGGCTCCGTTTTTTTGAAGCGGGCTACACGGGCTATAACCTTCAGGAAGCTTTATACAAAGTAAGGGAAGACGAATCGGCGTTTAAAAGGAGAAAGTTCAGCTACTCGATTGACAATGCGTTTATCGTCTTTGCCGCCTGCAGACGGCTGAAGCTGCCGCTCTCAGACTACATTTATATGATGAAACCCATCATCAGGGGGCTCATGCCTCCTTTTATCATGAACAAATACCATAAAAGAAGATTGATGAATGAAGGCGGAGGGGTCGTAAAACATGAGTGACGGAAGCGTGAGACCAGAACGGGTGCTTCACATCGTAAGCGGAATGAACCGCGGCGGAGCGGAGACGATGATTATGAATATATACCGCCATACAGACAGGCGGCATATTCAATTTGATTTTATTTCCCACCGGGAAGAAACGTGCGATTATGATCCGGAGATCATCACGCGCGGCGGCCGGGTGTTTTATGTACCAAGCATCGGGCGGTCGGGGCCTCTCGCCTACATCAAAAACATCAGAAGGATTTTGGTTGAGAAAGGGCCGTATGCCGCCGTGCACGCCCATACGGATTTTCAGACGGGGTTTGCCGCATTGGCGGCCAAGCTCGCCGGCGTTCCGGTGAGGGTCTGTCATTCCCACAACACGGCCTGGAAGCCTAACCCCCGGTTTTGGGATACATGGCAGCTCCTCGCATTCCGCCGTTTGATTTTCTCCAGTGCTACGGCTCTGTGCGCTTGCGGCAAAGATGCCGGGCGTTTTTTATTCGGCGGAAAAAAGATGGGCGAAAACGCGGTCCATCTTTTGCAAAACGGGATTGAACTTGACCGCTTCAAAGAAGCGAACGGCGTTTCAAAGACGGATACAAAAAAGAGCTTCGGCATCAAGGAAGACGCATTGGTTATCGGACATGTCGGCCGTTTTTTTGAACAGAAAAACCACGCGTTTCTGCTCGGGCTTGCCGCTCATTTCAAGAAATCGGGCACGCCTTTTCAAGCGGTGTTCGCAGGTGATGGTCCGCTGCGCAGACAGATGGAAGAAAAAGCCGCCGCTCTCGGTGTAAAAGACGACATTTTGTTTCTCGGCGTCGTCGAAGATATCCCGGCTCTCATGCAGACGTTTGATGTATTTGCCATGCCGTCTTTGTTTGAAGGGCTTCCTCTCGTACTCGTCGAAGCGCAGGCATCAGGGCTTCCTTGTATTGTATCAGACCATATTACAGAGGAAACCGATTTGGGACTCGGCCTGCTGACCCGTCTCAGCTTAAATGCCGGCTTTGAACGGTGGGCTGAGGATATCAGCCGTGCCGCTCAGGCGAAAAAGCCTGCATGGCCGGAGATTGAGAGAAGCCTGGCAGAGAGAGGCTATGATGCAAAAGCAAATTTGGCGAGACTGATGGACATCTATTCAATCTCCGCGGCAGAAGGACAGTGAGTGTATGTCTGTTTACATGTTGAATATGGGGATTGTTTTCATCTGGTCATGGTTTGCGAAAATGTACGGCAGGGAAGATCACAGGCTGCCGACGGGCTACCGTCCGAATGCGATCCTCACCGTCGTTCCGCTCGCGTCTTTGATTATCGTTGCCGGCTTAAGATACAAGGTCGGAACGGATTACCACACCTATATGCTGCTTTACGAATTAGCCGGAAAATACAACAACATTTGGGAGATCTTCGGTTTCGGAACAGATAAGTCGTCGACAGATCCCGGATTTACCGCACTCTTATGGATATTAAACCAGATTTCAGCCGATCCGGCGCTCATGTTTGCCGTCGTTGCCGCGATTACCTATATCTATATCGTCAAGACGCTATATGTGTATGGAAGGCCGTTTGAGTTGAGCATGTTTCTCTTTATCGGCATGTTTCACTATTACGCTTCGTTTAACGGTATTCGCCAATACATGGCGGCGGCCATTCTGTTTTGGGCGGTCCGGTATCTGATCGATGGGAAGCTGGTGCGCTATATGATCGTCGTGCTGATCTGTTCGCTTTTTCATTCTTCGGCTTTGATCATGATTCCTGTCTATTTCATCGTCAGAAGAAAAGCGTGGTCGCCTGTCCTCTGGTGCCTCATGCTCTTATTTTTGGCGGGAACTTTTCTGTATCAAAAATTTTTGTCCGTATTCCTTGTCGTGCTTGAAAACAGTCAATACGGACATTACGAAGAATGGCTGATGAAAAATACGAACGGCATGAACGCCATTAAAATCATCGTTCTTCTTCTCCCGCTCGTACTTGCATTCTGCTTCAGGGAGCAGCTCAGAAAACGCTGGCCCGAAGTCGATTATATCGTCAACCTTTGTCTGATCGGTTTCCTGTTCGGAATTTTGGCGACAAAGGATGTCATTTTTGCGAGGTTCAACATTTATTTCGGGCTCTATCAGCTGATTCTCGTTCCTTATTTTGTACGGATTTTCGAACCGAAATCGAACGCGCTTCTGTATGTTTTGATTTTGATCTGTTACTTCTTATACAGCTTTATGCTCATGCCGTTCGACTCGTCGGTATTGCCTTACAGAACGATTTTTGAACGTTGAATAGCGGAATATCTTGTGAAAATTTCGACAAAGGAGTCATCACATTGGAAAATCCAGCAGTTAGTCTACTGGTCGCTGTTTATAATACAGAAGCTTTTTTGCCGAATTGTTTGCAATCGCTGATCAGCCAGACCTTAAAAAATATCGAAATCATTATCGTTAATGACGGTTCAACAGACGGAAGCCAGAAGATCATTGATCATTACGCCCGAAAGGACGGACGCATCAAAACGATTCGGCAGGAGAATCAGGGCCTCGGCGCTGTCCGCAATAAAGGGATCGAAGCGGCGTCAGGCGAGTTCTTGGCATTCATCGACTCCGACGACTGGATTGAGCCGGACTATTGCCAATCTATGTATGAAAAAGCAAAGGATGAGGATGCCGACCTTGTCATCTGTGATTATGCCGTCGAAATTCAGGATACCGGAAAAACGGTCTGCCCGGACATCGGGAAAAACTATGAAGGAAAGCCGAAAGAGGCATTCATAAAAGCTTTATTAAAGGGTCAAGTAAGCGGCTTTTCCTGGAACAAGCTCTACAGGCGGAGCCTGATTGAGCAGCATAAGCTCGTTTTCCCGCTGCGCGACGAGCTGGAAAACATCGAAGATCAATACTTCAGCTTCAGATGCCTTCTATATGCGAATACGGCGGCGTTCGTGACTAAGCCGCTTTATCATTACAGGGTCCACCTGTCGTCCATCGTCCAAAAGTATCAGGCGGGGCTGTTTGAAGACGGGCTCGCTCTTTATGAAGCGAACCTTGACTGCCTGACAAAGCACGGAGAGCTTCCGGCTTTAAAGGAGGCGCTGCACGTCTTTATCGTCAACCACGGCTGCATCAGTATTTTAAATGAATGCAAGAGCCGAAACCAAAATCCTTCAATAGAAAAATATAAAAATATCCGCAGCATATGCGCCTGTCCGGAATTCAGGGGGAAAATTCCCGCGGTGGACATGTCGGCATTCGATTCGAAGAAGAAGCTTCTCCTTATGCTGATTCGCTTGCGGTTTATGCCGGCAGTGTATGGATTTGCGGCCATTTACCAGAAAATGATCGAGCACAGAATGAAGAAATAGGCGGTGAGGAAATGACCTTTCAGGAACTGAAGATCAATCTTGCAGAATGGCTTTTGCTCAAGGTGAAATATCCTTCTGAATATGTGATGGGAACGCCGGGTTTGAAGCGTTTTGATCAATACAAAGGCAAGAAAAAAATCATTCTGACTTTAATTCCGTCCCATGATAATTTGGGAGATCACGCGATTGCCCTGGCAAGCCGGACATTCATAGAAAACGAGTTTCCCGATTTTGAATTAATTGAAATCGGCATCAACGATATTTACAAACATGCAAAAGCCCTCATGCGCATCCGCCACCCCGAGGATATGGTGTTCATTATCGGCGGAGGAAATATGGGGGATTTGTACCGCAATGAGGAATGGACGAGGCGCTTTATTATCAAAACATTCAAGCATTATAAAATTGTCCAGCTCCCAGCCACCGCGCACTTTTCCAAGACGCCCCGCGGCAAAAAGGAGCTGAAAAGAGCGAAAAAAGTCTACAACTCCCATCGCCGGCTGTTTATGATGGCGCGCGATGATACAACCTATCAATTTATGAAACAGCATTTTTCAAAGCAAACGATTGTGAAGCAGCCTGATATGGTGCTTTATTTAAAGAAAGAACAGCAGTCTGAAAGAGACGGTGTGCTGGTTTGTTTAAGAGAGGATAAAGAAAGCTTTCTCAGACCGGAAGAGCGTGAAAAGCTGATGAAGGCTGTCGGCGACGAATACGGCGGCGTGCAAACTTTTACAACGACGATCGGCAGGAGGGTCAGCCGCATGTCCCGCGAGAAGGAGCTGAATCGGCTTTGGGATCAGCTGAGAGGTGCGGAGGTCGTTGTGACAGACAGGCTGCACGGCATGATTTTTTGTGCGATTACAGGGACGCCGTGCGTTGTGATCCGCTCTTTTGATCATAAGGTGCTTGAAGGCTTTCGCTGGCTGAAAAGCGTTCCTTCGATGAAGCTTGTGGAAAATCCCGATGCGGCAGAGGTTCTCGGCGCAATTGAAGAGCTGATTAAGACCGGTGATTCGTATCGTGAGACTCCGTCAAGGGAGCATTATTTCACAGATTTAAGACAGAAAATTATGGGTGATGTCCAATGAAGCCATTCGTCAGTATCATTGTTCCGATGTACAATGTCGAAGATTATATAGAAGAATGCGTCGATTCGCTGCGCAGGCAGACGCTGAAAAATATTGAAATCATCCTTGTCGATGACGGCTCTCCCGACAGATCCGGGGAGATAGCGAGAAAGTACTGCAGCCTGGATGCCAGAGTGAAAGTGATTCATAAAAAAAACGGCGGGCTGAGCTCGGCGAGAAATGCCGGTCTTCAAGCCGCGACAGGAGATTATGTGGGATTTGTCGACGGTGATGATTTTGTATTGTCTGCCATGTTTGAAAACATGTACGCCGCTGCCAAAAAAGACGACCTTGATATCGTCATGTGCGGGTATCATAAACATTCCGATGCGGAAGACACCTATTTCCCGCCGCCGCTGCCGACCGATCGTCTCTTGTTGAGCTGGGATATTAAACGCGAGCTCAAAAAGGCGCACGAAACCCGCTTCATCTGGTATGTGTGGCGGAATTTGTACAGGCGCGACCTGCTGAAGAAAAACCAGTTGTACTTTTTTGAGGACATTCGTTTTGCAGAGGATTCGCCGTTCAATTTGTACGCCTTTTATGCAGCGAAACGGGTGAGAGCGATCGATGACGGCTACTACATGTACAGGTGCAATCCGGATAGCCTGACGGAGGTGCCGTTTAAACCGTACATGGACGAAAGCCTGAAAAGGCAGTACCGGGCGAAAAGGAGATTCTATGAGACGTTTCAGCTTTTGGATGAATGTGCGGACGATCTGGAAACGTACACATGCAAACATCAAATTCCGATGCTTTTAGCCAATGCCTGTGCGGAACCGAAGCCTTCAAAGCAGGTGAGGCGGCACATTAAAGACATTTTGTCTTACCGGATGGTGCAGTCGTGCGTCAAATCAACGTCTCTCCGCAACCGCAATCTTTTAATCGGCCAACGGCTCGTTTTACTGCTATGCAAGCTGAATATTCCGATCCTGCTCGAATTGTTTTTTAAACGAAATCTGCCCAGTAAGGGATGAGCCTTTTGAATAAGACATTTATTTTGAATCTCGGCGCCAATGTGGCGTCTTTTTTATTATCGGTGCTGTTTTCGATGTGGCTGACGCCTTATGTCATCAAGAACCTCGGTGTTGAGGCGTTTGGGTTTGTCCATCTCACGCAGAATATGATCAATTACTTTTCGATTATTACGGTTGCCTTGAGCGCGGTCGTTGTCCGGTTTTTTTCTGTTTCCGCCCACAGGGGGGCGCTTGATGAAGCGAGGGGCTATATGAATACCTACATCGTTTCATCACTGGTGCTTTCGGTCATCTTGTTTTTTCCGCTTGGCGGCACGGTGTTTTTTATCGATCAGATCATTCGCGTTCCCGCCGGTCTTTTGGGGGATGTGCAGATCGCGCTTTTGATCGGGAGCCTGCTGTTTTTATTGACCTTTGTGATGTCGGGATTTGCCGCCGGTCCGTTTTTTGCCAATAAAATCTATATTACAAGCACGATCCAGGCCGTCCAAATGCTGATTCGCGTCTTGAGCGTATTGTTGATTTTCGCGTGGTTTGCACCGAAGATCTGGCACATTCAGCTCGCCGCTCTTATCGCAACCGCTTCGGCGTGCATCCTGTCGATCTTTTTCTTTAAGAAATTGATCCCATGGTTTACGTTTCGTGTGAGGGATATGTCGTTTGCAAAGTGCAAAAAACTGCTTCAAGCGGGAGGATGGAGCTCCGTCAGCCAAGTCGGCGTCCTGCTGTTTCTGCAAATCGATTTAATGGTGGCGAATGTGATGCTGGGGGTTTCCGAATCCGGCATGTACGCCGCGATCATTCAGTTTCCGCTGTTATTGCGGACGCTTTCGGGAACGCTTGCGGCCGTATTTTCACCTACGATTACACTCTATTATTCAAAAGGCGACAAAGAAGGGCTCGTCCGCTATGCCAACCAGGCCGTCAGAATTAACGGCATTCTGCTCGCTTTGCCGGCTGCGCTTCTGGGCGGGCTTGCCGGCCCGTTTCTGTCGCTGTGGCTTGGCCCTTCATTCGAACATTTGAAATGGCTTTTACTGATACATGCGGGTTATTTGGTTGTTTCATTAAGCCCGGCGCCGCTTTTTTATATTTTTACCGCCTATAACAAGCTGAGAACACCGGCGCTGACCACGGTTGCCTTCGGCGTTGTCAATTTGCTGCTTGCCATCGTGCTGAGCGGACCGGCGGGACTCGGCCTTTACGGAATTGCGCTGGCCGGTGCGGCAGCTTTAATGCTGAAAAATGTCGTCTTCACTCCGATTTATGCGTCAAAGATTACGGGTGAAAGAAAAAGGGTTTTTTATAAAGGTATATACAGGCCGGTTGCCGGTGCTTCATTTACCTTGGCTGTCTGTTACGCTCTTCAATACTTATTTGCAATCGACAGCCTGCTGTCCCTGTTTGTCACGGCGCTTGCTGCGACGGGGACATACGGCCTGTTTGCCTATTTCGTCATGTTGACGAAAGCGGAACGGCATATTGTCACAACAAGGCTCCAAGCATTTCGATGCTCTTTATCCTTCCCGTTTCAAAAGGGATTTTTTAAATAAAAGAAAGGGGTGCGTTTTTCGTGCTTGCGAAACGGTTTTTCGATCTTGCATTGTCGGTTATTTTGCTGATCGCGCTCAGTCCGGCCATGATCCTGACAGCTTGCCTCATCAGATGGAAAATCGGCTCGCCTGTTTTATTTCGCCAAACCCGTCCGGGGCTGAATGGCGAGCCTTTTACATTATATAAATTCAGAACAATGACTGATGAAAGAGATGAAGCAGGCAATCTGCTAAGCGATGAAAAACGGCTGACAAAGACGGGGCGGCTGATCAGAAAAACGAGCCTTGACGAATTGCCGCAGCTGATCAACGTCATCAAAGGAGATCTCAGCCTCGTCGGGCCGCGGCCGCTTTTGATGGAGTATATTCCCCTCTATACGAAGCGGCAATGGAGACGGCATGAAGTCAAGCCGGGCATCACGGGCTGGGCGCAGATCAACGGGAGAAATAAAGTGACATGGGAGGAAAAGTTTGAACTTGATGTCTGGTATGTGGATCATCGTTCTTTTTTGCTTGATCTCAAAATCCTTTTGTTGACTGTCGTAAAAGTCTTGAAGTCGGAAGGCGTCAGCCAGGACCGCCATGTGACAGCAGAAAAATTTACGGGGAGAAGGAATGCCTGATGCAAAATGTGGTGATCATCGGAGCCGGCGGCCATGGGAAAGTCGTTCTGGATCTTGTAAAAGCACGGCCTGATACGGCGCTTGCCGGCATTCTCGATGACCGGTATGCGGAGCTTCATGTCGAGAACGGTCTGTATCGCGGGCCTTCAAGCGCAGCAGAAGAACTTGCGCGATTGCATCCGGACGTGAAGTTCGTCTTAGCTGTCGGTCAAAACGGCATCAGACAGCAGCTGTATGAACGTCTCGGCCTTCCGCTTGACCGGTATGCGGTTTTGATTCATCCGTCCGCCGTGATCAGCGGTTCGGCCCGGATTCAAAACGGCGCCGTTGTCATGGCGTCGAGCGTCATCCAAGCGGATGCCGACATCGGCATCCACACGATTGTCAACACAGGTGTGATCGTCGAACATGACAACCGGATCGGCGATTACGTTCATCTTTCGCCGGGAACGGTGTTAACCGGCGGTGTGACAGTTATGGAAGGCGCTCATCTCGGAGCGGGAACGGCGGTCATTCCCGGAAAGACAATCGGCCGCTGGAGCGTAACGGGAGCGGGATCATCCGTCATTCACGACATTCCTGATGATTGTACCGCTGTCGGAGTCCCTGCAAGAAAAATTAAATATCACAGCAGTAAAAAGGGTGAAAAACATGAGTCAGAATAAGCGAATTTATTTATCCCCGCCGCACATGAGCGGAGACGAAGAGCGCTATGTAGCTGAAGCGTTTCGGACAAACTGGATCGCGCCGCTCGGTCCCCTTGTCGATACATTCGAAGAAAAGCTTGCCGCCTATGCGGGGACGTCCGGTGCCGCGGCAGTCAGCTCAGGAACAGCCGCAATCCACCTGGCGTTGAAATTGCTCGGCGTCGGCAAAGGCGATAAGGTCTTCTGTTCTTCCTTTACGTTTGTAGCGAGCGCCAATCCGATTATATATGAGCAGGCTGAGCCGGTTTTCATCGATTCTGAACGGGATACATGGAACATGTCGCCCGAGGCGCTTGAACGGGCGCTCGACGAAGCGGAGCGGGCCAGAAATCTTCCGAAAGCCGTCATCGTCGTCAACTTGTACGGCCAAAGCGCGAAAATAGACGAGATTATCGCGCTTTGCGATCGATTTGCCGTCCCTGTTATTGAAGATGCGGCCGAATCGCTCGGTTCTGTTTATAAGGGCAGAAAAAGCGGAACCTTCGGACGCTTCGGCATTTATTCGTTCAACGGCAACAAAATCATCACCACATCAGGCGGAGGAATGCTTGTCAGCGATGATGAAGACGCTTTGAAGAAGGCGCGCTTTTTAGCCACTCAGGCGCGCGAGCCCGCCATTCATTATCAGCACGAAAAAGCGGGCTACAATTACCGGATGAGCAATGTCCTGGCCGGAATCGGTATCGCTCAGCTCGCCGTCCTGGATGACAGGGTACACGCCAGACGGGCGATCTTCGAGCGCTATCAGGAGGCGCTCGCCGGTATCGAAGGTATAGAATTCATGCCTGAAGCCGGCATGTCAAACCGCTGGCTCACGACATTAACGTTTGATACAGCAAAGATTCAAACAACACCGGCGGACATCATTGAACAGCTCGCAAATGAAAACATTGAAGCCCGGCCGTTATGGAAGCCGTTGCACAGACAGCCCCTTTTTAAAGGAGCGGCCTTTTATCCGCACGATGACCAAGGCTCTGTCTGCTGCGACTTATTTCAGCGCGGGCTCTGCCTGCCGTCAGGATCAAGTATGACGCGAAAAGAGCAGGACCGGGTGATTCAAATCGTGGCCGACCGGATTAAATATAAATGAGGTGCTAAACATGGCGATTACATATTCCATGGACAGCTTAAAGCATAAGCTGGCAGAAATTTTGGATGTCATCCCAAGACATTCATCAGTCGTTTACTTGGACTACCCGCTCTATGGAAACGTCGGAGACTTATTGATCATGAAAGGAACGGAAGCTTTTTTTGAAGCATACGGCATCAAGGTGCGCGAAAGATGGAATGCAGAGAATTTTATTCCGGGCCGCCGCATTCCAAAGGACGCCATCATCGTTTGTCAGGGGGGCGGCAATTTCGGCGATTTGTACCCTCACTTTCAGCAGTTCAGGGAACGGGTTGTCGAACATTACCCCGACCACCGGATCGTCATTCTGCCGCAGTCGATTTATTATGAACATGAAGAAAATGCAAAAAAAACGCGCGGCATTTTGGCGGCTCACCCGGATCTGCACTTATTCACGCGGGAAAAGGCATCCTTCGAATTTGCTCTCAAGCATTTCGAAGGGGTGAAAAACATCAGAATGATGCCCGATATGGCTCACCAGCTCTGGCCGATCGCGGCACCTGCCGAAAAGCCTTCTGAGTCCGTTCTGCGGTTGATCAGAACCGACAAAGAAGCAAACAGCAGCCTGCAAAAAGCAGAGGAGCCGGATACGTACGATTGGAACGTTATCTTGTCAGAAGGCGACAAACGCGGAATCAAACGCTTGCAGACGATCAATGTCCTCAACAAAAAAGCCGGCAATCCGCTGCCGATCGCTTCTTATTGGAAACGCTATTCGGACAGCCTCGTCGACAAATCAATCCGTTTTTTCAACCGCTATGAATCCGTCGTTACTTCAAGGCTGCACGGCCACATCTTATCGTGTCTGCTCGGAAAAGAAAATGTCGTGATTGACAACTCCTACGGAAAAAACGCAAATTACTACAACACATGGATGAAGGATATCCCGAGTACAAAACTGATTCAAAACAATCCGGAAGAAGCAGAAAAACCGCCTGTTCACGTATGACAGGCGGTTTTTTTGCTATGCTTCTTCGCGCTTTACTTTGTTGTAGGCTTCATCCAAATGCTGAATCCGTTTTAAGACGACCGCGTTTTTTGTCAGCTGGTCTTGGACAAGCGTTGACACGACTGAACGGTAGTAGCTGTTCATTGCGTGAATTTTATCCTCATTTGGATGCATTTCAATATGGGTTTTAAAATTTTCTATGAAATAGGGTACAGAGAAAAGTTCTGTCAATGGTAACACTCCTTTTTTAAGTCTATACGGTACGGAACCGATCGTGTAAACTAATAGTGGGAGGGGAGATATGATGAACTTGCATGTACAGCAGCAGCAAACGGCAAAACTTCACTTGACGCAAGGGCTTGCCCAAGCCATTCATATGCTTCAGTATTCGTCGGCCGAGCTGAACAGCCGGATTGACGAACTCTCATTGGAAAACCCCCTGATCGAACGAAAAGACCCCGATATTCCCCGATCATTTTACCATAAAACGAATCGTCATTTGCAAAATGAAGGAATGAGCCGCTCTGAGACGGCGCATTCCCGTGAAGATATCAAAAGCGTCTTGAAACAGCAGGCGCTCGATCTCCGGCTGTCAAACCGGGAAAAGCGGATTTTCAGCTACCTGGTCGAATCCCTTGATCGAAACGGATATGTGACAGAAGACATCGCCTTTATCGCTTCCGAGCTGGCTGTCACCAGAGAAGAAGTGGAAGAAGTCTTGGGCAAGCTGCAGACTCTTGATCCGGCAGGCATCGGAGCGCGGTCGCTTCAGGAATGCATCCTGATCCAATTAAAGCGTCTGCCAAAGGAGACGGCAAAAGCGGAAAAAGTTATTTCCCTATACTTTGACCTGTTTGCCAAAAAAGGATGGAAAGAGCTGTCTGAGAGAGCGGGCCTTTCGCTCTCAGAGCTTCAGGACATACAAGATCTTGTTGCAGAGCTGTCGCCGCGTCCCGGATTGATGTATGGCACGGATGAAGGCGGAGTCTATATCGAGCCTGATGTCATCATTTCAGCCGAGGATGGAAAATTGGTGCTTGAGCTCAGCAGCCGTTCTTTTCCCGATATCCAGCTTAACGCGTTTTACGAGCCGTTTTTGCAGCGCCAGTCAAAAGACGAGGCGACCGTTTATATCTCTGATAAGTTCAAGCAGTGGAAATGGCTCGACAATGCCCTCAGGCAAAGACGGGAAACGATGCGGAGGGTGATGGCGGAAATTATGGTGCGTCAAAAAGATTATTTTTTAAAAGGGAAAGATGAACTGAAGCCGCTCACATTAAAAGAAGTCGCCGATGCCCTCGGGGTTCACGAATCAACAGTAAGCCGTGCAGTCAAAGGGAAAATCGTGCAGACGCCTTTTGAGCTGTGCGAGCTTAAACGGTTTTTTTCGGCGAAGGTAAAGGATGCCGCTGACGGACATACATCAAGTCACACAGTCAAAGCGCATCTTCGTCGGCTGATCGATGAAGAAAATAAAATGAAACCGCTTTCAGACCAGAAGCTGGCCGACCTTTTAAACGAAAAGCACGGCATCGTCATATCGAGGCGGACCGTCGCCAAATACCGCGATCAGCTTAATATACTGCCTTCGTCTGTCAGAAAGAGATATCAATAAAGAAGCCGTCCGGCACGAACGCCGGCGGCTTTTTTACGGGATCATCCACGCAAACAGGTGATGCTGCAGGAACGTGATCATGCAAACCAGGAACAGAAGAAACAGGCTGTGTTTCAGTGTAAAGCGCAGCAAATCGGATTCCTTTCCTGCCAGTCCGACGGCTGCGCAGGCGACAGCAATCGACTGCGGAGAGATCATCTTTCCGGTGACGCCGCCCGAAGAGTTGGCCGCCACAGACAGCACCGGCTCCATTCCGACCGACTGTGCCGTCACTTTTTGCAGACTGCCGAAAAGCAAATTGGCCGACGTATCTGAACCGGTTATAAAGACGCCGAGCCAGCCAAGAACGGGAGAAAAGAATGCGAACATTGAACCCGTCATCGCAAGGGACATGCCAAGTGTTGTGCTCATGCCCGAAGAGTTGGTGACATAGGCAAAACCGACAACGGAAGCGATCGTTAATATCGGCTTGCCGAGTTCTTTCAGCGATTCTGTAAACACGGCGCCCCATTCTTTCCAAGGCATGCCTGTGACAAACTTTGTCAGTACGGCGGCAATCAGGATCGCCGTTCCCGCAGATCCGGCGAGATCAAGTTTATAAAGAGCTTCAAGCGGTTTTCCGGAGCCATCGAGAATTTGATTGTGCAAAAAAGGCACACCGGGCGCGAACGTCAGCCTGCCGCCGATATCACTAATGAACAGCAGCAATGGATTTGACCCTTCGTAATGGCCTGTCAGCGCCTGTTTGACAGCTGGAATTCCCCAGATGGAGACCATTGCCGTGAGCAGCAAAAACGGTGTCCACGCCTTGAAAATCTGCCCAGCCGAGTATGAGGCCTTTTGATGTTCAAGCTGCTGCGCCTCCGCGGCAGCGGCCATTTCCTTTTCATGTGAAAATCTGAATATCGTTTTCGGTTTCCAAAATTTTAAGAATACAGCGAGCGCGATAAGCGATACGATGGCTGACAAAATATCCGGGAGCTCAGGCCCCAGAAAGTTTGAGCTTACATACTGTGTAACGGCAAAAGAGACACCCGACACGAGAATCGCCGGCAGCACTTCCCAAGCCCTTTTCAAGCCGCTCATGATGATAATCAAATAAAACGGAATAAATACAGATAAAAATGGGAGCTGGCGTCCGACCATTTTTGAAATGTCCATCGCAGGAATCCCCGTCGGCCCTTCAACCGCGATAATCGGAATGCCGATCGCTCCGAAAGCGACAGGCGCCGTGTTGGCGATCAGGCATATGCCCGCCGCGTACAACGGATTGAAGCCGAGGCCGACAAGCAATGCGGCCGAGATCGCGACAGGGGCGCCGAAGCCTGCCGCTCCTTCTAAAAACGCCCCGAATGAAAACGCTATCAAAAGTGCTTGCAAACGGCGGTCATCTGTGATCGATAATACCGAGCTCCTGATGATTTCAAATTGGCCGGTTTTGACTGTAAGCTTGTACAAAAAAACGGAAGTCACAATGATCCAGCCGATCGGAAGCAGCCCGTAAACCGCCCCTTGTGAAGCCGACATCACAGCCTGATGAGCGGGCATGCCGTATACGAAAACGGCCAGCGCGAGCGCAATCAGCAAAGTCGACACACCCGCTGTATGCCCTTTCATTCTTTTGATTGCCAGAGCCCAGAAAAAATACAAAATCGGTATAAGCGCTGCAAGCGAAGAGAGCAGCAAACTGTTCCCCAGCGGAGTATAATCTTGCGTCCATCCCATCTCCAATTCCCCCTTTGTTCAAAGTCTCACTCAGTCATCTGATGACATGATGATAAGACTGATCATTTAGCATTATATTTCTCAATGTCATAAATTACAATCTTTTTTTGCATGGAGCCGAAGTCTATATGTTCCGGACGGAAAGAACGGTATAATAAAAAATAGCGCATCATGCCCAGTCTGGTTACGAGGTGAAAAAAGTTGAAATACAAACAAATCAAGACGAAAAAAATATACGAAGAAGTCGCAGAAGCGCTTCTTGAATCGATTAAAAGCGGAGAGCTTGAGCCAGGTGATAAGCTTGACTCCGTTCAGGCGCTCGCCGAAAGCTTTCAGGTCAGCCGTTCGGCCGTCAGGGAAGCGCTGTCTGCGTTAAAAGCGATGGGGATGGTCGAAATGAAGCAGGGGGAAGGAACGTATGTGAAAAGGTTTGAGCCTGAGCAAATTTCCATCCCCCTTTCGGCTGCGCTTTTGATGAAAAAGAAAGACGTCGCTGAACTGCTCGAAGTCCGTAAGATTCTTGAAATCGGAGCTGTTTCAAGTGCGGCTCAAAAACGCACAGAAGAAGATCTCGGGCGCATGCAGGCCGCACTTGAGGATATGAAGCAGGCGGATGGGAACGGCGAACTTGGCGAAAAAGCCGACCTCGCGTTTCATCTTGCGCTTGCCGGCGCCTCGCAAAACGATCTGCTGAAAGGCTTGATGAATCATGTGTCATCACTCTTAATTGAGACGATGAGGGAGACGCGCAAAATTTGGCTGTTCTCGAAGAACACAACCGTTAAGCGCCTTTATGAGGAACACGATGCCATCTATCAGGCTGTGATGGAAAAAGACGGCCAAAAAGCAGAACAGGCGATGCACAATCATCTGACGAATGTGGAAAATGTGCTGGCCTCATATTTTGAAGAAACGAAACAGGCCGACGAGCCGGCCATATAAGCAGCGGCCCGAGTGAAAACGAAAAAGAAACCCCTTTCAAAAAATTTTACCAAGGTGTAAGATGGAGAAAGAGGGTTTTCTAACCAAGTCATCAGATGACCTGATTTATCGGGTTGGAGAGGGGATCAAGATGAAAGTATCACTGTTTATCACGTGTTTGGTTGACATGTTTCAGTCAAATGTCGGAAAAGCGACGGTTGAACTGCTTGAGCGGCTCGGATGTGAAGTGGATTTTCCCGAAGGGCAGATCTGCTGCGGCCAGCCTGCGTACAACAGCGGCTATGTCAAAGATTCCAAAAAAGCGATGAGACGGATGATTGAGACATTTGAATCAGCCGAATACGTCGTCAGCCCTTCAGGATCGTGCGCTTTTATGTTCAAGGAGTATCCGCACCTTTTCCGGGATGAGCCGGCCTGGGCGGAAAAAGCGCAGCGGCTGGCTGACAAAACGTATGAGCTGACCGATTTTATCGTCAACGTTTTGAAGGTTGAAGACGTTGGGGCGACACTTGAGAAAAAGGCGACTTATCATACGTCATGCCATATGACAAGGCTTTTGGGCGTCACAGACGCGCCGATGAAGCTGCTTCGGCATGTGAAGGGACTGGAGTTCACGCCGCTGCCGCGCAAACACGACTGCTGCGGATTCGGGGGGACTTTTTCGGTGAAGATGTCGCAAATATCCGAACAGATGGTCGATGAGAAAGTGGCGTGTGTCGAAGAAACCGCCGCAGATGTGTTAATCGGGGCGGACTGCGGCTGCTTGATGAATATCGGCGGACGGATCGGGAGAAAGAACAAGCCGATTGAAGTCATGCACATCGCAGAAGTGCTGAACAGCAGATAAACAGACATCCGGTCATTTCACAGATAGAGGGGGACATTCGTTATGGCAATGAAGATCGGAACGCAGAAATTTAAAGAGCGCGTATCAGACGGGCTCGAAAACGAGTTTATGAGGGGGGCTGTTTCAAGTGCGCAGGAGCGCTTGAGAGCGCGCCGTCTTGAGGCGGCGGAAGAGCTCGGGAACTGGGAAGAATGGCGGTCTCAGGCCGAGGAAATCAGGCAGCACGTGCTCGAAAACCTGGACTACTACCTAGAACAGCTCGCCGAAAATGTCGCCAAAAAAGGCGGGTACGTATTCTTTGCACAGACGGCCGAAGAAGCGACAGGCTATATTCGCGATGTCGTGAAAAAGAAAAACGGCAAAAAAATCGTGAAATCAAAATCAATGGTGACCGAAGAAATCAACATGAACGAGGCGCTTGAACGCGACGGCTGCGAAGTGGTCGAAACCGATTTGGGCGAATACATCCTCCAAATCGATGATCATGATCCGCCGTCACATATCGTCGCACCTGCTTTGCATAAAAACAAAGAGCAAATCCGCGACGTCTTCAAAGAGCGGATCGGCTACCGCAACACCGAAAAGCCGGAAGAGCTTGTCATGCACGCGCGCGCCGTGCTCAGAAAGAAATTTCTCGAGGCTGACATCGGCATTACGGGCTGCAATTTTGCGATTGCCGATACGGGGTCTGTCAGCCTTGTCACAAACGAGGGAAACGGACGTCTCGTCACGACCGTTCCGAAGACGCAGATTACCGTGATGGGGATGGAGCGGATCGTCCCTTCATTCGACGAGTTTGAGGTTCTCGTCGGCATGCTCACAAGAAGCGCTGTCGGACAGCGGCTGACAAGCTATATCACGGCGCTGACAGGGCCGCGGCTGCCCGGTGAAGCGGACGGACCCGAAGAGTTTCACCTCGTCATCATTGACAACGGGCGTTCGAACATTCTCGGAACGGAGTTTCAATCCGTCCTCCAATGCATCCGCTGTGCGGCCTGCATCAATGTTTGTCCCGTATACCGCCATGTCGGCGGGCATTCTTACGGTTCGATCTATTCAGGCCCGATCGGAGCCGTATTGTCGCCGCTGCTCGGCGGATATGACGATTATAAAGAACTGCCGTACGCCTCTTCGTTATGTGCGGCATGCTCTGAAGCATGTCCGGTAAAAATCCCGCTTCACGAACTGCTTCTGAAGCACCGGCAGCGCATCGTTGAAAAAGAAGGGCGCGCACCGATATCCGAGAAGCTCGCGATGAAAGCGTTCGGCTTGGGAACTTCTGCGCCATCTCTATATAAAATGGGCTCCAAATGGGCGCCGGCAGCCATGAAGCCGTTTAACGAAGACGGCAAAATAACGAAGGGACCGGGTCCGTTAAAACAGTGGACCCAGATTCGCGACTTCCCCGCGCCGAACAAGTCAAGGTTCCGCGACTGGTTTGAGGACAGACGGAAAGAGAAAGGGGAAGACAGATGACAAACGGAACAATCCAAAATAAAGACGGCTTTTTAAACCGGATTGCGGAAAGGCTCGGCCGCAACAGGCGTTCGGCAGGTGTCACCGTTCCCGATTATACGTATCAGCCGCAGCACCGGGTATATCAAGGCTATACACAGGATGAGCTTGTCGGCGTCTTAAAGGACCACTGCCGAAAGATTCATACGGAGCTGATTGAAACGGATGTCATCGGCTTGCATGATGCCTTGTATGAACAAGCATCACGATTTGGAGGCGGGCCTGTCATCATTCCGAAAGATGACCGTTTTAAAGAGTACGGACTGTCAGGCCTGTTAACAGACAAGTGGCCGAATGAGGGGACAAAAGTGTGGGAATGGAATGCAGCGGCCGGAGATGAAAATATCCAGCGGGCCGAACAGGCTAACATCGGCGTGACATTCAGCGAGATCACGCTTGCTGAATCCGGAACGGTCGTCCTCTTCAGTTCAAAAGACAAAGGACGATCTGTCAGCTTGCTGCCGACGACATATATTGCGATCGTCCCGAAAAGCACCATCGTCCCGCGGATGACACAGGCAAGCGCAATGATCAAACAAAAGGTTGCAGACGGCGACGTCATCCCGTCCTGCATCAACTATGTCACTGGACCGAGCAATTCAGCCGACATCGAAATGGACCTTGTAGTCGGTGTCCACGGCCCGGTAAAAGCGGCATATATTGTCGTGACTGACCGGTAATTAGACGATAACAAAAAGATTAGCCTCATGCAGAGCTAATCTTTTTTTATTTAGCGATATGACAATTCCGGCATTTCCCGATTTTCCGCATCATTCCACTTTTTTTGCCAGTTATAAAATAGCGGAACTTGTTATATTAAAATGGTGTTTTTATCAGTTTTCCGGCTCTGTATCCCCATTTCTGCCGCTGGTTCAAGCCACTTGCATCTCATTTATGATTCTCGGAAACACCCCTGTAAGAAATAGCCTATTAAAATTTAAGGTAATGTTAAGGATAAGATTATTTCCCGATAATGTTCACTCACTATAATGGAGAATAGTGAAGGAGTGACTCGTATGCGGGCGGTATGTCTGAATGAATTTATCAGTCTTTTTAAAAGCATCAAGTCGATTATTGTCATTATTATTATGTTTTGGGTGAGCTATAAGACTGCAGGATTGATCGAACAGGCGCCTGCGGACTTTGTGCGCGAATTGGATTTAGGAAGCGATGCAAACGCAATCGGAACGGCGGTTATTGTTTTTGCTCTCGGTTTCCTGTTTATCGCTGGACTTTCCCATGACATGATCAACCGCGAAGTCCATGCCCGGACGGTCAGATTTCTTGTGACGAAAACCTCGCGGATCAAGATCATTCTGGGAAAGTTTTTTGGCGTCTGGCTGTTTTGGTTTTTCTGCATGCTCGTTTCGTACACCTTGGTGATGATCGCCTCAAAAGAGTTTTTATGGATGAGTTATGCAGACAGCATGGCGTTTCTTACAGCTGCAATCTCTTTGAACCTTTTATTTTCCATCGTGATTTCAAGGCCCGCCATGTCCATGTTTTTCGGAATCGTGTTTGCGCTCGTCTTTCCCGCGGTCAGCTTATGGACTGTTTATTCAGAGAACGGCATGATCACCTGGTTTAAATATTTAACACCGTACTATTACTCCGTGCTGGGCGGTTCTTTTGTTTTCATCAACTTTGTCTACGCGGCCATCGTTCTTTGCGGTGCGATCGTTTTGTTTAAAAGGAGAGATTTATAATGGATGTGGTGATCGAGGCAAAAGGGCTGATGAAAAGCTACGGGGCTAAAACCGTCGTCAATCATGTCGACCTCCAAGTCGAAAAAGGAGAGATTTACGGTTTCCTCGGCCGTAACGGTGCGGGGAAATCTACGTTCATGAATATGATCACAGGCATTATCGAGCCGACAGCCGGCAGTTTTCTGCTGTTAAATGATGCTTCGATTGAAAACGTCAAGCATCGCATCGGCGTTTTACCTGATTATTTGACCCTCTATGATTCAATGACAGCAGTCGGGCATTTGAAGTATTTTGCAAAGCTGAACGGACAAGCCGTATCGACTGAGCGGTGCGAAGAAGTCTTAGAGAGAGTTGGGTTCACTGAGCATGCTGAAAAAAAATCGGGCGCCTATTCATTCGGTATGAAAAAAAAGCTCGGCATCGCCCAGGCGATCATCCACGACCCCGAGCTCATCTTTTTGGATGAACCGACATCAGGTGTCGATGCCGAATCGGCCCTGCACATTCAAAAGCTGATTATGGATTTGCAAAAAGAAGGTAAGACGGTATTTATGACATCACACAACCTGCATGAGATAGAGAAAATCTGTACGCGAATCGCCATCATGAAAAACGGCCGCATTTTAATAGAAGGCACGCTCGATGAATTAAGGAGGCATTTCATGTCGAACATAAGCGTTCACATTCGCCATTCGACTATTCCCGATCAGCATTTCGGCCTGATCGACCGTTTTCTTGAGTCAGCTGGTGAAAACGTTCAATTCAATCACCATGAGATTTCGATCACCGTCAATTCAGAAGAAAAAATTCCCGCCATTGTCAGAGTATTAACGAACTGCAAAGTGGGAATCTACAGAATTCACGTCGATGAACCGTCGCTTGAAGACATCTTTATGGACAGCTCTGAGGAACGCGTTGTTTCTTGACAGAAAGAATTTGATAGGAATGAACCCGGATCTGTTCGGGCATCATGCCTTTAGTCTTGCAGATGCGAATGACGTCAATGGATAGATCTATTAAATGCCCGAACAAAAAAACGCCTTTGAATAAAGGCGTTTTCCATAAGGGGCGCTCGGTTTCTAGTATTTCCCCAAAATCGACATGTCGCCGGTCGTTTCTTCATCAATGACATTTCCGTCTTGGTCCATCTTGACGAAATACCTGCCTCCGTTTGTTACGTTTTTGTACTCGGTTTCCGAAGTGCCGTCACCGTTTTGTGTGAATTCAAATTGAACATCAGCGATAAGAGTGTTGCTGTTGAGGTCGACATAGTAGGAATGGAAGCTGACATGGCTCCAGTCGTCTTTTTCGGCGGGGATGTCTGATATGACGCCGACTTTTTCAGCGGGATCATTGACAATCACGCCGTAATCCTTCTGCAAATTGCCGGTTTCAATATCAGCGTCGTTTAAAATCTCTTTCATCTGGCTAAATTCAGCATCTGTAGGTGTTGTATATCTGTCTTCAGGAATGTTTTTCGCAAAGCTTACGGACGATGAACCAAAGACGAGCGTCAATACGGACAAGATCACCATAAACGAAAGTTTTTTCACGTTCTCTTCCTCCTTTAGCTGATGTGATGATTCGGTTCACACTCTATCATCGTTAAAATATTTTGTAAAGTTTGAATAATATTTCAATTTAACTATTTTTTTCGGGGGATATCCGCCGATTTTTATATTTCCCTCTTCTGGGGAATGCTCCATCATCATGAAAGTTGTGCATATCTTCCCTTGTATTTTCCAATGGGAAAGGCAATTATCCTTGAAAAAAGAGAAAAATTTTAATTTTTATTTTTTGGCAGTGGATTTGATGTTGACAAAGTCAAGATCGGCACGTATATTATATGAATATATTTCAGGCAGAAGAAAACACAATGAACGGGAGCAGTAAAAGATCGGCATTGGCAAAGAGAGCTGCGGGTAGGTGCGACGCAGACCAATGAACCTTTGAACTCGCCCGGGAGTGGACTGGCTAAAGGACGGACATCAATTCCTGAGGACATTACGATTAACCTTCGTTAACAGGTTTGCACAGCATGGCTGTGCATCGCAAAGCTGGATTCTTGGCATAGAATCAAAAAGAGTGGTACCGCGGTAAGCTTCAAAGCTCATCGTCTCTTTATCTTCAAATCGAAGAGGGAGACGGTGAGCTTTTTTCATTTTACTAGAGGAAGTGAACATAGATGGAGAAAGACATGCAGAAGCTCGAGCGCACAATGACATCGCGGCATATTATGATGATGGCATTGGGCGGAGCCATTGGAGCAGGATTATTTAAAGGAAGCAGCAAAGCGATCGATTTGGCGGGGCCTTCGGTCATGATCGCCTACTTGATCGGCGGCGTGATTTTGCTGTTTATCATGCAGGGGCTTGCCGAGATGGCTGTCCGAAACAGTGAAGCCAGAACATTCAGGGATCTTGTTCAATCAATATTAGGGCCGTATGCCGCTTATTTTTTAGACTGGATATACTGGAAAATGTGGGTTCTCAATATTGCGGCAGAGGCTGTTGTCGCCGCGATATTTTTGCAGTACTGGCTGCCGGGGCTGCCGATCTGGGTGCTGGCGCTGTTCGTTTCACTCGTCATTACGAGCGTGAATTTGCTTTCTGTCAAAAGCTTTGCCGAGACGGAATACTGGCTTGCCCTTATTAAAATCACAGTGATTGTCGTCTTTATTATATCCGGATTTATCTTGTTATTTTTCTCTTTTGGACAACACTCAGCTGTTGGTTTTACTCATTTGACAGACCATGGCGGCTTCTTCCCGAATGGCGCCGGAGGGCTGATTACAGCCATGCTAGTTGTGATCTATTCCTATGGCGGAACCGAAATTATCGGGGTGACACTGGCGGAAACCAAAAACCCTGAGAAGGTCGTGCCTAAAGCCGTGCGTGGAACGTTGACGCGCATTATTGCTTTTTATCTTCTGCCGTTTTTCGTGATCGTCAGCTTGATTCCATGGAATCAAGTCAACGGTGTGTCGGAGAGTCCTTTTGTTATGGTCTTTAAGATGATCGGCATTCCCGGAGCGGATCATTTGATGAATGCGGTCATTTTACTGGCGGTCATTTCTTCGATGAACTCAGGGCTTTACGGCGCCTCCCGAATAATGTATACACAGGCATCAGACGGAAGAATGCCGAAAATCTTTTCGAGACTTTCCGTGAGAAAAGTGCCGGTTTATTCGATTCTATTATGTACTTCTTTCTTATACTTGGGCGTATTGTTTTCACTGTTTGCCGGCAGCCAAACGTTTGAATATTTGATGGGGTCTCTCGGCTATACCGTCCTTGTGATCTGGATGCTGATTGCCGCTGCCCATTTAAAATCGAGGAAACGGAATCAAACAGCGGGGAACGGCTACTATGTCAAATGGTTCCCTTATACGACTTGGCTGGCAATCATTTCACTGACAGCGATACTGATCGGTGTCATCCTGACCACATCGATTGTCATTACATTGGTGACGGCGGGAATCTATCTGCTCATTAGCGCTGCTTATTTCTTTAAAGGAAGGAACCAGACAGCCGGCCAAACGTCCGCTTCTTAAAAAAAGGCTTGCCTCCGCAGGGAGGCAAGCTTTTAACACATTAGTTCGATTTTTTTCGAACTAATTTCTTTTATTCACCTGAACGATTATGTTATCGTCTAATTACATGACCACTACACTTCAGGAAGAAGGAAAGACAATGTCAAAACAGCATTTCAAAAATACGAAGTATTCCGTATTAAATCTGTCTCCTATCGTACAAGGCGGAGATGCGGGACAATCTTTTAAACAATCTATGGATTTGGCGCAGCATGCCGAAAGATGGGGATACCACAGGTTCTGGCTGGCTGAACACCATAATATCGAAGGCGTTGCGAGCTCGGCTACCTCTGTTTTGATCGGTTATATCGCCGGGGGCACCAAGAAGATGCGCATCGGTTCGGGAGGGATTATGCTGCCGAACCATTCCCCGCTCGTTATCGCCGAACAGTTCGGAACGCTTGAATCCCTTTATCCAGGCAGAATCGATTTAGGACTGGGGCGCGCTCCGGGTACGGATCAATTAACCGCCCGCGCATTAAGAAGAAATATAAGCAGCGGGGAGGATTTTCCCGAGCAGCTTGAAGAACTCCGCCAGTATTTTAAGCCGTCCGGCAATGTAAGAAATCACGTGCGCGCCATACCGGGCGAAGGGCTTGATGTGCCGATTTGGCTTCTCGGTTCAAGCGGATTCAGCGCCCGGCTTGCCGGGGAACTCGGTTTGCCGTTTGCATTTGCGGCTCATTTTTCGCCGGCCAATACGCTGCCTGCTTTGGAACTGTACCGCAGTTCGTTTAAGCCGGGCGTCTTGGAGGAGCCTTATGCGATGGTCGGGGTGACCGTGATCGCAGCCGATACAGACGCGCAAGCGCAGCGCCTTGCAACATCGCACTATCAGAAGTTTTTGGATCTTGTCCGCGGCGCCCCGACTCAGCTTAAGCCGCCTGTAGATGATATGGATCAGATTTGGACGCCGCGTGAAAAAGCGATGGTGAATGAGCAGCTCAGCTCAACGATCATCGGCGGGCCGGACAGTGTGAAAGAAAAGCTTGAAGAATTCATCCGTACGACTCAGGCGGACGAGATCATGATCAATTCAGAAACGTTTGACCATGCTGATAGACTCCGCTCGTTTGAAATCATTGCTGATGTCTGGAAAAATGGATAAACGGCAACAAAGCAACGGAACGGAAAAACCGCCCGTTGCTTTTTTTTTGAGTACGTACTTTAGCAATATATTTATTTTTGAAAATAGACGAAGATGAGGGACGGTACCATACCGTACGCGAGCATCGACCACCATCCGGTATTACACCCCATTCAAACGTCCCAGAACGTTGGACAGCCAGATTCATTTTGAATATTTCCGGTCAGTAATACGCAATGGCATTCATAGTTTTTTTTCATTGAGGCACGTTTTCATGAAATATGTATAGTATAGAAATCAACAGGGACAATAATTAATACAGATGTGTGAACATTCGCGCGAATGTTGTCGATGAATTGATTCTTAACAGTTGAATAAACATTTTAACCCTGTTACAATAAGGAATGTAAGCAGGAGCAATTTTTTTTGGCTGAGGTGGGACGTTTTCAGTCACTACGGGACATTATTTGTCCAGGACGAGATGAAAGGAACGTTTTGGCATGAATCAACTAATACAGGCTCAAAAAAAATTATTGCCGGATCTTCTCGATGTCATGCAGAAAAGGTACAAAATTTTGCAGTACATAAGGCTGACTGAACCGATCGGCAGAAGAAGCCTTGCCGCCAGTCTCGGCATCAGCGAGCGGATTTTAAGGGCGGAGGTTCAGTTTTTAAAAGAACAAAATCTACTAGAGATTAAAACAACCGGCATGATATTGACACTTGAAGGATCCAACCTGCTGAAAGTTCTCGAAGATACGATGAAGGATGTTTTAGGTTTAACCCATTTGGAAAATACATTAAAAGAGAGGTTGAACCTCGACGAAGTCATCATTGTATCGGGAGACAGCGACCAGTCCCCATGGGTCAAAAAAGAGATGGGGAGAGCGGCCGTCGCATGCATGAAAAACAGGTTTACGGGGGAAAATATCGTCGCCGTAACCGGAGGTACGACGCTTGAGGCCGTGGCAGAAATGATGACGCCTGACTCGAAAAACCGCAAGCTGCTTTTTGTTCCGGCAAGAGGCGGGCTCGGCGAAAACGTCAGGAATCAGGCCAATACGATTTGCGCCCATATGGCTGAAAAAGCTTCCGGTACATACAGACTGTTATTTGTGCCGGGTGAGCTGAGCAAAGAAGCATATTCTTCTATCATTGAAGAGCCTTCTATTAAAGAAGTGCTTCAGACAATTCAATCGTCCAGTATGGTGATCCATGGAATCGGGGATGCTAAAACAATGGCAGAACGAAGAAATACACCGAAGGAAGATTTGAAGAAAATAGAAGAAAATGAGGCAGTTGCAGAAGCGTTCGGCTACTATTTCGACCGCCACGGAGAAGTCATTCACAAAGTGCACAGCGTTGGAATCCAGCTCGAAGATCTTGATTCAATCCCGAACATCATTGCGGTGGCGGGAGGCTCGTCAAAAGCGGACGCGATAGAGGCGTACTTCAAAAAGCCGCGCAACACGGTTTTGATCACTGATGAAGGAGCCGCGAAACAGTTATTAAGGGAAGCTTCTTCCCTCAATATAAATTAAATATCTCTTATTTACTTAAAGGAGGAAATCATCATGGCAGTAAAAGTCGGTATTAATGGTTTTGGTCGTATTGGACGCAATGTATTCCGCGCAGCATTAAATAATCCTGAAGTTGAGGTTGTAGCAGTTAACGATTTGACAGACGCTAACATGCTTGCTCACCTATTACAATATGATTCAGTACACGGAAAATTGGACGCAGAGGTTTCTGTTGACGGAAACAACCTAGTTGTTAACGGTCAAACAATCCAAGTTACAGCAGAGCGCGATCCTTCTAAACTTAGCTGGGGCAAACAAGGCGTTGAAATCGTAGTTGAATCTACTGGTTTCTTCACAAAACGCGCAGACGCGGCGAAACATTTGGAAGCCGGCGCGAAAAAAGTTATCATCTCAGCTCCTGCGAGTGAAGAAGATATTACAATCGTTATGGGTGTTAACGAAGATAAATACGATGCGGCTAACCACGATGTAATCTCTAACGCATCTTGCACAACAAACTGCCTTGCGCCGTTTGCAAAAGTTCTGAACGACAAATTCGGCATCAAACGCGGTATGATGACAACTGTTCACTCTTACACAAACGATCAGCAAATCCTGGATCTTCCGCACAAAGACTACCGTCGTGCGCGTGCGGCAGCTGAAAGCATCATTCCTACAACAACTGGTGCAGCGAAAGCCGTTTCTCTTGTACTTCCTGAATTGAAAGGAAAACTGAACGGCGGAGCAATGCGTGTTCCAACACCAAACGTATCACTTGTTGACCTGGTTGCTGAACTTGACAAAGAAGTAACAGCAGAAGAAGTAAACGCAGCGTTTAAAGAAGCAGCAGAAGGCGAACTTCAAGGCGTTCTTGGCTACAGCGAAGAGCCGCTTGTTTCTAAAGACTACAACGGCAATGCAAACTCTTCTACAATCGATGCTCTTTCTACAATGGTTATGGAAGGCAGCATGGTTAAAGTTATTTCTTGGTATGACAACGAAAGCGGATATTCTCACCGTGTAGTTGACCTTGCCGCTTACATCGCAAAACAAGGTCTTTAATCCGGAAACCAGAATCAGACTTG
Organism: Bacillus paralicheniformis; assembly: GCF_001042485.2. Classification (GTDB taxonomy): domain Bacteria; phylum Bacillota; class Bacilli; order Bacillales; family Bacillaceae; genus Bacillus; species Bacillus paralicheniformis. The sequence continues at coordinate 52,067 of NZ_LBMN02000001.1, forward strand.
GTTCTTGATGAGAGAAGCGCTATAATGAAAGCGGACAAGGGAAGGGGACACACACTCCCTTTCCCTTTTTCCATATCGGCGCCAATTAAGCCGCCCGGGGATTTCCGTTTTCAGGCTTGTAAAACATTAAAAGGAGGATCTCCTAAAAGCCATGAACAAAAAATCAGTAAAAGACATTGATGTAAAAGGCCGTGTTGTTTTCTGCCGTGTTGACTTTAACGTTCCGATGAAGGACGGAAAAGTGACGGATGATACGAGAATCCGCGCCGCACTTCCGACGATTCAATACTTAACAGAGCAGGGAGCGAAAGTTCTTCTTGCAAGCCACTTGGGCCGTCCGAAAGGCCAGGTTTCAGAAGAGCTTCGCTTAACGCCGGTAGCCGCACGCCTCGGCGAACTGATCGGCAAAGAAGTGAAAAAAGCGGATGAAGCTTACGGCGACGCCGTAAAAGCGCAAATTTCCGAAATGAAAGACGGAGATATTCTCGTATTGGAAAATGTCCGCTTCTATCCGGGAGAGGAAAAGAATGATCCTGAGCTGTCTAAAGCGTTTGCCGACCTGGCTGACGTTTATGTCAATGACGCATTCGGAGCGGCTCACCGTGCCCATGCTTCAACAGCAGGTATCGCTGAACACCTTCCTGCTGTTGCAGGCTTCCTCATGGAAAAAGAGCTTGAAGTGCTGGGCAAAGCACTGTCTAACCCTGAACGTCCGTTTACAGCGATCATCGGCGGCGCAAAAGTAAAAGACAAAATCGGCGTGATCGAAAGTCTTCTTGAGAAAGTAGACAACCTGATCATCGGCGGCGGTCTTGCTTACACGTTCGTTAAAGCGCTGGGCCATGAAGTAGGAAAATCCCTGCTTGAAGAAGATAAAATTGAATTGGCTAAATCTTTCATGGACCGCGCCAAAGAAAAAGGCGTGAACTTCTACATGCCTACAGACGTGCTTGTTGCTGACGATTTCTCAAACGACGCCAACACGAAAGTCGTGCCGGTCAGCGAAATCCCTAGCGACTGGGAAGCCCTTGACATCGGGGAGGAAACAAGAAAAACATATGCTGACGTCATTAAAAACAGCAAGCTTGTTGTTTGGAACGGACCGATGGGTGTATTCGAACTCGATGCGTTCGCTAAAGGAACAAAAGCTGTCGCTGAAGCTTTAGCAGAGGCAAAAGATACATACTCTGTCATCGGCGGCGGAGACTCTGCAGCTGCTGTAGAAAAGTTCGGCCTTGCTGACAAAATGAGCCACATTTCAACAGGCGGCGGAGCTTCCCTTGAGTTTATGGAAGGAAAAGAACTTCCTGGCGTCAAAGCATTGAACGACAAGTAAGCAAAATATACAGCATAAGGAGTGGAGCACATGAGAAAACCAATAATAGCCGGTAACTGGAAGATGAATAAAGTGCTTTCAGAAGCTGTCAGCTTCGTTGAAGAAGTGAAATCTTCCATTCCCGCAGCAGATAAAGCAGAAGCTGTTGTCTGTGCGCCTGCACTGTTCCTTGAAAAGCTTGCATCAGCTGTTAAAGGTACAGATCTGAAAGTCGGCGCGCAAAACATGCACTTTGAAGAAAGCGGTGCTTTCACGGGTGAAATCAGCCCTGCGGCTTTGAAAGACCTCGGAGTTGAATACTGCGTCATCGGCCACTCCGAGCGCCGCGAAATGTTTGCTGAAACGGATGAAACGGTCAACAAAAAAGCGCATGCTGCATTCAAATATGGCATCGTGCCGATCATCTGCGTAGGTGAAACGCTTGAAGAGCGCGAAGCAAACAAAACAAACGAGCTTGTTGCAGACCAAGTGAAAAAAGCACTTGCAGGTTTAACAACTGAACAGGTAGCTGCTTCCGTGATCGCTTATGAGCCGATCTGGGCGATTGGAACCGGCAAATCTTCAACTGCACAAGATGCAAACGAAGTATGCGCGCACATCCGCAAAACCGTTGCATCAGAATTCGGACAAGCTGCAGCAGACAGCGTCCGCATTCAGTACGGTGGAAGCGTAAAACCTGCGAACATTAAAGAATATATGGCCGAATCCGATATCGACGGCGCTCTTGTCGGCGGAGCAAGCCTTGAGCCGCAGTCTTTCGTGCAATTACTGGAGGCAGGTCAATATGAGTAATAAATTGGCCGCACTCATCATTTTGGATGGGTTTGGACTAAGGGACGAAACAGTCGGAAACGCCGTAGCCCAAGCGAAGAAACCGAACTTTGACCGCTATTGGAACAAGTATCCGCATCAGACGCTGACAGCTTCAGGCGAAGCGGTCGGACTTCCCGAAGGACAAATGGGAAACTCTGAAGTCGGCCACTTGAACATTGGCGCCGGACGGATCGTCTATCAAAGCCTGACGCGCGTCAACGTCGCAATCCGTGAAGGCGAATTTGAGCGGAACGAAACGTTTTTAGACGCGATGAAACACGTCAAAGAAAAAGGCACAAACCTCCACTTGTTCGGACTGCTGTCTGACGGCGGAGTACACAGCCACATTCAACATTTGTACGCACTCTTGAAGCTTGCGAAAAAAGAAGGCGTTGAAAACGTCTATATTCACGGCTTCCTTGACGGCCGCGATGTAGGCCCGCAAACAGCTGAGAAGTACATCAAAGAGCTTCAGGAGCAAATCGAAGAAATCGGCGTCGGCGAGATCGCAACATTGTCAGGCCGCTATTATTCAATGGACCGAGACAAGCGCTGGGACCGCGTCGAAAAAGCGTACCGCGCCATGGCATACGGAGAAGGACCGAAATATGAAAATCCGCTCGATGTCGTGAAAGATTCTTATGAAAACGGAATTTACGATGAATTCGTCATTCCTTCCGTCATCACGAAAGAAAACGGCGAGCCTGTTGCGACAATCAAGGACAACGATGCGGTCATTTTCTACAACTTCAGACCTGACCGGGCGATCCAGATTTCCAACACGTTCACCAATGATGACTTCCGCGATTTCGACCGCGGAGACAAGCATCCGAAAAACCTTCATTTCGTCTGCTTGACACATTTCAGTGAAACGGTTGACGGATACGTGGCATTCAAACCGGTCAATCTCGACAACACAGTCGGCGAAGTTTTATCCCAAAACGGGTTGAAGCAGCTTCGCATCGCTGAAACTGAAAAATATCCGCACGTTACGTTCTTTATGAGCGGCGGACGCGAAGAGAAATTCCCTGGCGAAGAGCGAATCTTAATCGACTCGCCTAAAGTTGCAACATACGACTTGAAACCTGAAATGAGCGCATATGAAGTAAAAGATGCGCTTGTCAAAGAAATTGAGGCTGAAAACCATAACGCGATCATCCTCAACTTTGCCAACCCTGACATGGTCGGACATTCAGGAAAAGTCGAGCCGACGGTCAAAGCAATCGAAGCGGTTGACGAGTGCCTCGGCGAAGTCGTTGATGCGATTCTTGCAAAAGGCGGCCACGCGATTATTACGGCCGACCACGGTAACGCAGACGTGCTGATTACTGAAGAAGGCAAGCCGCACACCGCACATACGACAAATCCGGTTCCTGTCATCGTCACAAAAGAAGGCGTGACATTAAGAGAAGGCGGAATCCTCGGGGATCTGGCGCCAACTCTTTTAGACTTGCTGGGTGTTGAAAAACCGAAAGAAATGACAGGATCGTCATTAATTCAAAAATAAGCTTTAAAGGAGAGAAACAAACATGCCATACATTGTTGATGTTTATGCACGTGAAGTATTAGACTCCCGCGGTAACCCGACGGTTGAAGTTGAAGTATACACTGAATCAGGAGCTTTTGGACGCGCGCTTGTTCCAAGCGGAGCTTCCACTGGTGAATACGAAGCTGTTGAGCTTCGCGACGGCGACAAAGACCGCTACCTTGGAAAAGGCGTTTTAACAGCCGTTAACAACGTAAACGAAATCATCGCACCTGAGCTTATCGGCTTTGATGTGACAGAGCAAGTATCAATCGACAAATTGCTGATCGAACTTGACGGAACTGAAAATAAAGGCAAGCTCGGCGCCAACGCCATCCTTGGCGTATCAATGGCCGTTGCCCGCGCAGCTGCGGATTTCTTACAGATTCCTCTATACCAATACCTTGGAGGATTCAACTCTAAAACGCTCCCAGTACCGATGATGAACATCGTAAACGGCGGAGAGCATGCGGACAACAACGTTGACATTCAAGAATTCATGATCATGCCTGTCGGTGCGGAAAACTTCCGCGAAGCACTTCGCATGGGAGCACAAATTTTCCACAGCTTGAAATCAGTTCTTTCTGCTAAAGGAATGAACACTGCTGTAGGTGATGAAGGCGGATTCGCTCCAAACCTTGGTTCTAACGAAGAAGCGCTTCAAACAATCGTTGAAGCGATTGAAAAAGCCGGCTTCAAACCTGGCGAAGAAGTGAAATTGGCTATGGATGCTGCATCTTCTGAGTTCTACAACAAAGAAGACGGCAAATACCATCTGTCCGGCGAAGGCGTTGTGAAAACATCTGCTGAAATGGTTGACTGGTACGAAGAAATGGTTTCTAAATACCCAATCATCTCTATCGAAGACGGACTTGACGAAAACGACTGGGAAGGCCACAAACTTCTGACTGAGCGTCTTGGCTCAAAAGTTCAGCTTGTCGGTGATGACCTTTTCGTTACAAACACGAAAAAACTTGCTGAAGGCATCAAAAACGGCGTCGGCAACTCTATCCTGATCAAAGTAAACCAAATCGGTACATTGACTGAAACATTCGATGCGATCGAAATGGCGAAACGCGCAGGCTACACTGCTGTTATCTCTCACCGTTCTGGTGAAACTGAAGACAGCACAATCGCTGACATCGCTGTGGCAACAAACGCAGGACAAATCAAAACAGGTGCTCCGTCCCGTACGGACCGTGTTGCGAAATACAACCAGCTTCTTCGCATCGAAGATCAGTTGGCTGAAACTGCTCAATACCACGGTATTCAATCTTTCTACAACTTGAATAAGTAAGCATAAAAAAAAGCTTGGCTGCTGATGCGGCCAAGCTCTTTTTTGTGTGAAAGCTAAATTTTTTCTTTACCCTGACAAGAGCTGTCAGGGTTTTTGACTATAATAGGCTGTATCAATTGAGATTGGAGTGTTATGGATGCAGTCGAAAACAGTTTATCTTTATGCATTTCCTACAATGTCGGATTGGGAATATGGATATTTAATGGCCGAACTGAACTCGGGAAGATATTTCAAAAAAGATGCAGCACCTTTAAAAGTCATGACAATAGGAGTGACTAAAGAAATGGTGACGACGATGGGAGGGCTGCGCATCAAACCGGATATCTCACTTGATGAGTGGACGCTTGAGAGTACGGATCTTTTAATTTTACCCGGAGGGAATACTTGGGGAGAAGAGATTCATCAGCCGATCTTAAAAAAGGCCGGCGAAGCTTTAGAGCTTGGCGCGATGGTTGCCGCAATTTGCGGCGCAACTGCGGGACTGGCGAATAACGGATACTTGAATTCAAGAAAGCATACAAGCAATGACCTGGCATATATGAAAATGGTCTGTCCCCATTATAAAGGAGAACCATTTTATGAGATGGACCCAGCGGTATCTGATGAGAATCTGGTTACTGCATCAGGAACGGCTCCTCTTGAATTCGCGAGGGAAGTGCTGAAAAAATTAGACGTGTTTGCACCGGATACATTGGATTCATGGTATCAGCTCAATAAGACCGGCCAACCTGAATATTTCTTCACGTTAATGAACTCGATCAATAAGTAGCTCAAAGACCATGAGGAGAACGATGCTTTAGACGCTGGAGGAGCATTTTTTTCGGTAGATAAGCAAATTTCATGAGGGAAAAGGGTTTTTTATTTTATTTAACACTCTGCTTGGTATGGTATAATCTACCTCGTATAAAAAGCTTTGCTCACTCAAGGGAAGTCTTGCTCATCCCCTTCTGAAAGGGGGTGATAAAAGTGACAGCATATGAAACAATCTCTTTAATGATTGCTTTTGGCATGCTGATTGCCATGTTGTCAAAGAACAAAGAAAAATAGACCGCCCCTTGAGCCTGGAAAGTGATAGGGAGTGGTCTATTTTAGATCAATCTGAGCAAGCCCCTTCGAAGGGCCGGCTTTTTGTACAAGCCGAAGTGTTGGAGCACTTCGGTCTTCTTAATATATACAACATGCTTTCTGAGATTACATCTATATCATAAGGAATTTTCATTAATTTGTAAATGGTGATAGCAAATTGTTGTTTTTATGAATCGGAAAGGTATTTTCTGCCCCATTTTGTCTAGCACTGTTTATAACCTTGGGCTCCAACAACCCTTCAGCCTAAGAAAAAGCCCACCCGTTATCACAGACTTTTCACAGGTTTCAGAAGCCAGGCGGGAAGAAAACCGCTAATGCCAATGATCAAAAAACCAATGATCGACAGCAGTGCAATCGCAATGGAAGAGAGCGTTTGCTGAAGGCTGTAAGCCGCGCAGGAAAGCAGCACACCCAATCCTAAGGTGATGAGGAAGACCTTTTGATTCGTGAAAAACAACGTTTCAGATCTTTTGAATTTGATATAAATTAAAGGAAGACCCGTATAGCCTCCTATGATAAGTGTGAACAGCATCGCTAAAATAAACTGAGGTATAGCTGAAACATTGACTCCGAACATTTCTCCAAATGAAGCCGACCAGCTGCTTAACATCACAAATCCTAAAAGATAGAGAATGGATAAAGCCAAATTTTTCATTTAAATCCCTCCACTTGAAAATATACACTATAAGTATTCAGAAGTAAAAGCGGAATAATTATCTTAGTGTTTGAACTAAAAAACTATTGTTTTATTAAGAAAAAATAGTTGAATGGAGTTTCATGGTATTAAAAGAATTTTTGGGAGAATATGCTATAATTAACTTATACATTTAAGGAGCTGTTTAATTTGAAACATTATAAAGGGGATGGCGCGGTATTTCTTGTAATCGGTTTTTGTTTAGGGCTTTTCCTTGGAGTCGTTTTTAATATTTTATCGTATGGTCTTTCTATAGGAATAATGCTTGGATCGTTAATAGATCTTTCTTTTTATATTCGATACAAAAAGATAAACAATAAATAGAGTGATCTTTTAATTAAACATCTATGCCACGTACAGGATTCTAACTATTTGGCTGTCAAGATGAGAGTACTGTTAAATGTTCTATTTGGTTATTTTTTTGACAAAGCATAAAAAATAAATCATACATACTACATTCAATGGACTTAAATGTGTTGGACATTATGTATCACTTTATGATTTTTTTACTTATCTTCAAAATAAAAATAACACCCTTGCGTCTTTTAAGCGAGGGTGTTATTTAATTGCTCTACATTTTAAACTGAGAAATCTTTTCTTGAAGGTCCTACGCTATAACCGCCAGGTCTTCTGATGCTTTGGCGATTTCTGCCGTAATCGATGACTGCTCCTCTGTTAAAGCGGATGAATTGTTTAGGTTTTCGTTTGTGTTCACTGAATAATCGTGCACTTGTTTGACGATATCGCGCATTTGTTTTGTATGTTCTTCAACAGCTTGGATATCATCTTTGATAAGCTGAATATTTGCTGTCACATCATGGATAGATTGATGGATGCTTGTAAAGGACTGCCCCGTTTGTTTGACTTTTTCGATGCCTGTATGTGCAGCTTGCTGGCTGTCTTTCATCGATTCGACTGAATGGGTTATCCCGTCTTGTATTGAGTGGATGGTAGCTGAAATATCAGTCGAAGCATTTTTTGTTTCCTCGGCAAGCTTGCGGACTTCCTCAGCCACGACGGCGAACCCTTTTCCTGATTCACCAGCTCTCGCCGCTTCAATAGCAGCGTTTAATGTTCTCTCTCAGAACGGCTGCAAGCAGCGGGATCAAGATCATGATTTTCAAAAGAGTTGGCAAGTTTTCAAAAGCGAATGCTTTCAAAATAGAACCTCCTTAAACCTCTGATTAAGCTTTATCGGCTTTTCGCCGATTCCACTGGATAATCCCACCTGTACAACAGCTTAAAAACGGTCTTCAGCATCATCCAAAGCAGATTTATAGGAATTTCATATTGACTTTGGGTTGTTTCATTATATAATCTAATTGATAATGAAAATCATTTGAGAAAAGGGGATACAGCATATCATGAAACGTTTTAAATGGTTTGCGCTGTTCGCTGCGCTTTTCCTTATATTAGCCGCCTGTGGAAATCAAGAGAAAGAACAAGCTGCGGAGAAGAACGACAGCAAAGATTCCTATACTGTAAAGCACGCAATGGGAACAGCGACAATTGACGGCACTCCGAAAAAAGTCGTTGTGCTGACGAATGAAGCGACAGAAGCAGTGCTCGCCCTGGGTGTTAAACCTATCGGCGCCGTTCAATCCTGGCTGGGAGATCCATGGTATGATCATATTAAAGATAAAATGAAAGGCGTAGAGAACGTCGGAACGGAAGCTGCGCCGAATATTGAAAAAATCGCGAGCCTGAAGCCTGACCTAATCATCGGCAATAAAGTTCGCCAAGAAGAAGTATACGACAAGCTGAAAGCAATCGCGCCGACCGTATTTGCCGAGACATTGTCAGGGGAATGGAAAGACAACTTTAAGCTGACAGCCGAGGCGCTCAATAAAAAAGCAGAAGGCGAAAAAGTCATCGCTGACTTTGACAAGCGTGTTGAAGACATTCATGAAAAGCTCGGCGATAAAGTGAAGCAAAAAGTCTCTCTCGTCCGCTTTACAGATGCCGATACCCGCATCTATCACAAGGGATCGTTTGCCGGAACGGTTTTGGATCAGCTCGGTTTTGCAAGGCCTAAAGGCCAGGAAGCCAACGATCTCGGACAAATGGAAGTGACAAAGGAGCAAATTCCTGATATGGATGGAGACGTGCTTTTTTATTACACGTATGAGACAGGCGATGACAAAGCAAGCGCCATTGAGAAAGACTATATCAACGATCCGCTCTTTAAAAATTTAAGCGTCTCCAAAAAAGGAAACGTCCATAAAGTGAGCGATGCCGTCTGGAATACAGCCGGGGGCGTCCTTGCAGCGAATCTGATGCTTGATGATATCGAAAAATACTTTTTAAAATAATGAAAAAAAAGTCAAACGGATCAGCGCATTCGTTTGGCTTTTTTTGATGCTGCCTTAAGATTAACTCCCTTCTTACGATAAATATAGTATAAAATGACTAACGAGGTTTAAGTTTGATAGGAGGAAAGTCATGGATTTTTGCAAGGAATGTGGAAGGGAACGAACAAAAAATGCGCTGTATTGCAAGCATTGCGGCGCGCGGGCGGACGAGGAACGAGCTTCCGATCAGGCGGCGGGGTATCAGCGTGCGATGACACGAAAAAGAATCATCATCATGGCAGCAATCGCGGCCTGCTTGATTTTATTGTTTGCCGGCTATAAAACCGGTGAAGCACTCACTTCAAAGGAAAAACTGATTTCCGATTTTGAAGCTGCCCTCGATCAGAAAGATGCCAAGAAAGCAGCAAAACTGCTTCAATCATCAGACGTGGATCTGGCTGTCACGGAGAAAAACGTCAAGCCGCTCCTCGATTATTTGAAAGAACATCCGGATGAAGAAAAAGAGCTGATCTCATCCTTAAAGAGCGGTGCCGGCCATCCATTGATGACGATCGAAAAAAAGGGCAGACGTTTTTGGATCTATGACAACTATGTCTTGAACACGGCGCCTGTCTATTTAACGGTTAAGACAAACTATAAAGATACCGGCCTGTTTGTTAACGGTGAGAAGGTCATCACAACAGAAAAAGAAAACTTCGAGAAAAAAATCGGCCCGTTTGTTCCCGGTATTTACGAGGTGAAGGCAAAGCTGAAAAGCGGAATCGCCGACCTTGAAAAAGCGGAAAAGGTCACTGCCCTCCAAGGTGATGTGAAGGTTAATGCGGATCTTGACGGGCACATGGCAAAGCTCGTCTTTGGAGAAGGCTATGAAAACTTGAAAGGAACGCTCTGGATCAATGATCAGGAGATGAAGATCAACCCGTTCAAAGGAACTGAATTCGGACCCGTGCTGGCTGACGGTTCAATGACTGCTGCGGTTGAGGCGCAATTTCCGTGGGGGAAGCTGAAAAGCGAAAAAACGCCGATTGAAAGCGGGGAAATCGAAGTCAATCTTGCTTCAGACAAGGAATTTATGGATGAGATGATGACCACGGTCGTCAGTCATACAAAAGCAGCAGCAAAGGCCTTTGCAAGCGGCGATGTCAGCGGCATGACACTGGCCGCGACGTCTTATCAAACTAGCCTGAAAGAGGTCACGGACGGGCTGAAAAGCAGCAGCACCTACTATAAAGGCACCTACTTATCTACCGTATTTGATCTTGATTCGTTTCGGCTGTACAAAGAAGACGGGCAATGGAAAACAGAGGTCAAGGTGATTGAAAAGCATAAATCGGCTTATTATGACGACTACAGTGCCCCTGAACTGGAAGAAAACGATAACGGCTATACGTACACACTGGTCTATTCAGAAAGCAAGAAAAAGTGGTTCGTCGAAAAAAGCGATCCTGAAGCCGTTATCAATATCGAACATCAAAAAGAAATCAAAAATGACAATCCGAAGGAATACACATCGGCATGGGCTTCGGCAAAAGGAGCTGTGAACAATGCATCAGCAGATGAAGAGCTCACTGATCAAAAGGTTGCTTCCGCCATTGAAACGTATTTATACGGTCTTCAAGGCGCCATCAACACAAACAATTTCGGCCTTGTCCGCGATAGCTTGAAAGAAGGAAGTCCGCTGTACAACGATCAAAAGAAACTTGTCACTAAACTGCACAGCAGCGGGACGCAGGAAGAAGTTGCAGATTTCAGCGTAAACAGCTGGAAGCAAAACGGGCGGGAGGCAACGATTAAGACAACGGAGAAAATCAATATCATTAAAGGCGGAAAAGAACAGTTAAAAACGTACCATTGGACATATCATGCCTCCATCGAGAACGGACAATTGCTCTTGACGTCAATAGAATAAAAAAAAGCCTTTTTCCTTTGAGGAAAAAAGGCTTTTTACTTCACTAAAACAGCCGCCCTAATATAGAGCCTCCGATCCTTCCGAAATATTCAAGAAACAAATCTCCCATGATCCGCACAGACATAAATGTCAGCAAATAGACGATCAGCGTCGCGTAAATCGTATCAACAGCGCCTGCCGCTTTTTCGTGGTAGCTCAAGATGACAGCCGGCGGAATTAAAAAGGCGATACCGCAAAGGGCAAAGAAAAGAATGTATACAAACAAACCCGTTTGCATGAATGATAAGAGCAATGCGGCGAGCAGAAGTGCGACGAAAGGAACAAGCACCGTTCCAAACCGTCCGAGCACTTCCTTAAATGTCGCTTGCACACCTCGAATGCGCACACCTGCGTATGTAAAAACAAATAATAAGAAAATATAAATAGCAAAGGTAAAAGCGGGCTTGACGACGATATCAAAAAATGTCGGCATTGCGTAGGATCGGCCGAATAATCCGGAATAGTCCCCCAGAGAGTCAAAAAAGCCTTTGAGGCCGAAGTAAAACATCAGCGGCACTGTAAGCGCAAAGATCACCATTGTGATGATGCTGTTGAGGATGTGCTGTTCCCCCGCGTTTTTCATTTCGGTATACGGTCGTTTCAATACCTTTAAACAAAAGGAAAAATACATGGAAGACGCTTGTTTCGCCGCCTCCGTGTACCTCGCTGCCTGCGGCGTTTCAGCGGGAGCCTTGCTGTCAGCACTGCCGCCTGCCAAGCTTGCCCCGCACTGCTCACAAAATTTTCCGCCATCTGTTTGATGGCCGCACTTTGAACATGTCATAAAAATAAAATCTCCTTTGAAATAGTTATTTTATCCTATAAAAAATTATTATAAAGGAAAGTGCCGCAAGATGACATTGTTTTTTGAAAGTTTAAGCGGCCAACGTCGGAGGTAAAAATCGATTACCCATATTTTTTTACGAAGAAAGGAGTGGTAAACCGTGTTTGCTTTTATCATCCATGTTTTTGTATCATTGTTCGCCGTCACAAATCCGATAGGCAATGTGCCGATCTTTTTGGCGCTCACAGAAGGCTATGAAGCAAAAGAACGCACCGCATTGGCGAGAAAGGCAGCAATTTTATCGTTTCTGATTCTGATCGCGTTTCTCATATTCGGAGAGTTCATCTTCAGGCTTTTTGACATCAACATCCATGCGTTGCGAGTTGCCGGCGGTATTTTTATTTTCGGAATTGCCTACAATCTGCTGAATGCGAAGCAGTCTCATGTTCAGTCGCTCCATCATGATGAGCACCGCGAGAGCAAGGAAAAAGAGGATATCTCGGTGACGCCGCTCAGCATTCCGATCATTTCGGGGCCCGGAACGATTGCAACGGTGATGAGCCTTTCGGCCGGCAGCCGCAGCCTGGTTCATTTTGGCGGTATGATCATCGGCATCGCCGCCGTCCTCCTGCTGACGTTTGCGGCTTTTCATTATTCGACGCTGATCAGCAACAAATTGGGGCAGACGGAAATGAATGTGATCACCCGGCTGATGGGCTTGATTTTGGCGGTCGTGGCGGTCGGCATGATCGGCACGGGCTTAAAAGGGATGTTTCCGGTTTTGTCGGGATGATTGGAGAAAAAGCAAAAAAAGCTGCTTTATTCTTTGCAGCTTTTTTTCAATTTATGAAGGTTTCGGCACATGCTTGAAGATTTCTTCGCTTTCTAAAAACGCGATCAGATTGTCAAGCCACTCGCAGTAATCGATCCATTGTTTTGTTTCTGCCAGCAGCTCATTGATTTTAGCTTCGGTTTCGGGTGAAAGGCCTTCTTCCTCAAGGGCTTCCAACAGCTCTTTTCTGATTTTCTTCCCGATCATCCTGTTCTTTTTGACGACTTTGCTCCAGTTGGCCGTAAACAATGAAATAAACGTTTGGTAATAATCTTGTTCGACATCGTACAAATCTTTGCGGACGCCTTTTTCAAAAACTTTTTCGGCTATATTTAAATCGAGCATTTCGCGGACGACCTGGCTCATTCTCGTTTTGCTCATGCCCGTTTCTTCTGACAGTTCATTTAAAGTCATCGGCTTTCTGTTCATATAGATAATCCCGAGCACGCGGCCGACAGTTGATGATATACCGTACGTATTCATGTTTTCCGCGATTTTTTCTATGAAATGTTCTTCCGCTTGTTTAATCGCCTTTAAAGCGTTTTCCTCCAAAGCACATCATCCCTTCGGGCAGCCAATTTTATTGTCAATATATCATAATTTTGCTAGCGGTTGAAAACACTAAAACGGCAGGAAAATAAAGAAATCGGCCGTAATTTTAAGAATAACCAGCAGATTGATGCCGTTAACATATATTTTTATGTCTTATGTATATAATTTAAACACTTTGTAAACTTTTTATTTCACAAAGTGTATTTTATAATAAATGAGATGTTGAAATTTTTAAAAAACAGATGGAGGTGTGCGTTTTGCTGAAGCTAGAAAATGTATCGAAGGTTTATAAAGGCGGAAAAAAAGCGGTCAAGAACATTGATCTTGATATAGCAAAAGGTGAATTTATCGTCTTTATCGGACCGAGCGGCTGCGGGAAGACAACGACGATGAAAATGATCAACCGTTTAATTGAACCGACTTCAGGAAGCATTTACATCGACGGAGAAAACATAATGGATCAGGACCCGGTGGAGCTGCGCCGGAAAATCGGCTATGTCATTCAGCAAATCGGACTCTTTCCCCATATGACGATTCAGCAGAATATCACGCTTGTTCCAAGGCTTTTGAAATGGCCGGAAGAAAAGCGGAAGAAGCGGGCGGAGGAACTGCTTCAGCTCGTTGATATGGGGCCGGAATATTTGAACCGCTATCCTCATGAACTAAGCGGCGGACAGCAGCAGAGAATCGGCGTGCTGCGGGCGCTTGCGGCAGAGCCGCCCCTCATTTTAATGGATGAACCGTTCGGAGCGCTGGACCCGATCACCCGTGATTCGCTTCAGGAAGAGTTCAAAAAGCTGCAGAAATCGCTGGACAAAACGATTGTCTTTGTGACCCACGATATGGATGAAGCGATCAAGCTTGCCGACAGAATTGTGATTCTTCGTGCCGGCGAGATTGTTCAAGTCGGAACGCCTGACGACATTTTGCGGAATCCGGCTGATGAATTCGTTGAGGAGTTCATCGGAAAAGAACGGCTTCTTCAGTCCCGTCCTGACATCGAGCATGTCGAACAAGTGATGAATCCGAATCCGGTCACGATTACGAGTGAAAAAAACCTGACTGAAGCGATTCAAGTGATGAGGGAGCGCCGCGTCGATTCACTGCTTGTTGTGGACGAACGCAATGTCTTAAAAGGATATATCGACGTTGAAATCATCGATCAATACCGGAAAAAAGCCGTCACGGTCGGAGAGGTTGTCAATGAGAATGTCTACTCCGTTCAAAAAGGCACGCTCATCAGAGATACCGTCCGAAAAATTTTGAAAAGAGGATTCAAATATGTTCCCGTTCTTGATGAAGAAGGGCGCCTTGTCGGAATTGTCACAAGGGCAAACCTTGTCGACATCGTGTACGACTCGATTTGGGGAGATGAAGAAACCCTTGTCCAACGTTAAATGTAGGGAGGTGCATCAATCATGAATCAGATCGTCCAATTTCTCCAGAACAACGGCGGGGAAATGCTTTATAAAACATGGGAGCACTTATATATATCCATTTTTGCGGTGCTGCTCGGCATCATTATCGCGGTTCCGCTCGGTGTCGTTTTAACGAGAATGAAAAAAGGGGCCGGCGTCGTGATTGGAATTGTTAATATCATTCAAACGCTGCCGAGTTTGGCGATTCTGGCGTTTTTTATTCCGCTCCTCGGAGTGGGAAAGATTCCGGCGATTGTCGCGCTGTTTTTCTATTCAGTCCTACCGATTCTGAGAAACACTTACACGGGCGTAAAAGGCGTCAATCAAAATTTGCTTGAATCAGGAAAGGGAATCGGTATGACTGCATGGGAACAAATCCGCCTGATCGAACTGCCGCTGTCGGTGCCGGTGATCATGGCAGGCATCCGGACTTCCACCGTTTACTTAATCGGCTGGGCGACGCTCGCGGCTTTTATCGGCGGCGGTGGACTCGGCGACTATATTTTTATCGGGCTCAACCTGTACCAGCCTGAGTACATTATCGCCGGAGCGGTGCCGGTTACGATACTGGCCATTGTGATCGACTATATGCTGTCGAAAACCGAAGACAAAGTCACGCCCCAAGGATTAAAAGGGATGAAGGAAGTATCATAAGGAGTTGGCTCTTATGCAAACAAAAAAATTGAGACGGCTCGGCGCCGTCATGCTGGTCTTCTCGCTTTTGATCAGCGGCTGTGCGCTGCCGGGTCTTGGCGGGGCTTCCGATAAAACGATCAAAATCGGGGCGCAAAACCTGACCGAATCCGAAATTCTTGCCAATATGATCTCGCTTTTGATCGAGCATGATACAGATCTCAATACGGTGCTTGTCAAAAACCTCGGCTCAAACTATGTGCAGCACCAGGCCATGCTCGGCGGAGACATCGACATTTCAGCGACGCGCTATTCGGGAACCGATCTGACAAGTACGCTAGGAAGGGAAGCGGAGAAAGACCCGGAAAAAGCGCTTCACATCGTACAGCAGGACTTTAAAAAGAAATTCAACTACAAATGGTTTGATTCTTACGGATTTGACAATACGTACGCTTTTACAGTCACGAAAGAACTCGCTGAAAAAGGGAACTATGAAACCATATCCGATCTGAAAAAAGACGCGGATAAACTGAAGCTTGGCGTTGACAATGCCTGGCTGAAACGAAAAGGCGACGGATATCCGGGATTTAAACAGGAATACGGATTTTCATTCGGCTCGACCTTTCCAATGCAGATCGGACTCGTTTATGACGCCGTCAAAAACGGCAAAATGGATATCGTTCTTGCCTATTCAACGGACGGCAGGATCAAAGCCTATGATTTAAAGCTGTTAAAAGACGACAAACGCTTTTTCCCGCCGTATGACTGTTCGCCGGTCGTGCCGGAAAAAGTGCTGAAGGAACATCCAGAGCTTAAAGAGACCATCAATAAACTGATCGGAAAAATCGATACCGAAACGATGCAGGAGCTCAATTACGAAGTTGATGGAAAACTGAAAGAGCCTTCTGTCGTCGCGGCCGAATTTTTAAAGAAGCACAATTATTTTGAGTAAAAGGAGGGGCTGACAAATGGAAGTGCTGCAGCAGCTTTGGACGTATTATGCGCAAAACGGGAGCTATGTGCTGGGGGAATTTTACCGACACTTTTTAATGTCAGCATACGGCGTATTATTCGCCGCCGTCGTCGGCATCCCTGTTGGTATTTTCATCGCCAGATACCGGAAGATCAGCAAATGGGTCTTTTCCATCACCAATGTCATTCAAACGATTCCGGCGCTTGCGATGCTCGCCGTCTTGATGCTAGTCATGGGACTCGGCGCCAACACGGTGATTCTATCATTGTTTTTGTATTCGCTTTTGCCGATTATTCGAAACACATATACGGGAATCGTCAGCATTGAGCACGCCTACCTTGAATCAGGGAAGGCGATGGGCATGACGAAATTTCAAGTGCTCCGGATGGTGGAGCTTCCGCTCGCTTTGTCGGTCATTATGGCAGGGCTCAGAACGGCGCTCGTCATCGCGATCGGCATCACGGCCATCGGCACGTTTGTCGGCGCTGGCGGCCTCGGGGACATCATTGTCAGGGGGTCAAACGCGACCAACGGAACAGCGATCATTCTGGCAGGCGCGATCCCGACGGCACTGATGGCGATCATCGCCGATCTGTTCATGGGATGGCTTGAACGTGCGCTGAGCCCCGTTAAGCATCATAAAGGCAAGACGCCGAATCCGGATGCCGCTTAAATGGCAGCCGAAAAAAGCCGAATTTCTGCTAAAGAGAAATTCGGCTTTTTATGATTGGCGTTTTTTCGCTTCATTGACCAAAAAATGAAAGTACTGTTCGAGGTTAAGCAGGTCTTCGCGGGACAAGCAGTCCCATTTTCCGGGCTCAAACAGCCACAGATCTTCGACGCCATGCTTGGCCGCGATGTCCTGCATCGTGACATAGCCGCGCGGTTGTTCGCGAATCTCGTCAGCCCTCATATAACCGGCAATATCCATGAGCTGCTCGTACGGCATTTTCAGAGCATCGGCCAATTTTCTGATCGTCGCGGGCTTTGGAACGCCGCGGTGGCCGTTTTCGATTCTGGAAATGGCAGCGGCGCTCACACCGGCATACATAGCAAGCTGATTAACAGACAGGCTTCTTTGTTCCCTCAGCTCTTTGAGTCGTTCGCCGAACATTGTCATCGCCATCTCCCCCGCAAATTCATGATATAAACAGTTTAATACAAATGTTGACTAAAGGAAATACTTAGACAGGAAAAATATTGACAAAAGTTAACATAAGGGATAAAATAACAGCAGGGTCGAAAACAGACGAAAATGATAAAAAGGGGGGCGTGCGCTGCGGAGAAGGTATTCAGTTTTTGTTTCGGCTGCTTGCTTCCTGCACGAGAAAGTCGAAATATTTGTCCAGGTTTTCGATGTCTTTCTTTGAGAGCACCTTCCACTTTTCGCTGTCAAACAGAGAAAGATCCTCTAAATCGTACTGTGAAACGATGTCGTAAATGGAATCGTAGCTGCTTCTTGCTTCCTGGACTGTAGATGCGCTGATATAGCCTGCGGATGCCATCAGTTCCTCATACGGGACTTTCAAAGCGTCCGCCAGTTTTCTGATCGTCGCCGGCTTCGGCACGCCGCGCTTTCCGTTTTCAATTCGCGAAATGCCGGCCGAACTGACGCCGGAATACATCGCCAGCTGATTGACGGTCAGTTTTTTCCGTTCCCTTAATTGTCGTAAATGGTATCCAAAGTTCGTCATGGCCAAAACCTCGCAATCTCTTATTATAAAATATTTTAGTACGAATATTGCCTATAGGAAACATATGGATGATAAAAGTATTGACAAAAGTTAACAAATCGTTTATGTTCAATATAGACAAAAAGAAACATAAGAGATTAGAAAGGGGAGTAATCATGGTAAAAAAGATTCATATCAAAAGAGATTTTGTTCTCCAGTATATGATTGAACACAATCTCTCCTTAAATCAGCTTGCCATTGAAATCGGCGTATCCCCGGCGACTCTGAGCAGAGTTTTAAATGGCGAAAGGAGGCCCGGACAGCTTGTGATCGGAAAGATGATTCAGTATTTCAACAAAAAATTTGAAGATCTCTTTTATTATAAAGATGTTGACAAATGTCAATAAACAAAGTAAAAAAGGAGGCTTTTCAAACGTGAAAAATACGGGAATTGTCCGGAGAATCGATGAGCTCGGCAGAGTCGTTCTCCCGGTCGAAATGCGCAGGGTGCTGAATATCAATGAAAAGGACCCGCTCGAAATATACACCGACGGAGAAAACATCATTTTGACAAAATACGCCGCCAACATGGCATGCTTGATGACCGGCGACATCACCACCAAAAATAAAACGTATGCGGGCGGCAAAATCGTACTCAGCCCAAGGGGAGCAGAAATGCTGCTGGAAGATATGATGGCGGCCTTGTCAGAAAAATGATTACATATTCCGCCTGATAGGGAGCATAGCCGCTCCTTTTTTTTGTATACCTTATTCAGGCGCTGGGAAAAAATAAAAAAAGCTGTTCGAAACGCTCGTGACATGCGCTTGCTTTTCATGTAAAATAAAACTATTGTCAGCCAGTTTGTCTGGAGGTGTAGGTTATGGCCGCATTTTTAACGGTCTTATTAGTGATTGTAAGTATCGTACTGATCGTTGTCGTTTTACTGCAATCCGGCAAAAGCGCCGGATTATCAGGCGCAATTTCCGGCGGAGCCGAGCAGCTTTTCGGAAAGCAGAAAGCAAGAGGACTTGATTTGATTCTTCACCGGATGACGGTCGTTTTAACCGTGCTTTTCTTTTTCTTAACGATTGCGCTTGCTTACTTTGTATAAGACAATGAAGCATGAGGTCTGATGTTCAAGTCAGGCCTTTTTCCTATTTGCAGGTCTTTGTATGAAGAGACCGGGCGATTGATAAAGTTTGTTTCAAGACTAAACGTGGAAGAATACATATGAAAAGGAGACAGTGAATCATGAAAATCGTCAAACCACAACCTTTCACATTTAAAGGCGGAAAAAAAGCAGTCCTGCTGCTGCACGGATTTACGGGCAACACGGCGGACGTGAGAATGCTCGGAAGATATTTGAATGAAAAAGGCTACACATGCCATGCGCCCCAATATAAAGGCCACGGCGTGCCTCCGGAAGAACTTCTTTCCACAGGGCCGGAAGACTGGTGGAAAGACGTCATGAACGGGTATGAATATTTGAAATCGGAAGGGTATGAACAAATCGCCGCTTGCGGTCTGTCTCTCGGAGGGGTTTTTTCATTGAAATTGGGTTACACTGTACCCATAAAGGGAATTGTTCCAATGTGCGCGCCGATGTATATCAAAAGCGAAGAGACGATGTACGAGGGTGTGCTTGAGTATGCCCGCAATTATAAGAAATTTGAAGGCAAGGCAGCGGAACAGATTGACGCTGAGATGGAAGAATTCAAAAAAACGCCGATGAACACGTTGAAAGCACTGCAGGATTTGATTGCCGATGTCAGAGAGCATGTGGACATGATCTATTCGCCTACATTTGTCGTGCAGGCGCGCCACGATCATATGATTAATACGGACAGCGCGAACATCATCTACAATGAAGTTGAAACGGATGATAAGCAGCTGAAATGGTATGAAGAATCCGGTCATGCCATCACATTGGATAAAGAACGCGAAGCACTGCACAAGGATGTGTATCAATTTTTAGAAACGCTGGATTGGCAGACATAAGGAGGTCTGGTTAGTGGAAAAAGAAGAATTTATGGATAAGCTTCTCTCCTTTATGAAAGAAGAAGCGTATAAACCTCTTACAGTTCAGGAACTGGAAGAGATGCTGGAAATCACCGATTCGGACGAATACAAAGAGCTTGTCAAAGCTCTTGTAACCCTTGAAGAAAAAGGGCTTGTCGTCAGAACGAGAAGCAACCGCTACGGTTTGCCAGAAAAAATGAATTTGATCAAAGGGAAGGTGTCGGCTCACGCGAAAGGCTTCGCGTTTGTTCTCCCCGAAGATTCCTCGCTTGACGATGTCTTCATTCCGCCGTCTGAGCTGAATACGGCAATGAACGGAGATACCGTGCTTGTCCGCCTGAGTACGGAGTCCGGAGGTACAAAAAAAGAAGGAGCCATCATCCGCATCATTGAGCGCAGCATTCAGAAGATTGTCGGCACGTATACAGAGACGAAAAACTTCGGCTTCGTCATTCCCGACGATAAAAAAATCACGAATGACATCTTTATTCCGAAGCACGCCAAAAACGGCGCCGTCGAGGGGCACAAAGTCGTCGTCCGCCTGACAAGCTATCCTGAAGGCCGGATGAGTGCGGAAGGGGAAGTTATCGAGATTCTCGGCCACAAAAACGACCCCGGCATCGATATCCTTTCCATCATTCATAAACATGGCCTCCCGGGAGACTTTCCGGCTGAGGCGATGGAACAAGCCGGCAATACGCCTGATACAATCGATGAAAAAGATCTTGAAGGCAGACGGGATCTGCGCGATCAAACGATCGTCACGATCGACGGCGCAGATGCCAAAGACTTGGATGATGCCGTTACCGTCACAAAACTCAAAAACGGCCATTATAAACTCGGCGTCCACATTGCCGATGTCAGCCATTATGTCACAGAAGGGTCTCCGATTGACCAGGAAGCATATGAACGCGGCACGAGCGTCTATCTTGTCGACCGGGTGATTCCGATGATCCCGCACAGGCTGTCGAATGGAATCTGCTCTTTAAATCCGAAGGTTGACCGGCTGACTTTGTCGTGCGAAATGCTCATTAATCCTCAAGGGCAAGTCGTCGAACACGAAATTTTTCAAAGTGTCATTAAAACGACCGAGCGGATGACTTATTCTGACGTGAACAAGATTTTAGTCGATGACGATGAAGAGCTGAAGCAGAAATATGAGGCGCTTGTCCCGATGTTCAAAGACATGGAAGACTTGGCTGCGATTCTGCGCGGCAAGCGGATGGAACGCGGTGCCGTCGACTTTGACTTTAAGGAAGCGAAGGTACTCGTCGACGAAGAAGGAAAAGCGAAGGACGTCGTCTTGAGAGAACGGTCGACAGCAGAAAAGCTGATCGAAGAATTTATGCTTGTCGCCAATGAAACGGTCGCAGAGCACTTTCATTGGATGAATGTTCCGTTTATTTACCGGATTCACGAAGATCCGGATCAAGAAAAGCTCCAGAGATTTCTTGAGTTCGTTACGACATTCGGCTATGTCGTCAAAGGGACGGCCGGAAGCATCCATCCGAAAGCGCTGCAAAGCGTGCTTGAAGAAGTCAGGGATCGTCCTGAAGAAGCCGTAATTTCAACGGTTATGCTCAGATCGATGAAGCAGGCGAAATACGATCCGCAAAGCCTCGGACACTTCGGCTTGTCGACTGAATTCTACACCCATTTCACGTCACCGATTCGCCGCTACCCTGACTTGATCGTCCACAGGCTGATCAGGACGTATTTGATTCAGGGCAAGACAGACGAAGCGACAAGGGAGAAATGGGCCGAAAAACTGCCTGAGATCGCCGAGCATACGTCAAATATGGAACGCAATGCCGTAGATGCCGAGCGGGAAACGGATGATCTGAAAAAAACCGAATTTATGCTGGATAAGATCGGTGAAGAATTTGACGGTGTGATCAGTTCCGTTACGAACTTCGGCATGTTTGTCGAGCTGCCGAACACGATCGAAGGGCTTGTCCACGTCAGCTTTATGACGGACGATTTTTACCGTTATGATGAACAGCACTATGCCATGATCGGCGAGCGTACGGGCAACGTCTACCGGATCGGCGATGAGATTACGGTCCGCGTCGTTGACGTCAATAAAGACGAGCGGAACATCGATTTTGAAATCGTCGGCATGAAAGGCTCCCGCCGCCGGCAGAAACCGGAGCAAAAACAGAAAAAGGGTCCTAAAAAGGATGCTCCATCGGCTGACAAAGGGGAATGGTTCACCAAGCCGAAAAAGAAAAAAGTAAAGAAAAAACGCGGTTTTCAAAACGCGCCGAAACAAAAACGAAAGAAAAAGAAAAAATAGACGGCACACGTCAAAAAAAGGGCGGCGAAATTGTAAGGCGAACGTTCATTTGATAGAATAATACGTATTCGCCGCCCTTTTGAATGTGAGATTGAAGGCGGGAGGAGGTTGCCGTATGCCAAAGGGAGAAGGGAAGGTTGTTTCCCAAAATAAAAAAGCAAATCATGATTATTTTATAGAAGAAACATACGAAACAGGCATCGTGCTTCAAGGTACGGAAATCAAGTCCATTCGCGCCGGACGGGTGAATTTAAAGGACGCGTTCGCTAAAATTGAGCGCGGGGAAGTGTTTCTTCACAATATGCACATCAGCCCGTATGAGCAGGGGAACCGCTACAACCATGATCCGTTGCGGACGAGAAAGCTTTTGATGCACCGCAAGCAGATCAACAAATTGATCGGTTTGACGAAAGAGCAGGGATACTCGCTCGTACCGCTCAAGATTTATTTGAAGAACGGTTTTGCGAAAGTGCTGCTCGGACTCGGAAAAGGGAAGAAGAAATTCGACAAACGCGAGGACTTAAAGCGCAAAGACGCCAAACGCGAAATCGAAAGAGCATTCCGCGACAGGCAAAAAGGCTTGATCTAAAGCCGGAACCCATGTTATCCTATATGAACGTGATCACAGACATTACCATTTGGAATTGACGCGTGATCTTGTTATAATAGTGATGCAGCCAGTTATCCGACTTCCTTTTCATCCAAGGGGACGTTACGGATTCGACAGGGACGGATCGAGCTTGAGTTGCGAGCCGAGAGGCGATCTCGTAAAAACGCACCTAAATATAACTGGCAAATCTAACCAGAACTTAGCACTAGCTGCCTAATTAGCGCAGCGAGCTCTTGCCCGCATCGCCTATGTGCCGGTTAAGAGCCCATAACGAAGTAGGCTACGCTTGCGCTCCCGTCTGAGAGCGCAGGAAGAGACTTATCAGACTAGCTTTCCGAGGGCCTGCCCGCAGGCACGAAGATGAGCGAAACTAAATATGCAGGGCTACGCTCGTAGACGCTGAAGCAATCGACGTTTCTGGACGTGGGTTCGACTCCCACCGTCTCCATCTTTTGAGTTTTAAGGTTGATTTGATAGGGTTTATGAAACCGTGGTAAGAATTGTGGTAAGAATTTTTACGCGCTAGAGTATCAAGCTTCTTTAAGGTGAATAATTTCAGCAGTCTTGAAGTCGTCTTCCATTTTGAGGACGGCTTCTTTTTCTGTGCTCGGATATAAATGGCTGTATATGTTGAGTGTTGTGCCCACATCCTTGTGACCGAGCCTTTTTGCCACGACAGATGGGATTGTGTTCCTGTTAATTAAATAGCTAGCATGTGAATGGCGGAAATCATGTAGACGAATTTTTTTAACCTTTGCCGCCTTAACGTATTCAGCGTATTTTCTATCTAGTGTTGTAGTTGAAATGTGGTCATGAAATTCCCCAAATACTACATATGTCATTTTTGTCTTGGTTTTTGCTTTTAATTGAGCTAATAACCTCATTACGTGTTTAGGCATCATGATTTTTCGTATAGACGATGTTGTTTTTGGTTTAGTCACTATTCGGTTATAAACGGTCTTATCGATATTTATAGTGTTACTGTCAAAATCAATATCTCCCCATGTGAGAGCTAATAACTCTCCCTTTCGCATACCGCTATAATAGAGTGTCATAAAAAGTGCATAATATAACTGATCATCTACGTGTTGAATAAACGCTTTAAACTCGTCTAACGTCCAATAATTGATGTGTTTATCTTCTTCTATATCCACATTTCCTGCTAAACGTGCTGGATTATCTTTTGTGTACTCTTGTTTAATCGCAAAGTTAAATACAGCCGATAAAACTTGATGTATCTTTTTGACGTGCGCAACGGCATATCTATCAAGCAAATCATTCTGAAAACGCATTATGTCCCTTGAACGAATGTTGTTAATTTTCTTGCTCCCGAACCTTGGTATCAAGTGAGTATTTATAATGCTACTTGTTTTTAAATATGATGATGCCTTTCTTCTTTTTTTGTACCATTTCAAGTATTCTTTTGCGACAAATTCAAAAGTTGGATTATCTTCATTTTCTCCGTCGTCAGTTTCTAGTCGTAAAAGGGTTTCTGCTTCAGCCCTCTTCGCTTCTCCGCTTGATTTAAATCCTCTTCTTTTTATCTGTTTGTATTCTCCATTTCTGTTTGTATAGGATATGATAAAATAATATGTTCCCCTTTCCTTGTCTTTATAGACAGGCATACTAAATTCACTCCTTTAAAAAAAGGCGGGTGATCGTCCCGCCTGTGATTAAATTTTTAGCGCTAACAACTTAATCTAATTCTGCGATATATAGAACTACTTTTCCGTGAATTCTTAAATCGATGTTATCAGCAGATGTTACGTAATCCGTAAAACTTAAATCGGAAGAATCAGGCCTAAATATAACTTTATCTTCCCTGCGGTAAAATCTCTTGACAGCATAATCCCCGCCGTCACTGTAAACCACTATATCTCCATCGCGTAGATTGGATAATGGTACAGGCCTTACTGCAATCAGTGAGTCGTGGGGCATAATCCTATTCATGCTATCGCCATTAATCCGCATCATAAAGATGTCTTTCCTACCTGCCCATTTGCCCATAAGGTTGTCCGGTATTAAGATGTACTCCACATTGTTCTCATCTATGCTGTCTATGCATAAAGGAAGGCCGGCGGATATGCCTATCGGGTAGTATGGGTATTTGGTTGATAGCTGAACAGGTTCTGTGCTTTCCCATCCCATTAGGTATGCAGGAGTAACATTCAATGCCTTTGCTAAGGGTTCTAGTACTGTCAAGGGCATGTTGTCAATTTCATTACTTTCATACCTGTAAACCGTTGCCCTGTTTTTTTTCAGTTTTTGGGCAAGCTGGTCAACTGACATATTTAGTTGTTTTCTTCTACTTCTTATTCTTTCTCCTACTGTCATTCTCTTCACCTCCCAATGTTAGAATAACACTTATTTCGCATATATGCAACAAAAGATAATTTTTTTATCGTTTATTTATTGATATTTGCGAAATTAGTGTTGACTTTAAGAAAATAAGAGCCTATAATGAAAATCGAAATCGCACGATATGCGAAAATAGAAAAGGGGGTGATAGCGTGGTCAATGTAAATAAGTTAAGAGGGAAGATTGTCGAAAATGGAATGACTATCGGCGAGCTTGCAAAAAAAATTGGCGTAGATAGAAGTACATTCTATAGAAAACTCAATAGTAACGGAGAAACTTTCTCAATTAAAGAAGCAAATCTAATATGTACTGTTCTAGGTTTAACGAGTAAGGAAGCAACAGTTATTTTTTTTAATCAGTATGTCGCATGAAATGCGAAAAAAAGGAGAGAAACCATGAATCTATCAATTATTGAAAAGAATAACCAACGTGTTTTAACAACAGCCCAGTTGGCAGAAAGCTATGGGACGAATAACCGTCGGATCTCCGAGAATTTTAAACGTAACATAAATCGCTTTAAAGAAGGGAAACATTTTTACTCTTTGCAAGGGAAGGAAAAACGGGATTTTATCAACCATACGCAAATTGAGGATGGTTCAAAAAACGCCCAAACGCTCTACCTTTGGACGGAAAAAGGTGCATGGCTTCATGCGAAGTCACTAAATACCGATCAAGCCTGGGACGCTTATGAAATGCTTGTGGATGAGTATTACAACGTCAAGCAAACTCAAATTGATACATCCCAGTTAAGCCCTGAACTACAAATGTTCAAGCAAATTTTTGATTCAGTAGCCCGTACACAACTAAAGCAGCAGGAACAAGACAAACGCCTTGATGCTGTTGAAAAGAAGCAAGACAACATTAAAGAAGTTCTTTCGCTTAATCCTACTGAATGGAAAAAGAAAGTGAACAAGATCATCAATGCTATTGCGCTATCAAAAGGCGGTTTCCAAGCCTATGCAGATGTTAGGAAAGAAAGTTATCAATTGTTGGAAGATAGAGCGAGGTGTCGTTTATCCATTAGGCTTACGAATAAGAAATCCGAAATGGCCTTAAACGGTGTGCCTAAGTCAAAAATAGACAAGGTAAACAAAATGGACGTTATTGGCGATGATGCTCGCTTGACTGAAATTTATCTAGCGATCGTGAAGGAAATGGCCATTAAGTACGGTGTGGGTGAGGCGTCATGATACATAAACTCTACGTTGCTCGTCGAGAACGTGGATTGTATCAAAAAGATGTCGCTCGAAAAATCGGTATTCATCCACAGACCTACCATGAAAAGGAACGTGGGAAAAAGGAATTTACTTTAAGAGAAGCAAAGGCGCTTACCAAATTGTTTGGCTGCACTCTGAATGATCTATTTCAAGATTGAAGAAGTGTGGATAGCTGTTACTCAAAAAAAGCAACAGCTCAAGGGAATGAAACGACATACACTGACCATCACATCAAAATACCAATGGCAATTAAATATCATGCAGACCTAAAAAATGAGGAGGGTTTATCATGACATGCACACTAGAACTAAAACGTGAACAGCCCGAAAAAGCGCAAAAAGTTGTGGTGATTAGTACAGATACACATCAACAGTTAAAAGATTTAAGTGCAGAAACAGGTATCAAGTTACATAAATTAATTGATTCCTGTCTCCGCTTCGCATTAGATCACATTGTGATTGTAGGGGAAGATGACTAGCATTCCTAGTAAAAGAGGAAGATGCCCCTGCGGACTAAGCAAATGAGGAGGATTTTCATGAAAACACAACTCAAAGTGATCGAGGGTACTCGAAAGCCAGACCACTACTCAATCTACCACAGGATGTTTCAAAAAGCGGTAATTGAGAGTGCGAGAAAAATACAAAGAACTAATCAAATTGATACAGACGATTTCAAGAAAATCGCGTTTGCTGGAATCAAGATGATCAACCTGGAGAAGGCTAGATCACGCCGTTTCCTAGAAGTAAAGCTGCGTTTAATTGAGTTCATTCAAACCGTAATAGGAAAGCTTACACCCGGAGAATTGATGCAGATGTTCCCCATCCGTAAGCAGTATGATGGTGAAAAGTTTGGAATGAAAGACTATTTCAGTACCATGCATGCTGTCAAAGAAAAAGGAATAGACAATTGCATAGGAACGGAAGAAGAGGTATTCGATTTCCTTTGGGATTATCAGAATCCGGATATCACTTTATTCATGGTTACCTTAGTATCGACAGTTAGTGATTTAGGAAGAGCCTCAGGACAAAAAGGTCTGTTTGAAGAATTCGCTGATAAAAACGACATTGCTATAGATGTTATGACCCATTGAAGGGAGGTGAGAAAATGAAGATCAAAACAAAAGAATGGCTTGCTTTAAGCGAGGCGGAACGTTTTATGAAGATTTATCAAGCATTTGTGAAGAAGCATATCTAAAAATCAAAAGGAGGTAGGAAAATGGAAAAACAAAATAAATCAACCCCTGCGGCAACAGAGGTTGAAAAGGTTCGGGGTGATCATATGGATAGCAGAAGATTTCATTTAATTGGAATTATAGTCAGTAGTATTTGTGTCATTCTGTCTCTTACTGCATTAATTCTGTCGCTTTTATAAAATCGCTTCTTCTTGCTTTTACAGGAATTGTATAGTCTTTTCTTGATGTTTTAATTGTTAATTCTCCATCAATTTCGTTCGTTGTATTACTCAAGTAAGGAATCGTCAAAAATATTATTAGTCCATATTCTGAAGAGTAAGGGCTCAAATTTACAGGTGGTTTTAAATTTTTAAACTCGGCTATTTCAATTGATGCTTCTTCATCACCAATTTGAGAAATAATATATTCTTCTCCAGGTCTATGATGTCCCTTGTAAAAGACAGGGTCCTCAAATTTTGAAGAGGTAAATTGGTATTCGTAAATGGATATAGGTTGTTCGCTTTTATTCACGAGACTGAGCTCAAGTATTAATCTGTAAGGTTTCCCGTAGCGATCGTTACCTTTGATGACTTTGAATAAAAAAGCATCTAACACATTTATTTCTAGTTTCGGAAAAGTAGAGAAGTATTTTAGTAAGTGAACAGCCAATGTAAATAAAGAAATGACTACTGCAATTATTGACAGAATTGTTGAGATCTCCAAATAAATACACTCCTATCTTAGATGGTAGGAACATTATACCAAAAAAAGAAAGGTGGTACGGGTATGAACCTAAACCGATTTCTAAAAACTGACCGCGAAAAGGCGGAAAGGCTGTTCATTTCAACGCGAGATCTTATTGCGGAATTGCCTGCCGCGATCGAGGAACATGATTTTGAAGGATGTGTAGAAATTGCGGCAACAATCATTTTAAATTGCAAGGATCTTAAACGGATGGAGCACCCGGAACAGGTTGTTCGGCTTCACGAAATCGCGTCCAAATTTGCGAACAGGGGATTAAACGTTTCAACTGTAAGGAGATCGTTTCAATGAATATTGAACATCCAATGGTCACGGAGATCAACCGTTACGGATATCCTTTGGAATATTTGAAAGACGAGGTAGAAAAGGAGGATGAAAATGGATCAAAAACAGATTGACTCAGTATTGCACCTTGTCGAATATGCATTGAGAAATGGTGGGAGGATTGACATTGTCTATCACTGTAAAAATGAAAAGGCAGCTCTTCAAAACGTGAAAGATGCCGCTGAAAATTTGAACACAGAGATTAATCAGCCTTCCTATGATAATAGCTTTTGGTACGAGACTGAAATTAACAGGAAAATTCAAATGACTGCATTTTATCCGTCAGCTTATGAATAAAAAAGCCGCCTTGGCAGAGGCGACTAAAAACAAAACTCACAACATCATTTTAAATGGTGTTTAATACAAAATCAATACAGGAGGTATATACATGAATCCATTACAGGCATTTGAATTAAGTGAAATTTCAAATAAAAATGAAGCGCCGCAGGAGGAACGTCCACAGTTTGAGATTACGGACATGAATAGTCTAAATTGGGCGTTTCGGAAAATAGCTGCTTTAAAGACACAGGAAAAAGAAATCAAGGCTCTGGCGGCAACGGAAAGGCAGCGTATCGATGAATGGGAAACTCAGGAGCTAAAACCTGTCGCGGACAATCTGGCGTTCTTTGAAAAACTGGTCAGCGTTTATCACTCAAAGCAGCTCGAGCAGGATCCGAAAGCAAAAACACTTTCCACACCTTACGGTAAGTCAAAAAGCCGCACAATTAAAGAGCAGCCTAAGCCAACCGATAAGGATCAGCTTCTCAAGCATGTGAAAGAGGCCGGTCTCACTGAATTTATCAAAGAAGATGTCAAATGGGGCGACCTTAAAAAATCTCTGTCCATTAAAGAGGTGGACGGCAAAAAGGTTGTCGTTGATGAAAATGGACAAGTTGTTCCGGGCGTAGAAATAGAACCTGCCTCCACAAGCTTCAAAGTGGAGGTGTAATAGATGTTTCAAGTCACAAACGCACAGCGTGAAAAAGAAAAGGCAATTGTCGGCTTTATCGGGCCGAGTGGATCCGGAAAGACTGCCGGCGCCCTGCTTGTCGCTTACGGAATGATGCGGGAAGCATACCCGGATGCAAGTGATAAGGAAGTCTGGTCAAAGATTGGTGTTGTGGATACTGAGCACCGTCGCGCCAAACTGTATGCAAACTTGCAATTTGATGATGTACGGATTGGCAGCTTCAAGCACATCGATTTTACACCGCCTTATACCACAGAACGGTATCAAATGGCTCTTGAAGCAATTAAGGAAGCCGGTGCAGAAGTTGTCATAATTGACTCGCTTTCCCACAATTGGGCGGGGGAAGGCGGCATTGTTGAAAAACATGGGGAAATGCAAGGTAACTCATTTCAAAACTGGGGTAAACTTGCGCCCGAAACTACGAAATTAATAAAAACGTTAACGCAAAATGACGTCCACATTCTGGCGACGCTTCGGACCAAAACTGAGTACGTTGTTGAGCCGAACAGTGAGGGGAAAATGGCGCCGCGTAAGGTCGGGACCAAGCCTGTGCAAAAAGACGAAATGGAGTATGAATTCATGCTCAATTTCAATATTGGTATTGATCATTTGGCGGAAACTTCCAAAGATAATACCCGCATGTTTGAAGGCTCTTCTTTTAAACTCAATCCAGAAGTCGGCCGCAAGCTTTACCAATGGCTTGAGCTCGGTATTGACGTGAAAGCAGAGGAAGAAGCCGAACGGATTCGATTGATTGATGAAATTAAAACAATCGTCGCCGGCAACGAAACAGCCGCCCAGATGATTGAAGAATTTCAGATCAAAGCAAATAAAAAACTTGATCAATGGACTATTAAGTTGGCATCTGCCGCACTTGATAGATTACAAGCTTTAAAGACTAAGGAGGAAAAATAATGTTTACAGTAGACCACAGCAAAGGTGAAGCTTTTGAACCGATTAAACCAGGAGAATACGAAGCGACAGTTATCAACTTTGAAGCCAAAACGGCTGCATCCGGAAATGAGCGCCTTGTCGTAGATTATGAAATTCGTTCTGACGTTGAGCAGCCATGCCAGGGCCAGAAAATTCTATACGACAATTTCACCGTTACGGAAAATGCAATGTGGAGATTTCACCAAGCATCAAAGGCCGCGGGTTTTCCAAACGGAATGCAATTTAAGGATCATATCGAATGGGCCAAGGCGTTTCTGAATAAACCGGTTCGCCTGCTTGTCGGGGAAAGAGAGCATAACGGCAAGAAATATCCGGAAGTAAAAGCGTTTAAGCCGTCAGAAGCGCCAGCACCGGAAACCGAACCAATTAATATCAGTGACGATGATGTACCGTTTTGATCATAAAAAACACATTTGAGGGAGTGTATAGCTCCCTCGTTTTTAAAGGGGAGTTATCACATGTACGAATTTAAGAATATACCGCAAGAGTTAAAAAACGCCCCTCAGTGGATTTTATGGCGTTCCGAAGAACGTGACGGTAATAAAACAAAAGTGCCCTACCAGATTGATGGCAGCATGGCTCAATCCAGTAATAAAAGAACCTGGTCGACGTTCCCGACCGTTTTGAAATTTTATAACGATCGAGATTATGACGGGATCGGCTTCATGTTTTCAAAAGATGATCCGTTCATCGGCATAGACATAGATCATTGTGTGGAGGATGGTGTCTTGTCCCCGTTCGCTGAGAAAATTGTTCAGGCGATTGGCAGCTACACCGAATATTCACCCAGCGGCAAGGGCGTCCACATTATCACAAAAGGTAAGATCCCATTGCGGGGGCCGGGCACAGGTAGGAAAAATCCTGAACTTGGGCTGGAAGTATACCGCCACGGCCGTTATTTCACCTTTACCGGCAATAGTCTCGGGATCGGGGCCGTTGAAGAACGAACGGACGAGCTCAAAGAGCTTTTCGAGAAATATTTGAAGGACAAAAAAGAAGAATCGAAACCTTCCAAACTCCCTGCTGCTTCATCCCGTGATATGAGCAACCTCTCTAATAAGGAGATATGGGAAAGGATGTTCAACAGCAAGAACGGGAAGAGCATTCAGGATCTGTTTAACGGTCATCTGATAAATGATGATCACTCGGCCACAGATATGGCTTTGTGTAATCATTTGGCATTCTGGACGGATAAGGATCCCGCAAAAATGGATTCAATGTTTCGCGAATCAGGTTTGTTCCGGGAGAAATGGGATCGACAGCATTCATCCGATGGCGCTACATATGGAGAAATGACCATTGCCGCGGCCGTTTATTCTACTCATACGACAATTTCTGATTTGCTGGAAGAGCAGCAGGAACAGCCGTATGAAGTATATATTTCCCATCCCGAAAATTCTCAAGTTGAGGATACCGAAGAGATCATTGACACTCCGCCGGCGTTTCATTTGACGGAGCTCGGCAACGCGGAACGAGTTGTCTACTACCACGGAAAGAATATTCGATATTGTAACGAGCTTGACTGGCTGATCTGGAACGGCAAGCGATGGGAAGAAGACAGCAAACGAAAAATTGAAGCCATTACCGCTAAGACATTACGGGCGTTGTACGGCGAGGCTAAGGCCACAGAAGACAAATTCCGAAAAAAGCAGCTGAACGATTGGGCGAAGAAATGCGAGCGCCGCAACATACGGATGAACACAATTTTAGATGTTCGGCCAATGGTTTCAGTGAGGAAGCAGGAACTGGATTCCCACAAATATCTTTTTAATTGCGATAACGGTGTGATCGATCTAAAAACAGGCGAACTTCTGCCGCATGATCGGGATCTGCTTTTCACGAAAATATCTCCTATCTCTTATCAAACTGATGCCGACTGCCCGAACTGGAAAACTTTTTTGGAAAGTATTTTTATAGATGACCAGGGCACGCCAAACTATGAAATTATTGATTTCATGCAAAAGGCAATTGGCTATTCACTGACCGGGGATACCACGGAACAAGTCATGTTCTTTCTATTCGGGAACGGCCGGAATGGTAAATCAACTTTTATCAATACGGTTCAGCACTTGTTCGGGGACTATGGCCGTCAGACAAACAGTGACACCTTCATTAAGAAGAAAAATGATAGTGCCATAAACAATGATATTGCCCGGCTGGACGGCGCCCGGTTTGTGTCGGCCGTTGAGAGTGAAGAAGGGCAGCAGCTGTCTGAATCGTTGGTGAAGCAGATCACCGGCGGCGAAAAGATGTCGGCGCGTTTCCTGCGCCAGGAATATTTTGAGTTTACGCCGGAATTTAAAGTCTTCTTTACCACAAACCATAAACCGATCGTGAAAGGCAGCGATGAAGGTATTTGGCGCCGGATCCGGCTAATCCCGTTCACTGTCACGATCCCAAAAGAAAAAGTAGACAAGAAGCTGCCGCAGAAACTGGCCGCGGAAATGCCTGGGATCCTCCGCTGGGCCGTTGAAGGCTGTTTGAAGTGGCAGAAGGAAGGCCTTGGAGAGCCGGAAGCGATCAAGAAGGCAACAGATGGCTATCGGGAGGATATGGACATTCTCGCCCCTTTTCTTGCTGAAAAGTGTGTCACTCATCCGGCTGCAAAAATCGAAGCAAAGGAACTCTATAAGGAATACAAAGATTGGTGTTATGAAAATGATGATGTTGAGTTAAAAAACCGTGCCTTTTATCGTCAATTAGAAATTCGAGGTTTTAAAAAAGCAAAAGGAGCAAAAAACAAGACATTTATTCATGGAATAACATTAAATCAGTATGCTGAAGGAAGATTTTTAAAGAATAATGATGGGCGGGTTACTGAAAGGGTTACTGAAATCACTACAAAAAGCAACCCAGATAAGATTACTTCAATCAATAGAAAGAAGCTTTAAACGTTGATATATAAGGGTTTATCAGAGATTTACATTATTTAGGGGTTACTGAGGTTACTGAATTTTCTATGTTCCATCTACTGAAAAAAATAAATAAAAAAATAAATATATATATTAATTATTATTTATAAAGCTTAATAGTGAAATAGAAAAATTCAGTAACCCTTTAATCAAAAAAATGTCTCAATCCATTGATATGACTGGATTTCGAGTGGGTTACTGAAATTTTAATTTGATAACCCTTTTAGTAACCCCTTTTTAAAAGAGGTGAAAAAATGAATTGCGCAGATACTATTGAGGATTTCATTAAAAACCAATGTATTCGTTCTTGTGGTGGGAAGGTTGAAGCCAAATTGCTGTATGTTGCATGTAGAGAATATTTTGGTTTACGTGAAAACTCATTTATCGGTACTCGGACGTTTTATGAAATATTAAGACAATTAAAATATGATCTTAGAAAATCAACTGGAAATAAGCTCTTTGTTTTCGGTATAGCATTAAAAAGTGGTGATTCCAATGCACCCAAAACAAATTTGTGATGACCTTGCCTTTTTGGGTTCACCTTTAGTTCTGGATGGGGATGACCTTTATATTGAGCATCCGGAGAACGTATATCCGGAGCTCGAGGAATTTGTCCAGTCACATAAAAAACGGCTCATCCAGTATTTAAAAGGTGAATACTCAATGCAGGATCATAAAGTCAAACAGACCATTGATAAAATCATCAATTATTTTATGGGCATAGATCAAGAAATGAATCCAAAAATAGACGACTGGTTCAATCATGAGTGGGATGCGGCAACTAAAGCCGCGAGATTGCTTGTTCTATTTTGGGAGAACGGCTGGAGAGATCTGAACAGCTCCGTTTCGAATTTTGAGGATGAAGAAACGGACAAACTCTCTTTAGAAATCTATGAAAGTGCCATGTCGTACTTTAAGGGGAAGAAAGCATGACGATTATTCACTATAACTATTCGGATACAGAATTAAAAAATATTCTCGACAGCATGATCATTATTGTGGATACGAGGGAGCAGAAGAACCAGCATGTTCTTGACTATCTCCGCAAAAAGAACGTATCCATCAAGTTCAAAGGGATGAAGACGGGCGATTATTCCGCCATGATCCCGAAAAACGAGGAATACGGGATCAGCCGGGACATGTATTTGAACGCTGCTATCGAACGGAAAAATGGAGTTGATGAGCTGGTTCAATCCATTAAGGACCGTTCTCGGTTTGAAAATGAATTGATCCGTGCAGCCAAACACCCCTTCACTCTTCTTGTGGAGGATCTGGAAGGCTACCAAAAAATATTGAACGGAAAATATCGCTCACAATATAAGCCGCAATCTTTGCTTGGCAGCTTAAAAACGTTTGAAGTCCGTTACAATTTCTCAACCGTTTTTATTAATCCGAGCGCGACCGGAAACTATATCTATCACCATTTTCATTATATGGCCCGGGAGCTGTTAAAGGGGGGCCTTGTGTGAATGAATTAATGAAGGCCCTTTATTGTGAAAGGAAAAAGGACGAGCTTAAAGCGCGGCTGCTTAAAATGGGGTATTTTAAAACACCTGACGGTCGGCAGCTGTATGAGCTTTCATTAACTGAATTAGACGAAATATTCAAAAAGAAATTAATTGAGAGGGGAAAATGACCCATGGCATTTGTGGGTTTTGAAGAATCACAAGAGGTGCGGCAGCTTGCCGAAAGTTTAATCGATAAGCATCACCCACATTTAAAAGATGCAAAGGAACACATCGGTTTTTACATTCGGGAAGGTAACAGTAAATGGGCTGGGAAGGCGAAAAAATGCACGGCCTTTGAGCGCCATATGACTGATTACATGCTTTTTGTATTCATCAATAAAGAAGCCTGGAAGACGATGAACCAAGAGCAGCGCGCCGCCCTGGTCGATCATGAGCTTTGTCATTTTACCCGCGCGGAATGGGAGGAACCGGATCCGAATGATTCAAGCAAATGGGTTACTATGTACGGGCCCACAGAAGATCCTGACAGTTGGGGGATCCGCGAGCATGATGTTGAAGAGTTTTCAGAAATCATTGAGCGTCATGGCCTTTGGGAAAAAGGGATTGAATCATTTGCTGCTGCCGTCCGAGAGGCTGACTATCAAATGAATATTGATGATGTGAAAAGACTTCAAAGGGTGAAATGATGGGAGGTAGAACGGATGAGAGAGATTAAGTTTCGATATGTGTTAAGAGATCGGGCGACCGAGAAGATTTTCGATAGATTTCTCAGTTTAAATGACTTAGAAACAGGTTTAGAGGTTGCTTATGACTTTGATTCACCAAGATTTATAGACTGTGAATTGGTTGGTCGATGTGAATACACCGGATTGAAGGACGAAACTGGCCGGGAGATTTGGGAGGGAGACATCCGAAAAGACGGTTGGGGGAGAAAATTTAAGGTTGTTTACGACAACGATTTAGCTGCATTTTACGGTGAATATATTAACGGGCCTTCTGAGTCTCTTGCCGATTGCGGGCCAGATTCGGAATATCTTGGAACAGTCTTTGAAAATCCTGATCTATTGGAGGCGGCGAGCGCCGATAAGGAGGAGTTATGATTTATCTAATTATAGGAATCGTCATTCTTGCCGCTCCATTAATCTGGATAGAGATTATGGAAAGACGGATTCAGGAATGGGAAAAAGAAAAATGAACGAATGGAGGGAAAGGATGTCAAAAGAACAGCTATCTTTTCTCGATGATGTGGATGAAAAAGCCGTTCGAAAAATAGTCATCAAAGAACTGAAAAATTACCGCGCTCTTAAAGTCCAATTAGAGAATAAAAAAGAATGTTCGTCTGCCGGCATAAACATTTTCCCTTCCCTCCGGGATTCATTTACCGTTAATGAACTCAAAGTCAAACAGATGGAACGGGCTTTACAAAACAGCTTGGACGATGAGGAACGTTTAATTATCGAAAAGAAATACCTGACGGCTGCCAGGGTGAAAGACATCAATATTTATATGGAACTCGGCATGAAAAAGGATACCTATTATGAAATAAAGCAGCGGGCAATCTGCCGTATTGCAACAGCACTCGGAATTATCTGAGTGCTTTTTTCATCGAGAAAAACCCGACAAAATCCCGACATTTTTCCGATAATCGGGGGGATAAAGAGGGGGAATTTTTATGCGTAATTTGTCGATAAGATTTACTTATCAAGAAATAACGGGATACGCACCATTCCCTTATCAAGGTGAATTCGGATACTCAAATTAAGGCGATGAAGAATGAAGCCAAACGGGAGGAGCATTCTGAGCCGGATCGCGCTAGTCTTGCGGCTTTGGTATCGGGAGATTATATGAAGTATGTTTTTTGGACATGCTGCCTTACAATGCTTGGCTTCCTCCCGGAGTATGTGTAAGGCGCAAATTTGAATAAGCGTTTAGCGTAAGGAGGAATTGTACAACTAAGATAAGAGGACAGTCCAAGACTGGACTATCGAGTATTATGGTATTAAGCGAGTAGACAAGTTTATTTTTTAAAATTTATTGCATAAAATAAAATACATCGAGAATTACCCCTTTTTTCAAGAGGTATCCTGAAGGATGCTTCTTGTTTTTTTTGAATGAATTCGAATAGACAAGCTGCAAATATGGATCGAAATCAATAATAAATATATTTACTTCTCACCTTTCAGTTTAAGTATCCTTAAAAAATTTTTGAGGATACTTTTTTTGATTTAGGCTGTGGATAGTACTCGATCGGACAAATATGGGTGATTGTAATGGTACATGTATACACTGTTTATCATAGTTTAATAATGAATATGATCAATGAATGAAAGGAGAGCTTAGTCATGTTTCATTGCAAACCAAATGTGATGCCGCCAATTGTACACCCGACTAATTGTTGTCAAACTCATACTTTTTCTAAAACAATTGTGCCGCATATTCATCCGCAGCATATAACAAATGTGCATCATAAGCATTTCCAGCATGTGCATCAATATCCACACACTTATTCTAGTTACGATCCTGTTACACACTCTCATACTCATTGTGGTAAACCATGTTGTAACTAGTGGGATTAAACAATATCTGTATGGTTTACAGTGCATCATCATATATAGCACCCAAATGAAGGGTGCTTTTTTATGTTCTCTGTAAACCGGGTCCAGTAAATCTCAGAATAAACGATTGGCGGCCAATGAGAGCCTCTGAGTGTGGGCCT
This sequence comes from Bacillus paralicheniformis, assembly GCF_001042485.2. Classification (GTDB taxonomy): domain Bacteria; phylum Bacillota; class Bacilli; order Bacillales; family Bacillaceae; genus Bacillus; species Bacillus paralicheniformis. The sequence continues at coordinate 89,722 of NZ_LBMN02000001.1, forward strand.
GGTTTAGAAAGAATATATCCAGGCGCTTTCCCACAAGGGAGGGCGTTTTTTATTTGAGGGAGATGATCCAAATGGAGTCAAAGTGCGAGCATTGCGGCGAGGTTCATGGGGTTTTATTGCGGGAGGAGAAAAGGGAGAATGGTGTTGAAATTGGGTATATTCAATGCCCCGCCTGCCAGCATAGGGCTGTGTTCTCTGTGATCACTCCACAAATTAGAGAGCTGCAAAAACGTATCAGAAGTGTGAAGAGTCAGTACGACAAAGCCAAGAGGCTAAAGAAAGCCGAGCGTCTTCTTGCAGAGTATTTCAATTTAAAGGAGCGTATTGGCCTACTTATGCAGCCGTTAATCGATCAAGCAAATGAAGAGCTGGACCAATAAGTGTTTGACACTAAAGGAGGATTACAATGCCACCTAAGCCGTTAAGGGAGTGTAAGGCCTATGGGTGTAAGGCCCTTACCCGAGAGGGCTACTGCCCTGACCATAAGCACGTCCAGCAGGAGGAAACGAAACATTACAACAAACATTCAAGAAACAAAACAATAACAAGTTTTTATAAATCAACTGAATGGAAACGAACAAGAGAACTTGTTTTGCTTCGTGACAATCGTCTTTGCCAGCAATGCTTGAGAGAACACCGATTCACTCCTGCCGACATGGTCCATCATATTGTGGAGGTAAAGCAGGACTGGTCCAAGCGTTTAGACCTTTCAAATCTCGAAAGTCTCTGCAATGCCTGCCATAACAAGGTTCACGGCGACCGAAGCAAGTCGGTCAAGTAGGGATACCCCCCTATAAAAATCCTTGGGAAACAACCGCCGCGGGAACGGCGCCCCATCTTCTGCAAACAAACACCGCTTTTCAAAGTTTCCAAAAACGCAAAGAACCCTCCCGGCACATTTGCCGAGAGGGCTTGATATGACTGGTTTTGTTGTCACCTTCATCATAGCATGCTTGGTGAAAAAAACAAGCATAAAATTGCAATTTTTTTAAGAAATGAGGTGAGAAAACATGCCGAGACCTGCAAAATCCGCAGCCCTTCAATTAATACAGGGCAATCCGAATAAAAAGAATACGCAAGAACTGACCGCGCGGGCTAAATACGAACAAAAAATGAAAATGCGCGCTGACAATATCAAACCGCCTACCTGGCTGGATAAGGTGGCTAAAAAAGAATTTAAGCGGATTGCTGCTTTATTATCTGAGGTGGAAATTATGACGGAGGCGGATATCAGCATGTTGGCTGCCTACTGTAATGCATATTCTCAGTACATCTCTATTTCGAAAATTATTGAAGAAGACGGCATCATGATTCATACAGAGGGTCAAGATGAAAACGGAGAGCCGATCAAGTTGGTTGGAGAAGAGCACCCTCTGCTGAAACGGCAGAAAAATTTCTATGATCAAATGAAATCGGCTGCAAATGACTTTGGGCTCACTCCGTCTGCACGTGCCAAGCTCGCGATCACGAAAACCCAGGAAGAACGGGAGAAGACTTTAGCAGAAAAGGAGTTTAGTAATGTATGAATACAATTAAACAGTTTATGATTGATTACTCGCGCGATGTGATATCGGGCGAGATTGTTGCGTGCGAAAAGCATATATGGGCTTGTCAGCGGTTTTTAAATGATATTAAAAGAGAAGGAACAAGAGAGTTTCCTTACGTGTTTGACGATGAAAAAGCCCGTCGCTTTCTTTACTGGATGACGCAATTCAAACATACAAAAGGGCCATTAGCTGGTGAAAACATAGTTCCAGATCGTATTCAAATCTTTATTTTCGGTAATGTTTATGGCTGGATTCATAAAGATACAGGATACCGCCGTTTTACAAAAGTGTATTGGCAAGTTGGCCGTAAAAATGCAAAGACTCAGAGTCTAGCATGTGTTGCATCCTATGAAGCAATGGCAAACAATGAGAAAATGTCTGAAGTTTATATAGGGGCAACAAAGACGGAGCAGGCTCAAATATGTTGGAAGGAGATAAAAGCCCAAATAGAAGGGTGCGAACTTCTAAACAAACCTGAGCAAAAATACAGGATTGCATACAGCACCATTGAACACCCAAAAACAAATTCAACCATCAAAGCTTTATCTAAAGATGCAGGGAAGACCGGTGACGGATTTAACCCGCAATGCGGCATAATCGATGAATATCATGCTCATAAAACGTCAGAGATTTACGATATCCTGGAGTCGGGGATGGGCGCAAGAACGCAGCCGATCATGGTTATTATCACGACAGCGGGGCACGAGTTAAACAATCCGGCCTATCGTGTGGAGTATGATTATGTTTCACGTCTTCTCGATCCAAACAAAGTAGAGACAAATGAACAGTATTTTGTCATGGTGAACGAAATAGATAAAGACGATGACATAAAGGATGAAAGGAATTGGATAAAGGCTAATCCGATATTAGCTTCTCATGAAGTTGGGAAAAAATATTTGCGAGATCGTCTTGAAATGGCTCTGGCTGTTCCTGAAAAGATGAGGGATTTCCTGACCAAGAATATGAATGTTTGGGTTAATATGCGCGACGGTGGATACATGGATATGCAGGCTTGGAAGGATTGCGGATCTGATCAGTTCCCTGATTTATCCGGCCGTGAGTGCTATGTAGGGATTGACTTGTCAAAACGAATTGACCTGACAGCTGTCTCGTTTATTTTCCCATTGGATAATGGGAGCTTTGCTGTGGATAGTCACGGTTTTATGCCTGAAGATACCTTCTATGAGCGCATGAAGACAGATAACGTGCCGTATGATTTGTGGAAGGAAAAGAACTGGTTAACCGTCACCGACGGCGCTGTTGTCGATTATGACTATATCAGGGCTTACATTAAAAAAATGGAGAAAGAGAAAGGCTGGCGGATCAAAGAAATTGCCTATGACCCGTATAACGCTACACAGTTTGCCCAACAGATGGAGGCAGACGGATATGTGATGATTGAAATTCGGCAGGGTGTTGCCACACTTTCAGAGCCTACGAAAGACTTCCGCGAAAAAGTGAAGGCGAAAAAGATCATCCATAATAAAAACGATCTGCTGACTTGGGCTATGGGGAACGCCGTTACAAAAGTGGATGCCCAGGAAAATATAATGCTGGATAAGTCCAAGTCCACACAACGGATTGACCCGGCAGCCGCGCTTATTAATGCACATGTTCGGGCTTCACAAATTGATACGGCGATCGACTTAAACGCTTATATTCAGTCTGGATCTTTCAGTCTGTAGGGGGTGAGCACTTGAAAATTTTAAAAACCTTACAGCTATTTTTAGAGGATATCTTGCTTATTGCGGGCATGGTATTCATTTCAATAGCCATATATCGAATAAACGTAAACGCGGGTTTAATCGCAACCGGTGTTTTTTTATTTTCTCTTGCCAGCTTGGCAGGATTTGTTCGTCAAAAAAATAAGGATGAGGGAGGGAAATAGATGCTATTAAGCCGTTTAAAGAGCGGAATAAAAAATGAAATTGCTGAAGAGGATAGCGGTTCCCTTCTCCATCCGGTTGATTGGTTCAAAAATATTTTTGCTGGATCTGAAAGCGCATCTGGTGAAAGGGTATCAACAAAAACGGCCGTTCTTCATCCGGATGTATATGCCTGTGTGATTGTTTTGGCGGATGATATTGCAAAACTGCCGATTAAACTTTTTCAGAATCAAAATGGAAACATACAACAGGTTCAAAATAAAGTCAGCGATATCATTCTGAACAAAGTCAATGACTATATGACAAGCTTTGTGTGGAAGCGGCTTTTGGTTACAAGGCTTTGCACTTGGGGAAACAGCTACAACCTTTTACTTTTTGATAAAGACGGAAATGTGACGGGTATCAGACCATTGGATCCGGAAGCAACCAACACAAATATTGATCCCGATAACGGGCGTGTTTGGTACTCCACAACGATTGACGGCAGATACCGTGAGTTTTTTTATGAAGAGGTGCTGCATTTTAAAAACCTGTCTCTTGACGGAATTGTGGGGCAAACTCCGATTTCAGTTATTCGGGACAATATAGGGTCAAATAGAGCTGCGACAAAATTTAACGCGAAATTTTACAAGAATGGCGGTGCACCGTTCGGTGTTGTTAAAGCGCCGACCCTTTTAGATCGAAAAAGTAAACAAATTCTTAGAGAAGACTGGGAGCGGGTGAATGCGGGGCAGTCTATTGCAGTTTTAGACGCCGGGCTTGATTATTCACAGGTAACCATGCCTATGAAAGATGCCCAATTTATTGAATCGATGAAATGGAATCGCCAACAGATTGCATCGATTTATAAGGTGCCTCCGCATAAAATAGGTGAGCTGGACAGGGCAACATTTTCAAATATTGAGCAACAATCCTTAGATTATGTCAAAACCACTTTACAGCCAATCGTCACAAATATTGAACAAGAGTTAAACGATAAGGTTTTGACAGAGAAGCAGCAGGGAGCTGGCTATTACTTTAAATTTAACCTGGAATCAGAGCTTCGCGGGGATAGTAAATCACGTGCTGAATTTTATAAAACGATGCAAAGCGTAGGCGCCTTTAGCGTCAATACTATTCTTCAAAAAGAGGACATGACAGGTATCGGGGAGATCGGCGATGAGCATTATGGAAACTTAAACCTTGTTCCCCTTTCAATTATGAAAGAGTATCAACTTAGCAAGGTCAAACGGTCTTCAAATCGCCTGAAAGGGGGTGATGGCAACGGAACAGAAGAAGAAAAACAAGTATTGGAACATGAAGGTTCTGAATGATTCGACTGCTGAAATCACGCTTTACGGTTCTATTACTGGCGAAGGATGGTTTAGCGAGAGCTCGTCCAAGGCCTTTCAGGCTGAGTTGAAAAGTTTAGGTGACGTGAGCTCTATTGATTTGTACATTAATTCGCCCGGTGGGGATGTTTTCGAGGGGCAGGCTATTCATTCGATGCTTCAGCGTCACAAGGCAAAAATCAATGTCTATGTGGATGCACTGGCTGGAAGTATTGCTTCTGTCATTGCAATGGCGGGGGACATCATCACGATGCCAAGTAACGCCATGATGATGATTCACAACCCATACATGGGGATGGTCGGGAATGCAGCGGAATTCCGGAAGGCAGCCGATGATCTGGACAAGATTACTGAAAGTATCGTTTCCACATATCTTGCGAAAGCAGGAGACAAACTGGATGACGCGACTTTACGCCAGCTGCTGGATGAAGAAACCTGGCTTACTGCTGATGAAGCTTTAAATTATGGCTTGATCGATGAGGTTTCAGAGTCAAAGGATGTAGCAGCCTGCATTGATCATCAGGTGCTGGCACATTTTAAACATGTTCCAGGCAAAATTGTTGCTCAATCTGCTGCTGGAAATTCGGCTGAAGAAACAAGCCCGAATGAAATACTAAAACAAAAGATCAATATGAAACTTGAACTCTTAAATCTTTAAGGGTTCTTTTTTATGCCATTTTTAAGGAGGATAAGCATTTGAAACAGAAAGAACTTTTGAAACTCGATATTCAATTTTTCGCCGGGGGCGGAATGTCTAAACAAGAACGAGCATTACGTCAGGCTTTGGCGGAAAAGCGTACGAAAATTGAAGCATTGACCGATGAGGGAAAACTTGATGAAGCCAAAAAACTACTTGCAGAAGCTCAACAAATTAAAGATCAAATTCAGACATATGAGGATTTACGAAACATGCAGGTTTCATATGCACAGGAAGAGCCGCAGCAAGATCCAGAGGCAAAGAACCCGCAACAGCCAACGGATGATATCGCTAAAACAGAAGTGAAGAATCATGTTAAACTTTTTGCTTCCGCCCTTAGAACAGGCAAAGTACCGCAACCTCTTGCCGCGATGAAAGAAGGTGTGGATGAGGACGGCGGGCTTATTGTACCGCAGGATATCTCCACGAAAATAAATGAAAAACGACGTCAATTTGATACGTTGGCAAATCTCGTCGATGTCATTCCGGTATCAACAAACAAAGGGTCAAGGGTTCTTGAAAAACTAGCGGATATCACCCCGTTAGTAAATCTTGAGGAATTAGCAGATATTGAAGAATTAGAGAACCCTAAATTTGAAAACATAAAGTATAGCATTAAAGACTATGCCGGGATTTTGGTTCTTTCTAATGATTTGCTTGCAGATACACAAGAAGCGCTTTTGCAGTACCTTTCTAATTGGCTTGCCAAAAAGTCGGCCGTGACCCGCAATACGTTGATTCTTAATCAATTAGGAACACTTGCAAAAACCACAGTATCGAAGCAGGACGACATTAAAGACATTCTCAATGTCAAACTTGATCCGGCTATTAATGCCACGACTAAAGTTGTCACGAACCAATCAGGATTTAACGTGTTAGATAAACTGAAAGACGCTTTCGGCCGTTACCTGCTTCAACCGAACCCTACTGATCCAACTAAAAAATTATTGTTCGGTAAGCCGGTATCCGTCATTTCTGATAAGTATTTGCCAAACGGCGGTACAAAAACGACTCCAAAATATCCATTAATCATTGGAGACCTTAAAGAAGCTGTCAAACTCTTTGATCGTCAGCAATATTCCATTTTAACGACAAATGTCGGTGGTAAAGCATTCTACCGTAACTCTACAGATATGCGAATCATTGAACGTGAGGACGTTGTACTTTGGGACACGGATGCTGTTGTTTACGCGGAATTTGCATCTATTAAAGACGCTGTTCCCGACAATGAAACTCCAAGTACCGGCGACACAGAAGATAAATCAGTTGACGTTGGAAAATAAAAAATTGAAAAGGATGATGAGATATGGCAGATCAATTTTTAAACCAAAGTAACGGAGTCTATACTTCTGCAGAGGACGACGGTACAGGAAAGCCGGTAACACCGGTTTATTTGAAAGGAAACAGCGAGGATAATCCTTTGTACATTAAGGGAATGCAGGGGGAACCTGGGCCGCAGGGACCTCAAGGGCCAAAAGGGGACAAAGGAGATACCGGCCCGCAAGGTCCACAGGGAGAGCCAGGACCCCAAGGCCCGAAAGGTGACAAAGGCGATCCGGCTGACATTGGAGAGAAAAGTATCCTACATGAAATGCTTGCGGACAAGTCTGTTAGAAGCAACAACATCGGAACCGGCAGCGTCATGCTGGATCACTTTAACAGCGAAGTAAAGGCCGTTTTTGAAGGTCTACAAAAGCAAATTGATGAGCTCAAAGGCGGCGCATCTAGTTAACGAAAGATAGGTGATGCCCTATGACTGAAACCCAACAAAAAGAGCTTGAAGAGGCGAAAAAATTCCTCCGGGTCGATGGTGATCTGGAGGATGATTTAATTCTTGGGTTTATCGCTTCAGCAAAAGAATACATTACATCCGCAACGGGCCTGAAATTTCCTAATAATTCAGCTCGCGCAGATTTGTGTGTAAAGGCTTTTGTAACTCACTGGTATGAAAACCGTGAAATAGCTGGCACAACTTCAAACCTTGATGGAGTTCTGACAACGTTGATCAATCAATTAAAATACACAGTTTCGGAGACTGATGCCGATGCTGAATGACATGCGATATCGAATCAAGTTTCAAAAGAAAAAAGAAGGCGGCCGTCTCCCTGTGGAAGGTGACTATGAAACGGTCGTTGAATGCTGGGCAAAAGCTGAAGGATTAAAAGGCCGGGAATATTATGCGGCCGCTGCCGTCAAGAAGGAAGAAACAGTAAAATTTACGATCCGACACCGTGAAGGTATTGGTAAACATATGCGGATTCTTTTTCAAAACCAATCATATGAAATAGAATCTATCATACCGAACTATTCCCGGAAAAATTTCACCACAATTAGGGCAAAGGCGGTGGAATAATGAAAATCGAAATGGAGATGCAGGGCTTTAAAGAATTAGATTCATATTTATCCTCACTCGCAAGGAAGGATGAAAAAATAAATAAAGCTACTGTAAAAGCTGGGGGCGCTGTTCTTGCGAAGGAAATTAAAAAGAATGCTCCCCGTTCCAATATTGGGGGGAGCCATCCCCACATTGATGAAGATATTATCGTTGGTAATCGTACGAGAAAGGACCCCGATGGTGAGATATATGCAGTGGTTGGTCCTACAAAAGATACGAAGTTCCGTGTCCACTTGCCTGAATTCGGAACCATTCATCAGCCGGCTAACCCGTCTATTCAGCGGAGTATGCTAAGTGCCAATGAGAGGATGCTTCAGGCGATGGCAAGCGTTATAAAAAGAGGGTACAAGCTATGAATGTAGCGGAAAGAGCTTTGCAATTAAAAAATAAAGTATTTGAAGCGCTGGAAACTGATCCGGCGCTTTTATTATTGGCTGATCCTGCAAACATTTTTGAACTTGCGGTGCCGATTGGCATCAAAAGCAAACCAGCTTATATCGTCGTACAGGAATTGGACTACAGAACTACCAAGTGGGCTGATGGAAAGCCGATCAAGGACAGCGCTGTCTATCAAATTGATGTATACAACGATTCATCCTGCGATCAGATTTTGGCTGCCGTTATAGGGGTCATGAATCGAATGGATTTTCAAACAGGAATTTTAATCAATGATTTTTTAAAAGATGAGGGTCTTATTCGGAAGGGACGCCGATTTGAGGCCAATATTTTAATATAATTGGAGGTTTTAGAATGCCTGAATACAGTTCAGTTACCGGATTGGAAGGCGTTAAATTTGCGCCTTTAAAAAAGGAAAATGGCTTTTATGTGGCTACAAAAATTATTGATTACCCTTACGCAATTAACGCGAAGGTCAATACGGAAACATCAACAGAAAAGCAGTATGCAGACAACAAACTGGTGGATATGGCTGTCACGACTGGTTCCACAAAATTGGAGCTTGAAATGCGGGATCTGCCAATGGAAATTTTGGAGGAATTGTTTGGGATAGAAGAAACAGACGGGATCTATATGTTCAAAAAGAATGTTATCGCGCCATGGGTTGCGATGTCTTTCTATGGGCCAAAAGCGAACGGCAAGAATCGCCATGTAGGCTTAGTGAAAGGGCGTTTTTCTCTTCCGGATGATGAATGGAAAACAAAAGAAGAAAAGACTGATTTTCAGACGGTCAAACTTTCTGCTGAATTTATGGAGCGCGAACAAGACAACGCCTATAAAGTATTGGCTGATGAGGACGCACCGAATTTCAATTTGGACAAGTTTTATGAAAAAGTGTTTGGCAATGCTTATAAAAATCCGGACTCAGGCTCTGATAATAAATCCAGCGTAGACATTGGAAAGACAGTATAAAGGGAAGCTCTATGCTTCTTTTTTAAATCTAACAAAATAAAGGAGGAGTCAACATGGCTCAAAAACATATTTCTATTAAATTATGGTTTGAAGAAGAAGGAAAATATAAAACGTTTATTGCTCCCCGTACAAACACAAAGACGTTATTTGAAGCCTTAAAGTTAGATGAGACAGCTTCTAAAGCAAAAAATCTTAAAGAAGTACTCAAAAGCCTTGAGGATCGTATGAAATTCATTGTACGGGTATTTCACAATCAATTTACTTTAGAGGATTTTCAAGAAGGATTACAGTCCTTTGAAGTTTCCGATGAAGTAAGACGAATTATGGGAGAAATCATGGGCTATGAAGAACCAGATGAGGAAGAAGATTTTTTGCCAGCAGCGGAAACGGAGGACTTACAGTTGAAAACGGAATAGAACAGCTCAATGATATATATGCGACCCTTTTAAAACAGGGATGGACCATGACTGAAATTGACGAGATGGATATTTACCATTACTTAGAAGTCCTGGCTCATGAAAATAAACCAAAAGTTGTTCCAATTGATCAAATATTTTTCTAAGACTGGCTTTATCGCCGGTCTTTTTTCGTTGAGTTTATGCCAGGGAAGCGGGGTGGATACATATGGCGCAACCTATCGGAAATATGATTGTTAAAGTAGGCCTTGATGATACTGGCTTTAATCGTGGAATCGAAGGTTTAAAGCGGCAAATGCGTTTAGCGAATTCGGAAATGAAAGCATCTGGTGCAGTTTATAAAGCTGCGGGCAATCAGTCTAAGTTTCTTCAATCGCAAATAGAAGGACTCAATAATAAATACCGCATACAAGGCCGTTTAGTTGATGAGCATCGGGCAAAATACAATAAGCTGGTCAGAGAAAAAGGGCTGGATAATCGAGAAACACAGATACAAGGCCGTCGGCTGAATGATGCAATTGCCGTTCATCAAAGCCTTGGAAATGAACTGCAACGAGTAACAAAACAATTTGAAAATACCACAAACAGCACCCGGCGAGCAGCGAGTGTTTTTTCTGTGTTTAAGCGCAATTCAGGAGAAGTATCTAAAGAGTTAAACGCGGTGTATCAAGCAGCCTCAACCGCTGGAAAGGCTCTTTCTGCTCTCGGTGCAGCGGGATCGTTTGGGATTGGAATGACTGTTAAAGCTGCTGCTGATTTTGAAAAAGCGATGAGCCGTGTCGGTGCTTTAGCAAATGCGACAAACGACCAGATGGCTGATCTTACAAAAACAGCTCGTCATTTAGGGGCAACAACTCAATATACTGATGGCCAAGTTGCAGAAGGTATGCAGTATCTTGCGATGGCCGGATATAAAACAAATCAAATTATTGGGGCTATGCCTGGTCTTCTCGCGACTGCTGCAGCCGGTCAAACAGACCTTGGAGTTACGGCCGATATCGTTTCTGACATTTTGACTGAATTTCATATCAAGGCTGAAGACACAAACCGTGTTGCGGATGCCATGGCGTATACTTTCACCAACTCAAATGCCACCCTGCAAGAGATCGGCCAAACGATGAAATATGCGGCTCCGGCAGCAAAAACGGCAGGACTCAGCATGGAAGAATTAGCAGCAGCGACAGGCATTATGGCAAATAGCGGGATCAAGGCTGATATGGCAGGAACAGCTTTGCGAGCTACACTGACCCGTTTATCATCTCCACCAAAACAAGCTGGAAATGCGATCGATGAATTAGGTTTGAAGGTAACCGATTCGACAGGGAAACTGCGACCACTTGCGGATATTATCGGCCAGATCAATGAGAAAACAAAAGATTATACCGAAACTGAAAAAATTCGAATTGCAAAACAGTTGGCTGGGCAGCATGCGCTTTCCGGGTTTATTACCTTAATGCACGCCGGGAAAGATAAGCTTCAAGAATTCACAAAGGAAATCGAAGGAAGCGGCGGCACAGCTGAAAGAGTAGCCAAAAAGCAAATGGACAACCTGGCTGGCTCTATTGAGTATCTGAAATCTGCGATCAATAACGCTGTTATCACATTAGGAAATCAATTTATCCCTGTCATACGTGCAACCACTGACGGGCTAACCAAATTTGTTACTTGGTTTGATTCATTGCCTCCTTCCGTTGCGCGCACAATTGCAATTACTGGAGGAGCCGTCACTGTATTTTCACTCTTAGGTGGCGCGTTCTTACTGTTGCTTGGTTCTTTGCCAAAGATAGCAGCAGGTTGGAATATGCTTCGGACGGCAAGCGGATATTTAACGCGTAATATTAATCGAGCATCGGGCAGTCTTGGCGTTTATTCTACAGAAGCTATTGCAGCGGGTGCAGCTTCCAGGCAAGCGGCTGCAGGAATGACAACAACATCTGCGGCAGCGGCAGCAGCATCCACACGAATGGGGCGTTTTCATCAGTCAGCCAATCTGGCAACAACCAGAGTCGGGAGGCTTGAACAATCATCCAGCAGAAGTGCTAAAGCCATGCAAGGCCTAGGCGGTGCTTCACGTGTTGCCGGCGTTGGCCTTGGATTGTTTGGCGGGCCAGTTGGTTCAATTGCCGGGCTAATACTTTCATTTGCTCCTGAACTCTTAAAATTCGGAGGAAGTATTTTAAAGGTCGGGGCCAATGCAATTAAAGGCGCTGGCGGCTTTATGAAATTTGCAAAAAGCGGTTTTGGCCTTTTCAACATTCTTAAAAAAGGAGCAGGAGTTGTCGGCCTTTTACGTGGCGGATTGAGCTTGTTAGGCGGTCCAGTTGGTCTTGCTATTACAGGTGTAACGCTTCTTACGGAAGCAGGTATGAACTATTATGACAACCTGAAGAAAAGGGTTCTTCCATCGACTATTGACTTTGGTAAAGGGGTTTCGAAGGCTACTGCAAAAGCTGTGAATGCTTATGAAGATATGAATACAAAAGTCACGGCTAAGCTTGAATATCTCCGCATAACCAATGCAAAAATCACCAAGAAAATAGCGGACGATGTCGCAACACAGTTTACAACGATGGGAGAGACTTTGAAAAAAGGATTCCAAACAAGCGCTGATTCAGCCACCAAGGTATTAAAGGAATTTTATGCTTCCAATGATAAAACCTCAGATAAGGAAGCAGCTAAGATTCTAAATAAAATTGAAGTTGGAAACCAAAAAAAACAAAAGAAAATACAAGGATACGTAGATCGTATTAGTAAGATTTATCGAAACGCCGCAAAAGAACATCGTAAGCTTACGGATAAAGAATATGAAGAAGTTACAAACATTCAAGGGAAAATGCTTGCCGAAATGGAGACGGCTCTTACTCGAAGCAAGGACGAGCAAATTAAAATTTCAAGGAAGCTGAAGGAAGAATCCTCTAACTTATCTGCTAAACAGGCTGCTGCTGTTGTGAAAAATAGTAATAAAGCAAAAGAAAAAACAATAAAAGCAGCCGAAAAGCAGCGCGATTCCGTTATTGCTGCTGCTGATGATCAGTATTATGTAAAAGGCACAATTTCAAAGAAAGAACACGATGACACTGTTGAAAAAGCAAGAAGCCAAGCCAAAAAAACAATTAAGGAAGCAGAAAAGACGCATAAAGGTGTAGTCAAGGAGGCAAAGCTTCAAGCTTATGGACATATTGGTCAGGTTGATTGGGAGACAGGTGAAATTCTTGAGGAATGGAATATTCATCTAAATGATTTAGCTGGGGTAATGAATAAGATCACTGGCTATATTAATAACGTTTTTGAATTTCTTCATATTCCTATTAAGATTCCGGAATGGAAGCCAAAGGGTTATCAAGATACTTCTAAAATGCAAATTGCGCCTGGTGCAAATTATGCGAAAGGTACAGATTTTCACCCTGGAGGAAAAGCGCTTGTCGGTGAAGAAGGATGGGAGTTAGCCCATACACCAGGCATCGGAACGTATGTAGTCGGTATGGGCGGCCCGCAAATCTGGGATCTCCCGCGTGGAACATCTGTACTTCCTCATGATGAGTCAAAAAAACTTGCTGCTTCGGGGATTCCTGGATATGCAGGCGGAGTCGGGAACTTTTTTAAAAAAGCTGCTGAAAGCTCTAAGAAAATGGTCAAAGGAGCTATTTCTTTCGGAAAAAGTGTTGTGGATAAAGTCGGGGATGTTAGTTCAAGTGCTATGGATTTTATAATTAACGGACCAAAAAAATTAATTAAAAAACTATTTAGCGGTCTGATCCCCTACAAAACAGGAAAAGGTATCGATATGTTAGGAACCGGTATACTTAAGACATTAAAAGATGGGACAGCTAAATTCCTGAAAGGAGTCATGCCAGAGTCGTCCACTTTTAAAGGAACTGGTGGTGGAACGAAAGCCGTAAACAAGTGGGTTACAGAGGCTGTTGGTATAGCAGGGGTGCCACTTTCATGGATTCCAGGGCTTGTGACCATCGCCATGAAGGAAAGCGGCGGAAATCCGAACGCCATCAACTTATGGGATTCTAACGCCAAAGCCGGACATCCAAGTCAGGGCTTGATGCAAACGATTCCGTCCACTTTCAATGCCTATAAGTTTCCGGGTCATAATAACATCTTAAATCCTGTAGACAACATTCTTGCAGCCATTAACTATATCAAGGCACGCTATGGAGATATATCAAATCATCCGGGTTTGAAATCAATGGCCCGGGGTGGCGGCTATGTTGGTTATGCAAAAGGAGGTATCTCACCTGGTCGTGGCGGCGCTAAATGGGCCATTTTAAATGAACGGGGGTATGATGAAACAACAATCACGGAAGATCCTTCATACAGGGATCGTAATATTGGGCTATGGGCTCGGATTGGTAGCAAACTTGGCGTACTTCCGGATTTACAGGATGGGATGATTTCAAAAGCACTTCTCCTGCTTCAAAAAGTTTCGGAAAAGCCCAAACAGCAGATACCACCGCCTAATGATTTTTCTGTAGACATCAGCCGTGTTGTAAAGAATCAAGAAAAACAAATCAGTATGATGGCAAAGCAAATTGATTTTCTAAATAAAAATGTACAGCTTTTGCAGGAGATTTTATTAAAGGACAGCAACACATATCTTGATGGCAGAAAAATTGACCAATCAGCCGGGGATCGGTTTACTCGAACTTCATTTATAAACGGGGTGAGATAGTGAAATTATTCCTTGATTACGATAATGGCCTTGGGGAGCAGAGCTTAAAAAGCCTGCTTCCTTTTTTTGAACCTTTAAGCTTCACACCTGAAGCACCGGGGATTGAACGCGAGACAGTTAGCATCCCGAGAATAAACGGAGTTGTCCTTCCACAGCATCCAAGGGATGTCACATATAAAGAAAGAAAAATAACCGTTGAATTTTATTTAAATTCAATCATCGCTGAAAACTTTTATCAATTTAGACGGGAGCTTTACGCGCTTTTAGTTAAGCCGTTTCCCTATTATATCTCGACCGATTTATTGCCGAATCTCCGTTTTCGGGTAACTTGTGATGGGAATTTTAGTATCCCAAAAGAAAAGGAGAAAAACTTTGTAACGTTCACAGTTGAATTTAACAACATCACTGGACTGGCAGAATCGAAATTCACTTCTCTGACAAAGCAAAATTTTGACGGTGAGCATTGGAGCCCAGGCATGAACATTCAAATGCGAGATGATCTGGAATACAGGTTCAAAAATCGAAAGAGGTTTCAGGTTTATAACACTGGTGATGCCTATATCAATCCTTTGGAACATGACTACAATGTGACCTTATGGGCGGCCGGAAAAAATGTGACGATCATCAACCATACAAATGGTGAAAAGCTGAAAATTGAACAGGAAATAAAAAAATCACAGCGTGTTTCTTTTATTAAGCAATACACAGTGATCAATAAAACACCTATCAAAACATCCGGCAGACTCCCGGGACTCGATATAGGAATGAATAAGTTTGAAATCTTGAATACCAATGATTTTGAAATCATATTTGATACCCGTTTCTACTACGCGTAAGGAGCATGCAATATGGCAAACACAGATTTTATAAAGGAAATTGCACCAGACGCCCAAAGAGTCTATAAAAAGTATGATATTCTCGCGTCTCTCATTATTGCTCAAGCCTGTTTAGAGAGCGCATGGGGGACAAGCGGGCTGGTGCAGAAAGGGAAAAACTTATTCGGCATCAAGGGTACTTATAACGGTCAATATGTTCTCATGTGGACGACTGAATATGATAAGAGCGGAAATGCAACCAAAGTACAAGCTCGCTTTCGAAAATATCCATCTTGGTATGAATCGATTCAGGATTTAGCCAAGTTGTATGTGAACGGAACGAGCTGGGATCCGAATCACTATAAAGCTGTAGTCGGCGAAAAAGATTACAAGAAGGCGAGTGCTGCACTTGTAAAAGCTGGTTATGCGACTGACCCCAATTATGCGACAAAGTTGAATAATCTCATTCAAACCTACAAGCTAACACAATATGACACTGTGGGTGGGGTGCCAGAAGGACCTGACGAACCGGAAACACCGATACCTGATCCAGAAATACCAAGCAAGGAATATGACGGGAAAGACATTACACTCAATCAGAATCTGCCGTCAGATACCGATTTCCCACAGCTTCATGTGTCAACAAAAGACGGAAAAAAGGTTGTGGAAATAACGGGTGTGTCAGTTGATCTGACAGACGATACGACAGGTAAGAAGAGTTTTACCTTCACTATCACAAAAACGCAGGAGAACGGCACAGAATTTGATTTATTGGTGGACGATAACATACTTTATCTGGATGAGAAAAAATTTAAACACCAAAAATATTACATTACGGGTGTCGAACTTCATCAAGAGAAAAATGTTATTAGTAAAACCGTTACAGCAAGCCACATATTCACTGTGCTGCTTATTAACAACAGGATTCATGAAACTGTATCAAAGAAATTAAGATTGAGAGATGCGCTTGATTTTGCGCTGAAGAATACAGACTTCAAATATATTTTTAAGACGCCTGAGAGTGAATTTGAATCAGCAGATCAAGAAAATTTCGGTGATAAAAACTCGACAGAGCTAATGGATGAAATCATTGAGGATTATGGGATTGAAATAGACGTGGATAATTACAAAATTTATATCTACAAAAAGATGGGGAAACGGATTAATTTCACCCTAGATTCGCGCTATAATATGCCCGGCATTTCAATTACAACAAACTCGCAAAACAGTACAACACGTGCCTGGGGATACGGGGCCTTAAAAAAGGGGAGCAGTACTGATGACAAAAACCCTCAGTACGAGTTTGAGCCTATTTTATACATTCATCCAGACGAAAAGAAATTCTTGATTGAAGGGAAGCCACGCTGGGCTGAACCGATCAGGGATGAGCGCTATAAAAAAGCCAGCAGTATGATTTCTGCATTAAAAAGGCATGTGAATCCATATCCGGAAATGACGGTAGAAGCTGATTTCCAAAAAATCTATGAGCCGAAGCTTTTAGAGATCGAGCAAGATTTCTGGAAAGGCGACACCATCCATGTCTTGGCTGATACGGCTGATGGTATCACATTTGAAGATAATGTGAGACTTGTGTCCATCCAGTACAACCCTCTGAACCCATACAGCAGTCCGAAATTGACGTTTGCGAACTTCCGCAAAGATATCCAAAGCATAAATGTGGATCAAGCGAAAAGGCTTAGAGATCAAAAACGATATATTGACCAGCTTTTCAAAACGCTCAGGTAGGCGTTTTTTATTTTGCCAAAAAGGGAGTGATGAACATGTTGCGGCTGATTAAGCACTATAATAAAACCCGTAATTCACTTTATGAATCCCAGCTAAGTGAAGATATGCAATCCATAGAAAATGCCTTGAATGATCACGATTATAATTTGAAAAGACATGAGTCTTCCAGAGCCGCCCACACGTCGGAACAAATCGACCACGGCGGCTTTACTGTTGGAAACCGTCTGAAAAATTTATCAGCACGCTTTGCCAACCTAGTCACAAATCACGACGGTTCAGATGTCAA
Source organism: Bacillus paralicheniformis (assembly GCF_001042485.2). Lineage (GTDB taxonomy): Bacteria > Bacillota > Bacilli > Bacillales > Bacillaceae > Bacillus > Bacillus paralicheniformis. The sequence goes on from NZ_LBMN02000001.1 coordinate 106,890, forward strand.
AGAAGTAGTGGACGCCCGGGTGACAACTGACGGAGAAATTGCTCAAACATTGAAAGATCGCCTGGACTTAGAATTTAATAGACTCGCACAAAAAATAAAGCGCACTGTGTATGTAGATGACTTTGGGGCCGTTCCGGACGGAAAAACCGACAGCACTGAGGCTTTCAAAAAGGCTTTAGGGAATGGTCGGGTGCGAATTGAGTTAAGTGCCGGTACTTATATTGTGAAAGGCATCAAGCTCCCATCCTGGACGTACTTGATTGGAAAGGGAAAAGGTATCACGACCATCAAGCTTCATGAGAATACGCCCGCCAGTGAATGGGTGATTACAAATGCAGACTATGAGCAGGGAAACAGAAATATTTTTGTGCAGGGGATGTCGCTTGATTGGAATCCGAATAGACAAGGCGGAGTTCGGGCGACTGGCGGGCAACATTCCAGCTGCTTAACATTTGCCAATGTTAAATATGGCTGGGTGAAAGATGTTGAGGCGATAAACCCAGGGCTGCACGGTTTTGATATTACAGCTCCTACTTATGATCATTTGCCAACAACCGATTATACGAAGAACGGGAGTCGTTATATATGGCTAGACAATTGCGTTGCATACGGATATGGCGACGATGGGATTACCACACATTACAGCGAATATATTTTCATATCCAATTCACATTGTGTTTATCCAAGCGGCAAAGCTCATAAACAGGGGGAGTCCAATTCCAACGGTATTGAAATTGACGACGGTTCAAAGCACGCCTGGATACTGAATTGCTATTCTGAGGGAAATGTCAGGGGCGTGGAGGTTAAAGCTCATGCCAAATGGCCGGCTGCTCAAAATGTCCATGTTATCGGTCATGTGTCTTATCGTGATGTGCGGTCATACGATATCCGTCATATCGGCCATCATTTAGCATCTGACCCTGAAAGCACGACAGCTTACGGTGTCACATTAACAGATTGCACGGCGATTGAACCGGTATTTAATTCCTTGTATAAGGACCTTTCACCGCGTGCGCTTGTCATTTCTGCCTATAAAAATGTCGTGGTAAGCGGCTTTACAGCCATCGGTGATCCTTCATACGATTATAAAAATTATCCCGCTATCGCACTGCAATATCGCAGCCGAAACATCTCACTCAATGGAATTCAAGTGCGTGGGTTTAAGAAAGCTGAAGCGGATATCCGTCTTTTTGGTGGCAACCAGCGGACTGACAATGTTAATATCTCGAACTTCACTTTTTATAAATCGGCCAAAAGCGGCATCGTGATTGGCGGGGGAGTATATAACGTTAACATCAACAATGGGATCATGACAGGGGACAAGGGTGCTTATGGCATCACCTCACCAAACAGCCAAGCGAATATTGTGGGTGTTTATGCAGAGGGTTATGATTACTCGGCGATGATTAAAGGCCAAAAGTATAACTATGTGCCAAACAACTTAAAAGGCGGAACGAGGGTTGCCACAACTTCAGGATATGCGACATCAGAGACTGGTTTTCTTGCGGCTTCTTCCGGTGATCCTGTCGCTTCCGGAGAGGCTTCAGCTGTCATCGGATCAACCGGCGGATGTAAGGCACAGGGTACGCGGAATGTGGTGATCGGTTCTTCTGAAAGATCGACCGCAACAAAAGACGGAAGCCGGTCTGTCATCGGATCATCAAATAATGTCAGGATTGAGGGGGACGGAGTATCCCGGACAATTTTATCCTCACAAGCTGTCATAAATAATAAGAGCTATACAGTGGCGCTTGGATATGGCACCGGGAGCCCATCGGCTTCAAATAAAAAAGTAGAGCTAAACGCAAAGGCTGGCAATGTTTTAGGAACCGGTCGTATTGAAAGTGTTTCCGACTTAAAGGACTTGGCTGAATACTTTGAATCCAAAGACGGCAGCAAGATTGATTCCGGTTACCTGGTAACGTTGGACGGCGATAAAATTAGGAAAGCAGAAAAAGGTGAAAAGGTTTTAGGCGTTATTTCAGAGACGGCTGGCGTCATTATGGGCGGCGCAGCTTTTTATTGGAATGATCGCTATTTAAGAAATGAGTTCGGCGGGATCATCTATGAAGAAATCGACGTTGAATCAGAAGACAAAGACGGTAATGTGGTGATTCAAAAAGAACTCGTTCCGAAAGAAAACCCACATTACGATCCGGATGTAGAATATATTCCGCGAGAAGAGCGGGACGAGTGGCATGTTGTAGGGCTGGTCGGCCAGGTCTATGTCAGGATTGATGATACGGTCCAGGCAGGAGACAGCATCGTGCCCACAGGTGGAATTGGCACTAAATCAGAAGACGGAACAGGCTTTTATGTGATGCGTATCAAGCAGCCTTACTCTCATCAAAAAGGATATGGTGTCGCCCTGGTCTTTATGTATCCGCAGCTGTAAAGGAGGCTCATTGATGATTTATAAACAAGGTGGTATATCACTTGATATAAACGCGCGGAAATCGAGCGCACAATCAACCAACATCCAATTTTTCACCCAGGATACGGGCAGCGCAAAGCTGTCCTTTTCTTTTACAAAAGACGGCGTTCCATTGCCCCTTTCGGCGGTAGACGCCAAAATTGTCCTTCTGTATGCGGATGACTCGTTTTATAAACGCAGCCTGACGCTGACGGACAAGGTAAACGGGAAAGCCGAATATGTTTTGTCTGACGAAGAACTCAAGCATTACGGCGAAGTTAAGGCCGAAATCAAGCTTTATTATACGAATGGTCAGGCGCTTGCGACAGTCTTTTTTACCTTCTACATCGAGAAAACTCTCGAAGATCAAAACATTGTGCCTGTTGCGGAGTATTATGTTGACGATTTTGAAACGCTCCGGGCTGGCATTAACAAAACGGTGGCGGAGATCAGCCAAACTCTTGATGAGATCAAAGCAAAATTTGCGGAGTTTGAAAATATTGAAACAAAAAACGGGGCGACGGAAAAGGCGAATAAGGCTGAAGCGAATGCCAAGGAATACACGGACAAAGCGGCAGTAAGCGCGAAGGAATACACAGACACTCATGCCACAAACACGGATATTCATATCACGGCAGCGGAGCGTGATAAATGGAATGAGGCGGAGTCCCGGGCTGAGTCTCATGCAAATAATAAGACAATTCATGTGACGACTGCCGAACGTACCAAATGGAACAATGCTCAACTGTATAAATTGACACAAGATAATGGAGTGCGAATCCTTATTCCTGATGGTACTGATTTATTAACTTTGCCACCTGGCTTTTATTACGGTATCAATAACAGACTGCCTAATAACCCTGCGCCTGATGATGCTGGATGGTTCAATTATGACATTATGGATGGAAACTCTGGAAGAAAAACAATTATAGCCACAGCAAGTTACCACAATAAGATGTGGTTCGCGACCATCCATACAAATGGTGACTTTAGGGGTTGGAAAAGAATATTAACTTCCACTGACTTTGAACCTGTCTGGACTGAAGTTCCTTTAAAAAACGGTGCGAAACATGGGGCTAGAAAAGTTATGTGTGCGGTGGTTGGCGGTTTTCTGTGTTTAAAAGGCGAGATCATTACCAATAGAGGCGTGATCTTTGGGACGCTACCAGCTTCTTATAGACCTGACCAGCTCCGCAGCAGACTTGTTCCTATATTCGGTACAACAGGGATGACCAAATTGTATATCGAAACAAACGGAAATATGAGGCTGGAGGGGCAAATCGCTGATAAGTCCGACAACATAACTTCTTATGGTTTGGACGAAATTATTCCCCTGTAGGAGAGATAAGTCATGAAAAACATTTTTAAATATGACAAAGAGACGTTCTTATTGATTGATAATGATATTATTCAGCCTGATGATCAAGGGAACTATGAAATCCCGGATGGATGGACGGACATTCCATTTGACCCGGGTTTATACCTTCCGAAATTTTATCCGGACGAAAAGGTCTGGAAGGAGACGGCTACAAAAGAGTACATTGAAAGCTTGCAGCCTCCGGAGCCTGAAGCGAGTGAAATTGAGCTGCTAAAAAAGCAAAACGCTTTACTCTCTTATCAATTGGCCCGTCTTCAAAAAGAAGTTGCATCATTGAAAGGTGATGGTTCTTCATGATGTATCCAGACTTTGCGGCTATTAAGCAGTTTTATGATTGGGGTTGTTATGATGATGACTCAATCATGAGAGATTACGTAGATTGGGGCCATATTACTCCGGCAGAATACGAAGAAATAACAGGCCGGAGTTATGACAAACCCGCCGTCTGTGTGGATTTAGGAATGACAAGCGCCCAATAAGGGTGTTTTTATTTTGCCTCAAAGGAGGTGAAAACGATGTGAGAACAGGAGGATTTCAGGACATGCCACAACCCAATGATTTTGATGTTTTACAAAAAGAAATCGCAGAAATCAAAGCAGATCAAAAAACACAGGATCAGCGGATCACTACCCTCGAAAGAACGACTGACCGACATGATCAGCAGATTATCTCTATCAATGAAAAGCTGAACAAGATCGAAGAAAACACAACTTGGATCAAGCGCAGTATCACCGGCGCGATCATTACAGCGGTCAGCACCGGCATCATTGGCGGCGCAATCGCTGTTTTTTATAATCTACTGCAGAAATAAGGAGGAAAACACAATATGAAAAACTTTGACAAAGGCACGGTCGTCCGGACGGTGCTTCTTTTTATTGCATTGGTAAACCAGACTTTAATCATGTTTGGAAAGGCAGCTTTGCCGATCAGCGAGGACCAGGTCAATACGCTGGCCGACGCTTTGTATTTGGCCGGCTCTGCGGCATTCACCATCATTACGTCTTTGGTCGCTTGGTATAAAAACAACTATGTCACTGACAAAGGAAAGCAGCAAAAAGAAGTTCTAAAACAAAAAGGGTTAACGAAATGAGGTTGCCGGCTGGCAGCCTTTTTTATTTAAAACAAAATAGGAGTGGTTCAGATGGTTAAAGTTGTGAAGAATTATGTGAAAGTCAATCAATATACTCGGCCAGGGTTGAAGTTGGCAGGAGTGAAAGGGATTGTCATGCACTGGACGGCCACGCCTGGCGCGTCCGCACTGAATGAGCGAAATTATTTCAATGGCACGTGTATTGCAGACAAACGATATGCGTCATCCCATTATTTTGTGGATCGAAAAGAAGCGCAATTAATTATTCCTGAAAATGAAGTCGCCTATCACGCCCATGATCAAAACCGCTGTTATGTCAGCTTTTTAAAACCAAACGCTAACACAACGGCAATCGGTGTTGAAATGTGCGTCGAAAAAGACGGCAAGATTCACAGCGAAACCGTTAAAAATGCTGCTGAATTGGTCGCTGATTTGTGCAAGCGTTACGGCCTTTCTACAGATAAGATTGTGCGGCATTATGATGTGACAAATAAAAGCTGTCCGACTCCCTGGGTGAGGGATGCAAGCCAGCTGACGACATTCAGGAAAAAAGTCGATAGCTTGCTTGGAAAGAAGACGGTTTCCAAAACAACACCAGATAAAAAGTCATCATCCTCAAGCAAAAAGCAAACGAGCAAAAAATACACGCTGCCGTCCGGCATCTATAAAGTGAAAAGCCCGCTGATGAAAGGAACGGCTGTCCGTCAGATTCAAGAGGCTTTAGCTGCCCTCTATTTCTATCCAGACAAAGAGGCGAAGAATAACGGCATAGATGGCTATTACGGGCCGAAAACGGCAAACGCAGTCAAACGGTTCCAACTGATGCACGGGCTGTCTGCCGACGGCATTTACGGGCCGAAGACAAAGGCGAAAATTGAAGCTTTATTGAAGTAATCAAAAGGCCCTCTTTCAAGAGGGCTTAGATTTTATAAATTCTAACTTGTCAATTGTTATTCATCACTATCCATCTCCCATATTTTCTGACCGTCTGTTAAATATACTGCACTTGGTGTATCTTCATAAAGTGAAATTTCAATTAAGGAACTTTCTCCTTGTCTTAACCAATCATATACACCACAATCTTTATTAGTGGGTTGGGATAAAATATTATTTACTTGAAATGCGACTGCGTCATATTCTATATAATTGACATCATCATCGTCCAATCCGTTGTCTGTTTCATAGAGTGTGTCAGGTTCTCCAATAACCTTTAATCCACTTTTCCATTCTATTATCAAATCGTTATTTTTATACTTTCTTAATGCTGAAATTAAAGGATCATATCCCATTTATATCCTCCTCAGTTAAGGTTTTAAAGGCTCTGAAGGTACTATATGAGCGCCGTTTTTGCTGTAATGTATCAAACCTCTAGTAGTCTCCACATACTTACCAGTATCTTTATCATAGAATTTTCCTATTACTTTGCCAAAGTCTACTCTCTCTTTGACCCCATTTTTTAACAGAGTGCCTTTTCCTGCAAACTTATCTAGCAATTCTTGTGCCGTTTTATTATCTCCGTAGAAGATGCTTTTGTTTTTACGACCATTAGCTATTTCTTGTTTGTAGTTTGGTGTTCCAGGAATATGTTTTTCTTGAGCTCCTGGTTTTACTTTTGCAGGGAAACCATGCACTTCGCGATACGGACCTTTTGGTACGGATTGTTTGCCGTAGGAAGGTGTTTTATCTACCTTCGCAAGTTTCTTTCCCGCTTCTTCACCTTTAAATAACTTGAAGCCGCGCTTTCCGTATTTAAATGCCTTTCCAAAAGGTGTGACACTCAATCCGGCCATCAAACGATCCCCATTACCTTTAACGATTTCGCCTGTCGCAAGGTCATATCCAAACGCTGCTCTTACTGCATCATACACACCTGTAAATTCCATCGCCGTATCGAAATTTTTATTAAAATCGCTTTTTTCCACATTCTCTGGAAGGGTGTAGGCGGGTTCTATCTTGACGATTGTATCGCCGTCTATGTATGCCCGGTAAAGCGTATCGTTAAATACTCTATAATCTTTTTTCAGTTCATTCAATTCCTCTTGGGTGTACTCTTTCTTGGAAACCTTTTGTGTCGCCAATTTTTTTAATCGGTCTGGATCGGCGATAGTGTTAGTGTCCACATCTTCTTTGTCTCCGACTTTTTTCAACATGGCACCCATCGCTGTTTCTTGATTTCCACTCAGGGTATCCATCTCATCCGGCTTTAAAATCGCGCCTTTTTGGTAACCTGTGATTTCAATTTTAGGGCCGGTATACATCTTTTCGAGCCGCGCCATGTATCTCTGCATCGTCTCAAGATCGTTTTCAGCCGTTTTGAGGGCGTTGGTTTGCTCGCGGTCAAACGCATGCAGCTTTTCAAGAGTCGTGCTGATTTCCTTTAACGCTTTCTGATTTTGTTCATGAAAACCGCTGTCATTCAAATCCGGTAAGTCGACGATATGGCTGACTTTTGCGATCGTGGCGTTGGCCTTAGAAACCAAATGTTTTGTTGTGCGATCAGCGGCATTTAAGCCATTCTCCAACTCGTGTTCGAGAAAGGACTGTGAAATAAATCCGTTATGGTTTGGTTCCAGGGAATTCAGCGCGCTTTTCATTTTCTTCAGCGTGGAACTGTATTCCTCTATGAAAGTATCATAAAACTGAAGAAAAGGGGTGTGACATTCCTCGTAAAAGGCGCGGATCGCGTCGCCGCCTTTTCCTTTTAAAGCATCATCAAGTGATGTGATCCCTTCAACGGCCTTTTTGACCTTGGCGAATTCGTCTGATTGTTGTTTTAATTGTTCGAGCGTTTGATCAATTGCATGGTGCAGCGCTTGAACATCCAGCGTCTTCATGGCATTCTCCTCTAATCCTTTTGGTTACAATCAGTATAGATTTTACCACTATACGGAAACCAGTTGGGGAATAAATCCTGTTCATCCACGAAAATGAATCGATTTACATAGATAATTAAGACTAGATATTTCAGTAATCTATTGACCGTTGTAAATAGATTTGGTATAATTAAAATATAGAAAGGAGGTGCTAAAGTGGACGAGGTAAGAAACTGGATTCTTGCCACTGCTGGAGTGGTGACCATATTCAAACACATTTATGATATATGGCAAAACGAAAGCAAAAAAAGAGGCAAGAAAAAGAAAAAGCGCTCCCGCCGGGTAAGCAAGAAGCGCTAAACATAGTGAGCGAGAGAAGGGGAGAAATCCCCTTGCTCTCCAATTCATTATATCACGTCCACAAATTATGAAACAATATTTTAAGCATTACAGCTCATTAGACATGGCAACTATGCTCATCCTAATAGCGGGCATTTTTGCAATTGATTTTGAAAAAGTCGGTACTCTGGGGAAAATCACAGGCATCATTTTATACCTGGCTGTGATAGTTACACTGTTAAAAGGATTAATTATGATTTGGAGCGAAAAAAGGCATGAAGGAAAACGAAAAAATTAAATTTATCCATGATGAAGTTTTGACAGCTGCAGAAGCAGGCGAGCTCCTCGGGGTTACAAGGCAGCGTTTAAGTGCATTGGTGACTTCCGGGAAGCTAAAGCCTGTGAAGAAGGTTGGTACAGTTAGCTTGTTTCTCCGTGATCATGTGGAGGCTCAAAAGAAAGAACTTGAAGCTGGCCGGAAAAAATATCGGCCGTATGATGAATAAGGTAAAACACAATGCTTTTCCGTTCTTTTTTTTCGATAAATTTATGCAAAATTCGACAACTGTTATATGGTAAAATACCTTCATATTATATGAAGAGGGTGCGATGTTTTTGCTTAATGTAAAATTACCCTATCGTTTCACCAAGGATACGATGGGAGGACTGATTGACAAAGTTATTACAAAAGATTTTTTTCCTAAAGATCAAGAAATCACATTTGACTTTTGTAGCCTAGACTATATAGAACCGAGTGGTGTTACCATTTTAAGTAATCTTTTTGAATGGTTAAAGGCGAGAGACGTAAGAGTGATATTAGCGACTCCTAAAAAAATACCTATTGGTAGGGACAGTGGCCTTAAATATTTGGATGATTCAATGTTCTTTAATCGCTATCTTAGAAAGACATTGTATAATAATTCAAGGGTACGGAAAACAACTTTAGAACTGCAGAACGTAACATATAGCGGCAGTTATCAGTGGTTGGGTTCGACCTTCATTCCTTGGTTATCGAAAGAAATGTGTCTTAGCCAATCATCTCTTGATACAATCAAAATGTGTTTTGGGGAAATTTTCAATAACATTAATGATCATGCTGAAGAAAATATCGGTTGTATATTCGCCCAGCATTATCCAAGGATTAATGAAATTCAAATATCTATTTCTGATTTTGGTATAGGCATTCCAAACACCATCAGAAAAGTTGATCCTTTTCTAACTGATACAGAGGCTATAGAAAAAGCTGTTGAAGAAGGCTATTCTTCAAAGTCAACCCCACAAAACAGAGGGGTAGGATTGTCGACCCTCGTAAAAAATGTTGTGGGAAATTACGGTGGAAAGGTTCACATTCAATCATTACGTGGTATATTAACATGTAAGCAGAATAATTCCAATGAAGTTTGGATAAAATCTAAACAGGGAAATAGTTATTATCCTGGCACATTCATTGAAATTGTCCTTGATACAAGGAACTTTGAAGAAGAGATTAATGATAAGGAGGAGTTCGAATGGGATCTGTAATCAAAGTTATTGACCACGTAGAACGTTGTTACTCCAATGAAGATGGACAAATAATTTTTGATATTATTGATCAAAAGTTCAGTCTTGGAGAAGAAGTGAATCTTTCTTTTTCAGGAATTAGTGGCGTTACTTCATCTTTTGTAAATACAGCTCTTATTGATTTGCTTGATAAATATGGATTTGACTTTGTCAAAGGACATCTAAAGTTTATTGATACTACTAAGCAAATTAATACAGCAATAAATGACAGATTTAAATTTGAAGTAAAAAAAAGAAAACAACTAATTAGCTGCTGAGGTCCTTTAAAGGGACCTTTTTTATACTCTCCATTTCATGCAATTCATTCTTTGGACGTTGAGGAAAGAAGAATTTGAACCAGAATAAGTAGTTTTTTATGAGTAAAGCCCTTCAGCTGTGAGAAGGGCTTACTTTATTTCCACACTGACGACATCCTCAAATTTAATGAGGTTGGTGTCTTCTTTTGAATCCACGACATGGAAAGTGTTGTGCAGCTGGTTTATGTAATGGATACAGCCCACTATTTGAACGGTTTCACCGATTTCCGGTCCGCGACTTTATTGCGGTCAAACGGTTCCAGCTCATACACGGGCTGCCTGCTGACGGTATTTACGGACCGAAGACAAAGGCGAAACTTGAATCTCTGTTAAAGTAAAGAAAATTTTTTGGCGATATTCAAAATTCTTTTATGCACAATAAAAACCCCCAAATGGGGGTTTTTTAAATGAAACTGAATATGACGTATATCGCAACTTCAGCTACAAGTAAATAAATCATGTACCTTGCATATCTATACACATCATCGTCATCAGCACTTTTTTTACTTTTAAATGTCCATGCAAATAAACCTAAAACGGTTAACGCTAAGATGACTTCAACTATTGTTAATGGAGACATTTTTACCACTTCCCTCGACATTTCCATCCATAGTATCCCAACTCTATTGCAAGAGACGCTGCATTAACTTTCATCCCAGATTTAATCAAAGTTTTGAACATTAATCTTGCGGCTAAATCATACTGCTTAGTTTTGATATATGTAAAGATAGCACCATTTAAAAATTGACGCGCTATATTTCCATAACTACCAATCATTTTGTTTACAACACATTTACCAAAAGATGTTGCACTAGCAACCTGAAAACTAGACTTCTGAAAAGAAGAGTCTGACGCCATTAATTCTTTTAGTTTCAAGGCAGCAGGGTCGCCCTCCAAAACTTTTTTATCAAACAATTCCTTGTTTTTAATAACATATCCCTCATTAGTTAGTTCCCCAACTTCTTCGAAGTAAAACTTTAATATTTCCTCTAATTCCTTTTCTGAATAATCACCAGAATCGGAATAGCTTTTCACCTGGGAATTCGAAAATTCGCTTGCCTGTGAAATTTGAGGTACAACAAAGGTTACTAATAAGACAGCTGTTAGCAATAGGATAAATGGTTTACAGACTCTTTTAGCTATCGTCTCCACTTTTCTCTCTCCCTTATAATGTATTTGGTATTGTATAGATTACCATAAAATGAGTGGTAATGCCTCTGAATATTGAAAAATAGTAAAAAAGATACATTTTAAAAACAGGAACTTGAAGCTGGTCAATAATGCTCTGCATGCAAAAATACGTTCTCTTCCTGTAGGAAAAAGAACGAATGTTTGGTATAATTGTCATAGGTAAAACAAACCAATGGAGGGGGATACTATGAAAAAATCCGAACAAATATTAGAAGCCATAGACGAACTAACTAAAGAAAAAGGTTTCCCGCCATCTGTTAGGGAAATAGGTGAAAGGGTTGGTTTAAAATCTTCAAGTACAACAAAAGGTCATCTTGACCGGTTGCGTAAAAAGGGGCTTGTTGATTGGGAAGAAGGTAAGCCGAGAACATTGCATATTTTGTATAAAGAAAAAGCCACCATTTAACGATTGGTGGCTTTGTTGTTTTTATGTAATTTAGGCAGACATAACATTACTACTATTATTATTTTGTTTTGCGACCATCATAATACCGGCAATTAACAAGAGAATGCCTGACACAAAGTAAATAGAAAAGGTATAAAGGACACCCATAATTAGAATGAAAATTCCCCAGCCTTTGCTGTTTGCTTTGACTTTAAATGTTGCAACCCAAATAAGCACAAGAAGTGGAATTGATAAATAAGTATAAATTAATAAGTAATAGAAAAATCCCATGTCAGCTTCATCTGCTGGTGTAAAACCATAAAAAAATGTGAAAATAGCTGTGAAAAACCAACCAATTGTTAAAAAGATTGTTGCAATTAATGATAAGGTAAACTCTGCTGTTCGTTTCAACTTTATTCTCTCCTTAATTTTAATCTCAATAATAACAACAAATTCTCAATACATTCTAAGAAATATCCCCTCCATGTCCAAGCTTTCATGTGAAAAAAGCCCTCATTGTTTTATAATGAACATTTACATTTTAAAACAAATGAGGGGGATTTTCTACATAGTTTTACTTGAACAGCTTGCCCAATATTTTGCCGGCTGTTTTTCCTGCAGCTCGGCGGGCCATTCGTTTCCCTAGCGTTCCATTTTTCGCCGCGTTAACATCTCCTAAAATTTTAGCTGACTTATACAGTGCTGATCTGATTTTGTTGATACTCATTTTCCCTCGTCCTTTTTTCTTTTTATTAAAAGTGGATGACCTCATGGTCTGTTAGGTCATCCTCTTATCACTACTTTTTCGTGGCAAGAAAATGGCAAGATCGCATTATAATTTTATACTTATCCAAGGAAAACTGATAAACATAAAACCCTTGATACAAAGCCTTTTCGCTTATTACTAAACCGATGTAAAACTTATCTATCCGACTCCCACCGTCTCCACCATACATATGATGGTGGTTTTTTTGTTTTTGGGGGAGTTTTGATGTTTGTGCAAGAGCCTTTGAAAGGCTTAATGAACATGTATGGCGGGTCATCGGTCCTCATATTGCAGCGGAAAAAAAAAGCTTTCCTCGAGCGACAAAAAATCATCCTACACGCTGCCTGCGGGCATCTTTAAGATAAAAAGCCCACTCATGAAAGGAACGGCCGTTCGGCGGATTCAAGAGGCTTTAGCTGCCCTCTATTTCTATCCATACAAAGAGGCAAAGAATAACGACATAGAAATGGCTGCTGCGGGCCGAAAACGGCGAACGCGGTCAAACGGTTCCAGCTGATGTACGAGTTGTCTGCGGATGGTATTTACGGACCGAAAACGAAAGCAAAACTTGAATCACTACTGAAGTAATACAAAAAGGCCTCTAATAAGGGCCTTCTTATCTCCATCTCCAATTTATTTCATTATCATTTTCGTAAATCCCTGGAAGGGATATACCAACCTTTTTTTGCTTTTCATCAATAATAAACCAATTTTCATCATCTAACCATTCTTCACTATACTGTTCAATGGCAAAAGGGTCATCCTCGTTTACTACAGCCTTAAAGAAATCTTTGAACTTTTCCATGTTTTCATTAGGAATGATTGTTCCATACATCCAGACACCTTCAACAGTAGCGCCTTTTATTTCACCCAAGCATTCATTTTTATAATATAGAAGCATATTTATCACTCCTTCGGATGTACTTTGATAAATTGTTTTGGAACTTCACCTTTTACAAAGTATTCAGTGTCTCTTTGAGTCCATTTTAAAGCTTTGTTTTTCCAGTATTCAGACTGTCGAGTATCATTTTTGATTAACCTTTCGATTTGTTTAGGAGATAAAATTACAATATCCTTCACTTCACCAGACCTGATGGCTTTACGGAGAGCAGATATGTCGAGTTCTATTGTATTTTCACCGTATCCCTTTGCAACTTTTTGATTTATTGTAAAACTTGTATATGGGCTGTTGGATTTCCCGCCTTTTCTATATCCTCCAAGGACGTGCTCTGTTACAGTAACCTGACGACCTTGGTACATACCAGTTTTGTTGGCAGGTACAAGATTACCGGTTTCAGGGGAAATATGAGACTTGCCTATGCCGTTTGGTCTTTTAGGCTCATAAGGAAAGTCTTCACCTCTGTAAAGATTAGTGGCCCTACCGTTATGTGAGTTTACACTCAGCACTTTTCCGGCTTTCTGCATACCGAAAGGTGCTATCATTGCGATTGCACGATTTAGGCTATCCTGTCGCTGTTCATCCGAAATCTTATTTCCGAGCATATCCCGTCCGGTGATGGTTTCGCTGAAGCCATTAGCCGCGGCCAGTCCATATAGGCCTTTTTCAGAGTTTTTCAGAGCGTGGAAGGTTTTCGGGGTTTTGTAAGCAGCCAGAGCTTTGTCTACAGTTGTGACTGCTTTTTCGGCCTTGTACATGCTGTATACACCTTTGATCCCTTTTGCACCTTTGCCTAACCAGCCGACAACCGGGATATAGCCGGCCGCACCCATCGCTCCGGCGGCGACTCGCTGGCCATCCGTTAATTTCTCGCCTGTGATCGGGTCAATCCCTTCAGCAGCTCTTTTATAATCATAGTACCCGCTGATTTCTCCTAAAAATGTTCCACCAGCATCAAGCGTTTTTAAATACCAAGGCTTGTTTGCTTCTTCTTCTTGTTTTTCCTGCAGTTGCCGGGCTTCGGCTTGTTCGCTTTTGGAGTCGATGTAATTAGTGGCCTGTTTTTCAACTTCCATCGTATTCTTGTAGATTTCACTGGAATGAAACGACTTCAAACTAAAATGCATCGGAGCCGCACTTTTTCCATGGCTTGTTGCTTCCATTAGACCGGAATACTTAGCGAGCACTGTATTGTCAAGAGCTTCTAAATTTGAGTATTCGGTTTTTAACGATTCGTCAAGCTTGTTGACAGCATCGATCGTGTTCTGGCGAGTTTCTTGTGCCTTGCCCATTTTATCAATATAGTCATCTAGCGTCCAATTATCCAAGTCAACAATATCGCTTACGCTGGCGATGATCTTATCCATTTCCAGCTTGAGCCCTGAGACGATTTCCGTTGCTTTCAAATCCGCATTTTTCAGCTCATGATCCAGAAAGGAGACTTCCACATATGAATTGGACAGCTTTTGATCTTTAATATCGCCGGAAACCCCTTTAAAAAAAGCGATCTGTGCATCGACAAGCTTGAGCCAACTATCAACGATCTCGGCCTGTCCTCTAAAGAAGTCTTTGATGTTGTCCGCGCCTTTTCCCTCAAAGTCATCACCTAAATCAGCAACGCCCAGAAACGCTTTTTTCAGTGTTTGCAGTTGTTCTTCAAAGGCTTCATATTCTTTCTTACGTTTGTTCGCTGCTTCAATTAAAGAACTCGCTTCAAAGACTTTCATACGTCAAACCCTTTCAAAAGACTTATTCAGAAAAAAGTTTACCACTTTATAGAAAAGAATGGACAATAAATCCTGTGGTTCACTGAAAATGAATCATAATGAAGAGGAAGGAAGAAGGGTGGAGAAAATTAGGCTAAATCGTTCCAATGGTGCGTCAAATACTTGCAACCACTCAGGATCATAATTTTCAAATTCTATAAACTCGAGATTAAAGAACTGTTTTAAAACTTTTTTGACTTTCATCAATCTATTTTATTTTGAATGGTTTCTTGCCGATTGGTCATTAGTTATTATCAAGAAAATCAACTGCTATTCTGTCAACTAATAACTCTACGGGTTTACCTGCCAGATATTTATAATCATTAAAATATCCATTGTCATCATAAATTTTTATTCCTGCATCAATATAATCTTCATGTAGTATTCCGTGTATATAATATCTATAACTATCATCAATTCGTGCTAATTCTTTGATTTCCTTATCTAACTCAAGAAGGTCTGACTGATCTAAAATTGTGAAGCTAATAAAAACAGGATACTCTCTCCCTTCTTCAATGACATAGGGGCAAATAGTTGAAAATCCAGTGAATTCAAATCCGTTTATTTCAAGTGTAACCTCTTCCTCTATATGTGGGTGTAATTTTTTTAGTATTGCATTATTCATTACTATCAACCGCCTTTTATTTATCGACTGGATTCATTATAGGGACATTCTTATTATTAATGGTTTTCTAAAAATAGCATTCTCCTCTGATACATTTGGTTACAATCACTAAAGAATAAAGCTTCCTTTTACGAAATGAAAATGGATATACAAAAAAGAGAAATCCATCTTCTTAAGATTGCAATTTCAATTTTTTGGCCTGCCCATATGTAGTCACAAGCTCTCTGAAAGAATGAAGTTCATTTTCAAATGTGAAAAAGCGTTTCGGTATCAAAATCATCTGGCTGCTTGACGTTTTCATGAGGATGAGGCGTTTATATTCTGTTACTGCTGTCACTTCATACCATTGAAACAACGTATCGAAATTCTTAAATTGAATCTGAATTCCTTGTGGATTGATAGTGTAAGTTCTTTTACGTTTTAGCCGTTCATTTTTCCGATAGACAATTTGCATCCGGATATAAAAAAAACCAATTAAAAGTGAGGTTAATATTATTGAAAGTACAATCATGAGAAGTCCATTCAACAACAATTCGAGTGTTTCACTATGATAAACGGTAATCGGCATCTTCCCATCGACGGAAAACACCCAGACCAACAATAGAAAAATAAGAATAAAATAAAGGAATGCGTATTTTTTAAGCCAATAAAAAAAGAAGTATCTCATATCCTGTAATGTATATTCTCCCTCAAGAAAGACACTGTGTTGGATCATAAGTTTACTGCACCTCAAACCTGTTTTCCTTTAATTTTAGCATAAAGTTTCATTTATTTTCAGAAATTGGCTTTTCTTTGGAATCGGTATAGCAGAGGCACCGTGTAATCGACTTAGGGATCGCTAAAAAAGGATCAGAGGGTATTATGTCGAACTTTGATTGTATATACATTCGAAGGAGCTGACCAAAAGGAGGTCTACCATGCTCATCATTGAATCGCTAATAGGATACGTTTGTTTCTTTACTGTTAATGCCATTTATGATACATACATCAAAAAAGCCAAGACTCCGTTTGGACACTTGGCTTTGATTTCGCTTGTTCAGACTGCGATTGCTTTAAGTCTTTTCTTTATTTTCTCCTGATTATAAGAGGTTGCCGCTTTCCTCAGCGGCACTCAGCTTTTCGGTCATTCCTCCGGATTCAGCTCGCTTGTCAAGTCGCCGCCCGTTCCTTAAAAAATCCAAAACATGATGATTTATAATATCTCCGCTTTTCCGTCTTCGGGGAAGCTGTAATGCTCCGCTGATTCAACTTAAACTCTTTTTCTTTCCGCGATTAAGAATCACCTCTAGGCAACGTACGGATGTCTATAAAACAACCCTATTTTCTTTTAGAAAAATGAAATTAGTTCATAAGAATCAATTTTAGATTATGAAAAAGAAATGATAAAAGACACTTAATATGCTTAAAAAATTATGGTAAGTTTTTGAAGGCGCTAAATGTAAAAGTTTGTATGATCAACGCTTATGCAAAACGGTTATTAAATATGAACTACAGGAGGGGATGCGGAGAAAGAAGAGCAAAGCGCCGGCAGATAAATCACCGGTCAGGTTATTGCGGTTGGCCAAGATTCTGAACGCGTTCTTCCGGAAGAGGGCTAGGCCCGGCTTCGCGAAGGAATAGAGCTATGAAAGAAGCTGCTTCAAGATTAGAAATCGCCCCAAAGCCGGATCGCACTTTTCAAAGACAGGGGCTTCTGCCGGAAAAATCGGCAACTCGCCTGATTTTATAGATAAAAGGAGGATGTTGGTTATGAAAATGAAGTGCGGTGCATGTTTATTGGTTCTTGTGCTATTCATGAGCTGTATACCTGGGAAATCTGTACTTGCTGCCAGCACAACCATTGCAAAACATGTAGGGAATTCTAACCCGCTTATAGACCATCATTTAGGAGCGGATCCCTTTGCGCTGACCTATAACGGAAGAGTCTACATCTATATGTCCAGTGACGATTATGAATATAACAGCAACGGAACGATTAAGGATAATTCATTTGCCAATTTGAACAAAGTGTTCGTCATCTCTTCAGCGGATATGGTGAACTGGACAGATCACGGAGCCATTCCGGTGGCAGGTGCCAACGGGGCTAATGGCGGCCGGGGGATTGCGAAATGGGCAGGCGCGTCCTGGGCCCCGTCAGTCGCAGTTAAAAAGATAAATGGTAAGGATAAATTCTTCCTTTACTTTGCAAACGGCGGCGGAGGTATCGGGGTCCTCACCGCAGACAGCCCGACCGGGCCGTGGACAGATCCGATTGGAAAAGCGTTGGTTACAATAAGTACACCGGGAATGTCCGGCGTTGTTTGGCTATTTGATCCGGCAGTGTTCGTAGATGACGATGGCACCGGTTATCTGTATGCCGGCGGAGGCATCCCCGGCGGTTCAAATCCAACGCAGGAGCAATGGGCAAATCCTAAAACAGCACGAGTCATAAAATTGGGGAACGATATGACCAGCGTTGTTGGAAGCGCGTCTGTGATTGATGCGCCTTTCATGTTTGAAGACTCGGGAATTCATAAACATAACGGAAAATATTACTATTCCTATTGCATCAATTTCAGCGGTGTGCACCCGGCCAATATACCACCGGGTGAAATCGGCTACATGACCAGCTCAAGTCCCATGGGCCCTTTACGTATAGAGGGCATTTCCTGAAAAATCCGGGTGCATTCTTCGGGGCTGGCGGAAACAACCATCATGCTGTTTTCAATTTTAAAAACGAGTGGTATGTGGTGTACCATGCTCAAACTGTCAGTTTCGCTTTGTTCGGAGCCGGCAAAGGATACCGTTCTCCCCATATCAATAAGCTGGTCCATCTTGCAAACGGGTCCATTCAAGAGGTGGCGGCAAATTACAGGGGAGTGTCTCAGCTTGCCAATTTGAATCCGTATAACCGGGTAGAAGCTGAAACGTTTGCCTGGAATGGACGCATTTTGACGGAGAAATCCTCAGCACCCGGCGGACCGGAAAATAATCAAAACGTAACAAGCATTCATAACGGAGACTGGATTGCTGTAGGAAATGCTGACTTCGGCACGCGCGGAGCGAGGACATTTAAAGCCAATGTCGCTTCCACTGCAGGCGGTAAAATTGAAGTCCGTCTCGACAGTGTAACAGGTAAGCTTGTGGGAACTCTGAATGTACCTTCCACAGGCGGAGCGCAGACTTGGAGAGAAATAGAAACCACTGTGAGCGGCGCAACCGGTGTTCACAACGTCTATTTTGTATTTACCGGAAACAGTTCAGGCAACTTGTTTAATTTTGATTACTGGCAGTTTACACAAAATGAGCACCGGTAACAGCAAAAAGGTGGTCTCAGAAGGGTTTTCATATACCACAACAATGAGAGGATGAAAGCATATGAAAAAATTAATTTGTGTATTGTTGGCATATGTAACGATGCTGTCGCTCATGTTAACCGGGCCTGCCGCTTCTGAAGTTTCAGCAGCCAGTGACGCAACAGTTCGTCTATCTGCAGAAAAACAAGTGATTCGCGGTTTTGGAGGGATGAATCACCCGGCTTGGATCGGGGATCTTACAGCAGCTCAAAGAGAAACCGCCTTTGGCAATGGACAGAATCAGTTAGGCTTTTCAATTTTAAGAATTCATGTTGATGAAAATAGAAACAATTGGTACAGAGAAGTGGAGACGGCAAAGAGTGCGATCAAACACGGAGCAATCGTTTTTGCTTCTCCCTGGAATCCGCCAAGCGATATGGTTGAGACTTTCAATCGGAATGGAGACACATCAGCTAAACGGCTGAGATACGATAAGTACGCCGCATACGCGAAGCATCTTAACGACTTTGTTACCTTCATGAAAAATAATGGCGTGAATCTGTATGCGATTTCCGTCCAAAACGAGCCTGATTACGCACACGACTGGACGTGGTGGACACCGCAAGAAATACTTCGCTTTATGAAAGAGAACGCCGGCTCGATTAATGCCCGTGTCATCGCGCCTGAGTCGTTTCAATACTTAAAAAATATATCGGATCCGATTTTGAATGATCCGAAGGCGCTTGCCAATATGGATATTCTTGGCGCTCATCTTTATGGTACACAGCTTAACAATTTCGCTTATCCACTGTTCAAACAAAAAGGAGCAGGAAAAGATCTTTGGATGACGGAAGTATATTATCCGAACAGTGACAATAATTCTGCGGACCGCTGGCCTGAGGCATTGGATGTTTCGCACCATATTCACAATTCGATGGTAGAGGGAGATTTTCAGGCTTATGTATGGTGGTACATCCGCAGATCATACGGTCCTATGAAAGAAGACGGTACGATCAGCAAGCGCGGTTACAATATGGCTCATTTCTCGAAGTTTGTCCGTCCCGGTTATGTCAGGGTTGATGCGACAAAGAGCCCCGCTTCAAACGTTTACGTATCTGCCTATAAAGGTGACAACAAAGTCGTTATAGTTGCCATTAATAAAAACAACTCAGGGGTTAACCAAAACTTCGTTCTGCAGAATGGATCTGTTTCTCAAGTATCCAGATGGATCACGAGCAGCAGCAGCAACCTTCAACCTGGAACGAATCTCAATGTAACAGACAATCATTTTTGGGCGCATCTTCCGGCTCAGAGTGTGACAACATTTGTCGCTAACCTCCGCTAATATTAACGACGCCGCGCATGAAGCGGAGTTACAAGCCGCACACTTCCGATATGCCGGGCTTAGCGGCCATTTAGTGAAAAGGCATACGAAAAATATTTAGTTCTCGCAATCCAGGGTGTATCTGTTAATGAGACAAAGAGGGTGCCGCCGCCGGCACCCTTTCTGTCGTTTTCGGTTTATTCCTTCGGAAACTTCACCTCCGGATATGACGGATTCGGCTTGCTGATCAAGCCGCCGCCGGTTTCTTTTAAATGCTTGTTGAAAAAATCCAAAACGTACCGGTTCACGATATCCGCGCTTCGTTCGCCGTCGATGTCGCCCGTCATGCCGAGCTGCTTCAAAAGTTTTGAATAAAGCTGCAAGTCGGTGAAGTTGTAATGCTCCGTTCCTTCAATATACACCATTGACGCTTGATCAATGATTTTGTATTCCTTTTTTCGTTCCTCAATCATCTTGTTGAATTCTTCTTTCGTTAAACCCGAATTTTTGATTTCTTCATCAGAAATTTTTCCGCTGAGCGCCTTGTCTTTAATGTTCATAAAGCTGCTCGATTCCATGAATAGAAACGGCTTTGAAATCGCCTGCTTGCCGTTGACATTGTACAGTGAACCGTCCATGTTGATTCCAGCTTTAATTTTGGGATTTGAATATGCGGCGTTAAACGCCGTGGCGCCGCCGAATGAGTGACCCATCATCCCGATGTTGTCCATATCGAGTTTTCCCTTAAAGGCATCGCGATTCAGCTGATCCAACTGATTGATGACAAAGTCGGCGTCCTGCGTCCAAATGTTCCCGAGCTTGCTGCTGTTTTCGGAAACTCCATTCATATATCGCTCGGTTGTTAAGCCTGTCATCCGTCCGTCTGGAAAAGCCGTTGCCATCGTACTGTACGTATGATCGATCGCCACTGCGACAAATCCATGGCTTGCCAGATGTTCGGCTTGGGAAGCGTGCAGCAGCCGGCTTGTTCCGAAGCCGTGGCTGATTACGACGACTGGATATCGGGCTTCAGCTGATGAGATCGCAACGTTTTCGTATGAGTTTGTTTTGATGTAGCGCCAATAGTCCAAAGCAAACGGGGGAAGACCGAATCCATCTGCGAACTTCTCGATATATTCGTGAAATGTGCTTGCGTCTTCGGGAAAGAGAGGTGCCCGTTTCTGTCCATGCAAACCTTGGGCAGGGTACCATACTTGGATCATCAGTTCTCTTTTATCGTGCGGATTTTTTGTCAGCGTTTCTTCTCTGTCGCGGTCGGTCAAATGAAACGTCTTCGTCCCGACAGAATAAGCGCCGTCAGGCTTAGGCAAATCGAAGACGGGCAGGTATACAGACAGGAAGACGGAGATTGCCAGCATGGCGAATATTAGAACATACAAGCCATATTTCAGCGGCTTCCACATCTTGATTTGAAGCCTTTTACCGAAGATCGCGATAAAGGCGAGGGCGGCGGAGATCAGATAGATCAAAACCATTTGCCATCTGTATCCCTCAAAAAAAAGCTGTCCCGCCAACACGCCAATACTCGCAAATCCGGCTGCCGCCGCAAGTTTTCTCGGCATTTTTTGCTGAAACAGCATGACAAAAGACAGGAGTGTTAATAATATTTCGAAAGTTCTCATGATTTTCTCCCTTATGTAAGATGTTGGTGGTCTTATACATAACGAATGTGTGGTTTGATTGGTTGCAAAAATATTCCTTGTGCTGCATTAAAAAAACCGCCGGGTTACCCAGCGGTTGCAGCTTATGATGTTGTGGGTCGGCTATCAGCTAGTTTTCCTTTATCTGTTTCACGTGAGCGACAATTCTGTCTCTCTCTGTTTCCTCCAATGTGTAAATCTTCGGAGAAAGAGGCACGTCAAACCCGGCGTGAGAGTGAAAAAAGTCAAAGAGCAGCGTCCCGGCAGGCTTTTCTTGCTGATCGGAGATGACAGCCCAAAACACCCGTGAGCGGCAGTCGTCAGCTCCCCATTTTTCCATGGACTGTCTAAAGTTTAAGCCTTTTCCGATGAAAAAATCACCTTTTCCCGCATCTTGAATCGTTGTAAAGCCGGACTGTTCGAGACTTTCAAATACAGGAGGCAGCAGGTGGTCCAGGTAGACGCCGTAAGTCGCGTCTTCCAATTCGGGAAACACCTTTAAAAGCGCTTCGCGATGATCTTCAAGCGTTTGTTTCCAATTGGCGGCGACATAGCTTTGCACCTGTTCGCCGATTTCTTTGATCGACATGTCGGGTCTAAAACGTACCTTATACAAGAACGAAAACCTCCTTTTGATTACTTGAAATCCATTATATAACATTCTCCTGCACAGTGGATTCTCAATATAAGAGCGAACCGGACCTCTGCCGTGGATAAAGGATTTTATCAATGGTAAAAAACGAAACGGCAATCATGATTTCCGCCGAAGAGGTCAGCAGAACGTCGTCCAGCAATTCGTCCGCTGTAAAAATCGCGGCCCATAAACATCCGATCGTGAGCATTTCGGCTGCAAAAAACGTGATCCGCCGATTGATGCCCAGCAGCTTCATACTGTGGATGAGCAGCTTTTCAGCCGGTTCCAGGACAAAGGTCAGTGCGGTATAACAAAGCGTAAACAAAAGCAGGGACCCGACAGTTTGGTAAAATGCGCCCGGCAGATGAAACAGGATCGAAATGCCGAGAAAGTGGGCGAAAAAAACGAACATTACCGATAAGCAGCAAATAACGAAATGTTTCATGATACAACTCCTTTTAAATATGTACACAGCAGCCGAAGGCCTGCAGGATATGTCTCCTGCAAGCCTGGCTGGTTATTTCTTATCAAATTTCACGACCGGATGCTTTTCTTTAGAGAGCATGTTTGTAAACTCGCTGCCGACGTCGAGGTGCTGGCGGACAAGCTCTTCCGGAACGAGCGCGAGCCATTGGTTTAACGAAACGTCAGCATAGTGGTCGTCTTTGAAGATTTCGAGGAAGCGAAGCGGTTCGTCTCCTGTATTTTGGACGTAGTGTCCCATTGCAAACGGCACATAGCCGACATCTCCGGCCTGGTAGTTAAATGTTCTGGCATGCCCGTCGGACGCGAAAACGGTCATTTTCGCTTGTCCGGAAATATAATACTGCCATTCGTCTGTATTCGGATGCCAGTGCAGCTCCCGGATGCCTCCAGGTTCGACTTCCACCAGCGCAGAAGCGATTGTTTTCGACGCTTTGAAATTCGTGGAATCGGCAATCCATACTTTACCGCCGCTAGATACGATCGGTTCCTGTTCAAGCAAATTGTAGCTGAAAGATTGAGGCACCGTTCCGTTCGGGCTTTCGACTTTGTCTTTCTCAAGACATCCAGGGATCACTTCTTGGAAAATATACTTTTCTTTATCTGGAAGAGATGCTACGACGTCTTTTGAAATGCCGAAGTTTGCGGCAATTACCTCATCAGGCGTATGGGCCAGCCAATCTGTCACCTGGAAGGTGCTGTTTTCAGAGAAAGAGCCGTCATCGAAGACGAGCAGGAATTCGCAGCCGTCTTCAAGCGCTTGGATTGAATGCGGCAGACCTGACGGGAAGTACCAGAGATCTCCTTCTTTCACATCTTCAATAAAGTTTCTGCCGTCTTGGTCAACAGACGTAATCCGTGCTTTTCCGTACAGCATATATGCCCATTCGGCTTCCTTATGCCAGTGAAGTTCCCTGATGGCTCCAGGTTTCAGCCTCATGTTGACAGAGGCAAGCTTGTCTGAAATCGGCAGCTCGCGAACGGTGACTTCCCGTGCATATCCGCCTTTTTCGAGTCGGTTATGGACATCGGAAAATGAAAATTTCATGTTTGACACCGTTCCGTGGTCGGTTTCCGGCGGCGCAAGCATGTCCGGATTTTGGCGATCGCGCTCAACGTTATGCGGAATTTTCGTTTCCGCTCCTTTTTCTCCTCTGATCGGCTGTGGAATTGATTTGTTTTTTTCCATGTGATATCCCCTCTTTCTCAAAATGTAAAGGAGAGCTGAAAGGCCTTTCGTTTTCCCCTTCTGTCATGTTAAGTGAAAAAAGTGAGGCCGATGTCAATCATCGGTGTCACTTTTTTCTTTGATCAATTCGATCAGTTCATCGATTTTCTTTTCAAAACGCGTCAGCAGGTAAATTGCCAATACAGCTGGAAAGCCGACATTGCCGATTTGTTTCGCTGCTTCCTCAATGAATGCACTGTCCATTCTTACCACCTCCTATGTTAAGAAGTGAAGAAAGTCTGAAAAATGTAAGCAAAGAACTATTTTCTCTGAATGGGAACTTATGTTTGCATGTTAATAAGAAGAGATGAGTTTACTTTTTTTACATTTCTTTCATCTAAATAAATAGGAGGCGGTTTTTATGATTGATCAAACGTCACTGCGTGCGAAAATCAAGGAAATCACAGGGCATCCGCTTGTGAAGCATTTTTTGAGCAACCCCCGGTATGAGCGGCTTTTCAACCACGTTTTGGAACATCCGGATTCTGAAGAGGCAGAGTGTCTCGATCGCGAATTTAAGCGGTTTTACAAAAACATCCGCATGATCAAATACATCAACTCGATGATCCGGATTTTCTCCGTCGACTTTGATAAAAGAGTCCGGAAAAATCGAGAGCGTTTTCCATTGATGATCGACGACAGTCCGACTTTGCCCGAGCCGCCCCGAGGGGACCTGTTAGACGATGTCTTGGAACAGGAAGAGGATTTAAGTGAACATCTGCAAGACCCGATGCTTTATGAAGCTTTTTTGCAATTGACGGACAAGCAGAAAAAAGTGCTTGCGCAAATTTACATTCACGGGGTATCCATGCAGGAAATGGCTGACTCTTTGGGAGAATCAAGGCAAAATATTTCAAGAATTCATAAAAGGGCACTCGAAAAGATAAGAGAGCTGCTGAATTCTAAAGCAGAGGGGAATGATAACAGTGAGTCTGCACGACGAAAAAGAGATTGAGAAATTGCTGGAAAATTTCACGCCGATGATCAAAAGCAAATTAAACAACACATCCTATCAAGAGAGGGAGGATCTTGAACAGGAGCTGAAGATGAAAATTTGCGAAAAAGCGGAGATGCTTTTATGTCAAGAAGTTCCTGGGTTTTGGGAGTTTATAACAGAATTACTGAAAGTCCTTTAACCTGAGTTGTTTTGCTTGCGTAAAACGGCCGGAAGTGTTAAAATTTCTAGCATTTGATTAAGGGAATGTTCAAGCAGCTTCATTGAAATCATGGTGATGATTTGTTTTAATATGAACAAAGGTTTGATAAAATAAATGGATGGATATTCCATTTTTTCTCCTATAAAAACATGCATCAGATAGGTGGTAAGATATCATGAAAAATCAATACCGAGTATTGTTGTATTATAAATATGTTCTTATCGACAACCCCGAGCAATTTGCCGAAGATCACCTCAAGTTCTGCAAAGATTTGGGCCTGAAAGGGCGCATCCTTGTGGCGGGTGAAGGAATAAACGGAACCGTGTCAGGAACCGTAGAGCAGACAGACCGCTATATGAGTGAAATGAAAAACGATCCCCGCTTTGAAGATATGGTGTTTAAAATCGATGAATCAGAAGGGCACGCTTTCAAAAAAATGCATGTCCGCCATCGCGATGAGCTTGTGACGCTCCGTCTGGAAGATGATATCGATCCGAATGAATTAACGGGAAAATACCTTGAGCCAAAAGAATTTTATGAGGCGATGCAGCGGGAAGATACGATTGTCGTCGACGCACGGAACGACTATGAGTACGATTTGGGACATTTCCGCGGCGCGGTCAGACCGGACATTAAGGCGTTCCGCGAATTGCCTGAATGGATCCGTGATAACAAAGAAAAGCTCGAAGGCAAGAAAATATTGACTTACTGCACGGGCGGTATCCGCTGCGAAAAATTTTCGGGATGGCTGAAAAAAGAAGGATTTGAAGACGTGTCCCAGCTTCACGGCGGGATTGTGACGTATGGAAAAGACCCTGAAGTTCAAGGTGAACTGTGGGACGGGCAGTGCTATGTTTTCGATGAAAGAATGAGTGTTCCGGTCAACCAGAAAGAGCATGTCATCGTCGGCAAGGATTATTTCACCGGCGAGCCTTGCGAGCGCTATGTCAACTGCGCCAACCCTGAATGCAACAAGCAGATCATCTGCTCTGAAGAAAATGAACACCGCTATTTGCGGGGCTGCACGCACGAGTGCCGGGTTCATCCGCACAACCTGTATGTCAAAGAGCACGGCCTTTCAGAAGAAGAGGTGCAAGAGAGACTCGAAAAGCTGGAAGAAGAGGGGCATACAGCGCAGTCATAAAAGCTGTATATAAAAGTATCATCTAAAAAACGAAGATGCCGCAAGCATCTAAGAAATGGCATTGCTCCTGCAAGGGAGTCTGCTTTCGTTTTGAATGGAGGAACGCCTTGACCTGAAAAATCGAGGCGTTCCTTTTTTTATTCGTGAATTGCAAGCAGAATGAAAGTATTTGCAGGCGATCAGACTGCTGAACGAAAGTATCAATTAACGCTTTTGATCCAGCCGCTAGTGCAAAAATGCGAAACAGGCGATCAGCAATATGTGCAAACTGCGTCGTAAAACTTCCGTATGGGAAGTTTGCATCCTGTCTGCGAGCTATTTCCGGCTATACGTTTTTGGACCGGCGGATGATTCCAGCATAAGCCGAGTTTTTCTGAATATTTGCCTGAAAACGTCCCATACTATCCAATAACAATACAAAAAGGCAGGTAGCAAAAGAGATGACAAAAACCCTTTACATTACCGCTCACCCGCATGACGAAAGGGCATCATACAGCATGGCGGCGGGAAAAGCTTTTATCGAATCTTACAAAGAAGCTCATCCGGATGATGAAGTCATACATCTTGATCTTTACAAGGAGAACATTCCGCAGATTGATGCGGATGTTTTCAGCGGCTGGGGAAAATTGCAGTCGGGATCGGGATTTGAACAGCTTTCTGAACACGAAAAGGCAAAAGTCGGCCGTTTGAATGAGCTGAGCGAGCAATTTATCGCGGGAGACAAATACGTGTTTGTCACGCCGCTTTGGAATTTCTCTTTTCCGCCGGTGATGAAAGCGTACTTTGATGCGGTCGCTGTAGCGGGAAAGACGTTTAAATATACCGAACAGGGACCGATCGGGCTGTTAACCGATAAAAAAGCCCTGCACATCCAGGCGAGAGGTGGCTACTATTCAGAAGGGCCGGCTGCGGAACTTGAGATGGGGCACCGCTATATCAGCATCATGATGCAGTTTTTCGGAGTGCCGGAATTTGAAGGTTTATTTATAGAAGGGCATAATGCAGAGCCGGATAAAGCCGAAGAAATTAAACGAAATGCAATTGCCCGCGCCAAAGAATTGGGCCGGACCTTTTGAAAAAACCGCGGACGTGATCCGCGGTTTTATTTTATTTGTGTAAGAACACCGTTTGATTCGTTTCGCTGCTTTTTTGCGCGGCTTCGATGATGCGGATGACGTCGCGTCCTTCTTCAGCCGTGACAGGCAGGCTGCCGCCTTCAAGAATACTTGAAGCAAGCTGCTTGTAATAGGTTAAGTATGAACCCGGGATGCTTTCCACTGTTTCCTTAATGACCTCGTCACCTTCGACTGTGGCCAGTTCCCCGTAATATTTGGGTTGATCGGCTCCCCACTCATCGCCTGCAGGTTTTTGACCCGCTCTGAGTGCATCCTCCTGGCCGTCGATACCATACTTAATAAAGCTTCCTTTTGAACCGTGGATTTGGTAGCGGGGACCGTTGGCCGGAACAATCGAACCCGAGTGGAGAATCACTTGGCGCTGATCATAGTGAAGGACGACATGGAAGTAATCGTCTGTTTCCGCATTGGCTCTTTGAGCGGTCACTTGAGCGGTGACGCTGTTTGGCATGCCGAATAAATGAAGCACCTGATCGATCAGGTGTGAACCCAAATCGTACAGTGCGCCTGAGCCCGGTCCTTTCTGCTCTCTCCAGCGCTGTCTGACATTCGGCCGGAACCGGTCGTAGGAGGCGTGGAATGTGTTAACCTCTCCGAGGCGCCCTTCTTTGATGAGCTGTTTGATCGTCAAAAAGTCGTTATCCCATCTTCGGTTGTGGTAGACGCTGAGAAGCACCCCTTTTTCTTTCGCGGCATTGATGAGCTTTTCAGCTTCTTCCGCTGTTGCCGTCATCGGTTTTTCCAGGACGACATGCTTTCCGGCGCGGATGCACTCTTTCGCCATTTCGTAATGAAGGCCGCTCGGCGTGGTCACGATGACGAGATCAATGTCAGGGTCATTTGTGATGTCTTCGATCGAGCTGACGGCTTCTGTTTCGGGGAGGTCTTGTTTGACTTGTTCTTTTCTTGAAGTCATCACCTTTCGAATCTCAAAATCTTCTAACACAGATAATAAAGGCGCATGAAACACCGAACCTGACAAACCGTATCCTAATATTCCTGTGCGAACCTTGTTCACCATTCATTCTCCTCTCCCATGTTCGTTTTTAATATGTAATTAACACACCTTTATTTTACCCTGTTTGCCTATAGGAACAAACCTAAAGACCTTTTTCAACCGGAGAACGGAAGATTTTGTCACAATTTTGTTCAATTTGAAGAGGTGTCCGGTTATCGTTAAAAACAAAAAGAGGGGATTTTGAAAATGGAGTATGATTGGGGCGCTTTTATGAACAAGGATTTGGCTGTCGAGCCGGCATCAGCTGAAGGAAGCTTGAAAAACCTTTCGTTTGCGGTAAAGGATGTGTTTGCGGTAGAAGGCCATACAAATGCGGCGGGAAATCCTGATTGGCTGAGGACGCACGAACCTGCCGAAAAAAACGCGGAAGCCGTTGACTTGCTGCTGCGTGAAGGGGCAAGGCTTAAAGGTGCTGCTCACACGGATGAGCTGATGTACAGCCTTGACGGAGAAAATGTCCATTATGGTACGCCAGTCAATCCTTGTGCCAAGGACAACATTCCTGGAGGATCTTCAAGCGGTTCGGCCGTGGCGGCAGCTTCCGGCATGGCCGATTTTGCCCTTGGAACAGACACCGGAGGGTCTGTCAGAATCCCTTCTTCCTACTGCGGAATTTTCGGATTTCGGCCGACGCACGGCGAGGTGCCGGTTAATGGAGTCATACCACTGGCGAAAAGCTTTGACACTGTCGGATGGATGTCAAAAGATATCGGAATTCTTCATGCGGCAGGCCGCGTCCTGCTTAGCGGACAGGAGGAGGCAGGGGCCTGTTTCAAGCGGATTTATTTTGAAAAAGAGGCGTGGAGCCTGCTTGAAGAAAGCGACCGGACACAAGTATACGCTCATGCATTAGGCCTGATAGACGGCGAATTCGACTGGTGCATTGCCGCTGACGGAGGCCTCGCGGAATGGGCGGAGATGTTCAAGTTGCTGCAGGGTCTGGATATTTGGGAGGAGCATGGAGCTTGGATCGAGCGCACAAATCCAGTGTTCGGCTCTGGAATCGCAGAAAGATTTGAATGGACGTCAAGTCTTAGGAAAAGCGATCATGAGCATGTGTTGATGAAAAGAGAAGCGGTGAAAAGGAGACTGTCGGAATGGCTCGCGGAAGACGGCTTACTCGTCATTCCAACTGCTCCCGGCACGCCGCCGCTCCGCGGGCTACCGGAAAACGAATTACATGAGAGAAGGGCGCGCACGATGAAACTGACGTGTATTGCCGGGCTTGGCGGGCTTCCGCAGATCACCGTTCCGTTACCGGCAAAAAACGGCGAGCCTTTGGGGCTTTCATTCATCGCCGGCCGCAAACAGGACCTGAAGCTTCTGGCTTGGACTGAAAAGCACGTGTTATCTCTTCAAGTATGAGGGAAGCATATGCTGCGGATCTTTTCTGCATCATATGCTTTTTGCTTGCTTTAATTATTGTTAACTGGTAAACTATTAAATAGTTTACCGGTTAACGATGATGGAAAGGATATGATGATCGTGGAAAACAAGACGTATGAGCAAGCATTTCAAGCCGTTCAGGATTTTATTCTCAAAAGAGAAAAGCGGGCTCAGCATGAACAGCAGGCGCTCGCAAAGGAAGCTTTTCAAGAAGACGGCAGCATCCGGAAGCATTGGACACTGACCCAGCTTCACATTATCTCGCTTATCAGCGAAAACGAGGCAGACGTCAACAACGCTTTCCTAGCAGCAAAACTTCAAATATCAAAAGCGGCAGTGACAAAAGCGGTCAATGTGCTTACAAAGCACGGGATGATCGAATCGCACAAAAAACCGAACAACAACAAAGAATTGTATTACAGATTAACAGACGAGGGGAAGAAACTGGCCGACATTCATGACAGGATGCACGAAATTGCAAAGCAGCGCTATATCGAGATGTTTGAGCGGTTTTCCGAATCCGAGCTGGAAACCGTCATCCGCTTTTTAAACGAATGGTCAAAACACATTTAATCAAGAGGAGCAGCGAATGAATAAAAGTGAAGCCCAACAGTTTTTAAGCAGCATGTATCAGGACATCTTGAGTGAAATGAATACTGAAAAAATTCCCGATTATTTCAGCGAGAATTATGTTCAAGTAACCGACGGCAGTCAAATTGACCTTGTGCAGTTTAAAGATCACATGAGGACGCTGAAAAAGGTTGCCCGCACCATAACGGTGTCGCCCTTTCATGAGTTTTTGTTTGACGAGCGACTGCAAAGCGCAGCGGTCAGGTATACGGTCAATGTTGTCAAAACAAACGGAGACCGGGGGAGAATTGATGTCATCGCGATGTTTAAAATGAATGGTTTTAAAATCGTTCAATGCCACGAACTTTCACATGCGATCGAAGGGAAGGAGGATTTTGAAGAGCTGGCGAAGATCAGTGAGGCGGCAATTGAAAAAGCCTCCTCTCGGGAGGAGAAGGCTTTTTCACAAGATTAATGTTTCGTATCAAATCTGATGTTGAGCGAGACGGGGCCGCGTGTGTAAAGGCCTGTCTCACGGTAAACGAAGTCTTCCTCCAGCTGGATATTCTTCAGCTGATCCAGGACGATATTTGCGACAAGCTCGATTTCCGTCTTCGCAAACCCCGCTCCTACACAGTTGTGGACGCCTGAACCGAATGCGAGATGCCTGGCTGCGCCGCTGAATGCGCTTTTGACTTCCAGGTCGGTGCGATGGATGTTGAACTCGTCGGGATTCTCAAACGCTTCAGGATCGCGATTTGCCGCGCCTATCATGCAAAATACAGTCGTCCCTTCTTTGAGCTCGACTCCGGCGATCACCGCGTCCTGTGAAAGCTGGCGCGGGATGAGCTGCACCGGCGGCTTGTAGCGCAACGTCTCTGCGATGGCCTGAGGCAGGAGCGTGCGGTCTTCCAGCACGTCATTCATTTGATCGGGATGATGAAGCAAATGATAAATCATTAATGCGAGCGTCTTGTCCGCCGGTTCCGTGGCGGCAAGTAATATATTGAGAATCAGCGCGCGGATGTCGCGGTCAGACATCGCTACTCCCTCGTATTCGGAAGTGCAAAGGATGGATATTAAATCATGGCCGGGGTTTTTGCGCCTTTCCTCGATAATCGGATTCAAATATTCAGCGAGCTGTTCACTGCATTTAAGGGAATGCTCCCGGTCCTCAGGCGCCTGATTCAAACTGGTAATGAAATCGGCGACGCCGCTGTGCCAGTTTCTCACTGTTTGGTGGTCGTTCTTGTCCAAACCTAAAATGTCCATCGTCACACAAACGGCGAACGTTTTGCCGAAATCATTGACAAGGTCGATCCGCCCTTTCTCCAGATGAGGGGCCAAAAGCCTTTGTGCATTTTCTTTGATGAGCGGTGTGAGGTGATCAAGGGATTCCCCGATAAAACGGCGCAGAACGATTCTCCTTTTCGCCGTGTGTTCTTTGCCTTTCATTTGGGCGAGCACAGGTCCGCGCATGACGGGCTCGGCCCGTTTGGCAAGCGATTTCGTTGTAAAGACGTCCTGATTCTGGAGCACGCGGCGCACATCCTGGTAGCGGCTGATAAAATAGCTGTCTAGCGATTCTTCATAATGGACGGGATCAGATTCCCGAAGGTATGAGAAATATTGATACGGATTCTCGTGATATTGTTCTGACAACACGCTGAATGTTTTTAGCGATTGATTCATACTCGTTCCTCCTGCATGCTTTTAGATTCCACACTTTCGTCCGATTCGGAAACCATAAGATATCCTTGATTTGGGCGCATTTTGACGGCAAATTCATGACGGGAGATCTGTTCGCCGAGCTTCCATGGACGGTGATAAGCAAGAAGCGTCTCTTCGACGCCTAAAATATCAGGGGCGGCGATGAAAAACGGAAGTTCAGCGATGACGTATTCAACAGCCAGCTCCAGCATGGCGGCGCTGACCTCCTGGACATCCATCCGAATGCCCCGAGCCCGTCCGAGGATCGCCGCATGCGACATCTCCAGGCAGGCTTTGCGGAAATGCGGCTGGTCAAAAAAGGCGTCTTCGACTTCCATCCGCAAACGCTGGTATGCGGTCTGGTTCGCGAAATCGGAAAATGTATGAATGGCCTCGGGGTTGCCGCCATGCGCTTCCAACGCCTTTTCAGCGAATCTCCGGTTCCGTGAGACTTCTTTCCTGACTTTCCGTTCGGCCTTCCCATTCGGGGTGCCGAGCGCTTCGAGAAGGTTGGCTGCTTCCTTTCCGGCTAAAAGCACGGATACATGTTGAAATTCACGGACGGCCCAGCCGATAAGCCGATGAATGTAATCTTCGGAAAATCGGCTGTTAAACGGGCTGATGCCAATGAGAACATGGCGTCTGCGTTTTAGTATTTCATTGCAGTTTCGGGTAAGAGTTTCAGTTTTGAATGGCCGGTGTTTGCTCTCCATTGTAAGCTCTGTCATTGATTTCCTCCTTAACGGACATAGAATGACTTCTTTTGCAATCAATGATGGGATACGTGCGGTTTATCGAGCTGGGAATAGGCTGGTCTCAACTTCACGATGAATCGAGAAGAATAAGCGATGGTGCGGGTCATGATGAAGGGGTATCACATTTGTTCAATAGTTAAAGCAGGGCAAGAGTTTGAGCTCAAAATCAGGCAAGGTACAGCATGAAAGTTTACTAGTAAACAATAGTCATTTTATCCCTATCTTTTCCAGTTGTCAACACAAATCAAATTCAAAATATGAAAATATTCGTAACGTTTTTTGTGAATCTGAGGAATTTTGATCAGAAGGAACCTTTTTTTAAGGCGTTTTTCGAGTGAAGAAACCCGATAAGTAAAAAGTTTGTAAAAACTTTAAAGCTGTAGTAAGAAATGTTCGTTGACATTGATAAAGGAGTCATCTACAATTAATATTGTTAACTGGTGAACGATATTGAAGGAATTGTTAACGAATAAACAAAAACAAGGCAGGCGGTTTGACATGAGACCAATGAAATTAAATGCTTCTTTCATTATGTATTTTGTGTGTATCAGCGCCTTTTTCGCATCGTTGAATCAAAATATTTATTCACCCATCATTCCGTTAATCAGAGATTCGTTTCACGTTTCCGTATCGATGGTCAACCTGTCCGTCTCGCTGTTCATCTTCATTACAGCTGTGATGCAGATCATTGTCGGCTCAATTGTCGACTTTAAAGGATCGAGGTTTGTGATGATGGCGAGCATGATCGTAACGGTCATTGCTACAATCGGCTGCGCCGTCGCACGGGACTTTGGACTGTTTCTTTTTTTTAGGGTGCTGCAGGCTTTAGGGACGGCAGCGCTTCCATTAATTGCGGCAACCACAATCGGATCTCTGTTCCAGGGAACGAAGCGGGGCAGTGCGATGGGGACTTATCAAATGCTGCTTTCCCTTGCACCGGCAGCGGCGCCTATTCTCGGCGGTTTTATCGGGGAGCGCTATAATTATCCAGGAATTTTTTGGTTTTTGACAGTCTTGTCTGTTCTTTTGCTTTTCGGAAATGCGTTTTGCTTTCCGCAGAGCCATGCGGAGAAAAAGACCAGTCTCAGCGCGGGCAGCCTGTTGTCGCATTATAAGGATATTTTCAAAAACAGGACGGGAAATGCCGTTTTGATATTAAGCTATCTTCTTTTCTTTATTTATTTTTCAGTGATCGTATATTTGCCGATTTTGCTGACTGATCATTATCACCTTGATCTGCAGATCGTCGGCTTGCTGTATTTGCCGATAGCGGTCAGTACGGTTGCCGGCAGCGTGCTGTTTAAGTGGATACAAAAGAGATTGTCGCTCGGACGCCTGTTTCTGATCGGCAATCTGACCGCCGCGGCCAGCGTCGTCTGTTTTGGCTTTACCCACTCGTTTTCACTTTTCGCGTTGTCGGCGGCCCTCGTTCTTTTCGGCGTCACGATGGGGCTGATCCCGCCGCTGTTCTCTACGATGATGGCAAATGAATTTGATGAGAACCGCGGCAGTGCGATGGGCATGTTTAATTTTATCAGGTATACGGGAATGGCCTGCGGTCCTGTTCTATCAGGCGTGTTATTAGGAATGTCATCTTCTGTTTTCGTTTTCGGCTGTTTCGGCATCGTCTATGCCGCGGCCGCCCTTTTGATGATCGCGATCATGCGGAAAGCAGCTCAGACAAAGACGCTGCAAGAACCAAACAAAAAAGCTGCCAGGTCTTAAAGCCGGGCAGCTTTTTTAATTACAGATCCGTTCTCCACATTTCTTCTTTCACTTGTCTTTTCTCAGACACAAAGGCGAACATCGTCAGCGTCAGTCCGCACATGGTCATAAGCGCACCGCCTGTGGCAAGGTATGTGTAGGACTCTGATGCATGAAGAATGAGTCCGCCGATCCATGCGCCGAGCGCGTTGGCCAAGTTAAATGCAGCGATGCTGACAGAGGTGGCGATCGTTGTTCCGTGTTCAGACGCAGCCACGACCTTTGTTTGCAAAAGGGGCACCGTTCCGAAAGCGCCGGCTCCGAATAAAAACGTCACGATGATGGCGCCGGCAGGGTGTCCGCTGACAAAAGGGAAGGCCGCAAGGATCGCCATGAGCGCGATCATCACGCCGATCATGGAGCGGGTTAACAGGTGAAACGGCACCTTTCCGGCGTAGAAATTGCCGACGACTCCGCCAAATCCGTAGGCGAAAAGGGCGGCTGTAATGCCGAGGCTGCCAAAACCGGCAGAATGCCGCAGCATCGGTTCAATAAATGTGTAGGCGATGAATACACCTGAATAGCCGAAAATTGTGATAGCAAAAGAGAAAAGAACTTGTTTATTTTTAAACACATCCCATTCATGGATCAATTTAGGGACGACTTTCGGTTTTCTGTGCGGCACCGTCAGCCAAATGCCGGCGAGGCCGATCAATCCGAGGAATGCGATCATCAGAAAAACGATCCGCCAGTTGAAAAGGTCGCCTAAATAAGAACCGAACGGAACGCCGAGCATCAGGGCGATGGTCAAGCCGCCGTTCATTGAAGCGGCAGCGGCGGCCCGCTTTTCGGGCGGTACCATTTCGCTGACGAACACCATCGTCGTTGCAAAAAATGCGCCATGAATGGAAGCGGATAGGATTCTTGAGATCAACAAAACGGTGAAGTTCGGCGCCAGGAAACTGAGCGCATTCGACAGTACAAACACACTCATCAAGCCGATCAATACCGGTTTTCGCGGCATTTTGACCGACAATATGGTGACGATCGGCCCCGTCAGACAAACGCTTGCCGCATATGCCGTTACCAATAAGCCAGTAGATGAAATCGGAACAGAGAGATCCTTTGAAATGGAAGTCAATATACCCATAACGACGTACTCTGTAAAGCCGATAGAAAATGTGCAAATCATAAAAATTGCGATGATCAGTTTGACTGGTGCGTGCAGTGTATTATTCATCCTGACCCCTCCTTTTAAAAAACATGAGTTTATATATTAAAAGATTAAAAGCCGATTTTCAACCGTTTGTTGTGGATCAATATGTTCCCAAAACGGTTAGCCGGCGGGACAAAAAGCGTCATCATCATGATGCCAGCGCTTTCTTAAAATCCGACATTTTATTTTCAAAGGTTAAAACATTCCACATTCCTGCCCCCCCTACGGCTGCCTGCTGTTGAGGGTTTTTTATTTATAGACCGATTGAAACAGCTCTATCATAAAATGGCTTCTGAAAAAAGCGCTTACAAAACAAAGCAAAATATGTTACTCTTTAAACAAACATATTCAAAAATAAACAAACAAAAACGGAGTGATACGTATGGTGGAATATTTATGGTCAGAAACTGAGACTGCATCGCTGCGTCCGGGTCTTGACGAACTCGTCTACCGTTCCAACCTGATCGGCTCTGACCGATCGGTCTGCAACTGGGGCGGGGGAAACACATCGATGAAAACGACGGAAAAGGATTTCAGGGGCAGGGACATCGAGGTGATGTGGGTGAAAGGCAGCGGCTCGGACTTGGCGACGATGTCAGCGGGCCAATTTACCGGGCTGAGGCTCGATGATATTCGTCCGCTGATGGAACGGAGCAGCATGACCGATGAAGAAATGACGGCATATTTGTCCCATTGCATGATGGACGGAAAGCACCCGCGGCCGTCGATCGAAACGCTTCTTCATGCTTTTTTGCCGTTTCCGCATGTCGATCACACCCACCCCGATGCGATCATCAGCATCTGCTGCGCTGATAATGGAAAAGAGATCGCAGAGGAGATATTCGGCAGCCGCTTTGTATGGGTGCCTTATGTCAGACCGGGCTTCGCTTTATCGAAGCTGATAGCAGAAGGTGTGAAAAACAACCCGAATGCAGAGCTTGTTTTAATGGAGAAGCACGGGCTCGTCACCTGGGGGGAAACGGCGAAAGAAAGCTATGATCAGACGATTGCTGTGATTCGCGAAGCGGAAGCATACATTAAAAGCCGTTCAGAAGATCATCAGCCGTTTGGCGGACAGATGGTCGA
The DNA here is from genome assembly GCF_001042485.2 of Bacillus paralicheniformis. Taxonomy (GTDB): domain Bacteria; phylum Bacillota; class Bacilli; order Bacillales; family Bacillaceae; genus Bacillus; species Bacillus paralicheniformis. The sequence continues at coordinate 143,897 of NZ_LBMN02000001.1, forward strand.
GCCGCTTGCACCGGAGGACCGGAAACGGATTTTAGCCGATATCTTGCCAATTATCCGCGGCGCTGTCAGCGGAGAGAAACGCATGCTGCTCACATGGTGCGATGCTGATGATGTACTCGAATTCACGAACAGCAGGCGCGCTCCATCGCTTTCACAGGTCGGCGCAGCATGTCCGGATCACCTTGTGCATACAAAGCGGACGCCTGCCTATATTCCGTGGAATCCCGCTGAACAGGACACAGAGAAGCTGGTCGAACGGATCAAAACCGAGATTGCTAGGTTTAAAGAATCGTATGCCGCCTATTTTCAAAGAAACCGGCATGAAGGAGACGAGATGTTTGAACCGGCGCCGCGCGTGATGCTAATCCCGGGAATCGGCATGGTGGCAGCAGGTAAAAGCCTGGCGATGGCAAAGGTCAGCCGAGATTTATATCGGCGGGCGATTGCTGTCATGAAGGGAACAGAAGTCCTTGGAAACTTTGTATCTCTAAATGAGGAAGAATCCTACAATGTCGAATATTGGCCGCTTGAGCTTTATAAATTAACGCTTGCTCCGCCGGAAGCCGAATTTTCCCGCAAGATCGCATTTGTGACGGGAGGAGCGGGCGGAATCGGCAGCGAGACCTGCCGCCGCCTTGCTTCAGAAGGTGCGCATGTTGCTGTTGCTGACATTAATATAGAAGGCGCAGAAAAAACAGCCGCAGAGATTAATGAACAATACGGTGCGGAACGAGCATCCGCCGTCCGCATGGATGTGACGAAAGAAGAGGACGTTCAGGCGGCATTCGAGGAAATCGTCCTTAATTACGGCGGGATCGACATTCTCGTCAACAACGCGGGGCTTGCGACATCCAGCCCGCTTGATGAAACGACTCTCGAAGAATGGAATTTGAATATGAATGTACTTGGAACAGGATATTTTCTCGTCGCCAGAGAAGCTTTTAAGCAAATGAAAAGACAGGGTTCAGGCGGCAGCATGGTGTTTATCGGCTCGAAAAATTCCGTTTATGCAGGCAAAAACGCTTCGGCATACAGCTCTGCAAAAGCGCTTGAGGTTCATTTGGCGAGATGCATCGCCGCTGAAGGCGGACCGTATGGAATCCGCGTGAATTCAGTGCTTCCGGATGCGGTGCTTCAAGGGTCGGCCATCTGGGACTCCAAGTGGCGCGAAGAAAGAGCCGCCGCCTACGGGATTGAACCCGATCGGCTTGAAGAGCATTACCGCAAACGTACGACTCTTTCCGTCAACATTTATCCCGCCGACATCGCCGAAGCGATCGCTTATTTCGCTTCAGAAAAAACGGCAAAAACGACGGGATGCATGCTGACGGTTGACGGGGGAGTGCCGGCCGCATTTTCAAGGTAATTGGAAAGGAACGGCTTCGGCCGTCCTTTCAGAAAACAAAGGGGGAAAAGGGAGATGAAGGGCGAGACCCACTGGATCATACCGGACGGTTTTATTCCTCCGGAAAGTTCCGGAAGCTTGACGAGCCATGAAGCCATTTGTGTTTTAAATTGCCATGAAGAAGACGCAAACCTTGCGATCACAGTATACTTTGAAGACCGTCCGCCGCTCGAAGGCATTCCCGAGACGGTTCAGGGCAAGAGAACGAAGCATATTCGCACAAGTTCTTTGCAACGAGCAGGAGAACGCATTCCTGAAAATGTTCCTTATGCGATCGAGATCGCAAGCGATGTACCTGTGATCGTCCAGTACAGCCGGCTGGACACAACCCAGCCGGAACTTGCGTTAATGTCAACCATGGCATATCCGTTAAAAACAAGGGGGAAGGGTGTACATGATGAATGACCGGGCTTACGCTTTATTTGAAGAACAGCAGAAAGACAGAGGCATCAGCCTTTCTGAAGTAAAGGAAAAATTGAAAGCGCTTAAAATCGAGACGCCTTCATGGGGATACGGGGACTCGGGCACGCGCTTCAAAGTGTTTCAGCAAGAGGGCGTACCGAGGGATCCATTTGAAAAAATGGAAGATGCATCAGTCGTTCACAAATTAACCGGAACTTGTCCTTCCGTCGCCATCCATATTCCGTGGGATCAAGTTGATGATTACGGAAAGCTGAAAGCGCACGCCGAGCAGCTTGGCCTTGCCGTCGGCGCCGTGAATCCGAACTTGTTCCAGGACGATGACTACAAATTCGGAAGCGTCACAAACGTTAAAGCGGACATTCGCCAAAAAGCGACTGAGCAATTGCTCGAATGCGTCGATATTGCAAAACAAACAGGATCCAAGGAAATCAGCCTCTGGCTTGCCGACGGAACCAACTATCCCGGTCAGGGCGACATCAGAAAACGGAAAAACTGGATGTATGAGTGTCTGGCTGAAGTATACGAAGCGCTTGACGATGATATGCGGCTCTTGATTGAATACAAGTTTTTTGAGCCGGCATTTTATCATACAGACCTGGCGGATTGGGGGATGGCTTACAATTTGGCGCAAAAGCTCGGGCCGAAGGCTGAGGTGCTCGTCGACACCGGCCACCATCCCCAAGGGACGAACATCGAGCACATTGTCGCTTATTTGCTTGACGAAAAACGTCTCGGAGGCTTTCATTTCAACAGCCGCAAATACGCTGATGACGATTTGATCGCAGGCGCGCACAACCCGTACGAACTGTTTCTCATTTTTTATCAAATTTTGGACGCCTGCCGCGATTCCGACCCGAATGTCCGGAAGACGGCCGAACATATTTCGTATATGCTTGATCAATGCCATAATCTCGAACCTAAAATCCCGGCTGTACTGCGCTCGGTCATGAATGTGCAGACTCAATTTGCAAAAGCGCTTTTGATCAACTTCGATGAAGTGAAGAAAGCGCAGGAAAATCATGACGTTCTTGCCGCAGAGGCTGCGATCCGCGAAGCATTTGAAATTGACGTCAAACCGCTCCTTTACGCCGTGCGGGAGGAAATGAACGTCCCGCCTGATCCGCTCAAAGCTTATGCGGAAAGCGGGTATGCGGAGAAAATACTGGCACGCGGCAAAGGCGGTGCAAGCTGGTGACGATTCTCGCTTTTGATCTTGGTGCGTCGAGCGGCAGAGCTTATGCAGGTCATGTGGACGGCGGTCTGATCAAAGCGGAGGAAATTCACCGTTTTCCAAATCAGCCCGTTCAGGCGGGAAAACACCTTTATTGGGACATTCTCAGGCTTTATCATGAAATCAAACAAGGCATTTTAAAGGCGAAAAACGGCTGCGGACGAATCAGCTGTATCGGAATCGATTCATGGGCGGTTGATGTCGGCTTTCTCGATTGTAACGGAGAGCTGTTGGGGAACCCTTATCATTACCGAGACCCTTACACGGACGGAATGATGATGGAGGTGCTGAATGAAATCGGAAAAGAAGAGCTGTTTTCAAGAACCGGTATTCAACTTTTGCCGTTCAACACCATCTTTCAGCTCCGGGCACTGAAAAAAGCGAATTCTCCGCTGTTGGAACACGCTGAAACGCTTTTAATGATTCCTGATTTGCTGCGCTATTTTTTAACGGGCGAGAAAAAAAGCGAGTTTACAAATGCGACGACAACTCAGCTGTTCAACCCGAAAACGTCAGATTGGGATTGGGAGCTCATCAGCCTTATGGGACTCCCGGCCAATATTTTTCCGAAGGATATAGCAAAGCCAGGAAGCGAAGCGGGGAGGCTGTCACAATCAGTGTGCAGCGAATTGTCGGTGCCTGCCGTACCGGTCATTGCCGTCGGCGAACATGACACGGCTTCTGCAGTTGTCGGCGTTCCCGCTGAAACGGAAGACTTTGCATATTTGATTTGCGGCACCTGGTCGCTGATTGGAACTGAACTTGACACTCCGCTGATGTCAAAACAGGCGCTCGATTGGAATTTTACAAATGAGGGCAGTGCCGGCGGTACATTCCGCTTTTTAAAAAACATTATGGGATTGTGGCTGTTCCAGCGCTGTCAGGCGGATTGGGAAAAAGACGGGATCAGCTATTCGAGCGTCGAGCTTGTCAAACTTGCCGGACAGTCGGAAGCATTCAGGTCGGCGGTTGACCCGGATGACCCGGTGTTTCTTAATCCCGTGCATATGCCTGAGGCGATCAGGGAGTATTGCCGTGCAACTGGGCAGCACGTGCCGGAAACGCCCGGACAGATGATCCGCTGCGTGCTGGAAAGCCTTGCGTTTAAATACCGGTTTACCCTTGAACGGATTGAAACATTGACAGGAAAAGAATATGACGGACTTCACATGGCGGGCGGAGGGATTCGAAATGAACTGCTGTGCCAATACACGGCGAATGTACTGGCCAGAAATGTATGGGCCGGACCGTCAGAGGCGAGCGCCATCGGCAACATTGCCGTACAGGCCATCGCACTCGACATGTTTTGGGATATTCAAAGCGCCCGAAAAGCGATCAGGACTTCCTTCCCTCAAAAAACGTATGTACCGGAAGATACAGAAGCGTGGGAGGCGGCATACCGCCGCTATACAAGTCAGATTCTCGGCGCCGCTTCCCGCTGAAAACATTTCCTGTATCGGCGCTGATGCGCTATCATGAAAGTAACAGTGACTTTTACCAAAAAAGGAAGGAAGTAAACGGATGCTTGTAGCTGAAAGACACCAAAAAATCGTCGAGCTTGTCAATCTGCGCTCGAGCGTACGCGTCACAGAACTGAGCGAGCTTTTTTCCGTCACGGAAGAAACGATCAGGCGCGATTTGGAAAAGCTTGAGAAGGAAAATAAGCTGAAAAGAAGTCATGGCGGCGCTGTCAGCGTACAGACCGAAGAAGCGGAGGTGCATTTTCGCGAGCGCGAAATTACAAACGTAAACGAAAAAAAGATGATTGCATTTGAAGCCGTTAAGCACGTGAAAAGCGGGGAACGAATAATTCTTGACGCCAGCACGACGGCATGGTACATGGCAAAAGCGCTTGAAAACATCCCGCTGACCGTCATCACCAATTCAGTCAGAGTCGCGATTGAACTCAGCAAAAAAGAAAAGGTGACGGTCATTTCAACCGGCGGGATGCTGCTGCCGCAATCGATGTCATATGTCGGTCCTTTGGCTGAGCGCTCCCTTGATATGTATCACGTCAACAAAACATTTCTATCTTGCAAAGGCGTCGACCCTGCGAGCGGTTTGAGCGATTCAAACGAAATGCAGGCGCTGTTGAAAAAACGGATGATCGAGATTGCGGACGAAACGATCTTGATGGCGGACAGCAGCAAATTCGGGACCCGTGCTTTCTCGCAAATCGACCGCCTTCATAACGGATACAGGATCATCACAGATTCAGGAATTGACAAAGCAAACCTTGCCCTCTTGAAAGACATTACAGAGACCATCACGATCGTCGGCTGAAACCAAGCTTTTCAAGCACTTGATTTTAAAATCAGGCGCAAATGGGATAAAATAGAAGAGTGAAAAAGGAAAGGAGATGTTTTTGATGGCGAAAAAGATTTTGATCGTAACGGGCGACGCAGTTGAAGCGCTGGAAGTGTATTATCCTTATTACCGCTGTCTTGAAGAGGGCTATGAAACGACGATCGCCGCACCGAAAAAGAAAAAGATTCATACGGTTGTTCATGACTTTCTGGATTGGGATACATACACCGAAAAGCCGGGCTATTTAATTGACGCGCATGCTTCATTTGATGAGATTGATCCGTCCGAATACGACGGCATCATCATTCCGGGCGGACGCGCGCCGGAATTTATCCGGATGTACGATTCCCTGCTGAAAATTGTTGCTCATTTCTTTGAGGAAAATAAACCGGTCGGCGCGATTTGTCACGCGAGCCTGATTTTCACAAGCCTGAGAGAACATCTGAAAGGTCGGGAGCTGACGGCTTACATCGCCTGCAAACCGGAAGTCGAAGCAGCGGGCGCGACTTATGTAGAGGAGAAGCTTCATGTCGACGCCAACCTGGTCTCAGGCCATGACTGGTCCAATCTGCCGGAGTTTATGAGAGAATTTTTTAAAGCGTTAAACAAATAATATGCAGGGACGACCCCGCAGAAAATTGGGGTTGTCTCTTTTTTTTAGACATGTTTCGCTTCGCATTTTATAATGGTACAAACGGGTAACTTGGACAAAATATAATGGAAAGAGAGGTGCTCCGATGTCAGCAGATCATCATGAACACACATTAAATCCCAAAAGTTCTAAAGGAAAAGAACAAATCACAAACCGTTTAAAGCGGATTGAAGGGCAGGTCAGAGGCATTCAAAACATGATCGAAAATGACCGCTACTGCGTCGATATTCTTGTTCAAATCTCAGCTGTGCAAGCCGCGATGCAAAAGGTGGCTTTCAGCCTGCTTGAAGATCATACCCACCATTGTGTCGCAAACGCGATTAAAAGCGGTGAAGGCGAAGAGGCCATCGAGGAGCTGCTTGATGTGTTTAAGCGTTTTTCAAAGTCGTGAACGAAAAAAGGGAAAATCGTTTTCTTGAAATACCCTACAGGGGTATGGTAATATAAAACCGATCAATATCATCAAACCATAGGAGGTTTTCAATATGGAACAAAAAACACTGAAAGTCGAAGGCATGTCTTGCAACCACTGTGTTCAGGCAGTAGAAGGAAACGTCGGAAAGCTTGGCGGAGTAGAGTCCGTTAAAGTGAATTTAAGCGAGGGCAAGGTCGAAGTTTCGTTTGATTCAGGCAAAGTATCGCTGAAAGAAATCATCGATACGATCGAAGATCAGGGGTATGATGTCGCAGGCTAATGTATACCTATAAGGGGTATATAAGGAGTGAAGGATATGGACGGACAAAAAGAAGCCACCCTCCAAATCTCTGGCATGACCTGCGCCGCCTGTGCGGCGCGGATCGAGAAAGGGTTGAAAAGGCTTGACGGCGTTCAGGACGCAAATGTGAACTTGGCGCTGGAAAAATCAAAAATCGTTTATGATCCGGGGCAAATCGAAGTCGGACAGCTGGCTGAAAAAGTCGAATCGCTCGGCTATCAAGTTCCAGCGGAAAAAGCCGAATTCGCAATTTCCGGCATGACGTGTGCGGCTTGCGCCAACCGGGTTGAAAAGCGCCTCAACAAGCTGCCGGGCGTCAAAAACGCCGCCGTCAACTTTGCCATAGAGACTGCGGCAGTCGACTATCATACCGGTGCGGTTTCGCCGGAGGAAATGATCGAAGCCGTTGAAAAGCTCGGCTACAAGCTCGAGCTGAAAAAAGACCAAACTGCGGATGGAGCGGCGGAACAAAGAGAAAAAGGCATTCAGCGTCAAACCGGCAAGTTTATTTTTTCGGCCATTTTATCTTTTCCGCTGCTCTGGGCAATGGTCAGCCATTTCAAATTCACGTCATTTATATGGCTGCCGGGGATGTTCATGGATCCCTGGGTTCAGTTCGCGTTGGCGACACCGGTTCAGTTTATCGTCGGGAAACAGTTTTACACAGGGGCTTATAAAGCGCTTCGGAACAAAAGTGCGAACATGGATGTGCTGGTCGCTCTCGGCACGTCTGCCGCGTATTTCTACAGCTTGTATTTAAGCATTGAAAGCCTCGGCACGAACCGGCATCCGGACGGACTTTATTATGAAACAAGCGCCATCCTCTTAACCTTGATCATTTTAGGAAAGCTGTTTGAAGCGAAAGCGAAAGGGCGCTCATCCGAAGCGATCAAAAAGCTGATGGGGCTGCAGGCAAAGACGGCGACCGTCGTCAGAAACGGCGAAGAGATGACCGTGCCGATTGAAAACGTATTGGCAGGCGACATCATGTACGTGAAGCCCGGTGAAAAAGTACCGGCAGACGGAGAGATTGTCGAAGGACGTTCTGCGCTGGATGAATCAATGATCACCGGTGAAAGCATCCCTGTTGATAAGACGGTTGGAGATCCGGTTATCGGTGCTACAATCAATAAAAATGGATTTTTAAAAGTAAGAGCAGAAAAAGTAGGCAAAGATACTGCGCTGGCGCAGATTATAAAAGTCGTGGAAGAGGCGCAAGGTTCAAAAGCTCCGATTCAACGGCTCGCAGACCGGATTTCCGGGGTTTTTGTGCCGATTGTCGTGGCGATCGCAGTCATCACATTTTTCTTCTGGTATTTGGCGGTTAGCCCCGGTGAATTCGGCACGGCGCTGGAAAAGCTGATTGCGGTGCTTGTGATCGCATGTCCGTGTGCGCTCGGTTTGGCAACACCGACTTCGATCATGGCCGGATCGGGCCGTGCGGCTGAATTCGGAATTTTATTCAAAGGCGGCGAACATTTGGAGACGGCTCACCGCTTGGAGACGATCGTGCTTGACAAGACGGGGACGGTCACAAATGGAAAGCCTCAGCTCACAGATGTGCGCACTGAACCATGGATCGATGAAACATCGTTTCTCAAGCTTATCGGTGCTGCGGAAAAAAACTCTGAACATCCGCTTGCTGAAGCCATTGTCGAAGGCGTTAAAAAGAGAGAGATAGAACCGGCCTCCGCAGACAGCTTTGAAGCGATACCCGGTTATGGTATCGAAGCCGCAGTCAATGAAAAACGGATTTTGATCGGCACAAGACGGCTGATGGAAAGCCGTGATATTGACATTCAAGAGGCGCACAGCGAAATGGAGAAATTTGAAACACAAGGAAAGACGGCGATGCTTGCCGCCATCGACGGTCGGTTTGCCGGGCTGATCGCCGTCGCCGATACGATAAAAGACACGTCGAAGAGAGCGGTGAAAAGGCTGCATGATATGGGGCTTGAAGTCGTCATGATCACCGGAGACAACCGGCGGACGGCAGAAGCGATTGCTGCTGAAGCCGGCATTCAGCATGTCATTGCAGAAGTCCTGCCTGAAGGAAAAGCAGATGAAGTGAAGAAAATCCAGGCAAAAGGCAAAAAAGTCGCGATGGTCGGCGACGGCATCAATGATGCGCCGGCACTGGCGGCAGCCGATACCGGAATGGCGATCGGAACGGGGACTGACGTCGCCATGGAAGCCGCCGATATCACCTTGATCCGCGGCGATTTAAACAGCATCGCCGATGCGATCCTCATGAGCAGGCTGACGATCAAAAACATTAAACAAAACCTTTTCTGGGCGTTTGCCTACAACAGCATCGGCATTCCGTTCGCGGCCGTCGGGCTTTTGGCCCCGTGGATCGCAGGTGCCGCGATGGCGTTCAGTTCGGTCTCGGTCGTTCTGAATGCACTCAGGCTGCAAAAGGTGAAGCTTGATTGGAGGAATCCGTCTTGAAGGATAAAACAGTTCTCGTTTGGACGGTTTCGGCGGTTGTTTATGTAGGAATTGTCATGCTCGTATACAGCATATTGGCCGCTCAGGAACCGATACCGGATGAAAAGCCTCATGACGGTCATGCTTTAGAAGAGCATGCCAAATGATTTGAAAAGGCCGGATGTTAAAGAACATCCGGCTTTTTGCATTAGTATCTGTTATTGCTCATACACATCAAAATCTTTTCCTGAACGATTTCTTTCATGGCTTCTTTGGCGGGGGCCATATATTTTCTTGGATCGCTTGCATCAGTGTGTTCATGCAGATAACGGCGCAGTTTATCTGAAAAAGGAATTTTTAATTCAGTCGCGATATTTACTTTTGCACAGCCGAGCTTGATGCACTTTCTTACATCTTCTTGCGGAATTCCTGAGGCGCCGTGCAGGACAAGCGGAACTGAAACCCGTTTTTGAATCGCGGCCAGCCGGTCAAAATCGATATTGGGTTCTTTTGAGTAAAGCCCGTGGGCTGTACCGATTGCCACCGCAAGCGAATCGATTCCGGTTTTCTCGACGAACTCTTTTGCTGCATCCGGATCGGTGTAATAAGCGTCGGCTTCATCCACGATTAAATCATCTTCCTGTCCGCCGAGCCTTCCGAGCTCGGCTTCTACAGTGGCATCTTTTTGCCGGGCATATTGTACGACGCTCGCTACAATTGCGGTATTTTCGGCAAATGGATGGTGCGAAGCATCAATCATCACCGATTTTGTCCCTAATGATAAAGACTCGCGAATATCATCAATCTCTTCATGATGATCGAGATGGAGGGCGACCGGGATTGAACAGCGCGCTGCGGCCGTTTCTGCAATCGCTTGAATATAGTCGCGGCCTGCATAGCTGAAGGTTCCGGGAGTAGCCGCAAGAATCACGGGGGACCTTAGGGCTTCAGCCGCTTCTGTCACGGCTTGCACGGTTTCCAGGTTGTGAATGTTAAAGGCCGGTACCGCATAGCCGTTTGTCTGTGCGTCCAACAGCATTTTCTTCGTATTTGTCAGCATATCGATTCCTTCTTTCTGATCAAAATTAGGATATATAGCTCGAAAAGGTGTTCAGAATGTCGTCAGGACTCGAGGCTTTAAGCAGCTGCTGCCTCGCATCTTCGTGAACAAGCATGCGAGACACCGATGATAATAGATTGAGATGTGTGCTGCCTGCCTCGGCATCTGGTATCAATAAAGCAATGATAAATGTGACAGGGTTTTGATCAAGCGCGTTCCATTCGATGCCCATCTGGTTTTGAATGATGATGACAGATGCTTCTGTGATGTCCTTCAGTTTTGCATGGGGAATGGCAAAGCCTTCAATGAAGCCGGTCGTACTTTCAGCCTCTCTTTGTGCCAATCCGTGTATGACCGCTTGTTTTGTTGGGGCGGCTCCCGATTCATATGCGACCTGAGCCACCCGGTCAAATGCTTCCGCTTGGGAAGATAACGTTTCTTGAAGATAGATGTGCTCTTTTTTGATTAAAGCTGTTGTGCCCATGTTTGATCAGCCTTTCTGTTTTTCATATGTCCGTTTTTGATAAAAACCGTATAAGAAGGCGCCGATAAGCGATCCGATGATAATCGACAACACCCATTGAAAGGCTCCTGTGACAACGGGAAGTACAAGGAATCCGCCGTGCGGGGCAGGTACTTGAACTGCGAATGAGTATGTTAATATCGCCGATATCGAAGAGCCGATCATCAAAATCGGAATGACAGGGATCGGTTTTTTTGCGGCGAACGGGATAGCACCTTCGGTAATATGAGTGGCGCCGAGAATAAAATTGACAAGCCCTGCATTTCGGTCCTGCTGGCTGAAATATTTGCGGAAAAGCAAAGTGGCAAACGCAATGACGAGCGGCGGTGTGATGCACGCGGCGGAAACGCCTGCCATGAAATATTGGTTCCCTTCAGCGAGAAGAGCAGTGCCGGTGACATAAGCGGCTTTATTGACCGGACCGCCCATGTCAAATGCGCTCATACAGCCGATAATCAAGCCGAGAATGACGGGATTCGCTCCTTGAAAATCGGCTAAAAAGTCCTTCATCCCTTCATTGATGGCCGTCATCGGCTCCACGAGGAAAAACATGACCGCACCGATCAGAAAAATGCCGATAACCGGATAAAGAAAAATTGCTTTTAGCCCTTCAAGGGATTGAGGCATTTTTTTAAGTGCATACGAGAGACCGTAAATGATCAGTCCCGCCAAAAAACCGGATACGATGCCGCCCAGAAAACCCGCTCCCCCTGTACTGGCGATCATGCCGCCGATAAACCCGACAATCAGGCCGGGACGTTTGGCCATTGAAGCGGCGATATAGGCGGATAAAATCGGAACCATCAGCTGGAAGCCGAATGCGCCCGTTTTATTCAGCAATTCGGCAAAAGCGTTGTAGCTTGGATGTTCAGGATCTGCTGAATGGATGCCGAATAAAAAGGAAAGTGCAATTAAAACCCCTCCGCCGACGACAAATGGGAGCATGTGGGAAACCCCGTTCATCAAATGTTTATATATTTTACGGCCGATGGAAGCGGCTTCGCCTGTTTGGGGTTCATCCTCTGTTTTTGCCGCTGTTTGTTCGCGGTAAATCGGCGCTTCGCCGTTCATCAGCGCCCGAATTAAAGATTCCGCATCTCGGATGCCCCGCGCAACCGGGACGTCAAGGACGCGTTTGCCTGCAAAACGCTCGGCGCCTACATCTTTGTCAGCCGCGACAATGACTCCGTCGGCTTGTTTAATGTCCTCTGGCGATAGTTCGTTTTGAACGCCGATTTGTCCGTGTGTTTCGACTTTGATTTCTACACCCAGTTTGGCGGCGGCCTGTTTTAAGGCCTCTTCAGCCATAAATGTATGGGCAATGCCTGTTGGACAGCCGGTTGCCGCGATGATTTTGAACTTTTTCATAAGAAAACCCCCTTTATAAATGAGTGATTTGAATTTGTGAAGCTGTTTGATCGAGTTTGGACACATCTCCGAGGCCTTTCGAGAAAGCCGTCAAGGATCCGGCGGCAGAGGCGTGTCTGAGTGCTTCAGGAACAGAACAGCCGAGCTCTTGTTTTCCGACGAACACGGCAAGCATGGCATCGCCGGCACACGCAGTATTGACAACTTTGCCTTTGGCGGCGGTCGCTTTTAAGGTTCTTTGGCGGTCCAAATAAAGGGCGCCGTCTTTGCCGCGTGAGATGAGAACCCTTTGAGCGCCGCGATTGAGGAGCTCCTTTCCGTAGTGGATGATTTCTTCTTCAGACAGCGCTTTCTTCCGGCTGAAAAAAGCGGCAAGCTCCTGTTCATTCGGTTTAATCAGGTAAGGATGGTATGAAAGACAATCTAATAGGACGGGAGAACTGATATCCAAGATCAATTTCAGTTTGTTTTCGGCGGCAATCTCGGAAAGCGAAAGGTACATGTCATCGGGGACTCCTCTCGGAAGACTGCCTGAAACAAATAAAAAGCGGCCGGACGGAATTTGACGGATTTTGTTGATCAGCTCCTGTTTTCGGCCTTCAGATATGAGCGGACCTTTGTTTACGATTTTGAATTCCCGGGTGGCATTAATAAAAATATTAATCCGTGATATGCCTTCGACTTCGACAAAGTCTGTGACGATGTTTTCACTCAGCAGTTCATTTTCAATAAAACGCCCGGTAAATCCGCCTGTAAATCCAAGCGCGGTATTGTTAAGGCCGAGGCGCTTAAGCATAAAAGAAATATTGACACCTTTTCCGTTTGGCTGATAATCTTCATCTTTAGTGCGGTTGACGACATCGGGAAGCAGCTCGTCGGTTTCAACGAATAAGTCGACCGCGGTATTCATCGTGCATGTATAGATCATGCTGTATCCCCCCTTTATCTGTGGCTTCACAGACATTATGTCACAGATAAAAGGGGGGATGTTTACAGGTTGTGTAAAGGTTTTCAGCTATGAGCGGTGCGGATGACGTATGAGTCCAGCATGATGCGGGAGAGGACTTGCAGAGGGAGGCGCGAGCGGACTTCATAATCGGGAAAAAATGATTGTTCACCTTTAAACCCGACCAGTACGATCTCTGATAACTTCGCAAGACGCGAATCGATCCTTGTTGTTAATGTAATGGTGGAAATGGCTTGCAATTTGAAATTTTGAGCGGCTTCAACAAGCTCCTCTGTCTCGCCGTTCAGGGAAACAAAAAGGCCGAGGTCTTTTTTTGCCAGTGTTTTTGACTTGCCTCTGATAATATTCGGGTCGCTGTGCATCTCGCAGTTTTTGCCGAGCAGCTGAAGCTTGATCGTCATCTCGGTCCCAATCATTTCAGACAATCCCCTTGCGAAAATGTAAACTTTTTCGGCATTGCTGATTTTTTGAATGGCATCTTCGATCAACCCGATATCAAGCATTTTAATCGTATCCAGAACTTCTCTTTCATTCTTGAGCACGGCCTGTTTAATTTGGCTGTCGATATCATCCATCAGCGGAGCGTGGCCGAGGTGGTGTTTTTCTTTTAATGCGTACTTAAAAGAAGTGTAGCCGTCATAACCGAGCTTTTTCATTAACCTGACAATCGTGGCTGTTGAAACATTTGCATCCTCGCTTAATTTTACAATCGATAAAGTGGCGATGACATCTAAGTGCTGATAAATGTACTCGAGCAAATGCCGTTCTGAATCGCTGAGCGACTGATATGTGTCAGAAGTCATTTGAAACACGCTGTCTTTCATATTAAAACCCCCTTTTATAGTCATATTGTATCAGTTTAGCAAGGGGGGAGGAGAAAAAATAAACGTTTCCGACATAAAAATATCCGGCCCGAGAGCCGGATATTTCAAGTTAAGAAGCGATTTTTCTGCATGCTTCCGCACATGCAAAGCAGCTTTCAGCGCAAAGCTGGCAGTGGTCATGCTTGTGCAGGCTGCATTCATTGCCGCAAGCTTCGCAAACCTTTGCGCAAAGCTGGCAAATGTCTTCGGCATACGGGCTGTTGCGCGTCATGGCTTGAAGTGCGAATCCGCACATCTCCGCGCATTCCCGGTCAAGTCGGATGCATTCGGCCATCATCCCCGCGTCTTCTTCCATCAGACATTTGTCAAAGCAGTGATTGCATGCTTCAAGGCATTCCCGGCAGGCTTTGATGCATTCCTCGTATACAGATTTCACGAAATACACTCCTTTTTTCTGCGTTTTCCCTTCGTTGTACCCTGCTTTAAAATCGGGAAAACATGCGAAAAAAACTGCTGTACAGGATGTACAGCAGTTTTTGGTTATTCGGCGAGACCTTGATGGATCCGGTCAAGGTTTTCTTTCATCATCTTATAATAGGAATCTCCCGCTTCACCGGGCTTTCCGATCGAATCGGTGAAGACTTTTGCTTTAATCGGCACGCCCGTTTCCGCTGACAGGCTTTCCATGCTCCGCGGGTCAACGCTTGTCTCCACAAATAAGGCCGGAACTTCCTTTTTCTTCACCGTGTCGACGATTTTTTTCATCTGACCGGGAGTTCCTTCATTTTCGGTATTGATTTCCCAAATATACTGCGCGTCGACGCCGTAGGCCGAAGCGAAATATTTAAAAGCTCCTTCGCTCGTCACAAGGACGCGGCGCTCTTTCGGTATATCTTTAAAGCGGTTCACCGCTTCATTATGAAGCTTTTGCAGCTTGCCGATATAGGCTTCAGCGTTTTTCTCGTAATCTTCTTTATGGTCGGGATCGTTTTTGATCAGCGCATCTCTCGCGTTTTTGGCATATTGAATCCCGTTTTCTATATCGAGCCATGCATGGGGATCTTCTTCCGTTTCTTTACCTTTGGCAGTGAGATGCTTTGGCTTGACCCCTTTGCTCAGCTTGTAGACAGGGGCGTCATCGCCGTCTTTTTCAGCTGTTTCCAGCAGCTTGTTAAACCAGCCGTTTCCTGTCTCCAAATTCAGGCCGTTGTAAAAGATGACATCGGCGTCCGTCGTTTTTTGCACGTCTTTTGGCAGCGGGTCGTATTCGTGCGGGTCTGTTCCAACAGGTACAATGCTGTATAAATCGATGTGATCTCCTCCGACTTGTTTGACGATGTCATAGAGAATGGAGTAGGTGGTGACGACCTTCAGCTTTCCGTTTTCTTCACTGCTGCTTTTCGATGAGCAGCCGGCGGCGAGAACAAGAATCAATGCCGCCGCAATGGCTAATGTTTGCTTCCATTTCATGTTTTGTGTTCCCCCTTTATATTGTGGATTATTGAAGTGCTGCCCGCTTTCTTCTTGATTTCAAAGCTCTCCAAAGCACGCCTTGTTTCGGTGAAAATGTAAAGGAAAGTCCGAACAAAATCGTAGCCACGAGCACGATCGCCGCTCCTGAGGAGAGGTTGTACGTATAGCTTAATCCAAGACCGACGACCGCTGACAAAGCGCCGAGGAAAGCGGACAAATAGATCATCACCCACAGCCGGTCCGTTAATAAATAAGCGGTTGCGGCAGGCGTGATCAGCATCGCGACGACGAGGATAATGCCGACGGTCTGAAGCGATGCGACCGTGACCATCGTTAAAAGCGTCATTAAAAAGTAGTGAATCAGCCGGTTCGGCAAGCCGTAGACGGCCGCCATCGTCGGGTCGAAAGAGGTGATGAGCAGCTCTTTGTAAAACAAAAAGACGGCGGTAAGAATCATGACTCCGATGACGAGCGTGATCCACATGTCGGATGAACGAACGGCCAGCACATTTCCGAATAAGATGTGGTACAGATCGCTTGAGCTTTTGACAAGCGTGATCAAAATGATCCCGACGGCGAAAAAGGCTGTGAAGACGATACCGATGGCCGAATCGTTTTTAATCCGGCTGTTTTGGCTGACATAGCCGATTCCGAGAGCCGTCAGGATGCCCGTAAAGACGGCGCCGAAGAAAAAATTGACGCCGAGCATATAAGAGATGGCGACGCCGGGAAGGACCGCGTGTGAAATCGCATCTCCCATCAGCGCCATTCCCCTGAGAATGATAAAGCAGCCGATGACGCCGCAAATGATGCCCACCATAATCGATGTGAACAGCGATTTTTGCAGAAACGAATATTCCATCAAACCATGGATAAATTCCATCACATCGCACCCCTTTTCGATTGCAGGAACGGAAGCTGAGATTCGTAGGCTTTCATCATCACGTCGGGATTGAGGATGTCGGAGACCAGGCCTTTTTGAATCAGCTCTTTGTTCAGCAAAATTAATTCATTGAAATAGCTGTCCGCTTTGCTCAAATCGTGATGGACGACAAGAACGGTTTTTCCTTCATCACGAAGTTCCTTTAAGATGCTGACGATCATTTCTTCACTCGTCACATCAATTCCGACGAACGGTTCGTCAAGACAGAACAGCTCTGCTTTTTGGGCGAGCGCCCGGGCGAGAAAAACGCGCTGCTGCTGCCCGCCTGACAGTTCACCGATCTGGCGCTTGGCGTATGCTTCCATCCCGACTTTTTCAAGACAGTGATATGCCCATTCTTTATCGCGTTTTTTCGGACGTCTGAAAAGGCCGAGTTCAGGATACGTGCCGAGGATGACGGTGTCGAGCACATTGATCGGGAACGTCCAATCCATATCATTCCGCTGCGGAACATAGGCGATTTGCTTGCGTACATGTTTGAGCGGTTTTCCGAGCAGACGGACGTCGCCTTTATCTTTTGGAATCAATTGGAGCATGGCTTTTAACAGTGTTGATTTTCCTGCGCCGTTCGGTCCGATAACGCCCGCCATCATTCCTTGATCAAGCGAGAAATTGATATTGCGAAGCGCTTCTGCGCCGTGATAAGAAACATATAAATCTTTTACAGTAATCGCGGGTTTCATAGGTTCATTAACCCCTTTCTATGTCTATATGAAAGTTAACCTGAATACAATATTTTTGTTGCGGTAATATTTTATTGCCTTAAGACATTTTTTTTACCTAATGCAACTTTTGATTGAATTCTAATATATCATTCTTAAGTTGTAAAGCACTAAAATTGCTGAAAAACGGTAAAAGCCATGCAGATCAAGCTGCATGGCTTTAAAAAAATTTCTTCTGTGCCGGTTTATCGTTCAAATTGAAACGTATCGATTGCGACTTTCCCTTTGAAGACAAAGTAGATGCGATGGGTGCCTGCCGATTTTCGGACGGAAGCTTTTATCGTTTTCCAGTTATGCAATCCGGATGTGTCAGGCACTTTTAACGAGCCGATTTGCTTTCCTTTTTGAGGATGATCGAGGAAGATGCCGATTTCGCCGCCGCCTCTGCTTGCAACCTTTGCTTTTATCCTTTTTTCGCCTTTGAAGCAGACATCATGGAAGGCGATCCACGCGTTTGCTGTACTGCTTTTTACCGCATCGCCGCCGTATTTGGATTCTTCGGTGATGAGCACGCCTTTGTAGTCGTCGTAGTTTTCAGCGTTTGTCTGCCGCCGCAAGTTCCGTTCTCGAATCGTTTCACCTTGGACGAAAATCCGCTTTGTCTTGCGGATGTCCGCCGCCGAGCTCCCGACCGATATTTTGTATGCGCCTCTTTCAACGGCAAACGTTTCGCTCGTTACATCCCAGAAGGCAAGGTCTGCCTGTTTCAGCTTGAATGTCACGGTTTTCGTTTCTTTCGGTGCCAGCTCAACGCGCTGAAAGTTTTTCAAGTCCAGATTGGGCTGTTTAACCCGCGTGTTAAACAGGGGAGAAGTATAGAGCTGAACGACCTCATCTCCTTTTCTTCCGCCTGTGTTGGTGACGTTGACGCGGATCGTGACGGAGCCGTCTTTTTTGATGCTGTCAGAGGAAACGCTTAAACCGCTGTAGTGGAACGCTGTATAGGATAACCCGTGGCCGAACGGATACAGCGGCTTGCCTTCGAAATATTTATAGGTTCTTTTTCCTTTGATGATATCGTAATTCATCATATCCGGCAGTTCTTTGACTGACGTGTGCCAAGTTTGCGTCAGCCGTCCGCCCGGATTTTCATCTCCAAAGAGAATGTCCGCCAATGCGCTTCCCGCCTCCTGGCCTCCGTGTGCGGAGTATATGATCGCAGGAATGTGCACTTTAGCCCAGTTGAGAGCGAACGGATAGCTGCTCGTTACGACAAGCACCGTATTGGGATTGGCTTTAGAAACAGCTTTCAGCAGATTTTCCTGGACCGGAGGTAGTGTAATGTCTTTCCGGTCTTCGGTTTCCCGGCCGTTGATGTAAGGATTGTTGCCGACAAACACGACGGCTTTGTCCGCGGTTTTTACCAGTCGAACCGCTTCCTCCGTACTGCTCTTGATGATCGCCTTTGAAAACTTTTCCGCTGCTGTCGCCGGCTTTTCGGCAGCGGCTGTTAATGTCCCGTCTTTTCCGGCGGTGAGATATTTGCCGTTTGCCGTATTTTTGATGGCGAATGTCCCGTCAGGCTGCTGTTCAAACTGGAAAGTTTCTTTGACGGTCCAGCCGTTCGGCTGTTTCTGATCAGCGATCAGTTTGCCGTCATCCTGAAGCGAGACATAGAGACCGTTCGCTTGGGCGCGGAGGGTGAAAATGCTTTCTCCCCAATCCGCCGCATCGAATGCCGCGCTTTTCTCAAGCTTGTCAGCCGATGCTGTGAGCGGTTGTTTGCCGTCCCGGCCTGCGGTTACAAACTTTCCTGTCAGGGCGGATTTGAACCCGCTTTGTTCCAGCCCTTCGGCAAAGGAGACGCGGTCTTTGCCGATTTTGTCCGCGATTCCGTCAAGCGGGGTTTTCCGATACGGCATCGTTCCGCTGTACCAATCTTCGTAAAGCGCATTTCCGAACGGTCCGATAACTGCGATGTTTTCATTTTTCCGGGTATTGAAGGGCAGCAGATTCCGGTCGTTTTTCAGTAAAACAATGGCTTTTTCAGCCGCTTTTTTCGCAAGCTGCCGGTGCTTTGGACTGTTGATGACGCCATCTGTCAGGCGGCTGTACGGATTGAGTTCGTCCGGATCGAATTCGCCTGTTCGAAAACGGATGCTGAATGTGTTGGCCAAGGCTTGATCGAGGTCTTTCTCAGACATAAGGCCATTCTTTAAGGCGCCGGTTAAGGCGGTTTTCGTCAGCCCGGGATTTTCTCCCTGATCTGTAAAGTTGTCAATGCCGGCTTTTACGGCGTGGGCATGCGCTTTTTCGTGGCTGTCATAATACTTGTGGTCAGTGACGATTCCTGAAGGATCAAAGGCGTCGCTGACGATGAAGAAATCGTCTCCGGCCCATTTTCCTTTGACTGTGCTGTTGAGCAGCGGGCTCAAAATGGCCGGTTTATCGTTGACAGAATTGTAGGCTGGCATCAGGCCGTATGCGGCTTTTGCGGAAATTGCCGTTTTGAAGGGCTTCAAATAATACTCGTTCATGTTCCTGGGATCAATGCTTGAGGAGCTGAATCCCCGGTCTGTTTCGTTGTTATAGGCAAGAAAATGTTTTAAGGTAGGAACTGTTTTCAAATAGAAGGGATGCTCGCCCCTTAAACCGGAGGCATAGGCGGTTGCTATTTCCCCTGTTAAAAAAGGGTCTTCGGAATAGCCTTCTTCATTTCTACCCCACCTTGGATCCCGCAGCAGATCAACGACCGGCGCCCAGACATTGACTCCGTTTGCCGCGGGATCAAGGTGATGGAAGCCGCGGACTTCATCACCGACCGCTGAGCCGATTTGTTTGATTAAAGAGCGGTCCCATGTGTGTGCGAGCCCGACAGCCTGCGGGAAAACGGTCGCTTCCCCGAGCCAGGCAACGCCGTGAAGCGCTTCTGTGCCTGTTTTAAAAGCGGGAATGCCCAGCCGGGGAATGGCAGGCTGATATTGATGCATCAGCGACACTTTTTCCTCAAGGGTCAGTCGAGAAAGCAAGTCGCTGACCCTTTTTTGAACAGGGAGACTTGGATCTTGAAAGGGATATTCATATTCATCAGCCTGGGTTTTAGCGGCCGCGGGCGGCGGATTGACAGCGGCGGCGGAAAGGATCGTGCACATTGCCGCCAACATGATGGTGCGGACCGTTTTCAGCATCCTGATCACTCCTTTTAGAAAAAAATGAAGACATCCCGGTCCTTTTCTTTTGGCTGAATTGCTGTTCCCTCCTGAAGCGCTTCCGCTGCGCCGTTTATGACAGAAGTGACAGACAGATCGCGGATGAGCAGCTTCCATTTCTTTTGGACGCCTGTTGTTTTCACGGTAATCGTATTTTCATGCCGTGAAGCTCTGACTGTCATTGCTTCGCACTTTTCATTGTAAATCGTCTGTTCGGCTGTGCAGCCGTCTTTTAATTGGTAAAGGCAGAACGTCACACCGTCGAGATAATCATAATCAGGTCGCCCGGATTCCTGCCCGAGCGGCAGCAGCGTATTTTCCCTGACGAACAGGGGAAGCCCCATATACCCGTACTGTTCTTCTTTCCATTCTCCGCCTTCCGTCTCTTTTCCCGTCAAAAGGTGTGTCCAGGTGCCTTTTGGCAAATAATAACGGACAACGCCGTCTTCCTGAAAAACGGGAGCGACGAGGAGTCTTCCGCCGAGCATGTACTGTCTGTCAAGCCAGTGGCAAGTGTTGTCCCCGGGAAATTCGAGGAGCATCGCCCGCATCATCGGAATGCCTTCAGCGTGCGCTTCATGCGCGGCGGCGTACAAATAAGGCATCAGCCTGTGCTTCAGTTTGACAAAATACCGCATCACATCGGCCGCTTCTTCGTCAAACAGCCACGGAACGCGATATGATTCGCTCCCGTGCAGGCGGCTGTGCGTCGACAAGAGGCCGAATGCGGTCCAGCGCTTATACAAATCGGCTGTTGCCGTGCTTTCAAATCCGCCGATATCGTGGCTCCAGAAGCCGAAGCCTGAAAGGGAAAGCGACAGGCCGCCGCGAAGGCTTTCAGCCATTGAATCATAGCTGGCAAAACAATCCCCGCCCCAGTGTACGGGAAATTGCTGGCCTCCGGCCGTCGCCGACCTTGCAAACACGACCGCTTCCCGTTCGCCGCGCTTTTGCTTCAACAGGTCAAATACGGTTTTGTTGTATAAAAAAGAATAATAATTGTGCATTCTGTCGGGGTCTGATCCGTCAAAGTAAACCGCGTCTCTCGGAATCCGTTCTCCGAAATCGGTCTTGAAACAGTCGACGCCCATGTCGAGCAGGCTTTCAAGTTTTGAACAATACCAGTCACGCGCTTTTCGATTGGTGAAGTCGACGATTGCCATGCCGGCCTGCCACCGGTCCCACTGCCACACATCCCCCCGGCTGTTTTTTAAAAAGTAGCCGTGTTCTTTTCCTTCCTGAAAAAGCTTCGATTTTTGGGCGATGTAAGGGTTGATCCAGACGCATATTTTCAACCCCTTATCTTTCAGGCGGCTGAGCATAGCTTCAGGCTGCTTAAAATATCGTTCATCCCATTCGAAATTG
Organism: Bacillus paralicheniformis; assembly: GCF_001042485.2. Taxonomy (GTDB): domain Bacteria; phylum Bacillota; class Bacilli; order Bacillales; family Bacillaceae; genus Bacillus; species Bacillus paralicheniformis. The sequence continues at coordinate 165,455 of NZ_LBMN02000001.1, forward strand.
CACCATTCAAATTCTTTCATCCAGAAGCAGTCAAAATGAAACACGCTGAGCGGGATGCCGCGTTCGGTCATCCCGTCGATGAAACGTGTCACGGTTTCCTCAGAATAGTCGGTTGTAAACGATGTGGACAGCCAGAGGCCGAAAGACCAGGCCGGGGGAAGCGCCGGTTTTCCCGTTAACGACGCATAGCGTTTCAAAACATCCTTCGGTTCAGCACCGCTGATGATAAAATAGTCAAGCGTTTCCCCTTCGACCGAAAACTGCGCTTTGGATACGACTTCAGAACCGATTTCATACGAAACGAGCTCGGGATGATTGACAAAAACACCGTACCCTTTGTTTGACAAATAGAACGGCACATTTTTATACGCCTGCTCCGTGCTTGTGCCGCCGTCCTGATTCCAGATGTCTACGGTTTGGCCGTTTTTCACGAATGCCGTAAAACGCTCGCCGAGACCGTAGATCAATTCGCCGACGCCGATGTTGAGCTGTTCCCTCATAAAGGTGCGCCCGTCATTGCTCGTGATATAGGCGAGGCTATTCGATTCGCTTGCGGTCAGGCTCTGTCCATCACGTGAAAATTGGTAGCGCCAACCGCTTTTGCTCACCTCAACGCACAGGCTGCCGCTTTGGAAGGTCAGCGCATCATCTTGTTCGGAGATAACCGGCTCAACGTCTGTCATATCCAGCTGAAACTCGGGCTTGCGAGGCGTTTCCCCTTGAAAATGGGACACTTGCACACGGATCACGTCTTCAAGAGGACTCGAAAATCTGACGGTGAGCATGCGGGTGTCCAGCGTGTCCCCGCGCTTTTGAACCGCTTTGACAGGCCCGTATACAGTCAATGATTGCTGATCAATCATTCGGGCGTAGGCTTCTTTTGGCGTGTTGATGTGATATCCTTCGCGCGTCAGCCAGTAGCCGTCTGAAAATTTCATGATCGAAAACACCCTTTCTATTTTTACTTGATGGATCCGCTGATCAGACCTTTAACAAGCTGCTTTTGAAGCAGTATAAAAATGATGATGACAGGCAAAACCGATAAAACGGCAAATGCCATCAGATCATTCCACTGGATTCCGTATTGGCTGATCACATTGTAAATGCCGGCCGTCAGCGGCCACAGCTCCTGATTTCGGTTGAATGTCATGCTGTAAATCAAATCTCCCCATGTGAAAAAGAAGGAAACCGCTCCGCTGACGGCAATCCCGGGTACGCTGATAGGCAAAATAATGCGGATGAATGCGGTAAAACGGCTGCAGCCGTCGATTTTGGCCGCATCCTCAAGGTCCTTGGGAATCCCGAGAAAAAAAGTTCTGAGCATTAATACCGAAAAAGGAACGCCGAGCGTTGCTCCCGTCAAAATCGGTCCGATATACGTGTTTAATATGTTCAGCTGATTAAAGGCGATAAACAGCGGAGTCAAAACAACGGTGGCAGGCAGCATTTGCGTGATGAGAAACAGTAAAATGAACATTTTTTTGCCCTTGATCCGAAAGCGCGCCAAGCCGTAGGCGGAAGGAACGGCCAATATGAGAACGATGGCGGCAGCCGCCCCGGAAATCAGCAGGCTGTTCAAAAAGTATCCGGCGATGCCTGAAGTGAACACAGCTTCGAAGCCGGCCGTCCGGAATGTCTCGGGCCACAATAAAGGCGGTGTTTTAAACAATTCTGCCTCGCTTTTGAAAGCTGTGGCGATCATCCAGTAAACGGGGAATAAAAAGCCGGCCGTAACGAGGACGCCAATAATGTTAAAGAGCCATTCCTTTTGCTTCGTTTTCATGACATCACCTCATCTTTTTTGATCAGCCGCAAATAGACAAGACTGACCAAAAGAAGAATGAAAAACAGGACATTGGCGCTTGCTGCGCCCATGCTGAATTGAAATTCGTCAAAGGAGTAGCGGTAGCTGACGGTTGACAGGACTTCAGTGGCGTGCACGGGGCCGCCTCCAGTCATCACAAACACAAGGTCGAACACTTTGAACGTATAAATGAAGCCGAGCATCATGACGACGGTGATCACCGGCCGCAATAAGGGTAGGGTCAGATGAATGAATTTCTGAAAAGCATTGGCGCCGTCAAGGCTTGCGCTTTCATAGACGTCTTCCGGAAGGGAGCTGAGACCGGCGGATATGAGCAGCATATTAAAGGGAATGCCGACCCAGATGTTGGCGATAATAACGGACCAGATGGCAATCTTCGGATCTGACAGCCAGGGGATTGGATTGTCGATCATTCCCCATGATAGGAGCAGCTGATTGAACACGCCTTCATTTGAAGCCATCATAAACTTGAATAAAAGCGCCGTAACCGTCAGCGGAATGAGCCAGCTCACCATCATCAATCCCCTGAGAAACGGGGCAAGCCGAAATTTCATGCTGAAAAACAAAGCGAGCAAAAAGCCGATTGCAAACTGAAAAACGACGCTTCCAGCCGTGTAGAGCAGCGTGTTTTTTAAAGATGCCCAAAATACTTTATCCTGCGCAAGCCGCTGATAATTGTCGATTCCTATAAAGCTGATATCCTTTGATGCTATATTTGCAAGCGACACGTTTTGAAAGCTGAGAATTATGTTGTAGATGAGAGGATAACCGATAAGGGTAAGCATAAAAAGAACGGCCGGGAACAAATAGAAGCATCCTTCCCATTTACGAATGATGGCTTTGATCATGTCAAAACTCCTTCGTGCGCTTAAAGCTAGTTTAAGGCGTTGATTTTTTGTGCGGCCTCATCCAGCGCTTCTTTCGGCGTTTTGCTTTCGCTCAATGCTTCCTGCAGGGCCGTCTGTAAAGCTTCCGAAATTTTCGGCCAGTTTTTCGAAGGGCCGCGGGCTGATGCAATCTCCATGATTGGAATGAAGGCTTTTAAATTGTCATCTGTTTTCCAATGACTTGATGATTCGAGCAAATCCTTACGCGGCGGGAATACACCTGTTTCCGCTGTCAGCGTTTCGAGCCGCTCCGGATCGATCAGCCAAGTGATGAAATCCCAGGCGCCGTCGGTGTTTTTTCCTTTAACGACTGCCATATTTTCCCCGCCAAGGGCGGAAGCGAATGTTTGATCCTTCGGGATGAAGGTAATCCCGTAATGTAAGTGACCGGCTTCTCTCAGCCGTTCAATATTCCAGGAGCCGTTGATCATCATAGCGAGCTGACCTGCTGCAAACTGTCTGGCCAGATCATCCTGGGTGGCGTTTAACACTTCCTTGCTCATTGCGCCTTCTTTGACCAGATCCGTTAAAAACTGCAGGGAAGAGGCTGCTTCTTTTGAATGCAGCTGTTTTAAATCTGCTCCGGAAGACAAAAGGAACGGATAAAATTGAAAAGCGCTTTCCTCTGATTTGACGGCTGACAGGGCAAATCCTTTCGTTTGGCCTTTGCTCGTTTTTTTCGCTGCTTTTTTCAGCTCGCTCCACGTTTCAGGCGGCTTGGAAATCCCTGCATCCTTCAAGAGGTCTTTGTTGTAAAACAAAGCAAGCGCATTGCTTGCGAAAGGGATGCCGTAGTACTTCTCTTCATATACGGCTGATGAGAGCGGCCCCTCATAATACCGGTCAGCCTGCCCCCATTGCTCGACTTTCTCTGTTAAATCTTCGAGCACGCCCATGGCGGCGAATGAGGCATTGTCGACATTGTCAAGGAAAACGGCGTCAGGCATGGCATTGCCGGCTGCTCCGACAGACAGCTGCTTTTTCACTTCATTAAAAGGAATGTACTCTGTTACGACTTTGTACCGATCCTGAGACCGATTGTACTGGTCGACAAGTTCATGATAAAGTTCCTGCTGTCTGCCGGTGAAATAATCCCAGACTTTGATTTCTTCCGCATGCTTTGCGCCGGCGTTGGTGCCACTTTTGCAGCCTGCGGAAAAAACGAGAAGAAGGGCGAGGCAGATGATCATCAGACACGATTTTTTCAAAAACGCTCACTCCTTATGAAAAAAAGCTTGTTAGTTTAATAGCTAAACTAAGTATATTTGGGCATCGCTTCTAATATGCCAGCAGAGTTTCGCAGGCGCGAAAGCAGGGTAAAACGCGGAAACAGTCCGGTGCGTATGATAACAAAGATCGATTGACACATTTTTCGAATGAAGCATATAATAAGGATAAATAATATATGCGTATATGCTCATATATAAAATAAAGCCCGGCGCTGAAAAAGAAAGGTGAGAGAGATGGAAAAGGTGAAGCAGGAATACATGTTAAACGGTCTCGACTGCGGCAATTGCGCACAAAAAATTGAGCATGAGATAGCCGGTATGAAAGGGATTGAAGCGTGTTCAGTCAATTTTGCAACAAGCACGCTGACTGTCAAAGTCGACCAAAACAGCGGCGAAGACATTTCTTCAAAAATAAAGAAAAAAGTAACCGAGATCGAACCGCACGTCAACGTGAAGTTGAAGGAAGGGACAAAACAAGCTCCATCCGAAGGTGATGGCCGGTTTAAAAAAACGGTTGCAAGACTGGCTGCAGGAACCGTTCTCGGCGCGGCGGGCTTTCTGTTTCCCGGCGGTACCGCAGCTGAGTGGATTCTCTTTTTCCTTGCTTACCTCATCATCGGCGGTGATGTCGTATTAAGGGCCGTCAAAAACATCTTTCGCGGCCGGGTTTTTGATGAGCACTTTTTAATGACGATCGCCACTCTGGGTGCATTTATCATTCAGCAGTATCCCGAGGGTGTGGCGGTTATGCTGTTCTATCAAATAGGCGAGCTGTTCCAGGGAGCCGCGGTCAGCCGCTCCAGGAAATCGATCAGCGATTTGATGGACATCCGTCCCGATTACGCCAATCTTCAAACGGAAGGCGGTACGGTTAAAGTATCTCCTGATGAGGTTAAAGCGGGCGATGTCATCATCGTCAAGCCAGGAGAGAAAGTCCCGCTTGACGGCAAAGTGCGAGCGGGCAAATCGCTTGTCGATACGTCCGCATTAACCGGGGAATCCGTTCCGCGAGAAGCCGTGCCGGGCGAAGAGGTGCTGAGCGGATTTGTCAACAAAAACGGCGTGCTTGAAGTGAAAGTGGACAAAGAATACAGTGAATCAACCGTTTCAAAGATTCTTGACCTCGTCCAGAATGCCAGCAGCAGAAAAGCAAAAACAGAGAACTTTATCACCAAATTCGCCAAGTACTACACGCCTTTTGTTGTCATAGTCGCGCTTCTTCTCGCTTTTGTCCCGCCGCTGATCATTTCCGGAGCCGCGCTGTCGGATTGGGTGTACCGGGCCCTCGTCTTTTTGGTCATTTCTTGTCCGTGCGCCCTCGTCGTTTCCATTCCGCTCGGCTTTTTCGGCGGCATCGGAGCAGCGTCAAAAACGGGTATACTCGTAAAAGGCGGCAATTATTTAGAAGCGCTCAATGATGTCAAATACGCCGTTTTTGACAAAACAGGCACTTTAACAAAAGGCGAATTTGCCGTTGTTAAGCTCTCGCCGGCAGGCCGTGTCAAAGAAGATGAACTGCTTGAATATGCGGCGCTTGCCGAACATTTCTCAGGCCACCCGATCGCCGAGTCGATCCGTGAAGCATACGGGAAGGAAGTCCAAGCGGATCGCATCAAGGATTACAGCGAGACGGCCGGCTTCGGCGTCAGAGCGGTTGTAGACGGAGCCGTCATTTTGGCCGGCAATGCCAAGCTCATGAAGAAATTCGGCATAGAGTATCAAGAGGAAAGCGAAATCGGTACCGTTGTTTATGTAGCCGCCGGCGATACGTTTATCGGCTCGATTGTTATCGCAGACGAAATCAAAGAGGATGCCAAGCGTGCGATCTCTGCTTTGAAAAAAGCGGGGATTAAAAAAACGGTGATGCTGACGGGCGACGCGAAAGAGACCGGTGAGGCGGTCGGCGCGGAACTGTCCATTGATGAAGTGCATGCGGAGCTTCTTCCGCAGCATAAGGTGGACCGCATTGAAGCATTTGACAAGCAAAAGCTTCCAAAAGAAAAGCTGCTATTCGCAGGAGACGGCATCAACGATACGCCGGTCTTGGCGAGAGCGGATATCGGGGTTGCCATGGGAGGCCTTGGCTCTGATGCGGCAGTCGAAGCGGCTGATATTGTGATCATGACGGATCAGCCTTCAAAAATTGCGGAAGCCGTCAGCATTGCCAAGCGGACGAGGGCGATTGTCTGGCAGAATATTATCTTTGCGCTCGGCGTTAAAAGTGTTTTTCTCATCTTGGGTGCTTTCGGCATCGCGACGATGTGGGAAGCCGTCTTTTCAGACGTCGGTGTTACCCTTTTAGCCGTTTTAAATGCGATGAGGGTTTTAAAAGTGAAAGAAATGTAACTTTTTTACCACCTAATGAACTGGAAATTCCTTTTTTAGCATCTTCACGAATGCGGCTTGTCTTGTTAAAATGAAAGAGGTTATCAAACTGGCATACTAAAAAATAAGAATAATGAGGTGTCTAAGTGAAGAAGAAACAGCAGTCACCGATGAAATTTGCAGTGATTATGACAGTCATGGTCGTTTTTCTGATCGGCGCACTTGTCGTAATCAACAATCAAACCCAAAATGCTTCGCAAACCTTTGATGACAAGCCTTCAATTGAAGGACAGCCGCTTCTTGGCAACAAAGATGCGACTGTAACGATCACAGAATTCGGGGATTACAAGTGTCCCAGCTGCAAACAGTGGACTGAGACCGTCTTTCCGGATTTGAAAAAGGATTACATCGATAAAGATCAAGTTAATTTTTCATATATTAACTTCGTCAATGAACAGCACGGCAGAGGCTCTGAATTGAGCGCCCTCGCTTCCGAGCAAGTATGGAAGGAAGATCCGGCTTCATTCTGGAAATTCCATGAAGCGTTGTACAAAGCGCAGCCTGACAATGACACGATGGAAAACGAGTGGGCGACGCCGGCAAAATTGGCGGACATCACGGAAGCGAATACGAAAATCAAACGCGATAAGCTCGTCAGCAGCTTAAATGACAAAACGTTCGCTGAGCAATTAAAAACGGACAATTCGCTCATCAGCAAATACGAAGTAGACTCGACGCCGACAATCTTTGTCAACGGCGTAAAAATCGACAAACCGTTTGATTATGACAAAATCAAAGAAACGATCGACAAAGAGCTGAAAGGCCAGTCTGATGAAAAATAAACTGTTTTTTCTGTACGGCGCCTGGATCGTCTCATTAACGGCGACGCTAGGCAGCCTGTACTTCAGCGAAATCCGTAAATTCATTCCTTGCGAACTGTGCTGGTATCAGCGGATTATGATGTATCCGCTCGTGCTGATCCTTGGAATTGCGACATTTCAGGGCGATGCCCGCGTGAAAAAATACGTGCTGCCGATGGCGGTGATCGGCGCAGGCATTTCCCTGATGCATTACATGGAACAAAAAATTCCCGGATTCAACGGTATTAAACCGTGTGTCACAGGAGTGCCTTGCTCAGGGCAGTATATCAATTGGTTCGGTTTCATCACGATTCCGTTTCTCGCCCTTATCGCATTTATTTTGATTATCATTTTTATGTGCTTTCTCAAGGGGAAAGACGAGTAAAAAGAGCATTGTCTGACAATGCTCTTTTTTTTTACATGTTCAACAAAATAAATGCTATAATATTTGGAAATTATCAAATGGATAAGGATGATGAGGATGGAAATTAAGATTCGTAAAATGAAAAAGCAAGACATCCGACAAGTGCAGCAGATTGCCAAAACAAGCTGGAATCACACTTATGAAGGGATAATCCCTTTCGATATTCAAGAGAAATTCTTGCAGAAAGCGTACAATGATGAGAGAATGCAGCAGCGTTTGGAACACTCGTTAATGCTCGTTTCAGAAGCGGACGGAAAAATCGTCGGCTTTGCTAACTACTCCTTTGTCAGAGAAGGAGGGGAGGCCTATCTCGCTGCCATTTATTTAGCCCCGGAACACCAAGGAAAAGGCATCGGAACCGCATTATTGGAAGAGGGGCTAAAACATTTGGAGGGAGTAAAAAAGATCTTTGTAGAGGTTGAAACGGAAAACCGCACCGGAAAAAACTTTTACAAGGCGAGGGGTTTTGAGGATGTCTCCGAATATGATGAAGACTTTGAAGGGCATATCCTCAAAACGGTCCGAATGGCCTTGCGCGTATAATGCCCGCTTTCACTTCGTGACTTGGACATAGTAGTATAACAAAACCGCCATAATGAAGGCGATGGCTATTGTAAGCAATTTATGTTTTGTCTTTTTCAGCATGCCGGGCCGCTCCTTTCCAAATGTTTTGCTTTCTCAATCACGGCTTTAATGAACGATTCTTTTCCCTTTGTGTAGGAGGTGCGGTCATATGGAAAGCGCTGCGCCAAGGTTTTTTTCAATGTTTCATATTCTTGCCGCTCGGCGGAGTGCTTTCTTAAATAATTTCGGAATCTCAGCTGGTTTTTCCATTCTTCGCTTTGAAAAACATATACGTGCAGATGGTGTGTGCCCGCCCTCCACATCCCCTTTCGAAAAAAGCGCCTGGCCGGGAAGGCTTCGTGAAATACGTGCTCATAACCGAGCTGCTCAAGCGGTTCGATCCACGCTGAAGCTTCGCTGAGACTGTTGACGCCGGCCATCAGATCGAGCACCGGTTTTGCCGCAAGGCCGGGAACAGAGGTGCTGCCGATATGTTCGACAGCGATAACTTTTTTTCCGAGGGCATCCGTGAGCCGCTGTTTTTCAGATTCAAATTCCTGGACCCACCCGGCTTTCGCTTTTTCGATGATGATCTCCTGTTCCATGTTTTCACCCCTTTAAAAACGTCTTTTTATATTATAAGATATTTTGATTCAGAGAGGGTTGATTTAAAGGTTGGAGAAGTTATAAAATCAAAAAGATTGAAGTTTAGTATGGAGGACACCTTAGATGGCTTGGGAAGTGTTGAGCATCATCGGCACCGTCGCTTTTGCGATCAGCGGAGCGATCGTTGCAATGGAAGAAGAGTATGATATTTTAGGAGTTTATATATTGGGGATTGTGACAGCGTTCGGCGGAGGGGCGATCAGAAACCTGCTCATCGGAGTTCCGGTGTCCGCCTTATGGGAGCAGGGGAGCCTGTTTCTAATCGCTCTTGTTTCGATCACGATCGTTTTTTTGTTTCCGAAGCTCCTGTTAAAGCACTGGAGCATCTGGGGGAGCTTTTCAGACGCGATCGGTCTTGCCGCATTTGCGATACAAGGAGCGCTTTATGCCGTTCACATGAACCATCCGGTCAGCGCGGTGATCGTTGCGGCGGTCTTAACAGGAAGCGGCGGCGGAATGATCCGGGACCTTTTGGCCGGAAGAAAGCCGCTCGTGCTGAAAACCGAGATCTACGCCGTTTGGGCCGCTTTGGGCGGATTCATTATCGGCATGGGCTGGGCGGAGAAACCGCTCACGCTGTATATCCTGTTTGCTTTGCTGGTCGCATGCCGCGTATGTTCGTACATGTTTAACTGGAAGCTGCCGAATCGTTCGCTGCGATCCCACAGCTGAATAGAAAAAAGCCGATTTTTCGTTGATTGAAAAATCGGCTTTTTATATTGATTTGACCAAAGGTTATATGATAAGATGAAGTGTATTTTAACATAAAATTTCAAATATTATAGTATTATCCATTTTTATTTTATCATGAATATTTTTTGATGTCAAATCTTTTTAGGGAGTGGTCAGCGTGCAGGAAAACGGTCAGGAATGGCTGGAAGAGGAAAAACGAATCCGGCTTGTTTTAAAGGAATTGGATCAGAAGCTTCATTCTCTAAAGGGAAAGACCGGCGGATTGAAGGAGGATATCATCGATTTACGGAAACATTTCTGGAGCGATGTCACCGTAAACTTGGCCGATGAAAATGAAGCGGTTGAAACATTTTTTAGCATTAAACAGCAGGCTGAGTTTTTGGCTGAAAGGGAAAGGAGCCATAAGCAGTTTTACAACGAGTTGAAAAACTTGTTAAAAGTGAAAGAATCGCCTTATTTCGGCCGCGTAGATTTTTTGGAGGACGGCGAAGAAAACGCTGAATCCGTCTACATCGGACTCGCCTCTTTAATGGACGAAAAAGAAGAGCGGTTTTTGATTTATGATTGGAGAGCGCCGATTTCAAGTCTGTTTTACAACTATGGTCCCGGTGCGGCTCAATACGAAGTTCCGGACGAGACAGTCAGGGGAACGATTGAGCTGAAAAGGCAATTTCTCTTCAAAAACGGCCGGCTGAAAGCGATGTTTAATACGGATATGGCGATTGGAGATGAAGTCCTTCAGGAAGTCCTGGGGCAGCAGGCAGATATTCAGATGAAAAGCATCGTCGCCACGATTCAAAAAGAACAGAATCAGATTATTCGGAACGAAAGGAGCCGCTTTTTAATTGTTCGGGGAGCGGCTGGCAGCGGAAAAACGTCGGCGGCATTGCAGCGGGCTGCGTATTTGCTGTACCGCGGCCGCGGGCAGATCGAGTCGAGCCAGATGCTGCTATTCTCGCCAAACCTGCTTTTTAACAGCTATGTCGCCAATGTTCTGCCTGAGCTCGGAGAGGAAAACATCCAGCAGACGACATTCCAGGAATTTGTGGCGCGCCGCCTTGGAAAGCAGGTTTCGTGCGAGACTCCGTTCGATCAGCTCGAATATTGTTTAACGGCTTCAGACGATGAGGAGCAGCGCATCCGGATGAAATCAATCGAATTGAAATCAGGTCTGGCCTTCAAAGGCATTATCGATGATTATGTCAAATGTTTGGCAAAAGGGCGTCTGGATCTGGTGTTTAAACATATCGCCTTTCGCGGAAAAAGGATCATTACAAGCGATCAGGTGCGGGAATTTTTCGCGGCCCTTGATCATGCAGATACGCTGTCCAACCGGATTGAAAAAACGGGGAAATGGCTGTTACAGCTGCTGAACAAATACGAACGCCAAGAAAGAAAAAAAGACTGGGTCATCGAGGAAAGCGAGCTGCTGGATAAAGAGGAATATTTAAAGGCCTATAAACGTCTTCAGGAAGAACAGCGATTTACGGAGAATACGTTTGACGATTATGAAAGGGAACAAAACCTCCTTGCCGCTATCATTGCCGAAAGGGAGTTCAAACCGCTCAAGCAAGCGGTAAAAGCGTTCGGCTTTATTGATTTTAAAGGAACGTACCTTCAGCTTTTTTCCGGGCGCTATACCCCGCAAACCCGTCCTGATGACTGGCAAAGCACTTGCACATTCACCCGGAAAAGCTTTCGTTTTGAGAAGCTGCCTTATGAAGATGCCGTCCCTTTTTTATATATGAAAAACCAGCTGACAGGCGGGAGAAAAAACAGGGCAATCCGCCATTTATTCATTGATGAAGCCCAGGATTACACGCCTTTTCAGCTTGCTTTTTTGAAGAGCCTGTTTCCCGCGTGCAGCATCACAATGCTGGGAGACTTAAACCAGGCGATTCTTGCCCATGCGTATCACGATAAGACGCTCCTGTCGGGAGGCGTGTTTGAAGGCGAAAAAACGGAGATCATCACCTTGAAGCGCAGCTACAGGTCGACGAAAGAAATTGTTGAATTGACAAAGCGCATTATCGAGGGAGGCGAAGAGATCGAAGCCTTTAACAGGAACGGCAAAAAACCGACTTTGACAATATTGGCCGACCTTCATGCACACCATAAACAGATGGCTTCCCTTATAACCGCCCTTCAAAAAGAAGGACTTGAGACGATTGCAGTCATCTGTAAAACAGTCCGGGAATGCAGGGATGCGTTCCGGCATCTTCAGCAGCATACAGAGCTTAAACTGATCGATAAAGAAACGAGAACGTTTCAAAAAGGCGTGATCGTCATTCCCGTCTATTTGGCGAAAGGGATCGAATTTGATGCCGTCGTCATTTATGACGCTTCTGAAAAACAATACAAAAAAGAGAGAGAGCGGACTCTGTTTTATACGGCGTGCACGAGGGCGATGCATGAGCTCCATCTCTTTTCCCTTGGAAAGGAAACGCATTTTTTAAACGGTGTTTCAAATGATATGTATACGAAAAGAGAGTGACGGTGTCACTCTCTTTTTTGGAGAAACCATTGTTTCCATAAGTTTTTTTATTTACAAACTTTTCTACACTAGGCTGAGTCTGTGGCAATCTTCTTCATATTCTGGCAGGTTAAAGAGTTTGTCATCTTAAACAAAAATGAAATGATTTCCAGCGTATATAGAGGAAAGTGGTCTGGCTAAATAATATAAAAGCTTTTATTCATCAAATCGCTTCTCTTTTTCTTGAGGATATATAACATATTTTCTATTTTCATTTTACATGCAGGAGATTACGAAATCGAAATCGTTAATTAAAATCTGTTATATTAAATTTTATAGTTCTGTATCATAATATAAAGCTTTTTAAAATTGGAATTTGATGATTAATTTATTCTGTAATATATTATATATAGAGTCTGTTATATATAATGACAAACTCCCCTGCACGAAACGGCATATTCATTTGAAGAGGATTTATTGGGAGGGAAATATTTCATGTCAAACCATTCACCGATTACCCCTGATTTAAGTGACAGCGGCATTCGCTATTTTCGGGCTTATAAGGAAAGCCTTGGTCTTTGGCCAGTTCATTACAAAACTTTCTACGTATCTACCCGTTTCGGCCAAACGCATATTATTGCAAGCGGACCTGAAGATGCCCCGCCGCTTGTATTGCTTCACGGCGCATTATTCAGTTCCACTATGTGGTACCCCAATATCGAGGATTGGAGCAGCAAATACCGAACATACGCAATTGATATCATAGGTGATAAGAACAAAAGCATCCCTGCAGATTTATGCGGTACGAGGGCGGGTTACGCTGATTGGCTTCTCGAAGTGTTCGACGCTTTGGGGATAGAGAAGTCGCACATGGTTGGTCTTTCGCTTGGCGGGCTTCATACGATGAATTTCGCTTTACGTGCGCCAGAGAGAGTAGAGAGCGCAGCGATCCTTAGTCCCGCGGAAACATTTTTGCCGTTTCATCACGATTTTTATCAATACGCTCTTAGCCTCACAGAGCCTGATGGAGTAGAGAATTTCTTAAATTGGATGATGACAGATCGTAATGTGTTACACCCGGTTTTTGCAGAGCAGTTTCATGCAGGCGTAATGTGGCAGGATGGATTAAGACAGCCAAGGCCTAACGCTGACGGATTTCCGTATGTTTTCACTGACGACGAATTAAAATCAGTAAAAGTCCCTATTCTATTATTGCTGGGTGAACATGAAGTCATCTATGACCCGCAATCAGCCTTACATCGCGCCTCAACATTAGTTCCAGGTATTAAAGCGGAAATCATAAAACAGGCAGGTCACGTTTTATCAATGGAAAAGCCTCAATACGTAAATGAACGTATATTACGTTTTTTCAGTAAATAAACCACAGTTTTGTTGTCCATTTCATGGAGATGCAGCGGCTTATACGAGCGGTCATACAAACTTTTTTCAAAGGCTGAGAGTGACGCTGTCACTCTCTTCTTCCATCATATATATCAGTTCTGACATCCAGCACGTTGTTGTTGATGGACACATGGTATTTGTCCTGCCATTCGATTTTGACATGTTCTTCTTCGTATCCCCAATAGATGTTTTTTCGTTCACCGGTGGCAACCGTTGTCAATTCCCCTCTGACGGAAGGGGAGTTCGTTCCCCCGCCTTTATTCACGCTATACAAATTCAGGTTGTATGCTTGATTCGGCGAAGCGGAAGACTGAATCCAATTTCCTTTCGGCAGATGATTCATCGAGTAAAAATGCGTATACACGATATATCCGATGGGAATGCCTGACGCAAGCAAAACAGCCAAAATAGCAAACAAGACGCTTCGGCACGGTGGCTTCCTCTGCTCTTCTATTTCTCCGTCAATATAAAGCTCCAATTTGTCTCATTCCTTGGTGAAAATTGTTTTTTATAGTTTAAGGAAAAAATCGTATTCTGTCTATTTTGAAGCAGGGTTAACCAAAGAGCGCCGCCATCTCATCCATCACAAACCCGATTTCCTCCTTTGTATTGTAAAAATGCGGGGCTATTCTGATGACGTTGTTTCGCGCTGAGACGATGATATGCTTTTCACGCAAGAGAGCTTCCATACGGCCAGCCTCTTCGGCATACACCGAGATCAGGCTTGTTCTGTTATGTACGGTCTCGGGGCCTATGATCTTCAGGCCTTTTTCCGCCCCGTATTGCAAAGAGAATGCCGCGAGCTCCCGCAGGTAGGGCTCGATCCTGTCGGGCTCTGCTTCAAGCAGCAGCCTCAGTGCCGCGTCTGCCGCGTAAATGCTGATAAATGACGGTGTCCCCGACTCGAAGCGTTTCGCACCTTCCGCAAAGCATGAATCTAAGGCAAATGGTTTGTTCCTGCCGAACCAGCCGGCCGTCTTCGGCTCAAATTGTCCGCAAAGTTCGCGTTTCATATACAAAAAAGCCGTTCCGGGAATGCCGAGCATGTACTTGCGCGTCCCCGCCGCAAGGATGTCGATATCCATGTCTTTGACATGAATCGGAATGTGTCCGGCGGTTTGATAGGCGTCGACAAATAAAAGCGATCCTTTTTGATGAACAATCTCGGCAATCTGTTTTACATCTTGTTTAAACCCGTTCCGATAGCCGGCATGGGGTACACAAGTCAAGAGCGTCTGATCGGTAACGTCTTTTTCGTATTGTTCCAAGTCAATCATCCCGTCTTCGCTCTGAATGATGATGAGGTGATCTTTGAAGCGGTCTTGCGCAAGCCAAATTTGGCCGACGGCAGGAAAATCGATATCCGTGAAGGCGATCTGCCTTCGGTGTGGTGGCTGCGGCAATGAAGCAGCGACAGCCGCCACTGCGTCAGATACTGACGGCAAAACGGCTATCTCTTCTTTTTCGGCACCGATCAGCCGGGCGAATTTTTCCTTGGCTTCATCCATCTTGTCGAGATGCGCTTTCCAGTCTGCGCCGGCTGTTAAAAGGCCGTTCTGATACTCATCAACCGCTTTGGCAACAGGCAGAGCCAACGCGCTTCCGGAGCATGCGGCAAGGTGAACATGACCAGACAATATCGGAAATAAAGAACGGTAAGTGTGGAATGGATGCTTCATGATATCCCTCCTCATTAAAGCTTCGAGCGGGCCTGAAAAAATCCTCTTTTTCACAGTTGAAATTAAGCGGGCAGAAGCCTCTTTAAGCGAAAGAACAACTGCTGCAGCTGTTTGAAAACTGTCACATTTTCGGGAAGCTTTCTTCCGTCAGCATCAAAAGCTCCCATGCTCTGGTGAATCATTGTTCAGTGCGATTGCTTTCTTTCATCGTCTGATTTATGATTCAATTAAAGCAATTCAAACAGATGAAAAGGAGCCGAGAGGATGAAACATTACGGTGCAATAGAAGCAGGAGGCACAAAGTTTGTTTGTGCAGTTGGAACAGAAAAAGGAGAAATCATTGACAGGCTGACGATCCCGACGGAGACTCCTGAAGAGACTATTGGAAAACTGACTGATTTCTTCAGCAAGTATCAGCTCACATCAATGGGAGTGGGCTCTTTTGGACCTATATCCGTTGCAAAAGATAAAGAGGATTACGGATACATAACCAATACGCCGAAATTAGCCTGGAAGGGGTACCCGTTTATTCCCGAGTTGAAAAAAAGGCTCGGCATACCGGTTTCGTTTACGACTGATGTAAACGCTGCCGCGCTTGGCGAACTGACAAAAGGAGCGGCGCAAGGATTGGAAAGCTGCTTGTATATTACAGTCGGTACAGGAATCGGAGCAGGAGCGATTGTCGGCGGCCGGCTTGTGCAGAGCACGCTCCATCCTGAAATGGGTCACCTTCTCATTAGACGGCATCCGCACGATACGTTTGAAGGAATCTGTCCGTATCACAAGGACTGCCTTGAAGGAATGGCATCGGGTCCGGCGCTTGAAAAGCGCTGGGGGAAAAAGGGCAATGATTTGGCTGAAAACGAGGAAGTTTGGGAGATTGAAGCCGACTACTTAGCGCAGGCTCTCATGCAATATATCTTGATCCTGTGCCCTGAAAAAATCATCATGGGCGGCGGTGTCATGAAGCAGCAGCAGCTGTTCCCGCTGATTCGCAAAAAGCTTGCCGAATATATGAACGGATATGTTGACCTGCCTGATCTTGAAGGATACATCGTACCGCCGGGTCTCGGCGACGATCAGGGAATCACCGGTGCGCTCGCTTTGGCTTATGAAGCCGGTTGAGCAAGTTGTTTTGTAAAATCCACCCAGTGTGAGATAATAACAGCGGTGCGTTTAAAAGCATGAAAAAAAGAAAGGTGGTCGTTCAAAATGGTAAGCAGTTTAAAGGATACTGTGACATTACATAACGGTGTGAAAATGCCATGGTTCGGACTTGGAGTTTTCAAAGTGGAAGAAGGCAGCCAAGTTGTAGAATCTGTGAAAGCAGCCATTAAAAACGGATACCGGAGCATTGACACAGCCGCTATCTATCAAAACGAAGAAGGCGTCGGCAAAGGGATTAAAGAAGCAGGCGTTCCCCGCGAAGAGCTTTTCATCACGTCAAAGGTTTGGAACAGCGATCAGGGATATGAAAAAACATTGGCGGCTTTTGATGAAACCCTTCGAAAACTCGGCCTTGACTACCTTGATTTATATTTGATTCATTGGCCTGGAAAAGACAAATATAAAGATACGTGGCGCGCGCTTGAAAAGCTGTACAAAGACGGCAGAGTAAAAGCGATCGGCGTCAGCAACTTCAATGTGCACCATTTGGAAAGCTTATTGGAAGATGCGGAAATTAAACCGATGGTCAATCAGGTTGAGTTCCATCCGCGGCTGACTCAGGCTGAGCTCAGGGACTACTGCAAAAAGCAGGGCATTCAGGTGGAAGCATGGTCTCCGCTCATGCAGGGAAAACTCCTCGATGATCAAGTGCTGACTGACATCGCTAAAAAATACAACAAATCCGTCGCTCAAGTCATCCTGCGCTGGGATTTGCAAAATGAAGTCATTACCATTCCGAAGTCAATCAAAGAACACCGCATTATTGAAAATGCCGACATATTTGACTTTGAATTAACAGCGGAAGATATCGAAAAAATCAACGCTCTTAACAAAGATGAGCGCGTCGGTCCCGATCCTGACACAATGGTTCACGGATTCGAATAAGCATAAGAAAATCCCGGGTTCATAAAAACCCGGGATTTATTATTTTTCATGAATGGCCAAGCGGCCTTTCGCTTGTTTCCTTCTGCTGCCGTCGAGCCGTCCGCGGCGGTGCTGCTTAATAAAGAATGAGAGAACCAATCCGATTCCCGACAATGCGGCCGCGGTCATAAACGCCAGATTGACGCCGTGAATCATCGCCGTATCCGAAGACGGACCGGCAGGATCGGCCAGCGCACGCTGTGTCATGATGGTGATGAGAACAGCCGTCCCGATCGATCCGGACATCTGTCTCATCGTATTGTTCATGGCCGTTCCGTGAGGAATCAAATGGCGCGGGAGCTGGTTCAAGCCGGCTGTTGTAACAGGCATGAGCACCATCCCCATGCCGACCATCCGAATCGCATAGACGACAGACAAATACGCAAAAGGCGTCGTCTTTGTCAGATGGGTCAAGAGCAATGTGGTCACGAAGATCGCCGTCAAACCGGTGATGCTCAAGATCCGCGCGCCGATTTTGTCAAAAATTCTTCCGGTAATCGGAGACATCAGCCCCATCACGACAGCTCCCGGAAACAGCATCATTCCCGATTCCATCGCCGTGAAATGGCGCATATCCTGCATATACATCGGCACGATCGTCGCCGCTCCGATCATCGACATAAAGACGACCATCCCGATAATCGTCGCAAGTGTAAACATCGGATATTTAAATACCCTGAATTCCAAAATCGGTTCTTCCAAATGGAGCTGCCTCCAAATGAACCAAAACAGCGTAACGCTGCCGACCGCGAAGCCAGCCAGCACGTCCGCACCCGTCCAGCCCGCAACACCGGCGCTGCTGAAGGCGTACAAAATGCCGCCGAAGCCAAGTGAAGACAAGATGATGGAAGTAACATCCATCTTAGGTGACGTCTGTTCGGTGACATTTTTTAAAATAAAGTGTGCGGCAATCATGTCGATAACGGCAAACGGAAGCAACAGATAAAACAATACTTCCCAAGGGTAGCGGTCGACGATCCAGCCTGACAGGGTCGGTCCGACAGCGGGAGCGAAGGCAATCACAAGCCCGACCATTCCCATCGCTGATCCACGCTTTTCTTTTGGAAAAATCAATAAAAGCACCGTCTGCATCAATGGCATCATAATGCCCGCGCCGGCCGCCTGGACGACGCGTCCTGCAATCAGCGCCGGAAAGCTGAATGACAAGGCGCAGATCAGAGTCCCAGCCGTAAATAAAGACATTGCCGCCATGAACAGCTTTCTCGTCGTGAATTTTTCAATTAAAAAAGCCGTAACTGGAATCATGATCCCATTCACGAGCATAAAAACGGTCGTCAGCCATTGGGCAAGCCCCGGCGTAATGTTTAAGTCCCTCATGATCGGAGGCAAAGCCGTCGTCAATAGCGTCTGATTCAAAATGGCGATAAAAGTCCCCATAATCAAGACGGCAACAATCGGCAATTGATTTGTCTTATGCTGTGTTTCACTCATATTAAAACCTTCTTATTTATCATTTTTTATAACACTTTATGAAATAATCGGTACTCGAAATAACTTCTCTTTTTATTTAGGGTAACGAAGGAACTGCAAAACCGCAAGTTCATTTTTAACATTCGGTATATAATACCCAGCTGTCCCTCAATTTAAACAGCCCCTTTAAGCCGGGGGAATCCGGCTTAAAGGGGACGGATTATTTTTTATAAAATCTCAGCAAATCACCGTTAATAATCTTATCGGAAAGGGAAAGCTCTTGATTCGCCTTCTCTATGAGCGGACCGCATTTGTCCTCACTGTCGTTGATCATGTCCCCGGTTTTTTTGCTGTAGCACGTATTTTTCGTGTAGATATAATCATCTGTTATAAAGCTGCCGTTTCTTAACACAGCGAAAGGCATTCTTTCTTTCGAAAACAGGTCATTACCGAATTGAATCATGCCTTTTGTATCAATTCCGAGCAAATGGAGCAATGTCGGTTTGACATCAATTTGGCCGCCTGTTTCAGATATCGTTTTCGGGTCTTGATCCGTTACCCCCGGAATGTGGATAATCAGCGGCACACGCTGCAGCTGAACGGTATCGTAAGGGGTGATTTCGTCTTTGCCCAAAAATTGAGCCAGCGCATCGTTGTGCGCTTCTGATATGCCGTAGTGATCTCCCATGAAGACGATCACGGAATTGTCGTAAAGGCCGTTTTTCTTCAATTTTGCAATGAAATGCTTCAATGATTCGTCTTCATAGCGTACCGTCGTGACATACCGGTTTAAAATCTCACTGTCCGAGTCGTATTCATCGATCAGCTTATCCTTATCATCAATTTGAAACGGAAAGTGGTTCGTCAATGTGATCAGGTTGCTGTAAAAGGGCTGCGGCAAGTCTTTCATCAAGTCGGCCGATTGCGTTAAAAACTCCTTATCCTTCAGCCCCCAGCCCGTTGAATTTTCAGGTGTCACATGAAAATGGGAGACGTCATAAAAGCTGTCGATGCCAAGGGCTTTGTACATGACGTCCCTGTTCCAGAATTTTTTATGGTTGGCATGGAAAACCGATGTTCTGTAATCGTGGTTTGCCAGTGTTTTATACATCGAATTGTACGCATTTTCGCTCTTCGTAAAAAACACCGAACCGCTCAGAGACGGATAGAGCGAATTGGCGACAATGAATTCCGAATCGGACGTTTTTCCCTGTTCGGTCTGCTGATAAAAATGGTCGAAATAATAGCTTTTTTGAATGAATTTGTTTAAGAACGGTGTGATTTCCTGGCCGTTCACCTTTTCATTAATGACAAATGTCTGAGTGGATTCAAGCGTTACAAAGATGACGTTTCGTCCTTCGGCAATCCCGAACATATCTTGGTTCGGTTTGCTGTAGTCAGCGTTTGTGTAGTTCTCGATCGTTGCCAGGCTGTTTTCATCAGCGACCGCTTTTTGTGTCAAATTAAAAGTCTGTGAAATGCCGTCCAACAGATGAAACTGATATAAGCCGATGTTTTTTACAAGCACTTCCCTGTCGTAGGAGTAGCTTAAAAACTTCGGCTGATCCAGCTCCGACAGGGCGAGATTAAACAGTACCGTGCCGGCGGCTGCCGCGTAGTAGATCTTAACGGCTTTAGCGGAAAGCTTTTTGCCGGTTCTTGTGCGCGTTTTTGCCAGCCAGACTAAAAGAGCCAAATCCAGAAAAAGCGCGATGAAAACCGGATTGAACAGCTCCTGAAAACTGCTCCCAAGCCCCCCGAGGTTTTTTGCCTGGAACAGGACGGGAACAGTGATGAAATCGATGTAGAAACCATAGAAAATACTGTTTGCAATCAAGATGCCCGTCAGGACGACATTAGCCCCGATTAAATAGAGGCGCTGCGTTTTTTCGCGAAAAAAGAGGCTGATGCCGAGTACAGGGATGAGAAAGCTAAGCGGGTTGATAAACAGGATCAATTCCTGAAGTGCGTTGTCAATTTGTAAATTAAAGCCCAGCTTGTAGATGAAGTACGTTTTCATCCACATAAAAAATATGGATAGGCATAAAAACCACTGCTTTTTAAAAAATTGTTCTTTCATATAAATAGCTCCTCACATATAATCCCCGCAGGTAAAGAACACCAAGATAAAACGACTGAACAAAGCATAATACAGCAATCGGTCAAACCGTCCCTTTCGTCAGGCGATCAAGTTCGCAATAAAATAGCACGAAACAACGGTGAGCACAGCCAGAACGCCTTGTTCCGCCTTCCCGCCGGTTTTAATATAAAGGGGCAGCCGAACCTTAATGGCGGACGGAAAGAAAAGTTTGATGCCATTTACAGTCCCGGCATCAAGGAGCAGATGGCTCGCCATTCCGGCCATCAATCCGACAAAAATGCTCTGATCTGTAAAATATAAATGTGCCGCAAATGCCGTGATGAGCAAAAAGAGCAGGCTGTGTGTAAACGTCCTGTGCCCGAAGACAGAACTGACCACTGCTGATAAAATCGGTAGCCTTCTGCCGATCTTGCTCTTTGTATGGCAAATATCCGGAATCAATGCTCCGATAACGCCCGAAGCTGTCATGAACACTGGATCATATCCGTAAAAATAAGCAGCAGCCGTGCAAGAAGCGACCCCTCCCATGATGTGTGTTTTTCCTGTCATATCGCTTCTCCTTTAAGACCTATAACAATTTCCTAATGAAAACTATATCAAGAGTTCTGGCGGCCTTCAAGACAGATGGTGGCAACTTGTCAGGCAAAAAACGCATTTTCCTGAGGCAATCAGCATGTTTACATCTAGAATATGGTGTTTTCAGTTAAAAAACACATTCAAGGTTCTGCATAATTTTAAAGTGATAAGCCAAATTAAAATTGTACCACATTTTTAAAGAGGTGATTCATTTGGGTATTTTCTTCAATAAAGATAGAGGAAATAAGGAAAAGGACCAAAACGCCGTTCGGGGGGCGCTTGAAGATGCAGGACAAGCGCTGAAAGGAGACCCTTTGCAAGAGGCGGTCAACAAAAAGAAAAACAACCGATAAATGACAGATGGAAGCGCCGTCTTCCATTCTGCAGAAGGCTGCCGAAACAGGCGGCCTTTTGGCGCGGCTGTCCGTTTTTCCATCACTTCCCTTTGACAGATTAAAATTTCTCTGGTAACCTCTTTTCAGAATATGTGATAAATCCTCACTCTTAACTCTTAGTGAGGTAGAGGTTGCGCGGATGATGAGTCGCATGTGTGAGGCTGATGGGGCCGATGATCATATGCAAAAGGCATCAGCGCCGAAGCATAAGGAAGCCATTCATTCTTTATGCTGGGTCTGCATTGAATAAGTGCAGGACTGCCGCGGGTTTTCCCGCGGAGGGCTATCCGGAGATCAAGAGTGTATGTTTAACCAAAGCATGGACTTTTGTTCATGCTTTTTTTATTTTGAATGATCTCACGGTCTGGTCCGGCATATTTTTTATAAAATGCTCGGAGGTTATATCTTATGGAACAGACAAAAAAATGGGGCTTCTGGCTTCTTACCGCTTTTGTTGTCGGCAATATGGTCGGCTCAGGGATTTTTATGCTCCCCAGCACACTCGCCCAGACGGCAAGCCCGTTCGGCGTAACGGCGGCATGGCTGGTGACGGGTGCGGGGGTGCTGATGATCGCCCTTGTATTCGGTCATTTATCCATTCGCCGCCCGGATCTTAAAGCAGGTCCGCAAAGCTATGCAAGAGCTTTATTCTCAGCCCCTAAAAAAGGGAATGCGGCAGGTTTTACAATGGTATGGGGGTATTGGGTGGCAAGCTGGATCAGCAACGTCGCCATCATTACAAGCCTTGCAGGCTATTTGACGACTTTCCTGCCGATCTTAACTGACGGACGCGAGCTGATTGAACTCGGCGGCCACCCCGTTACACTCGGCCAGCTCTTGACATTTATCGTATGTACAATTTTGTTATGGGGGACGCATTTCATCTTAGTCTCCAGCATAAATGGAGCGGGCAAACTGAACTTTTTAGCGACTTTTTCCAAAGTGCTTGGGTTTGTCCTGTTTATTGTTGCAGGTTTGTTCGTTTTTCAGACGGCTTTATTCGAATCATTTTATTTTCCTATCGAATCAGAAGGCAAAAGTATTGGGCTGGGCGGACAGGTTCACAATGCGGCGATTTCAACGCTGTGGGCGTTTGTCGGCATCGAGTCTGCGGTGATCTTATCAGGGCGCGCATCATCCCAGCGCGATGTCAAACGCGCGACGATTACCGGACTGTTAATTGCGCTCGGCATTTATATGGTCATCACTTTAATAACGATGGGCGTCATCCCGCACGATCAGCTCCAGGCATCGGATAAACCGTTCGTTGATGTGCTGCACGTGATCATCGGCAGCTTTGGCAGCGTGATTATGGCGGTCTTGGCAATCGTTTCTTTGTTCGGATCGATGCTCGGCTGGATTTTAATCGGCGCAGAGGTTCCGTATCAGGCGGCAAAGGCCGGTGATTTTCCTGCTTTCTTTGCGAAAACGAACAAAAAGGGAAGCCCGGTCAATTCATTGATCGTCACAAACGTGATGTCGCAGATCTTTATTTTCTCAACGGTTTCGGGAACGATCAGCGAGGCCTTTACGTTTTTAACAACGTCGGCGACGCTCGCTTACCTTGTGCCTTATCTTGTGGCGGCTGTTTTCAGCTTGAAGCTCATCCTCAAAGGGGAGACATACGGCGAACTGAAAGGTTCAAGAACAGGGGACGGCATCATCGCTTTGGCTGCTCTGGCGTATTCTTTATGGGTCATCGTTTCAGGTACCTCTGACTTGACCACCTTTATCTTGGGAATCGGGCTGTTTTTCGTCGGTCTTGCGATATACCCGTTCGTCTACAAAAAGTTCAAAAATAATCAAGTGTGATAAAGTTCTTTGCCAGTCGGGTCTTTTAGCAGAAGATCGGCTGGCTTTTTGATTCCCGCCGAAATTTTTGATTAAAATTTCCGCTTAGGCCTGTTATACTATAAAATGAAAATGATAATCGTTATCGGTTAAAAAGATCGAAAGGAATGGCATCGAGTGAGTTCTTACAAAAACATACATCGTATCAACAGCACGGATGGCCGTGATGAGGAACAGAGACCGATCAGCCGTCCGCTCGGAGCTGTTTTTGTCCTGGCCGGCGGAATCATGCTGCTGCTGTTTGGCGCCGCATTATCGATTGCGCTCGGTGCGGCTGATATAAAGCTTGGAACTGTTTGGGACGCCATTTTTCATTTTGATGCGAAAAATACGGCCCATCAAATTATTCAGGAACTCAGACTGCCAAGGACGGTAAGTGCGGCTCTTGTGGGCGCCTGCTTGGCGGTTTCCGGAGCCGTGATGCAGGGGATGACGAGAAACCCACTCGCATCGCCGGAAATTATGAGCGTCACGCACGGGTCAGCTTTCGCAATTGCTGTCGCGTTTGCTTTTTTTCCGGGAACCTCATCGGTCGGGCTGATGATCTGGTCGTTTGCCGGAGCGGGTCTTGGAGCGGGGCTCGTTTTTGCGATCGGAATGTTTTCAAAAGGCGGTCTTACGCCTGTAAAGCTGGCTTTGGCCGGTACGGCTGTCGGCACGTTTCTGAGCGCTCTTTCTACGAGCATCGCGATCCATTTTGATGTGGCGCGCGACGTCAGTTTTTGGTATGCCGGAGGTGTCGCTGGCACGAAATGGATCAGCATTCAGTTGTTGGTTCCGGCGGCAGCGCTCGGTTTGGCCGTCGTTTTTGTCATCGCCCGTTCCATTACGGTTCTAAGCTTGGGAGAGGAGCTGGCGAAAGGGCTCGGTCAATATACGAAGACGGTTAAAGCGATCGGAATCGTGTCGGTTGTTCTGCTGACGGGTGCCGCTGTGTCCGTTGCCGGGGCAATCGGTTTTATCGGATTGATCATTCCGCATATTACCCGCTTTCTGGTCGGGGTTGATTACCGCTGGATCATTCCATGCTCAGCGGTGCTTGGCGCCGTCCTGCTGATCTATGCGGATATTGCGGCGAGGCTGGTCAACCCGCCGTTCGAAACACCTGTCGGAGCAGTCACGGCGCTTGTCGGCGTACCATTCTTTCTCTATCTGGCCCGCAGGGAAAGGAGTGGACTGTAATGCTCAAGAAAAACAACAGACGGGCGGCTGCGGTGATGCTCGTCATGGCCGTGCTGACGGTCGCCGTGTTTTTACTAAGCATGAACATGGGAGAAATCCGCATCGCCCCGCTTGATACATTGAAAACACTGTTCGGCTTCGGAACGCCGCAGGATGAACTTGTATTATTTGAATTCCGTTTGCCGCGCATGGTCCTCGCCATGCTGATCGGTGCGGGAGTTGCTGTCTCCGGAGCCGTCTGGCAGGGGATATCGCGGAATGACCTGGCCGATCCGGGGATATTGGGCATCAATACGGGAGCAGGTTTTGCCGTTGTGCTGTTCATCTTCTATTTTCAGGGAGATGTTGGCAATCTGCAAAAAGGATTCGTTTTTTCCCTGCCGATTTTCGCATTTTTGGGAGCCTGCTTTGCAGTCGTTTCCATCTATTTGCTGGCGTGGAAAAAAGGCTTGAGTCCCATACGCCTCGTTCTGGTCGGCATCGGAGTGAATGCGGCTTTCTCGGCGGCCATCTTAATGCTGCAGCTGAAAATGGACCCGAATGACTTTATGCAGGCGGCTGTTTGGCTGTCAGGAAATATATGGAGTTCGAACTGGAGTTTTGTCTCGGCCGTGCTGCCCTGGATTGTCGTGCTGCTTCCTTTTATCCTTTACAAAGCGCGCTATTTAAACGTGCTGAGTCTCGGCGATCAGCTCGCAACAGGGCTTGGAACGGCAGTTGAAAAGGAGCGGCGCACACTGCTTCTGTCGGCAGCGGCGCTGAGCGGCGCGTGTGTAGCGGCTGGAGGGAATATTACGTTTCTCGGTCTTGTGGCTCCGCATATTGCCAGAAGGCTTGTCGGGCCGAAGCATCAGCTTTTAATCCCGGCTTCCGCGTTGACCGGAGCATTGCTCTTTTTGCTGGCGGACTTAATCGGAAGAATGATACTGGCGCCTTCGGAAATTCCCGTAGGGTTAGTCATTGCCGCTTTAGGCGCGCCGTACTTTATCTATTTGCTCATGAAAACAAATTAAAGAAGGGAAGGGTGCAAGGTGTCTCTTTCAACAAACAACCTGGGGATCGGCTACGGAGAACAGATGATAGTCGAAAACTTAAACCTCCACATACCAAAAGGAAAAGTGACGACCATGATCGGTCCGAACGGGTGCGGCAAGTCAACCATATTAAAAACGATGGCACGCATACAGCGTTCGAGAACGGGCGCCGTTTATTTAAACGGCAAAGCGATCCACCAAATGTCGACGAAAGATATAGCCAAACAGATGGCGATTCTTCCGCAGACCCCTGAGGCGCCAGGCGGTCTGACCGTATATGAGCTCGTTTCTTACGGCCGTTTTCCTCATCAAAAGGGAATGGGCAGGCTCTCGGCCGATGACCGCCGCATGGTTGAATGGTCTCTCGAAGTGACAGGTATGCTGCCTTTTTATGACCGGCCGATCGAAGCCCTTTCCGGGGGACAGCGCCAGCGCGTCTGGATTGCGATGGCTCTTGCCCAGGAAACGGAGCTCTTGCTGCTCGACGAACCGACAACCTATTTGGATTTGGCGCACCAGCTTGAAATTCTGCAACTGCTGGAAAAGCTCAACAAAGAAGAAGGCCGAACGATTTTGATGGTCATTCACGACCTCAACCATGCCTCCCGCTTTGCCCATCACATGGTGGCGCTGAACTCCGGTGCGATTGTCAAAGAGGGCGCTCCTCATGAAGTCATGACATCAGAGGTATTGAAAAAGGTGTTTCAGATTGATGCTGAAATTATTTTAGACCCGCGAACAGGAAAACCGGTGTGCCTGACTTATGATCTATTGAAAAAAGAAGAGGATCAGAGGCTGGCAACCGGCTGACAGACATCAGACGATGTCTGTTTTTTTATTCCATGATTTCGTAAAGTAAAAAATCATTTCTAAAAAAGTTTATTTTTACTTTAAAATCAGAAAACTGGTGCCGATAAAGATATAATAGATGGTAAGATGAGGATATCAAAACATGATATAGACAGAAAGGAAAGAAGGATTTTGGAAAATGCGACAATTTTGATTGTGGATGACGAAGACGCCATTGTTCAAATGGTCAAGCGCGTCCTCACGAAGGAAGGATTTTCAGAAGTACTGACCGCGAGCAGCGCAGAAGAAGCGCTCGACATCGTGAAAAAGGATACCGTGCACTTAATACTTCTCGATGTCATGATGCCGGGACAGACAGGATTTGACGTATCCCCTGAAATCAGGCGGCACACCAACGCCCCGATCTTCTTTTTGACGGCGAAGACATCCGACCTCGATAAACTGTCAGGTTTTGCCTACGGAGCCGATGATTATATTACAAAACCTTTTAATCCTCTGGAATTAATCGCCAGGATTAAAGCGCATTTAAAAAGAACGTATATACATAAAGAAGTCGCGGCTGCTTCGGTATCTTCAGCCTACGAATATGAACGGTTTACATTTCATCCCGATTTTGCGGAGCTGATCGTGGACGGAGAAACGGTCAGCTGCTCCGCGCAGCTTCTCCAGCTTCTGCAATATTTTTGCGATCATCCGAACAGGGTGCTTTCCAAGGACCAAATTTATGAAAAAGTGTGGGGCGTTCCATCTTACGGAGACAGCAACACCGTTATGGTACATATCAGAAAACTGAGGGAGAAAATCGAAAAAGACCCGAGCAGCCCCGAATATATCGTCACGATTCGCGGTCTTGGCTATAAGTTCGTTCCCAATCCTGCAAGAAAAGAGAGCGAAGGATGAAGCTGAGAGGAAAGCTCGTCCTCCATTTTGTCAGCCAGATTTTCCTGATTCTCGGTCTTGTCCTTGCCACGCTGCTGTTATCCTTCATCTTTTTCGCTCTCCGGTTAAGCGAGAGCGAGGCGGATACAGGCTTGGCAAAAGCCACATCAGACACGTTTGAAAGCTGGGTCAGTGTGGATGACAATAACAATTGGCAGATTGAAGATATCTTGAAATCGGCGATCGACAAACAGGGAGGCTGGCTTCAAATATTAGACGGCAAGGAGAAGACCGTTTATTCCTACCGTCTTCCTCCGGAAATTCAGAGGCAGTACCACAGGGAAGACCTCGTATCAGTTTTTGACAAAAAAAGAATCAAAAAATATCAAGTCAATTTCTGGTCTGCCAATTTCAATGATGAAGACTATGTGATTTTATTCGGCTGGGAATCGAAAAGCGATACGATCCTGTCCTATTTGGAAAAGGAAGAAAAGGATATGGCGGACCTTTCTTCCTATAAAAAAAGCACGCTTGATTTCATTAAGAAAAACAAAGGATCGGTTTATCTGTTCAGCGAAAAAGGGAAAATGTTGAACTCGCTCTATCAGGACATAGATTACAGCCAGGGCATCACTGAGCTGGAGCTTTTAAAATACGGATCAAAGCCGTGGAACTACGAGCACGAGTTTTCATACAGGCGATTAAGCGCGACAGAATGGCTGATCGCCGCTACGCCGAACCCGATTTTTAATCCGGATCATGAGTTCAACAGGACGATGATCGGGCTCGCTTTAAAAATCGTTCTCATCGTGATCGGCGTTCTGATCTTACTGATGTCTTCTATGACCATTTGGTATTCTTTCAGATTCGGCATGCCGATCATCCATACGATTAAATGGATCGTCAACCTTTCAAAAGGGCGATTTGAAGAACCGAGAAACCGGAAAGGCCGCCCGCGAAGCCGGAACAAAAAAGGGAAGCGAAAACAGCCGTACCGGCTGTTCACAGAAGTGTTTGAATCGATGGAGCAGCTGACGGAAACGCTGAAAAAAGACGAGCAAAACCGCAAGAAAATCCAAACGACCCGGGAGGAATGGATCGCAGGGCTCTCCCATGACTTAAAAACGCCGCTCAGCACGATTTACGGCTACAGCATGATGCTGGAGTCTCCAAACTATGAGTGGTCAAAAGAGGAAATCCGCGAAATCGGCCAGGCGATGAAAGAAAAGTCGGACTACATGTCACAGCTAATCGAAGACTTGAACTTGACGTACAGGCTGAAAAACGACGCCTTGCCGATTAAACGCCAGACAGTGAGGCTCGTGCCGTTTTTAAAAAGCTTCGTTGAGGAGTTTAAGCGCCATTCGTTTTCGGAAGGGTACAACGTTTCTTTTGAATATACGCAAGAAGATACCGAGTTTGCGATAGACAGAGGCTGGTTCAGAAGAGTCTTGGAAAACCTCCTCGCCAACGCCGTCAAGCATAACAAAAAAGGCACTGACATCAAGGTGATCCTTGAAGAAACCAAGCAATATATTATTCTTAAAATTCAAGACAACGGAAGAGGCATGGACTCTGAAACCGTCTCAAATTTATTCAACCGCTACTACAGGGGAACGCATACAAAAGATGCGACAGAAGGAAGCGGTCTCGGCCTTGCCATTTCTTTGGAACTTGTTCACCTGCACGACGGCTGCATCGCAGTTGACAGCCGGACAGGACGCGGGACGGAAATTACGATGGAATTTAAGAAAAACCCTAAAGCCGCAAAATAAGCGGTATGAAAAAGAAGAAGCCAAAGGTTATTGCCTTTAGGCTTCTTTTATGTTGAGAAAATAATGGAAAAGAAGGCGAGGTTAGTATAAAATAAGATTAAATGTTAACGTTCACATCATATTTGCCAATGAAAATGTTAACGTTAACATTAAATAAAGAAAGGTGGGGATTTTATGAAGCCGTTTTTGAATGACGATTTTCTTTTAACGAATGAAACGTCGAAAGTGTTGTACCACCAGTATGCTAAAGGGATGCCGATCATCGACTACCACTGCCACTTGAGTCCAAAGGAAATTTACGAAAACAAAACGTTTAAAAACCTGACCGAAGTGTGGCTGTACGGGGATCATTACAAGTGGAGAGCAATGCGGGCCAATGGAATATCCGAAGAGTTTATTACAGGAGATGCATCAGACGAAGAGAAATTCAGCGCCTGGGCAAGAACGGTTCCGATGACGATCGGAAACCCGCTTTATCATTGGACCCATTTGGAACTGAGGAGGTTTTTCGGCATCGATGAACGGCTTGACGAAAAGAGCGCGCCGCATATTTGGGAGCGGGTGAACGAACAGCTGACCGGAGAAGGATTCGGCGCCAGAGACTTGATTGAAAAATCAAACGTTGAAACGGTTGTCACGACAGATGACCCGGCAGACAGTCTTGAATATCATGTGAAGCTGAAAGATGAAGACTTTAATGTAAGCGTTTTACCCGGATTTAGGCCAGACAAGGCGCTGGAAATCAATCAAGAAGGCTTTGCCGCCTGGGTGAGCAAGCTTGAAGCAGCAAGCGCTATGAAGATAGGAAATTACGACGATTTTTTGAAAGCGCTTAAAAACAGAATTGACTTTTTCCATGAAGCAGGCGGACGGATATCGGATCATGCCATCAATCAAATGATGTACACGGAAACAGATGAAAGCGAAGTGCGCCCGATTTTTGCAAAGGTGATGAACGGAGAAGCCGCCTCGCCTGAGGAAGAGTGCAAATTTAAATCCTTCACCCTGCACTATTTGGGAACATGCTATGCGGAGAAGGGCTGGGCGATGCAGCTTCACATTAACACCCTCCGAAACAACAGCAGCAAAATGTACCTGAAGCTCGGGCCTGATACGGGATATGATGCGATTAATGATCAGGACATCGCAAAGCCTTTGTGCAGCTTTCTCGATTCTCTTGACCGAAAAGACGCGCTGCCAAAAACGATCTTGTATTCTTTAAATCCGCGAGACAACGTCGTGATTTCAAGCCTTTGCGGAAGCTTCCAGGACGGCCGGATACCGGGGAAAATCCAGCATGGCACCGCCTGGTGGTTCAACGATACGAAAGACGGCATGCTCGAACAAATGAAATCGCTCGCCAACATCGGACTATTGAGCCGTTTTATCGGTATGCTGACTGATTCGCGCAGCTTTCTTTCCTACACAAGACATGAATATTTCAGGCGCCTGCTCTGCGATGTCATCGGCACATGGGTTGAAAACGGCGAAGCGCCGGATGATATCGAGCTGCTGGGCCGGATCGTCAAAGGGATCTGCTACGAAAATGCAAAACACTATTTCCAGTTTGAAGTGAAAGATCGTTTGAAAGCTTAGATTCACAAATTGGCTAGCAGAGGAGCTGCTTTTTCATGGAAATATCGACGAACAAACAAACCGAAACAGTCGCCGTCACTCAAGAGAAATTAAGTTTAAAAGAAAAGATTTCTTACGGTTTTGGAGATTTTGGGAACGGATTTATGTTTGACCTTGGACAGCTCTATCTTCTGAAGTTTTTTACGGATGTTGCCGGTATTCCGGCGGCGGCAGCCGGAGGCATTTTTCTTGTGAGCAAACTTTTCGCCGCTTTTGTCGATCCGATTGTGGGAACATCGATCGACTACAGGAAGAATATCGGGCCGAAAGGCAAATTCAGGCCGTATTTGCTTTACGGAAGCTTTGTGCTCGCGATTTTGACGATATTGACTTTCATCTCGCCGAATCTGTCACCGACGGGCAAACTCATATACGCTTATGCGTCATACATGCTTTGGGGCCTCGGCTATTCCTTTGTCAACATCCCTTATGGCTCGCTCGGGGCGGCCATGACGCAAAACTCGGTGGAAAGAACTTCACTTGCTTCCTTTCGACAGGCCGGCTCACTGGGCGCCCTGTTTGTGACGAGCATTGTTGTCATTCCGATGATCGTCAGGTTTGACAATCCTGCGGTTGCCTATCCGGTCGTCATGGGGCTGATGTCTTTTCTCGGTGTGTTGTTTTTCTACATTTGCTATAGAAACTGCCAGGAACGGATTGTCGTAAAAGATGAGAAGTACAAACAGGAAAAAGTGACATTCAAAGCAATATCAAAGACGTTTTTTACGAATAAACCGCTCCTTACGCTTATATTCATGACCATTTTTACGATTTCAGCCTATAACCTTAAATCCGCGATGCTGATTTATTTCGCGCAGTATAACCTCGGCAACGCCGAACTGATGGCCTACATGAACTTTATCATCATCGGCTCATCCTTTATCGGCGTCATCATGCTGCCGAAGCTCGTGAAGCTGTTCGGGAAAAAGCATACCGCTATTTTGGGGCTCGCGGTTTCTGTCTGTGCGGATCTGATCAATTTTTTCGTACCGGGCAATGTCTTTGTTTTTA
The DNA here is from genome assembly GCF_001042485.2 of Bacillus paralicheniformis. Classification (GTDB taxonomy): domain Bacteria; phylum Bacillota; class Bacilli; order Bacillales; family Bacillaceae; genus Bacillus; species Bacillus paralicheniformis. The sequence continues at coordinate 197,252 of NZ_LBMN02000001.1, forward strand.
CGATTCTCGCAAGCATCGCCTTCATCGACATCAGCATTCCGAACGGTATCACCTGGGCATTCGTATCAGACGCGATCGATTACGGCGAGTGGAGAACAGGGGAACGGAAAGAAGGAACGGTATACTCGCTGTTTAACTTTTCGAGAAAGCTGGCTCAGTCGCTCTCCGGCTTCCTGTCAGGGATCGGTCTCAGCATTATCGGCTATGTGCCGAATGCGACCCAAAAAGCGGGGACGCTGCTCGGCATTAAAGCAATACTCCTTTTGTATCCAGCAGCGGCGCTGACGGCGGCCATTCTTGTTCTCGGCTACCTGTACCGTCTGACAGATCAGAAGCACGCCGAAATGATCGCGGAAATCGAAGCGAGACCATAGCGGAATTTCACTTTCTAAAAAGCGCTTTTGATATGGTAAACTGATGGTAACAACAGCAGGAAAAGGCGGGTAAAAAAACAATGTCAGTAACGATTAAAGATATCGCCAGGCTGGCGAATGTATCGCACACCACAGTATCTAGAGCGCTGAACAACAGTCCGCTGATAAAAGAGAACACGAAAAAGAAAATACTCGACATCGCAGCCGAAATGAATTATAAACCGAATTTTAATGCGAAAAGCCTTGTTACGCAAAAGTCTTTTACGATCGGCCTGTTTTTAACAAGCCTGACAGACGGGACGTCTTCGAGCTTCTTTGCAGACATCTTGCGCGGCGTCAACAAGGTGATCGATGAAAACTATAATATGGTTGTCAGGGGGATTGACGATTATCATGATTTGTCATCCATTCACCGCAACCGCTATGACGGCATGATTTTAATCAGCCAAAGCGAACAGGACCAGGCTTTTATTGAGCATGTCCTCAAACAGAATATTCCGGTCGTCGTGCTGAACAGAAAAATCGAAGGGCACTCCGTCGTCAATATTTTGGCGAATGAACACGAGGGCGCTTTCCTCGCTGCTTCATACTTGATCAAAAACGGCCACAGACGGATCGCCATGGTGCAGGGGAAAGAAGGTTTTAAATCGTCTCAAGAAAGAAAAGGAGGCTTTCTTCGCGCGCTTCGCGACTCAAATCTTGACATGCCCGGCGAATACCTCGTTCAAGGTGATTATACGATGCAAAGCGGCTTTCGCGCGGCTGAAACGCTGCTGAAACTGAAGAACCCTCCGACAGCCCTGTTTTGCGCCAATGATGATATGGCGATCGGCGCGATGAACGCCCTTTATGCAAACGGGAAACGCTGTCCTGACGATATGTCGATCATCGGTTTTGACGATAGCGGATTTTCGGCGTATACGACACCGTCATTGACGACGGTAAAAAAACCGACGGAAAAAATCAGCATGCTTGGTGCGGAAAGCCTGTTGTCACTGATCGAAAATCCGCAGGTAGAAGGCAGGCAGACGCTCATCGGCACGGAGCTGATCATTCGCAATTCAGTTAAGCATCTATAGCATCATTTTTGATGCGCTATAAAATGTGAACGTGTGCAAAAATGAGGAGGGAATTGAAATGGAGAGGCTGTCCAAACGGATAAGGTCTAAGCCGAGCCGTCCCGAACGGATTTTGCAAATCGGGGAAGGTAATTTTATGAGGGGGTTTATTGACTGGCAGATTCATAGATTGAATGAAGAAACCGATTTTAACGGCAGCGCCGTCGTCGTGCCTCCGCGCCGCGGTTCAGTAACGGCCTTTCAAGAGCAGGATGGGCTTTACACGCTTTATCTTGAAGGTTTCCGGGAAGGACGGGAGGTTCGCGATTCTGCTGTCATTACAACAATCAGCAGAGTCGTCAGCAGCTATGAACACTATGATGAATTTATGGAGCTGGCCGATCTGCCGGATTTGCGCTTTGTCTTTTCAAATACGACAGAGGCCGGCATCATTTATATCGAGGAAGACCGGCTGTCCGACCGTCCGCAGAAAAGCTATCCGGGGAAGCTGACTGCACTGTTATACAGACGATATCTGACTTTTCAGGGAAGCAAGGAAAAAGGTCTGGTCATCCTCCCGTGTGAGCTGCTTGAAGATAACGGAAAAAAATTGAAAGACATTGTGATGCGCTATACGAACGAATGGGCGCTTGAACAAGGGTTCATCGATTGGCTTGAGGAGGCGAATGTGTTTTGCAATACGCTTGTGGACAGGATCGTACCGGGATTCCCGCAAGAAAATGCACACCGGCTTGAAGAGGCGGCCGGCTATCGCGATTCCCTGATGGTGACAGCGGAGCCGTATCATTTGTTCGTGATTGAAGGGCCGAAATGGCTTCCAGACGAGCTTCCGCTTCATGAGGCCGGTCTGAATGTCGAGTTTGTCAAAGATGTGACACCGTACAGGGTGAGAAAAGTGAGAATCTTAAACGGCGCCCATACCGCGATGACGCCGGTCGCTTATTTGGCAGGCCTTGAGACGGTTCGTGAAGCGGCTGAAGACGAGCTTATCGGATCATTTGTGAAAGAGCTGATTCAGCGGGAAGTGCTCGAGACGATCGATATGCCCGGCAATGAGCTTGACGCCTATGCGGAAGAGATTCTCGACCGCTTTAAAAACCCGTTTATCCGTCACAAGCTGATCGATATTTCCTTAAATTCCTTTGCAAAATTCAAAGTCAGAAATTTGCCCGTCTTAATGGAATATGCGGAACGAACTGGCAAACTTCCGGCTCGAACCGTATTTGCTTTAAGCGCTTTAATTTATTTTTACCAAGGAAAACGGGAAGATGAGGCCATTCCGCTGTCTGACGACGATGAGGTGCTGGCTTTCCTCAAACGGCTCTGGACAGAAGTGACAGACGTTTCGAACATCGCGTTCCATGTTCTCGGGTTTGAAAAAGTATGGGGGCAAAACCTGAACGACATGCCCGGATTGACGGACAAGACGACCGAATATTTAAGGGACATGAAACAAACGGGAATGAGAAAGGCGCTGAAAAAAATGATGAACAGCCAAATGGCTGAGCTGGGGGACATGTGATGAAAGACTGCTTGATGATCAATCCTCAAGATAATGTCGGCATTGCGTTAAGAGAATTGCAGACCGGTGAAACGGTCACTGCAGGAGAACGGACCATCGTGATCAAGGAAACGATTTTGAAAGGCCATAAGTTTGCTTTAAAAGACATCGCTGAAAATGAAGACGTCATCAAATACGGCTTTCCGATCGGGCACGCGACTGACATGATTCAGACGGGGGAGTGGGTGCATACAAAAAATGTGAAAACGAATTTGGGCGGTGTCGAAGAATACAGCTACAAGCCGAAATTTACGGAAAACCGCTATCAAAAAGAACCGCTCACATTTAAAGGCTTTAAACGAAAAGACGGAAAAACGGGAATCAGAAACGAGCTGTGGATCGTACCGACTGTCGGCTGTGTAAATGGCATTGCAGAGCTGATCATCAAAGAATTTAAAGCTGAGGTCGGCTCTATCGCCCCTTTTGAAAGCGTTCACGTATTAAAGCACCAGTACGGCTGTTCACAGCTTGGCGATGATCATATCAACACGAGAACGATTTTGGCGAATGCCGTCAAACACCCGAATGCAGGCGGTGTCCTTGTGCTGGGACTCGGCTGTGAAAACAACAGCATCCATGAATTCCGCGAAGCGCTCGGCGATTATGATCACAGCCGGGTCAAGTTCCTGCTTTCCCAAGAAGTATCAGACGAAGTCACGGAAGGCGTCAAACTGTTAAAAGAAATTTACGAGTATGCAAAAGGTGACCGGCGTGAAGATGTTCCGCTTTCTGAACTGAAAATTGGTTTGAAGTGCGGCGGATCTGATGGATTTTCCGGCATTACCGCGAATCCGCTGCTCGGCCGGCTCTCCGATTTTCTGATCGCCCAAGGGGGAACGGCGGTTTTGACAGAAGTGCCTGAAATGTTTGGAGCGGAAACGCTTTTGATGGAGCGGGCTGAAAATGAGGAAGTGTTTCATAAAATCGTCCGCTTAATCAACGATTTTAAACAGTACTTTATCGATCACAGGCAGCCTGTCTATGAAAACCCGTCTCCGGGCAACAAAGCAGGCGGCATTACGACATTGGAAGATAAGTCGCTCGGTTGTACGCAAAAAGCCGGCACTTCAAAGGTGACGGATGTTCTGGAATACGGGGGCGTTTTGAAAAAGAACGGGTTGAACCTGCTGAGCGCTCCGGGAAATGACCTTGTTGCTTCATCCGCACTGGCCGCTGCAGGGTGTCAAATCGTTTTATTTACGACAGGGCGGGGCACGCCTTTTGGCACCTTTGTGCCGACGATGAAAATTTCGACAAATACAGCGATTTATGAGGCGAAGCGCCACTGGATCGATTTTAATGCGGGAAGGGTGCTCGAAAATCAGTCAGAAGATGACGTTTTGAAAGAGCTGACAGCATATTTGATCGAAGTCGCGGGCGGCAGGCAGCTAAACAATGAGATAAACGATTTCAGGGAGCTTGCGATATTTAAAACAGGCGTTACATTGTAAAGGGGGAGGTAACGTGAGTATGCAGAAAATAAAAGACGAGATTCTAAAGACGCTGAAGGTTCCGGTATTTCCTGATCGATCATTTGATGTTACAGCGTTTGGGGCTGACGGAAGCGGAAAAAAGGATGCGACGGGAGCGATACAAAAGGCGATTGATCAAGCCCACAAAGCAGGCGGTGGAAGAGTAGCAGTTCCTGAAGGCGTGTTTCTTTCCGGTGCACTCAGACTGAAAAGCAATGTGGAGCTTCATCTTGCACAAGGAGCGGTGATCAAATTCAGTCAGAACCCGGAAGATTATCTCCCCGTTGTGCTGACGAGGTTCGAAGGCGTCGAGCTTTATAATTATTCACCGCTCATCTATGCTTACGAAGCCGAAAATATTGCAATAACCGGAAAGGGCACGCTTGACGGCCAAGGTGATGACGAACATTGGTGGCCGTGGAAAAGGGGAACGAACGGCCAGTCTTCACAGGAAAAAGACCGAAATGCTTTGTTTGAAATGGCTGAGCGCGGTGTCCCGGTCACTGAGCGGCAGTTTGGAAAAGGGCATTATTTGCGGCCGAACTTCATTCAGCCGTATCGCTGCAAAGATATTTTGATTCAAGGTGTCACCGTTTTGAATTCGCCGATGTGGCAAGTTCATCCCGTGCTTTGCGAGAATGTGACAGTGGACGGAATCAAGGTCATCGGACACGGTCCGAATACCGACGGAGTCAACCCGGAATCGTGCAAAAACGTGGTGATCAAGGGCTGCCATTTTGATAATGGAGATGACTGCATCGCCGTCAAATCGGGAAGGAACGCCGACGGCCGAAGGATCAACATGCCATCGGAGAACATTGTCATTGAACATAACGAAATGAAAGACGGGCATGGAGGGGTCACGATCGGAAGCGAAATTTCCGGCGGCGTGAAGAATGTCATCGCCGAGGGAAACCTCATGGACAGCCCGAACTTGGACAGAGCCCTCCGCATTAAAACGAATTCGGTGCGCGGCGGTGTTCTTGAAAACATCTACTTTCACAAAAATACGGTCAAAAGCTTGAAGCGCGAAGTGATCGCCATCGATATGGAATATGAAGAAGGGGACGCCGGAGATTTCAAGCCCGTCGTCCGCAACATTGATGTTGAGCAGCTGAAAAGCATGGGCGGACAATACGGGATCAGGGTGCTGGCGTACGATCATTCTCCAGTCACCGGTCTGAAAGTGACTGATTCCGAGATCGACGGCGTCGATATTCCGATGGAACTGAAACATGTGAAAGACCCTGTTTTTTCGAATCTGTATATTAACGGAAAACGCTATGATTCACACGAAGTCTAAACAGAGATCCTCTGCAGACATGCAGAGGATCTTTCTTTTAACGCAGCGGCGCATCAGCGGTTTCGTTTTTGACCGAGGAAATCAGCAGTTCCATAAACACCCGGCTTGCAGCGCACATATGCTTGTTTTTACGGTAAACGATGCTGATTTCCGTCGTCAAATCCGGCATTTGAATCGGAATCGTCTGAATGGATTTATTTCCAATATCATCGAGATAGCCTTTCGGCAAAATGGTGGCGCCAATGCCTTTACCAACCATGTTCATGATCGATTCCATCGTTGTCATTTCCATGACCGGCCGAGGTTCGAATCCAAACGTGCGGCACTTTTCGTTGATCAGCTGCCGCAAAAAATACGTCTCAGGCAGCAAGATAGATGGAATCTCCCTTAACACGTCAAGTGTGACAAACTGCCGTTTTGCAACCGGATTGTCAATAGGCACTGCGAGGGCGAGCTGCTGGGTAAGGAATGGAACGGTTTCCAGATCACTGTGTTCCACCCGCTGGGCTACAATGCCCAAGTCGAGCTCATTTTGCAGCAGCCGGTCGTAAATATCTCCGGTTCTCAGCCCTAAAACAGACAATTCAATATTGGGGTAGCTGCGGTGAAAGTCGATCACGGTCCGGGGAAGCAAATAATTAACCACGGTCAACAGCGCCCCGATTTTTAGCGTTCCCCTCTTTAAACCTTGGAGCTCGCTGATTGCGTCTTGCGCCTGTGACAGTTCATGAAAGATATTGTAACAGTGCTGAAGCAGAATCTTTCCCGCTTCCGTCATTACGGTGCGTTTGCCTGAACGATTAAACAAAGGCGTTCCGATTTCATGTTCAAGCAAACGGATTTGCTGGCTCAGCGAGGGCTGAGCGATATTCAGTTTTTCGGCAGCACGGGTAAAATGAAGCTCCCGGCACAATGCCATGAAATATTCCAATTGCTTTAGCTCCAATGCTTTTTCCCTCTCTCCATTATAAAAAACAGACGAAACTCAACGATAGGTTTAACCTATTGTTTTTATAATAACGATTGAATGGTTTTATGATAAGAGGTCGATTATACTTAAATCTCAAAAGAGATGTGCAGCGTTGCTGTTCGGCCGCTGCCGTCTGCAGGACATTTGAATGTAAGAGGTGATATGAATGGAATATGCCGATATCCTTTCGATCAATGTAGGGAAGCCAGAGGCAATTCAGTTTCAAAATAAAGCTGTGTCTACCGGAATATACAAGAAGCCGGCAAGCGGCCCTATCTTCCTGTCATCTACTAATTTTGCGGGGGACGGGCAGGGGGATCTCGTTCATCATGGTGGCGCGGAAAAAGCAGTGTGTGTCTATCCGTATGAACATTATCTCTTTTGGGAAAAGGAACTGCAAAGAAAGCTGGAATACGGAGCATTTGGCGAAAATTTAACGATCAAGGGTCTGCTGGAGGATGACGTTCATATCGGCGATATCTTTCAGCTGGGTGAAGCTGTTGTACAGGTGAGCCAGCCAAGGCAGCCTTGCTATAAACTAACCGTAAGGTACGGTATGCCCGATATGATACTGAAGGTACAGAACACCGGATTTACGGGTTTTTACTTTCGCGTGCTGAAAGAAGGGTTCGTCTGTAAGGATCGTGGTCTGAAACGAATCTCACGCCACCCTAAAGGCATCACGATTTCTTACGCAAATCGCATCAAGCATCATGAAAAGAACAATATTGAGGGCATCAAAAAACTTCTCGAGGTGGAGGAACTGTCGGCAAATTGGCGGGCATCATGTTTAAAGCGGCTTAACGGTTTTGAGCCGGATGACCGCGAAAGGCTGACGGGAGGTCTGGAGAAGAGATCTTAACCCAAAAGGAAAAAATCCTCTGCCGATCGGCAGAGGATTTCTGTTAAATGGAGCGGATAATTCCGCCTTCCACTCTTTGAGCGGAACCGTTGATGGCCGCAGCTTTTTCGGAAGCGAGATAGACGATCGTACTCGCCACTTCTTCCGGTTTTGCATAGCGCTGAATCAAAGAAGTCGGCTCATTCACTTTGAAATAGTCTTTGACAAAAGTGTCTAAATCGGTTTTCTCCTGAGCTGCGGCACCCTCCATATAATTGGCGACGCCTTCCGTCCAGGTAGGTCCCGGAAGGACGGAGTTGACCGTCACATTTGTCCCTTTCGTCATTTCGGCCAAACCTCTTGATAAACTGATCAGAGCGGTTTTCGTCATTGAATAAGGGATCATCTGCGGAAGCGGTTTGATGCCGGCTTCGCTTGCCAAATTGAGAATCCTTCCCTTATTACGCTTCAGCATGGCCGGCAGAAACGCGCGGCAAAGCCTGACTGCACTTAAAACGTTTACTTCAAAATATTTGAGCCACTCTTCGTCTGTCACCTCTGTGAAATCCTTCACTTCAAAGAAGCCCATATTATTGACGAGGACATCAAGCTCCCCGATTTTAGCGGTTTTTTCGACCAATGCCATGCTTTCTTCAGGAGCGGATAAATCAGCGGCAATGCCGTGAACGTTTCCGTGCCGGGAAAGTTCCTCAACGACTGACTGGACTTTTTCTTCTGTCCGTCCGTTCACGATGACTTCGGCCCCTTCCGCCAAGAAGGCTTCCGCCGTTGCTTTTCCAATACCTGCAGTAGAACCTGTCACGAGTACGAGTTTGTCTTTCAGCTGTAAATCCATATGCCATCAATCCTTGTTTTAAGAGTTAAGATGAAAAAACATCTAATGAACAGTATATCGCAGCTGGATACCTCGGTCGAAAATCGTGCTTGTCGTTTTATTGTTCCTTGTCTTTTAAAATCTTATGAATATCTTCCATCGGACGGAGCCAATTCTTTTTCATCACTTCAGCCGCCAATTTCGGATCGTTTTTTTCAAAAGCGGCGATGATTTCCCAATGCTCGGCGGCGGACTGCAGTTTCGGAGCAGACGGCCGATTGAAAAACACATACTTCATCCGTCTGACATGAAGCTGCAGAACGGCGGAAAACTGAAGAACATACGGGTTTTTAGCCGCTTCTATAATCAAATGGTGGAACTGTTCGTCCAGTTCAGCTGCATCGTGGTTCCGCTCCTCTTTAAAAGCGGCTTCGTATTGAGCCGCGAGTTTTTTGAGCTCGGCGATCTCTTCTTCAGTCAAAAGCGGCGTTGCCAGTTCTGCCGCCAGAGCCTGAAGATGTGCGAGCGGGGGATAGACGGCCAGCGCATCATCGGGATGAATAAGCGTGATCTTTGTTTCTTTTCCCGGCTTCATTTCCACAAAACCTTGAGATTCGAGGAGCTGAAGCGCTTCTCTGACCGGTGTGCGGCTGACGCCGAGCGCTTCGGCCAGATCGACGTCCGTGACTTTTTCGCCGGGTTCAAGGGTTCCGTCGACAATCCAGCGCTGCAATTGATGAAACGCTTTTTCCTTTGCTGAAAGTCTGACCTGCGGCGTATAGTTTTTCGGTATCGGCATAAAACCACCCTTTCTCTATATGCAATATATCGTAAATACTTTAGCAAAAACAACGTTTTTCAGTTGAAAATCTCCTTTTCAGAATCTCATATACAGACCTGTGTCGATTATAGTATAATAATTCCGAAATTAGGACACGAATGAGTCAGAAAGGCGCTGCCCAGAAGCGGCTAATAGGGGAGCCGGCGAGAGAGCCCCCCGCGAGCAGTTCGGCGGGCCGGGAGCGATCAACCGCAAGCCGGAATAACCGCCTGGATGATGACCGCGTTATCTGCGAAGACAGATGCGGTATAAGCGATGTGCTCTTTTTTTGTACGTTCCTGGTTTACTGCATCTTTACTGAGTAGAGATGTTTTTATTTTATCCCGAGGAGGAAGCAGAATGAAGAAGTTAGGGCTTTTATTGCTGTCACTGCTGTTGGCCGCCGGGGTTCTTAGCGGCTGCGGTCAAGCGCAAAAGCCGGTAGAACAGCAAAAACAGGAGAAGGCGGCTGAAGCGTTTCCGGTCACCATAAAAGATGCTTCAGGACAAGAGGTCAAAATTGAAAAAGAACCGAAGAAAATCGTCTCTCTGATGCCGAGCAATACCGAAATTACATACGCCCTTGGCCTGGGGAAGAAAGTCGTCGGCGTGACGGATTTTGATACATATCCAAAAGAAGTGAAAAACGTTGAAAAAATCGGGGGCATGGAATTCAACACAGAAAAAATCATTTCGTTAAATCCCGACTTGGTCTTGGCCCACGCATCGAGCATGCAGAGTGCCAAAGAAGGGCTAAAGCAGCTGGAGGATGCAGGAATTACGGTGGTGACCGTGAATGATGCGGCCTCTTTTAAAGAGGCGTACCAGTCCATCGAAATGATCGGAAAAGCTGCCGGTGCAGAGGATCAAGCGGCAAGCCTGATCAAGGGCATGAAATCTGACCTGGCTGACATAAAAGAAAAAGCTGCCGGCATATCTAAAGACGATCAAAAGAAAGTATTTGTCGAAGTGTCTCCGGCTCCGGACATTTATACGACCGGAAAAGGCACCTTTATGGATGAAATGCTTGAAGCGATCCATGCGGAAAATGCCGCTTCCGCGCAGAAAGGCTGGACCAAAATAACGGAAGAAGCGATCGTCAAGCTGAATCCCGATGCGATCGTGACGACAAACGGTAAATCCGCAGTCAGCGAAATTAAAAAACGAAGCGGCTGGAACGGTGTAAAAGCGGTCAAAAATAACGAAGTATACGACGTGGACCCTGACCTCGTGACCCGTCCGGGGCCGCGATTGATCAAAGGGGTCGAAGAGCTTGCTGAACATATTTACCCTGACGTTTTTAAAAAATAACCGCTTCGCGGCATATGCCTTCAGCCTGATGTTTCTGTCGGCATCTGTTCTTATGGGAATCTCTATCGGATCTTTGGAGATTCCCATTCCTTCTATTATCAAGGTTTTTTTGAACGAATGGTTTGGTATTCAAGGGTTAAATCCCGATACGACAGAGGCGAACATCATCATGAAAATCAGACTGCCGAGGGTGGTGCTGGCCGCTCTTGTCGGCGCGGGGCTTGCTGCTGCGGGAGCCGGGTTTCAGGGGCTCTTGAAAAACCCGCTCGCAGATCCGTATACGCTCGGCATTTCGTCAGGCGCGGCCGTCGGTGCAGTGGTCACGCTGTTTTTTGGGATTCAGCTGCCGGTGATCGGAAGTTTTACACTGCCGTTTTTAAGCGTTGCCGCGGCCGTTGTCGTGATTTTTTTGGTTTTGTTCTTTGCGCGGCTCGTACACCCTTCATTGACCCTGTCTGCTTTGATTTTGACAGGAATCATCTTCAGTTCTTTTTTGGGTGCGCTTATTTCTCTCATGATCGCATTGACCGGCGATGATTTAAAACCGATCGTCCACTGGCTGCTCGGCAGTGTATCGATGAGAGGCTGGGGTTATATCGCGCTGTTTCTGCCCTTTTTTGCGGTTGGTGCTGCCGCGCTTTTGATCAGCGGGAGAGAACTGAATGTGATGACTTATGGCGAGGAAAAAGCGAGGCTCCTCGGTGTGAATGTGAAGCGAAGTAAGTATGTCGTTCTGTTGGCGGGAGCTATTTTAACTGGCAGTGCGGTTGCTGTGTCTGGAACCATTGGCTTTGTCGGTCTCGTCATTCCGCATTTTATCCGGCTTTTCTCTATTACGGATCACCGTCATCTTCTGCCGCTCTCGATGCTGAACGGTGCTTCGTTCCTTGTGCTGTCAGATCTTTTGTCGAGAACCATCATTGAGCCGTCCGAGCTGCCGATCGGTATTATTACCGCACTGATAGGAGCGCCTGTTTTCGGGTTTATTTTGATTCGGCGCTACCGGGGAGGGCGAATTCATGATTGATGTCATCCGTGTGTCCGGCGGCTACGGAAAAACGGATGTCTTACAGGACATCAGCTTTGCTGTAAAGCCGGGTGAATTTTTAGGAATTCTTGGTCCGAACGGCAGCGGAAAAACTACTTTGCTGAAAATGTTGTCGGGAACAATCGCGCCTCGAAGCGGCGAGGTGCTGCTTGAATACCGTTCAGTCGGGGCGTACCAAACGAAAGAGCTCGCTCGCAAAATGGCGGTCCTTCCTCAAAAAACGGAGCAGGCCTTTTCCTTTACGGTGGAGGAAACGGTACAGTTTGGCCGCTACGCGTATCAATCAGGCCTTTTTCGGCAGCTGACAGCGGAAGACCATGATATCGTGAAGAGGGTGATGAAGCAGACAGACACGCTTCGTTTCGCTCAAAAATCCATTCATGAGCTGAGCGGCGGAGAGCAGCAGCGGGTGTATTTAGCACAGGCACTTGCCCAGGAACCCGAATATTTGCTGCTTGATGAACCGACGAGTTTTCTCGATTTGTCATTTCAAAAGAGTCTGCTTGATTTAATGAAACAAGAAACGGCTGCATCCAAACTCGCAGTGGTCGGGGTGTTTCATGATGTGAATATTGCGAGTTTATACTGTGACCGCCTGCTGTTGTTGAAAGATGGAAAGGCGGAAGTTCTTGACCGCCCGGAAGCCGCCCTTTCTGCCGAGGGTATCGGAAGAGTGTATGATACGGGCATCACAGCGCTGGACCATCCTCAGCGTGCAAATCCGCAGTTTACGATCAAGGCGAAAACCATCCCGGAGAAAACCGAGCCCCTCTTTTTAAAAGAGCGGATTGAACAATATTTGCCGCATGGCATCGCATTTTCGGCAGACCGCCCGCTGCGTCTTCTGTCCTCTGAAACAGGCTTTGCATGGAGACGAAAGCTTGTCTTCGCAAGCGGAAACAACTCTGGATTGCCGCATGACCTGTCAGCCTATGAACAGGAAACGCTGTTTATCCAACATGATGCTGAATTGGCTGACTGTCATATTGTGTCGGAAAAGGGTGATCTTTGCATCGTCGGTATGAAAGATACGGCGGGGCGTTTGATCATATGGGTGTTAGTTGACGGCTGTTTGCAAGATGGTCAATTTGTAACGGCGATAAGTGCTGCAGCAAATGCCGCAGCCGAGCACCATATTCCGTGCAGCGATGTGCTTGTAGCGGCCACTCAATCCGGCCGGTCAGCGTATCAAACTGCCTTTTTTACAGAAATTCAAAATAAAACAGCGGCTTGTGTGAAAGTTTTAAAAGGTTAGATTTGGGCCTGTCTTTGGACAGGTTTTTTTATTGTTTTAAAACGCATCAGCTGAAGGTGAGGTTTCATTCTTTTGTCCCGAATTCGAAAAAATGTGTTGTTAAATGAATCATAACACCTTTATAATAAAATTTGTGAAAGCGTTTTACTATTTAAATGTTTAAAAATGCAACAGAGGAGGCGAGATCACTTGAAAGTAGAGGGGATTATCCCTGCCATACTGACACCGCTTACAAAAGAACAGGCTTTTCATGCGGGCGCAGCCGAAAAGCTGGTGAATGATCTTATTGATTCAGGCGTCCATGGCATTTTTGCTTTAGGGACAAATGGCGAATTTCATTTATTCTCGCAAGAGGAAAAGCTTCAAATTGCTGAAACAGTTGTAAAAGCGGTTAATAAACGAGTGCCTGTTTTCATCGGGGCAGGAGAAAACAGTACTGAGGCGACCATTTCCTTATCCAATCAAATGGCGGATATCGGAGCGGATGTTCTTTCGATTATTACGCCATACTTTGTCGCACCTTCGCAGGAGGAATTGTATCAGCACTTCCGCACGGTCTCTGAAAATGTCACGCTTCCTGTCCTGCTCTACAACATTCCGTCGAGAACAGGCGTATCATTGGAGCCCGAAACGGTTGAAAGGCTTGCGGCATTGCCGAACATTATCGGCATTAAGGACAGCAGCGGCAGCTTCGCCAATATTAAGGCGTATCTTGAGCGTACAAAAGAACAGTCCTTTTCCGTCCTGGCAGGAACTGATTCATTGATTTTAGACACATTGAAGGCGGGTGGAACAGGTGCTGTAGCTGCCACAGCCAATGTGCTTCCGCAAACCGTTGTTTCAATCTATGAATCTTTTAAACAAGGAAACATTGAAGAGAGCGAGCGCTATCAACAGCAGCTGCAACCGCTTCGTGATACGTTTTCACTCGGTTCACTGCCGGCACCGCTAAAAAAAGCAGCAGAGCTTGCCGGCATTGCCGTCGGGCCGCCTAAAAGTCCGATTGCAGAGCTGTCGGGAGAGCCGCTGCTAAAAGTAAAAAAGATGCTCGAAGGCTACGGAATTGAAGTAAAAATGGCAAAGGAGCAGTGAGGTTATGAAGACGCTTTATCATTTTCAAACGGCCGCCCGAATTGAGGCTGGTGCACATTCACTCAATTTGCTTGGCGATCACTTAGATCAGACCGGCTTGAATCAGATTCGTTCGGTGTTTATTTTAACTCAGCCGTCGATCGTTTCTCTCGGCTATGCAGACCAAATGAAAGAGGTGCTGGCCGAAAAAGGCATCTCAAGTGAAATTAACACCGATATACAGCCGGAGCCGACGGAACAAAATATCGAAGAGGTTTTTCAGCTTTTTTCTGAAGGAGGCCATGACGCGATTCTAGGAATTGGCGGAGGCAGTGTGCTAGATGCGGCTAAAATCCTCTCTGTTCTGAAAACAAATGAAAAACCGATTTCTGCTTTGATTGGCACGAATCTTGTTGAAAAGCCCGGCGTTCCGCTTGTGCTGATTCCGACAACATCCGGAACAGGGTCAGAGGTGACGCCGAATGCGATTGTGACGTTCCCGGAGAAAGAATTAAAGATTGGTATGGTCATTCCCTATCTGCTGCCGTCGGTTGTGATTTTAGATCCGGTTTTGACGACCGGTCTTCCAAAAGCGATCACAGCTGCAACTGGAATGGATGCATTTACACACGCACTCGAATCCTATATTTCCAACAAAGCAAACCCATTCAGCGACATGTTTGCGCTTGAATCTATGAGACTGATTTCCTCCAGTATTCAGGAGGCCTACCATCATGGAGATAATCTGGAAGCGAGAGAAAAAATGCTCATTGGCGCCATGTATGGCGGAATGGCCTTGACAAGCGCAGGAACAGCGGCGGTTCATGCGATGGCTTACCCGCTCGGGGGAAAATACAAAATTTCGCACGGGGTGGCCAATTCAATGCTGCTTCCGCATGTAACGGCCTTCAATGCGGATCATGTGATTGACCGTCTTTCGGATGTGGCTGGCGTGATTGGAATTGAACCAAAGGGTTCGAAGGCAAGTCAAGCAGAGCGGGTCATACGGAAAATTGAAGAGTGGACCGCTGATTTGAACATTCCGCAAAATTTAAAGACATTCGGGGTATCAAAAGAGGATGTTCCATCGCTTGCAGAGGCGGCAGCCGACGTCAAACGGCTCATGGATAACAATCCAAAGCCGATGTCCATTGCGGAGATTGAAGCCGTCTATTTGAAATTGCTGGATATGTAGGTGCCGGGATCTGTACATGGTTTTCACCATGAGCCTGTATATGGCTCACAAACAAAGGGGGAGTTTGGGTGGATGTCTTAAGCGGTTCGATCATAACGTTTATTTTGGCAGTGATTGTGGTTTACATTCTTTTTACGACGTGGCTGACGATGCGGTTTCGCAGTAAATCAAGTTCGGAATTCAACAATGCTGCCAAAACGCTGCCGGCGATTGTTGTCGGCATTCTGCTGATGAGTGAATTCATCGGCACCAAATCGACAATTGGGACCGCTGAATCAGCTTATACACATGGTTTGGCGGCTTCATGGTCGATTGTAACGGTCTCGATTGCATTTTTTATTTTTTCCTACTTCTTAGCCGGGAAATTTTATAAAACAGGCCAATATACGATCTCCGGCATTATTAGTGAAAAGTTTGGCCGTTCGACCAAGCTAGTCGTTTCTATCATTATGATTGTAGCCCTTTTACTTGTGAATCTTGGAAACTATTTAAGCGGATCGGCGGCAATTTCGTCTATTTTAGGTTTGCCGCTGATGACGTGTGCGATCATTACAGCGATTGTCAGCACCTTTTATTTTACGTTTGGCGGAATGAAGGGCGTTGCCTGGGTGACGATTTTGCATTCTCTTGTTAAATATGCTGGGGTTCTGATCACTTTAGGGGTTGCCCTCTATTTGACAAAAGGCTGGGAGCCGATGACGCAGCAGTTGCCGGAGCATTTCTTCACTTGGGACGGCAGCATCGGATGGGGGACAATCGGCGCCTGGTTTATCGGCAACATGGGGGCGATTTTCGCGACTCAGTTTATTATACAGGCTATTACATCATCGAAAAGTGAGAAAGATGCAAAGAAGTCGACGCTGTATGCAGCGCTGCTTTGTCTGCCGCTTGCGATTGCCATTGGAGTCATCGGCGTTGCTGCACGGTATTTGTACCCGGATATTGATCCAATTTACGCATTCCCGGTGTTTATGCAGCACATGAATCCTGTGCTGAGCGCGGTTGTGGCGACATCCCTTGTGGCGTCTATTTTCGTCGGCGTTTCGACGGTTGCGCTGGCGACAACGACGCTGATCATTGATGATTTTTATGTGCCGAAAGCAAACCCGACACCGGAACAGCGCATGAAAATCACGAGATATGTTTCGATTATCATCGGTTTTATTCCGCTGCTCGGCGTTGCGCTGGCGCCTGAATTGTTAACGCTTTCTTTCTTTACGAGGGCGCTTCGGACATCAATTGCCGTTGTGGCGGCGATGGGCTTTTATTTGCCATATTTCAATTCAAACCGCGGAGCAACAATTGGTCTGACGCTTTCAGGTATTACGACGACGGTATGGTATTTGCTGGACAATCCGTTTGGCATCGATAACATGTACATCGCCATCATTGTCCCGTTTATTGTGCTCGTATTAAACCGTCTGATCAGCTCGCCTGCGAAAAAAGAGTCAAATGTGGAGGAGGAATTGTGATGAAACAAAGTGAAACTTCCCTGCCGATAGATGGGCGCATCAGAGAAAATAAAACTGACCCGGCCAGAAAGGATGCGTTTTTGCCGACAGACTGCCCGCAAAACCATGCAGCCAACCTGCTGGAGCTGGATAATGGTGATCTGTTGTGCGTCTGGTTTGGGGGAACGCAGGAAGGCATCCCTGATATATCGATTTACATGTCAAGGCTTGAAAGAGGAAGCGATGAGTGGATACAGGCAGAAAAGCTGTCAGATGATCCTTCCCGCTCCGAACAAAATCCTGTGCTTTTTCAAGAGCCTGACGGCCGGCTTTGGCTTATGTATACGGCACAGCTTTCCGGCAATCAGGATACAGCGATTGTCAGATACCGGACTTCAGACGATAGAGGCCGGACATGGAGTAAGATTGACACATTGTTTGCCGAAGCCGGGACTTTTATCCGCCAGCCGCTCATTGTTCTGGATAACGGCGATTGGCTGCTGCCTGTCTTTTACTGCATCACCTTGCCGGGCGTGAAATGGACTGGAAACCGTGACATCAGCGCGGTGAAAATTTCGTCTGATAAAGGCAAGACGTGGGAGGAAGTGAAGGTGCCGGGCAGTACGGGCTGTGTTCATATGAATATTGAAAAACTGCGCGACGGCACATTGCTTGCGCTGTTTAGAAGCCGTTTTGCAGACTCGATTTATTTGAGCCGCTCTATTGATAACGGCCGCACCTGGTCAGAGCCTGAGCCGACGGAGCTGCCGAACAACAACTCCTCCATTCAATTTACAGCGCTTCAAGATGGGACGCTTGCTCTCGTATACAATCATATGAATGCGAATGAAACGACCGAAAGAAGAGCATCTTTATACGATGAAATTGAGGAGGATGATGATACAAAAACAGGTGTTGACACAGAAGCGCGGCCTGCCTTTTGGGGAGCTCCGAGGGCGCCGATGACATTGGCCCTTTCACAGGACGGCGGCATCACATGGCCTGTCAAAAGAAACATCGAAGTCGGCGATGGTTATGCGATGACGAACAACTCAAAAGACAAGCTCAACCGCGAATTTTCCTATCCGTCGATCAAGCAGGGGAAAGACGGTGATCTGCATATTGCCTTTACGTACTACCGTCAGGCGATTAAATATGTACGTGTTCCGCAAACATGGGCCTTTGCCAGCCAAGAATAAAGCCGTTTGAGCGCGCGGCACTTGATGGAATGAAGGGTATATCATTTATGATTTAAGTTCGAGAGGCTGTCCCAATCGTTTGAAGGGACTCCCTCGTGATGTGAAACGGGTGTACACGACAATTCAATTGGCGTATGACACGCTCATTCGCGCAGGCATTCCGCAGCCGAAAATCGCCGTATGCGGTATTACCCCCCATGGCAGTGAGAATGGTTTGTTTGGACATGGAGAAGGAGAAGAGAAAATTGTTCCTAGCGTTGAACGCAGGCATTCGGTCCGCTTGGCCTTAAAGCCGGTGTGAGCATTACAGTCGGCCTGCCGATGATCCGTACGAGTGTTGACCATGGAACAGCCTTTGATAATGAGGGAACCGGCAAAGCTGATCCTGCGAGTTTAGAAGAAGCAGTGAGACAAGCAATCGTGCTGTCCGTCCGGTACGCTTGAGCGGCATATATATAAAAGAAGAGCCTTCCAGTTAAGGAGGCTCTTCTTTTTAGTTCATGTAGGTGCCGCCGTTAATATTAATGGTTTCGCCCGTTATAAAATCAGATTGATCAGAGGCTAGGAAGGCGACAACGTTTGCGACATGCTCGGGTGAGCCGATCATTTTCAGCGGAATCCGCTCCATGACAGCTGCGCGATACTCCTCGCTCCACTGCTTGCTCATATCCGTTTCAATCGGTCCCGGGCAGACGGCGTTGACATAAATGCGGTGTGCAGCGAGCTCCTTTGCCAAATGCATCGTTAAATAGTTGATGCCTGCTTTCGATGCACCGTAAGCAGGAGAGGCATTGTGATGCGGTGTTTTGCTCGTCGTTGAGCTCATGTTTACAATTTTTCCGCCGCCCTGCATGATCATCTCCGGGATGACAGCCTGACACATGAGAAAGGTGCCGGTTAAATTTAAATCTATCACTCTTTTCCACTCTTCAAGCGATGTATCAATGGTCGTTTTCCGCAAATTAATGCCCGCATTGTTGACCAAAATATCGATCCGCCCAAACTGCTGTTTTGCTTCAGCTATGAGGTGCGAGGCTGTTTCTGGCAAACTGGCATCACCTGCAACATAAGAAGCGCGCTTTCTCTCAGTATTCAATTGTGTGCACAGGGACTTGAGCAATTCTTCGTTTGTCCCGTTGATGACGACATTTGCCCCTTTATCCGCAAGCGTCTCTGCAACAGCTTTGCCGATGCCGCGGCTTGCACCGGTAATAATCGCCGTTTGCTGATTCAATTCCATCCTCATCCCACCTGTCTTTGAATAAAACCGTTTTCATGTCTATTATAAAATTGAGTGTTTCTTTATTCAACAAAACTTTATTTTGATGATTGCTATTCGTTTTTTTGTTTCATAATGGAACAATTCCTGCAGTAGTTAGAAACAGGGTATACTATAGAAACAAGTAATAAAGAAGGGAGAATGAAATGAAACTATACACAAAAACAGGCGATAAGGGAAAAACGAGTTTAATTGGCGGAAAGGCGGATAAAGATCATCTTAGAGTGGAAGCGTACGGCACATTGGATGCAGCAAACAGTTTCATCGGGCTGGCCCAGTCTTATTTAAAAGCGGAAGAAGCGCTGTTTCGAGATGTTCTGTCAGAGTTGACCGCCATCCAGCATGAGCTGTTCGACTGCGGCACTGATTTGGCGCATGTCAATGTTCAGGAAGAAGGCAAGCTCAAGGCTGAATCGATCACGATTCTTGAAAAACGAATTGATGCCTATGTCGAGGAAGCGCCGCGGCTGACCAAGTTTATTCTTCCGGGCGGAACAGAACCGGCATCATTTTTGCATGCGGCGAGAACGGTCATCAGAAGAGCTGAACGAAAGATTGTCGCTTTGGCCAAAGAAGAAGACATTCCGCCGCTTGCGCTGCCATACGTCAACCGGCTGTCCGATTATTTATTTGCGGCGGCGCGCATTGTCAACCACCGGCTCGGGGAAGTGGATGTCGAATATGAACGAAGCGCTGATGTATTCCGGACAAAGAAAAAATCATGATTGAGCCATCCACCAATCGTGATCGAACAGAAAAGGGGCCGATTGATCAAATCAAGCCGTTTTCCGGCAGGGGAAAACGGCTTTTTGTCGTAAATTTTAAGTAAGCGTTTTCAAATAGAGGGAGTGTTCAAGTGGTCAATCGGGAGGCAGCTGCTATACGGCTGACGGTTTCGAAGGATGGAGACGGCGAATTTCAAACCGTTCAAGAGGCGATCGATGCTTTGCCTGAGTACAGTCGGGAACAGAAAGTGATATTCATCAAAAAAGGAGTTTACAAAGAAGTCGTTCATATTCCGGCTACAAAGCCGTTTGTGAAGCTGATCGGCGAAAATCGTTACGAGACTGTGATTACGTATGACAACTATGCCGGAAAAGAAAAGGAAGGAGGAGGGAAATACGGCACGACCGGAAGTTCAAGCGTGTTTATTTATGCGGATCATGTTGAAGCCGAAAATTTGACGTTTGAAAACTCGTTCGACCGCACGAAAGTCGACACGACCGATACGCAAGCGGTGGCGGTTTATGCGAAAGGAAACAGGATGACGTTCAAATATGTCAGGTTTATAGGCAGACAAGATACACTGTTTGTCAATGACGGTACACAATATTTTTATCAATGCTATATAGAAGGCGATGTCGATTTCATTTTCGGAGGAGCAAGAGCTGTGTTTGAAGAGTGCCAGATCCATAGCGCTGACCGCGGGTCCGCTACAAACAACGGTTATGTGACAGCTGCGAGCACGCATATCGCAAAGCCGTTCGGTTTATTGATAACAAACTGCAGAGTGACAAGCGATGCCGCAGATGGAACGGTATACCTCGGGCGCCCATGGCATCCGGGAGGAGACCCCGACGCCATCGCCAGTGTGCTATATCACCGCTGCGATTTAGGCGCACACATCAAGCCTGAAGGATGGACGGATATGTCGGGCTTTTCTGCGGCCGATGCCAGATTGTACGAATACGGGAATACGGGTCCGGGTGCGATTTCGCATGAGGCCCGAAGGCAGCTTGCCGATCATGAGGCTGAGAAATGGACAATTGAAAACGTATTGGACGGCTGGAATCCTAAAGTTGAATCATAGCAAGGCAACCTGCAGAAAGACCGCTCTCTCGCTGAGATGAGCGGTCTTTTTATGCGAGCGGGTCCGATGTGCCATACGACCCTGGTCGTACGGCAAAATCAATCTGTGACTCGTTTTGTCGAAGCCTGAAATTGACTATAGTAAAGACATGAACGAGAAAGGAGGAGCAAATATGAATATAAATGGGAAGTCCATCATCGGCTTTTTTCTAATCCTTTTTGGCGTCTCCCTGTTCTTCGGCGGAGGCCATTTCGGCGGATTGGTTACAGGTGCTATTGGAGCATTGCTTCTATTCTATTCCGTGAAAAAATGGAAGGAAGGACGCCAGTTTGCCGCGGTACTGGCCGCGATCTTCGGCATCATGTTTTTGGGAGGGTCATTGCCGTTTCTGATCGGCATCGCGGTTGCTGCAGCCATGGTTTATTTCGGATGGAAAATGATGAAGCAAGATGACAAACAGGATGACATCCTTTATTCAGAGAAAACGGAGCCTTCCGCAGCTTCATATGACACAGGCTTTGATGCAGAGTGGGAAGACTTTTTGAAAAAGAATAAATAATATTTTAGGAGGACGAGATCATGGCTTTAAAAAGAATCAGAGACATGTTTGTCGCATCAGTAAATGAAGGATTGGATAAACTGGAGAACCCACGGGTGATGCTGAATCAATACGTACGCGACATGGAAAGCGATATCGCCAAGGCGAAGCATACCATCGTCAAGCAGCAGACAATTGAACATAGTTTTAAAGGAAAAGTGGAAGAAGCCGAAAAGCTTGCTGTCAAGCGAAGAAACCAGGCTCAGCTCGCTTTTGATGCGGGTGAAGAAGAACTTGCTAAAAAGGCGCTCTCAGAAATGAAGTATTTTGAAGAAAAAGCTGCTGAATACAAGGACGCTCACCAGCACGCGAAAAAGCAGCTTGCTGAATTAAAGGAACAGCTGGAGACACTTGAGGTTAAACTGCGCGATATCAAAGACCGCAAGCATGCGCTGATCGCCAGGGCAAACGCGGTGAAAGCGAAAGAACATATGAATGCATCATTTAATAAAATCGACAGCGAAAGCGCCTACCGGGAATTTATGAGAATGGAAAACCGGATTGAAGAGATGGAAACAAGGGTGAACAGCTATGCTGAATTATCAGCTTCATCAAGCAGCCCATTCGGCCGCCTTGAATATGCAAAAGAAGTGGAAGAAGAGCTGGAAAAAATGAGGGCTAAAAAGACAGGCTTGGAAAAGCAGACACCTGCGGGAAATGCATAAACGAATAGGGGCTCTCACAGCCCCTTATGCAATTTTTGATTTCTTTCAAAGACCATTTTCCTTATAATAAGGAGCATACACTTACTAGCCGAAAGGGTTTTCTAAATGAAAAAAACGGTTGGAAAACTGCTGATCATCGCCGGCATTCTCATCCTTGCAGGCATGATGTTTAATGGGCGTGAAGGCTTTTCTTTCTTCGGCTTCGATGAAGAGTCAGCCCGCACATATCATGCACAGGCGGAAGACATCGATAAAATTGACATTGATGCAAAGAGTATAACAGTCAACATTCAAGCTGAAAACCGCGATGATATAAAAGCCGAGATTTCAGGAAAAAACGTCCGGCTTGATTCGTCCGAACAGGGGCGTACTCTTCAGCTTTCCGCTCATTCGAAAGGCTTTTGGCCGTTTTTCTGGAAGAAAAATGAGCTGATTGTCAAGATCCCTTCTGAATATAAAGATGATCTGTCGATTTCTTCTGGAAGCGGAAATGTCAAACTGTCCGGCGGCGGTCTGCATTTGCGAAATGTAGCCTTAAAGTCGGGAAGCGGCAGCCTCAAGGCCGATGACCTTCAGGCGGAAGACCTTTCTGTAAAAGGGACGTCAGGATCGGTCAGGCTGGAAAACGTTCAAACGGCAGCTGCTGATATCCGCTCCACATCCGGTAATACAAAACTTGAAAATGTCACCGGCAAACTCAGCATCAAACAGACTTCGGGCAATTTGCGCGCTTCCTTTACAGAGATCAACGATTCTCTGAGCATCAAACAGACATCCGGAAACACCAAGCTCAGCCTGCCCGATGATGCCGACATCAGGCTTGAAGCCGAGTCGACAAGCGGAAACATCAGTCATTCCTATTCATTTGACCAAGTCGCCAATGAGAAGCGGACGCTGACTGGAAAAAAAGGAAATGGAAAAAATAAAATCGACATCTCAATTACGAGCGGGAATGTCTCAATTGAGTAATCGACAAGAAGAAAGGGGGCTCGAGTCAGCATGCGTCTTACAAAAAACCAGCTGATCGGACTGATCATCGTACTCTTCGGAATCAGCATATTTTTGCAAAACAGCGGGCTTGGAGACGCGTTATTCTGGCCGCTCGCTTTTCTTTTTGCCGGGTATTTTCTCCACAAATATTCCCGCCGCTGGCTCGGGTCTGTCATGTATATTTTTGCAGGCTTTCTGCTGCTGAAAGACATCTTCAGCATTACATTCAGCCTGTTCGGCTTCTTCTTTGCCGCTTTCTTAATTTATGCGGGATACCGGCTGGTGACAAACCAGCCGGTATTTGACCGCCATAAGCCGAAAGGCAGGGAGAAGGAAAAGACGGATTCCAAGCCGCTTCAGGAGAAGAACAGCCCGGGACAGCGCAGCTTCTTTTTCGGTGATGTAAAATTGATGAAAACACCTTTTGACTTAAATGAATTGAATATCTCCGGGTTTATCGGTGACGTGAAAATCGATTTGTCAAAAGCGATTATTTCAGAGGGAGAAAACACCATCGTCATCACGGGGTTGATCGGAGATGTCGATATTTACATCCCGTCCGACCTTGAAGTGTCCATCAGCTCCTCTGCGTTCATTGGAGACATTGACGTTATCGGCGGCCGAAAAAGCGGCATCGGCAATCAAATCTATACCGAGACAGAGAATTACGAGCAGTCGGCACGACGGGTCAAAATTTCGATTTCGCTGTTTATCGGCGATGTGGATGTGCGGTTCATATGAGAACGAACAGGCTTGCAAACATTCAATGGCGCGCCGTCCGCTTATCCCTTGGTGTCAGCTTTACGATTTTTCTTGCTGTATTGGGCTTTATGCTGTTTTATTACCAGCTGGATCCGAGGGTGCTCATCGTTTCCAGGTGGTTCGGGATTCCGTTTATCGCACTTCTCGCATTGATCAGCACAGCTGTCGGGTTCGGCTCAGGCTATATGTTCGGCAATCAGCTGAAAAAACGGCTTGAAAAGCTGATCGAGTCTATTCTAAAGTACGAAAACGGCAACTTTGCCTACCGGATTCCATCGCTTGGAGACGATGAGATCGGGCTGGCCGCCGACCAGCTCAATGAGATGGCCGAACGGATCGAAAGACAGGTTGCCTCTTTGCAAAAGCTGTCCAATGAGAGAGCGGAATGGCAGGATCAAATGAAAAAATCGGTGATCTCCGAAGAGCGGCAGCGTCTCGCGCGCGAATTGCATGATGCGGTGAGCCAGCAGCTGTTTGCGATTTCCATGATGACTTCAGCTGTTTTGGAGGGAATCGATGCTGCGGCTGATGAAAAGCTCGCTCAAAGGCTGAAAATGGTCGAAAAAATGGCGGCCGATGCCCAGAATGAAATGAGGGCGCTGCTTTTGCATTTACGACCTGTTACCCTTGAAGGGAAAGGTCTACAAGAAGGGCTTGCAGACCTTTTGAAAGAATTTAAAGCGAAACAGTCGATCGACATCGATTGGGAGATTGAGGATGCGGGCAAACTTCCGAAAGGTGTGGAAGACCACCTGTTCAGGATCGTTCAAGAAGCGCTCTCAAACGTGTTCCGGCATTCAAAAGCGACAAAAGTCACCGTCAGACTGCTGCTCAGGAACAAACAGCTCCAGTTGAAAGTCATTGACAATGGCGAAGGATTTAAGATGGATGCCGTCAAAACATCTTCGTACGGGCTGAACTCGATCAAGGAAAGAGCCAGCGAAGTCGGCGGAGTGGCAGAAATCATTTCATTTACGGGAAAAGGAACACAGGTTGATGTAAAGGTTCCGATTTTTGAACAACAAAAAGGAGAGGCTTAAAAGGTGATTCGAGTATTGTTAATTGATGATCATGAAATGGTGAGAATGGGGCTGGCCGCTTTCCTGGAATCCCAGCCTGATATTGAAGTGATTGGGGAGGCATCAGACGGAAAGCGCGGCGTTGAATTGGCGCTTGAAACCAAACCCGACGTGATTTTGATGGATCTTGTGATGGAAGGGATGGACGGAATTGAGGCCACGAAACAAATATGCCGGCAGCTTGCCGATCCGAAAATCATCGTTCTGACGAGCTTCGTTGATGATGACAAGGTCTATCCGGTCATCGAAGCCGGAGCGCTCAGCTATTTGCTGAAAACGTCGAAAGCGAGTGAAATCGCCGATGCGATCAGGGCTGCGAGCGTCGGAGAACCAAAGCTTGAAGCCAAAGTCGCAGGAAAAGTGTTGTCCAAGCTGAGACATTCAGCCGGCGAACAGCCCCTTCATCAATCGCTGACAGCAAGAGAATTGGAAATCCTCAAACTTGTAGCAGAGGGCAAGACAAACAAAGGTATTGCCGAAGAATTATATATCACCATTAAAACAGTTAAAACGCATGTGACGAACATCCTTTCCAAGCTTGAAGTCGACGACCGGACACAAGCCGCAATCTACGCCCACCGAAACAAACTTGTCGACTGATCAAACAAAAAACAGCTTTCTCAAGAAAGCCGTTTTTCAGCCGTTCCAATATTTTCGATCCTCGGCTGCAGGAAGAGTGAATGAATCTGTTTCAACCGTGCGGGCGGTAAGTTGGGCGGCCTCGTTTTCTTCGCGTGCATGTTCGCCCGCTGTACCGTTTTGGCAAATGATGTCGAGCCGCTCGGCCACTATGGCATTGTGTTTCTCCTGCAAGTCGATCAACTTGCCGATGCCTAGCAAAATGAATCCGCCGATGAAGCAAAAAAACGGAGTGGTGAGGTATGTGCCGATCGTGAAGAAAAGCATCGACTGCGAATCCTCCATAAACGGATCATAGGCGACATCACTGATAATGAATCCGGACAGAATGACTGCCGCTGCAATCAAAAAAATGCCTGTCATGTGCAATATCCGCTTCAAGCTCATCACCCTTTCAAACACATTCTATCAGAAAAACGGGGCGCTATCTGCTTTTTGTCGCACCTTTTGTTCCAAAGTCCTGAATCGTCGCTTTAATATGATAGTCGATATAGGCTTCGCTGAAGTGTTTGTCCCAATTGAATCTGTCTTTTTCCCACTCCTTCGGAAAATTGATCCGCGCATTGTCGGAAAAATCGGTGACGTCCGTTTTGATATCGTGCTGCAGGACATGGATCAGCTGCTCAACCCGCTTTTTGATGTCTTTTTGAACCGATTTCTCTATGTTTTTTATATATTGGTCATTAAAAGAATCCTCTCCAAGATACCAGTCCTCTGACAGCCTTCCTTTAATATTGGCATTTACGACGAATTTGTACTTTCCGTTCTGCCTCATCGCCCGCACGCGGTGGGTCATCGAAAACACTTCATACGAGAACAAATGTCCATCATGCCTTGAGTCGATCACTCCGCCGATGGCATTGCCAGTTAATAAATTCAGCGCTTCGATCTGAGACGGCGAAAGGTTTGCATGGTATTTGTTGTTTTTGATCACGGCGCCGCCTTCAAGCTGAAGCTGTCCTTTTTCGATCACAACCTTCGGCATGATATAAGATAAATCAGACTGCATTTTAATCGAAATATCGTTCAATGTGACGGGCTTGAGCAGCTTGATCGTCGAAGCTCTGTTTTCAGAGATGCTGTGGATCACGTCGGACGCAGGGTCACTTGCACCATCAACCTTCAGTATGCTGTCGGCAGCTCCGGGCGTCATATAGACCTCGCTGCTCCTTCTGATGCTGTTGTCCCTAATAAATTGATTGATCAATGCTTCCAGAGAAATATCGGATACAAGCTCCTCTGAGAAAATCAGGACTTGCAGATGCTGCGAGAATACCGGGAAATTTTTCAAAGCGGTGGAACGGATGGTTTGATGGACCGTGTTTCCGGAGGTGGACACCACTTTAGGCGGATCCTGAGCGCTGCCGTCTTGTCCGATCTTTTTAGGAACAAGAAACTGATACGTCAATTTCACGTTTTTATCGTCCTCGCCTTTATCGAGGGCAAGGCCGATGGCGATGCTAAGCTTTTCGATCTGCCTGCTGTCCCAGCAGCCTGTTAAAAGGAGAAGCAGAGAAAGGGCTGCTAACATTCCCTTTTTTTTCATGAAGAAGTAAACCTCCTTTTGATGGACACGAGCAAAAAGATCATAAGCGGAAGTGCACAGAAGACAACGATAAAGATATATCCAAGGTAGTCGCTGAAGGCGCTGACCTGGTTGGCGTCCCGCGGGACAAGGGATGCTAGATAGATGACAACGCCGATGAAGAGGACGTTTTTTTTCACAGGCCATCCGAATACGTTTTCAAGTCCTGAAGCGGCAAAGTACGTATAGACGACAAACGTTGTGAAAAACTGGATCGTCCAAATGACGAGCAAAAACGATTCGAACCTTTCGATGAAAATCCCTCTTATCTCAAAAGACTGAAACAACGAGATCGTCGGCCATGTCAACGTCATGACCTCAGTCGCGGTCAGCGCCCCGACAACGACCGCAAAGGTGAGGATATATAAGAAGAGCGGTATCCCAAATCCAATCGCCGATGCCTTAAAAAGCTTTTCTTTGTTTTTGACGTATTTCGGCAGAAACATCATCAGCTCCACCCCTAAAAATGAAATGGAAACGACCGTCAAAGCTCTGCTGACCGGCTCCAAACCAAGGCCGAGAACCGGCCGCAAATGGTTCAGCTGAAACATATTCAGGCTCAGTCCGCAGACGATCAGAAGAATGACAATGGTAACGGACAGGAAGAACGGGAATATCTTTGACATATCGCTGATACCCCCGACAACCAAATAAATTGCACAGACGATAAAAGCGAAAATCGTCACGCTCATCGGCGTGAACTGAAGAAGGAAAAACTTTGCCATTTCAGCCATCGACCTGGCTTCAAAGCTGGCCACGCCCATGAAGTATAAAACGATTAACAGGTTGAGAATATTCCCGATTATAAAGCCGCAGCCTTCTCTTGTGTAATCAAAAAAAGACAGGACGTTGTGTTTTTTAACGATTTTTGCATTGATGTAGATAATGAGAAAAAAGACAAGCCCCTCAAAGATTAATACGATCCATCCGTCCGGCGACAGCGTTTTTTGCGTCAGCGCCCTGGGCAGCGTCAGCAGGCCTGCGCCGAGCATTGTGCTGGTTATGATCGAAGCGGCTTCATACGTGCTAATCCGATCGTGCTGATTTTTTGGATCCATTTTTACGGTTCACCTCCCGAGCTTTTGTTGGCAGACGAATAATGGCTTCATCCGTATGTTTTAAGCTGAATAAATGGTTCGGGTTAAAATACGGGATGCCGAAGCTTCTTTGCCTAGCCAAATGGGTGAAGATGGCGAGCATGCACAATATGATCCCGTAAAGCCCGAACACGGCTGCAGCCACCATGGAAATAAAACGAAGCACGCGAAACGACAGGCCCATGCCGTACTGCGGCACAGTAAATGAAGCAAGGGCGATAATGCTGACGATGATCACCATCACAGAGCTGACGATATTTGCTTCGACCGCCGCCTGGCCGATGACGACGCCTCCCACGAGGCCGATCGTCTGGCCTAGCGGGCTGGGAAGCCGCAGTCCCGCTTCCCGTAAGAGCTCGATCGTCACTTCCATAATCAGCGCTTCAAGGAGCGGCGGAAACGGCACATTTTCGCGCGTGCTCGCAATCGTAACAGCGAGAGCCGTCGGCAGCATGCCTTGATGAAAAGATACAAGCGAAATATAAAACGCCGATAGGAACAGGGTGATGAAAATCGAACTGAACCGAAGAAATCTGATCAAGGTCGTGGCGATCCATCTTTCGTAAAAATCGTCCGGGGACTGCATCACCATTCCGAAAGAAGCCGGCACGATCAGGGCAAATGGCGAGTAATCAACAAAAATTGCGATCCGTCCATTAAACAGCGCTGAAGAAACCTTGTCAGGTCTTTCGGTATTCTGGATCTGCGGAAACGGCGAGTACTTATTATCTTCGATTAATTCTTCAAGAACGCCGGTATCTTGAATATCATCCAGCTGAACTTTTTTCAGGCGCTTTTTAAGATCTTTGATGATCGAATCGTCCGCTTTGCCCTGGATATAGAGAATGGTCGCGTCTTTAAACTTGCTCTTGCCGAGCGGGATTTTTTCCACGGTCAGTTCTTTATCCGGGACACGCTGCCTGACTAGAGCCACATTTGTATCGACATCCTCGATAAAACCGACTTTCGGGCCTCTGACGACGTTTTCTGTATTCACTTCTCCAAGGCTTCTTTTCTTTTTCTCAGCTGTCGGCAGTGCAAATACAGTATTCAAACCGTTGATCAACAGCAGACATTTTCCTTTGAAGATTGCGTTAATCGCGTCCTTTTTTGCTGTAACGGGTTCCGCATTCAGCTTGTTTAAGCGGAGCCGGACATCCTCCAATGAATAGGAGCTGTCATCGGAGACAAGCAATTTCGCAGCCTTCTGGATTTTCTTGTCATCATTCAAATCTTTAAAGTACAAAAAGTAAAAAATGATTCCGTTTTTCAGCATTTTTTTATTTTGAATCAGATCATCGTTATGCTCGAGATGGGGAAGGAGCATTGCGAGATTTTCATGGATGTGTTCCTTGAATTCCGATTGAGTCATGATCGTCACCTGCCCTGGTGTTTCTGGAGTTGTATAGGTTATCTTTTCCTGTTAAAAAAACAATATACTGTGTTACAGTAGTGTTTGGCGAAATTTTCATTGAACAGAGACGGAGTGAGAAAGTTGGCGCAAATCAGGCTTACGGGGAAACCGGAGGAGATTGAACGCATTATTCAATCTTTTTCTAAGCATTATGAGGTTTCATATGTATCGAAAGAATACGGTAAATCAAATCCGAAATATAAATATGCAAAAGATACCCGGGTTTATATTGAGCTAAAATTAAAATAAAGATAAAATTTAAATGGAAGGGTTTTATCGATTTTTATCGAAATATAGATTATTGCAGATTGAGAGAAGGAAGGGATTCGAAAGTGGATTACAGAATTGAAAAAGATACGATGGGTGAAGTCAAGGTTCCCGCCGATAAGTTTTGGGGAGCTCAAACCCAAAGAAGCAAGGAGAACTTTAAAATCGGTTCCGAGAAAATGCCGCAGGAAATTGTGTATGCGTTTGCAATCTTGAAAAGAAGCGCTGCGATTGCCAATGAAAAGCTTGGAAATCTTGAGGCGGAAAAAAAGGAAGCGATTGTTTCCGTATGCGATGATATTTTAGAAGGAAAGTATGACAGCCATTTTCCGCTGGTCGTCTGGCAGACCGGCAGCGGAACACAGAGCAACATGAATATGAATGAAGTTGTGGCAAACAGGGGAACGGCTTATTTGCAGGAAAAAGGATCAAGCCTGAAAATCCACCCGAATGATGATGTCAACCGCAGCCAAAGCTCTAACGACACATTCCCGACAGCTATGCACGTGGCAGCTGTCCTCGCGATTCACGATAAACTGATTCCGGCGATTGACCGGTTGAGAAGCACGCTGCATGAAAAAGCTGAAGCTTTCAAAGACATTGTCAAAATCGGCCGCACTCATTTGCAGGATGCGACACCGCTGACATTGGGACAGGAAATCAGCGGCTGGGTATACATGCTGGACCGCTCTAAAGAGATGATTCTTGAAGCTGCTGAAAAAATCCGCGATCTTGCCATCGGCGGAACTGCCGTCGGAACAGGCATTAATGCCCACCCTGAATTCGGCAGCACCGTTGCCGAAGAGATCAGCGCTCTGACCGGGCAGACATTCAAAAGCTCGCCTAATAAGTTTCATGCGCTGACAAGCCATGATGAACTGACACACGTGCATGGGGCGCTTAAAGCGCTTGCGGCAGATCTCATGAAAATCGCCAATGATGTCAGATGGCTTGCGAGCGGACCTCGCTGCGGAATCGGCGAGCTGCTTATCCCGGAAAATGAGCCGGGAAGCTCGATCATGCCTGGAAAAGTAAACCCTACGCAAAGCGAAGCGCTGACAATGGTCGCATCCCAGATCATGGGGAATGACGCAACGATCGGCTTTGCCGCGAGCCAGGGGAACTTTGAACTGAACGTCTTTAAACCTGTGATTATTTACAACTTCCTCCAATCCGTTCAGCTTCTTGCCGACGGCATGAATTCATTCCATGACAAGTGTGCTGTAGGAATCGAACCTAATCGGGAAACAATTGAGAAGAACCTGACCAACTCTCTCATGCTGGTTACGGCTCTAAACCCGCATATCGGATACGAAAATGCTGCGAAAATCGCGAAGCTGGCTCATAAAGAGGGGCTGACGCTGAAAGAAGCGGCTCTCAAGCTGAACCTTTTGACAGAGGAGCAGTTCGACGAAGTTGTTAAACCTGAAGAAATGGTGAAACCGAAAGCATAATCAACAAACCGGCTGCATGCATTGCAGCCGGTTTTGTTTTGCGGATCATCCGTGCGGATGGTGCATGTCTTTTTTGAGCAATTCGGCGAGTTTGTCCGTTTCTTTTCGAATCGCGGGATATTCCTTCAAGTTGGCTATCATGCCTTTGATAATGGCGTTTTTGCGTTTTTCTTTTCTCAGCTCTTTCTCCAGAATATCCAGGCTTTCGGCAAGGTCTGCAGGAGGAGCGCCGTTGTACTGCTTGTTCGCTTTGACGCGCATTTCATTGAGCAGGGCGTCCTTCAGCGGATCAAATGTGTAAAATGGGCCGAACCACTCGTCTGCTTTTTCGAATGGGATCAGCGGCTGGTCATTGCGCTTGATCATCCCCTTCGCCAAATCGTCGAGGCGGTTCAGCATGTGGTCGGCGAGAGACTGCAGGTCGAACGAATGGTGCAGCAAAATCATCAGCTCAAGGTAGACATCGCTCATTCCGTTGATCATAAAGCACAGTTCGGCGCTGTACGGTTCAATGTCTTTGCCGTAAATGTTCTGGATGTTTTCGATGTGCAGCCTGAGCGTGGTTCTCCGCATTTTTTTCGCAAACGCCTCAATTTCTTCATTGATCGGCATCGACCGCTCATTAAACTGCATCGTGATAAACTCTTTATGCTCCAAAATGTTTTCGAAAAAAACGACGAGCTGCATCCGGTACACATCGCGCGGATGGTCATGCTCCGTTTTGATTTTCTGGATTCGGGTAAAGATTCTTTCATAGTAGTAGTGAAGGACTGAAAGGAGGAGCGCTTCTTTTGATTTAAAATAAATGTAGAAAGCGCCTTTTGACATTTGGCACTCTTTTGCAATCTCTTGAACTGAAGTAGAACTGTATCCTTTTTTAGCGAAAAGTTTGATGGCTGTTTCAATAATGACTTTCTCTTTTTGTTTCATAGCTTTCACCTTCCTGAAAGATCGAACCCAAAAGCGGCTTTCGGCGGACCGGGGTGACTGGCGGGTCACTTTTTTTGCTCCGTTATATTTTTAACTAGATTGTAACTTGTTTTTTTGTTTGATATTATTTATATTATAAAGTAAGGTGACCGAGTGGTCAAAATTTGCGGAGAAAGGGTGAAGGTTGATGAAAGAAATCGATGACATGATCAGGCGCCTGCGCAGCAGGGGAATTAAGGTGGACAAAGTTAAATATCCAAAGCACGTCCTGTGCGAAAAGAAATGGATGAAAAAGCCAAAAAACACAGTGAAGCCGAGCTACCGGGATTTCAACGGCTATTCGTTTATATGAAAAAAGACTGCAGCGTCTACAGTCTAATTTCTCGGAACGGATATTGAGTAGCACACACCGGTTTGATCATTCCGAATGGTCATGTCAGCATGGTGGAGCGTTAAGATTCGTTTAACGATGCTGAGTCCAATGCCGAATTCGCCTTTCTTCCCTTTATTAAAAGGCTCATACAGGCTGGAAAGCATCTCTTCTTCAATGTGCGGTCCGTCATTTTTAATGGTGATCAACGTATGTTCTTTCGTCGACCTGACGCTGATGTCAATGAATGTCTCCGCATAGCGGATCTGGTTTTCAAGAACGTTTTCCAACAGCTTGCTCCATTGTTCTTGATCGCCCGTCAACATTGTTTCCTCTTCAAGATCAATCTTCCAGTTCAATTCTTTTTTGGACCATCTCAAGCGTTCAACAACTTCTTTAATGACCTCTTGTATATCAAAAGTTCCGTACTGTCTTTCTTGTCTCAGCAAATAATCAAGCTTTGTCAGATAAAGAAGATCCTTGATTTTCTTTTCAAGTTTTTCAGCTTCGCCTTCAATGACTTCAATCGTGTTTTCCAAATCTCCTTTAGGGTAGATGCCGTCTTTGATCGACTGGGTATACCCGCGGATGACCATGACCGGCGTTTTCAGGTCGTGGGAGATGTTTTGCAGGAGCGTGCGTTCTGTCTCATCTTTCTGGATGAGCTTTTGCCGCATGTCTTCAATGGTGTGCCCCAGCTTGCCGATTTCGTCTTCCCTGTCGACAATCACGGGATCATCCCAATCCTGTTTAGAGATTTGTTTGACGTGCTTTTCAAGCGTGACGAGCGGTCTTGATAAATATTTCGCCAGCCAAATAGAAGGAATCCAGCTCAGCAAAATGACGACGATCAAAATAAACAGCAGCTGCTTAAACAGCGTATGAGACAAATCGTCCCTGTATGAATCAAGCGCATAGGATAACAACAGAAACGTCTGGTCCTGGGTCTGGATTTTTTTGAGCACAAAGAAAACGTGCTCTCCGTTGACATTCTCCGAATACCTTTTCGATGACTCGTCCTGCCTTTTCCCGAGCTTCTGCACCTTCTCGATAAATGAATCGGGGAGAATCTGCGGGCTCTGATAGACGGTTCCTTTCTCAGGCAGCAGGACGTGCTGAACGTGGCGGTTTGTGCTTCGCGAGCCGCTGCTTCCGCCGAAGCCTCTTTCCGGTGAATCGGAAAATCCGTATTCCGTCAGAACATGCTGCTCATTTTCAATGTTTGTATAAATTTCATCAGTGAAAAAGTTCTGCAGTGTCGTCGAGAATAGAAACGTCAGCAAAATCGAGACCGTTAACAGGATGCCGCAAATGACACTCCAAATTTGAAAGGCGAGCGACCTGTTCTTCATGATTTCAACATCCTGTAGCCAAACCCGTAGATGGTTTCCACTTTCAGTTCGGGCATTTTCTTGCGCAGCCTTCTGACAAGATCGTCGACGACGCGGTCGGTTCCGAAGTAATCGTCTCCCCAGACGCTGGTGAGAATATCCTCCCTTGAAAAGGCGCGGCCCTGGTTGTTTATAAATAGAAGCAGAAGATCAAATTCCTTTGACGTCAAATTGATCATGCTGCCATTTTCATAGACTTCTCTCAAGTCTTCATAGACTTCATAGCAGGAAACCGGCGTTCCTTTTTTCTTCTCAGGCGGTTCTTCTTTATAAATCAGCTTGAGCAGCTTTTGCACGCGGATGATCAGCTCCCTGGGGAGAAACGGCTTAGATATATAGTCGCTGCTGCCCAGTTCAAGCCCCAGCACTCTGTCAATGTCGGCATCGCGCGCAGAAATAAAAATGACGGGGACTTCCGGATCTTGATTTTTTATTTCTTTTATTAGCGTATACCCGTCGATATCTGGTAACATGATATCGAGAATCCATAAATGAGGTGACTGGCCTATTTTTTGCCTGGCGCTTTCACCGTTTAGAAAAGAAGTGACGTGCCAGCCTTCACTCTCTAAGTATTTTGTCAGCAATTCATTTAAATTCTCTTCATCTTCAACTAGATAAATGGAGTATGACAAGGGCGGTTCACATCCTTTCTACGTCATTATACTAGTTTTAACATAAGTCTGGTCAATTTTCATAATTTCACATATTCTTTTCATTTTTATCCCACAATGTTTTCGTAACATATTCATCAGGGAAGAAAGGGAATGAAAACAGAGTGAACGATGGCCGGGTCTCTTTTTTTGTGGATGTTAAAGCTTTAATGCCATTTGCGATAGTTGAAGACAAGAAAAATAAAGGAAGTGTACGCTTATGGATTTTAGACGCGATGACGAACAAAAACATGCAAATGAAGAGCAGTTTCACGAAGAAGCGCAGACGCCGCAAACGGCAGGTTCTGAGGAGCAGCAGTCAGAACAGCCGGCAAAGGAGCCCGAGCTGATTTTAAAGAAGGATACAGACGATCAGTCAGATCTTACGAATAAAGAAACCGCTGCAGCCCTGGAAGATGCCAGGGAAACGAGAGCGGCAAAAGAAAAGCGGCGCAAGGCTTCGTGGCTGAGCCCGATTTTGGGCGGGATCATCGGAGGCGGCTTGGTGCTTGGAATCTCCCCGTATCTGCCGGGCGATCATCCGAGCGAAACTGCCGGAACCGGACAGACAGAGCCAAAGCAGTCGCAGAATTTCACCACAAAACCTGTCACAAACGCAGATAACGTACCTGATATGGTGGAAGATTTGGAGCCTGCGATCGTCGGAGTTTCAAATATTCAAACGAGCTTCGGCTTCTCTGAAGACGACGTGGAGGAGAGCGGCACGGGATCAGGCGTCATCTTTAAGAAAGACGGCGGCAAGGCCTACATTATCACAAACAACCATGTCGTTGAAGGCGCCTCGAAGGTGACCATCTCCTTATACAACGGAAAGACCGCGGATGCCAAGATTATCGGCAGCGACGCTTTGACTGATCTGGCTGTTTTAGAGATCAGCAGCAAAGGCGTTGATAAGGTTGCAAGTTTCGGAGACTCCGCAAAACTGCGCGCCGGCGAAAAAGTAATTGCGATCGGGAACCCTCTCGGCCTTCAATTTTCAAGAACGGTTACAGAAGGCATCATCAGCGGTGTCAACCGGACGATTGAAGTCTCAACATCTGAAGGGAATTGGGATATGAACGTCCTTCAGACAGATGCGGCGATCAACCCTGGAAACAGCGGCGGGCCTCTGATTAACAGCAGCGGGCAGGTCATCGGCATCAACAGCCTGAAGATCAGCCAAAGCGGTGTTGAATCGCTTGGCTTCGCGATTCCGAGCAACGATGTTCAGCCGATCGTTGACGAGCTTTTGGAAAAAGGGAAAGTGGAACGGCCTTTCCTCGGCGTGCAAATGATCGATATGCAGCAGGTGCCTGAACAGTACCAGCAAAATACGCTCGGCCTATTCGGAGACCAGCTTAATAAAGGCGTGTACATCGATAAAGTATCGCCGAAATCGCCTGCGGCAGACGCGGGTATGAAAGCCGGCGACGTCATCACCAAAATGAACGGCAAAAACGTCGAAACCACTTCAGATCTCAGAAAAATTCTTTATACTGAAGCAAAAGCAGGAGATACCGTCACATTTGAGGTGCTGAGAAACGGAAAGCAAACAACAATGAAAGCAAAGCTTGCGAAAAGCAAATCATAAATAAAAGCCATGGCGTCTGCCATGGCTTTCAGCGTGTCGCCAAACCCTCGCATTCGTTGTCAAGCCTGCGCGTCGGTGCTCACGAATAGAGGAAGGATCGGCGGCTAACCGCCTAGGCGTCCTGCCTAAACGCCGCCGTCATCACATCCTGTGAAAGTCAGCTTCCGATGCTCGGCTTTCCTAGACTGCAAGGGTTGAGGGTCACGCTGAAAGTATGACAAAATCCCAAAACGGCTTTTAGTTTTGGGATTTTGTCAACAATCTGAAGCCATGGCGTCTGCCATGGCTTTTTCATATTACTTGTCCAAAAATGAACTAAGCATCCAAATTTGCTTATCAATTTCCTCTGTCAGGGCGATATAAAGGTCAGCGGTAGAATGGTCTGATTTTTCTTCCGCCAGTTCTATGGTATGCTGAATTTCATCGCGGATTTGACGGTAATCGCTGACAAGTGCGGAAACCATTTCTTCGGCCGTTTTTTCGGATCCGTTTTCCTCGATTGTGCCGTGGTCAAGGTATTCTTTCATTGTGGCAAGCGGCTGTCCGCCGATGGCCAGCAAGCGTTCCGCGACCACATCTGCCGTTTCTGCGGCATGGTTGTAAAGCTCTTCGAATTTTTCATGAAGGGTAAAGAACTGCGGCCCTTTTACATACCAGTGAAAACGGTGAAGCTTCGTGTAGAGAATGAACCAGTTGGACAAATTCGTATTCATTGAGTTTTCAAGTACAGGATTTTGCTGTTTTAATTGTTGAGAGATCATGTGATATTTCCTCCTCGTGTTTTCATTTGTTAATTATATTATAACAAATATAAAATTAAAATCAATACTAAATTATAATTATTTTAAATAACCTTATTTAAACAAATTTTTTATGACCGCGCGTTCCCAAATCCGCCATGGCAGGGCGTTGTGGAGGAGAATCAGGAGGCGGACGCCCCTGCCGATCGGATAGCGCAGCCTGTTCAGCCGCTTTTTTACCGCGAGGCGGCAGATCAGTTCAGCCACATCATCAGGGTTTCCGTAATGTTGGCGGCTCGCCGCAATGTAGGCGGAGATCCGCTCAAAATATGTACTGTACCGTGATTCGGCTTCAGGTGCAGTGACCTGGGCGGCAAACGATGTCTCCCAAATCGCCGTCTGATACGAACCCGGCTGGACGACGGCCACATCGATCCCGAATGGACGGAGTTCGAGGCGGAGGCTTTCTGAAAAGCCTTCAACCGCATGCTTTGATGAAGCATATGCCGAAAAAGCGGGGAAAGCGATCCGCCCGCTGATGCTGCTCAGATTGATGATTTTGGCGCCGCTGTGTTTCTTCATATAAGGAAGGATCGCTTTCGTTACCGCCATCAGGCCGAAAACATTTGTCTCATACTGTTTTCTGTAGTCGTCAAGAGAAAGCTCTTCAGCAAATCCGCCGTATGCCGTTCCTGCATTATTGACGAGAACGTCTATCTGTCCGTACCGTTTCAGCTCTTCGGTAAATGATGAAATCGATTGTTCGTTTGTGACATCTAGTTCGGCGACGGCAATCGATGAATCGATCGAAAGCTCCGCTATGCGGTTCCGCAAAGCTTCAGCTTTTTCTGTATGGCGCGCCGTTGCGATGACGAAATGAGTGCCGGCGAGTTTTAAAGCGGTCAATAAACCAAACCCGCTCGTCGCGCCTGTTACGATGGCGATTTTATTATTCAATGAGTTTCCTCCATTCAAAATTTTGGCTTGTTGACAAAAAAAGGCTTGTCAGCGGCAGTTTATCATTGATAAAATTTAAAAAGTGCTAAAAGACCTATTTTTTTATAAAAAAACGCAAGAGAGAAAGAAGGCAGGGTGACACGATGAATGTTAAACGATCCCTCCTGTTCATTATTGTACTATGTCTGACGCTGTTTTTTCATAGCTCGGCTCAAGCAGGAGAAAAAAATAAACCGGAAATTAAAAGCGTTTCCGCCATATTGATCGATGGGAAATCGGGGCAGGTCCTCTATGAAAAAAACAGCCGCAAAAAAATGTACCCGGCCAGCATTACAAAAATTGCCACGGCGATTTATGCAATAGAAAACGGAGATCTAGAAGATCGTGTGAAAGTCAGCAAAAATGCTGCTCAAACGGAAGGATCAAGCGTATATCTGGAAGCGGGGGAGTCGGTTCCATTAAAACGGCTGCTCCAAGGGCTGCTGATGAATTCGGGAAATGACGCCGGAACGGCGATCGCCGAACATGTCAGCGGAAGCGTGAAACAGTTTGCGGATGATTTGAACGCGTTTATTGCTGAGCATGCCGGAGTGCATGACACTCATTTTGTGAATCCTCACGGACTGTTTGACAAAAATCATTATACGACGTCCGCTGACATGGCGAGAATTACCGAGTACGCAATGAAAAACAAAACGTTTCGAGCGCTTTTTTCGGAAAAGCAAACGTCATGGCACGGACAGACGTGGGACACGACGCTGAAAAACCATCACCGAATGCTGACAGGTGAGATTCCTTACAAAGGAATAACCGGCGGCAAAACAGGATTTGTGGATGAATCAAAGCATACCCTTGTCACAACGGCAACACGGGGCAGCCTTAATTTAATCGCCGTCATCATGAAGGCCGATAGCAAGAAAATGATGTACAGCGATACAAAAACGCTTCTGGATGAAGGATTTCACAATTACGAGACACAAGAACTCAAAAAGGGAGAGGCGTTTACCGACCAGAACGGGACAAGCCATGAACTGAAAAACCCTTTATACGTGACGAAAAAGAAAGGCGAAGCCCTGAGTGAAAATGTAGACAGCGACGGAATTCTGAACATTAAAGGAGAGGACGGCAGGCTGCTTCAGGCCCTGCAAATCGCAGAACCATTCAGCGCGGAAATATCAAGCGGCACAGATGCTGTTCAAGGCCCGCCGCAAAGTAAAGGCGGATTGTATTTATTTGTGTTCGGCCTAATCGGTTTATTGACGGCCAGCTATGCGGTCAAACGGATGAGGCAGCTGTAATATGATCAGGGAAGAGGCGTGCCGGCTCACAAGCCGGCCGTTTTTTATTTGCCCTGAAAAGCCAAATTTATCTTATAATGGAAACAAGCCAATGAAAGGGGACGGGAACAATGACATTTCATCAACTTAAAGATACGTGGGATCTCGAGGTTTTCTTTAAAGGCGGGAGCGGCTCCGTCGAGTTCCGTCAATATTTAAATGAAATTAAAGCACTGCTTTCAACTTTTAAACGCTCTGCCGAGGCTCTTACCGTCTCAAAAAGCGGTCTTGATGAATTGAAGGAAACACTGGCGCTTTTTGAAACAATTGATGTTAAAATCCGCGAAGCAGACGCTTTTGTCGGATGTCTCCAAGCGCAGGACACTGCGGATTTAAAGGCGAATGCCCTTAATTTTGAGGTCACCCAGCTCGCTGCCGATGCTCAGAAGGCGCTGGTCGTGCTTGACAGCAAATTTGCCGTTGTCTCAAATGAAGAATGGGAAGCGATCCTTCAAGAAGAAGGCATTTCCAATATCGCTTATATTTTGAATGAGAGAAGGGAGCGGGTAACGGAAAAGCTTGGTTCCGAACAGGAAACATTGATTCAAGGTTTGTCTGTTGACGGATATCATGCTTGGGGCGATATGTACGACAGCATCGTCGACCAAATTCAAATCCCGTATGAAGAAGATGGCGAGACGAAAATTCTGTCTGTCGGACAGGCGCAGAACCTGACATCTAAACCTGACAGAAAGATCCGCCGCTCCGTATCGGAAAATTTGGACCACGGCTGGGAACAGCACGCTGATTTGCTCAGCAGCACGCTGAATCACCTCGCCGGTTTCAGACTGAACGTCTATGAGGCGAGAGGCTGGGACAATGTATTAAAAGAACCCCTGGACATCAATCGCATGAAGCAGGAAACCCTTGATGTCATGTGGCAGGTCATTATTGATCATAAAAAGCCGTTTGCAGACTATCTTTCCCGGAAGGCGTCTATCTTTGAGCTGGATAAACTGAGCTGGTATGACGTCGAAGCGCCGATCGGTTCAGCGGCAAAGGAATATTCGTATCAAGAGGCAGCCGCTTTTATTACCGGGCAGTTTAAAACGTTTGGAGAAAAGCTCTCCTCCTTTGCTGAAAAAGCGCTCAGAGACAGATGGGTTGAAGCTGAGGACAGGGGAGGCAAACGCCCGGGCGGCTTTTGCGCCAATTTTCCTGACAGCGGGGAATCGAGAATATTTATGACATTTGCAGGAAGCCAGTCAAACGTTTCCACGCTGGCGCATGAGCTTGGCCATGCCTTTCATCAGGAATCCATGCTGGACGTCAGACCGCTAAACAGGGCGTACGCGATGAACGTGGCGGAAACCGCGTCTACTTTTGCAGAAATGATCGTGGCTGATGCGGCATTAAAACAAGCCGGTTCAGACGAAGAAAAACTCGTCCTTCTGGAAGATAAAGTCCAGCGAAGCGTCGCCTTTTTTATGAACATTCACGCGAGGTTTCTATTTGAAACCCGCTTTTACGATGAACGAAAAAACGGCGTCGTATCCGCCGGAAGACTGAACGAGCTGATGGAAGAAGCTCAGAAAGAAGCGTTTTGCGGCGCGCTTGGCGAGTATCATCCGTATTTTTGGGCATCAAAGCTTCATTTTTATATTACGTCTGTCCCGTTCTACAATTTTCCTTATACGTTCGGCTACTTGTTTTCGCTTGGCATTTACGCGCAAGCGCTGAAAGAGGGGGCGGCGTTTGAAGAAAAATATATC
The DNA here is from genome assembly GCF_001042485.2 of Bacillus paralicheniformis. Lineage (GTDB taxonomy): Bacteria > Bacillota > Bacilli > Bacillales > Bacillaceae > Bacillus > Bacillus paralicheniformis. The sequence continues at coordinate 238,354 of NZ_LBMN02000001.1, forward strand.
GCGCTCTTAAAAGATACAGCCTCCATGTCTGTTGAGGAACTGGCGATGAAGCATCTCGGCGCCGATCTGACGAAGCGGGATTTCTGGGAAGCGGCCATTCAGCCGGCTGTCCGTGATGCAGAAGCATTGTTAGAGATGATATAAAGGCTTCCGCTGAGAGATTGAATGAGTTTCCGCAAAGTGGACATAGCTAAGGATAATGTGCATAGAGGAGATGAACGGTATGAACCTATTTCGGATGGCCGTTATCGCTCTCGTCATGATCCTGATGACCGGCTGCCGTTCAATAGCGGAAGAACATGCCGAAGGCAAGGAGGCCGTTCCCGATAACGCTCCTGTTTCAGATGTGGAAAGCGTGCCTTACGCTGCATTTGCATTGGAAGTGAACTATGGCCGTGGAAAGCACAATTCGTTTACAGCCGTATACGACAAACAGGAGCGGGAAGAAGCATCGATTAAAGACCACCTGAACGGAGCGGACCGCGAAGGGGAAGAAGCTTTAAACGAAATGAAAATGGTTTTAAGCGAGCTTTCGATCGCCAAATCCGATTCAAAGCAGGACGTGATCAGCAATGTGCTCGAGGCTTTCAATCTTGATGAGCGATATGACCTGTTTCATCTGCGGGTGAAATGGCCGGATGGTACGTCAAGAATCTATCACGGAAAATAAACAAAAGAGCATTTCCAACGGCGGAAATGCTCTTTTTTGCTTACGATTTTAAAAAGTATTTTTCGATGTCATCAAGGAACAGATACGCTGCTTTGACACCGCCGGCCGTCGTCCAGATCGCATCGTCGACTTCGTGGGCGTTTCCGGTTTTGACAGCGTTCAATTTTTTCCAAAGCGGATCGCTTGTCCAATCGTTTTGCCATGTTTCGGCCTCTGTTTTGCTTTCGGCAGGTTTATATGTGAAATAGAACAGGACATCCCCATCCATTTCAGGGATCGATTCTTTATTTTCCGTCATAAAAACAAATTTGTCGTCTTGTTTTTCAAACAGTTTTTCCTGTTTTTCCGGATACTTAAAACCGAGCTGATCCAAGATGATTCCCGGGAAAGAATCTTTATAGTAAATCCTTGATTGGCCGGCCATAAATCTGACAACCGACACCCGTTTCTTTTTCTGGTCGCCGAGCTTGTCGCTTAATTCGCTGACTTTTTTATCGAAATCTTCTAAAACTTCTTTGCCCTTTTCCTCTTTGTTTACCGCTTTCGCGTAGAGGGAGAAGTTGTCTTTCCATTCGCCGCGCAGCGTTTCAGAGAAGACAGTCGGAGCAATTTTTTCAAGCTTGTCGTAGATTTTTTCATGTCTCATTTTATTCCCGATGATTAAATCAGGCTTTAGCTCGGCTATCGCTTCGATATTCGGTTCGCCTTCGAGCCCGACTTGCTTAACGCCTTTCATATCGGCTTGAATATGCTTATACCAAGGATCGCCTGTCCAGGATTTGACTGCACCCACAGGTTTGATTCCGAGTTCCAAAAGCGCTTCGGTTCCTTCATTTGTCAGGACGACGACTCTTTTTGGGTCTGCAGGCACTCGTTCTTCCGTACCCATTGCGTGTTTAACGGTGATCGTATCTTTATTCTCTCCGCCCTTTGCAGAGTCATCCTTGCCTCCGCCGCAGGCTGCAAGAATTGAAATCGCTAACAAAGCGATAAATCCAACAATTGACCATCTCTTCATGTGTGTCCTCCTTAGGTATGTAAGTCATTCATCCTGATCATAATTTTTGATCAGAATTTTGTCAATTGTTAATTGAAAATGATTTTCAAGATCAATGTTATCTGATACAATAACCAGTAGATGTTTCAGTCAAACTAGGAGAATTTTAATTTATGCTCTTAAGAACGAATAAATATAGAACAATCGCACTACTGTCTTTTATTTTGGTGCTGGTTGCCGCCGTTTGCGCTAGTATCGTATACGGTTATACGAATACGTCATGGTCGATGGCCTACAAGGCTTTTACGGGCTTCAGCGGCTCTAATGAACATCTTGTCATCAAAAACGTGCGTTTGCCGCGCGCGCTGATTGCTGCAACTGTCGGCGCTTCCCTCGGAGTTGCCGGCGCTTTAATGCAGGCGATGACAAAAAACCCGCTTGCTTCCCCGGGAATTTTCGGCGTGAACGCGGGTGCCGGTTTCTTTGTTGTTGGAGCGCTGTTTTTCTATCACGTCAGTTCGCTTCAGACGATTGCATGGATCTCGTTTTTTGGTGCAGCGTTTGCCGCGCTTGTCGTCTATTTTGTCGGCTCTCTCGGAAGGGAAGGGCTGACGCCGGTCAAGCTGACGCTTGCAGGGGCGGCGATGTCAGCGCTGTTCTCATCATTGACGCAAGGCATGCTTTCCGTTAATGAAGCAGCTCTTGAGCAGGCGCTGTTTTGGCTTGCGGGCTCTGTCCAGGGGCGCGACCTCAGCCTCTTGGTCTCCGTCCTTCCATATATCGTGCCGGCATTCATCATCAGCTTTTTACTCGGGTCGAAAATCAATGTCTTAACGATGGGGGAGGAAGTGGCAAAAAGCCTCGGCCAGAAAACGTGGCTGATCAAAGCGTTGATGGCGGTTTCGATTATCCTGCTTGCCGGGGGATCTGTCGCCGTCGCCGGGCCGATCGGTTTTATCGGTATTGTTATCCCGCATTTTGCAAAATTTATCGTCGGCCACGACCATCGCTGGGTTCTTCCGTACTGTGCCGTGCTGGGAGCCATCCTGCTTGTAACCGCAGATATTGGCGCAAGGTACCTGATTATGCCTGAAGAAGTGCCTGTCGGCGTCATGACAGCCATCATTGGGACACCCATTTTTGTCTATATCGCGAGAAGGGGGTTCCAAAAATGAAAAATTACCGCACGCTGAGAATCGGAAAAGGCGGCATTTCATTGTTGATCGGCAGAAAAGCACTGTTTTCGTTCGTGATCCTATTGGTGTTGACGGCTTGTGCAGTCATCCTCAGCGCCGGCATCGGTGAACGTTTTATTTCTCCGGGCGCCGTCGCGAAAACGTTTTTGGGCATGGGGGATCCGGGCGATGACCTGATCATCATGTCCTTCAGGATGCCGCGGATTTTGGTCGCTCTGTTTGCCGGAATCTGTCTGGCGGCAGCCGGATCGATCCTTCAGGGTCTGATCCGCAATCCGCTCGCTTCGCCGGATATTATCGGTGTGACCGGCGGGGCTTCAGTCGCCGTTGTCTTGTTTTTAATGCTGTTTTCCAATAAAAACAATGCGCTTACGGTCAGCATCAGCTGGCTCCCGGTTGCCGCATTTATCGGCGCGGCTCTCGCCGGAATGCTCGTTTATTTTCTTTCATATAAAAACGGCTCTTCGACTTTCAGGCTCGTTTTGATCGGAATCGGATTTTCGATGCTTGCCCAGTCGCTGACGACATTGTTTATGATAAAAGGACCGATATACAGAATGTCTCAGGCGAACGTCTGGATTACCGGATCAGTATATGGATCGAACTGGCAGGATGTGAATATTTTAATGCCGGCTGCGCTTGTCCTTTTGCTGATATCCGCAGCCGCCGCCAGAAACGTCAACATTCAGACGCTTGGTGAAGAACTGGCGACAGGAGCGGGCAGCTCGGTTCAGCGGAACCGCTTTTTGCTCCTTCTGCTGAGCACGGCTTTTGCCGGAATTGCCGTTGCCTTTGCCGGAACCGTCGGATTTGTCGGTTTGATGGCCCCGCATATCGCAAGAAGGCTTGTCGGTTCATCATTCGGCGCCCTCTTGCCGGTTGCAGCGCTGATCGGAGGATTGCTTGTGCTGATTGCCGACATCATCGGACGCACGCTTTTTTCTCCCGTTGAAGTGCCTGCCGGTGTGTTTACTGCAGCGATCGGCGCCCCTTACTTTATCTACTTGCTGTATAAAAGCAGAAACCAATAAAAGGAGAGATTTCATTTATGAGTGCCATTTCAACAGAAACGTTAAGCTTAGGTTATGGAGAAACAATCATTATTGATGAGTTAAACTTAACGATCCCAAAAGGTGAAATCACCGTATTTATCGGCAGCAACGGCTGCGGTAAGTCGACTCTCCTTCGGTCTCTCGCACGTTTGATGAAGCCAAAGGGCGGTTCAGTGCTTCTCGAAGGCAGCTCCATCGCCAAACTTCCCACGAAAGAAGTGGCAAAGGAGCTGGCCATTCTGCCTCAAGGCCCTTCGGCTCCGGAAGGCCTGACCGTTCTCCAGCTCGTTAAGCAGGGGCGGTACCCTTACCAAAACTGGCTGAAGCAATGGTCGGCGGAAGATGAAGAGGCTGTGCAAAAGGCTTTGAAAGCGACAAGAATGGAAGAACTGGCCGAGCGCACAGTCGATTCCTTGTCAGGAGGCCAGCGGCAGCGCGCCTGGATCGCGATGACGCTCGCCCAGGAAACGGATATCATATTACTGGATGAACCGACGACATACTTGGATATGACGCATCAAATTGAAATTCTGGACCTTTTGTTTGAATTAAATGAACACGAAAAGCGCACGATCGTGATGGTGCTGCACGATTTGAACCTTGCCTGCCGCTACGCTCACCACCTCGTCGCGATTAAAGATAAAAAGATATATGCCGAAGGCCGGCCTGAATCCATTATCAACTGCAAGCTTGTGCAGGACGTTTTTGAAATGGACTGCGAAGTGACGAAAGATCCGCTTTTCGGCACGCCGCACTGCATTCCGTACGGAAGAGGAAGATGCATCGTCCAGCAGGTGGTTCAGTCCCATGCTTAATTTAACAAAAGAGGAGCTTGAGTCATTGCTTCGTTTTCGCCTTGGAACGAAGCAGACCGGCTCCTTATTCTCTGTTAAAGGAAACAAGCTCCTTGATGAGGATTTTTTAGAACGTTATGTAGAAGATATTAAAGACAGGCTGAACGCTCCGAATCAAAAAGTTGCGGCTTCAATGCTCGTCAAGCGCAGCGGGATGCTGGCTGCGCTGCATTTCTATCTGTTTACGGTTTGGGGAAAGCGCTTGCCAACCGCTCCTGCTTCCGTGTCATGGGAGATAGAAGCCGATGATCGAGGGTGGACGCCGTCGTTTTATTTTCACAAAGGTGCTGAGCTTATCGAAGCGGATCGCACCGAAGAACTGAAAAGATTGACTGAGGATATCTTCAGGTGCCACCTTGGCGGCCTGATCGCGGCCTGTCGGCGGGTATTTTCGATTTCAAAGCATATTCTTTGGGAAAATATTGCCGTTTATCTGTATTGGATGTATGACACGCTTCTGGAAGATCCGAAACTCAAGGCGCGGGCGGCGCAAGATTTTCATTTTCTTCTTTTTGAAGCTGAGCCAGGCCTTTTTGAAGAAGGGGCGGACGAAAATCCTCTCAAAAGGTTTTATCCCGGACAGCATGCGGAGGATCGGACACGCACGACTTGCTGTCTGTATTATGCAACAGACAACAACGGCGTCAAATGCAGGACATGCCCGAGAAATAAACGTAAAGAAAGGGTGTCGTGAGTGGAAAAACTAAAGGAGCAGCTGGATGGACTTGTTGAGAAATATACGGAGCTGCTTTTAGGTGAAACGGACGAAGAACTGAAAGAACAGGTGAAGATGTGGATCATCTACAGCCATATCGCCAAAAGCATGCCGCCTCTCGCCAAGCATTGGAACGGAGCGTATCCGGATGCGAAGCAGGAGATAAAAGAAGTGATCCGCCAGATTAAAGAACGAAATGAAGCGCACCGAGCGGCTAATCAAAAAAAATAAGCAGGGAGACTCCTCTGCTTATTTTTTGTTTATTGGTTTTGCTGATATGGCGACTGGTCTTGCAATGTAGAATGGAACTGTTGATAGGACTGCTGGATTTTCTGGGCATCTTCTGCCTCCACCTTGTACCATCCGTTTTGAAACATCACCTGATACAATCTGCGCTGTACGTTTTGCGCCTCGTTAAACAGCGGCTGAACGGCCTGGTAAAGCGACTCATGGCTTAATTCATTAAGCGCTGTCGAGTATGCTGCCGTCATGTATTTTTCGGTTGTCAGCAGTTCGTTGACAAAATCCCTGTCATTCATCGCGCTCGTTTTCGGGACAGGAGTTTCCTGATTGCCGATTTTCTGTTGGTTTTGCTGATTCATCATTGACCTCCTATTGCATGTATGCTGACGGGTTTTGCGTTTGATTTTGACGAAGCTGCTCCAATATCACATTGTAATGGTGATGGTGCATTTGTCCGACCCTGTCGAGTTCTGTTTTAAGAGACTGATCCTGGCACTGGTCCGCCATAAAATGTGCTTTTTTCATCGCGAGCAAGTTCCAGTTCAGCATATCCGTCAAATACAGATGATCCTTTGTTGAAATGACCGGCGGCGGTGTTGTCATTTCTTGCTGTTGCTGCATGCGTCTGCCTCCTTTTAGCGTTTAGTTTTAGATTTCCTAACACATCGGAAATTTATACCGGATGCTTAAAGGGGGCTTAGTGATCTTCAGGAACATCCATATTATGCTTTTTATATTGCTGGTTTTGGCTTGTCCGTTTTCCGCCCGCATCCGCCTTTTTATAATCCGGACCTGCATTGCCTTTTATGCTTGCGGCGCTGACTGCGGCTGAAGATGGATTTTTTCTTTCACGTACCAAGGCCTTCACCTCCTCTCTATTGGTTTGTCCCAAAAGCGGGGAAACATGTAACCGCGGCAAAATACCCGCTGAAAAAATTTCAGAAATTTTGCACCAAGTTATTGAACTCGCTTCCAAAATCTTTTAAGATGAAAGAAGACAGGAGAGTTTATTTTTTTGGAGCAAAAATGAATGAGTATTCATTCAAAGTGGGGGAGGATCTTTCATGGTCAAGCATATTCGTAAAGCCGCCGTTATCGGTTCCGGTGTAATGGGTTCCGGAATCGCGGCTCACTTAGCCAATATCGGGATTCCTGTGTTACTGCTCGATATGGTGCCGCGTGAATTAACAGATGAGGAAAGAAAAAAAAGCCGCACCCTTGAAGACCCGGATGTGCGCAACCGGCTGGCACAGTCAGCCGTACAAAAGCTGCTAAAGCAAAAACCGGCTCCGCTTACTTCGAAGAAGAATATCAGCCGTATCACCACAGGGAACACAGAAGACGATTTTGAAAAAATTAAAGATGCCGACTGGATTATTGAAGTTGTTGTCGAAAACCTGGAGATCAAGAAGCAAGTGTTTTCAAAAGTCGATCAATACAGAAAACACGGAAGCATCGTCAGCAGCAATACATCAGGCATCTCCGTCAGGCAGATGGCGGAGGGAAGGTCCGCTGATTTTAAAAAGCACTTTTTAGGAACGCACTTTTTTAACCCGGCCCGCTATTTAAAGCTGCTTGAGGTGATTCCGATTGATGAAACGGATCCCGGGGTGCTGGACTTTATGAAGAAATTCGGCGAAGACGTACTTGGCAAAGGGGTTGTTGAAGCGAAAGACACGCCAAACTTTATCGCCAACCGCATCGGAACATACGGCTTGCTTGTGACGGTTCAGGAAATGCTGAAAGGCGGCTACACGATAGGCGAAGTCGATTCGATTACAGGTCCGCTGATCGGGCGCCCGAAAAGCGCAACTTTCAGAACGCTCGATGTCGTCGGGCTTGATACATTTTCGCACGTTGCCAAAAATGTCTATAACCAAGTCACTGGTGAAGAAAAAAACGTTTTCCGGCTGCCTGAATTTATTGAACAAATGCTCGAAAGAGGCTGGATCGGAAGCAAAGCGAAACAAGGTTTTTACAAAAAAGAAGGAAAAGACATCCTTGAGCTTGATCCGATGACGATGACCTACAGCAAACGCCAAACATTAAAAACATCGGGACTTGAAGCGGCCAAGCAAATGAAAGGCGCAGGAGCGAGATTGAAAGCGCTTATTTATTCAGATGACAGAGCGGGAAGCCTTCTTTGGAACATGACAGCTCCGACGCTTGTCTATTCGGCTGAGCTGACAGGGGAAATCGCTGACAGCATATCGGCGATTGATCAGGCGATGAAATGGGGGTTCGGCTGGTCGGAAGGGCCGTTTGAAATGTGGGACAGCATCGGTGTGAAAAACGCGGTGCAAAAGCTTGAAGCAGAGGGCTGGAAAGTCGCGGACTGGGTGAAGGAAATGCTCGCAAAAGGACATGAGACCTTCTACCTTAAGGAAAACGGAAAGACGTTCTGCTACTGTTTTGAAAGCGGCGAATACAGGGCGCTTCAAGAAAACAAAAAAACGATCCATTTGTCGTCACTCAAAGAAACAAAAGGCGTTATCAAGAAAAACAGCGGGGCAAGTTTGATCGATTTAGGCGACGATGTCGCCCTGCTCGAATTTCATTCGAAAAGCAATGCAATCGGACTCGACATCATCCAAATGCTGAAATTCGCTCTAGAGGAAGTAGACGCCAATTATAAAGGACTTGTGATCGGCAACCAGGGCAAAAATTTCTGCGTCGGAGCCAATCTTGCGATGATGCTGATGGAAGCCCAAGACGACAACTATATGGAAATTGACATGATCATCCGTCAGTTCCAGGAGACGATGATGAAAGTGAAATACAGTACCAAGCCGGTCGTCGCCGCTCCGTTCGGGATGACGCTTGGCGGGGGGACTGAGCTTTGCCTGCCTGCAGCCCGTGTTCAAGCTTCAAGTGAATCATACATGGGCCTTGTTGAAACAGGCGTCGGTCTGATTCCGGGCGGCGGAGGCAATAAAGAGCTTTATTTAAACTACTTGAAGGGGCTGCCTGAAGGCGTTAAACCGGATATCCAGGAGGCCGCCATCAAGACGTTTGAGACAATTGCCCTTGCAAAAACGTCGACTTCGGCTCAAGAAGCGAAAGAGCTGAACATCTTAACCGCAGAGGATCAAATCAGCATCAACCAGGATCACTTGTTATACGATGCTAAAAAACTCGTCCTGACGCTTTCCGAAAGCGGCTACCGTCCGCCGGTTAAAAAGAAAGTTCCAGTGACGGGCGAAACCGGCTATGCGGCGCTCCTGCTCGGTGCGGAATCGTTAAAGCTGTCCGGCGCCATCTCTGAACACGACATGAAGATAGCGAAAAAGCTGGCGTTTGTCATCGCGGGCGGGAGGGTTCCATTCGGCGCTGAAGTAACGGAAGAATACTTGCTCAATTTGGAAAGAGAAGCTTTCCTGAGCCTTGTGAGCGAACCGAAAACGCAGGCGAGAATGCAGCATATGCTTGTAAAAGGCAAACCTTTGCGTAATTAAGGAGGGAAAATAATGAAAGAGGCAGTTATTGTATCGGGGGCGAGAACCCCGATCGGAAAAGCAAAAAAAGGCTCATTGAGGACTGTCCGTCCCGATGATTTAGGCGCATATGCCGTGAGAGAGACGCTGAAAAGAGCTGGCGGTTATGAAGGGAATATCGATGATTTAATCATCGGCTGCGCTACGCCGGAAGCCGAACAAGGGTTGAATATGGCGCGCAATATCGGGGCGCTTGCCGGTCTGCCGCACACAGTTCCGGCCGTTACGATCAACAGATATTGTTCTTCAGGACTTCAATCAATCGCTTACGGGGCCGAAAAAATCATGCTTGGAGCTGCCGACACGATCATTGCCGGCGGCGCTGAATCGATGAGCATCGTGCCGATGATGGGGCATATCGTCAGACCGAACGCGGCCCTCGCGGAAACAGCTCCTGAATATTATATGGGGATGGGCCATACGGCTGAACAGGTTGCCGTTAAATACGGCGTTTCCAGGGAGGATCAGGATGCATTTGCCGTCAGCAGCCATCAAAAAGCCGCCAAAGCGGTCGCGGAAGGAAAGTTCGAAGATGAAATCGTCCCGGTGGACGTCACCGTCAGAGAAGTGGATGAACATCACAAGCTGAAGGAGCGGACGTTTACTTTCTCCGCCGATGAAGGTGTGCGCCCGGGGACAACTAAAGACGTTCTGTCAACGTTAAAACCGGCGTTTTCGGCGGACGGTTCTGTTACGGCAGGGAATTCCTCGCAGACGAGCGACGGGGCGGCTGCAGTGATGATCATGGACAGAGAAAAAGCGGATGCGCTCGGGTTAAAGCCTCTGGCAAGGTTCCGTTCGTTCGCAGTCGGCGGCGTTCCGCCGGAGGTGATGGGCATCGGTCCTGTTGAAGCTGTCCCAAGGGCGCTGAAGATGGCGGGACTTGAGCTCTCGGATATCGGTTTATTCGAATTAAATGAGGCGTTTGCATCGCAAGCGATCCAGGTTATCAGGTCGCTTGGAATCGATGAAGAGAAAGTCAATGTCAACGGCGGAGCGATTGCGCTCGGACATCCGCTCGGCTGCACGGGAACAAAGCTGACGCTGACATTGATCCACGAAATGCGGCGGAGAAGCGAGCAATTCGGCGTTGTGACGATGTGCATCGGCGGAGGCATGGGAGCAGCAGGGGTATTCGAATTAGTTTAATCACAAGGGGGATGGAACAATGGAACAAACAAAAGATCATATGAAAAAAGGCGGAGCCTTTCTGATCGAAGAGGTGACGGCTGATCAGCTGTTTACACCGGAAGATTTCACGGATGAACATAAAATGATCGCCAAAACGACTGAAGATTATATTCTCGGAGATGTTTTGCCATACATCGACGAAATTGAAGAGCACAATTTCGAACACTCTGTCAGGCTTCTGAAAAAAGCCGGCGAACTCGGGCTTCTCGGTGCTGACGTTCCTGAAGAGTATGGCGGACTCGGGCTCGATAAAATCAGCTCGGCGCTGATCACCGAAAAATTCTCAAGAGCGGGAAGCTTTTCGTTATCGTACGGGGCGCACGTCGGGATCGGCACGCTTCCTATCGTATTTTTCGGAACCGAGGAGCAAAAGAAAAAGTATCTGCCGTCCCTTGCAACAGGGGAAAAATTTGCAGCCTATGCCTTAACAGAGCCGGGCTCCGGATCTGATGCATTAGGGGCAAAAACAACGGCCGTTTTGAATGAGGCGGGAACCCACTATATATTAAACGGTGAAAAGCAATGGATTACAAACTCAGCTTTTGCCGATGTTTTCATCGTCTATGCGAAAATAGACGGCGAACATTTTTCGGCCTTCATTGTGGAAAAAGATTACGCAGGTGTTTCCACAGGGCCTGAAGAGAAAAAGATGGGCATCAAAGGCTCTTCGACCCGCACGCTCATCTTAGACCAGGTTCAAGTTCCGAAAGAAAACCTTTTAGGCGAACCGGGAAAAGGGCATGTCATCGCCTTCAATATTTTAAATATCGGCCGCTATAAGCTCGCTGTCGGGACAATCGGCGCTTCCAAACGGGTCATCGAGCTGTCCGCTTCATACGCCAATCAGCGCCAGCAATTTAAGACGCCGATCTCAAAGTTCAGCTTAATCGGGGAAAAAATCGCCAATATGTCAGCCAAACTTTATGCGATGGAAAGCTCTGTCTATCGTACGGTCGGGCTGTTTGAAGACAAAATGGGCACCTTGAGCGAAGAAGAGCAAAAAGACGGGCGCCAGGTCGCAAAATCGATCGCTGAATATGCAATCGAATGCTCCCTTAACAAAGTATTCGGATCTGAAACGCTTGATTATATCGTTGATGAAGGCGTCCAAATCCATGGCGGTTACGGATTCATGCAGGAATACGAAGTGGAGCGGGCTTACCGCGATTCACGGATCAACCGGATTTTTGAAGGCACAAACGAAATCAATCGTCTCATCGTCCCGGGCACCTACTTGAAAAAAGCGATGAAAGGCGAGCTTCCTCTGTTTGGGAAAGCAAAGGCGCTTCAGGAAGAACTGATGATGCTCATGCCTGAAGAACCAGGTGACGGCGTTCTCGAACAGGAAAAGTATCTGCTGAGAAACGCCAAAAAGACCGCGCTCATGATCGCGGGACTCGCCGCGCAAAAATACGGAAAAGCGCTCGACCATGAGCAGGAAATCCTCGTTAACATCGCCGACATTGTCAGCCAGGTCTACGCGATGGAAGCAGCTATTTTGCGTACTGAAAAAGCCATCCAGGCAACCGGGGAAGACAAAAACGCCCAGAAAATTCTTTATACGCAGATTTTTGCACAAGTTGCCTTTCAGGAAATTGAAAGCCATGCCAAGGAATCGCTCATTGCGATGGAATCAGGTGATTCGCTGCGGATGATGCTGTCCGCGCTCCGCAAATTGACGCGCTTTACGCCTGTCAATGTCATTGAGAAAAAGCGCCAGGCAGCCAAGGGAGTCTTTGAAGCTGAGAAATATATCGTTTAAACGAAAAGCCCTGCTTAGGCGGGGTTTTTAGCTGTTATAGAATGGAGCACGGTTTTAGGTTTTTCATTCGATCTGTGTTAAAATTACCTCGATTAAATGAGAGGGGTGTGTATGTATGGCTTTGGATTTTTACTGGTATCCGAAATGCGGGACATGCCGTAAAGCGAAAAAATGGCTTGAAGACCATGGCAAAGAAATCAATGGGATACATATCGCAGAAGAGCCGCCAAGCAAGGAAAAACTGAAAGAGCTCTACGAGAAAAGCGGGCTTGAATTGAAGAAGTTTTTCAACACGAGCGGACAAAAATACCGTGAACTCGGCTTAAAAGACAAGCTGCAAAACATGTCTGAAGATGAGCAGCTGGAACTGCTGGCTTCGGACGGTATGCTGATCAAACGCCCGATTGCGACAGACGGCAGTAAAGTAACGGTCGGTTTTAAAGAAGATCAGTTTAAGACATACTGGTTATAACCCATCAAAATATGATATCTTCAATGTAGGATCGATTAAAACACTTTATGGAGGGGTTAGCATGAGCACACCGAAAGAGTTGCGTTATTCAGAAGAACACGAATGGGTGAAAACAGAAGGAGATAAAGTCAGAATCGGCATTACAGACTTCGCCCAATCCGAACTTGGAGACATCGTATTTGTCGAGCTTCCTGAAGTGGGAGACGAAATCAAAGCGGACGAGCCTTTTGGCAGCGTTGAATCCGTAAAGACCGTTTCTGAGCTGTATGCCCCGATCAACGGAAAAGTGGTCGAAGTGAACGAAGATCTGGAAGACAGCCCTGAATTCGTCAACGAGTCTCCGTATGAAAAGGCTTGGATGATTATCGTCGAGCCGTCCGATGCTTCTGAAATCGAAAATCTGATGACAGCCGAGCAATATGAGGACATGATAAAAGAAGACTAAGGATTATTCAGGATAGCCATGTGTCGTTTGGATACTCTATATCAAGAGGGGGTGTCCAAATTGACGCTGAAAAAAGAACGTATTGATATTACAGAACATGTGGAAAGCCGATTGAAAAACGGCGGAATGCAGCTGTACCATGAGAATGAGCTGATCGGCCGAATGACCGGCAAGGATCAATACGAGTTGAAATCTGGATATTCATTCCAAGACGAAAGATTTTACAAAACGGCGGATACCGTAAGCGGTCCGGATGCTAAATATGTAGACTGTGATGACCACCAAGGCTGGTGTTAATCGAGTCAGGCGGTGAATATTCACTGCCTTTTTTTACAAGTAAATCATTAAAGGTGATCATATGCCGGAAAATGAAAAAGTCATGATCGTCGAAGGGAAATCAGATAAGCAAAAAGTGAAGCATGTCATCGAAGAGCCCGTGGACATCATTTGCACAAACGGAACGATCAGCCAGGCAAAACTCGATGAATTCGCCGAGACGCTGTTTGATAAAGACGTTTATATCCTGGTGGATGCCGATGAATCAGGGGAAAAGCTCCGCCGTCAGCTGATGAGGGAGCTCCCCCAAGCTTCGCATCTATACATCGATAGGGTATACAAAGAAGTCGCTTCCGCCCCGAGTCAGCATGTTGCAGAAGTATTATTTCGTTCAAACATCCGGGTACATACAAAATATTTATTATAAAACGTATTGAGGTGCGGTTTAACAGATGCAAGAACTTCAAGAAAAAGAGCTGACACGGCTTGAACATGAGACCTGTCTTCTATATGTATACACGCCGTTCTGCGGAACGTGTCAGCTGGCCGGAAGAATGCTGGAAGTCGTTGATGAAATGATAAAGGACATTCCTTTTTATAAAAACAATCTCAATTATTCCCCGGCATTTGCCAAGCAGCAGGAAATAGAAAGCGTTCCGTGCTTTATCCTTTACAAAAACGGGCAAGTCGTCAAAAAAGAATACGCTTTTCACTCCGTTTCCTACTTATACGATACGATTAAACAAAATGTTGTGGATTAAGGGCGGTTTTGACATATTTCTCGGGAAATAACCAGCAAAAACTTGTCGAGCAATTCCTAAAGGAACTCCTGCGGAAGACAGAGAATCTGTAAGTATGACCAATTTACAGGAGGTTATACAGTTGGAGAAAATGGGATTGATAGAAAGAGAGGACAAGGCTCTTTTTTTAAAACCTCTATTATCTACAACGGCTTTGCTGATTACGTTTCAAGGCGAGAAAGAAGCTTTTACGTTAGCGATCAACGAAAAAGGGGAAATGGAGAAATCTTCTCTTGCAGAAAAAGCTCATTTGACCTTTTTTGGAGAGCAAAGCGAGATTATTGACCTTCTTCACGGCGATATTTCATTGCAGCATCTCGTACAGCGCGGCACTGTTCAAGTAAAAGGCTCTTTCAGAGCTTTATTGAAGCTTGAAGCGATTTTATGGCTGACGGACGGCTTTTTTAAAAACAGCGATCTTTATTCAGAGACATTTTAAAAATTTGAAAAATCGGCACATTCCGTGTATAAGTCAGACAGGGACGGGCGTTTACGTTCGTCTCTTTTCGCCGTAGGCCGATTGTCTTACGAAAAATAGTTGACAACTATTTTTTCGCATGATATCCTACTTTAAGAATTCCGATCATAATAATCAAAAAATAAATATATGTTTCTCTTATCCAGAGAGGTGGAGGGAAGTGCCCTATGAAACCCGGCAACCATCAACACGTGTTGAAATGGTGCCAATTCACGCGAAGCGTTATGCTTTGAAAGATGAGAGAAAGGCCCAGACTATTCAAAAGCCTTTCTGCTCATGTGTGCAGAAAGGCTTTTTTCATTGTTTGATCAGGAATTTAGACAACTATGAGAATTGAGCAAGAAAGCAGGTGATGGCTTTTGATAAATCTTCAAAATGTTTCAAAGATTTATCGGTCAAAGCATGGAGATGTCAATGCTGTCCAGGATGTCACCCTTACGATTAAAAAAGGTGAAATCTTCGGAATTATTGGATATAGCGGAGCTGGAAAAAGCTCCTTGATCCGTCTTTTGAACGGACTTGAACAGCCGACTTCAGGCACGGTTGAAGTAGCCGGCAGAACAATCAGTGAGATCAAAGGGAAGAAGTTGAGGAATGCAAGGCAGGAAATCAGCATGATTTTCCAGCATTTCAACCTATTGTGGTCAAGAACGGTCCGCGACAATATTGCGTTTCCGCTGGAGATCGCCGGTGTCAGCAAAGCAAAACGTCTGAAAAGAGTCGCTGAACTGATAAAGCTTGTCGGTCTTGAAGGCAAGGAAAACGCCTATCCTTCACAGCTTAGCGGAGGCCAAAAGCAGCGCGTCGGCATCGCGCGGGCGCTCGCAAACAATCCGAAAGTTCTCTTATGCGATGAAGCGACATCAGCGCTTGATCCGCAGACGACTGACTCGATCCTGGGTCTTCTGTCTGATATCAATGAAAGGCTCGGACTGACCATTGTCCTGATCACTCATGAAATGCATGTCATCAGGAAAATCTGCCACAGAGTGGCCGTCATGGAAAACGGAAAAGTCGTGGAAGAAGGCGATGTGCTGAACGTATTCCTCAAGCCGAAGGAAGAAATGACAAAGCGCTTTGTTCAGCAGGTAACAGAACCGGTGGAAACACAGGAAACGCTGAAGCATTTCCTCGAAGAAACGACATCCGGGCGGACGATCAAGCTCACCTTCGTCGGTGAAGCGGCCGAATCGCCGCTGATCACACAGATCATTCGGAAGTTCGATGTTGAAGTCAACATCCTTCAAGGCAAAATCTCGCAAACTCAGGACGGCGCATACGGTTCATTGTTCATTCATGTCGACGGACATGAAAACGAGGTCAATGATGTGGTCGATTTCATCAAGAGCCGCCAAGTAGAAGCAGAGGTGATCACGAATGTTTGAAAAACTGTTTCCAAACGTAGATATGGAGCAGCTGTGGGAAGCTACGTATGAAACGATATATATGACAGGAATTTCCCTATTGTTTGCTTTTATCATCGGAGTGATTCTCGGTATGCTGCTGTATTTGACTTCAAAAGGAAACATTTGGCAGAATCGGGTCGTGAACGGTGTCATCTCGGCAATCGTCAATGTGTTCAGGTCTATTCCTTTTATCATATTGATTATTTTGCTGCTCGGTTTCACAAAGTTTTTAATGAACACGATCCTGGGACCGAATGCCGCACTTCCGGCTTTGATTATCGCATCCGCTCCCTTCTATGCCCGCCTGGTTGAAATCGCTTTGCGCGAAGTTGATAAGGGCGTGATTGAAGCGGCGAAATCGATGGGAGCCAAAACATCGACGATCATATTTAAAGTGCTCCTGCCCGAATCGATGCCGGCCTTGATCTCTGGCATTACGGTTACGGCGATTGCACTGATCGGTTCGACGGCGATGGCCGGAGCAATCGGTTCAGGCGGACTCGGGAACCTTGCCTATGTAAACGGCTTTCAGATGAACAATCCCGATATTATACTGATCGCCACTATTTTCATCTTAGCTATTGTGTTCATCATCCAGTTTATCGGGGATTTTATAACAAATAAATTAGACAAACGTTAGGGAGGACATCAACATGAAAAAAGGTTTATTAACAGCTTTATTCATCATTTTTGCAGGCGTTTTGGCCGCTTGCGGATCTTCCAGCAGCGAAGGGGATAAAGACAGCAAAGTCATCACAGTCGGAGCGACGCCGACGCCTCACGCTGAAATCCTTGAAGAAGCAAAGCCGCTTTTGAAAGAAAAAGGCTATGAGCTTAAAATCAAAAATTTCACGGACTACAAACTGATCAACAAAGCGCTTGCAACGAAAGATCTCGATGCGAACTATTTCCAGCACGTCCCGTATCTTGAACAGGAAATGAAAGAAAATAAAGATTATGATCTTGTTAACGTCGGCGCGGTACACCTTGAGCCATTCGGCATTTACTCTAAAAAGTATAAATCTTTAAAAGACCTTCCTGACGGTGCAAAAATTATTATGAGCAACAACGCGGCTGAACAGGGCCGCATGCTTGCAATGCTTGAAAATGCCGGACTGATCAAGCTGAAATCAGGCATTGAAAAAGTGGATGCGACAGTAAAAGACATTGCAGAAAATAAGAAAAACCTCAAAATCAAAAATGATGTGGCGCCTGAAATGACAGCAAAAGCATACGAAGCCAATGAAGCTGACGCAGTGTTCATCAATGTGAACTACGCGATCCAAAACAAGCTGAATCCGAAAACTGATTCAATCGAACTTGAGTCTCCAAAAGACAATCCTTACGCTAACATCATCGCCGTCCGAAAAGGCGACGAAGATTCTGACAAAGTGAAAGCTCTGATGGACGTATTGCGCTCTGATGACATCAAAAAGTTCATCGACAAAAAATATGAAGGCTCTGTCATTTCTGTTTCTGAGTAAATGAAAGAACACCCCGGTTTCGAAGAAAACCGGGGTTTTTTCGCGTATTTTTTGAAAAGAGGCTCATAATAAAAAAAGACTACCAACTGAAAATGGAGGAACAAAACGTGAATCAGCATGAATCAGAAAGCATTATCGAATCTGCACTGCATGAATATAAAGCAGGGATCGGCATCTTTTCCGAAAAAATGCCCGGAATTGCCGCCAAATACAACGAATTTACCGAGGAATGCTTTAAAAAAGGCGCGCTCAGCGAAAAGGATAAGCAGCTGATCGCACTGGGCATCAGTGTGAATACTCAGGATGAATATTGCATTATTTATCATATCAAGGGCTGCCTGGATTGCGGAGCGTCGGAGGAAGAAATTCTTGAAGCAGTCGGCGTAACTGCGGCATTTGGCGGAGGCGCGGCCATGAGCCAAGCTGTCACACTCGTTCTGCAGGCGATGGAAGAATTCCAGCAAATGAAGCATTGATTTTTCGTCCGTGAAAGCATATTGAAAGCACACACATTTTTGCAGAGTTTGTATATAACTGGTACTATGTAAGAAAATCTCTGAAAGGATGATTCATTATTTGTTCAAGCCAAGATCAGCTTGACCTTGAATTCACGGCCGAAATGGAAAAAGCGATGCACAAGTCGCATGGAATGGGGTACGAAGAGTACAGCAGAAGCCATGTGAACCGGCTTGAAGTTGAGAAAAGACGTGAAAAGCAGTATCAAAAAAGCAAGCAGATCGTATCAGACTTACCCATGATCGGATAAAACGCGAGGGGGGCGGATGTGTCGATCCGTCCTTCTCCATGTTCTTAAAAGCCGCTTGACCATAATTAAAGGAAAAGGTAAAATTTAAATATGAATACATGATCATATACTGATTTAAGAGGGGGATTTAAAATGGCTCATTCTCACGGACATACAGGTCACAGCCACCATGGCAGCCGATCAGCAAATCAAAAAGCGCTGTTCATCAGCTTCGGTTTGATTTTTACTTTTATGATAATTGAAGTGATAGGCGGGATATTGACGAACAGCCTCGCTTTGTTGTCAGATGCGGGACATATGCTCAGCGACGCTGCAGCGCTTGGATTCAGCCTCTTGGCGTTTAAAATTGGGGAAAAGGCTGCAACTGCGAGCAAAACATTCGGCTACAGGCGCTTTGAAATTTTGGCTGCGTTTATCAATGGGATCACCTTGCTTTTGATTTCACTTTATATTTTTTGGGAAGCGTACAACCGCTTTTTCAGCCCGCCGGAAGTCGCCGGCAGTGGCATGCTCGCAATTGCAACGGTTGGTCTGTTCATCAACATTGCTGCAGCCTGGATATTAATGAAAGGCGACACAAGCGGGAATTTAAACATGCGGAGCGCTTTATTGCACGTCATCGGCGATATGCTGGGATCTTTCGGCGCGATTATCGCAGGCCTCCTCATGATTTTCTTCAATTGGAATATCGCCGATCCAATCGCAAGCACCGCCGTCGCGGCTTTGGTTCTTGTTAGCGGGTGGCGGGTGACGAAAGACTCGGTGCACATATTAATGGAAGGAAAACCGAAAGACATTGATGCGGAAGCGCTTAAAAACGGCTTGCTTTCCATTCCGTCAGTAAAGGAGGTTCACGATCTCCACATTTGGTCGATCTCATCTGATATGCCGTCATTAAGCTGCCATATCGTGGCAGACGAAAACAGTGACAGGGATAGAATCTTAAAACAAGTATCAAAATATCTAAGGAAAGAATGCAACGTGGAGCATGTGACGGTCCAAATAGAAGGGGAGCGCTGTTCCCGTCATGAATCGTGCAGCCTGGGATCAAATCGTTCCCGCTCGTAATTCGCGCTGTTTGTCGATAGCTTGTTGATTGCAAGGTGCGCATCTCTCGTCCGGGAAGTTTTCTTACCCCAATCTCTTTAAGAACAAAACGTTTTTTGTTAAACTTGAGAACATGTACACGAAAAGATAGGAAGACTATTGTTGTATTCACTTTTCATTTGTTATAAAATTAGAATGAGAATAAATTGAGAATGATGATTATATATATTGGAGGTATATTTCATGGCTGCTTCGACATTAACAATCAAAGATCTTCACGTTGAGATTGAAGGAAAAGAGATTTTAAAAGGTGTAAACCTTGAAATAAAAGGCGGGGAATTCCACGCTGTAATGGGACCGAACGGAACGGGTAAATCAACTTTATCCGCGGCGATTATGGGTCATCCTAAATACGAAGTAACAAAAGGAAGCATCACGCTTGACGGCAAGGACGTTCTGGAAATGGAAGTGGACGAGCGCGCTCAGGCCGGCCTGTTTTTGGCTATGCAGTATCCGAGTGAAATCAGCGGTGTTACAAACGCCGATTTTCTCCGTTCAGCGATCAACGCGCGCAGAGAAGAAGGCGACGAGATTTCTTTAATGAAATTCATCCGCAAAATGGACGAAAACATGGAATTTCTTGAAATGGACCCTGATATGGCGCAGCGCTACCTGAACGAAGGTTTCTCAGGCGGTGAGAAAAAACGCAACGAAATTCTTCAGCTGATGATGATCGAACCGAAAATCGCGATTCTTGACGAAATCGATTCAGGTTTGGATATCGACGCCCTTAAAGTCGTTTCAAAAGGAATCAACAAAATGCGCGGCGAGGACTTCGGCTGCCTGATCATCACGCACTATCAGCGCCTCTTGAACTACATTACGCCTGACCACGTGCACGTCATGATGCAGGGCCGCGTTGTGAAATCCGGCGGACCTGAGCTGGCGCAGCGCCTTGAGGCTGAAGGATATGACTGGATTAAGCATGAGCTTGGAATCGAAGACGAAACTGTCGGTCAAGAAGCGTAAGCGTTAGGGGGATAAACATGACATTGGAAACAAAACTATCTGTAGATCGGGAATATGTCAAAAGCTTCTCTGAGAAGCACCAGGAACCGGCATGGCTGCAAGATCTACGCTTAGAAGCGCTTGAAAAAGCCGAAGATCTGCCGCTGCCGAAACCTGATAAAACGAAAATTACAAATTGGAATTTTACACGGTTTGATAAGCATACTGTAGAAAATAAACCGCTTGATTCTTTGGATGATCTTTCAGATGAGGTCAAATCGCTGATCGATCTTGGAAATGAAGACAAAACGCTTTATGTCCAAAGAGACCAGACGCCGGCTTACCTTTCTCTTTCAAAGGAGCTGCAGGATAAAGGCGTCATCTTTACAGATATTCATACTGCGTTCCGCGAACACGGCGAGCTAGTCAAAAAATACTTTATGAAAGACGGCGTTAAAGTCGATGAGCATAAATTAACGGCATTGCATGCAGCCCTCCTGAACGGCGGAGCCTTCCTTTACGTTCCGAAAAACGTCGAACTGGAAGCGCCTGTGCAAGCTGTTTATGTCCATGAAAGCAATGATACAACGCTTTTCAACCATGTACTTGTTGTTGCTGATGACAACAGTGCAGTCACATATGTAGAAAACTACATCAGCACTGTGAACCCTAAGGAAGCGGT
This sequence comes from Bacillus paralicheniformis, assembly GCF_001042485.2. Classification (GTDB taxonomy): domain Bacteria; phylum Bacillota; class Bacilli; order Bacillales; family Bacillaceae; genus Bacillus; species Bacillus paralicheniformis. The sequence goes on from NZ_LBMN02000001.1 coordinate 259,392, forward strand.
CTTTAACATCGTGTCAGAAGTGATCACAGGCGCGAATGCCCGCGTGCAATACGGTGCGGTCGACAACCTTTCCGCAGGGGTGACGGCTTATGTCAGCCGCCGCGGAACTGCACTCGGACGCGACAGCAAAATTGAATGGGCGCTCGGTTTGATGAATGACGGAGACACCGTTTCTGAAAACACGACAAATCTGCATGGAGACGGCACATTCGGCGATACGAAAACGGTTGTCGTCGGCAGAGGAGAACAGACTCAAAACTTTACAACGCAAATCATTCATCACGGAAAGCATTCAGAAGGCTATATTTTAAAACACGGCGTTATGAAAGATTCCGCATCTTCGATCTTCAACGGTATCGGAAAAATCGAGCACGGCGCGTCAAAATCAAATGCAGAGCAGGAGTCACGCGTTCTTATGCTGAGTGAAAAAGCGCGCGGCGACGCAAACCCGATCCTATTAATCGATGAAGACGATGTAACGGCAGGACACGCTGCATCTGTCGGCCGCGTCGATCCGGTTCAGCTCTACTATTTGATGAGCCGCGGAATTCCTAAAGAAGAAGCAGAGCGCCTCGTCATTTACGGCTTCCTCGCACCGGTTGTCAATGAACTTCCGATTGAAGGCGTGAAGAAGCAGCTGGTCTCTGTGATTGAAAGGAAAGTAAAATAATGAATGCTAAAGATATTCGCGAACAGTTTCCGATTCTCAGCCAACAGGTCAACGGACACGATCTCGTTTATTTGGACAGCGCGGCCACCTCGCAAAAGCCGCGCGTCGTCATTGAGACGCTTGATGAGTATTACAACTCTTACAATTCCAATGTCCATCGCGGCGTCCATACATTAGGAACGAAAGCAACGGATGGATATGAAGGAGCACGTGAGAAGGTCAGGAAGTTTATAAACGCGAAATCGATGCAGGAAATTATTTTTACAAGGGGTACGACAACGGCCCTGAACACGATTGCGCTCAGCTATGCCCGCGCAAACCTCAAGCCCGGTGATGAAATCGTCATTACACCGATGGAGCACCATGCGAATATTATTCCGTGGCAGCAGGCTGTCAAAGCAACCGGCGCCACGCTGAAGTACATTCCGCTTCAGGAAGACGGAACCATTTCCTTGGACGATGTCAGGGAAACGGTGACGGAAAATACAAAAATCGTCTCGGCTGCGCATGTTTCAAACGTTCTCGGTACAATCAACCCGATTAAGGAAATAGCCAAAATCGCGCATGACAACGGCGCGGTTATGGTCGTAGACGGTGCGCAAAGCACGCCTCACATGAAAATTGACGTCCAGGATTTGGACTGCGATTTCTACACGTTTTCAGCCCACAAAATGTGTGGTCCGACCGGGATCGGGGTATTGTATGGAAAAAGAGCATTGCTTGAAAACATGGAACCCGCAGAATTCGGCGGAGAAATGATCGATTTTGTCGGTCTTTACGAATCGACTTGGAAGGAGCTGCCTTGGAAATTCGAAGCCGGCACACCGATCATTGCCGGCGCGATCGGATTGGGAGCGGCGATTGACTTCCTTGAAGACATCGGACTTGATGAAATATTAGCGCATGAACACCGTTTGGCGGCATACGCGCTGGAGCGCTTTAAAGAGCTTGAAGGCGCTGTTGTCTATGGTCCGGCCGAACGTGCAGGACTCGTGACGTTCAACCTTGAAGACGTTCATCCGCACGATGTGGCAACCGTGCTGGATGCAGAAGGGGTCGCCGTCAGAGCCGGCCATCACTGCGCGCAGCCTTTAATGAAATGGCTGAACGTCTCCGCCACTGCAAGAGCGAGCTTTTATCTGTATAATACGGAAGAAGACATCGACAAACTGATTGAAGCTCTTCAGAAGACAAAGGAGTATTTCACAAATGTCTTTTAATGTGAACTTGGATACACTGTATCGCCAGGTGATTATGGATCACTATAAAAACCCGAGAAATAAAGGGGTTTTGAATGACAGCATCGTCGTTGACATGAACAACCCGACATGCGGTGACCGGATCAGGCTGACGATGAAGATAACGGACGGTAAAGTAGAAGATGCAAAATTTGAAGGCGAAGGATGCTCAATCTCAATGGCTTCTGCGTCTATGATGACACAGGCGATCAAAGGGAAAGACGTGGAGACCGCCCTTCAAATGTCACGGATCTTTTCAGATATGATGCAGGGCAAAGACTACGACGATTCGATTGATTTAGGAGATATTGAAGCTCTGCAAGGCGTTTCAAAATTTCCGGCCCGAATTAAATGCGCAACATTGTCATGGAAAGCCCTCGAAAAAGGCGTTTCCAAAGAAAACAGCGATAACGAATAAAGATTGGAGTGAAAATGGATGGCTAAGAAAATGCCGGATATCGGCGAATATAAATACGGTTTTGCCGACAAAGACGTTTCCATTTTCCGTTCAGAGCGGGGATTGACAAAAGAAATCGTTGAAGAAATTTCACGCATGAAAGAAGAGCCACAGTGGATGCTCGACTTTCGCTTGAAATCTCTTGAACACTTCTACAATATGCCAATGCCGCAATGGGGCGGAGATTTAAACTCATTAAACTTTGATGAAATCACATACTATGTAAAGCCTTCTGAGCGTTCAGAAAGATCATGGGACGAAGTGCCTGAGGAAATCAAACAGACATTTGACAAGCTCGGAATCCCAGAAGCTGAGCAAAAATATTTGGCCGGTGTATCCGCGCAATATGAGTCAGAAGTCGTTTACCATAACATGAAAGAAGACCTTGAGTCTCAAGGGATCGTCTTCAAAGACACAGACAGCGCCCTCAAAGAAAATGAAGACATTTTCCGCGAGCATTGGGCAAAAGTCATCCCGCCGACTGACAACAAGTTTGCGGCCTTGAACTCTGCGGTATGGTCCGGCGGATCATTCATCTACGTGCCAAAAGGCGTAAAAGTTGATACTCCGCTGCAAGCATACTTCCGCATCAACTCAGAAAATATGGGACAGTTCGAACGGACGCTGATCATCGTCGACGAAGGCGCTCACGTTCACTATGTAGAGGGATGTACAGCACCTGTTTATACAACAAACTCCCTTCACAGCGCGGTTGTTGAGATCATCGTTAAAAAAGGCGGATACTGCCGTTATACAACGATTCAAAACTGGGCGAACAACGTCTTCAACCTTGTGACAAAGCGTGCGGTCTGTGAAGAAAACGCGACAATGGAATGGATCGACGGAAACATCGGCTCCAAGCTGACAATGAAATATCCTGCCGTTATCCTGAAAGGCGAAGGCGCGCGCGGAATGACGCTTTCTATCGCTCTCGCAGGAAAAGGACAGCATCAGGATGCCGGTGCGAAAATGATTCACCTTGCACCAAATACGTCATCCACAATCGTTTCAAAATCGATCTCAAAACAAGGCGGAAAAGTCACATACCGCGGAATCGTCCACTTCGGACGCAAAGCCGAAGGCGCCCGCTCAAACATCGAATGCGACACGTTGATCATGGACAACAAATCAACTTCTGATACAATCCCATACAATGAAATTTTGAACGACAACATTTCATTGGAGCACGAAGCGAAAGTATCAAAAGTATCTGAAGAGCAGCTCTTCTACTTGATGAGCCGTGGCATTTCTGAAGAAGAAGCAACAGAAATGATCGTCATGGGCTTCATCGAGCCGTTCACAAAAGAACTGCCGATGGAATACGCGGTTGAGATGAACCGTTTGATCAAGTTCGAAATGGAAGGGTCTATTGGTTAATATATAAAAAATGTTGAGGCGAACTTTTGAAGTTCGTCTTCTTCTTTTTTTCTAAGTATTTGTTTGATCTCTCTACAACAGTGGGGATTGGCAGGGGAAACCCTGCTTTTTTTATTCAACAACAGGGAGAATAACTTATTTCTTAGAAGTAACAATTAACTTGCAGTAGGCATATAATTGATGACTGGAAAATAATAACTTTCGGAAATTTTCTGAGGGGGAAAATTAAATGGCTTATCCATCGGTCAATTATTCAGCCAACATCAACAGTTATTCAGACATTGCACGACACAAGGAATGCATAGCAAATGAGTTAAGGTATTACTACTCAAATGTAGTGAATCATGCCCGTGCAGTTACCTGCTTAACCGATGATCACACAGTTGTGATTATGCATTTAAGAATTGATCAATATCGATTTTATGAAATTGTGGTTGTCGCAGGTCCGGATTATAATAAGATAAACCAAATTATTCCGCGGATTTGGAGCTTAATTAGCAGAGCGACTAATATTTGTGGTTAAGACTATTTTAAGCAACTTTAAACAAGGTGGTAGGGTCGTCCATCGGTTATAGCAGATTTCGATTTGTTTACCCGTCATCATTTTATGTGTTTGTGCACCGTAGATATAAACTATTGCCTGTCTTCAATTTTTATTGACAAGATGGGGGTATATCTACGGTTTTTTTTCGGCTTGCCGGTTTCAATTTTGAGTTATAATATCATACGGTTCGGAGGAACACTGGTTTGATAAGTGCGGTCAGAACTCTGACTCAATTTTATATTCTCTTAACGATTCTGTGACGATACGTTTCAACAAAAGAAACCGCATTTTATACTACCTTTTATCATACCAACAGATATATATAATCCTACTACTTTTCTGATCCCAATTTTATAATCCTAAAATTCAACAGGAAAAATGAATCAAATTGATTAGGTCAAAAAACCTCTAATTTTTAAAGACTTCTTAGAATGTTGTTGTGAAAAATTATTCTTTTATGTAAAATGATTACTATGAAGAAAAAGGAAAAACCTGCTGATATTTCTGAAAAATTATAATCTTACGAGAAAGGAAGAGGATAAGTGAGCGTAATACCATATGATTTGGTTGCGACGAAAATGAATTTTTGGTACACCGCCCTAAAAAACAATTGGCCTGGCAAGGCAGAAGATACTAGGAAAGAAGTTGAAAGAGAATTAGAACAAATGGAGCAAAATCAAGATGTGATTGTCTATTATAACTTATTGTTGTTTCGGCACAACCTTCAATTTGATTATATGTATTCTGATGCTGGAGGTAATTTAGCGAGTCGATTTGATGAGTTCAAAAAAATTCGAGATCAGAACAGCCTTGAAGGAATGTTGGAATATTACTATCAATTCTTCGCAGGTATGTATCATTTCAGACAAAAAGAATTGATACTTGCGTTGAATTTTTACAGGAATGCCGAGAAACAGCTTGATTCTTTTGATTGTGATGAGTTGGAAAAAGCAGAATTTTATTTCAAGGCATCAGAAGTTTACTATCATATGAAACAAACATTCTTTTCGATGAATTACGCGAACCGTGCATATAACATATATAAAAAATATGACACTTATGGGGAGAGAAGAGTTCAATGTCAGTTTATTCTTACAGGGAATTTAATTGACAAAATGTATCCAGAAAAAGCCTTAGTCAATTTACATAAAGCGCTTGAGGAATCCAATAATCTCGGTGCTGATCATTTAATTGGCTCATCGCATTTGAATCTCGGAATATGTTATAATCAGCTTGAAGAACTTGAAAAGTCATCCAATCATTTGAAGGAAGCCCTGAATCTATATAGGGATGGATATCTGAGTTTCTTGCCTAAAACACTGTTTAATTTGTCCTATGTTATGGCAAAACTTCGTAAATTGGGTAACGCAGAAGACGCATACCTTGAAGGGAAGGAAGTAGCTGAGAATAATAGGAATTTTGATATCCTTGCAAAGCTGGAAATGATTAAAGGGTTATACCTATCGTTCGATTTAGATTTAATCAGAGATTCATTCAAGTTTTTCAGGGAAAATGGCATGTATGCAGATATGGAAGATTACGGGGTTATAGTGGCTGAAGCTTTAACGAAAAGAGAAAAGATTTACGACGCTCTTGAGTTCTACCGTATTGCATATGATGCGAGACGACAAATTCAAAGGAGTGGGATAGCAAATGAAGGCTAAAATATTGCTTTGTGTTGTTTTGTTTATAGGGACTATAGGTATAGTAGGTGTTTCTGTTGCACAATCAGATAACGCTACATTTAAAGTCGCTGATAGACTACAATCCTAAGCACTCTCTGATTATTGATGTAATAATTTTGATATAAATTCAGTGCGCATTCCAGCAAATTAGCATGTCAAAACAGCCCTTCTCATTTTGCTAGAAGGGCTTTATTTTATTGGAATTCACGACTTGAACTAGCAATACATTATTAAATTACTTTTTTCTTTAATATATTGTCATTTAATGGGTATAAAATGAAGCGCGCCTTGTGTTCCAGGCAAAAGCAAATTTGTTAAAAAAATCGGGCTGCTATTCGATCGACGAGCATTACCACAAGGTTGCCTGCGAGAAAAAGATCATCATGAAAATACCCATCTTCATCAACAATTTTTATACCTGTCTTAATCTTTTTACCTAAGCTTCATACATTTAAATCATCCCCTTTCACCCACTTATACGGTATTTGTCCATTAAAAAAGAACAGGATCTTCTTGTCAAATATCTTTATTAGATCATATTGTCATGTATAATGAAGAGTATATCATGTGACATTCATACTGTATAAGAAAGGATATGACCAGTGAAAATGTTGAAAAAGGCTGTGTTGACAGCCGTTATTTTCTTGCTGGCCGCATTTGCAGGGAGTACAGAAGCCTTTGCTATGCCTTCCAAAGGGGCGGTGAAATTCAGGACGGATGCCAATACATATACGAAATCAGCCACTTCGATCGTTGTGACGGGAAAAAGTCCTGTTACGGGGACGATGATTGCCGTCAGGCTGATCAATAAAAAAGGAACTGTCCTGATCTATCGAGATGTTCATTTAACACGCGGAAAACCTCATTTTCGGGTGAGCTTCCCGACGAAAAAGCTGAAACCGGGCAAGTATGACGTCTGGGTGGATGCCGTCAAAGGGAAGAAATGGCACGGGGAATTGAAGCGCTACATTGTCATCAAACATTGAGCTCCATTATGATGAACGGAGGGCTGTGTAATGACTGCCGTGGGTTTTTGTGTATTATTATGTTCTGCATTTATCCATGCATCATGGAACTACCTTTCAAAAAAAGCCGATGGAGGCGTTCCATTTATCTGGCTGTTCACAGCGATTGCAGCCGTTGTCTACACGCCGTTGGCCATAGGTGTTGTCATATATGAAAAGCCTGAGATCGGCATCTGGCAGCTTGCCATTATCATGGCGAGCATCCTTGCACACTTGGGCTTTTTTCTTGTTCTTCAAAAAGGGTACAAAAAGGGCGACCTTTCCCTCGTCTACCCTATTGCGAGAGGAACTGGCCCGCTGCTCACCTGTGTGCTGGCGGTCGCCTTTTTTGGCGAATCATTGACGCTGCCCGCAATAACAGGGATTCTTTTGATTGTGATCAGCATTCTTTTTTTCACAGGGGGAGTCAAGCGGTTAAAAGAATCAGGCTCGCTCACACCGGTTCTTTACGGGCTGGCGGTCGGCGGTATTATTGCCGCATATACCCTCCTTGATAAAGCAGCGGTCAGCCGGTTTCTCATTCCGCCGTTGCTGCTTGATTATTGCAATACGCTCGGCCGTCTGATCATATTGACTCCTTTTGCCGCGAAAAGCTGGAGCGAAGTCCGCTTTGAGTGGAAGCATCACCGGATGGAAGCTGTCGGGGTGGGGGTTTTTAACTCTTTGGCTTATATTTTGGCGCTGAGTGTCATGGTATTTGCTCCGGTCAGCTATGTGGCACCGGTTCGGGAAATCAGCATTTTAATCGGAACGGTGATGGGGGCGGTTCTTTTGTCTGAAGGTTTCGGACGGCTTAGAATTGTCGCGGCTGTCTTTATGGTGCTTGGCGTGATATCGGTAGCCGTTGGTTAGGTTGTGTTCCATCGATGTGATCCGTTATATTTGTAAATAAACAGAAATGAAAAAGGTGTTAATCATGAAATCTTTTATTGTAGTCGGAGCGGGCGTCCTCGGCGCTTCTGCCGCTTATCATCTTGCAAAAAAGGGCGCGGAAGTGACCTTGATTGACCGCGGAGAGCGGGGAAGGGCTACAGATGCCGCGGCGGGTATCGTCTGCCCCTGGCTTTCGCAGCGCAGAAACCAGGCATGGTACAAGCTTGCAAAAGGCGGAGCGGCGTACTACGCCGATTTAATCAAGCAGCTTGAAGCTGACGGAGAATCGGATACGGGGTATAAACGGACAGGCGCTATCAGCTTGCATACAGACGAGCGAAAGCTGGAGAAAATGGAAGAACGGGCGCATCTCAGGCGCAAGGATGCCCCTGAAATCGGCGAGATCACCCGTTTATCCCATGAGGAAACGAAGCGTTTATTTCCGCCTTTGGCAGAGGGGTACGGCTCGGTTCATATCAGCGGCGCCGCGCGCGTAAACGGAAATTTGCTCCGCCGCTCACTTGTGAATGCCGCACAGAAATACGGAGCTTCAGTTGTTGCCGGAAACGCTTCATTGCTCTATGAAGGAAACCGGGTAACAGGGATCTCCACAGCGGACAAAAAAATATACGCTGATCAGGTGCTGGTCACAGCGGGCGCTTGGGCGGCCGAGCTTTTGAAGCCGCTCGGCGTGCGTTTTTCAGTCAGCCACCAAAAAGCGCAGATTGTTCATCTTCGTCTTCCGGAGGCGGATACCGGCAGCTGGCCTGTTGTGATGCCTCCGAATGACCAATACATATTGGCATTTGAAGACGGCCGGATCGTTGCCGGCGCTACTCACGAAAATGAAGCGGAGCTTGATGATCTTCGGGTAACGGCTGGCGGCCTTCACGAAATTTTCTCAAAGGCGCTTGCTGTTGCGCCGGGTTTGGAATTGAGTGAGCTGCTTGAGACGCGTGTAGGATTCAGGCCGTTTACACCAGGCTTTCTCCCCGTGATCGGCTCATTGCCGAACATTTGCGGGCTGCTTGTTGCCAACGGCCTTGGCGCTTCAGGGCTCACGTCAGGTCCTTACCTTGGCGCGGAATTGGCAAGGCTCGCCTTGGGAGAAGAGCCTGAGCTTGATATCGCTTTATATGATCCGGCCGGCGCGCTTGAAAGTTGAATCATGTTGCAAAAAAAAGTTCACTCGAAGCTAGAGTGAACTTTTTTCTTGTTTACAGTTTTAAAATAGAAAATTTTTCAATATAAATCCATGGAGGAAAATTTTGAGAAAACCATATGACTTTCTTCGTAGTGCATGCCGGTTTTTTTGAACGGCAGGTGTTCGGTTCAATCGGCCGCCTCTGATTCCCGAACAAATTTGGAAAGTAAAAGGAGGGTCGCCATGATCCAGTTTGACTTTGAGTATTACAGGCCCCAATCTGCGCAGGAAGCGGTAAAGCTCTTTCAAAGCTTGGAGCGCAAGGGGAAAAAGCCGGCTTATTTTTCCGGCGGAACAGAACATTTAATACCAGGACGGCTGAGGGTGATTCATCCAAATGCCGTTATCGATATTAAAGACATACCTGAGTGCAGAACTCTGCAATTTGAACGGCGCCACCTCGCTTTAGGCTCAGCATTAACATTGACAGAGATCACGGAAAACGGCGGCTTTCCATTGTTGAGCAAAGCGGTAAGGGAAGTGGCCGACCATACGGCGCGCAATAAGATTACGCTTGGCGGCAATATTTGCGGGCAGATCTTTTACCGCGAAGCAGTGCTGCCTTTTTTATTAACCGACAGCAAAGTGGTGACGATCGGAGACAAGGGGGAAAAGCGCTATTTGATTCACGACGTATTCGATCAGCAGCTGAAGCTGAACAAGGGAGAAATCCTCATTTTCCTTTTGATTGAAGAACGCTATCTTCATCAGCCTTTTGCAAGCATAAAAGTGAGGCAGCAATGGGATACGGGATATCCTTTGGCGACGATTTCAGCTCTTGAAATAGACGGACGCGTCCGCTGTGCATTTAGCGGTGTCTGCCCTTTTCCGTTTCGTTCATCAGAAGTGGAATCTGCGTTGAATGACGAATCGCTCCCTGTAGATCAAAGGGTGGAAAAGGCGATCAGCCGCTTTCCCGGCCCTGTTTTGGACGATGCGCAGGGTTCCGCTGAGTATCGCAAATTTGTCATCAAACATACGCTGTTTGACATTCTCGACATGCTGAAAAAGGAGACGTTTTGACAAGCGTTTGAATCCAATATTTGCAGGCGCGCGGGATACCATGAATTTGAACTGGCCCTAAAATCGGTGTGCTGAACAAAAAAAGAGAGGTTTAAAAAAAGAGCGCCGGGCAGGCGCTTTTTTTGTTCAATTCAAAACGCCTGAGCCCCAAATATCCTCCGCCCATTCAGGGTGATCAATGAATGGATTGCGGTTATGCTGGTATTGCTGATAGATGATGTCGTTCCGCTTTCTTTCAAGGGCATCGACAGGATCTTCATGGTGCCATTTCAATAAAACCGACATTTTTCCGTGGTACGGTTTAGATCCGTTGTTCGTTGTGTCGTTCATTTCAAGATCCGGCTGGCCGTCGTCCCCTTCATAGCGGACCGCCATATAGAAAATCATTCTGGCGACATCGCCTTTAATGCTTTTGTCAGGTTCCCAGGAATCGCCGTCATAGCGGTTTCCGGGAGAACCGGGATAGGGGCTGCCGCCTTCGTCGAAATCAAGGTTTCCGCGGGCGGCGTTTACTTGCACATCGCTGGGCCTGAGATGATGCAAATCTGTTCCGGGTCCTTTGCTTGTTCCGAAATCACCGTGCGATTTTGCCCATACGTGCTCGCGGTTCCAATCGCCAGTTTGCCCCCCGTTCGCCTGTTTAGAGCGCGACTCTCTGGAATATAAGAGAATCACGTTATTTCGATTGGCCGGATCTTCGTCCGTTGCTTTCAGCGCTTCCCATACCTCGCTGTAAGAAAGCTCTCTATGATCGTCGATTGTGTCGTGAAGCGCTTGTTTTAAAGCTTCGCCTGTTTTGCCTTGCGCCTGTTCATAGTAATCCGCCGGAGCCGAGGACTGATGGGGCTGGACGTGTAAGGAAAACAACTGGAAGGCTTCTGCGTTTTGGGTGGGCGCGCACATCGCTGACAGCATCAAAATAAACGGTATGAGACACTTTCGGTTCATCTTTCGATTCCCTCCTTTTCATTTCTTCCATTATCCAATCTTTTCATGAAAAGGAAATATCATTTTGGTTACGGTTTTCTTACGGTCTTGTAAATGAAGCTTTCCACCTCTCGAGGGCTTCCAGGCCGGCTTTTTCTTTCAGCTGTTTTTCCGCCGTTCGGACGCCTTCTTCAATGGCCGCGCAGTGTCCGAACAAATAATAGCGCAATGCGGTATTCATGATGACTTGTTTTCTTTCGTATTCGGTATCGGCCGATTCATCTCCGGCGAGAACGGCCGTTATTTTTTCCGCCTGTTCCTCAGCAGACAGCGGTTTGTTGAGCTTTGCTTCATCTGCGTAAAGCCCGAATTTTTCCGGCTTTAATATAAAGGAATCGATCACGCCGTTTTTTATCGTAAACACAAAGCTGCCTCTGTGGATCGGTACGTCTTCCGAGCCTTCCGCCCCCTGGACAATGAACACTTCTTTGTACGTCAAGTGCTGAAAAACGGGATGCATTTTCTGAATGGCCGTCCGGTGAACCGCGCCCATCATGAGCTTGTCGGCATCAGAGAAGTTGACCAGTTTTTCAGCTGTATTCAGCACGGTGCGGATGCCGATCTCTTCGCGAATTTTCCTCATCCGAACAAACGGTTTGCAAAATGTTTCGGCGGCTGCGAATCCGATTGAGGCCTCTTCCAGTGAGTGTGCCATTTGCGCAGGATCAGTCTCAGAGGGGATTCCGAGTTTGTCTAGGACATTTTTTACACTCGTTCCATATTTGGGCGGCAATGCATCACTGCCGTGGAGAAACACGGGGACTCCGTTTCCTGCGAGAAGGAGCGAGGCGGGAATGGTTGCTAAAAAAGAATGTCTTCCTGTGTAAGGTCCCGCAAAATCGATGACCGCATCTTTTACAGCTTTGGAAAGGTTCAGTGTTTTCGAGCTGTTCCGCAATGCTTCGGTAAACGCGAGCAATTCCTCAGGGGACTCTGTTTTCATCCGCTCCGCTATTAAGAATGCGGCGGTCTGGACGGGGCTGGCATTTCCCGTAACGATCGCTTCTGCAGCCTGTTTGGCCTCTTCATAAGTTAAATCGCGGGCGCCCCTTTTTCCTCTTGCGACTTCTTTAATCCACTGTTGCAATGTGAACTCTCTCCTTTACATGCTGATCTTTCTTATGACTTTACATGAAAATGCAGAAAAGGAACAGTCGAGATTGTCGGCTTAATACTTGATAGAAAATATGACGATTTTCTGGATTGGCCGTGTAGATTTAGGTATTTTAACTGAAAACATGCTGAAATTTAGAGGGTTTTTCAATGCGATTAATGCTGTAATCATTTAATATGTTAAAAAAGTTAACATGGAAAAGGGGATGATCGAAAATGGGAATGCCGGCTTACAAAACAGAAGACGTGAACAAGAAAGAAAAAAGCAAAAAGGAATTTCCGCATATTTATGTCATTCTGGCTGTCATGATTGGTCTAATGGCGCTTATGACATATGTGATTCCGGCAGGCGAATATGAACGGGTGGAAAGTCCGGACGGCAGGGAAATGATTGATCCGGCGTCCTACAAACGGATCGAACAGACGCCGGTTGATATCTTGGGGTTGCTTACGGCTGTTCCGAAAGGGATGACAGAAGCGGCCCCGATTATCGTGTTTACATTTGTGATTGGCGGCGCTTTTGCCGTTCTGCGGAAAGCGTCTGTCATTGAGCTCGGTGTCCGTCTGCTGGCGGATCAGTTCAGGAACAAACCGGTTTTCGTTACACCTGTCTTAATATTCGTTTTTTCCGGCATTTCCTGTTTTATCGGGACGCCTGAGCTTTCCATCGTTTACGTCCCTGTCATTCTTCCTCTGCTGCTGTCTTTCGGATATGACCGGATGACAGCAGCAGCAATTGCGTTGTGCGGGACGATCGCCGGCTTTACGAGCGCTTTGACAAACCCTTTTACCGTAGGAACCTCACAAATGATTTCCGGTCTCCCGCTTTATTCAGGGATGGGGTACAGGGCGGTCATCTTTGTTGTCATTACGGCGATTGCCGCTGTATATGTGCTCAAATATGCGGAAAAGGTCAGGGCGCATCCTGAAAAAAGCCTGACGGGGAAAGAAGCAGTAGAAGCGGTGCCTGCTTTTAAAGCAGGCAGACGGGTGAAATGGGCCGGTATCGCGGCGCTTGGGTTGTTTGCCGGCTTGATTGGCTGTGTCATTTATTTCAGGTGGGATATGCTGACAATGGCGGGCTATTTCCTCGCGCTCGGCATCATTCCTGCTTACATTGCCGGCATGAGCTCGAGAGACATTGCCGAGTCCTTTAATGAGGGCTTTAAAGAAGTGCTCGTCGGGGCGATGATTTGCGGCATTGCAAGAGCTGCTGCGGTCGTTATGGCCGACGGACAGATCATGGATACGATTGTTTACGGCTTGTCTCATGCGGTCTCACAGCTTCCTTCTTATTTAACGGTTACGGCGATGCTTTTCACACAGATGCTGTTTAACTTTTTTGTTCCAAGCGGAAGCGGACAGGCTTTAATAATGATGCCGATTATGGCGCCTTTGGCTGATATTGTCGGAATTACGCGGCAGACGGCGATTCTGGCTTTCCAATTCGGCGACGGTTTTTCAAACATCGTCTTTCCGACATCGGGTTACTTTATGGCGACGCTTGCGATCAGCCGGATTGCCTGGAACAAGTGGCTGCGATTCATCCTTCCGCTGTTTTGCCTCTGGATGGGAGCGGCCGTGCTTTTCCTGATGTTTGCTAACGCTGTCGGCTGGTCGTAAATGGATAAAAAGGCGGGGGAATCCTCCGCTTTTTTAATTTCCCATCATTCCTTCAGAAGAAAAAATATGCATAAATATGAAAAAACTAGACTTTGAACCTATCTGTGGATATACTAATTTAGTAATTGATCGAATTTAAGATTGTCCGGTATTATCGGGCTTTAAGGAAGGTATCCGCGGATGAAAAAAATGGCCAGATTGTATATTCTCATGCTGAACGTGTTCATCGTTATGCTTGGTATAGGCTTGATTATTCCACTCATGCCTACGTTTATAGAAGAATTCGGCGCGTCAGGCAGCACGCTCGGGTTGCTGATTGCGGCTTCGGGTATTACCCAGCTGCTGTTTTCGCCCGTTGCCGGGGAAATGACCGATAAATACGGAAGACGGAAAATGATCATTTTAGGCATCGGTGCGTTTGCGGTTTCCCAGTTGCTTTTCGCCTTGGCGAGCCAGATGTGGCTGCTGTTTGTTTCCCGCCTTCTCGGCGGAGCGGGAGCGGCGTTTTTGGTGCCGGCCATGTTTGCCTACATCGCCGACATCACATCGGAAAAGGATCGAAGCAAAGGGATGGGGCTGATCAGCGCCGCGATGTCTCTCGGCTTTGTCATCGGTCCGGGAGCCGGCGGATATTTGGCTGCGTACGGGCTCACTTTTCCGTTTTACGTGTCAGCCGGATTAGCCGGCTTGGCGACGGTTTTATCGCTTTTTGTCCTCCCGGAAACGCTCAGTCAAGAAAAGATGCTTGAAAAGCGCCGCTCCGCTCAAAAGCGCGAACCGCTTCCTAAGCAAATGGCGCGCGCGCTGCGATCGCCGTATGCTTTTCTGTTTGTCCTCGTGTTCATCCTGAACTTCGGGATCATGAATTTTGAGGCGGTATTCAGCCTTTATGTCGATCATAAGCACGGCTTTACACCGGGAGACATTGCCTTTGTCATTACAGCGGCAAGCTTGATCGGCGTGTTCGTCCAGGCGGTGGCCCTCGGGATGCTGACGAACCGCTTCGGCGAAAAAAAGCTGATGAACATGACGCTGATCGGTTCAGCCGCAGCGCTTGCCGTCTGCTCGATTGCCGGTTCGTACTGGCTCGTTTTCGGTGCAACAATTGTTTTCTTCATGCTGACGTCCATCCTCCGTCCGGCGATTAATACGCTGATTTCAAAAATGGCCGGTGATGAACAGGGCTTTGCCGCAGGCATGAACAATGCGTTTATGAGCCTTGCCAACATTGTCGGACCGACGGTGGCCGGTCTGTTATTCGATGTGAACGTGGAAATTCCATATATTTTTGGTGCGGTCGTTCTCGTGCTCAGCTTTTTGGCGGCAGTCAGCTGGGGGCGGAAGCAGCAGACGCGCGCAATTCCCGAAAAAGTATAAGGGAGCCGGCACATATGCCGGCTTTTTTCTATGGTGAATTTCAAATCATCAGCAATGCCGGTATGGCTTAACTTTCTCCGGTTGCTGCTGTTGGAGTTTCTCACAATCCAAGCAGCATTTGAATTCTGAGCGCCAGTCTCAAGCGCAGGGTTGTGTCCGCATCTTTCAGGCTTTTCCCGAGCAATTCTTCGCATTTTTCAAGCCTGTAGATGACTGTGTTTCTGTGGACATACAGGCGCTTGGCCGTTTCAGAAATCTGACAGTGCGTTTCCAGATAGACGGACAATGTTTGCAGGAGCCCCTGGTCATCCTTCGGCAGGCTGGCAAGCTGATGCAGTGCATGCGTGTAAAATGTCTTCAAATCATCAGCCGGAATCATGCGTAAAAGCTCAGAGACGTCTTTCATATGGTACGTCTGGATGAACTCGGTGCTGCCGGACAAATGGCCGGAGTGGAGCGCGTCGACGGCTTCTTTGCAAATGTGCGGAACGTCGCTTAGCTGATGGCTGAGGTTGCTGATTCCGAAAGAGATTGTCCGCTGAAAGTGCTCCGCTGTATGACGCTGAAACGTCTTTAAAAATCCGCCGACGTCTGCATTCAGTTCAGCCCAGCTGTCCGTCGCTTCGGCCAGCAGGAAGCAGACGTTTCCCTTTGTGAAAAGGTGCGGAGGGAACGGAAAGTCAACCAGCTCTTCTTCCAGGCGTTCGAACACGGAATCTGATTCAAGCTGATTTTCCGTGAAGCTGAGCGATTTTTCGCGCCGGTCCAATTTGCCCGCAATGCACACATATTTTTGATCCCACTTGAGCTGAAATTCTTTGGCCCGGTTTTTAATTTCTTCAGCAGAGGAAAAGGCGCCGTCCAAAAAATTGCTGAAAAACTCGTTCCGCGCTCTTCGCAAATATTGTTTGAGCGCATTTTCCTTCAGCAGCTCAAAGGCGATGACATTGGCGGCTTGTTCGAGGGTTAACAGCAAGCCTTTGTCTGAAGGGGAAATCAACCCGCAGACAACGAGGAAGCCGCATTTTTTTTCATGAGTATAGATCGGAAATACCGAATAGGTTTGTTGGTCGGGAAGCGTTGAAAAACAGGTGAGCCCTGTCCTGTTTCCTTTTTGAAATATTCCTTCATAATGCGACAGCGTCCCGGCGGCATCCGCTTTTGAGGAGGCGATCGGCTTGAGATGCTGATTGAAAAGAAGAACGGGAAGCTTCAAAACAGCAGAGACGTTATGCAAGAGCGATTGAATGCTTTTTCCGCTCATAATATGGGTTGTGAACTTTTTTTGGGCGGTAATGGCCTGTTCGAGTTCTGCCGTCCGTTTGTCCAAAATATGGCTCAGTGTATGATTGACAATATCACCGAGGCGGACATCTTTATTTAGCTCGATGATCGGAAATGACCGCTCGTCGGCAAGCTTGATCACCTCGTCGGGTATTTTCTGCAAAAAGCGCGTTTTGATGCCGAGTCCGGCGCAGCCCCGCCTGATCATCCTTTCAATCAATTCCTTCAATAAAAAAGGCCGGTCCTTTAAATGGTATGCGGTCGTGACGAGGAGCTCGCCGTGATGCAGATAATCGGCAATATCTGGCGCATCCATCATATTGATGTGTTCGATGTTCCGGGTCCCTCCCGTTTTTCCGGCGGCAAGCGTTGCGCCTTTAAACACGGGGAGTTTCATCATGTCATAGATATTCATTGATCTGTACAGACCTCCTTTGTCATTTTAGTCATTATCAACAAAAAATGAGCGGATTTGTGACATTTATGCCGATGTTTATTTTTCATGTTACCAGTAAACTTGTATTTATATAGAGAGTTGTAAAGAAATATAACAAGAAAAAAGAAAGGAAGTTTCTTCACATGACAATTGGCGAAATGAATATTCCGAAACGGACAATTATGACTCCCGGTCCTGTCGAGGTTCATCCGAGAGTGCTGAGGGCGCTTTCCTCACCTGTACTGGGACAATTCGATCCTGCATTTACAGACATGATGAACGACGTCATGGCGCTGCTCAGGCAAATTTTTAAGACGACAAATAAATGGGCATTTCCGATAGACGGGACATCGCGGGCCGGGCTTGAAGCCGTCCTTGCCAGTCTCATCAAACCGGGGGACCGGGTGCTCATTCCCATTTTCGGACGGTTCGGCTATCTGCTTGCCGAGATTTGTGAACGGTACCGGGCTGATGTTTATACAATGGAATGCCCATGGGGAGACGTTTTTGAACCAAAAGAGATCATCTCCGAAATCAAACGGACGAAACCGGAGATTGTTGCGGTTGTGCACGGTGAGACATCGACGGGATGCATTCAACCGCTCGAAGAAATCGGCCGGGCCTGCCGGGAGCTTGATGTGCTTTGTGTAGTCGATGCGGTGGCTACAATCGGCGGCACGGATGTCAATACGGATGAATGGTGCCTTGACGCGGTCGTCGGAGGTACGCAAAAGTGTTTATCCGTTCCTTCCGGTATGGCGCCGATCACATTTAACAGCCGGGTAGAAAAGCGCATCAATGAAAGGAAAAAGGTGGAACGGGGCATCGCCACAAGAGAAGATATTGAGCTTGAATCGGGACGCTTGCCGATTTCCAGCAATTATTTTGACCTCGGCATGCTGATGGATTATTGGAGCCCGAGGCGCCTCAATCATCATACAGAAGCGACTTCGATGCTGTACGGTTTGCGTGAAGGAGCGCGGGTCGTTCTTGAGGAGGGGCTCCGCGAGCGGTTCTCAAGACACCGGCTGCATGAAGCAGCGCTAATCAAGGGCATCAAAGCGATGGGTCTCGAATTGTTTACGGAAGGCCGGAAAAAGCTGCCGACCGTCACTTGTGTGAAAGTGCCTGATCGGGTTGACGCGGACCTTGTCAGGAAGATGATGCTTGACGACTTCTGCGTCGAAATCGCCAGCTCTTTCGGACCGCTGGCCGGAAAGATATGGAGAATCGGGACAATGGGGTACAGCTGCCGAAAAGAAAATGTTCTTTTTACATTGGCTGCTCTCGAAGCGGTTCTCATTCGCACAGGTGCTTCAGTATCGCCGGGAAATGCGCTTCAGACGGCTCTGGATTTCTATCATGAGTAGGCTAATCTCATGAAAACGTTTGACTTGCTTTTGAAAGGCGCTTCCGTCGTGTGCCTGGAAGGCGTAAGGAAAACTGATATCGGCGTCGGCGGGCTGATTGCTGTGCTGGGCGTGCTTGACGGCAGTGCGTCAATACATTTTTAAGGCAGACGAAAGAGAAGCAAAAGCGGTTCACTGAAGCGCAAAAAGCAGCCTGTGATCAGGCTGTTTTTTGTGGGATGACCAGAAAAAAACAATTTTGCGACATCCGTGAGAATCTAAAACAAGAGAATTAATCAAAAAAAGCAGGCTGAGAGGCCTGCTTTTCCGTGGTTTTGTGTAAGTCTCTTTTGGTGCAATCCGATCGATCTGTGTCTATTCCAACGATCTTAAATAACCGGCCAATACAGAATCGATCATTTCAGCCGTCAGCCTTTCAGGGGCCATGATCAAATGAAGCGCCAGCCCGTCGACAAGGGCGTACAGGTGCTCGGTTTCCTTTAGAACATCGATCCCCGGTTTGGCACCGGTATTCACCAGCATTTCAACAGCCGATTTACAGGCTGAATAAATGCCTTCATTCATCTCCTTTCTTAACGGTTTGAGCTCCGGATCGCTGAGCGATTTGGCCGTAAATGCATACCATGCCTCCATTTCCAGTTTTCGCTCCTCATCAAGAGGCATAAGCTGAAAAAGAAGCTGTTTGACGTTCTCAGCCGGTGTACCGTTAAATGTCATGCTCTCAATCCGCGTTTTGACCCGGTTTGCCACAAGCCTCATTGAATAAATGAAAAGCTCAGACTGTTGGGGAAAATAATGGCGCATCGATCCGGCCGAAAGTCCGGCTTCTTTAGCGACATTTCTGACGGTGCAATGTTCAAGTCCATCTCTGTGAATCACATTCCACACCGCTTCGGCAATTTTTTCTTTTTGTTTTTCGTGATCAACTATTTTTGGCATACACACATTATAACACGGGTGTATTATTTAATACATATGTGTTATAATTTTTTAGTACAAATGTGTTAAAAAGAGAGGCGGATAAAAGGTGATTGGTTTATTGATTATAGCTTGTGAGATCGGTTTTTGGATTTTTATTCTGCTTGGCCTTATTTTTCGCTATATGGCAGGCTGGAAAAAGGCTGGTTTGATCATGTTTGCATGCACACCGGTTTTGGATTTGCTGCTTTTGGCTGCAACGGCGCTTGATCTGTACAATGGGGCGCAAGCGGATGTTTTGCACGGCCTCGCCGCCGTTTATATCGGCGTCAGCATTGCGTTCGGAAGCCGCATGATCAAATGGGCGGATGAAAGGTTCGCCTATCGCTTTGCCGGCGGTCCGAAGCCTGACAAAGGCCCGCAGTACGGCAAGGAACACGCCAAAAAAGAGCGCAAAGGCTGGTTGCGGCATTTTATCGCATGGCTGATCGGGGCGGCGCTGCTGGCCGGGATGCATCTGTTCATCGGCGACCCGGAAAGAACGGAACCGTTAATCCACATCGCTTCTTTATGGTCGATCATCCTTGCCATCGATTTTCTGTACAGTTTCAGCTTTACCCTTTTTCCGAAGAAAGCCCGTTAAAAGAAGCCGGACATCCGGCTTCTTTTTCATGTTCAAGTATTCCGCCGCTGAAAAAGGAAATGCTACAAGCAGACCTGGATCAAGTTTTCGAAAAAAACCTGTGATAAACTAAAGGAAGAGGTGAACTGCATTGATTTATATTGGATTAACAGGATGGGGGGATCATGACAGCCTGTATCCGCCCAAAACAAGCAGTCAAAACAAGCTGATCCACTATTCGGCGCATTTTCCGATCGTCGAGCTTGATGCGAGCTTTTACGCGATTCAGCCCGAGCGGAACAATGAAAAATGGGTGAAGGAGACGCCGGAAACCTTTCAGTTTATCATTAAGGCATATCAGGGAATGACGGGGCATCAGCGCGGGGAAATCCCCTTTGAAACGAAAGACGACATGTTTGCTGCTTTTAAGCTTTCGTTAACGCCATACATAAAAGCGGGCAAGCTGGCGATGGTCCTCTTTCAGTTTCCGCCATGGTTTGATTGCAAAAAAGAAAACGTCAATTATTTAAGATGGGTAAAAGAGAAAATGGGAGATATACCGTGTGCGCTTGAATTCAGGCATCGGTCATGGTTTATGCCCCAGTTTTACGACAAAACGCTCGCTTTTATGGAGGAACAGCAATGGATTCACAGCATTTGCGATGAACCCCAGGCGGGCGAAGGCAGCATACCGACGGTTCTTCATGCGACTGACAGCAGGAAAACGCTCGTCCGTTTTCACGGCCGCAACAAGGAAGGCTGGTTAAGGCCGTCCTCCGGGCAAAATTGGCGTGAGGTCAGATATTTATATTTATATAATGAACAAGAATTAAAAGACTGGAAGAAAAACCTTGAGCTGCTTGAACAGCAGTCGAAAAACGTTTACGTGCTGTTTAATAACAATTCAGGCGGTGATGCGGCTCAAAACGGAAAGCAAATGAAGGAGCTGCTTGATATTGAATACAAAGGGCTTACGCCAAGGCAGCTCGATTTATTCAGCTAGAAAAGAGGACTTATTTTATGGAATATCTTATTTTGATCATACTCGGATTTATCGCGGGAACCATCGGCAGTCTTGTCGGGCTCGGCGGAGGGATCGTCATCGTTCCCTCGCTCCTTTTTCTGGCGGGGCTGCCGACGCTCTTTGACCATGTGACACCGCAAATGGCGGTCGGCACGTCGCTGGTTGTCATCATATTCACAGGGCTTTCTTCAACGATTGCGTATATGAAGTATAAAACCGTAGATTATAAAAGCGGTCTTATTTTTTTCATCGGCTCGGGGCCGGGCAGCATCGCAGGTGCCCATATATCGACATATTTCAGCTCAGACTCGTTTTCTCTATGGTTCGGGATTTTTATGATTCTCATTTCCCTTTCCTTAATGATAAAGAAAAGGGTGAAACCTGCCGAGAAAAAGCATACGGGCGTTATCAGAACGTTCACAGGGGATGAAGGACAGGAATATACGTATTCATATCATCCTTTAGCCGGAATCGCGATCGCCTTTGTCGTCGGCTTCCTCGGCGGGCTTTTCGGCATCGGGGGCGGCTCGCTGATGGTGCCGGCGATGATTCTTCTGTTTTTATTTCCGACAAGGGTCGCCGTTGCGACATCGATGTTTATTATTTTCCTTTCATCTGTCGCGGGCTCTGCCGGCCATGTCATCGCGGGCCATGTCAACTGGCTTTATGCGCTCGCATTGATCCCGGGCGCCTGGTTTGGCGGACAGCTCGGCGCCTACATTAATAAAAAGATGCAAACAAAGACGATCGTATTGATCATGAGGTTCGTATTGATCATCATCGGAATCAGATTAATCTATCAAGGCGTGTTTAGTTAAACGTTAGGGAGAGATTTGCATGACGGAAAAGCTCCATATTTACCATACGAACGATTTGCACAGCCATTTTGAAAACTGGCCGAAAATCGTCGATTATATTCAGACACAAAGACAAAAACATGAAGAGCAGGGGGAGGAAGTGCTTTTGTTCGACCTCGGCGATCATGTCGACAGATTCCATCCGATATCTGAGGCCACCTTCGGAAAAGCGAATGTGGAGCTGTTGAACCGTCTGCAGTATGATGCTGCAACGATCGGAAATAATGAAGGAATTACACTGCCGCATCAGGAGCTGGATACACTTTATGACAACGCTCAGTTTCCTGTCGTTGTTTCCAATTTATTTGACGAAAAAGGGAAGAGGCCCGGCTGGGCAGCGCCGTATGTGCTCAAAAAGGTGAAGAACGGCGCGACTCTTGCCATTCTCGGTGTGACAGTCCCGTATTATCCGATCTATCGACAGCTTGGCTGGACGGTTGCAGACGCATTTGAAAGCATCGGCGAGATGCTCAGTGAAATCAAAGGAAAAGCCGATACTGTCATCCTTCTTTCACACCTCGGCATTTTGGATGATCAGCGCGTCGCGGAGGCTTTTCCCGAAATCGACCTGATCCTCGGCTCGCATACCCATCACCTGCTTGAAGAAGGGATGATGATAGACGGTGTTATGCTGGCCTGCGCCGAAAAATATGGGAACTATGTCGGTCATGTTGAACTGACGTATAACGGAACGCTTGAGAACATCACAGCAACCGTTATGAAGACGGCAGAGTGGAACGAAGAATCAGAGGAGACGATTCGTTTTCTGAAGGAAAAAGAGAAAGAAGCCGGACATCTCCTTGAAGAAGAAATTGCGACATTGGACAACACCCTTGAAACCGCCTGGTTCCGCAGAAGCGCCCTTCCGCAAATGCTGGCAGACGCCTTAAAGGAATGGTGTGAGGCGGAAATCGGAATGGTCAACTCAGGCATTGTACTGGAATCTCTTTCACAAGGCGCGGTGACGAAAGCGGATGTTCACCGCATCTGTCCGCATCCGATTAATCCGGTCAAACTGAAGCTGACGGGACGTGAGCTGAAAGAGGTCATCCTTCATGCATCATCGGAAGAAACCGAGAAACTGCGCATTAAAGGGCTCGGTTTTCGCGGCGAAGTGATGGGAAAAATGCTGTATGCCGGCCTTGACCCGGAAAAGCTCTCTGTCAACGGAGCGGACATTGAAGATGATGTGTTCTACACGATCGCCACGATTGATATGTTTACACTCGGAACGCTGTTTCCGGCGATCCGCGATGCGGAAGATATCGAGTACTTTATGCCTGAATTCCTGCGCGATCTGCTCGCCTGGAAGCTTAAAAAAGCAAACCGGTTCTAATACAGATGGTTTAAGATTCGGGGCAAACCGGAACATGTCTCCCGCTTTATCATACATTAATGGTAAAGGAGGGATCGCGATGGTAAATTTAACTCCGATTATGATAGAAGATCAGCCGTTTACGGCTGTAACGGTCAAACTGCCGAAAACGAACTTTATGGCGGTAACCAATGACCATGGATATATTATGTGCGGAGCGCTTGACGTCGCCCTGCTGAACGATAAATTAAAAGAACGGAAGATCGTCGCCGCCAGAGCCGTCGGCGTGCGGACGATCGATCAGCTTCTCGAAGCCCCGCTCGAATCTGTAACCGATGCGGCCGGAGAGCTCGGCATCCATCCCGGAATGAGCGGAAAAGAAGCCCTTTTAAAAATGGTGAAATAAAGTTGTCTGATTGAATCGTAGATCCCCTCTTACAAGCATACACTTGTGATGTAAGGGGGGATTTTGCTTGCGAAGATTTCGCGGCCCTCTGTCAAAAAGAGGACCTTTGCCTTTTCGATATGTCATGCTGCTTTCGTTTGTATTTTTTATTTTTTCAACGGCCGTCAGTCTGTTGATCATCAACTCATCCATCAAACCGACGCTTCTGAACATTGCTGAAATGGAAACGAACCGGATTGCGACGCACGTCATCCAGGAAGCCGTCGAGGATTATATGAGCCAAGATGAAAATGTGCAAAATCTAGTAGAAATGAAGACGAATGAAAAT
Source organism: Bacillus paralicheniformis (assembly GCF_001042485.2). Lineage (GTDB taxonomy): Bacteria > Bacillota > Bacilli > Bacillales > Bacillaceae > Bacillus > Bacillus paralicheniformis. The sequence goes on from NZ_LBMN02000001.1 coordinate 283,148, forward strand.
GGAAAAGTAACAACAATTGATTTCAACTCTCATGGTCTTCGTGGTATGCATTCGAAAATTACGAAACAACTTCACGAAAAGCTGAAGGAAACAGAAACCGAAGAATTTAATTCTTCTGCGAAAACTCCCGAAGGTAAGAATGATGGTGTAATCTATAATATTCCACTAGGTCAGGCAACTGGAAACACGCTTCTTGGAAACCTAGGGCCGAAAATACCTGTACGGCTTAATGTTGTGGGGGATGTCTTTACAGATTTTAAGCATAGTGTCGAACCATATGGAATTAATAATGCTTTAATTAATGTCGGTGTGCTTGTCGAAGTCAAGGTCCGTGTCGTCATACCGTTTGCGACAAAAACGGCGGTTGTCAAAAATACGATTCCGGCAACGATTCAAGCCGTGCACGGCGAAGTACCCGACTTCTACAGCGGCAGCGGCAGCCAGACGGCGCCATCGATTCAAATTCCTTCAAAGGATGAAAAAACAGAGCAAAAAAAGGAACAAAATAAGCAATGATTTCCAGGCGTTCTGCAAACATCAGGCAGAATGCTTTTTTTCATGGCTTAGAAACGGCATGCGTCTATTTTCTTAAAAAAATACTTTGACTTAGGCAAAAAGACTGTATATACTATTCAATAATAATAATTATTAGAAAATTCACTGTTTTCAGATGTTTCGAAAAGATAAAGGAGGAAGCTTATGGATAATCGTCCGCAATGGGGAACAAGAGCGGGTTTTATTTTAGCAGCTGTCGGTTCTGCGATCGGTTTGGGGAATATTTGGAGGTTCCCGGCTGTAGCTTATGAAAACGGAGGAGGCGCGTTTTTTCTGCCATATTTGTTCGCGCTCTTGACAGCAGGAATCCCTCTTCTCATCATGGAATTTACAATCGGTCATAAATACAGAGGCTCAGCCCCGCTGTCCTATGCCCGGATGGGGAAAGGGAAGGAATGGATCGGCTGGTGGCAGGTCGCCATCTCATTTGTCATCTCGACGTATTATGCCGTTATCGTGGCATGGGCCATTTCTTACACTGTCTTTTCTTTCAATTTAGGCTGGGGGAAAAATACAGAAAATTTCCTAATGAATGAATATTTAAACAGAATTGATATCGGGGGAGGAGCCATCGGCCAATTCGGCGGCTTCGTGCCGGGCGTCCTGATTCCGCTCGCAATTGTCTGGATTGTTTCATTGGGGATTTTATTTGCCGGAGTCAAAAAAGGAATCGAAATCGCGAACCGCATTTTCATTCCGCTGCTTGTGGTCTTATTCTTAATCATTGTCATTTATTCGATAACACTTGACGGGGCTGCACAAGGACTGAATGCCTTTTTCACGCCTGATTGGAGCCAGATTACAAACGGAAAAGTGTGGGTGGCGGCCTACGGCCAAATTTTCTTCAGTCTGTCGATTGCGTTTGCCATCATGATTACGTATTCCAGCTATTTGCCGAAGAAATCGGATATTACAAACAATGCGTTTATCACCGGCTTTGGGAACTCGTCATTTGAACTGCTGGCCGGAATCGGGGTATTCAGTGCGCTGGGCTTTATGGCGGCGCAGCAAGGCGTTCCAGTCAAAGAAGTCGTCTCTTCGGGAATCGGTTTGGCGTTCGTCGTCTTCCCGCAAATCATCAATGAGTTTCCGGCGTTTAATGCGTTTTTCGGATTTTTATTCTTTGGCTCGCTCGTTTTGGCAGGTCTGACATCTCTCATTTCTATCTCTGAAACATATGTTGCCGCGATTCAGGATAAATTCAACGTTCCGCGGCGGAAAGCCGTTCTGTTCGGCGGAGGGGCTGCTGCATTGTGTTCGCTCGTATTTGCGACGAAAGGCGGGCTGTTCTTTCTCGATGCGGCAGATTACTTTATCAACAATTTCGGAGTGGCGCTTGCCGGATTGATCGAAGTCGTTGCGATTGCATGGTTTGCGAAAGAACTGAAAGCTCTGCAGGCTCACGCCAATTCGGTTTCCGACATTCAGCTCGGCGCCTGGTGGAGAATCTGCCTGAGCGTCGTCACCCCGATTGTTCTGGGGTATATGATGTTTGATAATATCAAGACGAATATCACAACAGCCTACGGTGATCTGCCGGTAGAGTTTCTCCTGAAATGGGGATGGTGCGTCGCTTTTGGAGCGATCGCAGCCGGATTTATCCTTTCGCTTTCAAAATGGAAGAACGAACTGAATTATACGCCATTTCAACATGACAAGGAGGTTTCCTCATGAACGGCGCATCTATAGCAATGATGGTGATCGGCATCGTCATTATTTGGGGAGGATTGGCCGCAAGCATTATCAATGCGGTTGTGAAAAGCAAGAAAAGCCAGGCCGGCTAACCTCTTAAAGCAAGACATCCCTATTCTTTTGAAATAGGGATGTCTTTTATTTTTTCTTTCGAAGCTCCTTCCGTTCCCATGCCCTTAAATGAGGATAAGGGTCAAAAGACCATTCGGTTCTTCCATTGTCTTTATACATGCCGTAGTGAAGATGGGGCGGGAATTTTCCCGATGTTCCCGGCGGCCCGTATCCCGTTGCTCCGACCGAGCCGATCACTTGGCCGGGCTCGACGATTTCTCCCACTTTCAAGCCTTTTGTGAATCCGTTTAAATGGGCGAAATAATGGTACGTATTGTTGATGTCTCTGATTCCGATCCGCCATCCGCCGAAACGATTCCAGCCTTTCATTTCAACAATACCGTAGCATGTCGACCGGACGGGGAGGCCATAATGGGCGAACAAATCCGTCCCTTCGTGAATCCGCCTGCCCCCGAATCCGCGGGCATCTCCCCATGTGCTTCTATAGCTGTAATCTGATCTTACGGGAAGAGGAAAGGCGTGCTTGCCCAAATCAATGTGGCCGTATTTTTGAAAAAGCCTGATAAAGCCTGATATGATGCCGACCGTCTGATCCCTTTCGTAAAACTCCCACAGGCCGATGCGGATATTTTCTATGTCTCTTCCGTATGTCAACAAGTATTGTCCAAACGTATAAAGGACGTCTTCATCCTGATCCGGTTCCGCCAGTCCGTCTCCGTTTCCGTCCATTCCAATTCCGTCAAAAACCTTGATGCTGAGCGGTGATGTATCTTTCGGGTTGGGGTTTTCAGGTCCGCTCCACACGCTTTGCGGAATATAAATCCCGGTGTGCCCTTTTTGCTTCGGCAAGTCCTTACGGTTTTTGCGGATATTGATTTCGTATTGGTCGACAGCCGCGAAAACATACCAAGGAATATGGGTTGCAGCTTCTGTTTTATGATAAAGGGCCATTCTCTTTTGCAGATCGGGCTCTTTTTTCTCCTTTGCAAGAGCGCACGGCTGCGATATGAGCAAAAGGAGGATGAGAACGGATAATACAGCTTTCACAGTGTCCTTAGCTCCTTTCAGTTTGAATACGGTTAGTTTGTGACATCTGCAGAAATCGATAATAAGAAAATGTTAGAAATTCCATCTTGACTAATCAAGCTCTTGTTCACAAATCTGTACTATGTTAAAGTGACTAAAGATGAAGATTTAGCATTTTTAATTTAAGCGGTTCCAAAGCAGGGGGACACATCCGGCGCTATGTTTTCGTATTGAACTTGACTACAATCCACAATGGAGATGATGGAATTGGCAAAGAAAGACGAGCACCTAAGAAAGCCCGAATGGCTTAAGATCAAGCTGAACACAAATGAAAACTATACGGGCTTAAAAAAATTAATGCGGGAAAACAACCTCCATACGGTCTGCGAAGAGGCGAAATGCCCGAACATCCACGAATGCTGGGCCGTCAGACGTACCGCGACCTTTATGATTCTCGGATCTGTCTGTACGAGAGCCTGCCGCTTCTGTGCGGTGAAGACGGGGCTGCCGACAGAGCTTGACTTGAATGAGCCGGAAAGAGTCGCAGATTCTGTGAGCATCATGAACCTGAAACACGCGGTCATTACAGCCGTTGCCCGCGACGATTTAAAAGACGGAGGAGCGGGGGTATTCGCTGAAACCGTACGCGCCGTCCGGAGAAAAAGCCCGTTTACAACAATTGAAGTTCTGCCGTCTGATATGGGCGGAGACTATAATAATTTGAAAACGCTGATGGATACGCGTCCGGACATTTTAAACCATAATATTGAAACGGTCCGCCGCCTGACGCCGAGAGTCCGTGCGAGAGCTACATATGAAAGATCATTGGAATTTTTGCGCCGCGCCAAAGAGATGCAGCCGGACATCCCGACGAAATCCAGCATTATGATCGGTCTTGGCGAAACAAAAGAAGAAATCATCGAAACAATGGACGACCTTCTTGCGAACAACGTCGACATCATGGCAATCGGCCAGTATCTGCAGCCGTCCAAAAAACACATTAAAGTACAGAAATATTACCATCCTGACGAGTTTGCCGAACTGAAAGAAATCGCCATGGAAAAAGGCTTCAGCCACTGTGAAGCAGGACCGCTCGTCCGTTCTTCATACCATGCCGATGAACAGGTGAATGAAGCGTCTAAAAAACGCCAGGCGCAGGCATAACATTGGATGAAAAAACGCCAGCCATATGCGCTGGCGTTTTTCTTATTTTCAGGTCAGGATTCGGTCGCTTTTCCTTTTCCGTCAAGGCCGTTTTCATCTGTACCTGTCGTTGTTTTGCCTTGCGGTGATTTTTGCATTTCCTTAATCGTATCGGCCATCAGCTGATCAACGTTTCTTGAATTGGCTCCAAGCCGGCTGAAGTTGGCGACGGATTGCATCATATCCGGATCATCGGAAATATAGATGTGGTAATACCTCGGAATGACGGATGCCGCCGTCTTTTTAACTTGGTCAGCCGTCTGTTCGCGCTGCCCAGAGTCCGTTTTGTACACGACAAGCGCTTCTTCGTCTGTCACAAGTGCTGAGGCATCTTGAATATTGGGAAGCTGAACCGTTAAACTAGATATAATATGCGCCATTTCTTCCCGATCAATTTGAGGCGCCTGCATTTCTTCCTTGTTTGCGACTGGAGTTGCCTGATGGCGCGCATATCCGAATCTGCCTTTCCGGTTGTCATTTCTGAACTTTTCATGATATTGAGGGTTCTTGTCTGCAACGTGAACGGTATTTCCGTCTTCGTCATATATATTGTGTTCGGTATCATTTAAGGCTGTCTGGCATCCTGCTAAAGGCACCGCCAGCAGCCCTGCTAAAAGAATTTTTTTATTCATTCTGCTTTTCCTCCTCTTTTATAGCTTTTCCAACGGGGAGGATTTATTCTTAGCAATTGATGGCGGCACGGGTTTGAATTATCATATAAAAGAGGTGAAAAGAATGATTGTCGTTCAGAACGCTGCATTTGAAGTCGTCAAAGATGTGAAAAACGGTTTTAACGAAGAAGCGTTTAAAGCCAGATACTCCGACATTTTAAATAAATATGACTACATCGTCGGGGATTGGGGATACAGCCAGCTGAGGCTGAAAGGCTTTTTTGACGATCAAAATCAAAAGGCCACATTTGATACGAAGATCAGCACGCTTGATGAATATATTTACGAGTACTGTAATTTCGGATGTGCCTACTTTGTTTTAAAACGTCTGCGAAAATAAGCGATCATAAAAGGGGATGCTCTGATGATGTATTTTGTCGATCGACACAAAATCGAAAACACGCTGAACTTCCTGGAAGAGGAGCTGCGGCTTTATCAAACACAGGAGGAATGGACTTCCGACGTCGAAAAAAAAGCGCTCGAACGAATCGGCCACACGCTGATCGAATGTATATTGGATATAGGGAACGATATGATTGACGGCTTTATTATGAGAGATCCTGGAAGCTATGACGACATTATGGATATACTGACCGATGAAAAGGTTGTCAGCCAAGCGGAAGGCGACAGTCTGAAACATTTGATCGCCTATCGGAAGACATTGGTTCAAGACTACTTGAATGTCAACCATGAAGAATTGGACATGCTGCTCAGCAGGCATGCGGAAACGCTTGAGAAATTTCCGGCGCGGATCCGCGATTATTTAAACCATGAGCTCGGTCCGGTATCCGCATTCAAACCGCACTAAACAAAACTGGAGTGTACAACATGAAAACATACAAAGGATACTTAATTGATCTGGATGGAACAATGTACAAAGGGACGGAAAAAATCGAAGAAGCATGCGAATTCGTAAGGAAGCTGAAAGAACGGAGCATCCCGTATCTGTTCGTCACAAACAATTCGTCGCGCACGCCGAAGCAAGTGGCGGACAAGCTTGTTTCATTTGATATTCCGGCCGAAGAGAGCCAGGTATTCACAACCAGCATGGCGACCGCCAATTTTATCGCCGAACAAAAACCGGATGCTTCCGTATATGTGATCGGTGAGGAAGGCATCCGCCAGGCCATTGAGGAAAAAGGACTGGCATTCGGCGAAGAAGACGCCGACTTCGTCGTCGTCGGTATCGACCGCGGCATTACATACGAAAAGCTAGCCGTCGGTTGCCTTGCCATCCGCAACGGCGCTACATTCATCTCGACTAACGGCGATATCGCTATTCCTACAGAAAGAGGACTATTGCCGGGCAATGGTTCTCTCACATCAGTATTAACCGTTTCTACGCAGACAGAGCCTATTTTTATCGGCAAGCCGGAGCCGATCATCATGGAGCAGGCGATGAAGGTGCTCGGCACAAATATCAGTGAAACGCTGATGGTCGGTGACAATTATGATACGGATATTATGGCGGGAATGAATTCCGGGATGGACACGCTTCTCGTTCATACGGGCGTGACCAAAAAAGAACACCTTGAAGCCTACCAGGAAAAGCCGACATATGTCATTGATTCTTTAACAGACTGGATGGATCGCATCTAAACCGCAAAAAAACACTTGTCTTTTAAGGACAAGTGTTTTTTAATGGCTTATTCCGCATCTTTTGCTCGATGCGCCAGTCTGCTGGATGCGGCTGCCGCAATCGCTCCGACGATATCATCCAAAAACGTGTGGCATTCGCCTGTTGATTTATCGTTTAAACGTGCGAGCACTCCCGGTTTGATTTTATCGATATATCCATAGTTTGTATAACCGATTGATCCATACAAATTCACAATGGAGAAGGATAAGATTTCATCGACGCCGTACAGGCTTTCATCTGTCTCGATTAAGGTTTGGAGCGGTTCCATGAGCTTTCTTTGCTCACCCAGCATATCCAATTGAATCCCTGTGATCACGGCGTTTTGAACTTCGCGTTTTTTCATGACCCGGTTGACATTCTCTTCACATTCTTCTTTTGTCAAGTTTGGATGATATTTCTTTTGTAGTACGTAGACAAGATCAGCAATATCCGAAATCTTGACGCCCCGTTTCTCAAGCCATTCTTTTGCTGCTGTTTCGATTTGATGCATGCTGTTGTTTTCCGGCATCATTTTCACCCAATCTTTTTTTACTTAGTGTATACAAACAACCTTAAAAATGTAACGATTTTAGAACTCTTTTTCCGAATCGATTCATAATCGAATCCCTTCATGATTACGATGTGTAGAAGGAGAAAAATTTATCAGGAAGTGATGTCCGTGAAGGAGCTGATCAAAGAAAAATTCGGAATCCATATTCGCGATCTTACTTCATACTTGTCTTATCAGGCTTTTCATACCCCGAATTCGATGTTTTTGATCGTCCCGGTATCCCACTTGAGTCAGGATGAGCTGGCGGAATTGTTTAGTATGAGTCAGTATTTGCAAGAACAGCGCGACCCATACGTTTCATCTTTTATATTGACAAAGGACGGGGAGATGACATTTGAGGACAATGGCGTCTCATATGTGCTGCTTCAAGCTGCTCCCCGCATGACAAACAGGTCCGTTTCATTTGGGGCGGAGCTGGCTGAATTTCATCAGAAGGGAAGAGGATACCCTTATGAGGTAAAAGAAACCTCGCGGATCGGGCAGTGGAAAGACCTTTGGGGGAAACGGCTCGACCAGCTGGAACAATTCTGGATCCAAAAAACGCAGGCAAGACAGTTGCAGCCTTTTGAAAAACATTTTATCGAATCGTTTCCTTATTATCTCGGTTTAACCGAAAATGCGATTCAATATTTGGCCGATACCGAATTGGATGATCAGCCGCAGGCCGCCGACTCCGGGACGATTTGCCAGCAGCGGCTCACCTGCGAGGCTTTAAGGCGCGAGCCGCTTATTAAAATCCCGATGGAATGGGTGTTTGATCATGCGGCCAGGGATCTTGCGGAATATGCCAGAAGCTTGTTTCACGAAAGGAAAAACTTCAATGACATCGCATTGTTTTTTCAGCAATACGAACAAGCCGCGCCGCTTTCCTCATTTTCTAAACGGCTGGTGTACAGCAGGCTTCTGTTTCCGCTCCACTATTTTGAGACGGTTGAAGGGTATTATATTTCTCCTGAATCAGAGCACCATTATTTTGAAAGCAGACTCGACCATTTATTGTCTCAAGCGCCGGCTTATGAGCAATTTCTAAATGGCTTTCAAGAAATGGCAGGCATGAGAGCCGCAGGATTTATGAGCATGCCGCCTATCAATTGGCTGAAAAGGACACCATAGACGCCGCGGTGTTCTTTTCTTCATGTTAACATTTCCGGATTTTTTCGATATGCTTAGATTGGGAGCTACTCTTAGAAAGGAACGAGGCAGCATGGACAAACCGTTTGTATATGTAACGAGAAAATTACCGGAAGAACAGCTTTCTGCGTTAAAAGAAGAAGCCCGTATTGAGATGTGGGAAAAGGAAGAAGAACCGTGCCCGCGCGCCGTTCTGGCGGAAAAAGCAAAAAAGGCGCACGGACTGTTGACGATGCTTTCCGACACAGTTGATGAGGAGCTTTTAAAAGGTGCGCCGCATTTAAAAGTGGTGGCCAATTTGGCGGTGGGCTATGACAACCTCGATGTGGAGGCTGCGAAAAAGCATGGCGTCATCTGCTGCAACACGCCCGGCGTGCTGACAGAGTCAACGGCAGATTTGACGTTTGCTCTGCTGATGGCATCCGCGCGCAGAATCGTCGAGGCAAGCGACTGGATTAGACAAGGTAACTGGACGGGCTGGGGGCCGCTGCTTTTGGCCGGAGCGGATATCCATCATAAAACGATTGGCATCGTCGGGATGGGGAGCATTGGACAAGCCGTCGCCCGGCGGGCGAAAGGCTTTGGCATGGAGATTTTATATCATAACCGTACCCGCAATCCCGAGGCGGAAGCCGAACTGGGGGCAACTTATCTATCCTTTGGCGAACTGCTCGAACAGGCGGATTTTGTGGTATGCCTGACGCCTCTGACTGAGGAAACGAAGCATCTGTTTAACCGCAGCGCATTCAAAAGGATGAAGCGCTCCGCTATTTTTATCAACGTCTCAAGAGGACAGGTTGTGAATGAAGACGATTTATATGAAGCCCTGATCGAAAAAGATATTGCCGGCGCAGGACTCGACGTCTTTGCGGAAGAACCCGTGCAGCAGGATCACCCGCTCGCCAATCTGCCGCAAGTGACCGCGCTGCCACACATCGGCAGCGCCACTGTCGAAACGAGAGAAGCCATGATGAGGCTTTGTGCGGAAAATATTGCGCTTGTCCTGGGAGGGAAGCCGGCAAAGACCGAGATTTGATGTTTCTTCCGGCCGGCCTGACGGGTCGGAAGATTTTCTCACAAAAATATTTCTGAATATATAGAATCTTATTATATCAATGTATAAAGCGTTTTCATGATTTGTTTTTCAGCAAATGTCATCTTGTCAAAAAAAGAATCCCCCATTATAATGTTTGTAACTTAAATGTCTGCGTTGTGTTTACAAATGTCCTTAGAGAGAGGACGATAAGAGAGAGAAAGGTGGAATTTCATTGAAGGCGATACGAGTGGGGCTGCTAGGATTAGGAACAGTCGGGAGCGGTGTGGTGAAGATTATTCAGGATCACCAGGATAAGCTGACACACCAAGTCGGATGCCCTGTTACGATTCAAAAAGTTCTTGTAAAAGATAAAGATAAGAAGAGGGATGTCGACCTTTCCAAAGATGTTCTGACGACGGAAGCTTATGATGTCATTCAAGATCCGGAAGTGGATGTCATCATTGAGGTCATCGGGGGAATCGAGGAGACAAGACGCTATTTGCTTGACGCGCTTCAGGCGAAAAAACATGTCGTGACAGCGAATAAAGATTTGATCGCCCTCTATGGATCGGAACTGACGGCTGCCGCGAAAGAAAACGGCTGCGACCTTTATTTTGAAGCGAGCGTCGCCGGCGGAATTCCGATTTTGCGAAGCCTGGAAGACGGGCTGGCTTCAGACCGGATTACGAAAATGATGGGAATCGTCAATGGAACGACCAACTTCATTTTAACGAAGATGAATAAAGAAAACGCGCCTTATGCTGATGTGCTGAAAGAAGCGCAGGAGCTCGGCTTCGCCGAAGCGGACCCGACAGCTGATGTTGAAGGTCTTGATGCGGCGAGAAAGATGGCGATTTTGGCCAGGCTCGGTTTCTCAATGAATGTCGATCTTGACGATGTCAAAGTGAAGGGCATTTCCCAAGTGTCTGATGAAGACATCAATTTCAGCAAACGGCTCGGCTATACGATGAAGCTGATCGGCATCGCCCAGCGCGACGGACAAAAAGTCGAAGTGAGCGTCCAGCCGACATTGTTGCCGGAGCATCATCCGCTGTCTTCCGTCCATAATGAATTCAATGCGGTTTACGTGTATGGCGAGGCCGTCGGGGAAACGATGTTTTACGGGCCTGGCGCAGGAAGCATGCCGACTGCGACCGCCGTCGTATCAGATTTGGTTTCCGTCATGAAAAACATGCGTCTCGGCGTGAACGGCAGCAGCTTTGTCGATCCGCAATTTGAAAAGAAGATCAAGGCACCTTCTGAAATCTTCGCCCAGCAGTTTTTAAGAATTCATGTTAAAGATCAGGTCGGTTCGTTTTCAAAAATCACATCGATTTTTTCGGAAAGAGGCGTCAGTTTTGAAAAAATTCTGCAGCTTCCGATTAAAGGCCATGATGACCTGGCTGAGATTGTCATTGTGACACATCATACGTCAGAAGAGGATTTTACGGATATCTTGCAAAAGCTGAATGATCTTGAGGTTGTTGATCAGGTGAAAAGCACTTATCGAGTAGAAGGGAACGGTTGGAGCTAATGTGGAAAGGACTCATCCATCAATATAAAGAATATTTGCCAGTAACGGACAAAACACCGGAATTGACGCTGAACGAAGGAAATACCCCACTCATTTATCTGCAAAATCTTTCGAAAAAGCTCGGAATCGAGCTTTATGTCAAAACAGAGGGTGTCAATCCTACAGGCTCCTTTAAAGACCGCGGGATGGTCATGGCGGTCGCCAAGGCGAAAGAAGAAGGCAATGACACGATCATGTGCGCTTCGACCGGCAATACGTCAGCTGCTGCTGCGGCTTATGCGGCTCGCGCCAACATGAAGTGCATCGTCATTATTCCAGACGGCAAAATCGCCTTCGGAAAGTTGGCCCAAGCCGTCATGTACGGCGCTAAAATCATTGCGATCGACGGAAACTTCGACGATGCCCTGAAAATGGTGCGCAGCATTTGCGAGAAAGAGCCGATTGCACTCGTCAACTCTGTGAATCCTTACCGGATTGAAGGACAGAAAACCGCTTCCTTTGAAATCTGTGAACAGCTGGGCGAAGCGCCTGACATCCTTGCAATTCCTGTCGGGAATGCCGGAAATATTACGGCTTACTGGAAAGGCTTTAAAGAATATCATGAGAAAAACGGCACAGGCCTGCCGGTCATGAGGGGTTTTCAGGCGGAAGGCGCGGCCCCGATTGTCAAAAACAGAGTAATTGAAAAGCCGGAAACCATTGCGACAGCGATCAGAATCGGAAATCCGGCAAGCTGGGACAAAGCGGTCAATGCTGCAAAAGAATCGAACGGAAAAATCGATGAAGTGTCAGACGAAGAGATCCTGCACGCTTATCAGCTCCTGGCAAGAGAAGAAGGCGTATTTGCAGAACCGGGATCGTGCGCATCTATTGCCGGCGTACTGAAACAGCTGGAAACGAAAGAGATTCAGCCGGGGGCGAAAGTTGTCGCTGTCTTAACCGGAAACGGCTTGAAAGATCCGAACACAGCCGTTGATGTGTCGCAGATCAAACCTGTCACACTGCCGACAGATGAAGAAGCCATTCTCGAACACTTAAAAGGAGCCGCTCGTGTATGACTGAGGCTGACATGCTGTTTTCCGTTACGGTTCCCGGAAGCACGGCCAATCTGGGCCCGGGCTTTGATTCAGTCGGCATGGCGCTGTCCCGTTATTTGAGACTGTCTGTTTTTCCTCATGATGAGTGGCGTTTTGAGGCTGAAACAGAAGTCGTAGCGGGAATTCCTGAAGGGACGGATAATTTAATTTACCAGGTGGCCAAACGGACCGCCGCTCACTTCGGAAAAGACCTTCCGCCAAGCCTCGTCAAAGTGTGGAGCGATATTCCGCTGGCGCGCGGTCTCGGCAGCAGCGCAGCCGCAATTGCCGCTGCGATTGAGCTGGCGAACGAACTTGCCGATTTAAAGCTCTCTGACCGCGAGAAACTCCATTTTGCAAGCCTTGAAGAAGGCCATCCTGACAATGCCGGAGCATCGCTTTTCGGCGGGCTTGTCATCGGACTTCATGAAGAAGATGAAACAGAGATGGTTTCGATGAAAGACATCGATTTGGATGTCGTTGTCGTCATTCCTTTTTATGAAGTGCTGACAAAAGATGCGCGGGATGTTCTTCCCGAAAGCCTCTCTTATCCGAAAGCGGTGGAAGCAAGCGCGGTCAGCAATATGCTCGTCGCCGGACTGATGGCGAAAGATTGGAAGCTTGTCGGCCGCATGATGCAAAAAGACCTCTTTCATCAGCCTTACCGAAGGGCGCTCGTCCCTGAGCTTTCTAAAGTGGAGCATGAAGCAGGCAAAAACGGCGCGTTTGGGACCGCTTTAAGCGGAGCAGGACCGACGATCCTTTCCTTTATTGAAAAAGGAAAGGGAGACGCGCTGAGAGATCAGCTTGCTTCTAAGTTTCCGCATTGTGAAGTGGACTGCCTTCATGTCCCGGATACAGGCATTATCGTTGAAAGAAAATCAGTAAACAGTGTTTAACGAAAAAAGAGCTTTTTCGGCTCTTTTTTTGTTTGCCTTCAAAACAAGGATTTTTATTTAGAAAGTCGAAATAGTATGACAAACATATAGAGGAGGAGAAACGAACATGAAGCAGCTGATAACCGAAAAAGACCTCATCAAGCTTGTATCCATTACCGACCCGCAGTACTCGCCTGACGGTGCAAAAATCGCCTACGTACAAACAAAAGTAAACGAAAAACAGGACTCTTATGATTCGCATATCATGGTCTACGACCGCAAACAACAAGCGTCAGTACAATGGACGTTTGGAAAAGGAAGAAACCAGCATCCGCGCTGGTCGCCCGACGGCAAATCCCTTGCATTTACGTCTAATCGCGAGGAAACCACACAACTTTACGTGATAAGCGCCGCCGGAGGAGAAGCGAGAAAAGTGACCGATATTCCTTATGATGTATCACAGCCTGAATGGTCGCCTGACGGCAAGTCATTGCTTTGTTCAGTGAGGCTGACGAAAGAGGAAAGCGTCGACGATGAGAAAAAAACGGAGATTGAAGATCACGAACCGCTGGAAGTCGATTCTTTGTCTTATAAATTAGACGGCCAAGGGTTTAAAAGGGGAAAGTATACGCAGCTTGTCCTCGTTCAAGTGGAAACCGGGGAGATAAAACAGCTGACCGATCTAGAACGCGACCATTTCAGCTACGCATTTTCACCGTGCGGAGGCAGGATTGCATTTTGTGCCAATCAGACGGATATGCGTGTGAACGATGTCTATTTGATGAACCTTTCGACAGGTGATTTGAAGCGCCTGACAGGTCAAAACGGCGTTTTTTCTTCACTATCGTTTTCTCCTGACGGCAAACACCTTGCATTCATCGGAAACGAAAAGGAATTTCAAAACGCCACGCTTGATAAAGCATGGCTGTATAATATCGAAACAGGAAAACTAACGTGTCTGACGGAAATGCTTGATGTCCATCTCAGCGATGCAGTAGCAGGGGACAGCCTTGTCGGAGGCGTTCTTCCGAAACCGGTCTGGACCAAAGACGGAAACGGCTTTTATGTCATTGGATCTGACCAAGGTTCGACAGGCATTTACTACATATCAATCGAAGGTCTTGCTTATCCGGTCCGGTTGGAAAAAGAGCATCTGAACGGATTCAGCCTGCATCCGGATGAAAAAAGTTTTGCGGCATCGATAGCCCTGCCTGTCCGGCCGAGCGAACTTTACCATCTCCCATTGGGTGAAGAAACAGCGGAGCGATTAACAGATGCCAACCAAGCGTTTACGGAAGAGCATATCATATCGGAACCGGAGGAGCTTCAATTTCAGACAGCGGACGGTTTGACAATTCACGGTTGGCTGATAAAGCCTGCTCAATATGAAAAAGGAAACACGTATCCGCTCATTCTGGAAGTGCACGGCGGTCCTCACGCCATGTATGCGAATGCTTATTTTCACGAATTTCAAGTGCTGGCCGCAAAGGGAAGCGCCGTTGTATATGTCAATCCGCGGGGAAGCCACGGCTACGGACAGGATTTTGTCAACCGGGTGAGAGGCGACTACGGCGGGGGAGATTTTAAAGATGTAATGGCAGCTGTTGACCACGCGCTGGGACAATATGATTTCATCGATCAAGAAAGGCTCGGAATCACAGGAGGAAGCTACGGCGGCTTTATGACAAACTGGGCTGTCGGCCACACGAATCGCTTTAAGGCCGCGGTGACGCAGAGGTCCATTTCCAATTGGATCAGTTTTTACGGGGTAAGCGACATCGGCTATTTTTTCACAGACTGGCAGATCGGAGCGGACCTTTTTGAAAATCCCGGCAAACTGTGGGAGCATTCGCCGCTCAAATATGCGGACAAGGTGGAGACTCCTCTTCTCATCCTCCATGGCGAACGGGACGACAGGTGCCCGATTGAACAGGCGGAGCAGCTGTTTACGGCATTGAAAAAAATGGGGAAAGAAGTGAAATTCGTCAGATTCCCGAATGCGTCGCACGATTTATCAAGAAGCGGGCATCCGAAGCAGCGGATCAGACGGCTTGAGTATATTGCCGGCTGGTTTGAAGATTATCTATAAAAAAAGAAAAGGCTGCCGTAATGAACGGCAGCCTCAGCGTGTCGACAAACCCTCGCATTCGTTGTCAGGCCTGCGCGTCGGTGCTCACGAATAGAGGAAGGATCGGCGGCTAACCGCCCAGGCGTCCTGCCTGAACGCCGCCGTCATCACCTCCTGTGAAAGTCTGCTCCGATGCTCGGCCTTCCTAGACTGCAAGGGTTTTCAATCACGCTGAAAGGATGACAAAATCCCAAAACTAAAAGTCGTTTTGGGATTTTGTCAACAATCGGCGGCTGACCGTAATGAACGGCAGCCGCCTCAAATTAAAATACTTGTTCAACTTCAATGACGCCCGGAACTTCTTCTAAAAGGGCGCGCTCAATTCCAGCTTTAAGGGTGATCGTAGAACTTGGGCAGCTTCCGCATGCGCCGAGCAGGCGAAGCTTGACGATGCCGTCTTCAACATCGACGAGTTCACAGTCACCGCCGTCGCGGAGTAGAAATGGACGAAGTTTGTCCAGCACTTCCTGTACTTGTTCTTTCATTTCGACCTCTGTCGTCATTCGTATCGCTCCTTTCAAATCATACAACCATTATATTCAGTCGAACAATAAAAAGCTATTGTTTGGTTTCAATCGTTTTCCCACATATTATATCATATTTGCCGGCAAAGACAAAAAGCGATTTTCATTTCAATATGGAGCGAAAGGACAAAATAGAATAAAATAAAAGACAAAGAGAAAGGAGCTGCCGCTGATGAAAAAACAAGCCGAGCTTTTTGTTTACGGTGCCGACGTTCTTTGTCCAAGCTGTGTCAACCTTCCGTCATCAAAAGAAACGTATGAGTGGCTCGAAGCCGCCCTGAAAAGAAAATATCCCGATCAGCCTTTCTCGATCACGTACATTGATATCCATCAGCCGCCGGAAAACGATCCTGAAAAACAGGAAATCTCCGAAAAAATCCTGAACGACGAATATTTTTATCCGCTCGTCATGGTCGGTGATCAAGTGGTCGGCGAAGGAAATCCGAAGCTGAAAGACGTGTATAAAGAAATGGAAAAGCAAGGTTATAAGCCTGCATGATAAACAGCAAGGGACAGATATGTCCCTTGCTGTTTTATTTTTTATGATTGTACTTTTCTTAAAGCGGACAGACTAACTACCAGCCGAATCGTCAATAAGGAGGGATAGCCAGCATGTCCAGCATTGAAGGTCAAATCATGTCAGGCGATTTTGATGACGAAATGAATGTTTTTTCGTTAAAGAAAATCAAGCAGTTTCAAACGCAGACCAGCTTGAAAGAAAACCAGCTCAGGGCTTTGCAGCAGTATTTAAGGCAGCATGAGCATGACGAGGGAGGACAGATCATCACCCTCTACGATCAAATGCTTGTCCCTTTATCGCAAGATGATATTAAAGCCTTGCTGCATGACTTAACAAAAGTCCAGTCATTATATCATTAATGAAAAGCCCTTTTCCCATTTATACTCGTTTTCCGGCTCTGATGTCATCCGTCATTCCGGGATAAGGGGCTTTTGAAATCAGATCTTCATTATCGATTCCGGCATTTTCAATGAATGTGATATCGGCGAATTCCGGTACGACATATTTTGGATACGTCTCATATTTTTCGCGCGATTCTTCCATTAAGTCGATGTGGTCATTTTGATAGCAGACTGTGATATCAGGGCGTTCATGAACCCATTTAGGGAAGAAGATGATGCCGTGCATCCGCTTTTCATTGGGCATGAAATTCAAGGAAACGTCAGTCCCTGTCGGTTCTGTCCATGATACTTTATAGACGCCTTCAGTCAGCTTGACGATATCGGCTTTTTGATCGCGAACCCAGCGTCCCCCGACCATTCCGCTGTGAATGCGGTAATCAATGGTATGGTCATTTTTAATGTAGATTTCATATTCCCATCCGTTTTCATACGTATAGATCATATGGCTTCCGACAAACTCTTTGACATCTTGATTCATATGAACCGCTCCTTATTTGTTTATTGTAAAATCGAACATGTTGATATTTACATATATAATTATAAAATGTCATCAAAAACAATGTCAAACGAAAATACTTTCTGAGAGATTTGCAACAATACAGAAAATGGTTACGATTGATGTCAGAATTTTGAGTTATTTTAGGAAATTAAGCCAATATTTAGAAAAGTGATTGTCAAAAAATAAGCGATTCTGTAAAATGAAAAACAACCCATAAAAAGGAAGAGACATGGGAGGAAAGGAAGGATAAACGATTGAAGACAAAAATTGCTTATGAGGAAGTCGCGGGAATGCTTAATCAATGGTATGTCATGATCAAGCGCCATGAAGTGGCACAAGCGGTCTCGATTAAATACGACATTGAGCACCGGCTGCCGAATATGGAAGAAAATCAAGATCTGCTTCTTTATTTTAATCTTTTAGACTATCGGCACAAACTGCTGACAGAAGAGTTTGCTGCTTCCACCAAATTGTTCGAAGATATTCAGGAGCAAAAAGCAGATATGCAAAGCACAGATGACATGATCGAATATTATTATTTCTTTTTCGCAGGCATGTACGAATTTCATAAAAAGGATTATACAAATGCCATCAATTATTATAAACTAGCCGAAGAAAAGCTCAGAACAATCCCCGATCAAATCGAAATCGCCGAATTCCATTACAAACTGGCTATCGCCTACTATCAAATCAAACAGAATTTCCTCTCCTTAAACCATGCAAAAACAGCTCTAAAAACCTTCAAAACACATGATGACTATATTCAAAAAGCGATCAGCAACGATATGCTGATCGGAGCAAATAAACTCGATTTATTTCGTTTTGATGAAGCCGAACAGCATTACAAGCAAGCCCTAAAAGACGCGGCACTGATCAAGCACCACGTTCTCCTCGGCATGGCTCACCACAACTTAGGATTGAGCTATGTCAATCGCAATCTCCTCACCTTGGCCGAACATCATTTCAAAGAAGCGCTGCTTATCAAAGAGCATGAAGAATCGGTTTACGGCATCCACTCCATGTTTGAACTGACACATGTGCTATACAAATCAAATGTTGTCAAAGAAGCCCGCAAATTGTATGAAAAAGGATTTTTCCGAGCGGAAAAAGCAGGAGAAAGGGAATATTTGTCGAAATTTAAACTTATTCATGCTCTGTATGATGAACAGGATCCACTTACGGTTGAACATGCTTTAGAATATCTTAAAACGATCAATCTCTGGACGGATGTAGCGGAATTAACATTTGATATCGCACTTTACTATAAAGAAAACGGAGATGCAGACAAAGCTGCCGAATATTTTGAAGAATCTCATCATGCAAGAGACCAAATTCTTAAAAGAACGGAGGAGCTAAAGTGAAAAAGATGATTGCCGTTGCGTTGACTGCCGTCTTTGCCAGCCTTGTCGTTTTAAGTTTTTCGTCTCAGCCGAAGGGAAATGCCGAGTTTGCCGGTCGCGCCATTTTTCTTGACGATAAGCCGGCCCAGCTGATGGCGGGCAGAGCGATTTTTCTCGACAGCTTTGATGGTAAAGCGCCTGCAGCTTTGCAAAAGACTGCATAACCTGATTTGTTGCCGTACAAGCTGTTAAACTGGCGCCGAAGGCGGCGCCCTTTTTTTATGCAGCAATGAGAGACAAGGAGTCAGAACATGATACATATTCAAAATAAATCCGATACAGCGGTTATCGTGCTGCACGAAATATACGGGATTAACCGGCACATGCACGATGTTTGCCAATTGATAGCTGAGCAGGGCTTTGATGTTATTTGCCCCAATTTGTTAAATCGGGATCAACCGTTTGAATACGCTGAAGAAAAAGCGGCTTATCTTTTTTTTATGGAAAACGTCGGTTTCCCCGGTGTTTTGCGCAAAATAAATACAATCATATCCAAGCTGGATCGTCAATATCGCAAGATCATCTTACTCGGGTTCAGCGTCGGAGCAACCGCTGCCTGGCTTTGCAGCGAAGATGAGCGTGTCAATGGGATCGCCGGATACTACGGCTCCCGGATAAGAGACTATCTGAACATATCGCCTTCATGTCCGGCACTGCTTTTTTTCCCGGAAAAAGAGCAGTCCTTTGACGTTGCCGCGTGTATATCCCAATTGGAATCAAAGAATGTCAAAACGGTGAAGCTGAAGGGTGAGCATGGATTTAGCGACCCGTATTCCGTAAAATACAACCGGCAGTCCTCGCAAATTGCTTATGAAACGATGATGGAGTTTTTAATAGCTTTATAAAAAGCGGACAGGCATGGAAACGCTATAATAGGTATGACGCTCAATTCAAGAAAGCTCGCCGATGACAAGGGGGCTTTTTTGAGTAGAATCTTATCTGGGGGAATTCGAATGAAGCTGTTCCAAGGATAGACTTATTACAAAGGGTTCATTTGCGAAACAAAGTTCTAGCATCATTTTAATTTTAGAAGGGAGCAACATGGAAGCTTTTGCAGAATATTTAGAAGGAATTGATCACCCGGAACATCGAGCCCGGATGGAGGAAGTGTTGAATTGGACAGCGGAGACATTTCCAAATTTAACGCCGAAAATCGCCTGGAATCAGCCTATGTTTACCGATCACGGCACTTTTATTATCGGTTTCAGCACAGCGAAACATCACCTGGCTGTTGCCCCTGAAAGCGCGGGAATTGATCGTTTTTCTGAAGAAATCGTGCAGGCCGGCTATGATCATACGAAGCAGCTTGTCCGTTTCCCGTGGGATCGTCCGCTTGATTTCTCATTACTTAAAAAAATGATCGAGTTTAATCTTGCGGATAAGGCGGACTGTTCAACTTTTTGGCGGAAATAAAAAAACGCAAAAATAAGGGCGTACTCTCATTGAAGGCGAGAGAGCGCCCTAATTAAAAAACGCTAAAGTTTCGAGTAATCTTATCCGTTATGATGCTTATACATCCAAAGCAAGCCGGATTTCAGCAGGCGAGGCACTCTGCCGATCAACGGCCGTTCGGCAACTAAACCGAAGCCGGCTTTTTTGCCGAGTGAACCGAGCACGCCTTTCAGCTTGAATTTCGGCATCGCTTCAGGAAGAGGTTCGCCTTTCCAGCGCAGTTCAAGCACTTGGACGATTTGTTCCGCCTGAGCTTCGGCCAGCTGTGCGCTCGGCGCGTGAGGCAGGCTTGCGCAGTCGCCGACAACATACACGTGTTCGTCTCCCGGCAGGTTATGGTGCGGCGTCAGGACGACGCGCCCTTGCGGATCTTTTTCCACATCGAGATCCCGAACGATTTGGTTCGGCTGTATCCCCGCTGTCCAGACGATGGCGTCAGCTTGTATCGGATCGTCATGATTGTAGACGATGCCTTCTTCCACCTTTGTGATGTTGGCGCAATTAATAATCTTGACGCCGTGCTCTTCAAACCAGCTTTGAACATATTTGCTCAAACGCTTCGGGAAGCTCGACAAAATTAATTCTCCCCGGTCAAAAAGGACGATGTTCAAATCTTTTCGGCTTTCCCTCAGCTCGCTCGCAAGCTCAACGCCGCTCAGTCCTGCCCCGACGATCGCAACGGTGGCTTCCGCATTTAAGTTGTTGAGCGCCTGATAAGTGCTGCGTGATTGATCAATTGTCTGAATGCTGTAGGTATGTTCAGGCGCGCCGGGAACGTTGTGATATTTATCTTCACAGCCCAGCCCGATGACGGTGTCATCATAAGATATCGGCTCCCTGTCATGAAACAAAACTTTTTTTCCTTCCAAATCAACAGACGAAATCGTCCCGTATTCAATCTTTAACTTCGGGTGATCCGGGAAGGACACTCTGATATGATGATCGGAAATCGTCCCCGCAGCCAGTGCGTAGTACTCCGTTTTCAAACAATGGTAAGGGTTTCTGTCGATTAAAGTGATCATCACATCATCTGGCAGCTGGTTAGGCAGTAAACGATGAATGATCCGCATATTTCCGTACCCGCCGCCGAGCAAGACTAAATTTCTCATTGGTAATTCCCCTTTTCCCCTCAGATTAAGAAACTAACCTTTTTCATTGCAAAATTAAAAAACTATGTAAATACCCTCTAGAATTATATCTAATTTGATGTAAAATCACAATATTTCTCGGGAAAATAACCTACATATCCGCCTTGAATCGATAATTAGTAAAACCCTTTAAGGTATTAATATGTTACAAAAGCTTTATTCCTCAGCCTAAAACTTTGACTATTGAAACGTAAATAGGGTACGATAAAAAAGCGATGTGAGGTGAAATAAAGTGTTTCCAATCGTTGAGTTTTGCGTCAGCAATCTTGCCCAAGGTTCTCAGGAAGCAAAAGAAATATTGGAGAAAGATCCGAATCTGGACGTCGTCGAATACGGCTGCCTGAGTTACTGCGGACAATGCATGCAGACCATGTATGCTCTTGTAAACGGAGAAATGGTGACAGCGAATAATCCGGCTGAATTGGTCGAAAATATATACAAGTTCATTGATGAAAATGAACTTATTTAAAAACGGGGTCATCTTGGTGATCTCGTTTTTTCATGCAAAGCCTTTGTTTGAAAGGGTTTACATAAAAAGAGAAAAAATTCTTAAAAATTTTTGTGGACAGGCCAATCATTAATTGTTATCTTAATAAAAGTTTAAAAAATAATAAGAGGTGTGGTCATGAACATTTTATGGGGACTTCTTGGTATTCTGGCGATTTTCGCGATTGCTTTTCTGCTTTCTGAGCACAAGAGTAAAATTAACATAAGAACGATTTTAATCGGTTTGGCGATGCAGCTCCTGTTCGGATTCATCGTTCTCAAATGGGAAATGGGGCGGGAAGTGTTTCTTTCGTTTACGAAAGCCGTTCAGCATCTCGTCAATTATGCGAATGAAGGAATCAGCTTTCTCTTCGGGCCTCTCTTGCAAGTAGGCGACAGCGCTGCCTTCGCTTTAAGCGTTCTTCCTGTTATCATCTTCTTTTCATCGCTGATTGCGGTTCTTTACCACTTACGGATCATGCAAGTCATCATCCGCTTTATCGGCGGCGGATTGGCAAAACTGCTCGGAACAAGCAAAACGGAATCTCTTTCTGCAGCTGCCAATATCTTTGTCGGACAAACTGAGGCGCCGCTTGTGATTAAGCCGTTTATTGCAAACTTAACAAAGTCGGAGCTGTTTGCCGTTATGACAGGCGGACTCGCATCAGTGGCCGGTTCTGTTTTGTTCGGTTACGCCCTTCTTGGGGTTCCTCTCGAATATTTGCTTGCAGCGAGCTTTATGGCTGCACCTGCGGGCTTGATTATGGCAAAAATGCTTATTCCCGAAACTGAAAAATCGAAAATTGAAGAAAAAGATATTCAAATGGCTGAAGATGAAGACGCAGCAAATGTCATCGATGCCGCTGCAAAAGGGGCATCAACAGGTCTTTCTCTTGCTTTGAATGTCGGCGCGATGCTGCTTGCATTTGTTGCTTTGATTGCCGTTTTAAACGGAATTCTTGGAGGAATCGGTGGATGGTTCGGTTTTAAAGACCTTTCGCTTGAATTCATTCTCGGCTATGTATTTGCACCTCTCGCCTTTGTCATCGGCGTCCCTTGGGATGAAGCAGTTCAGGCCGGAAGCTTTATCGGTCAAAAGCTCGTGCTGAATGAATTTGTCGCTTATTCCAATTTTGCTCCGATGTTTGATCAGCTTTCCGTCAAAACCGCTTCGATTATCAGCTTTGCGCTGTGCGGTTTCGCAAACCTGTCTTCTGTGGCGATTTTGCTCGGAGGATTGGGAGGAATGGCGCCGAACCGCCGTTCCGATATCGCCCGTCTCGGCTTGAAAGCCGTTGCTGCCGGAACATTGGCCAACCTTACAAGCGCGGCGATCGCCGGTATGTTTATCGGATAACATGATAAAAGCTCCCTGCATATGAACGCAGGGAGCTTTTATGTATGAAAAACGGGGGATAGCCATATTGTATCCATCCCTTTCAGCTTTTATACTAGAAGAAAGTAAAAAAATGTGGAGGCGGCTATGAATTCTTTTCGTTTTACTAAAATGCACGGCTTAGGAAACAGCTATATATACGTCAATCACTTTGAAGAACATCTCCCTGAGGAGCTGTTGTCAGATTTGGCCGTCAAAGTGTCTTCCGTTTACACCGGAATCGGTTCAGACGGAATGATACTCATCTGTCCTTCAGATCAAGCGCCGGTTAAAATGAGGATTTTCAACAGCGACGGATCTGAAGGCAAAAACTGCGGAAACGGTTTGCGCTGCGTTGCAAAATACGCGTATGAACATAAACTGGTGAAGGAAACATCCTTTTTAATTGAAACTCTTTCAGGCTTGGTAAAGGCTGAGATTGAAGTGAAGGAAGGAAAAGTTGTATCGGCTACAGTCGATATGGGTGAACCGCGTCTTCTCAAATCAGATATGCCAATGCGCGGTGAACAGGGGTCGGAGACGATCAATGAAAAGATGATATTCGGCGGCCGGGAAATGAAAGGTACCGCTGTATCCATGGGCAATCCCCACATCGTCTTTTATTTAGACGATATTGAAAAAGCGCCGCTTACGTCGATGGGACCGCTCATTGAAAAAGATGAAAGGTTTCCGGAAGGGGTTAACGTAGAATTTGTTGAAGTCGAAAACGACAAAGAACTCCATTTCCGTGTATGGGAAAGGGGTTCAGGAATTACCCAGGCATGCGGAACGGGCGCCTGCGCAGCCGCAGTGAGTTCGATACTCAACGGCTATTCCAAACGAGACACGGACATTATCGTCCATCTCGCCGGCGGCGATCTGATCATTAATTGGAAAAATGACGGTCGTGTCATGATGACAGGACCCGCTGAAACGGTATGTGAAGGCGAGTTTTTTATATCATGAGTCGGTCCGTTTGAGAAATCGGACGTGCGACTTTATAATAAAGTACACATGAGCTTTTAGGAGGTGTGATGTTATGAGCGAAAAAACAGTTACGGTCACGGAAGCGGCTGCTCTTCATATCAAGGATATGATGAAAGAGCATGAAGAGGAGAACGCATTCTTGAGAATCGGAGTAAAAGGCGGCGGATGCAGCGGTCTGTCATACGGCATGGGTTTTGAACACGAAAAAAACGAAGACGACAATGAATTCGTCCAGCATGGAATCACAGTGCTTGTAGATCAAGAAAGCCTGGATATTATGAACGGTACGGTCATTGATTTTAAACAATCGATGATGGGCGGAGGCTTCACCATCGATAATCCAAATGCCATCGCTTCATGCGGCTGCGGATCATCATTCAGAACCGCAGTGAATGCAGGGAAGCCTGAAGAGTGCTGACATATTGGCATCAGGTCAACGATATGGAATGAGAAAAACGCCTTTCATTGCGATGCATCATCGTGACGAAAAGGCGTTTTATTATGATCTGGGGGGAAAGAAATGAAACTCGTATCAACGCTCGGCTTGTCAAAAGCGGACGTTACCGCGTTTTTTCATAAGCATTGGGGAAGTCCGGACATGGTCAATTCACACGGAACATTCCGCTGCGATGAATTGGAAGGATTCGCTGTGACAGATGAAAAAGGCGATATAAAAGGCCTGATTACGTACTTCATCGCCGGAAACGAATGTGAAGTCGTCTCCTTGGACAGTATTGCCGAAAACAAAGGGATCGGCTCACTCCTTTTAAACGAAGTGGAACGTGCTGCAAAGCGAAAACAGTGTCAATCGATTAAACTGATCACGACGAACGATAATATGCGGGCGTTTATGTTTTATCAAAAGAGAGGCTATACAATGGCCGAGCTGTATGTAAACGCAGTTGAAGAAGCAAGAAAAGTAAAGCCTGAAATTCCCTTTGCCGCTGATAACGGCATTCCGATTCGGGATGAGATTCTTTTGGTAAAAGATTTAACATAATCTGTTTTCCGCTTCGCTCGGGAAATGCCGGAAGGAAGCAATGCAGCCACCCCGCTCAAGTGCTGAGCAAGGTTTTTGCAACGGGGCTTCCGGAACAATCGTGTTTATTTCTGGTTAAAGATTCGGTTGAGATTGCTCGTGTTGTTGGTGATTGAGGTGATATAGCGGCTTCCGCTTACCATTTCCTTGTTGCACAGAGGGCATAGAGGGCGATCGCTGCTCGTGAAATTTTTTCTCATCCATCCGTTGCAGTCCTCAGCCGTACATTCCCACGTACTGATATCTTCCTTTGGCAAAGGCTCTTGATTGCGATTGTTGTAGTAAGACATATCGTCACTTCCTAACAAGGGTTTTTTGGAGTTCATTTAAGAATATTTTGTGAATCTTAAGACATTCTATTCGTCAATTTGTTATTCTATACTGGACAGGTTTATTTAAAGTCCAAGCCCAGTAAAGAAAAGGGGTTCAACCATGGAAAAAATCAACTGCAGAAACTGCGGCGGGCTTACGCCTTACGATTCAAAAGTCTGTGAGGCATGCGGCTGCGAAAAACCGCTTCCAAAAGCACAGAAAATTACGGACCGGATTGTCTTGACTGCGGCGGGAGCGGTCGGCATCTTAACGATTGTGCTGATTTTGGGAACGATCTTCTCATATTTGAATATCATATAATGAAAAGGAGCCGGTGTCAGGCTCCTTTTCATTTTTATTTGTTTTCAAACATGCTTGTAGAGTGCAGCGGCTGCACGCGCGCTTTAGGATCCATGTAAGCTTTCGCATTGTTGACAGCGGTCGGCGCTTCTCCAAA
The DNA here is from genome assembly GCF_001042485.2 of Bacillus paralicheniformis. Taxonomy (GTDB): domain Bacteria; phylum Bacillota; class Bacilli; order Bacillales; family Bacillaceae; genus Bacillus; species Bacillus paralicheniformis. The sequence goes on from NZ_LBMN02000001.1 coordinate 308,939, forward strand.
TCCGCTGGCAATCAGCTTGACTTTTCCTTCGTATGTGCAGATGTCGCCGGCTGCATAGAATCCCTCGATGTTCGTTTCCATTGTGGACTTGACGACGATCGAATTTTTCTCGATTTCAAGCCCCCAGTTTTTGATTGGTCCGAGAGATGAAACAAATCCGAAGTTGACGATCACATCGTCGACATCGATGATTTCTTTTCTCTCGCCTTTCACTTCCTCGATGACGATCTGTTCAATCCGCTCGGCGCCGATCAGTTCGGTCGGAACAAACGGTGTCAACACATTGACTTTTGAATTGTGCAGGTTTTCGACGCTGTGTTCATGTGCGCGGAATTTATCGCGGCGATGAATAATTGACACCTCTTTTGCGATCGGTTCCAGCATGAGCGCCCAGTCGACGGCGGAGTCGCCGCCGCCCAACACCGCAACGCGTTTGCCCGCAAATTGATTCAGATCATCTATAAAGTAATGAAGGTTTGCATTCTCGTATTGAGCCGCAGATTCAAGCTCGAGCTTTCTCGGCTGGAATGCTCCGTTTCCGGCTGTAATAATCACCGTTTTAGAATAGTGGATTTCTTTGTTGGTGATGAGCTTGAAAATTCCGTCTGCTTGTTTTTCAACGCTTTCGACGGCTTGTTCCAGACAAACGGTCTGATCAAATTTCGCCATTTGCTCTTTTAAATTGTCGACCAGCTCCTGAGCGCGGATTTTAGGGAACCCGGCTACATCGTATATGTATTTTTCGGGATACAAAGCGGACAGCTGACCGCCGAGCTGCGGCAGGCTTTCGATTATTTTGACGCTCGCTTGCCGCATTCCGCCGTAAAATGCGGTAAACAAGCCGACAGGGCCGCCCCCGATAATTGTAATGTCATATACTTTTGAGTCTTCACGCATGAAAATAATGCCCCCTAAATGAAAATTGTTCTTAATGATATCATATCACATAAAATAAATACGAGCGCGTCTGTTTTTTTAGGCGCGGAAAATATTACCGTCTGATCTAAAGTCTGCCGCCCGAGCATATTTAACCTTGAAAAAGCAAAAGCGAGCGGCTATGATGTAGTTGTGAACAATTTGTTAAAGATTCGTGAATATTTTTCGACGCACAGCCGAAAAACATTCCGTTGTTCGGCAAACTAAAGTGAAGGGTTTCACAAACTTTTTTTCATAAAAAGCCTGAAGCCGGCAGAAGATAACCCAAAGGCTATTTTTAATCCGGCTTAGCAGTAAAATACAGAAAAGGTGGATGTGATTCCGTTGAATAAGCCAAAAGTAGTAGTATTAGGTGCAGGTTATGGTGGATTAATGACCGTGACGAGACTTGTTAAAAAAATCGGCGTCAATGAAGCGGATGTTACGCTTGTCAACAAGCACAATTATCATTATGAGACAACCTGGATGCACGAAGCGAGCGCAGGTACGCTTCATCATGACAGATGCCGCTACCAAATTAAAGATGTCATCAATACATCCCGTGTCAATTTCGTTCAGGATACGGTAAAGAAAATCGATAAAGAAGGAAAGAAAGTCGTCCTTGAAACCGGCGAGCTTAGTTACGACTATCTTGTCGTGGCGCTGGGGGCCGTCCCTGAAACTTTCGGAATTTCTGGATTGAAAGAGTATGCTTTCTCCATTTCAAACATCAATTCGTCCCGGCAGCTTCGCGAGCACATTGAATATCAGTTTGCAACGTATAATACAGAAGCCGAGAAGCGCCCGGAACGCCTGACGATCGTTGTCGGAGGAGCGGGTTTTACCGGCATTGAATTTTTGGGCGAATTGGGCAACCGCATTCCTGAGCTGTGCTGCGAATACGATATCGACCGCCAGCAGGTTCGTTTAATATGCGTGGAAGCCGCGCCGTCCGTTCTCCCGGGCTTTGATCCGGAGCTTGTCGATTATGCGGTCAACTACCTTGAAGGAAAGGGCGTTGAATTCAAAATCGGCACGGCTGTGAAAGAATGCACGCCTGACGGAATCATTTGCGGAAAAGACGATCAGACCGAAGAAATCAAAGCAGGCACTGTCGTATGGGCCGCAGGTGTCCGCGGCAACCCGATCATAGAAGAATCAGGCTTTGAAAACATGCGCGGCCGTGTGAAGGTAAAACCTGATCTGCGTGTTGAAGGCCATGATGATATATTTGTTATCGGAGACTGCTCGCTGATCATAAATGAAGAAACCGAAAGGCCTTATCCGCCGACTGCGCAGATTTCCATGCAGCAGGGCGAAACGTGCGCAAACAATCTGGCCGCACTGATTCACGGCAAAGAAACGGAAACGTTCTCATTCGATAATAAAGGCTCTGTCGCTTCTCTCGGCGAACATGATGCAATCGGCGTCGCATTCGGGAGAAAGATGACGGGAACGACGGCGTCCATGATGAAAAAAATCATCGACAACCGCTCGCTGTTCCTGATCGGCGGGCCGGGGCTTGTTCTGAAAAAAGGAAAGTTTAAATTTTTCTAATCAGAATCAAAGCCTGCAGCGGAAGCTGCGGGCTTTTTATTCGGGGTTAAAAACTTCAAAAACGAAAGAAAAAGGAAGAAAGCTTAGTTTTTAAGCGCTTACATCAAATGATCTGTTATATTTTCTGACTTTATTATTGACAATGTTCATGATATATTATCAGAAAATTAAGAAAAAAGGTGTGTATCTAATGAAGACGACGTCAACCCATCGCCTTGAATCAACCTGTACTTTCTGTTCGGGAAAAGGCTATTTTCAGCTTCTGCTTGGCGGTTCGGAAACGTGCAGCAACTGCAAGGGAACGGGAAAAGACCGCTGATCGCCGCTTTCCAATGATTGACTCAAGTTCCTTCCCCAATGTACACTAAAAGAGGTGAATTGGGGGTGGAGGCTTTGATTAGTTTACCAGTTGTCATCATTTCAGTTGTCTTATTTTTCGTCCTGTTTTTCGGTATCGGTTTTCTGCTGAATATGCTGCTCAGGATGTCATGGATCATGGCTGTCATTTATCCAATTGTATGCCTTTTCATTGTGAATAAAGAAAAGCTTATTCGCTATGTAGAGGCGCCGGGAGAGGCATTTTCCGGCCTTTTTGACAGAGTGGCTTCATTGGCTGCTGCCGATATCATCATTTTAGCCAGCGGAATGGCCGGGGCCCTGTTGTCGGGCGTTACGATTAAAGCGCTGCGAAAAAGGGGATATCAAATGTTTTAAGCCTTCTTCTTCAAGGGAGAGGGTTTTTTGGATTTAATTTTTTCACTTTTCTCAAAACTTTTCCGCCATCTGAATATTTCTGTTTCCGCTTGGAAACAACTAGATGGTGAGAGGAGTGGAAGATTTGAGAAAAGTGATGACAATGTTCCGGCGTTTCTTGATGACAGTTTTGTTTGTCCTTGCTTTTATGACGACCTTCTTTGCCGTTTCAGGCGTGGAAGCACAGGACATATCCAGCTGGGCGAAAGAACGCGATCTGTCCTTGAAACAGCTGATGCTCACCTTTAAATCACTTCCGAAAGAAAAAGCGGAAAAAACGTCTCTGTCTGCCGCAGAACAAATTAAAAACAAACCGAAATCGCTTGAAGATGCCTTTGACTGGACCAAGTATCCGAAGCAAAAAGTCACCGCGACCGGATATACAGCAGGGGCGGAATCGACGGGAAAACAGCCTCATCATCCAGATTACGGGATTACATATTCGGGAGTCAAAGTTAAAAGAGATTTATATTCAACCGTTGCTGCCGACCCGTCGGTCTTTCCGATCGGCACGATATTGTTCATACCGGACTACGGCTATGGCGTTGTTGCGGACACCGGATCAGCCATCAAAGGGAACCGGCTTGATTTGTACTATGAGACGGTTGAAGATGTTTATAAAGAGTGGGGCAAAAAAACACTTGATGTGTATGTCATTAAAAAAGGAAACGGCACCATTACCGAAGAGGATCTCTTGAAGCTGAATGAAAATAAATCGATGCAAGTATTCAGACAAAAATATAAAATGGCGAAAGAATAAGAAAAAACGTTTAAGACCTGTGCGTCTTAAACGTTTTTTTGCTCTACATCAATAAATAATCGAGAAGCAGCGTCAGGGCAATGCCGGTCAAACCGCCGAAAAACACTTCAATCGGCTGATGGCCGAGCAGTTCCTTCAGCTTCTTCTGTTTTTCTTCCTGATGACTTTTAGGGAAATCTTTCGCTTCGTTGACAAAGCGGTTGAAATCGCGGACAAGCCGGTTGATCACTGTTGCTTGTTCTCCGGCATGTCTTCTCACTCCGGTTGCATCAAACATCGTAATAACGGCGAATATTGCGGAAACGGCGAACAAAGAAGAATTCATCCCGTGATCAAGAGCCACGCCGGTTGAAAGCGCCGTAACGGCTGCTGAGTGTGAGCTCGGCATTCCGCCAGTGCTTGTGACGAGCCGCCAATCCCATTTTTTCGAGACGACAAAGTAAATGGGAACCTTGATAAACTGAGCGAAAAAGATCGCGGCAAAGCTCGCCAGTAAAGGAAAGTTTGTGAGGATTTCCATTTTGCAGAACATCCTTTCTATAAAGAAAATAGAGATGAATTCAAAAAAGCACGCAGTTATTTGCTAAAATATATAATATGAAACCCCAACGGGGAAAAATGTTTTTCCTATTATAACATTGTTGTTTCAATTTTACTCACTTTGCTGATAAGGAGCTGTGAACGCATGTTTTATGCCTTTAAAGACTTCGAAAAAAAAGAAACACTTTTAATCGGACTGTTTAAAAAAAGCCGGCTGTACGGGAAGGCGGAAGAAATCGACCGCCTTTTGGACGGCCAGCTTTCTCAGCTGCTGAAAGACGGGGATGTATCTTCCAAAAAAACGAAAGTGTCTAAAATATTTACCCCTTCCCTTCAGGGAGTCAAACGCATCTATATCGTCGGATTGGGCCGTGAAGCGGAATTTACCTTCGAGGATGCGAAGCAGTGCTTTGCCGAAGCTGTTCAGCAGATTCACAAAGATCGAAAGCAGGAGTTAACCGTCATGCTCGACAGCTTCGTATCTGAAGAGGTCCCAGCCGCTGACGCCGCGCATGCATTGGCTGAATCGTGCATGCTGTCATGCTATGAAGTGCAGGATTACAAGCACAGAGCAAATGTGCCTGATCAATGCCTGCAAAGCGTCTATGTTTTGACAGACCATGACCTGAAAGAAATTCAGGCGAGTTTGCACGTCGGGCAGGTGTACGGAAATGCGACGAATTCGGCGAGAACCCTCGTGAACATGCCGGGGAACATGCTGACAGCGGCGGATCTCGCGTCATACGCCGCTGAATTGGCAGCAAAATACGAATTTGAATGTGAAATTCTCGAAAAGGCTGAAATGGAAGAGCTCGGGATGGGCGGTCTCCTCGCGGTCAACCAAGGATCAGAAGAGCCGCCGAAAATGATCGTCTTAAAATATCAGGGAAAAGAAACATGGGATGATGTCATCGGGTTAGTCGGCAAAGGGATCACGTTTGATACCGGCGGCTATTCGATTAAGACGAAGAGCGACATTGTCGGCATGAAGTCAGATATGGGCGGAGCCGCCAGCGTTTTGGGAGCGATGGAAGCCATCGGAGAATTAAGGCCGGAACAAAACGTGCTTGCCGTGATCCCGTCGACTGATAACATGATTTCGGGAAGCGCAATGAAGCCGGACGATGTCATCGTTTCCTTGAGCGGCAAGACGATTGAGATCTTGAATACGGACGCCGAAGGAAGGCTGGCGCTCGCTGACGGACTGACATATGCGAAGCACCACGGAGCTTCCGTGTTGATCGATGTCGCGACACTGACCGGAGGTGTCGTCGTAGCTCTGGGAACGGAAACGACGGGCGCGATGACAAATCATGATCCGCTTTATCAGCAGGTGAGACAGGCGGCTGAAGAAGCGGGAGAAGCGATTTGGCAGCTTCCGATTACAGAAAAAGACAAAAAAAGAGTGAAAAACAGCCAAATGGCCGATCTTAACAATTCACCGGGCAGGGAAGGCCATGCGATTATGGCCGGAACGTTCCTCGGCGAATTCGCCGAGCGGACGCCATGGGTTCACCTTGACATCGCCGGAACGGCAACGACAGCTCAAAGCTCATGCTTTGGACCGAAAGGCGGAACAGGCGTGATGGTAAGGACGCTTGTCACGTTTGTCGAGCGGTTTTCAGATCAATTGTAGGCTTTTATCCCCTTTGACAGAAGGGGATTTTTTTTATGGAAAATACAGAGGAGCCTCATTGACGCATTCATAAAATATGTGGTACTATACGTTCATTACTTTAATTATCTACTACATTAGCAAACTAAAGCGTTTGTTCGGAGGTTTCAAATATGAATGCAGTTGTGATTGCTGTTATTGTCATGCTTATATTAAGCCTGCTGCGGGTCAATGTTGTTCTTGCCTTGATTGTGGGCGCACTTGCCGGAGGTCTGACGGGCGGTCTCGGCCTCGGCCAGACGGTCAGCGTATTCACGGAAGGACTCGGAGGGAACGCAACCGTCGCTGTCAGTTACGCGCTTCTCGGCGCATTTGCGGTCGCTTTGACGAAAACGGGTCTTCCTGATGCCATGGTTGAAGCTGCTCTCAAGCTGATCGGCAAAGAAGGCGATGCAAGGCGCAAAACCCTTTCAAAAGCGCTGATCGTCTTCGTGATTTTAATCATTTCTTGTATGTCTCAAAATATCGTTCCAGTTCATATCGCATTTATCCCTGTTTTAATTCCGCCGTTATTGAAAATTTTGAATGAGCTGCAAGTGGACCGCCGCCTGATTGCATGTGCGATGACATTCGGACTGACAGCTCCGTATATTTTGCTTCCCGTCGGCTTCGGCCAGATTTTCCAGGGGATTTTGAAAGACAATATGAAAGACGCCGGTCTTTCGGTCACATTGGCTGATATTCCGATCGCCATGATCATCCCGATCGCCGGGATGATTGCCGGTTTGGCTGCCGCTGTTTTTGTGTACCGCAAACCGCGCACATACGAAATGAAGGAAATCGCCGGTCAAAAATCGGCGGTCTATACGAAAAAAAGCCTTTCGATTGCCGGTTTGGCCATCGCTGTATCACTAAGCGTACAGCTTTATTTGTCTCAGAGTTTAGACGTCGACGGAATGATCTTCGGCGCGCTCAGCGGTTTGACAGTCTTGTTTTTAAGCGGAGCGATGAAGCGCGGCGAAGCGGACGAATTGATCACAAACGGCATGAACATGATGGCGTTTATTGGATTTGTGATGCTGGCTGCAGCCGGTTTTGCCAATGTGCTTGAGAAAACGGGCGATGTCAAAGCTCTTGTTGAAGCGTCAACCGGTTTCATCAGCAATAATCAATTGATCGGCGCATTGCTGATGCTGATTGTCGGTTTATTGATTACAATGGGGATCGGTTCATCATTTGCGACGATTCCGATTATCGCAACGATATTTGTGCCGCTTTGCATGCAGCTTGGCTTCAGTCCGATGGCGACCATCGCCATTATCGGAACGGCGGCGGCTCTCGGAGACGCCGGTTCACCTGCGAGCGACAGCACGCTTGGCCCGACATCAGGCTTAAATGCAGACGGACAGCACCACCACATTTGGGACACTTGTGTTCCGACATTCATCTTTTATAATATTCCGCTGATTTTGTTTGGCTGGATCGCGGCGATTGTTCTTTAAAAAAATTCCCCTCGCTTTGAGGGGAATTTTTTTCTATGTTTGTTAAAATAAAAAGAGAACCGCACCGCCGGCTCTTTATTAATAAGTCGGGTTTCTTCTGAAGCCTGCGCCTTTTTGAACGGCCCGGAAAACCTTTGAGGCGAGCGCGGCGAGCAGAACGGAGAATGCCAAGTCTTTCACGAAGAACCAGGCCATCATCTTCCAAACGGCTGAATAAGACAACGGTGTATTGAGCCAAGTTGAAAACGCGAGATACGTATAATTGACACCAATCAGATAAATGATCAGTGTACCGATCAATGAAGCTGTGAAAAAATGGCCTGTTTTCGGTTGTGATACTTTGTCCGTGATCCAGCCCGCGGCATATGCGGCAGGAATGTAGGATAGAATAAATCCGGCGCTTCCTTTGAAAAGAACGGAAATACCGCCTGAAAAAGAAGCGAATACAGGAGCGCCTGCAAAGCCGACTAACGCATAGACGATCATGGACAGCGCACCTAATTTGCGGCCGAGCAGAAGCCCGGCAAGCAGACAAAAGAAAGGCTGCATCGTAAGCGGAATACCGCCGATTTGCAGAAACGGGGCAAACGAAGTGATATTAGCGCCGATCCCCATCAGGGCGGCAAACATTCCGACAAGCGCCATATCAGCGGCGCGAAGTTTCTTTTTATTCATGAGATTTGTTCCTCCTCAGTGATTCACCACAACCTTATCGTAAGAGATCGTAAAATAGTTTGTCAACCACTTTTTAACCAAAGTTAACAAAGGAGGTTCTTTCGTGTTTTTTGGAAAAACAAAAGCGCACAAGTCCGACAGGGTGCCTCCAAACCAAAATGTCACGACATCTTTTCCTGTTCTTCATGCAGGCGATGTTCCGGAATACGAAGACCTGTCAAAATGGAATTTGCAAGTTTACGGACTTGTCGAACAGCCGCTCCTGCTGACTTTGAATGATCTGCATGACATGCCGCAAAGCGAAGTGTCCAATGACATTCATTGTGTAACAGGCTGGTCCAGGCTCGATAATGTCTGGGAAGGGATCAAAACAAGGGAGATCGCTGAAAGAGTAAAGCCGCTTCCGGAAGCCAAATTTGTCATCTTGCATGCAGAGGAAGGCTGGACGACGAATGTTCCGCTCGAAGACTTCTTAAAGGACTCGTCTCTTTTGGCCCATTCCCACAACGGCGCCCCGCTCACGCCGGAGCACGGTTTTCCGCTCAGAGCGGTCATGCCGCATCTGTATTTTTGGAAAAGCGCCAAATGGCTGAGGGGCATTCAGTTTACAAAGGAAAACCATCCGGGCTTTTGGGAGAAAAACGGCTACCATATGAGGGGAAATCCTTGGAAAGAAGAAAGGTACAGCTTTGATTAGCGGGGGAGAATGAAATGTTTTTCGTACAGCTGCTCATATTTTTCATGCTGACCGTCTGTTTTTGGCTTTTTATCGCATCATTCAAGAAAAAGGCTTTTGCTGTTTTATTAGCGCTGACAGCTGCGGCGGTTTTGCCGCTGTTTGCCGCAGCCGGCGATGCCTCAGACAGGACGCTGTGGGGAATCGTTCTGTTTGCGGCGATCCCTGTTTCTGCAATCGCGGCAAAGTTGTTTCAGGATCGGCGGAAAACGGAATAATAGGAAAAGACAGAGTCTCGGAGATATTTCCTGAGGCTCTGTCTTTTTGATGCTAGGCGCCGGCAGCTGACGACGAATTTTCGATCGCAAGCTCTGCCGGAACGTAATCATAGTTTAAGTCCCTGGCTACGGCTTCATAAGTGATATGGCCGTTTGCTGTGTTTACGCCGGCTTTTAGCGCTCGGTTTTCAAGTATCGCTTTTTCCGCGCCCTTATTTGCGATTTCAAGCGCGTACGGAACCGTTACATTCGTCAGTGCGACTGTGGATGTCCGCGGAACGGCGCCCGGCATGTTGGCAACGGCGTAATGGACGATTCCGTGTTTGACATAGGTCGGATTGTCGTGGGTTGTGATGTGATCCACCGTCTCGACGATGCCGCCTTGATCGATTGCGACGTCAACGATCACAGAGCCCGGTTTCATCTGTTTGACCATCTCTTCCGTCACTAAAGTCGGCGCTTTGGCACCCGGGATCAGAACCGCGCAGATGAGGAGGTCGGCTTCCGCTACGGCATCGGCGATGTTGACCGGATTGGACATCAATGTTTTGATTTGGTTGCCGAATTGATCATCAAGCTGGCGCAGACGTTCCGCGCTTAAATCGATCATCGTCACGTCGGCTCCGAGGCCCGCCGCGATTTTTGCCGCATTTGTGCCGACAACGCCTCCGCCGATGATCGTCACTTTCCCGCGCGCGACTCCGGGTACACCGGCCAGTAGTATGCCTTTTCCGCCTTTCGGCTTTTCGAGGAACTGCGCGCCGATTTGGGCGGCCATCCGCCCGGCTACCTCTGACATCGGCGTCAGCAAAGGAAGGGAGCGGCCGTCGCTGACCGTTTCATAGGCAATGGCTGTCACGCCTTTTTGCTTTAATGCTTCAGCCAGGGAAGGCTCTGCGGCCAGATGCAGATAGGTGAACAAGATGAGACCTTCTCTAAAATACGGGTATTCTTCAGGGAGCGGCTCTTTGACTTTCATCACCATATCAGCCGCTTCCCAGACGGCTTTCGCCTGTTCGGAGATCTCCGCTCCGACTGAGACGTAATCCTCATTTTCAAACCCGCTTCCAGTCCCCGCGTCTTTTTCCATGATGACGCGGTGTCCGGCCGCGATCAGTTGAGAAGCAGCACCGGGAGTCAAGGCAACACGGTTTTCATTATTTTTGATTTCTTTCGGTACGCCGATAATCATTCCATCATTCCTCCTTTTTCTGTAAAAATGCTGTTGCTTTAGTTTATACTGACTTTTTGGAATTTTCTTTGTTTGAATCGAAAAATAAAAAAACATGCATTTGTGGAATTTCACAAATGCATGTTGCGAAGCTTGATTTCAAGATAAATCGTAAATTTTTCATTGATATTCTTTAAATCGATTTCGGCGATTTTGCTGATGCGTTTCAGCCTGTAATTCAGCGTGTTGACGTGAATGTTCAGCTTTTTTGCGGCGGTGTTGACGTTGCTGTCGCATTCGATGAACTGTTCAAGCGTCTCGACAAGATTGGAGTGGTGCTCTTTATCATATGCTTCAAGCTGCATTAAAGAATAGTTTGGATAGCTTGCATGTTTCCGTTTTTCGCTGAGCACGTCGAGATACTGATAGATGCCGAGCTCTGAAAAGCTGACGAGCTGCCTTGTCTCATCGGGAAAACGCTCCTTGACCTTCAGCGCCGAGAGCGCTTCCTGATAAGACTGGTGCACAAGGGTGATCAAGCTGTACATTCCGCCGATCGCGATCGTGCAGTTATTCAGTTTATAGCGCTCTTCAAGCTGCTTTTGTATATTTGCGGCAAATTGCTTTAAATCATTGAACGGCTGCCCTTTTTGCCCCGTTTTTGGCGAAGCGAGGACAATCAGCTCATTATAGTCGATAGTAGCCAGAAGGATTTGCACCTGCTGCGTCGTTTCCAGCAAGTAATGGAGCTGCTTTTCGGTTTTTTCTTCGATTTCGTCTTTCAGCCGGATGATGATGACCGAATAAGTTGAAGGAACTCCGATACCAAGCTGGTGAAAGCCGTCGGAGATCTCCTGATCTTCCGAAATGTGCCCGGTCAAAAGCTTCCAGAAAAATTCCTGGCTGCGCTGTTCATTTTTTCTTTTTCGGACTTGATAAGGCAGCAGCTTGTTCTTTACGGAATCCGCGGCCAGCTTCAAAAGGTGAAGCTCGTCTTCCGACAGCGTTTTTTGGCTTTCCAGCGCCCAGATAAAACCGATAACCTCGCTGTTTTTCCAGATTGAAATCGCCACGCGGCTCGACAGGCCGACTTCATCGATTTGTTCGACCCTGATCGGTTCGTCGGTTTTCATCAAGGCGGGAATCGTTCCATCCTTCCAAAGCTTGTTGATGACTTTTTCCGGCACGCGCCTTCCGATGATTGTTGACGTTCTCGCCGGGTCCGTATAGTCGCTGTGGGTGCTGTAAGCAAGGAGGCGGTGGTTGATGTCTTCTATCGTAATCGGACAGTCCAGCACCTCGCTGATATGATCTGCCACATCTTCTAAACGGTCATATTGATATTTAAAAGGATTGTTTCGATTGTTCATAAAAAACCCCTACTTTTTATGTTTGCATGAAAAAATTTTGACATATACCCATCTTACTTTTATTATGAATATAGTTGTTTGTTAAAATCAACAAAAAAGTCGCTGATGATTTATTATTTTTCATAAACACGGCGATGTATTAAACCAAATTTAATTATTCTGAAATAAGAGGAGTAGGAACATTGGCGATTCTAGAGAAAATCAACGGCTTTTTATGGGGAGTCCCGGGCATCATACTGCTTGTGGGAACCGGTTTATTTCTGACGTTCATCCTGCGGGGGCTTCAATTTAAAAGATTGATATATGCATTCAAGCTTGCATTCGGGAAAGAGAAAGAATCAGCCGGAGCAGACGGTGATGTCAGCAATTTCAAGGCGCTGATGACGACGCTTGCCGGAACGATCGGAAACGGGAATATTGCCGGTGTAGCCACGGCGATTACGGTTGGAGGTCCGGGGGCTTTGTTTTGGATGTGGCTCGTCGGTCTTTTAGGGATGGCTACGAAATACAGCGAAGCATTGCTCGCCACGAAATACCGCGTCAAAAATGAGCGGGGCGAATATTCGGGCGGGCCGATGTACTATGTCGAAAAAGGGCTCGGGAAGAAGTGGAAGCCGCTTGCCGTTTTATTTGCCTTGTCAGGTGTGCTTGCCTCTTTTGGAATCGGGGATTCCGTCCAGTCCAACACGATTTCGGAAGTCGTTACACACAGCTTCGGGATTCCCGGCTGGATCATCGGCCTTGTGCTCGCAGTATTGACGGCTGCGATCATCTTCGGCGGTTTTCAGCGTGTCAGCACGGTTGCGAGCATTTTTGTGCCGGTCATGGCGATACTTTATATCGGCGGCTCACTGATCATTATTTTCCTTCATTATGATCAAATCATTCCGGCGTTCCAGCTGATTTTTTATCACGCCTTCAATCCGGTGTCAGCCGCTGGGGGCTTTACAGGTGTAGTCGTGTCTGAGGCGATCAGAAACGGCATGTCGAAAGGAATCTTTTCAAATGAAGCGGGTCTTGGTACCGCTGCTTTGATCGCAGGAAACGCGAAATCCGATCACCCCGTCAAGGCTGCTTTGGTTGCGATGACGGGAACATTCATCGTCACATTGATCGTATGTACAATGACCGGGCTCGTCCTCATTATTACGGGATTTTGGGATCCTTCAGGCGGTCTGCTTTCTGGTGTTGCCCACGATACATCGCTTGACGCCGGTGCGCTGACAAACGCCGCGTTTGCTTCTTCGCTCGGAGCCGCGGGTAAATACATTGTGACGTTTTCAGTTATTTTCTTCGGCTATTCAACCATTGTCGGTTGGTATGTATATGGAGAAAAATGTCTGGAATATTTAGTTGGTTTAAAATGGGTGCCGGTTTACCGTGTCGTTTATGTCATCGCTGCATATTACGGTGCAGTCGCAAGCCTCAATACTGTATGGGCTTTTGCCGACATGGCGAACGCATTAATGATGATCCCGAACTTAATCGCCCTTGTGCTCTTATGGAAAGTCATTCGGGCGGAAACTGACGATTTCTTTTTGCACCATTATAATAAGGAAAAACAAAAATCAGCCGGCTTGAAAGCGGGCTGATCGAGACAAGCCTGCCTCTCTTAGAGGCGGGCTTTTTTTGCGCTTATGCAATCCTTCCTTTATCCTATGGAAACGGTTCAGACTCATGTGGGTACACAGAACCATGCCATTTGATTCAAATGTTACGAGAGAAGAAAATTGAGATAATTTTACTAGATTTCTATAATTTTTGCTGGGTGGAAATAGAGGAATGATAAACCTTTAGACTCATTTTGTAAAATAACAACAGATTTGTTTGACTGTGCCTCAATCTTGTTTTTATAATAAAAGCGTTCAAAAAAATAAGTTATTTAGCCCATATCTAGGGCGAATAGCGCAGGAGGTATAAGGAATATGTCAGGAATCATTCGTGTTACGCCGGCTGAATTGCGGCAAATGGCTGACAGATATCAAAAAGAAAGCGGAGATGTGACTGAACAGGTCAATCAGCGCCTTGATCAAATGATCAACCAGCTTCAAGATATGTGGGAAGGTGAATCAAGCCGTGCGTTCTCAGAGCAATATCAAGAGCTAAGACCTTCTTTTATTAAAATGGCTGAACTTCTAAGCGACGTTTCTAAACAACTTCATCAGACTGCTAACACTCTTGAAAGCACTGACCAAGACATCGCTAGCCAAATCCGCGGCTAATTTACAGATTAGAAGAATGAGAGAAGCGCCTAATTCAAAAGAAGATGACGGCGCTTTTTCTATTGAGAGGTGATGAACTGGTGTATGTTGACATTACCATCGATTTAAAACATTACGACGGCAGCGCCTTTGACCTCAGACTGTCAGATTACCATTCTGTTAAAAAGGTAATCGACATCGCGTGGCAAGCCAAAAGCATACCGGTACCTCCCCGGGAAGGCTACTGGGTAAGGGTGACAAATAAAGATGCCGTTTTTTCAGGCGAATATACATTATCGCAATGCGGAATTACGACAGGTGACCGCCTGGAAATTTTATGAAAGGATCTGGGTGAATGGCAGAGAAAAAGAAAACGTATCTCGAAGACCAATTAGAGGCCGTCATGACGAAAGAAGACGGTTCATATATCTTTCGTTTTCAAAGAGAAAAGATCAATCTTGTGAACGGCTTGGAAGCAAACGTCATCAAAGAAGTCGATCCTTCCTTTAATAAAGAAACCGTCATGACCGATGATGAAGTCCAAATTTTGATTCAGCCTCCTTCCGAATATAAAGAATTTCGTTATATAAAAGGAAAAAATAAAAAAAGCAAATGGCTTTTTGCGTACCAGCTCGTGAAAGCCGTCGAAGAACATTCAATTAAAAGGCTGCACCTGATCGCTGCGCCTGAAAACATTGTTTTTGACAAAGGATTAACACCTAAATTTTTACATTATGGAGTGAAAGAAAGCATTCCGCCATATGAACACGACGAAGAAAGACTTTTCAATGAAGTGAAAGCCGCCGCTGCGCTTGCTGTCGACGGGCAGTTTACCTTTGAAGAGTATTTAAAATACAGCGAAACCATCAAGTTTTCAGACCAGGTAAAAGACATCATCACAAGCGGGACGTACGGCGATTTGAAAGCCGTCATTCAAAAGAGGATCGATGAACTGGATGCCGAAGAAAAAACGCTTGTCCATCTTCCGAAGAAGAAATGGAAGATTCAAAGGTACATAGGGTTAGGACTTATTTTATGCTTAATACCGGCTGTTTTATTTTCCTTCTACTCATTATTCTTTGCACAACCGAAACAGCAGGCGTTTATCGAAAGCAACCGCTACTTCTTAAATAAACAGTACAGCAAAGTCATCAGTACGCTTGATAAATATGATGCCGGCGAGATGCCTGATTCTGTTCAATATCAGCTGGCTTATTCGTATGTGCTTGTTGAGAGCGCATTGAAGGAATTGGACTGGCAGGAAGATGCTTTAAAAAGCCTGACGCTCCAAGTCGATCCGAATAATTTCCTTTACTGGATTCAGATCGGACGGGGGGATAATAAGGGGGCTCTTGAGACAGGCCGGAAACTGGAAAACGACCTTCAAATTATCTACGCAATTACAAAATATATGAGTGAAATAAAAGCGGATGACCAAATGTCGAGCGATGAGAGAGAAAAGCTCCTGGAGCCGCTGCAAAAGGAATTTGACGAATTATATAAGACATTGGAACAAAATAAAAAAGAGCAGAAGAATACTGATGAAAACCAGCAGGCAAACACCGAGCAAAGCCAGGCGGACGTAGAAGCCGCAAAGGCTGAAAAGGAGAAAGCCGAGCAAGAGCAGGCGAAAAAAGAAAATAAAGAAAAGGAAGACAAAAAGAAAAAAGATGATAAATAAAAGCGAAAACACCTGTTGTTGGCAGGAGGCGGGGAAATGAGTCTGTTATGGATTTTTTATCATAAAAACTATCAAAAAATAAAACTGGATGATCAGAACAGCCGTACGCTCACCATCGGGCCGGATTTGAAACATTCTGTCACGATCAAGCATTTTTCGTTTGAAAAAGGCCCGGTGGTACTGGAAAAGCAGAAGGACTCAGACGCTTTCAACGTGCAGCTGGGAGGGGAGACTGTTTCTTCTTTAAAGCTTGGCGGAAAGGCGTCCGTCCAAAGCGGCGCTGAACAGCTGACACTTTTTTTAGCCGAAGAATCCGACAGCGTTCCCGCCTACTATTTAGGAGGGAGACAGGAAGTCGTCATTTCTTCCCTCGATCAAGAAGCGGATGTTTATTTCAATGAAACGGATTCATTCTTTGGAGAAAAAGGTACATTCTCCTTCATCCGCCTCGACGGGCGATGGAATGTCCTGCCGAATGGCGCCAAAATTTATTTGAACGGAGAAGAAGTGTCCGCTTCGGTCTCCGTGCAAAATGGAGACGAAATCGCATTTGGACTGAATATTCTTCGCATCATTGAAGATGACCTCTTGGAAATCGAGGGGTTCGGGCAATATGATACGTCTTTGGAGAACATTCTCAAGCCGAGCTCCGAGACAAAAAATAAATATCCGCAATACCGCAGGCCGCCGAGAATGATTTACGATCTGCCGGATGAAAAGATATCCTTCAGCTTCCCGGCACAGGAAAGCGACGGAGACAACAGAGGCTTATGGCTGATGATTTTGCCTCCGATCGTCATGTTGCTCGTCATGGGGATCGTGGCGCTCATTCAGCCGCGGGGAATTTTTATCATCGTCTCCCTTGCGATGTTTATGATGACGCTGATTACGTCAACCGTGCAGTACTTCCGCGACAAAAATCAGCGTAAAAAAAGAGAAGAAAAAAGAGAGCGGGTCTACACCCTTTACCTTGAAAACAAAAAGAAAGAGCTGCACGAACTTGCAGAAAGGCAAAAGTTCGTCCTTGATTTCCATTTTCCTACATTTGAGAGAATGAAATATTTAACAAAGGAGATCAGCGGACGGATTTGGGAAAAATCGATTGAAAGCGCCGATTTTCTGCAAATCCGCCTTGGAACGGGAAATGTTGCATCTTCATACCAAATCAATTTGAACGGCGGAGATTTGGCCAATCGCGATACAGACCATCTCCTTGAACAATCGCAAAAAATGGAAGAGGTCTACAGAGAACTGAAAAATGCACCGATCACCGTGAATCTTGCTGAAGGCCCGATGGGCGTCGTCGGAAAATTGTCTGTCGTCAAAAATGAAATTCATCAGCTTGTCGGCCAGCTCGCATTTTTCCACAGCTATCATGATTTGCGCTTTGTCTTTATTTTTGACGAAGCCGAGTATCAAGAATGGGAATGGATGAAGTGGCTTCCGCATTTTCAGATGCCTCATATTTATGCGAAAGGGTTTATTTACAACGAACAGACAAGAGATCAGCTCCTTTCAAGCATATATGAAATTTTGAGAGAACGGGATTTAGATGAAAACAAAAAGAATACTTTGTATAAGCCGCACTTTGTGTTTATCATCACAAATCAGCAGCTCATCGCGGAACACGTCATTTTAGAATATTTGGAAGGCAAGCAGAAAAACCTCGGAGTGTCGACAATCGTGGCGGCAGAGACGAAAGAAAGCCTGTCCGAAAACATTCATACCCTTGTTCGTTATATTACTGAACAGGAAGGCGACATTTTGATCAAGCAAAAGAAAGCCGTCCAGATCCCGTTTCAGCTGGATCACCACAACAGGGAAGACAACGAACTGTTTTCCCGGACGCTGAGAACGCTTGACCACCAGACGGGCATGACGAATTCGATTCCTGATACCGTATCGTTTCTCGAACTGTTCCAAGTGAAGGAAGTCGATGACATCGGTATTGGCCAAAAATGGTTGACAAGCGAATCGGCCAAATCTTTGGCCGTGCCGATCGGCTATAAAGGAAAAGACGACATTGTTCATTTAAATCTTCACGAAAAAGCCCACGGCCCCCACGGGCTGCTTGCCGGAACGACCGGTTCGGGTAAAAGTGAATTTTTGCAGACTTATATTTTGTCTTTGGCCGTTCACTTCCACCCGCATGAAGTCGCATTTTTGTTAATCGACTACAAAGGGGGCGGAATGGCGCAGCCGTTCCGGAACATCCCGCATTTGCTCGGAACGATTACTAACATTGAAGGCAGCAAGAACTTCAGCAACCGGGCGCTGGCGTCCATTAAGAGTGAGCTGAAGAAAAGGCAGCGGCTCTTTGATCAGTATAAAGTCAACCATATCAATGACTATACAAAGCTTTACAAACAGAAAAAAGCGAAAACGGCGATGCCGCACCTTTTCTTAATTTCAGACGAATTTGCCGAGCTGAAAAGCGAAGAACCGGAATTTATCCGCGAGCTTGTCAGCGCGGCAAGGATCGGCCGAAGTCTCGGGGTGCACTTAATCTTGGCGACGCAAAAACCGGGCGGCATCATCGACGACCAGATTTGGAGCAACTCCAGATTCAAGGTCGCCTTGAAGGTTCAGGATGCGAATGATAGTAAAGAAATCCTTAAAAACGGAGATGCGGCTACCATCACGGTAACGGGCCGCGGTTATTTGCAAGTCGGCAACAATGAGGTGTATGAACTGTTCCAGTCTGCATGGAGCGGCGCCCCTTACATGGAGGACGGCTACGGTACAGAGGATGAAGTGGCGATCGTCACAGACACCGGTTTAATTCCTTTGTCAGACGTTGACGCCGATCATACTGCGAAAAAAGAGGCCGTAACGGAAATTTCCGCAGTCGTCGAACAAATTGAACGGATTCAAGAGGAAATGGGAATCGAGAAGCTTCCGAGCCCTTGGTTGCCGCCTCTTGAAGAGCGCATACCTAAAACACGCTACCCGTCTGAGGAAGCGGATGCCTTTAACTTTGCTTATATCGATGAACCTGAAAAGCAAAGCCAGGAGCCGATCAGCTATCGCATGATGGATGACGGCAATATCGGCATCGTCGGATCGTCAGGCTACGGAAAATCCCTGACCGCTACGACGTTCATGATGAGCTTTGCCGAACAATATACACCGGAAGAATTGCATTACTACATTTTCGACTTTGGCAACGGAACGCTGCTTCCGCTTGCAAGGCTTCCGCATACCGCGGATTATTTCTTGATGGACCAAACGAGAAAAATCGAGAAATTCATGATCCGGATCAAGGCGGAAATCGAGCACCGGAAAAATCTTTTCCGCGCAAAAGAAATCAGCCATATCAAGATGTACAATGCGCTGAATGAGGAAAAGCTGCCGTTTATTTTCATAACGGTCGACAACTTTGACATCATTAAAGACGAAATGCATGAACTTGAAAGCGAATTTATCCAGTTTTCACGCGACGGCCAGTCGCTTGGAATTTATTTAATCCTGACCGCGACAAGGGTCAATGCGATCAGACAGTCGCTCTTGAACAACCTGAAAACGAGGGTTGTCCACTACCTGATGGATCAGACTGAAGCATATTCGATCATCGGAAGGCCGGAATTCAGCCTTGAACCGATCCCTGGACGCGTCATTATCAATAAAGAAAACCAATACTTCGCACAAATGTTTATGCCTGTGGAAGCGGACAATGATATCGAGCTGTTTGAACGGATCAAATCCGACATTCAGGCGATCGCAGAACGGTCGGAAGGCATGAGAAAGCCGGCGCCTGTGCCGATGCTGCCGCTGGAGCTTTCCGTTACGCAGTTTGTGAGAGATTATCCGCTTCAGCCTGAAAGAGGCCTTATTCCAATGGGACTCGATGAAGAATCTGTCGAACCGGTATACTTTAACCTTGAGAAAAATAAGCACTGCCTCATCATGGGTCAGACGCAGCGCGGAAAAACAAACGTCATCAAGATCATGCTCGAGCACCTGCTTGACCATGACACGAAAAAAATTGCCGTGTTTGATTCGATAGACAGAGGGCTTTCTCAATATGCGACAGAGGATCAAATCAGCTATCTTGAAACAAAAGACGACATTATGCTCTGGCTGGCTGAGACGGAAGAAATTTGCCGGACAAGAGAAGCGATGTATTTGGAAGCCGTTAAACAAGGCGAAATCGCCAACCTTGATTTTTCACCGATGGTCTTTATCGTCGACGGACTTTCACGGTTCCAGCAGACGATCGACGCATCTATTCAGGATAAAATGGCGATGTTTATGAAGTCATACGCCCATTTAGGCTTCCACTTTATACCTGCCGGAAATCACAGCGAGTTCACAAAAGGCTATGATTCGCTGACAAGCGAAGTCAAGCAGGTCAGACACGCCATGCTATTGATGAAAAAATCCGAGCAGAATTTGATTCAGCTCCCATATGAACGCCAGGAGCCGGAAATTCTCCCGGGCTTTGGCTATATCGTTGAAAACGGCAAAGAGAGGAAAATTCAAATTCCTTTATGTGCCGTAGAAAGGAAGAAAACGAAATGACGGAACAACAAAAAAGCACGCTGAAAATTATCAGCGCCTTCGTCACGATCATCTTGCTGCCCGTCTTGTTCTTTCATTTCATCGGTGAGAACCCGACGAAAAAGGTATCGAACGCGACAAGGGAAATCGCTGTCGTCAATGAAGATACCGGCATTTTGAAAGATGACGGAACCGTTGATGAAGATGCGCTGCTGGGGAACGAAATCTCGGCTTCCCTGGTTGACCGTCCGGACTATAAATGGACGGTCGTCAACCGGAGCGCAGCAGAAAGCGGACTTTCGGAGAAGCAATACGATGCGATTGTCTACATTCCGTCGGACTTTTCGCAAAACATTTTAAGCTACAACCATGAGCGTCCACAAAAAGCGGAGCTGGAATTTAAAATTCAGGACCAGCTTGACGCCGTCAACAAGGAAAAAGTCCAGCGCGAACTTCAAGACGCGCAAAAAACGGTGAGCAAAAAAATGTCTTCCCTGTATTGGCGCTTTGTCAAACAGGGAGTCAAAAAGGTCAGAAAAGAGTTTGACAGCATCGTAAACAAAGAATCAGAGTTCCAAAACGCGATGTACAATTTTTACAAGCCGAGCTCCAACAATTTAGCGGGCGAAGTAGAAAGACAAAAAGAGATGATCGACAGGCTAAAAGAATCGATCAATGAAACAGAAGGCACATCAAAAGAGCGCAACGCAGGCGTAGAAGAATCCAAAAAACAATTGGACAGCTTCGTCGACAACGTCAATCAGTACAAACAATATCAAGAAAAGCAGTCGGAACTGCTTCAAGCTGCACAAGCGGACAGTGAAAAGCAAATTCAAGACGGCCTAACATCTATCAAAGAAAAGCAAGCCAGCGCCCAAAGCCGCTTCAGCGAACAAATGAACGGCATGGCAACGTCGTTTGGAAATTTACAAAATCAATTTAGTAGGGCCGTAACTTCAAATAAGGATTTGCAAGATTATAGGTATACACAGGTACCCAAGAAGCAGTTTGATGGAATCAGCACGTTAGAAAATGAGCTAATTAAGGTCTATCATGAGCAAAAGAGAGAATTTGATTTGGATGAGGCTCAACGTAATTTGATTGCTGCTCGGTCGGCCTTGACTGTAGAAGATTCTCCGGGCAACGATCCAAGTGAAGACAATAGCGATGATAATAAGAATAACGATGATGATAAGAATAACGATGATGAAGAACAGCCGAAGGATTTAAAGATTGACCTTCAAGAACAACAAGACGAATTAAAAAGCGTCGCGGCTGACCTGAAAGAAATATCAGAAGGTCTTAAAGAATCTCCGGATAGCGGAAGTGAAAATCCAGGGGATGATAATTCTTCGAACGAACCTGATCCAACCCAGAATCAGGGCGCCGATCCAGATAACGGTCAAACTGAGGATCAAGATGCTAATCAAACAACGGATGAAAATCAGACACCTTCGGAACCATCCGAAAATGGACAATCCGAGCAACCTGGAGGCGAAACTCCTGCAGATCAGCAAGATGATGAAATTACTAAATTAAAAGAACAGTTAAACAATGCTGCCGCTCGTATTGAGAAGGTGGAAGAAGATCTTCGTGCAAAACAGGAAACTCACAACGATGAGGTTCAAAAACAGCTTGATAAGTTTGGAGAAAAAATTAACGATTTAAATGAAACAATTGACGGATTAAAAGGTGACATAGAAACGTTAAACAATAGAATCACAGAGTTTGAAAGTAAATTTGATACGATTTATGAACGGATAGATAATGAAGAAAATAAAATATTGAAGTTTTTGGATGGGGATCCGAGACAAGATAAATTAAAAGAGGCCTTTGATTCTAAAATAAATACGACAAATGTCAGGGAGCTTTTAACATATTATGGTTCTCTCTCTGTTTATGAACATACGCTTTTGGGTTCAAAATATCCAGTGGATTCAGTAAAACAAAGCGCAATTTCTACCCAAAAAGACAATGTCGACACAGTAATCAGAGTCGGTATAAACGAAACCACAAAATGGGAAAACCTCAAGAACAACATGCTGGCGACAAACGAAGATATAGAATCATATACCACTGGCATGACTGATTTTGTTGACAGCTACGGCGCATTCATTGATGAAAAGCAAACAGAAACGCTGAATGAACTCAGCACGATTTCAGAACGAGCAAATGCCGTATCTGAACAGCTGCGCAATCCGGAAGGCGCCGGAACGGCGGTCATGCAGGGAGACGCGACAGATGGAACGATGGTCATCAGCATGCAGGATACGCTCGGAAATGACATTTTGCAGCTGTCTAACATGCTCGGTTCCTTGTCGGAAACGCAATCAGGCGTCATCGAGTACACGGGCAATATTCAGGAAAGTGTGAACGATGTTCAGAAAAAAGCGGATACCCTGAATTCAAACTGGGGCCAAAATGTCGCGACGACAAAGCTGATCCGCGGAGACGTGTACGGCATTCTCGGCAATGCGTTCGGAGGAAACGACGGATATGTATACGATCATCTGGCAAGTCCGGTGAAAATCAGCGGGGATGTTCCAGAGTCGAAAGCGCAAAACGTACCGCCGGTCGTCATTCTCGTGATTGTGATGCTTTCCAGCTTGCTGATCGGATATTTCAGCCACCATTATCAAAATGCTCCGCTCTTAGTCAGAGGCGCGCTGTTTGGCATTTTGAATATTATTGTCGGACTGATGATCAGTCTGTTCGGTTTGAACATTTACTCACTCGCAGACGATCAGGCCGTCATGTGGTCGGTCTTTACGATCTTGCTGCTGGTCGCAAGTTCAGCCATCATCCGGACGGCGTTTATGCTGGGATCGATCGCAGGCGGAATCGCAACAGCCGCTATGGTGCTGTTCTATGTAGCGCCGCTGCTTGACTTGGCGATGCCGAACTTCAGCTTTAACAATCCGGTATCAACCGTATATATGTCGATTCAGTACGGAACTGGAAGCCAGTTTGCACTCGGAATCGGTGCATTAATTTTAATCACGATCATCGCGATTGCTGTTCCTTTTATTATCGATTTTGCAAAATCAAGAACAGAAGAAAGCGAGACTGACCATGATGCTTAATGCGAAATGGGGAAAGAAGGGGATCATGGCAGTCATGCTCTCCTTCTTTCTTTTCACTCCGTTCGTGAAGGCGGAGGAAACCGATAAAGTCGATGTAAAGCCAAACGAGTATGAAAAGCAGGATATTAAAATCGAGACGGACTATCTTCAGGAAGAAGAGACGGAATACAAGGAAGAAATATCAATTCCAGAAGAACTGAAGGAATTCTCATTTACAGATTCGAAAAAAGAAGATGCCATCGAAAAGCTGAAAAGCCTGTCCGGAAGCTTCACGAATGAAAGCAATTCCGTGGCGTCAAAGCTGAAGCAGCTTGACCTGTCATTCTCGGCAAATCCGTCCTTATCGGGACGGGAAGATGACGCTGCGGAAAGCCGGCAATCCATCTTCCTGCCCATCTTATACGGTCTGCTGATCCTCTTATGCATCGCAGGTCTGTTCTTTTTGATTCCGAAAGTCAGCGGGCAGCAGAAAAAATAGGAGCGCTCAACAATGAAAAATCCGAGGTTCTATAAGGTGCTATCTGCATGGTTAGCTTTTGCATTGGCGTCGATTTGGTTATTAATGCTTGTGGCAGTACACGGGCTGCTCATGTTAGAATCCATTTTCTATTACATTGTGGTCATCTGCACATTAGGCATCATTTTACTGATATACCCATCGATGAGGGAGGGACACGATCAGGCAATGGCGGACTTTGTCCACTACGGTTATGGCTTGCTAGGCTCGGGTGTGGCACTCGCCATCATGATCTTTGCTTTGATTCGCATTTTAAAAGGGAAATGCGGTTCATGGACGCAAGGTCTGCTTGTTTTTGGAGCAGCTCTCCAGCTGATTGTGTTCGAATGGTTCAGTTTACTGACGGCGGTTTTTTACGTGCTCGCCGCGTTTCTTCCGGAACAGAAAACCGCTGCACTTGAGAAGCAGGCTGATGAATCAGTACAATAATGGATAAGGAGGGACGCCGTATGCATTTATCCATTGTTACCGGAGCGTCAAAAGGGCTTGGCGCCGCGATTGCCGAAGGGCTTTTGCAAAAAGGCCATATTGTTCACGCTGTCTCAAGGACCAAGTCTGAAGTCAGTCATGAGAGGCTGATCCGGCATGAGGCTGATCTGACACAGCTCGTCGAAACAGAAAAGTGGTTTCGGCAATTGACAGAATCTGTCCAAGCCCGCGATTTTACTTCGATCACCTTGATCAACAATGCGGGTATGGTGACGCCGATCAAGCGCGCCGGTGAAGCTGAACTGGAAGAGCTGAGGCTGCATTATGACTTGAATTTGTTAGCTCCGGTGATTCTCAGCCAGCTGTTTACCAAATGGCTCAAGCCATACAAAGGCAAAAAATCGATTGTCAATATATCATCAGGTGCGGCCAAAAACCCTTATAAAGGATGGAGCGCCTACTGCAGTTCAAAAGCGGGGCTCGATATGTTCACGAAAACATTCGGCTTTGAACAGGAAGATCAATCTGATCCGGTGAAAATGATTTCTTTCTCACCGGGGATCATGGATACCGGCATGCAAGAGGTAATACGTTCATCATCGAAAAAAGACTTTCATGAAATTGAACGATTCAAAACCTATCAAACAGAAGGAAAGCTGAGAAGCACGCCTTACGTCGCCGGCGTTCTGCTCGATCTGCTTGAGACCGACTTTGAAAACGGCAGAGTGTATGACATTAAAGAGTTTTTGTGAAAAATAAAAAAACAAGCACATCAAATCGATTGTGCTTGTTTTTATTTTATTATGGCGCAGGCTCATATAGCGGAATTTTAAATATGATGTGTCAGATCAATTGAGATTTACATGAAAATATGTTAGGATTCTAAAAATATATAAAGGAGGGGTTTACATGAGAAACGTAACATTAGTGGATGTATTCACCCATCCAATCGCACAAAAATATTTAACACGCTCCGGTGTAGCTCATGCCGTAGCCTGCGCTTACCACGCATACCGCCTGGCGGTGCGAGCGGGAGTAGACCCTGATATCGCGACAAAAGCGGCTTTGCTGCACGATATCGGTCATTATGAATGGTATACCGACGGGGAATGGGATTATGAAAAATACAAGCAAAACGACATTCACGCGATAAAGGGTGCCGAGCGCGCTCACAAGCTTCTGATCCGCCTCGGCGAAGATCGGAAAGCGGCAAAAGAGATTGCTTTGGCGATTTTGCTTCATACGGATTCCTATTTGCCAGAAGGGGACCTCGATAAAAACAAGCTGCAGGAAATCGTCAAAAAAGCGGATGAGCTGGATGAAGAGCCGGGCGGAAACCACCATTACCGCAAAATCGATCATAAGCTGGCGCTTGAAAAGATCAGAAAACTTGACCGCATGGTCGATGAATCTTTATCTCCCATGAAAAGAACGGTTTAATCGGACAAAGGGCTGTTTTCAAACTTCTCCCCTTTGTCATTTACATAAATAGAGCGGATGATCGTCCTGTTAAACGGCGAGTTGTCTGCCGTTTTTCCTGAAAGGTCGATCGTCACCGAATACAAGCCCGCTTTTTTGAATGACAGGCTGTTTTGCAGCGCATTGATGGAAGCTGGTTTCAGCGACTTTTTCTCGGCCTGTTTTCCGTTTTCATAGCGGATAGAACGAACGGACGCCTTAACATTCGCAAGATTTGCCGATTCTCTGGTGACTGCGTTTTTAATTTGCTGGTTCAGAGGAGAATCGAACGTCACAATGAACAAAAACGCCTCTTTTTGTTTGACAGATGATGCGATCTTCCATGTACCTGCTGCCGGATTTTTAATGGCAGCGGAATGGACGAATCCCCCTTCAAAAACATCCGCCGTCTTTGCTTTTGAAAAATCTTTGAGCGGCTTGCCGTGCGGATCTGTCAATTTGATATTTCCCGAGGAATGATTGCTCAGCCAGTGAACGGTTATTTCCTTGACGCCTTTTTCAACGGCGAATTCCTCTTCTCTCAATCCATGATTTTCCCCTCCTCTGATGAAAGGGTACGATAGGTTTTCCTTGATGGCCGCTGTTTCATTTGCATATGCCTGAACCGTCAATAAAGGCAAAAATACAGGAAATGTGAGGTTTCCTTTAATAATCGAGAAGTGATCCCACTTCCCTGTATTCAGGTTTGTGGCGTAAGGGAGTCTCGCATTTTTTTCGGTGACGGCTCCGTCATTTTCGCCAAACATGTTTAAATAGACGCCTCCAAAAAATAAAACGCTGCCGAACCCGCCGATTTTATTGCCTGCCAAGGTGAAATATTTGGTTTTCGATCGATTGGGATGATTGTCGGTCTGATCGCGGAACGATTTCATAAACCCTGTTTGGAGAGAGTAAACGGCGTCATTTTTCTGGCCTAAAATATCGGCGAGCCATCCTGCCCAGCTGCTGTAGGCAAGGTCTGCCAGCTGCGAACCGTGATGGGGGGTTCCGAGCGTAATCAAGCGCTCGACATAATGGTATGCGTTGTGATGAATCAGCGCCGACTGACTGTCAATTCCGCCTTTGCTGTAGGAAACGAGAATGACCTTGCGGCCGAAATGCTGGTAGATTTCGCGCAGTTTCGCGGCCAGCATCGCTCCGTTATCCTGCATGTCTTTATCGGGGTGGAGATCGATAAAAGCCGCATCATATCCGTTTTTCCACGCCTGCTCCGCCATGTCATTTTCGTCAAACCAAGCGCTTGAAGAGCCGTTTAATCCATGGACAAATACAATCGGCGGTTTTGCGGGATCAGGATGTTCAACAGGGTCTCCCGCGAACCAGTGGCCCGGATCGCCGCCCCCTCCCTTAAATCCTCCCGCTTTCGATACATGCGGATACACGAGCAGCAAAACAAGCATGAGCAGTACCAGTTTTTTCATCGTTGTTCACCTCATGGTTTTGTTGTAAGCGTTTTCATCTTATTTTCTGAAGGTGAACTTTATACCGATATACTGAAAAAAATTTAGAAAATATTCATAAAAGATAGGAATATACACTGAAAGGCCGGATATCCGGCCTTCAATGTTCATGCTTTTCCATGTTTTAAATGTTTGCGGAAGAACGATTTGACGATGTCAAGGGTATGAGCCTGGGTAAAACCGTTATGTCCGGCCCCGTTTATTTTATACATAAGGGCATCATGGCCCTCTTTTATTAAGGCTTCAAACAATTGGACGCTTTGTTCATAAGGGACGACATCGTCCTGATCCCCGTGCATGATCAGAATGGGGGGCGCGTCCCTGTGAACATAGCTTATCGGACTCGCTTGTTTCGCCTGTTCTCTGTTTTCTTGAACAGGTCCGCCGATCAGCTTGGATTCCGGTGAATTGGGTGAATCATGGTCGAAGATGGACGGATACTTGCTCATGGACAGAAGATCAACCGGGCCGAACCAGTCCGCAACCGCATCGACTTTGCTCGATACATGACGGTATTCGTCCTGGCCTTCAAATTCTTCAATTCCTTCGGTCAATCCAAGCAAAAGAGCCAAATGGCCGCCTGAAGAATCCCCCCAGACTCCCACTCTATCAGGATCGATGTTATAGCGGTCGGCATTTGCTTTTAAAAAGCGGACAGCTGTTTTCACATCATGAAGCTGAGCCGGAAACAGCGCCTCTCCGCTGCCTCTGTATTGAACGCTTGCCACGACATAGCCTTGCTCGACAAATGGAACCAGCTGGGGGATAAAGGCGGATGTATCCTGTTTTGTCCAACCCCATCCGCACCCTTGCAGATAAATAATCAGCGGGTATGTTTCTTGATTGCCTTCCCGGTTAAATAACGCATCCATTGGATTGCGGCGCACCAGCAAATGTAATGTCAAAGAAGTGTCTTTCACTTTTGTGTACTCAATATTCGGTATGAGCTGAATGTAAGAGTTGGTGTTTTGCTCCCAGTTGATTTCTTTTATATGATTCGTCATGTTAAGTCCTCCCTTAATGTGTTGGAAATCCGAATTCGCCTGTGTTGATCACATGGTACCCACCGTTGTAATTAAAAATATTACAACGAGGCGAAAAAATATAATGCAAGACGCCCATTGTAAGCGTGGGTGTTACAACAAGGTGGAAAAAATCATGCCTCATTGAGAAGCATTCTTTTTTTGGATAATCAGATCAGTCAATTCTTTTATAGAAATTTCTTTGAGTATAGTCTCCATGGCTGTTTGCGCTTTTAATAAAATAAGCTCAAGAACCTGGTGGATATTCGCGCCAACCCAGCAATCAGGATTGGGATTTTCGTGAGTGTGAAACAGTTCGCCTTCACCGACAACTTCGACGGCTTTATAGACATCATACAAAGAAATGGCGCCGGCATCCCGTAATAAGTGCGCGCCGCCTGTGCCGCGCTTTACTTCAATCAAGCCCGCTTTTTTCAGCAATCTGCTGATTTGGCGGATGATGACCGGATTGGTATTGACGCTGTCTGCGATTTGCTCTGATGTCAAATGGTCGCTTCGGACTTGCATCAAGGATAACATATGTACGGCTATCGTAAATCTGCTGCTGATCTTCATCAAATCACCCTTCCGTTGTAATTATTGTATTTACAACGGATGAAGCTGTCAATCTTTTTTGCTCAAAAAGGTGTTGAAATGAAACCCTGTCAAAGCTTTTTCGTATGAATGGAAGGAAAACAGTTGACAGACGTTAGTGGGAATAGTAGTTTTTAGATTAATGAAAAAAGCCGGGAGGAAACAAAGCTTGTTTAAATCAAAAACCCATTTTTGGACGCTGCAAATTTTATTGGTTCTTCTTATTATTTATGTGTCGACAAAAGTGTCTTTTCTTTTCGAACCGATCATTGTATTTGCATCGACTTTATTTACTCCGATTTTAATTGCGGGAATCTTGTATTTTATATTCAATCCGATCGTGCGGTTTCTTGAGAAAAAGCTGCCGAGAACGCTGTCCATTCTGCTGATCTATTTGGCGTTTGTGGCATTGATCGTGTTTGTGCTGTCAGCTGTCGGTCCTGTGTTTACAAAGCAGGTGACCGATCTGTTTAACAGCATCCCGTCCTATGTGAAACAGATCCAGATTTTCATTAAGCAAATGTCGAATTCGCAGTGGTTCACTTGGATGATGAATCAGGACTTCGTATCGGTTGCCAAAATCGAAAGCTCAATCGGCGAATATCTGACGAGCCTGCCTGAGAATATTACAGGGAGCCTGTCTTCTGTATTCGGTGTTGTGACCAACATTGCGATCACGGCTGTTACCGTGCCGTTCATCCTGTTTTATATGCTGAAGGACGGCAACCGTTTCCCGAATTTGGCTGTCAAGATTCTGCCTGACAAGTACAAAAATGAAGGACGGAAAATTTTTAAGGATTTGTATGAGACGCTGGCGGCTTACATTCAAGGACAGTTGATCGTTTGTATGTTTGTCGGAACGGCGTGCTTCATCGGTTTTTGGATCGCCGGTGTGAAATACGCGCTGATTCTCGGCGTGATTATTGCCGTGACGAATATTATTCCATATGTCGGACCGTTTCTTGGAGCGACACCGGCTGTCATTATCGCTTTTCTCGACTCGCCGACGAAAGCATTCATCGCGCTGATCATCGTCGTTGCCGTTCAGCAGACTGACGGAAATCTGCTGTCGCCGCTGATTATCGGCCGCCGCCTGAATACGCATCCGCTGACGATCATCCTTTTATTAATCGGCGCCGGAAGCTTCGGAGGCATTCTCGGCATGATCCTGGCCGTTCCGGCTTATGCCCTGCTCAAGGCTTTTACATTGAATATCGTCCGCCTTGTCCGTTTAAGGCAGAGGTATAAAAAAGAAACGGCGGAAAATGCTGAAGTCTGAACGTTTTGCCCATTTTCACATATGATGCTAATAAATTGAATGGCGGAGGTGTGAAGATGCCGGCGATCGTCGGACCGATTTTTATCAGGCAAGTCGTTGATGACAGCGCAGCCTTCTTTGGAGATGTGTTTGCCATTTCCCCGAAGTGCACGGATGTTTCCGGAGGAGGAGCGGGTACATTTTTAACAGGGGACTACGGTTTGATTCAAAACAATAGCAATAAAACATCCTTCACAGATGCGGATGTGATCGACGGTTTCAAGTCATTGAACCTGTGACAGCCTCTTTTAAAGAGGCTGTTTCTTTTTTATAGTATAATGGGAAAAAAGATAGATAAGGCAGGTGACAAAGATGAAAATCAGGAAGGCAAACATCTTGAACAAAGATCAGATGATCACAGACGTTTACCTCCATGAAAATAAAAAGGAATTTCATACGCTTGTGGCTGTGCCGCAACTGGAGTGGAGTAAGCTGATTTCTTATGAGGAAGAAAAAGCAGAGCTCGCCGAAAAGCTTGACCGGTCATTGTCGAAAGTGGCTGAAGCGGATGCGGCCGAGGAGCTGTCCAAAAAGATTGTACAATGGGTGACCGAAATGTAGCCCGGGCTCATGCCCGCTGTTTTCATGGGCATACTGATAAAAAAACGCAGCTTAAAACAAGCTGCCAGCAAGATAAACTGGAGGGTCTAAGACGTGAGCGACCAATCAATGGATCAATATTTACAGCAGGGAATGTATGGACCACGCGAAACGAAGCCGGATGAACGCAGACTGTTTTTAGGCTCGCTGAGGGAACGGGTTATCATCGCATTGACGAAAGGACAAGTGCTGCGTCCGCAGGCATACCGCGAAGTCATCGATGCGCTTGGCTCAAAAGCAGATGGGACATTATTGCTGAACGGTGAAATCGACTACTCTCATTTATCTCCTTACATCAAGGAGTCCAATAAACAAGGTGTTCCTTTTTCCATCGTGTCCGACCAGCAATCGGATACTCCCCTTGGACTTGTCCTCGCAGCGCGTGAGGCTGTAGAGAAAGAATCGATTTATGTTCAGGACGACATCTTTGAGCAGTCGGTTTTAAACAAGAGATGAGGCACGGGTTTTCGCACGCGTCTTCCACAGGGCGTGCGAAAACCCGCGGTTTTTGTTTTTTTCTGAAAAAGAAAAAACCCGCTGCTGGCGCGGCTTTGCAGCCATATCCGCTTGATTCGCCATTCACTTGTCCGTTTAGATAAGTTATAATGTTACCTATCATACAAAAGGCGGGGAGGGCGGCAATGAAAAAAGCTCTTATATGTATAGATTATACAAATGACTTTGTCGCAGCTGACGGAAAGCTGACGTGCGGAGAACCAGGCCGGGAAATCGAAGACGCCGTGACGCGTCTCGCGGAAACGTTTATTCAAAACGGCGATTACGTCGTATTTGCAGTCGATTCACACGAGGCCGGCGATTCGCATCATCCGGAAACCCGTTTGTTTCCTCCACATAATATAAAAGGTACATCAGGACAGGATTTATACGGAAAGCTTGAAGCGCTTTATCGAAAACACGAACATGATCAGAATGTCTATTACATGGAAAAAACAAGGTACTCTGCTTTTGCCGGGACAAACCTCGAGCTGAAGCTTCGTGAAAGGGATATTAAAGAACTGCACCTCGTTGGCGTATGCACAGATATATGCGTGCTCCATACCGCAGTAGACGCTTATAATAAAGGGTTTAATCTTGTCATTCATCAAAACGCAGTGGCTAGCTTTAACCCGGACGGGCACGACTGGGCTCTTTCTCATTTTGCAAACACCCTGGGAGCCTCAGTGTCAGATTGAGGAAGGAGAAATGAAGGTTGGAACACCGTTTTACAGACGACAGTCTAGCACTACACACAGACCTATATCAAATTAATATGGCGGAAACGTATTGGCGCGACGGCATTGATCAAAAGAAAGCCGTTTTTGAACTGTTTTTCAGAAAGCTCCCTTTTGACAGCGGTTTTGCCGTTTTTGCCGGTCTTGAAAAAGCGATTGAGTTTTTGCGGGATTTCAGATTTACTGAAAGCGATTTAGTTTATTTAAAAGAAGAGCTGGGCTTCAAAGATGACTTTCTCAGCTTTTTAAAAGATATGAGATTCACCGGTTCGCTTTATTCCATGCAGGAAGGCGAAATCGTGTTTGGAAACGAACCGATCATGAGGATCGAAGCGCCTTTGGCCGAAGCGCAGCTGATTGAAACGGCTCTGCTCAACATTGTGAATTACCAAACATTGATCGCGACAAAAGCCGCGAGAATCAAAAGTGTGATCGGAGATGAGACGGCGCTCGAATTTGGAACAAGGCGCGCGCATGAAATGGACGCGGCGATGTGGGGAGCAAGGGCCGCGATTATCGGCGGGTTCGATGCGACAAGCAATGTCCGCGCCGGCAAGCGTTTTGACATTCCGGTATCGGGCACGCACGCCCATGCGCTTGTTCAAGCCTACCGCGACGAATACACGGCATTTAAAAAATATGCGGAAACCCATAAAAAATGTGTCTTTTTGGTCGATACATATGATACGGTGCGTTCCGGCATTCCAAATGCAATCAAAGTGGCGAAGGAATTCGGTGATCAAATTGAATTTTCGGGAATCCGCCTGGACAGCGGAGACCTCGCCTATTTGTCCAAGAAAGCGAGAGCCATGCTGGATGAAGCCGGTTTTACAGATACAAAAGTCGTCGCCTCAAGCGATCTTGATGAGTATACGATTATGAACCTGAAAGCCCAGGGCGCAAAAATCGACGTCTGGGGCGTCGGCACAAAGCTGATTACCGCTTATGATCAGCCGGCTCTCGGCGCGGTTTACAAACTCGTTTCCATCGAAGAAGACGGAAAGATGGCAGACACGATTAAAATTTCTTCGAATCCGGAAAAAGTGACGACTCCAGGCTTGAAAAAGGTGTACAGAATCATCAATCAGCTGAACCACCATTCAGAAGGCGATTATATCGCTTTGGACTATGAAAAGGTCAATGAACAGGAGCGGCTGAAGATGTTTCACCCCGTTCATACGTTTATCAGCAAGTTTGTGACGAATTTTGATGCGAAAGACCTTCACCAGCCGATCTTTGAAAAAGGCGAGCTTGTTTATGAGAATCCGAGCATTCAGGAAATTAAGCGGTATGTTCAAGAAAATCTCAGTTTGCTTTGGGAAGAGTATAAGCGGATCAGCAAGCCCGAAGAATATCCTGTCGATTTAAGCGAAGCTTGCTGGAACAACAAGATGCAGCAAATTCACGAAGCAAAAATCAAGGCGAAAAAAGGTCTGGATCAAGGTTGACTCTGTAAACGATAGTTTTTAATATAACTGGGGATTGAAACAGATAATTTCTTCGGGGATTATCTGTTTTTCAATATTAAGTTCAATATTTGGGCGGATTTTTTAAGCGGACGGGATTTGCTCATTTAATTGATATACTTAAAAGCGAAGGCACCTCAGTCGCTAGGGGGAAGAAGAATGAGGGTATTCGTTGCCAGACAGCCAATATTCAACAGAAAAGAACAAGTTGTCGCATACGAGCTTTTATACAGAGAAAGCGAGAAAAACTTTTTTTCCGGTATTGACGGTGATCAAGCGACAACAGAATTGATGATTAACAGCTTTTTAAACATTGGAATCGATAAATTGACAGAAGGCAAAAGGTATTACGTGAATTTTACCGAAGGTCTTTTGGCATCAGGGCTGCCGACTTATTTTGATCCGGACCAGCTCGTTGTAGAAATCCTTGAAGATGTGCCGATCACCCCTGAGCTTATCGAAAGGTGCAGGCATTTGAAAAGCCTCGGCTACACGATTGCCCTTGATGATTTTTGTTTAAAGCATCGCGTGGAGAGGGACTTGCTCCATCAGCTTTTGGCATCCATTGATATTTTGAAGATCGATTTTTTCAAAACGACGCGGCAGGAAAGACAGAGCATCCTTCGATCATGCCGGAACCACCGTCTGACGTTCCTCGCTGAAAAAGTGGAGACGCGAAAGGATTATGAGCAGGCTGTAAAAGACGGATTTCAACTGTTTCAAGGCTATTTCTTCAGCGAGCCCGCTGTGATTGACGGTCAGGACATTACATATCATTTCCATGCTTACTATGAGCTGCTGCATGAATTAAGCGAAGATCAGCCTGATATTGAAAACGTCACAAATATTATAGAACGCGATTTGTCGCTTTCCTACCAGCTGCTGAAGCTGTTGAACTCTCCGGCCAACCGGCCGATTCAAAAGATTAAAAGCATCCGCCAGGCTATCGTGCTTCTCGGATTTAAAGAAATCAAAAGGTGGATCTTCATCCTCTCATTTAAGGATTTAACGAAAAAACAAAACTCCAGCAAGAACGAAGTCGTCAAGATTTCGCTGATCCGCGCGAAGCTTTGCGAATTGCTGGCGAAAAAAACGAATCGCCCTCAGCCGGCTTCTTATATGCTGACAGGCATGTTTTCATTTATCGATACACTGCTTCACAAAGAACTGGCGGAAGTCATCAGCGAACTGCCGCTGACGGACGAAGTAGGACAAGCACTGCTCGGCAAAGAAAACGATTATCGAAAAATCTTACGGCTTGCAAAATCGATCGAGCGAAACGAATGGGAAGACAGCACGCCAGAAACAGAAGGCTTAACAAAAGATGAAGCGTATCAATGCTATCTTGAAGCCGTTGATTGGTGTCAAAAACTTTTATAAAAAAATTCCGGCTCCTTTTTAGGGACCGGAATTTTTTTTGCGCTAAGACCAACGCAGGAGGAGGAATATTCTGCTGCGGGGGCTGATAAGCATGATGCGGATGCCGTCGGGATCGAAAGAGGCATCAAGCTGGCTGCGGACGCCAGTTTGTCTGAGCAGGGCAAGGACGGTATTTTTTTGGTTGCTTTGGGCAGCCGTCATGATTTGGTGAGCCAAAGCACGCGATGCTGAAAGCCTGCTTAAAATTCTTTGTCCGTCAGCCATCAAGCCCTCCGCTTCTTTTGCCGAACGCGAAAAGGCGCTGGCTTCAACTTCCGGATAGACCTGCCGGCAGCGGATATGTTGGTATGGATGCATCCAAAAGCAATGAGAAGGAAGCAATATGAACACCTCGTTTCAATTTTTACGGGTCAAATTGCGGTTTTTGCGGTGTAAGGCGAAGGGTCGGTTTTTTTTAAGGGCCGAAATGCGTGTCGGTCTATTGCGTGTTTTTCGGTGGTGCATACCCGATCTGCGTTCCTTGAACAATCAAGTTTTTCTATTCCCCGCTAGTTATTACTTTAGACTCAATGTCGCAAAACGAACAAAAAATAACTGAACTTGCGGTGCTAAAGGGGTTTATTAGTGATCTTTATTTGATCCCTTTAAAAACAAACTAAAATTTTATGTTTCATTAGGAATTGAGAACTAATCGCAAGTCGTGTAGAATGGGTGTTATGGTCTATTTAAAGTTTGCGGTGTAACGCATGAATTTATATGCAACTTTTCGGTGAAAAAGAGACCAATTCCCTTTAAACTTGTATTAACAGATCAAATACCTATGACTCGTTCACTATACACAAATTGATTGATCTTCCAAAAGGAGTGTGGAATCGGTGGAAAAGCAACAAATTGAAGAATTAAAACAACTGCTTTGGCGGCTAGAGAATGAAATCAGAGAAACAAAGGACTCCTTGCGCAAGATTAACAAAAGCATTGATCAATACGATAAGTACACATATCTAAAAACCTCGTAAAAAGACTTGTTTCAGACAAGTCTTTTTTTTTTGCAAACAAATCCAAAAAAAGGATATATTATTATATAATTGTTAAATAAAAAAATTGCTCTGTCAATCGGGAATTTGATTTAGTAAAATATTAAGAAAGGAGGGAGCACCATCTCTAAGCTTTTTTGTCTAGATCACAGTAAAATCAAGCAAAGAATGAATCATTTTATAGACGTTGAGATTCCCAACGCGGACTTAAATCGGACGCTGCACGCTTTTCTAGATGCAAAGGACCAGTTGCATTTCAGCGAGCTTGCTTTTTATCATTACCAAAGTTTCGGCGGCACGGACACTGATGCGGCGGAAACGCTTGGAGCGGGCATAGAACTTTTGATTCTTGCGTTTGATATATTCGATGATTTAGAGGATGAAGACAGCCCCGATGAACCTTGGATGAAAATAAACCGTTCAGTCGCAATGAATGCGGCGACTGCGCTTTATACAATAAGCATTAAAGTGATCAGTTCGGTGTCGAAAGAACCGGTGTTTTTTGAAAAACTGATGGAATATATACTTCAATCGATGCAGGGACAGCATGACGATCTCAGTAACCGGCCTGCCACTGAAGATGAATGCCTTGACATGATCAAGCGTAAGTCCGGGGCGCTGACGGCTCTGCCATGCGTGCTTGGGGCGATGCTTGCCACGGGCAAATTTGACCCGGCGGTGGAGAAGTACGCATATCAGCTGGGCATTGCTTCACAAATCGAAAATGATTATAAAGCACTTTTTTATGATTCAAAAAGCGATATCGCCAAGAAAAAGCGGACGCTTGCGTACTTATATTTGTCAAGAAAATTTAACCAGCCGTCGATTGATTTATTAAAAACATTTGAAACTGAGGATAAAATTGCCGATAAAGAAATAAAATGCTATAAAGAGAAATTGAAAGCAGCAGGCGTCACTCAGTATATGTATGTTATGAATCAGCTCGCTATTCAGAAATTTAAGAAGGGGATTGAGGAGTTGGAGTTGGGGGATATGGAAAAAGAACGTTTGATGTCTGCGCTTTTAAACGAGTCTTTACGAGGAGAGTATTATGCAGGAGATCGTGAGTTTTTTGGTTGAACACCCGGAAGTGTTGGAACAGGTTATTGCTGGCAAAGCCAGTCTTATAGGTGTTGATAAAGACCAAGTTTTCAGTTTAATTGAAGGTTTTAAAAGAATTGAAGCAGGTTGGGGTCCTTACCCTAATTTATGGTTCAAATAATGAATAGTAGGGATTTCTAAATGAAGTCATATTATAACAAGGTTTCACTAGTTCTCATATTGTTAAGTTTTATTTATGTTCTCTATGTTTGCTATCTTAGTTTTAATAATAATCTAGTTGGGTTAAAGGTGAAAAATCTTGATGAATACAGTCTTGAAGTTGTGGAAGTGAAAAAACACACTTTAGCCGCTGATTATGCAGAATTAAAAGAAGGAGATATCATTCATAGAATAAATGGGCAGCAGGTTCCATTTAAAAAAGATAAGGAATATACATTGTCAAACGTTTTAACGTTAACAATTGAAAGAAATGGGAAAGTATTTGAGAATGATTCTCTGATATATTTGGATTTAGTCAGTTATGACAGTTTTTTTATATTTATCATTCCGTTGATCTTTTACTTTTTATGTTTAATTTGTGTGTATTTTATTTTTAAAGTAAACAAATCTAAAAATCTTTTCTCAGCATTTTTATTAGTCCTATTTCTGCTTATTACTTCTATAGCTTATGTTAGTGCAGGCGCAGTTGCAAGAGGTGACACTTTCAGTAGATTTGTAAATATACTTACTTTTTTAGCTGTTCCAACTAGCTACTTACATTTTATTTATCGATACTTTAAAGAGATAGGGAAAACATTTTTCAGTAATAAAGTTTTTTTACTTTATTTAATACCATTTATAAACCTCATACTTGAAGCTGGTTTATACTTATTTGAATTTGAGGGAAGTATTCTAAAAAGTATTAACTTATTGTCGTTCTTTATTTCGACGGTTATTGTTTTTATTCTGATTACATATGCCTTAATTAAATTCAAGTATTCTCAACAGTCCTACTTATTGAAAATATTAATGTTGATGAACTTCATTGCATTGGTACCTTTTTTGTTTTTCTATGTACTTCCTATGCTGGTCTTTGGCGATTATATTTTCTCGGCCATTGTTGTGTCCCCGTTTCTGTTGCTGATTCCTTTATCTTTGGTATATCAATTTATGTCTAATAAAATATATGATATTGAATTTTTAATTGGTCGATTGAAATATTATAGTTTTTTAGCGATAATTCCAACTTCTTTAATTATTACTATTTTAGCCATTGTTAAGCATCAAGAAGGAGAATTTTTCACAGTACAGGTTACAATCTTTACATATCTTATCATGGTAGGCGTTTTCTATTTAAAAGAAATTATTGATTTTCGCTTTCGGCTAAAGCGCTTTTCAGAAAAATTTAACTACCAGGATAGTATTTTTAAATTTACTCAAACCATTCGAACATTTACGTCTTTAAATCAAGTTTTAATGGAGTTAAAACAAATCGTTTTGGACGTGCTTCTTGTTAATAATATTTATATGCTCAAAGTAAAAAACGATGGATCGGTATCGATGCTAGAGAATGATGCAGAAGAAAAACCGTGGATCCCGTACGAACAAGAAGTAACCAAGGTCATCACCGACATCGGCAAAATCGTCGAAGTCGACCGCGGATTTTTGATTAAGATCGGTGAACGGGGCGGGACTTCTTATGTCATGCTGTGTTTGTCGGTTTTAAATACGCCTAGGCTGACGCGCGATGAGATTTCGTGGCTTGAGACGCTGGCGTTTTATACGAGTGTTTCCCTGGAAAACGTCTTGAAAATCGGCGAGCTGATGGAGCATCTGGAACATGTGAAAAAAGAAGGGCCGAATCCGGCGTGGCTGAATAAATTGATGTTTGCGATTGAAGAGAAGCAGAGATCTGATTTGGCCCGTGATCTTCATGATTCTGTGCTGCAGGACATGATTTCCTTGAAGCATCAAAGCGAGATGTTTCTGGCTGATTTTGAAAAAGATAAAGTCTGTACGAATCAAATCAGGCAAAGGCTCATCAATATGAATGAGCAAATGTCCACCGTCATCCAGACGACAAGGGAAACGTGTCAGGAGCTGAGGCCGCAGCTGTTGTACGATCTCGGACTGGTCAAAGCCCTTTCGAAACTGGCGGCACAGCATCAGGAGTCCTCATCGATCGATAAGATCCGCCTCAATACGGAAAGGTTCTCAAAGGTGCTCGACCTGGACACGCAGCTGAATTTGTACAGAATTGTGCAGGAGCTTTTAAGCAATGCGGTTAAACACTCGAAAGCTAATGAGGTTTTGATTATGCTTGTCTGCATAAAAGAAAAAGTTGTTCTTCATTATGAAGATGACGGCATCGGTTTTGATCCGGACAAGCTTTATCAAAACAGCGCAAGCATGGGGCTGTCGGGTATTCGCGAGCGAGTCCGCGCGCTGAACGGCAGTCTGGATATACAGACAGCAGAAGGGAAAGGCTTCAGGGTCGCCATTGAAATGGAATTGTAATGTTTAGTTAACATTTTTGCTTGGCATCCGCCAAGTTTTTTCTATAAAATGGTGATAGGGCAAGGTTACGCAAAAGGGAGGAAATTATGAGAAGATTACTTGTGATCGATGATCATCCGGCTGTCATGGAGGGGACGAAGGCAATTCTTGAAACGAACCAGGACTTTGTTGTCGATTGCCTCAGCCCTGAAGCCAGCGAACAATTTCTCAAGAAGCATGATTTTTCTGCGTATGACCTGATCTTAATGGATTTAAATTTGGGTGAAATCAACGGCATGGACCTATCTAAGAAAATCCTTGAGACGTGTTCATCATGCAAAATTATCGTTTACACAGGCTATGAAGTCGAAGATTATTTTGAAGAGGCGATTCGTTCCGGCATGCACGGCGCCATCAGCAAAACGGAATCGAAGGAAAAGATTATAGAGTACATATATCAGGTACTGGATAATAAAATTGTCGTCGATTATGATTATTTCAAGCAGCTGATTACACAGCAAAAATCGAAGTCAAACAGCCAGCAGACCCAGCACGATCTTTTGACTGAAAGGGAATGCCTGATCTTAAAAGAAGTCGAAAAAGGCTATACAAATCAGGAAATCGCTGATGCGCTTCATTTAAGCAAGCGGTCGATCGAATACAGTCTGACTTCCGTATTCAGCAAACTGAATGTAGGATCACGGACAGAGGCTGTTTTAATCGCGAAATCTGAAGGCGTACTTTGATGAAGGGACGATTGTAATGGAAACGAAACATACACTTCTTGAAGCGTTGGGAATCGAGTTGAAGGAATGCAGCAAAGAGCGGTGTGTTGCGGTCATGCCTGTCGACGAAAGAACGCGTCAGCCATTCGGTTATCTGCATGGAGGTGCGTCCGTTGCGCTTGCTGAAACGGTGGCAAGCATCGGGGCATATCAGCATATCGATCCAAAAGAGCAGGCATGCTTCGGGCTTGAGATCAACGCCAACCATATTAAATCGGTGAAAGACGGAACGGTTAAAGCGGTCGCAACGCCTCTGCATGTAGGCAAATCAACAATGGTGTTTCAAATTGAAATACGCGATGAGCAAGACAGCCTGATTTGCACGTCCAGGTGCACGATGGCGGTCATCAGCCGCCCTTCATCGTAAACCAAAAAAACTCGCCTTTTAGGGCGAGTTTTCTTTTTATAAATAGGAATCTTCCTTCTTTTTAATCAGAAAATTTCTGTTGCCTTCATAATCGTCCTGTACGCTTTTCTTTTCCATTTTTACGCCGGTGTTATAGGCGGCCCTTGCGATCAGGTGGGCGCCTACAGGAGACGTCAGAAATACAAAGACGATACCGAGCAGCACTTTGGCCGTAATGAAGCCGTGCAGAAACCAGAAGTAAAAGAATACGCCGAGCAGCACGCTGATGATCCCCAATGTCGCTCCTTTAGAAGCGGCGTGGATTCTTGAGTATACGTCAGGCAGCCGCAGCGTTCCAAAGGAAGCGGCTAACGATATCAGTGCGCCAAGAAGGACCAAGACGGCGATAAGCAATTTAGCGGCTTCGATCATTTTCGATAATCTCTCCTTTCTCAAGGAATTTAGAAAATGCGACGGTGCCGATAAAGGCCAGAATACCGATCAAAAGGATGACCTCCAAATATGCTGTCGTATTTAACAAGATGGACACGAGAGCCGTAATTCCGATCAGGTTGATGCCGATCGCATCAAGCGCCACCACTCTGTCCGGGATGCTCGGCCCTTTAATGACCCTCAGGACATACAGAAAAGTGGAGACCGCCAAAATGCCGAGTGACAATTGCAAAATAAATTCAAACATCAGCGGCTTACCTCCTTAATGGCCTCTTCAAACGAAATGCGGATATCACTGATAGCTTTCTCAGCATCATCGATATCGACCGCATGAATATAAAGAATCGAACGGTCATCAGAGATATCAACAACCAATGTGCCCGGTGTCAGCGTAATCAGGTTCGCCAATGTCGTGATTTCCCAGTCCGCTTTAAGGTCTGTCTTGAAGGCGAAGATGCCGGGCTTATTTTTTAACCTTGGGGATAAGATCGTCTTTAATACGCTGACGTTTGCGAGAACGAGCTCTTTAATAAAAATAAAAAGCAGTTTAATGATCGCCCAAATGTTAATCAAGTAAAAGCGGCGGCGGAAAAAACGCCTCATCAGAAAGAGCGAGAATAATCCGATCACATAACCGACGACAAGCCCGGCAGCGGTATAGTCATTGTTCAGAAACATCCAGCACAACGCAAGAATAAAGTTCAACAATATTTGTAATGCCATGCGATCTACTCCTTCAAAACGGCTTCAATATATTTTTCGGGGTTGACGAGCGTATCAGCCGCCTGATGGAAATACGGCGCGATAAGCTCGGTTCCGAGTCCGATGGCAAGCGACAGAAAGAGCAGTACCGCTGCCGGATACATATAGCCTTTTAGCGGTCTTTTGGCCGGAGCATCTTCCTGTTCATCCCCCCAGAAGCCGTTGATAAATATTTTCATGATGGAATACAAGACGAGCAGACTGGATAAAAGCATCAGCAGCGTAATCACGAATTCACCGCTTAGAAAGCCGCCCTCTGCAATTTTCAGCTTGCCGATGAATCCGCTGAAAGGAGGGACCCCTGCCAATGAAACAGCTGAAATCATAACCATCCAGCCGAGCACCGGATGGTTTTTGATCAGGCCGCTCATTTTTTTCAGGTTGTTTGTCCCTGTCAGAGCAAACAGCGCTCCGCCAAGCATAAACAGCGCTCCTTTAATGATCATGTCATGAATCAGATAGTAGACAGATCCTTCGATCGAAGCCGGCGTATTGGCGGCGATACCGAATAAGATCACACCGACCGCAGTCACAATATTGTAGATAATGATTTTTTGAACATCCCAGTAGGCGATCGAGCCGATGACACCGAAGATGATCGTAAGGGCCGCAAGCCAGACCATTAATTGATGAGTAAAAGCCGCGTCTTGGGTGAAAATTAATGTAAACACCCTTGTGATCGCGTACAGGCCGACTTTGGTCAGAAGTGCGCCAAACAGTGCGGACACAGCGGCAGGCGGCGCATAATAAGAACCAGGCATCCAGAAATACAGCGGGAAAATGCCGCCTTTTAAACCGAAGACGATCAAAAATAAAACAGCGATGACCGTGATCAGCCCGGTTTGGCCCGATTCACTGATCCGAACGCTCAAATCCGCCATGTTTAATGTGCCCGTCACCGCATATAAATAAGCGACTCCGATGACAAAGAGGGCGGAAGAGATAATGTTAAAGACGATGTACTTCAGAGATTCCCGCAGCTGGATCTTCGTGCCGCCAATGACGATCAGCACATACGAAGCCATCAGGAGAACCTCAAAAAATACGAACAGGTTAAACAAATCCCCGGTTAAGAAAGCGCCGCTAACTCCGGCAAGCAGGAACTGGACCGCGGGATAATAAAAGAAACGCTCGCGTTTTTCGCCGATGGAGCGAAACGAATAAAGAACCGTCAGAAATCCGATAATGGCTGTCGTTAACGCCAGAAGGCTGGCGAATTGATCAGCGACAAGGCTGATCCCGAACGGCGGCTTCCACCCGCCGAGATATAAGGTCTGGATTCCGTCCGTATAGACGGTCTGCACAAGAACAGCGGCCGCCGCGATCGCCGCAATGGAAGATATGGCGCTGAATGCACGCATCAGCACGATCGACTTGTTCATAAAGATGAGCAGAACTGCGGCCATTAAAGGAATCAGTATTGGCAGAATTACAAGATTATTCATGTTGATCATTTCCCCTCATTTGATCCATATCATCCATTTTCAGCTCTTGGTAGGCGCGGAAAGCCATGACCAGGAGAAACGAGGTGACCCCGAAAGCAATGACGATCGCCGTTAAAATCAACGCCTGAGGGAGAGGGTCGACATAGGTTGACGACTCTTCATTTAAAATGGGAGGCGCTCCTTTTTTTAATCCTCCCATTGTCAGCA
The DNA here is from genome assembly GCF_001042485.2 of Bacillus paralicheniformis. GTDB lineage: Bacteria > Bacillota > Bacilli > Bacillales > Bacillaceae > Bacillus > Bacillus paralicheniformis. The sequence goes on from NZ_LBMN02000001.1 coordinate 352,282, forward strand.
AAAGCAGGTGGACGCCATGGCTGAGAACGGCAGTTCCGATAATCACCCTCAGAAGGCTTTTTGAAAGCAAGAGATATGTCGCCGCCATAAACAAAATTCCTACAATAAAAGACATTAAAATCTCCATTATTCTCTCTCCCCAATCGTCTGAATAATGGTCATGGTCACGCCGACCACTACGAGATAAACCCCGATATCAAACAATACCGCGGTGGCAAGCTCCGTTTTCCCCAAGAGCGGAAGATTAAAGTAATCAAACGCGTGGGAAAGAAACTGAGCGCCGAATAAAAATGAGCCGATTCCGGTTGAAACGGAAATGAATAAGCCGACGGCTGCCACATAGATAAAGTTGACGGGCAAAATGTTCTGCACCGTTTTTAAATCATAGGCAAGCAGCAGAAGGACGAGCGAAGACGCCGTCATCAATCCGCCGATAAAACCGCCGCCCGGGTTATTATGGCCGGCAAAAAACAGATGGAAAGAAAAGAGCAGAATGATAAAGGATGCAATCTTTGTAACGGTTTGCAGGATCACATCATTCGTCTGAACCTTTTTCAATGCTCTTCCCCTCCTTTCCCCATTCTGAGCCTGATCATGCCGTATATTCCTAAAGCGGCTATGACAAGTACGGTAATTTCAAACAATGTATCAAATCCCCTGAAGTCGACCAATATCACGTTGACGATATTGTGGCCGCCTGCGAGTTTATAGCTGTTTTCAATAAAATACGATGCGATGCTTTCAAGGGAGCGCTGGCTGTTTGCAGAAAGTGCGAGCAGCGTCACAACAGTTCCGACCCCGACCGAGACAAGCGCATTTGTGACCCTGAACTTAGCCGACTTCGGCTTGAATCTGAGCTTCGGCAAATGATAGAAGCAAAGCAGGAACAATGCGACTGAAATCGTTTCAATGATCAGCTGCGTCAGCGCGAGATCCGGCGCTCTGAAAATGACGAAGAACAGCGCGAGTGTGTAGCCGATGACGCCGAGCCCGATAATCGCCGTCAGTCTTGATCTTGCGAAAACGGTGGTAAATGTTGCGGCAATCATGACGGCTGACAGCACAAGCTCATAGATGCCGATTGAAGCATTGCCTTTCACATCGTAGGAAAAGCCTCCGGTAACAGCGAGCGATCCGCCGATGATCACGATAAAGAAGACAAAAACATAGACGAGATAATCGCGAAGAAACCCGGTCATATATGTTCTTGTAATCTTGTTGGAGCCTTTTTCAAGTCCAGACAGCGAGCTGTCGTACAGTTTGTTGAGCGTCAGTTTTTCCGGGAAGAGGCCGTAGACCTTCCGCCATTTTGACAAGGTCAAATAGGCGAGAACTCCGAGAGCAACGACGCCGATTGTCATGTAGAGTTCAGGTGAAAAGCCGTGCCACATGTAAATATGAACCTTGAATTTTTCGTCCCCGTCCAAAAGGGTCGGCATAATCGACGATGCAGCAGGTTCAATGATGCTGTATGACAGAATGTTCGGGAAAAAGAAAAAAATCAACACGAGAGAGACGAGGACAATCGGCGAAATCAGCATACCGAGTGGAGCCTCATGCGCTTGTTTTTCAAGTTTTTCGGGCTGATATTTCCCCCCGAACGTTTTAAACAGCAGAACCATGCAGTAAATGAACGTAAACACGCTTCCGATCCAAGCCAGAACAGGAAGCAGAAAACTCCATGTGTCGGCGTTATACAAGTTAAAGTTCGTAATCCTGAGCATGCTGGTGAAAAACATTTCCTTGCTCAAAAAGCCGTTGAACGGCGGCAGACCAGCCATTGAAAATGCGCCGATCAGCGTAATCGTAAACGTAATCGGCATGATCGTCATCAGTCCGCCGAGCTTGCGGATATCCCTCGTTCCCGTTTCATGATCGATGATTCCGACCGCCATGAACAGGCTGCCTTTGAATGTCGCATGGTTGATCAGGTGAAAAACGGCGGCGATTACTGCAACCATATAGTATTCAAAATTTTGATAGTGCAGAGCTGCGGATCCGACGCCGAGCATCGACATGATCATTCCGAGCTGGCTGACCGTAGAAAAGGCAAGTATCGATTTCAGATCAGTCTGCTTGACGGCGTTGAATGAACCCCAGAAAAGTGTGACAATCCCCGTGAGGGACACGATCCAAAACCACTCCCCGGAAAAAGCGAACACAGGGGTGAATCTTGCAACGATATAAATTCCCGCTTTTACCATCGTGGCGGAGTGCAGGTAAGCACTTACAGGCGTTGGTGCTTCCATCGCGTCCGGAAGCCAGATGTAAAAAGGGAACTGCGCAGATTTAGTGAAGGCTCCGATTAACACCAGCACGAGAGCCGGAATGAAAAAGCCGTGACCCGAAATTAAATCAACTTGGTTGATCATTTCTCTGATCGAGAATGAACCCGTAATCGTGTAAAGAAGAATGAAGCCTCCAAGCATGGAAAGACCGCCGAAAATGGTGATAAGCATCGATTTCGTCGCGCCGTATCTTGATTTTTCCCGCTTGTACCAATAGCCGATGAGCAAAAAAGACGATATGCTGGTCAATTCCCAAAATAAATAAAGTACAATGACGTTATCAACGAGAACAACGCCGAGCATTGCCCCCATGAACATGAGCAGATAAACGTAAAACGGTCCGAGCTGCTCTCTTTCTTTAGATAGATAATAGATGCTGTAAAGGACAACCAAAGACCCTATCCCTGTAATCAGAAGGGCGAATAGCAATCCGAGTCCGTCAACGTATGCGGTAAAGTTAATGCCAAAAGACGGAATCCATTCCAGTACAGCCTTTAATGTTCCGCCATCCGCCGTCATGTTGATCATGCGGAAAAAATAAATAAATAATAGAATAGGAAGAACCAGGACAAACCAGCCTGTATGAATCTTTCTGACGTTTTTCGCCAATAGCGGAATCAAAAAGGCGAGTGCAAAAGGCGATAAAATTGCAATATGTAAAGCCGTCATATTAACCTCCCTTAAAGTAGCATGTATAAATACATTCTGTTCCATACTAAAATTTTCAAACGTTATGTACTTTTTTAGAACTGGTGACCTAGACAAATTATAACTTAAATTTTAATCGGCTGCATGATCTCATGGTAACCGCGGTTTATGCGGTCTTATGAACCTGAAAACAATTTTAACAAAAAATGCGGCATTTGTATAATGGAAAGTTTTTTTGAACAAGATGAATTTGAGGTGATGAAAGATGAGAAGGAAAGCTTTTGTCAGCTTAAGTTTATTTTGTTCGCTTTTTGCGGGAGCGTTTATGATCAACAGGGAAATGACGCGTGAACAGACTCCGGGGATAGGAACGGACGAAGGCCCTCAATTCCGCGGGGATTACACGCCGCTCCAGACGGGAGCGGAAGATCAGTCCTTAACGGGAAAAGAAAGAGCTCCCTTTAAACCGAGAGAATATATCAGAGTTGAGAAACGCTGAAAACAAAAAAGGAATCCGATCGTATAGATCAGACTCCTTTTTGTTTTTTTATGCGGCTCTTACGTGAAGAACCTTAGTAAAACGGTCGCCATAATGACGGTTGCTGCCCCGCCGAGACGCGTTGAGATTTGCGCAAACGGCATCAGCCCCATCCGGCCTGAAGCCGAAAGAATGGCCACGTCCCCCGTACCGCCGAGACCGCTGTGACAGCCAGTGACAATCGCTGATTCAACAGGGTACATGTTCATTAATTTGCCGACAAAGTAGCCTGATGTCACCATGGCAATGACGACTGAAGCGCAGACGGCGATGAAGCGCAGGGAAATAACGGACGCCACATCATCAAGCGGGATGTAAAGAATGCCGAGCCCGACCATCAGCGGCCAAGTGAAGCTTGATGACATGAATTTGTAAAGCTGGTGTGCGCCTTTTTCCATGCTTGCAGGCAGAAGCTTTGCATATTTTACGGCAGCCGCCGCGATGATCATCAGGATCGCTCCCGGAATTGCGATAAACTTGGAGACCAAACCGCCGAAAATGAAGAAGGAACATGCGATTAAAACGCCGGCACCCATTAATTTTAAATCGATTTTCGGCTCCTCTTCTTTTTGGTTGAAAATTCCATCGTCTTTTTTCGATTTGACGAGCCTGCCGTTACCGTTCAGTTCAGGGCGCTTTTCGCCAAGCTTTTTCATCAGTCCGGCTGAGATGATGGCAACGACGTTTCCGATAATAGCGGCCGGAATGAGCTGTGAAACAAATACATCGGTGGATTGTCCCAAAATTTGCGAGTAAGCGAGTGACAGCGGCAGGATTCCTTCGCCGATGCCTCCGGCAATAATCGGTACAATAATAAAGAAGAAAGCTTCATAAGGGCTGTAGCCAAACAACAGACCGACGAGAATACCGGCGGCAACCGCTGCGACCGTCCCGGCCAACAACGGAACGAACATTCTCATAAAACCTTGAATCAGAACCGTGCGATGCATCCCTAAAATACTTCCCGCGACTAAACATGCGATGTAGAAATACAGAAAATTCGACGTTTTCATCAAAGTCGTAACCGCTTCCATAGATGCGGGGTTAAGCACTTTGAAAAAGACTAAAAACGACGGAACAAACAGCGAGAGAATGGCAGGTCCGCCGATATCTTTTAAAATCGGAATGCGCTGTCCGACATCCCCGAGAATAATTCCGAGAATCATAATGACCGCGAAACCGCCAAGCATGTCATTCGGCAATTCGTTAAAGTAAGCTGCCAGAAAAACAATCAGCGCAAGTGCAATGTATAGCGGAAACGGAATCACGCCGATTTTCCAATTGATCAACTTCTGGAAAAAATTTTTATTTTCTTTATGACCGTGATTTGTAATCGGTTTCAAATCTTTTGCTGCTTCCATCAAAAACACCCCCATGTTTGTATGTGTTCAATTGTAGAAGAAAAGTGTCAATTCTGTGCGTTTTTTAAATTAAAATAATCGATTGATAATTAAATTAAAGCGAAAGAGAGCGGAAAAAGAGGAGGAATCTGCTTGGTTTCGATCAATTTATAGGTCTTTTGGTTTATTAGGAAGCTGTATCCAGGTGAAAAAAGGGAATTCTCTGTCCGGGGAGAAAGCTTTTTTAAAGCAGCAATTAAAAAACCCCGAAGCTGTTTTCGGGGGTTTTTGCATTATGATTTTCTTTTGGCAAGAGATCCTAACACCTCTCCCATTTTCACTTGAAGAGAGGGGTGAAGGCGCTCATCAGGAATAAAGGTATCCTTTTCAAACAGCAGAATTACGGTCGAGCCGAAAGAGAAATATGCGATTTCGTCGCCTTGACGCCATTCTTTTGACTCCTCGAGCATCACGATCGAGTTAATATACATCGCCCCCACCTTCACAAGCAGTGCGGACCCATATTGGTGCTTAAATTCGGAAATCATCCGGTAGTTTTTTGTCAGCGGCGATTTCCCGTATGTCAAACCGATTTGATTCACGGGGTAAGACGTGCTTCCCAGCGAATATTGCGTTTCAAGTGTACCGTCAGCCGGGCTGTGAATTCTGTGGTAGTCCCTCGGGCTTAAATAGATAATGATATAGGCTCCGCCGATATAGCGGTTCACGATCTCGGATCGTCCGATCATTTCTTCTACGGAATAGAGCTTTTGTTTGACGGTAAATTGCTTGTCACGGGTGATGGCGCCCATTTCTTCGATGACTCCGTCCACTGGGCTGACCAGGCTGTTTGGATCAGCGGGAAGGGGGCGTGCACCGCTCTTTAATTTTCTGATGAACAGCTCATGCAGGCTGTTAAAAGAGCGGACATCTTCAAGCATCTCTTCTGTATTGATATGAAAGGTTTTGATATAGGAGGGGATGAGAGGTTTGCTGAGCTTTGACTGAGCAAACTTTTTCAGCATCCGTGACATGCCCTTTTTATTTGTCAACTCGATCAAAAACCGGTAAAGCCGCTTTTTCAAGCTGTTCACTCCTTTACTGATCACGCGGGATGGAAGCGGTATTTAAATCACGCCGATGGTGTATCCGATCGTAATAAAAACGAGACACCAAATAAAAGCCCCTGATCCGGCATAAATCAGGAACCTTTTCATGTCCATCTCGTTCATGCCGGACAGATAGCATGTCACATGGCGGATTCCGGGAACAAAGTAGCCGAAAAGAATCGTCCACGGGCCGTATTTTTCAAACCAGCGGTGCACGGTGTCCAGTCTTTTCGGCGTCAGACCGATCCATTTCCCGAACTTATCGAGCAGCGGTTTACCGATTTTCTTCCCTAGAAAGTAACTGATGAGCATCCCTGATACCGCACCTGAAAAGCTGATCAAAAGAGACAGCTCATAGTTTAATAGATGAATAGAAGACAGATAACCGACAAATGTCATCATGACTTCATCGGGTATCGGCAGGCCTACAATTCCGAGAACAAGCATCCCGAATATCGCAAAATACCCGTATTGGGAAATCAATTCTTTTGCCAACTCCATGAAAAACTAGCTCACTTTCTTCAATAGTTTTTTCCCCTTCAGGCTGATGACTTTGATTTTGCTGACCATGAGAAAGGACAGGAACAGCATAATCAAAATGTACGGCTTTTTGCCAAGGATCTCTGATAAAAGGTTTAAGCAAACCAGAATTGTTCCGGCTGCGGTGATCGGAAGGCCTGTAAAATAATCCTGGTTCTCTGATTGAATATTAAATCGCGCCAGCCGAAGCGCTCCGCAAACAGGGAATAACAATGTCGAAGGAAGGCCTAAGATCGGTGCATCATAAAAAACGATTGAATAGGTGATGATGGCCGGGGCGACTCCGAAAGTGATAATATCAGACAAAGAATCCAATTCTTTTCCAAACGGGCTGACGGCATTTAATCTGCGCGCGGCCATGCCGTCAAGGCTGTCCAAGATAGCGCCGATCAGAACAAATATAATGGCTAAGAATAAATACCCTCTGAATGCAAGCAATATTGAAGAGATGCCCGAAACAAAGTTTCCAATCGTAATTAAAGAAGGTATGACTGATTTATTCAATGTTTTCGCATCCTTTAAATAAAAACGTTTTATATAGAAATTAAACAATATTAAATTGTATACGATTTGCTTCCTGTCTGCAATAAAATTCCTGAAATGATTGATAACCAGACTTTTTCATCATACCATAAAAGTGGTAAAGACACTGGCGGCGTCAAAAAAATTTATATTTTGTTAAGGTAACAAAAAAATGAATAAGAGAGCAGACGCTCTCTTATTCTATCGTTCGGTTCGCGTTTTCCTTTAATATAAGCCGATATATCAGGCCAGCGCGGGAATCGTCAAACGCAAGGCGAAATCAGCATCAGACGCTTGGTATTTCTTTAAAGAAGGGAAGCGTGGACCCGATGCTGTTGATAGCTTTGAGCGAAGCCGAAGAACAGAGCGGATTCGTTCGGGTCGAACCCTAAGCGCAGCGAGCGCGATAAATCCTTGTCCGGTAACGGCGGCATGCGAGAAGTCAAGCGTGACCGTCACAAAAAAACGCCCGCTGTCTTTAGGAAGCAGCGGGCGGGGAGGGGACATGTTATAGATATTGGTTAATCACGTTCAAGTCATTTGTATTTAATTTATATTGGAAAACCGGTCTGCCGATCGTGCCGTAGGCCATTTCTACGTTGAGAACTTCGATTTCCTCCAGAAACTTCAAGTATTTGCGAATTGAAACTTGAGAGATTTCCGTGTGATTGGCCAAATCTTCTGTTGTGAACGTCAAGCTGTCAAACGATCTGATGCTTGACCAAATGAGATTCAGCGTGCTTTTGGTCAGCCCTTTTGGCAAATGCATCTTTTCGGGCGCGCGTTTTTTTTGAAAAAGTTCGAAATCCAGCTCTTTTTGGCTGATATTCCGGTTGCTTGCATAAAGCTGCTGCTTCCGTTTGTAATCGGTTAGGGCGCTTTGAAACCGCTCAAATTCGAACGGCTTGATTAAGTAATCGACAGCCCCGTACCGCAGCGTTTTTTGAACAACATCCATTTCACTGGCCGCTGAGATGACGATCACGTCGACAGCTTGATTCTGGCGTCTGATCTCAGTGAGCAGCTCGACGCCGTTCCTGCCCGGCATATAAATATCGAGCAGGATCAGATCGATGTGCTCTTCCCGGAGGAAGGTGAGAGCCTCTTGAAAAGAAGCGGCAATTCCCTTCAGCTGAAATCCCTCTACCTGGCTGAGGTAACGTTTATTCAGCTCTCTTACCATCGGGTCATCTTCAACAATTAATACATCAATCATGGTCATCCTCCTTTGGTTCATACGGAATGCGGAGACTGAATGTCGTTCCTTCATTCTTTTCGCTTGTCACGATGATATGTCCATTTAAATTTTCAAGGCTTTGTTCGACGAAATAAAGCCCGAACCCCCGGTTGGAGCCCTTTGTTGAAAAGCCTTGATCAAACATTTTCTGCTGTTCCTCCTTGGATATGCCGACTCCCGTATCCGTGACTTCAATATCAAGCTGTCCGTCATGGTGGCGGAATGAAATCGAGATATTTTTCTTATCAGTTGCGGAAACGGCATCCAGGGCATTGTTGAGAAGGTTCCCGATAACGGTGATTAAATCGTGTATCACCGCTGTGTTGGCTGTATCCGGAATCCTCGTGCTGCAATGAACCTCCAGCGAGGCCCCCTGTTCCCGGATATAGCTCTGCTTGCCGAGCAAAAAGCCGGCGAGCACCGAGTTTTTAATATGGTTGATAATTTCGCTCGCTTCAGACTGCTGATAGATCGCAATGTCTTTTATATAGTTTCCAAGCTCGTCGTAGTTCTTTAATTGAACGAGACCGAGAATCACGTGGAGCTTGTTCATAAACTCGTGCGACTGCGCCCTGAGCGCGTTTGCGTACATTTTAACACCGGACAGCTGCTCAGCTAAGTGCTTCACTTCGGTTTTGTCCCGGAATGTGGCAATCGCTCCGACGATGTTTCCCTTTTTTAAGTGGATCGGAACTTCATTAAAGACAAGTTCTAGCCCGTTGATTCTAACGTCGCGGTCCAGAACGGGCTTCTGAGTATCGATCACTTGTTTCAGGCGGTTGTTTGGCAAGATGTCGGTGACATCCCGGTCGATCGGATTCTCTTCGATCCCCATTTTATGAAACAGGCGCTTCGCTTCCGCGTTGGCGAGCTTGATTTTTCCTGTTCGGTCAACGGCGAGTATCCCTTCTTTTGTCGACTCAAGCATCGCGCTTCGTTCATTCAAAAGCGTTGCAATTTCATACGGTTCCATACCGAACATAATCGTTTTTACTTTCCTCGCCACGATGACAGCTCCGATGATTCCGGCGAAGATGCTGAGGACGATGACCGTATATAAAGGGCGGAGATTTTGCTGGGTGATCTGCTCAATCTCGTTAAGGGTGATTCCGACCGCTACCGCTCCGACCTGGCTGCCCGTTTTATTATAGATGGGAACAAAAGCCCTCAGTGATTCACCGAGCGTGCCTTTTGCCGTACTAATGTGGCGGCGGCCCTTCAGCACTTCTTTTTCGTCCCCGCCGGCAAATTTCTTTCCGATTTTATTCGGATCCGGGTGGGTTTTACGGATGCTGTTCATATCCATGACAACGACGAATTCAGTCTCGGTGATTTTTTGAACGCGGGCGGTGTATTTTCGGAGCTCATCGTATTCGCCGCTTTCCAGCGATTGCGCCGTAATCGGAGCTTCGGCGACCATCTCCGCCGTCTGCAGGGCAATCTGCTGCTCCTGCTCCCGAATGTTCCTTGCGGTCTCGGAACCGACCATAAAAAACGCGATCAATAAAGAAATCAAAACGACGACGCAGACAAATATCGTTAATCGTGTCTGCAGTTTTAATGTTTTTTTCAACGGCGATTCCTCGCGATCTATTGATTAGTCAACACATAATACTTTACAAGTAAATGGCGAATTTGTGAAGAATCCTGCCCCTTTCTGCCGCGAACAGCAGAAATTAAAAATATGGAAAATATTCTTGTCAACAGGTCCTAAGTCGTACATAATGAATGAGGAACATATCAGAAAGGGACTTTTTTTATGAAAAATACGTATGTAACAGGCTTTTTTCCTTTTATCGCAATTCTTCTTTTCAGTTCATCTCTTGCGATTTCTTCCGTTATCTATGCCATGGGGATACTGTCTTCTCTCGGCATTTACAAAGGAATGCTCGAATTTTTCTCTGAGAGCGGCATCCGGATGGCTTTGTTTGCTGTGTTTACGCTGATTTTTTTCATGGTATTTTCCGCTTTGAAGCTGATTGCCAATACAGTGACAGAGCTTGCCCTCTTATTTTTCGCCAAAGATCCTGAAGGAGCGAACCTGAGGAAAATCAGGGTCGGTTCTGCCGTGTATCTGGGAGCAAGCCTTTTATCCTTTATTTTTGTCCAATATGCCGCTGGAATTGCAGCGCTTTTTTTACTCGCAACACTCGTATATTTAATTTTTATCGTTTATGCGATCCACAGCACGCTTTCATTTATGTCATTAATCGGCTTTATTATGTTTGAGCTGCTGTTTTGGTTTACGTTTTTAATCGGCACGGTGTATATCGTCATCAAGCTATATAACAGCGTCATGGCGAGCCTGCCCGTTTGAGCCATGCAAAAAACCGGAGCGCGGACGTTTGTCCGGCGGCTCCGGTTTTTTTATGACAAAAATCGTTTTCTGATCTCAGGACCGGGAATGGTGCACTCGCTTTTTTGCCCAAACCATTTGTAACGGTTTTTCGCAATCACGCTGTAGATGGCGTCCCGTAGCGGTCTGGGAATGATCAAGAGGGCGGAAGCGGCCCGCCAAAGACCAGGAAGGCTTTTCACCACATGCAAGGCCGCGGTTGATTTCTGATATACCCGTCCGTTTTCGATCAAAATAAAGCTGTCAAAATGATCGGAGGGGAGCTGATATTGCTTGAGCAGCTTCCCCCCGGCATCAGATTGCAGGGAAGCGAATGAAAATAAGCCTTCTGGATCATGCTTGATGATGACTTGAACGGCTCCGTCGCAAAAGTTGCACACGCCGTCAAACAGAACGATTCGCTCAGGCATATCAGCCACTTTCAGCCACCCCTTTTTTGATTTAAGATGCGTATGCAAGCGTTCCTCTCCAGATTAAAAGTTGAGGTCCCGCGTGATGCAGATACTCGACATTGCCTTTTGCCTCTTTTCCGACCCATACACTCATTGTGTACGTATCCGTCAATCCGACAAACCAAAGGTCTCTGTACCCGTTGGATGTTCCGGTTTTGCCTCCTACATATCCGCCGCTGAAATTCGCTTTTTTCCCGGTTCCTTCTTTGACAACCGCTGATAAGAGCTGACGCATTTGGTTGTTTGTACGCATGCTGAATACTTGCTGCGGTTTGTCTTTCCATTTGTAAAGCGTTTTGCCTTTTAAGTCCGTCACCTTTGTGATGGCATGGCTGGATGTATAGCTGCCGTTATTGCCGAAAGTCGTATAGGCATCGGCCATCTCCAGCGGTGAGAAGCCCCATGTAAATCCGCCCAGTGCAGCAGGAAGACGGTAGTCGTTTTGAACGATTTTATCAAATCCGAACGGTTTTAAATAGCTGAATCCTTTTTGCACGCCGACTCGGTTCAACATTCGTACGGCCGGTGTATTATACGAATATTTAAAGGCTGTCTTGATCGACACGGTTCCGTATGTTCTTTCGTTGAAGTTGTTCGGACAGTATTCTTTGCTGCAAAATTTGCTTGCGTCAATCATGCTGCCTGCCGTCGCACCCGTTTCTTCAATGTACGGGCCGTAGTCAAGGAGCGGTTTAATCGATGATCCCGGCTGCCTGTATGCTTGGAATGCCAGGTTATAATCATACTTTTTATAATTTTTCCCGCCGGACATGGCGACGATTTGATGGGTTTGGTGGTTGATCACCACCGCTCCGCCTTGTACGCCTTCATAAGGGAGGCGATTATTCACTTGCTGGACGACCCGGTTTTGCATCCCGGTATCGAGTGCCGTATAAATTTTGATTCCGCTGGTCGTGAGGGAGCTGATGCGGTTAGACAGCTCTTTTTCGATTTTTTTCTTTTCTTCTTTTGTTTTTGCCTTTTTCAGCCGTTCGTTAAACCCTTCCGAAGCAGACACCAATTTGGTGAATTCCTCATTGACATAAGTCGTATAGTCGGGATAAGCGTCTTTCTTTTCTTTTACATTAAGCGTAATTTTCTGCTTTACGGCTTTGCTGTATTCTTTTTCAGTGATCACGCCCGCTTTTTTCAGCCCTTCAAGCAGCCGCTTTTGGCGGGTTTTTGTGTAGTCAAAATGTTTCAAAGGATCATATAATGTAGGGTTATTAGGGATCGCGCAAATAAATGCCGTTTCGGCAAGGTTGAGAGATTTCAAAGGCTTGCTGAAATAGAAAGAAGACGCGGATCCAATTCCGTAGACCCCATGATTAAAATAGATCGTGTTTAAATATTTCTCAAAAATTTCTTCTTTTGAAAGCTTTTTTTCCAGCTGATAGGAATACAGCAGCTCTGTGAACTTGCGGTCGAAGGTTCGTTCATGGTTCAAATACAAGTTTCTCGAAAGCTGCTGTGTAATCGTGCTGGCCCCCTGATCAATGCCGCCTTTTTTGACATTGGCTGCGGCGGCCCGGGCCATCCCGATAAAATCAAAGCCTTTATGCTGAAAGAAATGACGATCCTCTGAAGTCAGAAACAGCTGCTTCACATGATCAGGGATATTTTTATAGGGGACAAATACCCGGTTTTGGTGATCTGAAACGATTTCGGAAATCAGGGCGCCGTCCCTGTCATACATGTAGCTGTTTTGTACAAGGCCGATATCTTTTATATTGATCTTCTCATCGAGCACCTGATCGAGTGGCTTCATATCCTGAGCTTCACGGCCGGAGGCCATTAAGGTAAAGACAAATATAGGAATTAACATCAACAGAAAAATCCATCCAAAAAATGAACGCAACTTTGTCACTCTCTTTTCGCTAAATTCTAGCCATATCGTACCATTCTTTTTCGATATCGAGAAGGATAATTTGATAGATTGGCAGTTTTTTATCCGATTTCAGCTTGCTTTTGCTTCTGATTTCTTTTGCTGGGACCTTTGGAACATCAGAAGGCATGCTCCGCCGAAAAAGAGAACGGCAGTTGCGTAAAAAGCGGAAGAAATACCGAAAAAGCTGGAAAGAACGCCGCCGAGCACCGGACCGATGACATTGCCCAAAAATCTGAAACTTACATTATAGCCAAGCACTTCCCCTTGAATAGGCCCCGGAGATTCAACTCGGATTAAGGCGGTGATGCAGGGAATCATCCCGCCAAGCGCGATTCCGAACAGAAAGCGGAAGAACACAAGCATTTCATACTGAGATGTAAGTCCTTGCGGAATAACGCAAACCGCGGCAGCCAGCGCGAGAATCATCAATATTTTTCCGTGGCCGAACCGGTCGCCTAAGGCGCCCCATTTTCTCGCGGCGAGAAGGCTTCCAAGGCCGGTTGCAGAAAAAGCCAGCCCTGAGAAAAATGCGAGATTGTCAGTTCCGTGCAGCTCGCTGACATATAAGGCGAGCAGTGGCTGAACACTGAAGTTTCCCACTTGAATCACAGCGGTGAGGATCATCGCCGTAATCAGCGGGCGCTGGTGCAGAATCGTCTGCAGCACCTGCTTTCTCGTGTACCCGGCGGAGGCATCGCGCTTCGGCTTCAGGGGCCGTTCACGCACTCCGGCAAACACGAGGAAAACGGCGCTGTAAATGGCAAATGCCGTAATGAAAAACGTATATGTAAAACCGACGCGATCGGCGAGCAGACCGCCGAGCAAGGGGCCGAATAATCCTCCTGAGACCGTGCCCATCTGCAGCGTGCCGAGCACTTTGCCAGCCGTTTTTTTCGGCGTCTGAGCCGATATCATGGCAAGGGAAGTGGGAATGAACCCGGTGACGAGCCCCATCGCCATTCTCAAAAAAAACAGTTCGTATACGGAAGAAACAAGGGACATGAGAAGAATGCAAGTGCCGATGCCGGTGCCCGTGATCAAGAGGATTTTTTTATAGCCGTGTTTATCTCCGAACCTTCCCCAAAAAGGAGAAACCAAAAAGGCCATCAAAAATGTGACGCCGAAAACGTATCCGCTCCATTTTGCCGTAAATCCGTCCGAATAGCTGCCGAGCGTTTCAATATAAAGGGAAAGAAATGGCAGAACCATTGTAGAGCTTGCGGCCACGAAAAAATTCGCGAACCACATGATCACAAGGTTTTTCTTATAAACAGAGATGCGAATCACCTTCTTAAAAAATTTGAATTTCCTTCATTATAAATGAAATGTGGAAGCTGTATGGAATCGCTGCTCATTGGAATAACGGAAATTAGGTATTTGAAGGAATTTTCAACATTTTCAGAAATTAAAACCTTAAATATAGAAATATAATGATATAATAAGAGAAATATGAGCGTACTTTGGAAAACATTCAGAAGACTTTAGGCTTGGACGATTTCAATCCGCTGCGTTACCACCATAAGTTTTTTATATTGAGATAGAAAGGCAGGTGTGAAAGTTGGAAGCGAGCACCTTACTGATTATTGATTTTGAATTTACAATGCCTGAGGGAAAGTATCACCCGCAAAATTTTTTCCCGGAAATCATAGAAGCAGGGATTGTAAAGGCGGTTCATGATGAGGTGGTTGAGACATTTTCAAGCTATATTAAGCCGAAGAAGTTCCCTAAATTAACGAGGCGCTGCAAAAATTTTCTCAGCATCACGCAGGAACAGGTTGACCAAGGCATCACGTTTAACGCGCTGATTGAAAAGCTGCGGGAGCTTGATCCTGACCGAAACAGCGTCATCATTACATGGGGAAACATGGATATGAAAGTGCTGAAGCAAAATTGCATGTTCAACCATGTTCCGTTTCCGTTTAAAGGGGAGATGAGGGATCTTTCCATGGAGTACAAGGAATTTTTCGGCGACAAAACATTGACGAATTTGTGGAAGGCAGCGGAAGAGTACGGCGATTCAGGTACGGGAAAACAGCATAAAGCGCTTGACGACGCGATGACAACGTATAAGTTGTTTCGGCTCGTAGAACGGGATAAGAAGTATTTGGAAAATCCGAAACCGACGACGATCGGCGAACGGGTTGACCTCTCAAAAGTCTTTCCGCACGCCACATAAACAACCCAATCTGACAAACAGATTGGGTTATTTGTGCGGGAAATATTCTTTTTCAAGCCCATGAATAAGCTCAAGCGATTTTGCCGCGTATTCGGACGAATCGTTTTGCAGATCCGTTTTTAAGCGGCTCAAAGCTGAGCGGAGCGAATCCGCATAATCCGGTACAGCTTCATCGAACGGCTTCACCATGCGGTGCGGGATATTTGTCTGTTCACCGAAAGCGAGCGCTTTTCGTTCATGAAAAAAAGGGACGTCTGCCTTATTGGGATGATGAAGATCGCCTTGCTTCGGGTGGGTCAGCACGGCGAGGATTTTGACCAGGTAGTGCATCGGTTTAACATCCGTAATTTCGCCGATGTAGACGCCTGTCTTATAAAACCCTTTTACGTGATCTCCGACTTGAAATTGGTTGTTCACTGCATCTGCCTCCTAATGGTATCATAATAAATAAATGGTAAAAAATCATTTCAGGGAGGAAGAAAAATGGCGCCGTTTCTGATTCAGTTTATGCTCTATTTTCCTGAAGACAAAAGAGAATATATCCCTTCTTTTATTACGCTGGCCGTTTTCTTTATCATCGCGATTGTTGTATTCCGGCTGATCATCAAGCATTCCAAAAAAGAAGCTGAAAAAGCGGAAAAGCTGGAGAGAGAATTGAATGAAACCATCCACAAGCGCTCTTAGAAGCGCTCGGGAACGATTATGAAAAAGCGGTCTTCAGACGTCTGAGCCCGTCTTTTACAACAGAGAGCGAACATCCGACATTCATTCTGACGAATCCTTCTCCGCCCGGTCCGTACTTCGGTCCCGGCTCTAGAATCAGCTTTCCTTTATGAAGGAGAAGACGTTTGATGTCCTGATCCGTCAATCCGAGCTTGCGGCAGTCAAGCCATGCCAAGTAAGAGGCGTCAGGCTTCATCATGCGGACCTCAGGCAGCTCCTCTGCCAAAAAGCGGCGGACTTCTTCCATATTTCGTTCGATGTAAGGGATAAGCTGATCGAGCCACGGTTCGCCTTTTGAATAGGCCGCTTCGATTGCTGCAACTGCAAATGTATTTAAAGAATGCAGTCCCTGACGCTGCATGACCTTTGCAAAGGCGGTTCTCTTCACCTTGTCGGGTATGATGATGGCTGAGGCCTGCAACCCGGCCAAGTTAAACGTTTTGCTCGGTGCAATGCATGTGATCGAAATGTCCGCAAATTCCGGAGATAAAGAGGCGAACGGCGTATGGTTCAGTCCGTTCAGCATCAGGTCTGAATGGATTTCGTCGGAAACAACTGTGACACCGTGTTTAAGGCAGAGTTCGCCCAGCGTTGTCAACTCTTCTTTCGACCATGAACGTCCGGAAGGGTTGTGCGGATTGCAAAGAATGAACATCTTCACATCCGGTTCCCCAAGCTTTTTTTCAAGGTCGGAAAAATCCATTTCATAGCGGCCATCTTTTTCAATTAATGGATTGTGTAACACAACCCGTCCGTTTTTTTCAACTATATCAAAGAACGGCGTATATACAGGCGGCTGTACGACCACCCGCTCGCCGGGCTCTGTGTACGCCTGCACCGCTTGGGCTAGCGCTGTTACAATGCCCGGGCTGAAAGTGATAAACGCCGGTTCAGAATTCCATCCGTGCCGGCGGCTGAGCCAATCGGTGACAGCTTCCTTCGTGCCCGCGCTTGCAGATGTATAGCCGAAAACCCCGTGCTCCAAACGCTGCTGAAGAGCGTCAATAACGGGCTGAGGGGCGCGGAAATCCATATCAGCCACCCACATTGGAAGCGCGTCATCTACACCGAATAATTCCTGTGTTAAGTCCCACTTCACAGACTGGGTCCCGCGTCTGTTATGTTCTGTATTAAAATCCATGATCTCACCTCATGTCTTTTTCATATGTTATACATTAACTGTGATAAGGATAGATTGCAATGTTTTAACCATGAAAGCTTTTATAAAATAAAGGGAGTGGCATCCGATGGAATGGAGCGGTGTGCCCTGAGTGGGCTTTTCAGCGTCATCTCAACCCTATGAGCTGGTATATTCGCTCGGTTTTTCTCTTGGCGCTTGCGTATTTTTGCTATAGGCGGACTTGGAAAGGCGTCATCGTTACTTTTTTGCTGATGACGAGCAGCATGGTTTGGTTTCCCGTCCCCGAGCGGATCAATCCGGAGATGCAGGCTGTTTTGGATTACGAGCTGAAGCTTTTGTCCAACCCGCTTTCTGCCGTGGTCACGCTCGCTTTTATGATGGGGTTTCTCGTGTTGATTGGCGCGGCATTTTGGAAACGCTCCTTAGGGTGGGGACTTGCGGTATTGAATGTGACGCTGATCGGCAAGGTCGTGCTGTCAGTGATGCTGACGGGGGAAAACGGCTGGGCGCCCCTCGGAAATACCGTCTTCGGATTGATTCTCGTCAACGGCATCGGGCTGCTGCTGATCGCCTGGCGGAGGAAGCGGAGAAAAGCCGGCCGATAGCCTGGTGCTTTCCTTATCGACAAGCCGGCGCGTTATGATACAATAGCTTTTGAAATATTACAATGAAGCGGTGATCATGATGAAAGAAAGTCAGGCAGCAGCACAAATCATCCACATCATAAAGGAATGGGATCCGTTTCAAGCCGGATTCGATTTTTATGAAACGGAAGCGGCCGAGATCGTTCAGGCCGTATACACGGAAAACGATGCAGAGCGGCTGGGCGAAGCGATCCAGTCCGTTTTTGAAGTATCATTTGATCAGACGCTGCCGCTGGCAAAATGCAAACAGCTGGCTGAACGGCTCCTTGTGATCAAAGACAGCAGTTCGTGCTGATCAAAATCTAAAAACCGCCAATCGGCGGTTTTATTTATATTCATGTCAAAATGAAATCGGCAATTTTGTCTGATACATAATCCGGATTTTCTTCAGGGACGAGGTGTCCGGTATCCCGCAGGGAATAGAAAATGGAATTGGGCAGATCCTGATGAAGCCTTTTTCCGATCTGTACAGGGACGATGCGGTCCTCTTCGCCCCAGATTAAGAGGGAAGGCGTCTCGATTTTCTTCAAATCGTCCGGTAATAAATCGCCTTCCCGGTGTCTGATGAGACGCGCGAGCGCCCTGAAAATTTGATCGTCGAGAAACGGTTTCAGGTAGCCATTGATCATCTCCTGATCGATCAGAGATCTGTCGTAGACAACATTCATGAGATTTTTCAGGACGCCTTGTTTTGATAGCCAGCGCTTGATGTACAAATAAAAATAAGGAATATGGCTCCCGAAAATGAGCGGGCGGGGGGAACGCTTTAAATAGCCTGAGCTGCACAGCAGGACGACTTTTTTGAACAGTTCAGGCCTTTCCTTTATCGCATAAAGTGAAATCTGGCCGCCCATCGAATGTCCGACAAGCACGGCGTCTCTAATCCTCAGCCTTTCGATCAGTTCGATGACCACCCTGGCCATGTTTTGATAGGTATACACAAAGGTGCTGGATTTTTCTGATTGGCCGAAGGGAGGCAGGTCAACGGCGACTAAATTAAACTCATCCTTCAGAAGAGGAATGATTTTTCTGTAGCAAAACGAGGAAGAAAGAAAGCCGTGTATTAAAACGAGCGATTGCCTGCCCGGATTCTCGTAATGCTCATAATATATATTGACCCCTTGAATGGTTTCAATAGAAGGTTTTGTTAACAGCATGATCCAAATCACTCCGAATGTTTTTCTTTCATGTTCAAACAATCTGGCTGCATGTTGTCGCCTAAGTCCTGAGTACGTTATTTATCGTACCCGAAAAAATTTTTTTCACGCTTTGATTTCGCTTTTTTACCGCCTTACATTCGTTCAAAAACGTGCTATAATATTCAGAAGATTTCTTGACATATAAAAGGTGTGATAACGAGATGAAGCTAACAGAAAAAGAAACAGAAATATTGGAAATATTAGAGGAAAACAGCCGCCTCGAACCTGAAACCATTGCTAAAATGGCGAACATTTCACAGGAAGAAACAAAAGCGATTATCGAAAAGCTTGAAAAAGAAAAGGTCATCATCGATTATTCGGCAATGATCGACTGGCGAAAAGTCGACGGCCATGAAGGCGTTACAGCGATGATCGATGTGAAGGTAACACCGAAGCGCGGCGTCGGATTTGACGAAGTGGCCGAGCGGATTTATCGTTTTCAGGAAGTTGAATCCGTTTACTTGATGTCAGGCGTATATGATCTGTCTGTTGTCATCCGCGGCAGAACGATGTCGGATATTTCGCATTTCGTGTCCGAAAAATTATCGACGCTCGAATCGGTCGTGTCGACAACCACCCACTTTATTTTAAAGAAATACAAGCATGACGGTAAAGTTTTTGACTCCGGTGATGATGACAAAAGAATCGTGGTGTCTCCTTAAATGAGGACAACTTATATTTCGAAAGCAGCCCAGCAAATCAAACCGTCGGGCATCCGCAAATTTTTTGATCTTGCGTCCACAATGGAAGGCGTGATTTCATTGGGCGTCGGAGAGCCCGATTTTGTAACGGCGTGGAATGTCAGGGAAGCGAGCATCCTTTCCCTTGAACAGGGCTACACGTCATATACGGCAAACGCGGGTCTTCTTTCTTTGCGGAAAGAGATCAGCGCTTATCTGAATAAACGCTTTCATCTGGATTATGCTCCTGATGACGAGCTGATTGTCACAGTCGGAGCAAGCCAGGCGCTTGATATTGCGGTCAGGGCGATCCTTGATCCCGGAGAAGAAGTGCTGATTCCCGAGCCTTGTTTTGTCGCTTATGAAGCGCTTGTTTCTTTGGCGGGGGGAAAAGCGGTTCACATTCACACGAACGCAGAACGCGGATTTAAAGCGAGCGCAGCCGATTTTGAAGCCGTTCTGACTGAACGTACGAAGGCCATTATCCTTTGCACGCCGTCTAATCCGACAGGCTCTGTGTATACAAAAAAAGAACTGGAAGAGATCGCGGCTTTTGCTGAACAGCATGACCTGATTGTAATAGCGGATGAAATATACGCCGAGCTGACATACGATGAAGCGTATACAAGCTTTGCGGAAATCGCCGGAATGAAAAAGCGGACGATATTGATATCGGGTTTTTCGAAAGGGTTTGCCATGACAGGCTGGCGCCTTGGATATGTCGCAGCTCCTGCATATTTAAGGGACCCTATGCTGAAAATTCACCAGTACTCGATGATGTGCGCGCCGAGCATGGCTCAATTTGCGGCGGAGGAAGCCCTTAAAAACGGGCTCGAAGACGTCGAAAAGATGAAAAAAAGCTATCGCCGCCGAAGGAATGTGTTTGTGGATTCACTGAACGAGATCGGGCTTGACTGTCATCAGCCGGGGGGCGCTTTTTACGCGTTTCCGTCCGTTAAAAAAACGGGCATGAGTTCAGAACAGTTTGCTGAGGAGCTTCTCATCGCAGAAAAAGTCGCCGTCGTCCCGGGCAATGTTTTCGGGCCGAGCGGCGAAGGCTATATCAGATGTTCTTACGCTTCCTCGCTTGAACAGCTTCAGGAAGCGCTCGTCAGAATGAAACGCTTTGTCCAGAAGACCGGTGCAGTTCAATAAAAAAATGCGCACCTAAAAGGTCCGCATCAACATAAGGGGGGGAATACTAGAAAGCCTTAGTTGTTCTTTAGTATTCCCCTTTCAGCTCGGTTTTAAACATACAATGCTTAAAAAAGTTTTTTTGCTTAATAAAGACTTGTATGATATAATTTTTTATTGCGTATAAAAAGAGTTAAATTCATATGATTTAGGAGTTGTTAGTTATGACAGCAAAATTTGAAGTAGGCAGTGTTTACACTGGAAAAGTGACTGGATTACAGGCGTACGGAGCGTTTGTTGCATTAGATGAAGAAACACAGGGACTCGTGCATATTTCTGAAGTAACACACGGTTTCGTTAAAGATATTAATGAGCACTTGGCGATCGGTGATGAGGTGCAAGTGAAGGTTCTTTCTGTAGATGAGGAAAAAGGCAAAATCAGCCTTTCTATCCGCGCTACACAGGCAGCTCCTGAACGAAAAGAAAGCAAGCCTAGAAGACAAAAGGCTGTTCAAGCCGAAGATACAGCCGCTCCACAAGGATTCAACACGTTAAAAGACAAACTTGAAGAGTGGATCGAGCAGTCCAACAGAAAAGATCTTATTAAGAAGTAAATGAAAAAACTCCGGCAAAAGCCGGAGTTTTTTTATCGCATTTCCGGCTGCTTGGCGTCTTCGCCAGCAGTCTCTTCAGCCGGTCTAAATAAAAGTCCGAGGTTGATCAGACCTGCAATTCCGACAAGCGCGTAAACGGTCCGGGCTAAAGCGGATCCTTGACCGCCAAAAATGGCTGCAACCAAGTCAAATTGAAAAAATCCTATCAGTCCCCAATTGATTGCTCCAATGATTGTTAATACCAATGCAATACGTTGAAGTGCATTCATTTGTTTTTCCTCCTTTTTGAAGTCCTATATTTCACATTTATAGATTGCGACGGATTTGGAAACATTATACGCCTGAGGAGCAGATCGCTTTACAGGGCATTCGGCGATTTCCCATAATAGTAAATAAAGGAGGAGATGTAGATGGATAATTTTACATATTGGAATCCCACGAAGCTGATATTCGGCCGGGGAGAAGTTGAAAAGCTGGCAGAAGAGGTGAAACACTACGGCCGCAATGTCCTGCTCGTATACGGAGGAGGCAGCATTAAACGAAATGGTTTATACGATCAAGTGATTTCAATTCTTGAAAAGGCAGGCGCGACCGTCCATGAATTGCCCGGTGTCGAACCGAATCCGCGTGTTGCCACTGTGAATAAAGGAGTCGCGATCTGCAAAGAGAACGATATTAACTTTCTATTGGCAGTCGGCGGCGGAAGCGTCATCGATTGTACGAAAGCGATCGCCGCCGGAGCGAAATACGACGGCGATGCATGGGATATTGTGACAAAAAAACATATTCCTGCTGATGCGCTGCCGTTTGGAACGGTTTTAACGTTGGCAGCAACAGGATCGGAAATGAACTCGGGATCTGTGATCACAAATTGGGAAACCAATGAAAAATACGGCTGGGGAAGCCCGCTCGTATTCCCTAAATTTTCAATTCTTGATCCGGTCAACACATTTACCGTTCCGAAAGACCACACGATTTACGGCATTGTCGACATGATGTCCCACGTGTTTGAGCAATATTTTCACCATACCGAAAATACTCCTTATCAGGACCGGATGTGCGAATCCCTGCTCAAAACGGTGATTGAAACAGCTCCTAAGCTCATTGAAGACCTTGAAAACTATGAGCTGCGCGAAACGATTCTCTATACAGGCACCATTGCGCTGAACGGTATGCTATCAATGGGCGCACGCGGAGACTGGGCGACGCACAATATCGAGCACGCTGTTTCGGCCGTCTACGATATTCCGCATGCGGGAGGGCTTGCGATCCTGTTCCCGAATTGGATGAAGCACACGCTTTCCGAAAATGTCGGCCGCTTTAAACAGCTTGCCGTACGCGTTTTTGACGTAGATGAAACAGGAAAAACCGATCGTGAAGTGGCGCTTGTTGGAATCGAGAAGCTGTCTGAATTCTGGACCAGCCTTGGCGCGCCAAATCGTCTTGCTGATTATGACATCACAGATGAGAAGCTGGATCTGATTTTCGACAAAGCGATGGCAAACGGCGAATTCGGCCGCTTTAAAACGCTGAATAAAGACGATGTTCTGTCTATTTTGAAGGCTTCTTTATAAGATTTCTTGACGGCTCAAGGAGGACCGCCATACCTTGAGCCGTTGTTCATTTGTTATCTTTTTGACAAAACTGCGCGTGGCGGCTGAAAAACATGCATTTTTGCGTGTCTGCCTCCATCCTCCTTTTTTTCGTCACTTGATTTAACGAAGGAGTTCATATAAAGTGAAAAGGGAAGAGGCTGTCGCCGAAAATCGACATGTTTTAAAACCCTTTGGCCCGCACTCTCATGAAAATGAAAGCGCTGGCGGGTATATGGAAGAAAACAGCTAGTACTGGAGGTTTAATAATATGACGCATGTCCGTTTTGACTACTCAAGAGCATTGCCATTCTTTAAAGAACATGAACTTACATATCTGCGTGACTTCGTGAAAGTCGCCCACCATACCATTCACGAAAAAACAGGTGCGGGCAGCGACTTTTTAGGATGGGTGGATCTTCCGACTGACTACGACAAAGAAGAATTCGCCCGCATTAAAAAATGCGCTGAAAAAATTCAAAATGATTCCGATGTTTTGCTGGTTGTCGGAATTGGCGGTTCATACCTCGGCGCAAGAGCGGCGATCGAAATGTTGAATCATTCATTTTACAATGTGCTGCCGAAAGAAAAGCGTAAAACGCCGCAAGTGATTTTCATCGGCAACAACATCAGCTCTTCTTACATGAGAGACGTGATGGATCTTCTTGAAGACGCTGATTTTTCAATCAACGTGATTTCTAAATCAGGCACAACGACAGAACCGGCGATTGCTTTCCGGATCTTCCGCAAGCTTCTTGAAGAAAAGTATGGAAAAGAAGAAGCGAAACGCCGCATTTATGCAACAACTGATAAAGAGCGGGGCGCATTAAAAACGCTTGCTAATGAGGAAGGCTTTGAATCATTTATCATTCCTGACGATGTCGGTGGCCGCTTTTCTGTGCTCACAGCGGTCGGCTTGCTTCCAATCGCAGTCAGCGGAGCCGATATCGATGAAATGATGAAGGGCGCCCGCGATGCGAGCAAAGACTTCTCCACATCAGAGCTTGAAGACAATCCGGCTTACCAATACGCGGTCGTCAGAAATGTCCTTTATAACAAAGGCAAAACGATTGAAATGCTGATCAACTACGAGCCGGGCCTTCAGTACTTCGCAGAATGGTGGAAGCAGCTCTTTGGCGAAAGTGAAGGAAAAGACGAAAAAGGCATTTATCCATCTTCAGCCAACTTCTCGACGGATCTTCACTCTCTTGGACAATACGTACAAGAAGGAAGAAGAGACATGTTCGAAACGGTGCTGAACGTTGAAAAGCCGAGACATGAGCTGACAATCGAAGAAGCGGACAATGATCTTGACGGCTTAAACTACCTTGCCGGCAAAACGGTCGACTTCGTCAATAAAAAAGCGTTCCAAGGCACAATGCTCGCGCACACAGACGGTAATGTGCCGAACCTGATCGTGAACGTACCTGAAATGAACGCTTACACGTTCGGCTACCTCGTGTACTTCTTTGAAAAAGCCTGCGCAATGAGCGGATACCTGCTCGGCGTCAACCCGTTTGACCAGCCTGGAGTGGAAGCGTACAAAGTCAATATGTTCGCTCTCCTCGGCAAGCCTGGCTTCGAAGAGAAAAAAGCAGAGCTTGAGAAACGTTTGGATCAATAAACGAAAAAACAGCCTCCGGACTTATTGTCCAGGAGGCTGTTTTAATTCATATGACGGATGCTGAAGTCCAGTAGACGGATAAAATTCGTCATGAGTGTAGACGAATCCCAATTTTTCCAGTCGTTTTTGTGAAGCTGTATTTTCAGGGTGATGTCCCGCAAACAGCTTTTTTGCCCGGATTTTGTTAAATGCGTATTCAATCATGGCCTCAGCCGCTTCAGATGCATAACCTTTCCCCCAAGCCGAACGGACGAGATGAAAACCAAGCTCGTACACATCATTTTCCGGGTCATAGGGGCGAAGTCCGCAACATCCGATGAATTCGTTGTTTCCTGTTTTAAATATCGGGAAGTATTGCACACCGTGTGTTTTGTATTGTTCGATCTCAAGCAGCAAACGATTTCTTATTTCGCTATCGGTCATAATTCCGTCTGCTGTCAGATATTTGGCCACATCTCGATTTCCCCACAATGTCTTTGCCAAATTCAAATTCTCTTTAGCCCATAAAGAAAAGCCGATGCGTGTTGTTTGCAGAAAGCAGTGCTTCATTCCATTCCGGTCCCCCTTGTAAGGCAGCTGTTCACCTTATTTTAACACGGCAATAGCCGGCGGGGCCCGTTAACCTAATGATTCATCCCGTAAATCGCAAACGCGAGATAAGTCGCGAAAAAACTCCACAACACATAAGGGACAAGGAGAAGTGCTGCTCTTTTATGAATGCGAAGTGTAATCAAGGCGAGCGCAAGAGCGGTCAAGGCTACGAAAAAGGAGTCGGCCGAGGCAGCAAGTACGTTTTTTTCCGTGAATTGAAAATAGCTGAATGCCTGGTTAAACAAATAGTTAATGATCAGCATGATCCAAAATGGCGCCGCTGCTTTTCTCAGATCATATGTGGCATACACAAGCGCCGCCGCTAATGAAATGAAGGCGAACAGCACGCTCCAGATGGTTCCGATCAAACGGCCTGACGGTGTCCAATCCGGTTTGTTTAATGACTCATACCATTCACGATCTACGGGAAATAAAACGCCCGCGAGTGAAAACAGTGCATATGTAACGAGAAACACGATCACAGCCGCTACTATTTTTTCCTTCTTCAATAGAAGTCCCTCCTCATAGTAAGCTCATACCTTTGTCTTTCCCTATTCGTTTAAATATACTCATACCGCACAAGCTTCTGATCCATACTAAAAAATAAAACGGGTGAAGTGACATCATGTTATTTGTATTGGAAACGTTGTTTCTCATCTTAACGGGTATTATTCTGCTGAGAATTTCGGGAAGAAAATCAATTTCACAGATGACAATAGCCACCACCGTCGTCATGATTTCCATCGGAACGATCATTGTTCAGCCGATCATTGAAGACAGCATTTTTAAAACGGTGGCAGCTGCATCGATCTTTATCATCGTCCTTCTGTTGATCGAGTATTTGAAAATGAAATTTGATTTTTTTGAAAGCCTGATTGCGGGGAAAGCCGTTGTATTAATCGAAAACGGCGAGCTTCAGAAGCAGAACCTAAAAAAGCACCGCCTGACTGTCGACCAGCTGGAAATGAGGCTCAGGACACAGGGGATTTCAAAATTATCGGACGTGAAAAACGTAACGCTCGAATCAAACGGCCAGATTGGCTACGAGTTATCGGATGATGCAAAGCCTTTTACTATGGGAGAGTATAAAAAATTCCTCCGCATGCAAAACAACCTGCAGCAGCCGGAGGACAATCTGTTTAAGGAAATCAATGAAGGGCACCTGCACGAACCTGATAAACAATTGCGCTAGGGCCCAGAAGTATAAAAACGAAAAAAGGAGTTTTTTTATGATAAGCTTACCTTCTGAACTGGAAAACCGGTCGTTTTCTCTTTATCATCTCGAACAGACGCTTAAGCCTCTCGGTTATGTAATCAGCGGCGGCTGGGAATATGACCGCGGCTTTTTTGACTATAAAATTGATGATGAGGAAGGATACTTATTTTTGCGGATTCCGTTTGAAGCGGAGGACGGACAGCTTGATTCGCAAAATGCGACGGTCAAGCTCGGTACACCGTTTTTGCTTCGCCACGTCTATCAGGAAGCGCTGGACGACTACGTCGTTCAGGGGAATTTTCGCGCATCTTTTGACCAGTTTGCTGAACCGAAAGAAAAAGACGCCGATATTCCCGGCGTCTATGAAAAGCTTGGCCAATCGTATGTAAAAGAACTCGAAAAGGCGCTTCTTTCCTAAAGTGACAGCAGCTGGTCTGTCGGCTGAAGCTTGTACGAAAATGAAGGAGACAGCACAGGCCCGTCTTTTTGGTGAATACCGATGACGAAAATGTCTTCCTTCATGAAATGGTGAATCACTTCTTGAAAAGACGCACCTTCCATCGTCTTCGGAAGCGGAACCCGATGGACTTTGAAATGAATATCGGCTTCCTTAAATAGCGGATCAGGAAGCTGATTTTTAATGAGAAAATGCTGCAGCATTGCTGTTTTTAAAAGGTCCGCCGTACTGATGATTTGGTTCGCTCCGGCGCGCTCGGCATTTTTTTTCTGCTTTTCCGTCAAGATTTCTACAACGCAATACACCGACGGGTTCAAGCCTTTAACAGCCAGCAATGTTAAGACCGACTGCATATCTGCAGATATTTCGCTTTTATGCTGATCGGCGGTAATAAAGACGATTTCAGCTTCTTCAATATTGGCTTTTTGCAGTGTGGCATCATCCGCAGCGGGTCCTCTGATGAAATGAATGTTTTCCATCAGGGGGCCTTCCTTTAGTGTTTCATCAATGAGCACGATCGTTTTGTTTGAATCGGCGGCCTGGAGCGTCCTCATCAGCTTGTTGGATTTCTCGTTCCAGCCGATCAGGATCATATGTCCCTTGCCTCTGTAGTTGACCTTGCCTTCGGCGTAGCGCTGCTGCTTGCTAAAAGCGGCCGTCGCCATCGTTGCAAAATAGGCCGTGACAAACGCTGCCCCTATTAAAATAAGGAGCATGCCGACGGTTTTGCCGAGTGCGGTTTTAGGGACAAAATCGCCATATCCGACTGAGGACACGGTGATCAGCGCCCACCATACGCCTTCAAAAACGTTTGAAAACTGCTGCGGCTCGACGAATGTGATCAGCTGACCGAAAAGGATGATCAATAAAAGGATAATGATTGCGATGCGGACATATATCGGCCACCTCAGCCATGCGATAAATACACGGTTTGATTTCATGTTTCTTCACCGTCTTTCCGCAGGGAAAATGATAAAATCTCTTTGATGATTGCATTTAACTTTTGATTGGTGCTTACTTTCCCGTGCTGTTCAATGGCTTGTCTGATCATTTCTGCCGTTTCTTCTTCAAATTCGATCAGCTGCTCGTCTTTTTCCGATTCGTTATAGAGAAGAATGAACGCATCAAGCCCTTCATTCATTTTATCAATCGCCGTGCTTAACTGTTCTTTTTCCTGATCCGTTACTTTCACCGTGTCACCACCCGTGCTCTCCTTTTTATTCAGTATATCCCTCTTTTACAAAAATTTTTCAGGTAAAAATAAACCTTTGTTAACCGACAATAACCGGTAGAGCTGAAGATTTTTACTGCGGCGTCATATCGGTTCCCGTCCTTCCATACACTTTTTATAAACGGATGAGGGATGGGAGCGGAATGTCCTGTTTAATGAGGCTCTTTTTCATACTGGTCGGAGTCCAGCTGATGGCGGCGGCATCCATTCAATTCATTTTTGATTTAAATGCCGTTTATCATTCCTCTGATGAGGTATTCTGGAGGGAGTTTTTCAAGGAGCTGTCCACAAGGCCGCCTTTCTACATCATGGTGTCAGGAATGGTGCTGATCTTTATCGGGGTTTGTTTACCGCGAAGAAAAAGGTAGTGCACTTTTCTGTACAAAAGGAAATCCCTCGGGATAAAATATATTTACAATTAAAATTTTAAACGACTTATCACAAGAGGGAAGATGATTGCATGAGCATGATTTTTTACTTGTTAACATTTGCTGCATTAGGTTTATCGATTTGGGCACAATTTAAAGTAAAGAGCAACTTTGAAAAATATTCAAAAGTAGAGGCGTCAAGCGGGAGAACTGGAGCCGAAGTGGCCAGACAGATTCTCGACCAAAACGGCCTTTACGATATCCCGGTTGAACCGGTAAGAGGAACCTTGACAGACCATTATGACCCGACAGCACGCGTTGTGCGCCTGTCCGAACCCGTATATTACGGGCGTTCAATTGCAGCGGTTTCCGTTGCTTCCCATGAATGCGGACATGCCCTGCAGCATCAGGAATCATACGGCGCACTTGTTTTGAGGCATAAGATGTTTCCGATCGTGAACTTTTCTTCGGGAGTGGCGCCGTTTTTGTTTATCGGCGGAATGCTGCTCGGAAGCCTGAATCTGATCGGACTCGGCATCATTTTGTTTTCGGCGGCCGTATTCTTTCAGCTTGTGACACTGCCAGTTGAATTTAACGCAAGCTCCCGGGCAAAAAGGATCATCGTTTCAGAAGGAATGATCCGTAACACGGAAGAAAGAGGCGTCAGCAAGGTGCTGGATGCCGCGGCTTTGACATATGTTGCTGCAGCGCTTGTTTCGCTGTTTGAGCTGCTGCGCTTCGTCGCAATTTTCCTGTCCGGTCGTAATGACTAACCATTCGTCTTAAGGAGGTGGCCCCTTACCATATTTGGTAAGGGCTTTTTTTGAATATCCTGAATCTCATACTCGTCATACTTTTAATTGCAGCTACGGCTTTTTTCGTTGTCGCCGAATTTGCGATCGTCAAAATCCGCGGCACAAAAATCGATCAGCTTGTTGAAAGCGGGGATAAGCGGGCGATTGCGGCCAAAAGAGTGGTGACAAATCTTGATGAATATTTGTCTGCCTGCCAGCTCGGCATTACCATCACCGCATTAGGGCTCGGCTGGCTCGGAGAATCGACATTCGAAAGGATCATCCATCCGCTTTTTGAACTATTTGGCCTGCCTGAATCCGTTTTAAGAGTGGCTTCGATTGTTACCGCCTTTGTCATCATTACATTTTTGCACGTTGTGGTCGGCGAGCTTGCGCCAAAAACGATTGCGATTCAAAAAGCGGAAGCCGTCAGCTTATGGACGGCGAAGCCGCTCATTTTGTTTTATAAAATCATGTTCCCGTTTATCAAACTGCTGAATGGCTCGGCCCGGCTGTTAACGAAGCTGTTCGGGTTCCATTCGGTTAAAGAGCATGAAGTGGCAATCAGTGAGGAAGAGCTGCGGCTTATGCTGTCTGAAAGCTATAAAAAAGGAGAAATCAACCAGTCTGAGTATAAATACGTCAACAAAATTTTTGAATTTGACAACAGACTGGCCCGGGAAATCATGGTGCCGAGAACGGAGATGGCTACCTTGTTGGCCGATCAATCCATAAAAGAAGCGATTGAAACCGTCATTAATGAACGCTATACGAGATATCCGGTCATTAAGGATGATAAAGATCATATTATCGGAATTGTCAACAGCAAGGATTTGTTTAAATCGTATTTTCTCGACGAGACGATTCCTTTAACGGACTTAATGAGGCCTGTCATCAGGGTGATTGAGAACATACCGATCCAGGAGCTCTTGATTCGCATGCAGAAGGAACGGATTCATATGGCCATTCTTGTTGATGAGTACGGTGGAACGGCAGGACTGGTTACGGTTGAAGACATATTGGAGGAAATCGTC
Organism: Bacillus paralicheniformis; assembly: GCF_001042485.2. Taxonomy (GTDB): domain Bacteria; phylum Bacillota; class Bacilli; order Bacillales; family Bacillaceae; genus Bacillus; species Bacillus paralicheniformis. The sequence goes on from NZ_LBMN02000001.1 coordinate 382,418, forward strand.
GGGGAAATCCGGGATGAGTTTGATCAGGACGAAATGCCGCACATTATAAAAAAAGGCGAACACCATTATATTATGGACGGAAAGGCTTTAATCGACGAAGTGAATGACCTCCTTCATATCGCGATTGAAAACGAAGAAGTCGATACGATTGCCGGCTGGCTTCTGACGCAAAAGATGGAGCTGAAAAACGGTGACATCCTCAAAACTGAGGGATGCGAATTTAAAATTCTTGATGCTGAAGATCATCATATCCGTTTCATTGAAGTGAAAAAAACGGAATTTTAAAAAGACAGCTGCGGGCGACCGCGGCTGTTTTTTAGTTCGATGGCCGTTCTTTATTTCAATAAAATGGATATCTTTTCAAAGATAAGAGGATATATCTATGGAAATTCATGACTTTTTACGAATGTACTCCGTTTCGTTCTTTTTTATAATAGGGTGTATAAATATGAGGAGGTTTTCAATACGTGAGAAACAACCATTTGCTAAAAGCTATCCTGCTATGGGGAGCTGTATGTATCATGCTGCTGACGGGGCCGCTCTCAGCGCTTGCTGCTTCGTCATCAAACCCGTCGGATAAATTGTATTTTAAAAACAAAAAATACTACATATTCAACAATGTTTGGGGAGCCGACCAGGTCAGCGGCTGGTGGCAGACCATTTATCATAACAATGATTCAGACATGGGCTGGGTATGGAATTGGCCGAGCAATACAAGCACAGTAAAAGCTTATCCGTCGATCGTCAGCGGCTGGCATTGGACTGAAGGCTATACTGCGGGCAGCGGCTTCCCGACCCGATTGTCAGATCAAAAAAACATCAACACGAAAGTCAGCTATTCGATCAGTGCGAACGGCACGTACAATGCCGCATATGACATTTGGCTCCACAATACAAACAAGGCAAGCTGGGGTTCGGCTCCAACCGATGAGATTATGATCTGGCTCAATAACACAAATGCCGGACCTGCCGGTTCTTATGTCGAAACTGTTTCGATCGGCGGGCACAATTGGAAAGTATATAAAGGCTATATTGATGCTGGAAGCGGCAAAGGATGGAACGTGTTTTCATTTGTCAGAACGGCAAACACCCAACGTGCGAACCTGAATGTTCGGGATTTCACGAATTATCTTGCCGACTCCAAACATTGGCTTTCCAAAACAAAGTATGTCAGCAGTGTGGAATTCGGGACGGAAGTTTTCGGAGGCACAGGACAAATTAATATTTCCAATTGGGACGTAACAGTCCGCTGATGGATTCACACCGCTCTTTCACAAAAAGAGCGGTGTTTAATTTATTCCAAATGTTCTTTTTTAGGCGTTCGCAACTGAAATATTACGATACCATCCTTACGTATTGCCGTTTATCTTCATCCTGTATAACCACTCCAAGCTTTGCCAGGTCTTTGCGCAGAATTTTTGCTTCTTCATGTTTATTATCCAGTAAAGCTCGTTCTCTGGCTAAAAGTAGCGTATTGATATGCGAGGGAAAATCGGGGTGATCCGCAACCCAGCGTTGATACTCATTCTTAAAAGGATCTTCGTCTGCCCATTTATAGCCGTGATGTTTAAAAGCACTTTCTGCAAGGGCTCTCTTTGATTCAAGTTGTTCACGGTACAATTCAGTACCCTTATGATCAAGAACAACAAGATCCTTATTCTCAAGATAAACTGCAGAAATGTCTTTTTTCTCAATCACTACTTCTTTCTCTTTAAACAACAGCTTCACATTTTGATCAGAGATGAACACCTGAAGAATTTCAGTGAAAATATATTGTGAAAAAAATAGGCCGGCAACGATTCCGATAACTGCAGCGATAATTGAAACCCAGAAATTGTTTAGTGATGTGATAAATTCCAAAGGCCCTTTAAAAGGAACGATTGGAATGGTCAATAACCAATCGGCTATAACAGGCAAAAACCATCCAAGAACAGCTCCTAAAACCGGTGGAATGATCCAATATAAGGTTTTCTCTATTTTAGATAATCCAATAATCGTTTCCTGATTCAAAATCTTTCACTGCCTTTCATCACATGACTGACTGCTGTTTCCCATATTTTTTTATAATCCATCTCGATTCCTAAAATCATAAAGTTACCCAAATTATCAATGATCAGGGCAAGGGAGTGTGCATTCACTTTGGTGTTTTTAGAAGAGATGACACCGAGTTCGACACCGTAAGAAAGCAAAGCTTCAAAACCTTCTAAGAATTGTTCCATGATAGATTTAAGCTTTTTCTCATATCTTGGTTTTTGTGCTGCACTTAAAACAAACTCGTGTACCACTTTTAAAGCAGGAGAGTTATGTTTATACTCTTCAAAATAGCGTATGCCGTCTGTTATTAATCGTTTTTTAAAGTTCTCCTTCGTGTACTCATTGATTGAAAAAAATTCAGAGAAATTGTGATCATCAAATACAATGTGAAATAGATAATCCACCAGCTCTTCTTTAGAAGGGAAATAATAGTAAATAGCCGGTTTAGAAATGCCGACTTCCGATGCAATCATTGAAAGGCTCGTGCCTTTTAGGCCGTGTTGGGCAATAAGAGTAAATGCTGCTTCAACAATCGCATCTTGGGTGTTCATTTTCTTTTTCATTGAAATCATCCTTAGCATAATCTGTATATTTATTTTACTTACCGATAGGTAAAAAAGCAACTGTAATTTATGCTTTACATATTCTGTATTAACAGATGCTCCGTTTCAAAAGGATTAAAGCTTCTTTCACCTACTCTTGCCATCACCCTTGCTGCCTTCAAAGGATTTATAAGCCGCAAAGCATATTTAGTATTGAGAAACGTATAATCGTTGGTATATCAAAGTTTATAGGATGTTTATGTTCGGAGTCTAAAAATATTTTATTCATACAACAAGGGGTGTTTGAATGACAAGGGCATGGTGGAAAGAGGCTGTCATATATCAAGTGTATCCGCGCAGTTTTATGGATTCGAACGGGGATGGCATCGGAGATATCAACGGGATCAGAGAGAAGCTTCCGTATATCAGGGAGCTCGGGGCAGATGCCATTTGGATTTGTCCGGTCTTTGATTCTCCCAATGCCGATAACGGTTATGACATCAGGGATTATCAAAGCATTATGCCGGAATTTGGCACGATGGACGACTTTGACGCTCTGCTGACTGAAGCGCATCAGCTCGGAATGAAACTGATCATCGATCTCGTCATCAATCATACGAGCGATGAACATCCATGGTTTATCGAATCAAGGGCAGAGCGGAATTCCGGGAAGCGGGACTGGTATATTTGGCAAGACGGAAAGGACGGGAGCGAACCGAACAACTGGGAAAGCATATTCGGCGGCTCAGCCTGGACTTATGACGAAAAAACAGAGCAATATTATCTGCACCTGTTTCACGAAAATCAGCCGGATCTGAATTGGGAAAACAGTGACATGCGAAGCGCTCTTTATGACATGGTCAACTGGTGGCTTCAAAAAGGAATCGACGGGTTCAGGGTTGACGCGATTTCACACATTAAGAAAAAAGAAGGACTTCCGGATCTGCCGAATCCGGAAGGGCTCTCTTTTGTGCCTTCATTTGCTTATCATATGAATGTCGACGGGATTATAGCGTTATTGCAGGAACTAAAAGAAAATACGTTCGCCGGGTATCCCCATATCATGACAGTCGGCGAAGCAAACGGTGTCAGCGCTGAAGAAGCGGAGTACTGGGTTGGAGAATCAAACGGGATATTCAGCATGATTTTCCAATTTGAACACCTCGGTCTTTGGGGGATTGAAGGCGGAGAACTCGATCTCCCCGAACTCAAGCGGATATTGTCAAACTGGCAATCGGCTCTTGAGGGGAAAGGGTGGAACGCGCTTTTTATCGAAAATCATGATCAACCCCGGGCCGTTTCAGTCTGGGGAGATGACGGGAAATACAGAGTAGACAGCGCCAAGGCCTTAGCTGCGATGTATTTTTTGATGAAAGGCACCCCGTTTATTTATCAAGGGCAGGAAATCGGAATGACAAACGCGATTTTCTTCGATATAGATGATTATGATGACGTATCGATTAAAAATGATTACCGGATTCAAAAAGAAAAGGGCCGCTCACACGAAGACATCATGAAGGCGGTTTGGAAAAAGAGCAGGGATCACGCCCGCACGCCGATGCAATGGACGGATCGGCCAAATGCCGGCTTTACTAAAGGAGAACCGTGGCTCTGCATGAACGAAAATTACAAGCTGATCAATACAGTTCATCAGCAGCATGACCCCCGGTCAGTCTATCATTTTTATAAACGGTTGATCGCGATCAGAAAGCGGTATGACGTCTTCATCGACGGATCATATGAACTGCTCTTGCCTGAGGACCGGCAGATTTTCGCATACTTGCGGAAGCTTCGGGAAGAAACGGCCATCGTGATCGTCAACCTTAGCGCGCGCCAGGCGTATTACCACCATCCCGCATACCCGTTATGTACGGACGGACTGCTGCTGTCAAATGCTGATATCAACGCGCACAAGCACCTTACATCTTTTGTGATGAAGCCTTATGAGGCGCGCGTTTACATGATCAGACAGGAAATCGGCGATTTATAACGAATAGAGAAAGGGTGCCAGGAAAGGAGCGGATTCGTATGTTGAAAAAAATACAGATTCAAACAAACCGGCGCGATGAAATGCTTGATATTACAAATGACGTCCAAAGATTCATTTCAGAAAATGGCGTTTCCAGCGGCACTGTTATTGTCTATTGTCCGCATACAACGGCAGGCATAACGATTAATGAAAATGCCGACCCCGATGTTAAACGCGATATGCTGAGACGGTTCGATGAAGTGTATCCGTGGGAACATGAGCTTGACCGCCATATGGAAGGGAATACTGCGGCGCATTTGAAAGCGAGCACGGTCGGGGCATCGCAACATATGATCATTGAAGGGGGCAGGCTTGTCCTCGGGACTTGGCAGGGCATATATTTTTGCGAGTTCGACGGCCCGAGGCACCGGACATGCTATTTTAAAATCACAGCCGATTGAAAGGAGAAAATAAAATGAATCAGTTCATGGAACGTCTCTCTTTATCAAAGCCTGTGATCCAGGCGCCGATGGCGGGTGGACCGACAACACCAAGGCTCGCCGCCGCCGTATCAGATTGCGGCGGCTTAGGCAGCCTTGCATCCGGCTATTTGACGCCGGAAGTTCTTCAACGACAGATTCTGGAGACTAAAAAGCTGACATCAGCCGGGTTTCAAGTCAACCTCTTCATTCCGGAAAAACGGGAAAACGTCAGACGGGAAGAATATGAAGGGTGGAAAGAGAAGATACCTTATGCGCATTCGGCTTCACCCGTGCCAGAAGAGAAACACGATTGGGACGATTTTTACGAGAAAATCGAAATCATTTTAAGGGAAGGGGTCAGCGCCGTTTCATTTACGTTTGGCCCGCCGCCGGCCGATGCCGTCAAAGAACTGAAAGACCGAAACTGCTGTTTAATGGGCACCGCCGTTTCGGTTGAAGAAGCCTTGATGCTTGAAGAATTGGGGATGGATGTCATCGTTGTTCAAGGAAGTGAAGCTGGCGGCCACAGGGGTGCCTTTTTGAAAACGAAGGGAGAACCCGCTGTCGGCTCGATGGCTTTAATTCCCCAAGCGGCAGATCATGTGTCGGTTCCGATTATTGCAGCGGGCGGCATTTTTGACAAAAGAGGTGTTGCGGCAGCTTTTGCCCTCGGCGCACAGGGCGTTCAAATCGGCACCGCTTTTTTGACGTGCGAAGAAAGCGGAACACACCCTGCATACAAACAAAAATTGCTCGAAGCGGTTGAAACAGACACAAGGCTGACCCGTTTGTTCTCAGGGAAGCCGGCAAGAGGCATCGTCAATCAATGGATGGAAGACAGGCGCCCGGACGAAGTTGAAGCGCTGCCTTATCCTCTGCAAAATACGCTGACGCAGCCGATGAGAAAACAGGCGAAGCTTGAAGGGAATCCGGACGGCATGTCATTGTGGTCCGGGCAGGGCGTGCGGGCCTCCGTCCGGCTAACGACGGTGAAGGAGCTGATGGATCAGCTTGCGCCTGCCGATGTGCTATCTGATCATTTGTATTAATGCAGGAATATCAACCCGTGTCACTTGAGAAAGCAGATAGGCGGACGTCTGTGCATGAGGCTTTCTCAGCCCGTTCAGTTTTTCAATGATCGTTTCGCCGCTTAAGATCCCCAGACCGTGTGCCGCATAGAGATTATTTTCAAGTAAAATAGCGTTTTCTCCGCGCCACTGCGGTCTTTCGGGATCGAATTCAGGGTTCTTGAAATACAGGCAGTCTCCCGGAAGGTAGTCGTTCCCCTTATCCGTATAGATCGGCAGCCGCTCATAATGCCAATCGTATAAAATGATTCTTTGATAATTCCGGTCAAATGTCTGATCGCCGATCGTTTTGAGGAGCGCCATATAAAAAATGATGACAATCGCAGTTGCGCACTCAAAAGCATAAAGAGAGCCGCTTTCGAAAATATTTCGAATCGCCTTTGAAGCCGGCGCTCTGTACTTCAACTCCAAAGCCCCCTCAGGCGTCACCCTCCAAAACTCTTCATTCCCGTATGTCTTTGAAAAGGTGGCAAACTTTGCTCCGCTGTTGATCAGCTCTCTGGCTGATTCGACGGTATGCACTCTGAATCTCAGCTCAAATAACAGTTCTGAGATTGAACCGTATCTATATCTGGACGGCATGGCCAGCATCCGGTTGGCAATGTCTCTTTGCGTCTGACTGACATTCAGTTTTTCGATATCCTCAGGACGGAGCCAGTAGCCCGAAACACTTATCATAGGATACACCCTTTTCCCTTTTTTATTAGCGTATGCCTGATGCTTGGGCAGGAAAACGGTCTAATTTTCCGCTTTTTTTACTTAAAAAATAGATCCCGTCTCCGATAAAAGTAGAGAAAGGGGAATCACACATGAAAAAGCTTTTAAATTGGATGAAACGGCCTTCTATTTCTAAAAAATTAATTTTTTCATTTATATTCATTTTAACAATTCCGATCTTGGTTCTTTCGGCTACTTCATATTTTACGGCCAGCAGCACGCTTGAGGATGAGATTTTGAGAAGTGCGAAAGACAATATCGATGAACTGAACGACATCATTCAGCAAGATATCGGCAGCAAGGAGACTTCTATTGCGTATTTCAGCGAATGGATTGATCAAAAAGCGTACAAAGAGAAAGGGCAGACCGCCATTAAACAGCGGTTTGAGTAATTTGCAAAACAAAATCCCGACGTCGAACTCGTATTCACCGGTTCGGAGGATAGCGTTTACGCACAATATCCGAATGCTCCATTGCCTGACGGGTATGACCCGGTAGAACGCGACTGGTACAAACAGGCTGTCCAGGAAAAAGGGAAAACGATTGTAACTGAACCTTATGAGTCTGCATCAACAGGCCATATGGTCGTCACGATCGCCAAGCAGAACAAAGACGGATCAGGCGTAGTCGCCCTTGACTTAAACATTGACAAGCTGATCAAATCGGCAAACAGCATCAGCATCGGAAAAACCGGCTATGCATTCATCATCGGCGAAGGGAAAACGTATGTCGCCCATCCGAAAATGAAAGCCGGCACAGAAGCAGAAGCCGATTTGACAGAGCAGATGTTCAGCAAAGAGAGCGGCTTGTTCACATTTAATGAAAAAGGCAAAGAAAAGAAAACGGTCTTCACGACCAATAAACTAACAGGCTGGAAAATCGGCGGAGAGATGAATACAGCAGAGATTAAAGACGCTGCACAGCCTGTGCTTCACATGGCAGTCATGACATTGGCAGGCGCGATTATTCTGGGCGGCATTCTTGTTTACTTTATCGTCCGCGCGATCAGCAAGCCTTTAAATCAACTCGTCTCTTCTGCAAAAAGCATCAGTGAAGGAGATCTGACACAAAAAATCGATGTCCGCTCCAGAGACGAATTCGGACAGCTGGGCGCAAGCTTCAACGAAATGGCTGACTCATTGCGTTCGCTGATCAGCACAATTCAGGAATCGGTCGACAATGTGGCATCTTCATCAGAGCAGCTGACGGCAAGCGCCGACCAGACAAGTAAAGCGACGGAGCACATTACATTAGCCATCGAGCGGTTCTCAAGCGGCGCTGAAAGTCAAAATGAAAAAGTCGAAGCGAGCTCCCAGCGGCTCAGCCAAATGAATGACAAGCTGAATGAAATCGCAGGCGTATCGGAATCGATTACAGAATCCTCGGGTAAATCGACGGAAATTGCCGAAACAGGCGGAGAGCTCGTCCAACAAACCGTCGGGCAGATGAATTCGATCAACAAGTCCGTCAGACAGGCCGAACAGGTTGTCAAAGGGCTAGAAGCGAAATCGAAAGATATCACCGCGATCCTGCGCGTCATAAACGGAATCGCTGATCAAACGAATTTACTGGCGCTGAACGCCGCCATAGAGGCAGCGCGGGCCGGCGAATCAGGCAGAGGATTCTCGGTTGTCGCTGAAGAAGTCAGAAAGCTTGCGGCCCAATCAGCAGGATCGGCAAAAGAAATCGAAGAGTTGATTCAGGATATCGTCAAGGAAATCGAACATTCGCTCAACATGTTCAAATCGGTCAACCAAGAAGTACAGTCAGGGCTCGAAATTACGGAAGAAACGGAAACGAGTTTTAAACATATTTACGACATGACGAACGAAATCGCAGGCAAGCTGCAGACGATGAACGCCGCAGTAGAGCATTTGTCAACAGGTTCTCACGAAATATCCGACGCGGTCGAAGAGATCGCCGACGTATCGCGTGAAAGCTCTGCCGGCATTCAAGACATCGCTGCTTCAGCGGAAGAACAGCTGGCTTCAATGGAAGAAATCAGCTCATCCGCTGCGACGCTCGAACAAATGGCTGAAGAACTGCGCGACTTAACGAAAAAGTTTAAAATTTGATGAAAAGAGGCTGCTGGTCAGCCTCTTTTTTAAGCTCTTTTTTAAGAATCTTCAGAAATACTTTTTAAAGTTTTTTAATATGCAAAAGTAAATGAAAGCTCCGATATTAGTTTCATAATCTAGAAGCTAAAGGAGTTATATCAAATGAAAAAGGTATTGGACTGGCTTAAACGTCCGTCTATCTCAAAAAGGCTGTTTTTCAGCTTTATATTGGTTTTAACTTTGCCGATTTTGGCCTTATCCTATAGTGCGTACCAAACGGCGGGAAGCTCTCTTGAAACGGAAATCATGAGAAGCGCGCGCGATAATGTCGAACAGCTGAATGAGATCATAGACCAGAATATCGGAAAGAAAGAGCAGGCCGTCTCTTTTTTCAGCGGCTGGGTGAATGAAAAGCTTTATCAAGAAAAAGGGAACGCATCACTTGTAGAGAGATTCGAGCAGTACGCCAAGCTGAACCAGGATGTGGAAGCGATCTACACAGGTTCAAAAGACGGCAAGTTCATCCGCTATCCCGCTGAAAAAATGGCGAAAGATTATAACCCGGCGGATAGGGACTGGTATAAGCAAGCCGTTGAAAATAAAGGAAAAGCGATTATCACAAACCCTTATAAAACAGCGTCGACCAGAACGATGGTCGTTACGATTGCAAAGCAGACGGAGGACGGCTCAGGGGTTGTTGCCGTTAACATGAAAATCGATGAACTTATCAAAGCGACAGAACGCGTCAACATCGGAAAAAGCGGCTTTGCGTTTATCTCAAGCAATGATAAAAAATATGTCGCTCATCCGAAGATCGAAGCCGGAACCGAAGGCAAAGGCGACTGGGTTACAAAAATGTACGGCAGTGAAAAAGGTGATTTTCAATATACATTTGAAGGAAAAGAAAAGAGAATGGCCTTTACGACGAACAAGCTGACCGGCTGGAAAATCGGCGGAACGATGTTCACGGATGAGATATCAGAGGCTGCTCAGCCTGTCTTCCACATGGCGATCATCATTTTGGCAGCCGCGATCGTGCTCGGCGGGATTCTCATCTACTTCATTATCCGCGGAATCAGCAAGCCGTTAAGCGAGCTCGTGTCATCCGCAAAGAGCATCAGCGGCGGCGACTTGACACAAAAAATCGCAGTCCGTTCAAAAGACGAATTCGGTCAGCTCGGTACAAGCTTTAATGAAATGGCCGAATCGCTGCGCTCTTTAATCAGCGTCATTCAATCATCAGTTGACAATGTAGCTTCTTCATCTGAAGAGCTTCATGCCAGCGCAGAGCAGACAAGCAAAGCGACTGAGCATATTACAATGGCCATTGAACAGTTTTCTGACGGTAATGAAAGCCAGAAAGAAAAAGTCGAAGCAAGCTCGCATCAGCTGAATGAAATGAACGACGGGTTATATGACATGTCAAAAACTTCAGCCGCGATTACTGATGCGTCGCTGAAATCGACTGAGATTGCAGGCAAAGGGGAAGAGCTTGTTCAAAAGACGGTCGGCCAAATGAACTCGATCGATCGGTCTGTCAAGCAAGCGGAAGCGGTCGTCAAAGGGCTCGAAGCCAAATCAAAAGACATCACAAGCATTTTGCGTGTGATTAACGGAATCGCCGATCAAACGAATCTGCTCGCGCTCAATGCAGCGATCGAAGCGGCAAGGGCCGGGGAATCGGGCCGCGGCTTCTCGGTAGTGGCTGAAGAAGTCAGGAAGCTCGCCGCACAATCCGCCGGTTCGGCGAAGGAAATTGAACATTTAATTCAGGAAATCGTCAAGGAAATCGACAACTCCCTGAACATGTTCAAATCGGTCAATCATGAAGTACAGTCAGGACTTCGAATCACAGATGAAACAGAGACAAGCTTCAAAACGATTTACGATATGACCAATGATATCGCAGGCAAGCTGCAGACGATGAATGCCGCTGTCGAACAATTGACGCAAGGTTCCCGCCAAGTCGCGGGCGCGGTCGAAGAAATCGCTGATGTATCGAAAGAAAGTTCGGCAAGCATTCAGGACATCGCCGCTTCAGCCGAGGAACAGCTCGCTTCTATGGAAGAGATCAGCGCATCTTCCACCACATTGGCGGAGCTGGCTGAAGAACTGCGTGATTTGACACGGAAATTTAAGATTGAATAGCTTTAAAACATCCGGTTTTCCTCCGGATGTTTTTTTAGTTATTTTAGACTATAAAAAGTTATAAAACGCGTATAAAAACTTTTAAAAGAATCCGATATTAGAAATATAACAGAAAAGAGGAGTCAACAATTCTATGGAAAATATTATAAATTGGGTGAAACGTCCCTCCATTGCAAAGAAATTAATTCTTTCATTCTTGCTTATTTTAACTGTTCCAATCATCGTCCTCTCCTATAGCGCGTATCAAACGGCAAGCAGTACGCTTGACGGAGAAATCATGGACAATGCGCGCGAAAACGTTAATCAGCTGAACGAAATCATCAATCAGAATATCAGCCAGAAAACAAATGCCATGTCCTATTTCAGCGGGTTCATTAAAGAAAACTCTTTTAAAGGAAAAGAAAGCGACGCTTTAAAAGTGAAATTCGAACAGTTCGCCAAGCTCCATCCCGATGTTGAAGGGATCTTTACCGGATCAAAGGACGGAAAGTTCATCCGCTACCCGGATCAGGAAATGCCGAGCGGATATAATCCGGTAGAGCGGGACTGGTATAAAAAAGCCGCCGAACACAAGGGCGAAGTCATTATTACAGACCCTTACAAAACGGCGTCAACCGGAACGATGGTTATCACCATCGCCAAGATGCATGAAGACGGATCCGGCGTGGTCGCCGTCAATATGAAAATCGAAGAGCTCATTAAAGCGACAGAACGCGTGACCATCGGGAAAAAAGGCTTTGCCTTTATCACCAGCGCCGATAAAAAGTTTGTCGCCCACCCGAAACATGATGCGGGCTCAGACATCGAAGGCAGCTGGGTTGAAAAAGTATACGCCAATGACAAAGGAACAATCAAATATACGTCTGACGGCGAAAAGCAGATGGCATTCGCGACCAATAAACTGACCGGCTGGAAAATCGGCGGAACCATGTATATCACTGAACTAAAAGAAGCGTCACAGCCTGTGTTGAATGCAGCTTTGATTACGTTGGGCGTCAGCATCATCATCGGTGTGCTTCTGATGATTTTCATCATCAGATCGATCACAGGTCCGCTCCGCGAACTCGTTTCCTCTGCGAAAAGCATCAGCGGAGGCGACTTGACGCAAAAAATCACTGTCCGTTCAAAAGATGAAATCGGACAGCTCGGATCAAGCTTCAACGAAATGGCCGAATCGCTGAGCTCTTTAATCAGCGTCATTCAGACATCAGTTGAAAACGTCGCTTCTTCGTCAGAGCAGCTGACCGCGAGCGCGGATCAGACAAGCAAGGCGACAGAACATATTACATCTGCGATCGAACAATTTTCAAACGGAAACGAAAGCCAAAACGAGAAAGTGGAAGTCAGTGCACAGCAGCTGGCTGACATGAACAGCCAATTGCATGAAATGTCCAAAGTTTCAGCATCGATTACAGAATCATCCATTCAATCGACAGACATTGCCGGTACAGGCGGAGAGCTTGTTCAAAAAACGGTCGGACAAATGAATTCCATCGATCATTCCGTTAAACAGGCAGAATCCGTCGTGAAAGGACTTGAAAGCAAGTCAAAAGACATTACGGCAATCCTGCGGGTGATCAACGGCATCGCAGATCAGACGAATTTGCTCGCGTTGAACGCTGCAATTGAAGCCGCAAGAGCCGGTGAAGCCGGGAGAGGGTTTTCAGTAGTGGCTGAAGAAGTGCGCAAACTGGCTGAGCAATCCGCCTCATCGGCAAAAGAAATCGAAGCGCTCATTCAGGAAATCGTCAATGAGATCGGAAAGTCGCTGGACATGTTCCAGGACGTCAACCGTGAAGTACAGTCGGGACTTACCATCACAGACGAAACAGATACAAGCTTTAAGCAGATTTATGACATGACAAACGAAATCGCGGGCAAGCTGCAGACGATGAATGCGGCAGTTGAAGAGCTGTCAGAAGGGTCACAGCATGTCGCGGGAGCGGTTGAAGAAATTGCAGACGTATCGCGTGAAAGCTCAGGAAGCATTCAAGACATCGCCGCTTCGGCTGAAGAACAGCTCGCTTCAATGGAAGAAATCAGTTCTTCTGCGGCTACGCTTGAACAAATGGCTGAAGAACTGCGCGATTTGACGAAAAAATTTAAGATTGACTAAACATCAGGCTGCCGGCGATCCGGCAGCCTTTTACGCGGGAAAAGCATTTTTAAAAAGTGACGGGGAAGGGGATAAATAGGTTTAAACAGACTGCCATCTATCGTACACTGGTTGTACAGGAGGGATAAATCATGCGACTTGAAGGCAAGAAAGTGATCGCGCTTGTCAGCGATGACTTCGAAGATTTAGAACTGTGGTATCCAGTTTTAAGGCTGAGGGAAGAAGGCGCGATCGTACACCTCGTTGGCGAAAAAGCGGATCATGAATATAAGGGCAAATACGGCGTACCTGCTGTCTCTGATTATGAGCTGAAAAGTATGAATATTGAGGAATACGACGCAGTTCTGGTTCCGGGAGGCTGGGCGCCTGACAAGCTCAGAAGATATCCCGAGGTACTGGAGATGATTCGGTGGTTCAACGAAAGGAAGAAGCCTATCGGGCAAATCTGCCATGCCGGCTGGGTACTGATTTCCGCAGGAATATTGGAAGGCAGGAAAGTCACAAGCACACCTGGGATCAAAGACGATATGGAAAATGCCGGAGCAGTATGGGTAAATGAAGCAGCGGTCGTCGACGGTCATATCGTGTCAAGCCGCCGCCCGCCGGACCTGCCGATCTATGTCAAAGCCTTTGCCGATCTTTTGGCGCAATCCTAAAACAAATGAGCCGCCCGTTCATTCGAATCGAGGCGGCTCATTTGTTATTTTTGATCAGCGGGGAAAACGAGACCGATCTGTTTGCGGGCTTCATCCATGACCGCCAAGGTGTTGATAGAGCGTTCAAATGTGTTAAGCGAAGACTCGATCCGCCCTTGTTTAATTAAATGAATGAATTCCTCTGTTTCATAAAACATGGCCGGTTTGTCATCCGGCAGCGTAAGATGTTCAACCCGTCCGTCCCGATAGCGGATGTCGACTTTTTCAGGTCGGTGGATTTTATCAATGACAATACAGCCTTCCTCCCCTTGAATTTCAGCAGGCGTGAAGGAATTGGAGATTTTCGAGTGCATCAAAACAGCTTCATGTTCCTTGTATTTTAACAGCACTGTTCCTTCACCGTCCGCCCCCGACTCAAGGATCAGCCCGTTTGCTTTTACTTCGAGGGGCTTGCCGAACAGGACGATCGCGGGATGGACGCAATAGACGCCGATATCCATCAGGGAACCGTTCGATAAAGCCGGATTAAATGCGTTTAAGACGGTTCCGTTTCTATAGGCGTCATAGCGGGAAGAGTATTGACAGTAGCTTGCTGTAAAACGGCGGACTTTGCCGATTTTGTGCAGGTTGCGTTCGATGTTTTTAAAATTCGGAAGAAATGTCGTTTTCATCGCTTCCATAAATGTCACGCGGTGTTCCTGCGCTGTTTTTACCATTTCTTCCGCTTCTTTGACATGGGACGCAAGCGGTTTTTCGCACAGGACGTGCTTTCCGCTTTTCATGAATGTGACGGCCTGTTCTTTATGTAAAGAGTTGGGACTTGCGATATATACCGCATCAATAACATCGCTCTCAGCCATTTCGCTGATATCGGTAAAAACCGCCTCTGCCCCGTATTTTTGCGCGAATTCACGTCCGCGCTCCCCGCTCCTTGAATATACCGCGGTTAATTGAAAATCGCCGACCAAACGGGCCGCTTCAAGAAACCGGTCGGTGATCCAATTTGTTCCGACTACCCCGAACCGTATCATGCTATTTTCCCCTTTCGCTGTAGGATATGTTTATTATACAGTGTTTTCTTTTGCCGGCGAAAGGCAAAAAGCCGGAAACACCGGCGTATATGTATATCATCAATAAACGTTTGCAAGCGGAAAAAAAGACCAATAGCAATGGTTTTATTTTTAGTATGAGGAGTAATAGTGTACAATTTAATGTATAAAACCAATGTTAATGGAGGATCGCCATGGACTCTTTGAATATGTGGGGCGGCAGATTTAAGAAGTTTTTTTTAGACAATAAATTCGTTTTGTTTCTGCTCGTTCTGCTCTTGATCGGATTGAACATCCTTGTATTTACAAAAGCATCGTTTATTTTCACGCCTTTCATCGTCCTTGTGGAAACCATCGCTCTGCCTGTCGTACTGACAGGTGTCGTTTATTATTTGTTAAATCCGATCGTTGATTTTCTAGAGCGGAAAAATGTGAAAAGGATTTATTCGATTCTTCTTCTCTATATCGTGATCATCGGTCTGATCACGATTTTGATCGTCTCCGTTATCCCGCTGTTAAGGGAACAGATCACAAGCCTTGTCGATAATTTCCCAAGGTATGTCCACATTGTGGAAGACCAAATTAAACAGCTGATCGGAAGCCAGTTTTTTAATCAGGTCCAGCAGACGCTGAACATCAATCTGACCGATTTGGCAAGCAAATTATCCGATCAGGCCACCACAATTTTAAACAGCACATTTACCGGAGTGGGAACGTTCATAGGCGCTGTTACAGAAGTCGTGATTTCAATTGTGACCGTGCCGTTTATCCTGTTTTACTTATTGAAAGATGGTAAAAAACTGCCGCTCTTTATTTTGAAGCTCGTACCGGTCCGCTTGCGGGAACAGACGTATGTGATGATGTCCGAGATGAATCACCGGCTCAGTTCGTATATCAGGGGGCAGATCATCGTCAGCTTCTGTATCGGCTGCCTATTGTTTATCGGATATATGATCATCGGTCTTGATTACGCTTCCTTATTGGCCCTTGTGGCGGCGTGTACGAGCATCGTTCCGTATCTCGGACCGACGATTGCGATCACGCCGGCAATCATTATTGCCCTGGTTACTTCCCCGTTTATGCTTGTGAAGCTGATCATCGTTTGGACTGTGGTGCAGCTGTTTGAAGGAAAATTTATTTCGCCGCAAATTATGGGAAAAAACCTGCACATCCATCCGGTAACGATCATCTTTGTGCTGCTGACGGCAGCCAAGCTGTTCGGCGTGATCGGCGTCATTCTCGCCATCCCCGGATACGCGGTCATCAAAGTGGTGGTCACGCATTTGTTTGAATGGTTTAAACAGCGTTCACACCTTTATGAAAAAAACGAAGAAGTCTGAATCCCGCTTGCATAATCGGCTTTTAAAGGCGATATAAATAGTTTATTAGAGGACAAGTTTTATGAAGCGAAAGGAATGACATATGAACATTTGGGATATTTTTGTCGCCATCATACTCGGAATTGTTGAAGGATTAACAGAATATGCCCCTGTTTCGTCAACAGGGCATATGATCATTGTTGACGACGTCTGGCTGAAATCGAAAGAACTGCTCACGCCTGAGGCGGCGAATACCTTTAAAGTCGTGATTCAGCTCGGCTCCATCCTCGCTGTCGCCATCGTATTTAAAGACCGGATTCTCAACCTCTTAGGTGTGAAGAAAAACATGACGGAAGAGCAAAAATCGGGAAACCGCCTTTCCATTGCCCAAATCGCTGTAGGACTTGTTCCCGCCGCTGTGCTCGGCTTTTTATTCGAAGACTATATCGATCAGTACCTGTTTTCCGTACACACCGTTGCGGTCGGTCTCATCGCCGGCGCGGTGCTGATGCTCGCGGCCGACTGGATTAACCGGCGCACGGAGACGACAGATTCGGTTGACCGGATGACGTATAAGCAGGCGCTCGGTATGGGGCTGTTTCAATGTCTGGCGCTCTGGCCGGGCTTCTCGCGCTCGGGTTCGACGATTTCGGGCGGTGTTATTCTCGGCTTGAACCACAGAGCGGCCGCCGATTTCACCTTCATTATGGCGATTCCGATCATGATGGGAGCCAGCCTGCTCTCTTTAATTAAAAACTGGGCATATTTAAGTGCAGATCTGTTTCCTTTCTTTATTACAGGGTTTATCAGCGCTTTTATTGTCGCTCTTTTTGTCGTCCGCTTTTTCCTCAGGCTGATCAATAAGATCAAGCTTGTCCCGTTTGCCATCTATCGCATCATTTTAGGGCTTCTTCTGTTCATTTTGTTTCTGTAAAATTACGAACCGATTTCCAGCTGGAAATCGGTTTTTATTATAGGTAAAAAGAATGATATCCTATTATTTCCCACTATAAAACTGCCTGCCAACTTACTATACTAGTAAGAGGGAGGAGATATTGAAATGTTTATTATCGCATGTCTATTGATTATCTTAGGTTTAATGCCTATTTTTTATAAAGCGAACCACAATACAAAAGATGTGAAAGTCAACACGATTTCGGTCGAGCGCGTCCAGGCTCCCGCTTTAAAGAAAAAGCTGAACATTCTTCATCTGTCTGATCTTCATTTAGAAAACATTTCGATTTCACCTGAACAGATTCTTGAACTTGCCAATAAAAAACGAGTGGATCTCATTGCTTTAACAGGAGATTTTCTTGATAGGAAACGAAATATACCAAAGCTTGCAAACTACTTAAAAGCTTTGCAAAAACTAAAGCCGGCATACGGGATGTACGCTGTATTCGGCAACCATGACTACGTATTGAAAGGTGAACACTTTCGGAAGCTGAAACGTGTGCTGGAAGATAACGGATGCATCACCCTTCGAAATCAGCATGTCTCGATTGAAGTGGAAGGTGAGGCACTCAACATTATCGGGATTGATGATTACAGCACGAAGCGAAGCGATATTGCCGCTTCATATAAAGAGCTGAAGGAAGGGTACAACCTTGTATTGACGCATGATCCGAACGTTGTGCTTGATATGCAGGAATTTCACTTTGACTATCTTCTGTCAGGGCACTTTCACGGCGGTCAGATTCATTGGCCGAAGCCTTATCATCTTCTGAAGATGGGAAAGCTTGTGCGAATGAATATGATTAAAGGTCTTCACTATCATCATGACAAACCGTTTTATATCAGCGAGGGATTGGGCCAGACGGGAGCGAATATCCGCATTGGAAGCCGTCCGGAAATGACGTTCCATCACATTTCATAAAAAGAAGAGGCTGTTCCTGTTTTGAGGGATCAGTCTCTTTTTTTTGTTATTTCTGCAGATAGGACTTGAACAATTTTTCTTTCGAGATAAACAAATATTGGGAAGGAGGGATTTTACGAAGAGAAAATTGCTTTGTTGTTAAATATAAAATCGGAATCTGCGTCAGTTTTTTAAAGACTCTGTAAAACTGGTTTGCGGGCTCAACGGCTTCAAAACCGAGCCTTTCAACGCCTTTATGCAGTGTGGTAATGCCGATGATGCCTTTGATTTGGTCTGTCCGGTGATGGTTTTTAACATATTCGGCCAGGATCGGCATTGAAAAGTACGCCTTTTGATAAATGAGGATGCCTCTTCTGACAGCGCTCTCAATATTTTGTAGCTCTTTAATCAGCTTAATATTATGCAGATGAATTTTGATCAGAACATCGTTCTTCTTAATAACCGTCCCATCGTTTAACACCACATCGATCCCTTTGTACCTTGTGAGACGGACGCGAAAAATGCTCGATTTCATTTGATCAATGAGTGTCAGTCTTGAAAAAAAATAATAAAACGGGTCAATTACACTCCAAATCGACAAAAAACAGTTTCTCAAGTCGCCACTTTCCTTTCCTGAAAAAATACACTTATATTTTGGCTGGATATTTGAAAAATATAAATGGAAAACATTTTTCTTCTGAAATGGAGGATGGAGATGACAAAGATTCTGATTTTCCCTTTTTTAAGCATTTCCACCGGTCATCATCACGTTGCCGATTCACTGCAGGCAGAACTGCTTCTCAAATCCCATCAATGTGAAAAAATCGACATTTTTTCACATGCTTATCGGCGGCTTGAAAAAGCCTCTTCTGCGGCGTATTTGTCATGGATTCAGTATTTTCCGAAAGTCTACAGCTCGGTCTATCATCTCCTGGCGTGCGGGCGCCATCAAACCGCAAAGCGCCACCTCTTGTACGAGCTGATCTTTTTGAAGGATATGCAGCAGATCATTGCGGAAAAAAAGCCTGATATCGTGTTCTGTACGCATGCATTGCCCTCCTATTTGCTGAACCGCTTAAAAGGCCGATTTCCCGACATGAAAGTGGTCAATGTCTATACCGATTTTTTCGTCAACCGAATTTGGGGAAGAGAAAAGATTGATTATCATTTTGCGCCGATCAAAGACATCAAAGAACAGCTGATCGCAGAAGGCGTTGATGAAGAGAAGATTTTTTTGACCGGAATACCCGTGCATCGTTCCTATAAAATGGAGAGAAAGCCTGGGCAGAACGGGGACAAAAAAGCGGTGTGCAACATCCTCATAACCGGCGGAAGCATGGGGGTGGGCGGCATTTTTAAGCTTGTGCAGGAGCTGTCGCCGAATGGGGATGTCGCATACCAAATACTATGCGGAAAAAACCGAAAGCTCTACCGGTATGTTCATGATTTAAACAATCCATACATTACAGCGCTGCCTTATATCGAAAGCAAAGCTGAAATGAACCGCTTATACGGGGAGGCGTCGGGCATCATGACGAAGCCCGGCGGCGTCACGATCAGCGAGTGCATTGAAAAACAGCTCCCTGTTTTCATCTATCACGCGCTGCCCGGACAGGAAGAGATGAATCTCGATATTCTGAAAAAGAAAAACCTTGTCATTGAACTGAATCAGCAAAAACAGCAGCCGATTGAACAGCAGCTGCTCTCCTTTTTCCGTTCGGAAGAAGACATCAGACGCTATCAAATGAGCGTTGGTCAATATTTGCGCGAAAAATCGGACCGGGATATCAGCGACATTTTAGACGGGATCATTCATAACCGGAGCGGTTTAGGGAATGCTCACGTATAAGGAAGGAGGAAGAACGATGTCTGAGAGCCGCAAGAAATCAGTCGTCATGTTGCTGATCGATTCATTAATGGATGAACCGCTTCAAGAAGCCGTGAACACCGGACAGGCTCCTGGTCTGCGATATTTGCTGGAAAACGGGCGCTATGTTCCTGATATGATCAGCCCTTTTCCGACGATGTCCGTCAATGTTGACAGCACACTGCTTACAGGGGCGAGCAGCGACCGCCATAAAGTTCCGGGCCTTGTGTGGTACAACGCGAAGGAAAAACGGATCATCAATTATGGCAGCCATATTCGAGAGCTTCTGAAATTAGGCATCAAACAATCCTCCAGAGACGTCTTTTACAATTTGAATCAGGTTCATTTAAGCCAACAGGTGAAGACGCTTCACGAAGAGCTTGATGAAAAAGGAATTGAAACGTGCTCGATCAATGCGCTTTTGCACAGGGGGAGCCGGGACAACTATTTACAGGTTCCCTTTCTTTTTTCAATGATTTCCGGATTAAACCAATCAGTCAAAATCAACACGTCCCAGCTGTTCTCGTACGGCGGTTTTTCCAAAGTGAATCCGGCAAACCGCTCGCTTTTCAAAAAATTCGGCTTTAATGACCGGTTTTCTGTGAATGAATTGGTTCATCTGATCAAAACAAACAAAGTGCCGCCTCTTACACTCGTCTATTTTCCCGATCTCGACCAGCACGTACATAAACACGGGAGAAACGACGCAGCGGGGGTGGCGAAAGCAGACCGGCATGTTCAAAAGATTTTAGACAGCTTTCCGTCATGGGAAGCCGCTTTAAAGGATCACATGTGGATCGTGATGGGGGATAACGGACAGGCCTGGATCAGCGGCAATAAAAAAGAAGCATTGATTGATTTGAGAAGCCTTCTGGACGCCTTTCGCATTGTGAAATTAAAGAAAGGCGTGACGGACGATGATGACATCGTTCTTGCCGTTAACGAAAGAATGGCGTTTATCTATTCGCTCGATAAAGCGAAGCTTCCGCTCACGAGGATCGCGGATATTCTGCAACAGGACGAGAGGATCGACATCATCGGCTGGAAAAATGAAACGGATTCAATTGAGGTCGTTTCGGGTGAGCAGCACGGGAAGCTCACATTTCGGCCGGGAGGCAAATACACGGATGAATTTGGACAAACGTGGACGCTGGAAGGGGATGTAAACATTCTCGATTTGACGGTCGAGCAAAGCAGCATGACATACGGAAAGTTTCCCGATGCGCTGGCCAGACTGTACACTTCATTTTTTTCGCATGAAGGCGACTTTTTGATCGCCAATTCAAAGCCTGGATACGAATTTATCGGCGAAGGGTCGCCGACGCACGTCGGAGGAGCCAGCCACGGTGCATTGCACAAGCAGGACTCCCTCGTATCCATGATCATCACCGGAACCGATACAAAGCCGGCATACAATCGCCTTGTCGACGTGAAAGAATGGATTCTCGATTTAGTCAAATCACTGGGAACGGGGCAATGACTAACCCCCTCTCCCAGTGATTATGACGGCTGTCTGATGCCTTTGACAAATGCTGCAAGCGCCGAAGCGATCATCACGAATAGTGAGACTGTTTTTATGATCGCCTGTAAGAGTGCATGTTCTACGACGATATTGGAGTGCACACATAAAGCCAAAATAAATATGGCAATCAATAATCCGTATTTTTCTCTCATAACCGTTTCTCCTTTCGGGCCGTCATCCTCCAAAGAACAGGTCGAGAATGTTTCCGGCGGTTGAAGATTGTTTGTTGTACAGTTCCGAATACCCGCAGTTTTTGCAATAAACTACGAGAAAACGGTTATGCTGCACATCGAACAATTTTGACAGGCCGGTGCCGGTCGTCGCGATTTCTTTTTGCCCCGCATCTGTACTTCCGCACTTGATACATCCTTTATGTTCACGCATAGCGCTTCTCCTTTCATGATGTAAAATCCGACCAACTTCATTATAATGGAATGTTCTTCAAAAGAAAATATTTCTCAGGAAATGACCGGTCGGAAAAGAGGGGAAAACAGACTGATCCTTTTTACTTATAAAAATCTCTAGAAGACCGGTTATTTTATTTTTTCGTCGAAAAAAACAATCCTTTTAACCTATTCATTCGCCTAGGACCATCCTGTAAGATAAACCTATTACAATATCATCCACTACAGGAAAATAGTTTTTATTGACTAGGATAAATGAAAGGGGCAGCTGCTTTGAGCGAAGGTTTTTGGGATTCAGTAGGCAACTTTTTGCACATATCCTACACGGAAAATGAACGAAAACGCGACGAGTATAAAAATTTATACGACTTTTTATCTGATAAAGAAAGCGATGTTAAGACGAAATTAGCAGAAGTTGATGCAAGTTTGAAGGCATACCACAGCAATCTCCCGGACTTGAACATCCCTTCCCACGAATTTGAGGATACACGCCATGAAAAGGATGCCAAGCTGAAGGAATTGGTCAAGCATTTTAAAGATATGGTCGATGACATTCAAAGCGCCAAGTCGAAGGCGAAAAGCAAGTGGGAGTATTATAAAGCAAAAGCTGAAGCTGAAGAGAAAAAGGCGTAGAGGAGGAACAGCCGAGTCATGGACGGATATGGATACTACAACTATCAAGCGGCCAATCCGAAAGTAAGCGGAGAGACTGTGAAAATTTCACATAATGGAACAATAAAAGCGCATTCCCATGCGAAAGCGATCGAAAAACATGTTGGCGACTCGCTGAAAAAAGCAAAGGAATTGAAAGCGTATGTTGAAAGCGGAAAATGGAGCGGAAAAACCCGCGACGCATTTTTAAGCTACCTTGAGCTGATTATCGAATTGAATGCCGATATGAAAGACGCCTTGAAAGATCATACGGCTGCATTAGATGCACTGCAAATGCACATCGACGATTTTTCAAAGCTCAGTGAAGTGCAGGAAATCAAAAACTTATAACAGGGAAGGAGAATGACATGCAGGTGAAAGCAGATACGCTGTCGGCGGCAGAACTTTATGTTTTAGCAGGAGCAGCCGGAGTTACCTACATATTCGGTCTTCCGGAACGCGAACAGCTGGCCTTGGCTGAGCCGGATTGTGCAGTAAAAGCAAAAGAGAGCCTGATTGAAAAAGGCATCCTTTTAAAGGAAGGCAAGCTGACCAAGACCGCTTTTTTTCTGATTAAGCTGCTGAAGCAATATCAAGAAAGCGAAGAATTCGTGCGCTTTAATAACGTCATGTGCGCATTTTTGCCGGACGATGAGGAGCGCGTTGTCGCTCTGACTGAAAGAAGCCAGGGCAAAGGCTACACATTAGATTATTTGGAAAAGCGCGAAGTTTATTTATCGCTTATTTCCAACGTGTCATTTTTAGTAAGAGAGCCGCGTGATCAAGACCTCGCTTTTTTGACAAAACCGATGAGCGCCCCTGAAAAAGCCGAAGTCAGGGCAATGGATCTTGATCAAAAAGAAGTTCTTGCTGTGGAAACGTTCAAGCTTGCCTCGCAGCAAAAACCGGCAGACACCGGTTTCCAGACGACAACACTTTACTTTACAAAAGGCGAAGATTTCATCTCGGTTGATCCTTTAAATGATCGATATGAATGGATCAGCCTTTATATTATGAACAACCGGATCTATGACGCACTGCACATCAATTTCAGAGCAGGGAGGGCGATGCTATGAATGCAGAAGGCGGAGCAGGAGGCGGCGGTACAAACATCCATCTCGAGTTTGAAGAAATGATCACCATTTCCAATAAGCTGAAAAGCATCTGCGATATTTATACAGAAGGGGTTCAGAAAGAAATCAAAAACCTTTCAGAATCCGATTTTTATAAAGCCGGACAGGCATCAAAAGCGATTGAAAGCTACGCGGATATTCTCGGGAAGACGATGGAGCTGTTTGATAATTACTGTATAGCTTCCCACATTGTCAGTTATGCGATGGAGAAAATGTATGAAACAGATAAAGAGCTTCAAAAACTCTACAAGATTCAGAAATAGAAATGAGGCGATCATCTAAATGGATGTGAAATACGTACCGGAAGAATGGCAGGGCATGAAAGACGGGCTCGATGCGCTGACGGGCGGACCATATGGCGGCGGTATGAAAGCCGGCCTTATCAAACTCAACGATCTCTTGGAAGATATCGAATCCAAAATCAAAGACAAGGACAGCGACAGGGCGATCAGCTTTACCCACACAAGCAAAAAAAGCAAGATCGAGGAACTGTTTAAGGATTATCAAAAGCTGGCTGACTTTTGCATGAAAGCCGGCAGTTTGGTGGAAGATCACATTGACAGCCCTTTTTATAAAAAAATAGACGCGTTCGCCGAAAAAATGCGCGGACTGACGATACATAATTACACGACCGCGAACCGGATCGGCTCCAAGGAAACCACTTACGTCGGATACGGCATGTCCAAACAAGCGGTCGAAACCGACAAAGCGAAAGTGAGCGTAAATGATATCTTCAAAGACTCGGAATCGTTTGATCACGTACTGAGCAAAGAATTTGAAGAATTCCAGATCAACCACCCCGACATCGAATTATCGTATGAAGAATACATGAAAGCGATTGCCTCTTCCCGCGGATTTGAATACGAATCAATCGGAGATGTCCAAAAGAATCAGGAATTGTGGCGGGATCTTCTGGCCGGTGCAGGCATCATCGTGCTCACCATCTTTTGTGCACCGGCAGGTCTCACGGTGGCCGTCGCCTACGGAGGAGCCAATATTTCGAGCGCCGCAACCGGAAAAGACTGGATGACACAACGGGAGTTAAACACAGGCGAAAGGTTTGAAAGAGGCGTGTTCGGCGCCCTTGACATCATCCCGGGGGCAGCCGCGGCGAAAGGCTCATTTAAAAGCGCAGCCACAATCGGCCAAATTTCAAGCAAAACAGAACATGTGGTACAATCTCTTAAAGACAGCAAAAACATCTGGGCGAACCGCATGAAGGTGAATGGGCTGAAAGCTCAAGACCGACTCAACGACGCAGGCTTCGCCATCAAAAAACAATTCGCCAAAAGCGCCGACGCTTTGAGCGATATTGCCCGCGGTGCAGAAGCAGGAGCCGGCGGCACCCTCGTCGGAAAAGGGTCCAATTACTCCGCCCACGTCAACGACGCCCATAAAGCGTCGAAAGCGAAGATGCAGGATTCGATTCAGCGGGTTGAGAAGGAGATTGAGGCTGGGAAGAGTGTTTCTAAAGGTACGACAAACCTTAAATATAAAGAAGATTACTATGTCGAACACACGACAGGACCCGTTAAAAAGTTTACTGAACGTAATGGTGTTAGTGGTGGACATAATTATGATGAGTTTAAGAATTATTTTGATAGTAATTCTAACAAGTATGAGTTGGAAACTGTTGTTAAGAAAGAACATCCAAGTATAGAAGGAGTTTTTGATATTGAATATAAAGTGAAGTACGAAAAAATGGACTATACCGGAAAAAATGGAACAGGTGAATACAAAGTAATACCTAATAAAGACAAAATGTATAAAAAGACAGTGTATGATCCAAAGATTATTTCGGATGATGAAATAATAAATTTAAGTAAAAAGGCAATGGACGAAGGATTAAGCAATAAAAGAGAAATTCCTCTATTAAAACAAAAGAAGATAAAAATACAAGGACAAACAGAATATAATGGAAAAAAATTAAAATTTGAAGGCATTATGAATTCAGAAACTGGTGAGATAGAAAATGCTTATCCAGTATTAGAATGGGTGGATTAGTATGAACGTATATGAAGAATTTATTGAGATGATGAAACAGAATAATTTGACTAAAGAAGCAGTTATAGATGTTTTGAATCTTTATGTAAATGGACGTAACTTTCTACAGCATTTAGAAGAATTTAAAAATAAAGAGGGAGAGCGCCGTGAGTATAATGGAATAATTTATTCAGATGAATATGAACAAGATGAAGAGGAATACTTTGGACAAAATAAAGTTTTATTTTATTCTGGCGACGGTGACGATGATTACGATATTGTGAGTTATGATGAATTGTATCAGTATATAAGTACTGCGTGTAATTTTTATATAGAAAGAAATCCTGAGAAGAAAGAGCTTATTGAAGAATTATTAATGAAGATTAAAGAAAAATATGATATTAAATAATGGATACCTGAGGAACATAGTGAGATGAAGAAGCTTTCTGTGCAACTTTAGGCTAAACTTTAAGTGGAATGCTTTCTGTACGTTACTATAAGGCACCTTGTTGTTAAAAACAACGGGTGCTTTTTTGTGTAATATAGCTGGTAGAAGGAAAAATAAATTCTTCCCTCAGATCTCAATGGAAATATAGAATAGACATAGTGGATGAACAAATAAGAAGTGTAGCACAAAATATGAGTTCTAGTGAGAAAAAATTAACTTATTTAAATGTTAAACTAACCTATTAAAAGGAGGTATTGGTTTTGCAGATTTCAAGGGTGCTGGACTTGTGGTAGAGACTAAAGATTTACCAGAAAGTCTCTGGTTAAAGTCTGACGAGGCAAAATTTGAATGGCTAGATAACGCAATTGGAGGAAGACCAGAAGGTATGACATGGCACCATACTGAAGTGCCAGGTAAAATGGAGTTAGTACCTTTTGGAATACACAATATAACTATTCATAATGGTGGCAGATCTACTGGAATGTGGGCAGATGTTCCGAGATAGCATTTAGAAAGGAGAAGAAATATGAAAATAAAACAGGACACTATAGTAAGGCCATTGCCTTCAGAGGAATTAATAAAGAATCATGAAAAGTTTTGGAGACTTTCATTACCACAGTCTTTCTTAAAATTTATAAAAGAAAATAATGGAGTAGAGGTTGAGGAAGCAACATTTGAGTGTAACAATCGTGGTTATGCATTAGAAAGTTTTTTGTGTATATTAGATGATATTGAGAATCATCCAAAAGGAATTTATGATATAGATGTTGTATTTTCACAAATAGGTGAAAGGTTAACTGATAACGAAGATTTATTAGGAGCAGAGGTGTTGCCAATAGCTAGTGTATTTGCGGGTGACTTTGTATGCTTAGATTTTAGAACGGATAAAAATAATCCATCTGTGTGTGTATGGTCTCATGAAGAATCCGGTGAATTTGAGCCTGTTACGTATAATGTGGCAGATAACTTTACTGAATTTTTAAAGATACTTGAATAGAAATAAGAAGAATTCAAGTTGAAATTACAAGAAAATAATGTGATGTTAATAATGGATAGATTAAATAACAAAGAAGAAGCACCTGATTGTCTATTAAGCAACAGGTGTTTTTATAAAAGTTTTAGATTTTGGTCAACATAGATGATTCATTAATAAAATTCATAGCTCATGATGGTTGTACCATCTGGAGTTGTATAACAATATTTTGTTATGAAAATAAGTACGGTAATTAGGTGAGACGCCATTTTTAACATACGAGTATTGTTACAGATGACAAAACAAACACTTACAAAATTAAACATTCTCATTGGTTTAGTGATAGAAATAGTAATGAACTCTTGTATGTAGCTAAATATAAAGCATTTGATTGCCTTTTAGGTAATAGGCGTTTTTGTGTTGTTGGCAGTAGCAGGGGGACGCACCCTCCTCCGAAAAGGGTCCAACTACTCCGCCCACGTCAACGACGCCCATAAGGCTTCGAAAACGAAGATGCAGGATTCGATTCAGCGGGTTGAGAAGGAGATTGAGGCTGGGAAGAGTGTTTCAAAGGGTACGGGTGATGTTACACCTAAAAAGAAATCTGTACCAGACTGGCTTAAAGAGCGTTGGGAAGCAGGTAATAATTTTAATAAGGAAAATCGTCCTCGTTACCCTTATAATGAGGTAGAGTTGGAAGCAAAAGAAGTAGGGGGCAAAAAGTACGTAGTTGACTCATATGCACCCAACAAGGAAATAGTATCGAGAAAATTCACTCAACTTAGTGAAGTGCAAGAAAAGACAGCTAAGAGTTACTTAAATGAAATCACAAAAAAATATTCTTCGGGTTCTAAAATATCAAATGGTATTTTTAATCCTAACGCTCTCAAAGGAGGGCGACTTAAAGGTGAATTAATATTAGAAATACCTGTTCAAAATAAACCAATTCCGCAAACAATTCTTGATGAGGCAACAAAAAACAGGATTATTATTAGGGATATTAAGGGGAAGGTGTATAATTGACTATGAAAATTTATTATTGTGACGAATGGTCGGACATCAAAAAGAAGCCTTGGAACATACTTGATGACCGTACTGCATACACATACCATCAAAAACAAGAACCATATACGGCGGTATTATTAGAGGATGAGAAACCTAAGTATATTGTAAATGTTACAAATGAATGGGTTTCGGTGGGGTTTTATGATGACCTGATTCGTAAGTATTTAAATTATGATTTTGAAGTTATGAGTGATGGTAAGATTTTTTTAAGAACAGCCATGTATTGGGAATATGATGATGAAACTGACACGGAAGTAAGTAGCTTGATTTTGGGCTTCCGAGAAGATGGCTATATAGCAATGGAAAAGAGAGATTTAAAGACCGGTTCAGTCGAGGAGCGCGAAACTAGCGATACCCTTGAAAGAAACTGGGATGCATTTCCTGAATTTGGTCATTACAATCATTTATGCAAAGAGGAAAGGTAACGTGTTTAGAGCACTCTAGTGCCTAAACTAGTTATACGAAAGGGTTTTACGTACAGGCATATAAAGCAAGTGAACTAAAATACAATTAAAATATTTGAGTTGGACAAAAAGAGCAATGATACGTTTGAAAATAGAGACTCCATGAAGGTACTTCCATCATGGAGTTTTATTTTATATAGGAATAATAAGAAAAGTACGAGAATTGGGTGATTTGACATTTTACATGGTGTGGGGACTTATGATACTGCAAAACCTACAAACTAAAGACAATGAGAAAGCTCGTAATGCTAAAGGTGGTAACGATACGGATACATAAAGATAGTGAATAATAAAAAGTGAAGATTTATGAGTGAGACAATAAGAATGTGATTTGTTTGAGAATCGAAAGCTCATGATGGTTGTACCGTCATGGAGTATCGTTTTAATACTTGGATAGTAAGAAAAGTACGATACTTAGGCGAGATGACATTTTACATGACAGCGGTAGTTATGACATGGATTGGCTAATAAACTAACGAGAATGACAAAGCTCGTGGCGATAAACAATGGATAACGTGAAAGGGCGTTCTATTACTGCTTTGGATTAAAAAAATTGGGTTGTGTTTTTACTAAAGACGGCCGTATAATACTCGCTATTCCTTTAAAAAGCGTTACATAAATTTTAATTACCGTAACGGGAGGGTGAAAAGTTGAACGTTGTTGGGTATATACGAGTCTCAACTCAAGGACAAGCAAGAGATGGATACAGTTTGAAGTATCAAGAAGACGAAATCAAAGCATATTGTAAGGAACAAGGCTTAAACTTGATTCATATTTATAGAGATGAAGGAATTAGTGGTGCCAAACTAAATGAAGAAGCATTGGAAATAGACAGGGTGGGCTTATAAGAAATGTTGGCTCACCTTTCGTCTGTCCGGATTGATTATGTGATAGTGCTGAACACAAGCAGATTATGGAGGTCGGATATTGTGAAGGTGTTGATACAGCGAGAGTTGAAGAGATATGGCTGTGATATAAAGAGTATTGAACAGCCATTTTACAGTATCCATAAGAAAGACCCAAACGATTTTTTGGTCAATGGCTTAATGGAGTTAATAGACCAATATCAACGGCTTGAAATTGCCCTCAAACTAACGAAGGGAAGAAATAAAAAGGCAAAGGAAGGTGGTTATGCAGGAGGAAGGGTAACATTTGGCTATATGAAACAAAAAGGTGAAAAAGAACTAAAGATACATAACAATCATGCAGAAGTAGTGAAACGGTTGTTTGAGCTTAAACAGATACATAGAAAATGGTCACTGTCTAGATTGGCAGAAGCATTAAATGATGAAGGCTATCAAACAACTCAAGGGAAAGCATTTACGAAAGTACAAGTGAAAAGAATTTTAGACCGAGAAAGTTTTTATCAAGGGATTTATACATACGGACAAAAACAAGCAAATGGGAAACATGAAGCAATAATTTAATAGGTTACTTAAAAAAGGGATTCATTTTCTAATAAGTTCTTATGAAGCGATGAAAATGGATAGGCTTTCGTACCAATGCGCATCGGATGGTGAACGCTCGAACTAGGTTGCCGGCATTTTCATTCAATAATTGACAACTGAATAGGAGGATGAACCATGCATGAAAAGCAGAAACACATTTATGTGGGTGTAGACTTACATAAACATCATCATGTGGCAGTGATTATTAATTGTTGGCAGGAGAAGCTTGATGAAATAAAGGTTGAAAATAAACCGTCCGCTTTCTCAACATTTTTACTAGATATTGATAAACAGACAGAAGAAGGGTTGACACCTGTATTTGGATTAGAAGATGTGGGTGGCTACGGTCGGGCACTGGCACAATATCTAACGGACCATGGACAAGTTGTAAAAGAGGTTAACCCAGCACTTTCATATGCTGAACGAAAAAGCCATGTGACCGTACAAAAAAGTGATAGCTGGGATGCGGAATGTGTGGCTAGAATATTGGTAAGACAACTTAGCCATTTGCCAGATGCTAAGCCACATATATTGGTCGATACAACAATTGGTCACTAGAAGAAATGCATTGGTGAAGGCGCAAGGTGCTTTGAAGAATCAATTGCATATTCAATTGAGTCACCATTACCCTAGCTATAAGAAGTTTTTCTCCGGGTGGATGGGAAAACAGCTTTAGCATTTTGGGAACGATACCCATCACCGTCTTGTTTAGAAGGTGTGAGTATAAAACAATTGACCACCTTCTTATTAGAAGTAAGCCATAATACTTGTTCGGTGAAAAAAGCGAATGAAATATTGAAGCTAGTAATAGAAGATGGGAACACAACAAAAGAACATCAGGAAACTCGAAACTTTTTGGTAGAAAGCATTGTGCGCCACATTTTGTTTGGAAAGCAGGAAATAGGCAAGGTGGAAAGAGAATTAAAAGAGTTAATGAGCTTACTAGACTTTTAACTAGACTCCATGCCAGGCATTGACCTCGTTACAGCTTCCGCATTAATTGCAGAGATAGGTGATGGACGTTTTCCTAATGCCAACAAATTAGCACGATTTGCGGGTATTGCGCCTGTTTACTTTGGCTCTGGCGGGAAAGGCAAGGAACAAAAAAGCAAACATGGAAATCGGGCGCTACACGCTTTATTTTACAACCTCGCAGTACAACAAGTGCAAGTAGCAAAAGGAAGTAAACTACCACGTAACCCAGTGTTCCATGCTTACTACCAACGAAAACTGAAAGAAGGCAAAACAAAGGGACAAGCATTGGTATGCATAATGAGAAGGCTTGTGAACATTGTTTATGGCATGATGAAACATAAAACTACCTATAAATTGCCGATAGTACACGAGAAAGAAGTAGTTTAATAAAGTGGTAAAATGGCTGACTTTTTTATTTTTAGCTTTTAAGATTACAACATAGGGTACAGGTAAAGTATATCCAACGAGACAAATAGATTCAGTTGCAGAAGCGCATATAATTGATAGAGTGAAAGAGTTGAGAGGCAATTTAACGAGTAGATATAAAAAGTCGGGTAATTTTGCTATTGCAGAAGTTAATGTGAGTGGGATAAACAAGTCTGAGTTTTATGCTCAAAGCAGCATAAATAAACTTAAAGGAAGTCTTGAGGATAAAGTCCCTGATATTTCTTTGCAACCTGAAAATCCAATGTTTAAAGCTACCAAAGCTGTCGGCAAAGATGGAGAAAGTTATTTAAGGGATACAGATACGGAATATAAAATATTAAATGATATTGCTTCTAGACTTGGCGAGAATACACAAGCTACAGGGAAAATTAAGTTGTTTACGGAATTGGACACTTGCGACAGTTGCAGTAAAGTCATAGCAGAGTTTGCTGCTAAATATAGAAATATTGAATTAGAAGTTATACATAACAATGGTAATAGAATTATTCCTTAAACTTATTTTTAAAGTTTTATTGGAGGAGAGAAACAATGAAAGATTGGGAGTATAATGAATTATTTGATGCAATTCAAGAGACATATGAAGAGTTGTTAGACGAAGATAGGGGACATAGGTATGCAATAGCAAAATTAGCAGATGAATTTGACAACTTAGGCACGATAGAAGATGTTATTGTTGATACTGCTATTGGAGAAATTTTAATCGGTCAGGATAAAGTTTTCGTTGGGCGTATTAATGGTATCACAAACAGGCTAAGCAGGTTTAACCCACAAGAAGCAGAAGGTGAATTAGCATTAGAAGAAATAAAAGATTTATCAAGACGAATAAATAAAGTAATAGAAGGACTAAAAAATGTTGAGGTTGATTATAACCCTTCAGCAGAATAGTGATACACAATAGTTAAAAATAAATGAAGCAGTTACGGTAAACAAACTTTTGTCTTGCTTGTTCTCTATCCCAAGAGACGCTGATGATAACGATGGGGTTGATTCAGACGAATATCGATACACTTTATTTTTTTGAGAAGCAGAAAAAGCTAAGAGTTGCTGTATGACTCAAATGAGATATAATCAAAAACGCATGCGACTGAAAGCAAAAGGCAAGCTCAACGACCGTAGCTCATTGACAAAGTTTATTAAAATAAATGTGGTGGACTTTCAGTGAATATCAATCAAGCTCATAAAATTTTGAATAAGCTGGGGAAATCAACTACTCTTGAAGATAGTTGCATTAAAGAGAATGTTGCTCCGTATGAAAATTTTTATATATTAAAGAGAGACGAAGATAAATGGGCTTATGGTTTGTTTATGGTTGAAAGACAAAATAACCCTTATTTGCAAATAACAAAAGAATTTGACACTGAAGTTGAAGGGGCAAAACATTTTTTTTTGGATAGTTTATCTACTTTTTATTTTTTAGAAAAGTTTCAGCGTTTTGTGATGGAACATGAAGAGTTGGATATAGGTGGACCTACATTTGATCAAAGTAAACTTTTTAAAGCCATGTCTATATTAGGGATCCCTGCTTCTTTATTTGCTTTGGGACAATCACAAGTAAGAAATAGAGCGATTATGCTAGAGATGAAAGACGAAACAAGTTCGATTGTCTCTTTTGTAAACGATAAAGGTAATGTGATTCAATCTACATTAGCCATCCGAAATCAAAGAGCATTGTTTATTGCGTTCAAAAAAATTTATTTGCTTTATCAATTTGAAAATGAAGTGAAAAATTTGTTGGAAGCTGAAGGAATAGCAAATTATTTCTCTGAAGGAGACATAAATACTTTTCTTTTATAATGAAATTTTAATCGACCATCTATCTATTATAGATGGTCGATTTTAATTGAAACTACATAAGGTTATGGAGACGGAGAGTGAATATTTTACAATTCTTAAATATCACAATGATACAATAGATAAAGGTTATATAAAAGAAGTTTCAATTACAAAAGGTGGTCTATAGAAATGCATAATTTGTTGAAGGAAAACCTTGGTGAGGATTATGCGGTTATAAGTCATGCTGAAGAAAATAAAATAGGGGTTTATCAAAAGTTTAATAACTGTATTTATCAAGAAACATTTGTTGAACTTCAAGAAAACACGGAAAACAATATGTATTATTTAATATTAAATCAAAGGGGGAATGAATTTATTAAAGAGGAATTTGATAATAAAGAAGAGGGAATTTGTGCACTCGGTATTTATGCGGTTTCAATTTTAGGTGATCGTATTCGAGATATTGAAACACAAGATAAAATATTAGAGTTAGAAGATAATGAAATAAAATCTTTAAATAAATTATTAGATTTGAAAATTGGTGAGAATTATTTTTCAATTTTTAAAGAAAAAAAGATTGCTGTTAACTTAGAACAAACAAAAAATGGATTATATAATATTTTTTATATGACTCCTGACTTCAAAAAAGTTTATTTAATTAAAGATAGAGAAGCTCCAAGTGCATTTCTTGTATTGTATAACTTTTCCTTAAAATTAAAAGAAGTTATCTCTCTTTTAAATCTATGGAAAAACGATTTCAATATAAATATGCAGTTTGAAGAGAAGATAAGAAGATTGATTTTAGGAAAATAATATTTGATGTATAATTATTTTTAAATGAATATGATTTAAAACTAAAACGCATGGAAATTGATCTCCATGCGTTTTCAAGATGAATCAACAAAGCAGGTGTGCCAAATGAAAAGAAGAACAATATCGTTTCAGTTGAACGATGATAAACATATATCTAACTTTAAAAAAAGACTGTACTCCACTATCATTGGCGGAATTATCGGTGATGCGCTGGGCGTCCCTGTGGAATTTAAAGCTAGAAACTTAAATATCACTGGAATGACAGGGTACGGGACTTATAATCAACCGCCTGGAACATGGTCAGATGATACATCACTCACTTTGTGTTTAATGGAGAATTTGATCGAAGAAAAAGATGAGACTGAATTGATGAAAAAGTTTGCTGCGTATCGGGAAGGCTACTGGACTCCATACGGCACCATGTTTGATATTGGCAGAGCCACTGATGATGCAATCGAGCGCTTCAAAAGGGGCGTTCCAATGGTACAATGCGGCGGAGCATCTGAGTTTGATAATGGAAACGGAGCATTGATGAGAATATCTCCGTTGGCTTTTACACTATGGAACGAATCCGAGTTTTCAAAAAGGCAAGCTGAGATCGAACGGTGGGCCTTTATTACACATCGTCATCCCCGATCTACGCTGGGATGCATCATTTATATAGAATTCTTAATAAATTTATTTAATCATTCTCCTAAAGAGGCATATAAACAAGCTGTTCATTCTTGTCTGGAGAATTTGAGAGGAACCGAGTATGAAAATGAGTTTTCTGCCTATAAGAGGATACTCAATGATGACATTGCGACTGTTAAAAGAGAAGACATCATGTCAGACGGCTATGTTGTGCATTCTTTAGAAGCGGCATTGTGGTGTTTCCTCAATTATGACCGTTATTCTGATGCTGTATTGGAAGCAGTGAACCTGGGGGAAGACACCGATACAATTGCCTTTATTACAGGTACGATGGCTGGAATGTATGATCAAATGGAAAGCATCCCGGAAGAATGGATCACTGCCTTGGCAAGGAAAGAAGACATTCTGGATTTGTCTGAAAGGTTTGCTCAGTTCTGCTTTGAAAAATCAGAGCGATAGATTGTCTATGTGAAAAAGAAAATGCCGGCTAACAGAGCATTTTCTTTTTCACATCAAAAACCACTTGCTTTTCTCCAAAATTCCATCTATAATAAATCATGTCTCAAATATACGGGGCATTAGCTCAGCTGGGAGAGCGCTACACTGGCAGTGTAGAGGTCAGCGGTTCGAGCCCGCTATGCTCCATCTTTAAAACCCTTGATCATTCAAGGGTTTTTTTGTTGCCTTTTTTACGCGATCCATTTTTGCGGGGTGATGGCCTATCTGTCCGTACGGTATTTGACGACTGGCCATTTTTCTTTTCGCAGAGCGTTCATCAGCTCCGGTCCTACATGCAAATGCTCTTCAATCAGCTCTCTTGGAGTCAGCGCCATCCATTGATTTAATGAAATGTCTGCAAAGCGGCTGCTTTTAAATATTTCTAAAAACCACAGGCTTTCGCTGCCTGTATTTTGAATGTAATGTCCCATGGCAAACGGGACATATCCGACATCACCCGCCCGGTAATTAAAGGTGCGGGCAGTCCCGTTCGCCGCGAATACTGTCATTCGCCCGGTTCCTGTGATATAGTACTGCCATTCATCGTTGTTCGGATGCCAGTGCATTTCCCTCATTCCGCCGGGCTTGACTTCGACGAGCGCGGCGGCGATCGTTGTCGAAATTGGAAAGTTTGAAGAATCAACAATTCGCACCGTTCCGCCGGGTGTTACGATAGGCTTTTGTGCAAACAGCCTGTAAGCGAAGCTTTTTGGTACGGTTCCATACGGGTCGGGCACTTTTTGGTTTTCGAGCGGTCCCGGCACTTTTGCTTGGAAGATGTATCGCTGTTTGTCAGGGATGCGGGCGAAGGCGCTTTCGTGTACACCGAAATTCGCGGCCAGAACATCTTTCGGTGTGTGTGCGAACCAATCTGTAATCGTGAAGGTATCGAACTCGGAGAAGTTCCCGTCGTCAAAAACGAGGAGAAATTCGCAGCCATCCTCAAGCCCTTGAATCGAGTGCGGTATTCCGGCGGGAAAGAACCACAAATCCCCGGGGCCGACATCGGCGATAAAGTTTCGGCCGTCCTGATCGACGGCGGTAATGCGCGCATGGCCCAAAATCATGTAAGCCCATTCCGATTGCTTATGCCAATGCAGCTCGCGCACCCCGCCTGGCGTCAGCCGCATATTGACGCCGGCAATCGTCGTTGATACCGGCAGCTCCCGGACAGTTATTTCGCGCGACCAGCCGCCATGATTTAACTGCATATGTGTGTCTGAAAAAGAAAACTTTAATTGGGGATTGCTCCGGCATCTGTTTTTGGAGGAACGAACATGTCGGGATTCTCTAAATCCCGCATTACGTCGCGGGGCCCAAAATCAGTCGCGCCCGCACCATCGTGTCTTATTGGATGAGGCACGCGATTGTACCAAGCTGGAGTCCCGGCTGTTCTTTTCATGTAAAAAGCTCCCTTCACAGGTCGTATATACCGAAATTTATGACAGGGACGCTTAAAATATATCAAATCGAAAAAAATCGGAGCCTTCTTAAGACACTTTTAAAAAAACTAGATGGACAGATTTGCATTTCCTTTGGCAGCAGAAGAAAACCTTCGATTTAAAGTCTACACGGCACGGGCTCCTGCTGTTTGCCTTCCACCGCTAACGATTACTGACTGAATGATTTCGCCCGAAGCTGAATAAGAATGAGATAGAAGCATCCGGGCAATTTTCGAACGGCTACATGAATGAATACTATGTGACAAGAAAGAAGGGAGCGTTGATGAAAAAGCTTTGCCGGGAAGTCTGGGTAGAGGTAAACCTTGATGCGATTAAAAAAAATTTACGCGCATTTCGGCGGCATATTCCGAAGAGGAGCAAGATTATGGCTGTCGTAAAAGCGAACGCTTATGGTCACGGCTCGGTGGAAGTGGCACGCCATGCACTGGAAAACGGCGCGAGTGAGCTCGCCGTTGCCTCGGTGGAGGAAGCGGTCGTTTTGCGAAAAGCGGGGATTGACGCACCGATCCTTGTGCTCGGTTTCACCCCGCTTAGCTGTGTGAAAGAAGCGGCAGCTTGGAATATATCGTTATCAGCATTTCAAGTTGACTGGATTAAAGAAGCGAACGAGATATTGGAAACAGAAGCAACCCCTGACCGGCTGTCTGTTCATATCAATGTGGATACCGGCATGGGGCGTTTAGGTGTACGCACAAAAGAAAGGCTTTTAGCAATTGTGGAAGCGCTGGCGGCAAGTGAAAACCTCAGATGGGAAGGGATTTTCACGCATTTTTCCACAGCTGACGAACCGGATACTGAGCTAACCATGATTCAACACGAAAAGTTTATCAGCTTTCTCCGCTTTCTGAAAGAACAAGGCTTTAAGCTGCCTACGGTGCATATGAACAACACGGCCGCGGCGATCGCTTTTCCGGAATTCAGCGCTGATATGATTCGCTTAGGTATCGGAATGTATGGATTATATCCTTCCGATTACATCAGGCAGCTCAATCTCGTTAAGCTTGTGCCTGCACTAAGCTTGAAGGCGCGCATCGCTTATGTGAAAACCATGTTGACAGAACCGCGGACCGTTAGTTATGGGGCTACATATGTTGCGGAGCGCGGGGAAGTGATTGCCACGATTCCGGTCGGCTATGCTGACGGTTATTCCCGTGAACTTTCCAATCGCGGATTTATTCTACACCGCGGAAGACGGGTGCCGGTGGCGGGAAGAGTAACAATGGACATGATAATGGTCAGTCTGGGAGAGAGCGAAGGTAAACAAGGAGAGGAAGTCGTGATTTACGGCCGGCAAAAGGGAGCTGAAATTTCCGTTGATGAAGTTGCGGAAATGCTTGATACGATCAATTATGAAGTGGTATCTACAATAAGCTGGCGCGTCCCCCGTTTTTATATAAGAGACGGCAAGATTTTTAAAAAGTCGACCCCGCTGTTATACGTGTAGTTTTCCCATACTCACAGGCTGTTTTCTCGATCATTGATAAAATAGGAAAAGTGCAAATTCTTGACAAAAAAATTTATTTATGCTATAATTTACTAATTGAATATTGGTGTGTATAATAGGATTCTCCTGGCCGGGAGGATCCTATTTTTTTTGCGTTTGATGAAGGAGTGTACGACATGAAAAAAGATGAATCGAGTGTAACGTCTCTTATTTCGGCTTTTGGCAGAGCTTATCACAGCCAATATGATGACCCAAAAATTTTTGATGACAATCTAGCCAAAACGCTCATTTCCCAACAAGAATTTTCTGATATTAAAAACAGTTTCATTCAAGGTATACAGTTCTTCAACAAAGATATAGCGGAAAAATACGAGGGAGACGATGAAGAAATATTAAAATGGGTCACACAAATTCAGCTCTCTCCGACGCCGCTCGCGCGTGCCGCATATTGCGAAAGCGTGCTGCACCATGAGATTCGATTTGGAGCAGAACAATACGTGATTCTTGGGGCAGGGCTGGATACTTTTTGTTTTCGGAACCTAGAGTTAAAAGGCAAAATTGATATCTTTGAAATTGACCATCCGGCGACACAAAAATGGAAAAAGGAAAGGCTGGACAAAGCAGGTTTTCACATCCCGGCCCACCTTCATTTTATTCCTTTGGACTTTGCCAAGGTATTTTCTTATCAAGAATTGGCTGATAAGGGTTTTCATTTTAACATAAAAACGTTCTTTAGCTTTTTGGGCGTTTCCTACTACTTAACAAAGGAAGAAACCGAAAAATTGCTGAGACAATTAATGGCTGATCTTCCTTCAGGAAGTTCGATCGTTTTTGATTATGCGGATGAAAACCTGTTCAAAGAAAAAGGTTTCTCCAACAGGGTGGAAAATATGGTGAAAATGGCAGCGGCAGGCGGAGAACCGATGAAGTCATGCTATTCGTATCAGGAAATCCAGCATATGCTGGAGCAATCCGGACTGCTCGTTTATGAGCATTTGTCACCGTCGGATATTCAAGAGCGTTATTTTAAAAATCGAAAAGATGATCTGTCAGCCTTTGAAACGATTCACTACATTCATGCCGTGAAAAATTAAACACGAATCAAGAAAAACGCCCGGGGCCGGGCGTTTTTCCTATTTTAAGCCGCGCGATCGTCTTTCTGTTTTTCTTGGGGGAGTACAAGCTGTTTAGGAGGGCATTTGCGCTGCGTCAATTCGGACACAGCGAAGATCGTCATAAATGCTGTAACCGCAGCCAGCGTCCGGAAAGGAAAGAGGACTGTGCCGTCTTCAATCATCGGATACGGCAGAAGCGGCGGGATGCCGAATGCGGGTTCACCGCCGCCCAGCCTCAGAATGACCGCAACTGCAAATCCCGAAATTGACCCGTACAGGTTTGCTCTTTTATAAAAGAGGGCCATTGTTAACTGGGGAAAAAGAATGCAATAAACTAAATCCGATGCCAAATACCATAAAGTATAAACGCTTTTGACATTCAGCGCGATGATCGCTGCTCCCGCGCCGAACAAAATGATTGAGCGTTTGACGACTTTTTGCAGCTGTTTTTGGGTGGCCTTCGGCTTGATCAGCGGACGGTAAATATTCCATGCGGCCATTGATGATGCCGATAGAATCGATGAGTCCATGCTTGACATAACGGCAGCTGCAATTGCACCCAAACCGAGGCCAGCGATAATTCCCGGCGTTAAATACGCAAGCGTTTGCGGCAAAATCATCGCCGGGTTATCCGGAGCGCTCGCTCCGAACAAGCTCCAATCCGCACTGTTTCCGGCAGCTCCGATGATCACGCACGGAATGGCGGCAATGATACAGATCACTCCGGCAATAATCGACTGCCACATGGCGGCGTTTTCCGATTTTGCCGAAAGAACGCGCTGAAAGTACACCTGCCATGCGATACCACCGAAAATTAAGAGGAGCGCATTATCCCACCAGTTCCAAAACAGGTTTCCCCATTCAGGATTTTTCCAGCCGTCCAACGGCGGAAACAGATTGGCGCTGCTTCCGAAATCGTGTCTGTAATTTGCCCATACGATATCGAATGAACCGACATTTGACAACACAAATGGGACGACTAAAAACAGCCCGAGCAAAATGATGATCATTTGGAAGACATCTGTGAAAGCGACTGCCCACATGCCTCCGGCCACCGTATAAGCGATGGCGATCATCGCCGAAAGAATAATCGACGTTTGGAAATCGATATTCAGAATCATTCCGAAAGTCGTGCCCAATGCCGTTAAGATCGCGGCGCTCCAAAACAATTCTCCTAACAGCGCCGGTATATATAAAACACCGGCCATCCGCTTACCGAAGCGCTGTTCGAGAGGATCGATAATGGTCATAAATCGATGACGGCGCATTTTTCTGGCGAAGAAAATACCGCCGATAATCAGGCTCAATGCGTAGCCCCAGGGTGCCTGTGCCCAGATGAGACCGTCGCTGTAAGCCGATTCGACCGTTCCGTTAATATATCCGCCGCCGACCCATGTTGCGGCCATCGTCACCATTCCGACGAAAAACGGCATGCTCCTTTTTGCCACGATCATATCAGAAAAAGAATTTGATTTCTTTGCTGCGTAAAAAGCGCCTAAATAATAGGTGAAAGCAAAGAATATCATCATGGAGATAAAGCCGCCCCAATGAATGTCTGCATTCGAAATGCCGATATACGCGAGTAAGCCTCCCGCAAACAACACAAAAATACCTAATTTGATCCAGTTTTTTTTCTTCTCAGCATAATTCATGTATGCACATTGCCTCCGGTAATAATTTTTCGAATTTTCTTGAAATTAAAATATGAAAAAAGGTTTTGCGCCACTCTGGGAAGTATGCAAACTGCTGACTTCAGAGCGGATAAAACCTTTTTATTCCTTGTTATCAATCGGTATAAACTCAAAAATCTCTCCGGATTGGACAGATTTCGCGAGTCTCAGCAGCCAGTCATAATACGGTTTTGACTGTTCCAACTGGTCATAAAGAGTTCTCGCTTCTTCTTTTATACTTTCGTCAAGCCCTTCGCTTTCGACGATGTCCGCCAATGCTTTTTGAGCGTCTTGAATGGCCATGAGATTCACTTTGACTTCCCTTTCCCATTTTTGCGGGAAAAAGCTTGTGAAAAATTTGAAGAAATCCTTTTCAGCAACAAAGCTGTGTTTTCTTCTTCCTCTATGGAATGTCTTTTTGACGACGTTTAAGTCTTGGAGTTTTTTTACGCCTGTGCTCATGCTGGGCTTGCTCATTTGCAGTTCTTCCCGCATCTCGTCCAGTGTCATTTCATCCGATAGGTACATGGTTCCGTACAAAATACCCGCACTCCGGGTAATGCCGTACAGATCCATTGTTTCTGCGATTGAATCAATGACAAGATCCTTTGCCTGTGCGATCGCTTCTTTTGCTGAAAGATCACGGGGATTGTCCATAACTTGCCTCCTTTCACAGGAGCGGAACATCAGCATTGCAGATTCAATGCCCCCCGAAAAATCGGGGATTGATCTGAAATCCGCGTTAAGTTTGTTAAGTTATTTCTGTATGTTCTTTATCTTAACGAAAGAAATTCAAATGTCAAAATCAAATTTTTTTTTCAAACGGCCTCAGCCCATGTGAGCTCTGCATTCACATAAAATTCAAAAAAAATAATCAGACTGATTCCCTTTGACACAAAAAATGGCGCATGATAAATTCAAAGTGTTCAAAACGTTAAATTTTTATTTAACAAACTTTGCGTAATGAGGAGGCTGCTTTTATGAGTCAAACACTTTTCATTGACGGAAAGTGGGTGGGCGCCAAAAAAGGCGAAACCCGCCAAATTATCAACCCTTACAATCAAGAGCATATTGAAACCGTCAGTGAAGGAGACAGAGAAGACGCTGTTCGGGCGATTGCCGCAGCGCGCCGCGCCTTTGACGACGGCGAGTGGGCGAATACGCCGGGTCTTGAACGAGGCAACATCGTATTAAAGATCGCCGAACTGATCAGACGCGACCACGAAGAGCTGGCAGAGCTTGAATCGCTTGACACCGGCAAGACGCTTGAAGAAAGCAGAGCCGAT
Source organism: Bacillus paralicheniformis (assembly GCF_001042485.2). Taxonomy (GTDB): domain Bacteria; phylum Bacillota; class Bacilli; order Bacillales; family Bacillaceae; genus Bacillus; species Bacillus paralicheniformis. The sequence continues at coordinate 424,525 of NZ_LBMN02000001.1, forward strand.
ATGGATGATATTGCAAACGTATTTCAATATTATGCAGGGCTTGCGGATAAAGATGGCGGAGAAGTCATTTCTTCACCGATTCCCGATTCTAAAAGCGAAATTGTCAGGGAGCCGGTCGGTGTCTGCGGGCAGATCACCCCATGGAATTATCCGCTCCTGCAGGCAAGCTGGAAAATCGCTCCGGCTTTGGCGGCGGGCAACACAATCGTTGTCAAACCAAGTGAAATCACACCGTTGACAACCATTAAGATCTTCAAGCTGATGGAAGAAGCCGGTGTGCCTAAAGGGGTTGCCAACCTTGTTCTCGGCCCCGGGGCCACTGTCGGCGATGAACTTGCCAGAAATACAGACGTCGACTTAATTTCTTTCACCGGCGGAATTGAAACCGGAAAGAAAATCATGCAGGCTGCAAGTACGAATGTGAAAAAAATTGCGCTTGAGCTTGGCGGGAAAAATCCGAATATTGTGTTTAAAGACGCAGATTTTGACGTAGCGGTTGACCAGGCGCTGAATGCGGTATTCTTCCACGCAGGACAGGTTTGCTCCGCGGGTGCTCGTCTTCTCGTTGAAAAATCCATTCATGACGAGTTTGTCGCAGAGCTTGTCAAACGTGCGAAAAAAATCAAGCTCGGCAACGGATTCCACGAGGAGACACAGAGCGGTCCGCTCATTTCAGCTGAACACCGCAGCAAAGTTGAAAAATATGTGGAAATCGGCCTGCAAGAAGGCGCCAAGTTGGAAACAGGCGGAAAGCGTCCGGAGGACCCTGAACTTGCAAATGGATTCTTCTATCTGCCGACGATCTTCTCGGGCTGTACATCAGATATGAGAATCGTTCAGGAAGAAGTATTCGGTCCTGTATTAACAGTTGAATCATTCAAAACAGAAGAAGAAGTGGTCTCACTTGCAAACGATACGATTTACGGCTTAGCCGGCGCCGTTTGGTCAAAAGACATCGAAAAAGCGGAACGCGTCGCTTCCAAACTGCGCATGGGAACCGTCTGGATCAATGATTTCCACCCGTATTTCGCACAAGCGCCTTGGGGAGGTTACAAGCAGTCAGGCATCGGCCGCGAGCTTGGCCGCATGGGCCTTGAAGAATACACGGAAGTGAAGCACGTCTACCGCAATACGAAACCGGCGGCTGTCAATTGGTTTAAAGCATAAGAAGGAGGAAATGATTCATGACTTTAAATATGAAAGTAGAAGCGATGAACAAATTCCACACGTTTGAAATCCCGACCGTCATTAAGCACGGAATCGGAGCCGTTAAACATGTAGGCGAAGAAGTGAAAAAACTTGGCGTTTCAAAAGCGCTGCTTGTCACAGACCCCGGCATCTACAAAGCAGGTGTAACAAACCCGGTCGTTGAATCCCTTCAGGAAGCAGGCGTTGAAGTTGTCGTCTTTAATAAAGTCGAGCCGAATCCGCCTGTCCGTCTTGTCGCTGAAGGTTCCAAACTGTATGCTGAAGAAAACTGCGACGGCCTTGTAGCAGTCGGCGGCGGAAGCTCAATGGATACGGCGAAAGCGATCGGAGTCGAAGCCACTCATGAAGGCTCGGTTCTTGACTATGAAGCGGCAGAAGGAAAGAAGCCTCTTGAAAACCGGATTCCTCCGCTTACAACGATCCCGACGACTGCCGGAACCGGCTCAGAAGTTACACAATGGGCGGTTATCACAGATGAAGAGCGTGAATTTAAATTCAATACGGGCGGCCCGCTGATTGCTGCTCACTTGACAGTTATCGATCCTGAATTGCATGTATCAATGCCTCCGCACGTCACAGCGATGACCGGCGTTGACGCTTTGGCTCACGCCATCGAGTGCTATACGATGAAATTTGCTCAGCCGATAACTGACGCGGTGGCCCTTCTTGCCATCGAATACGGCGCACATTACATCCGCAGAGCGTTTGCCGATGGGGAAGATCTTGAAGCGAGATACGGCATGGCGCAGGCGGCTATGCTTGCAGGCCTTTCTTACGGAAGCGAATCTGCAGGCGCTGCTCACGCGATGAGCCAGACGCTCGGAGGAATCATTCCTGTCGCGCACGGCCAATGTGTGGCGGCGATGATGGGTCCTGTAATGGAATACAACTGGAAAGGCTACCCTGAAAAATTTGCCCGCATTGCAAAAGCGTTCGGCATTGACACAAGCGGCATGTCTACAGTGGAAGCGGCTAAAGCTGCAGTGAACTGGATGTATCAGCTTGTGGAAGACTTGGAGATTCCTAGTCTTGAAGAGCAAGGCGTATCACCTGACATGATCGACCGCCTTTCAAAAGAAGCGATGAAAGATCCGCAAACGGTCGGAAACCCGAGAGACCTGAACGAAAAAGCGTACAATTGGATTTACAAACGCTGCTTTAATCTAACCCCGAAAACTGTATAAAGAAATGCATGAATCCCGCTGTGTGAACGCACAGCGGGCTTTCTCAATTTGAGAAAAAAAGGGATGCATTGTAAAATAAATCACATCTTGAAAAAAGGGGATGGGTTGAATGTGGAAAAAGCACACGGCTGTTGCAGAGAACGTATACATAGCGGACACACCGTCATTTGTGACAGAGAAACAAGAAAAGATTGTGATTGATTACGGAGGAATACCGGGTGATCTGCATTTTGGACTGACGAAAAAAGCGGGAGCAAGGGAGCCGATGTATAAAAGAGGGACGGAGATTTTCAATAGGAGGCAGATTTCAATTGTCTCGGTCGAAGAGTGTCTTGAGATTGCCGGACGCCTGAACGTTCCTGCGGTCCTTCCGGAATGGCTCGGGGCTAATATCGCATTAAGCGGACTGCCTGATTTAACTTCATTAAGAGAAGGAAGCAGAATCGTTTTTCCAAGCGGCGCCTCTCTGTTGAGCGAGGGTGAGAACGAGCCGTGCATTCAGCCCGGAGAAGTCATTCAGGAGCAGTTTCCCGACAAACCGAAGCTTGCTTCGCGCTTTGTGCGCCATGCGATCGGAAGAAGGGGAATCGTCTGCGTCGTCGAACGCCCCGGCTTGATCCATCAAGGCGACCAGGCAGAAGTGTGGGCGTATTCGCCTGCTGCCACGAAAGACGCCAGGTCGTTTGCCTGAGCGGATGAAAAGCCCCGGGCCTCTAAAGCCGGGGCTTTCCGTGTATTATAATAGTTTCTGTTTGATTTCCTTGATCTGTTTAATATGTCTTCTTTCATGATGGCCGATGAAGTCGAGCCACTGTCTGACCGTAAGCTCTTCGAAAACCGGATGCGGCAGCACCCTTTGAAAATCTTCATCATGAAAGGCGGCGATGACTGAAGTTAATTGTGTTCTGACATTGTCGAGCTCAGCTTTGAGGGTTAAAGCATCCGCCGTTTTTCTTTCAGGCTCTGCATATGGGGGCGCCTTTCGTTTGGAGCTTCTGTCTTCCGACTGATGCACCGGTTTATCTTCGATTGTTTTGACCGGTGCATGTTTGATTTGTTCCTTTAGGATTTGAAGTGCCATCAGGTCGATTTTTTTCAGGTGGTCGATCACTTCTTGAATGCTCCATTCGTCCTCCGAGGGCCTTTTATTCAGCGTTTCGTCTGACAGGCCTTGAATCTCGCTCCAAAGTTCTTTTCTCGCTTCATTAAAAATGCTCATCATATCCCCTCCTGTTTTTACTGTACCATATCGCAGGCTGGTAAAATAACCAAAAAACACTCGATTTTCGCATCGCCATCGGATATGCTTAAGAAAAATGAATAGAAGGAAGGATTTATTTGAGAACAACATTGTACCCGTATATCGCATTAGTGGTCGGGGTGCTGGCTGTGTCTTCCTCCGCCATCTTTGTCAGACTGTCAACGGCTGACGCTGGAATCATCGCTTTTTATCGTCTCTTTTTTTCCGCTTTGCTGATCTTTCCTTTTTTCTGGGGAAAAAGAAAAGAAGTCTTGAGTTTTTCGAAAAAGGACTGGCTGTTTTCAGCGGCAGCGGGGTTCTTTTTGGCATTTCATTTTATTTTATGGTTTCGTTCGCTTGAATACACCTCAGTGGCGAGCTCGGTTGTTCTTGTGACGCTGCAGCCGATTTTTTCTTTTATCGGTACATACTTTTTATTTAAAGAAAGAGTGTCGTTCGCTGGAATCATCAGTGCGCTTCTCGCGATCGGCGGAAGCGCGTACATCAGCTGGGGGGATTTCAAAGTAAGCGGCCAGGCGCTCTACGGCGACATTCTTGCACTATTGGCGTGTGCGCTTGTGACGGCATATTTGCTGTTTGGCCAGCATGTCAGAAAACGCCACAGTTTGACCGTTTACACGTTTATTGTGTATGGAATCAGCGCCATCACTTTATGCCTGTACTGTCTGTTTTCGGGCGCCGCCTTTTTTTCTTATCCTGCGTCAGATTGGGGGTATTTCTTTCTGCTTGCCGTCATTCCGACTTTGCTCGGGCACTCGCTGTTTAACTGGGTGCTGAAATGGCTGAGCACAAATATGATTTCTGTGGCGATTTTATTTGAACCTGTCGGAGCGGTTGCGCTGGCGTATTGGATTTTAGACGAATCCGTCATGATGACGCAGGTGATCGGCGGAGCGGTCATTTTTTCAGGTATTATCTTGTTCATGGCCTCGCAAAGCATGAGGAAAAACACCGTCCCGTCCGTGAAAGGGAAAACACATAAGGCGCTTTAAAGTTTGCACCTTATCCGGTCAAAATATCTTCGCTTGAATAGCGGATGTTTTCCTGTTCAGGTCTGGCCAGGGAAAACGCCAATGTGAGCGGTCCGAGTTTTCCGAGAAACATAATGAAAATAATCAGTATCTTTCCGACAGGGGTCAGGTCAGCCGTAATCCCCATTGACAGGCCGACCGTGCCGAAGGCTGATACGACTTCAAACAAAATCGCCAAAAACGGCTTAGGTTCTGTCATATTTAAAATAAAGACAGCCGCTAAAATCAACAGCACACTGATAGTCGAAATAGCGAGCGAACGAATGATCAATTGGTCTTTCAGCGTTTTTTTTGCTATCGAAATATGTTTTTTGCCTTTTAAAAAAGTGATAACCGACAGGAGAATGACAAGAAACGTCGTCAGCTTGATTCCTCCGCCGGTGGATGCGCTCCCCGCTCCGACAAACATAAGAAGGAGCAAAAGTGTGATCGTGCTTTCGTGCAGGCTTCCGATATCTGTCGTGTTAAACCCGGCTGTTCGCGGGGTCACGGCCTGAAAATAGGCGCCCCAAAGTTTTTCAGCTGGCGGAAGCATGCCGAGCGTTTTTTGATTTTGATACTCCAGCAGAAAAATAAAGATCATGGCTGACAAATTGATGATAAACGTATCAATTTCGAATGAAGGCTTAACTTTTCAAGCTCCGCTTATGCCATAGATCAGACAATACGGTAAACCCTATCCCGCCGATGATAAACAAAAAACTGATCACCAAGTTGACGAGCGGATCGCTTTTATACCGTATTAAACTGTCCGGCCAAATGGAAAATCCCGCATTGTTAAAGGCGGAAACCGCGTGGAACAGGCTGTAGTAGACACCGCGTGCGAAACCGTATTCAGGAACCCATTTGACAGCCAGTATCAGCATGGCCAGCATTTCAATTGCGAAGGAGTAAATAATCAAACTCTTGATGAGCTTAATGATCCCGCCTAAAGAAGTTTGATTGAGAGACTGTTGAATCAACAGCCGTTCTTTCAGGCCGATTTTTTTCCCGAGCATGATAAAAATGAGCACTGCAAATGACATGATGCCGAGTCCCCCGATCTGGATGAGAACGAGGATCATGAGCTGACCGAACAACGTATAATCCGTGCCTGTATCAACGACGGCTAGGCCGGTAACAGTCATCGCCGATGTCGATGTAAAAAGCGTATCAATCCAGCCTATGGGTTTAGACGTCGCTGCCGGGGTCTTCAATAAAAGAGTTCCTAATATGATGAAAAATAAAAACACCAGCACGAGCAGTTGGGACGGGCTTAATTGAATCTGTTTAAACTTCACGGTTAATCGCCCTTTTTTTCAAAGGTCTCAATATCTTTGTTTTGCCCGATCACAATCAAAATATCGTTTTCGTATATCAAGTCATCAGCGCTCGGTGCGATGATGAAATGCCCGTCTCTTTTTATGCCGACGATGTTGCAGCCGAAGTTGGCGCGTACATCGATATCCCCCAGGCTTCTTTTGTCCAGCTTTTTTGTTGCCACAATTTCGACGATGCTGTAATTTGGCGACAGCTCAACAAAATCGATCAACTTTTCCGAGGTGATATGGCTGGCTATCCGCTTGGCCATATCTTTTTCGGGATGAATGATACGATGGACGCCGATTTTATGGAGAACCTTTTGGTGATAGTCATTTTGCGCTTTCGTCCATACTTTGGGAACGCCCATTTCAATCAGCAAAAGCGAAGTCAGAATGCTTGCTTCAATGTCATCGCCGAATGATACAAAGGCGTGATCGATGTTGCGTATTCCGATTTGTTTCAATGTATTTTCATCAACGGCATTGGCGCAAATGGTGTAGGTTGCATAAGCAGAATATTCGTTTACTTTTTCTTCGGATTTGTCGATGCCTAAAACTTCAGCCCCTTTTGCGTGGAAGGCTTTGACAAGACTGCCGCCGAACTGACCGAGCCCGAAAACGGCATAAGATTTCTGCATCCGTGTTCACCCTTTTATCTGTTTTTCTTATAGTGTTTACTTTTTTAAAAGAAAAACACACAGGGATGTACAAGAATCCGGAAGTGTGCGAATCCGGAGAGCCGCCTTGAGGCGGCTTCGGTTTCAGCTGAGCGAGCCTCCGGTTTCGCGAATGTCTTTTTCGTGAAGGGCAGAGACGACGGCGGCTAGCCTCAGCCCTTCGACGATCGTTTCAAGGCTGAGGCTCGGCTCGTGCTTATCGACTGTTTGTTCGGGGAGATACGGAATGTGGATGAACCCTCCGCGGATGTTTGCCGAGGTGCGGTCTATACGGTGCATTAACTGGTAAAAAAGATGGTTGCATACGAATGTTCCAGCTGAATTAGAGACGGAGGCCGGGATTCCGTTTTTTCTCAACTCTTTCACAACGAGTTTGATAGGAAGCGCGGACCAGTAAGCTGCAGGCCCGTCTGCCGCGATCGGTTCATCGATCGGTTCCCGTTTTTCATTATCCGGAATGCGGGCGTCATCGATGTTGATTGCGATGCGTTCTGGAGTAATGTGAGCCCGGCCGCCTGCTTGTCCTACACAAATGACGATATCGGGATGGTGCTTTTCGATCGCTTTTTCCAAAACGGCCGCTGAATGATGAAAAACGGTCGGGATCTGCTCCGCCACGATAGAGACGCCTTCGACTTTTTCTCCGTTCAGCCGTTTTACAGCTTCCCAAGACGGATTGACCGTTTCTCCCCCGAAGGGGTCAAAACCTGTCAGCAGTACTTTCTTTCCCATATCGATCCCTCCTGAATATGAATATAAAGTGCAAAATACCCATTCAGAAGATGTCTGAATGGGTATTTTTTTAAATATTTTATGCTCCTGATCCCCGGGATGCCAGAAGTACCTGATCTCCTTGAGAAGCCGCTTCCGGTGCATGGTTTACGAATGAAAAGCTGATAACTGCGCCTAATACAACTGCTGTTAATAATACTTTTTTCATTTTATTCTCCTCCTCTTCCAGCGAGCTTGCTCGCCTTGTCTGTTTTAATGTAAAAGTATATGGCTTCTTCATATAACTTTTCTCGCCTGTAGTAATTCGCTACATCCATCAATAATTCCTCCAAATCTACCCAGGCTTTTTCATTTTCTAACTGGTGAACATAGTCCTTGATTATTTCCAGTTTATTCTGTGTATCAGAATATAATGTATATAAAATTTTGAATTTCAATTCGAAAATTTCGCTGTTCATTTCCCGGGATTTTTTAAAGCCCACTTCGATCCATTTAAATGCTTGTTTGTGTGCGTTGGTTTTGAAAAGAGACCTTGTGTTTTCATAAACGCAAAGAAGGTAAGCATACTTGGCTTTCGTTTCAAAATCTTTGATTGCAAAAGCTTTATTGTAATACTTTAGCGCTTCCTCCTGCTTGTCTTCCTTACTCTTCAAAAAGCCCATATTATAGTAGGTACACGGTAAAAGGAATTGGTCGCCGATTTTTTCGGTTTTTTCGATCGCTTCTTTTAATAATACTTCACTTTCGGAGAACTTAAATTGGTCAATATAATTGAGCCCGATCAGCATTTTGCAGTTGATGACCCGCTTGGCATACCCGTCATACCCTTGAAAGATGCCGGAGGCAATGTTGATGTGATGAATCGACAGCCATGTCGCTTTTAAGTTGTAATACAAAACACCGATTTTATAATGAAATTCAGCTTTTTCAATTTCATTTTGAATGACGCTCAGTCTTTTTTCCGCTATTCTGAAAAAATTGAGCGCTTCTGTATGGTTTTGCTTGTAGTCCTCATAAATCCCTTTAAACAGGTAAAAATAATAATTCAGCTTGTCGTCCGTACTTTTTGGATCTTTGTCTTGAAAACTGATGGCCTCCAATTTTTCGGTGGAAGATTGGGAGATATCTTCAAGAAGGAGCCTTAAGCGAAAATCGAGCATTTGATAATAGAGTAGAACGTCATGATCTTCTTCCATTTTTTCAATTGCTTTATCTATGTCATCTTTCATTTCGATTGAGCCTGAAATGTCTCTTTTTTTCATCAGTATGTACCAGTCGTTGAGCATATTGGCGACTTCTTGTGAAGCCACGGCTTTGGCCATTCTCTTCCCTCCAATCTTTGTGAATTTTTTGTAAATTGAAGTTCTATTAATCATAGCATAAACTGCTGCCGTCTGTGAATAACGCTGAAATGCAAGTTCGCCGGTGAAAAGTTCATTTCTGAAATTAAATCGTCATTTTCCAAAAAAAGTGCGCGAAAAAAGCGAAAACCGCGCCAAGCGGAATACAGGAGATCATTGCGGTTCCGTTGACCAGCCCGTCAGCTCCGCTTATTTTCAGGGCTTCCCGGTAGCCTATTAAAAAGTGGATGATCGATAGGACGTAACATAAGAGCATCATATAGTAAGGGTTCATTTGCATACCTCCTCTATTCGCTTTACTATATTACATTCAATAGAGGGGAAGATTATGCCTGTTTAAACAGGAAAAAGAACAAAATATTATAGACGAAAAGATTTTCAATTACAATACATGTTTTTAAAAATATTTCCACTATAATCAAAATGAAAGATAAATTTAGGGGGTCATAAGAAATGAAAAAAAGGCTGATGTCACTATTGGTCTGCATCCTGGTTTTAGTGCCGGCAGCTGGTGCTTTTGCCGCGCCGAAACAGGCCGAGCTTCAAGAGTATCTTGAAGAAATAGGAATGACAGAAAAAGAATTGGAAGCTTATTTACAGGATACATATGATGAAAGTTTAAAAGATTTTGAGTCGGTGGAAGAGTTGAAAGATTTTTTAGGGGAAAGACTGACTAATCAACTTTTGGCATCCTATTTAAAAGAATACGGATTGAGCGAAAAAGAAGCGGCTGACCTTTTTGTTGAAAATGGCTATATGGAAAGCGGCCAAAACATTCTCGACGTGTTTATGTTTGAATACGAATTGGACGATGCGCTTTTCACTGTGACATATGAAGAAGACGATTTTCAGATCGGGAACCTGTTTCAAGAATTAGGTGTGGATGATCAGGAGTGGGAAAGGCTCGTGAATCATCTCCGAAAGGTGCGCGATAAAAATCCAAACCTTGAAAATGATTTGATGGCTCTTGGAGAACGTCTTGAAGCGGTAGCCGATTTCGAGTCTGTATCAGAGCTGTCAGCTCAGGATATCGCTGAAATGCTATCCATTTTAAACGATCTTCAGAAGACGCTTGAAGTGAAAACAAAATACTATCTTGTTAAAGACGGAAAGAAAAAAGAAGTGTCTTTGACAACGCTTGTCAGCGCGGAAGATCTGAAGGGAGCAAGCCTTCTGGTGGAAGTATACGATCTGCAAGGCAACTTCATTTTGGATGTATTGCTGACGCCTGACATGATCGGATCTGATTTAATTCATGATACAGGGTCAAAAGTGAAGCAAACCCAAACGGCTGTCAAACATGATTCAAAGCCATCTCATGTGAAAAAGACGGTTAAAGGTGCAAAGCTTCCAAAGACAGCCGGGCATTACGCGGAATGGTCGATCTTAGGCGCCGTTCTGATGTTTGGCGGATTCTTCATGATCAGAAGGCTTCGCAAAGCGGCTTAACATGTCACTTCCCATTCTAATTATGTAGAGAATGGGAAGTTTTTATAAGGAGTGAAAGGAAATTAAGGCACATCGAAAAAAAATCATCTGGCTCGCAGCTATTGTGATGGTTGTGTGCGGCGCTTATTTTACAACAACGAATGTGTTCAAGTTAATGCACGGCTACGCTCTTTTTTCATTTCAGCAGATGAAAGAAGAAGAAAAGCCTGAAAAACCTCCGATTCAGACGGCGAAAAAAGAAAAAACGGTGATTGATCAAACATTTAAAACCGGGGAGAAAATCGGTGATCTTGTCATTCCGAAAATCAATGCAAGGATTCCTATATATCACGGGACAGATGAAGACGAGCTGCAAAAAGGCGTGGGCCATTTCGCTGGTTCCGTTCTGCCTGGAGAAGATGACAACTCGGTTTTATCAGGCCACCGGGATACGGTTTTCCGAAAACTCGGCCGAGTGGGGAAGGGCGATCAGTTAATTGTTGAAGCTTCCTACGGAACTTTTACATACAAAGTGAAAAAGGTGCGGATCGTGGATGCGGATGACCGGACGGTGATTGTACCAAAGCCGAGAGCAACATTGACGGTTTCCACCTGCTATCCTTTTGACTTTATCGGTTCAGCACCGGAGCGGTATATATTGGTCGCAGATTTGATTAAATCATAAAAAAACAGCGGAATCTCAGGCGAGTCCGCTGTTTTTTTATGCTATCTCATGTCTGATCTGTTTTCCAAGAGTTTTGGCGCGGTTAGCAGCAGTAAACAAAGGACAATTGTGCAGACAATGAAAGACGGAAGCATATATGTTCCATTATATACCAAGGAATAAATCCATACCGGAGTGCCTTCAGGCGCATAGTTTCCAAAAAAGACAGCGCCGCTGATGACATGAGCGAGAAATTTCAGTCCGCTTCCGAGAAAGACGGCCAGCGTAACATAGAAAATAATCTTTCCTTTTTGTTTCTCGACTGAAGCATTTCTGATCGATCCGGCAAAAAAGCCGCCGATTCCCGCGGCCGTAGGCGCGATAAAATAATCAAGAAGAAGCTGCAGAGGATGATAAACGTAAAATCCTCCAGTGACAAACTGAAGCAATCCGGCTAAAAACCCGGTTGCCAGCCCTGCCTTCAGCCCCCATCTAAAGGAAATCAGGAAGATCGGAATCATCATGACGGCGATTGAACCGCCTTGAGGCATTTTTAAAAACATTCCGGACACCATATCAAGTATAAGTGCTATTCCTGTCATAAACGCAATTTCAATCAGCTGTACAAGTTGTTTAGATTGATTCATCATAACCCTCACTTTTGATGAACAAAGGGATACTGGACTTCTTTCCCAATAAAAAAAGCAATGCGGGGAAGGAGTAGGAAAGTTTTCCACGCACTGCTTTGGATGCAATTAGAAATGACTTTGCCACATCCCTACGCCAGCGTTAACTAACAGGTTCAAAGGGTCAGAACGGTCGTTCACTCTCAGCCTCGAGGCTCCCCTTGTGGTCATCAAGTTATTTAGTTATATTCTACTATACTAAAAAAAGAAACGGACGACAAGCTGATTTTTCGAAAAATTTTGCTTAATTTCTCCAATATGTAGCAATGCAAACATCTTTTCCTTTATAATAGAACGTATTCGTACGTACAAGATCAGTAAAGGGTTGATCTGATGAGTGAACCTACAAAATACAGCATGGTGAAAAGTAAAATTAAATCGTGGATATATGAAGGCAAAGTGAAGCCGGGGGAAAAAATTCATTCGGAAAACGAATTGATGAAAATATTTGATGTAAGCAGGCACACGATCCGGCAAGCGATTGGCGACCTTGTTCATGAAGGGCTTTTATACAGAGAGCAGGGCTCAGGGACGTATTGCTCTCACCGTCTTCAGCTTTCTGAAAAAGGAAGGGAAAGAAATAAGATGATCGGGGTTATTACGACTTACCTTTCGGATTACATTTTTCCTTCTATTATAAGAGGAATCGAATCGTCACTGTCCAGCGAAGGATACACCCTTGTCGTCGCGAGCACCAATAATGACATTGAAAAAGAAAAACAATGCCTTGTGAATATGCTCGATAAAAAAATTGCTGGGTTGATCGTGGAGCCGACGAAAACAGGAAGCTTTAACCCGAATTTAAGTTACTATCTGACGCTTGAACAACATCATATTCCGTATTTGATGATCAACCAATTTTATCAGGAGCTAAATCCGCCCCATTTCATTTTGGATGATGAACACGGCGGCTTTATCGCCACTGAGCATTTGATTAAACTCGGCCATGAAAAAGTGTTCGGTTTCTTTAAACAGGACGATATGCAGGGCGCCAACCGGATGAAAGGATTTATCCGTGCTTTCAGAGAAAACGGCTTGTCGTTTTACCCTGAAATGGTCGTGACGTACACAACAGAGAACAAAAAACAAAAAACGATAGCTGAAGCCAGGAAGCGGCTTTCTTCATCAGACCGTCCGACTTCCATATTCTGCTATAATGACGAGATAGCGCTTTTGGTGTTGGATGTCGTGAGGGAATTCGGTTTGAAAGTGCCGGAAGACATTTCGATTGTCGGATATGACAACTCACATTTGAGCGAGGCATCTGAAGTGAAGCTGACGTCAGTCACTCATCCGAAAATGCAGATGGGGATTGAGGCGGCAAAATGGATGATTGCCAAAGTTGAGGGACGCAACACGAATCAGCTTGAACATTCCACCGTCTACAAACCTGAACTGGTTGTCAGACATTCGACCGCCAAGCTGAAAAGGTAGGCTGCACAATCTTTATCCGCCAACCAGCGTGAATGAAAATGAGAAGAATATATATTCTGTTACAAAGCTCCGGAATGAGGAGCTTTTTATTCAAGTAAAAGCTGATAACGGAGAGTTTAATGTCATCCTCGAAGCTTTGGACCATGTGCAGCTTTAGCAAATCAATTTTTAAAGACCGCTGTATACTTTTATATAGAAGAAAGCAGTAAGAAGAAATAAATGCTGTCAACTGCCTGAGGTCGAGATGATCAGGAATCATCTGAGTCCAAATCATTTGATTATTATTTTTTTAAAAAAGCTATTGTGCAAAACGAAAATAGATGTTATATTAGTATCCGCCCCTAAAAAGGAGGCTTTATAAAAACAACTTCGAAAATCTTTTGAAAAAAGTTGTTGACATTCACGATGATAGAATGTTATATTAGTAAAGTCGCTTCTTCGAGAGGCGGAAATGATCTTTGAAAACTAAACAAGACAAACGTACCTGTTAATTCATTAAATAAATCGCACATGCGAATGTGCGTAGT
>NZ_LBMN02000002.1 GCF_001042485.2 Bacillus paralicheniformis
TCTCGCGATTAGCCGTTGCGATAGAAGGATCTTTTGTGTAGATCGTAGTCCCGTTGTGCCGATCAAATTCGTCCCACCAGCCAGAACCAACCATATCGTCCGGATTGATGATCGATTTTACATAAGTGTTATATTCCCCGTTATTGATTTGCTTCTGTTTTTCTTCTGTATGAAGCTTAACGATAGACGGACTGTTGAATGCTACTGCATAGACATTATTGCTGACTGCGCTGTATTCTGCCTCCGCGCCTCCAAGCGAGTGTCCAGTCGTTGAAACAATCGTCGATGTCCCTTGATACTTTTGTTTGACTTCTCTAACCAATTGATCGGCTTGGTCGATTTGCGTCGTCTTTGTAATCACTTTATAGTTTCCAGACTCCATCATCTGGAGTTGCTCCATTGATCGAGTATATACCCCAAGCGTTTTTGACGTATCTTTCGCACCTTTTTCGACAATGTATTCTGTCTCTTTTTTAGGGTCCAATCCGATGGCGACATTTTCAGCGTCCGCTTTCGCGCCGTCTGCTTCGAGATCTTTTGAGAGATCAGTGCCTGCGAAGGCTACGACGACGTTTTTCGGGTTGTTTGATTTAACCCATTTGCCATTCTTATTTTCGGCTTGAGAGAAAACGAATGCATCTAAACCGGTATCTGTATCCTGTTTAACTTGTTCGATGTACCAATAAGAGGTTTTATTGATTTTATATGGTTTTTTATATTTTATGTGTAATTTCAGGGTCTTATAGTGGTATGAAGCCCTGCTCAAATTAAAATACTCTTCATCAGAAACATTTGGTTTTCTTACATTTTTTTGTTTTGTCAACGTATACTTCACCTTTCATATAATGTAAAATAAAGAAAGAAAGGATGATCTGTTTGAGAAAATACATTATTATCCTATTGGTTATGATTATAGCAGTTGGGGGTTTTTTCGTGAAGCATCAATACGATAATCATAAAGCCGAACAAAAATTAGTAGAAGAAGCAAAAGAGGAAATGAGAAGTTATTTGAAAAAAGACTATAAAAATGTGTCGGAAGTTCATTTTTCTAAAGACTATAACATCGATCCAACGGGCGGTGTAGAAGTATCCGGCTACATAAATAACGATAAAGAAAAAGAGTTTTCAGGTATTTACGATCCAACAAACAAGAAAATAGGAATTTCTGTTGTAAACGCAGAAGAAAAATAGCCCGCTCAAATCGAGCCGGGCCTTTCTCGTTTTATATGCTCTTTTTCATTCCGCATCTACGGCACTCGCGAAGAAATATCCCGTCCTTAACCGAACTTTTAAACAGCGTATAATCGCAGTTATCGCAGCGTCCGTGATGAACGTCTGGATACTCTTTGTAGTCGTATATTTTCGTCGTGTCGTATCCCTTTGTTTCGTAATCCATTCGTCCTCAACCTCCGACTAATAGGATACGACATTAGCTCGGTTGAATCAACGACATAGACAACGTTTTTTCCACGAAATTAAAGCGTAGGAGCCGCCGGAATCTGCTGCGGGTATATTAGGTATCGGCGGCCGCTTAACGCCTGATTTCGTGTGTTATTCGATAACCTTAATCGCCTTAAATCCGCTGCCATTTTCGTATTGATCCTTCGTAAAAGTAACGCTGATCCGATCGCCTGGCTTTGCGTCTGTGGCTGCCGGATCGAAACTAAAGCCGCCGTCATCCGCTGAAACAGCGTAATCTTTTCCTTCGACAATTTCCTGGGCGTCTTTGGCTTCCGCAGCCATGTCGTCAGCCACGCGATAGGCCACATCGACATCTTCGTTCAGCTTTGCGGCGTAAAAGCCGAGAGCCGCGTTTCCTGCGAGTGATAGGCCGAGGATGGCCGTTAAGAGTTTCGTTTTATTCATCGTCATTACCTCCGTATTTGTTTGCGATTAGATAGCCGAGATTGAAGCCGATCTGATACGCTTTGCCGGCGTCAGGGCGTTGATATAGATCGAGAAGTTGATCGGCCTGCTGCGGCTTCAGCGGCGGTGTGACCGATTCCTCCTCGATCTAAAGAATAGAAGCGCGATAAAAACGACGGCTGAGCCGAGTCCGACGTAGTCCAGAACGGACAGCCGGCCGAAGTTCATATCCGCAATCCAAGCGAGCAAGACGACGACTAACAAAATTTCTGTGGTATCAATTCGTTTCATTCGTGTTATAATTGATTGACAAGGGGCATATAGCCCCTCGGTGTTTATTGTCGGCGACGGTGCTTCTTGGTCGGAGGCCGTCGCTCTTTACTTTCGGATTCCTTTCGCATCTTCCGGAGTTCAAGTCCGAGCTTGATAATTCCGAGCCAAGATGCGGTGATTGCCGAAAGCTTCATTACGGTGTCAATCAATTACGTTCACCTCCTTTCGTTACTTTATTATACGATATCGCATAACGCATGTCAATTGGATTTGCGAAAATTTATTCGTTATCGTATAATTGAATTATCAAAACGAGGTGAGTACGGATGAAAATAACGGTAAGACCGCGACTGTCGGAGGTAATGAACGCGAAAGGGTGGAAGCAGATTCCGTTGTCTGAAGCGTCAGGAGTTCCGCAAGGCAGCATTAGCCGGTTCGATAAGAACGAAAGGCATCTCGATTGGCACGTATTTGCCCTTGCGCGAACACTCGGCGTGGGTGTCGAGGAGCTATTCGAGGTGAAGATCGAAGACGCTGACGAATGATTGGCGTCTTTTTCTTCGTATATTTATACATTTATATGAATAATAATACGGTTGATGTGACGGTGAGAGGTCGGATGATTATCGTCTTATTCTCAATTAGAATAACGTAATTGATAATGAACACGACTTTATTCGCACAAATCGGCCAAAAACACGACTTTATTCGCACAACCGAAAATAGGGTTCGTGCTTACGGCCGCAAGGGATACAGCGATTTTGAGTCCGGAATTACTTCTTAGTCTTCTGAATTCGAAGACTAGCGGGAACTACGTTTTACTCCGTCCCGCAGAAACGCAATCATGTATATTGTATAAATAATTGTATCGCGATAAAGGTCTTAATAATATCCGCGGACACGGAGGAGCGTAAGCGACGGAGTGGACGCTAGTATTTAAAACATACGAAAGGATAGCGTTATTATCACGAAATACATCAACTTTCATACCGTTATGCTGTCTTACGTAATAGAAGGACGTGTAACATACGTTTCATACCGTTGTACTTATACGGAGAGCGTGCCGGTTAGATACGATAGGGTGCCGTTGGGATAGAGCGGGTGGTACCGCATATACGCACCGCCTGTTGCATACGGCAGGGGCATCGCTATACATATAGGAAGGTAAACGGTGAGGAGCAGGCGAGAGGGACAACGTCTTGTTACCCGAACATCAGCGAGACTGTGCCGGAGGATAAGCCCTTCCGAAACTCACGGGGTCAGCCGACCAGCACCACCGACATACTGACGATATGCAGTATCTTATACATACCGGCCCGCACCACGCACCTGAACCATCGTTGATCTGACGCTGTTTATCGAATGCATAAAGATAGTTCGATTGATTGCGAAGGATAACATACGATAGACACAGTCATATCAACGTTTCATTCGATTGTTCAATGTAACAAAAAGTGTTTGTGTTACATTCGATATGCAAAACGATGAATGTTTTATTCAGCGGAATTTTTTGCGGCGGCCCTCCCCCCAGGCCACCCCGAACAACCCCGGACGACTGCTGTTCAGAACTTGCGCACAATTTTTCGAACTCGGGGCGTAACTTAATCGGAGGAGACGACGTAATGAAATTCGAAACTAAAGGCGGAGTGACACTTGAACTGCGTAATGCTTGCGTAGAGGTTATCGAAAAGTTGAACGTCGAAACAACGCCAATCAGAATCGGTGATATTCCCGATGATCAGACTTAACTAAAACGGAGGATGATCGCGAATAAATTAACGCAAAGGAGGCGGAATCATGGCGGTACAATGCGACGAATGTCTAAAAGATTTCGATGTTCAGCCGAAGGAACGTCCCCTGAATAATTCCGGAGTAGAGGAGACGTATTTCGAATGCCCGCACTGTTCGAAGCACTATACGGTAATCATAACGGACCGTGAAACGCGTAAATTAATTCGCAAGGTCAAGCGGCTACGTCAAACGGATGATTCCGTGAAAGAAGCGGACGAGGTTCAGCGGCAGATAACAGCGAAGGTTAGCGCGCTTAAAGAGGAGTACCGAAGGGCATAACGATTTTCACGCACAAATCACACGAAATTAGACGTTTTAGTATTCTCCGAGGGTATTCGGTAGGGTGACGGTTAGAAGCGCTAATTTCGTGTAAATTCGAAGGGAGGGACGTAATGGTGTCTCGTAGGCAACTATGAAGGGAACTAATAAGGCAGACGATCGCGGATAACTACCAAGACATGAAGCGATTATCGAAAATGTTGGGTATGCCCGTAGATCAAACGAGAATTGCTCGTATACGACAAGACTTGCTCCTACTTTAGATCACAAAAAATGCACTTTAGCGGTGTTAAGTAAATGCACCAAAAATAAACTTGTTTTTTCTTCAATAAAATTAATCATTTTTGATGCACATGTTATGCATATTTTGCTAAAATATTCTTACACTCAGGTTATCTACTCCGAAAAACGGGAATAGATATACTGAGAGGTGGTTAAAGTGGCCGAGATCATCGAGCTGTTTAAACTCCAAAAAGGGGTGAATACTATGTTAGACATGAGAACTATTGGGGAAGAAAAAGCACAAGAGGTTTTACAGGCCTACACATCACAGGACGAACCCATTAACCCGATTGCGATTGCTGAGAAACTCGGAATCAAGGTCATAAATGCGGAATTTACAACCGACATGATCTCCGGAGCGCTGCAGGTTCATCCTGGCGATGATTCAAGAGTTGCGACAATCTACGTTAAACATGATGACGCGCCCGTAAGGAAAAGATTCACTATAGCCCATGAACTTGGACATTATTTTTTGCATGCTGAATCCCAAACTGACTTTATCGATGAGCAATCAGTATTTTTTAGAAATGGTCAAAAAAATAAAGAAGAAACGGAAGCTAACGACTTTGCAGCCAATTTGTTAATGCCTAGAGAACTTGTTTTAAAGATTTGGGGAATGTCAGGTGATGTGGAATTTCTTAGTCACTATTTTGGAGTTTCTAGGACTGCCATGAAGTATAGATTAAATAATTTAGGAGTGAGTGTGTAGCGGATGTCAGGCAGTTTAGAGAGTAGCTACTTTTCGGGCCGAATAAAAGTATCAAGTATACTAGCTGACACCGAAGATGAGCTTTCTGTGGAGGATGGAGTAACACCTGAACAGACAGATGTCATAGAAAGACTGACGCAACTCAGAGATAACAGCTTTAAACTAAGACAAGTCATAGGGACTTGGAAAGAGAACGAATTAAACGAAAGGAATATGCGGAAGAGGATAGCCACTTTTATTTTATTGGCATTAGGTATTGAAATGGTTTTGGGGAACGTAATTCTTATTCTAATGGGATTCTTGCCTAATTTCAGGCCTCCAGAGTGGACATGTAATTTATTTTTTACTGGGATGTACACTCAGATAGTGGCGGTTGCAACTATAGTTGTTAGAAATCTTTTCCCGCCAGTTGCTAAAGATCCCTCTTCCGCCATATCAGAACTTATTAAAAACTTATAATTACATAACGCAATCAGAACGAGGGTGATCCGAATATGGGTCGCTCTTTTTGTGCTTGCGTTTTTTAGCGCAGCAATAAACGAAAAAGGAGACGATGAAGATGACGAGAACAGAGGAATTACTTGCGTATTTAGATCGTTTGATCGCGCTGCAGACTTCCGGACATTTTGTGCGTGACGAGATTGCAGAAGTCATCGACGCGATCAGATACGAATTGATGCCTGAAATCAAATAAACGAAAAAGGAGACGATGTGAATGGCGGAATCGAAGCGCGAATCAATCGGTAAAATTAAAATCGACTTGGATGTATCCGACGCGATAACAGGACTCAAGGCGGTTCAACGCGAAGCAAGGGCGGCGACTAAGGCGCTTGCGGAGTTTCAGGATCTAGAGGAACGACTCGGTGAGAAAACGTTAGATGACGCCTGGGAAACCGCTAGAGTATTGCGAGAAGTATTCAAAAAAGCATCGAAGTCTTAAACCTCGATGCTTTCGTAAGCTTCCGAAATCTCTTCCGCAGTAATCCCGATGTACTTAGCCGTATCGCGCTCGCTCGAATGGTTAAGAATCACCATGATTCGCGAAAGCGGCACGCCGGACTGGTAAAGCCGGTATCCAAACGTCTTGCGTAGCGTATGCGTTCCGATGCCGCCGATCTTATCGTAAATGCCGGCTCGTTTGGCTGCGTCACTTAGAATGCGGTATGCCTGGACGCGGCTGATCGGCTCTCCACCTTTACGGCTGGCAAATACGTAATCATCGTCATCACCTTCGAGTTGGGAAACGATTTTGAGAACGGATGAGCTGAACGTGATCACACGCTTTTTCTTCCGTTTCTTCTCCCATAGGGTAATCGACTTCTGGCCGCGAAGCTGTCCGATTTTAAGAAGCCGCAAGTCGCTGATGCGGAGGCCGAATGCCGTGCCTAATTGCGCCAGCCACTGATCGCGCCCCGGCTTGAGCGCTTTTATGAACTTGTTATAATCTCGTTTTGACTTTATCGGAAAAACTTCGTTTGCCATGTCGATTCACCTCTACGTAACTTATAAATGTTTTTGTTACATTCATATTAACGAAAAAGATAACGAAAGTCAACACGAAATTTAAACGAAAGGAGGCCACCAGTTTGGCATACGTTGACGGAAAATGGCTTGACCGCGAAGAAAGACAGGAACGGATCGATTTATTGACCGAGCGTGTCCGTAAATTGGTGGCGCTCATTAAGGCCGGGAAAGCTACGGAATACCACATCGACACCTTCCGGAAAGATAAAGCGGAATTGACGAAGCTGAAGCGGGTCCATAAGGCCGAACTCGATGTAGCGTACTTTACTTACGAGTATCTAAGCGACGGCCTAAACCCGGATAACGAGGACAATATCGTTCAGAACGCAGACGACGGAACACCGCATGATGGAATCGAAGATATCGCAAAGATTCACGAAGAGTTTTTTGATCTTTGTAACTACGTGAATAACGAAAAAAGGAACGCTAGACTTGCGATTGCAGCGGCGCGGGGACATTCAAAGTCCGGAATGTTTTCGAACGCCCTTCCATTACACCAAGCGGCCTTTCGAAAGCGCAAATATATCCTGATCATTTCCGAAACCGACTCGCTATCAAAAAAGCTTATCGGGTGGGTCAACAAACAAATGAAATACAATCAGAAACTGCGCGAAGACTTCGGACCTATGATGTATGAATCCGCAAGTCGTAACGAAAAAGATAACGAAGAAGCGTTCATTACAACAACGAACATCCTGATTGAATCATCTTCTTCCGGTAAGCAACTTCGCGGTAAAAGACACGGCGCTGTCCGTCCCGATCTCGTTATCATTGACGATCCTTCGTCAAGTAACAACGAAGGCACGAAGGAAGCTCGAGAAAAGCTCGTTCACTGGTTCAACTCTGTTGTCGTACCGATCGGTTCTAAAGCGACTGCGATCATACTGGTCGGAACGATGGTATCGGCGACAGGGCTCTTGAACCACGTTCTAAAGCGGAAGGACTTTAAATCGAGCTTTCATGGTGCCGTCATTAGTGAACCGACAAATCCGCAGCTATGGGAAAAATACTGCGAAATCTATGCGCGCTCAGAATCGATGGAAAAAGTCGATGAGTTTTACGAGCAGAATAAAGAGGCATTGGAGGAGGGCATTGAACTTGCGTGGCCTTGGCGCTGGACTTATAGAGAGCTCATGCACGAAAAGGTGGGCATGGGGACGCGAGCCTACAATTCGGAGTTTCGAAACCTTGCTTTCAGTGAAGATGAGCAGTTTTTCTTCCCGGAAAACTACGCTTACTACCATTACTACCATGAGAACGGCGTTGCTTATGTCGTCTATAACGAACTGAAAATACCGATCAGGGACCTCACGATAAGCGGCGCCTGGGATATTGCACAAGGAAAGAATGCGCGGTCTTGCTACAACTCGGTTATTACGCTGGGGAAACATGAGCCGACCGGCTATATTTTCGTACTTGACGAGTATGCGTCGAAAGAGCCAGCACACGTTTATATTGACATCATCGTTAAAAAGATCAAGCAGTACCGTCACCGGATATTTAACGTTGAAACGATCAACGCTCAGCACGAGTTTTACCGGCAATTGCAAGAAGCGGTTAGAAAAGAGGGGCTTTATACGTGCCGCGTCAACGATGTTAAGTCGCACAGGTCATCGAAAGACGAGCGCATTCAGTCATTGGAGCCGATGCTTCACAATAAAACGCTTATTCTTAACGACCGTCACACGATGCTCCTCGATCAGATGGCGCAATACCCATTCGGGGATTATGTGGATTCACTTGATGCGTTACAGCAAGCTATCGAAGGAGTTTTCCGACCTAAAACTAGGCTTGTAGCAAAACCGAATTGGATTTAAAGGGGAGGCGAAATAATGTCACGATTGAAAGAATTAGAGGCAAAATTAACGTTACAACAACGAAAGGCCGCGCTTTTGCTCGTGGAAAACGAGTTGATGGCCGAAGCAAGGAAGACGCAGGAGGAGCTCGCCAAGGAAATCGGAGCCGACCGCGTTACGGTTTACCGATGGCGGACGCAGAATAAAGCATTCATCGAATATATGAATCTACTCGCGGACGATATGCTGTCCGGACACCGATCCGAAGTGTATGCGCAACTTATTTCACTCATTCGAAGCAAACAACCGTCTGTTAAAGCGATCGACTTGTTCTTCAGACGTTTCGGCTTGCTTACTGATCGTCAGGTAACGGCAACAGAAAACGAAAGCGGGATGGCCAGCAACGAAGATATCGCGAAAGAAATCGAAGATATTGACGAATTGCTTAACGATGGGAACGAGTAGCTATGAATTTATTTAACCGTAAACACGACGATGCAGACGAATTCACATATGTAAAAACCTACGGAATTATCCGTAAGGGTGCTCAATTTCCACCGCAAGATTCAATCGAAAGACTCGCGAAATATAAACGGGCTAAAAAATGGTTCGACGGAAAGCAGCGAGACGTATACGAAAGGGCAACGGCTATTTTAAAAGATTCGCCATTCTCGTCGCAGCTCGAAAAACTCTATATCGCGATCAACCTGGCGGATATCCTCGTTACCAAGCCTGCGGATCTACTTGTCGGAGAGCCGGTCCGTTTTGAGAGCGGAAAAGCCGACGACAGCGAAGAGCAGAGGGCGCTAAACAGGTACGTTGAGGAGAATGACGTTAATCAATTGATTCACGAAAGTGCTACGGCGAATGGTTATCGCGGCGACGCGTGGTTTAAAGTTCGCTATGGCTACCGCCAGGATTATTCGGAGCTTAAAAAGATGGGACTCATCGAGGGAGATGCGCCAGAAGGTGTCGAGATGGAGCCGATTATTGAGCATGTTAACGCAAGCTGGGTTTTTCCGGAGACGTCCGCCGGCAATGTTAAGCAGACGAAGGCGATCAATATTGCACAAGTCGAGTGGGTTGAAACCGAGAAAACAGAGATCCCATTTCTGAATGTTGAGCGTCACATACCGGGTTATATTATGTATTCGCGACATCGCTTACATGGTAACGGCGTTGATACTTCGACGGGGACGCCGGTCCAATTGTTTACCATCGGAGAACAAGTTCCGACAGGTCGAGAGGAAGACGTAGAAGTAACGAATCTGCCGCACATACCGGTTTTCCACGTTCCGTATAAGTCAGTGGATGATTCGTACTTCGGAATTGGGCTCATCGAAAAGCTAGAAACTGTGCTAGCTGCGATCAATGACCGCCTTGTTCAGATCGATTATATTCTTTGGAAGCACAGCGATCCTACTGCATATGGTCCAGACCTGGAAACGACCAATGGAGCGGTACAGTTTGGCGGAAAGTACATTCCTGTTAACAAAGACGATCCGACTCCGGGATATATGGTGTGGCAAGCGCAACTAGATGCGGCTTTTAAAGAATTAGATGTCCTTTTCAGTAACGTCTTTCAGATGGCAGAGACGCCGCAATGGCTTTTCGGAACGACGGTGTCCGGAGACAATTCGGGCGGCACCGGGACGTCCCATACGGACGGAGTAGCAATTAGAGCGAGATTTATGCCAATCCTTTCGAAAGTGAAACGGATCCGGGCGCACTATGATAAGGCGATTCGGGACGCGCTATGGACGTGTATGCTCTTCGAAAAAGAATTCGGAGACTTATCCGTATCTGATCCGGTATATCCAAAAGCGATCTGGAACGACGGGATTCCGCGTAACGAGAAAGAAGCGGCAGAGATTGCGAGTATTAGAACCGGTGGCAAACCTACGCTTGACGTTCGATCTGCTATTAAAGAGCTTGACGAAGTAGATGACGATAAAGCCGAAGAGACTATACGAAGAATTGAAGAAGATGAAAAAAGCGTCAGTGGCTTTGTTGATGGATCGGTATTTAACGAGACTGAAGTAAAAGAAGAGGTCGTCGAAGAGGATGACGAGTAATGCGAGTTCCGGAGCCGAAGTATAGCTATCAAACCGATCAACTCGCAACGTATTACAAGGACGCCGTTCAAGACATTTTGATCGAATTGGACCGAGTTGATATCGACAATTTTCGCCGGGCAAACGCCAATGCGACACTGGCCTCTATTTCGGAAATCCTTTCGGAGCTAGACGATAAGTCGAAAGCTTGGGTCGAAAAGAACATACCTAAAGCGGCTAGAGACGGCGTAATAAACACGATCGTCTCTCTTGGAGTTGCCGAAACGATTGACAAAGCGTCACAGATCGCTTCCTTTTCACGCTTGAACAAAGAAATGGTTGCGGCTGCGGTTGCCGATACCCAGGCCGACCTATTAGCGGTCACGCAGAATATCGACCGGAAGACGAAAGCGGCTGTCCGGAAAGCTGTCTCCGATTCTATGCGTTATCACATGACACGAGGTACAAATGGACGACGTACTATTGCGTCCGACATTCGAAATACACTTCAGCAGTCAGTGAAAACCGGAATAATCGACGGAGCTGGCAGACGGTGGCGGCCGGAAGTTTATGCGGACATGGCGACGCGTACAAAAATGATGGAGACCTATCGGGAAGCAACGACGAATGAGGCGCTTAGAAGGAACGTGTATTATGCGAAGATATCTTCACACGGAGCGAAGGACGCATGTCGTTTCTACGAAGGAAGGATCATGAAATTGACGGAAGACGCGCCCGGTAATTATCCGACGTACGATCAGTTGAAGGCGTCGGGCGAGATTTTTCATCCGAATTGTAAACACGTGTATTCACCGATCAGAAATCCAGAGGGGGCTTTATTTTGAACGTAAATAATAAAATGCGCGTTGGTATCTCGAATGATTCACGCGGCATTAGCAAAGTTGTTGACGAATCACTTGACGGTACAAAGGCGATCCCGGTCGTGTTCGTTCAGAAGACTGCGGAGGGTAGTTTCTCATACAGGTCAGATCCGGAGGAAGGTACTGCGCTTGATAACGAAATGAGTTATCCCGTCGAAACTGATCCGGCTGGATCTGCCGAAGTTGTTGACGAAGACGTCGACGGATTGAAGGCCGTACCAATCGTTCCTGTTACGAAGAACGCTGAAGGTAAATTCGTTTATGCGAGTATCGGAGGCGGTGATAAAGCTGTTGATTGGTCGGAAATTCAGAACAAGCCGGAAAATTTCCCACCTTCGTCACATACGCATCCAATTTCGCAAATTACCAACTTGCAAACAACGCTCAATTCGAAGCTGACTGCGAAACAGGCGGCTGCACAAGCGGATAGTACCGCAGAGGATATCGCAGGCTTAGTCGCGGATTTTAATGCGCTGCTTTCTGCTCTTCGCGCTGCAAAAATAATGGCGGAATAACAGTGGACGTCGAATACGGCGTCTTTTATTTTGTCCAAATTCGGTTATGACATTAAACTATCCGATAAATTCGTCGCGTTGGACGTTAAAAACGTAATAGGAGGAAACAAGGTTATGGAACTATCAAAATCTTTATTGTCGTTAGATTTACAGCATTTTGCGGAAGAAACTAAAGACCAGGCGGAACCACCGGCTGCGGAGCCGAAAAACACCGATACACCAGAACCGCCAAAAGACGAAGTAAAAACAATTCCTTACGACAGATTCAAGCAGGTTAACGACGATTTAAAAGCCTTTAAGTCTACCTTTGAAGAGCTAGGCATCGACGGAGTTGATTCACTCAAAACACTCGTCGAAGACTACAATGCAAAGAAAACTGCCGAAGAGGAACGTAAGCGTAGCGAAATGACGGAGCTTGAGCGCCTCCAAAAAGACTTGAAAGCGAAGGAAGAGGCCGAGAAAACTCTCGCTCAGCAACTCGAAGAAGAGAAGAAAGCCCGTGAACGCGAGAAAATCCGCAATGAATTTATTAAGGTTGCTACGAGCAATGATATCGCCTACATTGACGACGCCATTGCGTTGGCCGACCTGTCCGCGGTAAAGGTTGAAGACGGAAAGGTTGTCGGAGTGGAGGACGTTGTCAAAACGCTCGTTGACAATAAACCGTTCTTGGTCAAGAAGAAGGCGCCAAAGCCTATCGGGCAGAGCTCGAACGGAGACGCCGCAGGAGCTTCCGAAAAGACAGCGGAACAACTATTGAAAGAAGCCGCAGAAAGAGCGAAGCATAGCGGCCGGCCTGAAGACAAAGTGGCCTACGCAAAATTGAAAAGAGAATTATCGAAGTAAACAGCGCCTTAACGGGCGCTTTTTAATGCGAAAATTGAGGGGGAAATCGAATGTCAAAAATTTTATCAGGTGAATTAGTAGGTAAGAAGGAATCCGTTGTAGATGAGATTTTACTTTTAAATGAACACCAAACGCCTTTGTTGAATCTATTAGGATTTAGCGATCCGGTTACTCAAGTCGAGCACCAATGGTTCGAGGACGAAATGATTGCAGATGAGTCCAGAGTCGTCGGAGCAAAAACTAACGCGGACACTGAGGTAGAAGTAGCAGACGCAGAACCTTTCCGTTCTGATCAAGTTGTTAAGATCGGCGACGAACTACTTAAAGTTGTAGCGGTTAATGGAACTAAATTGACTGTTGTACGGGGATATGCCGGAACAACTGCGGAAGCTATCGAAGACGGTGCGGTTATCCAAGTACAATTCGTTGAAGGTCGAGAAGGTGCTGACGCACGCGACGCTAAGTACAAGCCAAGAAAACGCGTATCTAACATCACACAAATCTTCGACGAAACAATTTCAATTACTGGTACCGCGGCATCAGTAAGTAACTACGGCATCGACAACCTGTACGAGTACGAGAAGCAGAAGAAACAGCTTGAACTGGCGTTACAGCTTGAAAAAGCCGCAATTAGCGGTATCAAGTACGAATCACCAGACGGGATCGTTCGTCAGATGGAAGGTATGCGCCAATTTATCAAAACTAATGTAATCGATGCACAAAATTCCGCACTAACTGACGAAAAAGTTAACGATGCTATGCAGAAAATCTACGAAAAAGGCGGGTTTACAACGGGCGGTGCGTTTAAGATTATGGTTGGCGCAAAACAAAAACGTGCGATCTCAAACTTCGATAAATCTCAAATCCGCCTGACTCGCGCAGACAATGGCCGCGGACAGGTCGTTGATCACTTCGTTTCTGACTTCGGCCAAGCGGAAATTCTTTTGAACAACAACCTAAATGCAGATGAGTTGTTTATCTTCGACGCAAACCGTACTGAAATCAGACCTCTTGCAGATCGAGGATTCTTCCACGAATACCTTGGCAAGAAAGGCGATTACTACGAAGGGCAAGTCGTCGGTGAATATACACTTCAATTCCTACAAGAAAAAGCACACGCACGAATCAAAGGATTAGCGTAATCAACGGCCCGCAAATCGCGGGCTTATTTATTTTGACAGAGGTGTTGTGGAATAATGGCGGAATTCAAATCGAAATATCCCGAACTTGGGTTTTACGTGGGCGACGCATTTAAGTCGTTCAAAAATGGCGTATTTAAAACAGATGATGTGGACGAAATCAAAGTCCTGTCCGAACTGGTAGACGTAACTAGAATCGACAAACCAACGGAGGAAGCCGTACCAAAGCCGGCAGCGAAGAAACAAACGCGTAAATCCTCCGCAAAATAACAGGAGGTGGCGATATGACAGTAAGCGTCGAGGGTGCTGACGAATATATCAACAGTTTTACGGTAGATAACGAAGATTGGAACGATTCTGATCACGAAAGGAAGCAACGGATCTTAAACGTTGCTGATGACGTTCTCGTCCGTAAATTTCCCGACTATAAAATACCGGCTGACGCAGTATACGAATTCGCGAACGTGCTGGCAATTGCCTATAACGACACGAACCGTCTGAACAAACAAGGAATTGCGTCGTTCTCTTTGACCGGTGTGGCGTCGTTTAACTTTAAAGATACGATGAAAGTCGATGATGAATCGTTAATTCCGAAAAAGACGCTTGATCTGATCGGAGAAGAAAACGGTGTGAAGCTCGGCGGACGTCGTATTCAATGGACGGTGTTGTAGATGGCTATCGTTCCTATGAGGCAGACGATTACGGTGGAGCGTGACAGCTCCGGAGAGTTCGATTCGTGGGGCAATCCAATAAAAATCGAACCGTTCGCAGTCAAGTGCCGTGTCGACGAGGGCTCTCGAATCAGTTTATCGCGATCGTCTGGCGTCATTAAAAGCGAAGAGTCCGTCGCCACTGCGAGAATTCTAGTCGATAAACTGGCGGATATTCGGTACTCAGATACGATCTTATTTACGAATGAACTCGGGGAGACAATTGCGAGAAAGCCGAAAGAGATCAACGTAAGAAGGCACGTATCCGGAAAGCCGATTCTGACGGAGGTGATCGTTTGAGTTTTGATTTCGACGCAAGCGATTTCCTTAATCGACTAAACCGAACTGAACACGGCGCAGAGCAGGCGGCAGTCCGAGCGATGGAGGACAATACCGATGATCTCGCTCGTATCGCCCAAAATATCGCACCTATCGATAAGGCGACACTTCGTAGAGGGATGCAGAAGAAGGTAAAACTATCGCGAGATCGGTTGATTGGCGAAGTATCCTTCCGTGCAGTAGAAAACGGATTTAACTACGCAATTTGGACGCACGAAGCCGATTACAATCTCGGACCTACATCCGCACAAGCCGGTGGAACGGACGGATATACGGTCGGTAACAAGTACCTTGAGCGACCGTTAAAAGGAGAGGCCGAAAAGTATATACGGAACGTCGCAGAGGCCGTAAGAGAGGAGTTGAGGTAAACGTTGAAGATACTCGAATTAATATCGTTCATTAAATCGCGGGTTCCTGGCGTTTACTTTCCGAACAGATTCCCTCGCGAAGCACCTGACGAATGTATTTCCGTAAAACTGACCGGCGGTTTTCCGACATCGCAATGGACCGGGAAAAAGCAGCCGTCTTTTCAGATACTTGTAAGAGGACGCGCAGCAGGCGAACAGGATTGCGAAGATAAAGCTTACGAGCTTTTTAATTCGCTCACCAATTTGAAAGAGGTAATGATCGGCGAGAATTCAGTTGTTATTATTCGCGATACTACTTCAGTCCCGTTGTTTATTGGATACGACGACAACAATCGTCCTCAATACTCTTTGAATTTTGATTGCGTGATACGCCCCTAATCAGGGGCTTTTTATTTTGAATATAAGGGGGAAATTGCATGGCGGCAGGAATTAGAGGTATTAACGTACCGATCGGCCCAGCAATTGTTGAGTATGGCGAAGGCGCCGATATGGTTACCTACGACATCACTAAGGGCGGAATTCAGTTTAAGGTTCAAACATCAAAGCAAGACACCACGGTCGATCAATACGGAGACACAATCGTTAAGTCTACGATGAAGGGGAGGACCGCAGAAGTCACGATCCCTTTCGCTCTACATGACCTCGATAGACTTGCGGTAGCCATTCCGAACAGTCGGTTGGTGACCGATGGTACCGATTCGACAAAGAAAAAGCTAGTCGTTAGCGGTAAGGCGGGATTCGACATGCTCGCAGCCGCAAAGAAACTCGTTATTAAGCCGACTGCGCCTTCGACAACGCCGAACGATTATATCACAATTCCGTTAGCAGGCGCAGTAGCTGATCCGGAGTACACTTACGATTCAGACAACGAACGGATTGCGAATCTGACCTTTGTCGCATATCCGGATACGGATAACGATGGAGACTTGTTCATTATGGGAGACGAATCCGCAGCAGAATAACCGAGAGACATCGCTTAACCGCGGTGTCTTTTTTATTTAAGAGAAAGGAGATGTTTTATGAAACTGTTCACCAAAAAAGATCCTGAGCAACTTTATTTCGGTGATTATCCGGTCGAGATTCCGAAGCTCACACCGAAGAAGTGGAAGCAATTATTCGGGGCCGTCGATAAGCTGCCCGGAATTATCGTTCAAGTTCTAAGCGCGCCTCCGGAAGACTTTTACTCGTATGTAGTCACCGGGCTCGAAGTAGGACTCGATGAGATCGTCGGAATTGTCTCGGCACTGAGCGATGTTGACGCGGATTACATTTCAGAAAACGTTGGGGCAGACGAGATGTTCGAATACCTCGCCTTAACGGTTAAGAAAAACCGGTTGTCTTCGATGGCAAAAAACGTGAAAAGCCTTCTTCCGAACCTCGGCAAGTAGGCGAAGAAGAGGGCGTCTCATATACGATCGAAGACTACTTAATAGATGCGGCTATTATTCTCGGAGTCACTCAGCGCGAGATTGAAAACGATTATTACATGGTTGATATTCCGAAGCTTATTCGCGCCAAAGCAAAGCAAAGCGCAATTAGACGCCTTGAGGAAGTCCGTATCGCCCTCGCTACGAATAACCGATCAAGTGAGGACGAAGATTTCAAGTCGCTAATGAACGGGCTTACGAGAACAGCAGGAATCGAAAACGCTAATCACTTCGATAGAGAAAAATTCGAACAATTACGCATGATGCAAGCAGCTTTTCGGAAAGGAGGTAACTAGATGGCCGGAGCAACAGTCGGAGAAATACGTGCCCGTTTGATTCTCGATATGGCCGATTGGTCTAAAAAATCCGATCAAGCAAAGAGCGACATGTCGGAGATGGGGAAATCGTCTAAAAATCTATCGAAAGATATGGGCCAGATACAAAAGGCGTCGCTGGCCGTCGGCGGTGCGGTAGTCGCCGGTATCGGAGCATCCGTCAAGACTGCGGCAGACTTCGAAGCGGCCATGTCGAACGTTAAGGCGATCAGCGGCGCGACCGGTCAGGAATTCGAAGCGCTAAAAAATATCGCGTCTAAGATGGGCGCTGAAACGAAATTTACAGCGGTAGAGGCGGCGGAGGGACTCCAATTTTTAGCAATGGCGGGCTTCAGCGTAGAGGACCAAATCGGATCATTACCGGCCGTCCTTAACCTGGCGTCTGCGTCTAACGAAAGCCTCGGACGATCGGCCGATATCGTTTCGAACATTATGACGGGCTTCGGAATCAAAGCGGAAGAGTCTGGGCGCGCGGTCGACGTGCTTGTTAAAGCGATGACGACGGCGAATACGGACCTCGGCCAATTAGGTGACGCAATGAAATTCGTTGCCCCTGTTGCGACCTCTCTTGGATATTCGATCGAAGACACGGCGACAGCAGTGGCGAAAATGTCAGATGCGGGTATTCAGGGATCGATGGCGGGTACCGCATTGCGGGCGACGCTATTGCATTTGGCGAATCCAGTCGGACAGTCCGCACGAGCGATTAAAAAATATAACCTCGAAATACAAGACACGAACGGCAACCTGAAGCCGTTGCCGGAACTCATTGGACATATCGCGGAAAGATTTGACGGCATGACGTCGTCACAGAAAACGGCAGCTGCCGCACAGCTTGTCGGAACTGAAGCGGCTTCCGGATTTGTTACGTTACTCAGCGTTGGCGAAAAGGAACTGCGTAAATATTCAAGTACGTTAAAAGAAGCCGGTGGTACGGCTGATCGTGTAGCTAAAACGCAAATGGATAACCTGAACGGATCCTTCGAAAAATTCAGAAGTGCGCTCGATGGCCTCGGCATCAAGATCGGTAACGAGTTTTTGCCTACTTTCCGAAAAATTGTAGACGAGGGAACGAAAATACTCGATTTCCTTAATAAGCTGAATCCGGGAATTATCACGACAGGACTCGAAATGGCGGGGACAGCGGCGGCGATTGCGCTCGTAGCGTCGACGGTTGTCAAACTTGGAGTTGCGCTGAAAAGCTTAACGTTGGGGCCGGTTGGGCTGACGATTACGGCTCTTTCTCTTCTCGGCGGCTTACTCATCGGCATTAAAAATAGTTATGACGCAATGAACACCGTTAGTTTGGAGGCTGCGGAGACAAAGCAGAAAGAGATCGAGTCGCTTGATAAGGTCGCATCAGAATTCGATAAGCTTCAATCAAAAACGAAGCTGACTGCGGATGAGTTTGCCCATTATCTCGACCTTAATGACCGTTTGAAAACGGAGACAGATCCAGAGGTTATCAAACGTCTTAAAGACGAGCAGGCGAATCTAAAGGAGCGGTCCGGGCTTACAAATGCGGAGTTTGACCGTTTTCTGAAACTGAATGACGACATCGTAAAGAAGGCGCCAGAAACAAACGCGGCTATTAGCGAGCAGGGCAATGCTTTTGCAAAAAACACCGAGGCCGTTAAAAAGTTAAGTGCGGCTAAGGCGGAAGAACTTCGGACTGAATTAGAAAAACAAAAAGCTACAGCTCAGAGCAAAGAAGCTGAACACCTTCAAAAACAGCAGAATCTTAAAACAGATATAAAAAAATTAGATGGAGAGCGAGCAGAATTAGAGGGGAAGATTGCTGATCAAACGCAAAAAGTAAAGGACGTAACTGACGAACTTAACTCAGCAAAAGCAGAAGGTAACGAAAAAGCGCAGTACCAAGCCGAAATTAATTTAGCCGCCGAAGAAGCGACGCTCAATAAATTGCGGGAACAACTCGTCGCAAACCTCGACAATCTACAGACAAAGCGAGAAAGCTTAGGTGAAGTACAAAAAGAGCTCGGCAAACTGAAGGATATTAACCAGAAATTGATTGATATTGAGCTGCAACAAGTCGGTTTGAACGCGAAAAAAGGAGAAGGCGTCAACGTTCTCAAGAAAGAAATCGCTAATCTCAAAGACGCGAAAGCCAATCTCGAAAACAACACAACGGCTGCGGACAAAAAGACGAAGGAGTATCGTGATGCCGTTAAAGCAATCGATAAAGAAATCGCGCAGCTTCAGGCGGCAAAGTCGAAGGTCCAGGAGATTACAAACGAAGCTGAAAACATGAACGCTAAGCTGGCGCGAAGGATCAATAAAAAGATCCACGTCACCTATAGCATGGACGGATCGGAAATCGAAGAGAGCGCGGAGACATTCAAGAAGACGCACGGAAAAGGCGGACAAGAAGTTCCGTATCACGTCGGCGGCATCGTCGGCCGCGGTCAGATCAACAGGCTCCATACCGGTGGCCTTGCGTCTAAGTTCGAAAATGCTCCGATGAGTCACGAAGTCGACATCCGGGCACTGCGGAACGAAATGGTTCTAACGGAAGCGCAACAGGCGAATTTGATGCGGATGATTGACGCAGGACATACGGCGGTAGTCGGAAGCCAGGTCGGAGCCTCGCCGGAAGTATTGGCGGCTCTCACGTCTATCGAAAGGGCCATCCGCAACAGTGACGGCCAAGTGATCGTGATGAACGACGAAGTTGTCGGGCGCTTGGTGGAGCCGTATGTTAGCCGTCAGCAGGCCGAGGAAGTGGGCGTCTTGAACGCGTTTAATATTTAATAGACGGGAGGTGCTTGCGTGGAAAAAATCCCGATAACAGACAGCAATTTTAAGATCGTTTATGATAACGGGTCCACCGTCGATATGGCGAGGGACCTTTCTGTGTTAGTTCGAAGCTTTGTTCCGGATGCGCCGTCTCCTAACATCTATTACGAAAAAATCGAAGGGACAAACGGCAGCATTAGAACAGGAAAAGACTTCGGAATACGGTCGATCAAAGCAGAATGTCGCCTGTTTGCCGAAGACACGGACGATTTCTTCTTGCTGCGGAACAAAATAGTAGCGGCACTTTACAAGCAGACGCAATTCTACATCATTGTAGAATCGGAGCCTTATAAGCGATGGAAGGTGGAAGTAAGCTCGTCTTTTGACGTTGATCGCATCGGGACAATGGGAGACTTTAATATTCAATTTGACTGTGCGGACGGATTTGCGGAATCGCTCGGCACGACACTCGATCCGTTCACGTTTGACGCGAATAGGTGGCTTTTGGGAGAAGGGCTCACCGATACCATCCCGTCGTATACACACAAGACTACGTCGTTTTCAATCTATAATGCGGGGGATATTCCTATAGATCCGGTTGAGGTGCCGTTAATTATTACGTATAAAGGCAAGTCGTCAAATCTTAAAATTACGAATCAAACAACCGGGGATGTTTGGCAGTATTTTGGCACAACAGCGTTAGGGGACACGATTGTCCTTAATCGAGTTAGGGCGTCTAAAAATAATACTAGTATATTCGGAAACACAAATCGAAATTTGATCACGCTTGCTCCAGGATGGAATCAGTTCAAGTTAAGCGGAACAACAGGCAGTATCGAGACCTCTTTTAACTTCCGTTTCTACTACGTATCGTGAGGTGAAGTTTTTGAAGGCATTATCCGTACGCAGCAGGCTCGGACAAGAGGAAGCGTTGACTAAGTATGGCGTAACAAGAAAGCGCGGTCTAAACAGTGAAAAGTACATCGATGTCACGGTCGTTAGGCACGAAACAAACGCTCACTCCTTTCCTTTGGTTCAGCCGGAGAATTATTTGATATACGAAGGTGAAGAGTACGTCATCCGTCCAATCAACGCCTCCGTTCGGTCTGTGAAAGTGAAAGGCATTCATCGCATGTTTATCGATCTTGCTGACGTTTATATTTACGAAGTCGAGGAGAAAGAAAAAGATTATACGATCGAAGAGGCTCTAAATATCGCACTGAAAGGGACCGGTTACAATTACGAAGTTGATAAGACCGGGTTGCCGTCTACGATCAAAGTTTCGAATTTTGGCGACAACTTTTCGCTTGATCTTTTGAAGACGATCGTCTCGGAGCTCGGTGCCGAGTTTGATTGCGCAGGCAAGACTATTTATATTGCGAAGCAGATTGCGAGATACACCGACCATCAGGTACGGCACAGACTTAACGCTGCCAACCCATCGAAAGAAATCGATACAAGCCAGCTCAAAACGTTTATCAAAGGATTCGGTAAAAAAGACGAAAAAACCGGAACTTATGCGGTTACAGCGGAATATACGAGTCCACTAGCAAGCATTTACGGGATTCGCCATGCGGCGCCTGTTCGCGATGACAAGTATACGGAGAAGAACAAAGACCAGCTAATTGCGCAAATGAAGAAGGAACTTCACGATCAGATCGACATCTCAATTTCGCTCACTTATGTCGAGCTTTCCGAGCTCGGTATTCAAGATATACAACTGGGAGATTACGTCTGGTGCATTTTAGATCCGTTGGATATTGACGTGCAGATACGCGTCGTAGAAGTCGAGGATTATTCTGATCCGTTAAAATCTCCGAAATTCACATTCGGAAGCATTGTTCAGAAGGCTCCGAGTATAGTCGCGTCCTTTAAAAAGACGCAGCAGACGTTATCCAAAATCGTAGATTCACGAACGGGAAAGCTGCGAGAGGAGTCCGTCAAAATTGGGAGCGGTACGAAGTTTGATCCGGGTTACGATCCGACGCTAATAAGCATTCCACAATACGGACTTGCTTCCGCGAATTCTGACGGTTTGATGAGTTCGGGAGATTTCGTTAAGTTGTCGAATATTCAAGTCGGGACTGACGGCAAAGTAATCGTAGATCTTGCGACGGATAACAAAGCGGGTTTAATGAGCGCGGCAGATTTTACGAAACTGAAGCGGATTATAATGCCGGTGTCGGGGGATGTCGATATGCAGT
>NZ_LBMN02000003.1 GCF_001042485.2 Bacillus paralicheniformis
CAAGGATAAATAAAAGCCAAGATACTGTTATTCACTTTACCTTGTTGTAAGTTTTAGTTACGAAAATCATTAATATTGTTGTATAAACAGTTGTTAAGATTAAAGCTGCTATAGCACTAAAATACATAGTGTTAATCTTTTTTATAAATTTCATTTTCATATGAGAAATAAGTCCTTTGTCGTTTTAACGTTAGTGTTTGTTTAAAACTTTTTTTTATTCTTAAGTTGCAGTTGTCCCCCCTTGTTTTGGGGTGTGAGGTTGGCTAGTCGTGTGGGGGCTAAACCCCACGGTCTTATTGCGTAGGTCAATATGGCATAAGACAGACGTTGCGAACGGATGAACAGGCGGTTTTTGGCGGTACAATGGTCAGAGCAAGCCGACCCTCGGAGATCCTCGTTTTGGGTCTGTTCGGCTTGGCGACAGTCCAGCACCGCCAAAAAATGCGAAAGGCAAGGGGAAAAGGGTGGAGATTTTTTTGGCGTAGCGAACCCGAAGGGCAAAAAAATACTACCCGAACCTTGCGTGGAGCATAGCCCTTAATTATATAGATAAGAGTGAATTTAATAGGTTAATAGGAATAAACCCTTGATGTTACTAGTTTTATAGAGTTTTTCATCGGTTTAATTTTTCATACCAAACGGTTTAATTTTTCATACCAAACGGTTTAATTTTTTTAAACCGTTGATTTTTTTGTAAACTGTATAGTATAGTTTGGAATATAACAAACGGTATATTTACAGGTGAATCATTAATAGTGGGGAGGATTAGGTTAATGAGTAAGATAACAACTCGGAAAAAGGTTAAATTCACTGGAACACAAAAATACATAAACCAAGATACAGGCGAAATTGTTGAAATGAATGTTACTGAAATTGAAGAACGTGACGCTAACTTTCATAAGATATGGCTAGGTCATGTGATGGAATCTTTAGATATTATTGGCAATAAAAAGGTTAAAATACTGCAATTCATAATTAATAACATGAACAAAGAAAATCAATTTTTATATACTTACAGCATGATTGAAAAAGAAACAAACATATCAAGAGCAACGATTGCAGAAACAATGACATCATTGCAATCTGCCGACTTCTTAAAGAAAGTGAAAAACGGTCATTATGAAATAAATCCTGATGTGATTTTTAAAGGCGGTAAAAATGCTAGGATGGATATTTTAATTAGATATAAAAACTTAACTGCAATTGAAGAATAAAACAGCGTGAAAACCTAAAGAAAAGCGAGTAGTTATCTACTCGCTTTTCTTTATTTCGAGAGCATATAACCCTTCATTGGAATCTTGGTCAATACTTTTTAAAATGCCTATATCCTTTATCGGAATGATAGTTCCAGAACTCAAATGAGGTCTTTTTCTATCCCTCTTAAACAGCATTAAATCAGCTTCTTGGTCTAGTTTTTGCAACTTCTCAACCAGTTGTTTCACTTTCATCAGCGTTCCATCTCCATCCCTTTTTCTCTTTGGGGTTTCTCTAATTTTTGAAGAGAGTCCTGAACTAATTTATCTTGTCTGTCATCCAGGGCTTTTATATGGCTAGGGGCAACATCCCTAATTCTTAAAATCGTCTTTACGCGGTCAATTTGAGCATGTAAAACTTTTCCCACTCTTTCCTTGAAAATTGAAAATTCTTTGCTGATCTGCATGAGTTTTTCCTTCAATTGCCTGTTCTCCGATTTCAATTCTCGATTCTCATTTTGGTAAGACCGGTTTTCTAGTTTTAGCGTATCTACCTCTTGTTTTAACTGCTTTTTTTCCTGCAACTGGTCATTGTATTTATGAACCAGCCCATTATATTTTTCTACTAGATTTCCGTATTTCTGCACAACCTCAGCCTGTTTCACTTTTTCCGCTGCTTTTTTCTCTGCTAATGTATCTAAATTCTGTTCAACATCTTTGTAATAATGTCGAATTTTGTCTTGTCCTCTCTGCATATCTGATTTTAATTGCTGAACTTCTGTCTTTGCCTTCTCTAACTCCTTCTGGAGAACCTCCGCCTTCTGCTGATAGACAACTCCATTTGTCGCATAATCGACTAGGCTTTTGTAGTCTTGCTCCTTCATGCCAACAAGCCCAAGAACCTTTTTTGGTTGAATGTTCTCAATCGCCTTCGTCTTGTCATCAATCTCTTGAATATGTCTCATTGTCCGTTCGTACTTCTCTCTAGCTTCCTGCTCCATCTGTTGGAACGTCAGAGCCTTATATTTGGCTGTCTCAACGTGTTTACGGTCTGATGAGACTCCTCGCTCCAAATCGAAGCCTTCTCGCACCATATGGTCATGAAACTTGTCCTGAAGCTTCACTAGTTGTTGTTTTTTACCGAAAAAGTCTTTTGCGGAAAGCCGACCATCTTCTGTAATCGGCACAAAACCAACGTGCATATGGGGAGTTTTCTCGTCTTTATGAACCATCGCATAAGCAATGTTCTTTT
The DNA here is from genome assembly GCF_001042485.2 of Bacillus paralicheniformis. GTDB lineage: Bacteria > Bacillota > Bacilli > Bacillales > Bacillaceae > Bacillus > Bacillus paralicheniformis. Next base: position 2,446 of record NZ_LBMN02000003.1, read on the forward strand.
CTCCGTATTCGTTCGCAAAAAACTCATAAGCTGATTCAAAGAATCGCCTTTCCTCTCGTGGCGATAGCTTTTGAAAATACTCCGAATCAGACGTGACAAGGAAACTCGCCACTTTCACCGCATCTTTCCGAATGGCTTTGCCAGTTGTCACTCTTTCCTCAATCATTTTGTTGATCTTCTCGCTATAATCAATAGGCTTTGAATTGACCAAATCATAATTTAAATGCGAACGTGACCTATCAATATCACCATTCGTCTGGCTTTCTTTTTCTCGTTGATTATGAATTTGAATTCCTTTAATTGCAGTCTGTTTTAGCTTCTGCATATGTAAAACGGCATAGCTCATTTTCGGGGTTTCAGCTCCTTCTCAAGAAACAATAGTTTAAGAGAAGTGTAGCACACTACACTTTGTATGCAAAGTTCCATGTGCTCTGCGAGGCTTTTCGGCTCCGCCGAGCCATGCTTCAAGCATGGCAAAAAACCTTGGGCTTTGCCCAAACCCACTGGGGAACTCTTCCCCAGACCCCTCTCAAAAACTCCCCCAACCCCCTCACTTTTGAGGGGGCTCCCTCGCCGGTAGGCAGGTCAAAAGGTGAACTTTTGACACACCAAGAGGGTCTTGGTGTAGTGAGTCTGTCAACTCCTTAATGCTCCCTTCGGTCCGCTTACCGTTGACAGACGCCATACGGGGCATTTCTAGCCCTTTTAAGAGGTTGCCCCTTATAAAACCCCTATTTAATCTTTAAAATCGCTCACAGGGCATTTATGAGCTTCTCACGAGTAAAA
>NZ_LBMN02000004.1 GCF_001042485.2 Bacillus paralicheniformis
TTGATAATGACTACGCACAAAATGTGCGATTTATTTAATGAATTAACAGGTACGTTTTGTCTTGTTTAGTTTTCAAAGAACTTCGTTGCCGCTCTCAAAGCGACCACTTAAATATAACATTTATGAGACAAGCGGTCAATACTTTTTTTGAAAAAGTTTTTGTTGTTACTTTTATAAGCGACCAAAAGAAATTATAGCACATGATCTTTCTGATGAAAAGATAATATTTGAAAGTTTGAATAGAAAAACATGCAGCCAAATGGCTGCATGTTTTTATGATTCGTCTGCTTCCTGATCCTGTTCTTCTGCATCGTTCTCTTCATCTTTTTCAACTAAAGCGACAGTCGCGACATGCTCTTGTTCACCTAAGCGGATAAGACGCACACCCTGAGTGACGCGGCCGGTCGTGGAAATATCTTTAATATCCATCCGAATGATCACGCCGCTGGCTGTGATGATCATTAAATCTTCTTCTCCTGTTGTTGCTTTCACAGTCACAAGAGATCCGTTATTTTCTGTGATTTTGCAGGTTTTCAGCCCTTTTCCTCCACGGCTTTGAACCCTGTATTCTGAAGCCGGCGTCAGTTTTCCGTAGCCTTTTTCAGTTACGATTAGCACATGATAATCCTCTTCCAAAATCTCCATGCCGACGACAACATCATCATCTGTCAGAGTGATGCCTTTAACGCCGGCTGCTGTTCTTCCCATTTGCCTTACATCTGTTTCAGGGAAACGGATCAGCAGACCGTTCTTCGTGCCGATAATCATTTGTTTATTTCCGTCCGTCAAGCGGACGGCCATCAATTCATCCTCATCGCGGAGGCTTAAGGCGATCAATCCATTATTGCGGATATTCGCGAATTGGGAAAGCGGCGTGCGTTTTGATATTCCGTGTTTTGTCGTGAAGAACAAATAAGACTCGTCATCAAATTCGCTTACCGGGATAATCGCGTTGATCCATTCTCCTTTTTCCACTTCAAGCAGGTTAATAATCGGAATTCCCTTTGCTGTCCGTCCGTATTCAGGGATCTCATATCCTTTCGCACGGTACACTTTCCCTTTATTTGAGAAGAAGAGAATGGTGTCATGGGTGGATGTTGAAATCAGGTGTTCAACGAAGTCGTCTTCATTTGTCCCCATGCCCTGAATGCCTTTCCCGCCCCGTTTTTGGCTGCGGTAAGTGGAAGAAGGCAGACGTTTGATATATCCGTTATGGGTTAAAGTCACAACGATATTCTCGCGCGTGATGAGATCCTCGTCCTCAATCGTCTCAAGGCCTGATGTCACGATTTCTGTACGGCGCTCATCATTAAAGCGCTCTTTAACTTCCGTAAGCTCTTCCCGAATGATTTCAAGAACCTTTTCTTCGTCTGCTAAGATGGCTTTTAGCTCAGCAATCAACTCAACAAGACCTTGATATTCCTCTTCGATTTTTTCGCGTTCCAGTCCTGTTAAACGCTGAAGACGCATGTCCAAAATCGCTTGGGCCTGTTTTTCGGTCAAAGAAAACTTCTCAATCAATCCGTTTTTTGCGATTTCAGCCGTTTGCGAATTTCTAATTAGGGAAATAACTTCATCAAGATGATCAAGCGCCACTCTCAAGCCCTCAAGAATATGGGCCCGCGCTTCCGCTTTGCGAAGCTCGAATGCCGTGCGCCTTCTGATCACGACTTTTTGATGGTCAAGATAATGCTCCAGACACTGCTTCAGGCTCAATACTTTCGGCTGTCCGTCAACAAGCGCCAAAAGATTAATGCCGAATGATGTTTGAAGAGCGGTCTGCTTGTACAAGTTATTTAACAGTACATTAGCGTTTGCGTCCCTTCTCAGTTCAATGACGATGCGCATTCCGTTTCGGTCTGATTCATCGCGGAGATCCGTAATGCCGTCGATTTTCTTGTCGCGCACTAGATCCGCGATTTTTTCGATCAGCCTAGCTTTATTCACCTGGTACGGTATTTCCGTAATAATGATTACCGGTTTGCCGGAAGATGTTTCTTCGATTTGAGCTTTGGCTCGAAGCGTAATGGATCCCCGGCCTGTTTCATAGGCTTTCCGGATGCCGCTTCTTCCCAAAATCAGCCCTGCTGTAGGGAAATCAGGTCCAGGAATGATTTCCATCAATTCCGGCAGCGTAATATCAGGGTTCTTGCTGACCGCCAAGACTCCGTCAATGACTTCACCAAGCTGATGCGGCGGAATGTTCGTGGCCATACCTACAGCAATACCGGCCGCTCCGTTGACAAGCAGGTTCGGAAATCTCGCGGGCATGACAACAGGCTCTTTTTCCGATCCGTCATAGTTGTCCTGGTAATCGATTGTGTCTTTATTGATGTCGCGCAGAATTTCCATTGATATTTTAGACATTCTCGCTTCTGTGTAACGCATGGCCGCAGCCGAGTCGCCGTCGACAGAACCGAAGTTTCCGTGGCCTTGAACGAGCATGTACCGATAGTTAAAATCCTGCGCCATTCTGACCATAGCTTCGTAAACAGCAGAATCACCATGCGGGTGGTACTTACCGATAACTTCGCCGACAATACGCGCGGATTTTTTATACGGCTTATCACTTGTCATCCCAAGGTCGTTCATCGCATACAATATTCTTCTGTGCACCGGCTTCAGACCGTCTCTTACGTCCGGAAGAGCGCGGGAAACAATAACACTCATTGCGTAATCTAAAAAAGATGTGCGCATTTCCTGACTGATATTGACTTCCTGAACTTGGGGCTTATGTTGTTCACTCATTAAAAAACCTCCCTGGAGAATCTACATGAGTTGTGTGGGAGTAGATTTGTATTTATACTCTTCAACGAATTAGGCTATTCTCCATTATATCAATAATCTTGATTTTATACACATCAAATGATAGAGCGCCAAAGGCTCATTCTAGAAAAGACCTTATTTCAATTAAGCGAAAATAAGGTCTTACAATCATTAAATATCCAAATTCTTCACATATCGGGCATTCTCTTCGATAAAGTTGCGGCGCGGCTCAACCTTGTCGCCCATCAGCATTTCAAAGGTTTCATCCGCATCGATCGCATCTTTGAGCGTTACTTGAAGCAATGTCCGCGTTTCAGGATCCATCGTCGTTTCCCAAAGCTGTGTTGCATTCATCTCACCCAAACCTTTATAGCGTTGCAGGCCTGGCTTCGGATTTTGCGGAAGCTCTTTTAAAATTTCTTCGAGCTGCTGGTCATTGTACGCATACTCAACGCGTTTCCCCTGCTGTATTTTGTAAAGCGGCGGCTGAGCGATGTAGACATATCCTTGTTCGATGATCTGCCTCATGTAGCGGTAGAAAAAGGTCAGCAGCAACGTTCTGATGTGGGCACCGTCGACGTCGGCATCCGTCATAATCACGACTTTGTGGTAGCGGGCTTTTTCAAGGTTGAAATCTTCCCCGATTCCGGTGCCGAGTGCGGTGATCATAGAACGAACCTCATTGTTGGACAAAATTTTGTCCAGGCGTGCTTTTTCGACGTTCAAGATTTTCCCTCTCAAAGGCAAAATGGCTTGGAAATGACGATCGCGGCCCTGTTTTGCCGATCCGCCCGCAGAGTCACCCTCAACGATGTAAAGTTCGGAAATCGTCGGATCTTTAGAAGAACAGTCAGCCAGTTTCCCTGGCAGATTTGACACTTCAAGGGCGCTTTTTCTGCGCGTCAATTCGCGCGCTTTCTTTGCCGCCATTCGTGCTCTGGCAGCCATAACCCCTTTTTCAACGATTTTTTTCGCTGAATCCGGGTTTTCAAGCAGAAACTTTTCGAGCGCTTCTGAAAATAGCGCATCTGTTATCGTACGCGCTTCTGAGTTGCCAAGCTTTGTTTTCGTCTGTCCTTCAAATTGAGGATCCGGGTGCTTGATTGAAATGATCGCTGTCAACCCTTCCCGGACATCTTCCCCGCTTAAGTTTGGATCGCTTTCTTTGAATACGCCGTTCCTTCTCGCGTAATCATTGATAACCCGTGTCAAACCTGTCTTAAAGCCGGCTTCATGCGTTCCGCCTTCATACGTATGAATGTTGTTGGCAAACGAATAAATGTTGCTCGTATAGCTGTCGTTGTATTGGAGCGCCACCTCGACGGTAATGCCGTCTTTGGATCCTTCAATGTAGACCGGCTCTTCATGAACAACTTCCCGCGAACGGTTCAAGTGTTCAACATAGCTTTTAATACCGCCTTCATAGCAGTATTCATTCTTGCGTTCTTTTCCATCTCGCTTGTCTTCAATCGTGATTTTGACGCCTTTTGTCAAGAAAGCGAGCTCCCGGACACGAGTGGCGAGCGTATCATAGTCGTATTCAGTCGTTTCCGTGAATATTTCCGGATCAGGCTTGAAGTGAGTGGTCGTTCCCGTCACTTCCGTCTCTCCGATGACTTTCAAATCAGCTTTCGGAACGCCCCGTTCAAATTCCTGATAATGGACTTTTCCATCTCTGTAAACCGTTACATCGAGCTCGGTTGAAAGGGCGTTAACAACAGAAGCACCGACGCCGTGCAGACCGCCTGAAACTTTATATCCGCTTCCGTCAAACTTTCCTCCGGCGTGCAGGACAGTCATGATGACTTCCACAGCGGGACGGCCCATCTTCTCATGAATACCGACAGGAATCCCCCGTCCGTTGTCTTTTACAGTGATGCTGTTGTCTTTTTCAATTTCGACATTGATTTCAGTGCAGTAACCGGCCAATGCTTCATCGATGCTGTTATCGACAATTTCCCATACTAAATGGTGCAGACCTTTGCCGCTTGTCGACCCGATGTACATTCCGGGTCTTTTCCGCACGGCTTCCAATCCCTCTAGAACCTGTATCTGATTTTCATCGTAATTATTTTGCTGTTCCATTGCCACGCACATTCACCTACACTTTTCTTCAAACATAATAAATTTATAGTTAAGATTCTTTTATGAATCGATTTCCGGCTTGGATTGCGCCCGTTTTTTCAACGTGCCTGAGGCTAAAGGAGAAAAATAAATCGATTGTAATGTGACAACAATTGACTTCGGCGTGCTGTTAGAAGAGACAATCAGCTGTTTTTGCTTGTTTAAAAACTCTTCAACAATCGGCGATGTCTTTGCCTTGTAATCAAAAATAGCCACAATTTCACGCGTTGAGACGACAAAATCGTCACCTAAGTGGATATACAATCCCTCACCCCATTTTCTCAGTCCGATAGCGTGCCATTTTCAACTCGAAAGATTTCCGCTTCGTTTAAGGTTTTATGATCAATTCCATCAACGCTTGTCGTTGTTACGAAAGTTTGAACACGGCCTTGAATGGTGTGGAGCAAGTGAGACTGCCGATAGTCGTCCAGCTCTGATAAAACATCATCCAAAAGCAAAATCGGGTATTCTCCTATCTCTTCCTGAATCAAATCGATTTCAGCCAATTTAAGCGACAATGCAGTCGTTCGCTGCTGACCCTGCGATCCGTAAGTCTGCACATCACGGCCATTGACGTAGAAGAGAACATCATCCCTGTGGGGACCTGACAGAGATACCCCCCGTTCTATTTCTTTATCTCTTAATTTAGAAAACGTTTCTTGATAACTATTGATCATTTTCGACAAATCGGGCGAATCTGATACGTGAAGAGACGTATGATACTTTAGCGTCAGCTCTTCCAGACCTCTTGAAATTCCGGAATGAATGGGCTGAGCCCATTTTTCAAGCTGATCGACAAACTGAAGCCGTTTCATCACAACCTTTGCTGCGAATTCCGTAAGCTGTTCCGTCAGCACGTCAAGCATCGTTTGATCGGTTTGCTTTCTCGTTTGAAGCTGTTTCAGGAAATGATTCCGTTGTGAAAGGATTTTTTGGTAAAGAGAAAGGTCATGAAGATAGACAGGTGATACTTGGCCGATTTCCATATCGAGAAACCTTCTTCTGACCTGAGGACTTCCTTTTACAAGATTTAAATCCTCCGGCGCGAACATAATCGTGTTGACAGCCCCGACATACTGGCTCAGCTTCTGCTGTTCAATATGATTAACTTTACCTTTTTTTCCTTTTTTGGAAATCACGAGCTGAATGGGAACAGAACCGTTTTTTTTAATGACCCTGCCTTCTATTTTAGCATAGTCTTCATCCCATCGTATGAGTTCTTTATCATTTGACGTCCGATGGGATTTGGCCATCGCAAGCACATAGATCGCTTCCATCAAATTCGTTTTTCCTTGAGCGTTCTCTCCGATAATCACGTTCACTTTGTTCTCAAATTGAAGGTCAAGGCGTTCATAATTACGGTAAGACGATAATGTTAGATTTTGGATATACAATCAATACCACCTGCTTTTAGCCGACGACTTGAAATGAACCGAATCCTTCAATCGTCACCACATCTCCGACATACAGTTTTCGTCCGCGGCGGTTATCCGGCTCGTCATTGACGAGTACTTCATATTCCGATAAAAACCATTTTGCCATTCCTCCGGACTGAATGACATCCGCCAATTTCAAAAACTGGCCGAGGGTAATCATCTCTGTATCAATAGCCACCGTCTTTGTCATTATATCGACCTCTTTCAATATCACTAATATCTAATTGTACTAAAAAACAGGGAAAGAAGGAAAGGGGAAACTTGCGGTATGAACAACCAAGGCAGGGCGAGAGCGCTTTTCTCCCGAAAAAATAAGAGAAGCTGCCGGACCAGCCGGCAACTTTCTATTCCAACAAATTAATACGTCCGGACAGGAAGAATTAATTGGACGATCGAATCGTCATTCGGCGTACGGATCAGAAAAGGCCTCATAGCGCCCGTGAAACTCACGTGAATGTCCTCTCCTTCAAGAACTTTAAGGGCATCCAGCATATATTTCGGACTAAAGGATATCTTTAAGTCTTCCCCTTCAATCTGCTCGGCATTCACCGTTTCGACAACCTTTCCGATTTCCGGAGAGTTTGAAGAAATTTCGATCGACTCATTGGCGGCTGCGGAAAGTTTCACCACGTTGTTTCGTCCTTCTCTCGCCAAAAGTGAAGCCCTGTCAATCGCCTGAAGAAATTCCTTTGTATTGACGATCAGGTTCGTTTTGCTTTCCTGAGGAATCAGGCGGTTTGTATCCGGGTAGTTTCCGTCAAGCAGTCTGGAGAAAAACAGCACGTTTTTTGTTTTAAACAACACTTGTGTTTCGGTAATTACAATATCGACAAGCTCCTGGTGGTCATCAAGGATCTTGCTCAGCTCGGTTAAGCTTTTTCCTGGGATGACGACATTGTAAGAACTGTCTTCGTGAATGTCGAGCTTAGCTTTTCTTAGCGCTAGACGGTGACTATCCGTCGCAGTGCATATTAATTCACCGCTCGCGACATTCCAGTTTACACCTGTCAAGATTGGGCGTGTTTCTGAGGTGGACACTGCGAAAACGGTTTGGCGGATCAGGTTTTTTAGCAGATCGGTCGGAATTTGAAAAGCGTGATGCTCTTCAATTTGCGGCAAAAGCGGATATTCGCTCGCATCTAAACCGTTTAAGTTAAACTCTGCTTTGCCGGAGCGGATAATCGTTAAGTATTGATTTTGAACCTCGATTTCCACCGTTGACATCGGCAGCTTTTTGACAATTTCACTGAAAAAACGGGCTTGAAGCACAATGCTGCCGGGCTGTTCAATTGTCACGACCTCTAAATCGCCGTCTTCTTTCGGGATAAACGATTCGATCGAAATATCGGAATCGCTTCCTGTCAGAGAGACACCTTCATCAGAGGCCACAATTTTAATACCGGTTAAGATCGGTATCGTCGTTCTTGAAGAAACAGCTTTTAACACATCTTGGACACCTTCGACTAGGCGGTCTTTTTGAATTGTAAACTTCATAATCATCCTCCTTGCGGGAATCTATTAATTATTATGTTTTATAAAAATAGCAGAAGTACTAGTAGGGGCTGTGGATTTGTGGATAAGTGTAAAAAACGAACGGAAATACAGCCTATCCACATGTGGACAGACTGTGTAAGACTATGTTCAAGTTATTCACACTTTCCCGCTCACCACTTATCTCAGCTGCTCTTTAATTTCTTTAATCTGCTGCTGGAGCTGTTCATCATCGCTCAGCAGTTTTGATATTTTCTCATGGGCATGGATGACAGTCGTGTGGTCGCGTCCGCCAAACTCTTCGCCGATCTTCGGAAGAGAAGAATCTGTCATTTCTCTTGATAGATACATAGCGATCTGCCTCGGAAAAGCTACCGATTTTGTCCGTTTCTTCGCTTTGAAATCTTCCAGCTTGATATTGAACTGCTGGCCGACGATTCTTTGGATGTCTTTGATCGTAATGACTTTCGGCTTTGAAGACGGAATGATATCTTTCAAAGCTTCGGCAGCCAGATCGGCGTTGATGTCTTTATTGATCAGGGAAGAATATGCGACAACCCTGATTAATGCCCCTTCCAGCTCCCTGATATTGCTGTCGATCTGATTGGCAATATAAAGCATGACTTCATTCGGGATATCAAGTCCTTCTGCTTTTGCTTTCTTTCTTAAAATCGCAATTCTTGTTTCCAGATCAGGAGGCGTGATGTCTGTGATCAATCCCCATTCAAAACGGGAGCGCAAACGGTCTTCAAGCGTTGGGATCTCTTTTGGAGGCCGGTCGCTGGAAATGACGATCTGCTTTGTTTCTTCATGCAGCGTATTAAACGTATGGAAAAATTCCTCTTGCGTTTGTTCTTTTCCGGCTAAAAATTGAATATCATCTATCAAAAGAACGTCAACATTTCGATAGCGATTGCGAAAATCGACAGCTTTATTGTCTCGGATCGAGTTAATGAATTCATTTGTAAATTTCTCAGATGACAAATAAACCACTTTTGCAGATGGATTGTGATCGATGACATAGTGCCCGATCGCATGCATTAAGTGAGTCTTTCCAAGTCCGACTCCCCCATAAATAAACAGCGGATTGTAAGCTTTCGCCGGGGCTTCGGCCACTGCCAAAGACGCCGCATGGGCGAATCGGTTTCCTGAACCGATAACGAACGTATCGAATGTATATTTGGGATTCAGCATGTTTTGCGGAAAATCAGCCGGTTCTTCTTTCGACATTTTTTTGATTGGAGACTTAGGCATAAAATCTTCTTCATTTTGATTCTGAGGAATGACAAATTTAATGCTCAATTCTTCTCCTGTCAGATCGTAGATCGTATCGGCGATCAGGTGCAGGTATCTTGATTCAAGCCAGTCTCTGGCGAACTCGTTCGGTGCGGTGATGATCAGCGTATCGCCCTGCAATGAATGAGCCTTTGTCGATTTCATCCATGTTTCAAAGCTGGGCTTGCTCAATTTTTTTTCGATCTGCCCCAAAGCTTGATTCCAAAGATCCGATATGTTTTTCATAATGGCGGTTCGTCCCTCCTTTACCAGCAATATTTGCTTGTCCAACCTGTTATAGAACACAAAAAAAGAGCAAATGGATGAGTCCATTCGTTAATGAAATGTTGAAAACATATAATATAGTAGAAAAACGTCTTTTCGACATTCTTCACAAGATGTGGACAAATTACTGCACACCCTGTGAAAAAACTTTCCACAACTTATCCACAGTTTGTGGATAATGGATTGGCAGCCAATTTGTTATCAAGAGTTAAAACACAAATATAATATCAGAATAAGCGAGTGGTTGCAATGGTTGCGAGGAACTTATCCACACACTATACAAACTGTTGAAGAAATATTGTCCACAGCAGTTAGTTTTGTGAAAATGTTGTCGATAATGATTGTGGATAGAAAAAACGAGGCGAAAGATATCCACATTGGCTTTTTTTCGCTGCGCTCATTCCATTTTCCCGCTTCCAAAAAAATCTTTTAAGCTAAAATTGAGGAAAAATGAAATTAGGCTTTCGAAGAAAATTGATATGTGTTATCCTATTATGGTGCAAAAAAGAAATGTGTGAGCGAAGTTGACAATGAACTGCTCATCCCAATATAATAAATTAGACTGTCTTTAACAGCTATTCCTCGAGGGAGGTGTCATACATGAAAAGAACATTTCAACCAAATAACCGTAAGCGCAGCAAAGTTCATGGCTTTCGCAGCCGTATGAGTTCTAAAAATGGACGTCTTGTATTAGCACGTCGTCGCCGCAAAGGAAGAAAAGTATTATCAGCTTAGGCCACTGAATAATGTCAGTGGTCTTTTTTACATAGAGGAATGACCAGGCCCATTTGCCAGCTTGTTATCGGAGTGAAAGAAGATATGAAAAAGCGAAATCGATTAAAGAAAAATGAAGATTTTCAAAAAGTATTTAAAAAAGGCAAATCGATGGCAAACCGGCAATATGTTTTATATGTGCTTCACCAGCCTGAGGCGAAAGAGTTTCGGGTGGGACTGTCGGTCAGCAAGAAAATCGGAAACGCAGTCGTGCGCAACCGGGTAAAGCGGCTGATTCGCCAGGTCATCCAGGAAGAGCGGGATCTATTAAAACAAGAAAATGACTACATTATCATCGCAAGAAAGCCTGCAGCTGAATTGTCATATGAAGAGACGAAAAAAAGTTTGCAGCACCTTTTCAGAAAGTCGTTTGTCTACCGGAAAAAACCGAATCAGCCATCATAGTCCGGGTTAAAAAGATGTTATGGCCCTCATTTTTAAGCGCTTCCTTTAGCTCCTGAAAAATGTCGTCGCCCATTCGGGGAGAAAGATGATAAAATACGAGAAAGTATGTCTTTTTAATGGTCATAACCGAATAACACCGGTTGAAGAATGAAGATTTAGGAGGAAATATTGTTGAAGAGGCGAATTTTATTATTGTTCAGTATGATCGGCGTTATCGTGCTGTTAGCTGGATGTACGGAAATCAACCAGCCGATCACTGCAGAAAGCGAAGGGTTTTGGAACACGTATATCGTATACCCGCTGTCACAGCTGATCACGTATGTAGCAAATTTAACGAATGAAAACTTCGGACTCGCGATTATCATCGTCACGATCTTAATCAGACTTTTAATTTTGCCGCTGATGATCAAGCAGACGAAGAGTTCGAAAGCGATGCAGGCTCTCCAGCCTGAAATGCAAAAACTTCGCGAAAAATACAGTTCTAAAGATCAAAAAACGCAGCAGAAGCTTCAACAGGAAACGATGGCTCTCATGCAGAAGCACGGGGTTAACCCGCTTGCCGGATGTTTCCCGATCTTAATTCAAATGCCGATTTTAATCGGATTCTATCATGCCATTATGAGAACGCGGGAAATCGCAGAACACAGCTTTTTATGGTTTGACCTTGGGGAGCGTGATCCGTATTTCATTTTGCCGATTCTCGCCGGTGTGTTCACATTCATTCAGCAAAAGCTGATGATGGCGGGAACAGCGCAACAAAATCCGCAGATGGCGATGATGCTTTGGCTGATGCCGATCATGATCGTTGTATTTGCGGTCAGTTTCCCGGCGGCTCTTTCCCTGTACTGGGTAGTCGGTAACTTATTCATGATTGCTCAAACCTTCTTTATCAAAGGGCCTGATTTAAAGGCAGAGAGGCAGGAAGCGGCAGCCGGAGGAAAAAAATCCGGAGGTAAGAAAAAGTGAAGGAACTGACTGCTACTGGACGTACCGTCGATGAAGCAGTGCAATCCGGGCTTGAACAGCTGGGCCTTCATGCAGATGATGTCGAAGTCGACGTAGTTGATGAAGGAAAAAAGGGATTATTCGGCATTTTCGGTCATCGGTCTGCAGTCGTGAACATTCGGGAAAAAATAGACCCGGTTAAAGAAGCAAAACAGTATTTGGAAAATGTGATTTCGAATATGGGAATACAAGCCCAGGTAACGGCAGAAGAGGAGTCAAAACGAGTGATTTTTCAGTTAAAAGGCGATAAAACAGCCCTTTTAATTGGAAAAAGAGGACAAACTTTAAATGCCCTTGAAACGCTGACGCAGCTCGTGCTCAATCGTCATTCCGACAGATATATCCAAGCGGTGGTTGACGCCGAGGGATACCGCGCAAAGCGGAAGGAAACACTCGCTCAGCTTGCATTGAAGCTTGCTGACCAGGCGGCCAGGCAGAAAAAAGACATTCATCTGGAGCCGATGCCTTCCAGTGAGCGCAAAGTCATCCATGATACGCTTGCGGGCTACTCGCAGCATATCGAAACTTATTCTACCGGAGAAGACCATAACCGGCACCTTGTCATCTCATATAAAAAATAACATGAAAACCGAAGTTCCCAAAATTGGGGCTTCGGTTTTTTGCCGTTGCAAAATCGATAAATGCAGACCAAATCGGTTTAAGCTTTAGTTTTTTCGGTGTAAGCTGTTGATGAAAATGAAATTTAATTGTTATTCACATGTGGATAAGTTAAAGTAAGTAATGATGGCTTAGAACGGTTGTGGATAACGGTTCAAGTCACTTCCACTTCAATTGAAACTATGATATCTTTAAATTTTGATTACAATAAAAGTTTTTCATCCATATACGATGTTTGGAAGATGACCCGGACAAATGGGGATAATAGATAGAGGAATGAAAAAGAGAGGTGAAAGCCATGGATACCATCGCTGCGATTTCAACGCCGATGGGAGAAGGGGCGATTGCGATCGTCCGGATGAGCGGCCCTGAGGCTCTTGCGATCGCCGATAAAGTATATAAAGGACCTCGCGGGAAAAGGCTGAGTTCCGTCGATTCACATACGATTAACTACGGTCATATCGTTGATCCTGAAACGGAAAAAGTCGTGGAAGAAGTCATGGTTTCGGTACTGAAAGCGCCGAAAACTTTTACGCGGGAAGATATTGTAGAAATCAACTGCCACGGCGGAATTGTAACCGTCAACCAGGTGCTTCAGCTCGTTTTGAGAGAGGGAGCGCGCCTTGCGGAACCGGGGGAATTTACGAAAAGAGCCTTTTTGAACGGAAGAATCGATCTTTCCCAGGCTGAAGCTGTCATGGATCTCATCAGGGCCAAAACAGACCGCGCTATGAATGTGGCCATGAATCAGATGGAAGGAAGGCTGTCTTCACTGATCAAACGGTTGAGAGCCGAGATTCTTGAAACGTTGGCCCATGTTGAAGTGAATATAGACTATCCGGAATACGATGATGTCGAAGAAATGACCCATAAGATGCTGATTGAAAAGGCGACAAAGGTCAAAAAGGAAATCGAGGCGCTGCTGACGACTTCAGAGCAGGGTAAAATATTAAGAGAAGGCATCTCGACGGTTATCATCGGGCGGCCAAATGTCGGCAAGTCCTCGCTTTTAAACAGTCTCGTCCATGAGACAAAAGCGATTGTAACGGACATTCCGGGTACGACGCGGGATGTCATTGAAGAATATGTGAATGTCAGAGGCGTGCCGCTGCGTCTTGTCGATACAGCCGGGATCCGCGAGACCGAAGACATCGTCGAGCGAATCGGCGTTGAACGTTCAAGACAGGTATTAAAAGAAGCTGACTTGATTTTGCTTGTCCTCAATTACAGTGAGACCCTTTCGGAAGAAGACATCAAGCTCTTTGAAGCAACGAAGGGCATGGACATCATCGTCATCGTCAATAAGACCGATCTTGAGCAAAGACTTGATCTTGATCGCGTTCGGGAATTGGCGGGGAACCAGCCTGTCGTCACGACATCCTTATTGAAAGAGGAAGGGATTGATGAGCTGGAGGAAGCCATTCAATCGCTATTTTTCACAGGAACGATCGAGAGCGGCGACTTGACATATGTCAGCAATACAAGGCACATCTCACTGCTGCATGAGGCGAAGCGCGCCATTACTGACGCATTGGAGGGCATCGAAAACGATGTCCCGATCGATATGGTTCAAATTGATTTAACAAGATGCTGGGAAGTTCTCGGAGAGATCATTGGCGATGCTGTACACGAAAGCCTGATCGACCAGCTCTTCTCTCAATTTTGCTTAGGAAAATAAAGGAGGAACAAAGCATATGGGCTATGAAGCAGGCCAATATGACGTCGTTGTCGTCGGCGCCGGACACGCCGGTGTTGAAGCGGCGCTGGCGTCAGCCAGACAAGGCGCAAAAACGCTTGTCTTAACGATTAACCTTGATATGGTTGCTTTCATGCCATGTAACCCGTCTGTCGGCGGACCTGCAAAAGGAATCGTCGTCCGCGAAATCGATGCGCTCGGCGGGGAAATGGCTAAAAATATCGATAAAACTCATATCCAAATGAGGCTTTTAAATACTGGAAAAGGACCTGCCGTCCGGGCGCTGCGGGCTCAGGCTGACAAATTCCAATATCAGCACGAGATGAAAAAGACACTTGAGAATGAACCGAATTTGACCATGCTGCAAGGAATGGTCGAACGCCTTCTTATTGAAGACGGGGAATGCCGGGGCGTTGTAACCCAAACAGGGGCGGAGTACCGTTCTAAGACTGTGGTTCTGACGACGGGGACATTTTTGAGAGGAAAAATTATTCTTGGCGATCTGTCATACTCCAGCGGGCCGAACAATCAGCAGCCGTCCATCAAGCTGTCTGAGCATCTTGATGAGCTCGGCTTTGATCTCGTCCGTTTTAAAACAGGGACGCCGCCGCGGGTCAACAGCCACTCAATTGACTACAGCAAAACGGAAATTCAGCCCGGCGATGAAGTGCCGCGGGCCTTTTCGTATGAGACAGTGGAATATATTACAGATCAGCTTCCGTGCTGGCTCACATATACAAGCCCGGAAACGCATGAAATCATTGACAACAATCTGCATCGCTCACCGATGTATTCCGGTATGATTAAAGGAACGGGGCCAAGATATTGTCCTTCAATTGAAGACAAGGTTGTCCGCTTTAACGACAAACCGAGACACCAGATCTTTCTTGAACCTGAAGGGCGCAACACCCAGGAAGTCTATGTCCAGGGATTGTCGACAAGCCTTCCTGAAGATGTGCAGCGAAAAATGCTTTCAACTATTCCCGGTCTTGAAAATGTGCAAATGATGCGGGCAGGATACGCGATTGAATATGATGCGATCGTACCGACACAGCTGTGGCCGACACTGGAAACGAAAAAAATTCCGGGACTCTTCACAGCCGGACAGATTAACGGAACATCAGGCTATGAAGAAGCGGCCGGACAGGGAATTATGGCCGGCATCAATGCGGGCCGGAAAGCGCTTGGCAAAGAAGAGGTCATTCTCAGCCGTTCTGACGCTTATATCGGCGTATTGATCGACGACCTTGTAACGAAAGGAACAAACGAACCGTACCGCCTGCTGACTTCACGTGCGGAGTACAGGCTCCTTCTGCGTCACGACAATGCAGACTTGCGCCTGACCGAGATCGGCTATCAGATCGGTTTGATTTCTGAAGAACGATATCAAAAGTTCCAAGAGAAAAAAGCGGCCATTGAAGCAGAGAAAAAACGCCTTCATTCTGTTATTATCAAACCGACAAAGGAAAATCAGGAATATATCCGTTCATTGGGCGGCAGTGAGCTCAAAGACGGCATACGCGCGACCGACCTGATGAAGCGGCCGGAAATGAATTATGAAACCGTTACTGCTCTTGCGCCGCCTGAACAAAAAGTCGCCGGCGACGTTGCTGAACAAGTTGAAATTCAAATTAAATATGAAGGATATATTGAAAAGTCCTTGCAGCAGGTCGAAAAACTAAAGAAAATGGAAAACAAAAAGATTCCTGACAGAATCGACTATGACGCGATCAAAGGCATTGCAACGGAAGCGCGCCAAAAATTGAAAGAGGTCAGACCGCTGTCGGTCGCACAGGCCTCACGGATTTCCGGCGTCAATCCTGCTGATATTTCCATTCTGCTCGTTTACTTAGAGCAGGGACGGATTGCCAAGGTTGCGGAATAGAAAGGGTGACGGCATGAACATTGAGCAATTTACAGCCGGTTTGGAGGAGAAAGGCATCTCCCTCTCTTCCTTCCAGCTGGAGCAATTTGAGACCTATTACGAATGGCTTGTTGAATGGAACGAAAAAATGAATTTAACCTCGATTACCGAGAAAAAAGAAGTGTATTTAAAACATTTTTACGACTCCATTGCCGCTTCTTTTTATGTTGATTTCAAAAAGATGAACAGTCTCTGTGATGTTGGAGCGGGCGCCGGATTTCCAAGCCTTCCGATAAAAATCTGTTTTCCTCACCTTCACGTCACAATCGTTGACTCGCTGAACAAACGGATTCACTTTTTGAATCAGCTGTCAGATGCTTTGAAGCTGGAAAACACAGCTTTTTACCATGATCGCGCGGAAACATTCGGAAGATCGAAAGACCACAGGGAAAGCTATGACGTCGTGACGGCACGCGCTGTCGCCCGCCTTTCGGTTCTCAGCGAGCTCTGCCTTCCGCTTGTGAAAAAAGACGGTTTCTTCGTAGCATTAAAAGCAGCTTCGGCTGATGAAGAAATTGAAACGGGCAAAAAAGCCATCAAAATGCTTGGAGGCAAAATTGAAACCGTACATTCTTTTCAGCTGCCAATTGAAGAAAGCGACAGAAACATCATTGTCATCAAAAAACAATCGCAGACACCGAAGAAATTTCCAAGAAAGCCTGGAACACCTAATAAATCTCCTATAGAAGGTTAAATTATTCGTTTTCTTCAAATTTCGTAATGTCACAGAAGGAAAATTCATGAGAAAATAGAATTATAAAAATGGCAGTGTTTAAAGGTGGTGTAGGTACATGAAGCATTCATTCTCTCGTCTCTTCGGACTTGGCGACAAGGAAGAAGAAGCAGAGATTGCTGAACATGATACGAATAAAGAAGAAATTCAAGAGATTCCAGTAGGCGATATAATTCCTAACCGTTTTCAGCCGCGCACCATTTTCTCAGAAGAAAAAATTAAAGAATTAGCTGCAACCATTCATACACACGGCATTATCCAGCCGATTGTCGTCAGAAAAACAGAGCGGGAAGGCCAATATGAACTCATAGCCGGAGAGCGGCGCTGGCGGGCGGTTCAAACGCTCGATTGGGAGAAGGTTCCCGCTATTATTAAGGATTTTTCAGATACGGAGACCGCTTCCGTCGCTCTTATCGAAAACCTTCAGAGGGAAGAATTATCTTCGATTGAAGAAGCGCATGCTTATGCAAGGCTTTTAGAGCTTCACGATTTGACGCAGGAAGCCCTTGCACAAAGGCTTGGAAAGGGCCAGTCAACAATCGCCAATAAGCTCAGACTGTTGAAGCTTCCGGAAGAGGTGCAGGAAGCGATCTTGAAAAAAGAAATTTCAGAGCGCCACGCAAGAGCGGTCATACCGTTGAAACAGCCCGACCTTCAGGTCAAGCTGTTACATGAAGTCATTGAAAAGAATTTAAATGTAAAGCAAACCGAAGACCGTGTCGTCAAAATGCTTGAGCAGGATAAACGCAAGCCGAAACCAAAGAGAAAAGCGTACAGCAGAGACGCAAGAATCGCGATGAATACGATTCGCCAGTCCTTATCAATGGTGGAAGACAGCGGCGTCAAACTGAATACGGAAGAAGAGGAATTTGAAGAATATATTCAGTTTACGATCAAGATACCGAAATAAAAGCTCCCTATAGAGCTTTTATTTTTTTAGGCAAAATATCTATGGGGGAGCATCTATGGAATATTATCGACAATATCATTCATTGCTTTTTTCAATTGCTTACCGTATGCTCGGTTCTTTGCAAGATGCAGAGGACATCGTCCAGGAATTGTTCGCAGACCTTCAGGAAAAAGATATCAGTCAAATTGACCATATTCAAGCATATTTGACGAAATCTATCACAAACCGCTGCATAAATGAACTGCAGTCTGCCCGCAAGAAGCGAGAGGTATATATCGGGGAATGGCTTCCGGAACCGCAGGTGGCACTTTCAGCTCAAAGTCCGGCGGAATACGTTGAAGAAAAAGAAAAGGTTTCCTACGCTTTTCTGGTAGTTATGAGCCGATTAAATCCTGTGGAAAGAGCCGTTTTGTTGTTTAGAGAAGTATTTGGATATCACTATAAGGAAATATCGTCCATAATCGGGAAGTCTGAAGCGAACTGCCGTAAAATCCACAGCCGGCTGAAACAGAAGCTAAATGGGGATATTTCGGTATTATCACAGCCGGTTGAAGAACAGCAACTGGCCCGGCTTTTTATCGAATCAGCGAAAACCGGTGACTTTGAGGAGTTTTCCAAAACATTGATTGAAGATGCCGTATTGTATACAGATGGCGGCGGAAAAGTACGCAGCGCGTTGAGACCGATCTATGGAAAGAGCCGCATTTATGCTTTTTTTACGGGAGTTGTTTCAAAGGGAAGCTTTTCCGGTCGCTTTATGCCTGTCGATATCAATGGCCAAAAGGGCGTTTTGATCATGAAAAACAACCGCCCGGCTTACGCTGTTTGCTTTGCTTGGAACCCGGAAGGCGATTCCGTCAAAAATGTGTTTATCGTGTCAAACCCCGATAAACTGAAGAACATTAAAATATAACGTTTTCTGTCACAAACGTCGTTCCTCACTTGTTATATAAGTGAAACACTTAAAGGAGGAATAGACATGGAAACGAGATTTCAAATGGAAAAAGTAAACCCTAAGGGCTACAGAGGAATGCTGGAGCTTGAAAAAGCGCAGGCTTCCTCAAACATTGATCCCATTTTAAAGGAACTGATCAAAATCCGGGCTTCACAGCTGAACGGATGTGCTTTCTGCTTAAATATGCATACGAAAGATGCAAGGCAGAACGGTGAGACGGAACAGCGGATATATGCGCTCAATGCATGGCGGGAAGCGCCTTTTTTCACGGAAAAAGAGCGGGCGGTATTGGCGCTGACTGAAGCCGTTACGCGAATCGGCGAGCACGGGCTGCCGGATGAAGTATACAACGAAGTCAGGACCCATTTTACAGAAGCTGAAACAGCCGAACTGATCATGGCAGCCATCACAATAAATGCCTGGAACAGAATTGCCATCGCTACCCGGAAAATGCCCGCAGCAGATTGATTGAAATCCCCCTAAGACAGGGGGATTTTTTTATATTAATATAATAATAAAACTATCTTTCATTTCACTTGAATATCTCTTCTCTTTTTTCTGAGATAAAAAAATGGTTTCTTTATGTCGAAAAATAGAAAAAACGGATCTCTTTGAAAAAACAAAAATTCAAAAAAAGCAAACGGCCGATTCTTTTTTTGTTAAAATAGAGAAATGAGAGAAACTTGTTCAATGTGAAAGTAGGTGACATTGTGGGGAAAATTATTGCGATCACAAACCAAAAAGGTGGCGTTGGTAAAACGACAACCTCTGTTAACCTGGGAGCTTGTTTAGCTTACATCGGGAAAAGGGTTTTGTTAGTCGACATAGACCCGCAAGGAAACGCAACAAGCGGTATCGGCGTTGAAAAGGCTGATGTTGATCAATGTGTGTACGATATATTAGTAGATGATGCAGATGTAAAAGATGTCATCAAAACAACATCCGTAGAAAACTTGGATGTCATTCCTGCAACGATTCAGCTTGCGGGGGCGGAAATTGAACTCGTTCCGACCATTTCCCGTGAAGTCCGGCTGAAAAGGGCTTTGGAATCTGTTAAACAAAACTATGATTTCATGATTATTGACTGTCCGCCGTCATTAGGGCTGCTTACAATCAATGCGCTTACGGCGTCCGATTCCGTCGTGATTCCGGTTCAGTGCGAATATTATGCGCTGGAAGGGCTGAGCCAGCTGCTCAACTCTGTCCGGCTCGTACAAAAACATTTAAATACGGATCTGATGATAGACGGTGTATTGCTGACAATGCTTGATGCAAGAACGAATTTAGGCATACAGGTCATCGAAGAAGTGAAAAAGTACTTCCGCGATAAAGTATACCAAACCGTTATCCCACGGAATGTCCGGCTCAGTGAAGCGCCGAGCCATGGAAAGCCGATCATTTTATATGATCCGCGTTCCAGAGGAGCGGAAGTCTATTTAGAATTAGCAAAGGAAGTGGCTGCGAATGCCTAAAGGTCTCGGAAAAGGGATTAATGCATTGTTTTCAAATGTTGATTTATCCGAAGAAACGGTTGAGGAAATTAAGCTGCAAGACTTGCGGCCCAACCCTTATCAGCCAAGAAAAACGTTTGATGACCAATCGTTAAAAGATTTGAAGGAGTCCATTTTGCAACACGGTGTTTTGCAGCCCATCATCGTCAGAAAGTCAATTAAAGGCTATGATATTGTAGCCGGAGAACGCCGCTACCGGGCTGCTGAAAAAGCCGGATTGGAAACCATTCCTGCGATTGTGCGCGAGCTGTCGGAATCCCTGATGATGGAGATTGCCCTATTGGAAAATCTTCAACGAGAAGACCTGTCTCCGCTTGAAGAAGCAAAAGCCTATGAATCTTTGCTCAAACATCTCGATATGACCCAGGAACAGCTGGCAAAAAGGCTTGGAAAAAGCAGGCCTCACATCGCCAACCACTTACGGCTGCTGACACTACCTGAAGACGTTCAAAAGTTAATCGACAACGGCACGTTATCGATGGGCCATGGCCGAACATTGCTTGGATTGAAAAACAAGAAAAAGCTTGAGCCGCTTGTTCAAAAGGTCGTGTCCGAACAGCTGAACGTTCGCCAGCTTGAAAAGTTAATTCAACAGTTGAATGCTGATGTTCCACGTGAAACAAAGAAGCCGAAACAAGTAAAAGATGCAGTAATCAAAGAACGAGAGTCGTACTTGCGAAACTATTTTGGAACACCGGTGACCATTAAAAAGCAAAAGAAAAAAGGCAGAATCGAAATCGAATTTTACTCAAATGAAGACTTGGAGCGTATTCTCGAATTGCTGGCCCAAGAAGACGCATAAGCTTAAAAACCATCTGATCATGTACAGATGGTTTTTTTATGACATCCTTCCGGTCATTTTTTGAATTGGTGACACATGGCGTCGCTGCCACCCGGCTTTCTCCAGATGCGACAACCCGTCAGCAAGCACATTTGCCATGCTCATGACAAGGTTGAGCCTTGTATTTTGCAGGACAAAATACTCCATAAAGCCGCTGACATTGACAATTCCGTTAATATGCACGTGGCCGACTTCAGGCAAGCTTTTCTGAACGCCTGCTCCCGGCTTCAAAGGTCCTTTGCCGATTTGAAAAGATCCCACGCTTTTGGTTCGTCCAAGACAGGCATCGATCGCGATTATAAATGGATTTTGATGCTGCTGATGAATATGATCAATCTTTTCATTTAAGTTTACGGCGTGAACCGGGTCGGCAAGTGTTCCATAGACATGAAAACGTGTCAGCTGTTTTGCGGAGAGTTTCATTCCTACGAGGGGACCGAGCGAATCTCCGGTGGAGCGGTCTGTACCGATGCAAACGATCACGATGGGCCGGTCTTCGGCTTCCTTTAAATAGACGGAAAGAACTTTCTCTATTTGTTTCACAGCTAGCGGATCCGAATGAGAAATATATTCATTTATTGGTTCTTGAGAAAAAATTCCGCCTTTTCGATTCATAGGCTTCACATCCTTGTCATCATGGTAACAGCAGTGCCTTGGTGTATTTTTCGAGTATGAATGGTTGTTTACAGTATATCCAGCTGTCTCTTTTTTTATGCTTTGGATGAAACGATTTGGTCAGCCGAAAAAAATACTTTACTAAAAGAAGATATGATAATTTACTTTATTATATTGATATAATTTATTCATTTGAATGAGAAAAGTCGAAAGGAGTTTCATGAATTTTTATAGAGGACCGGCAATATAGTGTCATGAGCGGAGAAACAAGCTTAAAAACTATATTGCTGGGGTGAGCAAATCGTGTGGAGAGCCGGGATGAAGTGGATGCTTCTTATTTTAGGAAGCTTAATAGGTGCGGGATATGCGTCCGGCCAGGAAATATGGCAGTTTTTTGGTGATGAAAGCGGACTGGCTATCCTGTTGTTTACGATCATGTTCAGCCTGTCAACCTATATTGTGATGAAGATCAGCTACGAACAAAAATCAGAGCATTTTCTGCCTGTGCTCGAAACATTAATCGGTCCGCTGCTGGCTAAAGTATACGATGTGTTGATTATCCTGTATTTGTTTACGACGACGATTGTGATGATTGCAGGAGGCGGGGTAACGCTGCAAATCTTCCATATCCCGTTTTGGACGGGCGTCATCTTATTTTGTTTATGCACAGGGTTGTTGTTTTTCTGGGGGCTTAATGGCATATTGTCCGTTAACAGCTACTTAATCCCGATTTTGGTGGCTGGGCTGTTGTATGCGCTGATTTCTTTTCAAACCGCTCATCATCAGCCGTGGCTGCTCAATTTGACTCATCAATACAACTGGCCTGCCGGGATCGCATTCACTTCGCTGAACATATTATCTGTTGTCGCTGTATTGTCTGCGGTCGGCAAAGAGATGAAGGGAGTCGGAGAAGCGAAGATTGCCAGCATATTAAGCGGCCTGGTGTTTGGCGCTATTTCATACATGTACAATGAGACCCTTGTAGAGCTTGCCGGTGAACTGGCCCATTATGAAATTCCTTTATTCGCGGTTTTGGAGGGCGCGCCTTTTCCGATTTTTATTTTTATGACGGCTGTTCTTTGCGTCGCGATCTACACAACGACGATCTCAAGCATTCTCGGGCTGTCCAGCCGCTTTCTGTCACTTGTGAACTGGCCGAGATGGGTAATCGTCCTCCTGCTCCTGTCGATCATGGTGCCTTTTACATCAATCGGCTTTTCAAATTTAATCGCTTTTTTATATCCAATTTACGGGTTATTAAATTTGTATTTATTGGTAAATATTTTACTTTATCCAATTTTAAGTAAATGGAAATAAATATATTTATGGTTATGAAGAATTGCTCTTTCGCTGTAGTTTTTTGTACAATAAGATCACAACAAGGAAGCAAAGAGGTGAAAGATGTTGGCCGATAAAGAATTTGGCCTGAATGACGTGG
Organism: Bacillus paralicheniformis; assembly: GCF_001042485.2. Taxonomy (GTDB): domain Bacteria; phylum Bacillota; class Bacilli; order Bacillales; family Bacillaceae; genus Bacillus; species Bacillus paralicheniformis. The sequence continues at coordinate 22,803 of NZ_LBMN02000004.1, forward strand.
TCGAAATGAAAAAGCCGCATCCTTGCGGGACGAACCGCTGGAAGATCATTCGGATGGGAATGGATATCCGGATTAAGTGCGAAGGCTGTTCACACAGTGTCATGATCCCGCGTAAAGAGTTTCAAAGAAAGCTGAAAAAGATATTAGTTAAGCATGAGGAGTCCGAATCTTAATCTTAGCGGACCCCCCTCATGCTTTTTTTTTCGATCTCAACGAAAAATGAATTTTCACCTAGTTTGTATGAGTGAAAAGCAAGTTTTGTCAGCTTGTCTTTTACTGTAATCATCCTTATAATTGTTGCAGGTTTAACATTTACGACTACACATGGATGTTCATTATAGAGGAGATGAAACAATGGCTTTAACAGCTGGGATTGTTGGTTTGCCTAACGTTGGGAAATCAACCTTATTTAATGCAATTACTCAGGCCGGGGCAGAATCGGCCAACTACCCGTTTTGTACGATTGATCCAAACGTCGGAATCGTAGAGGTTCCTGATGAGCGTCTGCAAAAGCTGACAGAACTCGTCAATCCGAAGAAGACGGTCCCTACCGCATTTGAATTCACCGATATCGCCGGCATTGTAAAAGGAGCATCAAAAGGAGAAGGGCTCGGAAACAAGTTCCTGTCCCACATCCGCCAAGTGGACGCAATCTGCCATGTTGTCCGCTGTTTTGCCGACGACAATATCACGCACGTGTCCGGGAAAGTAGACCCGATTTCGGATATCGAGACGATCAACCTTGAGCTGATACTGGCTGACCTTGAAACCGTTGAGAAGCGGATCGGCCGGGTCGGAAAGATGGCCAAGCAAAAAGACAAAGAAGCCGTGTTTGAATTTGAGATTTTGACAAAGTTAAAAGAGGCATTTGAAGAGGAAAAGCCGGCCCGTTCTGTCGAGTTCTCGGAAGAGCAGCAAAAGGTGTTGAAGCAGCTTCATCTGCTGACGACAAAACCTGTCTTATATGTAGCGAATGTCAGCGAGGATGAAGTGGCTGATCCTTCAGGAAACGAGTACGTCCAGAAGGTCCGGGAATTTGCTGCTGCTGAAAACGCGGAAGTCATCGTCGTCTGCGCCAAAATTGAGTCCGAAATCGCAGAGCTTGAAGGCGAAGAGAAGGCGATGTTCCTTGAAGAACTCGGCATCGAAGAATCCGGTCTGGATCAGCTGATTAAAGCGTCTTACTCCCTCCTTGGACTAGCCACTTATTTTACAGCGGGAGAACAGGAAGTCAGAGCCTGGACATTTAAAAAAGGAATGAAAGCCCCTGAATGTGCGGGCATCATCCATACAGACTTTGAACGCGGATTTATCCGTGCGGAAACGGTTGCTTACGACGATCTGCTGGAGGCGGGAAGCATGGCCTCAGCAAAAGAGGCCGGAAAAGTCCGCCTTGAAGGGAAAGAATACATTGTGAAAGACGGCGATGTCATTCATTTCCGTTTTAATGTATAACGCGGTTGAAATAGGACAAGAGCTTTGATATAATATAAAATTGTGAGTAATAGGATTATTGCTCCTTGCCCAATATAATGGGCCGCTTAGTCCAAAAGGAGGTGCAAATACAAATGAGAAAGTACGAAATCATGTACATCATCCGCCCAGACGTTGATGAAGAGTCTAAAAAGGCTGTTGTTGAGCGTTTTAACAACATTTTAACAACTAACGGTGCGGAGGTCACTGAAACAAAAGATTGGGGAAAACGCCGTCTTGCGTACGAAATCAACGATTTCCGCGACGGATTCTACCAAATCTTAAACGTTCAAGCTGGAGCTGAAGCAGTTCAAGAATTTGACCGTTTAGCTAAAATCAGTGATGACATCATTCGCCACATCGTGGTTAAAGAAGAAGAATAAACAGAATTGAATTATATACTCTAAAGCAAAAGGATGGTCTCTCAATATGCTTAACCGAGTTGTTTTAGTCGGCAGACTGACAAAGGACCCAGAGCTTCGTTATACTCCAAGCGGTGCAGCTGTTGCCACCTTTACGCTTGCTGTCAATCGTACGTTTACGAATCAGCAGGGTGAACGTGAAGCTGATTTCATCAACTGTGTTGTCTGGAGAAGACAAGCCGAAAACGTTGCGAATTTCCTTAAAAAGGGAAGTCTTGCGGGTGTAGATGGACGTTTGCAAACGCGCAGCTATGAAAATCAGCAAGGACAGCGTGTATACGTTACGGAAGTTCAAGCTGAAAGTGTTCAATTTCTGGAGCCTAAAGGCGGCGGTTCTGGTTCAGGCGGTTACAGCGGAGGCCAGGGAGGCCAACACTTTGGCGGCGGACAGAATGAACCGGCTCCATTCGGCGGCAGTCAAAACAATCAGAATCGCAATCAAGGCAACAGCTTCAATGACGATCCATTCGCAAACGATGGAAAGCCGATTGACATCTCTGATGACGACTTGCCATTTTAATGGATGACGGACGAATAAAACAAAACCAGAATAGAAAGGAGGGAAATAACGATGGCAGGAGGACGCAGAGGCGGTCGTGCGAAACGCCGTAAAGTGTGTTATTTCACTTCTAACGGCATTACGCACATCGACTACAAAGATGTAGATCTTCTTAGAAAATTTATCTCTGAGCGCGGTAAAATCTTACCACGCCGTGTAACAGGAACAAGCGCGAAATACCAACGTAAATTGACTGTTGCAATCAAACGCGCTCGTCAAATGGCTTTACTTCCATACGTAGCAGGCGAGTAAGCCGATAAAAGGAACAAGACCCAATACGGTCTTGTTCTTTTTTTATTCATCAAAAACCGGGTCGTTTCCTGCAGCATTCAGGTTTCCTGCTTGTCAATCTGTATCCGTTTGATGTCGCCGAGGACTGCAAGGTAGAACACGAGTCCAAGCAGTAAAACAAACCCGGCTACTAGAAAGCTGAGCGTAAATGAACCGGTCACATCGACCAGATAACCCGTTAAAGAAACCGCGATAATCCCTCCGAATAAGTTATTTGCCAAATTGACCATTGAGCTAAGCAGAGAGATGGAACCAGCCGGTGCAATATCAGCTGATATCGACCAGCCAACGGGCGCAGTCGCAGATATTCCGGCTAAGCCGACGGAAATGCAGATGATCGCGATCGTGATGTTGTGCGTGAAGACAGCTCCCAAAAAGGCAAATCCAAGGCTCATGCCGATTGCGATGATGGTCTGGTATACTTTTGTATTCGAATGCCCCTTTTGAATTAAAAAATCGACGAGCCATCCGCCCACAACGATTCCGGAAATCGTCGATATCAGCCAGGGAACCGCAGTAAACAGCCCCGATGACATAATATCCATTCCGTATGTTTCTTTAAAGAAAGTCGGGAGCCAGGTTAAGAGCAGGTTGAATGTATAGCCATAACCCGTGAATCCGATCATCAGCCCCCATGCTTTGCGGTTTGCAAGCATTGCTTTTAAAGCAATGAGCGTCCGTTCCGAGATGTCTTCCTCTGATACGGCATTATGCTTTTGAATGTAATGGAGCTCCTCTTTTGAGATTCGTTTGTGCCGATCGGGTTGTTCATAGTACATCCAGAAAAATACGGTAAATAGTACATTGATGATTCCAATCGTTAAAAAAGCGGCTCGCCAGTCAAATGTCGTGACTAAAAAGGCAACGAGAGGCGCACCGATGACATTTGCGAACTTGGCCGCTGAGTCGAACAGGGAATTGGCAAGACCGCGCTCATTTTGCGGAAACCATAAGGCCGTGGCTTTGGAAGCGGCAGGAAATGCTGAAGCACTCGTCAGCCCGATTAAAAATCTGACAATATAAAGAAGCAATTTCCCCTGTAAAAAAGCCAATATAATGGTTAGAAAACTCCATACGGTCATTCCGACCCTTGTTACCCAGGCAACGCCGTACTTGTCCAAGAGACTCCCGACCGGAATCTGCATCAGCGTGTATGAATAGGTATAGATAGAAAAGACAATGCCTAATTGGGTTGCCGTCAATTGAAAGGAATCCTGTATCGCAGGAGCCGCGACTGAAATAGCAACACGGTCAAAGTAATTTAAAATGATCATGCTGCTTAATAAAGAAGAAATATACCATCTTGTATGCCCCGGTCGTTTTTCCAGCTCTTGCGCCATATTGAAACCTCCTCTAATGATTAGATTGGACTCTTTTCAAAATTACATTCTTAATTTCTTCGTGTTCATTTCCACGGGATTGCGGGGAGTAAACGGCCGCGGAAAAAAAACCATATAGACATTTTGATACAGGTCTGCTAAAGTGAAACATGTTAAAAACAGATGGCTTCTATGAGAGTTAGAAGCAAATGATTACGAACGAGGTGTTGAATCTTTGAATGTTAAACAATTAAATAGCGAATGGTTTTCTAATGTACGGGGGGATATCCTTTCGGGTATCGTCGTAGCGCTTGCTCTCATTCCTGAAGCCATAGCGTTTTCCATCATTGCGGGTGTAGACCCGATGGTCGGTTTGTACGCATCTTTTTGTATTGCTGTTGTCATTTCCTTTACGGGCGGCCGTCCGGCGATGATATCAGCCGCGACCGGGGCGATGGCTCTTTTGATGGGATCTTTGGTCAGGGATCACGGGCTTGATTATTTATTTGCTGCTACGATTTTAACGGGAATCATCCAATTGATATTTGGGGTGCTGAAGATTGCGCGCTTTATGAAATTTATTCCGCGGTCGGTTATGGTAGGTTTCGTAAATGCGCTCGCCATTTTAATCTTTATGGCGCAGGTTCCTCATTTTGTTGGAGTTTCGAATATGACGTATGTTGTGGTCGGGATTACGTTGTTGATTATCTATGTTCTTCCCCGCTTTACAAAAGCCGTTCCATCTGCACTTGTTGCTATTATTGCGATGACTGCATTTGCTATTTTTGGCCATTTTGATTTGCGCACTGTCGGTGATTTGGGAGAAATAAAGCAATCATTGCCTGCTTTTATGATCCCCAATATTCCTTTCAATTTTGAGACGTTGGCCATTATTTTTCCAACAGCATTTGCGCTTTCCATCGTCGGCTTGCTTGAGTCATTATTAACCTCTTCTATTGTTGATGATATGACGGATACGGAAAGCGATAAAAACAAGGAAAGCCGCGGACAGGGCATCGCCAACATTGTCGCCGGGTTTTTCGGAGGCATGGCGGGATGCGCGATGATCGGCCAGTCTGTGATCAATGTGAAATCAGGAGGAAGAGGCCGCTTGTCCACTTTGGTTGCCGGCGTTTTCTTAATGTTTTTGATCATGGTGCTGGGCGACTGGGTCGTACAGATTCCGATGGCGGCCTTAGCCGGTGTGATGATTATGGTATCGATCGGTACGTTTGACTGGTCTTCGTTCAGCATGTTAAGAAAGGTGCCGCTAACGGATTCCATTGTCATGCTTGTGACCGTTATTACCGTTGTGGCGACCCACGATTTATCAAAAGGGGTTTTCGCCGGTGTTATTTTGAGCGCGATCTTCTTCGTGGCGAAAATTTCTAAATTGAAGATTGAAGAAACGTCAGAAGAACATGCGATCAAGTACATCATCAAAGGACAAGTTTTCTTTGCATCTGTTCAAGATTTCGTAAAGTCTTTTAAAACGGATGAGCAAACGAAAAAGGTCATTCTTGATTTTTCAGAGGCCCATATATGGGATGATTCCGCTGTGGCGGCTATCGATAAAGTCGTTTTGAAAATGAAAGATCAGGGAATAGACGTTGACTTGATTGGTTTAAATGAGTCCAGCTGGAAGCTGGTCGAAAAACTGGCAACTTATGATCAGCCTCATCGTTCAGTGTCAAATCACTAAGAAACGGGTGATGAAGGGTGTATAGAAATATATTGCTGGCTGCTGACGGCTCAAAGCATTCTGAAAGAGCGGCCGATCATGCGATTCATTTGGCTTCCATGTCAAAGCAGGCGGTCGTTGACGTTATTTATGTATTGGATTATGCGAAAGCAAAACATGAAGTTCTGCATAGCGAAAACCGTGCAGAACTCGAACGTGAACGGCGCAGCAGGCTGCTGTCGATAGAAAATAAATTAAAACAATCGGCCGTTCCCTATCAAATGACGATGCAGCACGGGGAGCCGGGCCCGACGATAGTATCGTACGCCAACCATCATGATGTTGATATCGTGATTATCGGAAGCAGGGGGCTGAACACTTTGCAGGAAATGGTGCTGGGAAGTGTCAGCCATAAAGTGGCGAAAAGAGTGAAGTGTCCGGTTTTAATTGTAAAATAGCCTAAAACAGAGCCAGAAAGGATCCTATCCTTGCTGGCTTTTTTATCTCATCGATATCGCTTTTTGCGCGTGCATGGCGTCGCCTTTTAGCAGGTCAACGAGATTATAGGCGGGATATAAGCCTTTTTGGTACATAAAATAAAAAATTTGCTCATGCAATTTAATAGCCGCATTGATTTGTTTAACAAACACTCTCCTGAGTTCAGGCGTCGCCGTTTCCGTGATCGCAATCGCATAGTTTCGAACGGTCGTTTTCGCCAATACCAACAGATCACCCGCATCAAAATACAGGTCGGCCCGTTCTTCCTCCCGATGAAATGCCGGGGCTTTTGGCAAAAAGGGAAGAAGCTCCCTTAAATTTTGCTCCAATGCCTTCGCTGAAACACTGTAAAGCTGTCTTAACTGAGGATCGCTGATTTTTTTTATGCTTTTTTTGATCTTGACCAATCCGACAAACTGGGCCGCGATCAGTTCATGCAACTCCATCGTTTCATGCCAAGCCAATGTTTTTGTTGTCATGCAGATTCTCCTTTATTGCTTTTTCTTAGTCAGCATATGCCCATTGCCGTCAAAAGGTTAATAGAAGAATCGGAGGGACGTTTTAGACCGTTTTGGAAAGGGGAAATCAAATAATACGGGATTTTTGCATCTAAGTGACAACAATGAGAGGTGATCAATGTGTTGGATGTGTTGAAGGACTTTTTTCTATTCTTGAGTGGCGGGCTTCGCGTGACGCTTCTGATCGCAATTTTGATTATATTGTTGTTGATCAGAAAAGCGAGAAAGAAAAATAAAGAGAAGTCGGGGTTTCTCGACTGACAGTGTTTCACATGGAACATTTACTCGTTTTCTCAAGCCTTATGATCGTTTTACTTGCGATTTGACCTTATGTTAGAATAAAGAAACAATGAGAGAAGGCCGAGACCTGCTCATCTCATCGTCTTTATTTGAAAATGAAATTTTCGGCGTTAGAAAAGAGCAGTCGTCTATGCTGCTCTTTTTGATTCATGACATTTAAACATACGAGGTGAACAAGTGAAACAAACAAGAGCTTTAGTAGAAGGCGCTATCATGGTCAGTATTTTTGCCGTTTTGCTGATGATCAGCCTCTATATGCCTTTTATCGGAACCATTCTTTTATTGACGCTGCCGCTGCCTGCCATGGTTCAAACAATCAGGCACGGTCCAAAGCCCGGGATTTCGGTAGGGTTGGTCAGTTTACCCGTTTCGTTGATTGCCGGTTCCTTAGGCGGGCTGATGTTTGCTATTCCAGTAAGTGCTGCGGGTGTGATCATGGGCTTTTTCTACAGAAGAAAAGAGCCAGCCCAAGCGATTGCTGCATCAGCTGTTACATACATGATTTCGATCGTGCTGCTGCTTTTCATCAGCATTCAGTTTCTCGGGTTAAACTTAATAGAGACGGCCAATCAAGCATATAATGAAACAATCAAAACCTTTGAATCAAGTATCAAACAGTTTGGAAATGATAAAGAAGCGGCTAAACAGATCGAATTGCTGAATGAACAATTCAAACAGGCGCAATATTTATATCCGACAGCCATTGTGATATTTTCCGGAATCACCGCGTTTTTGAATCACCTGCTCGCCAAGCCGGTGCTTCGGCGCATCATCCAAATACCGTCTTTGAAACCGTTCAGGGATATGAGGCTTCCGCAAAGCATGATTTGGATCTATTTATTGACGATTCTTCTGTCGCTGGCTCCCGTTGAAGAGGGCAGCATATATTACTCCATTCTGCTAAATGCGAGTCTCATCATGGGCTTTGTCTTGATCATTCAAGGGTTTTCATTTGTGTTTTACTTTTGCCATGCCAAGAAACTGCCAACTGTCCTGCCGGTTCTTTTTTTAATTATCGGGTTGTTTTCGCCCCTGATGTACCTTGTTCGCATCTTAGGTATAATTGACATAGGCTTTAACTTGAGAGAAAGAGTAAAAAAATCGTAGCCACGATGTTCTCCAATGGTGAGGAGTTGATTTGAGTGCCAAGTTTTTATGAAAAACCGTTATTTCGATACCCCATATATTCTTTAATCGTCGTCACAATCATTTCTGTCCTCATCAACATTTATTTTAATTGGGTGGCAGGAGCGGCCGGCGTTCTGATTCTGGGTGTCATATTGTACTTTTTGAGACGGGCGGACTCCCAAATCAGAAAAGAGCTGGACGATTATATATCGACGCTGTCTTACCGTCTGAAAAAAGTCGGGGAAGAGGCGCTGCTCGAAATGCCGATCGGGATCATGCTGTTTAACGATCAGTACTATATCGAGTGGGCCAATCCTTTTATGGCGTCATGCTTTAATGAAAATACGCTCGTCGGCCGGTCGCTTTATGATACTTGTGAATCTGTCGTCCCTTTGATTAAGCAGGAAGTGGACACAGAAACGATTACGCTGAATGAGCGGAAATTTAATGTGGTTATCAAACGGGAAGAAAAGCTGCTTTATTTCTTCGATGTCACAGAGCAGACGCAGATTGAGAGACAATACGAAAATGAAAGAACGGTCCTTGCCTACATCTTTCTCGATAATTACGACGATGTGACACAAGGGCTTGATGACCAGACAAGAAGCTCGATAAACAGTGAAGTGACATCGCTTTTGAACCAGTGGGCCCAAGAGTACGGCATTTTCTTAAAACGTGTTTCCTCTGAGCGGTTTATCGGTGTATTAAACGAACACATATTAAGCGAGCTTGAAGCATCGAAGTTTTCGATCCTTGATGAAGTTCGGGAGAAGACATCCGTTCATACGATCTCCTTGACGTTAAGCATCGGAATCGGTGCATCTGTTGCATCATTGAAAGAGCTTGGCGACTTGGCGCAATCCAGCCTTGACCTGGCGCTGGGACGCGGAGGAGATCAGGTGGCAATCAAGCAGCCGAACGGGAAAGTGAAGTTTTACGGCGGCAAGACGAATCCGATGGAAAAACGGACGCGCGTCAGAGCCCGGGTCATTTCACACGCTCTCAAGGAGATTGTCTCTGAAAGCAGCAATGTGATTATCATGGGTCATAAGTTTCCCGATATGGATTCGATTGGATCAGCCATCGGGATTTTGAAGGTCGCACAAGCAAACGGCAAAGACGGTTTTGTCGTGATCGACTCCAATCAGATCGGTTCAAGCGTTCAAAGACTGATCGGGGAAATTAAAAAATACGAAGAACTGTGGTCCAGGTTTATTACGCCGGAAGAGGCGCTTGAGATTGCGAAAGACGACACGCTGCTCGTGATCGTTGATACACATAAGCCTTCCTTTGTCATTGAAGAAAGGCTGGTCAATAAAATTGAAAATATCGTCGTTATCGATCATCATAGAAGAGGGGAAGAGTTTATTAAAGACCCGCTGCTCGTCTATATGGAGCCGTACGCTTCATCTACAGCGGAGCTTGTGACAGAGCTGCTCGAGTACCAGCCGAAGCGCTTAAAAATTAACATGATCGAAGCAACAGCCCTTTTGGCCGGGATTATTGTCGATACGAAGAGCTTCTCGCTGCGCACCGGTTCCCGTACGTTCGATGCGGCGTCATATTTGCGCGCAAAAGGCGCTGACACCGTATTGGTGCAAAAGTTTTTAAAAGAAACAGCCGATCATTATATTAAAAGGGCGAAGCTGATTCAGCATACCGTTTTCTATCAAAACGGCATCGCCATCGCATCGCTGCCGGACGATGAGGCGGACGAATATTTTGACCAGGTTATCATTGCGCAAGCCGCGGATTCTCTTCTGTCCATGAGTGATGTCGAAGCGTCATTTGCTGTGGCGAGAAGAGACGAGAATACGGTATGCATCAGTGCGAGGTCGCTCGGCGAAGTGAATGTTCAAATCATCATGGAAGCGCTCGAGGGCGGCGGTCATTTAACCAATGCCGCGACACAGCTGACCGATATCACGGTTGAAGAAACGCTCCGCCGACTGAAAGAAGCGATTGACGAGTATTTCGAAGGAGGCATTCAGAAATGAAGGTAATTTTCTTACAGGATGTTAAAGGCAAAGGGAAAAAAGGCGAAGTAAAAAATGTAGCGGATGGATACGCGCACAACTTTTTGATCAAAAAAGGGCTGGCTGTTGAAGCGACATCATCCAATATCAGCGCGCTTGAAGGCCAGAAGAAAAAAGAGAAGAAAGAAGCGGCTGAAGAACTGAAACATGCGAAAGAGCTGAAAAAACAACTTGAGGACATCACGGTGGAACTTTCAGCCAAGTCCGGAGAAGGCGGCCGTCTATTCGGCTCCGTGACAAGCAAACAAATCGCGGACGCGCTGCAAAAAAGCCACCAGTTAAAAATCGACAAACGTAAAATCGAATTAAACGATGCGATTCGCTCATTGGGATATACAAATGTTCCCGTGAAACTCCATCCAGAAGTACAAGCAACACTGAAAGTTCACGTGAAAGAGCAATCATAAAATAACAAAGCCCCTTCATGCAAAGTGCAGAAGGGGCTTATCTTTTATTCAGTGCGTTTTCTCATTTCATTGGCCAAGAATTCAACGTCTGTACCGATGATCACCTGTACATCGTGCTGATTAAGCTTCACGAATCCTTTTGCTCCCATGGCTTTCATCGTGCTTTCATCCAGTTTGGAAGCATCGCGGACCTTGAGACGGAGGCGGGTTACACAATTGTTCAGCGTCTCGATGTTTTCTTTTCCTCCAAGCGCTTCGATGTATTTGTCCGCAAGGGTATCGTATTTGGACGATCCTGTGTCAGGGCTGACAGGTGTGTTTTCCTGGTCATCGTCCTCCTCTCGTCCAGGCGTTTTCAAATTGAGCTTCGTAATCAGGAAATAAAAGATGATGAAATAAATAATGCCGTATACAAGACCGAGCGGCAGCAAAAGCAGCGGCTTTGTGGCGATTCCAAAGTTTAAAAGGTAGTCGATCGTCCCGGCTGAAAAGGTAAAGCCGTGGTGGATACCGAGCATATTGGTCACGGTCATGGCGCTTGCGGTTAACAAGGCGTGAATACCGAAGAGAAGCGGCGATAAAAACATGAATGTGAACTCAATCGGCTCCGTGATACCTGTTAAAAATGATGTGAACGCCAATCCGATCAGCAATCCGGCCGTTGCTTTGCGGCGATGCTTTTTCGCGGCCGCGATCATTGCCAGACATGCCGCAGGAAGACCGAACATCATGATCGGGAAGAACCCTGTCATAAATGCGCCGGCGCTTGGATCTCCGGCAAAGAACCGGTTCATGTCACCCGTTTTGCCTGCAAATTCTCCAAAGACCATCCAAACCATATTGTTTAAAATGTGATGAAGGCCGAGCGGCAGGAGCAGTCTGTTTAAAAGACCGAATATGCCGACTCCCAATGCCCCAGCATGGATAATCCAGCCGCCAATGGCGTCAATGGCCTGCTGTGCGTAAATCCAGACGAAGCCGAAAATCCCTGCAAGAATAATGGAACAGAAGGCAGTCATAATCGGAACGCTTCGTTTTCCGCCGAAAAACCCGAGCCAGTCAGGCAGTTTTGCATCTTTAAAGCGGTTATACATGACGGCGGCGACTACACCTGAAATAATTCCGCCGAGAACGCCCATGTTCAGGTTCTCATTGATGGCTGCTAAGCCGCCTGTCAGGACAAAATAACCGATGGCTCCGGATAGTGCGGCGGCCCCGTGGCCATCCTTTGACAAACCGATTGCAACGCCTATCGCAAAGATGATCGGCAGTTGGTCAAGAATCGATTGTCCTGAAGCGGCGATAAACGGAATGTTTAACAGGTCTTCTCTTCCCAAGGCGAGCAGGAGGCCCGCAGCAGGAAGAACGGCAATCGGCAGCATGAGCGCGCGGCCGATATTTTGAAGAAATCCCAACATAGTTAAAACCCCTTTCGGTAATATTGAATCGCTTTTTTCAAATGTCCATTTTCATGGGATAAACAGCGGCGGGCATCTTCAAGTGTTCCGTTTGTCAACACCATAAAGATCGCTGCCTTGATGTCATTGCCGCTTTCTTTTAAAGCTTGCTGGGCCTCATTCTGTGATAATCCGGTGGTATTCATCAGAATGGTGACAGCTCGCCCGGCCAATTTTTGATTGAGCAGCCTCATATTCACCATCTCGTTTTGGTAGACGCGGCCAAGCCTCGCCATTGCAGCTGTTGACAGCATGTTCAAGATCATCTTCTGAGCGGTTCCTGCTTTCAGCCGCGTTGAACCGCGGATAATTTCCGGTCCTGTTTGCACCTCAATCGCGATATCGCTTAATTTGCCCGCTTCTGTATCCGCGTTGCAGCTGATCGAAACAGACGCGGCTCCGAGCTGTTTGGCATAGGATAATGCGCCAAGGACATAAGGTGTCGAGCCGCTCGCTGTGACGCCGATTAAGACGTCATCTTCCGAGAATGATTGCGCTTTCAGTTCGGCGACGATTTTTTCATGGTCATCTTCATTTTCTTCAAGAGGCGTCCACATCGCGTCATATCCGCCGGCGATCAGGCCGGTCCAACGGCTTTCGTCAATAGAGAATGTCGGCGAGAGTTCTGCGGCATCAAGGACTGCGATTCTGCCGCTTGTGCCGGCGCCAGCTGTAAACACTCTTCCGCCTTGCTTAAAACGGCTGACAATCGTATCCGCCGCCTCAGCGATCAGGGGAAGGCAGGGCGTAATGGCGCGAGGGACTGTATAGTCTTCCTCATTCATCAAGGTGACGATATCTAAAGCATTCATTTCATCAAGTGCTTTGCTTTTGTCGTTCGTGTCCTCTGTCTTCTTCATTGTTCTTCCCTCTTCATATCGATGACGAATTTATAGCGGTCGCCTCTGTAAACGGATTTGACTACTTCAAACGGTCTGCCGTCGTCCAAATAGCTCAAACGTTCGATGAGCAGGACGGGTGCGCCTTCCTCGATGTCGAGGGGCTCGCTCTCTGCCGGAGAGGCAATCGCCGGCTCGAGTGTTTGTGCGGCTCGGTCAATCGTAAGGGAGAGCGTATGTTCGACATAGTCATACAAAGATGCGCTCATAATGTCTTCTGTCAGGCCGTTGATAAGGTCGGCGGGCAAATAGGAGATTTCATAAGCCATCGGGATGTCATCGGCGAGACGGATTCGTTTGACTTCATAGACGGAAGCCCCTTCATGTATCTCCAGTTTGCGCGCTGTGCTCTGGTCACACGGAATGACGCCGAAGCCGAGCATTTTTGTGCCGGGTCTCATGCCTCTTGATTTCATGTCCTCGGAAAAGCTTGTCAATCCTTTGAGAGGCTGCTCAATTTTAGGCTCGGCAATAAATGTTCCTTTTCCCCGCTGTCGGACGAGGATGCCTTCATTGACGAGATTGTTGACTGCCTGCCGGACGGTCATCCTGCTTACCTCATATTTTTCTGCAAACTCTCTTTCAGAAGGAATGAGGTCGCCGGGCTTCAAATCTTTTGTTTCGGCAAGCTTTTTAATCTCGGTCTCAATCTGATAGTAAATCGGAATGTGGGAATCTTTTTTGATCAAAAGGCCATACCCCTTTCTTTCACGATTGATAAAGCATCGCTGTCCGCTATGATAACGACGTTCTGGTGTGTTTTTAAGACAGAAGCGGGCGTGTCTTCATTTGGTTCTTCACTGAGAAGCTTCGCCAGGATGCCCGCTTTTTTCTCTCCTGAAACGAGCAGCAGGATCTGCTTGCTTTTCATGATCGTGGAAATGCCCATCGTTATGGCTTGCGACGGGACGGCGTCATAAGAATCAAAATAACGGGCATTGGCTTCTTTCGTTGATTGTGTCAGTTCGACTGTATGCGTTTTCGATGAAAATGGGGTGCCCGGTTCGTTAAATCCGATGTGGCCGTTCAAGCCGAGGCCGAGCACTTGGAGATCAATGCCTCCAAGCCGCTCGATCAGCGCTTCATAGCGGCTGCATTCAGCGTCCAGGTCACAAGCCATTCCGTCCGGAAGATGGGTATGGCTGAGCGGAATGTCAATGTGATCGAAAAGCTGTTTTTTCATATAGAATGTATAGCTGTTTTCATAATCCGGAGAAACGCCGACATACTCGTCTAAGTTAACGGTATAGACGTGCTTGTAAGTCGTTTTGTTATGCGCATGGTCTTCCCTTAAAACCTGATATGTGCCGAGAGGCGTTCCTCCGGTTGCAAGGCCGAGAACAGGCGCAGATAAGCGGTTTACTTTCTCGATGATGAGTCGGGCGGCCGTTTGGCTCATGTCCTGATAATCTTTAGCTTCAATGATTTTCATGGTGAAACCTCCCTTTTGCTGAAAGCAATCACGCCTTTGCAAAGCGTCATCACAACTTCATTTTTTTCATTTAAAATGATCAAATCGGCATCTTTCCCGCTTCGTATGCTGCCTTTTCGGTCAAACACATGAAGCTGCTTGGCGGGATTGACCGCTGTCATGTACACGATATCTTCGAGTGAACATCCTGTAAAATCCATCATGTTCAGAGCAGCCTGGTTCATCTTCAAGATGCTGCCGGCAAGCGTACCATCCTCTAAGACGGCTTTTTCGCCTTTCACGAACACCTCCTGTCCGCCTAATGTATAGGTTCCATTTTTTAAGCATTTTGCGCGCATGGCATCCGTAATTAAAATGATGCCTTCTTTCTGTTTTTGCTGAAATGCCAGCTTGACGACCGCAGGGTGAACATGAATGCCGTCGGCTATGACTTCGGCCTTCAGTTCATCATGCAGAAGGGCGCTTCCGGCCGTCCCCGGCTCGCGATGGTGCAGCCCCCGCATGCCGTTGAACAAATGGGTGACATGGGAGATGCCGGCCTTAATCCCGTCTGCCATTTCTTTGAGTCCGGCGTCGGAGTGGCCGGCGGAAGCCGTGACACCTGTTTCTTTCAAAAAGGAAATTAGTTCCAAAGACCCTTCCAGCTCTGGCGCAAGTGTGACTAATTTAATGTTATTCCCGGAGATGCGCTGCCATTCTTTAAATAACGAAAGATCCGGCGGGATAATATCATCCGGCGGCTGGGCGCCGCACCGCTTTTCTGAAATAAAAGGGCCTTCTAAGTGAACGCCTAATACTTCGGCGGTCCCGGGCTGGCCGCCTGCTTCCTTATAGCGGTGAACGTTTGCCAGCGCATGCTCGATCGTGGCTTTATCCTGGGTCATCGTCGTCGCCAGGAAGCTTGTCGTTCCTTCTTTCGGCAGGGCTTCGGCCATTGTTTGCAAAGCCTCGGCTGTTCCGTCCATGACATCTGCGCCGTTTGCTCCGTGAATATGAACATCAATCATGCCCGGCAGCACTTTGAAGTTCTCCGGAAATGTCAGTTGTTCTGCTGTTGCGGCGGAAGCGGGAATATCAGTCATTGGTCCGTAAGCCTCGATTTTTTCCCCGTTCGTCAGAAGAAATCCGTCTTCTATCATTCCATTTTCACTGTAAATATGAAGATGTTTAAACATATAGCGTTGGGATGGGTTGGTTTTCACAGTCAAAAGTCCTTTCTTGAAAACGTTATCATCAGTATAGAACATTACAACTCTAGTTGTCTAGACCATTAAGAGAATTATTTTTGTCAAATCTGATCATACAGCATCACACTTCATTTAGCCGCTGTGTTGTCAGGTTATGTTCCAAAAAAAAGCCGGCTTATCTGCCGGCTTCGTTATGCTGCTTTAGCATAAATATATTGATTTCTTCCCGCACCGAGTCCTGCACCGATTAAAGCGACCAGCGCACCGATGAACAGTAAAATCGGTCCGTTCCATGAGTGCATGTGATCGTAAAGAAAACCGACAAAGCTTGGACCAATCGCTGCCAGCAAATATCCGGCTGATTGCGACATTCCTGATAATGCCGCTGCTTGATCGGCATTTTCGCTTCTCAGCCCGATTAAAGTCAAGGCTAAACTGATGCTGGATCCTTGTCCGATTCCGATTAAAATGACCCACAGCGTCAGCATCGCTGTATTGCCTCCGTACAATAGCCCTGACATCCCCGCCAAGTATAGGATGCCAAGGGCCAGCACGATGCTTTTTTGGTTTCGGAACCGTCCGGCAAGAACCGGAGTCAAAAATGTCGACGGGAGGCTGGCAAACTGCATCAGCGACAGCATCCAGCCGGCAAGCGACATGCTCATCCCATGCGAACGGAGAATTTCAGGCAGCCAGGCGATCGTGCAGTAAAACAAGAACGACTGTATGCCCATAAAGAATGTGACCTGCCAGGCGATTTTCGAGCGCCAGACCGTTTGGCCGTCCGTCTTTAAGCTGACCGTACGGTTTCCCGTATCATGATAGCGGAGCTGGGGAACCCAGATCAAAATCGCAACAAACGCGAGACCGGCCCAGACCATAAGCGATGCGCTCCATCCCCACGCTAAACCGTGCGACAGCGGAATGCTGATCCCTGAGGCGAGCGCCGCAAAAATCGACATGGCTGTCGTATAGTAACTTGTCATAATTCCCGCTTTGTCAGGAAATTTATGTTTGATCAGGCTGGGCAAGAGCACATTGGAGATGGCGATGCCGACTCCGATCAATGCGGTTCCCGCAAATAGTGTGAAAGCTTCTCCGTAAGAGCGCAGCAAAATCCCGATCAATAAGATGACCAATCCGACCCAGAGGGTTCTCTCATTGCCCAGCTTCTGTCCGAGCTTAGGGGCGATGGGGGACAGGACGGCGAAAGATAACAGCGGCAGCGTCGTCAAGAAGCCGGCCATGCCGTTCGTCAAATCCATATCCGAGCGGATCGAACTGATCAATGGCCCGACAGATGTAATAGCCGGTCTTAAATTAAAAGCGATAAATATGATTCCTGCAATCAATAAGATATTGTTCAAACGGGGGCGTCGAGCGTCAATGTAATGCATGCTGTATTCTCCTTTGCTTTCAGGTGGAAAAGTGACATGAAAAAGAAACCCGGAACATCATCCAAGGTTACTTTTTTGATCTTGCTTCTGAATTTCGGCAATTTTCGCAAGCAGGATATGCTGCGGCATATGCATGATTTGTTCAAGAGGAAGATTTAAGCTTTCCGAAAGTTTTTGCGCCGTTTCGGCAGATATTTGTAAAGGTTTCATAAAGTCCTCCATTTTATATTGTACCCCAGCGTACAGAGTACGCAACAGTGAATATTGACTCCGATATATATTGTAACATCATATGACAAGTGAGTTGGAAGAAAAAGAAAAAAGCGATATAAATAAAGAGGAGGTGATCGTCTTGAATTCGACATTATCTGTGCTGAAAAAGAAATTGTATGAACAGCAGATCAGAGCGAAAGGGCTTTACACATTTGAAGAATACAAAGATATGCGCAATGTGCTGCAAACGCTGCGGATGAAATTTGCGGCCTATGAAGAATGGGATTTGTACCAACATGCGACCGATTTGATGGTCAGCATGCTTTTGAAAAACAATTGGAACAGCCGGCTGGATTAATAGTGGAATAAAAAAACACCTCGGCCGAGGTGTTTAATAAGACCGTTCGTCTTCTTTGTTGTCCTGCCGGTCATAGATGACAAGCTTCGCAGGACGATTCTCTTTCGCCATCTCTTCTCCTTTTTCTACGGCCTCTGTCCTTGTGTCATAAAGCTCAACAGGCGCCGTATCTTCCAGTTTCAAAAACCATCCGTCCGTCTCGGCATTTGGTGTCACCATATAGACCTTCATGAAAAACAACCTCCCCAAACATGTTATTGATTTGTTTTCCCGGATAAATCAGGGGAGCAAACATCCTCATTGTCGTTCTCCCTTTCTATGAAAATATTTCTACAAAAAGCGAGTCTACTTTTTTTCTGTAAAAATGGTAAAATAGACGTTGGATTATTTTTAAATGGGAGGACGGTGCTTAACATGACAGATCTTCTGAATGACAGGCTGCCGCCGCAAAATATCGAAGCCGAACAGGCCGTGTTAGGTGCTGTTTTTTTAGAACCATCAGCTTTAACTTTGGCGTCAGAAGTCTTGATTCCAGATGATTTTTACAGAATGTCGCACCAAAAAATATATAACGCCATGCTTGTTCTTGGAGACCGCGGCGAGCCTGTAGACCTGGTGACGGTGACATCAGAGCTTGCGAACACGGACCTTTTGGAAGAGGTTGGCGGTATTTCTTATTTGACGGATATTGCAAATTCTGTGCCGACAGCGGCTAATATAGAGTATTATGCGAAAATCGTGGAAGAAAAATCGATTCTCCGCCGCTTGATCCGTACGGCAACGACGATTGCTCAAGACGGATATACAAGGGAGGATGAAGTCGAAGACCTCTTAAGCGAAGCAGAAAAAACGATTATGGAAGTCGCCCAGCGCAAAAACTCCGGGGCCTTTCAAAATATTAAAGATGTGCTCGTTCAAACTTACGATAATATCGAACAGCTCCACAACAGAAAAGGGGACATCACCGGGATCCCGACAGGTTTTACCGAGCTTGACCGAATGACGGCGGGCTTTCAAAGAAACGATTTGATCATCGTAGCCGCCCGTCCGTCAGTCGGTAAAACTGCTTTTGCCTTAAACATCGCCCAAAACGTGGCGACTAAAACCGATGAAAGCGTCGCGATCTTCAGCCTTGAGATGGGCGCCGAACAGCTGGTCATGCGGATGCTCTGTGCGGAAGGCAACATCAACGCCCAGAATCTCCGGACCGGAAACCTGACGGAAGAAGATTGGGGCAAGCTGACAATGGCGATGGGAAGCTTATCAAACAGCGGTATTTTCATCGATGATACACCGGGGATCCGCGTCAGCGAAATCCGTTCCAAGTGCAGACGGTTAAAGCAGGAGAACGGCCTCGGCATGATTTTAATCGACTACCTGCAGCTCATCCAAGGAAGCGGCAGATCAAGTGACAACCGTCAGCAGGAAGTGTCGGAAATATCCCGTGCACTGAAAGCGCTGGCGAGGGAGCTTGAAGTTCCAGTCATCGCCCTTTCACAGCTTTCCCGGGGCGTCGAGCAGCGCCAGGACAAGCGTCCGATGATGTCGGACATCCGGGAATCGGGAAGTATCGAGCAGGACGCCGATATCGTTGCGTTCCTGTACCGCGATGATTACTATGACAAAGAATCTGAGAATAAAAACATCATTGAAATCATTATTGCAAAACAAAGGAACGGCCCGGTCGGGACCGTCTCACTCGCTTTTGTAAAAGAATACAATAAGTTCGTCAACCTGGAACGCCGGTTTGATGACGCGGGTGTTGCGCCTGGTGCTTAAATCCCTGAGACATGCTCTCAGGGATTTTTCTTTTTTCTTGCATTGCGGTTTTTACCGATTTCAAATAACCCCGTTGCGGTTAATCCGGCAAGTCCTCCGGACCATAAACGGAGCACGAGTTCAAGGTCTGTAAAAGGATATGCTGCGGCCCCGATCAGCAAACCTATCAAGAGTGAAACGAGCGGAATCAAGTTTTTCGGCACCTTGAACGTCTTCTTCACCAATTCGACCAGCGCCAAAATAATCGGCGATAAAACAGATGCAAAAATTAATACCGTCTCCATCGGCATCTCCCTCCTTACTTATTGAATATTTGTGTTGCCGGTTTTTTATGTGTCTTTGTCCAAGAAAAACGCTTATTTTTAAGATTTGACTTACAGACTGTCTATTAAAAAGAAAATATATGAAATTTGCTTTATAATAACGAACAAATGTGTTTGGTGTTAAAATTAATGTTCGGATTTCCGATTGACTTTGCGGGATGACACTGATAAACTGAATGTGTTTGATATTGATATCGTTTGAAAAGGTTAACGGAGGTGCACGGATATGTCTTCAGTAGTTGTTGTAGGTACGCAGTGGGGTGACGAAGGAAAAGGCAAAATCACCGATTTTCTTTCCGAAAACGCAGAGGTAATCGCACGGTACCAAGGCGGAAATAACGCAGGACATACAATTAAATTCAACGGGGTAACGTACAAACTGCATTTGATTCCATCCGGTATTTTTTATAAGGATAAAACGTGTGTGATCGGCAACGGAATGGTTGTTGATCCGAAAGCATTGGTGACGGAGCTGGCTTATCTTCATGAGCGGAACGTCAGCACGGACAACTTGAGAATCTCCAACAGGGCCCATGTCATTCTGCCGTATCATTTAAAGCTTGATGCGGTCGAAGAAGAGCGGAAAGGGGCCAATAAAATCGGCACGACGAAAAAAGGAATCGGCCCGGCTTATATGGACAAAGCCGCTCGTGTCGGAATCCGCATCGCCGATCTGCTGGATAGAGAAGTCTTTGAAGAAAAGCTCGCCCGCAATTTAGAAGAAAAAAACCGTCTGCTGGAAAAAATGTACGATGCGGAAGGATTTAAAATAGAAGACATTTTAGACGAATACTATGAGTACGGCCAGCAGATCAAACAATATGTCTGCGACACATCCGTCGTCTTAAACGACGCGCTTGATGACGGCCGCCGCGTCTTATTCGAAGGAGCGCAAGGGGTTATGCTTGATATCGACCAAGGGACATATCCGTTTGTTACATCTTCAAACCCTGTCGCCGGCGGCGTAACGATCGGCTCAGGTGTGGGACCGACAAAAATCCAGCATGTCGTTGGTGTATCGAAAGCTTACACAACGCGTGTCGGAGACGGGCCGTTCCCGACAGAGCTGAACAATGAGATCGGAGACCAAATCCGTGAGGTCGGCCGCGAATACGGAACAACTACAGGGCGCCCGCGCCGCGTCGGCTGGTTTGACAGCGTGGTTGTCCGCCATGCCCGCCGCGTCAGCGGAATTACCGACCTTTCATTAAATTCAATTGACGTATTGACCGGGATTGAAACATTGAAAATCTGTGTCGCTTACAAATACCGCGGCGAGATCCTCGAAGAGTTCCCGGCAAGCTTAAAAGCGCTCGCTGAATGTGAGCCTGTCTATGAAGAAATGCCGGGCTGGACAGAAGATATCACAGGAGCCAAAAGCTTGAGCGATCTGCCTGAAAATGCCCGCCATTATCTAGAGCGAGTTTCTCAGCTGACAGGCATTCCGCTTTCTATTTTCTCAGTCGGTCCTGACCGCTCTCAAACAAATGTGGTGAGAAGCGTTTATCGTCCGAACTAAATTCCAGAAGAGCCTCTGCAGTTCGCAGGGGCTTTGTTTTTCAATGACAAGGAGGGCAAACGGGTGGAACGTGTCGATGTTGTATATTCATTCGTGGAAGAGAACGGAAACATCCTGATGGTGAAAAATAAGAAAAATCAATCGTGGACGCTGCCGGGCGGCAAGGTGGAAGCTGGAGAATCGCTAACAGAAGCCGCGGTGAGAGAAATGAAGGAAGAAACAGGCTATGGAATTCAGCCTCTTGATATATTAGCTATAAATGAAGCGATTATCGGCGGCGAGCATGTATATTTCATCGTCTTTAGAGCCCGGATCACCGATCGTCCGGATGCCATCACGTTTGACGAGAACATTGTTGAAGCCAAGTGGATGCCGCTTCATGAAGCTGACCGGCTGCTGTCTGTATTCCATCCGAACGGAATCATGCACTGGCTGAACCGCGAAGGGGCGGAGTATCATCACGAAGGGAAAAAATAATAGAAAAAAATAAAAAAATATATTGCCACTTCTGTTCGTTCTGTGATAATATAAATCTCGTTGTTGCGAAAACAACGAAACGAGCCATTAGCTCAGTTGGTAGAGCACGTCCGAATAAGTTTCGGAGAATTCGCTTCAGCGTACACATCGAGAGACATCTCGAAAAAGCTTCCTGAGATGTGGGCGTCGTTATTTCAGATTAAATCTAAGGGTGTAATTTAATCTTGAGCCATTAGCTCAGTTGGTAGAGCATCTGACTTTTAATCAGAGGGTCGAAGGTTCGAGTCCTTCATGGCTCACCATTTCCCTGGCCCGTTGGTCAAGCGGTTAAGACACCGCCCTTTCACGGCGGTAACACGGGTTCGAATCCCGTACGGGTCATTGATTTACTTTAGCGTAATTGCTAAATCCCCGCTTGCTCCGGAGGAGACCACGATTCTTCTCCGAAGCAGGTACTGTAAATATGCAAGGTCCGGTAGTTCAGTTGGTTAGAATGCCTGCCTGTCACGCAGGAGGTCGCGGGTTCGAGTCCCGTCCGGACCGCCATTTTAAAAAAGTTACATACCTGGCTCGGTAGCTCAGTTGGTAGAGCAACGGACTGAAAATCCGTGTGTCGGCGGTTCGATTCCGTCCCGAGCCACTCTAAAAAGCGCGTCTGTTTTTAAGCAGATGCGTTTTCTTTTAGCTGAAAACAAGGAAATAAAATGCTGAAGGAATAAAAAGGAGAAAAAAAGGGAGGCCGGTAACCCGGCCGAAGAAGAAGACGTTACTATATAGACGGTCTTGAAGGGGAAGATGTTTCATTTTTCAGTAAAAAAAGTCACAAAAATTTAATTGTTGTGATAAAAGCGGAAAAATAGAAGGTGGATTTAATTTCCAAACGTTTTCCTTTGAACTATTTTTTTAACTTTTGCTTCATAAACGTTATAATGTATAAGAAATCTATTTTCTAGAAAGTGTTTTTTAATGAAGACATGCAGTGTACTTGATATAAAACTTAGGCAGCCATCCGCTGGCTGTATTGTATCCAAACTCTGAACCAGGGGGAACGAATAATGGAAAAAAAGATACTAGTTGTAGATGATGAAAAGCCGATTGCTGATATTTTAGAGTTTAATCTGAAAAAAGAGGGCTATGAAGTCCATTGCGCATACGACGGCAATGAAGCGCTTCAGATGGTTGAGGATCTCAACCCTGATATGATTCTGCTCGACATCATGCTTCCGAACAAGGACGGTGTGGAAGTGTGCCGTGAAGTCCGCAAAAAATATGATATGCCCATCATTATGCTGACAGCAAAGGATTCGGAAATCGATAAAGTCATCGGTCTTGAACTGGGAGCTGACGACTATGTGACAAAACCGTTCAGCACTCGCGAACTGCTCGCGCGTGTCAAAGCGAACTTGAGAAGACAGAACACAGCGGCTCCTGCCGAAGAAGAATCGTCTTCAAACGAAATTCAAATCGGATCGCTCGTCATTTTTCCGGATGCCTACGTCGTTTCAAAACGAGACGAGACAATCGAACTGACGCATCGGGAATTCGAACTGCTGCATTACCTTGCTAAACATATCGGGCAGGTCATGACGCGTGAGCATCTGCTGCAAACCGTGTGGGGATACGACTACTTTGGAGATGTCCGGACAGTTGACGTTACGGTCAGACGCCTTCGCGAAAAAATCGAGGATAATCCGAGTCACCCAAGCTGGATCGTCACAAGGCGCGGTGTCGGCTACTATTTGAGAAATCCGGAACAGGACTAATACCGAAATGAATAAAGTCAGTTTTTTCCGCTCGATTCATTTTAAGTTTACCTTAATATACGTTCTGCTGATTATCGTTGCCATGCAGATTATCGGCGTCTACTTTGTCAATGAGATGGAGAAGTCACTTCTTAAATCATATAATGACTCTCTTGACCAGCGGGTGAACAACCTCTCGTATTATCTGGAACAGGAAATGACGAAGGATAGAAGCACGTCTTCCTCGACTACCTTGAAAGAAGACGCAGAGCGGATTCTAAATGATTTCAGCAAGGAAGGCGAAATTCTCGAAGTCAGTCTGATTGATAAAAGCTATGAAGTCATCGCGACCTCCAATCCTTATAACCGGGAGGTGGCGGGGAAAAAGACAACAGAGGGCATTATTAAAAGGACACTGCTTGTCGGTATTCCGTACGAAAACAAATTTTTCGACCCGGAGCGTGACAGCAAAGTGCGGATTTCAGTCACGCCGATTAAAAAATCGAATCAAGAGACGATCGGGGCCATTTATGTCGTGGCATCGATGGATAATGTCTACAATCAAATCCGGACGATCAACACCATTTTAGCGTCTGGAACTTTTATTGCGCTTGGAATCACTGCATTCCTCGGAATTTTTGTCGCGCGAACGATTACACATCCGCTGTCAGATATGAGAAAGCAGGCCATTGAACTGGCGAAAGGAAATTTCTCAAGAAAAGTCAGGAAGTACGGAAACGACGAAATCGGCCAGCTGGCCACAACGTTTAATTATTTAACGAGAGAGCTGAAAGAAGCTCAATCCATGACAGAAGGCGAACGAAAAAAACTATCTTCTGTTATTGCCTATATGACAGACGGGGTTATCGCGACAAACCGAAATGGCGCGATTATTTTGCTTAATACGCCGGCACTGGAGCTTTTAAATGTTTCACGTGAAACGGCTCTCGAAATGCCGATCACCTCACTGCTCGGCCTTGAAGATGAATACACGTTCGAAGATTTGGTTGAACAGCAGGACTCGCTCCTTCTTGAAATTGAACAGGAAGAACGGACGTCTGTGCTTCGCGTCAATTTCTCGGTCATCCAAAAAGAGCACGGAAAGATTGATGGGTTGATTGCGGTTATTTACGATGTCACAGAACAAGAGCAGATCGATCAAGAACGGAGAGAATTTGTGGCAAATGTCTCCCACGAACTCAGAACGCCGCTCACCACAATGCGCAGCTATTTAGAAGCGCTTGCGGAAGGCGCGTGGCAGGATCCAAACATTGCGCCGCGCTTCTTGAATGTGACACAGAATGAAACAGAGCGCATGATCAGACTTGTCAACGACTTGCTGCAGCTTTCTAAGTTTGACAGCAAGGACTACCAATTCAATAAAGAATGGATTCATTTTATCCGTTTCTTCTCATTGATTATTGAGCGCTTTGAAATGACGAAAGAGCAGCATGTTGAGTTTATCAGCAATCTGCCGGATAGAGAATTGTATGTTGAAATCGATCCGGACAAGATTACGCAAGTGCTGGATAATATCATTTCAAATGCATTGAAATATTCCCCTGAAGGAGGCCATATCACGTTCTCTGTTGATGTAAATGAAGAAGAAGAGCTTCTTTATATCAGTGTCAAAGACGAAGGTGTCGGCATTCCGAGAAAAGACATGGAGAAGATCTTCGAGCGTTTCTACCGTGTCGATAAAGCCAGAACAAGAAGACTCGGCGGTACGGGGCTTGGTCTTGCGATCGCAAAAGAAATGGTACAAGCCCATGGCGGCGACATTTGGGCCGACAGTATCGAAGGAAAAGGAACAACGATCACATTTACCCTGCCATATAAAGAAGAACAAGAGGATGATTGGGATGAAGCGTGAAACAATTAAAACGATAATACTGTCCCTTTTGGTTTTGATCAGTCTTCTTTTTACTTTTAATATTTGGGGATTTCAGGGGAATTACGAAAAAGTGGAAGATTCACAGGCTCAGGTCAGCGATAAACAGCCGATTACAAATCAGACAAAGTTGCTAAATGAAGCCGTTAAACCGCAGCAAATGTTCATTCATGAGAATGGACAGCATTATTTGCTGAATGATACGACGCTCTATTCTCAGCTCTGGGACGACATGAGCCGATGGGAAGTCAAATCGTTAAAGGATATCTCGGACAAATTTGACAGGCAGCAGTTCAAAAACTGGCTGTACGCTAAAAATAAAGACTCCAAATTGGATCTCGTTTTTAGCGACAATATTCCAATCGATGTGCTGCAGCCGCTTTTCAAATGGTCCGCCAACTCTTATGAATACAACTCTTTTGACAGAATCGTTCTTCCTTTCAATGAAGGACGGGGCATGAAAAAAATCTACTTTGTATCCTTCAGCAAAGAGACGGTTGTTGAAGCGGTGATTGAATCGGCAAATTACCGCAACATCCTTGCAGACATTGAAAAAGAAAAATCGCAGATGCCTCTTTACGAGGACTTTGCAATCAATTCCCGCAGAGATGTCTTGCTTCCGGTTAATAGGCTGAAGCTGTCTGAAAAAGAGTATTTTACAGAAACGATCAGCCCGACGCGTTTTAAAAAAGCTTTATTTGATGATCCGCAAACCGTCCGGCAGGAAACCAACTTAAACCGACCGGTATATACGGATGGAACAAGCCTTTTGGAGGTCTACTCGAACAACAGGCAGATTAAGTTCCAGCACCGCAACCTGGAACCGAGTTCTGCTTATCAAAATGGAGAGCTGATCAATAAAAGCTTTAAATATTTAAACGACACGGGAAGCTGGACGGATGATTATCAATTTTTCGGCTTGAATGAAAATCAGCAGATCAACTTTAATCTGTTTATGGATCAGCTGCCGGTCGTTAACAGCCAAAACCAGCCTTTCGGAACGACAGCGATTGAACTTCGCTGGGCAAACAACGACATATTGGATTATAAACACCCAACATATGTCTTGGGCGCAAACGCTAATCCGGTCAGCAAAAAGGATAAAGAAATCATGAGCGGAGAAGAATTGATTCAGTTCCTGCAAGACAATGAAGAGTATGACTTTGATAAGATTGAGCAAATCTTTCCTGCCTATGAAATGGTCTCAGTATCAGAGGAACAAGACCCTCTTGTAAAACTTGTACCGACTTGGTGCATTAAAATAAACGGTACGATAAAGCCGGTATCAAAGAAAGATTCAGCGGTGAAGGAGGGCATTGAGAGTGGAGTGGAATAGAACAAAAACAATCTTCATTATCGTCTTCCTCATCCTTGATATCTTTTTGGCCTTTCAATACTTTGATAAGCGCAGCAACAATCAGTTTCCGATTTTAGAAAAATCAACGCTGCAGGAAGATATGAAAGCAGACCATATTTCATATGGCAACTTGTCTAAAGAGACGTCAAAAGGTTCCTCAATCTCTGCACAAAAGCGAGTCTTTAAGCAAAGCGAGATTAAATCGTTAAAAGGGCAAAAGCCGAAGGCGTTAATGAATACCGCAAAAGAGAACGCTTTGACGGAAATAGAAATGGAATTTGAAACACCCATTGCACTTCCGAAAGCGGATATGGAGACAAAAGCAAGGGAAATCGTGAACGAAGAGATTATCGACGGCAACAAGTACAAGCTTTGGAAAGTCGATAAATCCGGAAAACAGATCGTTTTCTTCCAAACCTATAATGGAAATTACATTTTTCAGGATCGGCAAAACGATGATAACACAGAGATGGGCGAAGTCGTTCTGTACCTGAATAATAAAAACGAAGTTGTTTCATATAAGCAGTCGATGCTGCAGGATATAAAAGAAGTCAAAACGGAAAGTCTGATCTCCGCAGTCGGAGCGGTTGAAGCTTTGTACTATCCGGATTATTTGAAGAAGTACAGCAAAATTAAATCAGCCGAGCTTGGCTATTTCACGCAGTATCCGCTGGCAAGCGCGCAAATTTTCGTGCCCGTTTGGCGGATCGAAGTGGAGCGCAAAACGGACGATAAAACCATTCACGAAGAATTTATCGTGGATGCACGGGATGGAGCGCTTCTTCAATCACAAGAGAAAAAGGAAAAATCATAATGGAGTGAGAAACCATGAGCCTGCAATTTAGCGTACTTGCGAGCGGGAGTACCGGTAATGCTTTATATTTGGAAACCGATGACCACGCTTTTTTAGTTGACGCAGGACTTAGCGGGAAGGCGATGGAAGGGCTGATGGCGCAAATTGACCGAAAGCTTGATCAGCTTGACGGCATTTTTGTTACGCATGAGCACAGTGATCATATAAAAGGACTTGGTGTGCTGGCAAGAAAATATGAGCTGCCCGTTTACGCCAATGAAAAAACGTGGAAGGCGATGGAAGGGCATATCGGCAAAATGGATAACGGCCAAAAATTCGTGTTTCCAATGGAAACCGTCAAATCGTTTGGCTCCCTCGATGTCGAATCGTTTGGCGTATCCCACGACGCCGCAGAGCCGATGTTTTATGTTTTTCATTACAATGGCCGAAAGCTCGCTTTGATTACGGATACGGGCTATGTCAGCGACAGAATGAAAGGCATTATCCGCTCGGCAAACGCTTTTGTTTTTGAAAGCAATCATGATGTCGGCATGCTGCAAATGGGTCGCTATCCGTGGAACATCAAGCGCCGGATCTTAAGCGACGTCGGACATGTATCCAATGAGGACGCAGCACTCGCAATGACTGATGTAATCGGTGATGAGACATCGCGAATTTATTTGGCTCATTTAAGCCAGGACAACAACATGAAAGAGCTGGCGAGAATGTCCGTCCAGCAAACGTTGGCTGCCAAAGGATTTGCAGCGGGAGAAACGTTTGACTTATATGATACCGATCCTAAGAAACCGACACCTCTTGTAGCGGTGTAAATTTTACTGATTGAATGATTAATCTGCGGGCAGATGATCCACACTATATACATATATCGTTCCTTGAAAGGATTTGAATATAGTGGAGTTTAATCATGATGAGGAAAAATTCGTTCGGGAAAAGCCGGTGAGAAATTGGAGAAGCTTTTTGTTTTCAAGCCTGGTCGGCGCCGTTATCGGCGCTCTTTTAACAGTGTTTGCGCTGCCGTATCTCTCGCAGCAGGGATGGCTGCCGTACAATCTGCAAGTCATTGAAGCGCGCGGAGGTCAAGGAGCTCAGCAGGGCGGTGCGGTCCGCAATGTATCCGTCAACGTGAACAATGAAGTCACACAAGTGGTCTCTAAGGTTTCTGATTCTGTTGTCGGCGTTATCAACATCCAAAAAACCGGTGTATGGGATGGAGACAGCGAAGCGGGAACAGGCTCGGGCGTTATTTATAAAAAGGACGGCAAAACATCCCACATTGTGACCAACCACCATGTCATTGAAGGGGCATCCCAAATCGAAGTCAGTCTGAATGACGGAACGCGGATTCCGGCAAAACTGATCGGCAGTGATAAACTGATGGATCTGGCCGTCCTGCAAGTCAGCAGCAATAAAATAAAAGCGGCTGCTGAATTCGGAGATTCTGATAAAGTGAAGACAGGCGAGCCCGTCATCGCGATTGGAAACCCGCTCGGCCTGCAGTTTTCAGGATCTGTTACACAAGGAATCATCTCAGGAACCGAACGCGCTGTTCCGGTCGATTCAAACGGAGACGGACAGCCGGACTGGAATGCCGAAGTATTGCAGACGGATGCTGCCATAAACCCGGGCAACAGCGGAGGTGGACTGTTTAATATTGATGGAAAAGTCATCGGCATTAATTCGATGAAAATCGCTGAATCAGCCGTTGAAGGCATCGGTCTGAGCATCCCTGCCAACCTTGCCATTCCGGTTATCGAAGATTTGGAAACGTACGGAGAAGTAAGACGGCCGTATTTCGGAATTGAGATGAAATCACTTGGCGACATTGCAAGCTACCACTGGCAGGAAACGCTTAAACTGCCGAAAGACGTAACATCAGGGGTTGTTGTAATGGGCGTTCAGCCGGTGTCTCCTGCAGGCAGAGCCGGTTTGAAAGAGCTTGATGTCATCGTCGAATTCAACGGTGACCGCGTTTACGATATCGTTGATCTGCGTAAAAAGCTTTACACCAAAAACGTCGGCGATAAGGTGAAAATCAAATACCTGCGGGGCGGAAAAGAAAGAACAACAGAAGTAAAGCTGTCCCGATCCAAATTGGGAAGCTGATAAAGACAGTCTGGCCGGTACGGCCGGGCTGTTTTTTTATTATGCCAAGTCTGAGGAATGATCGTCAAAAGTCAAAAATGGGATAGTTAGAGAGGAATATAAGACTTTCCGGATGAATAATCGGGTTTTTAGGGTGTGAAATCGAAGTTTTTGCTTCAATAAAAATGAGAGTTTCTAAAAAATGGACAAAACATCATATTGCGTTTCAATTTCGCGTACGATATGATTTAAACATTTTGGCAAAGGCAGATTCACTGCGAAAATCAAGGCGGAAAGGGAGATAGGATGAGTCAGCATGCACTTGTATTACAATCTGATTTTGGCCTTGATGACGGGGCGGTAAATGCGATGTACGGCGTGGCTTATTCAGTTGACAGTTCACTCCGGATTTTTGATTTGACGCACAACATTCCCGTTTTTCACATTTGGGAGGCTTCCTATCGGCTGCTGCAGTCCGTTTCTTATTGGCCTGAAGGCACTGTCTTCGTGTCTGTCGTCGATCCAGGTGTTGGTTCGGAACGCCGCAGCGTCGCAGTCAGAACCTCTTCCGATCAATATATCATCACACCGGACAACGGAACACTCACCCATATCAGCCGGCAGAATGGGATTGTCGAAGTGCGCTATCTTGATGAAGCGCAAAACAGGCTTCCGAGATCAGGCGAATCACATACTTTCCATGGACGCGACATTTACGCTTACACCGGGGCAAGACTGGCAGCCGGGATTCTCAGCTTCGACCGGATCGGTCCTGAAGTTTCAACAGATTCCATCGTCAAACTTCCGGTCATGGAAGCTTATATCGAAAATGATTGGATAACCGGAACGATCGACATTTTAGATATCCGGTTTGGAAACCTTTGGACAAATATCAGCCGTAAACTGTTCAAGTCACTTGACGTTCAATACGGAGATCCTGTGGAAGTGGTCATCAAACACGAGGACACCAAAGTCTATCAGCAAACGATGGCTTTTGGACGGTCGTTTGCCGATATGCCGGTCGGTAAGCCGGTTGTTTATATCAATTCATTAGACCGCCTGGGTATTGCCCTCAATCAAGGATCCTTTGCCAAAACACACCATATTGGCACCGGCATCCACTGGCAGATTTCTCTTCAAAAAAGTATACAGCGGTAAACAAGAGAGCCTGAATTCCAATCAGGCTCTTTGTTTTTTGTTTCATTCTTATGACATAAAAACGGTTGTCACACATTTTTCAGCTAATCGAGAAGGAGGCAATCCTTTTTAAAAAATAGTACATTTGTCATATTGGTACCTAAGTCATATTGTCTAAAAGCAGAGAAAAGAATATATTGAGGGGGTGTGCCGCTGCTATGAAAAAATTCATTCAATTCATTTGTTTGGAAAACGAGTGTCCGGAGGAATGATATGAACGACAATGTGCAGACTGCGTTGAAAACGCTGTCTAATGTAAAGAGCAGAAGTATCGTGTCCGTTTTTGTGCTATGTCTGATCACACTGGGGGTTTACATACCATACTGGTTTCTATCCAGGAAAAAAAGCTTCGATTTGCTGCCTTATCATGATATTCCCTACACCACGTTAAAAGCTATCATATTTTATCATTTATTTTCGATTCCAATTAGAATATCAGCAAAAATCGCTTTTCCTGACATGCATTACAGCCTTTATATGTTGCTCGACCGCGTGATTTTGATTCTGTCCGCAGGTGTTTTAATTTACTGCGCACTGGTGGTGACCGCTTCATTAAACAAGCTCTCAGGCAAAGAACCTGCGAATGGATCCATTTTTGCGTTCCTTTTGAATGTCATTTACATTCAGCACAGAATCAATAAACTTTCCGAGCCGAAAAGCGAATGGCTGAGCAAAGCATCATGATCAATAAACAAGGAAGTGAAGCACAATTTGATGTTGAAATCAAAAATTAAAATTGACTTAAACAAACCGAGAAAAAAACCGGCAATCCGTTTAATGCCAATGACGGAAGAAGACTTTAAGACATACCAGGTCCATTCCATCCAGCATTACGCCATGGAGAAAGTAAAAGCGGGCACATGGACAGTGGCGGAAGCGATGGAGAAAGCAGAAGAGCAATTTGCAGCTCTTTTGCCAAACGGCATTGAAACGAACAACCATCATCTATGGTCAATCATGGACGACAGCGAGGATGCCGCAGGCTGGCTTTGGCTCTACGCTGACCCGCACCATCCTCAAAAGGAAGCATTTATTTACGATTTCGGGCTTTATGAAGCGTATCGAGGGCAGGGAATCGGCCAGCAGGCTTTAGCCGTCTTAGAAGAAGAGGCAAAGCAATTAGGAGTCCAAAAGCTGTCCCTACATGTATTCGCCCATAATAAAAAGGCGAAGCGGCTTTATGAAAAAATGAATTTCGAGACGACGGATTTGCATATGAGCAAGAGACTGTAAGATCAAAGCTGTGAAGCTTTGATCTTTTTTCATGGCCAATGTTCCACATGAAACACAGTATGTCATTATTCCTAGTTGAGAGACGCGGAACATAACGAAAAAAAGACAAAATGATCCGATTGAACCCCTTTATGTTACGCAATGACAGATTACATATTACAAAGGTAAAAATATGACGAATAATGTCCTATTGATTGTCGAATTTCTGCGGGTAAACACGAAGTAAGGATCAGGTAAAAGGATATAGTTTTTTTATTTCGGTCAAAAAAAAGAATCTATATACCTAAGAAAATCCCAATTTGACACTGCAATGGATTTTGATTTATTGCATTCAATATAGTACATTTTGATATGGAAAGTGGAAAAGTATAGATGACAAGGATAAAAAGACCTGGAAGAACAGTTTTAAGGAAAGAAGAGTGTTTCAGCATGAGTAAGGAATTAGAAGAATTTCCGAAAATAAAAGCCATATATGCGATGTTATTAACAATCATAACGTCCGGCATATACATCCCGTATTGGTTTCTTTCAAGAAGAAAGAATTTAGAACGATGCCAAATTAAGCTCCCGTATGTCGCCATTAAAGTGACGCTGCTGTTAAGCGTCTTTTCAATTTTGGAGCCTTTTTGGACTTTTTACTCAATCACATTTCAAAGAGAAGAGTTGCTGCCATACAGCAACAGCATTTTGCTTCTCCCGCTGCGCCCCGGACACAGCTTTCTCCCGCAGCTCTCTTTTCTCCTTTTTTGGACGATAAATCTAGTTAGTGCATTTAAGGTTAGAAAAGCGTTTATGGGGTTGTCTAAAAAGCCGGTTAACGGGTTTTTGACTTTCATTCTTAACGTTTCATATTTGCAGCATGTCACGAATCAGCATTCTTTAATTGTTCAGGAGAAAAGAGAAGCAGTATAAAAACAAGATTAAAGCATCAGCGAGGTTTGCTGGTGCTTTTTATTTAGAGAAACCGGAGTTATCCAGAGGAATATAAAAGCTTGTGGATAACATTATGAAGTCATGCTAAAACCTACTAACATGTGCATAAATAGGGTATATTGAATAAGGAGCTTTTTTATAAAAGAGCCCAATGATACAGATATTGGAGGGACTTTTATGAAGTCTTGTGAAGAGCATATTGAAACCGTCATTGACATGTATGTGGATGAGGAAGAATTGGCCCCTGAAATCAGAAAAATCGAACATACACACAGTTTATCCACAACCTGTGAATTGTGTGATAAGCCTGCAGTATATATAGTGGGGAACGAATGATCGGACACTAAATACACAACCTTTATCCACAATTGTGGATAATGCATCTGAATAACTTGTTCTTAAAGTGGGGATGACCTGTGAATATATCAATCGTAGCAATCGGAAAACTAAAAGAAAAATATTTAAAACAAGGAATCGACGAATACATCAAACGGCTTTCGGCATACGCAAAAGTCGACATCATCGAACTGCCGGACGAAAAAGCACCGGAAAACCTAAGCGACCAGGACATGAAAATCGTCAAAGACAAAGAAGGCGAACGAATTCTCTCCAAAATCAGCCCCGACGCCCATGTCATCGCTTTGGCAATCGAAGGAAAAATGAAAAGTTCGGAAGAATTAGCCGATAATATGGATAGACTCGCCACATATGGAAAGAGCAAGGTAGCCTTCGTCATCGGCGGCTCACTCGGCTTGAGCGACGCCGTCCTGAAGCGCGCAGATGAGAAGCTGTCGTTTTCGAAGATGACGTTCCCGCATCAGCTGATGAGGCTGATTTTGCTTGAGCAGGTTTATCGTGCGTTTCGGATTAATCGGGGGGAGCCTTATCATAAATAGCGGCAAAAAATTTGAAAATAAGGTGAAATTTTATTGATATTGTAGGAACGGTTAATGTAAACAAGTTTTTCATTATCCGTTTCTCGATATAACATGTGGATAAGTGTGAATATTAGGAAATATTCACTTCAGAAAAATCGAACTCTAACTATATTTTATCTAAAGAGTGGGACTTATCAGTTTGTTTAAGTGACATTGAATCTATGTCAATTAGCTGAAATGAACTTTTAAAGGACATGCAAATTTTGTTGAAAATTTATTCAGAATCCTTTTGGATAATTATGATAGGAGAGTGTTTTGGGGTCGTGAACCGAATTAGTGAAATAACAAAGCGTGATATTCTTGATTTTTTTCAGAATGGAATTGATATAGATGAATTATTTGAAACGAAAAAAGTTACTTACCCTTATTTCGGACGAATGGATGAGCTTGATTTTCTCAAGAGATTATATAATTTGAAAAGTATGCCGAGTTTGGATTTTAGGTTTTTAAATGCTGAAGATGAAATATGGCAGCATACAGTAAACAACGATGATTACCAGTATTGTTGGGTATTTGAGGATGAACGGTTTCATTTAAAAAGTGGAAACGATGAAATGTACTTAAGATTTATTTGTGAGGTATTTCATCCAGCAGTTAGGTTTGAGAAAGGGTATTGGAAGGAGTTTCTTACTGAGATAAACAAATTGTTACAAAATGATGGGTACGAACTCTATCCTGCAAAAAAAATATCTAACCGGGACATCTATAGTTGGAGAATTTATCAACCAGAAAATGAGATTTTTATTCCTTTCTCTCAGAGGAATGAAAAAGCGATAAAACATAAAAGAACAGTGTTTAAAATTAATCGAAAAGCTAGAAATCAAATTTATCGAATATTAGAAAGCTATAATTATACCTATAGAAAAACGACTGAAACAGGATGGCAATACGATGTCTTGGTAAGTGAAGAGGTTTTTAATGATATAAGGAAATTTTACACCCCTAAGTGCTTCAATGACAAAAAACAGTATGTTGAAACTGATAGCCTAAAAGAATTTATATACTACACATCGCCTTATTGTGTGGTAGACATGATAGAATTTTTCGAGAAACATTGCAATAATGACTATGTAGCAGAGATTAATGCAATATTAAATTTGAATGACATTTCTTTAAAATTAAATAATGGAAAAATTGAAAGTATTTCAGACATTCATTTAAACAAAAATACATTAGTTTCAATTGGCGAGGCAGGACTCAAAGAACTGCTTCAGGAAGCTAATACATATTATGAAAATGGGAATTTAAAAATTGCTGTTGAAAAACTCTGGGACGCGTTTGAAAGGCTAAAAACGTATTATTCTCCAGCATTAGATAAGAAAAAATCAGTAAATAGAATTATTGATGATATGAGTGGTAAAAAGGGACCATTTAAAAAAATGTTTGATAAAGAATTTTATGATCTAACAACCATTGGAAATAACTTTAGAATTCGTCATCATGAAACTACAAAAATAGATATTGAGGATGATGAGCATTACGAATACTTTTATAAACGTTGCCTTTCATTAATCACGGTTGGAATTCAATATTTAGATAATGGAAGAATAATTTAAATATAATATAAGAATCTTTTTGAATAGTTTCAATGATGTACTACTAACTAATCATTATCTACTGAACCAAATTATTACGGCCCTACTTTTTAACACACACTAAATCTGCATATTTTTGTTAATATTAAGTTTTATTCCAAAAATCTCTGAAATCTTTCTTAAATCATTACATTTAATTTTTGGAAAGTATCTACCGTTTTTTCAGTTAGACCATTAGAAGGGAGTATAAATGGGGTGAAAGTTTTTGAATAGAATTGAAACTGAGATTTTAGATATTGATAAAGTCATTTGCAGAAATATTGATATGTTTGGCTCCTATGATAGGGGGTTATTATCACAAAATATTCTATCACAACTTAGAAATTTTGTTGAACATATTTCATTAAAAGCATATGCCCATGGACAAGATATTGAGAACAGCTATGAAAATATAGGGAAAGCAAATAATTATGTTAAATCTAAAGGTAATTTAAAGTTTTTGAATGAATTCCATAAGCTCTTACAGATTACAGCCTCCCATTATACTCTCAATGAGGAAAATTCTGAAAGACTAATGTTAAAGTACTATGAGTACCTACTTAAAATAAAAAAATTTTTAAAAGTTGAATTCGATCTCGATGTACTAACTAACATAGATAAGTACCCTATTAATATAGATTCAAATCTTAAAGAGTATTATGAAAAAATTTCGGAGAAAATAAATCAACCATCTTTGTCTGGAACCAATAGCATATATAAAGATCGGTACTATATCCAAAGAATAAAGCCATTTTTCGTTGATTATAATGTTTATTATGAAGTGACACTAACTGTTGCTAATGATAGAACAAGTAAGTTTGATAGAATTATTGCATTCACAAAACTAGATCTTTCACATAACTATGCTGTTAAACTTTCAACTAAGAATAATACTATAAATATTTTAGGGAAAAAAATGCCGATTCTAATTATTGAGGGGTGGGAAGTTTCAATTCGTCCTTGTGAACTAAATAATTTTTCAAAAATATTTGGACTTAATCCTAAAATACAAAGTGGAAATACTGAGTATCGCGGATTAATGAGATATCTAACTGAAACCGGATTTAATTTAGTTGAAATCATTGATTTCTCAGAAAGTGAATATATGAGTATCAAAAACCGTGTAGTTCAAAAATTAAAGTCTTCACCTTTTTTTGAAGTTCTAGATAAATGCCGCGAATTTACAAAAAAGAATATTTCAGGAAGTAATGTAATTAGATATTTACTTTACAGACTAAATAACAAGGTTATTAGACAACAATATGAATCAGGAGGTTGCGAAATATTATCAAATCTAAATCTGGCCTATGGGTGTATCCCATTTGATCAAATGCCGTTTAATACATCATTAAAAAATCATAATCCTAAGCTTTCAGATTTACTCGACTGCATAGATACAACTAATCGAGGTCATGAGATTTTTGCAAGATTTATTAAAAATAATACAGAAATAAAAGGCCAATTATATACACCGAAGAGCGATATTATAGGTTTTGAGGCTATCGAAGGTTTTATGGAGATCTATAACAGTAAATTGTATTCTAAGCATCAACATAGAAGGTTAGAGAATTACAAAGATTATATTTATATAAATGGTTATGAAGAGGATACTCAAAGTATAATACAAAAACTTAAAGAGTTTGCTTCATCTGGTATCGATAATTACTCAAACTCTGTTCAATTTTGGTTGCAATCTTCCGCATATGATATTGATTGTGTTGAGAAGAAAGTTTATTTAAATAAAATGTTTGAGAACTCCAAAGTAGCTTTTATATACGGTTCTGCCGGAACTGGAAAATCAACTATGATAAATCACATTTCTAATTTTTTTAACGATAAAAAGAAGCTCTATTTGGCAAACACTAATCCAGCTGTGGATAACTTAAAAAGGAGAGTTAATACTGCTAATTGTACTTTTAAAACTATCGCGAAATTCATAACACAAAGGAATTGTGAAACAGATTTTGATTTGTTAATTATTGACGAGTGCAGTACAGTTAGTAATTCAGATATGCTTAAAGTTTTAAGAAAGGCATCCTTCAAATTATTAGTTTTAGTTGGAGATGTTTATCAAATTGACTCAATTGTCTTTGGAAATTGGTACGAGGTATCTCGTTATTTTGTTACCGAAACATCAGTATTTGAGCTAACAAAGCCTTATCGAACTAGTAATCCTAAGTTGCTTACGTTGTGGAATAAAGTTAGAAACATGGAAGAGGATTTATTAGAACACATTACCAAAAACAATTATTCCATCAGCTTGAATGAGTCGATCTTTGAACATTTTGGAGAAGATGAAATAATACTATGTTTAAATTATGATGGTCTTTATGGAATAAATAATATTAATAGATTTTTGCAAAGTAGTAATGAAAACTATGCTTATAACTGGGGTATTCAGACCTATAAGGTCAATGATCCTATTTTGTTTAATGAGTCAGAAAGATTTGCTCCTTTAATTTATAACAACTTAAAAGGGAAAATAGTTGGTATAGAAATGTTTAATAATAAAATACAATTCGATATTGAACTGGATAAAGCAATAAATCAGTTGGATGCAGCGAGATATGATTTTCAGTTGATAGGTAATTCTGATAATGGTAATTCAATTATTAGCTTTTTTGTTAACAAGTATAGAAGTACCGATGAAGATGATGATTTATCATCTGAGGCTGTGGTTCCATTCCAGGTTGCCTATGCTGTTTCAATCCATAAAGCACAGGGGTTGGAATATAAATCTGTTAAAATCGTTATTACAGATGAGATTGAAGAAATGATTACTCACAATATATTTTATACAGCAATAACTCGGGCGAAGGAGAAATTAAAAATATACTGGTCACCA
Source organism: Bacillus paralicheniformis (assembly GCF_001042485.2). Taxonomy (GTDB): domain Bacteria; phylum Bacillota; class Bacilli; order Bacillales; family Bacillaceae; genus Bacillus; species Bacillus paralicheniformis. Next base: position 61,082 of record NZ_LBMN02000004.1, read on the forward strand.
GAAACGGAGAAGAAAGTTTTAAGCAAACTGGAAAGAAAAAATAACAGAAGGGATGTTTCCCTATTATCATCAAAATTTAGTTAGCTAGTCAGATAATACTCTGGCTTTAAAGATTTTTGAAAATCACATAAGGAATCTATATTCTGAAACATTATACGTTTTGATTAGAAGCATTTTATTATAGGATATATCTTATTTAAACATGGGTTATTCAGTAAAACTGTATGTAAAATTGATATGTATGGGTCCTTTTTATTTATAATGGAGATCTATCAATAGTTGTAGGGGGAAATAATAAAGATTTAAAATAAAAAACATGGATTGAATGGGATGACGAGTATGCATATGAGTATTGGAGTCCAATTAATCAAGGTTTATCACTGATTGATACAGAGGAAAGAGCGATAGAAATTGGTATTGAACAACTAAAAGAATATTCTGGTGAACTAATTGACTAAGGGGATTGTTCAAAAAAAACGAGAGTGTGAATGTTAGATGTCGTACGATAAACTGCTAATCTCCATACCACACTCAAATCCACCCCTCCCCCTCAGCAACCTTCGCCGCCTCCGTCCGGTTCTTCGCATCAAGCTTATGCATAATCTCAGAAATATAATTTCGGACGGTGCCTGCTGACAAAAATAACTCGGCGGCAATTTCTTTCGTCGTCATTCCTAAAGCCGCCAATCGCAGGATTTCCCGCTCCCGTTCGGATAGCGGGTTTACCTTGCGGATGGCATCAAAGCTGAGTTCCGGGCTGAAGATTCGCTTGCCTTCCGTGCATTTTCGAATGGCGTCTGCGAGGTCGTCGATTTCTCCGTCTTTGAGCAGGTAGCCGTGGACATTGCTTTTGACGGCGCGCTCGAAGTAGCCGGGGCGGGCAAATGTTGTTACTATGATAACCTTACTTTTTGAGCCCCGTTTCATCAGCTCTTCTGCCACTTCTAAGCCGCTTTTGACGGGCATTTCGATATCCATGAGGCAGACGTCCGGTTCTAGCTTCAGAATGGTGGTGAGCGCTTCTTCGCCGTTTGTCGCCTGGCCGATCACTTCCATGTCTTCTTCAAGATCAAGCAAGGCCCCCAGCGCGCTTAACAGCATTCTTTGGTCTTCGGCAATAAATAAACGAATCATTGGATTGTTTCCTTTCGTTCAGCTTTCTTTACAATCGGAACGGTAATGTTTAAAACTGTACCGTTATGGGTTGAAACGTCGAGAGCGCCGTCAATTAATGCAAGTCTTTCTTTCATTCCGCGCAAGCCGTTACCAAATGGTGTTTGCTGATCCATCCCCATTCCGTCGTCTTTGATGGTAATGCTTATTTTATCATCTGTTTGAGAAATGGAAATGGTGCAATGGGTGGCGCGGCTGTGTTTGACGATATTTGTGGCGGCTTCGCGAATACACATGCTGACAATGTTTTGTGTGACAGGAGAGATATTTGAAAAATCGGAACCTCCCATGTATTCGAATGTGATGTCTGCAGCCCGCAGGATTTGCTGGATGTGGATGAGCTCTTCTGCGATCGTTGCCGTTTTCATATCAGACACGAGTTCCCGGACTTGTTTTAAAGCTGCTCTTGATGTGGTTTCCATTTCTCTTGCTTCTTTTCGCGCCCGTTCGGGGTCGCTGGCGATGGTACGCTGGACAAGCTGGCTTTTTAATGTCAGCAGTGAGAGAGTATGGCCAAGTGTATCATGCAGATCACGGGCAATTCGTACACGCTCCTCGCGTTTGACCAGTTCCTTAATTTGCTGATTTGCCTCATCAAGCTCTTGTTCCAGTTCCATGCGGCGGTTCATGGAGCGGATGCCGTATGGTGAAATGAGCATAATCACAAGAAAGGGCAGAAAATAAAAGAGCCGATTAAGCAGGGATGGATCTTTCAGCAGATGATAGATAAAAGGGGCGACCAATACAACAACCAGGCTGGCAAGCCCGCGCCGAAATATCTTTTTTTCCCTGTAATAGCCGATGAAGTTCGCTGAAAAAAAGCCTAAAAAGACTAAATTGATATCATAAAATACAGTGTAGATCAAAATGATCGAAAGCTGGATGGCCAGCCAATAAGTAAATAATTTTTTTTGCGGCGAAATAAAAAAAAGCTGGCGGTACGTCACTAAGAAAAGCAGCACGAGTCCAAAACCGATCAGCTGTTTGATCCCCGAGGTCTGATTCGTCAAATAAGAAATAGGCAGCAGTAAATAGATTAAAAAGATATAGGGAAAAAAGCCGTACCGTTTTGGAAACATGCTGAAGTTTTTTTTCATTCTTACTCACACCGCTTCTTGTTTTCTTCTTATATATTTAGATAGTAGCATAACAACGATTGAATAGACTAATAGAAAGAGAATACTTTTCCAGTTTGGCATTTGACCTTGAGCGATTTCCCAGGCACCGCTGCCATAATGATAGGACGGCAACCAATAGCCGATATTCTGCATCATTTTTGGCATAATTTCAAGCGGCATCCACATCCCTCCGCATACAGCGAGCCCCATATACAACACATTGCTGATTCCGGCTGCTGTATCCACCTTTTTCATCATCCCGATCAATGTCCCAGTCGCCAGGAAGGGGAGCGAGCCCAGCAGGGCCCACAATCCGCACAGGAACCATTCCAACGGGGATAAAGAAACGCCGTTAATCAAGGCGCCGGCTAAGAAGATGACTGTAATCGAAAGAATATGAATGACGCTTTGCCCCGCCATTTGAGCGATAAAATAAATATGGTCGGGAAGAGGCGTTACACGTATGAACGTCGACCATCCTTGGGTCCGTTCTTGAACCATGCGGATGCCAAGCGTCATGATCGAAGAGCCCATGATGCTGAATGTTGTCATTGACATTAAATAATGCGCATTCCAAGCCGCAGGGTCCGGAGCATTCGTATTGACGACATTTGTAAAAATATAATAAAAAGCAATCGGCATGGCCAATGACCAAAAGACAAAATATCGGTTTCGAAGCATTCTTTTGATTTCCATTCTGCATTGCATCTGAAATACATTCATTTTACATCGTCTCCTTTGCCTGTCAGCTGGCGAAACGCCTCTTCAAGGTTTCCGCGTTCAATTTGAATATCATAAGCGGCGATCTTTTCTGCGAAAATGAGTTCCAATATTTTGTCAGTATTGGCCGTGTCGATGTAAACCCGGTTGTTTTTACGAAAAATCTGTTTGATTTCCGGGTGCTGATACAGCTTTTCAAGCGACTGTTCGGGATCGACTATAAATGAAACTGAATGCTTCGATATTCTTGATTTTATTTGGAGCGGCGTCCCGTCAGCTACTATGCTGCCGTCTTTAAACAGCAAGATTCGTTGCGCGGCATCATCTGCTTCCTGTAAGTAGTGTGTAGAAAAAATGATTGTTTTTCCTTGCTCTGCGAGCGTTTGAACCGTTTGCCAAAAGCGGTTTCTTGAAGTGATATCCATTCCGACCGTGGGTTCGTCAAAGATCATCAGTTCTGGATCACCGGCAAGCGCCAAGGCAAAGCCGAGACGCCGCTTTTGCCCGCCTGACAACTTTTCCGCCTGTGTTTTTAAATCCTTGTCTGTCAAACCTGTCAACGCTCTAAGCTTTTGAAAGGATAGAGGCTTTGGGTAGTAGCTCCTAACGAGTTCGATGATTTCACCTGCACGCAAACCAGACATGACGCTGACTTCCTGCAGCATCGTGCCGATTTTTTCACGCACCCGTTTTTCATGCGGCATGGAACCGAATAATGTGATATTGCCTGCCGTCGGTTTTAACAGCCCCAATATCATAGAAATCGTTGTTGTTTTCCCGGCGCCGTTTGGCCCTAGAATGGCTATAATTTCTCCTTTTTTAATTGAAAAATCTATCTGATTAACCGCCGTTTTTTGGCGGAATGTCTTTGTCACATTCGTCAAGCTCACAACATCGCTCATGGCTTACAGACCACCTCCTGATTTACTCATTCCATTGTATAAGCTGAGGGAGGCGGATTTTAGTAAGTGATGTCATGAAAATCGGGTGACAAATGTCATTTTTTAAAAAAATAACAGGGAGCTAGCGAACGGTGCTAAAAAGCAAATGAAGTGGGGAGATTACGGTAAGTAAACGAGCAGAGCGCCATCATCATCAACGCATCATGGAGATAGAGAGAGCGGTCTTCAATTGGGAAAGAAGCTCTCTCTACTTAAAAGGAGAGTCTCAACCATTATGATTAACCGGATACTTCCTCCCATTCTTCACAATCTTCTCTTCCACAATCTCTTTTACATCCAGTCCAAGATCGTTACATAACATGAATAAGTAGATTAAAACATCTGCGATTTCTTCACGGATGTTTTCTTTATTGGCTTTGAGTGCTTCTTCACTGCTGATCCATTGGAAGTCTTCGAGCAGCTCGGCTGCTTCGATGGAGATTGAGATGGCGAGGTCTTTTGGGTTATGGTATTGTCTCCAGTTTCGTTCATCTCTGAATTCGTTGATTGCGTTGATTAGGTTTTGGATATCACTCATGATGATTTTCCCCTTTCTAACTCGAGTAGTCTTTTTCTTAATTTAGGGTCTGTCGCATAAATATAGAGGCCGTGAATGCCCCGTTTCATCAGGACATTTATTGAATTTAAGATAATTTGTTCTTTAACTTGTTCATTCTGTTCTGGCGACAAATCTGTACGAGAAATGAATGCCCCTGTATCTTTGTATTTGGAAGTATTAATTACCAGTTCGTCGTTGTCTTCATCATAGCTTACGGAAGGGCCGAGAACGACGCCGACGTAATTTAAATCAAACCCTTGAACAGTATAAATGGAGCCGACTTCTTTAATTGAAGTCGGATTTTCGGCCCATGTCACTTTATCCTGGGTGCTGTTCCAGGGCATGTTAATCCCTTCTTCATCAACGATGTACGTCTTTTTATCTTTTTTATGTAAATAATCAAATGTCGAGACAATCCGAGAGAGCCCGTCTTTGTTGTTTTTACTTTCAATGGCTTTCTTAAACGCAGCAGCATCATCGAATATTTTTAGCTCGAAGGAGGAGTCTTCAGTCGGCAAAGAAAGAATTTTCTTTTCAACAAAGCTGTCAATCCACTTCATCGTTTCTGGATTGGCATTCATTCTCATTTGGTCTGTAAGTTTCACAGTTTTCGCATCATACTGATTGATGATTTCTTCGAGCAATCTATCGTTCCAATAACTTTTAATCTTTAAGACTTGTTTTGGATCAAAGATCACAACAGTGATTTTACTTCGCTTAATGATCTCATCCAGCTGGTTTTGGTAGCGGAAATTGTTATAGGAATCTTCCTTTGTCAGAAGCAGATGAGCTTCGTCTACTAATACGATATCCGCTGTTGCTCCCGTCTTTGTTTTCTCGTTAATAAAAGGTGTTGGCTTCATGAGACTCTTTTTCTTCAAATTCGGTAAGCTGTTGGCGATACTTTTATAAGTCTTCAGCATTTCGCTATGATTTACCAGCAAGTAATTATCTGTTTCTTCCAAAAAAGAGTCTTCGCTCTTCGCCAAATCTTGAATTGTATTAAACAGAGAGCTTAACAGGACACTTTTCCCTGTGCCGGCGTCTCCTTCAATAACAATGACATGATTTCCTTCTTTTTGTATACGTTCTTTACAGAAATTAAGGATCTTATTTTTAATATCAAGCTGCTGAGGGGAGAGCTCCTTATAAGGAGATAACTTATAAATGTCTTTATTCCTAAGGTTTTCAAGAGAATCGCTCACAATTTTCTCTTTTCTCGGCTTCTCCCAAATGACTTGAAAGATATTTTCATTATAAAAGGGTTTCTGATAGTAATTGTGCATTTCCCTAGACCTTGTCTGGCTCACGTTTTGAAGCTGATAGCGGTTATCTGCGATAAAATAGTTAATTAAATTTGATTCAATATTGTATGTCGCAGACTGATGAAATTTCTCATGCCCGATTAATATAAAGCGATTCAATTTCTTTCGCTTTTCATCATCTATATGATTCTTCAAACGCCGTGCAGCTTGAACCGTTTGCCCAATATATGCAGTCGGTTTCTTTTTCTCATTATAAAGGATGTACACAATCGGATAGTTATTTATATGCATTGCTTTTACAACATTCACATGATCTGAAGTAAATTCTCTTTTTTCAAACACAAGTTCATTCATTGTTTCAGCCTCTGAATCTCTTTTTTTAAAATAATAGTACCATATTTATGGCAGCCTATTGATATAAGTATGCAAATATTTTCCGGAGAAAGAGTCAGAAAAAGCGGCGTGCGGTTGTCACGGACTCTATGATGACAAGGAAGCAGCTATAACAAAGCGTTTTTTTGTTGAAATAAAACTTAGTAGCCAAGCCTCGATAGAAGGTGGCTGTTAATCAGATCAGAACGGCATTGGATCAAAGAATTAAACATGACCGTGAGCTGCGGAAGAAGTGTTGCTAGAACAATTTATCATGATATGGAGAATCAGGTGGGGAGCGTATCATAAGTAAATGAGGTTTTTTTAGATTTTCACTCTAATAGATAAAAGAGGTCGTCTGAAAAGAGAAAACTCCTTCCTTTCATACCACCTCTGCAAAATGGACTACCAAAGGGTTTGATTTAATGGGTCTATTTTGAAATGAATTTTTGGAGACTCATTGGAACAGCCTCGTTTTTATGGATTTTACTTTATCAATAGCAAATAAATAAAATAAGGTGCCCCGATTAATGAGACCATGATTCCAGCCGGTATAGTGGTTTCAATGATATTACGTCCGATTGTGTCGGCGAATAATAAGAACCAACCGCCAAGTAGAATAGCAACAGGGATAAATAGTTGATTTCTGGGTCCTACTAAAGTTTTGGCGATATGTGGGGCCATTAATCCGATAAAGGAAATACCTCCTGTGACAGAAACGGCAGCAGCCGCTAATGCGACAGCTGTTAAAAGCAAAACGATCCGCTCCTTTTCAATGGAAACCCCAACCCCAATGGTTACAGGCTCGCTTAATCCTAATAGATTTAGTCGACTTGCTTTGTACAAAGTAAACGGAATCAAGATGACTAACCAAGGCAGGAGAGCCCAAATAAATGGCCAATCTGCCCCCCAAATATTTCCCGCCAGCCATTTGGCGATGAAATCAACTTTTGTCCGTTCAGTAGAAGAAATAATGACAATCATTGCTCCGGAAAGTGCAGTTGAGAATCCGACTCCGATGAGGACTAAGCCTATAGGTTGCATACCACTATTTTTGTTGTAGGCTAACAGATAAATGAAGAAGCCCGTTATAATTGCTCCTATAAAGCCAACAATTGGAATCATATAAACAAATGATCCAGCTTCAGTCGGGACAAATAAAAAGAAAACGGCAATGGCAACCCCAGCACCGGAATTAATCCCAATAATGCCTGGATCAGCTAAATCATTTTTTGTGATTCCTTGCAAAATAGCACCTGATATAGCAAGTGCCATCCCAGCTAATAAAGTAATCAATATTCGAGGCAATCGAATAGAATATAATATAAATTCCTCTTTAAAGGTTCCTTGACCTAATAGAGTGTAGATGAGTCTGTCAAAAGATAAACTAGCAGAGCCTATTCCCATCCCAATAATAGCTGTAGCTATGATGAGTATTAGAGAAATCGATAAAATCATTCGCTGTTTTTTGATTAATGCTGAATGTATCATGAGAGTGTTTTTCCTCCCTTTCGGACAATGATCAGGAAGAACGGTAAACCAAGCATAGCGACAATGGCTATAACAGGTGTTTCATATGGTGCATTTAAGGTACGGCCAAGTGTATCAGCAAATAGCATAAAAGTAGCTCCGCAAGTTGCAGACATTGGTAAAATAAAACGATAATCGGTTCCAACAATTGCCCGAACAATATGAGGAATCATAAGACCGATAAAGGTCATATTGCCAACCAGAGCAACAGATGCTCCCGCGAGAATGATAATGATAATAAATAGAAGGATTTTAATTCTGATGATATTTTGACCTAAGCCAACTGCAACTTCTTCATTTAAGCTGAGAATGGTAAGTTGTCTCGAGAGGAAAAAGGAAACAACAATTCCAATGATAATAAAAGGTACGATGATTCGTAGTTGATTCCAAGTTGTTCCAACCATCCCTCCTGCTGTCCACATCGAGATATCTTTAGAAATTTTAAAATAAAGGCCAATCCCTTCAGCAATGGCGTATAAAAAGGCGGAAACAGCAGAACCCGCTAATACAATACGGAAAGGAGAGAATCCGCCTTTTTTCATCGAACCAATACCAAAAACCAACAAGGCACCGATTGCGGCTCCAATAAAACAGGCAACCATCGTCAAAAAGTAATTGGCTGATGGAATGAAAGCGATCGTAACAGCCAATGCTGCATAAGCCCCGGCAGATAATCCTAGTAAACCTGGATCGGCAAGTGGGTTTCTTGTTATACCTTGCATGATTGCACCAGAGACAGCAAGAGCTGCGCCAACAAAAATCGCAGCTATTTCACGAGGTAACCGAATATCACGGATAATCGAAATATGATCGCCGGTTGCAGAAGACGAAAGAGCCAACCATACATCTTCAACTGAAACGTCTGCAGCTCCAAATACCATTGCCATAAAAAACATACCAATAAACACTAGAATTCCTAAGATGAGTTTGAAGGCAAATGAGGTAAAAGATTGAGTTTTTCTTATCATAAAGCTCATCATTTTCCTTTCTTAGAATGGGAAAGGGGCTGCCCTTTGGCCAACCCCTTTCAATAGACCTCTGCTTTTCTAGTCTTAGTTTCCTAGAAACGCTTTTTTAAAGAATGCTAGTTGCTTTTCAAGTGTGATTGGGTCAGTGAATGATGCGCCTTCACCTTGCATTTCAATGACATGTCCATTTTTGACAGCTGGAATGTTCTTGTATGTGTCTGTTTCTTGGAAAGATGTATTCGCATCAGAGTACTTACTTAAAATGACATAATCTCCCGCATATTTTGGAAGCACTTCTGCTGATAACGTATAATACCCTGCTTTTAATGCGTCTTTCTTTACTTTTTCAGGCATATTTAGTTTCATCGTTTGATATAAGATTTCTGTACCGCGCGCCCAGTTATTACCGTAAACATAAAGATCTTTCCCATATGCTTCAATAACAGATACAGTTGAATCCTTGCCGATTTTTGTGCGAATATCCTCTCCGATTTCTTCTGCCCGCTGTTTAAAGTCGTCAACCCATGCTCGGGCTTCTTTTTCTTTGTTTAGTAGCTTGCCAATTTCCACGTGCTGAGTTAAATAATCTACTTTACCCCATGTATAAGTAACAGTAGGAGCGATCTCATTTAATTTGTCTAAATTTTTTACCGTTGATAACGCGATGATTAAATCTGGCTCTAATTCAATAATTTTTTCTAGGTCATCTTCTGAAACTTCTTGAACATCTTTTAACTTTTCTTTAAAGGTTGGATTGTTTTTAGACCAAGTGTCTACACCGACAACGTTGACTCCTAAATCTAACACATTTCCGGTGTACCCTGAAAGCATAACAACTCTTTGCGGATCGGCTGGAACTTCGATTGGTCCTGTTTCCGCTTGGTATGTAATCGTTTTAGATTCTTTTTTTGCTGAGCCGCTATCCTTTGTTGCTGACTCTTCATTGCCGCATGCACTAATCATAAGCGTCAGCAGTAGCATAAACGGGATTAATAGTTTCTTCATGCTCATTTTCACCTCTTAATAAATTGTAAGTAACACACTTCGGTTTATTTGTTCTCGGGCCAATTTGAAAGACTTCCCGCAGTACTCGCCTCTTCACAAGCCCAGCTTCACGACTTCGCCGTCTTTAATGCAATGATATAATCCGAAAAAAACGAGCAGCTCGATGTAAATCATGTCCGTCTCCCGTACAAGCGCCATAGCAATTCCATTGGCGCTGACCTCAGGATATGGTTGTTCCTTTTTATCTGGAATCGTTACACAGAGACTTTTTACAATTAAACGTCCTCCAGAGCCAGTATTTAATTCTTCAGTAAATAGCTGAATGAACCGCAGAATGAAAATAAACGATAATGATTATCAATATCAACAATAAATATATATTTCATTTTTCAATATGTCAATGTAAAAATTATGTCCTTATCATAGTACCCTCATGAAAGTGAAAACTTTTAGAAAGAAAAAATTAATTATGATGAAAACAAGTTTAATAACTTATCATTGATAATCAATTACGAATGATGTTTGGGAGTGAACGGTGATGAATCAACAGGATGATATTCAACCTTTTATAGCGGGTTAAGAGAGATGAAGCTAATTGAATATTGGCCGAAACTTGGCGGGGAAATCCTTGTTTATTTGTAGAAAATAATTTGGGATGTTAATGGATTGACCGTTGATCCAACAGTGGGGTATTGAATGAAAAAATAGAATTGATACTCATTTTTTCTAAGTGCGACGTCAGGTCAAAATCATTATACAAGGAGGGCTTTTGAAAGGAAAGTCGGTCGTCTGTATTTCGACTATGAAAGGCCCTGAGAAGTACCCTTTATTTCTGTTGAATAACAGTCACAAAGTGTTGATGAAAAGAGCGGTGTTTCACTTTATAGGAATCAAGAAAATGCGGTTAGACATATACCCGGCGCTGGCGAGATTGTTGTTCAGTGTGATAAGGATCGTGACAACGTCATCTTCACGGTTCGAGATACTTGGCAGGGACTCTCCCCGGAGGAGCTTCGCCGTGTATTTGAGCCCTTGTATCGCGGGGAAGCATCAAGAAGCCGGTCGACCGGAGGAGCCGGGTTGGGGTTGACGATTTCACAAAGGATCATGAGACGGCACGGAGGCGATCTGACGGCGGGAAATGATCCTGAAGGAGGCGCGCTGCTGGAAGGATGGCTTCCCTTGGAAAGAGAAAAGCTATGCTGAAAACTCAGCAATAGCTTTTTTGATAGATTAGTTGCGAATCAGGTAATCAAACGCCCCTAATGCGGTATTTGCCCTCGATCCCATCGAAATAATGATTTGGTTGTACGGGCCGTCTGTGCAGTCGCCGGCCGCGAATAAGCCGGGGGTGCTTGTTTGCCGCGTTTATCGACTGCGATTTCGCCGATGCGGTTGCACTCGACTGATCCGTCTAACCACTCTGTGTTTGGCACGAGACCGATTTTGACGAAGACAGCTTGGAGTTCAACGTGTTGTTCTTCGCCTGTTTCACGATCCATGTAAGTGATGCCGTTTACGTTTAGGTCACCTGTAATTTCTTTCATTTGTACATGTTTCACTACAGTCGCGTTTGACAGGCTGTAGAGGCGTTTTTGCAGGACTTCCTCTGCCTTCAGCTCCGGTGCGAACTCAAGAACAGTGACATGGTTGACGATGCCTGCGAGATCAATCGCCGCTTACTTATCTATGAACGAGCAGAAAACCAGACCTTGTTAGCAATTTGCTGTACGAAGTGGAAAACCGTCAAAAAGAGCCCAGAGAATGATCCCTGAACTCCACATTTCCTCACTTCATATACCGATACTCCCGCAATCTCTCCAAAATAGCTACTTCCTTCAAGAGTTCCTCACCAACATTCGTTTCCTTTACTTTCTTCCGCTCAAGCTCTTTATCCACTAATCGCTTCACCGTTAAGACATCAGTTCCGGTGCTCAGCACTTCCGCCTTGGAATTAAAGTGTTTATGGGCGACGAGCTGCATGCCGTAGGAGTTGTATAACAGCGTGTAGCCGGCGATACCTGTTGTCGATTGGTAGGCTTTGGAGAAGCCGCCGTCGATGACGATCATTTTTCCGTTTGCTTTGATCGGATCTTCTCCTTCGATTTCTTTTACCGGTGTATGGCCGTTGATGATATGGCCATGATCCGGGTTGAGGCCGAATTCTTTCAGGATGTTTCGGCAGGTTGCCTCGTCTTCACGCAAATAGTAATACGGGTTTTTCTTCTCTTTATGTGTTTCCTTCTCTTTAATGAAATACCGCTCAAAGGTCGTCATAGCGCGTTTTCCAAAAAGGGAGGAGTGCTCGCCTGTCCATAAATACCAGACCATATCTGTCGCCAGATCATCGGTTTCTTCCGGGTGGGCAAACGCTTCCCGCAAGAATCGTTCAAATACATCAAGCAGCTCACGGCCCGCATACGGTTTATCCTCAATCATCATCGTTTCCATATTGCCGTTTTCATCAACTGGAATACAGCCGTGAATCAACAGGTTGCCGTTATATTTTAAATAAAGGCTGCCTTTTTTCATCATAAAATTCATATGGCGGCCCAACTTTTCGGAATGCTGGACAGAGAATAGCAGCTTGTCTATGACTTCTGCTTCTTCTTCTAATAGCTGATCTGGCTGCTCCGGATTCACTGTCGCAAAGCAGGTGTTTTCCAGCTGATATGTTTTTCCGTGCAGCGTGATTTCGTTTTTGTCGTAATCTATTTTCTCTAATAACAGCCGCTCTTCCATATTAAAGTTCGGCCGTCTCTTGATAATCGGGCTTTCAAGCTTGAATTGGATCATCGCAATCGCTTGATGAATTTTTGTGATTTGCTTAATCTCATCTTCCGGTCTGTTTTCGTCTGCTTTCGGACGGAAAGATGGGTTATCATCGTAATATTTTTCGGCAAGGTTCAAGAGCGGTCTCAGATTGATGCCGTACACGTCTTCAATAATATCCAAGTTGTCATAGCGGGCACAGATGCGGATAATATTTGCCAGGCATACTTTAGAGCCTGAATAAGCGCCTATCCAAAGGACATCGTGATTTCCCCACTGAATATCGACTGAATGATAGTTGATTAGTTCTTCCATAATCTGATCCGGCTGCGGTCCGCGGTCGTAAATATCGCCGACAACATGCAGATGGTCCACAACCAATCGCTGCGTGCTATATGCAAGACCGGTGATCAGCTTATCAGCTTGGCCAAGCGCAATGATCTGATCTACGATTTTGGAGTAATACTGTTCTTTGTTGGCAGCTTCTTCTGTTTTATACAGCAGCTCCTCCGTAATATAAGCAAACTGAGAGGGCAGTGCTTTGCGTAATTTGGAGCGGGTATACTTGGAAGAGCAATAAGATACGAGCTTAATCATTCGATTAATCGTTTCTTTATACCAATCGTTTAACGATGCTTTCGTATCGTAATTATGTTTTATTAACTTCAGTTTGTCTTCCGGATAATACACTAATGCTGCTAATTCATCAATTTCTCTATCATAAATGACACCGCTGAAAATATCGCGTATCTTCTCTTTTACTCTTCCTGAACCATTCCGCAGCACGTGCTGGAATGCCTGGTATTCCCCGTGCAAATCACTGACAAAATGCTCGGTGCCTTTCGGCAGGTTCAGTATCGCTTTCAAATTAATGATTTCCGTTACCACTTTTGCTTCACAATCGTATTTTTGTGCGAGTAAATCTAAATATTTGGTTTCCAAAATCATCCATCCCCTTTTTAGAATAGGAGCTGTCCCCCTATGTACGAGCATTTGCATGATAAGGTGATTTTAAAAGTATGACATTATTTTTAAATAATTGACCTTTATATGATAGTACCGCATAACTCCTTTTTGAGACAATCAAAACGAGGGAAAGAGGCGCTGAGATGAGCGGAAAGAAAGCTTGAGAAGGCTTCTTTAACATTAATCGGACACCGCATTTCAGCTTAGGAAGTAACCCGGCTTTGGCTTGGTCATTTTTCTATCGCAGGATTGTCTCGTTTTCAGAAATGAGAGGAATGAAAACTCAATACGTAGCAGGCCATGATTACTGTAGGGCGTACTTATAGCAGGGGAAGCTTCTGAAGAGACCGCGGAAGGGTTTTACAATCTTAAGCAGTATTTGTCGTGCTGATGATTGTCAGCGGCACAAATATGATTTGTTATTCTTATGACCACGAGATTGGAGGACATCCGGTCTCTTTGTTATGGGGCTTTTTATCATCGCCAAGAACTTGACCACCGAAGCGTTCAGCGACAATCCCTGTGCGGATGCCTTTACGGGCAGGGTGGATAGCTGCATTTGCACCAGCCTTACCATAAGTCGTCAATAAGGTTTACGCTAAAAAAATAACAGCACCTTCAAATTTGATGGAGAGGTGCTGTTTTGTCATTTGAATGCATGAATGGTTGTTGTTTTTGCTTTGTGCTGAATTTGCTTTTTTGCTCAACCAAGTTTTTCTTATCCGAATAAAGAAAAAGAATGATCAAATACGAAAAATGACTGAATTCCGGCACTTACGCTTTTTACTTTAATATTCTCCTTTAATGACAAAGTAGGAGCCCCTAATGGTTCCAGCTAATTTAGACTTCTGCCTAGCAAACTTAAACTTCCCTTCTAACTCCTTTGGTACCTCCATCCCCTCAGAAAGCTTAAACCCAACGGCCCGCTTTTTAGGATCATCAATCGTATACATGACGTTGACTGCAAGACCATCCTCATAAAAAACATAGGCAATTTTGATATTTTCCACTTGAAAACGCGACGTTTCTAAAGGTTTGGCCGCAAACTCAATATCACGTTCTTCTTTCAAAATTCGGTTCACATAATCAAGGGTCTCGCAGGACTCGCTGGCTGGTACAACCGTAAATTCATGCTTGTATTTGTTCATAAAGTAACGGGCTTCATTAGCACGTAAACCAGCAAGTGCTTCTGCTGCAGGTGAAGACTCTAATCCAACCGTAGAGACATTTTTAAAATCAACGATATAGGACAATTCCAGCGCTCCTTTATCTTTTTATTTCTTAACAACAGGAATCCACATTTCACCGAATACTAAGCCGTTTCGCTGCCCCATCTCAACCGTTGCATTCGGCCCGCCAACATAGGCAAAATTCTTTGCTTCCGGCAAGACTTGACCGAAGGCAATGCCAGTAAGCTTATTGCTCAACTCATCAGCCGTCTTCCCTTCCCCTTTAACAACCAGGTATTCCCCCTTAGGAAATTGGATAACTCTGGTTTCTCCTGCCACCGACGCCTCTGCCTCTGTCATCACGCCAGCATAATGCATCATCTTGTTGTTTACCGCTTCGTTCACGGCAAAAATATAGTCATTTGTAGCTATGGCTTTTAAAGTGTCAAGCCTTCCATCTTGTTTGACGGCCGCCCAAAAGTCTGCCTTTTCCTTATTTATGCCAGCAGAATCTGTGTAATCGCTCTCAAGCTCCGTTCCAATACCAAAAACGGTAAAGCTGTCTTTTTCCTCCAGCGTGTAATTTTTCATATTCAAAACCTTCCTTTTTTTAAAATAATCAAATGATTTGTCTTTTCACTTGATGCGTTTATAATAACCTTAAATCATGTCAAAAAATGATACTGTTTAGGAGGCCCCGATGAAAAAAGTTGAACGGATTAATATCATCATGCGGTATATCAACAACCGCGCCCACTTTACAATTTCTGAAATCATGCAGGAATTTCACATCTCTCGTTCGACAGCTATCAGGGATATCAGGGAAATTGAAGCTATGGGGATGCCGCTTGTTGCTGAAGTTGGAAGGAGCGGGGGTTATTTTGTCATGAACCACTCTGTCCTGCCTGCTGTTCGCTTTACCGATCATGAGATTAAAGCTCTTTTTATCGCTTTTATGGCTACAAGAAATCAACAACTCCCTTATCTAAAGAGCCGTCAGTCTTTAGCTGAAAAATTACTGGGCCTTATCTCAGAAAACCAGCAAGAGGCCCTAGTTTTTTTAAATCGAATCTTGCTTTTTGAAGGGACAAACCCCAATAATCCCGACCTGCTTGAGCTTTCAGATCTCCCCCATCCCATGTTAGAAAAACTCATCCAGCTCCTTCTTTTGGATAGCTATTTATTGATTACCATCAAAGAAGAGAAGGTAATAAAGACTTATCCCATTTATCTTCTGCACCTTTATCATGAAAAAGGCCTTTGGCTGATTGAAGGCTTTGACTTAAAGGATGAAAGGAGGAGGATTTTCCCTGTGGACAATCTTACCAATGTCAAACCATACGCTGTGAAAAAAAGAATAAGTAAGAAAAAGATTTTAGAGAAACTAGGTAAGCAGGAAGAAGTAATCAACCTTGTCCTTGAACTTGGTCCACAGGCGATTGCCCAATTCAAAAAATATCATCCTTTAAAAATTTCAATTTCCTATACGAATCCTTATCAAACCGCAGCCATTCTAAAGACTTTTATCAATGTGAATCATCCCGAAGAATTGTCCGAAATAACAAATTGGCTGCTTTTCCTAGGTGAAGATATCAAGGTCAGGGAAGTACCAGAAGAAGTATTAGAAGGTTTACAAGAGAGATTATGCTTATTCTGCCCATGAGCAGTGCCAGTTAAACCCCAATTTTCGAAAGGATTCCGTAATAGAAGCTGATTTATAAACCAGGTGAAAATATTGTCGCTAGTATAGGTGAGTTTAAGAATACTAGCGTTAACTATAAATAGGACCATTGACAAATCACTCAACCTCTATTAAAATTAAAAGTTATCCGATAGTAATTATCTCTATCGAAAAACTCAATACATGCAAGCTATGATTGCTGTGGGTCGAACTACAGCAGGAGCAGCTTCTGGAGAGACCGCGGAATTCTGCGGCGCCGAAGGGTTCACAATCTCAGGCAAAAGGACAGAAGAGTACCGAATATGTATTTGTCGTGCTGATGATTGTCAGCGGCACAAATATATTTTGATATTCTTATGACCGCGAGATTGGAGGACATCCAATCTCTTTTTTTATGGGCTTTTTTACTGCTCGTCGTTCACTAGAGAGGTAAGGAGGAGTTTGATGTGGAACAGCGGGAATTAAAGAGGGACTTATCCAATCGGCACGTACAGCTTATCGCTATTGGCGGGACGATTGGCACCGGGTTGTTTTTAGGCTCCGGTAAGGCGATTCAATTGGCGGGTCCTTCTATCATCTTTGCGTATTTCATTGTAGGTATTGCGCTTTTTTTCGTGATGCGGGCGCTGGGAGAATTGCTGTTATCTAAAGCGGGTTATCAATCGTTAACCGATATTGCCGAGGAGTATCTGGGGCCGCGTGCGGCGTTTGTCACCGGGTGGACCTATTGGTTTTGCTGGATTATGACGGCTATGGCGGATGTGATTGCCGTCGGTGTCTATGTGAAATATTGGTTTGATATTCCGCAGTGGGTCCCTGCACTTATCTGTTTACTCATTTTATTAGGGCTCAATCTGTTGACTGTCAAGCTTTTTGGAGAATTGGAATTTTGGTTCGCTTTAATAAAGGTGATCACGATTCTTGCGTTAATTGTCATCGGTGTTATTTTGCTGGTGATCGGGTTTAAGACGCATACAGGAACGGTTTCGGTTACCAACCTTTGGGAGCATGGCGGTTTGTTTCCAAACGGATTTTCAGGCTTTTTGCTTTCTTTCCAAATGGTGATCTTTGCATATGTCGGTGTGGAATTAGTAGGTGTATCGGCGGCGGAAACGTCGAACCCGAAAAAAAATATTCCATCGGCTATTAATAAAATTCCTTTACGGATTTTATTTTTCTACGTCGGCGCGCTTATCGTCTTATTATGTATTAACCCTTGGATGGAACTGAATGCAGCGGAAAGTCCTTTTGTGAAAACCTTCAGCTTAGTCGGCATCCCGCTTGCCGCGGGAATCATTAATTTTGTTGTATTAACGTCAGCCGCGTCTGCTTGTAACAGCGGGATGTTTTCAACAAGCCGGATTCTGTACAATTTAAGTAAAACGAAACAGGGCCCGGCCAATTTTGCGAAGCTGAATAAAAACCATGTGCCGAGTCACGCGTTATGGGTATCAACCATTGTCCTGTCAGCAGGAGCGCTATTAAGCAAACTGATACCGGAACAAGCCTTTGGGATCGTGACAACCATCAGCGCGATTTGTTTCATATGGGTGTGGGGTGTGATTCTTGTCAGCCATATTAGATACAGGAAAACCCGTCCGCACTTACACGCAGCATCAACATTCAAAGCGCCATTCGCGCCGTTTATCAATTATGTTGTCCTGGCGATGTTTGCGGTCATTCTCATGATTATGCTGTATGCGGATGCGACTCGCCCGGCCTTGCTGCTGACTCCTCTATGGTTTATTGTATTGTTTATTTTATTTTGGATGAAAAAAAACAGGACAAAAAGAACATGATGAGTCAAATTAAATCTCTTGAAAAAGACGGTGTACTGCATGCAGTATGCCGTCTTTATTTTTGATTAACCGTTTCCTTTTATAGGTTTATATTTAATGTAGACATGAGAACGAGAGGAATGGAGTCATGGAATACAATTCATACATGAATGGACAATCGCAATATCCCGCTTGGTCCTATCCGTACAATTTGATCATATGGAAAGCGTTTGTTGGCCATGATGTGAAGTCCTATTTATATGGGTTATAACATAAAAAAGCGCCATACTGCCGTTTAAGCAGCATAGCGCCTTTCATGTTAGTTCCGGATCAAATAATCAAACGCCCCTAATGCGGCATTTGCCCCCGATCCCATTGAAATAATGATTTGGTTATATGGTCCGTCTGTGCAGTCGCCGGCAGCGAATAGGCCAGGGATGGTTGTTTCGCCGCGTTTGTCGACTGCAATTTCGCCGATGCGGTTGCGTTCGACGGTTTCAGGGAGCCATTCCGTGTTCGGCACAAGACCGATTTGGACGAAGACGCCTTGGAGCTCGACGTGTTTTTCTTCTCCTGTTTCACGGTCAACGTAAGTGATGCCGTTTACGTTTTCATCACCCGTGATTTCTTTTGTTTGGGCGTTTTTCACGACAGTCACGTTAGGGAGACTGTAGAGACGTTTTTGCAGAACTTCGTCTGCTTTCAGCTCCGGTGCGAACTCAAGAACAGTCACGTGGTTGACGATACCTGCAAGGTCAATCGCTGCTTCGATACCGGAGTTTCCGCCGCCGATGACGGCGACGTCTTTGCCTTCAAACAACGGTCCGTCACAGTGAGGGCAGTATGCGACACCTTTGTTTTTGAACTCTTGTTCGCCAGGTACGCCGATATTGCGCCAGCGTGCGCCAGTTGACAGAATGACGGTTTTGCTTTTCAGAACAGCTCCGTTTTCGAGTTCAAGATGGAAAAGATCTTTTTTCTCGAGACCTTTTGCGCGTTGCAGGTTCATGACGTCGATCTCGTAATCCTTCACGTGTTCTTCAAGGCTTGCCGCAAGCTTCGGCCCTTCGGTGCGCTTCACGCTGATGAAGTTCTCGATGCTCATCGTGTCAAGGACTTGGCCGCCGAAGCGTTCGGCAACGATTCCTGTGCGGATGCCTTTGCGCGCCGCATAGATTGCTGCGCTTGCACCGGCAGGTCCGCCTCCGACAACGAGTACATCGAACGGATCTTTATCAGAAAGCTCAGATGCATCTGTGCCGCTGCCCATTTTCGCAAGAATTTCTTCAAGCGTCATTCGGCCGCTTCCAAAGGATTCGCCGTTTAAGTATACGGTCGGCACAGCCATAATGTTTTTGCTTTCGACTTCTGACTTGTATGCCGCACCATCGATCATCGTGTGCGTGATGTTCGGGTTGAGCACGCTCATCATGTTCAATGCCTGCACAACGTCCGGGCAGTTGTGGCATGTGAGGCTGATATAAGATTCGAAGCGGTATTCGCCGCTGATGTTCTTGATTTGATCGATGATTTTTTGATCGACTTTCGGCGGTCGGCCGCTTACTTGCAAGAGTGCCAGCACCAAAGATGTGAATTCGTGACCGAGCGGAACTCCGGCGAATGTGACGCCTGTTTCTTCTCCGGCACGATTGACGCTGAAGCTTGGCGTTCTGTCGAGCTGCGCCTTTTCAACAGTGATTTTTGATGACATGGAAGCCAGCTCTTCTACAAGAGCCAGCATATCCTTAGAGACACTGTCATCGCCTGTACTGACTTTAAGGACGATGTCATTTTCAATCATCTGCATGTATTGGTTTAATTGTGCTTTGATATTTGCTTCAAGTACCAATTGAATGCACTCCTTAGATTTTGCCTACTAGGTCAAGGCTTGGTGTCAGTGTTTCAGAACCTTCTTCCCATTTAGCCGGGCAAACTTCGCCTGGGTTTTGGCGGACGTATTGAGCCGCTTTTACTTTGTTGATCAGGGTGCTTGCATCACGGCCGATACCGCCTGCGTTGATTTCAACAGCTTGGATCACACCGTCCGGATCGATGATGAATGTTCCGCGGTCAGCAAGACCTTCTTCTTCGTTCAGCACTTCAAAGTTGCGGGAGATCGTTTGAGACGGGTCGCCGATCATCGCGTAAGTGATTTTGCCGATTTTCTCAGAGCTGTCATGCCATCCTTTATGTACGAAGTGAGTGTCTGTAGAAACAGAGTATACTTCGACACCAAGTTCTTTTAGGGCAGCATATTCGTTTTGAAGGTCTTCAAGCTCAGTCGGGCAAACAAATGAGAAATCTGCTGGATAGAAGCAGAAAATGCTCCATTGGCCTTTTAGATCTTCGTGTGTAACATCGATAAACTCACCGTTTTTGTAAGCTTTCGCTGCGAATGGTTGTACTTCTTTTCCGATTAGAGACATAATATCGTCCTCCTGAATGTAGTTTAAGAGAAATAAAAATTGTAAACTTTATTTCTCTGTAATTATTATAATTATATACAAATTATCAAGTAATAAATATTTTTTGTCAAGGGGAAAGCCCATTAATTTTTTGTTAAGTATTTCAGCTAAAGAAAAGAGTTGGAGTTTCGTAACTTTCATATAGTATGATTGGCACAAATGGTAGAGTAGTGAGAATGAAGAGTCCTAATTGAAAACGAAAAGCCGTCGGAATGACGGCTTCTTTGGCTAAACTCCTTTATATGCGGAACGGTAAATCTCAGCAAGCTCCGAAACGAGCGGCAGCTTCGGATTGGCTGTCGTACACTGATCTTCAAAGGCGCGTTCGGCCATGAGATCCACTTTGCTTTCGAATGCGGCAGCATCCACGCCGTTTTGTTTAATGCTCATCGGAATTTTAAGCTCTTTGGCGAGCGAGATAATCTCCTGGATCAGGCTTTCAACGCCTTCTGCAGTTGTTTTTGCAGGCAGGCCGAGCGTTCTGGCAATCTCCGCGTAGCGCTGATCGGCTATGAAGTGGCTGTATTTAGGAAATGCCGTGAACTTTTTCGGCTTTTCTGCATTATAGCGGATCACGTGCGGCAGAAGGATGGCGTTTGCCCGTCCATGAGCGATGTGAAACTCCGCGCCAAGCTTATGGGCTAAGCTGTGGTTGATGCCAAGGAAGGCATTGGAAAACGCCATTCCGGCAATCGTTGATGCATTATGCACTTTTTCGCGGGCCAGCTCGTCGCTGCCGTTTTTGTATGCTCTAGGCAGGTATTCGAAGATCAGCTGGATGGCCTTCATGGCCAAGCCGTCTGTATAGTCGTTAGCCATGCACGATACGTATGATTCAATTGCGTGAGTTAATACGTCCATTCCTGTGTCAGCCGTAATATGTTTCGGCACGGTCATGACAAATTGCGGGTCAATGATCGCGACGTCCGGCGTTAATTCATAGTCGGCCAGCGGATACTTCGTATTCGTTTCTTTGTCTGTAATGACAGAGAATGAAGTGACTTCAGAGCCTGTGCCTGATGTCGTCGGGATCGCGACGAATTTTGCTTTTTCGCCCAGTTTCGGGTATTTGACAATGCGCTTGCGGATGTCCAGGAATTTTTGCTTTAATCCAAAGAATTCAGCATCCGGGTGCTCATAGAACAACCACATTCCTTTTGCGGCATCCATTGCAGAACCTCCGCCGAGGGCGATGATGACATCCGGCTGGAATTTGGCCATCATGTCGACGCCGTTCATCACCGTTTCGATTGAAGGATCAGGCTCGACATCAGAAAAAATTTCACAATGAACGTAATCCGGGCGCCTTCTTAAGTAGTGTAGGACGCGGTCTACATATCCGAGTTTCACCATCCCCGGATCAGTCACAATCAACGCTTTTGAGATGTCAGGCATTTTCGCTAAATATTGGGTTGCGTGTTTTTCAAAATAGATTTTTGGAGGAACTTTAAACCACTGCATATTGACATTCCTTTTCGCCACTTTTTTCGTGTTGATTAAATGAACAGCTCCAACGTTTGACGAGACGGAGTTTCCGCCATATGTGCCGCATCCGAGTGTTAAAGAAGGCATATAGGCGTTGTAAATGTCGCCGATCGCCCCTTGTGACGACGGTGCATTGACGATGATCCGCCCGGCTTTCATCCGTAATCCGAATTCTTTAACGGCTTCTTGATCGTTCGTATGAATTACCGCCGAGTGGCCGGTTCCACCGAACGCGAGCATGTCTTCGGCGCGTTTTAATCCCTCTTGAATTCCGCTGACTTTGTAGCACGCTAAAACAGGGCTCAGTTTTTCCCTGGAAAGCGGGTAATCCGGACCTACGCCTTCTAATTCGGCGATGAGGATTTTTGTATCTTGAGGCACTTTGACACCGGCCATTTCAGCGATTTTGAATGCCGGCATGCCGACGATATCAGCGTTTACCGCGCAAGTATTTTCATTGATGACCAATTTCTCGACCTTTGATTTTTCGGTTTCATTTAAGAAATAGCAGTTGTTTCTTGTCATTTCGACTTTGACGTCTGAGTAGATGTCTTTGTCTATGATGACGGCCTGCTCTGATGCGCAAATCATGCCGTTGTCAAATGTTTTGGATAAGATCAGATCATTGACGGCTTGCTTCAGGTTGGCAGACTTCTCGATGTAGCACGGAACGTTTCCAGGTCCGACGCCAAGGGCCGGTTTTCCGGAGCTGTACGCTGATTTCACCATGCCGGCGCCCCCTGTTGCGAGAATCAGGGAAACGTTCGGATGGGTCATTAAGGCTTGAGTTGCATTCAGCGAAGGCGTTTCAATCCATTGGATACAGTTGTCGGGTGCTCCTGCTTTGACGGCTGCGTCCCGAAGGATTCTCGCCGCTTCGCGGCTGCATTTTTGGGCCGATGGATGGAAAGCAAACACGATAGGGTTTCTTGTTTTGATCGCTATCAGGGACTTGAACATTGTAGTGGAAGTAGGGTTGGTCACCGGCGTCACGCCGGCGATGACACCGACAGGCTCCGCGATTTCAATGACTCCGTCGTGTTCGTTTTCATTGATGATGCCCACTGTTTTATCGTATTTGATATGATGGTAGACATACTCTGTGGCAAACATGTTTTTAATGATTTTATCTTCATAAACGCCGCGCTTCGTTTCTTCGACGGCAAGTTTGGCGAGAGGCATGTGCTGATCAAGGCCGGCAAGCGCCATCTGTTTGACGATCTCATCAATCTGCTCCTGATCAAAGCTGCGGAATTCTTCCAATGCCTTTAGGCCTTTTTCGACTAGCTGATCAACCATGGTTGAGGCATTTTGCTTTTGTTTCATTTCCTTTTCTTCGATTGCCATTGTAAACCCTCCAGTGAATGAATAGGAATTTGATTACAACAGGATGTTCAGGGATGAATGATGCGGACATTGTTTGTGAAACATTTCACAAGTGGAGTTAAAAAATTTTATCCCTGAAGCGGATATCTGGTTTATTTTGGTATCAGTCCTCCTTTTCTGTGGCTGAATTTATCATATCACGAATTTGAAGTATGAGTTTGTGAAATGTTGAACAAAGTATGAAATTCATTCTTGAGTAAAATAAGAATGCACCCCGAGGTCCGGGGTGCAGCTTTTAATACCAGTCCGTATGAAACACGCCTTCCATATCCGTCCGCTCATACGTGTGAGCGCCGAAATAATCGCGCTGCGCCTGCAGTAGGTTTGCGTTTGAGCGGCCCGTCCGGTAGCCGTCGTAATAGGAGAGGGCGGTGCTCAGGCACGGGAATGAGATGCCTGAGCTGATGCCTTCGCAGACGACCTTTCGCAAGCCGGACTGGTATTCTTTTAGTTTTTCAGCGAAGTCAGGTGCGACCAGCAGGTTGGACAGGTCCGGCTGTTTGTCGAAAGCTTCGCTGATGAGATTTAAAAATTGTGCGCGGATGATGCAGCCGCCGCGGAAGATGAGGGCGATGTCCTTTAACGGCAGGTGCCATCCGTTCAGATCAGACGTCATTTTATATTGAGCGAAGCCTTGGGCATAGGCGCAGACTTTCCCCATGTATAACGCCTGTCTGACGCGGTCGATCCACACGTTCTGATCCAGGGGCCGTTCTTCTGTTTCAGGCCCGGCCAATACGTTTTCGGCAGCTGTCCGTTCGTCTTTTAATGATGACAGGTAACGGGCAAACAGGGATTCCGTGATAATTGATGATGGAATGCCGTTGTCGATGGCCTGCAGGCTCGTCCATTTGCCCGTGCCTTTTTGGCCGGTTTTGTCGAGGATGACGTCGATGAGCGGAGCGCCCGTTCGCTCATCCTTTTTCCTCAGGATCTCTGCCGTGATTTCGATTAAATAGCTTTTCAGCTCTCCTTGATTCCACGTGTCGAAAATGTCAGCGATTTCATCTATCGGCAAAAGAAGCTTTTCTCTTAAAAATGTATACGCTTCAGCGATAAGCTGCATGTCTGCGTATTCGATGCCGTTGTGCACCATTTTGACAAAATGCCCCGCGCCTTTTGGACCGATGTAGACACAGCATGGATCTCCTTCTACTTGGGCGGCGATTTTTGTGAGAATCGGAGCTGCTTTTTCGTAGACGTCCCGATCTCCGCCGGGCATAATGGATGGGCCTTTTAAAGCGCCGACTTCGCCGCCGGAAATGCCGATTCCCAAGTAGCCGATACCTTTCGCTTTCAAACTGTCATATCTTCGTTCCGTATCTTCGTAGTGGGAGTTGCCGCCGTCCATGATGACATCCCCTTCTTCAAGCAGAGGAACGAGCGAGTCGATAACAGAATCAACCGGTTTGCCTGCTGTGACCATAAGAAAGATTTTTCTCGGTTTTTCTAAAGACTGTACGAAATCTTCAAGTTCATAGTACGGCTTGACTGTTTGGCCTCCCGTTTTTTGGACGAGTTGATCGGTTAAATCCCTTGTGTAGTTATAGACGGCGACTTGTTCGCCTTTGCTTGCCATGTTCAGGGCGATATTGCTCCCCATGACTCCCAAACCTATGACACCGATTGTATTGCGCATGTAATACCTGCTCCTTCATTTAAGACTTTTTTATACAAATAGGCTTAACAATAAAGTAAATCCTAATCCGGCCACCGCGATAATGGTTTCAAGCAGTGTCCAGGTGGCAAATGTCTCTTTCATGCTTAGTCCGAAATACTCTTTGAACATCCAGAAGCCTGCGTCATTGACATGGGAAGCGATTACACTTCCGGCCCCTGTTGCAAGCACAACCAGCGCAAGATTGACATCGCTTTGTCCGAGCATCGGAAGAACGAGTCCGGTTGTGCTTAATGCAGCAACTGTCGCGGATCCTAAGGAGATGCGCAGAATTGCGGCGATGACCCAGGCGAGCAAGATCGGCGACATGGCTGTTCCTTTGAATAATTCAGCTACATAGTCGCCTACTCCGCCATTGATCAAGACTTGTTTGAAGGCGCCGCCGCCCCCGATGATCAAGAGCATCATTCCGATTTGTGTAATGGCGGTTGAACAGGAATCCATCACTTGTTTGATCGGGATCTTTCTGGCGATCCCCATCGTATAGATCGCGACCAACAGGGAGATGACCATCGAAGTCGAGGCATTCCCGATTAAACGAACCGCTGCCAGCAGGCTGTTGTCTGCAAGGCCCATCGTTTCTTGAATAAGCGTAATAACAGTCGAAATAGACATGATAATGACCGGAAGCATAGCTGTGAAGACGCTGATGCCGAAGCCGGGCGTCTCTTCAAGCTTGAACGTTTTCTGCTCACCGAGTGAAGCGATGCTGCCCATTTTCTCAAATGATTGCGGGACGATTTTTTTCGCCAGTTTCGTAAATAAAGGTCCGGCCAAAAGAACGGTTGGAATTGCAACAATGATACCGTAGAGCAGCACTTCCCCGATATTGGCGCCGAGCTCTCCCGCGATAGCCGTCGGTCCCGGATGCGGGGGCAGGAAGCCGTGTGTGACGGATAAGGCCGCCGTCATTGGAATTCCAAGGTATAAAATAGATATCTTCAATTCTCTTGAAATGGCGAATACAATTGGAATCAATAATACCAATCCGACTTCGAAGAATAATGCTACCCCGATGATAAAGGAGGCGATGACGACCGCCCATTGGATGTTTTTCTCTCCGAATTTGTTGACGAGGGTCATCGCAATGCGCTGAGCGCCCCCTGAATCCGCGATCAGCCTGCCCAGCATGGCGCCGAGCCCGAAGATCAATGCGATATGGCCGAGCGTTCCGCCAAGGCCTTCTTCAATCGTTTTGACGATGTCGTCAAGCGGCATTCCAAGCGCCAATGCAACCCCGAACGATACGATAATCAAGGAAACAAACGTATTCAGTTTTAACCCCATAATCAAAAGCAATAATGCGACAATCCCGATTGCTACGATCAGTAATGGCATGATAACGCCTCCAATTCTCCCCTATTTTTTGCTGGATAAGCTTCTTTGATAATTTGCAATTTGTGTATATTCGTTTTCAAGTGCTCGAGATAAGTTGATAAAAAGCGGCATTAATTTTCTGTATTCTTTGGCCGATTCTTCTTTCGGCGCGTGTCTGTGCGTGCTTCCGATCATGTCGGAGACGACATCGAATGAATCGATTTTCCCTGTCGCGTACAGCCCCAAAATGCAGGCTCCGAGACAAGAGCTTTCATAGCTTTCCGGCACGACGACTTCCGATTCGAAAATATCGGCCATCATTTGCCGCCATACGTCAGACCTTGCGAAACCTCCGGTCGCCTGAATTCGGGCAACTGGACCGTCCATGCATTCTGTCAACGCCAGGAAGACGGTGTACAGATTGTAAATAACCCCTTCCAATGCCGCGCGAATCATGTGTTCTTTTTTATGCGACATGGTGAGGCCGAAGAATGAACCGCGCACATCCGGATTCCAGAGCGGCGCCCGTTCGCCTGCGAGGTATGGATGGAACAGCAGTCCGTCGGCACCCGGTCTGACGCGTTCGGCAATTTTGGTCAAGACATCGTACGGATCAATGCCGAGACGTTTTGCCGTTTCAATTTCTGATGATGCAAATTCATCTCTGATCCAGCGAAGGACGATCCCGCCGTTGTTGACTGGCCCGCCGATGACCCAATGATTCTCAGTTAAGGCATAGCAAAAAATTCTGCCTTTTTCATCGGTTTGCGGTTTATCGATAATCGTGCGAATCGCACCGCTTGTCCCAATAGTGACGGCGATTTCGCCTTTTTTAATCGCGTTGACGCCGAGGTTGGAAAGCACGCCGTCGCTGGCACCGATGACAAATGGCGTTTGCGGATCAATTCCCATCATCGCCGCCAGTTCCGGATTGCAGTGATGGAAAATGGCTGTTGTCGGAACGAGCTTTGATAGGTGGTCAGGTGTGATGCCTGCAATGGCAAGTGCTTCTTCATCCCAGGCCAATGTTTTGAGATTCATCATTCCCATCGCCGAAGCTAAGGAGTAATCGACGACATATTGATCAAATAACTTTTTAAAAATATATTCCTTGATTCCGATATATTTTTTTGCTTTGACAGCGATTTCAGGATGCTCGTTTACAATCCATGTGATTTTGCTTAGCGGCGCCATCGGATGAATCGGCGTTCCCGTCCGTTTATAGACATTGTGCCCGTTCATTTCTTCTTTGATTTTATGAGCCCAGCCTTCGCTTCTGTTGTCTGCCCAAGTGATGCAGGAGGTGAGCGGCTTGTCGTTTTCGTCCATCGCAATCACGCTGTGCATCGCGCTGCTGAATGAAATGAATGACGGCTGTTTGTCAGGATGCTGCTGCATGATTTTCGCCGTTGACTGGATGACGGCCTGAAAAATCTCATCCGGGTTTTGCTCAGCGGTCGAGATGTCCGGTGTGTAAAGCGCGTAGCCGATGCTTTCCTTTTGGATCACGTCCCCTTTTTCACTGAATAAAACCGCTTTCGTGCTTGTCGTACCGATATCTATGCCTAACATATAACTAGTCATTTTCTTGTTCGGCCCCTTTCGCCAGCATTTGTTGCGACAGCCACAGATCTTCAACTTTACCTTGCACGTCATCGAAATTTTGATGTAGGGATTTAAGCATCAGATCCCTGTCTTTCGTTTTGATCGCTTTGATATAAAGTTCATGGTTATCGAGAATTCGTTCAAAGTCTTCGTATTTTTCTTTTAAGCGGGCCCGCATGGATAAAAGAATAAAGCTTTCCATCACAGGTTTGAGATTGTTCCATATCATCAAAATGTAAGAATGATTGATGGAGCGGACAATCGTTTCGTGAAATAAGACGTCTTGAAATGAGAACTCGTCGGCATCTTTGTATTTGATGGAGACTTTCATCATCTCCAATATTTTGCTGAGGTCTGTTACCAGTTCGTCGACATTGGCCCGTCCAAGCCGTTCGAATACGAATGTTTCCATCACCAGACGCACATCATAAATTTCTCCAATTTCTTTTTCGGTTAAACCGATGACAACGGCGCCCATCCGTTCCAAACGGATGATTTTTTCCGATGCCAGTATTTTTAAAGCCTCGCGGATGGGAGACCGGCTCACCGAGAATTCCGCAGCCAATTTATTTTCAGATAAAATGGTACCGCTTTCAATCAAGCCGGAAATAATGCGCATTCTCAGCTCGCATGCGACGCGAACACCTGTTGAAGCTCTTGAAAGCCACTTCTCCGGATATAAAAGATTTTTAGATTGGCTCATACACTCACCTTCCTAGTTATACGAGTATACTTGTATACAAGTATGATAACGCGATTATTTTGATTATGCAAACACTTTCATTTCAAATTTTCCGAAAAATTTTTTCCATTTATAAAACGATTTGTTTTGCCAATGCGCTCGAAATACTCCACTAAAGCAAAAAAATATAAAGGGAGCAGCTGCCCTTTATATTTTGACCATTTGTTTAACGATGAGTTTGAAGTCATGTTCGCTAATTTCTATGTGCCCAAATCGAAAGGAATAACCCCAGTGCCGTTTGTTTTTGATGAAAGAGAGGTTGGGAATGAATGGGTGGATCGGCGTTTCCCGGCATTTTAAAAAGTTGATCTTCCTTCTGTAAGGTGAGAATCCTTCTCCCGCATGAACCTTGTAAACTCTGTTATCACTCACTTCCCCTACAGCTGTAAACTTTTGATAGGGCGCATCATCTTTGAGATTTTGTTTTGGCGAGTAATAAATGATCCAATCATCGGGATTCATTCTTTTTAAAGGCGCCTCTTTTCCGTGGCAAAGTTGAGCAAAGCCCCCGGATACACCTTTCAAGACGTGATCGCGCGAAGCTACGCCGATCCAATACCTTCTTTTCATTCCATTCAGCATCCGCAAGCATCCTTGTCAGTATCCCCTTCGGTGCATGCTGACACAGGAAAATTCATTTCTCTCCATGCCGCGATCCCTCCGGTCAGCTCTTTCACTTGATAGCCTTTTTCTAATAAAAATTTAGCTGCTTTAGCTGCCGTATTGCACCAGACATCCCAGCAGTACACAATGATTTCTTTATCTTTTGGAATATCCTCTAATCGATGAGGGAGATCGTGTTCAGGTATCGCTTGAGCACCTTTTATCGTCAAACTCCTGACTTCGCTTGGCCCGTTTCTTACATCTATTAAAAAATATTTTTCAGGGTGATTCTTTGAAGATTTAAAATAATCCATTGGACTAATGGTGGCTTCTAAACGTGCATTAAAAAAATCGAGTGAATTCATAGGGTATGCCTCCTAGTTTTTATACTTTTTCCATACTTTTAAAAGCAAATCTTTAAATAATTTTTTTTCATTGTCAGTCAGAGGGGATAAAACCTCATATTCTGTCTGTACTAAAACCTGTTTGCATGATGACAGTACATCGCTGCCTTTTTCAGTAAGGATTAGGCTGTATGCCCTGCGATCACTTGCGTTTTTTGTCCTTTCCACAAAGCCTGAAGCTTCTAAATGGTCAACATGGCTCACCATTGTCGTACGGTCGATCTGCAGTTGTTCAGAAATCAGTTTTTGAGAAGAAAAAGGGTTTTCTTCAATAAATACAAGTACTCCGAATTGCCTGGCATTCAAGCTATACGGAGCGAGAACATCAGCAAATTGATCCTCCATTTGCTGAAGAACCTTTCCTAGCAAAAATCCGTAAAATTGACTTAACTGTTTCAAAAATCATCACCACCTAAAATAATCACCAAACTATATAGTCAGTATAACTGATTATATTTTTGAACGCAAGCCTTCTTGTTTTCGTTTGTTAATTTAATTAATTAACCGTGGTACAATAAAACCTACGATATGGTGTAAATGGAGGATTTCACATGCAACGCGGTACATTTCAATTAATGAAATCGGTGAACAAATCGATCATTCTTAATAAAATCAGAACTTCAGAGCCGATTTCGAGAGCCGAGATCGCCAAGGAAACAAAGATTACCCCTCCCACGGTCTCAAGCATTGTCAAAGAGCTGATCGAACAAGGGCTCGTGAAAGAAAGCACGCTCGGCCATTCGAGCGGCGGAAGGAAGCCGACAATGCTGCACATCAACACAGGTGCCTATTATGTCATTGGCATTGATGCCGGGCCTGAGACGGTGGAGTGCATCTTAACCGATTTAGCCGGAGGGATACTGCAGCGGACATCCAGCCTGCTGAAAAAACCGCTGACAAACGAGACGTTCATTGATGTTTTAAAAGAAAATGTTTATGCGATTTTGGGACGGGCCGATGTCAATCAGGAAAAGATCATCGGGATCGGCATCGCAATGCACGGGGTCGTCGATGCTGAAACGGGAATGTCACGCATCGCCCCGATTTTAAACCTAACCAATATTCCCATTAAAGATGTGCTGGAACAAGAATTCAACTTAACGGTCAGAGTTGAAAACGATGCCAGGGCGATGGCGCTTGGCGAATCGTGGTTCGGCGGCCGCGATGATGCAGGCAGTATGGCGGCCGTAAACGTCGGCCACGGTGTCGGTGCGGGGATTGTCATCAACGGAAAACTGTACCATGGAGCGGAAGGAATCGCAGGGGAACTGGGCCATATGATCATTGATATTAATGGAGAAAAGTGCGAGTGCGGCAACCGGGGCTGCCTGCAGACGATTGTGAGCGGTAAAGCGATTGCCAAGCGGGGAAACAAACGGTTAAAAGAAAGTCCGGATAGCCTGACAGCCAAAGATTTGTTTGAAATGGCCGAGAACGGCTGCCAAACGTGTATCGAACTCTTTCGGGAAACCGGTGTGATGATCGGAATCGGGCTGACCAACTTCATTCATCTTGTCAATCCGGGCAAAATCGTGCTGGGCGGCGGAGTGATGAAAGGCGGGAGGTTCATATTGCCGGCGATACGAGAAACGATACAGCAGAAAGCCTTAACAGCCGAAGCGAGGCAGACAGAGGTGACGATAACGAAGCTCGGCGATGAAGCGACGCTTTACGGAGCCGTTTCATTGCTGTTGGCGGAGCTGTTTGATCCGGTGTTAAAATAAGCCTTTTTTTCGCCTGTTTTAACACCGGTGAAGCCTTACCCCTGACGATTGACCGTGTGGATGAAGCGCATGAAAGCTTCGCGGTTTTTGAATACCCCGGCATCCTCAAGGGCTTTAACAAATTTCCGGCCAAGTTCTTTTCGTACAATTGATTCAGCATGCTTCGGCCCGGACGGCTCTCCGTATTCGGTTTTGAGCTGTTCGGCCCATTCCCGGTGATGCGCTTCAACGGCATCTGACTGACCGAGCAGGAATTCTTGGACACCTGCCAGTTCGGTCTTTAAGCGGGGAGGAAGAACGGCCAGGCCCATCACTTCGATTAAGCCGATATTTTCTTTCTTAATATGGTGAACGTCAGCATGCGGGTGGAATATGCCGTATGGATGCTCGGCAGATGTCCGGTTGTTTCTGAGCACAAGGTCGATTTCAAAAACACCGCTCACGTTTCTTGCAATAGGCGTAATCGTGTTATGAGGCGTTTCATCTGTAAAAGCCGTGATATCCGCTTGTTGATCCGAGTAGTTTTTCCAAGTCTGAAAAATATGATCCGCCGCATCGACAAGGCTGTTGATCGCCGTTCCTTTCAGGCGGATGACAGACATCGGCCATTTTAAAACAGAGGCTTCGATGTCCGGATGCTGTTTGATTTGAAAGGAGAACGCGTCTTCTGCGCGCGTCATCGCAAACTCATATCGTCCGGCTTGATAATGGTCATGGCTTAAAATAGACCCGCCGACGATCGGCAAATCGGCATTCGATCCGATAAAATAATGCGGAAACAGCTCTGTAAAAACAAGCAGCCTGTGAAAGGCAAGCTTATCAATTTTCATCGGCCGATGCTGCTCAGAAAATAAAATGCTGTGCTCGTTATAGTAAGCATATGGAGAATATTGAAAATACCAGTTTTCTCCGGCGAGCGGGACTTTAATAATCCTGTGGTTCGCCCGGGCGGGATACCCGATTCGTCCTGCATACCCTTCGTTTTCTTTGCACAGCAGGCACGTCGGATAGCTGCGTGCTCGTTTTGCAGCGGCGCGCTCCCGTTTGATTTGCTCAGGGTCTTTTTCCGGCTTTGACAAATTGATCGTAATATCCATAGTGCCGTAAGGTGTATCCGCCTGATACGAAATATTTCTTTCAATTCGTCTTGTCTGGATATAGTTGCTGTTTTTGCTGAGCTGATAAAAATAGGCGGTCGCCTCCAGCGGCGATTGCTCGTATTTTTGCTGAAACACGGCATTGATGACAGAAGGTCTTACAACAAAGCAATTCATCACATTTGCCGCCAGCATGTCTTTCGCGTCTGCGTCGTCGGTTATGACGCCGTGTTCAATTGCATAAGCGGCGAGTCTTTCCAAAAGGTCGGGGATGGAGTCGCCGGAAGCCGCAGGGGCTTCTTCGGGAAACGAGTCCAGACCCAGCAGGTTCATCACTTGGTTGCGTGCGTAGTTCACGTCATCCGGTTCGATTAACCCTGTTTCAAGCGCTTTTTGAATGAGTCCGGCTATGTCTTGTTCAATCATGTTGACACTTCCTTCCTGTACCCGTTTGGATGTGATGAATGCCACTTCCAGGCGTCTTCAATGATCTTTGCTACAGAAGTGCGCGAAGGCCTCCAGCCTAGGACCTGCTTTGCTTTGTCAGAGCCGGCAATCAGGATGCTCGGGTCGCCGGCTCTGCGCTTGCCGATCTCGGCGGGAATGTCTTTGCCGGTGACCTTTCTCGCCGCATCAATCATTTCTTTCACCGAAAATCCTTCGCTGCTGCCGAGGTTGAATATATCGCTTTTGCCGCCTTCTCTTAAATAGTCCAAAGCCGACAGATGAGCGTCAATCAGGTCTTCGACATGAACATAGTCGCGGATGCACGTGCCGTCGGGCGTATCATAGTCATCCCCAAAAATCGTAATATGCGGTCTTTGTCCGAGAGCGGTTTGCAGGATGATGGGGACCAGGTGTGTTTCCGGATGATGGTCTTCTCCGATCTCTCCCGTTTCCCTTGCTCCTGCGACATTAAAGTACCTGAGAGACACAAAGCTGACTCCATGGGCTTCTTCAGTCCGCTTCATGAGCTTCTCCATGATCAGTTTCGTTTCCCCGTAGGTGCTTGTCGGCCGCGTCGGCATGACTTCTGTGATCGGCACCGATTCAGGCTCTCCGTAGACGGCCGCCGTCGAGGAGAATACGATTTTTTTCACATCGTGCTCAAGCATCGTCTGAAGCAAAACCTGTGTCCCGGATACATTGTTGTCGTAGTATTTAAGCGGATCTTTCATTGATTCGCCGACAAGTGAACTGGCGGCGAAGTGGATCACTTCTTCAATACGTTCCTTTTTGAAAACAGTGCGGAGGAAGTCGCGATCGCGCACATCCCCTTCATAAAAGACTGCCTCAGGATGTACGGCCTGTCTTTGGCCGGTCTCAAGGTTGTCAACGACAACGACGGTTTCGCCCCTGTCCAATAATTGATACACGGCGTGTGAACCGATATAGCCGGCACCGCCCAAAACCAACACACTCATATCCATTCCCCTTTCTATATTTCTTTGGCGCCGTCGCCTATCGCCGCAGTATAAAATGCGGCATCATAGCCAACCGTTTCGCGGTAGACGGCATTCACGCGTTCTTTAAAGCTGTCTGTCCGGTCTTTTTCTACAATCGCAATCGCACAGCCGCCGAACCCGGCGCCGGTCATGCGTGCACCCAGGACGCCGTCTTGTTCCCAAGCCACCTGGACAATGGTATCAAGCTCCAGCCCTGTCACTTCATAATCATCCCTTAAAGACATATGAGATTCATTCATCAGCTTGCCGAACCCGGCGAGGTCGTCCCCGCGAAGTTTTTCCAGCGCTTTCAGCGTCCGGGCATTTTCGTACACCGCATGTCTGGCACGTTTTCGATTAATTTCATCTCGGATGAGGTGCTGATGAGCTTCAAATGCTTCCGCCGTCATTTCGCCCAGGCTTGCAATCGGTAACTCCTGCTGCAGATCGCGGAGCGCCTCTTCGCATTGGGCACGCCTTTCATTATATTTAGATCCGGCCAGCGTCCGCTGTTTGTTTGTATTGATGATGATCACATCGTGTTCCTTCAATACGAAGGGAGCGTATGTGTAATGAAGTGTTTGGCAGTCTAACAAAATCGCGTGATCCTTTTTCCCCATGCCGATCGCAAATTGGTCCATAATGCCGCTGCCTACGCCGATGTATTCGTTTTCGACTTTTTGTCCAAGCTTAACCATGGAGATCGTGTCTGTCTGCAAACCATAAAGCCCTTTTAAAAGAACGCCTGTCGCAAGTTCAATCGATGCGGAAGAAGAGAGGCCCGCCCCGTGCGGAATATTTCCGTAATACAAAATATCGGCGCCGTGAACGATTTGGTGGCCTGCTGCTTTCATCAAAAGGAACATTCCTTTCGGATAGTTGGCCCAGCCGTCAGACCGGTCAAAGGCTAAATCGCTCAAGCTGCATTCAATTATGCCTTTGTCAGGGAAGTTCTTTGAATAGAAACGGATCATTTGATCATCTCGTTTCACGCCAAGGGCATAGGTGCCAAATGAAATCGAAGCGGGGAAAACATGCCCTCCATTATAATCCGTGTGTTCGCCGATTAAGTTGATTCTTCCCGGAGCAAAAAAGGTTTGCGGTGTCTGTTCTGTCTTAAAAATAGAGCGAAAGTCGTTTGATAAAGCGGCTGCAGTATTCATATATCCTCCCATTCGTTTGACGTGCAGACTTAATAAATTAATTTAATTAAGTTTAACCCCAGTTTACTACGGGTTTTCAATTGGTGCAATAAAAAGTGTTTTTTCAAATGAAACGTTTTCATGTAAAATCCTTATTGGCGGGGATAGGGCAATCAGCACTTGACTTTTACAAAAATCAACGTTAAATTAGTAAAATATTTTACTAAAAAATATGAAAGATGTTCATGGAGGTTTTGCAATCGTGGCGACGATAAAAGATGTTGCAGAAAAGGCGGGGTATTCCATCTCGACGGTTTCCCGCGTATTAAATAACGACGAAAGCCTGTCCGTACCCGATGAGACGCGGGAGAAAATATTTGAAGTGGCGGAAAGCCTGAACTACCGCAAAAAAACGATCAGAACACTGGTAAAAAACATCGCGTTTCTGTACTGGCTGACGGATAAAGAGGAACTCGAAGACGTGTATTTTAAAACGATGAGGCTGGAAATCGAGAAGCTCGCAAAGCAATTCAACGTTGAACTGACGACGTATAAAATTTCGGGGGGTATTGACGCCATCCCCGAAAACATTGAAGGATTCATTGCGGTCGGATCATTTTCAGATGATGAATTAACCCGGTTAAGGCAGATGACGCCTCACGGAGTATTTATCGATTCGACGCCGGATCCGAATCATTTTGATTCAGTCAGGCCGGACTTAAAGCAGATGACGAGGAAAACGGTGGACTTTCTTATCGAAAAAGGGCATGAAAAGATCGGCTTTATCGGAGGCACGTACCACAATCCCAATACCGATGAAGACGAAATGGACGTAAGGGAACGAACGTTTCGCGATTATATGAGGGAAAAAGGGCTCTTGGAGGAAGGCTTTATTTTTTGCCGCAGGGGATTTTCTGTGGAAAACGGCTACCATCTGATGGATAAAGCGGTTGAAACATTGGGCGAAAAGCTGCCGACGGCCTTCTTTACAGCGGCGGATCCGATCGCCGTAGGCTGCCTTCAGGCTTTAAATGAAAAAGGGGTCGCCATCCCGGGCAGGGTGAGCGTCATCAGCATCAACAACATCAGTGTGGCGAAATACGTATCTCCGCCGCTGACGACATTCCATATCGATATTAAAGAACTTTGCAAAAACGCCATTGAATTGCTTCTTGAACAAATACTTGAAAAGAGAAAAGCTGTAAAAACGCTATATATCGGTGCAGAACTGGTGGTCAGGAAAAGCACCAATTAAAAAAAGGCGCGGGCTGTTCATAAGCCGCGCCTTTTTCGTAAAACATTTTACTATAGTCGGTAAAATAATTGTTTACACTTTTTCTTAGACATGCTATATTGTTTTTGTGAAACGCTTTCAATCCAATAAAAGGAATGAGACAAATGATGAATATGAAAAAATATGTTGGAATCAGCAGTGTGATTGCTCTCAGTTTGTCTTTAACTGCCTGCGGACCTAAAGAGAGCAGCAATGAAGCATCAGGCGCGAAGCAAAAGGAACTCGTGGTCTGGGAAGATAAAGAAAAAGGCGAAGGCATTAAAGATGCCGTTGCCCAGTTTGAAAAAGAGCACGGCGTATCTGTCAAAGTCGTGGAAAAGCCTTACGCAAAGCAGATCGAAGATTTGCGGATGGATGGACCGGCAGGAACGGGGCCTGATGTGTTAACGATGCCTGGAGATCAAATCGGAACAGCGGTAACGGAAGGTTTGATCAAGGAATTAAAGGTGGACAAAGAGATCCAATCGATCTATACGGAACCAGCAATGAGATCCCAGGTGACAAACGGTAAGGTCTACGGCCTGCCGAAAGCGGTCGAAACGACGATGCTCTACTATAATAAAGATTTGATTTCTGAAAAAGAACTGCCGAAAACGCTGGATGAATGGTATGAGTATTCGAAAAAAACGGCTGACGGCAAAAAATTCGGCTTCCTGGCGCTGTTTGACCAGATTTATTATGCACAGAGCGTCATGGGAGGATACGGCGGCTACATTTTTAAGAGCCATGCAGACGGCACTTATGATCCGGCTGATCTCGGCTTGAATAACAAAGGTGCAGTTGAAGGAGCCGAGTACATTCAGAAGTTTTATCAAGAAGGGCTGTTCCCTGCCGGAATTATTGGGGAGCAAGGCATCAATGTGCTGGAATCGCTGTTTACGGAAGGAAAAGCAGCAGCGATTATTTCTGGTCCGTGGAATCTGGAACCGTTCAAAAAAGCGGGCATCGACTACGGGGTTGCCAAGCTGCCTAAGCTGTCCAACGGCAAACATATGAGTTCTTTTGTCGGCGTGAAGAGCTACAATGTAAGCGCTTATTCGAAGAATGCCGATCTAGCGGAAGAATTAGCCGTCTTTCTCGCCAATAAAGAAAACTCAAAGAAGAGATATGAGATCACAAAAGAAGTTCCCGCTGTCAAAGAACTGGCGGATGATCCTGCCGTCACAAAAAGCGAAGCGGCTCAAGCTGTTGCCGAGCAATCTCAGTACTCAGAGTTGACGCCGAATATTCCTGAGATGAATGAAGTATGGACGCCGGCGGATGCGGCTCTGCAAACGATCGCAACCGGAAAAGCGGAACCGAAAAAAGCGCTTGATCAAGCCGCGGAAACGATACAAGGACAGATCAAAGCGAAGCACAGCGGCAGCAAATAAGCCGCAGCATTGGTGTCAAACTTGTCTTAAGTTTGGCGCCATTTATGATCAGGACGTCCATATAAAGAGGTGAAAGAGAAGGTGCAGCATCGCAAAAAAGCTTTACTATTATCAATCATTCCCGGTTTGGGGCAATTCTACAATAAACAATGGATAAAGGGTCTGTTATTCCTTCTTTTAGGCGTCTCGTTCTTTGCGGTTTTTGGCGATTTGCTGAATATGGGGCTGTGGGGCCTGTTTACGCTTGGAACCGAAGTGCCGCGCGATAACTCGATTTTTCTATTGGCAGAAGGCATCATCGCCGTGATTGTCACCGGTTTTGGGCTGGCTGTCTATTACGCCAATTTGCGGGATGCCTACCAAAACGGAAAGCGGCGCGATGAACAAAAGGAGCTCAGTTCACTCAAGGAACAATATCATAATTTAATGGCTCAGGGATATCCGTATCTCATCAGCGGACCATCACTGTTCATTTTGATTTTCGCCGTTGTTTTTCCGATTTTGTTCAGCTTTGCATTAGCTTTTACAAATTATAACCTCTACCATTCTCCGCCTGCCCACCTTGTCGATTGGGTAGGGCTTAAAACGTTTTCCGAAATTTTCACCGTTGATATTTGGCGGTCGACCTTTTTGGATGTTTTAGCTTGGACCATTGTCTGGACGCTTGTCGCTTCCACGCTCCAAGTCGGGTTGGGAATTTTGTTGGCGGTTGTCGTCAATCAGAAGGAAGTCCGCTTCAAGAGATTTTTCCGGACGATTCTGGTTTTGCCTTGGGCCGTGCCCGGCTTTGTTACCATTCTTGTGTTTGCCGGCCTCTTTAATGACAGCTTCGGTGCATTCAATCATCAAATCCTCGCCGCATTCGGCATCGATCCGATTCCTTGGATGACGAATGCCAATTGGACGAAGCTGGCGCTTATCCTCATGCAGGGGTGGCTCGGTTTTCCTTATGTGTTTATTGTGACGACCGGTGTTCTGCAGTCGATTCCGGACGACCTGTATGAAGCGGCGACAATTGACGGCGCGTCCGCGTTTTCGAAATTCAGGCATATCACAATGCCGCTGATTTTAATCGCAATGGCGCCGATTATCATCACGCAATTCACTTTTAACTTTAATAACTTCAACATTATCTATCTATTCAATGGAGGCGGTCCGGCTGTTCCCGGGTCAACAGCGGGAGGAACCGACATTCTGGTGTCCTGGATTTACAAATTGACGATGCAGTCGAGCCAGTACTCTTTAGCCGCCGCATTGACGATCCTGCTGTCGGTCTTTGTCATCTCGATCGCGCTGTGGCAGTTCAGACGGACAAATTCTTTCAAAGAGGGGGCTTAACATATGAAGAAAAGAAGATTCTTTCGGCTCCTTCTGACCTATTCTCTGTTGGTTTTTATGACAGCCGTTATCATATATCCTCTGCTTTGGACGGTGGGAGCCAGCTTTAATCCCGGCAACAGTTTGGTCAGTACTTCTATCATTCCGGCAAATCCGACATTGGATCACTATAGAGAATTATTTGCAGGAAAAGAGAGCCTTCAATACGGGCAATGGTATATAAACTCGCTTAAAATCAGCATCTTTACGATGATCGGATCAATCATCAGTGTTTCTTTTACAGCTTATGCTTTTTCACGGTTTCGTTTTAAAGGTAGAAAAAACGCTTTAGTTTTATTCATGCTGCTGCAAATGATTCCTCAATTTTCGGCTTTGGTTGCGCTCTTCGTTTTAGCGCAGATGCTCGGAATGATGAACAGCCATTGGCTGCTGATTTTGCTGTACATCGGCGGGCTTATACCGATGAACACGTATTTGATGAAGGGGTATATGGATTCCATTCCCATCGATTTGGATGAGAGCGCTAAGATTGACGGCGCTAGCAATACAAGGATTTTTCTGCAGATTATTATGCCGCTATCCAAACCGATGATCGCGGTCGTCGCCATGAACGGATTCACCGGACCGCTCGGGGATTTCGTTTTGTCTTCGACCATATTGCGGACGCCGGAGTCGTATACATTGCCGATCGGTTTATACAATTTAGTCAATGAAGTCATGGGAGCCAGCTATACGACGTTTGCCGCCGGCGCCATTTTGATCAGCATTCCGGTAGCCGTCATCTTTATCATGCTGCAAAAGAACTTTGTATCAGGGTTGACGGCAGGCGGAACGAAAGGATAGTCCGAGAAGAATATGGTCTAAAAAAGGAGAGTATTATGCCAAAAATTTACACGACACAAGCAAAATACATGCTTCACGGGGGAGACTACAATCCGGATCAATGGCTTGACCGTCCGGATATTCTTGCAGATGATATCAAGCTGATGAAGCTTGCCCATACGAATACATTTTCAGTGGGGATTTTTTCATGGAGCGCTCTTGAGCCGGAGGAAGGCGTCTATACGTTTGAATGGCTGGATGATATGTTTGAGAACATTCACCGGAACGGCGGACGGATTATAATGGCGACACCGAGCGGCGCCCGTCCTGCTTGGCTGTCGCAAAAATATCCGGAAGTGCTGCGCGTCAATGCGGAACGTGTCAAACAGCTGCATGGCGGAAGGCACAATCATTGCTTCACTTCATACGTATACCGTGAAAAAACGAGAAAGATCAACCGCTTGCTGGCTGAAAGGTACGGCAGCCATCCTGCCCTTTTGATGTGGCATGTCTCCAACGAATACGGAGGAGAATGCCATTGTCATCAATGCCAGCACGCTTTTAGAGACTGGCTGAAAAAGAAGTACAACAATGATCTTAAATCTTTGAATGATGCATGGTGGACGCCTTTTTGGAGCCATACCTTCAACGATTGGTCACAGATTGAATCGCCGTCTCCGATCGGTGAAAATGCGGTGCACGGCTTGAATTTGGACTGGCGCCGCTTCGTCACTGATCAGACGATCTCTTTCTTTCAAAATGAAATCGTTCCGTTGAAGGAAATCACGCCGAATATTCCGATTACGACCAACTTTATGGCTGACACGCATGATCTCATTCCATTTCAAGGGCTGGACTACAGCAAGTTTGCCAAGCATCTGGACGTGATCAGCTGGGACGCGTATCCCGCCTGGCACAATGATTGGGAAAGCACAGCTGATTTGGCCATGAAAGTCGGCTTTATCAATGATTTGTACCGCAGCCTGAAACAGCAGCCGTTTCTTTTAATGGAATCGACGCCAAGCGCTGTCAATTGGCACAATTTTAATAAAGCGAAACGGCCGGGGATGCATCTCTTGTCTTCTATGCAGATGATCGCCCACGGATCTGACAGCATTCTCTATTTTCAATGGCGGAAATCCCGCGGCTCATCGGAAAAATTTCACGGTGCGGTTGTCGGCCATGACAATTGTTCCGAGAACCGCGTATTTAAAGAAGTGGCAAAAGTGGGGCA
Source organism: Bacillus paralicheniformis (assembly GCF_001042485.2). GTDB lineage: Bacteria > Bacillota > Bacilli > Bacillales > Bacillaceae > Bacillus > Bacillus paralicheniformis. The sequence goes on from NZ_LBMN02000004.1 coordinate 102,253, forward strand.
AACCCTTGATGAACTGTCTGAAGTCGTCGGAACGACCCGGCCCGCGAATGTCGCGATCCTCTATGATTGGGAAACCCATTGGGCGCTCGAAGATGCACAAGGATTCGGGATGAAAACCAAGCGGTATCCCCAAACCTTGCACGAGCACTACCGCGCGTTTTGGGAGCGTGATATTCCAGTCGACGTGATTACGAAGGAACAGGATTTTTCGCCGTACCGGCTGCTGATCGTTCCGATGCTTTACTTAGCAAGTGAAGAAACAATCGCGCGTTTAAAAGCCTTTGCTGCAAACGGGGGCACATTGGTGATGACGTATATTAGCGGAATCGTCAACGAATCTGACCTGACCTATTTAGGCGGATGGCCGCAAGATCTGCAAGAGATGTTTGGCATGGAACCTGTTGAAACCGATACGCTCTATCCGGGCGACAAAAATAGGGTCCGTTATCAAAACCGGTCCTATGAGCTGAAAGATTATGCGACCGTGCTGAAGCTGGATACGGCAGATCCCGTGGGATTCTATGAGGACGATTTTTATGTGGACACGCCGGCTGTTACATGCCATTCATACAAACAGGGGAAGACGTACTATATCGGTGCGCGCTTAAGCAGTCAATTTCATCGGGATTTTTATGAAACATTGATCAAAGAGCTATCGATTCAACCGGCTTTTGATGTGAAACATCAGCCTGGCGTCTCCGTTCAAGTCAGACAGGATGAAGAAAATGATTATATTTTCATCATGAATTTCACAGAAAAACGCCAGCCCGTCGTGTTGGAGTCGGCCGTTAAAGATATGCTGACCGGAGAAACGCTGACCGGCGAAATCACATTGGAAAAATATGAAGCCAGAATAGCGGTAAAAACAAAAAAATAAGCCCGGGGGACATCCGCTTTAATGTGGGTGTTTCTCTTAAAAAAATGAAAGCGTTTTCGTTTTGGCGTGTGTCAATCATGAAAGGGGAGAAGCGAGATTCATGAAAAACGTGGTGGCTGTTTTTGTGGTGCTGATTGTTGTTTTGGGCGCACTTGGAACCGGCGGTCCGGCGGAAGCCGCCAGAGGTTCCAAGGCGGCAGAAAGCGGCCTTTTTGTCGAAAAGGTTTCAGGGCTTCACAAGGATTTTATAAAAGGGGTTGATGTTTCGAGTATCATCGCTTTGGAAGAGAGCGGCGTCGCCTTTTACAATGAATCCGGAAAGAAACAGGATATATTCAAAACGCTGAAAGAAGCAGGCGTCAATTATGTCCGGGTGCGCATCTGGAATGATCCCTATGATGCCAACGGCAATGGCTATGGAGGGGGCAATAATGATCTGAAAAAAGCGATTCAGATCGGAAAACGGGCCACTGCCAACGGAATGAAGCTGCTGGCGGATTTCCACTATTCCGATTTCTGGGCGGACCCGGCGAAACAGAAAGCGCCAAAAGCATGGGCAAACCTAAACTTTGAAGATAAAAAAACGGCGCTTTACCAATATACAAAACAAAGCCTTGAAGCGATGAAAGCAGCGGGCATCAACGTCGGCATGGTGCAGGTCGGAAACGAAACAAACGGGGGTCTTGCCGGTGAAACGGACTGGGCGAAGATGAGCCAATTATTCAATGCGGGGAGCCAAGCGGTCCGGGAGACGGATTCGAATATTTTAGTCGCCTTGCATTTTACCAATCCGGAGACGTCCGGCAGGTACGCTTGGATTGCCGAGACGCTTCACCGGCACCATGTCGACTATGATGTATTTGCAAGCTCGTATTATCCATTTTGGCATGGCACACTGAAGAATCTAACATCCGTCCTGACATCCGTCGCGGATACGTACGGCAAAAAGGTCATGGTAGCCGAGACATCTTATACGTATACGGCTGAAGACGGAGACGGACACGAAAATACAGCCCCTAAAAACGGTCAAACGCTCAATTACCCGGTCACCGTTCAAGGACAGGCGAACGCGGTCCGTGATGTGATTCAAGCGGTCAGCGATGTAGGAGAAGCCGGAATCGGCGTTTTCTATTGGGAACCGGCATGGATTCCAGTAGGACCGGCACGCCAGCTTGAGAAAAATAAAGCGCTTTGGGAGACATACGGATCAGGCTGGGCCACAAGCTATGCCGCTGAATACGACCCGGAAGACGCAGGAAAGTGGTTTGGCGGCAGCGCCGTAGACAATCAGGCATTGTTTGATTTTAAAGGACGTCCATTGCCGTCTCTGAATGTATTTAAGTATGTTGATACGGGAACACCATTCAAAAATTGACTTGCAGCCGATTTCTCGGATGAAGGCGAACGCCGTTTGCCGGAAAGCGGTTTAAAGCAGAATGAAAAAAGGCCGGATGATATCCGGCTTTTTTTCGTGAAAGGACAGTCAGAAAGCGTAATTAAAATGTTTTCATTCAATTGACAGAAAGATAGGGTCCGCTTAACCAGCGGTTACCGTTTGAAATGCATCTTCTACAGATACGTATTCATATCCAAGGTCGCGCGCGACGGCCTTGTAGGTAATGCTTCCGTTTGCAACGTTGACGCCGAGAGCGAGCGCCTGATTTTCGGCGACTGCTTGTTCAACGCCTTTATTTGCGATTTGCAAAGCGTAAGGCATAGTGACGTTTGTTAAGCCGATCGTTGAAGTACGGGGAACGGCTCCCGGCATATTGGCGACTGCATAATGGACAACGCCGTGCTTCGTATAAGTCGGATCGTCATGCGTAGTGATCTTATCAACCGTTTCAATAATGCCGCCCTGGTCAATCGCCACGTCTACAACAACTGAGCCTGGGGACATCGACTGAATCATCTCTTCTGTGACAAGTTTCGGCGCTTTTGCACCAGGGATTAAGACGGCGCCGATGACAAGGTCAGAGTCTTTTACGGCTTCCGCAATGTTGAGCGGGTTGGACATAAGCGTTTGAATGTCTTTGCCGAACTGGTCATCGAGCTGGCGGAGGCGCTCAGCGCTCAAATCGATCAAAGTGACGTCAGCGCCAAGTCCGACTGCGATTTTGGCAGCGTTCGTACCGACTACTCCGCCGCCGATGATCGTAACCTTGCCGCGTTTTACGCCGGGTACGCCTGATAACAGGATGCCTTTGCCGCCTTTTGATTTCTCAAGAAATTGCGCGCCGATCTGTGAAGCCATGCGTCCGGCGACTTCACTCATTGGAGTCAGGAGCGGAAGCGTCCGGTTCACTTCGACCGTTTCGTAGGCGATGGCTGTGACGCCGCTGTCCACAAGCGCTTTCGCAAGCTCAGGCTCAGCTGCTAAGTGCAGATACGTAAATAAAACAAGTCCTTTTCGGAAATAGCCGTATTCAGAGCTGATCGGCTCTTTCACCTTCATGACCATATCCGCTTTTGCCCATACATCCTTCGCTTCAACCAAAATGTCTGCCCCGGCTGCTTTGTAGTCAGCATCCTCAAAGCCGCTTCCAAGTCCGGCTCCCTGTTCGATTAAAACTTGATGACCGCTTTTTTTAAGCGCGACTACTCCGGCCGGCGTAATGGCTACACGGTTCTCATTGTTTTTAATTTCTTTCGGAATTCCAATGATCATGATGTCGTCCCCCTCAAATGAAATATGATTCTACCGCTAGTATAAATCTCTGAACCGGCAAGAGCATCGTGTGTAAAATTAAAAATGTAAGCGCTTTTTTGTGAAATTTAACAAATTGGTGAACGTTGAATGAAGTGAAAGGATTGATATGAGGAGTTATCTATTAAAATTTTTTTCTTTAAAAAATAGTTTTGTTAAAAAAACAAATGTAAGCGATTACATTTTGTGTCGTTTCACAAACATAACCATATTTCGTTGTGATAGAATATCTCTTGCAGCTATGAAAGCGTTATCTTTGTTGGGAGTGAGTCATATGGATATCTTAGAAATACTAGGCAAGATTAATAAGGTATTATGGGGGCCGCCCAGTTTAATTTTATTATTTGGGACAGGCTTATTTTTAACGTTTGTTTTAAAAGGACTGCAATTTCGCCGCCTGATCTATGCGTTTAAGATCGGATTTGGCAAGGAAGACAGCAAAGACGCAGCTGCCGAAGGGGATGTGAGCCATTTTAAAGCTTTAATGACAGCGCTCGCCGCCACGATCGGAAACGGAAATATCGCAGGTGTCGCGACGGCATTGACACTCGGCGGACCGGGTTCGATCTTCTGGATGTGGGTTGTCGGGCTGTTGGGCATGGCAACGAAATACGCGGAAGCCTTGCTTGCTGTTAAATTCCGCGTAAAAAATGAAAAAGGGGAATATTCAAGCGGGCCGATGTATTATATCGAACGCGGACTCGGACGCAGATTTAAAGGACTCGCCATCGCTTTTGCGCTGTTTGGAGCTTTTGCCGCTTTGGGGATAGGCAACAGCGTCCAATCCAATACGATTGCCGATATTACAAAGAACAGCTTCGGTATCGAAAACTGGGTGACAGGGCTGATTCTCGTCATTCTTGTCAGCATCATCATCTTCGGCGGCATCCAGCGGATCAGCACGGTTGCCAGCTTCTTTGTGCCGATCATGGCTTTTCTTTATATGGGCGGGGCGATCTTGATTCTGATTTTGAATTATGACAAGATTATTCCGGCTTTTGAGCTGATTTTCTATTATGCTTTCCACCCTGTGGCAGCAGCCGGCGGTTTCCTTGGAATTGCCGTATCTGAAGCCGTTCGGAACGGGGTGTCCCGCGGCATTTTTTCAAACGAAGCAGGCCTTGGGACGGCTGCGCTAATCGCCGGAAATGCGCGTGCAGATCATCCGGTAAAACAGGCGCTCGTCGCAATGACCGGGACATTTATCGTTACGATCGTGGTGTGTACGATGACCGGTTTAACCCTTATTATTACCGGTTTCTGGGATCCGTCTGGCGGCTTGATATCCGGCGTGGCCCATAATGCCAGCCTTGAAGGCGGGGCATTGACGAGCGCGGCATTTGCCTCAGTACTCGGCGCGGCAGGCGAATATATTGTGTCGCTGTCGGTGATTTTCTTTGGGTTCTCTACAATTGTCGGCTGGTATGTTTACGGAGAAAAATGCTTCGAGTATTTGGCCGGTTCCAAAGGAATTGCGGGCTACAGGCTGGTCTACATCCTCGCCTGCGGCATCGGGACGGTCGCCAACCTCGTCACCGTCTGGGCATTTGCCGATATGGCGAATGCGCTGATGATGATTCCAAACCTGATCGCCATCCTGCTGCTTTGGAAAGTTATCAAAGCAGAGACAAATGATTATTTTCATCACTTCTATGAACATACCAAATCGGCGGGTCCGCCAAGTAAACCAATTCATTAATCAATTGAAAGCTCTGCCTTCCAGGCAGAGCTTTTTCTTTGTTTACAATCATACAAGATCTCAAATTTTGACGAAAAATGTCGATACTATGAAATGAAGAAGATCTTTAATTTGAAAATTGCATTTTATCATTGATGACATAAAGGAGAAAGGATCACCATCATGAAAGTAAAAACAAAACTGCTGGGAATTATATCAATTTTAGTCGTTTCCATTATTGGAATCGGAGGTTCCTCTGTTTTTATGATTTCTTCTACGGTGAAAAAGAATGAAGAACTTAAGGACAAGATGGAATTTCAAAAAGAGATTAAGCATATTCAATATCGTCTGACCGGTTTGTCGAATGACGAAAGAGGCCTTATTATGACCGGAGATAATGAATACAGTGAAGGAATGAAGGACAAGGCCGACGATGTTTTAAAGAGTCTTGACCGCGCAGGAAAACTGATCCGGGAAGACACATACAAAGCGAACGTCGAAGAAATTAAAGAAAATTTTAAGGCTTATTGGGGTTTAAATCAACAAGTTATACAGTCTTACGCTTCAAGCTCTAAAAAAGCTGAATCGATTCATTTCGGAGAGGAAAGAACATTAAGAAAAGAAGTCCTCGATCCGTCTGTCAACCAGCTGGTCGAAAGCCTGGAACAAGAGGTGGAAGATCTGAAAGCAGAGATCAGCGCCAACGGGACGATGAGCGAATGGGTCATCATCACTGTCACAGCAGTATCAGCCATAGTTGGAATTGTCTTGAGTCTGCTGCTCTTGAAGTCTATTCTGGTACCGTTGAGAAGCCTGAATCAGCAGCTTGGGGACATCGCTCACGGTGAGGCGGACTTAACCAAGAAAGTGATCGTCAAAAATAAAGACGAGTTCGGCCAGCTTGCAAATTCTTTCAATGCTTTTGTTCAGTCGCTGACGCAAATTGTGAAGCAGATCAGCAGTTCGTCTGAGCAAGTCGCCGCATCCTCTGAACAGTTGTCGGCAAGCGCGGAGGAATCGAAATCGACCTCCGAACTGATTTCGGAAGAGATGCAGGCGATTGCTGACAGCAATATGACGCAAAGCGAAATGACAGAACAGAGCTCGGAATCGATTCATGAATTGCTGGACCGTTTATCATCCGTTGCCTCCAATACAGGCAGCATAGCGGATCTGTCGTCTTCGATGAGAGACAAAGCCGAAATCGGCTCCGAATCCGTTCATAAAATGCTCGAGCAAATGAACTTCATTGATAAATCCGTCGACTCAGCCGGCAGCGGCCTCGAGGCGCTCGTGTCCAGCACGGCGGAAATCAGCAACATTTCTTCGCTTATCACCGATATTTCGGAGCAGACGAATTTGCTGGCGCTAAACGCGGCAATTGAAGCAGCAAGAGCGGGAGAACAAGGAAAAGGGTTTGCCGTCGTGGCGGAAGAGGTCCGGAAATTGGCGGACGAAACGAATAAATCGGCGAACCATATTCAATCGTTAGTCACAACGATCCAAAATGAATCGGTAGAAACGGTGAATAATATTAAAGTCGTTCAAGAAAATGTCAGCTCCGGAATCGCTCTGTCCCAGGAGACAACCGGCAATTTCAACGAAATTTTGAACTTGGTGGAACAGGTTGCTTCTCAAATCCAAGAAGTCGCAGCTTCTACTCAGCAGCTGACATCAGGTGTCGAAATGGTTCAAAACACCATTCAAACATTAGCTTCCGGATCACAGGAAACGTCGGCTGGCACAAAAGCGGTTGCTTCCTCAACTCAGGAGCAGCTGGCTTCGATGGAAGAAATCTCTTATGCAGCAGAATCGCTGTCTCAATTGGCTGAAGAACTTCAAACCGTCATCAATCGATTTAAATATTAAGCAGAAAACCCCATCAGGCGATGGGGTTTTAATTGGTTTTCATGGCGGCTATAGCGCCCTCGGGGATTTCCTCTTCGTGTACTTCAGTCAAGCTTCCGGCTTTCGTTCCGTACGCCCATACTTTGATGAAAGCGCCGGGACGCAGTTTTTCGTCCGCCTCTGCTTCAATCTGCTGTTTGTGTCCGCTCGCGTCATATCCGGTTAATGTGTAGTTGTACTTTCCGTTATTCAGCTTTTCTGCATGATCTTCGGCTTTGAGATAATAAGCCTCAGGCTTTCCCTGGCCTTGTATGAAATGATCGGCCAGCGGCACAAGGCCCCCTGTCGCTTTCTGCAGGATAAAAACACCGGCAATAAAAACGCCGGCAACGGCGATCAGAACCGCGGCAATCAGGCCGCCTGCCCGTGTCTTCATATACCTTCTCCTCTTTCATTCAGTTTGTGAATGGTATTATTTTATAAAAAAGGCGCAAGGAGAAGAAATTGATTCATATTACAGTACAATTACATGATTGTAAGGTAGGACGAATCGCGGCGGCTTTTGTTTATCAGACAGCTTCGTGTCATAATATATCCAAACAAAAGGAGAGACCGAGATGCAAAAAGTGATGATTGTAGAAGACGACCCGAAGATTGCCGATCTGTTAAAATCGCATATTGTCAAATATGGATACAACGTTCATGTCGTGAAAGACTTTGACCGTGTCATCGATGAGTTCAGAAGCACGGCGCCTGATCTTGTTCTGCTTGATATTAATTTGCCGAGCTTTGACGGCTATTACTGGTGCCGGCAAATCCGCCAGGAATCGATTTGCCCTGTCTTGTTTATTTCGGCGCGGACGGGCGAAATGGATCAGGTCATGGCATTGGAAAACGGCGGGGATGACTTTATCACCAAGCCGTTTCACGCCGAAATCGTGATGGCAAAAATACGCAGCCAGCTTCGCAGAGCTTACGGGGAGTATGCAGCAAAAGCGGAGGAACGGCTTCTCGAAAAAGAAGGACTGCGGCTGTATCCGGAAAGACTTGAACTGACATTCGGCGGTCAAACGGCTGCTTTGACGAAAAAAGAAGCCGATATTATCGAAAGCTTAATGGAACGCCACCCGAGGATTTCCGGCCGGGAAGATTTGCTGGCCAAACTGTGGGATGATCAGGCCTATGTGGATGAAAACACGCTTAATGTCAACATTACACGCGTCAGAAAAAAGTTTCAGGAGCTCGGAATTGAAGATGCGGTGGAAACAGTGCGGGGCGCAGGCTACCGCTTGAATATATCCTGGGTGAAGGCGGGAGAGGAATGAAGCTTTTTTTCAAAGAACACTATTTGTTGATTGCCGTGCAAGTGCTGCAGTTTATCACGATGCTGTCGGTGTACTGGCTTGATGGGTATCAGCACATCAGGCCGGCTTTTTATGCCGTTTTTCTCGGCTTTTTCTTTCTTGTCTGCTATCTTTTCTACCATTACTATACGCGCCGGAAGTTCTACAAACGGATGACGAGCGGGCTGGAATCATTGGATGACACCTTCAGGCAATCGAATCAGCCCCAATCCCCTCTTTCAGAAGCGCTTGAACAGCTGCTGAAAAGCCAGTACAGGCAATACCGTCAAGAATTAAAGAAGCTGGAGCTTGGACAAAAAGAGCATTTGACCTTCATGGATCAATGGGTGCACCAAATGAAGACGCCGCTGTCGGTCATCGAACTGACGGCTCAAAATTTGGATGAACCGGAATCATCAAGCATCCGCGAGGAGACCGAACGGATGAAAACGGGCCTCAATACGATTCTCTATATGGCCAGATTGCGGACGATCGAGCAGGATTTCCGGATAAAACCGGTCGCATTGGCGGATATCGTTCACGAGGTCAATCGTGAAAACAAGCGCTTCTATATTCGCAGTCAAGTTTATCCTAAGTTCAAGGAAGTCAAAAAAGGCATCACAGTCGAAACAGATGAAAAGTGGCTGTTTTTCATCATTTCCCAATTTGTCAACAATGCGGTCAAATACTCAGCGGGAAAAAGCAATACGGTTATTATTTCTATTGGTGAAAACGATTCGGAGGCGGTATTGGAAGTGACAGATTTCGGCGCCGGCATCCCGGATACAGATCAAAAGCGGGTATTCGACCCGTTTTTCACAGGAGAAAACGGACGCCGTTTCAGAGAATCAACCGGAATGGGTCTCTATTTGGCAAAAGCGGCGGCTGACCAGCTTGGACACCGAATCGAACTTGACTCACAAGAAGGGCAAGGCACGACAATCCGGCTGATTTTCACGGCTACACAAAACCTTACATCGATGTAATGAAAGTGAAAGAAGAATCGATAGTTCATCAACAAGAAATTTAGGTAAACTGATCACAGATCAAAAGTTAAAGGTGAAAGGGGATCTTGTGATGCTTCAGGTCAAACAAGCCAGTAAGATTTACGAAGGAAAAATTGCGTATCGCGCGTTAACGGATATTAACCTAACGATTGATAAAGGTGAATTCGTCGGCATCATGGGGCCGTCCGGAAGCGGAAAAACGACCCTATTAAATATGATTGCAACGATCGATGAACCGACGACGGGCGAAATATTGATCAGCGGCCAAAACCCGCATGTTCTCAAAAAAGAAAAATTGGCTAAATTTCGCCGCAGAGAGCTGGGATTTGTGTTTCAGGACTTTAATCTTCTGCCGACATTAACCGTTGAAGAAAATATCGTACTTCCTTTGACGCTTGACGGTGAAAAGGTCAGGGAAATGAAGCGGAGGGCAAACGATTTAGCTGAAAAGCTTGGAATTACCCACATTATGAAAAAGCGCACATATGAGATTTCGGGCGGTCAGGCCCAGCGCGCCGCTGTAGCGAGAGCGATGATTCATTCGCCGAAGCTTCTGCTTGCCGATGAGCCGACAGGCAACCTTGATTCAAAGTCATCCAAAGATGTGATGGAAATGCTTGAATCGATCAACCGCAACGAAAAAGCGACCATGATGCTTGTCACGCATGACCCTCAGGCGGCAAGCTATTGCAACCGGGTCGTCTTTATTAAGGATGGAAAGCTGTATTCGGAGATCAACCGCGGCGATAACCGCCAAGCGTTTTTCCAAAAGATTCTCGATACACTGTCCTTGTTGGGAGGGGATGCAAATGACCTTTCGTCAGTTCGCGTTTAACAACGTCATTCGCAACAAAAGGCTGTATGCCGCTTATTTTCTCAGCAGCATGTTTACAGTGATGGTTTTTTTCGCATTCGCGATCTTTGCTTTCCACCCGGTGATGACAAGTGATTCTTTGACCTCCGGCATCGGGCAGCATGTTTCCATTGGCCTGTTAGTCTCCAGCGGCATTATCTTTGTCTTTTCTTTCTTCTTTGTTCTGTACTCAATGAGTTCGTTTCTTCAATCGAGAAAAAAGGAATTCGGCGTTTTAATGATCCAAGGGATGTCTATGCGCCAAATTCGCATGATGGTATTTCTTGAAAATATGCTGATTGGGCTTTTTGCGACAATCGGCGGGATTGTGCTCGGACTTGTCTTCGCCAAATTGATACTGCTCACAGCGGAAAATGTGCTGATTATTGATAACAAGCTCGATTTTTATTTTCCGTTGATGGCGATCATTGTGACGTTTATTTCTTTTAACGGCCTGTTCTTATTTATTTCTTTTCTTGTGTCATTTGTGCTCAGGAGCGAGAAGCTGATTGTTCTGCTAAAAGGAAACAAAATCTCCAAAGGGGAGCCGAAAGCATCTGCCTTGCTTACAGTGGTTGCAGCTGTTCTGCTTACCGGAGGCTATTACACCGCTTTGATTGTCAAGAAAATAGGCGTTCTTGTGGCGATGGTTCCGGTGACGATTGTTGTCATTATCGGCACATATCTGCTGTTTACGCAGCTGAGTGTTTATGTGATCCGCAGGCTCAAAAAACGGGAAAGCCTGTTTTGGCGGAAAACGAATATGATTTTGTTTTCTGATCTGTCTTACCGGATGAAAGACAATGCGCGGACGTTTTTTATGGTGGCCATTATCTCTACTGTCGCGTTCAGTGCGATTGGGACGCTGTATGGTTTCCAAACTCTGCTGACAAACGGAATTAAAGATATGAACCCGCATACGTTCTCGTATAAACCGCCGAAAACAAACAAAGACACCGAACAAGACGTGGCTTTCATCAACGACACGCTAAAAGAACGAAATATCAAAACAGACAAAGCATCAGCTGTCCTTCAATATTTCGATGTCGATGGCCATGACATGCTGATTGTGAAAGAATCTGACTATAACAAGTTTGCCGATCTGGTCGGGGCCGACCACGTCAAGCTTGAAGAAGGGAAAGCCGCAGCTGCCGAGTATGATGTCAAGGTTGGCCTAGAGGGAGAAGACGACCAGCCGCTCCCTTCATCAATCCCTCTTGCAACTGGACAAAAGCTGCAGGCTGACAAAACGGTCCGTTCAAAAGCGTTATCTGAAAACAGTTATTATATTGTGACAGACAAAGATTTCGCACAGTTGAAAAAACCGAAAAGCGAAAACCGGTTTTATGCCTGGCAGGCAAAAGAATCTGACGGCATGGCTTTAGTGAAAGCCGGGGAGGTTCTGCAAAAGAAACTGGATCGGATTTATTTCGCGGCTGTAGATTATGAGGTATATGATATAAGCAAAGGGTATGGCCCGGTATTATTTGTTGGACTGTTTATCGGAATCGTCTTCTTCGTTTCAGCAGGAAGTTTTCTCTACTTCCGCTTGTACACTGATTTGGACGATGATAAGCAGAAATTCAAATCGATTGCCAAAATGGGCTTAACAGACCGGGAACTGCATAAAGTGCTGAACAGGCAGATCGGCATTCTGTTCTTCGCGCCTATCGCTGTTGCCCTTGTCCATGGAGCTGTGGCGCTGACCGCTTTATCGCATGCCTTTCAGTACAACCTCTTCAAGGAATCTGCAATGGTGCTCGGCGTGTTCTTCGCCATCCAGGTTATATATTACTTCATTGTCCGCTTCTACTATACAAAACAGATAAAAGCGGCGATTTAAAAAAGATTAGACTGCGTCTAACCGAAGCTTGTAGAGAAACCTGTGTTTTTCTACAAGCTTTTTTTATACTTGCAGCCGGAAAATTTGGGATAAACATACCTATGTATTTTGCCTCTTTCTTCATTTGGTTGATTATGTTAATTTGATATTATTTCAAATTTGAAAGAGGAGTGATCGATTTGCAGGTAAAAGAAATATTTGTTATTCGCTTTATTTCCTGCTTAAGCGTTGTTTTGCTTCATGCGATATCGATGGTGCTCATGGTGCGGGCGGACATGCTTGGAGATACGGTTTTCCGGGTTGTTGAATCTTTCAGGACGCTTCTGATGTTCAGTACGCCTGCGTTTATTTTTATTTCCGAATTTTTGCTCGCGCATGCTTACCCTGGCGGCGTTCCGGAAGGGTTTTTAAAAAAGCGGTTTAAAACGATTTTCATCCCTTTTCTATTTATCGCTGTTTTGGATGCTTTTATGACCGCTGGTCTGATGATGCAGCAATTTCATGCATCGGTCATTTTAAAAAAACTGTTGGCGAATATTTTCCTGGGGAATTTCATCGGTTATTTCATCCTCGTCATTTTTCAATTTTACTTGTTGCACATGTGCTTCCATTCATTTTTGCAAAAGGCGTCGCCTAAATGGGTGCTTTCGATTTCTTTTGCGGTCACAGCGGCTTATTTGAGCTATTTCACGTTCATTCAACCTCCGGTTGTACAGGAAGAGGCGCCGTTTCCTTTTTCATGGGTGCCGTTTCCCGGCTGGCTCTTTTATTTTTGTTTGGCCTATTATTGCGGCAAAAATTACGAGCGCTTTTTGGCATTGCTGGAACGATACAGGCATGCGGTATATGCAGCGGCTGCTGTGACCGGATGTTTCATTGTAGCGGTTTCCTACTTCGGACAAGACATCGCAGTGACGTCAAAGCGTCCGGATATCCTGCTTTATTCAACAAGCATCATTTTCTTATGCTTTCACCTGTTTTCAAAACTGAAGTCGGTGCCGAAGCTGATCATGATGATCAGCAACTATTCTTTTTCTATTTATTTATTGCACGCTTTTATCCTGATTTTCGGGTTGGTCATTTTAACGAGCTTTGAAAGCATCGGTACGGTTTCGGCTGTTTTGCTCTTGTTTTCGATCTCTACAGGCGTTGCGGTTTTCATATCTTGGGCCGTCAATAAATTGAAGTATGGCTATATGTTTGTCGGAAAAATTTACGTGCCGAAAAAGAGGAGAATCGAGCAAAAAGTGAGCCATCATGCCGGTTAACGACTTAGATTGATAGAGCGAAAAGCCAGAACGGCAGGTTGCACCGCCGGAGCTTTTCGCTTTTTTATATTCTCGCAAAAATGTTCCGGTTTTGACACATCTTCTTTTAAATGGAAGGTGGCTTATTGCCTATAATCATATTATGATAACGATTATCATTTTCATAATGTGGAGGCCTCAACAATGGTTTTAGCTGAATTAAAACAAAAAGAGAGAGCAAGAATCATAGATTTTTCAGAAGTGAATGAACTTGTTCAGCGCAGGCTCATACAGCTCGGGATGAAAGAAGAAGCTGAAATTTGCGTGCAGCGGAAATTGCCGTTTGGCGGACCGTTCATGTTTGAGTCAGGCGGACAGTGCCTCGGCATACGGCTTGAAGAAGCAAAAAAGATCAGGATTGAAAAGCTATGAACAGCCGGCAGATTGCCCTTTTCGGAAATCCGAATACGGGGAAAACGTCATTGTTTAACGCGCTGACAGGCTCCTATGAGTATGTCGGCAACTGGAGTGGGGTGACCGTTGAGAAAAAGGTGGGACTGCTCCGCCATAAACAAGGAATGATGGTCGATCTCCCCGGCGTTTATACATTGAGCCCGCTGTCCCGCGATGAAGGGGTCGTCACTGACTTCCTGCTCAACGAATCATTTTCAGACATATTGAATATTGTCGATGCATCCCAATTAAAGCGGAATTTGCACTTAACTGTGCAGCTCCTCGAATTTGGTCATCCGCTCACAATCGGTTTAAATATGATCGATGTCGCAGGACAGCGAGGCGTCTTCATTGATCATCAAAAGTTGTCTGCAGCGCTAGATGTTCCGGTGATTCCTGTGATTGCCCGCAGCGGCAAAGGGTGTGATGAACTGAGCCGGCATTTGCTTCTTGAAAAAGAAAAGAGAACAAAGCCGCTCGTCATCAATTACGGAAGCACAGTAGAAGAAGCGATTGGCCGGATCGAGTCGATCATACCGGAACGTCCCGGCGTTTTAAAACGGTGGATGGCTCTTCAATATTTGGAAGGCAACTCGAAAATGAAAGAGCAGCTGGAAGACGCGGCCGACAGCGAACGGTTAAAGGAAATTTACGAGGAGACAGAAAAACGCCTTCTTCAGGAACAATCCGCAAAATCGCTGCATCAGCATATTTACAATGAGAGAGAACGATGGATTGACCGCATCATGTCATCCTCTGTTGAATATCAGTCAGACCGAAAACAGACGCTGACTGAACGCGTGGATCAGATCGTTACGCATCCGGTGCTTGGCATTCCGATTTTTTTGTTGTTCATGTATCTCATGTTCATGCTGACGTTTGACTGGCTTGGTGTTCCATTGTCTGATACACTGGACGGTTTCATCGGCGGACCGCTGACGGAATGGACGGCTTCGGCACTGTCGGCAATGGGAGCCAGCCCGTTTATCGAGGCGCTCATTCTCGATGGGATCATTGCCGGTGTCGGCGGTGTCCTCGTTTTCGTCCCGCAGATTTTTATTCTGTTTTTCTTCATTTCGGTGCTCGAAGATTCCGGGTATATGGCGCGTGTGGCCATGGTGATGGACCGTCTGATGGAGGCGATCGGTTTAAACGGTAAAGCCTTTATACCGCTGATCATCGGCTTCGGCTGCAATGTTCCGGGCGTCATGGCTGCACGAACTGTAGAGCAGCCTAAGGAAAGACTTTTGACGATTATGCTGACGCCATTTATGTCCTGTTCGGCAAGACTTCCGGTTTATGCTTTGTTTGCAGGGGCTTTTTTTGCGGCTCATCAGGCTTTCGTCGTCCTGACCTTGTATGTGCTGGGCATTGCTGCGGCGCTGGTGCTGGCGAAGTTTTTATCCTCATCCAAGCTCAAAGAAGAAAAGTCGTTTTTCGTGATTGAACTGCCGCCTTATCGTTTGCCTCAAGCGCGTACATTGTGGCGGGCAACATGGGAAAAGGGCAAAGGTTTCGTCCGCAAAGCCGGGACTTACATTTTTGGCGGTTCTGTCCTCATTTGGCTTTTATCGTATACAGGGCCCGGTGGAACGGGCGTTGAGATGGATGACAGCTTTTTAGCAATGATTGGCGGAGTGCTCGCACCGTTGTTGATGCCGCTGGGGTTCGGCACATGGCAGGCAGCGGCATCACTATTAACCGGTTTTCTGGCGAAGGAAGTTGTCGTTGCTTCGATGAGCATCATCTATTTCGTACCTGAAGCCCAGCTGCAAGGCATGATGGCTGAGCAATTTACACCGCTGGCCGCTTACGGATTTATGGCTTTCGTTCTTTTATACGTACCATGCCTCGCGACAGTCGCGGTGATTAAAAAAGAAACAAACTCGAAAAAGTGGATGTTCCTGTCCATTGTTTACGGACTGGCCATTGCGTATGCGATCGCGTTCTTGATTTATCAGGGCGGACGATTGCTGGGGTTATCATAGGAAGGATGTGAGGGCATGTTGTTTAATATCACGATCGGAGCGCTCATCTTCGGTTATGCGGCATGGACGCTTATTAAATTTGTCAGACGAAGCCGGAAAGGAAAATGCGCCGCCTGTGAATTAAATCGTACGTGTCAATCGGCTTGTGATGATGTGAAAAACAGCTGAGGTGCTCAGCTGTTTTTTTGTTTTTTAGACTTGCATTTCACTCATCAAAGCGAGGGTATTTCCTTCGGTATCTTTAAAGAAGGCCATCCAGGTTTCCGTTTGCTCGATTTTCGCCGCCACATGCGGCTCTATTGGAAAAGAAACGCCTTTTGTAGCGATTTCATTATATACTGCCGGCAAATCTTCAACTTGAAAATAGATGACGGAGCTTGCATGAGCAAATTCATCTTTTTCCGGGAGACTGAGAAGAAGCCGCAGCCCGCCGCACTCAAAGAAAGCCATACGATCTGTCTGAAATAAAAGGGACAAGCCTAATACATCCTGATAAAATGCCGCAGCCCGTTCCAGGTCTTGAACCGGTACCCCAATTTGTCCCACCTTTTTAATTCCCATCATGATCCCTCCCTTTTTTGTCATTATTTTCATTTTACGCAATTGATTCCAAAATATCTATTTTTCGCTGTGTTTTTTGTTTCACGTGAAACAGCGGGGGGCATGCGTGTTAAATCATTGTTTTCATGGATGTTTATTAACATGGTTTCTGTTGGTTTAAATGGAAATAGTAGAGAGGAGGCGAACGTAATGAGTGAAAATCAAAAGGCTGACCAGGAAAGAAAAGTTGGATATGAAGGGTTTGTGCTTCTTCTTTCACTCATCTTTATTTCCATCTTTATCACGACCTCATACGAGATACCGAGCAATCTGTTACTGATCATTCTTTTTTTCATTGGCAGCGGCTATTATTCTATTAGGCTTGTGAGCAAAGGTCTGTTGAGAAAAAAGAGGGGACTTGGCTTTAAAGCCGGGTTGTTTGCCTTTGTCGTTTGGATGGCATTATCTTTTCTGTTTCATGACATTTCTTATCCATTTACTTTGGAAGGGTTATCATTTCAAATATTGATGTTTTTTCTTTTCTACATTCCTTTCTTTTTTATCTTTCAATTTGCTTTTAAGATTTCAAACATTCAAGAAAGAAAACAATAAAAAAAGCTGGAAATTCCAGCTTTTTTACTTATTCTCTTTCTCACGCTTCACCAGCATTTCCGTAATCAAATCAACCTGTTTGCTGACAGAGATCGGATCGTACGGGTAGAACGTGTCAAAGTCGTTGATAAAGACACGATTGTTTTTGACGGCGTCAAGGTTTTTCCAAATGGAAGACTGCTTGAGTTTGTCCAGCGTCTTGCTGTCGCCGTTCGGGTTATAGTCTGTTACAAACATGTAGTCGGCAGCATATTCAGGTACGACTTCCAAGGATAGTTCTTTGATGTCGCCTTTTTTGAAGATGTCCTTTTGAATCTTTTCAGGCGCTTTTAAGCCGAGCGCGTTGTACACGGCTTGGCCTCCGCGGCCGCCGTTGTCATTGAACACCCAGAATTGTCCTTTTTCTGTGTTTTCATAAATACCGAAAGTAGCCTTTTTATCGACGACTTGAGCGATTTTTTTCCTTGCCGATTTCTGTTCGAAATCGGCAAGGAATTGTTCAGCTTCTTCTTTAGCTCCTGCAATGTCGCCAAACATCTTAACGGTTTCCTGAACATTTTTCGCCGTATTATAAGGAATCACAACGGTCGGTGCGATTTTGGACAGTTTGTCGTAATTTTCATCGTTCATGACAACAATTAAATCAGGCTTCAGTTTCATGACTTTTTCCACATTAATTGGGTCGCCTAAATCTGTCACATCTTTCATACGGTCCTTTAAAAACGGATTGGAGAAAGACCACGAGCCGGAGCCGACGACATTGGCGCCGACCGTGAACAGTTCACCGGCATAAAAGTCTGTCACGATGCGCTTTGGATGTGTTGGAATGTCTACTTTTCCACGCGTTGATTGATATGTTCTTGTCGTTTCTTCAGCCGCTTTTTCTTTGTTGCCGTTTGACGCATTGCCGCTTCCGCAGGCGCTGACCACGATACACAACAGCATAACTAAACCGATTATCAATAAGTTCTTTTTCACTTGACCCTCCTGTTGATATAAAGCATATGAAATTATCTAAGTGATAATGATTCGCATTATCAATGTAAATATAGCAAATGAATCCCTCTTTCGTCTATCACTTTTTTTGCTAAGTATGATTAGTGCTGTTTTGGTTAATTTGTTACTATAAACAGAAAAAGGATTGATGAAGTATGGCAGAAACGAACCCGGTGATCAAAAAACTGCAGTTCAAGGATAATGGACAGCCTGTACTGATCGTGAATCCGCCAGAGGCATACAGCGGCATCATGGCTGAATTTCAAGGCCATGTCGATCATCAGGCCGAAGCTGACCGGTACGATTTTGTTCAGGTATTCGCAGCGACCAACGCAAAGTTGCAGGCTTTAGCTAAAGAGGCTGAGCGTCATCTGGCGGAAGACGGACTGTTTTGGCTTTGCTACCCGAAAAAATCTTCGAAAGTCTACAAAGGATCGGACTGCAGCCGCGACACAGTAGCCGGACTGCTTGCGGACCAAGGCTATGAACCGGTTCGGCAAATTGCAATAGATGAAGATTGGTCTGCGCTCAGATTTCGCAAGGCGGAAAACATTAAAACGATGAAGCGCAAATTTGCCGTGACGGAAAAAGGTAAACAGCGTACAGATCAAGAATGATCATATATGTCTCTTTTCAGAGAGGCAGATGATTCAGCTTGTGAACGAAAGTACACAAAAAAGAAATAATATTATGTTCAATGTTTCACAAACTTTTTGTATAATGAATCTAATCTTTTAAAATACCATAGAAAAGAGGTATGCAGTATGAAGAAATGGGCATTTGTATCAGACTTTGATGGGACGATTTCCAAACAGGATTTTTACTGGATGGTCATTGATAAATATTTTCCGGAAGGCCGTGAATTGTTCAAGAAGTGGAAGGCCGGAGAATTAAAAGATATCGAGTTTTTGGGAACTGTTTTTGCTTCAATTCATCAAAGCGAGCAAAAAATCATTGATGACATTCATTCCATACCAATTGATGAATATGTGCCAGACTTCATTCAGCATGTCCAGAAAAACGGCGGCGATTTCTACATTTTAAGCGCCGGCACGAATTATTACATTCATTATATTTTAAAGAAATACGGGATTACAGACGTTGAGGTCTTTTCAAATAAAGGCTTTTTTAAAGAAGACAATGTTCATTTGGACATTGATGAGAATCATTGGCATTACTCTGAGCGCTATGGGATTGATAAATCAAAGGTCATTCAGAAGCTGAAAGAAGAGTACGAGACGATTTATTTTGCAGGTGACAGTGAACCGGATTCCCACCCGGCTAAATTTGCGGATGTAACATTTGCAAAGGATGCGCTCCAGGATTTGCTTCGTCAGCAGGGGGTGCCATTTGTAGCCGTTGAAACATTTGAAGACATTGAACAGTATCTTAAAGAAAAAGGGCGGATCGTCTAATGCCGCGCCAGGTTACCAGCATAGCCATTCCCGCGGTTTTGGACATTAGTGAAGGCGTGCTTGGCCGGTTGGATGAGATATTGAGAAAGCATCAGTTTGACAAGGCGATCATGTTTTTTGACGATTTTTCCTATCAGCAGTATGAGCACTCATTAAAAGCCGCCTTTCAACATGTCAAAGTAGAAGCTGTTTTGCTGCCGTCCAACCTGGACATACAGGAGCTTTTGAAGCAGGCATTTTCAATCGGGAATTACGATGTCATCATTGCCATGGGCGGCGGGTATGTTGTCGATTGCGGAAAATACATCGCTTTTTCCAAGCGGACCCCGTTCATCAGCATTCCGACGTCGGCATCCAATGACGGGTTTGCGAGCAGCAATTGCTCGCTTCAAGTCGAAGGAAAAAAAACAACCGTGCCGGCAAGGGTTCCGTATGGAATCATAGCTGATTTGAGTATCATTCAAAAAGCGCCGGAGCACTTTATTTTGGCGGGGATCGGCGATTTGATGTCCAATATTACGGCACTTTATGATTGGGAGTTTGAAGAGCGGCACGGGGTCAGCGATGTAAATGCGTTTGCGTCGATGCTCAGCAAGAAAGCGGTCAACAGCTTTGTCCGTACACCGATGCAGGATATTAAACAGCCGATCTTTTTAAAAGAGCTTGTCAGCTCTTTGACAATGGGAGGCATCGCCACGGAAATCAGCGGAAACAGCGCGCCGATCAGCGGTTCTGAGCACCTGATTTCCCATGCGTTGGACAAAATTGCGGAAAAACCGCAGATGCACGGCATTCAAGTCGGGGTAGCCACCTACATCATGGCTCATGTACAGGATCACCGGGCTGAGCGGATTGAAAAGGTGTTTACGAGAACAGGCTTTTTTCAATATGTGAAAACACTGAATCTGAACAAAGATGAGTTTCGCGAAGCGATCAATTTGTCGCACACTGTCAAGCCGAACCGCTATACGTACTTGCATGAAGCCGGCTATCGCGAAAAAGCGCTTCGCATCCTTGATGAAGATCCGATTCTGCAGGAAATATTTTAAGCAGGCCAAGCGGCTCGAAAAACGCCTTATTTGCTGTAAGGCGTTTTTTCCGTGGGCATCAGACGAAAATGACGGGGAAAAGCTGTGATACAATAAAGAAGGTATGGGTCATAAGTACGACGTTAGGGCTCGATTCTGATCAGGGAGAGTGTAAAATGTACAAACTAATCGCGATAGATATGGATGGAACATTGTTGAATGATCTTCATGAAGTAACAGAGGAAGTTCGGAATGCCCTGCATGCTGCAAAAAAGCAAGGCGTCAAAATCGTTCTCTGCACGGGCCGTCCTCTCGGCGGTGTAAGCCGCTATCTGGAAGAACTGAATCTAAATGAAGACGGCGATTATGTCATCGCCTATAACGGAGCGCTCGTTCAAAATACGCACACTCAAGAAGTCGTGTCAGAGCTGACACTGGGCTATGATGATGTGAAATCGTTATATGAGCTTAGCCAAAAGCTTGATACGCCGATGCATTTTTTTGATTCTGCTTATTTATATACGCCAAACCGGGAAATCAGCCCGTATACTGTTCACGAATCATACGTCACCAAAGTGCCGCTCCGGTTCCGGACGATCGAAGAAATCCCGAAAGACCTTCTCGCGCCAAAGGCGATGTACATTGATGAACCGGAAAAGCTGGATCGGACGATCGCAGCAATACCGGAAGACGTCAAGGAACGTTATACAATGGTGAAAAGCTCGCCGTTCTTTTATGAAATTCTTCACCCTGCGGCAAGTAAAGGAAATGCCGTTCAGCAGCTTGCCGACATATTAGGCATCGCGCAAGAAGAAGTGATCTGTATTGGAGACAACGGAAACGACATGTCGATGATCGAATGGGCTGGATGCGGAGTCGCCATGGGGAATGCGATCCCTGAGGTAAAAGCTTCGGCCGATTATGAAACGCGTACGAATAACGAAAACGGCGTTGCTCACGCCATTCATGAGCTTGTATTGTCCAAATGAAAAAGCCGGCCCTTCGAAAGGCCGGCTTTTACCTATTTGCGGCGCCATGCTTCAATCCGCCAAATATGAGTCACCCAGTCTTCATAAAAAGACGGTTCATGGGAAACGAGCAAAATCGTTCCCTTGTAGTCGCAGAGCGCTTGCTTTAACGCACGCTTTGCCGATGTGTCAAGATGGTTTGTCGGTTCATCAAGAACAAGCAGATTGCTGTTTGAAAGCATCAGTTCCGCCAGCCGGACCTTTGCCTGTTCACCGCCGCTTAGCGTAGCAAGGGGCTGGCTGATATGCTTTGGCGTCAAACCGGATATCGCGAGCGTCTGCCTGATGTCTTTTTCCGATAGATCAGGAAAGAACGCCCGCAATTTTTCAAGCGGTGTATGATGAGAAGCCGGACTTTCCTGTCTGAAATAGGCCGCCTGTAAATGCTGTCCTGCTGTGACGGTGCCGCTAAGAGGCTTGAGATCACCGAGCAGCGTTTTAATGAGCGTCGATTTTCCGGCGCCGTTTTCTCCGGTAATGGCGATTTTATCGCCCCGTTTTACGGTCAGAGAAAGAGGCTTAAATAATGGAACGGTGTAGCCCGCCTCAAGATTTTCCGTTTTGAGTACGGTCATCGCCGGATTTCGCCCCGTTTTAAATGAAAAGCTGGGGACATAAGAATCTGTCGGTTTTTCGATTCGCTTGATTTTGCTTAATGCTTTCTCCCTGCTTTTGGCCTGCTTCGCCTTTCGGACCCTGTTCCGGTCGATAAACCCCTCTAGCTTTTTAATTTCCCTGTGTTGTTTGGCGTATGCGGCTTCAGCCTGTGCCCTGCTTTGCACATATTCCTTCAGAAAATATTGATAGCTGCCGGAGTACCGTTTGATCGTTTGATGCTCCAGATGGAATGTCACCGTCGTGATCTCATTTAAGAAGTGTTCGTCATGTGAGATCACGAGAAAGGCGTGCTTATAGTTTTTCAAATACCCCGTCAGCCACTCAATATGGGCCGCATCCAAATAGTTGGTCGGCTCATCCAACAGGAGCACATCAGGTTTCGTTCCGATTTGGTAAAATCCTGAACTCTCCAGTTCGGATTGGAGCTCTCCGTATCTTTTCAAAATGGCCTCCAGATTGTCTTCGGCGTCGGCCATTTTTTCGGCAAGCCGATTCAGTTGCTTTTCGATTTCAAACAGCCGGTCGTACGCTTGCTCCATGTACTGAAGGATGGTTGTGCCTTTCGTCAGCTTGGCATGCTGTTCAAGAAAGCCGGCCCGAATGTTTGGCTGCCATTCAATGTTTCCGTGATCGGGCAGAAGGCTGCCTGTCAAAATCCGCAGCAATGTCGATTTTCCGGCTCCGTTTGCACCGACAAGGCCGGCGTGTTCGCCTTTCAGCAGGCGGAACCCGGCGTCTTGAAAGATAATACGGTCTCCATATATATGGGTCAGATTCGTGACATGAACAATACTCATGGTGATTCTCTCCTTCAGGCTTATTTTTTTTGAAAAAACAAGCCATCAAAAGAGAACAGCGTGAAGCCTCGCTATCCTGTCCGGCAAAAAAAACGGGTAAGGCAAACTACACCTTACCCGCTACATATTTAAAATACAGCAAGAAAGGATGTCAAATCATATCAAACTGTTCCCGAGATGGCTTGTCTAAAAAAGGGCAGACTTCTCCCGTCTTTAAGCCAATTCTCTTTTAAGAACAGTTGATAAGATTTTCATTCCTTTCCACCTCGTTTTGGTCAAATTTACCTTCACCACACATTATATGAAGCGGAGTGCCGGTTGTCAAACCGCTGCCATATGAATTGACATCGTGCAGGCAGTGTGTTATTTAATTTGTGAACAGAATCGAACGATATATGTATATCATATGAGCAAAAGAGGAGAGAGACAGATGGCTAAAAAAGAATTTAAAGCAGAATCCAAGAGATTGCTGGACATCATGATCAACTCGATTTATTCCCAAAAGGAAGTCTTTTTAAGGGAGCTGATATCCAATGCGAGCGATGCCATCGATAAAATCTACTACAAAGCGCTGACAGACGATTCACTGACGTTTAACAAAGATGATTACTACATAAAAATCTCCGCAGACAAAGAAAACAGAACGCTGACGATTGCGGACACCGGGATCGGCATGACGAAAGAAGAGCTTGAAGAACATCTTGGAACCATTGCCAAGAGCGGCTCGCTTGCGTTTAAACAAGAAAACGAATTAAAAGACGGGCACGATATTATCGGCCAGTTCGGCGTCGGTTTCTACGCCGCTTTTATGGTTGCGGACACCGTCACCGTCATGACAAAAGCCCATGGCAGCGATGAAGCGTATCAATGGGAATCAGCGGGGGCCGACGGCTATACGATCGAACCGGCTGCGAAAGAATCAGCGGGAACCGATGTCATTTTGAAGCTGAAAGAAAATACAGACGACGAAAACTATGATGAATACTTGGATGTTCATCGCTTAAAAGCGATCATCAAAACATATTCTGATTTCATCCGCTATCCGATCAAGATGGATGTCACCGTTAACAAGCCGAAAGAAGACGCTGAAAATGAATTTGAAGAAGTTCAGGAAGAACAGACAGTCAACAGCATGGTGCCGATTTGGCGAAAAAACAAAAGCGAACTGAAAGATGAAGAATACGAGGCGTTTTATACGGAAAAGCGTTACGGTTTTGACAAGCCGCTCGCTCACGTCCATACAAGCGTGGACGGCGCAGTGAGATATCATGCGATTTTATTCATCCCTGAAAATATTCCGTTCAACTACTACACGAAGGAATTTGAGAAGGGTCTTGAACTGTATTCGAACGGTGTGCTGATCATGGAAAAGTGTCCGGACCTGCTGCCTGACCACTTCAGCTTTGTCAAAGGAATGGTCGATTCAGAAGACTTATCGCTCAACATTTCGAGGGAGATGCTCCAGCATGACAGGCAGCTGAAGCTGATTGCCAAAAACATCAGCAAAAAAATCAAGAATGAGCTGAAAAGCTTGCTGAAAAATGACAGAGAAAAATACGAGTCTTTTTATCAATCGTTTGGCAGACAGCTTAAATTTGGGGTATACAATGATTTTGGAGCTCATAAAGATATGCTGAAAGACCTGCTGCTTTTCTATTCATCAAAAGAGAAAAAGCTGGTCACCCTTGATGAATATGTATCCAGAATGCCTGAAGATCAAAAATACATTTACTATGCGTCAGGCGACTCGTATGACCGAATTGAAAAGCTTCCTCAAACCGAGCTGGTTTCGGAAAAAGGGTATGAAATCCTTTATTTCACCGAGGACATCGATGAGTTCGCCATCAAAATGCTGGCGAATTATCAAGAAAAAGAATTCAAGTCGGTATCCAGCGGCGACCTCGGAATCGAAAACGATGATGAGCAAAATCAATCAGACGGGGACGACAGCCAATACAAAGACCTTTTTGAAGAGATGAAAAAGACCCTGGATGGAAAAGTGAAAAGCGTAAGGGCGTCAAAACGGCTGAAGACACACTCTGTATGCCTTGCCGCTGACGGAGAAGTCACCATCGAGATGGAAAAAATCTTAAACGCAATGCCTGACAACCAGCACGTAAAGGCTGATAAAGCATTGGAAATCAATACAAATCACGAAGTCTTCAAAACACTGCAGGATGCTTTTGAAAACGACAAAGATAAATTCAAGCTGTACACCGGCATCCTGTACAACCAGGCGCTGCTGATAGAAGGCTTGCCAATCGAAGACCCCGTTGAATTTACGAATGATATATGCAAAGTGATGGCATAAAAATAAAAAAGATACATCTCAGCTTTAGGCGAGATGTATCTTTTTTTGATGTTAATGTTTCACAACTTCCTGTCCCCGCACATTCCATGTCATCGCAAAGATGAGTGCTGCGATTGCACATGAAGCGGTTAAGAGCGTAAAGCCCGCATTCCAGCCGGATGCATCGACGATAACACCCATCAGCGCATTTGCCGTCAAGGTTCCGCCTAGGTATCCGAACAGACCCGTCAATCCTGCAGCCGTACCTGCCGCTTTTTTCGGAACAAAGTCAAGTGCCTGAAGACCAATCAGCATAACTGGACCGTAAATGAGGAATCCGATCGCGATCAATGATGCCATGTCGATCATCGGATTGCCGGCTGGATTGAACCAGTATACAAGCACCGCGATCAAAACACCTACCATAAAGACAAAGCCTGCCGGTCCGCGGCGCCCTTTAAACCATTTGTCAGAGATCCAGCCGCAAAGCAATGTCCCCGGAATCCCCGCCCATTCATACAGAAAATAAGCGACACTTGATTTGCTCATATCAAAGCCTTTTTCTTCGCTTAAATAGGTTGGCGCCCAATCCAGAACGCCGTAGCGGACGAAGTACACGAAAATGTTGGCAAGTGCGATCGCCCACACCCATTTATTATTTAATACATATTTAAAGAGGATTTCTTTCGTTGATAATTCCGTTTCAAATGTTTTCTTCGACTTGCTTGAATAATCGTTGCGGTATTCCTCGATTGGAGGCAGTCCGACAGACTGCGGCGTATCCCGGATCAGCCAGTAAGAAATGACGGCAACGGCGATGGCGACCAAGGCGGGCAAAATAAATACGCCTTCATAGCCTGTAGCAGATCCCGTAATGCCTGAGAAGATGGCGACGCCGGCAACGGCTATAGGCGCCATCAGTCCCCCGCCGACATTGTGGGCGACATTCCATATGGCTGTTTTATTTCCCCTTTCGCTGACGCTGAACCAGTGGACAAGGACGCGTCCTGACGGCGGCCACCCCATGCCTTGGAACCAGCCGTTTAAGAACAGCATGATAAACATAATGGCGATCGATGAGGTGAAGAAAGGAACAAACCCCATCAACAAGCTGATGACAGCGGAAAGGATCAAACCGGCGGGCAGGAACATCCGCGGATTGCTCCGGTCTGATATCGTGGCCATCACGAACTTGCTCAGCCCGTAAGAGATGGATAGAGCGGATAAGGCAAAGCCGAGCGCCGACTTTGAAAATCCCTCTTCGATTAAATAAGGCATGGCAAGCGAGAAATTTTTGCGAATTAAATAGTATGCCGCATAACCGATGAAGATGCCGAGAAAAACTTGCAGTCTGAATTTCTTATATTCCGAATCAATTTGATCGTCCGGCATCCGCTCAATCGGCGGTGCTGGTTTAAACAGTTTTAACATGGTATACCCCTTCTTTATTCATTTACTTCTTTTCACGCAAAACATCGCGCAGCCGGTCCGGAAAGTTGGTGAACATTCCGGTCGCTCCCCAATCGAGCAGCCGCTTCATATCTTCTTTTTCATTCACGGTATAAGGATGGACCAGCATGCCGGTGCTTCGAATTTTTTGCACGTATGCCCGGTCAATGCGGTCAAAGTTCATGCCGAGTCCGACGCTGTAAGATTGATATTGTTTTAATTCGGCGTCAGTAATGGCAGCCGGTTTGTCGTACCATAATAATTGCACAAGCGGAATGTTTGGATTAGCGTTATGAATGATTTGTAAGCTTTCAGGACTAAAAGATTGAATGATGACTTTGCTTGAATGAATGTTTGCCCCGGTCAGTTTGTATTGCTTCAGAATGTCCAGGAGCTTTTCTTCCATATGATCATAGTCTTCCGGTGATTTTGTTTCGATATAGTAGCGCGCGCTTCTCCCGAATGTTTGGATGATTTCTTCCAGGGTAGGCACTTTCAGACCAACGTACTCCGTTTTTGCCCGCTCAGGATATGCTTCGTTAAACCAGGAGCCTGCATCAAGCTGTTTGATTTCTTTCAGCGTATAGTCTTTGACAAAACCCGTACCATTGGTCGTGCGATCCAATGTCTCATCGTGCATGGCGACCAAATGTCCGTCTTTTGTCATTTGAAGATCGATTTCTATGTAATCGCCTTTCATTTTTTGCCCAAGCTTATAAGCCAAAAGCGTATGTTCGGGAGCATGACCCGATGCGCCGCGGTGTGCGACATTTAATAGCTGACTCGGATTGAGCTGCGGCTGGGAATGGCTTGCGGCCTCCGCATGCCCGCTGAGTCCAAAACCGGCGGCAACGATTGCAGCTGTTATAAGGAAGATGCTGCGGACAAGTTTTTTCATCAAATGATTTCCCCTTTCAAGTCGGTATGCAGAATGTTGGTTTCCGGTTTTTATTCGCCTCCTTATGTGACGAATAAAAAGAGAGATCCACAAAAAAACCCCTGGCACAAGAGGGTCTTATTGTGAATCTCCCATTCTCCGTCACTTGTATTAACTTCTTTCCTATCATACCAAAAATGGAAGCGCTGTCAATATGATTTTAAAAATAAAGAAACCTATCTTTTAAGATAGGTTTCCTGATTATTTAGCGGGCGAACAGCCGGTCGATGAAATCAATGTCCTCTTGAGACAGATTGACTTCTGCCGTTTTGAGGTTGTCGATCAGCTGATCTGCGCGTTTGGCGCCCGGGATCAACACATCGATTTCAGGTCTTGCCAAGTACCAGGCCAACACGATATGTGCGATGTCAACATTGTGTTTTTCCGCGATCGGCGCAAGCTGGTTCACTTTTCTAATGTTTTCTTTGAAGCGTTCGCCTTGGAAGTTTTCCATTTCTCTTCTCAGGTCGCCTTCCGGGAACGTTGTATCTTCGCTGTATTTTCCGGCGAGCAATCCGGAGACAAGCGGGAAGTAAGGAACAAATGAGATGTTATGCTCCTGTGTATACGGGAAGAATGTCGCCTCAGCTTCCCTGTTCAGCAAGTTGTATTCGCCTTGGAGCACATCCACCAATCCGTCTTTGTTCGCTTCTTTCAGCTGCTCAAGCGAAAAGTTGGATACCCCGATCGCTCTGATTTTGCCTTCCTGCTTCAGTTCATGGAGCGCTTGAACCGCTTCGTCTTTCGGCGTGTTCTCATCAGGGAAATGGATATAGAAAAGGTCGATGTAGTCAGTTTGCAGACGCTCCAGACTTTCTTCAACGGATTTTTTCAAAAATGCAGGGGAGTTGTCAAAGACAAAATCGTCGCCTTCTTTCTTATGGGCGGCTTTTGTCGCAATCACGACATCCTCGCGGTTGAATTCTTTGAGGACTTCGCCGATTAATTCTTCGGAACGGCCGATGCCGTATATGTAGGCGGTATCTAAAAATGTGACGCCGTTTCTGATCGCTTCCCGCACCAATTCTTTTCCCGTTTCTTCATTGAGATTCGGATAAAGGTTATGTCCTCCGACGGCATTGGTTCCCAAACCAATCGGGAATACGTGCAAATCTGATTTGCCAACTTTAACTTTTTTCATTGGATTCCCCTCCTGAAATGATATGTTGATCAATAAACTTGGCCGGCCGCTTGGATACAGCCGGTCAAGGATGTCCAATTCAACTATACATGTTTTGCCAAATGGATTTCAATGTTGCGCTCTTTACAGTACTCGTGATATTCCTCATCCAGCGCCTGAGATGTGACGATCGCGTGCAATCTGTGAAACGGCGCGTACGTCAGCAAGGTCGACTTCCCGAATTTGGAATGATCGGCCAGCAAGTATACTTGTTTTGCTTTTTCGGATATTTTCTTTTTAATTTCATATTCAAGCAGATCGGAGTTTGTCAGTCCATGGGTAAGTGTTGCTCCTGTTGCCGACATGAAAGCTTTATTAATATTATATTTATCCAATGTTCCCGGATCATCCATGCCGACGAAGGACTGCGTTTTCCGTTTGTAGTTGCTGCCGATGATGATCAAGTTTATATTTTGCATCGCGGCAGCAGCGTTGATAATGTCGAGGCTGTTCGTTAAAACGGTTACATTTTTATTTGGATCAAGAGTTTCCAATATGGATTGGGTCGTTGTGCCGGAATCGATAAAGATCAGGTCATGGTCTTCAATAAAGCGTGAAGCGTAGTGCGCGATTTTCATCTTGGCATCCTTGTTTTGAATGGTTCTGTTTTCAAATGGGATTAAGGCCGTTTTTTCGATCGCCGTTACGCCGCCGTAGACTTTTTTTATGACTCCTTTCTCGGTCAGCTTGTTAATGTCGCGTCTGACCGTGTTTTTGGAAACATTAAAGACCTGGCAAAGCTCATCAAGCGAAACGGTGCCATTGGTCAAAATATATTCTTCCATTTCTTTAATCCGCATTAACTTCATACCAAGTATCTCCTTCTAGTATATTTGGCTAAATATATATAATAAACCCAAAAGTTAACCAATAATTGTTTAAAAAATGATAACATTGGTGATTATTTTTTGCAAGATTTGTCCTGTTCCTTTTTATTATACAATGTTTTTCTAAATCATTTTAAGGTTTTCTATAAATCTTACAAAAGAAAAATTTAATGATTTTGATTGACTTATGGGTAAGAGCGGATTAGAATATAACCAAGAAGTGACCAAAACGTGATAAAGTTGAGAAATTTCTGAGTGTAAACGTTTTATTGCGTTGCGGTTCTTTTGATAAAATCATCGTTCTATTCATTAATTTCTTTTGTAAGCGTTTAATTCCTGTTTTTTGCGAAAATCCGTTATGCAATGAAGAGCCGTTCGGCATTCATACATAATGGTTGGAACCTGCCCCATCTGTACCAGGAGATGTTTAATATTCAAGGAGGTTATAAGAATGGCAGAAATCAGAAAGTTAAGAAACTATATTAATGGAGAATGGGTTGAAAGCAAAACCGACAAATACGAAGATGTAGTCAATCCTGCGACGAAAGAAGTGCTTTGCCAGGTGCCGATTTCGACGCGCGAGGATATCGAATACGCAGCGCAAACAGCGGCTGAAGCGTTTAAGACATGGTCAAAAGTGGCCGTTCCGCGCCGGGCAAGAATTCTATTTAACTTTCAGCAGCTTTTGACTCAGCATAAAGAGGAGCTCGCCCACCTCATCACGATTGAAAACGGAAAAAACACGAAAGAAGCGTTGGGCGAAGTTGGACGCGGCATCGAGAATGTCGAGTTTGCAGCTGGAGCGCCATCCCTGATGATGGGAGATTCACTTGCTTCAATTGCAACCGATGTTGAAGCGGCGAACTACCGTTACCCGATCGGAGTCGTCGGCGGAATTGCCCCATTTAACTTCCCGATGATGGTACCGTGCTGGATGTTCCCGATGGCCATTGCGTTAGGAAACACATTTATTCTGAAACCTTCCGAGCGGACGCCGCTCCTGACGGAAAAGCTTGTTGAACTGTTTGAAAAAGCCGGACTTCCTAAAGGGGTCTTCAATGTCGTATACGGTGCTCATGATGTAGTAAACGGCATTCTCGAACACCCGGAAATTAAAGCGATTTCATTCGTCGGTTCAAAACCGGTCGGAGAATATGTCTATAAAAAAGGAAGCGAAAACCTGAAACGCGTTCAATCGCTGACAGGCGCTAAAAACCACACCATCGTTCTGAACGATGCCAATCTTGAAGACACGGTAACAAATATTATCGGCGCTGCTTTCGGATCTGCCGGCGAACGCTGTATGGCATGTGCAGTAGTGACGGTTGAAGAAGGGATCGCAGATGAATTCATGGAGAAATTGGTTCAGAAAGCATCTGAAGTCAAAATCGGAAACGGACTAGACGACGGTGTATTCCTCGGACCTGTCATTCGCGAAGACAACAAGAAACGCACACTCGGCTATATACAAAAAGGAGTTGAAGAGGGTGCGAGACTTGTCTGCGACGGACGTGAAAATGTGACAGATGAAGGCTATTTCGTCGGCCCGACAATCTTTGACAATGTCACAACTGATATGACGATCTGGAAAGACGAGATTTTTGCTCCCGTATTGTCAGTCATCCGTGTGAAGAACTTGAAAGAAGCGGTTGACATCGCCAACCAATCCGAATTTGCAAACGGCGCATGTTTGTTCACATCGAATTCGAATGCGATCCGCTATTTCCGTGAAAACATTGATGCGGGAATGCTCGGCATCAACTTGGGCGTACCGGCTCCGATGGCATTCTTCCCGTTCTCAGGATGGAAGTCTTCGTTCTTTGGCACATTGCATGCGAACGGAAAAGACAGCGTCGATTTCTATACGCGCAAAAAGGTCGTCACTGCAAGATATCCGGCGCCTGACTTCAATTAATTGTGAAAAAACCGAGCGGCGCGGTTCCCGCGCTGTTCGGATCATGTTTCAAGTTTGAAAAGGAGGCTTTATCCATGAGTCATTTGTTGCGCAAGCCGCAGGCGAATGAGCTGTCACAAGGCGTGAAGCTTGTACACGAAGTGAAAAAATCGAATTCGGATCTCAGTTATGTCGAGTTTAAAGTCCTTGATCTCGCACCGGGATCCAGCTATGAAGAATCGCTGAGCAAACAAGAATGCTGCATCGTCGCGCTTACCGGAAAGATTACCGTAACCGATCATGAACAGACATTTGAAAATATCGGCACGAGAGAAAGCGTTTTCGAAAGAAAGCCGACCGACAGCGTGTATGTGTCAAATGACCGCAAGTTCGGCATTACCGCGGTTACAGAGGCAAGAGTTGCCCTGTGCTATTCCCCTTCTGAAAATCAGCTGCCGACGAAACTGATCAAAGCTGAAGACAACGGTATTGAAAACCGCGGGAAATTCAGCAATAAACGAACCGTTCATAACATACTTCCGGATTCAGATCCTTCAGCGAACAGCCTTTTAGTCGTCGAAGTCTACACTGAAAGCGGAAACTGGTCCAGCTATCCGCCGCACAAGCATGATCAAGACAACCTGCCTGAAGAGTCCTTTTTAGAAGAAACATACTACCATGAACTTGACCCACAGCAAGGCTTTGTATTTCAGCGCGTCTACACAGATGACCGTTCTATCGACGAGACGATGACTGTTGAAAATGGAAACGTTGTCATCGTGCCGGCCGGATACCATCCTGTCGGGGTGCCTGACGGATACACATCCTATTATTTAAACGTGATGGCAGGGCCGACGCGGAAATGGAAGTTTCATAACGACCCTGACCATGAATGGATTTTGGAACGCTAACAATAAGGCAAGGAGAGGCTGTTGAAGATGAGGTATACGTTTAATGAAGAGAAAGAATTTGACATTGTAGCGATCGGCCGCGCATGTATCGATTTAAACGCAGTCGAATACAACAGGCCGATGGAGCAGACGATGACATTTTCAAAATATGTCGGCGGCTCCCCGGCTAATATTGCAATCGGCAGTTCCAAATTAGGATTGAAGACCGGCTTTATCGGGAAGATTCCGGATGACCAGCACGGCAGATTCATCGAAACCTATATGAGAAATACGGGTGTCGATACGTCACAAATGGCGGTTGATAAAGACGGACATAAAGCGGGGCTTGCTTTCACAGAAATTTTAAGCCCTGAAGAATGCAGCATTTTAATGTACAGGGATGATGTTGCAGATCTTTACCTTGCCCCTTCTGAAGTGAACGAAGACTATATTGCAAAATCGAAGATGCTTCTTGTGTCAGGTACGGCGCTGGCTAAAAGCCCTTCCCGCGAAGCGGTGCTGAAAGCCGTGCAGCTGGCGAAAAAGCATCAAGTGAAAGTGGTCTTTGAGCTTGACTATCGTCCATATACGTGGACATCTGCGGAGGAAACGTCCGTTTACTATACGCTTGTTGCCGAACAATCAGACATTGTCATCGGAACGCGTGATGAGTTTGATGTAATGGAAAATAAGAGCGGCGGCAGCAATGAAGAATCTGTTCAGCATTTGTTTGCACATTCCGCAGATCTTGTCGTTATCAAGCACGGTGTCGAAGGTTCATATGCATACAGCAAATCCGGAGGCATCTTCCGGGCGAAAGCATACAAAACGAAGGTCTTAAAAACGTTTGGAGCGGGGGATTCATACGCTTCCGCTTTCCTCTACGGACTCGTTTCAGGCAAAGATATTGAAACTGCGCTGAAATACGGAAGCGCTTCCGCATCCATTGTTGTTTCCAAGCACAGCTCATCTGAAGCGATGCCGACAGTCGCCGAGATTGAAGAGCTTATCGCGGCTCAGTCTTAAATGAAGAATATGAATAAAGGTGGGATCGTTTGTGGGCAAGAAAATACGTTTAACCACAGCACAAGCGTTAATTAAATTCTTAAATCAGCAGTACATCCATGTAGATGGTGAAGAAACACCGTTTGTCGAGGGGATCTTTACGATTTTCGGCCATGGGAACGTCGTTGGCATCGGCCAGGCGCTTGAACAGGATGCGGGTCATTTAAAGGTGTTTCAAGGCAAGAATGAGCAGGGAATGGCACATGCGGCAATGGCTTACAGCAAGCAGATGCTGAGGAGGAAGATCTATGCTGTATCAACATCAGTCGGACCGGGAGCAGCTAACCTTGTGGCAGCTGCAGGTACGGCGCTTGCGAACAATATTCCGGTCCTCTTGATTCCGGCCGATACATTTGCAACAAGACAGCCTGATCCTGTTCTTCAGCAAGTAGAACAGGAATACAGTGCGGCGATTACGACGAACGATGCTTTGAAGCCTGTTTCGAGATATTGGGACCGGATTACGCGCCCTGAACAGTTGATGAGCAGTCTGATTCGCGCTTTTGAAGTGATGACAGATCCTGCAAAGGCGGGTCCTGCAACGATTTGCATTTCTCAAGATGTTGAAGGGGAAGCCTATGATTTCGATGAAAGCTTTTTTGAGAAACGCGTTCACTATATTGATCGCAAAGAGCCGAGCGAGCGTGAACTGAAGGGAGCGGCGGAGCTGATCAAGTCGAGCAAAAAACCGCTCATCTTGGTCGGCGGCGGAGCGAAATATTCCGGAGCGCGCGACGAATTGATCGCCATGTCTGAAGCTTACAATATTCCGCTGGTGGAAACCCAGGCCGGGAAATCCACAGTGGAAGCTGATTTTGCCAACAACTTGGGCGGAATGGGCATCACAGGTACGCTGGCGGCAAACAAAGCGGCTCGCGAGGCTGACTTGATCATCGGAATCGGCACGCGCTACACCGATTTCGCGACATCATCAAAAACCGCTTTTGACTTTGACAACTCAAAGTTTTTAAACATCAATGTCAGCAGAATGCAGGCATATAAACTGGATGCTTTCCAAGTCGTTGCCGATGCAAAAGTAACGCTCGGCAAGCTGCACGGTTTATTGGAAGGCTATAAGAGCGAATTCGGTTCAATCATCAAGGAACTGAAAGACGAGTGGCTTGCTGAGCGTGACCGTTTGAGCAAGGTAACATTTAAGCGTGAAAACTTCACACCTGAAATTAAAGATCATTTTTCTCAAGAAATACTCAACGAATACGCGGATGTGCTGCAAACCGAGCTCCCGCAAACAACGGCATTGCTCGCGATCAATGAAACAGTTGATCCGGACAGCGTCGTCATTTGTTCAGCAGGCTCTTTGCCGGGGGATCTGCAGCGGCTGTGGCATTCAAACGAACCGAATACGTACCACTTGGAATACGGCTATTCCTGCATGGGATATGAAGTATCGGGAACACTCGGCTTGAAATTGGCTCATCCTGATAGAGAGGTTTATTCACTGGTCGGAGACGGAAGCTTCCTGATGCTCCACTCAGAGCTCATTACAGCAATTCAATATAATAAAAAAATCAACGTGCTGCTCTTTGACAACTCAGGATTCGGCTGTATCAACAACCTGCAAATGGACCATGGAAGCGGCAGCTACTTCTGCGAATTCAGAACAGCAGACAATCAGATTCTCAATGTCGACTACGCGAAAGTGGCCGAAGGGTATGGAGCAAAAACCTACAAAGCGAACACGATTGAAGAATTAAAAGCGGCGCTTGAAGATGCCAAAAAACAAGATGTCTCAACATTGATCGAAATGAAGGTGTTGCCGAAGACGATGACGGACGGCTATGACAGCTGGTGGCACGTAGGTGTTGCAGAGGTTTCCGAACAGGAAAGCGTGCAAAAGGCGTATGAAGCAAAAGAAAAAATGCTGAAATCTGCAAAGCAGTATTAAAGGAGGCACCAGGATGGGCAAGACACAAATTCTATGGGGCATCGCCCCCATAGGGTGGCGGAACGATGATATTCCGGAAATCGGCGCGGGAAACACACTTCAGCATTTGTTGAGCGACATTGTTGTTGCAGGCTTTCAAGGCACAGAAGTGGGCGGCTTTTTTCCGGAACCGGCCATTCTCAATAAAGAGCTCGAGCTGCGAAATCTAAGGATTGCCGGCAAGTGGTTCAGCAGCTATATCATTCGGGACGGCATTGAAGAAGCAGCCAAGGAATTTGCGGCTCACTGCCAGTACTTGAAAGACGTCCATGCCGATGTTGCGGTCGTATCAGAACAGACGTACAGCGTGCAGGGCCTGAATAAAAACGTGTTTAAAGAAAAACCTTATTTCACCGATGAAGAATGGCAGCGGCTATTTGAAGGGTTAAATCACCTCGGGGAAATCGCCGGCCGGTACGGCCTGAAGCTTGTCTATCATCATCACCTCGGCACAGGCGTGCAGACAGAGGAAGAGGTTGACCGGCTCATGGCGGGAACTGACCCGGCCCTCGTGCACCTTCTGTATGATACTGGGCATGCCTACATTTCAGATGGAAATTATATGAACATACTAGAGAAGCATATGGACCGTATTGGCCACGTTCATTTTAAAGACGCGCGCCTCAAGATCATAGAGAAATGCAAGCAGGAAGGAAAATCGTTCCAACAGGCGTTTTTGCAAGGGATGTTCACTGTTCCAGGCGATGGCTGCATCGATTTTAGAGAAGTCTATCAAACGCTATTAAAGCACGGCTATTCCGGCTGGATCGTTGTGGAAGCTGAGCAGGATCCCGATGTTGCCAACCCGCTTGAATACGCATTGATCGCCAGAAAGTACATCGATCGTCACTTGTTGAATGTCCCAGCAACCAATTAGGGGGGCTCTAAATTGAGCAATGGAAGTGCAGCAGTCTCACCATTCAATAAACGAACCGTCGCAGCAGCTTTGGCAAATTACATTGATGCAGGCTCCATTGTCGCAGGATCGGCAGGATTATCTTTATGGGTCAGTTACCTAAAGCTTTCTGATACACAGATCGGACTGCTCGGCGCGTTTAGCGCCAACGCCATCTCAGCGGCAATCGGAGCGCTGCTCGGAGGCTTTTTGGCCGACAAGATTGGCCGAAAGGCTGTCTATACGAACAGTATGCTGGTTTATGCACTGGGGATTTGTTTAGTATTGTTCGGCACCAGCTTCCCCTTTTTGTTAAGCGGTTACATTATTATCGGTTTATCGGTAGGAGCTGATATTACGGCTTCCTGGACGATCATCGCGGAGAACGCACCTAAGAAAAACAGGGCCCGTCATTGCGGGGTTGCGCAGGTCGCATGGGCGGCGGGAGCGGTTGTGGTCCTGCTGCTGTCGGTCCTCCTCGGTGATATAGGCTTATTGGGCAATAAAATCGTGTTTGGGCATTTGCTCGTTATCGCATTGATCACATATGTTCTGCGAAAAAGGCTGCCGGAATCCGATGCCTGGCAGGGTCAATCCGAATCGGCTCAAGCCGTCAGGAAGCCGAAGGCGTCTTATCTCGATTTGCTTCAGCCTAAGTATTTGAAAAGCATTTTATTTTTAATGGGCGTGTACTTGGTTTGGAATCTGGCTGCAGGTGTCATGGGGTTTTTTATGCCTTACATTTATCAGCAGGTCGGCGATGTGTCAGCGACCATGGCAAACATTTTGCAGATGGGGCTGTTTATTTTCACCGGGCTTGGCGTCGCTTTTATCTTCATGCCGTTTGCAGACAAATACAGGAAGACAGTGTTTGGGATCTCCGCATTTGCAGCGGTGATCGGCTGGTCATTGTTTCTGCTTCCGGCAGAGGGCATGCCGATCCTCATCCTCTTTATCGTGATGATCGGCCTAAACAATGGGGCCGGGCAACAGGCCAATTATCAATTATGGGCGAGTGAAATTTTCCCGACGGAATATCGCGCATCTGCACAAGGATTGATGTTCTTCCTCGTTCGTATTTCAATCGGGGCTTGGAGCCTTTTCGTTCCAATGATCATCTCGAATTTTGGAATTGCATTTATGGCGGCCATTCTCCTTGGATGTGTAACGGCCAGCATGCTCATCGGGCTCTTTTTTGCACCGAATACATCCGGTAAGTCGCTTGAACAAATTCAGGAAGAGCTGTATGGGACTCCTCCGGCTCAAGCTGGGCAAGTGCAAACAAGAAAAATTATGTAATTATTTTGAAGGAGTGGCTATCAATGAAATTACGCATTGGTGTTATTGGTACAGGAGCAATCGGAAAAGAACACATCAACCGCATCACGAATAAATTAGCCGGCGGCGAAATTGTCGCGGTCACCGATGTAAACCAGGAGGCAGCTCAGCAAGTTGTAACAGACTACAGCCTGAATGCAAAGGTCTATCCGGATGACGACAGTCTCATTGCAGCCGAAAATGTAGACGCAGTCTTAGTCACAAGCTGGGGACCGGCACATGAATCAAGTGTTTTGAAAGCGATTAAAGCGAACAAATTCGTATTTTGCGAAAAGCCTCTGGCGACGACTGCGGAAGGATGCATGCGGATCGTCAATGAAGAAATCAAAGCGGGCAAACGTCTCGTTCAAGTCGGCTTTATGCGCCGTTATGACAGCGGTTACGTACAGCTGAAAGAAGCGATCGACAACCGGGTCATCGGCGAGCCTCTCATGATCCACTGTGCGCACCGCAACCCGGTTGTAGGCGACAACTATACGACAGATATGGCTGTTGTCGATACGCTTGTCCATGAAATAGACGCCCTGCACTGGCTGATCAATGACGATTACGAATCCGTTCAGGTCATTTATCCGAAAAAATCGAAAAACGCGCTCCCTCATTTGCGTGATCCGCAAATCGTCATCATCGAAACGAAAGGCGGAGTCGTGATTAATGCGGAAATCTATGTCAACTGCAAATACGGCTACGATATCCAGTGTGAAATCGTCGGAGAAGACGGAATCGTGAAGCTTCCTGAACCATCAAGCATCTCTCTCAGAAAAGACGGCAAATTCTCGACGGATATTCTCATGGATTGGCAGCGCCGCTTTGTAGACGCTTATGATGTAGAAATCCAAGATTTCATTGACTCGATCCAACAGAAAGGCGAGGTCAGCGGGCCGACTGCATGGGACGGCTATATCGCCGCCGTGACGACGGATGCCTGCGTAAAAGCTCAGGAATCCGGACAGAAAGAACCTGTGGCGCTTCAAGAGAAACCGAAATTCTATCAAACGTTTACAACTGTTCAAAAATAAAAACTTTCCGAGGAGTGAAAAGTATGAAATTAGCATTGGATCCATCGATGTATCGCGATGATTTAACTTTGGAGGAAACGGTCTATAAAACGGCGGAGCTTGGCTACGAATATATCGAACTATCGCCGCGCGAAGATTTTTGTCCATTCTATAAATATCCGAAAGTCGATTCAGCTAAAATCAAACAATTAAAGCGGCTTTTAAAAGATTCCGGTGTTAAGCTTTCATCGCTCCTTCCGCTTTACCACTGGGCCGGTCCTGATGAAGATCGCCGTCAGGCAGCGGTGCGCAATTGGAAAAGGGCGATCGAAATTGCGGTTGAGCTTGAAGTCGATTTGATGAACAGCGAATTCAGCGGTTCAAAATACGATCCTTTAACAAGTGAAGAAAAATTTATCAAATCCATGGATGAGCTTCTGCCAGTCTTTGAAAAAGAAGGCATTAAACTCAATCTTCAAGCCCATCCATACGATTTTATCGAAACACACAAAGGTGCGATGGATATGATCCGAGCGCTTGACAAGGACTGGATCAATCTTGTCTACTCGACTGCGCACACATTCTTCTATGACGACGGAAAAGGCGACATCGAGACAATGTTTGACGAAGCCGGCGACCGCCTCACGCATGTTTTATTTGCAGATACTTATAATCATAAAGCGGCTCATGGCCTTCGCTACATCGTCAATCCGCCTGACGCGAAAGTAACGGTTCACCAGCATTTGGACATTGGCCAAGGCGAGGTTGATTTTGATACGATTTTCAGAAAGCTGAGAGAGATGAAGTTTGACGGAATAGCGACGAATGCCGTGTTTGCCTGGGTTGACGAAAGAGCGGATGAATCAAGCAGATTCATGCTTGAAAAGCTGAAACAGGAATTACTAGGATAAGCCCCTGAGTTCGGCGCCCTGCCGAACTCTCTCTTCACAAGGATATTTAGATAAGGAGAATCTAATATGAAGCTATGCTTTAATGAAGCAACGACGTTGGAAAATTCAAACCTAGCAAAAGACCTCGAATACTGTGAGAAGCACGGATACGATTATATCGAAATCCGGACGATGGATAAGCTGCCCGAATATTTAAAAGACCATTCTCTCTCAGAGTTAGCCGAGTATTTTCAGACGCATCATATTAAGCCGCTGGCCTTGAATGCCCTTGTCTTTTTCAACAACCGCGATGATAAAGGGCACCGTGAAATCATCGAAGAATTTAAAGGCATGATGGAAACATGCAAAACGCTTGGAGTGAAATATGTGGTCGCGGTACCGCTTGTCACCGAACAAAAAATCTTAAAAGAAGATATTAAAGCGAGCTCCGTCGAAGTGCTGACAGAGCTGTCAGTCATCGCGGAGCCGTACGGTGTAAAGATCGCTGTCGAGTTTGTCGGTCATCCGGAGTGCACAGTCAATACGTTCAGCCAGGCCTATGATATCGTCATGACCGTGAACCGCGATAATGTCGGCCTTGTTCTTGACAGCTTCCACTTCCATGCAATGGGTTCGGACATTGAGGATTTGAAAAAGGCGGACGGCAAGAAGATTTTCATTTATCATATCGATGATACGGAAGACTTCCCAATCGGCTTTTTAAGAGATGAAGACCGCGTTTGGCCGGGACAGGGGGCCATCGACTTGGATGCCCACTTATCAACTTTGAAAGACATCGGTTTTTCGGATGTCGTGTCAGTTGAATTGTTCAGACCTGAATACTATAAGCTGAGCGCGGAAGAAACGATTCGAACGGCCAAAGAAACAACAGTTGAAGTTGTTTCAAAATACTTCAAGATTTAATACGGGATAGGAGGGGTGAACGTGGCTTTCGTTTCCATGAAAGAACTTCTTCAAGAAGCAAAGGAACATCATTATGCAATCGGTCAATTTAATATTAACGGCCTTCAATGGACAAAAGCGATTCTACAGGCGGCGGAAGAAGAACGGTCACCTGTCATCGCGGCCGCCTCAGACCGGCTCATCGATTATTTAGGCGGATTTAAGACGGTTTCCGCAATGGTTGCGGCTTTGATTGAGGAAATGTCGATCTCCGTTCCCGTCGTCCTTCACCTTGACCATGGCAAAAATCCGGAGCGCTGCAAGCAAGCGATTGACGCCGGTTTTAGCTCAGTCATGATCGACGGCTCGCATTCACCAATCGATGAAAACATCGCCATGACAAAAGAGGTCGTGTCATACGCCGGAATTCGCAATGTTTCGGTTGAAGCAGAGGTTGGCACCGTAGGGGGCATGGAAGACGGGCTCATCGGCGGGGTGCAGTATGCCGACATCGGTGAATGCGAACGCATTGTCAAAGAAACCGGTATCGATGCTTTAGCAGCCGCGCTCGGCTCTGTTCATGGAAAATATCAAGGCGAGCCTAATTTAGGATTTAAGGAAATGGAAGAAATCTCACGGGTGACGGACATTCCGCTTGTTCTTCATGGAGCTTCGGGCATCCCGGCTGATCAAATCGCTAAAACGATCCGTCTGGGCCATGCGAAAATCAACATTAATACCGAATGCATGGTGGCCTGGACCGAGAAAACGCGCAGCATGTTTAAAGACAATCCCGATTTATATGAACCCCGCGCCTATATGACGCCAGGGATCAGCGCAGTCAAAGAAACGGTCAAACATAAAATGAGAGAATTCGGGTCATCCGGAAAAGCGGTATGCACCCAAAAGATAGAAATATAATCTAGACCCGTATCGCCTCACTCACTTATCGAAGTGAGTGTTTTTTTGTGCGCAGTATTTGTAAAGATATTCTAAAGGTTCAAAAGAATGATTGACTGTAATTGATATAATAGTTATAATTTCCCTCATAATCCATTTTGATCAGAAAAGATTTTATTTTCTGAAAATAAATGACAGCAAGACAATAACAAAATCAGGTGAATGCTATGCGGACAAACGTTTTAAAGTATCGGGTTCATATTTTATTTATCGTATTATGTTTGATCGGCGGGACGACATGGGCTTTTCAAAAAGCCGGGTTGAGTGACAGCCTTCCATTTTGGTCCGCGGGCATGCGGTTTATGATCGCAAGCATTTTGATCGCGGCGTTTCTTTTGATACGAAGGCAGTTTGTGCTGTCAAAGGAACTGCTGGTGCTGTCGTTTTTGAACGGCATCATGTATTTTTCCGTTCCATTTGGATCTGTTTATTGGGCCTCTCTTTATTTGCCGAGCGGGTTGGTGTCTATATTAGCGGCTAGCATTTCAGTCTTTGCCCTGATGATCAACCGCCTTGTCAAAGGGACACCGGCGACGAAATTGCAGAAATGGGGCATTTGCCTTGCGTTGCTCGGCATTACAATCGTGTTTGGCAATCAGCTGTTGATCAAAGTCGATGTTATTGAAATCGTCGCCATGATTGTGATTTTGTGTGCGATGTTTGGCTCGGCTTTTATTCAAATCAAAGTACAGCAGAGAATTCGTTCGCTTCCGATCTTGAGCTTTAACTCCCTTTCGATGCTGAGCGGCGGAGCGGTATTGCTCATCAGCAGCCTCATCTTTGAAAGCGGGACAAGAACGTTTTCCGGCGTGAGCCTTTATGCGCTGCTTTATTTAGCGGTTGTCGGCTCGATATTGGGTTTTTGGATCAACATTTATCTGCTTAAAAAATGGCACATCTCAAAAGCGACTTCCCACTTGTTTATCTCCCCCGTCATTGCGCTTTATATCGGATTTCTGTTTCTGGATGAAAAACTGAATGCGAATATTTATTTAGGAACGCTGTTTGTCATATTCGGTGTGATGTTCATCAACTTAAAAAAAGAAGAGAGGATCGCGAAAATTGACGATACGAAACAAAAACTTGGCCATCATTTGTCAAAATAAGCACTTGCCGTTTATTTTTGAAGAAGCTGAGCATTTAGGATTGAAGGTCACGTTCTTTTACAATTCAGCCGAAGATTTCCCGGGCAATCTTCCGGCTGTGGAACGCTGTGTGCCGCTGCCGTTATTTGAAGATGAAGAAGCGGCGCTGGAAATCGTCAAACAGACATTTGTCGA
Organism: Bacillus paralicheniformis; assembly: GCF_001042485.2. GTDB lineage: Bacteria > Bacillota > Bacilli > Bacillales > Bacillaceae > Bacillus > Bacillus paralicheniformis. Next base: position 144,872 of record NZ_LBMN02000004.1, read on the forward strand.
ATTTCCGTTTGACGGCGTTGTGACACTGTTTGAGCCGGCATTGCCTTTCACGGCAAAAGCCGCTGAAGCTTTGAATCTGCCGGGGCTTTCTTTCACAACAATGGAAAACTGCCGCAATAAAAATAATACCCGCAGCATCCTTCAGCAAAACGGCCTGAATACGCCGGTTTTCCACGAGTTCCATACGCTCGCTGATCTCGAAGACAGGAAACTGACTTATCCATTAGTTGTTAAGCCGGTCAACGGCTTTTCAAGCCAGGGCGTCGTCCGTGTTGATGATAGGAAGGAGCTTGAGGAGGCCGTCAGGAAAGTCGAGGCTGTTAACGAGACGGACCTTAATCGATTCGTACACGGCAAAACGGGCATCATAGCCGAGCAATTTATCGATGGGCCGGAATTTGTGATTGAAACGCTGTCGATTCAAGGAAACGTACATGTTCTTTCGATTGGATACAAAGGGAACAGCAAAGGTCCGTTTTTTGAAGAAGGCGTCTATATTGCTCCGGCTCAATTGAAAGAAGAGACGCGCCTTGCGATTGTTAAGGAAGTGACAGGAGCCGTTTCAGCGCTGGGCATTCATCAGGGGCCGGCTCATACGGAGCTGAGGCTGGACAAGGTCGGAACACCTTATGTTATCGAGGTGGGCGCCAGAATCGGCGGTTCAGGGGTTTCGCATTACATCGTCAAAGAGAGCACGGGCATCAATTTTATGCAGCTTGTCTTGCAAAACGCAATAAAGCCGCTGGAGAGCAGCGAGTTTAAAGAAGAGATCCGGCCTGTAAGGACAGCCGGCAATTATATCATTCCTGTACAGGGCTCCGGCACTTTTGAAAAAATCGACGGACTGGAAGAAGTCAAACAGAGGCCGGAGGTAAAGCGGGTGTTTCAATTTATTAGAAAAGGCGCGAAAATTCTGCCGTACCCGCATTTTTCCGGTTATCCCGGATTTATATTCACAAGCCATCATTCATATGAAGAATGCGCAGCTTTCTACCGGGAACTGGATGATGAGCTTCATATCATATATCAAAATAATTTGACGGGTACAATAGGAGGTTAAGATGATCTCGACTAAAGTGCAGGAAGAACAAGCCGTGATGATTGTCCATACGCTCGGTCCCAAAGGCACGAACTGCGAAAAAGCCGGCCTGCTTTGGCTCAAAAACAAAGGGGTCCGCGGGGAAGTCAGGCTTTATGAAACGTTGGAAGAAGCGCTCCCTCATGTTAAATCGACAGAAAATTCAGTTCTTTTAGGCTGTGCCGTTTACCCGTTTTTGCATCAAATTGTATTCGAGAATCTCGCTGACTTAAAGATCATAGACAGTTTTGTGATGCCGACATACAACATGGTTTTTGCCGCAAAACAGCACACGATGGCATCTGACATTCAAACCGTCGCTTCACACCCTGCTCCCGCCCATCTGGCGAAGCTGTTCAGCAGTCAAGTCCAATTTGTCACCAGCAATGCACAAGCGGCCCTGGCCTGCGCTTCAAACGCGGCTGACGGCTGTATCACGACGATTAAAGCAGCTGATGAACACCGTTTGAAAGTCATTCAAGATTTTGGAGAAGTGCCGATGTGTTTTACGATCCACGGGCTTAAATCAATCGAAGGAGGAAGCCGATGACGACATTGACAGGGGACATTGTAAACTTGGTCAACGAGCAGATTGTACCGAACATTCATGAATTACAGACGTACCAAAATGATAAAGGACAGATTACAGAGCGTCACGAAAGGGCGGAACAGCTTCTGCTGCAATTGATAGAAGACGCTGGAACCATTTATGAAGCGGTTCACCTAACGGCTGCAAAAGAGGCGTTTAAACAGGACGTCTTGGATTGGATCGGACGCGGATTGGGGGAGACGCCGTATTTTGACCGGTTATTGACGGCTTACCGGGCTCCGAATGATCAGGAGACGACCTTTTTTGCGGCGCCGATCGTGACGCCGAATGGGCCACATGCGAAAGGCTGTTATTTTGAAGCCTTTTTGGCCGTTCGTGAAGAACCTGCCATGATGAGGCCGATAGAAGAAGAGCTGCCCCATCCTGAAAACGGCTGCCAATCCCTCAAGCTTCTCGCCGGAACAAAGGGGTTCACGGAAGAAAAATGTATCGTATTCTTTCCGGAAAATGTGAAAACAAAAGAGAACATTACATCACAGACATTCGCGATTTTCTATTTTAATAAGTTTTATCACATTTACCATGAGGATACGCTGAAAAGAGCGAGGGCCATTTTTGAACATGCGCCTTTCAAGTCGGCTCAGCTTTCCCCCGACCGCACATATGAAGCAAGGGTGCTATGGGGCTACCTTCATGACTATTTTCATCATTGCGGAAAAAAACCTTTTCACCTGCATATTCAGGCGAAAATGAATTTTTTCGCAGGCATTTTAGAAGAAGTCAAGGTCGATTGCCAAGCGATCCTCACTTTGTGGGAGCGGCAATATGACGGCTGGGAGGAAATAATCGAATTTGTTTTGTATGAACGGCTGCTGCGCTATCCAAGCCAGCATAATGCAACGCGGAATTTTGATTCCGGGACAGGCTATTTTCTGTTCAGCTGGATCATTGAAAACGGCCATTCCATTCAAAGAGGAGAAGAGAAACCCGTGTCGCTTGATCTTTCCCGATGCATGGACGATTTAAAAAAGCTTGTGGCTGAAATCGAACAGCTGGAAGAGATCGAGGATGACTCGGCATACAAAGAGGCGGCGGAACGCTATGTCAGACAATACCTGCCTCCCGGGCGTGAAGGCGAGCGGTTCAGCGTTCCGGAACAATATTTCATTGACGAGATCAATAAGAAAATCGAAACCGCCCGTCTTCGGTTTGAGCGGGAGAGACTGGAAGCGTGAAGCCGGCATTAAGCAAAATCGGAGAGAAAATGAATGAGAAGACAGGGGTCAGGGCTGTGATGAACGATATTCAGGAAGTCCTGGCCGGCGGAGATCGGTCATACATTAATTTAAGTGCGGGCAATCCAATGATATTGCCCGGCGTGTCAGCCATGTGGAAGTCGGCTCTTGCCAATCTGCTCGAAGATGACAGGTTTTCTTCGGTAATCGGCCAATACGGATCGAGCTATGGAACCGATGAACTGATTGAAAGTGTTGTCCGCTTCTTTTCAGAGCGGTATCGCGCCGACATTCGAAAAGAGAATGTGCTGATTACAGCCGGAAGCCAGCAGCTGTTTTTTCTGGCGATTAATTCGTTTTGCGGAATGGGAAGCGGGTCTGTGATGAAAAAAGCCTTGATTCCGATGCTTCCCGACTATTCAGGATACAGCGGAGCGGCGTTGGAGCGGGAGATGATTGAGGGGATACCTCCTCTCATTTCGGTATTGGATGATCATACGTTTCGATATGAGCTCGACCGTGAGGCGTTTTTAGAGAGGATGAGGACCGATCCGTGCATTGGCGCTGTCTTGCTTTCACGGCCGAACAATCCTTGCGGAAACATCCTGCCTGGCGAACATGTAGCATTCATTTCTGACGCCTGCCGAGAAGCGAATGTTCCGCTGTTCATTGATTCCGCATATGCTCCGCCTTTTCCGGCGATTCATTTTATCGACATGGAACCGATTTTCAACGATCAGATTATCCACTGTATGAGCCTTTCAAAAGCAGGCCTGCCTGGCGAAAGGATCGGAATCGCCATCGGGCCGTCCCGGTACATTCAGGCAATGGAAGCATTCCAGTCTAATGCGGCGATCCATTCTTCGAGGCTGGGGCAGTATATGGCGGCATCTGTTTTGAATGACGGGCGCCTCGCCGACATTTCGCTAAATGAAGTCAGGCCGTATTACCGCAATAAATTCAAGCTGCTTAAGGATACGCTTTTAGGCAAGATGCCTGAAGACATCAAATGGTATTTGCATCAAGGGGAAGGGGCGCTTTTCGGATGGCTGTGGTTTGAAGACCTGCCGGTGACTGATGCCGCGCTGTATGAGTACATGAAAGCCGACGGAGTCATCATCGTTCCCGGCTCATCTTTCTTTCACCATCAATCCCGGTACATGGCGCATTCGCACCAGTGTATACGAATCAGCCTAACCGCGGCGGATGAAGATATCATAAAGGGAATCGATGTTTTAGCTAAAATTGTGAAGGAAGTATATGAGAAGCAGGTAGAATACTTATAAAAAAACAGGGGCTAGAAGCAAGCCCCTGTTTTATTCGTCAATCTTTCCGCCGCCATTGGCCTTTCTTTTTCTCCGCCTGGCGGTTGTCAAAATCAGAATAACCGCTGCCGCTATGATCACGATCAGGATGGCAATGTACATCACATGTTGCTGATTGCTTTCTTGTTTATCATCCGTCTTGGTTTCAGCTGATTTTGCTGTCAGCTGCTGATGGTTTGTAAACAGCTGATGGCTGTCCGTTTCATTAACGACGGTTGCTGCGAAGTCATTGCTGTTTAAAAAGTTGATCATTTCTTTTGTGACAGCTGTGCCTTGCCCTTTAAACGGCGCGAAAACAGCCATCGAGTAATTTGAATCCCAAAGCGATGTTTGAGTAAACGCGATTTGTTTCGTCGTTTCATTCAGCATTTGAAAAGATGACACATCAAATGTCCCGTTTTTCGCCGTCGGAACAGCCAATTCGGAGGTTTTTTCCTTCAGCAGAGAGAATTGATCGACACTTCCGATGAAGATGATGTTTCTTCCTTTCATGTCATCCGGTTTGACTTCAGCGGATGTTTTCACTGTGAATGCCTGCCTGGCTTCGCTGCCGAAGGAGCCGACCACAAGTGAAAGTTCATGAAGCTTAGACTGATCCGCCTTGTCGGGCAGGATCATCAGCGTTTTGTTATCCTGATCTCCCGCGTAGGGAAGCGGCCACTCTTGAAAATCGGCTGAAGCTGACGTGTCGCTGACATGGTAAGACAATGCACTCTGTTTATCGATGAAAATCCACTTGTCACCGTTCCCCGCATAGCAGGGGTTGTTCTCTTTCAACCCTGAAGTGGCAAATTGAATATCGATGTAACGGTTTTTTTGCAAAAGTTTCGGATCGACTTTTAAAGAAACATGGTAAAAGCCGTTTTTGTCTTCTTTTCCTAAATCGTCAAGTCCGACGGAATGAGGCTGACCATTGATCATGACCTTCAGCTCCGCCTGTTCCGCAGCTAAGTCGCTTTGACGGGCCTGCTTTTGAATCGTCTCCGATTTTTTCATCGTAAGCGAAAGCTTTGCAGGTTGATTCTTGTCTAATAGCGCCGGTGCGGGGTAATAAAAATGCTCGGAAGATGTCTGTCCGGACCCGATTGTCAAATCCCCCGTCCCGAAATCCTCGAGTGTCAGCTTGCCGCCTTCCCGTTTATTATGCTGCTGAAGTTTGCCGATTGCCAGCGTGTCGCCGCTGAGCTGGGCGGCATACGTTTTGTCGGTAATGACGCTGATCTTTTCAGAAAGAACATCATCAGATGATGCAGCTGCAAACAATACAGGCTGTTGCTTATCCTTTGCTTTGAGCATCCGTTCCGCAAGCAAAAGCTTGTCTTCTTTTGCTTCGAGCTTTGCTTGTTTTAACAGCTTTTTCACTTTGCCGCTCCAGTGATGCTGGACGCCGATCACAATCGTCGGCCTGTCGATTTTCGCCAGGTCAGATTCACCAAAGATCTTCGTGCTGATGCTATTGTCAACCGTTTTAAGGTAGGCTTCTGTTTTAACTGCAGCTTCGATTTCAGCCGAACTTGGATGGTCCGGAATGACGATTGCCGTTTTTTCCACGGAGCTGCCGGACTGGGCGAACGGATAAGGATAATGTTCGAGCGCCATTCCTTTAGATTCGTTCTTTTCTCCGATATTCAGACGGCTGTCCGGGTAAATTTTGATCCAGTTCCCGGAAGAGTCCTGTCTGACGCAGACGCCTTCATGAACCACACCGTAGAACTTCAGTGATAGGCTGTGAAACCCTGGAGACGACTGGCTTTTGTTTAGTGCGAGTTTCAGCGTTTTCTTCCCGGCATTCCCTGCAAGCTTAACCGTTTTGACCGGTTCGCCATCAATCTCGGCTGTTAAAGAAGACGGTGAAATTAAAAGGTCTGAGGCCTCGTATTCAAGTGTGAGCTGCTGATGGGCAGAGGAGGCGCCCGCTGGAATTTGATACGTCAGCTCGGCGTTGTCTTTTGCCCCGTACAAGGTTAAGAGATCGTTTGTAAGAACTTGCTGTTCGGCTTGTTCCCGGCTGTTTTTCCCGAGGATCGAGCCGTCTACTGTAACGTCTTTGGCAGCTGCAGCTTGTCCCGTCGCCGTGATCAGCATAAGGCTTGCCAGACATATGATGATATATTTCAAAAAAGTCACCCGCTTTTCTTTTGATTGTATCGTTCTGTTTTGTACCATTTAACCTCTTGCTTGAACAGGCGGTGCTTGATTTCGACGAATAAAGAATAAATCACGAGCGCAATCCAAGCCTGCGAGTATGTAAAGTACATCAGAAAAACGATGAAAAAGTTCTGCCTGTTCATTTCTGTTTTTTCGATGCTCAGTGTAATCATGACCTCCGTCATAAATAGAAAGAAAGCCAAAACCCATAAGATGATAGACAAAAAACCGAATGAAAGATGCAGATTATAAAATAAATTGATCACAAAAAGCGCATTTGACATGATGACACCAAAGAAAAACAAAAAATAGGTAAAAAAGAAATAAAACAAATCAAAAATAATCCGTTTCCTCTTCAGCTTGAAAAATTGAGCCAAAAATTTCAGGACGACATACTGGTTGCCGCGCGCCCATCTTGTCCGTTGACGCCACCAGACTTTCCACGTTTCCGGCTCCTGCTCCCAAGTGACGGCCGCCGGGAAGAAGCGGATGTGGTAGCCGAGGTTGTAGACCCGGATCGTAAGCTCGGTATCCTCCGCGAGCGCCTGATCGTCCCAGCCGCCCAGCTGTTCGATAATGCTTCTCCTGATGGCGAAATTGGTGCCGGGGATCGTGGCGATTTTGAACCATTTCCATCTCCCGCCCTGTGCCATCCATTGGAAACAAATCGTTTCGATGTTGATAAATTTTGTGAGCAATGTTTTCGCCGCATTGATGACGCGGAATTTTCCCACCACTGCTCCGGCTTTCTGATCATTCATGAGCCCGAGGACAAGGTAATAAACAGCCATTTTTTCGGGCGTGTTGTCGGCGTCATACACACAAATGACATCTCCGCTTGATTCGGCAAAACCGCAATTGAGCGCCGTCGATTTTCCCTTTCCGGCATGCGGAGGTTTGGTCACGACCATTTTAATAAAGTCGTATTGTCTGGAAAACTCACCTACAATGTCGCCCGTCCGGTCAGATGAATTGTCGTTGATGACGATAATCTCCAGCCGGTCCTTCGGATAATAGAGATTCACCATCGCCTTCAGCGTCTGCCGAATCACGACCTCTTCGTTATGCGCAGGAATCAGAACGCTGACCTTCGGAAGATCCTTCACGTTCTCTTTCCACTTCGGCATGTTCCGTTCGAAGGTCATATAGTGGCGGAATCCGCCCTGCATCAGAAACATGTGATACAGAAGCATGACCCATATTAAGCTTAAAGAGACTAGGAACAGAACATTACCCACGGTTTTTTCTCTCCTTAAAGATTCGTTTTTTTAATGTGGCTCTCAAGTAAAGGGTATAGCTCACAAACATGACAACAAACAAGAGCACAATAAGAGAGAGAATCCAAAGCGCCTTTTCCAGCGGGCTTTGCTGGTGATGATCGAAAAACGTCTCAATGGCGCTGACTTTGCTTTTAACTTGAATCGTTCCATCTCCGCTTGTGTGAATTTCCACTTTATCTGTTTTAACGGTTTGCTTTGTCTTTTTAATATCGAGCCATTCGCTGTTCGGAATGCGTTCCATTTGATCAACCAGCTCAGGGAGATATTTCATTCCAAGATAAGGATGATAAAATGCGCCGGCTACTCCGCCTTCAAAATCGATCATTTGAGAGATGCGTTCCTCGACTTTGCCGAGCGGATTTTGATCCGATTGATCAACATAGCCGATGGTCTCAGGATAGAGCGTCATCCCATGGAGTATTGCTGGTTTGGTAACAAAAGGCCCGGCGCCTGACGTTTTCCATGTTGTATCGCTAAGCTGAACCTGGCCTAACAAGCTTGTAAAATACTGTGAGGCGATCTGATAGCCGTGCTCTGACATCGTATAGTGCGGCGCTTCAAACGCGAGCGGATACAGTCCTTCTGCGGTGAGATCTTCAATAGCGTTCGTCAGCTTCTGCCGCGTGTACGTTTCCTCATTTTTTCTGAACGGCTTCAAATAGTTTTGATATGCTTCTTCATTCGGAAAGTTCTGTTCCTTTTGCAAAAGGGTCGCGGGCTCTTTCGCATTTTGCGATGTGATCGGCTGATCGGCTTTAGCATCCCAAAACTCGAATCCTTCACCGGTTTCGCTGTAGCGGTATGTATGGGTATACCCGTGAACAATTACACTGCCGCCCATATCCTGCAGCTTTCTCAGCACGTTGACAAGCTTCGGCTTTTCAGACATATAGACTTTGTCGCCCGTTTCAGGATTGACATATACCGGAATCACAGAAAGGATAAAAGGAATATTTCGTTTATGCAGATAAGCCCCGGCTTGGAGCAGCAGTTTTTCATCCGACATTGGGCTGATATCCTCAAGCCGCAAATATAACAGCGTGCTGTCCGGGGTTTCACCAAATGCCTGTCTGAGCTGCTTAGCGGCGAGGAGGTTGTTGTTGAGCAAATCGGTTAAACCGATGTACACGTTACTTTTGCCGGTTTTCCATGCGAATGGGTGAGCTTTTCCGTCGTCAGCTTTGTATGTGTACAACGCTTTTCCCTTCAAGCCTGATACCTCAAGGACACGAATTCCGCTTTCTAAAGAGGTATCGTGTTCCTCATTTGTGCTGCGAATCTGATACACATTGTCTTCGCTTTTCAGCGAAAGATCTGCAAATTGGCTGAACTGCCCGGCGTTAAAGCCGATCGCTGTCACAGGTTTTTGGAAGGAGCTGATCAGCTGCGCGAGCTTTTTGTTCAGCTTTCTTTTCGTTTGTCCGTAATAGATGACGCGGTCTTTTCCTGCCAGATCCGCAGCTTTGACATCCGCATCATTTACAACGGTCACATGGGATGTAAAATGGCCGGCGATAAGGTCGAGCATTTTCACATCGGCTGATTTTTTGCCGTCCAATGTTGAATAGATGATGAGAATGCCGCGCTCCTGCTGCTTTGCCCCGGCGGTGTCCGGAACATGAAAAACCGCAGCCAGGATAAGGACAGCCGCGCATAGAAGTAATATCCGCTTACAGTTCATTCATCATCATCTCGTTTTCTAGTTCTTCTAAAAATTGCTCAGCAGTCTTTAAATCGTTTTGATATGATAAGTGGCACACGTGGAAGGTCAAGGTGACATACTTGCCGTTTTTCAGCTGGTATGTGTCCAGCTGTTTCTTCAGTTTTTCAAGGACGGCAGGCATATGCTCAGCAGGCGTGTGTGTCAGCAGGATGCCAAACCGCTCTTCGGCAGGCCGGAATTTTTTATCCGTTTCCCGGACACATGATCTGATTTGACTGCTGACAAATTGAAAGAGACGGTCGGTTTCTTTTTCTCCGTACAGGGATTTGAACTCTTTGAAATAATGCATTTGCAGCAGTAAAAAAACAAATGAGTTGCCATACCGCTCTGCCCGCTTGATTTCTTCCGAGAGCTCCAGCTTCATCCTCTGTTTATTATCAAAGCCTGTCACCCTGTCAATTGCAACGAAGCTATTGATCTCGTCTTGAAGGTGTTTGACAGAGCGGTGAAGTCCGATCGCGATGTCATGGATTCTCCCTGACATGAAGGAGAACAGCAAAAGCGCTATTCCCCAGATGACGAGGGTTTGCAATTCCGTTTCAGACGAAGCGTCTGTGTGAAGAAACATCATCAAAGTTCCGAGAACAAACAGGACGATGATCGTCCCAGCCAGTGCGTAAATCGATCCGAGCCATATTCCCGCTGCGATGATGGCAAGTGTGATGCAAATGATGAGAATGGATTCGGACTGCGGGGCTGAGACATAATGGATGAACAACGCAAGAGCTGCTGCTATTCCCGTCATATAAGCGAACATTTTTTGCGAATCATTGAATGATATTTTCATTTAAAAGCTTCCTTTCGGCTAATAGAGGCAGCAGGTTATCAAAAGAATGCGTATCATTTCCGCTCATATATCCCCCATAATACGTCTCAGACGAATCAAGAATTTCAAAATCATTCATTCGATCATACAGCGCTTTGATGACGTCTTGATCTTCGTTTTGGTTGATGAAAAATAATATCGCCAAAGCGTAGACGGATGGAGATTCGTATTGAACCGCCGGCTTTTTTGTATCGATCGAGTACCGGCCATACAGTTTGCCGCCGGTTTGAAACGTCTGTTTGAGCCAATCCGCTAATACAGCGGCTTTTTGATCCTTCGGCGGTAAATGCCAAGCTGTGTAAAGCTGATCAATGAGATTGACTTCATGGTCATAGGTGTATGCTTTCGTTTCTGTACTGTACACTTTCGGGAGAAAACCGTTTTTCAAAGGGGCGCGGTAAAGAATGTTGGCGTTCCGCCTTTCGGTATCCTTATCTATCACTCCGTTTTTTTTCAAGACGGATAGCGCATCTGGCATGATATAGGAAAGCGTGATATCCTTTGATGCGGATTGAGAGGCGGAGTCGTAAAAGTCCGTCAATATCCCGTTGTTCATGTTGTGCGTTTTTAATGCGGAACCGATGTTCAGAGCGGTTTGTTTATACTCGCTGTTTCCCCATAGAGCTGCCGCTTGATCGAGGCTCACCATGATTCTGAGATCATCGATCAAGGCGTTTACCCCGCTTGCCTGGCCGTTTTGGATTTGCCATGAGACCAAGTTGTTTTTCATAAGGAAGGATTCGGTCAGGTGCTGATATTGCTCATGAAAATGCTCGCCGTCTTTTTTACTGATCAAAAATTCCATCCACAAGCCAAGCGATTCCGACAAGTAAACAGGCTGGTCAGAAAAGCTGGTTTTAATCAGCCCCTGATCGCTCATTAAATGATGGTAAACGAAGTGTTCGGCAGGCTGCAGCGCTTCATCATTTTTGTCATCATCTGACTGATCTTCAGCTTTGATACAACCGACGGCCAGACTGGCCGATAAAAAGCACAGGATCATACCAATCCATATATACCTCACGGGTGCTTTCACGATAGATCACCCCGAATGTTTTTTTTGAGAATAATTTTGACTTACTTATTATAAATGAAAAAATGGAGATTGCTAGATTTTTTTGATCTTTTTGGACTATCCAAAAAGAGGACGTAAGTCCAATAATAAAATGTTTTTCCATCAATAGAAGGATTTTCGTATTGATTTTCATAAAAAAATACCAAAAGAAATAAACGGAGGACGTGAATGGATAGCCTGTGTGAGACCAGAGCAACCAGAAAAAATCTTGGTGAGGTATTGATTCAGCTATGAGATGAAACCGTGTTTTACCGGCGGACAAGCGCAGCTGAAGAACTGACAGCAGAAAAAGATGTATATATAAAGGATAAAGATATGATATGAACACATGTAGTGGCGCATGGGCCGGCATACTGGCCGTCTTTTTGCAATTCAGCTGGATGAGAAGGAGCATGAACCTATATAATATGGGTTAAAGCGTTACTAAAGGGGAGGAACGTGATGGACAAGGAAAAACAGCAATTGAGCATTGAAGCTGCGAGGCTCTATTATCAGTCTGACTACAGCCAGCAGCAAATCGCCGAACAGCTGCAGATTTCAAGACCGACGGTATCAAGGCTGCTGCAGTTCGCCAAGGAAAAGGGGTATGTCCAAATCCGCGTCATGGATCCGTTTGAAGATATGGATGCGCTCGGTGCGATGCTTGAGGAAAAATACGGGCTCATGGAAGCACATGTTGTTTTTTCGCCGACCGCGGATTATACGACCATCACGCATTATCTCAGCCGCTTCGGAGCCGAATACATGCACGGCGCAGTCAAGGACGGCGACATTGTCGGCGTCAGCTGGGGAACGACAATGTACCAAATCGCCCAAAATATGCAGCCCAAACAGGTGAAGGGCGCAGAGGTCGTACAACTGAAAGGCGGAATCAGCCACTCAAGTGTCAACACCTATTCGTCTGAAACGATTCAGCTGTTTGCCGAAGCCTTTCAAACGATGCCGAGGTATTTGCCGCTTCCGGTCGTGTTTGACAATCCGGAAGTTAAACAGATGGTAGAGCGGGACAGGCACATTAAGCGGATCATAGAAATGGGCAAACAGGCGAACATTGCGTTATTTACAGTCGGCACAGTCCGTGATGAAGCCCTGCTGTTTAGGCTGGGTTATTTTCATGAAGAGGAAAAAGCCCTTTTGAAAGAACGTGGAGTCGGCGATATTTGTTCGCGCTTTTTTGATGCGGAGGGAAACATTTGCAGCCATGCTATCGACTCGCGGACGATCGGCATTGAATTGGCTGACTTGAGGGAAAAAGAACGGTCGATTCTCGTAGCGGGCGGCAGCCGGAAAAAAGCCGCTATTCATGGTGCACTAAAAGGCAAATATGCCAATGTGCTGATTATTGATCAGCATACGGCGAAAGAACTGCTAGATGATTAAAGTGTCCAGGAAGAACAGCCTGGATTTTACTTTATTTTCTATTGAACAAAATTTCATATGGTAATTTACATTTGTTCAAAAATCGGTTATGCTGAAACTATCTTATACAAAGGAAGTGCTAGTATATGACGATTGCAAATCTCATTGATCATACAGCATTGAAACCGCATACACAAAAATCCGAGATTGAAAAATTAATAGAAGAAGCGAAAACGCACCAATTCGCTTCAGTTTGCGTCAACCCGACATGGGTTGAATTTGCCGCCAAAGAGCTGAAAGGAACGGAAATCGATGTTTGCACAGTCATCGGTTTTCCGCTGGGCGCCAACACGACAGAAACAAAAGCGTTTGAAACGAAAGACGCGATCGCAAAAGGCGCGACAGAGGTGGACATGGTCATCAACATCGCCGCTTTAAAAGACGGAGACGATGACTTTGTCGAGGCGGACATCCGCGGAGTCGTTGAAGCCGCAAAAGGTAAAGCGCTTGTTAAAGTCATCATTGAAACGTGTCTGTTGACAGACGAGGAAAAAGAGCGGGCTTGCCGCTTGGCTGTTGCTGCCGGTGCCGACTTTGTCAAAACTTCAACCGGGTTCTCAACCGGCGGAGCGACAGCGGAAGATATCGCCCTCATGCGGAAAACAGTCGGACCCGACATCGGTGTCAAAGCATCCGGAGGCATTCGAACAAAAGAGGACGTTGAAAGCATGATCTCAGCCGGAGCGACCCGGATCGGTGCAAGCGCAGGCGTTTCCATCGTCAGCGGAGCAGAAGGAAAAAATGAAGATAACTACTAAGATCCAGTGCGGCGGGAAGCGAAAGCTTCCTGCGCACAGATACAAAAATGTAAGCGAATACATCCCCAGGAGGATCAAAACATGAAATATCTTATCGGGCTCATCGGTTTATTTGTCGTCTTAGGGCTTGCATGGCTGGTCAGCAGCGGAAAAAAAAGAGTGAAGTACCGTCCGGTTATCGTCATGATCGTGCTGCAATTTGCATTGGGATATGTTTTGCTGAACACGGGCGTCGGAAACTATCTCGTCGGCGGGTTTGCCAAAGGCTTCGGGTATTTGCTTGAATATGCCGCAGAAGGTGTAAATTTTGTCTTTGGCGGGCTGGTGAATGTGAATGAATCCACATTCTTCATCAGCGTGCTGCTCCCGATTGTTTTTATCTCTGCTTTAATCGGTATTTTGCAATATTGGAGAATCCTTCCGTTTATTATAAAATATATTGGTCTTGCGCTTAGCAAAATCAACGGGATGGGCAAACTTGAGTCATACAATGCCGTGGCCTCGGCGATACTGGGGCAATCTGAAGTATTCATTTCGTTAAAAAAGCAGCTGGGGCTGCTGCCTAAGCACAGACTTTACACGCTGTGCGCTTCAGCGATGTCAACCGTCTCGATGTCTATCGTCGGCGCCTATATGACGATGCTGAAGCCAGAATACGTTGTCACCGCGCTCGTATTGAACTTATTCGGCGGATTTATTATTGCTTCGATTATCAATCCTTATGAAGTCGATCGAGAACATGATATGGTAGAGGTACAGGAAGAGGAAAAACAATCCTTCTTTGAAATGCTGGGCGAATATATTATGGACGGCTTTAAAGTCGCCGTCGTCGTGGCCGCTATGCTGATCGGATTTGTCGCGATCATCGCAATGATTAACGGCATTTTCAGCGCCGCACTAGGCATATCATTCCAGGAACTGCTCGGATTTATTTTTGCGCCGTTTGCCTTCCTGATGGGTATTCCATGGCATGAAGCGGTGAATGCTGGAAGTATCATGGCAACCAAGATGGTCTCAAATGAATTTGTCGCGATGCAGTCTCTCGCACAAGGCAGCTTCCATTTCAGCGGCCGCACCGAAGCGATTGTTTCTGTCTTCCTCGTCTCATTTGCCAATTTCTCATCGATCGGAATTATCGCCGGCGCTGTTAAAGGACTGAATGAGAAACAAGGAAACGTCGTCGCACGCTTTGGCTTGAAATTGCTGTATGGCGCAACGCTCGTCAGTTTCTTGACAGCGACCGTTGTAGGATTGATCTATTGATAAACATTGAAAAAAGGACTGGTGATCACAATGAGAATGGTTGATATCATCACTAAAAAACAAAATGGAGAAGAATTGACAACAGAAGAAATTCAATTTTTCATTAAAGGCTACACAGACGGCAGCATTCCTGACTATCAGGCGAGCGCTCTGGCGATGGCCATCTATTTTCAGGACATGACGGACAGAGAACGGGCCGATCTCACGATGGCGATGGTCAACTCAGGCGAAACGATCGATCTTTCCGCGATTGAAGGCATCAAAGTCGACAAACACTCAACAGGAGGCGTCGGCGACACGACGACGCTCGTACTTGCACCGCTTGTTGCGGCTCTCGACGTCCCGGTCGCCAAAATGTCGGGCCGCGGCCTTGGACACACAGGGGGAACAATTGACAAGCTCGAAGCGATCAAAGGGTTTCACGTGGAACTTTCTAAAGACGAATTCATCGAACTTGTCAACCGCGACAAGGTTGCCGTCATCGGCCAAAGCGGAAACTTGACGCCAGCTGACAAAAAACTGTACGCCCTTCGCGATGTGACAGGCACGGTCAATTCGATCCCGCTGATTGCCAGCTCGATTATGAGCAAGAAAATCGCCGCGGGGGCGGACGCGATTGTCCTTGACGTCAAAACAGGCGCCGGCGCCTTTATGAAAACGGATGAAGACGCCGTCAACCTTGCAAAAGCGATGGTCCGCATCGGAAACAATGTCGGCCGCCAAACGATGGCTGTCATCTCTGACATGTCCCAGCCGCTGGGGTTTGCCATCGGAAATGCCCTTGAGGTGAAAGAGGCGATCGATACATTAAAAGGGGAAGGTCCGGAAGACTTGACTGAGCTTGTCTTAACATTGGGCAGCCAAATGGTCGTTCTTGCCAAAAAGGCAGAGACCCTTGACGAAGCAAGAGAGAAACTGATCGATGTAATGAAAAACGGAAAAGCGCTGCAAAAATTCAAGGATTTCCTTCAGAACCAAGGCGGCGACAGTTCTGTCGCGGATAACCCTGAAAAGCTGCCTCAGGCTGCCTACAAAATCGACATTCCTGCCAAAGAAGCGGGCGTCGTGTCTGAAATCGTCGCCGATCAAATCGGCGTCGCGGCCATGCTGCTGGGCGCCGGCCGCGCAACAAAAGAAGACAAAATCGACCTCGCCGTCGGTATCATGCTTCGCAAAAAAGTCGGCGACGCAGTCGAAAAAGGCGAACCATTGGTTACCCTATACGCAAACCGCGAAAATGTCGATGACGTCATCGCGAAAGTCTACGACAACATTCAAATCGCTGAAAAAGCCGAAGCGCCGAAGCTCGTGCATACGGTGATTACGGAATAGAAGAGCATGCAGAAACAGCACATACCCTTGGGTGTGTGCTGTTTTTATGGGCCTTTTTTCTCATTTACCTATTTTAATCTTTCTTGTAGCATGAATACGTCTTAGGTGTCATCTTTTTACATGGACGGAAAGGTATAGATAAATAGGAGGTTTTTTTAAACGTGGCCAAACGTATTCTGGTATCTTCTGGTATTAGTGTTTTAATCTTTATCCTTATAGGTATATGCTCATTTATCCTATATGCCATACTGTCGCATTTTTACATGCAATCTTTTGTGACGGGCGAACCTTCCCAGGATGAAGCGCTGGGATGGGGGTATTTGGGTTTGTTGTTTATTTCATTCATATTGGCAATTTTGACAGGCATAATTGGCGGAATCATTTCCTTTTGTATATATTTCAAAAAATTCAAGAAATGGAGCAGTTAAAAGAGAACCGCCGGAAAATCCGGCGGTTTTTAAAAACGAATATTTTGAGAAAACCTTGGGTGTGTGCTGTTTGTTTAATGGCAAGATTTGAAGAAGGTCATTTGAACTAAGCACCTGATGCTATTTCAAAGAACATTGTGAGAAGCTTGAATGGATCAATTCAAGAAAATCCAAGAAAACCAAGTCCATTATCCTATTTACCTATTTTGGATGATATTGTAATATGAAAAAGGTCTGGTTTATAAGAACGTTGGATTCAATCGGAAAGCAACAATATACCTAACCGAAATACTGTGGAATAAGCGAATAGTAACGTGCAGACGTTTATTTTCTGAAAAACGAGGTGAACCCGATATGTCAAACCATGCTGCTAAAATCGCTTCTTTGGAAAAAGATATTTCTTCTTTATCTCACAATATAAAGGATACACAAAGCAAAATCGCTGAACTGAAAAAAGCAAAAACAGCTATTACCGGTGAACTTCACACCCTTTCAAACAATGCCAATCTCATCAATCAGCCAGATATTACTTCGCATATATGGAACGGTAGACATACAAATCAATTTATCAATATAAGATCAAATATTGCACACGGCTATCAAAATATACAGAGAGAAACAGATGGTCTGATTTCACATATTGAGCAAGAGATTGAAAATCTTGAAATGCAAATCTCTAATATGGAGATGTTTCTAAGTATACAAAAACAACAGCTTACAGATATAAAAAAACAAGTCAATCATTGAGGTGAAAGAATGGCAGAAATAAAGGTAAAAGCAGAAGAAGTCAAAACGGCGTTTTCAAGCCTTCAGACAAAAATCAGCGCACTTTCGATAGCAGGTTCAAAAGCCGATATCACTAATTCTTCAATGGATGTAGTGAACAAAATAAAAAAAATCGAAAAGGAATACGAGCAGCTATTAAAAAAATACAAGGAGGCGCTATCTTCAGTTGAAAAGGACGCATGGTCAAACATTAAAGTCCTGATTGATACTGATAAAAACATCTCTCAAAAAATGAAATAAGGAGGGCTGGTTTTCTCTTGAAAGTTTTAGATGTCTCTGAAGTCATTGACGCGATAGACCAATTGATTAAGGAAAAAAAGCAAGAGGAAAAAGAAATCAATGCCATAAGGGAAAGTGTACAAAAAATTGCAGAGCTTGATGATGCATTAAAAGGAGAAGGCGGAAATGCGATCAAAGAACACTTTTCGGTTCTTCATCTTCCCGTGCTGCTTTATTTTCAGCACTTTATTGATCAATACATACAGAATTTAAAAGATATTAAAGCAAAAATCAGAACCTATGAATCAACAGAGGGTTTTGTAAAAGAAGAGTTTCTGACGCATGACGTCAAAAAGGGCTTAACAGAACTGAAACGTCAAACGAATGATACGGTTGATTCGATTAATGACGAATTTGATAAAATCAGCCAGTTGATTGGGGGCGGATCTATCTCTTTGGCATCATTTAATGAGCATATTTCCGAAGCAAAAAAACATGTGAACAACACAGTGTCTGATTTAAAAGAGCTTGATCGTGATACTAATTCTATATTAAAACAATCGTCAAATTCGATCGCTCAGCTTTCCAAGCTCACTGAAAAAGTGAACACTTGGTCAAAGGGAGGCGCGATCCTATCTAAAAAAACGATTAAAGAGGTTGAAAACTACTTTTCTGAAACAGATGTCGTTAAACAAATGATTGACGAAGCCGTTGATTTAGCAGAAAAACAAGACGATCCGACAATGATGGGCAGAATCGCTGAATGGCTCGATTTAATCGGTACAGGAAACGGCGCTTTGGCTGTAACAAAAGGCGTCATAGCCGTGAATGTACTGGCGACGAAAATGCTTGAGCTTGAAAAAGACGGAAAAGGAAACTTCCGTGTGAAAGCCTCTCCGAAATGGACGCAGGGAGCTAACGGAAAATACGATTCCAAGGTGGCTCAGTTTGTTTACAATATCCTGAAAAAAGGCGATCCAAACTCAAGCAAACCAATCAAAAAATGGCTCGGCAAATTTCAAAATAAACCAAGCGGCCTTTTGAGAAAGATTGTTGGGTTGGGGCCTAACACAACAAGAATATCATATGAAAAGATTTTAGAAAGCCAAAGTTTCCTAAAGCATAAGCCAGAGGAACTGAAGAGTTATAAGACTAAGCTTGATGTGAAAGGGACTCTTGGGAAGTTTAAGGATGAAGTAGCTCCCGGAAAGTTAGTTAAAAGGGTTCCTGGTTTTGGAACTGCATTTTCATTTCTAACTAATTCGGCTGAATTTTTTAGTGATGATAATCAGGGTAAGTCATTATATGAGAAATCTGGACGTGTGGCAGCAGGGTTGGGAATGGATGCTGGAGTAGCAGGCTTAACTGTAGGAGGTGCAGGGTTAGGTTCGTTGGTATGCCCAGGACCAGGCACTCTTATCGGGGGGGCAATCGGAGCTGGTGTGGGTATAGTTGGATCTGTATTTTCTGGTGATACTGTGAAAGAATGGGGAGAGGAAGCCGGAGGTTGGTTAGAGGATAAAGGAAAAGAAGCAGGTGAATGGATTAGTCAAAAGGCATCTGAGACTGCAGAAACAATTTCAGACGGAATTTCAAGTGCAAAGGAATTTGTCACTAGTTGGTTCAGGTAATAAGGAGGAGTGTAATGTTAAACTCTAAAATTATATTAACAACAAATGAACTCGTTGCCGCATTGCTATTGTGCAGATATGAAAAAGCTGCTGAGGATATAATTAATGAGCAGCAGATAATTCAAGATGAAAAAGACATTGAACCATTTTCAATTCAAGCCGAAAATCTTTTAAAACAAAGAGGATATTGGGATGATGACACAGAATCTAATTTACAAAAAGGGTTAGAAAACCTGATTCACTTACTCATTCAATCAAAGCGAAAAGTTCGCTGTATCCATCGAACAAAGGTGCTGATTGTACACCATGTTCAAAAAGATGAACTCATTGTGCAGGAGATCGAAAATCAAAATCATAGTTTTTCGATTTTAAGAAGCAGAGAGTCGTTTTTAGAAATGTTGAAAACATTTTATCATTCATATACGGATAAAAAACCAGAACATGAAATTTTTGAAATGGATGAAGATTCATTTGACGAGTTTCACGAGGTTGAAGCTGACGTTATTAAAAGAATGGCGGAAGACCCGAAAACGCATCCGACTATAAGTCAATTTTCCTTTGATTTTTTAGCAAACAACCAAGAGCTCGATAATATTTCTTTTGTAGAAAGTGACTATATTCAAAACCAAACAAGATTAGAACAAGTTGCGTTTTTACTAAGAAGTGATAATTTCATTTGGCATTTAGATTATGAGAATATTAAAAAAGACGGTTCACTATATCTTCAACCGGTGGCAGTCAACGAATACTTTAAAAAAATAGTAGATACAATGAATGAATTTTATGATTTTTAATGGAAAGGGTTTCTATGTATGATATTCTCTTTTAAAAAAAGCCGATTCTTTTGGCTAAGAAGCAATTTTATTCTTTTGTTGTTAACTGCTTTATTGTTGATGAATAAACCTTATTGGGAAAAAGACGCCAATGTCATGTTTTTTATGTTTGTTTTCACTGCAGAATTTTTTCTCATTTTGCTTTCTCTGGTATATGGTTTTCAAACTGAAAAAGTAATTCTTAGCCAGAGAAAAAGGGCTTTTAATAAATCAAATTTTGTGCATGGCATTATTGTGTTAATTTTTTTAAGTATCTTTTTTGCCCTTGCCTTGGGAGAGCATATGCCATTTCCAAGCTCATTATTTTATGCCTCTATACTTATTAATGTAATTATGGCAGTGATTTCTTTAATTTTTCCTTCATGGGTAATTAAACAATATGAGTTTAGTATTTATGAGGAATCAAATGGGCATATAAACGACTTATTACGTTATTTTTTATTTTTTGCTTGGACAATAAATTACGAAGTCCAAATCGTTTTAGCCCGCCTCCCTTTTGTATTACAGCGTCTATTGGGCGTCATTTTCGTCGCTGTTTTGCTGTGGGAGCTTACCATGATCGGATTAATTTTTGAAAACAATTGATATTGTAGGGTGTTTCTAGCGGCTGCGTCTATTGCAGCCTCTTTTTCAAAGTACAGAAAGGATACACTTTATGTTTTCAATTAAAAAGAGTTTCTTTTTTTGGTTGAGAAGCAATGTGATGCTTTTACTTTTTTCGTCGCTTCTACTAATTAATAAACCGTATTGGAATAACAATGGAAGTGGAACTTCGTTTTTCTTATTTGTTTTTATTGCAGAATGTTTTTTGATTATACTTGCATTGGTTTATGGTTTTCAAACAAAAAAAGGAAATGCACGTCAAAGCCTTAAAACAACATTATTAAAATCAAATATTATCGTAGGAGTATCTGTTTTTTCTGTTTTTAGTTTGTTTTTCGGTTTTATATTATCAAGTAGTATTCCGTATCCGAGTTCAATTCTTATAGTATATTTAATTGTGAATATGATTTTTGCTTTCGCTTCTTTACTCTTTCCTACAATAGTTATTAAGCTATATGAATCAAATGTTTATGATGAAACAAAGGGTTTAATACCTGATTTTTTTAGATATGTGGCTATCTTGGTATCTTCTTTAAATTATGAAGTTCAAAAAGTTTTGGCACGTCTTCCGTTTTTACTGCAGCGGATATTAGGAATAGTTTTTATTCTAGTGCTAATCTGTTCTATAGCTGGAGCATTATCAGTGTTTGAAAACTAAAGGAAAAATAAATATGTTTTCTATTAAAAAAACTTGTTATTTTTGGATTAGAAGCAATGCAGTTCTTTTGTTGATAGCGGCTCTTCTACTGACCAATTTATCATGTTGGAATAAATATGAGAATGGCATTTCGCTATTCTTGTTTGAATTATTTTCTGAATGCTTTTTAATTTTACTTTCTTTGATGTATGGTACTAAAACAAAAAAGCAATTTACCAGCCCACGAAAAAGAATACTTAAGAAGTCAAATGTTATACAAGGTATTTTAGTATTTCTTTTCATAAGTATCTTTTTTAGTTATGCATTAAATGATATGGTACCTTTTCCAAGTTCATTACTTTATATTTCATTAACTGTCAACTTAATAATGGCTATATACTCTTTAATCGCTCCCTCATGGGTAATAAAAATATATGAATACAATATATATGAAGTGCCGAATGGGTGGATAAGCGATTTGCTTCGGTTTTTTTTGTTTTTCGCATGGTCGGTTAACTATGAGGTTCAAGTTGTTTTATACCGGCTCCCATTTCTGTTGCAACGGTTAATGGGTATTATTTTTATATTTGTTTTGCTCATAAATATATTTTTGATTTCTTCAATGTTTTAAAAGGGAAATTGAATGTTTAAAAAACAGTCGTTTCTTTTATCATTCTTTTGTGTTAACAGCTTTATAAGTTAATTAGGGTGTTTCTTAGGGCTGCGTTTATTGCAGCCTCTTTTTCATGTCTTTTTGAAATCAGTCATGATTCGCGTATAATCACATTCATAACACCATCATTCACTGGAAATCATATGACCAAAAGGAGTTCATACATGAGCAAAGCCAGTTTTACAGACTATGCATTAAGCGGCGATATTACGAAAGCGCTCGATCATTTAGGGTATAAGCAGCCGACTGCGGTGCAAAGCGAAGTGATTCCCGCGGCGCTTAAAAAGCGGGATGTTGTGGTGAAATCGCGAACGGGGAGCGGGAAGACGGCCGCGTTCGGAATTCCGCTTTGTGAGCTGACAGAATGGGAAGAGAACAAACCACAAGCTTTGGTTTTGACACCGACGCGCGAGCTTGCCGCTCAGGTTAAGGAGGATTTGACGAACATCGGCCGCTATAAAAGAATAAAAGCAGCGGCTGTTTACGGGAAATCGTCCTTTGAACGGCAAAAAACAGAGCTCAAGCAAAAATGCCATATCGTTGTCGGGACACCTGGACGCGTATTCGATCACATTGAAAAAGGGACCTTTCCATTAGAAAAACTGAAATACCTTGTCATCGATGAGGCCGATGAAATGCTGAATATGGGATTTATCGATCAAGTAGGAGCGATCATCCGCCATTTGCCTGAAGAACGGCTGACGATGCTGTTTTCAGCAACTTTTCCGGAGGATGTGGAGCATCTATCCCTTCAATATATGAAAGATCCTTTGAAAATCGAGATTCAAGCAGGCGGTACGACAACTGCAGATATCGAGCATCAACTGATCTTTGTAAATGAAAATGATTCATTTCCGCTTTTAGTGGATCTGTTCATTGTTGAGAATCCGGACAGCTGCATCGTCTTTTGCCGCACACAGGAGCAAGTGAATGAGTTGCAGCGGCGCTTAGCCGGTTTGGGTTATCCGTGCGCGAAAATTCACGGCGGCATGCCTCAGGAGGAACGTTTTGCCGTGATGAACCGCTTTAGACGGGGAGCGTTCCGCTATTTAATCGCGACAGATGTGGCGGCAAGGGGCATCGATATTGAGAACATCACACATGTTATCAACTATGAGCTGCCATTAGATCAAGAAAGCTATGTGCATCGTACCGGCAGAACAGGCCGAGCCGGCAGCCGGGGAAAAGCGATTACGCTTGCCAGCCCGCGTGAAAAAAGGATGATCGCTGACATTGAAGACTATATCGGTTTTTCCATTCCTATTATTGAGGCGCCGTCAAAAGGAGAAATTGCACGGGCAAAAGCGGCGTTTCAAAAGAAAATCAATAGGAAGCCTGAGCTTAAACAGGACAAGAGCGAATCGTTAAATAAAGAAATTATGAGGCTCTACTTTAACGGGGGAAAAAAGAAGAAGCTGAGAGCTGTTGATTTCGTTGGGACGATTGCTAAAATTGACGGCGTCTCCGCTGAGGATATTGGGATTATCACGATACAAGAGCAAGGTTCATTCGTTGAAATTTTAAACGGCAAAGGACCGCTCGTCTTAGAAGCGATGAAAAACACAACCGTGAAAGGGAAATTGCTGAAAGTGCATAAAGCGAGGAAATAAACTTAGGCTGCCGACTTTGTCGGGAGCTTTTTTGTTCGTAATAAACCTTGGATAAGCAGCATATGATGAATTGTCAAAAAATGAAAGCGCTTCAAAAGAAAGGAGAACAAATGAATATGAGAAAGTGTTTCATCCAAGTCCTTGCATTGCTTTTCATCATGGCTGCATGTTTCGCGCCAAACCAAGCTTCTGCACAAACTCAAAAACCTGTATTTTCAGAAGTGGCGGTTCACGATCCATCCATTATTAAAGCGAATGGCACGTACTATGTCTTCGGCTCCCATTTAGCTTCGGCCAAATCGACGGACCTCATGAAATGGACGCAAATTTCCTCGAGTGTCCACGACGGCAATCCTCTGATTCCGAACGTATATGAAGAATTAAAAGAGGCCTTTGAATGGGCTGAAACTGATACGTTGTGGGCGCCTGATGTCACCCAGCTTGAGGACGGCAAGTTTTATATGTATTACAACGCCTGCCGCGGGGATTCTCCGAGATCTGCGCTCGGACTTGCTGTCGCGGACGACATTGAAGGCCCATACAAAAATAAAGGCATTTTCCTAAAGTCGGGAATGGACGGGATCAGCAATGACGGCACGCCTTATGACGCGACAAAGCACCCAAATGTCGTCGATCCGCATACATTCTTTGATCAAAAAGGAAAGCTGTGGATGGTGTACGGCTCCTATTCCGGGGGAATTTTTATTTTAGAAATGGATAAGAAAACCGGACTTCCGCTTCCGGGACAGGGGTACGGCAAAAAGCTGATCGGCGGCAATCACAGCCGGATTGAAGGCGCATACATTCTCTACAATCCTGAAACACAGTATTACTACCTGTACATGTCCTTCGGAGGGCTTGCCGCTGACGGCGGGTACAACATTCGCGTCGCCCGCTCAAAAAACCCTGACGGCCCTTATTACGACGCAGAAGGCCATGCGATGATTGACGTCCGCGGCAAAGAAGGAACGTTGTTTGACGATCGTTCAATCGAACCGTACGGTGTCAAACTGATGGGAAATTTCTCATTTAGCAATCAAAACGGCTATGTATCGCCGGGCCATAACTCTGCCTTTTACGATGAAAAAAACGGCAAATCGTATTTAATCTTCCACACCCGCTTCCCGGGACGGGGGGAGGAGCACGAAGTCCGCGTCCACCAACTGTTGATGAACAAACAAGGCTGGCCGGTTGCCGCCCCTCACCGCTATGCCGGAGAGAAGCTCGACAAGGTGAAAAAGTCAGATGTGATTGGCGCCTACGAATTGGTGCGTCATGGAAAAGACATATCCGCAGATATTAAAGAATCGAAAGAAATCCGCTTAAATCAAAACGGCAAAATAACCGGCGCAGCGGCCGGGACGTGGAAGAACACGGGAGACAACAAAATCGAACTCAAGCTCGACGGAAAAACATATGACGGCGTATTTTTGCGCCAGTGGGATGCATCTTCTGAGCGGAAGGTGATGACGTTTAGTGCGTTGTCTCGTGAGGGAGATGCTGTTTGGGGGAGTAAATAGTGTGATTAAAAATGCCCTCTGTTCTGGAGGTCATTTTTATAAATAACCCCTTTCATTTTGACGAATCTTTTCCAATTCGATAACATAAAAATAGTTCACGAAGTGTAATATCAAACAAAAAGGATGGAGCGCCATGTGTACAAGTATCACGTTGACGACTGCGGGTCGGGAGCATTTATTGGCGAGGACGATGGATTTTGATTTTGAGCTTAATGGGGAAGTGCTGTTGCATCCGCGTCGCTACAAATGGAAAAGTGAAGCAGACGGCAGCGAGCATGCCGGCCGGTATGCGTTTATCGGGATGGGCAGAAGGCTCAATAATGCGCTGTTTGCTGATGGTGTGAATGAAAAAGGATTGTCTTGCGCGGCGCTTTATTTCCCGGATTATGCTGTGTATGAAAGCGAGACGAAAGAGCAATGCCGCAATCTTGCGCCGCACGAATTTGTGACATGGGTGCTGTCGGAATGCGACGATTTGGAGGAAGTGAAAAAAGCGGCTGTTTCCGTAAACATTGTTGAGAGAGAGGTCAGCTTGCTCGGTACGGTGACGCCGCTTCATTGGCTATTAACGGACCGCTCCGGTGCGAGCATCGTTGTTGAACCGGCGGCCGGAGGCATTCAAATTCATGATAATCCGGTCGGCGTGCTGACGAACAGTCCGGATTTTCCTTGGCATTTGACCAATTTGCGTAATTATATCGGTCTTCAGCCGGGACAGTTTGCCGCGAAAAAGATGGGAGACCTGACGCTGTCGGCTTTTGGCCAAGGTTCCGGGCTGTCCGGATTGCCGGGAGACTTTACACCGCCATCCCGTTTTGTCAGGGCAGCAGTTTTGAAAGAGCACATGAAGCCCGTGTCCGATGAAACAGAAGGCGTTTCTGCCGCGTTTCATATTCTCTCCCATATGAATATTCCCAAAGGGATTGTCATAACTGACAATGGCGAAGACGATTACACCCAATATACGGCGGTGATGTGCAGCGAGACGTGCAGCTACTATTTTCACCATTATCAAAACAGGCAGATTCAAAAGGTTTGCATATTACAGGAAGACCTGGACAGCAACGAAATAAAGGTGTTTCCGCCAAAGCAGGAAGAGACGTTTCATTCTCTTCAATCATAAACGAAAGAAGGAACAATATTGCAAAACAAAGCAGCAAACAGACTCATTTTATTAGGCATTAGCTTACATAGCATATATTGGTTGTTTATATTATTTTTGTTTTTTCATTTCAAACATCAATTTGACGTTTATGCCGTTTGGAATCCGAATGTCACAGACGGATATATGGAGGCTGGGACTTTCGTGGCCGCGCTGAAGTTGATGATCTACTCAGGCACGTTGTTTAATTTGGCTCTCTTGTTCATTTTGAGCTTGTTGATTGTAATTTTAGTACAGTCGGTCATTTTTATTGCCCTGGAAATCACCGCTTACGTGAAAATCAAAAAAGATCCGTTTTCTCCATGGGGCTCTTTTATTTTAGCGATGGGCATTAAAAACATTTTCACAAACTTATCAGGGATTCCGTTCATGGCCGCCGGATTCATTCTTCATAAGCAGCAGGAACCGAAAGACGCAGTTGCACAGCCGGCAGCGCGAAGGAAAGCAAGGCGAAACCCTGCATTGCTTATGAAAAAGGCGGCGAAAGCTAGAAAACATAGAAATGAAGGTATAAAGTCTTAGTTTCTAGTTTGCGTGTATTCTATTTTTTATGAGACAATTGTAATGAAAGCGTTGACATGAACAAAAACAGGTGCTACAGTATAGTTACAAACTAATATCAGCAAGTTTCTTAAGGATTGTTACTGCTTTTGCAGGCAAAACCTAAGTTGCGTACAGCTTTCTGGGACATCGTCCCATTCAAGCCGGCGTAATTTAGGTTTTTTTTATACCCAAAATGAGGAGGTGATGTGAGATTCCGAGGATTCATTGCGGTTCCAAGCCAATAAAAAAGCCGGGTGAAGGCGGCCACCTTCAGTCCGGCAGATTCCCCCAAAAGAGGAGGTACTCATATGGATTATAATAAAGTATCGAAGGACATTTTACAACTCGTGGGCGGTGAAGAGAACGTACAGAGCGTGATTCACTGCATGACAAGACTGCGTTTCAACCTTTATGACAATGCGAAGGCAGACCGCGCGAAACTGGAAAGTCTTCCGGCTGTAATGGGCACCAACATCAGCGGCCAGCAGTTTCAAATCATCATTGGAAATGATGTCCCTAAGGTGTACAAAGCGATCATTGCCAACAGCGGGCTCAGCGATGAAAAAGCGGGCGAGCAGCAAGCCGGCAAAAAGAAAAACGTGCTGTCCGCCATTTTTGATGTGATATCAGGCGTATTTACGCCGATTCTCCCGGCGATTGCCGGAGCGGGTATGATCAAGGGGATCATTGCTATCGCCGTCACGTTCGGCTGGATGAGTGAAAATAGCCAGGTCCATACCATTTTATCGGCTATCGGCGACGGAGCATTTTACTTCCTGCCGATTTTGCTGGCGGTCAGCGCCGCGAGAAAATTCGGCAGCAATCCTTATGTTGCGGCGGCGATCGGAGCGGCGATTCTGCATCCCGATCTGACAGCGCTCCTCGGTTCAGGGAAAAGCATTTCTTTTGTCGGATTGCCTGTAACCGCTGCCACTTATTCGTCCACAGTCATTCCGATCCTGCTCGCGATTTGGATTGCATCTTACGTTGAGAAATGGATTGACAGAGTCACCCCGACTTCGTTGAAGATGATTTTTGTACCGACACTGACGCTGCTGATTGTGGTGCCTGTCACATTAATTACAGTCGGTCCGCTCGGTGCGATTGCAGGGAACTATCTGTCAATCGGTGTGAACGGTTTATTTGAAAACGCCGGTTTAATCACGATGATCCTTTTAGCCGGAACGTTTTCTTTGATCGTCATGACAGGAATGCACTATGCTTTCATTCCGGTTATGTTCAACAACATTACGCAAAACGGCTACGATTATTTGATACCTGCGATGTTCTTGGCGAATATGGGGCAGGCTGGCGCGTCATTTGCCGTCTTCCTGCGATCCAGAAATAAGAAATTCAAATCATTGTCGCTGACGACAAGCATCACGGCTTTGATGGGGATTACAGAGCCGGCGATGTACGGTGTCAACATGAGGCTGAAAAAGCCGTTTGTTTCTGCGCTTCTCGGCGCCGCTGTCGGAGGTGCATTTTACGGCATCACCGGCGTAGCAGCATATATTATTGGCGGAAACGTCGGTTTGCCGGGAATTACAACGTTTATCGGTCCGACTTTTATACAGGCCATGATCGGGATCGTCATCGCGTTCTTTGCCGCTACAGCGTTTGCTTTTGTATTGGGATTTGAAGACATTCCGTCAGATGAAGCCGATGAACCGGCGGCTGCTTCTTCTACGACTGGCGGTAGTGAAATTATTCAAAGCCCGCTGAAAGGCGAAGTCAAAGCATTGAGTGAAGTGGATGATGCGACATTTTCAGGAGAAGTCATGGGAAAAGGTGTTGCCATTGAGCCAGAAGAAGGCAAAGTGGTGTCGCCTGTATCAGGCACGATCACGACCGTTTTTCAAACGAAGCACGCCCTCGGCATCACTAGCGACAATGGGGCAGAAATTATTATCCATATCGGAATCGATACGGTGAAATTGAACGGTGAGCACTTTACCGTGCATGTCAATAAAGGAGACGCTGTAAAGCCGGGAGACCAGCTTGTCTCATTTGATATGGATGCGATTAAGGATGCAGGCTATCAGTTAATCACGCCGGTTATCATCACAAATACGGACCGGTACCAGTCGATCAAGTCTTTGAAAACAGATGAAAGCGTTGACATTGAGGAAGCGCTGATCGCGCTGGCGTAGAGAGAGGAAAGCTCGACAAATTTGGATGAGGTGAAAGGATATGACTGAACAAACGAAAAAATTCCCTGATGGTTTTTTATGGGGCGGAGCGGTTGCCGCAAACCAAGTAGAAGGCGCCTATAATGTCGGCGGAAAGGGGCTCTCGACAGCTGATGTGTCGCCGAACGGGGTTATGTATCCATTCGATGAGTCGATGGAGTCATTGAACCTGTATCACGAAGGCATCGATTTTTACCACCGCTACAAAGAAGATATCGCTCTTTTCGCCGAAATGGGATTTAAAGCGTTTCGGACATCGATTGCCTGGACGCGGATTTTTCCTAACGGTGATGAAAGTGAACCGAATGAAGAGGGACTCGAATTTTACGATCGCCTCTTTGATGAGCTATTAAAATACAATATTGAGCCAGTCGTGACGATATCCCACTATGAAATGCCGCTCGGTTTAATTAAAAAATACGGAGGCTGGAAAAACCGGAAAGTGATCGAGTGCTATGAACATTATGCGAAAACGGTTTTCACCCGCTATAAAGACAAAGTGAAATATTGGATGACGTTCAACGAAATCAACATGGTCCTGCATGCGCCGTTTACAGGCGGTGGCCTTGTATTTGAAGAAGGCGAAAACCAGTTAAATGCGATGTACCAAGCGGCGCATCATCTATTTGTTGCAAGCGCCCTTGCGGTAAAAGCAGGCAAGGATATTATTCCGGACGCTAAAATCGGCTGTATGATTGCCGCAACGACGACATACCCAATGACGCCAAAACCGGAAGACGTGCTCGCCGCGATGGAAAATGAGAGAAGAACGCTGTTTTTCTCGGACGTACAGGCACGCGGAGCTTATCCGGGCTATATGAAGCGCTTCTTTAAGGAAAATGGAATTGCGATTGAGATGGCTGAAGGTGATGAAGACATTCTGAAGGAAAACACAGTCGACTATATCGGTTTCAGCTACTACATGTCAATGGTTGCGAGCACGAATCCGGAAGATTTGGCAAAAACGGGAGGCAACTTGCTCGGAGGGGTTAAAAACCCGTACCTTGAATCGTCCGAATGGGGCTGGCAGATCGACCCTAAAGGAATCCGCATTACGCTGAATGCATTGTATGACCGCTATCAAAAGCCGCTTTTCATTGTTGAAAATGGGCTCGGCGCCGTCGATGTCGTCGAAGAAGACGGTTCGATACAAGATGACTACAGAATCAACTATTTGCGCGATCACTTAAAAGAAGTAAGAGAAGCGATCGCAGACGGCGTCGACTTAATCGGCTACACATCATGGGGCCCGATCGACTTGGTCAGCGCATCCACCGCCGAAATGAAAAAACGCTACGGCTATATTTATGTCGACCGTGACAATGAAGGAAACGGCACGTTTGCAAGAACGAGAAAGAAAAGCTTTTACTGGTATAAAAAAGTGATCGAAACGAATGGCGAGAGTTTGTGATATTTAAAATGGCTGTCCTTTACAGGACAGCTTTTTTCTCTGTAGCGCATGAAAACGATTTGCTATACACTTGACTTAGAAAAAAGACAAAAAGTGCGGTGAGGCAAATGTTTAAACTGCTGTTGATCGAAGACGATGAATCGCTGTTTCAGGAAATAAAAGAACGGTTAACCGGGTGGTCATACGAGGTGTACGGCATCGACGATTTCAGCGAAGTGATGCAGGAGTTTGCGGCGATTAAGCCCGATTGCGTCATTATCGATATTCAGCTGCCGAAATATGACGGGTTTCATTGGTGCCGGCAGATCCGTTCCCGTTCCAACGTTCCGATTCTCTTTTTATCTTCGCGCGACCATCCGGCTGATATGGTCATGTCCATGCAGTTTGGAGCAGATGATTATATTCAGAAACCGTTTCATTTTGACGTGCTGATTGCCAAAATCCAGGCGATTTTCCGCCGTGTTTACGACTATAATACGGAGCCTGAGATTCTGAAGAAAGCGTGGTGCGGTGCAACCGTTGATCCCGAGCAAAACCGCGTCAGCAATAAGGCGGGGTCGATCGAGTTGACGAGGAATGAAATGTTCATTTTAAAACAATTGATCGACCAAAAAAACAAAATTGTCAGCAGGGAAGAATTGATGAGAAGCTTATGGAACGATGAGCGTTTTGTCAGCGATAACACGCTGACGGTCAACGTAAACCGTTTGAGAAAAAAACTGGATACCTTGAACTTGGGGCAATATATTGAGACAAAGGTCGGCCAGGGCTATATGGCGAAAGAAGAAGGATGATGAGAATGCTGAAAGCGTTTTTGACCGAGAGGCGAAGCTGGATCGCCATATTTGTCTTGCAGCAGATCGTCTTTCTGTTTATCGCTTATGTCGATTCATCCATTCCTTTTGCATCGATTTTATATATGACCTATTTGTCTTCATTTATTTTTATCGTTTTTGTACTTGTCCGCTTTCGGAGGGAAACGAAGTTTTATAAAAGCCTGGAAGAATGGGATCACAATCTCGATGTGACAAACATTCGAGAGGCGGAAACGCCTTTCGAAACGATGATTGAAAAAAGCATAGCCGAACAAACGAAACAGTTAAAGCAAGAGGCGGCGCAGCATCGCCTGGCATTGGAGAATGAAAAAGATGAGCTCATGGCCTGGATACACGAAGTCAAAACGCCGCTTACCGCCATGCATTTGATCATGGAGACGATTGACGATCAATCATTAAAATCGAGACTCGACTATGAATGGCTGCGCGTTCACCTGCTGCTCGATCGCCAGCTTCATCAAAAGCGGATGTCGTTTATCGAAAATGACTTGTCTCTTGAAGCTCTAGAGCTCAAACCTTTAATCTTTAAAGAACTAAAAGATTTGCAATCATGGTGCATTCCAAAAGGGATCGGGTTTGATATACAGCTTGAGGCCGGGGAAGTGCTCAGCGATGCGAAATGGCTGTCTTTTATCATGAGGCAGCTGCTGACAAACGCAGTGAAATACAGCGAAGCATCCGATATTTTGATTAAAAGCTATGAACAAGATGGCCAGGTGCATCTCGCAGTTCAAGATTTTGGACGGGGCATCGATCCAAAAGATATACCGCGTGTGTTTGACAAAGGTTTCACATCAACAACGGAGCATCATGATCAGGCCGCCACGGGAATGGGGCTGTATTTGGCGAAAAAAGCGGCAAAGCCGCTCCTGATTCATATCGAGGTTGATTCTAAACCAGGAACGGGGACAACCTTTACGCTGATTTTTCCGAAGCGGAACGAATTTTCCCGTGTGCTTGGCGTGTGACAAAAGTGTCACACGCTTTTCTTTTTTGTTCGCTGAATCGAAGGAAAACGGCTGTCCTCCTTTCTATAATAAAAATATCCAGTCAAAAGGAGATTTTAAAAATGATGATTTTAGAAGCGAAAAAAATACGAAAAAGCTATGGAAATAAGCACAATAAACACGAAGTGTTAAAGGGAATTGACATTCAGATCCAAAAGGGTGAATTTGTCAGTATTATGGGCCCGTCAGGTTCAGGCAAAACAACATTGCTCAATGTTCTGTCCTCTATTGACCAGGTGAGCGGCGGAACGATTAACATCAACCAAGCTGAGATGACGAATCTGAAGGAAAAACAGCTTGCTGAATTCAGGAAGCAGCATTTAGGATTTATCTTTCAAGAATACAATTTGCTCGATACGCTGACAGTGAAAGAAAATATCCTTCTGCCGCTGTCGATTACGAAAATATCAAAAAAAGAAGCCGGTCAAAAATTTGAGGAAGTCGCGAAAGAATTAGGCATCTTTGAGCTGAAGAATAAATATCCGAATGAAATTTCCGGCGGGCAAAAACAGCGCACATCAGCAGCCAGGGCGTTTATTCATGAACCGAGCATTATTTTCGCTGACGAACCGACCGGTGCGCTTGATTCGAAATCCGCATCAGACTTGTTAAACAAGCTGAGCCAGTTAAATCAAAAGCGCCGGGCCACAATCATTATGGTCACCCATGATCCCGTCGCCGCGAGCTTCTGCAGCAGAGTGGTTTTCATTAAAGACGGACAAATTTATACGCAGCTGAATAAAGGCGGACAAGACAGGCAGATGTTCTTTCAGGACATCATGAAAACGCAAGGCGTGTTAGGCGGGGTTCAGCATGAGTATTAATCAGCTGATCTTCCGCAACCTGAAAAAGAATATACGGAACTATTACCTTTATGTGTTTGCGTTAATCTTCAGCGTGGCGCTTTATTTTGCGTTTGTTACGCTGCAATATGATCCGGCGATCGATGAAGTGAAGGCATCGATAAAAGGCGCAGCGGCTTTGAAAGCAGCTTCCATTCTTCTAGTGGCAGTAGTAGCAGTTTTTATTTTGTATGCCAATACGATTTTTATTAAGCGGCGCAGCAAAGAAATCGGTTTATTCCAGCTAATCGGCATGAGGAAGCAAAAAATCTTCCGCATTTTAAGTTTGGAAAATGTCATGCTGTATTTCGGCTCTTTGGTCATTGGGGTGTTTGCCGGGTTTTCGATCTCAAAGCTCGTGCTTATGACTTTATTTAAAATAGTAGATGTTCAAGCTGAAACCGAATTGAATTTTTCCGGAGAAGCGCTTGTGCAAACTGTCATTGTATTCTGCGGAATCTACCTGCTGGTGATGGTGATGAATTATACGTTTATCAAAAAGCAAAGCATTTTATCATTATTTAAAGCGACATCAGCTACGGAAGATAAGGTAAAGAGAATATCCGTTTTTCAAATGATCATTGGTTTATTGGGCATCTTGTTTATTTTGTCGGGATATTACATTTCTACTGAGTTGTTCAGCGGAAAATTCAAGACCATAGATGAGCTGTTTTATGCGATGAGCTTTATTCTCGGTACCGTTATCATCGGAACGTACTTCTTTTATAAAGGATCGGTCAGCTTTGTCTCCAACATCATCCGCAAAAGCAAAGGAGGCTACTTAAATATTTATGAAGTGCTGTCCCTTTCATCGATCATGTTCCGGCTGAAATCAAACGCTCTATTATTAACGATCATCACCACTGTTACGGCACTGGCGATCGGTTTGTTATCCTTGTGCTATATTTCGTACTACTCTGCAGAGAAAGCCGCCGAACAAAATGTGGCGGCTGATTTCGCTATGACAAATCAAAAGGATGCAAAACGGTTCGAACAACTATTGGATGAAAACAACATTCCATACAGCAAAAAAGAAATTCATGTCATTCAGGCGACTTTCAATCTGGAACAAGTTGTCGAAGGGGATCCTGAAAATATGGCTGGCGACCCGGGGAAATTACCTCTTGCTGTGGTCAGCGATGCACAAATTGACGGGATTGACGTGCATAAAGGAGACGTCATTTTCTCAGGGTATACCGACCTTCTCCAGAAATTTATGGCTTTAAAAGAGACCGGTGCCGTAAAGGTAAAGAGCAGGCATGAGACAATCCCATTAAACTATATAGGCTTGAGAAAAGAGTCGCTCTTATCCTTCAACTTTACCAGCGGCGGATTGCCTGTAGCCGTTGTGGATGATGCGCTGTTTAAACGTCTGAGCCAAGACAAAGATCCAAAATTACAGCAGAAGTCGAGTCTTTTTTACGGGATCAATTTAAAAGATGAAGATCAGATTCAGCAGGCAAATGAATTGTTTGCAACAGTGAATCAAAACGATCAGCATTTATCGCTCCTCGATGCAAGCACAGCTCAAAAATCGCTTTTCGGACTTGCCATGTTTATCGTAGGATTTCTAGGACTTACGTTTCTGATCACATCAGGATGCATCCTTTACTTTAAACAAATGGACGAAAGCGAAGATGAGAAACCGAATTACACGATCTTGAGAAAACTTGGTTTCACGCGCGGGGATCTTCTGAAGGGGATACGAATCAAGCAAATGTATAATTTCGGAATTCCATTGGTTATCGGCCTGTCTCACAGTTACTTTGCTGTCCAATCCGGCTGGTTCTTATTCGGAGCAGAGGTGCGGACGCCGATGATCATCGTGATGGTGCTGTACACCGTTCTGTATTCTATTTTCGGTTTGCTGTCCGTTCTTTACGGTAAGAAAGTGATCAAGTCGGCGCTGTAGCTGAGCCGTGTGGAATCTCGTGCAGGTCGGCGGCAAACGATGACCCTATATGGAGAAAAACTTCTTGACCATATTGAACATCATCCGCCGGTTATTTTTAGAAAAGCATAATCAAAAGCCCATCGGATGAGTCCGATGGGCTTCCTCATATTTCCTACAGCTCAACCTTGTAGAGTGTTTGCTGCTGTCCGCCGCCCGGGCCGCCCCTTGCGCCCTGTTGTGCGGAGCGGTCTGTATTGTTCGTGGTACTGTTGTATTCATCAGACGAAATTTCGGTTCCGTTTTCTTTAATCCAGGAGACGAGCTCACTGTTGCCTGAGTTGTCACTGATTAGAAAGTATTTTATTTTTCCTTCTTTGACGAGGTTTTTCAGCTCACTGACCGACAAGATCGGATCTGTGCCGTTGAAGCCTCCGAGCGCCATGACATTTTCGTCGGCATTAATGATATACGGAGCTGCGGTTACCGTTGTCAATGTCGCGAACAGGTACTCTTCGCCGGTATTATTTTTCCGGAGGTATGTGAGCAATCCTGTGTCCACATCCGAGCTGAACATTCCGCCTCCGTTGGAGCTTTGCAGCTGAGGCCCCGATTCAGGAAGAACGCTGTTTCCTCCGTAAAGGATCGGTGTTGCCGACCAATAGACCGGTGTCAAAAGAAACACGCACAAGCTGATGATGGTGAGCTGCTTTCCGAATGGATGACTTCGCTTCAGCATCAGTAAGGCGATGGTGACACCCAGCCCCAAGAGGCCCATGACATACATCCAGGCGCTGCCGATTTGGCTTGTATATGCGCTTAAAATATACACTTGGAATGCTGCCGTTGTCAGAACGGCCGCCGGCAGCAGATAGCTTGCCCAGTCTTTGTGACTTTTGTAAAGGCCGTACATCGCGTACCATCCGATTCCTGACAGTGCGGCGATCGGCGGTGCCAGCATAATCAAGTAATAGTGGTGAAAGAATCCGGCGATGCTGAAGAACCCGGCAACAGGAACGAGCCATGCAGCCCAAAAGATTGTTTCTTTCATTTCGCCTGCTTTTCCACGGCGGCTGCGGAGCCAGCTGATGATCATGCCGAGCAGTCCGAATAATGCGAATGGAAGCATCCAGCTGATTTGGCCCGATAAAGCAGATTGGAAGAGCCGCAGGGGTCCTGCGTCACCGGTGCCGAACATGTTCATGCTTTGTCCGCTGCCTTGACCTGCACCCGGTCCGCCATTGCCACCGGGCCCGCCGTTGCCTCCACCCGGTCCGCCTCCGGTTGGCGGCTGACTGCCGCCGTTTGCTCCTTGAGAACCGTCATCGGTCGCGTTGCCCGCAGCCGGCGGCTGCATTGCACCGTTTTGTCCATCGGAGCCGTCGGATGAACGGCTTCCGTCTTGAGTTTGCGCATTGCCGTTGGTCGCGCTGCTTGCACCCGGCGGCTGCATCGCGCCATTTTGTCCATTGGAGCTGTCGACTGCATTGTTCCCGTTCTGAGTGTGTGCATTGCCGTTCGGCTGCTGCATGTCTCCTCTAAAACCGTTCATATCGCCGCGGACGTTGCCCGTCGTCTGGCCGAGCAGCCGCTCTGTGCCGTTGTAGCCGAAAGCCAGTTCAAGCACGGAGTTGGTTTGACTGCTTCCGACATACGGGCGGCTGTCGGCCGATGTATAGTCGACAGCAAGCGCCCAAGAAAGCGAAACGCCGGTGAGAACAATAAGCGATAAAACAGCGGACACAATTTTTTTCTTCCAATTCGCATGGGCCGCGATGAGATAAAACAGCAAGAACGCGGGAAGCACCATGAATGCCTGAAGCATCTTCATATTGAACCCGAGGCCGATGAGGCCAAATGCAGCGAGCAGCCAGAGCAGCCTGCCTTGTTTGACCGCCTTCATCAGGCACCATGTACCAAGAAGGAGCGTGAAGACGAGCATGCTGTCGATATTATTCGTCCGGCTTACGGCAACCGCGATCGGCGTCAGCGCCATCACCAGCGCTGAAATGCGGGCGGCTCCTTTTCCGAATTTCGGTTTAATCAGTGCGTATAGCAGATAGACGGAACCCGCACCTGCAAGCGCCTGCGGCAAAATCACACTCCACGTATGCACGCCGAAAATTTTCGCAAATATGGTCTGAATCCATAAAACGAGGGGCGGCTTATCTACTGATACGAATCCGGAAGAGTCGAATGACGCAAAGAAGAAATTGTGGAAGCTTTGCGTCATGCTTTTGACCGCCGCCAAGTAATACTGGTTGGCGGCATTGTCCTGCCAAATGTTATATGTATTCAGAATAAGAGCTGCCAACAAAATCAGAATCAGAGTGACATCAAGTTGTTTGTTTTTTATTTTCATCATCACTTTCACCTCTTTATGTTCCCTATTCTAGAAGAAAAATATGAACAAGTTATGAATAAAAAGAGAACAATCTATTTTTGTTTGAATGGAAAAAAATAAATATTTTTTGGAAAAAGGTGTGTACTTTTTTCTTTTTGCGCTGTATACTGTACTACAACAGAAATTAAAAACATAAAACTGTTCTATAAAAAGGAGAGTGACACAAATGAGCTTGAAAAGTCCGATGGAATTTTTCAGAACGCTTCCAAAAAAAACTTGCCCTGAATGCGGTGAAAAGATGGAGGAGCAGGCTGAATCTTACTTTATGGAATGTGAGCGCTGTCTTTCCAAAAAAGGCGAGTAAGCAAACTGTTTTATAACAATGCATGTAAAGGGGTAGGGAGACATGAAAACAGAGGAGAAGAGAACTCAGATAACCGGATCGATGAATCCGCAGTATGAAGAGATTTTGACAAAAGAAGCGCTGGAGTTTATCGGACGTCTTGAACGACATTTCGGGGGAAGAAGACGGGAATTGCTGCATTTGCGAACGATCAGGCAGGCTGAAATTGATCAAGGGAAGAATCCCGGTTTTTTGGCGGAAACGAAGCACATCCGCGAGGCGGACTGGACGGTCGCGCCGCTCCCCCGGGATTTGGAGGACCGCAGGGTTGAAATCACTGGCCCGGTCGACAGAAAAATGGTCATCAATGCTTTAAATTCAGGAGCCAAAGTCTTTATGGCCGACTTTGAAGATGCGAACTCGCCGACTTGGAAAAACTGCATTGAAGGCCAGGTTAATTTGCGGGACGCGGTTCGCGGGACGATTTCTTTTACGAATGAACAGGGCAAACGCTATGAGCTGAAAGAAAATCCCGCCGTCATCATTGTAAGACCGAGGGGATGGCACTTGGAAGAGAAGCATGTGCTGATCGGCGGCAAGCCCGTGTCAGCAAGCCTGTTCGATTTTGGCCTTTATTTTTTCCATAACGCAAAAGAGCTGATCAAAAAAGGAAGCGGCCCTTATTTCTACCTTCCAAAAATCGAAAACCATCTGGAAGCAAGGCTGTGGAACGACGTATTTGTTTATGCGCAAAACGATTTGCGCATTCCGCAGGGCACGATTAAAGCGACGGTTCTCATTGAAACGATCCTGGCGGCTTTTGAAATGGATGAAATCCTCTATGAATTGAAGGAGCATTCAGCCGGACTTAACTGCGGCAGGTGGGATTATATTTTCAGCTTTATTAAGAAATTCAGGAACAGGGAAGAAGTCATTCTTCCAGACCGCTCAGCCGTGACGATGACGGTTCCAAACATGAGAGCGTACTCCCTCTTGGCGATTCAAACGTGTCATAAACGCAATGTCCATGCGATCGGGGGAATGGCGGCGCAAATTCCCGCTAAAGACAAACCTGAGATCAATGAAGCCGCATTTGCCAAAATCCGCGAAGATAAGGAACGTGAAGTAAAAGACGGACATGACGGAACATGGATCGCGCATCCCGGCATGATTCAAACGGCGCTCGATGTATTCAATCAGCATATGCCGTCGGCGAACCAGATTCATAGAAAGCGGGAAGACGTAAAGGTCGAGGAAAAAGACTTGCTGGAAGTACCGCAAGGCCGGATTACAGAAGCAGGCGTCCGTACCAATATCAGCGCCGGCATCCGCTATTTAGCTTCATGGCTGTCGGGCAGAGGCGCCGCTCCGATCGACCACTTAATGGAGGACGCAGCAACGGCGGAGATTTCCAGAGCCCAGCTTTGGCAATGGATTCGCCATCCGAAAGGGGTTCTTGACGATGGCCGGAAAGTCAACGCCGAAATGGTCAAGATGATGAAAGAGGAAGAAATGCAAAAAATCTTCGAAGAAGCCGGCATAGAACATTTTCGGAGCGGCCGGTTCGAAGAGGCCGGACAGTTATTTGAACAGCTGATTTTGGATGATGAATTCGCGGAATTTCTAACGATACCCGCTTATGAAAAAATATGATGGGGGAATGTGCGATGCTGAAAGAAAAACAACTCGCAGAAAGCTGGGAGCATGAAGAACGCTGGAAAGGGATCACAAGGCCGTATCAGGCGGCTGACGTCATTCGGTTGAGGGGCACGCTTGAGATTGAATACACGATTGCAAGGCGCGGCGCCGAAAAGCTGTGGAAGCTTCTCCACACAGAGGACTTCGTGCCGGCGCTGGGCGCTTTGACCGGAAATCAAGCCATGCAGCAAGTAAAAGCCGGATTGAAAGCGATTTATTTAAGCGGTTGGCAGGTGGCGGCCGATGCCAATTTGTCAGGGAGCATGTATCCTGACCAAAGCCTTTATCCGGCAAACAGCGTGCCGGAAGTCGTCAAAAAAATCAACCGTACGCTGCAGCGCGCCGATCAAATTCACCATATGGAAGGAAAAGAAGACATCGATTGGTTTGCTCCGATTGTGGCCGACGCTGAAGCGGGCTTCGGCGGACAGCTGAATGTGTTCGAGCTGATGAAAAGTATGATTGAAGCCGGCGCCGCGGGGGTTCACTTTGAAGACCAGTTGTCGTCTGAGAAAAAGTGCGGGCATTTGGGCGGGAAAGTGCTGCTTCCGACGCAAACGGCGGTGCGTAATTTGATTGCCGCGCGCCTCGCCGCAGACGTGATGGGAGTCCCGACCATTCTTATTGCCCGTACCGACGCGAATGCGGCCGACCTGATCACAAGCGACGTCGATTCATATGATGCGCCGTTTTTGACGGGAGAGCGAACAGCGGAAGGGTTCTTCAAAACAAAGCCGGGCCTTGATCAGGCGATTGCGAGAGGTTTGGCGTATGCGCCGTATGCCGATTTGATCTGGTGTGAAACGTCTGAGCCGAATATTGAAGAAGCCCACCGGTTTGCACAGGCGATCCATGAAAAATTCCCGGGCAAACTGCTCGCCTACAACTGCTCCCCTTCGTTCAACTGGAAGGCCAAACTGGATGACAACACCATCTTGAACTTCCAGAAACAGCTCAGTGAAATGGGCTATAAATTTCAATTTGTCACACTGGCAGGCTTCCACGCCTTAAACCACGGCATGTTTGAATTGGCCCGTCAATATAAGCACCGCGGAATGGCGGCGTATTCTGATCTGCAGCAGGCCGAGTTTGCCAGCGAAGTCCACGGCTATACGGCGACAAGGCATCAGCGCGAAGTCGGAACGAGCTACTTTGATGAAGTCGCCCAGGTTGTGACAGGCGGGACTTCATCAACCACTGCACTGAAGGGATCGACTGAAGCGGAACAATTTCAATCCTAAAAACGTAAAAAGCCGCCCGTCATTGGGCGGCTTGCTTGTTGTCTATCAAGTTAGCAATTGACATCATTGGAAGGGGCGGTAAAAGGGTTTTCCCTAATAACAGTCAGTGTCTGATGATTCTTGTTGTTTCTTTTGGCCGGCCGGTTGTCTTTGCTGAAAGAATAGAACAAATACACAGCCATTGTCAAAATCAAGATAAACATCATCATAAATATCCCCTCCAAATTTTTTTGTCTTCACTATATTAGACGAACAAGCCCGCAAAAGGTTTCAGAAAATTAACATTTTTCCATAAATATTTTTACCCGCTGCATCTTCTGTATGAAACCCGGCGGTTTTATACAAGAATAAAACTGAAAAACTCAGGTTGACATCATAATCATTGATGTGTAGAGTAAAAGTTAATGTAATAGGAAGTCCACTAGGGGAGCCGTAAGCCGGCTGAGACAAGTAGCGATCTTGGACCCTTTGAACCTGATCTAGTTCATACTAGCGTAGGGAAGTGGAGCCGGTGTCTTTATGATTTCATCATACAAAGGCCGCTCCATTTTGGGGCGGCTTTTTTGCGTATAAAGCGGCTCGCTCCCCCCTGTGCCTTCCTTATAAAACCGATTGCTGAGGAGGCTATCTACATGAGTTTTTCTGCAGAACTTCGCCGCGAGGCAGACCCTATTTTTGAAGCCATTTTTGAGCATCCGTTTGTATTGGGACTGGCGTCCGGCAAGCTGAAAAAGGAGCAGCTTATTCATTATGTGAAGCAAGATTACGAGTATTTGAACGCTTTTATTCAAATCTACGGAATTGCAATTTCCAAGTGTCAAAACCGGAAAGACATGGAGATGTTTCATGAGCAGATTTCATTTGTATTAAACAGCGAAGTGCACCCGCACAACAACCTGTGCCGGGCCGCGGGGGTGGAGTATGAATCTCTGCAGGGCTATCCGCTTGCGCCTTCTGCCCATCATTATATCCGCCATATGCTGACGGCGGCGCACGAAGGCACGCTGGGAGAGATATTAGCCGTCTTGCTGCCTTGTCCGTGGACATATTGGGAGATCGGAAAAAAACTGATGATGGACGTTCAGCCTGACCCGTCGCATCCATTTTATGACTGGATCTGTTTTTACGGAGACCGAACCGATTCAATCACGACGAAGTTTTGCGCCCGCCTGGATGAATGGGCCGAAACAGCGGGCAAGGCTGAAAAAGAAAAAATGAAGGAGCT
This sequence comes from Bacillus paralicheniformis, assembly GCF_001042485.2. GTDB lineage: Bacteria > Bacillota > Bacilli > Bacillales > Bacillaceae > Bacillus > Bacillus paralicheniformis. Next base: position 186,559 of record NZ_LBMN02000004.1, read on the forward strand.
TTTTTTGCAAAGTTGTCAGCTTGAATACGGCTTTTGGGAGATGGCTTATACAGTTGAAGATTGGCCTGTGGAAATGGAGGCGGTGAGACGATGAATTGGAACATGAAAGAAGTCGTGATGGCAGTGATCTTGTCCGTTGCATGCGGCGTCATTTACTTAGGATGGTCCACCTTGTGGATCCCTGTTTCAGCTATTGTCGGGCCTGTCGGAGCGAACTTTATGTTCGGCATTTGGGTGATCGCCAGCCCGATTGTCGCTTATATCATCCGTAAACCGGGTGCGGCGCTGATTGCCGAGACGGCAGCTGCGGCGGTCGAACTGCTGACCGGAAGCCACTTTGGACTGTCAGCATTATTAATCGGTGTGTTCCAGGGAGCCGGTGCGGAAATCGCTTTTGCGATCTTTCGCTATAAGCGTTACAACTTGTTTACCCTTATGCTTTCCGGTGCGCTTGCCGCGGTCGGAAGCATGACATACAGCCTGATGGCGAACGGTTTTGCCTACTATACGACGCAAACGCTGATCATGACGCTTATCATCCAAATCATCAGCGGCATTGTACTCGGCGGCTGGCTGGCAAAAGCCGTTGTCGAAGCGCTTGCGAAAACGGGCGTCCTGAATCAGTATGAGATCATGAAGGAACAGCGGAAGAAGGATGATGCCGATGCGTTCATTTCTCGGATGCAGTAACCTTTCCGTCCGTTTTTATCATCGTCCTGAAACAGTCCTAGACCGGGTCTCGCTGTCGATTGGGCAGGGAGAGAAAGTGCTGATACTCGGTCCGAGCGGAAGCGGCAAATCGACACTGTTGTCCGTGCTTTCCGGCATCATTCCTGAACATGTCGAAGCTGAGGTCAGCGGAGAGGTCAATCGCAGAAAGAGCGCCGGCGTTATGTTTCAGGATCCGGATTCGCAGTTCTGCATGCTTCATGTTGATGAGGAAATCGCTTTTAGCCTAGAAAACCGGTCTGTCTCCCCAAAAGATATGGACGGCATCATCTCGGAGCTGATGGAGCAAGTCGGATTAAAGATAGATAAGAAAACGCCGATCGAAACCTTGTCAGGCGGTATGAAGCAGAGACTGGCATTAGCGTGCCTGCTCGCTCTGGAGCCTGAAGTGCTGTTTTTTGACGAGCCGACGGCGCAGCTGGACCCGGCCAGCCGGAAAGACATCTTTGCCTTGCTTCGTAACGTTTCACGAAAAAGCGGACAGACGATGGTGTTCGTCGAACACGTGCTGGACGGCTGTATCGAGTGGATGGACCGCGTCATTCTTTTCAATGGAAAGGGACAGATCATCGCTGACGGAAAGCCGGAAGAAATCGTGAAACATTTTCAGCCGGAGATGAAAGCGGCGGGCATCTGGCAGCCGAAACTGTACCCTGCGGTATGGGAAGATGTCATCACACAAGATGATCATCCGCTCGCCGTCAAGCTCTCTTCTACATTGAAAATGAAAGAGGAGGAGGCGAAAAACAGGCCTACAGCTGACAGAGACATATTGATCCGCGCAGACGACGCGGCGATCGGCTATCGGAAAAAGATCGTTGCCGACGGCATCACCCTTGAGATTCCAAGGGGAGAATGGATTTCGGTCATCGGCGAGAACGGGAGCGGAAAGAGTACGTTTTTAAAAAGTCTGATCAGGCTTGAAGCCGTCAAAAAAGGGCGCCTTTATCTTGAGGATCGGGAGCTGAAGAAATGGTCCGACCGTACGCTCTATGAGAAGGCCGGCTTTGTTTTTCAAAATCCCGAGCTTCAATTTATTCGGGACACGGTGTTTGACGAGATCGCGTTCGGGGCGAGGCAGCGGGGATGGCCGGAGGACCGGGTCGAAAAGAAAACGGCTGAATTGCTGCGGGAATTCGGACTTGACGCTCATCAAAAAGCGCACCCCTTTACATTAAGCCTCGGGCAGAAACGGCGTTTAAGCGTTGCGACAATGCTTTTGTTTGACCAGGATCTGCTGCTGCTTGACGAGCCGACATTCGGTCAGGACGAAAGGACGGCGCAAGAATTAATCAAGCGGTTAAAGGAACGGCAGGAACGGGGAACGACGATTGTGATGGTGACGCACGACATGGACATCGTAGATGAGCATTCCGGCCGTGTCATCGTGTTTCATCAAGGGAAAGCGGCATTTCAAGGAACGCCGTATCGATTATTTTCTGATCAAGGCCTCGTCCGCCGCTTTTCATTGATACCGCCGCTTCATTACCGGTTCATGCATGAAAGAAAGGAGAGGGTTCCCGTATGAAAAGCAATGGTTCACTTCTTTCGGCATTGAACCCGAGCGCCAAGCTCTTTTCCCACCTCCTGGTCATGTGCTTGCTCATGTTTGTTTCAAATCCGAAACCGACTCTATTCATTTGGCTGTTTGCGGTTGCCATCGGAATTTTTTTCGGGGGATGGACTTTGTCTTATTTAAGTAAGCGGCTGTTGCCTTATCTCGTCTTTTTTATTCTCGTCTTTTGGATGATGGCCGCTTTTGGAAAAGGCGAGGAAACGATTTGGGAATGGGCCTGGTTCCGCGTCACCGAGGAAAGCGTCGGCAATGGGCTGACAATCGCGCTCCGGATGCTCGGGTTTGTCACATACGGTCTTTTGTTTACATCAACAACCGATTTGACGCAGTTTATTATGAGCCTGGTTCATCAATGCAGGCTGTCGCCTAAATGGGCTTATGGCTTGCTGGCCGGCTTCCGTTTTGTCCCGCTTTTTCAGTCTGAGCTTTCGCAAATGAAGGCGGCGCACAAAATCAGGGGCTATAAGCAAAAAAACAGCTGGAAGGCGTTTATTCGCTATGCGCTGCCTTTGTTTTCGCAAGGCATCCGCAAGTCGGAAAGAATCGCCGTTGCCATGGAAGCGAGAGGGTTTACCGGTGCAAAAGACCGCACCTACTATCAAACAGCGCGGCTTTCCGGAAAAGACTTCGTTTATTTTGCGGGTCTGGCGTCAGTCACAGCGGGAATTTTGCTCATTTTTTAAGAGGGTTTTTTACAGGGCCGCACTGCGGCTCTTTTTTTATAAATCGGGCATTCTGTAAAATGTAAATATTTCGGACGTTGACTGAAACATATTGACCTAGGCCAAAAAGATTGTACAATCAATGTGTACCATATGAAAAAAGAAATATAAAAAATCCCCTTACAAGATGGGAGTGGCGCGATGTGAAAATTGCCAAAGTGATCAACAACAATGTGATCAGTGTTTTAAATGAACAGGGTCAGGAATTAGTGGTCATGGGCAGGGGAATCGCTTTTCAAAAAAAGCCTGGGGAAGCGGTGGATGAATCGAGAATCGAGAAGATTTTCAGGCTTGATAATAAAGATGTATCAGAAAGATTTAAGACGCTGTTGGACGAAATTCCGATCGAATTTATGGAAATGTCTGAAGAAATTATCTCCTATGCGAAATTAAAGCTCGGCAAGAAGCTGAATGACAGCATTTATGTCTCGCTGACCGACCATATTCATTTCGCCGTCGAACGGCATAAAAAGGGTCTGGATATTAAAAACGCCCTGCTTTGGGAGACAAAACGGCTGTATAAAGATGAGTTCGCCATCGGCAAAGAGGCGCTGGCCATCATTGAAAAGAAGACGGGGACAGCTCTTCCGGAGGATGAAGCCGCTTTTATCGCACTCCATATCGTAAACGCCGAGCTGAATGAAGAAATGCCGAACATCGTCAATATTACGAAAGTCATGCAGGAGATTTTAAGCATCGTCAAATATCACTTTCATATCGATTTTGATGAAGAATCGCTTCACTATTACCGCTTCATTACCCATTTGAAATTTTTCGCGCAGCGGCTGTTCAGCGGAGCCTATATGGAAAGCCGGGACGACTTTTTATTTGAAACCGTCAAAAATAAGTACCGCGACGCTTATGTGTGTACAAATAAAATCAGGCAGTACATCGAAAAAGAATACGGTCATCAGCTCACAAACGAAGAGCTTCTGTATTTGACGATTCATATCGAGCGGGTCGTTCATCAAAAATAGAGGATGATGCTAAAATGAAAGCGTTGACAATTGGATAAATGTATGCTACTTTTTACTTACATCAACTTATACAGGTTGTTAGGATTGTTACTGATCATGCAGGCAAAACCTAAATGACTGTGAGCGGGATTCTTATGCCCTTGTTTTTCACAGTGATTTAGGTTTTTTTATTTTCATCATGTCTTAAAACGGGATTGTTACTGTTCGGCAGGCAAAACCTAAACTAAGCCTTCTTTGTACTGGCTTTAGTTTAGGTTTTTTATTTTTTAACAGCTTAATAGGGCTTTAGGAGAGACAGGAGATGATCAACGATGGATGTTCAATCAATGGCAAAAGAAATTCTGGAGCGCGTCGGCGGGGAGAAGAACGTTGTATCGCTAGTCCATTGCGCGACAAGGCTTCGCTTCAAACTGAAAGACCGTTCCAAAGCAGACAGGGAAGCGCTTGAAAATACGGATGGCGTGGTAACCGTAGTGGAGAGCGGCGGACAATTTCAAGTCGTTATCGGCAATAACGTTCCTGAAGTCTATAAAGAAATCGGCCGGATCTCTCAACTGTTGGAAGGTTCTGCGGCCGATCACAGCCAAAAAGAGAAAGGAAGCCTCGCCGGTAGATTAGTAGATATCGTATCTAGCATTTTCACTCCGCTGCTCGGCGTCATGGCAGGAGCGGGGATTTTAAAAGGCATGCTTTTGATTTGCACAAACGCCGGCTGGCTCTCGCCGGAAGAGACGACATATACGATTCTATACGCGGCAGCCGACAGCCTGTTTTATTTCCTGCCTTTGCTGCTCGCCGTTACGGCCGCCAAAAAATTTGGAGCGAACCCGTTCATAGCGCTGACGATTGCCGGGGCGCTGATCTATCCAACGATACTCGAACTGAAAAACAGCGGCGCCCAGACGGAGTTTTTCGGCATTCCGGTCGTCTTGATGAATTATACGTCGACCGTTATCCCGATTATCCTTGCCGTATTTGTAATGAGCTATCTTGAAAGATTATGTATGCGCTTTATTCATGAAAGCGTGAAGAACTTTATCACCCCTTTATTATGCCTGACGGTGATGGTGCCGTTAACTTTGATCGTATTCGGACCGCTCGGTGTTTACACAGGAAACGGGATTGCGGCGGCGATTCTGTCCGTTTTTGATGTCAGCCCGATTCTGGCAGGAGCGATTATCGCGGCCTTATGGCAAATCCTTGTCATCTTCGGCATTCACTGGGGGATCGTCCCTGTCATTTTGAACAACATTGCCGTCCACGGCAAGGACTACATCAAACCGGCGACGGCAGCCGCCGTCTTTGCCCAAACAGGAGCTGCGTTTGGTGTCATGCTGAAGACGAAAAACAAGAAGTTGAAAGCATTGGCAGGATCTGCTGCCGTTACCGGGATATTCGGGATTACAGAGCCGGCCGTCTACGGGGTGACACTCAGGCTGAAAAAGCCGTTTGTATGCGGTGTCATCAGTGCAGCGGCAGGCGGAGCCATTATCGGATACTCCGGCAGTGTCGCCCTCGCTTCCGGCGCTCCGGGCTTGTTGACGATTCCGATTTTTTACGGACCGGGCTTTCTCGGCTTTATCATCGGAATTACAGTTTCGTTTGTTTTATCAATTTTGCTCACTTACATTGTCGGCTTTGACGACCCTGTGGAGGAGACGAAAGAGCAGCCCGTTGAAAAAAGCGCCGGTGAACCAATTTACAGCCCTTTGCAAGGAGAAGTCCTGCCGTTAACAGAAGTATCAGATAAAGTGTTCGCATCGGGGGCGCTTGGAAAAGGAATCGCGGTGCTTCCGTCAAAAGGCGTTGTCACCGCCCCTGCGGACGGCATCGTGACAACGGCATTTCCGACGGGTCACGCATACGGCATAACGTCAGAAAGCGGAGCCGAGATTTTGATTCATATCGGGATGGACACGGTCAGACTCGATGGAAGGCACTTCAATTCCAAGGTCGAGCAGGGGCAAAAAGTGAAACGGGGTGATATACTCGCAGAATTCAATCTGGACGCTTTGAAAGAAGAAGGGTTTGACGTGAAAACACCAATCATCGTTACAAATTCCGGTCAATACACGGATATCATTCCAACGGATCAAAAACAGGTGAAAACTGAAGAACCGATCATCACTTTAATTTCATCACCATGGGAGGAAAATAATCATGAAATATAAAACATTAGCTCAATTTCCGGAAGAATTTTTGTGGGGTGCGTCTACTTCCGCTTATCAAGTGGAGGGCGCTTGGGATGAAGATGGAAAAGGGCCTTCTGTCATCGATGCGCGCGAAAGCTACCCGGAAGGGACAACCGATTTTAAAGTCGCAAGCGACCATTACCACCGCTATAAAGAAGATATCGCCTTGTTTGCGGAAATGGGCTTCAAAGCGTACCGTTTTTCGATTGCCTGGACGCGCATCATTCCGGACGGGGACGGCGATATTAATCCGAAGGGCATCGAATTTTACAGCCGTTTGATCGATGAACTCCTGAAATATGGAATCGAACCGATTGTTACGATGTACCACTTTGATCTGCCGAATGCTTTGCAGAAAAAAGGCGGCTGGTCGGACAGGGCCACGATTGACGCCTTTGAAAAGTATGCGAGAATCCTTTTTGAAAGCTACGGAGACCGCGTCAAATACTGGCTGACCATCAACGAGCAAAATATGATGATTCTCCACGGATCTGCACTCGGCACACTTGATCCAAACTTGGAAAACCCGAAAAAAGAGCTATATCAGCAAAACCATCACATGCTTGTCGCACAGGCAAAAGCGATCAAGCTTTGCCATGAGATGCTGCCGGAAGCGAAAATCGGCCCTGCGCCGAATATCGCGCTCATCTATCCTGCTTCTTCGAAACCGGAGGACGTGCTGGCGGCTTTTAACTATAATGCGATCCGCAACTGGCTTTACTTGGATATGGCCGTATTCGGACGGTACAATACAACGGCATGGGCATATATGAAAGAAAAAGACTGCACACCGGTCATCGCCGAAGGAGATATGGATATTCTGCGGTCAGCCAAGCCGGACTTTATCGCGTTTAACTACTATACGTCGCAAACGGCTGAAGCGAGCAGGGATGACGGCAGCGACACGGCTGCCCGAGGCGGCGACCAGCATTTGCAGACGGGAGAAGAAGGCGTATACAGGGGAAGCAGCAATCCGCACTTAAAGAAAAACGCATTTGGCTGGGAGATCGACCCTGTCGGTTTCCGTTCGACGCTGCGCGAGATCTATGACCGCTATCAGCTGCCGCTGATCATCACTGAGAACGGCCTCGGCGCGTTTGATCAGCTTGAAGACGGAGATGTCGTAAATGACGACTACCGCATCGATTATTTAAAGGAACATATCAAGCAAATTCAGCTGGCGATCACGGATGGAGTCGATGTTTTCGGCTACTCCCCATGGTCTGCCATCGACTTGATTTCAACCCATCAAGGCTGTTCAAAACGCTACGGATTTATTTATGTGAACCGCGACGAATTTGATTTGAAAGACTTGCGCCGCATTCGCAAAAAAAGCTTTTACTGGTATAAAGACTTGATTGCTTCAAACGGCGAAACACTAGATTAAACAAAGAAAGAGGATGTTCAGATGATCTCTGAATATCCTCTTTTTTGTTGTGGAAATGATCATTTTAAAATTTACAGAAAATTTTAAAAATGTAAATGTAATTAGTTTTAAAGCATGTTACATTCGAAACGTAACGAACAACAATCAGGAAAGGAAGAAAAAATCTATGACATTCAAAGTTGAAACACTTCCAAACTATCGTATTGCTTATATGCGACGAGTTGGTCCGTACGGTCCTGCCAATATTGAGGTAATGGAGGCATTAAAAAAATGGGCTAAGGAAAAAGGTCTTCTTGAGTCTGCCATTCTGTTTGCGATTCCACAGGATAACCCGGAAACAACATCTCCTGATCAGTGTAGATTTGATGCTTGTATTGTGATACCACATGATTATCAAGTCGATGATTCAGTTTTTGAAGGGGAAATTTCCGGCGGAAAATACCTGATTTACGATGTTAAACATACAGCAGAAGATATTCAAAAAGCATATTCTGATATTTTTTCATCTCTGCAAAACAATGAATTTCAACTGGACAATAGACCAATAATGGAAAAATACACGGGGGATATGTTGAGCAACCCGTATTGTGAAATATGTGTACCTTTAAAATCGGTTTAATTCATTTTCTTGTGCAAACTTTGAATTTATTAAAATTACATTTCCCTTTAACGAGCGCTGCGTTTAACTCGCTGATAGACAGGGTAAATCATAAAATAGCAATCCAGATCAACTACATAGGGAATAAGAATGGGGAGGGATGACAAGTGAATAACAATGATGGCCGCCGCAACGTCAATGAGCACAGCAAGGATCAACAACTTGAACAGTACCGGTCTGACAACCGGGGCAAAAAAATGACGACGAACCAAGGTTTACGCGTATCTGAAGACGAGCACTCTTTAAAAGCAGGCGTGCGCGGTCCGACGCTGATGGAGGACTTTCATTTCCGTGAAAAAATGACCCATTTTGACCATGAACGGATTCCGGAGCGGGTCGTCCATGCGAGGGGTTTTGGCGCGCATGGCTATTTCCAGGTTTACGAGCCGATGACGAAATATACGAAAGCAAAGTTTCTTCAAGATCCGTCAGTGAAAACACCGGTGTTTGTCAGGTTCTCGACTGTAGCCGGTTCCAGGGGCTCGGGTGATACCGTCCGTGATGTCAGAGGATTCGCGACAAAGTTTTATACAGAAGAAGGGAACTATGATCTCGTCGGCAATAACATCCCCGTTTTCTTCATTCAGGATGCCATCAAGTTCCCTGACCTGGTGCATTCCTTTAAGCCGGAACCGAATAACGAAATGCCGCAGGCTTCTACAGCGCACGATACGTTTTGGGACTTTGTCGCCAACAATGAAGAAACGGCTCACATGATCATGTGGGCGATGTCTGACAGGGCGATTCCGCGAAGCTACAGGATGATGGAAGGCTTCGGCGTTCATACGTTCAGGTTTGTAAATGAAGAAGGCAAGGCGCGCTTTGTTAAATTTCACTGGAAGCCCGTCCTTGGCGTCCATTCGCTCGTCTGGGACGAAGCGCAGACAATCGCCGGGAAAGATCCCGACTATCACCGCCGCGATCTTTGGGAAGCGATCGAAAGAGGCGATGAAGTGGAGTATGAGCTCGGCGTGCAAATGATTGACGAAGAAGACGAGTTCAAGTTTGACTTTGATATCCTTGATCCGACAAAGCTTTGGCCGGAAGAAATGGTTCCTGTTAAGATCATCGGTAAAATGACGCTGAATCGAAACCAGGATAACGTTTTTGCCGAAACGGAACAGGCCGCTTTCCATCCGGGCCACGTTGTTCCGGGAATCGATTTTACAAACGATCCGCTTTTGCAGGGCCGGCTCTTTTCCTATACGGACACACAGCTGATCCGATTGGGAGGTCCGAACTTTCATGAAATTCCGATCAACCGGCCGGTCTGTCCGTTCCATAACAACCAGTATGACGGCTATCACAGAATGACGATTAACAAAGGGCCTGTCGCTTATCATAAAAATTCGCTGCAAAACAACGATCCGGCGCCTGCTTCAGAAGAAGAAGGCGGATATGTGCATTACGAGGAAAAAGTCGAGGGCAAAAAAATCCGCCGGCGCAGCGAAAGCTTTAACGATCACTATTCGCAAGCGAAGCTGTTTTGGAACAGCATGTCTCCCGTTGAAAAAGAACATATCATTTCGGCGTTCCGCTTTGAAGTCGGAAAGGTCAAAAGCAAGGACGTCCGCCGCCAAGTCGTTCATATGTTTAACAGGGTTGACAGGGAGCTTGCCAAGCAAATCGCTGCGGGTGTAGGTGTAGAGCCCCCTGAAAAAGACGAAGGCTCCAATGTGACGTTCAAATCCCCTGCGCTCAGCCAGGAAAACACGGTCAAACTGCCGCAGACGAGGACCGTCGCCATTTTAGCAGAGCAAGGTTTTGATGATGAGGACCTCAGCCGGGTGTTGAAAGAGTTCAAAAAAGCCGACATCATTCCGGACATTGTCAGCTCGGCACTCGGCGTGATCAAAGGGACCGGCGGTACAGAAATAGAAGTCGGTAACACTTTGCAGACGGTCGATTCCGTGCTGTACGATGCCGTTTATATTCCGGGCGGCCAAGAAAGCATTGAACGCCTGCAATTGCATAAAGCCGCATCGGATTTTATCAATGAAGCATTCGGACATTATAAAGCGATCGGAGCCGCAGGCAAAGGGATCGATCTCCTGCTGTCCGCCGCCGGGTCCCACGCGGCAGCACAGCCGGGCATTATCACCTCTCGCGATGATAAGAGCAAAGACGACTTCGGCAAAAAGCTGGTCGAAGCGATCGGCGGGCACCGCCATTGGGATAGACAAGTTTCATAGTGAAGAGATTTCTAAGCACCCTGTTTCAAGGGTGCTTTTTCAAATAATGAATAAAAACAGTTTAAAACTTCCTGGATAAAATAATCCATGATGAAAATACCGTGATAATCTGTAATGAAACCAGTATCCGAATCACATCAATTCCCGCTAATGTGATAAAGCCCATTTGCATTCCGATGATGAGCACCAAAAGGTACACAGATAAAGCGATCATGGAAAACTGCATTCCTTTTTGTCTGATGTGTTGAGATCTTTCATCCTTTTGTTTGAATTGCGGATAAAGGTATCCTCCGGCAAAACTTAAAAAAGCTAATGTGCCAAACATTAAAAGTTCGATTAAAGATATTGAACCAGCAGCTATACCGAAGGCCAGTTTTGCAAGAAATATAAAGACAAACAATCCTCCAATGATGTAATAGGTTTTTCGCAAAGCCATGATATCTCCTCCTTACTAAAGTATTAGAAACTTTCTTTTTAAATGACCAGTGTGTGATTTTACCATTTACCTAATTATATAGTAAAGTGAGCTTTACGTAAAGTCAGCTTTACAAAAAGAACAAAAAAACTTGCCACGTGAATGGCAAGCTAATACATGATGGATTAATAATCAGGTTACCAAACAAACAGCCCGACAATCCCCGCGCTCAACAGCGACACCGCTATTCCACTGACAAGGAGCTTCCACACATTTCTTCCGATAATCGCTGATTTTTCTCCGTTAAATAAGGAATTGTATGTTCCATAGATCATTCCGATCGTACTGAAGTTGGCAAACGACGTCAAAAATGTTGTGGCCACGGCGGCTGTATGGGGCGAAATCGTATCTAGCTGCGTTTTTAAATCCATCATCGCGACGAATTCGTTTGTTGCGAGTTTCATCCCCATCAGCTGTGCGACATACATCGCGTCACCCGGCGCCAGTCCAAGCAGGAATGCGAACGGACTGAAGATGTAAGAAAAGATTTTTTGAATCGTCAAACCGTCCATGATCAACCCCAACATTCCGTTCAAACATGAGGTTAAAGCGACATATCCGATGACCATGGCGAGAATGACGATGACCATGTTCATTCCGACCATCATGCTGTTTGAAATCGTTGAGAAAAAGTCCTTTTTCTCTTCTTTTGGCGGTACGTAAATGATGTCTTCATCCTTAGTGACTTCTACCGGGTTTAAAATGCTGGCCAAGATCAACGCATTTAAGCAATTCAATGGAATCGCTGTAAATACGTATGTTGCAGGAACCATCGTTAAATAAGAACCGAGAATCGATCCGCTGATACTGCTCATGCTCATAATGCCGAACGTCAGCAGGCGGTTGTCCTTTAATACGGCCAATTGCCCGCGAATCACGGCGAGCGCTTCAGTATTCCCCAGAAACATCATTTGAATCGAAAAGAAACTTTCTAATTTAGGAAGGCGCGAGACTTTCGAAATCACCCAGCCGATCTTATCAATCATCCATGTTAAAATTCCGAAATAAGCCAGTATATCAAAAAATGTCACCACAAAGATAATCGGCAGCAAGGCGCTGAAGAAAAAGTCAACGGTTTCATTGCCCATCACTGACGGAAAGGCAAACGCAATACCGTCGCTTGCACAAGCGATCAGCCACGAAAAGAAAGAGGCGATCAGGTTGATGGCCCATCCGCCGATTTTTGTCCCAAGCATAAACCAAGTCACCAAAAGCTCAACGATGAAAAGGGAGAGAATCGGCCTCCATTTTACGCTTTTCTTTCGCGGGGAACAAAAATAAATCACGGACATGACAATGAAAATGCCTAAAATGTTAATGAGAAAATACATGATGCCAACTCCCGAATGTTTTTTGAAAATAAAAAAGCTCTTACTTTTCATGGGTTCCGATAAAGAAAGCATGAAAAATAAGAGCAAATAAAAAATAGATATATTGTTTGCGCAATACACTTTTTACATGATCAAATCTATTCAAACTTCCTTGTAGTCTGGCGATTTACGGTTGCCAGGTAGAAACAATCAGACCCTATTACTGATTATATACAAGAAGTGAGCTTCTATTATTTTGACTGTATTTTATCTCGAGATTGTGTAAAATTCAAGCTAAAAAATATATTTTCACAATAATTTTTTAAATAAAGTCACGTCTAAAGAAGGTTGCATATTGAGAGATGCACAGCAAATCATCTGAGAGAAAGCCGGCTTTTCAAGCGGGAAGTCACCATGCACAGAACAACAGACGAAAAATGGAAGGTGATAAGATTCTTTTTATTAGAGGAGAAGCGTAAGCGATTGCGCTTTATATTTCATGATGCCGCCGCCTACTATGGCGGTTTTTTTGTGAAACTTTATCTGAAAGGTTCCGTAAGTATGATGAATCGTTTCAGTGCTAAGTGCTCACTGTAACATACTAATGACACCGACAAACCTTACATAAAGAGCGAACCTTAAATCAAAAGTCTTTGATTTGAATAGGTAAAATTTCACGGTACTTTAGTTCGTTGAATGAAATGATACCTTTTTGCTATGATTTTCCTATGTTTTTACAACTTGTATATATGTCCAATTTCAGAGAAAAAGAGGGATAATCAATTATGCTATTAAAAAAGAACTATCTTCCTGTCGGCAGTGTTGTCGGCTTACATAATGATTCAAGACGTCTGCTTATCATCGGGCGGCAAATGTTTTCTGAGACAAACCATGTCATCAGAGATTATGCAGCTGTCGACTATCCAAACGGTTTTACCGATCCGAAAGAGCAGCTAGTTTTATTTAATAAACAAGATATAGAAGTTGTGTACCATTACGGATATGTAGATCAAAAAGAATTGCAGCTTGATGAGTTGCTAACAGAAGCTGAAGCAGGAAAAAACGAAAATAAGGAGCAATGACGATGGGACATTTTCGCTTCAACAAAGAACTTTCACATAAGGCAGCGGGGATCATTAGTCAGCTGGAAAACGCCTTTAGCCATGTATTTGAGAACATGGTGTTTTTTCGTGAAGAATTAGACCGGCACAGCGGAAAAGCCGCCGCAGCGCTGCAGAAAAAAATGAGTGACAACATCAACTTTTTCAGTAAAGCGAGCAGCTGTTTATTATATTTTGCAGACAGTGTGCGGTGTTTTGCAAAAGCGGTCGAACTAACGGACGAATCCGACAAACCGGCCAATGTTCAGCCGCAGTCAAGATCGGAAAGAAACCATACATTTTCGGCTGAAAGAGTCCAAAGTGAAATAAAAGTAAACGGCGAATCGTTACACCAGGCAACCGGAAAGTTTGAATCAAATCTATCTACATTAGACGAAGTTTTGCACCATTTTGACACAATGCTCAGAGAAATGATGTATGAAACAGAGTTTCCGTGGGAAAAATTCGATGACGTCTGGTCTGATGCAAAGTCGCACATCAAATCGATCATGACGGAGCTTAAAAAAAGAGTCAAAGAACTTTCAGCAAATGCCAAAAACATCATTAAGGAATTAAAGCGCGTCGATAACGTAATCTCACAACAACTGCAAAGAGTGAAATGATGGAAGGGAACTAGAGTTATGGCATATTATAATAGAGAGCCAGAAATCACAAACATGATCAAAAGCCATGAAAGAAGAGCAAATCGAATGCTGCAGCATGCTCAATCCAGCCGTTTGCTTGAAGCTTTTAATAAAATATGGGTTTCGATAGAAAATAAAGAACTTCCGAACTTTGTATCAAAAAACGTCATGAATTTTAATGTGGCGGATATCAAATCGGAAATCAACGATTGGATAAAGGATTTAAAAGATTGTCAGGAGAATGCCAGACGCAAGTTTGAGTCTATGGAAGACCCCTCACCGGAAGACATACAGAAACGCAACAATATTACGAGTGACGTCGTTCTTTTAATTAGCCAATACGAGAATCTAAAAAATGGCCTTGATCAGGTGGAACAAGATTTCAGCAATGTCGCCCGCACCCACCGCGCCCCAATGCGCGAAGCTTTGACAGATATCTCAATCTTGTATAATTCAGTTAACCATGTGAAAGGCGATTTTTCGGATTATAAGAATGTTTCGGTTTATGTGCATGGGATTGAGGATAGTGGGAATGGATTTAACAATAGTGTAGAAAAAGGAGCGCAGAAAGGTGATGTGATCGTTCGTATCAAAAAAAAGGGTGATAAATATGATTATGAATATACTTATATTGACAAGCGTGGTAATAGAAAAACAGTAGATGAATATAAAAAGTTGTTTAGGATTGATGGATTCAACACAGACGGTCGTCTCCATATTGTTTATGACACAAATGAACCAAATGAGCATCGGCAAGCAACAAGTGACGATTTAGCAGAAAAGTTAAATGAGATGGGGTTGATGAATGAGGAGATAAAGATCGATATGTTCGGCCACAGCTATGGTGGAAGAAGATCACTGCAATTTGCGATGGATTACCCTGACCATGTGCGAAGCATCACAACAATCGGAACGCCATATGATAAAAATCTCTTAGCTACCGGGGCTAATAGAGCACGCTGGCTCGCAGACAATGCTGCTGGAAGAGATACTATGAATACGAGTGATTATTTAGATTTTAATAAAGAAAACAAAAACAATGATAATGGAAAAGACTACAGTAATGCCTATACTGATATGGACAGTGAAGCTATGACTGAAGACATTAATCATTTGAAATCTGCCAATCCTGAGGTGTATCAAAAGCTTCAAAAAATGGACATTACCGCTGCGGCGGGATACAGAACAGAGGATACTGTGAGTTTTTCCCCTTACTATACTGCAAGTGGAAAACATAAAATAAACAGTGATGATATCGTTTCAGTTGAAAGTCAACATGGGGACATATTAGGCGATCTCATTGATGAAAAACCAGAAATTGAAGTAAAAGGTTCCGGTGTCACCAAACCTGGACATATTTATGAAGTTGAAGACTCTGAATTTGTTGACTTGATTCGAGAAGTTAACAAAAAAGAAGCAGAATAGGAGCAGTTCAATGACAAAAAAAAGGTTTATAAGCTTTAGCGTAATAATACTCTTGCTGATGATCACCGGCTGCGGCAAAGATGATATTCAGGCAGTCAACTATGAAAAAGGCTTGCCGAAAGAAGACAGCCCGGCATTTAAAGAATTTATGAGAAATGAATTTGGATTTCCTGATGATATTACTTTGAGAGTTCAAGATTCAATTTATACTATGATGAGTAGTCAAAAAAATGGAATTCGTTATTATACATATACGGATAAACAGCTTAAGAATAGTTATAAACCTATTTTTTCTACCAAAGAAAATGTCTCAGCCAAGTTGTCTGACTTAAAGCAGAAAGATTCATTAATAGATGAGGGAGAAACAGTCCATGATAAAATAGGGCAAGGTCTTCCTGAGATGAAGATAGTCAATAAAAATGTTATAAAAGTAAAAACAACATTTGGTGAGAAGAAAATAAAATTACCGATACCATCAAGTGCTAAAGAAGTTTATCTCAGCCTTTACGCGGTTGATAAAGAAAATATGCTTATAGGAGTATCCGATCATACAGGTGAAGAGACTCCAAGAACATATTACTTATTTTTAAAACAAGATCTTTCGCAACATCTGATTGTGAAAGAAGATAAATTACATGCAACACTTGAGTCTGGAAAGTTAAATAATTATCTATCAGTATTTCCAAAAGTTACAGAAGATGGATCATATCTTAAGTTATTCGACAAATATATATTCGAAAAAAAGACGAACAAAGTTAGGAAAATCAAAGACACTGATATTCTAAGCAAAGACGGTAAATATGTTTATATTAACGGAGCAAAAGAAAAAGAAACAAATGTAATGGCTGATGGTATTCAACAGATACAAACAGTGGATAATTATCTAAAAGGAAATGAAAAATATGAAGCTCAGTTTAAGATTGACTTCAAACAAATTGCGAAAGAGATGGATTTTAACGCGGGCGATGCAAGGATAGCTAATATTCATTATTTTAATAAAGATTATGTAGTTTTGTATATTTCCTATCATGGGAAGCCAATTGGGACAGCAGGTTCTGTTAATGTACTAATTGATTTACAAAAAAACAAACAACAGCCAACGGCTTATTTAGTTGATTTAGGAATCGAATCATAGAGGGACTGAAGAGTTTTTATTCAGTCCTTTTCTTATTTGACAAAGGTAGGCCACAAAAGTGGGATAAGCCTTCTGTCTTTTTTGGAACTCAAATAAAAAGGAACATAAACGATAGAAACACTCAATGAAAAAAAGATGGTTTATATACTTAGGCATTTTCATAATATGCTTGCTGGTGATCACCCACTGCGAAAAAGACGATGACGCATTCACAATTTTTTAATAAAAATTATGTGGCCATCCAATTTTCATATGATTTCATCTGGTATGGCTCGGGATATATTGATATGCTGATTGATCTGCAGGACAAAAAACACCCGACTGCTTACTTGATAGATTATTAGGATGATTGGGTAGTCGATTAGATTTACAGTATCCATTTATCATTAGAAAAAACCGCACCTCCATAGTTAGACACTATCTAACGATAGGAGGTGCAGTTCATTTTTCACCCTTGCTTCACCTTCTCCGCCGCATATCCATTCGGATTCGCAGAGTGCCAGTTCCAGGCGTCGCGGATGATTGCGATCAGGCTGTTGTGCTTTGGAGTCCAGCCTAATTCTTTTTTGGCTCTGGAGGAAGAAGCGGCAAATGTTGCTTGTGAGTCGATGTCCGTTTCTGTCAGCTTTGCGGCGATAAGAGGAATGCCTGTGACATATTGGGCGGCAAGAATGATTTGTTCAGCGGAGTAGCTTTCGCCATAGCTGAGATTGTAGATTCGGCTATCCCTGCCTTTCCGCAAATGGCTGATGGCGAGCACGTGTGCTTCTGCCAAATCCTGCACGTGAACATAATCGCGGAAGCCAGTTGCTTCTTCAGGTTGATCTATGTGAACAAAAGGAAGGTGTCCGAGAGCGGTTCGCAGAACATTGGAAATGAGATGTGTTTCACTTCCCCGGTCTTCGCCGATGATGACAGATGGGTGGGCGCCGCACGCATTGAAGGAGCGGAGGATCACATATTTCAGACCGTACGCTTTTTCCGCTTCCATCAGCATTTTCTCCATCATCCATTTGACCTTCCCGTGCGGGTGAACGGGTTCTGGTTCGGTTTCTTCTGTGACAGGGAGGTTCTGCGGACAGCCGTAGACCGCAACGCTTGATGCAAAAACGATCCGGCCGACATCGTATTCTTTCATCACGTCAAGCAGTGTTTCCATGCCTGTCATGTTTTCGTTGAAAGAAGAAAAAACGCGATTCGACTGTAATGGAATAGGTGATGCTGCGAAATGCATGACGGCTTCAATGTCCTCATTTTCAAATACTTGCTTGAGAAAATGCCGGTCGCGAATATTCCCTTCATAAAACGCAGCTTCGGGGTGAACGGCTTCTGCGTGTCCCGTTGCCAGGGAATCCACAACGACGACTTTTTCTTTTTTCTCAATTAACGTGTAAACGGCGTGGGAACCGATATAACCGGCTCCCCCGACAACAAGTATGCTCATCGGAATCCCTCCTTTTGGATCTCTTATCTTCTACATGATATGGCGCTGCGGAGCTGCCGCCCGCCGCTGTTCTTCAAATCCGTATTTGCCGTCAATGATATATAGCGGCCTGTCTTTCACTTCGTCATAAATGCGGCCGATGTATTCGCCGATCGCTCCGAGGATGATCAGGATAAAGCCGCTGAACAAGCATTGCAGAATGATCATCGAAGACCACCCGGTAATGGTGCTTGTCGTAAACAGCTTCATGCAGACGACGATGAAGGCATATATAAAACCGACCGCTGACAGCGCGATTCCTGAGTAGCTTGCCAGTTTCAGCGGCTGAAAGGAAAATGAAGTGATGCCGTCGAGCGAGAGCTTCAGCATTTTTTTGAGCGGGTACTTCGTTTCCCCTGCAAGCCGTTCGTGGCGCTCGTAATAGACGGCGGTCTGCTTGAACCCGAGCCAGCTGACAAGGCCGCGGACGAACGGATTTTTTTCTTTCAGCTTGTTCATTTCATTGACCACCTTCCGGTCCATGAGCCGGAAGTCTCCCGTATCCACCGGGATATCAACGTCTGTGAGTTTTCTTAAAATACGGTAGAACATGGCGGCCGTTTGCTTTTTGAAAAATGTTTCTCCTTCCCGCTTTGTGCGGACGGCGTATACAACGTCAAAGCCTTGGCGCCACTTTTCCGCCATTTCCAAAATCAATTCGGGAGGATCCTGCAAATCGGCATCGATCACCACGATCGCTTCGCCGGCAGCATAGTCGGTACCGGCCGTAATGGCGATCTGATGACCGAAATTTCTTGAGAAATTGATGCATTTTACTGCCGGGTCTGACTGAGCAAGCGACTTCAGCATGTGAATGCTGTCATCGCTTGAACCGTCGTTTACAAAAATCAGTTCATAAGGGTCGCCTGTCGAGTCCATGACGGTTTTTAATCGGTCATAGGTGCTTTGAAGCACTTCCGCTTCGTTGTAGACAGGGACTACGATTGAAAATGTGACTTGTCTCTGCATATTCATCACCTTTCCTTTCATCAATCAAGCTCCACTTTATAAAGCGTCTGATTTCCGCCAGGTCCGCCTGACTGGGAATCGTTATCTGAAGAAGAGCTGCTGTATTCGTTTTTTGAAATTTCTTTTCCGTTTTCTTTAATCCAGTTAGTGAATTCTGAGTTGTCTTGGCCTCGACCGTCGCTGATCATGAAGTACTTGACTTCGCCGTTTTTGACGAGCTTCTCAAGTTTTTCAACCGTCAAAATCGGGTCGCTTCCAGAGAATCCGCCCATCGCCATGACAGCTTTACCTGTTTTGATGATGTAAGATTGAGCAGACGTTGCGCTGGAGACCGCAAATAAATATTTTTCACCCGTGTTGTTCTTTTCAAGGTAGCTCAACAGTTCTTCATCGACTGATTCGCCGCTTCCAGGGCTGCCGCCGCTTGGTCCGCCTTGTTGACGGCCGCTTGCGCCTTCGCCGTTCTGATTTTGGCTGTTTTGGCCGGAACCGGTATCAGTTGAAGAATCATTGCTGTTTGAACCAGGACCGAAGCCAGGTCCGTTATTGTTGTTTTGATCACTGTCTGTTTGACCGTCTTGGCTGCCGAATCCGGGAGGTCCGCTGCCGTTGTTATTCTGCATCTTCCCTCCGCCACCGCCGCCAAATGATTGTGCGGATTTAGGTCCGGCCTGCGGAATCATGCCGTTTACACCGTCAGCGAGCGTTGCTGTTGTCCAATAGAAAGGTCCGATCAGCATGCCGAGCAGCGCTGCAAGTGATACATAGTAGCTGAATGACTTTCCTTTTTTGAAAAAGATGAGAAGGCAGCTTGTGACAATGCCAAAAGCGCCGATCAATATGCTCCAGACGATGCCGATTTCGCTGAGATAAGGACTCAAAATATACAATTCAAATGCGGTTGTCAGCAAAATTCCGATCGGCAGAAGCTGTTTTTTCCAGCCGCTTTCCTCCTGATAGAGGCGAACGAGCGCTGTCCAGCCTGCACCTGATAAAGCGGCAATCGGTGCTGCCAGCATGATCAGATAGTAATGGTGGAAGAATCCTGCGACGCTGAAGAATGCAGCGACTGGCAGAAGCCACATCATCCAGAAAATCGTTTCAGTCGTTATTTCATTGAATTTGCGTTGACCGCGAAGGCCCGTGATCAGCAAACCGATGATGCCGAAGAGTACAAACGGGATGAGCCAGCTTGCCTGTCCGGAAAGCTCGGATTGGAATAGTCTGAGAGGGCCAGGGTTTCCTGTGCCAAACATGCCGCTCGTGCCGCCGCCGGGACCTCCGCCGCCGCTTTGAACATCACCCTGCTGGCCGTCCGGTCCGCCTGAAGGCATCTCGCCCCCGCTCGGCGGAGCCATTTGTCCATTTGTCGAGTCTGAGTTGTTTTCGGTATCGCCGCTTTGCTGCTGCGGCATTTCCTGCTGCTGGTTCTTTTGATTTTGATCAGATGAGGGGGTTCCGCCCCCGCCAGCACCGTTTTGGCCTGTGAGACGCTGGATGCCGTTGTAGCCAAACGCCAGCTCAAGGACAGAGTTGGTCTGGCTGCTTCCAATATAAGGGCGCGAACTCTCCGGCTGACTATCGACGACTACCGCCCAGGAAACGGAAACGCCTGCCAGAACGATCAAGGCTGTGATAAGAGACACAATTTTTTTGCGAATCGTCGTTTTTGCTGCAATCATGTAAAACAGCAGGAATGCCGGTAATACCATGTATGCTTGCAGCATTTTGACGTTAAAGCCGACGCCGACCATACAGAATGCGCCGAGCAGCCAGCCGATTTTTCCTTTCCGGACTGCTTTAAACAACATCCAGGTTGCAATCATCAAACAAAGGGTGAGAATGCTGTCGACGTTGTTTGTATGGCTGACCGCAACGGCAATCGGCGTACACGCCATAATAAGAGCTGAAATTCTGGCCGCCGTTTTGCCAAAAGTAGGTTTTACAATAAAGTACAACAGTGCTACGGAAATCACTTCGGCAATCGCTTCAGGAAGAACGACGCTCCAGCCGTGCACGCCGAACACAAGTGCAAAAAGTGTCTGAATCCAGAGTGCAACCGGCGGTTTATCAACTGTTACAAAGCCTGCTGGATCAAATGATGCGTAAAAAAAGTTATGAAAACTTTGGGTCATACTTTCAACGGCCGCCGTATAGTAGGCGTTGTCTGTGTCACTATTCCAGATGCCGTACAAGTTTAAAGCTGCAGATAATACAAGAATGAAGACCAGGAATATATCGATTTTCCTTTTCTTAATCATTGTTCGATCACCTCACTAAAGAGCATTATAGAAGCCAAATATGATCAAACTATGAACAAATCAAGAAGGAATTTTAAATTGTATAGAGGGGCAAAAAAAAGAGACATGCCGTCAGGAGGCATGTCTCAAATATGAGGTGTTATTTCCATACGTCTTCTGCGATCTCGACGACATGGCGCAGTTTTTCCCATTGCTGCTCTTCCGTCAGGAGGTTGCCTTCTTCTGTGGAGGCAAAGCCGCACTGCGGGCTTAGGCACAATTGGTTCAGGTCGACGAAGCGAGCTGCTTCGTCGATGCGCCGCTTAATATCATCCGGGTTTTCAAGCTCTCCGAATTTGGACGTGATCAGACCGAGGACGATCTGCAAGTCTTTCCGTTTGACATAGCGAAGCGGTTCGAAGCCGCCGGAGCGCTCGTCATCAAATTCAAGGAAAAGTCCGTCTAAATTGAGTCCGTCGAAAATCGTTTCTGCAGCCGCATCGTAGCCGCCTTCCGCCACCCATGTTGACTGGAAGTTGCCGCGGCAGATGTGCATGGTGACCGTCAAATCGTCCGGGCGTCCTTCAACTGCTTCATTAATCGTGTTGGCGAAGGACTGGCGCAGTTCATCAGGCTGGCGGCCGAAGGCTTTGATCTGCTCATGTCCTTTGTCTGAGAAAAATACCGACCAGGCCGTGTCATCCAGTTGCAAATAGCGGCAGCCGGCATCGTAAAATGCGCGGATCGCTTTTTTGTAAGCCTGCGCGACATCGTGATGGAACTCATCCAGATCCTCGTACGGGCTTTCTCCAAGTTTTCCTCTGAAAAACAGCATATTCGGGCTCGGAATCGTCATTTTCGGCGTATGTGTGCCCGCAATATCATGAAGAAATTTATAATCTTCCAGCATCGGATGGTTTGTAAAATCGACTTTGCTTGTTACTTTGATTCCGCGCGGCTTCGTTTCAACATTATGAAATTGAATGCCCTTATCCGCTGTATATCCTTCTACGCCGTCAAGCCCTTCAAGAAAATCGAAATGCCACCATGACCTGCGGAATTCCCCGTCAGTAACGGCTTTAAGGCCAATTTCTTTTTGCTTTTCGACAATGCGCTTGATCTCTTCGTTTTCGACTTCGCGCAGTTGTTCAGCGCTAATTTCACCGTTCGCTTTTTGAATACGCGCTTTTTTTACGGGCGCAGACCTTAAAAGACTCCCCACCTGATCAGCTCTGTACGGTCCGATTTTTTTCCCAGGCGTTTGCTTCAGTACATCGGTTGATTGTGTCATGCTTCATCCCTCTTTCTTTATAGACATAAAAAAGCTCTTCCCGATAAGGAAGAGCTTGATATATTCAATCTCCTCCTTATCTTCAAGAGCACGTACATGCTCTTAAGGATTTAGCACCATTCTGTCATAGACAGCGGTTGCCGGGTTTCACAGGGCCAGTCCCTCCACCACTCTTGATAAGGAAAACCTTTTTATGCAATTTTTTAATAGTTTTAATATTAATACTTTTTATAAAAATGTCAATGGGTTTAAAAAAACTATTTGGTTTTTCATTTTCTTCTTCTGCGGTTAAACCGGAGGGCGTATCGAATCAGCGTGTGAATTTTTTGTCAAGACAGTCGTTCAAATGGTCAACAAGGTGCTGAACGAACAGGGTGAATTAGAATATTTTTCAATTTTTATCTCCGAAAATAGAAACTTTCTCGCGAGTTCACCGGTCTATCATGTGTACCCGATTTCAAAATGGGTATGATAAACAATGACAGATTAAGGAGGGTTCTTATGAACAAAAAAACAGTGTTTAAAGCGTTAGGTATGCTGATGACAGGGGTATTGTTTTTTGCGCTGTACGGTGCGGCCGCACTTCCTTCTGCACACGCGGCAAATGAAAAAAAGCCGACGGTCACGAGCCATACTTACAAAAACATTAAGGCTTTGAAATACCCGCAGGTTGCAAATGTAAGCAGCAAATCTCTCCAAAATAGGATCAACAAAGATTTTAAACGTTATATTGAGCAGTCCTACAAAGATTATGTAAAAAACAAGAAAGACGGCCAACAGCACGGATACCAAACAGATTATCAAACGTCCTTTGAAGTGAAATACCGGACCGGCCAAAAGCTAAGCATTCTGACAAGTAATTACGTCTACTCCGGCGGAGCGCACGGAAATACGGCAGTCCGCTCTTTCAACTATGACCTTGCCTCTAAAAAGCGGGTGTATTTATCAGATATCTTAAATACAAAATCGAAAATGGATAAGACAAAAACATACATTTACGACTATATTCAAAAACACAGCGACATTTTCTTCCCGGATGTGAAGAAGAAAGACATCGTCCTTGGTAAAAACACGGCTTTTTATTACACAAAAGACGGCATTGCGATCGTCTTCCAGCAATACGATGTCGCTCCTTATGCTGCCGGAAATCCGGTCGTTGCCGTGCCGAAAACGGTGTATCAATAAATAACAGCCCCTGTTTCGCAGGGGTTTTTGTTTTGAGGGAAGAAGGAATGGGGAGGTTATGGAAGCCTTTTCATGAAGTGGCAGCTGACGGGCATGATTCAGCCCGCAGTCCGTTCGCAGATTTTTTCTAAATCGAATAGCTCGCAGACATAGAACATGCACTGCCGGCCGCTGATAATCTGATATTTTTTAAAAGCATATGTCCGGTCTGCTGAAACAGGTACAAGTTGTGTGAAATGTTTTCCCAGGCAGTCGCCCGTACTGAAAATTTCACGCCTTGACTCCAGTTCTGCAATGATTTTCCCGATGGGAAGCCTTTCTGCCTGCAAATCTTGTTTGATGGCGGGCGGCAGTAAGTTTGTTTTAACATAGACATAATTATAAGATAAATAATCATCGCCTGTTTTCAAAGAGGAAGTTCTAAACAAGATGTCATCATCGCGTTGAAACAGCCTCGCTTCTTCAGGTGACAGCTTGTCATAATCAATATTATTTTGCTGAAAAACTTCGATTTCGGCTTTGCCACCGATCAGCGTTTCAATCGCTTTGGTTGTTGAACCATCGGTTTTGGTTAACATGTCTTTTACAATAGCAACTAGAGTTTCAGGAAAAAAGTGGCTTACGCTCAATGAAAGGCACCCCCGTACCAAAATTAGAATTTTTTGAAAACTTGTCTTTAAATTTATCATGTGGAGATGCGTTTGTCTAGAAAAATAAGTTAAATTTTAGGTTAGTAATGTAAATTTTATATTTTTAACAATTGGATAGATCAGGATATGTATGGAAAAAGGAGACGTCAATGTCTCCTTTTTTTGTGCGATTCATTTAAGTCGTCTCTCCTTCTAAAAGCTGTACGGGCAAATAGGTTTCCAGCGGTAAATCATCGAATTCGCCTTCAATGGCTTTGGACAAAATCTCGATGGCCGTCTTGGAAATGAGTTCAATCGGCTGCTGGATGGTTGTCAATTCCGGGAGGATGGACTGAACGGCTTCCGTTCCGTCGTAGCCGATCACCTTTAATAGCCCGGGAATGTCTTTTCCGCGTTTTTTTGCTTCGGTGATGACTGTAGCGGCCATGAGGTCATCGCTGGCAAAAATGCCGTCAGCCGCAGGCTGTTCATCAAACAGTTTTGAGATGATTTCCCGGTAATTTTGATGAAAGGGAACCTCATATGTAATCGGCTGTCTTCCGTGTTGTCGCATCACATCTTCATATGCTTTTCGTCTAAGATTTGCCGGTGTTTTCAGCTCAATTGGTCCGTTGAGATGGATGATGTGCCGGCAGCCTTTTGCAATTAACAGTTCTGTCGCTTTTCTTCCTCCGTCATAGTTATTGGAGCCGATGACGGGAATCGTTTCCGATAAGTAATGATCGATGGCGACAATCGGCAGGTTTTGCCGATGATAGTTTAAGATTCCCCTGTTGTAGGTCACGGCGATGACGCCGTCCACTTGATTTCGCATCAGCATTTCCAAGTATTTTTCTTCTTTGTCTTTGCGGTTCAAGCTGTTGCAAAGCAGCAGTTTGTAGCCCATGGCAGCGCAGATGCTCTCAATATGAAAGGCCAGTTCGCCGAAAAACGGGTTGCTGGAGTTAGGGATGATGAGCCCTATTAAATGAGTTCGTTTACGAAATAAAGAGCGGGCCAAATCGTTTGGAAAGTAATTGATTTCTTCCATCGCTTTATAGACTTTTTCTTTTGTTTTTTCACTAATATAGCCGCGGTTATTTAATACCCGCGATACGGTTGTTGGTGAAACTCCCGCTTTTTTTGCAACGTCGTGAATGCTAGGCTTCATTCCCTTTTCCCCCTGCTAGTTTACTGAAATGGCTTACAATTCTCGTCACGCACTTATTTTAGAGAATCGGACTGATATGTGCAAGAAAATGCCATGATTCTGAGAAATGTACCGGGATGAATAATTAGGGAAAAAATATGTCAACCGGTTGACATGTGAAACCGGTTGACATACAATTCATTTGAAAGCGCTTTTATCTGTTGATTTATGAAAAATGGGGGGAAGTGACAAAGATGAAAAGGTGGCTCTTCGGAATTTTTTCATTGTTACTGATGTTTGCGATGTGGGGCTGCAGCAATAGCAAAAGTGCAAATAGCCAAGATGGGAAAACGCTTACGATGTGGGTGCACGTATCTGATGATAGTGAAGAAGGAAAGGTCTATCAAAAGCGGGTGGACGCTTTTAATAAAAAGTATGCCTCTGAAAATGTCAAGGCCAAAGTTGATTTCATTCCCAGAAGCGGAAACGGTGGCGGATATGAAGACAAAGTGAACGCGGCGCTGACAACGAACACCCTGCCGGATGTGATCACTTTGGACGGACCGAATACGGCGGCTTATGCGAAATCAGGCGTAATTGCGCCATTGGATGAGTATATCAAAGACCAGGATGATTTATTGCCGAGCATTAAGCAACAGGGAACCTACGGGGGGAAACTGTATGCGATCGGCGTCAGTGAATCGTCGGTCGGTATTTACTATAACAAAAAAATGCTGAAGGACGCCGGCGTTGACTTGAAAACGCTGCCAACGGTTGAGAATCCATGGACGTGGGACGAATTTCTTGAGCTTTGCAAAAAGCTGAAAAATAAATATGACAAACCGGCCATCGATATGCAGTTGCAGTCAAAAGACGAAATGCTGACTTATGCGCTTTTGCCATTTGTTTGGTCGGCTGGCGGTGATGTCCTTTCAAAAGACGGCAAGAAGTCGGAGGGTGTTTTTAACGACAAACCGACCGCTGCAGCGATGACATTTATTCAAACAATGCTGAAGGAGGGTTACACGACCCGGACTCCGGTTAAGCAGGCGTTTGAAACGGAAAAATATCCGATGAAAATGAGCGGTGTCTGGACGGTAACCGACATGGAAACAAATTTCCCTAATGTCGATTATGGTGTGATGCCGTATCCTGTTTCGCCAAAAACAAAAAAGCTTGTGTCCCCTTCAGGAAGCTGGCAGTTTGCCATGACACAGACGTCTGAAAACAAGGAATGGTCGGCAAAATTGGTCGATTGGATGACAAACAAGGAATCCAACCTGGAATTGAGCCGTTCGATCGCCGCGCTGCCTGTGCGCTATTCATCAGAGAAAGTGATGGCAAAGGAATTCTCAGATGAAATGAATGTCTTCTTGCAGCAGCTGAAAGAAACGGGGCATGCACGACCGGTGACACCGGCATATCCACAGGTGACACGCGCATTTCAGCAAGCGATCGATGACATCAGCTTCTTTGATCAGCATCAGGATATTCAATCGGTGCTGGATACGCGTGCAAAAGAAATGCAATCAGCCATTGATAAGGCAAACTAGAAGGTGGAGCCATGAATAAAATTCCGTTGAAAGAAGCAAGGACGGCCTTTCTGCTGAAAAAAACCCCTGCCAATAAAATAGGGTGGCGGGACAATGTGCTGGCCTATACATTTTTAGGTCCGTCCTTGCTGATTTTGTCAGTGTTTCTCGTGATTCCTTCGATTATGGCGGTTTACTACGCATTTACAGATTATTATTTGTTAACACCTGACCTGCGCAAGTTTGTCGGTTTTGACAACTTTATCAAATTGTTCAAAGACCCTATTTTCTTGAAAAGTTTGAGCAACACATTGAAATTTGTTGTCCTTGTGATTCCGTTGCAGATCGGGGCCGCTCTCGGGCTGGCCCTTCTGTTGAATAAAAAGCGCAAGGCCAATACGTTTTTCAAAGTCGCATACTTTAGCCCCGTCGTCATGTCGCTTGTTGTCATCTCCGTTTTGTGGCTGTACTTGCTGAATCCGAATGAAGGAATGATCAATAACGTACTGACGCATGTCGGTTTACCGCCACAGCCGTTTTTGACAAGTCCTGATCAGGCGATCTTTACAATTGTTTTCGTTTCAGTCTGGCAGGGAGCGGGATTTCAGATGCTGATTTTTTTAGCGGGCCTGCAAAACATTCCCGGAGATGTCTACGAGGCGGCGCAATTGGATGGTATGAATAAATGGCAGCGGTTTATTTATATTACATTGCCTTTGTTGAAACCGACGTCGATTTTTATCTTTATTACAACGCTGATCAGTGCGTTTAAGCTCCTCGTGCAGCCAATGGTCATGACCCAGGGGGGACCGGTCAATTCAACGATGACAGTTGTCTATTATATTTATCAAACGGGATTTACCGATCGGATGGTCGGCTATGCAAGTTCAATTGCGCTCTTGTTTGGCACGATAATTGGATTGGTGACGCTTGCGCAGCGCAAGCTGGTGAAGGAGGATGAAGGCGGATGAGAAGGAAATTCGGGCCTTTAACGATACTGGAATATATATGCCTTGTTTTGCTGGCGGTTCTGTTTATATTTCCGCTGATATGGATGGTCGCTTCATCGATGAAACCGGAAGCCGATATTTACAACAATATCAGCAGCATTCAAGCGTTTCTCCCGTCTTTTCATCCGTCGGAATGGTTTCAATCCTACAGGGAAGTGCTGTCACGGTTTGATTTACTAATGTATATCGGTAACAGTCTGTTTTACGGTTTGTGTGTGGCAGCGGGAGCTGTCATTATCAACGGAATGGCGGGCTTCGCATTCGCCAAGCTGCAATTCACAGGTAAAAAAGTGCTGTTTACCATATTGCTGGCGCTTTTAATCGTGCCGATGGAAACGATTTTAATCTCGCAGTTTACAATTGTTCATAAGCTCGGACTTGTTGATACGCGCCTTGCCGTGATTTTGCCGGCGCTTGCCGGGGCTTTCAATATTTATTTGTTCCGAAACTTTTTCATGGCGATCCCGGGGGAGATGATTGAGTCGGCCAAGCTTGACGGAGCCAACACATGGCAGATTTTCTGGCGGGTGATGCTGCCGATGTCGAAACCGGCTGTTGCTACTGTGGGGACATTGGCTTTTATCGGCAGCTGGAATGACTATATTTGGCCGCTGATGGTTTTGACGGATAAGTCGAAATTTCCGATCCAGGTGGCGATTACAGCCATCAACAGCACCGAGCCGGTTTATACGAACCAGGTAATGGCTGTCTTGACGATTTCCACGATTCCGCTGATTCTCATCTACATTGTAGCCCAACGCTACATTTTAGATGGCCTCGGCGGTTCAGGGACAGGCATCAAATAGATACATCCAAATCGGGTTAAAGGAGCAAATGAAAATGAAAAGCTCAAACAGTCTGTATTGGAAACTAAGCGCTTATTTTTTCTTTTTCTTTTTTACTTGGTCTTCCAGCTATTCTTTATTTGCGATTTGGTTAGGGCAAGAAATCAATTTGAACGGGTCCGCGACAGGCATTATCTTTTCTGTAAACGCTATCTTTACTTTGTGCATGCAGCCTTTGTACGGTTTTATCTCTGATAAGCTCGGTCTGAAGAAAAACATATTATTTATGATCAGTTTGCTTCTCGTATTTACGGGTCCCTTTTATATTTTCGTCTACGGACCGCTTTTGCAATACAATGTCTTTCTCGGGGCTATCGTCGGCGGAATTTATTTGGGAACTGCTTTTCTCGCCGGAATCGGCGCGATTGAAACCTTTATTGAAAAGGTCAGCCGCAAATATCACTTTGAATATGGAAGAACAAGGATGTGGGGATCCCTCGGCTGGGCTGCGGCGACATTTTTTGCAGGTCAGCTGTTCAATATCGACCCGAATATCAACTTCTGGGTTGCTTCCGTTTCAGCAGTCATATTGGTAGCCATTATTGTTTCCGTAAAAATTGAGATGACAGATTATGAAAAGGAAAGGGCAGACTCGGTCGGATTAAAAGACGTGGGAGGGCTTTTTCTCTTAAAAGATTTCTGGTTTTTGATGTTGTACGTGATCGGCGTAACTTGCGTATACGGCGTCTATGACCAGCAGTTCCCGCTTTACTACGCTTCCTTATTTCCGACTCCGGCTCTGGGGAACCAAATATTTGGATACCTTAACTCATTCCAAGTATTCATTGAAGCGGGCATGATGTTTCTTGCGCCTTTCATCGTCAATAAGCTTGGTCCTAAAAAAAGTTTGATTTTAGCGGGGCTGTTAATGGCTTTCCGCATTATCGGCTCCGGACTTGTCAGCGGACCGGTCGGAATTTCATCGATGAAACTCATTCATGCTGTAGAATTGCCGATTATGCTGATTGCGGTGTTTAAATATTTGGCGACTAATTTTGATAATCGTCTTTCATCCGTACTTTATCTTGTCGGCTTTCAATTCGCATCCCAGGTAGGCACGTCGATTTTTTCGCCGCTTGCGGGAGGCTTATACGACAGCATCGGATTTCGCCAAACTTATCTCATCATGGGAGCAATGGTCCTTTGTTTCACCATTATTTCGATTTTTACCTTGCTAGACTCAAAGAAAGACGTTGAATTTGCTCAAAGTCTACAAAGAAAGCATATATAGAAAGGGTGTCACAGATGAATAGAATTCACCAGGCAGAAGAAGCATTGAAGAAAGCCGGAAAAAAAGTGAATCACCGATACCGAATGGGCTATCACATGATGCCCCGGGCAAACTGGATAAATGATCCAAACGGACTGATTCAATATAAAGGGGAGTATCATGTCTTTTATCAACATCATCCGTATGATGAGAATTGGGGGCCGATGCATTGGGGCCATTTGAAGAGCAGGGATCTTATTCACTGGGAACACTTGCCGATCGCTTTAGCCCCTGGCGATGCATTTGATGGGAGCGGCTGCTTCTCAGGAAGCGCAGTCGAATATAACGGCGACCTTGCTTTAATTTATACAGGGCATAATATGATAGATGAAGAGAAAGACGATTTCTATCAAAATCAGAATATAGCAGTCAGCAAAGATGGTATCACCTTTGAAAAACTGAAAGAAAACCCTGTCATCGCAGAGCCGCCGGAAGACAGCTCCCGCCACTTTCGCGATCCGAAAGTATGGAGGCATGGTGAGACCTGGTATATGGTGATCGGAAACGCCTCAAAAGAAAATGTCGGTCGGGTCATTTTATATCGCTCGCCTAACTTTGTAGATTGGGAATATGCAGGCGTCCTCGCCCAAAGCGACGGAAATCTCGGCTTTATGTGGGAATGTCCGGATTTCTTTGAATTAGACGGCAAACACATTTTGCTGATTTCTCCTCAGGGTATAGAGGCGGATGGTGATTCATATCAGAATCTGTATCAAACAGGCTATTTGATTGGAGATTATGATGAAGACACGAATGAGTTTGTACATGGCTCCTTTAAGGAATTGGACCATGGCCATGACTTTTATGCCGTGCAAACTTTGTTGGATGACAAAGGGCGCAGAATTGCGATTGGCTGGATGGATATGTGGGAGTCAGAGATGCCGACGAAAGCGGACGGATGGTGCGGGGCTTTAACTTTGCCGCGTGAATTGACGTTGAAGGATGATCACAAAATTTTAATGAATCCGGTTGAGGAGACTCAATTACTTCGTGAATCGGAACATCATGAATGTGCCAATCAATCGATTTCCGGCAGCTATTTGATAAAGACAGCCGAAAAGCTTCTTGAAGTGGTGGCCGTTTTTGATTTGACAATTTGCAGTGCCGAAACGGTTGGCTTAAAGATTCGGGGGATTGGTCAGGAAGAGACAATCATCCAGTACAGCTTGGCTGATCAAAAGCTGACGCTCGACTGTTCAAAGTCCGGCAAAGCGCGGGACGGTGTGAGAAACGTACGGCTTGAAGCGGAGGAGAAGCTCACCTTGCATCTGTTTCTTGACAGATCGTCTATTGAAGTATTTGCAAACCATGGTGAAGCGACAATGACCAGCCGCATATATCCCAAAGAAGGAAGAGCCGGGATTGAGCTGTTTTCTGAGAAAGGCAATGTACGGGTCGAAGAGTTCACTTACTGGACGCTGAAAGATATTTGGAAAGGCGATGAAGCTAAATGAGCAGAATATTTTGCATCGGTGAGACGTTAATCGGCTTTATGCCGAAACATGTTCTGATTTCGGCAAAGCGCAGATAAAGATTGATCTGACAAAAAAGCGGCTGTCGTGTCTTGCAGCCGCTTTTCGCTTTTTTCGTATTACGCTCTTTCTTCAAACAGCTTCACAATTTCCACGATGACATTGGCGGCTTTTACCATATTGTCGGCGGAAATATACTCGTATTTTCCGTGAAAGTTTTCCCCGCCTGTAAAAATGTTCGGACAAGGAAGCCCCATGTATGAGAGCTGGGAGCCGTCTGTACCGCCGCGGATCGGTTTCACAACCGGCTCGATGTCCAGATTTTTCATTGCTTCATAGGCAATGTCGACAATCTCTTTGACCGGTTCGATTTTTTCCCTCATGTTGTAATATTGATCATTCATGTCTACTGTGATGC
This sequence comes from Bacillus paralicheniformis, assembly GCF_001042485.2. Taxonomy (GTDB): domain Bacteria; phylum Bacillota; class Bacilli; order Bacillales; family Bacillaceae; genus Bacillus; species Bacillus paralicheniformis. Next base: position 218,575 of record NZ_LBMN02000004.1, read on the forward strand.
TGTTTTCGCCGTATTTGGCTTTAAGGTCGTTTGCGATTTGTTGGACGTTGGCTTTTCTCTCGTTAAATCGGTCTCTGTCAAAATCCCTGATGATATAGGAGAGAGTGGTTTCAGAGACATCGCCCTTGATCGAAAGCAGATGGTAGAAGCCTTCATAACCTTCAGTAAATTCAGGGGCTTCGTTTGCCGGAAGTCCGGCGTGAAACTGCATCGCGATTTTGGCGGCATTGACCATTTTTCCTTTTGCTGTGCCGGGGTGGACGTTCGTTCCTTTACAAGTGATTTTCGCGGCTGCAGCATTGAAGCTTTCGTACTGCAGTTCGCCGAGCGGTCCGCCGTCAACCGTATACGCGAATGTGGCGTTGAACGCCTCTACGTCAAACTTGTGGGGCCCTCTGCCGATCTCTTCATCAGGCGTAAAAGCGACTCTGATCTTCCCGTGTTTGATTTCGGGGTGCGCAATTAAATATTCGATTGCCGTCATGATTTCAGAGATTCCCGCTTTATTATCGGCGCCGAGCAAAGTCGTTCCGTCGGTAGTGATCAATGTATGTCCCGCATAATCTGCAAGCTCGGGAAATTCCTTGGGCGATAAGACGACATTGAGAGATTCATTCAGCACAATGTCCTTTCCGTCGTATTGTTCGATAACCTGCGGATTGACGTTCTTTCCGGTAAAATCTGTTGCTGTATCCACATGAGCCAGGAAGCCGATCGTCGGCACCTCTTTTTCCGTATTCGAAGGAAGCGTCGCCATCACATAGCCGTTTTCATCGATTGTGACGTCCTTCATGCCGATCTCTTTCAGCTCTTCAACAAGCATATTGGCAAGCGTCAGCTGCCCGGGAGTGGAAGGCGTCGTCTGACTGTTTTCATTTGACTGCGTATCCACTTTCGCATAAGAAATGAGACGTTCAATCAGTTTGTTCTTCATGTTTCCTTCATCTCCAATTGTTGGTTTTATGTTTATCTTATCATTCATGGCGGGCGGATCGAAAACTTTTATTCCTGTATAGGAAAATTTAGTATAATATAGTTCTAAAGGATCATCACAATTGTAAGGGAGTATCACAATGGCTAAAGGTTATACAAATGAAGGAACAAAATGGGAGTTTGCACATTCTTTCTGGCTTGTGTTCACATGGGTTCCTTTTGGATTTTTAAGCTGGTTTGCATTTATTTATATCGCAGCGCGAACGAAACAAAGAAAATGGTTATTTGCCGGGATCGGATATGCAGCGGCTGTTTTATTCGCTGCTTTTACAGCCAGAACGTTCCTTTTCGATTTGGCTATGAAAGCCTTGCTTATCGTTTGGATCATCTCAATCATTCATGCTTTCAAAACAAGGGCCGAATATTTGGTTCGGCTTGAAGCCGTCTATCGAATCAAACGATCAAGTATGAATGAACTGAGGGAAGAGCTTAAATATGAACAGGAACCGCACGGCCAAACCGGAACTTCTAAAGTGACGCTGACAAAGAAATAAATAGAATCCGCTATTTTTGATGAAATAGCGGATTTTTTTAATGCAGAGAAAAAATTCCGTCCTTTTGAAACTTTTCTCATCCATTCTCTTCTCTAATGTTTGAAGGAGGCGCAGCAGTGAAGCAAATCAGATTAGTTAAGAAAGCTGTCGCAGGCAATGCCAAAGCTTTTGAAATGCTGTTTCAAAAGCACAGCGATCAGCTTTACAGAACAGCTTACATATATGTGCGAAATAAGGAGGACGCGTTAGATATCGTACAGGAGACGGCGTACAAGGCATTTTTATCGATTGCCCAGCTGAGGAATCCCGAATACTTTTTGACATGGCTGACGAAAATCCTCATTCATCATGCATATGCCTTATTAGACAAGAAAAAGAAAGTGGTTTTAATGGACAGGCCGCTGCAGGATGAAGGCCAGGAGCAGGAGATGGATGCGGACGACAGAATGGGGATGCTTGAAGCCGTTCAGCGGTTGCGAAAAGAATATCAAACCGCCATCATTCTATTTTATTATCACGACCTGCCGATACATGATATCGCCGAGGTGATGAATGCTCCTGAAGGAACCGTTAAGACCTATTTGAAAAGAGCGAAGTTTGAATTAAAACAACTACTGACTGGGGGAGAAGACGCATGGACAAACAATGGTTCAAAAACGAAGTAAACAAGATCAATGTTCCTACAAAAGAAATCCGCGAATCAATCGATAAAGGCATCAATCGGGCCAAGCGGGAAAAAAGGTTTCGGCCGAAGCACGCCGTGAAACGAACCATTTTTGTTTCAGGCGCGGCCGCTGTGCTCCTTCTCGGCAGCGGCTTCGTTTCCCCAGCGATGCAAAGCGTGTTGGCTGACGTCCCGCTGTTTGGGAAAGCGTATCAACAATTCCATGACTATGTCGGTCAAAACTTGGTGGCGGGCCAGCTTGTCACTGAACTGAACGAGAAAGCGTCCAGCAACAACATAGACGTGACGGCGACAAGCGTTTATTTTGACGGCGGAATCATCGGTATGACGTTTAAGGTGAAAAGTGATACAAGAAAAGATTTGGATGATGGAGCGAGAATGATTCATTTCACATTATTTAATGGCGAGCGCAAATGGGCGATCGCTTCTCAAGGAGACATAAAGAAAACAGAGGATGGCTATACCGGCTACATTCAAATGGGCTATCCAGATAAACATATTCCCGATAAACTGACACTCCCGGTTACGATCACAGATATTAACGGAATCAGAGGGAAATGGAAGTTCGACATTCCGGTTGATAAACTGCCGTATAAAACGCTCCACGTAACCAAAAACAATACACAATCGGCTGATGGCCATAAGCTCGCCGTAAAAACGGTAATTCTCGGAAAAGAATCGACTGTCATCGACTATGAAGTATCCAATTCAGAGGAACATCCAAACGATCGTACATCAATTATAAAAGTGACCGATGATAAAGGAAACGAAATCCCTTATTTGAGTGGCGGGCAGAGGACGACAGACAGTACAAAGAAAGGAAACAAGGTTCGTCACGAAGAAAGGCTGATCCTTGAAAAAGTGAATAAAGGAACAAAATACCTCAAGATTGAGGCGAGCAGCAGTATGGGCGATTCCGAAAAAACGCTGCCACTCACAAAAACGCCCGCCGTGCTGAGCGCTGACCGTCATGATTTCCAAATTGCCGTTGATCAGGTGAAACAAAACGGCAGCAAACTGTCTGTCGACTATCATTTGAAACATGTCGATCAATCTAAGATCGATATGGACAGCATGCAAAATTTTTTAGAAACGATGTCGCTGGTTGATTCGGCTTATAAAGGCTTTGACGAGGCGCCGGAGGGACACAGCGTAAAAGGTAATTTTACAAAAGTGCTAGATCCTGAAAAACTTCGATTCCGTTCAGACTTTACGTTAGATGGTGAATTTGGAGCGAAAAACTTCAGTCTTGGCCAATATTCGCTTGATGTCGAGTTTGGTTATTTAAGTGCATTTTATTCCACGCCGTTCAAGCCGATCAAAGTGCAATTGCCACAGTAAAATATAAGACCCGCTGTTTCAGTGAAACGGCGGGTTGTCTGCTTTGATGGCCTCCCAACCTGAAAAATTTCCTCTCCCAAAGGAAAAAATATGCACCGAAAAGAAAGCGTTTTCATTGTAAAGTAAAAGCAAACCACCAAAAAAAGGGGGAGAGTAAATGAGCAGGATGGCGAAGGTGACCGAGATGTTTGAGCGGGTCGCTTTTAAAATTACAAGCTTCAAATATATCATGGTCATTAAGTCGGCGTTTGTTACACTGATGCCGGTCATCATTGCCGGGGCGTTTGCGGTTCTGATGCAGAATATGGTGATGAGCCCCGAGACGGGACTTGCGGTTTTCGAGCCTTTTCGGTTCTTGTCTGCGCTTGAGCCGATTATGGCCTCGATCAATTATGCGACGCTGAACTTTATTACGATCGGCGCGGTGTTTTTGATCGGGATTGAGCTCGGGAAGCTGAATGGGCATGAATCATTTTTTCCCGGCTTGATGGCGCTGATGTCCTATATCTCTGTCATTCCATCGACGGTGCTGTTGGAAGTGAACGGTTCGATGCAGGAAGTGGTTAATGTGCTGGCCAAGGAATTTACGGATCCGAAGTCACTGTTTTTGGGGATGTTTATTTCGATTGTGTCTGTTGAAATCTTCAGCAAGCTTTCGAGCATGGACCGGCTCAAAATTAAAATGCCGGACAGCGTGCCGGCCAATGTCTCTGTCTCGTTCGGCACTTTATTTCCTTCGATTATTACGGTCACGATCATCGCCAGCTTCGGATTTGCTTTTCATCGGCTGACGGGCGTATACCTTCATGAAGCTGTGTACAATGTCGTGCAAAAACCGCTTGAGGGTGCGATTCAAGGCCTTCCCGGCATTTTGCTGCTAGTGTTTGTCGCACAGTTTTTCTGGGTCATCGGCATACACGGAAACCAGATGGTGAAGCCGATCAGAGAGCCTTTGCTGCTCGCTTCGATTACCGTCAATATGAATGCATACGCTGCCGGCGAATCGATTCCGAATATCATTACGATGCCGTTTTGGGATGTGTACATGAGCATCGGCGGATCCGGCGTCACGATCGGCCTGTTGATCGCGATTTTTATCGCGGGGAAACGGGAGGATTTGCGCAGCATTACAAAAATTTCGTTTGGTCCCGGCATCTTCAATATCAATGAACCGGTGATCTTCGGGGTTCCCGTCATGCTGAATCCGTTAATGGCGATTCCTTTTATTGTGACGCCGCTTGTGACGGGGGCGATCGGTTACATCGCGACAGCGGTGGGCTTTGCCGGAAAAGCCGTTGTCATGGTGCCGTGGACGACACCGCCGATTATCAACGCCTGGCTGTCGACAGGAGGAAGCCTCGGCGCCGTCGTCACACAAATCGTATGCATCATCGTCTCTGCCCTTATTTATCTTCCGTTTGTGATGTTGATGAATCGAAGCCTTACGGTCAATTCTGAAAAAAATGTTTCCATGTAAAGGCGTTGAAAGGAGCGAACGAAATGGCGAGACAAACGTGGAAGATTCCCGCCGATTTTATTCTCGGCGCAGCAGCGTCGGCGTGGCAGACAGAGGGGTGGCCCGGGAAGCGGCCGACACAGGATTCTTATTTGGATATGTGGTACAAGAATGACCCGCATGTATGGCATAACGGATACGGGCCGGCTGTGGCAACCGATTTTTATAACCGCTATAAAGAGGATATTCATCATATGAAAGAGATCGGCTTGACACATTACCGGACATCGATTAACTGGTCCCGCTTTCTGATTGATTATGAAACAACAGAAGTTGATGAAGTGTACGCAGGCTATATCGACGATGTCATCAATGAGCTGATTGCATCAGGTGTGGAACCGATGATTTGCCTTGAGCATTATGAGATTCCCGCAGTTTTAATGGAGAAATACGGAGGGTGGGGGTCTAAACATGTCATAGATTTATTTGCGGCATATGCGAAAAAAGTATTTGAACGATATGGAGACAGGGTGAAATATTGGTTTACTTTTAATGAACCGATTGTCCCGCAAACCCGGATTTTCCTTGATGCAATTCGATATCCATATGAGCAGAACACGAAAAAATGGATGCAATGGAATTTTAATAAGGCATTGGCGACGGCGAAATGTGTCAGGCTTTTTCACGCCCGCAAGTCCGATTGCCTGGAAGGCGCCAAAATCGGCGTTATTTTGAATCCGGAGGTTACTTATGCGAGATCAAGCGCGCCTCATGACCAAAAAGCGGCCCGCATCTATGATTTGTTTTTTAACAGGGTTTTTTTGGATCCGAGCATCAAAGGCGCCTATCCCGATGAATTGATAGAGCTCTTGGTTAAACACGATATTCTGTTTGACCATGATGAGGCGGAGCTTGACATCATCAAACAGCATACAGTAGATTTTGCCGGCATTAACCTTTATTACCCCCGCCGTGTAAAAGCTCCGTCAAGACAGTGGAATGACTCAACGCCATTTCATCCCGCTTATTACTATGAATACTTTGAGCTGCCCGGCAGAAAAATGAACCCATTCAGAGGATGGGAGATCTATCCCCAAATTGTCTATGATATGGCGATGAGACTCAAACATGAGTACGGAAATATCGAATGGCTGATTGCGGAAAACGGGATGGGCGTCGAACATGAGGAGCGTTTTAAAAATGAAGAAGGTGTCATTCAGGATGACTACAGAATCGATTTTATTTCGGCCCATTTGCGAGAGGCAATGAAAGGGATCGCAGACGGCGCAAACTGCAAAGGCTATATGCTTTGGGCGTTCACGGACAACGTCTCTCCGATGAACGCCTTTAAAAACCGCTACGGCCTTGTTGAGATCCGATTGGAGGACAACCGCAGCAGGGCGCTGAAAAAATCGGCTTGCTTTTATCGGGATATCATCAAAAACAGACAGTTTGAAACAGAGGAATTCCGGTATAAATAAAGGCGGCGGGGGGAATCATCCCGCTTGTCGTCGGGATGATTTCTCATATATGATCTACATAAAATACTCCGGCCGGTTGATCATAATCTGCTTGTTCATTTGACTGATCACGCCTTCGCAGCGGAGCTTTTTCAGGACGGCGCTGACGGTTTCGCGGGATGTCCCTGAGATTTTGGCAATTTCAGCAGCGGTGATCGGACAGTTGATGACGGTTGAATTGCTTTCTTTTTGACCGAGGCTTTCGGTTAAATAGTAAATGGCTTGTGTGACCCTGTCGTGTGCATGGGAGAGTGTAATGCGCTTCAGCCTTTCCTCGTGGAGGGCAAGAATGTCTGATAAATGATTGAGAATATCGTAAAGCAGGTTTTTGTTGTCCCGGACGAGATCTTCGAAGATGTTCATGGGTATATAGTAGAGTTCAATATCTGTTAAGGCTTCGGCGGCATAGTGATAATGCTCATCCCGAAACAAGCCTCCAAATGGAAAGAGGGTATGAGGACGTACATAGTCGGTATAAAACATGGATCCAGCTTCGTTTGATTTTTCGAGTTTGATAAAGCCGTCGAGAAGAAGGTACATTCGTTCCCGGGGGTCGTCTTCCATAAATAATATCTGGCCTTTATGGTAAGTGCGCCAATAGATAAACTGTTTCATATCTTCCAGATCTCTTTTATTCAGGGAAGCGAGAAGAGGAAACTTTTTCAGTTGATGTACGATGTCTTTGTTCTTCATATGGACCACCCTTATCGATTTTCTTATGTTGCGGCTATATAGTTTAAATTTTACTTGTTTTTGACGATTGGCAAAAGGAAGAACCCTCCCCGAGCCCTTCCTTTTGCTTTTAGGCTTGTTCGACAATCGTGCCGGCATTTCCTTGGAGAGCGTCTTTGGCTAATTTCAGGGATGTGATGACCGTTTTATTGCCTTTTTTGGCTTCGGCAAATTGGATGGCTGCTTTGACTTTTGGCAGCATGCTTCCTTCTGCAAATTGCTTTTCTTTTATATAACCTTTCAGTTCTTCGGTGGTGACGCGTTTCAGCGCGCGTTCTGTCGGCTTTAAATAATCGACGGCAACATAGTCGACACCTGTTAGAATGACCAGTTCGTCAGCCTGCACAAGTTCCGCCAGTTTGCAGGCGGCAAAGTCTTTGTCGATGACGGCGTCAATACCGGAGACGGCATCGCCGTTTTCAATGACGGGAACGCCTCCGCCGCCGGCCGCAATGACGATATGTCCGTGTTCGACAAGATCATTGATAACATCGTGTTCAAGGATCGATACCGGAGCCGGAGACGGTACGACCCGGCGCCAGCCTCTTCCGGCGTCTTCTTTAAAAACGAGGCCGCCGTTGCGGCTGTTCATCAGTTCTTTCGCTTCTTCTTCGCTGTAAAACGGACCGATCGGTTTTGTCGGGTTGCGGAATGCTTCATCATCGCCTCGGACGGCGACGCGGGTGATGACGGTTGCCGCATGTCCGCCTTTCCCTTTCGCATGCAGCGCCCGGTCAAGAGCATTTTGCAGCCAATAGCCGATCATTCCCTGGGTCATGGAAACACAAGTTTCAAGCGGCATGGCCGGTGTTTTCGGGGAATCCGCCTCTTTTTGCTGAATCATCAGGTTTCCGACCTGCGGGCCGTTTCCGTGCGTGACGATTAATTCGGCGCCGCTGTCGATCATATCCGCCAAATACATGGCGGTTTCTTCAAGCGCGCGCTTTTGCGCTTCTGCACTGGCATCTCCGGTTTGGATGGCATTACCGCCAAGTGCGACGACAATTTTTCTTTTTTTCATTTGATCATCACCTCTGTTTTGTTAAATTGAAATGCTTCCCGCAGCCAGCCTGATCACGGCGATGACAGCCAATACAAGAATCGCGGCGGCAATCAAAAGCTCGGCCTTATTGAAGACGGGGCCTTCTTTTCCTTTGCGGACAGCCCGGAATACGAGAATGCCGGGAGCGTATAAAATCATGGTCAAAAGCAGGTAATCAAGTCCTGCGGCATATACGAGCCAGACGCCGTAAATGCTTGCGATGATCCCGATGATGAGGTTCTTTCCCCGGTTAGGTTCTTTGTGCAGCCAGCTGTATTTAAGCTGATAAAGCCCGGAAAACAGATACGGGATCAAGATGGCCGAGGAAGCCAAGGAGAATGCAAACTGATAGGCCGCATCCGAAATGAGAAACGTCAGCAAAAACAGCTGGATAATGGCGTTTGTCAAAGTCAGCGCATTTGTCGGCGCGCCGTTTTTATTTTCTTTGCCGAACCATTTCGGGAAGACCCCTTCGCGCGCCGCGATCAGCGGGAGTTCGCCCGCGAATAATGTCCAGGCCAGCCAGGCGCCCAATACGGAAATGATTAATCCCAAGTTGATGAGCACAGCTCCCCATTTGCCGACGATATGCTCCATGATCGCGGCCATTGAAGGATTCGGAAGCCCGGCCAAGTTTTGCTGATTCATGACGCCGAGCGACAGCATCGTAATCATGACGTAAATCACAAGTACACTGATCAAGCCGATGACAGTCGCTTTGCCGACATCGCTTGATTTTTTGGCACGGCTTGAGAATAAGACGGCCCCTTCAATTCCGGTAAACACCCAGACGGTCACCAGCATCGTGCTCTTGACCTGTTTCCCGATGGAACCGAGCGACAGCCCTTTTCCCCAGAAATCGTTCGTAAATAAATCAAGATGAAACACAAAGATAATGGCGATAATGAAAGCAAAAATCGGTACCAGTTTTGAAATGGTCGTAATTAAGTTGATCATGGCAGCGGACTGTACCCCGCGCAGGATCAAAAAGTGCACGCACCAGAGGATTACGCTTGCACCGATAATCGATGCGACGTTTTGTCCGTCTCCAAACGCAGGGATGAAATATCCGACTGCGCTGAACAGCAGCGTTCCGTATGCGACATTGCCGAGAAGGGCTGCGAACCAGTACCCCCAGCCGCTGTTAAACCCCATAAAATGGCCGAATCCTTCCCGCGCATAAGTGAAAATACCGCCGTCTAAATCAGGCCTTTTCGTGGTCAAGTTTTGGAAAGAGAAGGCCAGGGCAATCATGCCGACTCCGGTGATGATCCAGCCGATTAAAATGGCTCCCGCCCCCGCTCCTGAAGCCATGTCGCTTGCAAGGTTGAAGGCGCCCCCGCCGATCATCGATCCGATGACAAGCGCGATAAGTGCAAACAGCCCAAGTTTCTTTTCTTCCGCCATTTTTGTCACCTCATTCGGTTTAGAATGGAAAAGGGAATGAGCCCCTTTTCCTGTCAGTCAAGATCGCCGAGTGTCGCTGCCATGACAGCTTTAATTGTGTGCATGCGGTTTTCAGCTTCATCGAACACTTTAGAGTGTTTGCTGCGGAACACTTCGTCCGTCACTTCCATTTCTTTAAGGCCGTGCTGATCGTAAACGTTTTGTCCGTAAGTTGTATGAAGGTCGTGGAAGGCAGGCAGACAGTGCAGGAAGATGACGTTATCGTTTCCTGTTTTCTTGACGAGATCCATATTCACTTGATAAGGCTTGAGCAGTTTGATCCTTTCAGCGAACTTGTCTTCTTCTCCCATGGATACCCAGACGTCCGTATACAGAACGTCGGCTCCGGACACGGCTTCATCTGTATCGCTTGTGACGGTGATTTTTCCGCCGGATTCTTCGGCGAACGCTTCCGCCATTTTAACGATGTCTTGATCAGGGAACAGCTCTTGAGGCGAGCAGATTCTCACGTCCATGCCGACTTTGGCGCCGCCGATGAGCAGGCTGTTTGCGACGTTGTTACGGCCGTCGCCGATATAGGTGAGTTTGATCCCTTTTACGCGTCCCGTATGTTCTTTCACTGTCATAAAGTCCGCAAGCATCTGCGTCGGATGCCATAAATCGGTCAGCCCGTTCCATACCGGCACACCGGAATGCTCTGCCAGGGAAATCACTTTTTCATGTTCAAATCCGCGGAATTCAATTCCGTCGAACATGCGGCCGAGAACTTTGGCTGTGTCTTCGATCGATTCTTTTTTGCCGAGTTGAATGTCGTCTTTTCCCAAATATTCGGGATGCGCACCGAGGTCGATACAGGCTGTCGTGAAAGCGCAGCGCGTTCTTGTAGAAGGCTTTTCAAACAGCAAAGCGATGTTTTTACCTTCCAAATAGCGATGCTTGATGCCTTGCGCTTTTTTTTCTTTTAATTTTTGGGCGAGATCGAGCAAATAGAGGATTTCTTCTTCGGAAAAATCTTTTTCAGCTAAGTAGCTTCTGCCTTTTAAATCAATCGTTTGGTTCATGGATCTCTCTCCTTTTTCTTTAGGTTTGGCTATTTCACATCTTCGCGATAGAGCGGCATGCTCATGCAGCGCGGGCCGCCGCGTCCTCTTGAAAGCTCCCCGCTCGGGATTTCGATAACTTTAATGCCCTGTTCTCTCAAACATTCGTTAGAAATGTAATTCCGGTCATAGGTGACGACGACACCAGGAGCGATCGCGAGTGTATTGGAACCGTCATTCCACTGCTCCCTGGCTGAAGCGATTTCGTCTCCGCCGCCGCAGAAGATCAAGTTGACATCTGAAAGGCCGAGCGTTCTTTTTAGCACTTCCGGCAGATTGTGTTCTTCAGTCGTACGAATGTCGTCTGCCGTTTCCCCTCTCTCAAGAACGAAGATCCGCATGTCTCCTTCAGGCCCCTGGATGGCGGGATGGATCGTGAATTGATCTCGGTCAACCATCGTGAAGACGGTATCTAAATGCATAAAGGCTCTGCTCTTCGGTATTTCGACGGCCAGTACGCGGCGAATCCGGCTCTGCCGCTGAAATAAGTTCCGGACAAGACGCTCGATCGCCTGAGCCGTTGTCCGTTCTGATACCCCGATCGCTACGGTATCTTCATTTAAGACAAGCTCATCTCCGCCTTCGATATTGAATTTGAAATCACGGTCAAGCCAAACCGGAATCTCATGTCCTTTAAAACGCGGGTGGTGATTGATAATGTAGCGCATAAACAGCGACTCTCTCCTGCGAGCAGGCTCTTTCATTTTGTTGATGGTCAGTCCGCTTCCGATGGCGGCCGCCGGATCTCTTGTGAAGTAAAGGTTTGGCATCGGATCTAGATAAAATGGATAATGGTCTTCCATCAGCTCATGAAGATGCGATTTCTTTTCGCGTTCCAGCTCATTTTTTCGAATGCCGCTCATCACATGTTCGACCATCGAATCGGCGTCAAAGGTGAGCAAGAACTCTTTCAGTCTGTCGTAAGCGCCGTTGATATCTGCTTTGCTTTCCGTTAACAGCTCATCGATAAACCGCTCGCGGATGAAAGCGTCATCCAGGGCTTCAGCCGTCAGCTTTTCTAAATAAAGAACTTCAACTCCCTGTTTCTTTAACGTTTCTGCAAATTGGTCATGCTCTTTTTGCACCGCTGGCAAAAAGGGAATATCGTCAAAGAGAAGCCTTTCCAGATATTCGGGTGTGAGGTTTTCCAGTTCCCGACCGGGCCGCTTCAGCATGACGGTTTTCAAAGGGCCGATTTCAGAGTAAACGTGTATCGGTGTTGTCATGATCATCCCGCCTCCTAAGCTCTTTTTGTTACATGTACAGCTTAAAACAGGAAGGAAAAGCGCGATGTGAAAGCGATAACAACGAAAACGTGATATATTTCACATGTTTTTTGATGAAGCAAAAACAAAAATGAATAATTATGATAAATCGAAAATGAGTCCTTGCAGGAGCAGAGAATAGAACGTATAAAACGTGTATATTTTTAAAGGGGATTTTTTGAAAAAATTTTTTTTGAGGGAAAAAAAGCTGATCCGGATGGCCGGATCAGCATAAGTGATCACAAAATGATTGGGCTGCCTCAGGCGATTGGGAAATCACAAGGCATGTATCGTTCCCGCATATACAGCCCAGCATTTCCGGGCTTCCCAGCTTATCAAGAAGGACGCCGATGGCATGGGCGTTGCCGGGCATTGTTTTAATAATGATCAAGTGGTCCGTCCGATGCACATGAAGGACAACGTCGGAGATTTTATCTTTTAATATTTTGGAAGGGTTGATGGATAAGGAAGCATTTGTCGTGTAGACAAGCTTTCCGTTTTCACCGGGCTGTTTCACAAGATACATTTCTTTAATATCGCGGGAAATGGTAGACTGCGAAACGGCGATGCCCCGTTTTTCCAGCAGGGATGCCAGCTGTTCCTGATTTTCTACCGGATGTTCGAGAATGGTTTGCTTGATGAGCCATTGCCGTTTTTGTTTGTTCATAAGAGCGCCTCCCAGGCAAAACACGTATATCTATTATTATAGGACGGTTTTATCGTCGGCAGATGGAAGCTATTTTACAAAAAAACAAATCTTTCAGTCTGTTAAAGGGGTTGATAGACCCCAAAATTTCACTTATAATGCTTGAAGATGACAAATTGATAACAAAGAAAAGGTGGTTTTCTAGGGTTCCGCAGTGGGTTCCGCGCTGGTCTGGTCCGAGAGAAAACACATAGCGAAGATATCGTTATGACACGGTGGGATAAAAGCCCAGGAGTTTTTGCTCTTAATCAAAGAGCTTCTCTCCGGGGCTTTTTTACTTTTTACAGGAAATCGACTACGAATAAGGAAGGGGATGCAGTTTTATGAAAAAGAAAGCAATGGATATGATCCTGATTGTTATAGGCGCATTTTTCTTTGCGTTAGCCGTGAATCTGTTCGCCATCCCGAATGACTTGGGAGAAGGCGGCGTCACGGGGATCACGCTGATTTTATACTACGTTTTTGAATGGTCTCCGGGCATCACAAACTTTGTGCTGAACGGCATTCTTCTGATTATCGGCTATCGCTTTTTGGATAAAAAAACGACGATTTATACCATCATTGCGGTGGCGGCCAATTCATTTTTTCTGCATGTTACTGAAGATTGGACGGTACCGGCTGATGAAGTGATCATCAGCACGATCTTTGCCGGGGTATTTGCCGGCGTCGGCATCGGCATGATCATCCGTGTCGGCGGAACCACTGCCGGGTCTGCGATTCTCGCGAGAATCGCCAATAAATATTTCGACTGGAACATCAGCTATGCCTTGCTGATGATCGATTTAGTTGTCGTGTTCAGTTCCTACTTTATCATTGGTGCTGAAAAGCTGATGTTTACGATTGTCATGCTGTACATCGCCACAAAGGTCATGGATTTCATTATCGAAGGGCTCAACACGAAAAAAGCGATCACGATCATTTCTGAGCATAAAAACGAGATCGCCGCGCAGGTCAATACCTTGATGGACCGCGGCGTCACGATATTAACGGGACGCGGACACTATACGGGCGATTCCAAAGAAATTCTATACATTGTCATTAATAAACAAGAGCTGTCCATGCTCAAGAAAATTATAAGAAGCACAGATAAAAAAGCATTTGTCATCATCCACGATGTCAGGGATGTATTCGGCGAAGGATTTGTTGATATTTCAAAATAGGGGAAGGCTGCCGGCAGATGGCCGGGAGCCTTTTTGTATTCATCGGGTCGTGATTAGGGACAGATCGTCTGCTGATTGGACGAATACGTGATCATTCACACTGCAAGTTTTATGCAGAAACCGGTTTCTGTGGTAAGGTAGATTGTGGCATGAATATCATTAATATAGAAATCCGCTTGCTGAAGTAAAGGAGGTCTATTATTTTTGGAACAGGAAGAAAAAAAACCAATTGATGTGAAAAGCCGAATGTTCTTTAGAGTATGGGCTTTTGCGGGGACGGCAGGTTTCGGATTGGTCGGATTGTGGCTCTTTTATGAAGCAATAAAACTCGAATCGAAATATTCATTGCTTTACCTGGGAGTCGGACTTTTCGGGATCATCTATGGTTTGATTACTTTTCTAATGATATTTCCGGCATTCACGAAAAAAGGAAACATCATCTTCAGCATGATCGAGGGAGAAGGCGGGCGGCTGTTCTCAGGGAAGAAATCTGTATTGTTCAAGGACATTAAAAGCCTTAAAATGGCGCAGCACCGCTTCAGCCCGAAAGGCATTTTCTTTATGGATATACTGATAGAGACGCGCGGGAACGGCATGGTGCGGATTCCGACGTACAACATTCTTCCTGAACCGGCATTTTATAAAGCGGTCGAGCTATACATTCTGCCCTATATGACGGAGGAAGCGCGTGCGGACTGGATCGGCCGGTTCACAGAAGCTCAAAGAAAAGCTTATTTAAATGAATTTCATAAAGATATTTAATCGTCCGGGAAAGAGCAATTTTCGAGATGAATGAAAATAACTGAAACCTTTGGGGAAATTCATTCGTCTTAATTAGAGGCCGTAGTCTTAAATGCGGAATTTTTTTACGCAGACGTGGACTGTTTGAGTGAGGGAAGCTGGGGGATTTTCATCGTGGACGTGCTTGAAAAACCGCCGAGACTTTTAGTAGAATGATATATTATCGTTTCCTCACGCTTCATTGACTGAAACAGAAAGCGGTCTGAAAAAAGTTTAAAAAGGTAGAGGTTATCATGAAAAAAATATTCTCTCATAAGCTAAGCTTTTTTGTGTTAGCTGTTGTTTTTGTATGGGCTAAAACCTATGCTTCCTACTTTTTAGAGTTTAATTTGGGTGTGAAAGGGTCTACGCAGCACATGCTGCTGTTTATCAACCCATTCAGCTTCACGATTGCTGCACTCGGTTTGGCTTTGTTTGCTAAAGGCCGTCGGTCGGCGATATGGATCATCATCATTGATGCTGTGATGACGTTTGCTTTATATGCAAATATCCTGTTTTACCGTTTCTTTGATGACTTTTTGACGTTTGCAAACTTAAAACAAGCCGGAAACCTCGGCAACATGTCGGATGGCGTTTTTGACATCATGGCATTTCATGACGTTATCTATTTCGTCGATTTGATCATTCTGATTGCATTATGTGTGAAGCTGCCTGAACTGAAGGCGGCACAACTGAAAAAAAGATGGGCTGCAACTGTCGTTATCGGCGGAGTGGCGCTGTTTTTCATCAACCTTGCAGTTGCTGAGACAGACCGTCCGGAGCTTTTGACAAGAACATTTGACCGAAATTATATCGTCAAGTATTTGGGGCCTTACAATTACATGATCTATGATGGTGTTCAGGCTGCCCAAAACGCGAGCCAAAAGGCATATGCGAGCAGCGACGACCTGACGAGCGTCATTAACTATACAAATTCGCATTATGCAAAACCGAATGACGAGTATTTCGGCGCAGCAAAAGGTAAGAACATCATCAAGATTCATTTGGAAAGCTTCCAGACGTTTTTGATCGATTATAAGCTGAACGGAAAAGAAGTCACGCCGTTCTTGAACAAGCTGGCGCACGGCCAGAATGACATGATGTATTTCGATAACTTTTTCCATCAGACCGGTCAAGGTAAAACCGCGGATGCCGAATTGATGATGGACAACAGCCTTTACGGACTGCCTGAAGGCAGCGCGTTTGTAACAAAAGGGCAAAATACGTACCAGTCCCTGCCGGCGATTCTGAACCAAAAAGAAGGCTACACAAGCGCCGTGCTCCACGGGGATTACAAGTCATTCTGGAACCGCGACCAGGTGTATAAACAAATTGGCTATGACAAATTCTTCGATGCCAGCACATATGACATGTCAGAGGAGAATCTCGTCAACCTTGGCTTGAAAGACAAGCCGTTCTTTGAAGAATCAATTCCGAAGCTGAAATCGCTGAAACAGCCGTTCTATGCGCATTTAATCTCGCTGACAAACCACTATCCGTTCATTTTGGATGAAAAGGATGCCACCCTTGAAAAGGGAACGACGGGAGACAAAACGGTAGACGGGTATTTCCAGACGGCGCGTTATCTTGACGAAGCGCTTGAAGATTTCTTTAAAGAGCTGAAAAAATCGGGATTATATGATGATTCCGTCATCGTCATCTATGGCGACCACAACGGAATCTCAGAGAACCACAACCGTGCGATGAAAGAAGTATTAGGAAAAGAGATTACACCGTATCAAAACGCGATGAATCAGCGCGTACCGCTTATGATCCGCGTTCCGGGCAAAAAAGGCGGAGTCAATCATACGTATGGCGGCGAAATGGATGTCATGCCGACACTTCTTCACCTGCAAGGTATTGACAGCAAAAAATACATCAACTTTGGTACAGACCTCTTTTCTAAAGACCACGACGAAACCGTGGCTTTCAGAAATGGAAACTATGTAACGCCGAAGTACACGATGATTGATACGACCGTATACGATACAAAGACAGGAAAAGAGATCAAAGGCAACCAGGAAACGGAAAACCTCAAATCACAGGTGTCCGAACAGCTGGATCTGTCCGACCAAGTACTCTATAAAGATCTGTTAAGGTTCCACGAAATTTCAGACTTCAAACCTGTTGATCCATCAACGTATCATTACGGAAAAGAAAAAAACGGCGAGTAAAAACGAAAAGCCGCCTGACTGCTTTATGAAGCGTCGGGCGGTTTTTTTGTGAGGCTGGTCCGCCGTTGTTCTAAGAAGCCGGCCCGGCACATAGATTGATAGGAAAGAGGACAGAACAAGGATAGAGGATGTGAGAACGTTGACCAAATCTCAGTATTTTTTTAAATTGCATCCTTTAATGGTGCCGGCCGGCTGGACAGTGAAAGAAAATCATTTGTATCAAAAGCCGATTCGCGATCCCCGCCGTACGCTCTTCACCTTGGAGAATGAAACCTCCGGTAAAATGGTACAAGTTGAATATGCTGGAGAACTGAAGTACGTTATCAGGATGCTAAATGCTGATCAAACGCTGGTCAGTGAAGATTCAGATACGCCGTATGAACAGCTGGTCGAACGGTTGGAAGATAGGATTCGCGCCTCTGGCGGCGCCCGCAATTTGCTGAGGCTTAGAATCCCGGCCGGTTGGACGGTTGTGCATCACTCATTAACCGATACAAACCCCGATGAATTGGCGCCTGACAGCAAGGCCTGGCGGTCAGATTTCAAACGGGATCTTTTGAAGCTGCGGCATGAGGAAGAATGCCTCCTCCTCGATATAGAGTGGTATCCCGAGTGCAGTCCGGCCGGCCATTATGCGCTGAAATTGATTAAGAACGGGAACTGGAACAGTCCTTTGGAAGACATGCTGTGCATCCATCCGAAGGAATTGGCCTATGAGATTCACGCTGTTTTGAAAAAGACTTGTGAACATCAATATGTTGATGAAGCCGGCGCATAACGCGGCCGGTTTTTTGTGTGAAAAGTCCTTTGTCCAATACATACTTTTTATTCAATAAAATGTCATATTTTTCTTGAGTGAATAAGAAAAATATTTTATTATGGTAAAAGATACATAAGAATTAGACGAAAGGGGTCAAACGGGATGAAAAAAATAGCAGCGGGTCTTTTGTCTGCCGGTCTTATCATCGGTTTTTCCTGGGGTGCCGGCGATGTGGCAGAAGCAAAAACGAAGGTAAAAACGTACAAAAACTGCAAAGCTTTAAATAAAGACTATAAAGGCGGCGTCGCACGTTCGAAGTCGGTCAAAAACAAAGGCGGAAAAACGAAGTACAAGCCGTATGTTTCAAAAGCGCTTTATGACGCCAATAAAAAGCTGGACTGCGATAAAGACAAAATTGCCTGTGAGCGCTGATATATCCAAAAAAAGATCTCTTGCTGAGGGGGTCTTTTTTTGTTTATCAGGAAATTTATGAAAATTAAAGACTGCTGAAACATAATCTTAACAGTGCGAACCTATACTTTGGCAAGAGAAGAGCAAAAGGGGAGTGGATGATGTGTCAGCTTTATTAAAGAAATTGATGTTATCTTCATTGATCGGGGTTTCTATCGGGTCAGCACTGTTTGCAACGGACGCGGGAGCGCAAGAGCCGGCGGCGAAGCCTAAAAAAGTGGCTGTCATTGCGCACAGAGGTGCTTCTGGATACGCGCCGGAAAACACGATGGCTGCCTTTGAAAAGGCGCATCAGATGAAAGCGGATTATATCGAGCTGGATGTTCAAATGTCCAAGGACGGGGAGCTTGTCGTCATTCATGATACAACTGTAAACCGTACGACAGACATCGGCTCAGTGCTGCCGGTCGCCGTAAAGGACTTGACGCTTGCCGAGCTGCGCAAGCTTGATGCTGGCAGCTACTTCGGGCCGCAGTTCGCCAGGGAACGCATTCCGACATTTGAAGAAGTGCTTGACCGGTATAAAGGAAAGATCGGAATGCTGATCGAATTGAAAGAACCTGCACGCTATCCGGGAATCGAAGAAAAAGTATCAGCGGCATTGAAAGAGCGGAGAATGGATAAGCCTAAAAACGGAAAAATCATTGTACAATCGTTTGATTTCAACTCTGTATACAAAATTCATCAGCTGCTCCCATCAATGCCGACAGGTGTCTTAACGTCAAAAACAGCGGACTTAACAGATGCAAAGCTCAAGGCATTTTCCGGCTATGCCAAATATGTGAACGCCAACTTAAAAAATGTGGCCGCTGATCCTACACTTGTGCCGAGAATCCATGCGTTCGGCATGAAAATTACGCCATGGACCGTCCGCTCCCGCGATGAAGTGCCTCCGCTTTTAAAGGCTGGCGTGGACGGGATTGTGACAGACTTTCCCGACTATGTTCCGAAAAAAGTACGCTAGATACTAAACAGAAGGCCTGCAGTTTGCTCTGCAGGCTTTTTCATTCATCAATAAAACTGGGCTAACAGCAGCAATGTCAGTGTAACGGTTATCGCTCCGCCGATTCTTGTGGATACCTGAGCAAACGGCATGAGCTCGAGGCGCTCGGCGGCGCTGAGAATGGCGATGTCCCCCGTTCCGCCCTGACCTGAATGGCAGGCATTGATAATCGCGGTTTCGATCGGGTACATGTTCAGCCACTTTCCTGTAAAAAAGCCGACGGCTATCATCGTGATCACGACAGATACGATCGTAATAATATTGGCAATATTAAAAGCAGCGATCAGCTTGTCCCACGGTGTCATGGAGACGCCAATGGCAAAAAGCAGCGGATATGTCACAGCAGTTGAAAAGAAACGTGACACGCCGTAGGCGCCGTTTTCCAAATTCGCCGGAGCCAAACGAAACAGTTTCACGGCAACAGCCAAGAGAAGCATCATGACGGGTGCTGGAAATCCGAACAAGTCATGTGAAAGCATACCGACCAAATATAATGAGACGGCAAGAATGCCTCCCGATGCAAAGTGGGAAAGGTTAAAAACGCTTTCTTTGTCTTTGTCGCGGCTTTCAAGCGGCAGTGCGTCCCCACTTTCGAAACGGTCGACTTTTCCGTTGCCTGTCCATTCAGGCTTTTTCTTCCCCATTACATTTAAAACCCCGGACAAAATGACAGCGCTTAAGCTTCCGAACATAATGGAAGGAATGACAAGTGCAAAAGCTTCCCCTTGTGACATGTGCATGATTTCCGAATAGCCGATGGACAGCGGAATGGCTCCCTCGCCAACCCCTCCGGCCATGATCGGAATCACAATGTACAGCAGCGTATGCTGAAATCCGAGGCCGAGCATTGTACCAACTGTCAGACCGACTGCCGCTGCGGCAATTGTCCCTGCGATCAGCGGAATGAAAATTTTAATGAACGCCCTGACCAGCGTTTCTCTTTTCATCCCTAAAATGCTTCCCACTACAATGGCTGAGATAAACAAATAAAGAAAGTTTGAGTTTTCTGTAAATTCAGTTGTTGATTTGATAATGTCATCGGGAATGAGATGGTAATAGACGATAGCTGAAGGAATAAATGTCGCAAGTATAGCGGCACCGCCGACAGAACGAAGAAGCGGCAGCGACTTTCCGATTTGGGCGAAGGTGAATCCGAAAAAGCCCGTAACCGCAATAGCAGTTAAAATGTCGCTTTTCAGATCGTGCATATAGACAAACGTCACAATCAAAGCGAAGAGCAGCAAGTATACGGGCAGCGGAATGATGCCGATTTTAACATTCATTGCTCTTGCAAAAAAATTTTCATCCGGTTCTTTCGTTGTTTGAATCGGTATATGTTGTACCTTTGGTTTTGCTTCCATTTTCTTTCCCCCATCCTTTTTGTTATCCCTTTGCTCTGAGTTATTTAACTAAATTAAGTATACTAAAAAAATCAAAATTCAGACAACCGTGCAGGAAGACCTAGCTGTTTTCACATGATGATCTAGAGCGGGTCCATTTGGTTAAAGACGTGTCTGGACACTGTTTAATGGCCTTGTGCAGGCTTTTTTTGATGCGGTAATTCCCGAATCTCCTTTTACTGGAATCAAAATCGACACAAAAAAGCTGTCAATCCGTCAAAAATAAATCAAACATTTAGGAGCAGAGACCTTTTTTCCTGTGTGAACCGTTGATACATTCAGCTCCCGTCTCCGAAGAGACAGAGGACGTCTGCGACAAAAGATTCAATCTTGAGGTGGCATATATGTGAAGGGTTATCAACGTGAGCCTTATGGATTTTTTGGAAGAGAGTCTATAGTCTTATATTTTTCGCGTTTAAAAGACAATTAGATATGTTTTTTTATTATTTTTAAGGAAATTTAGGTCTAAAGGTGGTAATATATTCGAGTGCAAAAGAATGAAATGAAGGAAAATTTTAGAGAAACCATTCCCGAAGGGTTTTTTATCAGCACATAAGGAGAAGAAAATGGAATTTATCTTACACTGCTATCCCGTCGCAATGATTGCCCTTATTCTCATCGGTTTTTTGGGATCTTGGATGAATCCGCGTTTCAAGAAATTTTTAATCATATTGTGTCTTATGACGAACGGCGTGTATATTGTTTGGCGGTTCGGCTATACACTGCCTGTCTCTCGCCCCGCCGACATCGTGATGGGCGTGATCCTGATTGCAACTGAATGTATCGGATTTTTACAGCTCTTGGTCTTTTATACGCTAGTATGGAAGGAAAGGAAGCGGGAGCCGGAAACGCTGGGCGATCAAGACCATTGGCCGAGCGTTGATATTCTCATTGCAACTTATAACGAGGAGCGCCATGTGCTGAAAAAGTCAGTGGCAGGCTGTCTGAGCCTCGACTATCCAAAAGAGCTTGTCAACATTTATTTGTGTGATGACGGAAGGCGGACGGATATTCAAAAACTGGCTGAGGAACTTGGCGTTCATTACGTTACAAGGCCAAACAATGAGCATGCAAAAGCGGGGAATTTAAACCATGCGATGAGCTGCTCGAACGGGGAACTGATTGTGACGATGGATGCCGATATGGTTCCGCTCCCTTCATTTTTGCAGAAAACTGTCGGCTATTTTAAGAAGGAAAAAGTGGCTTTTGTTCAAACGCCGCAGGCCTTCTATAATGAAGATCCTTATCAGTACAACTTATTTTCCGGTGCGAACATTCCGAATGAGCAGGACTTTTTTATGCGCAGGCTCCAGGCCGGGAAAGACCGTTTTAATGCCGTCATGTACGTCGGCAGCAATACGGTTTTCAGAAGAAGCGCTTTGGAGGAAATCGGCGGTTTTGCGACAGGCGTGATTACGGAGGATATGGCAACCGGAATGCTTTTGCAAACGAAATTTAAATCTGTTTTTGTCAAGGAAGTGCTTGCCGTCGGTCTCTCGCCGGAAACGTGGACGGATCTTTTGAAGCAGCGCGACCGCTGGTGCAGGGGAAACATTCAGTGCGGAAAGAAGTGGAATCCGCTTTTCTTAAAAGGTCTTACACCAATGCAGCGCATTCTTTATTTTGACGGTATTCTCTTTTGGTTTTTCGGCGTTTTTAAGATGGTTTACATCCTGGCGCCGCTCTTGTTTTTGCTGTTTGGCATACATAGCTTAAAGACCGATTTGTGGTCGATCACCTCGTTTTGGCTGCCTGCGTTTTTAGGTTCTTACCTTTCATTTAAAGCCGTTTCGGACCGGCAGCGCAGCATGAGCTGGAGTCATATTTACGATACATCGATGGCGCCGCACATGGCGATATCGGCTTTGTCGGAATTCATTTTTAAAAAGCGGTTTGATTTTAAAGTCACACCGAAGGGCGTCAACACAGATCGGCGAAAATTCAAATATACGACGGCGCTGCCGTGTGCGATTCTGCTTGCAATGACGCTGTTTGCTCTCGGGAAAATTCTTTATGAACTTTGGTTTCTGCATACTTTTGATATGAACGTCACATCGTATCATTTATTTTGGGCTCTCTATAATATGACGGGACTCATACTTGCGCTGCTCGTTGCCTTTGACAGGCCGAGATTTCGAAGCTCTGAACGGTTCACAGTCAACAAGCCGGCGGCTTTTTCCACCGTTTCTGGCGATGAGCACGAATGCGAACTGATCGATGTGAGCGACACGGGCGCGCGTATCAGGCTGCCTTATCAGGCTGATTTGCACATGTACTATCATGTGGACGGTCTGATCATAGATGCGGTCGGAAAAGTGCCGGCTAGGGTGATGTGGACGACAAAAGACGAGGCAGACATTGAAATCGGGCTGCACTTCAAAGAGATGGACAAGGAACTGTATGTGAAACTGATCGGTTTTATGTTTAATGAAGAAAATGCAAAAAAGGCCGACCGGGAAAAGCGGGCTGATACGTTGTCAACAGTGCTGCGCTTTTTCATGAAAACAGAAAAAAGCCCGGATGCATTCAAGAGAAAACACGTCCGCGAGGCCTTTCAAGGTCTGGGAACACTGCTGTTTCCCGATGATGCAGAGAAAGGCGCCCACGAGATCATGATTAAGGACATCAGCTTGTCAGGCTGTCAGATTGAATCCGGCGTCCCCCTTGAGATGAATGAACATGTGTTGGTTTCTATCAATGAGAAGGATCTGGATCAGCGGTTGGCGCTCGTCTGCTGGATAAAGAAGCGGAGAAAGCGGTACACAGCGGGAGTGAAATTTATAGATGGATATGCGGCACAATCCATAGGAGACCCGGTAGCATAAGCTGCGGGTCCTTTTTTGTCAACGGTCTTCCTGTACGGTCCGCCCGTTTTCGAATTTCATACTTTGATTCAGCATGTTTTCTTTAGCTGTTATCTCTCGGGGCTGAACTTTAAAAACAACGGTTTTGCTGCCTAAACTCGATCTGTACTTTTCGACATGTGTTTTGTGAAGCGGAGACCTGTAGTATCCTGGTACGTATTTGTCGAGAAGAGCCTGCATCGCGGATGTTGCTTCATCTAAGCCTGTGATGATTGACGCTGTGCCGAAAAGAATGACACTCATATAAGCGGTATCGGTTTTAGCGGGAATGGGATGAACCATTGTTCCATATTGTTCGCTGACTGTGAAACATACGTTAGGATTTTCTTGCAGCATGTCCATTTTCCGTCCCTCTGATGCACCGTGAAAGTAAATGTAACCGTTTTTCCAGACGAAATTCAAAGGGATGACATATGGATATTCATCTGTGGACATGCCGAGATAACCGGTTTGCGCTTCTGTTAAAAATTGATCAATCTTTTTTTCATCTGTGCAGACAAGCTGTTTTTGCCGAATGGAATGAGCCATCACATTCACGCTCCTTTTTATTATTAAACTGATTTTAAGTTGTTATTGTCCCTTTAAAAAGAGACAATAATAGAAAACTTGATGAGGTCAGATGATGATAGAGTTAACGCCTTTACTCAATAAACAGCTTAAAACACCTCTGTATATACAGCTTTACGAATATATCAAAAAAGAAATAGAGGCCGGCGGCATCCCAGCGGGAGCTCTTTTGCCGCCGATCCGCTATTTATGCGAACATTTGCATCTAAGCAAAAATACAGTTGAAAGCGCCTATCAGCAGCTCACTGCAGAAGGCTATACAGAAAGCAGGCCAAGGATCGGCATCAAAGTGCTTCCCTTGGAGAAAACACTGATGCCGCCTAGTCAATTGAAGATTCATACCAATCGGGAACAAAAAGACACAGGACAAGCTTCAGCGGCAACATATGATTTTAAATATGGTGATATCGATTTAAGCCATTTTCCATTCAAAACATGGAGACGTTGTCTGCAGAATGCAATGGACAGTGGAGATCATGACTTATTTTTGTATGGCGATCATAAAGGCGATTTCGGCCTTCGCACGGAATTGGCGAAGTATTTATTTCAGGCAAGGGGTGTGCGCTGTGTACCGGAGCAAATTGTGATCTGTTCCGGTACGCAGTATGCAGTCGGACTTCTTTGCCAGCTGCTCTCAATGCACGGCCGATTGGTTGCGGCGGAAAATCCGGGATATGATGGTGTGCGTTCCGTTTTCCTCAACCATGGATGTGAACTTCAGCCGATTGGTCTCGAGACAGACGGGATCAATTTGTCTCAGCTTGCTGCAAGCCGAGCCAAACTCGTTTATATTACGCCATCTCATCAGTTTCCGTATGGAATGGTCCTGCCGGTACAGAAGAGGCTGAAATTGCTTGAATGGGCAAGCCGTGAGAATGCCTACATTATCGAAGACGACTATGACAGTGAATTCCGCTATCAGGGCAGGCCTATTCCATCTTTAAAAGCGCTTGATAAAAAAGAAAAAGTCATTTATTTAGGGACTTTTTCAAAGTCATTTCTTCCGGCAGCGAGATTGAGTTATATTGTTCTCCCTTCAAAGCTGGCAGATGAATTTAAAGAAACGCTTGGCCGCTACAGCCAGTCCGCTTCACCCATCATTCAAAAAGCGATGTTTTTATTTATGAAAGAAGGTTTTTTCGAAAGACACATCCGTAAAATGAAAAAAGTATATCAAGAAAAGCACAAAACATTAATATCGGCCATTAAAACGCATTTCGGAAATGACATGGAAATCATCGGCGAAAAAGCGGGGCTCCATATTTTGATGAAGACAGACCGACATGCACAAGACCTCATACATAAAGCGGAAAAACTCGGTGTGAAAGTTTATCCGGTATCAGATTTCTGGTTTGAGCCACATAAAAGCAGCTCTTCCATCGTCATGGCGGGATTTGGGGGGCTTTCTGAAGCGGAAATTGAAGAAGGGATCAGCATACTGCGTAAAGCTTGGCTTTCATCATCAAAGCAGGAACGGTGAAAAATGCTCGTTCCGAAACCGATATTAAAAAGGATTCAATAGATAGAAAGCGGGAATACTTGTGAAAAAAACGAAACTGCTCATTTTGCTGCTTATGTTGATGGGAATGCTGTACGGGTGTTCCAGTCATGAAGCAAAAGGAGAGGAAAAAACAGAACCAAATACGGCTCAAAAAGCGGCAAAACAATCAAAACAGCAGGCGGAGCATGATCCATCCTCCAAGTGGATCAAAGTGAAGGGCCCCGCCCGCATTCCGATTCTCATGTATCACAGCATTTCCACAGGAAACAGCCTGCGCGTACCGGAGGCGGAGTTCCGCGGACATATGAAATGGCTGAAGGATAACGGCTATTACACACTGACACCTGAAGAAGCCTATATTGTCTTAACACAAGACAAAATGCCGAGTGAAAAATGCGTGCTGATTACGTTTGATGATGGTTATACAGATAACTTTGAAAAAGCGTACCCGATTTTGAAAGATTATGAGATGAAGGCGACAATTTTCATGATCGGTAAATCGGTCGGCAGAAAAAATCATTTAACCGAAAGCCAAATGAAAGAAATGGCCGAACACGGTATTGCTATCGAAAGCCATACGATCAATCATGTCGAATTGAACGGACTTGCTCCAGAGCAGCAGCTGAGTGAAATGACTCGTTCCAAAACATTGTTTGACGGCATGCTTCAGCAGAACACAACCATGCTGAGTTATCCAGTTGGACGCTATAATGCCGAAACGCTCAAACAGGCTGAGAAGGCGGGGTATCAAATGGCGGTGACGACAGAGCCGGGGGCGGCTGCTAGGGATCAGGGGATGTATGCGCTGCACAGGGTCCGCATCTCGCCGGGAATGTCGCCGGACGCCTTTGGAAGAATGGTGGAACACAGCATACAATAGGAAAGACGGCATTTATCATGATGCCGCTTTCTTTATTTTTTTTCATTTTGGTCCGTCGGGCTCATGACAAGCCGCAGATTTGGACGCATACCTTCAGAGGTTCGGCGGTTTACCGGCTGCCCGGGTGCGGTTTCGATGACCCTCAAAAATCCGGTCGGCGCAGCTGCCTGGCGGATCAATATTCTGCTTTTCGGTGCCGCTTTTGTATAAGATCTTTTGTTGCTCTTGTCAAAAAAGAATGAATACAAAATAAACAGAGCCAATAAAACCAGTAAAAAAATCATCTGGAAAAAACCCTCCTTATTGTGAATGTCTTCTTTTAATATCGAACAAGTAGGTGCAAAGTTTTATATATTTTGTAACAGAATCGATTAATTGTGACTTTTAAATCGTTTGAAGAGCGGGAATCTGCTGTCTTTACATCATTCCCAATCGGAAGTCTGGTTAAACAACTGGATTGATGATGGCGTATTTGGAGTTAGATGGTGAATGAATGATGAAGTGAGATGGCTGGAACATACCCGGCTGACTGCAGCAAGAACTGCATACAGCCTAAGGGTCCGAGCAGAAGATAGGGAAAGGCAGCCCGCGGGTCTTAACAGCCGCCGCCATCACCGCCGCCGCCACAATCTCCGCCGCCACCGAAATCACTTCCGCTGTCGCCGGATGAATCAGGACCCCCGACAAAGAAAGTTGAAGAGCTGCTGCCGCTGTTGTTTCCGTCGGACGGCGCCATGGCGGCGTAGAGGAAGAATCCCACCAGGATAAAACCGATCATTCCAACAATCATATGAAAACCTCCTAACCAATATGACTTCTGTTTTACTACGAACAACGGGCCAAAAAGTTTCGGAAATCTGTAAAATTATAGTAACACAAAAAACGGCTAGACGCCGTTTTTTTACTGCCTGATCAATTTGGTCCGAACTGCACTCGGCATACCGCCGGGCTGTACTTCTTCCCATGTCTCAACGTATTTTCCCTTCGCGTGTACCTTTAGGTAGGCGTTTTTTCGAAGGGAGGCGCTGGAGGAGAATGTAATTTCTTTTTCCTTCCCAGTGTCATTATATCCTTCCAGCGTGTACTCATAGCGGCCCGGACTCAAGTGCTTTCCGTCTTTGTTGATTTGGACATACACGCTTTCTTTCTTCACAAGTGGATTGAACCTGTCTGTCACCTCATGATGAATTAATAGAAATGCACCAATGCATACAACAGCCAAACCGGCTGTAATCAGAGAAATTGTTTTTTTCATGTTTTATCACCTTAAAAATCCTTTTAATTTTTTCAAATAGCTTTTTCGAATGATCATAAAGAATAATAGTTGGAAGGTCAGAAATCCGCCTATCGTCATCAACACCGGAGCTGCAAAATGACCAAGACTCTGCGCCTCGAGCGTCTTCATCGCAAAATACGTATGAACTGCTGCAAGAGCGAACGGAAAGAAGAACAGGATGGCCAATTGAATCGTCACACTCTGCGACATTTCCTTTTCGCTCAGGCCGATTTTTGCAAGCGACCGATAGCGCTGCTGATCTTCTTCAAGATCGGTAAACAGGCGGAAGTAGAGAAAACTTCCGGATGCCGTAAAAAAGAGAACCGCAATAAAAAGGCCGATAAACAGACTCAGGCTTGGAAGCTGAACAGTTTCAAAATAAGTACTGGCCTTTGCGTCAAATTGAAATCGGATATTGGGAGCTTTTTCTCTAAGATCTTTTTCCAGTGATTGGATCATATCAAGGCTCTCTTTCCAGCGGTTGTAGTTATAGCCATACAATGTGACGAATTCGCCTTGTTTTTTCAGCTTTTCGAAGGTTTTGCCGTTTACGACAACGACGCTGTTTAACAAAATGAGCGGTTTTTTAATACCTTTCACTTTTAGGCGTTCATTTGCCGGCTTCGAATCTTTGTTTAACATGTTCAAGGTCTTGGGAATTTCCGGCTTTTCTTTCGCCTCGATGGCGTTCGGATAATACATCGCCTCGCCGTCTTTCAGTTCGCCGGAATCTGACTTAAAGTGCTTTTGGAATTCGCCTTCAGAGGTCAGGAGCACCCAGGGTCCCTGGCTATAGCTCATATAAATTCCTTTTGTCACTTCCTTTTCATATGAAAAATGTCCGTCCTTCAACTTTTGTTCCATCAGCTTAACGTGTGTCTGTTCCTTTTGGTTCCCGCTGTATAATAAGTACTCTATCTCATATTGAGAATCCAATTTTCCGATGGAAGTCTTGGAAATCACCAATGTGCCAGTGGCGGTAAAGGCGACGGCTGAAATGATGCAAACGAGAAAGAACAGACGGGCATTATCGTTCAGCCGATAGACAAGATCGGATACCCAAAGCACGTTTTTTCCGCGCAAATAAAATGACTTCCGTTTTTTTAAGAGCCGCAGCAGCCAAATGCTGCTTTGGCGAAAGAAGAAATAAGTCCCGATGATCGTCAGAATTAAGATCGTGACGGCTTGGGGAAAATGGATGTCGGCGAACAATACGAGCCAGTAGCCTGAGCCGAGGCAGCCGATGCCGATGACCGAAAAGATAACAGACGGTTTTGGCTCAGGTTTTATTTTCCCTGTGCCTTTGATCAGCTTGGTAACGGTTTTTGATTTAATAAACAAAACCGTAAATTGCGACAGCAAAATAAACAGCATGAGAAAGCAGGCGGCTGTGAGAGCCAGCGCTTTCCAAGGCAGATACAATGGCAAAGCGTCCATTTCCAAAATATAAGCGCCGATCGTAAAAAATGTTTTTGCAAAAACCAGACCGCCGATGATCCCTGTAACGATCGAGAGCACGCCGATGATGATGTTTTCTGCGGTAATCAGCTTCCTCAATTGACCCGGAGCGATTCCCTGGATGGTGAGGATCCCGAATTCCCTGCTTCTCGACTTGAGAAAGGCGTTGACGGAATAAAGCACAAACAGAATGGAAAAGGCGAAAATCATCCATTCAGCCACCGATAATCCCCGCTTTGCAATGGTGTTTAAGTAGCCTTTCTCTAAAGCGGGGTGGAACAAAAGCATCGCAAATGTGAAAAAAACCATCACTGAAAACGCGCTGCTTAAAAAGAAGGCAAGGTAGGCTCTTTTATTCCGGACGACGTTTTTATAAGCGAACTGAAGAAAGGTCATTGGCGTTTCCTCCCAGCATGGACAGCACATTCAGTATCTCTTCATAAAATATTTGGCGGTTGGCGCCGCGGTGGATTTCGTTGAATAATGTTCCGTCTTTAATAAAAATGACGCGCCGGCAATAACTTGCGGCAACAGGGTCATGCGTGACCATCAATATCGTGGCATTGTCGTTTTCATTAAGATGCTGCATCGTTTCCATTACGTCTTTTGACGCCTTCGAATCGAGGTTTCCTGTCGGTTCGTCGGCGAGGATGAGAGCGGGCTGATGAATGACGGCTCTTGCGATGGCCGCCCGCTGCTTTTGTCCGCCGGATACTTCAAACGTCCGTTTATTCAGAAGTTGTTCGATGCCGAGTTTTTCAGCAATCGCCTGAAGTTTATCTTCCATGACGGAAAGCGGTTTATTTTCAAGCGTTAAGGGCAGCATGATATTTTCACCGATCGTCAGCGTATCCAGCAAATTAAAATCCTGGAATACGAATCCGAGCTGTCTGCGGCGAAAGTGGGCAAGCTTGGCCCTCTTCAGATGATGCGGATTTTCTCCGCGAATCAAAATGTCGCCGGAATCGGGGCGGTCAATCGTCGAAATGATATTGAGAAGCGTCGTTTTTCCGGAGCCGGACGGCCCCATGATCGCCGTGAACTCACTGCCCTCGACATTGAATGAAATATCTTTTAAAGCCTGATGAGAGACTTGTCCTTTATATGTTTTATTGATGTTTTTAACGATCAGCATGTCTGTCATGATATCCTCCTTTTGCGGTGCTTTTTAGGGGTGCCCGCTTCCAATATGTTGCGATTCTTCACATCCACTCCAGTGCCCATTCGGAATGCTGAATGGCCGGTGTGCAGAAGCAAAGTATGGCGGGCCTCGTTTTTTGTTCAGCGCGTCGATAATGACGAACAAAAAGGAAAAGATCATGTAGAAGCGCTGAACAAGTGACGTTTATTTGGGCGATCAGATGGCTGAGGGTCCGCCTGCCCTGAAGTCGATCATAAAAATGATTCCGCATAAAGCGTATCATCGATTGTGTCGATTCTTTTCATAAACTTGGATTGCAAATAAAAAATCCTCCTTGCCACGTTTGTTTGTGTAAACAAATCATATCAAGGAGGATATGGATGAGCTATGCGGTTTTATTAAAGAAGACTTACATTTTTGTAAGGAACGAAAATTGCACAGTCGTTCCTTTCCCTTCTTCTGAAGCGATGCTCACATCATGATTGAGCTTTTCCGCAATCTCTTTTACAAGGTAGAGGCCGATGCCCGTTGATTCCTGAAAGCGTCGTCCGTTTTCCCCGGTGTAATAAGGCTCAAATACCCTTTTCAAATCTTGTGAAGGAATTCCGACTCCGTAATCTTTGATTTCCAGGATGATGCGTTCGCCATTACGGAATAGCGTCATATCGATGCGTTCGCTTTTTCCTGACGAATACTTCACAGCGTTGGTGATAACCTGGCCAACGGCAAACTTGAGCCATTTGCGATCGGAGTAAATAACGGCGTCTTCAGCGGGAACCTGTTTATTTGGATAGACCCGATGCTGTATAAAATAGCGTTTATAGCGCTGAATCTGAGAATGAAGCAGCTCGCCAAGTGACACGGCTTCAATTTTAAAATCCTTTTCAAACAGGTCAAGCCTTGATGAATAGAGGAGTGTTTCCAGTCCGTATTCAATCTGCTGGACTTCTTTTTTGATTTGTTTAAAAACGGGTTCGTCCTCTTCCTGGATGATCAGATTGATGACGGAAAGCGGTGTTTTCACCTGATGCACCCATTGATTCATGTAGGTTACCCTGTCTTCCAGCTTGGACTCCATCTCATGTATTTTGCGGTGGTGGAGCCGGCTCAGCTCCATATGTTTTTCATAGAGCTCTGAGCAAAATTCAGCCGTCCCCAAAAAAGGAATTTCTGTATCTTTTTGTTCTGAGCCGAGCCACTGGTAGACTCTGTGTTCTTCATACCATTTGTACGAAAGATAAAGCGCCAGCGCCAAAAGCTGAACGCCGAGAATGTAAAAAAGGTGGGTGAAAGTCTGCATGCCGGCAAACCAATAGTAAAAAAACACGAATCCGCCCTGAAAAAGAAACAGAAGAATGAGAACGGCATGGTTTTTTAGGAACAGCTTCATGATTTCGCCCTCAGCTGATACCCTTCGCCCCGCACTGATTCAACTGAGAAGGGCACGTCCATGCTTCGCAATTTTTTGCGAATCCTTGTAATATAGACATTTAACGTGTTTTCATCTATAAATGTATCGGTTTCCCATGTCTTCTCCATCAACCGGTCTCTGCTTGTCACTTTTTCTCCTCTTTCAAGCAGCACTTCCAAGAGTTTGCTTTCCTTTTTTGAAAGCTCGAGCTTCTCATCCCGGCAGCGCAGCTCAAATCGTTCGACAAACAGCTGAACGCCTTCAAATTCAATCACTTTTTCTCCTTGCTTAACGGCGTATTCTCCAAATGCCCTGCGAATTTGGCCTTTAATTTTAGCGAGCACCACTTCATAGGAAAAAGGCTTTTCTATATAATCATCGCCGCCGTTTTCAATCGCCATGACCTGATCCATTTCTCCGCTTCTCGCTGAAATGAAAATGATCGGACAAGTCGAATGCTGGCGGATTTGCCGGCACCAGTAGTACCCGTCGTATGCCGGCAGATTGATGTCAAGCAATATCAGATCGGGCTTCTCTTGGAGAAACATTTCAAGGATAGAGGTGAAATCAGTAGCTGCAACAGTTTCGTATCCGTATTTTTCTAAATGATCGCATAAAAGCTTCCGAATGTCTTCGCTGTCCTCGACAATCATGATTTTCGTCATTTTGAACACTCCTATGAACAAGTCTCCGCTGCCGAAAATGAGCGATTCCATTATAAAAGCGGCAGTGAAGGTCTCTTAAGTTAAGAATATCATAAAAAATTTTTTTTCATGTGAGCGCTTAAGGTTTTTGCATACCAGATCATGATAATTCAGTTTCT
This sequence comes from Bacillus paralicheniformis, assembly GCF_001042485.2. Taxonomy (GTDB): domain Bacteria; phylum Bacillota; class Bacilli; order Bacillales; family Bacillaceae; genus Bacillus; species Bacillus paralicheniformis. The sequence continues at coordinate 250,985 of NZ_LBMN02000004.1, forward strand.
GTGAGTTAAAATAGGAATGGACGACTGTCAAAAAAGGAGAGGATCAAATGGCAAAATACAGAGGCTATATCGGAACATATACAAAAGCAGACAGCGAAGGGATTTATACATTTGAGCTTGATACGGAAAAAAAGGCGTTAAGCACGCCAAAGCCGGCAGCAAAGCTGGGCAGTCCGACATATTTGAATATCGCCAAAGACAATGAAATGCTCTATGCAGTGGTCAAAGACGGCGATAATGGCGGGGTTGCCGCATACCGTGTTGACGGCTCCACAGGAGAGCTGACTTTCGTCAACCAGCAGGCCGGGGAAGGACCATCGCCTTGCCACGTCAGCGTCGATCAGAATAACCGCTATGTTCTGTCCGCCAATTACCACAACGGGACGATCATGGCATACCCTTTAAATGAAAGCCGCGGCTTGCTTGAGCCTTCAGCAAAAGTGCAGCATGAGGGAACAGGACCGCATGAGAGGCAGGAAAAAGCGCATACTCATTATTCCGGATTCACACCTGATGAGAAGTATGCAGTAGCCGTCGATCTCGGTACGGATCATATCATTACGTATCAATTGAAAGAGGACCGGCTTGAAGCGGTGAAAAAACACGCAACTGCACCGGGGTCAGGGCCGAGGCATATTGAGTTCCATCCGCAGGAAAAGTATGCGTATGTATTAACGGAGCTGAGCAATGAAGTCATCGTGTTGGAATACAATCCTGATTTGGGTGAATTCAGGGAGATTCAAGTCATTTCGGCATTGCCGGAAGGGTTTGACGGTGCAAGCCAGGGCGGCGCCATCCATGTCACTAAAGACGGCAAATTTGTATACGCTTCAAACCGCGGACACGACAGCATCGCCGTCTTCAGCATCAACGAGTATTCGGGCGAACTTTCCCTGGTTGAACACGTATCAACTGAAGGGGAATGGCCGCGCGACTTTGAGATTGATCCTTCAGAACAATTTTTAATCGCTTCCAACCAGGAAACAGGGACATTGACATTGTTTGAAAGAGACCGGACAACGGGCCGGCTGACGCATTTGCAGTCCGGAGTTCCTGCTCCTGAAGCGGTTTGTGTGAAATTTTTACATCAATAAAAGCAAAAAAACTTGACTGGCTAAAAAGGCCAGTCAAGTTTTTTTCTTTTTATAACACTTGCAGCATGCGGTTAACCGCTGTCATTTTACCCCGCATCCAGCTCTTTTTTGACCTTGATAAACGCAACCATCTGCTTGATTTCTTCTTCGGAAAGAAGCGTCCCGTCGACTGCCAGCTTGAGCTTATCCCATTCCGTCAGTTCAATGGCTTCGTTTTTAGCCTTTTCATCCCGGGGATCGTCAACTCTGCCAAGCAAAAAATCAGTGGAAGTATTGAATAAATCAGCGATTTCGATAAGCGCCTCTAAAGAAGGGCGGCGGTAGCCCGATTCATAGCCCGCGTAAGTGCTTTTCGCAATACCGAGGCGGTCGGCAGTATATTGCAATGACCATTTTTTATTTTTTCTCAGTGTTGTTAATCGATCTAAATTCATATCTTACGCTCCTTTTAATACACAGTGATTATAGCACATTATCAGCAAAAGTGTACGCGAAATGAATAAAGTTTCTTGATTATTTCACATTTGAGGACTATAATTGCATTGAAGGTACGCATAAAGCGTATACATTCCTGATGTATCAAGCCTTCTTCGTAAAAACAAAACATGCTTTATACTGTATAAAACAACTACTTCTTAAAGAGGTGTAGCACATGAAAAAGTTACTGCTGTTGACCACCGGCGGGACCATCGCTTCAGTAGAAGGCGAAAACGGACTGGCTCCGGGGGTTAAAGCGGAAGAGCTTCTCAACTATTTATCTGATGACCATTCTAATTATACGATAGATTGCCAATCTTTAATGGATATAGACAGCACCAACATGCAGCCTGAACATTGGGTGATGATGGCTGAGGCTGTATATGAGAATTACAGCAGCTACGACGGATTTGTGATCACGCACGGAACCGATACGATGGCCTACACCTCGGCGGCGCTTTCATACATGCTGCAGAATATTGATAAGCCTGTTGCGATTACAGGTTCCCAAGTTCCGATTACATTTAAGAAAACGGATGCGAAAAAAAATATTAAAGATGCGGTCCGCTTCGCGTGCGACGGTATCGGCGGAGTTTACGTCGTCTTTGACGGCCGCGTCATTTTAGGCACGAGAGCGATCAAATTAAGAACAAAAAGCTACGATGCATTTGAAAGCATCAATTATCCTTACGTTGCTTTCATTCATGACAAGGAGATCGAGTATAACAAACGGGTTCCCGAAGTGAAGCCAGGCGCTTTGAAACTCGATACCTCCTTAAATACCGATGTTTGTCTGGTGAAGCTTCATCCCGGATTAAAGCCTGAGTTTTTTGATTGTCTGAAAGGTTCATATAAAGGTATTGTGATTGAGAGCTACGGAAGCGGCGGCATTCCTTTTGAGAAAAGAAACATTTTAGAAAAAGTGAACGAGCTGATCGATTCCGGAGTAGTCGTAGCTATTACGACACAATGCCTTGAAGAAGGAGAGGATATGAGCATTTACGAGGTCGGCCGCAAGGTAAACCAAGATGCCATCATCCGCTCGAGGAATATGAACACCGAAGCGATCGTTCCGAAGCTGATGTGGGCACTAGGAAAAACCGGACAACAAGCTGAAGTCAAAAAGATTATGGAAACGCCAATTGCAGACGATATCATCATCTAAAAAAAGAAAGCAGGGTTAAAAAATGAAAACTGAAATGACATACCGGACGGAAAAGGATTTTCTCGGAGAAAAAAAGATTCCGGCCGATGTCTACTACGGTATTCAGACATTGCGGGCAGCGGAGAACTTTCCAATTACAGGATATAAAATCCACGAAGAAATGATCAAAGCGCTGGCAGTGGTGAAAAAAGCGGCCGCGCTTGCCAACATGGAGACAAAACGTCTTTATAAAGGCCTTGGAGATGCCATTGTCCAAGCCGCTGATGAGATCCTTGAAGGAAAGCTGCACGATCAATTCATCGTTGATCCGATTCAAGGCGGCGCAGGAACTTCAATGAATATGAACGCGAACGAAGTCATCGGAAACCGTGCACTTGAACTGCTCGGCCACAACAAAGGCGAGTATATTCACCTGAGTCCGAATACGCACGTCAACATGTCTCAATCGACAAACGACGTATTCCCGACGGCGATTCACATTTCAACGCTCAAGCAGCTGGAAAAGCTGCTGGACACAATGGAATACATGCTTGACGCGTTTAAGAAAAAAGCGCGCGACTTTGACCACGTCATTAAAATGGGCCGCACACATCTTCAAGACGCAGTGCCGATCCGCCTTGGGCAGGAATTTGAAGCTTACAGCCGCGTGATTGAACGCGACATCAAACGGATTAAACAATCGCGTCAGCATCTGTATGAAGTCAATATGGGCGCTACCGCGGTTGGAACGGGATTGAACGCGGATCCGCGCTATATTGAAAATGTTGTCAAGCACTTGGCTGAGATCAGCGGTCTTCCGCTAGTCGGCGCTGACCATCTGGTGGATGCGACGCAAAATACGGACGCGTACACTGAAGTTTCGGCTGCATTAAAAGTATGCATGATGAACATGTCGAAAATCGCCAACGACCTTCGGTTGATGGCATCAGGTCCGCGTGCAGGACTTGCTGAGATTTCTCTTCCGGCAAGACAGCCGGGTTCATCCATCATGCCGGGGAAAGTCAATCCGGTTATGGCCGAGCTGATCAACCAAATCGCATTCCAAGTCATCGGAAACGACAATACGATTTGTCTCGCTTCTGAAGCCGGACAGCTCGAACTGAATGTGATGGAGCCAGTGCTCGTCTTTAATCTCCTGCAGTCCATCAGCATCATGAACAACGGATTCCGTTCGTTTACCGATCACTGTGTAGCAGGAATCGAAGCGAATGAAAAACGCTTAAAGGCATATGTAGAAAAAAGCGCAGGCGTCATTACTGCGGTCAACCCGCATCTTGGCTACGAAGCAGCTGCAAGAATTGCAAGAGAAGCGATTTTAACAGGGCAATCCGTCCGCGATCTCTGTCTTCAAAACGATGTGTTGACAGAAGAAGAGCTTGATCTGATTTTGAATCCTTATGAAATGACAAAACCGGGGATTGCCGGGGCTGAACTTTTAAATCGGGATTAAGCTGAAAAAACAGTACGCGAAAACACTCTGAAGCATTTTACCGGGATAGAAACACAGAGTGTTTTCGCTTTCCTTCAATAACTTTATGAAGAGAAAGGACAACAGCGGTGAAGTGGTACCGCGTCAGCCTTTTTCGTGGTATACTGTTCGTTGTTAGTTAAATTTTTAAGAAAAAATTGAAGCAGATTGCTATTTTTATGTAGCTTATTTTGAAAGCGTTTCAATAATAAGGGGGATTTAGGTTGAAAACAGCACGGTTGCCATCAATGTTGGAAATCATTTGTGTATTAGGTGCATTTTTAGCGATAGTTTGTTCATTTACAGTCAAATTTGATCTGCCGATTCAGCTGGCATTGTTTATTTCATGGTTTTTAGTGATTTTGCTCGGTCTGCGCCTGGGGCACCGGTATGAAGATTTGCAAAAATCGATTACAAACGGAATTTCAAACGGACTCGAAGCGATATTGATCCTGATTGCCGTCGGCGCTCTGATCGGTACATGGATAGCCGGCGGTGTTGTGCCGACTTTGATTTATTACGGGCTTGAGTTTATCCATCCGAGCATATTCCTGCTTGCCACGCTCATTATTTGTTCGATCACCTCTGTGGCCACAGGTACGTCTTGGGGTACTGTAGGAACGGCCGGGATCGCCATGATGGCAATCGGTGAAGGGCTGGGGCTACCGCTTCCGCTTGTAGCCGGAGCCGTGCTGTCCGGCGCCTATTTCGGAGATAAATTATCACCGCTTTCCGATAGTACAGTGCTTGCGTCATCCCTTTCAAAGGTCGAAGTGATTACCCATGTCAGAGCGATGTTGTATTTGTCGGTTCCCGCCTATTTGATCACGGCGGTGTTGTTCACCATTACCGGATTTATTTACGGTAGTAAAAATGTCGATTTGCAGAAAGTCGAATTTTTGAAAACTTCTTTGCAAAACACGTTTGATATTCATATTTGGATGCTTGTTCCGGCTGTTATCGTTATCGTTCTTTTGGCCATGAGAAAGCCGTCTGTGCCGACGATCGCGATCGGCGCACTTTTGGGGGCGATCTGGGCTGCGGTCTTCCAAGGCATGAATTTTGCGGATGCACTTGGTACGGCATACAACGGCTTTTCCATCGACACCGGGATCAAATTTATGGACGAGCTCTTAAACCGCGGAGGAATTCAAGGCATGCTCGGTTCGGTCGTCGTTATCATTCTCGGTCTGGGCTTTGGCGGCCTTTTGGAGCACTTAGGCGTTCTAAAAGTGATCGTGTCCAAATTCCAGCAAAAGCTGACTTCTGCCGGCAACGTCACATTCTCGACGATTATCGTCGCTTTCCTGGCGAATGTGTTCGGCTGCGCGATGTACGTCTCGCTCATTTTAACACCGAAAATTATGGAGAAAAGCTATGACAAGCTCGGAATTGACCGGAGGGTGCTCTCCAGAAACGCGGAAGTCGGCGGTACGATGACGTCAGGCATGGTGCCGTGGTCAGACAACGGTATATATATGGCGGGGATTCTCGGCGTGTCAACCTTCTCTTATCTGCCGTTCATGTGGCTGAGCTTTGTTTCAATCGGCCTTGCGATTTTGTACGGATACACAGGTAAATTTATTTGGTACACCGATAAAAAAGACTCGCCGGTTCAGTAGCCGATTTTAAAACAATTGATGGAGGTATTCTGTTATGAATGGCAACAATATTATTCGGAATTTGATGCTGGAAATCCCTTCAGCACCAGGAAACCTTGGAAAGGTGACAACGGCGATCGGCCTTGCCGGCGGTGATATCGGAGAGGTTGAAACGATCAAGGTGGGGCCGAATTATACGATGCGGAACATTACGGTTCAAGTTGAGCATGAAGAACAGCTTACCGAGATCCTTGAAGTGATCCGCAACTTAAAAGAAGGCATCCATCTTCATACCGTTTCAGACGACGTACTGGCTGCCCATGAAGGCGGCAAGATCCGCGTGAAAAGCAAGATGCCGATCCGCTCGCTCGCTGATCTGCGGCGGGTGTATACGCCGGGTGTCGCGAATGTGTGCGAGCTTATTAAAGAAGAGCCGCAAAAAGCGAATATCTATACAGGCATCGGCAATTCGGTTGCAATTGTAACGGACGGTACGGCCATCCTAGGCTTGGGAGACATTGGGCCTGTGGCGGGAATGCCTGTTATGGAAGGGAAGGCCGCGCTTTTCGACCAGCTTGCAGACATCAGCGGAGTTCCGATTCTGCTTGATACGAATGATCCTGACGAAATCGTGCGGACGGTTAAAAACATTGCGCCCGGATTTAGCGGTATTTTGCTTGAAGACATCGGTTCACCGCATTGTTTTGAAATCGAAGAGCGCCTGAAAAACGACCTGAATATTCCGGTCATGCATGACGACCAGCACGGTACTGCGGTGGTGACACTGGCGGCCGCCATTTCAGCCGCCAAGAGTGCAGGGGTCGATCTGAAGCAGGCCCATGTCGGCCAAATCGGCCTGGGTGCGGCAGGGGTCGCGATCTGCAGAATGTTTATGGCATATGGGGTAAAACGTGTCATCGGAACGGATAAATCGCTTGAGGCGATGGCGCGTTTAGAGAACTATGGCGGCCATGCGGCTGAAAGCATCGAAGAATTGATGGAAAGCTGCGATATCATCGTCGCGACAACCGGCGTTCCGGGATTGATCAATAAGAAATGGGTTCGGGAAGGCCAGGTGATTTTGGCTCTGTCCAATCCGAAGCCGGAGATTGAGCCTGAGGATGCGCTTGAGGCCGGGGCAGCCTACGCTGCGGATGGACGGTCTGTCAACAATGTGCTGGGGTTCCCCGGTATTTTCAGGGGCGTGTTAAATGCCGGAGCGGAATCGATCAGCCACCCAATGCTGGTCGCGGCCGCCGAAGCGATCGCATCCTGCACAAAACAAGGCGATCTTGTGCCTGATCCGCTGAATCCTGATGTTCACGAGATTGTGGCCAAAGCAGTCGAAAGGGTCGCACTTTCAGAAATGGGAAAAATGAACGGATAAAGAAAACAGCTGCTGCTTTATCGCAATACGGATAAAGCGGCAGCTGTTTTTCTTGCGAATGTTAACGGCGGTTCTACAGATTGAAAATGAATATATAAAATATTCGGTTTTGTAAAAATCCAATGATTGTGGAGAGCGCTGATGATGATGCCTTGATCGACAAGCTTTTTTGTAAACAACGGAATTTCTTCAGGCAAAATGGCAACTTCGGCCATATTCAAGGCGATTCCGTTTTGATCGAGCGACTCGAACATGACTTCTTCCATGCCGACTCCACGGCTTGGCCTTCCTTGAATCGTGACGCGCAAATTCCGTTTGATGCTGACAGAACAGACACCGTGTTCAATGTGCGGCTCCCAATTTAAAATATGTCCAAACTGCTGGCAAAGCGAATGAAAACTTTGCATCTGCTGAACCTCCATTTTTAAAGTTACCACGATTTTATGAAGGGAACCTGCATATTTAGAATCCTTTAAAAATGGACAATCTTTTTATTTGATGATTTCTTCACCGCCCGGCTTGTTTGCATAGTGGTACATGAAGCCCATCATAAACGCGCCTCCGATCAGGTTCCCGAGGGTTACCGGAATCAAGTTATGGATTGCGCCTGCAATCGAAATCGTATCCGGATGCTCGGTGACCAGAGAGACGGCAAAAGTGGCCATGTTCGCGATGCTGTGTTCATAACCGGAAATAAAGAAAGTAAAAACAAACAGCATCATAGAGAACATTTTCGCTCCGTCTCCTTTTTGCGCCATCGGAACAAAGAACGCAAGGCAGACTAGCCAGTTACACAAAATCGCTTTGAAAAACAATTCGGTCACCGGCGTATTCATTTTATGTTCCGCCACGCTAAGTATAAAGCCGGTGGAAGAAGGATCCTTAAATAAACCGGTCGCAAAGATGAGGCCTGCGAAAAACACGGCGCCCATTAAATTTCCTGCATAGCTGAACATCCACAGCTTGATAACAGCGGGCCAACGCATTTTTTTACGAAGCGCAGCCAATGTATAATAAAATGTATTTCCCGTAAATAAATCTCCTCCGCCATAGACGATCAGAATGATGGCGCCCCCGAATGTGATTGCTGCAATTGGATATGTGAACGGAGAATGTTCAACATAAAATAGATTCCCCGTTTTAAACGCTACAATGACTCCGAACCCGATAAACATACTGGCCAGCATAGCTCGTAAAAGATAACGAAGCGGGCTTTGCATAAAGATGCTTTGCTTTTTTAAGGCAAGCTCTTCGACTAGAACAAGTGATTTTGATTCCATGTTTTCCACCACCATCAAGTGTTTACTTAAGAAGTATCTATCATAAATACAAACTAAGTATAGCAGGATATTGTGAAACATTTCACAAATTTTGTGTATTTTGTTTGAACAAATGTATGGTTCGATTTTCATAGAATAAACAGGGTATCGTTATTGTTTATTTTCAAGTAATAAATATTCCATCCATTCGTAAAAGCCTGAGGGAGCGATGTTTCAAAAATAGCTCGACAGGGAGGGATACGGCAGCAAGCAGGTAAATGCGCAGTGTAATCAGCAAGTGCTGCATGAAGGCATAGATGAAGGACGTGCGCAAAAGGCTGAGGGAAGATTTCACAGATTGGACAAAATAGCAGGACTTTCCGTCAGGCGTTTTCAAGCTGAAGGAAAGCGCCGAATTTGTTTGATTGCATATAACGGTATTCTTTTGATCCGCAAGGCTTTGCGCAGAGAATCGCAATCGTTGAATGACGAAATGCTCCGCGGGAATGAGGGGCATTTTTCTCATGCTGATTTAGTTCTTGTTAACCACAGTGTCACAAAATAGCTATAATTTCTTCGGATAATTGTCACAATGACATCCATAAATTAGGGAATATGTACTTTATTTAAGAAGGGATTCGCGGTAAAGTACAGGTATAAATAACCATCCGGATAATAACGGAACATCAATGTGGGCCAAGGTCACCCTTTTGTCTGTGATCATATTCATAAGATTCATGTGAAACTTTGAGCAAGGGTGATGCCATTCGGCAACGGTCCGGCTAGAACAAAGAGGAGGAGACTGGAACAGTGGACGAACTCATTTTGGCAAGATTTCAATTTGCTTCAACAACGATCTTTCACTTTATTTTTGTGCCGATGTCAATCGGGCTTGTCTTTATGGTTGCTTTAATGGAAACTCTATACGTCGTAAAGAAAAAAGACATTTACAGAACGATGGCTAAATTTTGGGGGCACTTATTTTTAATTAATTTTGCAGTCGGTGTGGTCACCGGGATTCTACAGGAATTTCAGTTCGGAATGAACTGGTCGGAGTACTCCCGCTTTGTCGGTGATGTATTCGGCGCTCCGCTCGCGGTGGAGGCGCTGCTTGCTTTCTTTATGGAATCGACGTTTATCGGTTTGTGGATATTTGGCTGGGACCGGCTTCCGAAGAAGATTCATTTGCTGTCCATCTGGCTTGTTTCGCTTGGAACGATCATGTCGGCGTTTTGGATTTTAGCGGCCAACTCGTTTATGCAGGAGCCTGTCGGATTCGCGATCAAAAACGGCCGCGCGGAAATGACCGATTTCTTTGCGATTATTAAAAATCCGCAGCTATGGGTTGAATTTCCGCACGTCATTTTCGGTGCGCTTGCCACCGGAGCGTTTTTCATTGCCGGTGTCAGCGCGTATAAAATGCTGAAAAAACAGGAATTGCTCTTTTTTAAAAAATCCTTTCAAATCGCGATGATTGTGGCGCTTGTTTCCGGCATCGGCGTAGCGTTCAGCGGACATGAGCAGGCCCAGCATCTGATGAAGAGCCAGCCGATGAAAATGGCTGCCAGCGAAGCGCTTTGGGATGACAGCGGCGATCCTGCAGCTTGGACGGTGCTTGCGAACATTGACGCGGACAAGCAGGAAAACAAATCAGAGCTCAGCATCCCGTATGCGCTCAGCTATTTGGCTTATAAACAATTCAGCGGCGATGTGCCCGGAATGAAGACGCTGCAAAAGCAATATGAAGAAAAATACGGAGAAGGAAATTATATTCCGCCGGTGAAAACGACGTTCTGGAGCTTCAGAATCATGGCCGGTTCAGGACTTTTAATGATCGTTGCCGCTTTGACTGGCCTCTATCTCAGCTTCCGTAAAAGACTTGAAACAAGCAAATGGTTTTTGCGGACGATGGTGGCTTTAATCGCCTTTCCATTCATTGCAAATACGGCGGGGTGGATCATGACTGAAATCGGACGCCAGCCGTGGACGGTGTTCGGTATTTTGACAACGGCGCAGTCCGTGTCGCCGAACGTATCAGCGGGAATGCTGCTGTTTTCCGTCATCGCGTTTACAGCGATTTATCTTGTACTGGCGCTCGTTCTTGTCTACTTGTTTGTGCGGGAGATTAAAAAAGGGGCTGCACACCATGACCACCATCATGACGATTCCGTATCGACAGACCCGTTTGATCAGGAGGTTTACCATGGTATCTCTTAATGAACTTTGGTTTATATTAGTCGCTGTGCTGTTCATCGGTTTTTTCTTTCTTGAAGGTTTTGATTTCGGCGTCGGAATGGCGACCCGGTTTCTCGGGCGCAACGAGCTTGAACGGAGGGTGATGATCAATACGATCGGCCCTTTCTGGGATGCCAATGAAGTCTGGCTGCTGACTGGGGGAGGCGCGATTTTCGCGGCTTTTCCAAACTGGTATGCCACGATGTTCAGCGGATATTACATTCCGTTTGTCTTTGTTCTTCTTGCATTGATCGGACGCGGAGTCGCGTTTGAATTTAGAGGGAAAGTCGAAACCGCAAAATGGAAGAAAACATGGGATTGGGTCGTATTCTTCGGCAGCATTCTGCCCCCGTTTTTGTTCGGTGTTTTATTTACCAGTATTTTGCGCGGTATGCCGATTGATGCCGATATGAATCTGCACGCCGGTTTTACTGACTATGTGAACGTCTATTCCGTAACAGGGGGAGTCACCGTTACACTTCTCTGCCTGCTGCACGGCCTGATCTTTATTACGTTGAGAACGGAAGCCGATTTGCGCGACCGGGCAAGACAGCTGGCTAAAAAAGTCGTATTCGCCGTTTTGGCGGCGCTTGTTGCCTTTGTTGCTTTATCCATTTTTGAAACGGACTTGTTCACGGGCAGGGGACATGTGACGATACCTCTTGCGGCTCTGATTGTCGTTTGTTATGTGCTGTCGATCGTATTTATGAAACAAAAACGCGACGGCTGGACATTTGCTATGACAGGGGCTGGGATCGCCCTCACAGTGGCGACGATTTTCACTGCGCTGTTCCCGCGCGTCATGATCAGCTCGGTCAAAAGCGCATATGATTTAACGGTTTATAATGCTTCATCAGGAGACTATTCTTTAAAAGTGATGACGATCGTCGCGCTGTCACTGCTTCCGTTCGTGCTGGGCTATCAGATCTGGAGCTACTATGTTTTTCGAAAACGGGTCAGCAGTAAGGAGCCAATGATTTATTAATGGGAAAAGATCTTTTGCAATATAAAGGAATGAAGCGAATTCTTGCAGCACTCACCGTACTGACATGCATGCAGGGCGCAGCTATTATCATGCAGGCCGAATGGCTTGCTGAAGCGGTGACCCGCCTTTTTAACGGCGAGCGGGTCGGTTCGCTTGTTCCGCTGATCATCTTATTTACCGCCGCTTTTTTATTCCGCCATGCCGTGACCCTTGTCAGGCAAAGGCTGATTTTTGATTATGCCGCCAAGACGGGGGCCGACCTGCGGAAAAAGTTTTTGGAGAAGCTTTTCCAATCCGGCCCCGGACTGGCGAGAAAAGAAGGAACAGGTCACGTCGTCACACTCGCGATGGAAGGAATTGCGCAGTTTCGCCGCTATTTGGAGCTGTTTTTGCCAAAAATGATCAGCATGGCTGTTATACCGCCGGCGGTTGTCTGTTATGTCTTTTTTAAAGACACATCCTCCGCTGCAGTCTTAATGATTACGCTGCCGATTTTAATCGCATTTATGATCCTTCTCGGCTATGCGGCAAAGAGAAAAGCGGACAGCCAGTGGAAGACGTATGAGATGCTTTCAAATCATTTTACTGATTCCTTGCGCGGCCTGGAAACATTGAAAGTGCTGGGCATGAGCCGTTCACATACGAAGAATATTTTTCATGTGAGCGAACGGTACAGGAAAGCGACGATGGGCACGCTTAAAATTGCCTTTCTGTCTTCGTTTGCACTGGATTTTTTCACCATGCTGTCCGTGGCAACCGTAGCCGTTTTTCTCGGTCTCGGTCTTGTTGACGGCACTATCATACTGGAGCCGGCGCTAGCCATTCTGATTCTTGCGCCTGAGTTTTTTCTCCCTGTCCGGGAAGTCGGCAATGACTATCATGCTACGTTGAACGGACGGGAAGCCGGTAAAGCGATCAAGGCGATATTGGAGTCGCCCGGTTTCAAGGATGAGGCGCCTTTGGATCTTGAGCGATGGTCAGACAACGATCAAATCGAGTTCAAGGATGTAGAGGTGCGGCATGATGAGGAGGAAAACTCCTCATTATCCGGCATTTCTCTATCGTTTAAAGGAAAGAAAAAAATCGGAATCATCGGAGAAAGCGGTGCCGGAAAATCTACGCTTATCGATGTGCTCGGCGGTTTCTTGGAAACGAAAAGCGGCGTGATCAAAGTCGGGGGAAAAGAGAGGACGCATTTGCAGACAGACAGCTGGCAAAATCAGCTCCTGTATATTCCGCAGCATCCCTATATCTTTCCGGATACGCTCGGAGCCAATATCCGTTTTTATCATCCCGGCGCTTCTGACGAAGAAGTTGAACAGGCAGCAAGAGCCGCCGGGCTGACGGAGCTGATTGATCAGCTTCCGTCCGGCTTAGAGGAGCGGATCGGTGAAGGCGGGAGGGCATTAAGCGGCGGACAGGCGCAGCGCACAGCCGTTGCCCGGGCTTTCCTAGGCAACCGTCCGATTCTCCTTTTAGATGAGCCGACCGCTCACTTGGATATCGAAACAGAATACGAATTGAAAAAAACGATGCTGAAATTGTTTGAAGACAAGCTGGTTTTTATGGCAACTCATCGTCTTCACTGGATGCTTGATATGGATGAAATTATCGTGCTGAAGAATGGACAGGTGGCTGAAACCGGTACACATCAAGAATTGATTGAAAAGCGGGGCGTTTATTACGAGCTTGTGCAGGCGCAGTCGTTTGGAGGTGCATCATGAACAATGAAGACGGGTGGATTCTGCCCTATATCAAGAAAAATATAAGGCTTTTGATCATTGTCGTGTTGCTTGGCGGATTGACGGCATGCTCGGCTGCAGCTCTCATGTTTACCTCCGGTTATTTAATATCCAAAGCGGCTACGCGTCCGGAAAATGTTTTGATGATTTATGTCCCGATCGTAGCGGTCCGCACCTTCGGGATTCTGCGCTCGGTGTCGCGCTATGTTGAGCGATTGACCGGACACCATATCATCTTGAAAATTTTATCCGATATGCGCGTCAGGCTTTACAGGATGCTGGAACCTCAAGCTTTAAAATGGCGTGAACGCTTTCGGACGGGGGATATGCTCGGCATTTTGGCCGACGATGTTGAGCATTTGCAGGACATGTATTTGAGAACGGTATTTCCCGGGCTGTCGGCGCTTCTTTTATATGGCGTATTCATCACTGCTATTGGCTTTTTTTCATGGCCTTTTGCAGGGCTGATCGCGATCTATGCAGCGGTTTTCGTGTTTCTTGTTCCGCTTGTTTCCCTGCTTGTGACAAGGGCGAAAAATGTTGCGCTGAAAAGAGGACGAAGCCTCTTGTACCGTCAGCTGACAGACGCGGTCATGGGCGTGAGCGACTGGGTGTTCAGCGGCCGGCAAAACGACTTCGTCCATGCGTATGAAGCGGCAGAGCAGGAATGGCTGGCGATCGAAAAGAAACGGATGCGCTTCAGTCGTTGGAGGGACTTTGCCATGCAATGCCTGGCGGCAGGACTTGTTCTTCTGATGTTAATATGGGCGGGCGGACAAAGCGCGGAAGGCGCCCTGGCTCCTGTGTTTATTGCAGCGTTTGTCCTTGTTGTGTTTCCTTTGACAGAAGCTTTCTTTCCGCTTTCAGACGCAGCGGCGTCAATCCCTGAGTATCAGGATTCTTTAGAAAGAATGGACGGGCTTGAGCCGCCGAAAAGGGAAGAAATTGGAGGCGCTGTTCAGCAGGAACGGGCGGAGGCTGTAGGTTTGGACGATGTCACGCTTCGCTTTGAAGATGTTTGTTTTTCTTATGAAGAAGGCCATCCGGTGTTGGACGGTGTTTCATTTATATTAAAGCAGGGGGAAAAGACCGCTTTGCTCGGGCCGAGCGGCGCTGGTAAATCGACGATCTTGTCGTTAATACAAGGGGCGCTCGCTCCTTCTAAAGGAAACATTACATTGAACGGCATTTCTGTGCAGTCTCTTCAGGGAGAAATCTCACGCGCAGTCTCCGTTTTTAATCAGCAGCCGCATCTGTTTGATACGACGGTTTTGAATAATATCAGGCTCGGAAACCCTGACGCGAGCGATGAGGACGTGTATTGGGCGGCGCGCCAGGTGAAGCTTCACGATTATATTCAGTCTCTACCCGAAGGATATCATACATCTGTTCAGGAAACGGGCATTCGTTTTTCAGGCGGAGAACGTCAGCGGATTGCATTGGCGCGGATTCTGCTGCAGAATGCGCCAATCGTTGTATTGGATGAACCGACTATAGGTCTTGATCCTAAAACAGAGAAAGAGCTTCTATCAACGATGTTTCAAGTGCTTGATGGAAAGACGGTTCTATGGATTACACACCATTTGGCAGGAGCCGAAGCGGCCGACCGGATTCTGTTTTTAGACAAAGGGAAGCTTGCAATGGCAGGGAGCCATCAGCAGCTTTTGGAAAACAATCCGCGCTATTCAAGACTTTATCGTCTGGATGCGCCTGTCGGCCGGCTTTCTTAGTAGAAAACCGCAAAAGACAGCTTCAAGTCGAGAAGCTGTCTTTTTTTATATGGCCCGCTCATCAACTGCTTTTATTTTGCATGTTAAAGAGCGGTGAAGGGTATGATTCAGTTAGTATTTAATTAAACGTTTGTTTAAACTTTGTATTGAAAGGTGTGATCCGGGATGTCTGCAGAACAATTGCCGATATGGACGAAAGACTGTGTGAAGGGCTCATTGCCGAAAAGGGGGAATGGAAGTCATAAAGGAACTTATGGAACCGGCCTTTTGCTCGCGGGAAGCGATGATATGCCGGGAGCGGCTCTCCTTGCAGGAATTGGGGCGATGCGGAGCGGTCTTGGAAAGCTTGTCATCGGAACGTGCGGAAGTGCCATTCCGTTGATCGTCCCCGTTCTCCCTGAAGCGACGTATTGGCGGGACGGCTTAGAAAAGGCGGCGTCCGGCGAGATTGCCGAACCTTACCGGGCGATTGCGATCGGGCC
The DNA here is from genome assembly GCF_001042485.2 of Bacillus paralicheniformis. Classification (GTDB taxonomy): domain Bacteria; phylum Bacillota; class Bacilli; order Bacillales; family Bacillaceae; genus Bacillus; species Bacillus paralicheniformis. Next base: position 266,610 of record NZ_LBMN02000004.1, read on the forward strand.
GGGGCTGCCGCCTTCGCAAATGACTGAGCAAGCGGTCCGGAATGTATTGACGAAAGACTGCCCGGTTGTCCTTGATGCGGGTGCTCTTTCAAAACGAACGTATCAAGAAAGGGAAGCACCGGTGATATTAACGCCGCATCCGGGGGAATTTTCGAAAATGACAGGCTTGTCCATTCAAGAAATTGAGACGAACCGGGCCGGTTATGCTCGAGATTATGCAGAGGAACACGGTGTTACTCTTGTATTGAAAGGCAATGAAACGATCATTGCTTTCCCGGATGGCAAGTGCTGGAGGAATGTAACGGGAAACGGGGCGCTGGCAAAGGGAGGAACCGGAGATACGTTAACCGGGATGCTTCTCGGAATGCTGTGCTGTCATGAGAATCCGAGAGAAGCGGTGTTGAATGCTGTCCACCTGCATGGCGCATGTGCTGATGCATGGACAAAGACCAGATCGGCCCATACGCTTCTCGCACATGAACTTTCCGATCTGCTGCCTACGGTTTGGAAAGCGTATGAGGATGGAAATGAGTGAAACGCTCGGAATGCCTCCGAACGTTTCACCTCAAAGTTTATGGATTGACTTTGCCGACTCCGGCATTTTGTTTGATGATTGATTTTACATTGTCGACATTGTCGAGTGAGTAGCTGTATGGCGGATTATAGGTTGTAGTAGAGGTAGTCGGCATGCTGCCCCTGGAGTTTATAAATTTGTTGTTGGATACATGCCAATAGCCTGGTGAACTGCTGTACCAAGAGACAATTGGATCTTTGGCGTTTTCAAAAAGGTTGTTCTCAATTTTGATACGTGCGCCCATTCTCGAATTAATTCCGCTGTCGATGATCTTATTGAAATAGTTGTTGTAAATGTGGCCCTCTCCGAAACGGAATGACGGCACCCGCGAATTCAGATTTTCGAACCAGTTATGGTGGAATGTAATCGTCCGGTTGTAATTGTCGCTGTCCGATGAGCCCATCAGCATGGATTTCCAGCCATCGTGCACATAGTTCCAAGAGAATGTAATATATTCGGCGTCTCTTTTGACGTCAAATAATCCGTCATAGTAATCTTTGTCAACGTTCAGGCTGTGGTAAAGCTCGTTATGATCAACCCAAATGTTTTTAGAAGGGCCTTCAATGCCGATCGCGTCTTTATCGCCGGAAGCTACTTTGTGAATTTTTAAGTTGCGGATGATGATGTTGTTGGCGCGCCATACTTTAATGCCGATGCCTTTGAGTTCGCCTTTGGTCCCTGACCCGACAATCGATACGTTTGACACGTCTTTGACGTCAATCTTTGATGTAGATGTATTTGAGGTTGTAATGGTGCCGTTGACATAAATTTTTAATGGCGTATTTGCATTCTTATTTTTTAATGCCGCAATGAGCTGATCTCCCGTTGTTACGGTTACCGTCTGACCGCCTTCTCCGCCTGTTGTTCCGCCGTTTAGTGTCGCGAAGCCTTTTAAGCTGAAATCGGCAAGCGGATTTACTTTGCCCGAGCTTAACGAAGAAGCTGCTTCTGCCGAAACCGCCGCTGTCAAAGACCCGATAACCCCTAATACAAAGATAAAGATGATGCTGATTAATTTCTTCACATTCATTCCTCCTATTCTTTTTTCATTCCGCCGCTATATAGGAAGCGCTTACAATTACGGCGGATGCCAAGTGATGGACACTGATGATCCCTCCCTTTTATTGGAATCAGAGAGAGCATAGCATACGTTTCTGAATAATCTGAATAATCATGATGTGAGTTGGATTTGCGCATAAGCTGGTGATTATGCCAAATGACACGAATCTGAGAATAAGCGCATTTTTAGTTGAAGGTCTTTCATCATAATGGTGCAAAAAAAAGAATCTATGGAAATGAATAGCCATAGATTCTGCTTCTAAATCATGTTTTCTTCAGTTTTTCATTTTTCGGAGCGATTTACAGTCCCGCTTTCTCCTGTTCTGTGCTGTTGTATGTTCGCTCAACGACTGCGGCAAGCGTATCGATGAAGCGCGGATCGGTGTTCGGCATAGGCGGACGGTGATAGCTTGCGCCAAGCTCGTCCGTAACCGCTTTACACTCATAGTCGTTGTCATACAGCACTTCCAAGTGGTCAGAGACAAATCCGACCGGTGCGTAAATAAATGACCGGAAGCCTTCCTGATACAGTTCTTTTGTTAAGTCTTGGACATCCGGACCAAGCCACGGATCGGGTGTGTTGCCCTCACTTTGCCAGCCTACGGCGATCTGGTCAAACGACAGTTGTTCTCCGATTAGTTGGGCCGTTTTCTCGAGTTGATCCGGGTATGGATCTCCATGCTCCTTGATTTTTTCCGGCAGGCTGTGTGCTGAGCATACAAGAACCGCTTTTTTTCGTTCTTTTTCAGACATGCCGTTTAAAATGCTGCCGATTTCTTCAGACCAATAGCGAATAAAGCCTTCTTCCTGGTACCATTCGTCAATCGATGCGATCCGGGAGCCGCCGATTGCTGCTGCGGCCTGTTTGGCGCGCCGATTGTATACTTCGGTACTGAAGGTGGAATAGTGGGGAGCTAAGACGACGGAAACGGCCGCTTCAATTTGGTCTTTTTTCATTTGTTCAACCGCATCCTCGATAAACGGAGAGATGTGTTTTAAGCCGAGATACATCACGTATTCGACCTCATCTTGGCGCTCGTTCAACGTTTTTTCCAGCTCTTTTGCCTGAGCGAGCGTAATTTCCGCGAGCGGAGAGATTCCGCCGATATGCTTGTAGCGTTTTTTCAAGTCTTCAATCATATCATCGGACGGCCGTTTTCCATGACGGATATGCGTGTAATACGGAATGATATCTTCTTCCTGATAAGGGGTTCCGTATGCCATGACTAACAGGCCGACTTTTTTTCGGTTCATATGTCTTCACCTCTGCTGCTGTTCTTGGCATGTTGTACAGATTCCGTAAATCCCTAAATAATGCGAGTTCACTTTAAAGTTCGTCAATTGTGCTGCTGCATGCTCAACCTCTTTGAGGTGAGGATAGTCCAGATCAGCGATTTTTCCGCATGATTTACAGACAACATGATAGTGCTCTGATGTAAATAATTCATATTTGCTTTTTGCGTCTCCGTGGGACAGCTCTTTTAAAATGCCGAGCTTCACAAATAATTTCAAGTTGCTGTAGATTGTCGGGAGACTCATGTACGGCAATTCCCGGTGAATGTCTTCCGCCGATGGGTGGCCGCCCAGAGAAGCAATCGTTTTTAAAATCAGGACGCGCTGAGCCGTTATTCGTAAACCCCGCTTCTTTAAGAAAGGGACGAGCTGTTCGTCTTCCACACGTAACATCCCCTGTCGTTCTTTGATTAAGGTCAGGCACCCGCATGCTTAAGAAGACGGGTGCCTGTACCTGAGAAAATGAGAATATTCATTGAGAATGATTGTGATTTAGCCTTAAACTTCCTGCGGAACGGACAAGCCCAATCCTTCGGCAACTCGTGTGCCGTACTCCGGATCTGCTTTATAGAAATGCTGAATTTGCCGAAGCTTGATTTCGTCTTTTGTCACCTGCTTCATCGAACCTACGATATTGCTGACAAGACGAGTCCGCTCTTCTTCGCTCAAGAGGCGGTAAAGATCGCCAGCCTGTGTGTAGTGGTCGTTATGGTCGTAAGAAGTGCTGTCCGCCGAACCAGACACCGGATAAGCCGTTGTTTTGTTTTCAGGAGATTCCTGAGGGCCTCCGAAGCTGTTCGGTTCATAGTAGACAGAGCCCCCGCCGTTTGAATCAAAGCGCATTTGTCCGTCTCTTTGATAATTATGGACGTCCGCTTTCGGACGGTTGATCGGCAGGCTGTTATGGTTTGCGCCGACGCGGTAGCGGTGCGCATCCGCATATGCGAACAGGCGTCCCTGGAGCATTTTGTCGGGAGACGGTTCAATGCCGGGCACCAATGTTCCAGGGGAGAATGTAGCTTGTTCAACCTCTGCGAAATAGTTTTCCGGATTGCGGTTTAGAACCATGCGGCCGAATTCAATCAGCGGATAATCTTTTTGCGACCATACTTTTGTAACATCGAACGGATCAAAACGGTACGTATCCGCATCCTCCAGCGGCATGATTTGAACGTACAGCTTCCATGCCGGGAAGTCTCCTTTTTCAATCGCCTCATACAAGTCCTGTGTATGATAATCGGGGTTTTCACCTGCAATCTTTGTCCCCACTTCTTCGGTCAGGTTTTTAATGCCTTGTTCTGTTTTGAAGTGGTATTTGATCCAGACGCCTTCTCCTTCGGCATTCACCCATTTGAATGTGTGGGAACCGAAACCGTGCATGTGCCGGTAAGTGGCGGGGATGCCTCTGTCAGACATCAGGATGGTCACCTGGTGAAGGGACTCTGGAGACAATGACCAAAAATCCCATACGGCATCCGGGTTTTTCAAATGTGTGACCGGATGGCGCTTTTGTGTATGAATGAAATCAGGGAATTTAATCGCATCGCGAATAAAGAAAACAGGTGTGTTGTTTCCGACGAGATCATAGTTCCCTTCCTCTGTATAAAATTTAACAGCAAATCCGCGCGGGTCGCGGACGGAATCGGCTGAACCGTTTTCGCCTGCAACAGTGGAAAAACGGACGAATAACGGTGTGCGTTTTCCGACTTCTGATAAAAATTTGGCTTTTGTATATTTGGAAACGTCATTTGTGACTTCAAAGTAACCGTGCGCACCGGCGCCTTTTGCATGCACAACTCGTTCAGGCACACGCTCTCTGTTGAAGTGGGCGAGCTTTTCGAGCAAGTGGACGTCCTGAATCAGCGTCGGTCCGCGTGAACCAGCTGTCATTGAGTTTTGGTTGTCTCCAACGGGAGCGCCCCAGCTGGTTGTTAGGTTGTTTTTATTTGTCGTCATCAAAGGATCACCTCGCGTAAATTTTAATTATAAAACAATGATAACATTTCTCAAGAAAAAAACAATATTTATTTATAATAATTATAAAGAAAAATTCATTATCGTTGATTAAATATATTAAAACTGAATAACTCCCTTCATTTGGGATAAGTTATTATTAATTCCAAATAAAGGAGGTACGGAGATGGATCAGCATTCAAACGAGCAGAAATCTGACATGGAGACGGATGAGACGTTAACGAACCGGCAGGGCCACCCGATCACAAACAATCAGCATATCAGGACCGTGGGCAACCGGGGGCCTTCCACATTGGAGAACTATGATTTCTTGGAGAAGATCAGCCACTTTGACAGGGAGAGGGTTCCCGAACGGGTCGTCCATGCCAGGGGGGCCGGAGCGCACGGCTATTTTGAAGCTTATGGAACAGCAGGCGATGAGCCGGTCTCAAAATATACGAGAGCAAAACTGTTTCAGGAAAAAGGGAAGAGAACCCCGGTGTTTGTCCGTTTTTCGACGGTGACCCACGGGATATCTTCACCGGAAACGCTTCGCGATCCCCGCGGATTTGCCGTTAAGTTTTACACGGAGGACGGGAACTGGGATCTAGTCGGAAACAACTTGAAGATCTTCTTTATCCGCGATGCGGTGAAGTTTCCTGATTTAATCCATGCATTTAAGCCGGACCCGGTTACGAATTTGCAGGATGGCGAAAGAATCTTTGACTTCATTTCCAACACGCCTGAAGCCATGCACATGATCACATTTTTGTTTTCTCCTTGGGGCATTCCGGCAAACTACCGGCAGATGCAGGGGTCCGGTGTCAACACGTACAAATGGGTAAACCAAGAAGGAGAAGCCGTCCTTGTGAAGTATCACTGGGAACCGAAGCAGGGCATAAAAAACTTGACGCAAAAAGAGGCGGAAGAAATTCAGGCGAAGAACTTCAATCACGCTACACAGGATTTATACGAAGCGATTGAGCGGGGAGACTATCCCGAGTGGGAGTTGTTCGTTCAAATCATGAGCGATGATGAGCATCCTGAACTCGATTTTGATCCGCTTGACGATACGAAGCTATGGCCTGAGGAGCAATTTCCTTGGCTTCCTGTCGGCAAAATGGTATTAAACAAAAATCCCGAAGACTACTTTACAGAAGTCGAGCAAGCGGCATTTGGAACAGGGGTTCTTGTCGACGGACTTGATTTTTCCGATGACAAAATGCTTCAGGGACGTACGTTTTCCTACTCTGATACACAGCGATACAGGGTAGGGGCCAACTATCTGCAGCTGCCGATCAATGCGCCGAAAAAAAGGGTGGCAACCAATCAGCGGGGCGGCCAGATGCAGTACAAGGTCGACTTAGGCAAAAATCAAAGCCCGCACATCAACTATGAACCTTCAACTATCAACGGGCTGAAAGAAGCGAAGCAGGACGGCAAAGAATATACACCGCATGTCGAAGGAAATCTGGTGCGCGAAAGTATCGAAAGGCAGAATAATTTCAAGCAGGCCGGGGACACGTACAGGCATTTCGAAGACTGGGAAAAGGACGAGCTGATTACGAATCTGGTCAATACACTTGCCCCCTGCGATCAAAGAATTCAAACGAAAATGATCGAGATGCTCAAGCAATGCGACAAGGAATATGGCAGCAGGGTCGAAGAAGGATTAAAAAACGCTTCCAGCCAAAATACATCCAGCCGGGAGCCGATCGGGGCAGAAGGCGCCGAAGATGCGCCGAGACAGGCGGAAGAAAAAGGCCATAGTGAAGATCCTTATTAAAGGATCTTCATTATCTATTCAAACTGATATTAAGATATGGATGCGCTTCAGCGTATCCTTTTTATTTTGGAATAATGGAGACAATCGGTTCAGCAGTGGAGGAAAAAGAAGAATACAGAAAGAGGTTTAGGGTGTTCGCTCCAATTTGTCGAGAAAATAACGAGCAAAAGAAGCTTATCCCCGCTTACTCCCTTTTACCAATATTTCCCTATATTCAACAAATGTACAAATCCACAACAAAGAAGCAAACGGAAAATATGGTAAAATTAAACATGTATAAAGAGTTGAAAAAAAGGAGGAGTTTTCATGTTGAAAAAGTTGGCAGCGGTCGTTTTCATGTTGGGAATCATGCTTTGCGGTGCTGGCGGAACGTCTATTTTGGCATACGGAAAGTCAATTTCTCAGGAATCGATTCATCCCTACAGCACGGCCTATACAGATGTCAAGGTGGTTGGCAAAACAGTCCGCTTTTATATTAAAGGATTGGAGAGTCCGTTTAATCAGACTTATTATGAAAGAGTCGCATGGACAAGCACTGATGAGGAGCCTGATACATTAAAGGACAACATTTTATCTGTGAAAATACCGGCAAAAACGGGAAGCAGGTATGAGGCAAACTCAAGCGAAAGGCTTGAGCTGATCAGAGAAAAGGTCAATTCAGGTGATATGGTTTACGGATGGGCAAAAGCGCAGAATGGCAATTGGTATCCTGCCGGCTCTGCTAAAATATCTTATTGAGCAAGGCAAAAAGCAGGCATCATCCCCGCCTGCTTTTTGTACGTATCGAAAACTGCTTTGAAACGAGCATCACTCCTGCCCCTGCTAATGACAAAGCCCCGGCAAACCAAAAAACCTCCCGCAGCCCGAACAGTTCAGCCGTTTTTCCCGCCACAACCGGTCCGAGAAAAAAACCGAGCGCATAAAAAGATTGATAGAAACCCATCACAGACATTTTGAGCTGAGGCGTACCAAGCTGGACGACTTTGCTGACCAAAAGCGGAAAAATAAACCCCAATGTCAGTCCTGTCACGGCGTGGATCACACACACTGCGAAAAGGTTCTCGGCAAACGGCAGCAAGGAAAAGAAAACAGCCGTTATCACATAAGATATCCATATCAGTGCATCGGCGGCCTTTACTTTGTAAAAGATACACCACACGGAAGCCAGCGTTTGCGGAACAAAAAAAGCGCACATAATCCAAATCAGCTGCTTCTCATCAATGCCGACCGATTCCGCGTAAATCGGCGTGAACCCGAACACGGTCATAAATAGCACGGCATGGGCTAAAAACGATAATGTTGTAATCGCTTTTAAATTAGGAAGACGCAACGTCTGTTTAACATAGTCTGACAAAGCCATCCCTTTGGCCGTATGGCGGGGGCAGTTATCTTTAATGTAAAATGACAGAATCAGCCCGATGCACGAAACGGCAACACCGATCCAAAACGGAAACATCCAGCCGAACAAATGGACGAGGTATCCGCTGACAGCCATGCTGACAAATTGGGGGAGAACCGTTAAAAACTGCAGGATGCCCATCGCTTTTGACGATTGATCTTTTGTGAAATACTGCGAGTATAAAACGGTTGCCATCACCCACATCGCCGCAGTCATACCGGCGAGCAGCCTGGCCGTGATCACCATGATGAACGAATCGGACAACAGAAATATGCAGCAGCTCAACAGAGACATTGCAAAGCCGCTGATCAACAGCTGTTTTCTAAGCGGCGAAAGAACATCTGACAGGATGCCGAACGGAAACCGCAGTAATATCTGGGTGACGCCGTAGCTTCCGAGTATTATTCCTATCGCTGAATATGAAAATCCGATGTTGTCTAAATATAATCCGAAAACAGGGACATAGATGTATGTAGCAAACCAGAAACAAAAGACGGCACCCCAAAAGATGATATGATCTTTCCTTAAAATTTGTTTTTCTTCATAGACGATTTGTTTTTGCAGTTCCATCCCTTTTTACTCACACCCCTTTAAATTCCAGTACATCATAAACCCCGCTCGGAAAACAAGATGATTTTTTATCTTATTGAAATACAATTGAACGGTTTGCTTGCAGCCGTCGTCCTAGATACAGAGACAAAAAGAAAGGGGGTAGGCGTTTTAGTGGATCAAGCAGATGAAAAAGAACTGATCATACGGGCAAAAGACGGGGAAGATGAGGCTTTTACGATACTGTTTCAGCTTCACTATCCTTTTGTATATCAATATGTTCTGAAATTAACGCTGAACCCAGATCTCACAGAGGACTTGGTCCAGGAAACGATGCTGAAAGCGTATGTCAGCCTTCATCAGTTTCAAGGCAACGCGAAATTTTCAACATGGCTGATTTCAATTGCTTCCCGGCTGTTTATCGACCATCAGCGCCGGAAAAAACGCGAAAACCGCAAAACGCAAGCAGCAGGAGAGGAAGCCTTGCGAAAAATGAAATGGAAGTCTGCCCTTCACGGCCACGAATGGAGCGAATACTTGGAGCTTTTTGCTGCTCTTGAGCCAGAGTTCAGAATGCCAATCTTGTTAAGGCACTATTACGGGTTTACTTATCCTGAAGTGGCAAACATGCTGAAAATAAAAGAAGGTACCGTCAAATCGCGCGTGCATCATGGATTAAAGAAGATTCGAAAGGAGTGGGGACAGTGAACGACCGAGACGAAAAAGAAACGATTACACAGTTGAAACGCGAACTCGAAAGAATGGATGATACTTTTGTGCCGCCGGTTCCTCAAGTATTTGAACTGAATCAGCGTTTAGCGCGGTTTAAGCAAGAACGCAAGCGGGCGCTCAAAAAGGAATTGCTTTGTTTTATCGTCATGGCGCTGGTGATTTTATCGGCTTACTTGACGATTTCCGTTCAAGTGCCGGCTGTTTTTATCATGGTGCAGGGTGCGGCGCTTATATTTCTGCCGGCGCTCGCCTTATTAGAAAAAAGGCGGCGTGCGGCTGACGGGGAGGCTGATTAAATGAATCTTGATATGACTCAGGAAAAATTGATGCTGCTGCTTTACATTTCACCGCTTTTATTTGCGCAGAGTATCTTTCTATTTCTTAATGCGAAGAAAAAAGGAGCCAATGCGTGGTTTTGGGGCATATGGGGCTTGATCCAAACACCGATGCCTTTATTATTCTATTATTTATTTGTTGTAAGGCCGTTTCATAAGAAAAGGAGGCCGTCATCATGACTGAAACAGATATACCTTGGGCGCTGCTCGCTCCTTTCATTGTTCTGTATTTCATTTTAGCAGTGTCCGCATTGGTCAATTGCATCAAACAGGAGAAAACGAATGGCCCAAAGTGGATGTGGATTTTGATCATTTTCGGGATCAGTTTTGTCGGTCCCGTCTCTTACTTTATCATCGGTAAAAAAACATATGAGAGGAGGCGGGTGTGATGCTGTCCGTCAATGGTTTAACAAAAATGTATCAGCAGCACCAAGCTGTCCGAAATGTCAGCTTCGACCTTGAATATCAGCAATGCGTTGCCCTTCTCGGGCCGAACGGAGCGGGAAAAACGACGACATTGCAAATGCTTTCCGGTTTATTGGCGCCTACATCAGGAGGCATCCGCTTTTTGGGGAGGGAATCGATAAACAGGCTGGAAATCGGATATTTGCCTCAGCATCCTGCGTTTTTTTCATGGATGACAGCTTTGGAATATATGGTGTTTGCTGCAAGACTTTCTAAAATGAAACGTCGTGAAGCCCTGGAAAAGAGTCGAACCGCTTTGCGCTATGTCGGTCTGGAAAAGGAAGAAGACCGGAAAATCAGCGGTTTTTCAGGAGGAATGAAGCAAAGGCTCGGGCTTGCGCAGGCTTTGGTTCATGAGCCGAGCCTGTTGATTTTGGATGAACCTGTTTCTGCGCTCGATCCGGCGGGGCGGCGCGAAGTCCTTGATATGATGAAAGAATTAAAAAAGAAGATGACAATTCTATTTTCGACTCATGTGCTGCATGATGCCGAAGAGGTGTGCGATCAAGTGATCATGCTGAAAGAAGGGGCTGTCAAATGGTCAGGTCCGCTTCACAGATTGAAGAATCGGCATTTAAAGCCATCTTATATCCTGACAGCTGAAGAGAGCCTTGAAGGATGGCTGGAACACCTGCCTTATGTCAGCAAAGTCGTGTATCATAAGCCTTCACAAGCTGAATTTTATTTAACAGATCGGTCTGACAGCCGCCGGCTGTTAGCTGAATGCTTGAGCAGGCAAGTATCGATTGTTCGTTTTGAACAAAAAACGATGTCCTTGGAAGATATGTATTTGAAGGTGATGGGGCTATGAATTCATTTTTTATGTTATTTCAAAAAGAATGGACGGAAAGCTGGAGGGACGGAAAGCTGCTTTGGCTGCCAGTCATTTTGATCCTTCTGGGCTTGATTCAGCCGCTCACCCTGTATTATATGCCTCAGATTATCGATATGGCCGGGAATTTGCCTGAGGGAGCTGTGATCGACATACCAAAGCCGGGAAGTGAAGAGGTGATGGCGAGCACCTTGTCCCAGTTCGGCACGATTGGTACTGCAATTTTCGTTTTCAGTGTGATGGGCAGCATTGTCCACGAACGAAACCAAGGATCCCTTTCATTGGTGATGGCGAGACCTGTCAGCCCGCTGCAGTATATCGGCAGCAAGTGGCTTCAGCAGGTGCTGCTCGTATTGGTTTCGTTTGCTGTGAGCTACGGGTTAGCTTTTTATTATACAAACCTTCTATTCGGAAAGGTTGAATTTGACCGGTTCTTATTTAGCTTATTCGTGTACAGTATATGGATTGTATTTGTCATGTCGGTCACGATGTTTTTCGGTGCCCTGTTTCGTCATATCGGGGGGATTGCCGGCATGAGCATCAGTTCCATCGCCTTCGTTTCACTGGCGGGTTCCTTATTTCCCCGTTTTACCGAATGGATGCCTGATAAGGCGAAAAGCCAGGCTGACTATTTTATCATGCATGGTTCATGGGATAATGCTTTCGGCTGGATGGTGTTTTCGTCTTTGGGAATTGTGCTTCTTTTGTTCATGTGCACCGTTTTTGTTTTTAAAAGATATGAATCTTACTAATCAGCCGGGCTTGCCCGGTTTTTCTAATTGTTATCTTCATAGCTTAAGGTGTACAATACATTGAAAGGTTTCGAGGGCGTATTTCAAAATATAAAAAAGGAGTGATCCAATGGGTACGCTTAACAGCCAGGCAGATCTTGCGGCTCAGTCAAAAGCTAAGCCGAACAGGGTATGGATCGCTGTCATATTGGGTATTTTATCGGGAATCGGTCCGGTTGTGATCGATTTATATTTGCCCGGCCTTCCACAGATGGCATCTGATTTACATACGAATGCTTCCGTCGTTCAGCTCAGTTTAACATCGTGTTTACTGGGGCTGGCAATCGGCCAAATTGTCATCGGTCCTTTCAGCGATGTCCTTGGAAGAAGGCTCCCGCTGATCGTTTCGCTGTCCGTTTTTGCCGCGGCCTCATTTTTATGTGCTATGACATCCTCTGTATGGGTCTTGATTGCGATGCGCTTTATTCAAGGTGCAGCGGGTGCAGGCGGCATTGTCATATCACGCGCGATTGCCCGTGATCTATATTCTGGTACAGAATTGACAAAGTTCTTTTCGCTCTTGATGCTGGTTAACGGGATTGCGCCTATCATATCCCCGGTAGCGGGCGGCCAGCTGATGAAATGGACGACTTGGAACGGCGTATTTTTCATTATCGGCCTTTTTGGCTTGCTGATGATTTTGTCCGTGATATTCGGAGTTAAAGAATCACTGTCTCCGGAAAACCGCACGGCAGGCGGGTTCAAAGAGACGTTTGTATCATTTGGAAGGCTCTTCGGCCAGCGCACATTTATGGGATACGCTTTGGCGCAAGGGCTGATCGTAGCGGGGATGTTCGGCTATATATCGGCCTCTCCGTTTGTTTTGCAGGACATTTACAAATTGTCGGCGCAAGCCTTTAGTTTTTGTTTCGCATTAAACGGCTTGGGCATCATTATCGCAGCCCAGATTACGGGCAGGCTTGCCGGTCGGTTCGGCGAAGCTTCCCTTTTGCGGAGCGGTTTGCTGCTGTCTTTTACCGCAAGCGTTGTTTTATTTGTTTCTGTCTTTTTCAAAGCACCGCTGATTCTGATTTTAATTCCGCTGTTTGTCGTGGTTTCCTGCATCGGAATCGTGACGACGACCAGCGGATCCTTAGCGATGCAGAGCCAGGGTAAATCGGCCGGAAGCGCATCTGCGCTTTTAGGACTGCTTCCGTTTATTTTAGGAGCTGCCGCGGCGCCGCTCGTCGGTATTGGCGGAAGCCATACAGCTTTACCGATGGCAGTCGTCATTCTGTTTTGCAATATCAGCGCGCTCGCTTGTTTTAACATGCTGGTTCGGCGGGCAGCGCTTAAATGAAAAAAGCCTGCCGGTTCTTTTGCCGGCAGGCTGAAATGTTTTAGCGTGGCAGGATATCAACTGTAGCTTCAGCGTGGTTGTAGTTTCGTCCAAACTTTTGCAGCTCCGCAGTGACTCTGTGGGTTCCTGCGTTTGGCAGCGTTTTCCGAACCATGACCAGTTTGAACGCAGAAGAGCTGAAAGCATAAACCGGCACTCTGACGGTTTGCCCGTCATTTAAAATTTGTGTATAGTTCAGTGTTCTGCCGTTCAGCGAATCTCTTGTGTTCGCATGGAAGCGGTATGGAAAGTTAAATTCAACATAGCTTGCACCGACAAAAGAGTTCGGTTTGTAAGTGACTTCAATGTCTGAGGTCGTCCACTCTTTGTTGCTGTCAACCGTTTCGACATGAAGCGTCGGAGCATTTCTGAAAAAAGTGGCGCTCGCTTCCTCCGTCGGAAGAATGAAAGAAAACAATGCTGCCGAAGTTAATAGCCCGACTCCCATTTTACCGATAAATTTACGTTTTAACATGTACTTCCCCCTCCTAATGAATGTTGTTAAAAAAGATGAAAAAGGAAAAAATAAGTTCATCATCTACTATATTCCTTTTCCTGCCCCATCAATCTATCACCGTTTACCATTCAAGTAAATATTTTTTGAGGAAAATTCTAAAAACTTTTAAAAAATGCATGATATGTAAAGGGAAATACAGCAGAACAGCTGCCGGCAAATTGATGCCGGCAGGCCGAACATTGATTTAACGAGGAACAATCTCCAAAGTTGTTTCAGCATGGTTGATGTTTTTTCCATTTTGTTGAAGTTCAGCAGTAATTCTGTGAGTCCCTGCATTTGGGAGCGTTTTCCGAACCATCACTAATTTGAACTCAGAAGAGCTTAAAGCATAGACGGGAACTCGGACCGTTTGTCCATCATTTAAAATTTGTGTATAGTCAAGTGTTTTTCCATTTAGTGTATCTCTTGTGCTTGCATGAAAACGGTATGGAAAATGAAATTCAACATAGCTTGAACCCACAAAAGTGTTTGGTTTATAAGTAATTTCGATGTCAGAAGTTGACCACTCTTTATTGCTGTTAATGGTTTTTGCCTCAAGCACAGGCTTCTGAGTCGGGTTATCCGGTTGCGGATAATCCGGCTGCGGTTTTTGAGGCGGCTGCGGCTTAGGCCACGGCTTGAATGGCGGCGGACAAAAGATCGGTCCTCTAAAATGATTTGTTTTCACCTCTTGGGCATTTGCCCCTTGGGTAGGAATGATAAATGAAAACAATGCTGCAGAAGCTAATAGAGCAACACTGATTTTGCGAATGAATTTTCGTTTAAGCATCGATAAGTTCCTCCTAAATGCAATGTTAAAGTTAAAAAATAGAGGACGTCCTATTATTTTCAAGAAAAGGTAGAAACGAGATCGCGATCAACTATATTCCTTTTCTTGTTTACTTAATCTATCACCATTTACCATCCAAGTAAATATTTTTAGATAAATTTCTAAAAAAAATTAGTATAAATTGATAGTTTTTTATCAATTTATAGCCTTTTTTATAAAAAGGAGTCGTATAAAGAACAAAATGGGCAAATATGTATGTTGGGTTGCGGTTCTTTGAGGGGCGTTTTAATATAAAACAAAAAGGAATGAGGGGGATGGATAATGAGAGACGTTCAGTGGTTTTTGGCCGGGGATTCAACGGTTTGCGATTATGATAGCGACAGGGCGCCGCGTGCAGGCTGGGGACAGAAAATTGGCGCGTTTTTAAGCGACGGTGTTTTGATCCGCAATGAAGCGGCATCAGGGAGAAGTTCAAAAAGCTTTATTGAAGAAGGCAGGCTGGAGCGAATCATGACACAGATCCAAAGCGGCGATTATTTGTTTGTCCAGTTTGGTCATAACGACCAAAAGCCGGATGATCGCTATACAGAGCCATATACGACTTACAAGCAGCACTTGCGCCGGTATATAGATGACGCCCGGTTAAAAAAAGCCAATCCGGTCCTCATTACACCGGTCCAGAGAAGATCATTTGAAAGCGACGGCCGGTTCAAAAATACCCACGGCGACTATCCTGATGCGATGATACAGCTTGCTGAAGAGCTTCGGGTGCCGCTCATCGATCTCGCCTCCAAAAGCCGTCAATTGCTTGAATCGCTGGGCCCGGAAGCTTCCAAAAAGCTGTTTTTATGGCTTGAACCGGGGGAACAACCCAACTATCCGGACGGAGCCAGGGATGACACCCATTTTTGCGATTTCGGTGCAAATGAGATGGCTAAGCTTGTTGCACAGGGAGCAAAAGAAACGGGAATTCCTTTATAAAACAGTCTACTTGAGAATAATTTTCAATTATTTTTCAAAATTTTTGCACTTCCGATGCCAAACTGTGATACGATCAATCTCGTAAAGATTCTCAAAAGGAGTGCACATCATCTTATGATACGCCGCTTTTTTTCATACTATAAACCTCATAAACGTCTGTTCTTCATCGATTTCAGCAGTGCGATCATCGTCGCAGTGCTTGAGCTGGCTTTTCCCCTAGTCGTTCAGTGGTTCATCGATACGCTGATTCCCGGGGGAGACTGGCTTGAAATTGTCTGGGTAAGCATCGGCCTCTTACTGATTTATTTGCTCAGCACGGGCCTGCAATACATTGTCAATTATCTCGGGCATAAGCTCGGCATCAATATTGAAACGGATATGCGCCAAGAGCTTTTCCAACATGTACAGCGCCAATCTTTCCGATACTTTGACAATACAAAAACTGGACATATCATCAGCCGCATCACAAATGATCTGTTTGATATCGGAGAGCTGGCCCATCACGGACCGGAGGATTTGTTCATCGCCGTGATGACCTTTTTCGGTGCATTTTGGATCATGCTGACGATTAATGTGAAGCTTGCCTTGGTTGCTGTTCTGTTTGTGCCGTTATTGATTATTTTAATCACTTATTCAAATATCAGGATGAACCGCGCTTGGCGCCAGATGTACAGCGAAATCGCCGATGTTAACGCCAGGGTTGAGGACAGCGTCTCAGGCGTTCGCGTCGTTCAATCTTTTACGAATGAACGCTTTGAGATTTCCCGGTTTTTAAAGAACAATCAAAAGTTCCGCAAGGCGAAGCTGAAAGGCTACAAAACGATGGCTCTCACGACTGCGGGGACCTTTTTGATGACGCGGCTGATGATTCTGGCAGTGCTTGTGTACGGAGCTTGGCTCAGTTTTTCCGGGAATATGTCCTACGGGGAATTCGTCGGGTTTGTTCTTTATGTCAACGTGTTGTTTAAGCCGATTGATAAAATCAGCGCCATTTTGGAGCTTTATCCGAAAGGAATGGCAGGATTTAAGCGGTTTACGGAGTTGATCGGTACAAAGCCGCAGATTGTCGACCGCAAAGATGCGATTGATGTTCAGCTGTTGGAAGGAAACATCGTCTTCAAGAATGTGACGTTCGGCTATGAAAAACATAAACCTGTCCTGCAAGGCGTCGATCTGTCAATTACAGCCGGAGAAACGGTCGCTTTTGTCGGTCCTTCGGGAGCGGGCAAAACGACGATCAGCTCGCTGATTCCGCGTTTTTACGATATAGACGGCGGAGCCATCACAATTGACGGCATCGATATTCGCGACATGACAAAACGTTCTCTCCGTTCGCAAATCGGCATCGTCCAGCAGGATGTGTTTCTTTTTACGGGGACGCTCCGCGAAAACATCGCCTACGGAAAACTGGATGCGACAGATGAAGAGATTCAGCGGGCCGCCAAAATGGCGCATTTAGAACAGCTGATCGAGTCGCTCCCGGACGGTTATGAGACCCAAGTCGGCGAAAGAGGGCTGAAGCTGTCAGGGGGCCAAAAGCAAAGGATCGCAATCGCCAGGATGTTTCTTAAAAATCCGCCGATTCTCATATTGGACGAAGCCACATCAGCACTTGACACAGAGACGGAGCAGGTGATTCAAAACGCTTTGACAGAGCTCGCAAAAGACAGGACGACGCTTGTCATTGCTCACAGACTTGCTACGATCCGCAATGCCGACCGGATTGTGGTCGTGACAGAAAACGGAATCGCAGAAGAAGGAACACATGATGAACTGGTTGAGCGCGGCGGTATTTTTGCGAATCTTCATCGTGTACAGTATCAGTCGTAAATGTTTGAAACAGGCAAGCCCATGTTTGGGCTTGTTTTTTTAAGGGCAAAAGACCTTGAAAAGAGAGAGAACCGATGCTACACTTTCGTTATAAACTGTCGATATCGGATTTCGATATTGAGTTTCGTTAAAGGGGGTGCGGTATTGGAAGATAAAGTATTGCGAAAGCTATTTCTGGGATTTATTCAAATTCATATTTTGCACCACGCCAGCGAACATCCGATTTTCGGCTTGTGGATGCTTGAGGAATTGAAAGAGCACGGATATAACATCAGTGCGGGAACGCTGTATCCGATCCTTCATTCAATGGAATCTGACGGACTTCTTCGAAAAGAAGAACAGAATGTGGACGGGAAAATCAGAAAATACTACTCAACTACGGAAAAAGGAGCAAGCGTACTGAAGGAAGCAAGGTTGAAAGCATATGAACTGTTTAAAGAAATTAAAGAATAGAGGAGTGAAATCATGACAAAGCATAAAGCGGACCGAAGCTTGAGGTCGCTGCTTGAAATTCTATTCGTTTCAACCAGGCTTGGATTGACATCGTTCGGAGGGCCGATCGCCCATTTGGGATATTTTCATGCTGAATATGTCCGCAAAAGAAAATGGATGGACGAAAAAAACTATGCCGATCTGGTCGCTTTATGCCAGTTCCTGCCCGGCCCTGCCAGCAGCCAGGTGGGGATCGGAATCGGCGTCATGCGAGCCGGCATCATTGGAGGCATCTTAGCGTTCATCGGGTTTACTCTCCCATCTGTCATAGCACTCGTATTATTTGCTATGATTCTGCAAGGCTTCGATATCGGGACAGCCGGCTGGATTCATGGGTTGAAAATCGTAGCCGTAGCCGTAGTCGCCCATGCTGTTTTGGGGATGGCGCAAAAGCTGACACCTGATAAAAGGCGCAAGGCGATCGCGCTGTTTGCTCTAGTCGCCACCCTTCTCTGGCAGACGGCTTTTACACAGGTCGGAGTCATCCTGCTCGCCGCTTTCGCCGGTTATCTCATCTATAAAGAGCAAGTTGAGACAGATGATTCTGTCATGCGATTTCCAGTGTCGCGCCGTTTTGCGGCGGTTTGTCTCAGCTTGTTTTTCGGGCTTCTCATACTGCTGCCGATGCTCAGAGAACTGACATCTTCCAGCTGGATTGCCATGTTTGACAGTTTTTACAGGTCGGGTTCTTTAGTCTTCGGCGGAGGGCATGTGGTCCTGCCGTTATTAGAACGGGAATTTGTACCGACGGGCTGGTTAAGCGAAGAGGCTTTTCTAGCCGGGTATGGAGCCGCTCAAGCTGTCCCGGGGCCTTTGTTCACATTCGCTGCATATCTTGGTGCGGTGATCAGCGGCTGGCAAGGCGGAATGCTCGCCACAGCGGCGATTTTTCTGCCGGCGTTCCTGCTGATTTTGGGGACGCTGCCCTTCTGGGATACGCTGCGCCGCAATCCTAAAGTGAAAGGCGCTTTAATGGGAGTGAATGCAGCCGTTGTGGGAATATTGATTTCCGCATTTTATCATCCGATCTGGACCAGCTCGATATTGGCGCCGGTTGATTTTGCATTCGCCGCGGTTTTATTCAGCCTGCTTGTCTACTGGAAGCTTCCGCCATGGATCATCGTTGCAGCCGGTGCTGCCGGCGGTGCATTGATGCAACTGCTGTAAATGGAGAAGGCTGCCGACAATTCGGCAGCCTTTTTTCTCGTATTAACGATGTTCTTTTCCGATTTCGGGAAGCACCGTTTTGGCGATATTTTCGTCCAATTTTTCATAGTCGTAGTATTGAATCGCATCATATAATTCTTCGCGCGTCTGCATGTCATCGAGCACACCCTTTTGCGTGCCTTTTTCGAAAATTTCTGCGAAGACCCGTTCATAAGCTTTTGCGGCAGCGCGCAGGGAGGTTACCGGGTAAATAACCATGCTGCAGCCGAGCATTTGGAATTCGTCAGCCGTGTAATAAGGCGTTTTTCCGAATTCGGTCATATTGGCGAGGAGCGGCACTTTAATGGATGAGGCCATTTCCTTGAACTCAGCTGCGTTCGTTAATGCTTCCGGAAAGATGGCATCGGCTCCCGCGTCGGCATATAAATTGGCGCGTCTGACGGCGGCCTCCATTCCTTCCGCTGCTTTTGCATCCGTGCGTGCCACAATGACGAGTGAAGGGGCGGTTTCTTTTATCGCTCTAATTTTTGCGATCATGTCTTCTGCCGGGACAAGCGTCTTTCCATTTAAATGTCCGCATTTTTTAGGCAGCTGCTGATCTTCGATTTGAACGGCTGCGACCCGGCTTTCAGCCATTTCGGCCGCCGTGCGCGCCGCATTTAGGACACCGCCGTAGCCGGTGTCGATATCGACCAAAAGCGGAAGATTTGCGGCTCTCACAAGTTCGCTGGCTTTTTCAGCGATTTCCTGGGAATGAATCATTCCGAGGTCAGGGAGTCCGCGGCTTGCCGTGTAGGCTGCCCCGGAGAGGTAGAGCGCTTTGAAGCCGATGTTTTTTGCGGTAATGGCTGCCATCCCGTCATGAACGCCTGGTATTTTCAAAATATCAGGCGCTTTCATCAGCTTTCTGAATGTATTGGCCAGTTCTTCCTGAGTTGATTGTTTCGAGACAATCCACATATTCAAAACCTCCTAAATCACAAACAATTCCATAAAGTCCGGCACAGGTGTACCGCTTAATTGGCGAGGGTCATTCAGCAGGGCGTTGATTCGCTCCGCTTGCCCCGCCGGAAAGCGCGTTTTTAAGTTATTGGTGAACTTTTCTTTTAACAGCGGGATGCCTTCGTTGCGGCGGCGCCGATGACCAATCGGGTATTCGATCGCGATTTTTTGCGATTGTGTGCCGTCTTTGTAAAACACTTGAACAGCGTTGGCGATCGAGCGTTTTTCCGGGTCGAGATAATCGGTAGAATACTGTTTGTTTTCGACTGTGGTCATTTTTTCGCGCAGTCTGTCGATTTCCGGATTTTGCGCGGTTTCGTCTTCGTAATGGTCAGCGGTAATATCGCCGTAGATCAGCCCGATCGCTGTTATATACTGAAGGCAGTGATCACGGTCAGCCGGATTGTGTAATTCTCCCGTTTTGTCGATAATCCGGATGGCCGATTCGTGCGTCGTGATCACGATTTGATCAATGTTATCAAGTCTGTTCTTCACTTCAGGGTGAAGCTTGATCGCGGCTTCAGCAGCCGTTTGTGCGTGGAATTCCGCCGGATACGAAATTTTAAAAAGGACATTTTCGATGACATAAGAGTCGAGCGGTCTGGCGAGCGTCAATTCTTTTCCGCCGAATAAGACATCCTGAAAACCCCACATTGGAGCGGACAAAGCGGTTTTATATCCCATTTCGCCCTTCAAGGTCATCATTGCGAGCCTCACGCCGCGGCTTGTCGCATCACCGGCAGCCCAGGACTTTCGCGAACCGGTATTCGGAGCGTGACGGTACGTCCGCAGGCTTGAATTATCGACCCAGGCTTGGGAGACGGCATTGACAACATCCTGTTTTGTCCCCCCCAATAGTGAGCATGCCACAGCAGTGGAGGCGACTTTTACAAACAGCACATGGTCAAGCCCGTTTCTGTTTAAGCTGTTCTCGAGAGCAAGGACGCCTTGGATTTCATGAGCCTTCACAATTGCCGTTAATACATCGTGAATGGTGAGCGGTTCCTTGCCCGCCGCGAGCCGCTGCCTGCTGACATAGTCAGCGCAGGCTAAAATCGCTCCAAGGTTATCTGACGGGTGGCCCCATTCGGCTGCCAGCCATGTGTCATTATAATCGAGCCAGCGAATCATGCAGCCGATATTGAAGGCTCCGTGAACAGGATCGAGCTCAAATTGCGTTCCCGGGACGCGGGTGCCGTTCGGGACGACGGTACCCGGGGCAATCGGGCCGAGATGTTTGGCGCATTCCGGGTATTTGAGCGCCAAAATGCCGCAGCCCAGTGTATCCATTAAGACGTAACGGGCGGTTTCAATCGCTTCTTCGCTTGAAATCTTGGCATTTACCGTATAGTCTGCGATCTCTTCCAGCAATTGATCGCAATTTTGGAGCGTTTGACTTTCTGTTTTCATAACATTTATCTCCCTTCTTTCTGAATCAAAGGCGAACTATGGATGAAGATGACGCGGTCCGGTATAGTGAACTCTCGGGCGGAATAGCCTGTTGTCTTCGTGCTGTTCAATGACATGCGCGCTTAGACCGACCGAACGTGCCGCGAAAAATATCGGAGTATAGAGATCGATCGGTATGCCGAGCAGGTAATAGACCGGAGCCGCATAGTAGTCGAGGTTCGGATACAGGCCTTTTTCTTCGCGCATCAGCTTTTCACCGGCATCACACATCTCATATAAATCCTGTCGGCCGGTTTTATGAGATAGCGAATAGAGCGCCTTTTTCAGCAGGGCTGCGCGCGGGTCCATTTTTTTCATATAGACGCGGTGGCCGAAGCCCATGATTTTTTCTTTTCTGCTTAACTTATGCTCAATCAGCTTGCAGAAGCCCGATTTTGTTTCTCCTTCGAGCAGCATGTACATCACTGCTTCATTCGCGCCGCCGTGCAAATGTCCTTTAAGCGATGCAGCGGCGCCTGTGAAAGCACCGTATATGTCTGTGTTTGTCGATGCGATGACTCTTGCGGCAAATGTGGAGTTCGGCATTTCGTGCTCGCTGTACAGCATTAATGTCTGATCAAAGACGGCTGTTTCTTCCGGAGTCGGTTCTTTTTCCGTCAGCATGTATAAAAAGTTCTGGCTGAATGAAAGCTGTTTATCAGGCGTGATGACATTTTTCTGGTGAAGGATGCGGTAGCTGTTGGCGGTAATATTCGGAACCTGTGCGATCAAGCGCAGCGCTTTGCTTCTGTTTGCTGATGGAGACCTGTCATTCAATTCAGGATCATATCCAGCTAAAGCGGAAATCCCGGTTCGGAGCGCATCCATCGGATGGGTGTTATTCGGAAGCGCCTTCAGAATGGTATAGATTCCGCCGGGCAGTTCATACGAATTTTTTATAGCGCTTTCAATTCCTTGCAATTCCATTGGATCAGGCAGTTTATTTTGAAGGAGGAGATAGACGAGGTCAAGATATGTTTTTTGTTCTGCAAGTTCGATTAAATCATAGCCTTTAATGACGATTTGTTCCGCTTCCGTATCTAAGAAGGAAATGTTCGTTTCCCCAGCAATAACGCCTTCTAATCCCGGTTTAAATACACCTTGTTTGCCCATTTTTCCACCTCTTATTCGTTTTTTAACTTTTGTGTCAAAAACGTGCTGTGAGAATGGCATTGGCTGTTCGGCGGATTAGTATGAACGTTCCAGCGTTTCTTCAATGGAACGCAAGCTTCGTTTAATGTGGGAACGCATGGCGGCTTCTGCCAAAACGCTGTTTTTTTCTTTGACGGCATTAAAAATGTCCAAGTGTTCATTGAAAGATACAGACGGTTTGTAGTCAGGATTTTTGTATCCGCTGATTCTGCGATACCGTTCGATCCTGCTTTCAAGCTGATCCAGAAAACGTTTTGCGGTTGCGTTTGTGCTGATGGCGTGCAAGATGGAATGAAATTCTGATCCGTATTTGACCGTATCTGTTTTGCGGCCCTTTACGGCAGCCAGTTTCATCAGTTCGATGCGGTCTTCAAGCTGATGAAGGCTCTCCGGTGTCACCAGCTGTGCGGCTTCGGCAGTGAGCAGTCCTTCAAGCGCTTCCCGAACTTTAAAAACCTCTTTCGCTTCAGCGAGCGAAATCGGGCATACGCGAAGCCGGCCGTTCGGCTGTTTACTGACCAATCCTTCAAGCTCCAGCCGGTAAAGAGCCTGGCGAAGAGGAGTTCTGCTGATGTTTAAACCCTTTGCAAGACTGTCTTCAGCAAGCTGTTCAGAGGGAGGGTATTCAAGTTCGATGATCTTCGTTCTTAATTCATTGTAAGCGTAATCACTTGCAGACTGTCTTTTGACTGGATTTGAAGAGTGCATGAAAAAAGCTTTCGCCTCCTTTTTTCAGAATATAATTATTATTGTATACAATAATACAGATATGTCAATGTCATCCATGAAAGACTGAAAAATAAAATCAATGGGAGATCCTCATCTTAATCAAGGCACCTTCATTTTCTGGCATCCCGTCTGTCGAAAATGGTAAAATATATCACAATCGACAAAGAGGCATTTCGCCTTTGAGCAAAAAGGAGGCCATCCAAAAATGAATCCAGCTCACGAACCTCTCCCGCTCGAATTTTATAGCAAACCAACAATTGAACTCGCTCAATCCCTGTTAGGCTGTCTTCTTGTCAAGGAAACAGAAGAAGGGACTGCTTCAGGATATATTGTGGAGACAGAGGCTTATAGAGGGCCCGGGGACAGAGCGGCGCACAGCTACGGCAACCGCCGGACGAAACGTACGGAAATCATGTTTCATGAAGCCGGCTTGGTCTATACGTACACCATGCACACCCACACACTCATCAATGTTGTAAGCGGAGGAGCCGATGAACCTGAGGCCGTGCTGATCAGAGCGCTTGAACCCCATGAAGGCCTCGCGCTGATGGAGAAGCGAAGGAGCGGAAAGAAACCGCGCGATTGGACGAACGGACCGGGAAAGCTGACAAAAGCGCTTTCCATCACGATGAACGATTACGGCAGACCGCTGACATCGCCGCCGCTTTATATCGCAAAGGGATATGAACCTCAGAACATTTTGTGCGGCCCGCGAATTGGAATTGACAACTCTGGAGAAGCGAGGGAATACCCTTGGCGTTTCTGGATAAAAGAAAACCGCTATGTCTCAAGATAGTTAAAAGGTTTGGCTCCCGTTCAACAGGGAAAACAATAAAAAAACAGGAGGGAGTCAAGCTATGAAAAAAGTGTTTAAAAGCGCCGTCAAATGGGCGCCTGTCATCTATCCGATCGCATGGAAAATCATCAAAAGCCGAAGAGAGAAAAAGAATCTGAAAGCCGGGTAAACCGGCTTTTTTTCTTGGAGAAAGGCCAAATTGACTTGAAAGCGCAGCCATAATAGAATTTACTTAACTATGAGACAAATTTCACAAAAAGAATGAATATACCTGAGTGTATGGGTTTGGTCTCGGTTCAAGTATCTTAGTGGGAGGGTCTTTTTCTATGCTCAATGCTCGGCTTAAGCTTATCCTCGGCGAATTGATAGGAGCAGAATCACCGTTAACCAGCACATATTTGGCCAATGAGCTAAATGTGACCTCTCGGACGATCAGGTCAGATGTGAAAGAATTAGACCGGCTTCTCTCCAAAAACGGCGCTGCCGTCCAATCGATCAGAGGTGCAGGCTATCGGCTCTCCATCAAGAATGACCGCCTCTTTCGCCAGCTTCTGCAGCACACATTTCATGAAGAGCTTTCTACTCCCGTTTTTCCGAATGAGCGTATTCTCTATTTATTAAAAAGGCTTCTCTTAACTGAGGAGTATGTCAAACTTGAAGATTTAGCCGGTGAGATGTTTATCAGCAAATCGACGGTCCAAAACGATATGAGAGATGTGAAGAAAAGGCTTAAACCTTACGACATCGAACTGGAGATCAAACCGAATTACGGCTTTAAGCTGAAGGGAGATGAGATGAAGCTGCGATCCTGCATCGCAGAGCACCTTTTTCCAAAGCGGGAAACGGATATTGATATTATGAACACCCGGATATCCATCCTCCCAAAAGAAGAGCTGGCTATGATCCGTCAGACGATTTTAGAAAAAATAAGCGAAGATCACATTTCTCTTTCAGATATCGGACTAAACAACCTTCTCATTCACGTCGCCATTGCATGCAAACGTATTCGAAGCGGCAAACATGTTTCTCTTTATTCCAAAGATGTAAAGGAGATTATGAATCATAAAGAATATGAAGTGGCGAAGGAGATTGTCCGCACTCTTGAACAAAAGCTGCAAGTGGCATTTCCGGATAAAGAAACGGCCTACATCGCTATCCATCTGCTTGGCGCGAAAAGGACGGTTATGGCCTCCATTCGCAGCGATGCAATCGAAAATATGATGGATGAAGAGACAGACCGGCTGACGAAATTGATCATGAAAGCCATCGATCAAAAATTTACCCTTGGCATTGGGAATGACAAAGAATTAAAAATCGGTCTCGGTCTTCACCTGAAACCGGCTCTGAATCGCTGCAGATACGGCATGAATATCAGAAATCCGATGCTGGACGCAATTAAAGCCAATTATCCCCTCGCATTTGAAGCCGGGATTCAAGCTGGTGAAGTCATCAAAAAAGAGACGGGATTTGACATTCAGGAAAGCGAGGTCGGCTATCTCGCTCTGCATATCGGCGCAGCCATGGAAAGACGAAACATGAACAGGCCCTCAAAACGCTGCATGATTGTCTGCGCGTCAGGAGCCGGAAGCGCCATGCTGCTTCAAGACAGACTGCGGGCTACATTCGGTTCAAAGCTTGAAATCCTTGGAACAGTTGATTACTACAAGCTGAATCAAATGTCTCTCCATGCACTCGATTTTGTC
The DNA here is from genome assembly GCF_001042485.2 of Bacillus paralicheniformis. Lineage (GTDB taxonomy): Bacteria > Bacillota > Bacilli > Bacillales > Bacillaceae > Bacillus > Bacillus paralicheniformis. Next base: position 292,304 of record NZ_LBMN02000004.1, read on the forward strand.
ATCAGCACCATACCGCTGTCCGCTGATCTTCCTATTCCGGTGATTCAAGTTAACGCCATATTGGGAGGGGGAGATTTAACGAAAATAGAACAGGTGCTTGCTGAAGATGACGGAATCGCTTCGACCTATACGAAAAAACAGCTCGTCTTTTTGCAGGAAAGTCTGTCTTCCCGAGAGGAGGTCCTCCGCTTTCTGTGCGGAAAAGTGATGCAATCAGGGCTTGCAGACGCTGGGCTTGAAGCCTCCGTCTTTGAACGGGAGGCCGTTGCGCCCACTTGCTTCGGTAATCTGGTTGCAATTCCGCATCCGATGGCACCAAAAACCGATTCGACTTTTTGGGCGGTTTGTACGCTGCAAAAACCGATAGTCTGGGAGAATAAGAGGGTTCAATTCGTTTGCCTTCTTTGCGTGGAAAAGGACAATACAGCAAATTTGCAAGAGATGTACAAATTTTTGGGCCGTGTTTTAGATGACAGGGTCATTGTCCGGGAGCTTCTGAAATGCAAAACGTACGGGGAGTTTATGTCCGTCTTCAAAAAAAGCAGGCCGGCTCATCGATATGCAAAATGAAGATGTCCCCTTGTCTTTTTTCCTCTTCACTGAGGAAAATCATTAAGTGTATATGAAAACGGTTTCATTGTATGATGGAACTGTAAAAGAGATCATACACGATACGTAAAAGGGGGACATATGAACATGAATATCTTACTAGCTTGCGCTGCAGGAATGTCAACGAGTCTGCTTGTGACGAAAATGGAAAAAAGTGCAGAGGAACAAGGCAAAGACTATAAAATCTGGGCCGTTTCCGGAGGAGAGGTTCAGAATCATATCGATAAAGCCGACGTATTGCTTCTTGGCCCGCAAGTCCGTTACATGCTCCCGCAATTAAAAAAATTAGGAGAATCGAAAGGTGTACCCGTCGATGTCATCAATACGGTCCATTACGGAACTTGTAATGGGGCAGAAGTGTTAAAATCCGCCGAACAGCTTGCCGGCTCTTAAAGGAGGCGGCACAAGTGAATAAGTTTAATGCGTTTTTAGAGGAGAAGGTCATGCCGGTTGCCGGCAGAATTGCCGCCCAGCGCCATTTGCAGGCACTCAGAGACGGTATTATTCTGACCATGCCATTAATCATTATCGGATCGCTGTTTCTCATCTTAGCCAATTTGCCGATTCCGGGATATCCGGAATTCATGGCGGGGATTTTCGGCGAGCAATGGGCTGATAAATTAAGCTACCCGGTTAATGTCAGCTTTGACATTATGGCGCTGATCGCAACGTTCGGCATCGCCTACCGGCTGGCCGAAAAATACGACATTGATGCTCTGTCATCAGGTGCCATTGCCGTAGCAGCTTTTCTGCTTGCGACCCCCTACCAGATTCCGTTCACACCGGAAGGCGCAACAGAGGAAATTTTAGTGTCGGGCGGCATCCCGATTTCATTAATGGGAAGCAAAGGTCTGTTTGTCGGCATGCTGATCGCGATGTTCTCGACTGAGGTTTACCGCTGGGTCGTTCAAAAGGATATTGTCGTCAAAATGCCGGACGGCGTACCGCCGGCTGTCAGCAAATCATTTATCGCTCTGATTCCGGGATTCGCCGTTATCGGCTCGATTTGGGGGGCGCGCCTTTTAATTGAGATGACGCCGTTTGGAAGCCTCCATAATGTCGTCAACGTACTTTTAGGCACACCTCTATCCATCCTTGGAGGCAGTCTCGGCGGAAGCCTTATAGCCGAAACTGTGAAAATGCTGCTGTGGTCCTGCGGCCTTCACGGAGCAAACATTGTCGGCGGAGTGATGTCGCCGATCTGGTACGGTGCGATGGACGAAAACCGCCTCGCTTTCCAAGCCGGTGAAGCGCTCCCAAACATATTTACGACACAGTTTTTTGAGATTTGGGTTAACATCGGCGGAAGCGGCGCCACTTTGGCTTTGGTCATTACGATGTTTGTTAGAGCGCGAAGCAAACAGATGAAACAGCTCGGCAGATTAGCCATCGGTCCCGCTATTTTTAACATCAACGAACCGATTATTTTCGGCATGCCGATCGTCATGAATCCGATGCTGCTGATTCCGTTCATCGTGTCGCCGCTGTTAATGTTAACGGCAACCTATATTGGAATGAGTACAGGTCTTGTCGCAAAGCCGGCTGGGATTGCGGTGCCGTGGACAATGCCGCCCGGCTTTTCCGGATATTTAGCAACAGGAGGGAAAATTTCCGGAGCGGTCATGCAGTTGATTAATTTGTTGATCTCGTTTGTCGTATACTATCCGTTCTTTAGAATGTGGGATCTACAAAAGCTGAGAGAAGAGAGCGAACTGGAGGCCGGAACGGCCGTAAGCGATGGTCAACAGGCCAGTGTATAGAAAAGGGGTGCCAAGATGTCCGAGGAATTGGAACGAACGATATTTCAAATTATCCTTCACGGAGGAAACGGCAGGAGCTTTTGCATGGAAGCGATAGCCGAAGCCAAAAAGGGAGATTTCGCCGCTGCAAAAGAAAAGATCCGGGCGGCTGACGAAGAACTGATCAAGGCGCATCATTTTCAGACAGCTTTGATTCAAAATGAAGCGAAGGGGGCGAAAACCGAACCCTCACTTCTCATGATTCATGCCCAAGATCATTTAATGAATGCGATGACCATGAAAGATTTGGCCGCGGAGATTGTCGAGCTGTATGAAAAAATGAATGTCCACGGAGGTGTCAATTGATGAAAAAAGGATTGAAAATCGTAACAATTGGCGGAGGTTCTAGTTATACGCCCGAGCTTGTCGAGGGATTAATCAAACGGCATGACCAACTTCCGGTCAGCGAGCTCTGGCTCGTCGATATACCGGAAGGGGAAGAAAAACTCAATATCGTCGGCACGCTGGCGAAGCGAATGGTCGAAAAAGCGGGCGTCCCGATCGAAGTCCATCTGACGCTCGACCGCAGGGAGGCTTTAAAAGACGCTGATTTTGTCACGACGCAATTCCGTGTCGGTTTGCTCGAAGCGAGGGCAAAAGATGAACGAATTCCATTAAAATACGGGGTGATCGGACAGGAAACAAATGGACCGGGCGGTCTTTTCAAGGGGCTCCGCACCATTCCGGTCATCCTTGAGATTGCAAAAGACATCGAAGAACTGTGCCCTGACGCGTGGCTTGTCAACTTTACCAACCCGGCAGGCATGGTGACTGAAGCACTGCTCCGCTACTCTAATTTGAAAAAAGTCGTCGGGCTCTGCAATGTGCCGATCGGCATGAAGATGGGGGTTGCAAAAGCGCTTGATGTTGATGAAAGCCGCATAAACATTCAATTTGCCGGATTAAATCATATGGTGTTCGGACTCGACGTTTTTCTGGACGGCGTCAGCGTCAAAGACAAAGTGATCGAAGCGATGGCAGATCCCGAAAATGCGATGACGATGAAAAACATCTCCGGAGAATCGTGGGAACCTGACTTTATCCGGGGTCTCGGCCTGATTCCGTGCGGCTACCACCGCTACTACTACAAAACGCAGGAGATGCTTGAACATGAACTGGAGGCTTCAAAAACGGAAGGGACGCGTGCAGAGGTCGTTCAGCAAGTTGAAAAGGAATTGTTTGAGCTGTATAAAGATCCGGAGCTGGCGATCAAACCGCCCCAGCTTGAAAAGCGCGGCGGCGCATATTATAGTGATGCCGCCTGCAACTTGATCAGCTCGATTTATAATGATAAGCACGATATTCAGCCTGTCAACACGATGAATAACGGAGCGATCGCAAGCATTCCGGATGACTCCGCAGTGGAAGTCAACTGTGTCATGACGAAAAACGGGCCGAAACCGATCGCGGTCGGAGATTTGCCTGTCACCGTGAGGGGCCTTGTCCAGCAAATCAAATCATTCGAACGGGTTGCGGCTGAAGCGGCTGTTACAGGTGATTACAACACCGCGCTTGTCGCCATGACAATCAACCCGCTCGTTCCGTCCGACAAGATTGCGAAACAAATACTGGACGAAATGCTTGAAGCGCATAAAGAGCATCTTCCGCAGTTTTTTAGATCTGTAGAAGCATAGGAATAAAATTGAGGTTCCGGTGTGTCAGCCGGAACCTTTTAATAGATATAGGCGCCGCCGTGTCCGAATGGCCCGGCGAAACAGCGGCCGTCCCATTCATGCCTACATATTTGCGCTTGCTTCTTTTTCTTTGACCAGATCTGACTGCCGGGCTTTGGCAAGCTGAGTGAATATGAGGATGCCGATGCCCGCAATGATTTCGATGAAGCCGCCGATTGCGATCACGCTTCCCGCGCCAAGCGTTTTTGCGGCATATCCGCAGGCAATTGCTCCTAAAGGAAGCGATAGATTTGTGATCATATGGATGACTGCGAACACTTGAGGCTGGTCATCCCCTTCGACAGATGTCTGGATAATCGTGAATTCGGGGACATTGATCGAACTGATGGCTGCTCCGAATGCAAAGGCTGCGAGAAATACGAGCGGCAGGAAAGTATTCAGTCCAGCGATAAAATAAGCCGCACCTTCAAGTATGCCTGCCGTGATGAAAAGGAGTCCGTACCTGTTGATTTTTACTTTTGCAAGGATAAAACCAAGTAAAAATGCTCCTCCTGCCGTCGTAGCCTTCAGCAGCGAGTGGATGAACGGCGTTCCGTTTAAATCCTCTGCAACATATACCGCAGAAAGGGCTTCCCAGGGTGAAGCCGCCAGGTTCATGAAGATGCAGTAAATCGCCAGCGGATATAATATTTTGTGGTTTTTCACCAATGTAAATCCTCTTTTTAATCTCGCAAAATATGTACCTCTTTGAGCAAGAGACTTAGATTGTGATTGATTCCGGATGATGGTGTATTTGATGCAAAGCACGAATAGGCCCGATATGATATAAAAGATAAATGAAAAGACCAAAGTCGTTGCAGGACCGATAAAAGTCAGCAGCACACCGCACAATGTAACGGCTCCCAGCCTGATGATTTCTGAAGAAGACTGGAGAATCGCGTTGGCTTTTTGGATGAGATTTTCGTTCACGATCTGCGGAATCAGCGTAATCGACGCCGGGTTATAAGTCGCACCAGTTGCCGAATGGATGATCATGAGCCCTAAAACAAACCACATCGGTGAAAAGCCGTTTAAGTAGCAAATCGGTATTGTAATGACGACGGCTGCTCTTGTTAAATCCGAAAAATACATCCAGAATTTCAGGGCGCTTCTTTTGACTAAAGGCCCTGTAACTGGCGCCAAAAAGGCTTCGGGGAGGAAAGTGACGGCAAGAAGCAGGGAGGTGCCGATTGCACCTTTTCCGTCAAAAATTAAGAACCATAAAATAGAGTTGAAGGCAAAACAGTCAGCCGAGATTTTGATTAGCCTGGAGATGAAAAGGAACGTGTAATTCTTTTCCCAGACGCTCAATTTTGTTTGATCCATTGTTCAGCGTCCTTTCTTGATTTGCATGTTACATGAGAACGGATAATCTCTCCTTTCCGGTGTAGTTATTGATAATTTTAACATAAAATATATAAAATGGAATCGTTTTGTGCGGGGGATTGACTAGGCGGAATGAAAAAGAGGGGCGAGCGGTGTGGAAACAGAGCCTGCCGCCGGTACATTTCGCGATAAGGGTGCAAGCCCTCTTTTTTGCAAAAGAGAGCTTAAACCGCTTAGCAGGATTGGCTGACTTTATCAACTTCAACTGTCCAGCCGAATGTGTCAGGCAAAGCGCCTTTTTGAATACCGGTGATCGTTTGGTAGAGCCTTTTGGCGATTTCGCCTGTTTGTCCGCTGTTGATCACAAGGCTTTCGTTTTTCCAGATCAGCTCGCCGACCGGGGAAATGACAGCGGCGGTTCCGGTGCCGAACGCTTCTTCAAGCAGACCGTCTTTGTGAGCCTGAACCAGTTCATCAACTGAAATTTTCCTTTCGGTTACGGAAAGTCCCCATTGTTTTAATAGATGAATGACGGAATTTCTCGTAATGCCTTCCAAAATACTTCCGTTTAGAGCCGGAGTGACAATTTCACCGCTGATTTTGAAGAAGATGTTCATGCTGCCTACTTCTTCAATGTATTTCTTTTCTACTCCGTCAAGCCAAAGTACTTGCGAGAAGCCTTTGCTTTCCGCCACTTCCTGAGCCTTCAGGCTCGCCGCGTAGTTGCCGGCCGTTTTCGCATTGCCTGTACCGCCTGCCACAGCACGGACAAATTCGCTTTCAACGGCAATTTTCACAGGGCGGATGCCTTCTTTGTAATAAGATCCAACCGGCGATAAAATGATCAGCATTTTATACATATTGGACGGAGCGACGCCGAGGTACGGTTCCGTTGAAATAATGAACGGACGGATATAAAGGGATGTCCCCTCAGCTTGAGGAATCCACTCTTTGTCGATCTGAACCAGCTGCTTCAGCCCTTCCAGAACGGTGTCAGGGTCAACCCGCGGAATGCAGAGGCGGTCGTTGGATTTATTGAGCCTCTCGACGTTTTTTTCAGGTCTGAACAGAAGAACGCTGCCTTCGCTTGATAAGTAAGCTTTTAACCCTTCAAAAACGGACTGCCCGTAGTGGTAAACCATTGCAGCCGGGTCCATTTCAATCGGCTGATAAGGAACGATTCTCGGATCGTGCCAGCCGTTTTCAGCCGTATAGTCCATGATAAACATGTGGTCGGTAAAGGTCCGGCCGAATTCGAGCCGGTCAGCCTCTGGCTTTTGCTTTTTTGCTGTACTGAGTTGTACGCTGATCGTTTGTTTTGTCATATTCATTCTCCCTGCCGTTTCTAGTCTTTTTCCAAAAAATATTTATCTTCTATTTTAAACCTTCTCTTGATAATCGCAATAGATTTCAGAGAAATTTGTAAAATAGAATTTTTGGAAACTTTAAAAATTTAAATCGGACAAAAAAAGGACTCCCCATGGGGGAATCCTTTTTTATGATGACTTTTTATAAAAGGATTCGATCTCCTGATCGACGTAAACCCAGCCTTTCCAGCCAAGGTGGAGCGTATCTTTCAAGAAGTATGGATCATATTCATGATTCGTTAAATCAGCAACTTGAAAGCCTTCTTGTTCGATTTCTTTTTTAATCTTTTTATAGAAATCTGTCCGGCCTTTTTTAGGGAAGCCGGTATAGTCGTAAAACTTGCCGTGGACCGGAACCGAGATGAACAGCGGTTCTGCGCCGGATTCTTTCAGAACATCCATCATGAGATGGAAATCGTGGAACTCGACTGACTCGGCATAGTTCATCTTTTTATTGTGGCCTTTAAGCTTTTTCAGCTTCGGCTTCAATTTCTTATAAACGCCGTTTGAAATTTTAAACTCATTGTTGCGGGATTCTTTGGCGCCGACCTTTTCGGCCATCTGCTTTAATTCATCCCACGATTTGTTTTTTACATCCTGGGAAATGGTCCGCTTCGGTCCGTTTCCTTCAACCATGGAATAGTAGATGTCCTTTTTCTCCAGAATGCTCCGGTAAGCTTTTGCCGGCGGCGTCAGAAGGGACAGCGCCACTTTGTCCTGATCGAGCTCGGCTTTAAAAAGGGCTGAAAGCAGAGCGTCGTTTGTAACTGCATGAAATTTAAGCATGCGTTTGATGATTTTTTTCTTCAGCTCGGGATCGACATTTTGATTGAACACAAGATCGTATGCCTGCAAAGCCGAGAAGTTCGGCGCAAAGTGGGATTCGTCCGAGCCGTCTTTTTGAAACCACTGCGGAGAAATAATGAAAACGATTTTCTTGCCCTTTAATTGACCAGACTGCGCCGCAAAGTTGATTGCATGAATCAAGGACTGTGAACCGCCTTTCCCGACCAGGTAAGGCGTGAACCCTTGGTTGTTTACTTTAAAATAGTTAGACGGATGAAAGGCATCTAATCGGGACAATTCCGATGATCCGTAAATCGGCAGATATTTCGGATCTTCAAGCGCTTTGCCTTGAAGATACATACCCTGGAACATCATCGGGTTTATTTCTGTAGCTGAAGTTTCGACACGATCTTTAGGAACCAGTTTTGCCAGCCATGCATTTGGAATCAAGATCGCGGTGAAAAAAAGTAAAAATGCCAAGATGATTGGCCCGAATAAAAAACGCTTTTTCATTATCTCAACTCATTCAGCTGCTTTATGATTTGATTTGGCGTGTTCCATGCATCCCGGTCAAACTCTGTAATCGGCACTGTGATGTTAAAGTGGCTTTCGAATGCAAGCAGCAATTCCACCGTGCCGAAGGAATCGAGGATTCCCTCTTCGAAAATATCAATATCCGGATTTTCCTTTACGATATCGTCCTGACATACCTCTGCTAAAACTGAAAGTACTTCTTGATTAAAATCCATTATGAAAATCTCCTTTTAGTGTATTAGTTTCCCTGAGAAAATTAAAAATCCAAAACATACGAAGTGGAAGGTCACCACGACTGAGACGGCTGTCGTCCACTTATTGTTCGGCCACCACTTGTATTTCTTATTCCATTTTTCAAAGAAGTTAAAGCCGACCATGAGCAGCGCGTGATACAGCCCGTAGACGATGTACTGAGGGGCAAGGCCGTGCCAGACACCCATCAGAAGGAACAGCAGCACATATCCGATATTGGAAACAGCCATCCGGTTTGTGATCCATTTTTTCTTCGTCATCCAAAGGACAAAGCGCATGAACACGTAGTCTCTGAACCAGAATGAAAGCGACATATGCCAGCGGTTCCAGAAATCTTTAATATTGCGGCTGATGAACGGCTTATTAAAGTTTTCAGGGGATTTGATTCCCATGATATAGCTGACGCCGACCGCAAAAGCAGTGTAGCCGGCAAAATCAAAAAACAGATAAAGGCTGTACGCATACATGTATGCCAAGCCATGCGAGATGCTGCCGGAAGTCAAAAACGGCAGTTTCATAATGACATACGTATTAATACAATAGCCGATAATGAATTTATATAAAAAGCCGAGAAAGATTTTATTGATTCCTTTGTAAAGCAGTTCTTCGTATTGCTCCTTCGTCCATACCGTCTGATCGTCTTTTTCAAAACGGCGGTACCTGTCGATCGGACCTGACGAGATGGTCGGGAAAAAGAGAATAAAGTAAAGCAGTCTGCTGATTGGGAGCTGCTTTTTAATGAGACCGTCGCGGGTTTCAATGATGAGCTGAACCCCTTTAAAAGTTAAATACGAGATACCGAGAAATGTTGCCCAGTTGTCAACGGCGAAAAACGGCAGCAGCTTTGACAGTGCCAGAGGCAGGATAGAAGCTGCTGCAGCGAGACAAAATACGATGCCGCTGTTCGCTTTGAGACGGTAAGCGATATAGCCTTTGATCAGAACCATCTGCCAAAGCGTAAACAGGCACAGCATGATCAGCCCGTGCAGGCTGTTTGAAAAAATAAGCGCCAGAACCAGAACGGAAACCGCCATGTTATATAAGCGGAAGCTTTTTCCGTTCAGTCCGAGAATGATGGTCGGCGCCAGTAAAATTCCTAATATGATGAAGAAAAGAAATGAACCATAGGGTGTCATACGGTTACCTCTTCTTTTAATCTCTTGCGGTCAATTTTACCGTTTGCTGTCATCGGAATCTCTTTTTGATACATGAATTTTCTCGGAATCATATATGCAGGCAGCTTGCTGCCCAAATCTTTCTTAATCGCGCTGGTTAACTGGTATTCCTTTTCGAAATCGTGTTCGGCAGGCACGATCATGGCGATCAGATACTCGATTTTCTCCTCGCGGTAGTATGGAATAACGACCGCCGACTGCACGTATCGGGACTGATTGATTTGGTATTCGATCTCTTCAAGCTCAATCCGGTAGCCATGCAATTTGATTTGGAAATCGAGTCTTCCGAGGAAGAACAGCTGGCCGTTTTCTTTGTACCCTGCGTCACCGGTGCGATAAGCAGGGGCGCCGTTGTAAGAGAAAAACGCTTTTTCCGTCAGCGCTTTTTCGCCTAAATAGCCTTTGCTGACGCTGGCTCCGGTAATAATGATCTCGCCTTTTTCCCCTTCTTGGACGGCTTTTCCGTCTTCATCGATGATCACGATCTCGGTTTCCGGCTTTTCAGAACCGACGGGAAGAGAAGAATACTTGTTTAATACGTCGTCTGTTACTTCGATGGAAGTGACGGCAACAGTCGCTTCGGTCGGGCCGTATGTGTTAAAAACACGAGCCTTCGGAAATCTCTCTTTAAGTTGTCTGGCGACTGACGCGGGAAGCGTTTCTCCGCAGAACATAAACAAGCTCAGTTCAGGAAGCAGCTCTTCAGAATAAGACGGATCCATCAAGCACATTTGTGCGAATGAAGGCGTTGATGTCCAGACGTTGACGTTGGATTGTTTCAGCGCTTCAAACAACAGTTTCGGCCGGTTAATCATATCTTTCGTAACCGTCCATAATGTGCCTCCGGACTGCAGGCACGGATAAAGGTCCATCACCGATAAATCAAAGGAAAACGGGGCTTGATTTAAGAACACTTGGCCGCTTTCCACCGGAAAGTCATTCGTGATCCAATCTGTGAAGCTCTGAAGATTGGCGGCTGAGATTTGCACGCCTTTTGGATTTCCCGTGCTTCCGGATGTGTAGATAATGTAAAAGGTATCTTCACCGTGAACCCAGCGTCCGGGATCTGTCTCCGGCACCCCGTCTCCTTCAAGAACGCCCGGTTCCACAACGGAAATGAGGGCATCTCCCGTGTCAACCGAAGTGCCTGAGTTATTGAGTATAAGCTCGGCTTTTGAGCTGTTGATGATTTTCAGAATCCGGTCTGCCGGAATCGATACGTCAACTGGAATGTACGGATGGCCGGCTTTCACGCAAGCCAGGAAAGAAACCGCCATGACCGGTTTCATATGTCCGTAGACAATGATCGGAGAAGCCTCTGTTAATGCTTCGCTTTGAATCCGCGCGGCAAGGCGCTCAGATTGTGACCAAAGCTCTCCGTATGTCAGCTTTTCTTCTTCATTCACAAAAGCAAGGGTATCGGGTTGTGTTTGCGCGTATTTTTTAATAGTTTCTATCAGTTTCATTGTTTTTTTCTCCATTAAAAGTCATTATAAATATATGAACCTGTATTTGCTGTGTGGAATCCGTAAATTAAAAACAGCAGTACGAGAATAAGAAAGTAATAGGAAGTGTTGAGCAGCCACTTCATTGTTGTTTTTTCATACAACATTTTTAGCTTATTTAACATTGATCTTTTCCTTTCCGTTATTGAATTGCCTTAACAACAGTATAAGACGAAAATGTTGTATAAAAGTTTCATTTGTGGGAGAGTTTTATTTCTGAGCGTTGTCAGCTCAGAGCCTATCCTATTATAAACATTTTTTGTTATTGTGGAAATAACTTCTTTTTAAATCACAAAAAAACAGGCTCATATGAAAAGCGGAGCGCTTTTCGATATGAACCTGCAGTTTGTCGGAAGTGCGTGAAGGAATTAATACTTTACAAAAGCGGAACCCACAATGATCAGCAAAATAAATAATACAACGATCAAAGCGAAGCTATTAGAGTATGACATATTCTCACCTCCGAAAAGTGGTAATACAGAATATGAATGTTTTATGACTTTTGAAAGGGAAATAAATTTATAAAAGTGGAAAATGATCAACCAGACCACTTTTTGATCTTGCGATTTAAGTCGAAACTTTACCGTGGATGTGCCCGTCTACTAACTGAAAAAACGATATGATGTCATAAGGAGAAAAATATAATGGATATGGCGATAGATAAGATGATAGGACTGCCTGAAGCCCAGATAGAAGATTTAAGAAACCTGATGGAGGACTGGAAGAACGAACTCCTTGTCTATAAATTTGCCTTGGATCAAATGGATACGAAATTTTCGATTATCAGCCAGGAATATAATTTAATCCATGGCCATAACCCGATTGAGCATACGAAATCAAGGGTAAAAAGCTTTGAAAGCCTGATCAACAAGCTTGTGCGGAAGGGCTGCGATATTACCACAAAGGCCGCTAAGGAGCACATCAATGATATCGCAGGTCTCAGAATCGTCTGCTCGTTTTTATCCGATATTTACAATATGGTTGAAGTGCTGAAGGAACACGAAGACATCAAGATTTTAAACATGAAAGACTACATTAAAAATCCGAAGCCGAACGGATACAGGAGCCTCCATCTGATTGTAGAAGTGCCTGTTTACTTGACCAACCGCGTCGAGCACGCCAAGGTGGAGATTCAAATCAGGACGATCGCGATGGATTTCTGGGCGAGCCTCGAACATAAAATCTACTACAAATTGAACAATGAAGTGCCGAACCAGCTCACGGATGAGCTGAAAGAAGCGGCTGACATCGCGAACTATCTGGATGAAAAGATGCTTCATATTCGAACAAAAGCGGATCAATAAAAAGCAGCCGGGCATTTTTTAGCCCGGCTGCTATTTTTTTCTGCCGCTTGACCCGAAGTTGTCAATCCTTGAATATCAACCTCATATGTAATATCGGATTCGGTGAAAATCTCATCCCATTTCCCTTCCGCTTTTCGATTCCAGAATTTCAAGACGTCCGTCCGGTATTCACCCTGCAGTTTGCCGAGCGCGCTCTTCATCCACACTTTCACCTGATCTCCGGCAAGACGCTCGACTTCTTTCCGCTTTTTGTTTTGGAAATCATGGCCCGGCGATGCCTTCGCGCTCTTCTTTTGTGAACTTTTCACTATGCCAGCTTCGTCAAATATGTTTTTCAACTAAAAGAAAAGAGGAAGAACGCTCCTTTGTATCAAAGGTTATGACTGTCATGAATCGAAAAAAGAAAACAAGAAAATGATAAGAGCACGAGGAGGTCTAAAAATGAAATCGGATATTGAAAAACTTGCGGAATGCGGTTTGCAAAACGGAGCGGCAGCGATGATGAACCGGGAGTCGCAACGGCTTGATGCTGCTTTATACGGGACCGTCGGCAATGCTTTCGACCGTGATGCGGGTGCGGAAGGTAAAGCGGACGGAGCTGGCGAAAGGCTGCTTTACCCTAAGTAAATGGCCGGATTGAAAAAGAACCGCGCCCTGTTTTTAACAGCCGTTGCATCAGGGACGATGCTGAATCCGCTCAATTCTTCAATGATTTCTTTGGCGCTGCACAGCATCCAGCATGAGTTTCATCTTTCATTTGCAACCGTATCGTGGCTGATTTCATCTTTTTATTTAGCCAGTGCGGTCGCGCAGCCTGTCACGGGAAAAATCGGCGATTTAATCGGTCGGAAAAAGATGTTTTTGTCAGGGCTTGTTCTCGTTGCCGTATCGGCAATCGGCGCTCCTCTCGCACCGGCTTTTTCCGTCTTATTGATCATGCGTTTGTTTCAATCGATTGGGAGCGGCGCCATTTATCCTTCGGGAGTGGGCCTGATCAGAAGCCACATTCATGAAAAGCGGGCGTCAGCACTAAGTGTGCTGTCCATTTTTTCTTCGGCTATGACCGCTTTTGGACCGACTGTGGGGGGATTTTTAATCGTTCTCGGGGGATGGCCCGCCATTTTCCTTGTGAACTTTCCATTTATTTTGTTCAGCTTTTTGCTGGGGATGTACATGTTTCCGAAAGATGAGAAAAAAGCCGGCTTAAATGTCCGCGCCGTCATCAAGCGGCTTGATCTGACCGGGATTCTTCTGTTTGCGGGCGGAATCGTTCTCCTGCTGGCATTCCTGCTCTCATTGAGCACGGGCGAGCCCCGTTTTGCCGAGGGGATGTTCGGGCTTGTCTTGCTTTTGATGTTTGTTTGGTGGGAGCTGAGAGTGAGCAGCCCGTTTATTGATATCAGACTGTTGATCGCGCGCAGGACGCTAACTTCGGTCTATGCTCAATTTATTATGCTGAACATCTTTAACTACTGTTTGTTTTTTGGACTTCCGAGTTATTTTCAGGATGAAATGCACCTTTCCGTTCAAGCGAGCGGTCTTTTGATGCTGTTCATGTCCGGGACGAGCGTATTGATTTCACCTTTCGTCGGGAGATGGATTGACCGTTCAGGTGAAACGCAGCCTGTTTTCATTGGTTCTTGCATAATGGCGGCCGGCGCCATCCTGCTTACATTGTTTTTTGTCGATGCACCGATGTTGTGGAAAGGCATTATCCTCTCTTTGCTGGGGGTCAGCTACGGACTCGGCAATGTCGCCCTGCAGGCTGCCATGTTTACGGCAAGTCCGCCGGACATCGTCGGGACCACTTCGGGGCTCTTCCAAACATGCCGCTATCTTGGCTCGATCTTTTCGTCCGTCATTCTGGGTCTGTTGTTTGGAGAAGAAATAACCGCGGGTCATTTTCAGGATCTGGGGGTGGTCATGATTGTGGTTGCCATCGGCAGCGTTTTGATGAGCTTCCGGTTTATTAAGCTGATGAAGGATTGAAAAGAAGCGGTATAAAAAAAAGAGCAGATCAATTCGATCTGCTCCTTTTTAATATTATTGGGCGACTGAGCTGTAAGACGGTTTTCTGTTTTCTTTTTTGCTCAGGTTATACACGGCTGTTCCCGCGATTTGACCGGCTGTTTTCAGCCTGTCTTTGCTGATGTGTTCAATCGTGTCGTAAGGGGTGTGGTACCAAGGCTCCAATGCACCTGTTCCCGGCTCTCTCCAAATGAAGTTGGCCGAGTCGATGCCGGCTTCATGGAATGGGACATGGTCGGATGAACCGCCTTGATGTAAAAATAATACGTCTTTCCCAAGGCTTAAAGAAGCGGCTTTACTTAGCTCCCAGACGAGGTTTGCCGAACCGTCGGGTGTATTGATGTACAGCTGTGAAGCATTTTCCCAGCTTGTCGCCACCATATCTAAGTTAAAGTTGGCAACGCTCTGTTTGACTTCCCGCTCTGACAAGGTGCTGACATAATGGCGCGATCCGAGGAGACCGATTTCTTCGGCACCGAATGTAATAAAGCGAATTTCTTTGTCGGCTGGAACCGTCTTCATGATCCGGGCCAGTTCAAGGACGACTGAAGTGCCGGAGGCATTGTCATTGGCTCCGGGAGCATAAGGGACGCTGTCATAATGCGAAGTCACATACACGATGTCCGGATTTTTGACACCTTTTGCTTTGCGGACGCCGATCACGTTTTGCGATGTTTGATTTTTATGAGCCTTCAGCTTCAAGATCGCTTCTTGTTCAGAAAGCAGCTTTTCTCCGTCTTCCTTTTTGACGCCGACTACCGGAACATCGACTTTATTACCGCTGAGATTCGGAGTCAGAGGGACGAGACCGTCGACGTTATTATAAATGATCACTCCGCTTGCGCCTGCGTCAGCAGCGTTTTTTGCTTTTTCATAGAATGTCAGCTCGCCTCTTAAAATGACGGCGATTTTGCCTCTCGCTTCCTCGGTGAAGTCGCCGGGCAGGCCGAGGCCGGCATCATAGAGAGGAGCTGCCAGGCCTTCTGCTGCTGTCGGGGCGGAACCGGCGGCAGGCCGCGAAGGCACGTTATTTCCCTGAACGGTAAGCGTTCCTTCCAGCCGATCAGGTATGCTGAAGGTTTGTGTGGTCACTTTCAGATTTGATTTTTTCATCTGTGAGGCGATGAAAGCGGCGCTCTTTTTTTCTTCCGCCGTGCCTGTCACACGCGGTCCGATTGTTTCGCTTAAATGGTAAATCGTTTGATAGGCGCGATTTTCGTTGAATTTTTTGCTGAATTTTTCGACATCTTTTGCGATGGCTGTTTCCTGAGGCGCCGCTTGAACAGCATTTCCCGTTCCATCGGCGAACACGCCGCCTGCTATTACGGATAGCGCCAATCCGATCATCATCATTTTTCTCTTCATACATAAACCTCCTTGATGGTCTTGTTTTCCTGAGAAGAGATATTCGCAGCTGAGCGGGTGAATCCTGCATGCATCTGATAAATGATTCGATAGACCAGTAATTTGAAGTTTGATAAAAAAGTTTTTTTGTTTAATAGGATAGTTGACGTGAGCATTCTTTCTGTTTAGAATACGTCCGAATTATCAGGATCCTGATTTTGAATCACATATGTGAATGTTGGAGGGTGTCATGTCAGTAAAATCCGCGGTACGTGTTGTACGTATATTTGAATTGCTGTCAAATCATCCGGATGGATTAACCGTAAAGGAGATCAGCAAAGAATTGTCGCTGCCGCAGAGCAGTACATTCAATTTGGCCGCTACACTTTTGGATGAAGGATACCTTCAGCAGGATGCTATCAAGCGTTACAGGCTGGGGGCAAAACTGATCCAAGTTGGAACCGCTGCCATGGAGTCGATCGACATTTCGTCGCAAGGTGTTCCGTTTTTAAAACAGCTGATGGACGGCGTTCAGGAGACGGTGTTTATGGCCGTTCTATCCGATGATCAGCTCGTCTACATCGCAAAAATCGATAACAACAGGTCAATCAGAACAACCGCACAGCCCGGTTCGCGCAAGCCGCTATATTGCACCGGGCTTGGCAAGGTATTTTTGGCATTCATGCCGGAGGACAAAAGGGAAGGGCTGCTCGACCGCATGGAATTTATCCGGTTTACCGGGCATACCATCACCGCCAGAGATGAGCTGGAAAAGCAGCTGCAGACATTTTTGGAACAGGGATATGCCGTTGACAATGAAGAAAATGAAGAAGGTTTGTTTTGTCTGGCGGCTCCTGTCTATGGTCCGGATGGCGTAATGAATGCGGCGATCAGCACCGCCGGGCCAAAGGAGCGCATGCTCGCAAGAAAGGCGCTTATCGTTGAGCAGCTGCTTCACACAGCCGGAAAAATTACAGAAAGCATTGGCGGATTTAAAAAGCCGCTTTAGCAAAGGGGGAAAGTTCTGATGGATGTTATTAGCATAGGAGAGACAATGGCGCTGTTCACTCCGAATGAAGACGGCCCTCTCAGATACGCAAGAAACTATCAGGTGAGAATAGCGGGCGCAGAAACCAACACGCTGATCGGGCTTTCGAAGCTCGGGAAAAAAGCCGGCTGGATTACCCGGCTTGGAAAAGACGAGTTCGGGGCGATGATTCTTTCTGCTGTCAGAGGAGAAGGAGTCGATGTCAGCCAGGTGAAGCTCGATGACGCGGCGCCGACCGGTTTGTTTTTTAAAGAAAGGAAAAGCGCGGCTAAAGTCAATGTCTTCTATTACAGGAAGCTTTCAGCGGCGAGTTTTTTGAAAAAAAGCGATATTGATGAGCCATACATTGAGAAAGCGGGGTTTTTATACATTACGGGAATTACCCCGGCTTTAAGTGAAAGCGCTTCAGATGCAGTGTTTTATGCTGTGGAGCTCGCCAAAAAGCACAATAAATGCGTTGTATTTGATCCGAATTTTCGAAAAAAGCTCTGGGACGGAGAGCGGGCGCGGCAGACGATGTTTGATTTGATCAAACAGTCTGATATCGTGCTTCCGGGCTTGAGCGAAGGGCGTTTTTTGTTCGGCACCACTGATGAGAAAAAAATAGCGGAAGCCATCCGCGGGCTCGGGGCTGAAACCGCCATCGTCAAGCTTGGTGCAAAAGGCGCCTATTATGCCAGCGGGAATGAAAACGGCTATGCGGAAGGCTATCAGATTCAGACTGCAGCGGACCCTGTGGGTGCCGGAGACGGCTTTGCAGCCGGTGTATTATCGGGTTTGATTGATCATATTCCGCTTTCTGAAGCTGTCAAACGCGGCTGTGCCGTCGGCGCCATGGTAGCTGCGGTAAACGGTGATATTGAAGGGCTGCCTGACAGCGATTCACTGTTTGCGTTTATGGAACAATCTGATGAAGAAGATGTCAGCCGATAAAAAACCGTAAAGAAAGGGTGGCAGAAATGCATGTATTGTCACAAATCAAAGAACAAAAAGTGATTGCGATCATCCGCGGATACAATCCGGAGGAGGCAGTGAGCATTGCCGGCGCCTTAAAAGCGGGCGGCATCAGGCTTGTGGAAATTACGCTTAATTCCCCTCAAGCGATCAAAGCGATTGAAGCGGTTTCAGAAGATGTTGGAGACGAAATGCTTATCGGAGCGGGAACCGTTCTTGATCCCGAATCTGCGAGAGCGGCGCTTTTAGCCGGCGCGCGGTTTATCCTGTCGCCAACTGTTCATGAAGAGACGATCAAGCTGACAAAGCGATATGGAGCGATCAGCATTCCGGGCGCCTTTACCCCGACGGAAATATTGACGGCGTATGAAAGTGGTGGAGACATCATCAAAGTATTTCCCGGAACGATGGGGCCTGGCTATATCAAAGATATCCACGGACCGCTTCCGCATATTCCGCTGCTTCCGACGGGAGGGGTAGGGTTGGAAAACCTTCACGAGTTTTTACAGGCCGGTGCGGTCGGTGCTGGAATCGGCGGTTCACTTGTGAGGGCTCATCAAGATGTGAATGACGCGTTTTTAGAAGAGCTGTCCAAAAAAGCAAAGCAATTTGTTGAAGCAGCAAAACAGTAAAAGGGGAGATCAGAGATGAAAATAACGGGATTCGAGTGTTTCCAAATTCCACCGCGCTGGCTTTTCTTAAAAATCGAAACGGATGAAGGCATTACAGGGTGGGGAGAGCCGGTAATCGAGGGAAAGGCGGCGACAGTTAAGGCGGCTGTCGGCGAGTTAATGGAATATTTAATCGGCAAAGACCCGATGAACATTGAAGACCACTGGAATGTCATGTACAGAGGCGGGTTTTATCGGGGCGGACCCATTCTGATGAGCGCGATTGCAGGAATCGATCAAGCGCTTTGGGACATTAAGGGCAAGTTTTACAATGCGCCCGTGCATCAGCTGCTCGGAGGGAAGAGCAGGGAATCGATCAAGGTCTATTCCTGGATTGGCGGAGACAGGCCTCAAGACGTCGGCCTCGCTGCCAAGGAGGTGGTTGACCAAGGCTTTACAGCCGTCAAAATGAACGGCACGGAAGAGCTGCAATACATTGATTCACATGAAAAAATCGATCAGGTGATTGAAAGAATATCAGCCGTCAGAGAAGCTGTCGGCCCGTACATTGGAATCGGCATCGACTTTCACGGCAGGGTGCACAAGCCGATGGCGAAGATTTTGGCAAAAGAGCTTGAACCGTTTCGCCCGATGTTTATAGAAGAGCCTGTTCTGCCGGAAAACAACGAGGCGCTCCGCGATATCGCCAGCCTCGTCTCAATTCCGATTGCGACCGGAGAACGAATGTTTTCAAAGTGGCAGTTTAAAGATCTGCTGACTGACGGCTATGTCGATATTATTCAGCCTGACTTATCACACGCCGGCGGAATTACCGAATGCAAAAAGATCCTGTCGATGGCGGAAGCATTTGATGTCGCCGCCGCTCCTCACTGTCCGCTGGGCCCGATCGCTCTGGCGGCCTGCCTTCAGGTTGATGCAACGTGCCACAATGCATTTATACAGGAACAAAGCTTAGGAATCCATTACAACAAAGGCACGGATTTGCTTGATTATATAGTGGATCAAAAGGTGTTTTTCTATGAAGACGGCTATGTCCGGATTCCGGATGGCCCGGGCCTTGGGGTGGACATCAATGAAGATCATGTCCGGAAAATGGCTGATATCGGGCATAACTGGCGCAATCCGGTATGGCGGCACAAGGACGGAAGCATAGCTGAATGGTAAAAATGATACCGTTTTCAAAAGATGTCCGTCATTACAAACAAATAAAAGGAGAGGGCCTGTCATGAAACAAGCTGCTGTAAAAGAGAAGCCGACAAAGGTTAGAGTGCGGGTACTGCTGTTTATTTTTGTATGTGTCGTGATCAATTATATGGATCGAAGCAATATCTCCGTCGCAGCTTCTGCAATAGGAGACGATTTAAACTTGTCTGCCGTTCAACTAGGTTTGATTTTTTCCGCTTTCGGCTGGGCATACTGCGCCCTGCAAATACCGGGAGGCGGGCTTGTCGATCGGTTTGGCCCGAGGCTTGTCTACGGTTTTACCTTGGTTACTTGGTCGCTCGCAACATTGCTTCAGGGGTTTGTCCGCGGCTTCGGTTCTCTATTCGGGTTGCGTCTTGCGACGGGGGCGTTTGAAGCGCCGGCTTTTCCGACCAATAATCGGGTGGTGACTTCATGGTTCCCTGAACAGGAAAGGGCTTCAGCCATTGCATTTTATACGTCGGGGCAATTTGCCGGCCTTGCGTTTTTGACGCCGGCGCTCAGCGCCATCCAGCATGTCGTCGGCTGGCGCGGCCTGTTCATCGTAACTGGGGTGATCGGCATCATCTGGGGCCTTATCTGGTATACTTTTTACCGAGATCCCGACCGTCATCCAAAGGTAAACAAGGCTGAACTTGATCATATAGAAAAAGGCGGGGGGATCGTCCGCCGCGGCCGGACTTCCGAAAAGGAAAAATCGGCATTTAATTGGAAGCATTTTAAACAAGTGACCGCTCATCGCAAGCTGTGGGGTATATATATTGGACAGTTCGCCGTTAATTCGACTTTATGGTTTTTTCTGACATGGTTTCCGACATACCTTGTAAAATATAGAGGCCTTGATTTTCTCCAATCCGGTTTTCTCGCCTCGCTTCCGTTTCTTGCGGCGTTCATCGGTGTTCTGTTGTCCGGCTTCCTGTCCGACTTTCTGATCAAAAGGGGCGTATCGGCCGGGGTTGCCCGCAAAACACCGATTATTACCGGATTGATCCTGTCTATTTCCATTATCGGTGCCAATTATGTCGATCAGACATCACTGATCATTTTATTTATGACGCTTGCCTTTTTTGGAAACGGTCTGGCCTCCATTACATGGGTGCTTGTATCGTCTTTAGCGCCTAAGCATTTGATCGGACTGACCGGCGGAGTATTTAATTTTGTCGGCAGCCTCGCCTCCGTTATCGTTCCGATTGTCATCGGCTTTCTCGCAAACGGGGGAAGCTTTGCGCCCGCCCTCGTCTTTATCGGCACCCTTGCCCTTCTGGGAGCCCTTTCCTACATCTTTCTTGTCGGAAAGGTTGAACGGATTCAGGTCAATGATAATGTAAAAGAAAACGATTCTATTTCTATGTGACACCCGGCTGCCGGACATTCGGCGGCCTTTTTGAATAATAGATCATGGTTTGTCACAAAATAACGCTAAAATATTTTTGACGACAGGGTGTTCAGGATGAAGACATATTTTCAAAAAGATTATCAACTCGGCTCGTTTCAATTTTTTTCAACATCTCATATACTGACTTTGCTGGTGCTTGCAGCGCTCGGTGTTTGTTTGTTCGTCTTTCGCAAGACGCTGCAAAAACCGCGGTGGAACCGGATGCTTCGCTATGCGTTTGTGGCGGTTTTATTGATTTCTGAAATCAGCTACCACTCCTGGTTTATCTATGTAAATTCCTGGACGCCGCGTTATTGTTTGCCGCTTCACCTCAGCGACCTTTCGGTTTATCTTGTCATCATTCTGTTATTGACGAAAAATCTCACCTTGTTTAAATTTCTTTATTTTGCCGGTTTGGGGAGCGCTTTGCAAGCGATTCTGACGCCTGACTTGGGAAGGTACGGCTTTCCTCATTTCCGCTTTTTTGAATTTTTCATTTCCCACGGAATCGTCGTACTGGCCTGCCTTCTGATGATTGCAGCCGAGAAGTATAAGCCGACCGTGCGCTCTCTCTGGGTCACGTTTCTTCTCGTCAATATTTATGGGGCATTCATCTTTTTAATCAACCGTTTGCTGAAGTCGAACTATATGTACATGATGAAAAAGCCGGGCGGCGGAGCTTCGCTGTTAGACGTGCTCGGGCCGTGGCCATGGTATCTTTTATCAGCGGAAGCGGTCACGATCGTCTTCTTCTATCTTCTCTATCTGCCGTTTTGGATCGCCAGGAAGGTGAAAGAAAAAAAGGATCTTGCATGATTCCTGTATTTCTGAATAGGTTCGGCCGTATTCCATTGGCCAAGAGACTTTAAAAAATCAAAATGAGTGATTACGCCATGAGTGTCTCCTTTTTAACTAATCATTCACACCGTGATCAGGAATATGAAGAAAAAAGCAGATCTCGTAAAAGATCTGCTTTCTATTACATACTGATTTGTTTCTTTTGTTCATAATCTATTTCTGGCTGTATTTCCTTCGTGAGTTGATGCCCTTCTATGTCCACATTCGGAATAATCTTGTCCAGCCATTTTGGCAAGTACCAGGCTGCATTCCCCATCAGTTTCATGACACTTGGAATCAGTGTCATTCGTACAATAAAGGCATCAAAGAGCACACCAAAGGAAAGAGCCAACCCGTTGGCTTTAATAGAAGCTTCTCCAGCAAAGATAAATCCTGCAAAAACGAAGATCATGATCAGGCCGGCTGCGGTGACAACAGGACCGCTGTGTTTTAATCCGGCTTGAATCGCTTGTACTGGATTCTTTGTTTTCACATATTCTTCACGCATTCTGCTGACAAGGAATACTTGATAATCCATGGCTAATCCAAACAGAATTCCAATAGATAAAATCGGCAAGAACGCGAGTATCGGCCCTTTTTCTGGTATTTTGAAAAAGTCGACGAGATTCCCGTCTTGTAAAACAAATACACAGATCCCAAGAGTGGCAGTCATTGTCAATACGAAACCAGCAACAGCAACAAGAGGCACAAGCAGCGAACGGAATACGATTGTCAGCAATACAAACGCAAAACCTACAATGAGCACAGCAAACACCGGTATCGCATCATTCAGGCGATCTGAAATGTCAATATTCACGGCAGTCGATCCAGTAACGAGCAAATCTACCCCGTTTTTATCTGATAAGCTGCGTACTTCCTTTACCAAATCCTTCGTTGCCAC
This sequence comes from Bacillus paralicheniformis, assembly GCF_001042485.2. Taxonomy (GTDB): domain Bacteria; phylum Bacillota; class Bacilli; order Bacillales; family Bacillaceae; genus Bacillus; species Bacillus paralicheniformis. Next base: position 314,956 of record NZ_LBMN02000004.1, read on the forward strand.
ATCATTTGGACCTGTTTCAGGAACGACCGTAATGATAGCAAAGTTCCCTTCTTTATTAGGCATTGCAGGAGTGACACTCGCTACATGGTCTAGTTCCTTTATTTCTTTCACTGCATCTGTGAAGGCTTCCGCCTTATTTTCTGTCACACTTGTAGCATCCGCTACGATTGTTAATTGACCATTAAATCCTTCTCCAAAACCGTCGGCAAGCAAGTCATATGCCCGGCGTTCCGGATTATCCTTCGCTTTCATCCCTGCATCAGGCAAGCACAGTTCCAAATGCATAGATGGAATACTAATGACGAGCAAAATGAGAATGCTGCATACACTTAGCATGATAGGGTTTTTTGTGACAAAGCGTCCCCAGACATTTGTTTCAGCGCTTTGTTTATCTTTTTTCTTGTTTGATTTCGGAACCATCCGTTTCCCCGCTATCGATAAGACGGCAGGAACAAGCGTGATTGAGGCGAGAACAGCTAACAATACACTAAGCCCTGCTGTCAGCCCCATTGCAGACATAAAAGGAATGTTAACAACCGTCAATCCGCAAAGTGCGACAATAACAGTAAGTCCGGCAAAAACGACTGCACTCCCAGCTGTTCCGGTAGCTCTGGCAATTGATTCATTCTTTTGTATGCCTTCGCCTAGAAACTGGCGGTGCTTCGTAAAAATAAATAAAGCATAATCAATCCCAACAGCAAGGCCAATCATTCCGGCTAATGAAAGACTGACGGAAGCAATATCGAAAACTTGTGTTCCAATCAAAACAAGTCCAATACTAACACCTAATCCAATCAGTGCAGTTAAAATCGGTAAGCCTGCTATTAATAAAGAGCCGAATGTAATGGCCAAAACGACAAAGGCCAAGACAATGCCGACAATTTCAGAGACACCGCCTATCTCCATCTCGGCTCCCGGTACATCTCCGCTTAGCTCAGTTTGCAATCCCTCATCATCAGCGATTTTCAAACTGTCTTTTAAGTGTTTGATAGAGTAATCCTTTATATCATCTGCTGATGATTTATACTTGATATCAGCATAGGCAACTGTGCCGTCTTTCGCGATTGTTCCTGTCACAAAAGGACTTGCAATCGAGTCAACAGAACCATCTTTATCGATTTCCTTTAACGTATTTTCTATTGCTTTTTTGGCTGACTCTGCAGTAAGTTTCTCTCCATCTTCAGCACCGAAAATCACCCGTATGCTCCCTTTATCAGGGCCGTGAGGAAATTCTTTTTGAATGACATCCATCGCTTTTTCCGAAGGTGTGTCAGGTATGGACATATCCTCAGAAAAATTTGGTTTTAATGTGGTTGCAAGGCTTATCGAAGCAACTAACACAACGATCCACGCGCATATAACTTTTATGCGATGGCGAGCAACCCATCCTCCTAATTTATATAACATTTTTGACATGATAATCTCCTTTCAACACATTGCTTGATCATATTCCTCCTCATTGTAGTGGACAATGAAATAAAAAAAACGTACATTCGGGTATGTACGTTTGGGCAAATTTCAAATTTGATGTTATTTGTCTAATGTCAGAATGCCTCTTTGCATGGCAATCGTTACGGCTTCAGTTCTTGAATTCGCGCCTAATTTATTGTAAATGGACGTTAACCTGGACTTTACTGTTCTCTCAGAGACGCCCAAATCAAAGGCGATCGCTTTGCTTTTAAGACCTTTAGCAATTGCTTTTAGAACAATGACTTCCTTTTCTGTCAGCTGCGTATCACTGCTCTGTTTTTTCATCCGCTCCAATTGGATTTCTTGCAGACGTTTTAAGATTTCAGGCTGCAACAGCACGTTTCCTCTTATTGCTGCATCCATTGTATGAAAAAGGGTTTCTGAACTCGTATCCTTCAATAGATATCCTTTCGCCCCTAATTCAATTCCTTCGATCATTAAGTGATCTTCATTATAAGTAGTCAAAATAATGATAGGGATGTCATGTTTTTCTTTTATTTGTTTAATGGCTTCTAACCCGCTCATCTCCGGCATATACAAATCCATGAGAATGATATCCGGTTTTAATTCATCTGCAAGACGGACTGCCGCTTTGCCATTTTCGGCCTCTCCTATGATGGTGTAATGATCATTCGTTTCAATTAAAAGCTTCAGACCTTCCCTCACGACAAGATGGTCATCAACGATTAAAACCTTATTCATCTTGCATCTCTCCCTGAATTGGTACTGTGATCTCAATTTGTGTTCCTTTTGATTTTGTACTCTTTATATTAAATTGGCCTTTCATGGCTCTGACGCGTTCTTCTATGCCGAGAAGCCCGTAATGTCCTCTCTTTTTCTTGCTCTTTTCAACATCAAATCCTTTCCCATTGTCCTTGACAGTTAAATGGAGCCTCCCCTTATCATCATCCCAAATGGATACCGATATCGTTTCTGCTTCAGCGTGCTTTGCTGCATTCGTTATGCATTCTCCAATGATGTAATAACAGTTTTCAGCTGTACGAACGTCTAATATCTGATGTAATCGATAGTCTAAAAAACCACCCATGCCTGTCGACTCTTGAAAATGATCCATTAGTGAGGTAATTCTTTCTTTTAGAAAACCGATTTCCTCTGATTTGCTGCGCAGATCGTCAATCGCTGAACGCGCGTCGGCCAATGTACCTCTCACTCTTTTCATTGATTGTTGAATGATTTCTATTGCTCTCTCTGTGTTGCCTTTGGCGAGATGAACATGAATAGCATCGAGCTGCATATTTAAACTGACCAGCCCTTGAGCAAGCGTATCGTGTAAGTCCCGGGCCATACGCTGCCTTTCGTTTTGCAGCGTCAGCTGTTCGACCTGCTGATGAGCCAGCTCCAGCCGTTCAAGAGTCAGCTGAGCTTTTATCTTTTCATCGACTTGGGCAAATAATGTAGCGGCATAAGTAATAATCACGATCATAATAGGTACGGCAATGACAAGAAAATGCAAATAATCACCTTTGTGAATCTGATGTGTTGCATTGATTGACAGCAGAAGCAGTAAATACAGTATGAGGAAAGTCCTTCTTCTGTCTGCTATTCCTGCAATCTGTCCCATCAAAAATGCATAAAGGCCGATGATGACCAGCACTAAGAAGCCAGTCATGATATTAGCCAGTGTAAAAGTGATCAAACCTTGCAGCACAAAATATAGAATGACCCTTTTCTTAACCCAGCGATATGAATGCCAATGCAGCAAAGCAAAAATGGCGGTCAATACTGTAAACACGTTAAGCAATAAAATGGACCAGCTCCCAATAATAAATTGCAGCACGACAGAGGCTACATAGATCATGAGAATAAAAGCCAGGCCCGGCACTCTGAGCGCAAGCATATTTAATGCCCGTCTATCATGTGAGTAATGCTTTTCTTTAAAAGGATTCAAACCTCATCCACTTCCTTTAACAGTTTAACCGAACAGAGATTCATGAAATTTATTGAAAGTGAACATACATTTATCCAATCATTTTATAGGAAGAGAAAGAACACAACAATACCGAGGTGCAGTGAACCATTAGATGTTCCCAAACATATGATCATTGCCCAAACGTACATAAGCGTTCTGCCTTTATGTACGTTTTATCTTTTCAAATTTACATTTAAAATCATGAGGAACTCACTATTTATTAAAGGAATGATCAACATTGAAATCGATTGATCTCACAATTTTATCATTAAAAAGAAAAGGAATCAGAACTGAGAAAGTGTCAAAAAATCAGTGCCCTGATCGATTAAGCAATACGAACGAAAAAACAGACAAACATAGAAACAAAAATAGTCAATCCAAGAACATGTGTAAAGAAAAAGGGGAATGAATATGTATTGGTTTTTAGGTGCTTTATTATATTTTCTCATCGGTACTTGTATATTTATTGGAGTCATTAGAGACATTCACTCAGGCTCATGGATGCTCCTTACATTAGCAGCTCCAATCATCATTATTGGCTACCCTTACTTTTATTCAAAGAAGCTTTTTGCCAAAAGATAGTGAAATAGACTCCATACAATCAGAGGATCTTGCATGATCCTTTTTTTTCAGCCTATCGACGGTGTTTATTTTTTAAAAAAAGGGAATAGAACAAAAAAAGAAAAGGAGATGGAAGACATATGAAAAGCGACCGAACCATGCATATTATTTCATGTACAGACAATAACTACGCACAGCATTTAAGCGTGATGTTCGCATCATTGCTGACGAATATGGATCAGACGCGCGATGTGAAACTGTATGTCATCGACGGAGGGATTGAACCGGAAAATAAAAAGCGTCTGGAAGAGACGCCCCTTCAATTCGGAGCCCCCATTACATTTCTGAATGTAGAAAAAAGCCAGTATGACCGTGCGGTCGAAAGCAGCCATATTACAAAAGCGGCATACTATCGGATTTCCATCCCCGATCTGATTGATGACGATTCCGTCAAACGAATGATCTATGTCGATTGCGACGCCTTAGTGTTAGAGGATATATCGAAGTTGTGGGACAAGGACATTTCACCTTATTTCGCAGCGGCAGTAGAAGATGCAGGCCAGCATGAACGGCTGAAAAAGATGAACATCAGCGACGAAGCAAAATATTTTAACTCAGGTATCATGATCATCGATATGGAAGCCTGGAGAAAAAACAACATTTCGAAAAAAGTCATCGACTTCATCAATAACAACAATGAAGACATGTTTGTGTTTCATGACCAAGACGCGCTGAATGCGATTCTTTATGATCAGTGGCTCGAACTTCATCCGAGATGGAACGCCCAAACACACATTATTTTAAAAGAAAAAACACCGGCTTCCCTCATCGATCAAAAGCGCTATATGGAAACAAGGGCAAACCCGGCAATCGTTCATTTCTGCGGCGGAAACAAGCCTTGGAATTCAAACACCTCACACCCGTACGCCCGTCAATATTTTAAGTATTTGCAGTCCACAGCCTTTAACCAGCCGGCCAAATTGTCTAAAAACCATGTCAGCTAACATGCCAATCTCATTTTAAATCGCAGGATGAATCGATATAATGACAACAAACCCTGACGTATCCCCATATTCGCTTGTTTCCTTTCGGAAACAAGCATTTTTCTTGGCTGCAAAAATTTTTTACGAATGGAGGAGCGCTTTTGGTTAAAGTGCTGTTGACACTTAACGGACTGTTTTACCGCGCAGCACCGCTGTTGAAGGAAAGGGTCGAACGGCTCGGCGCCGAATTTGCATTTTTGGATTCCAATCGGTTGACGAGACAGGATTTACTGACTCATATCAAGGATGTTCATATTTATATCGCCGGCGTTGAAAAAGTGGACCGGGAGCTGATCGACGCTGCCCCGGAACTAAGATATATCATGAAATTCGGTGCGGGAATCGACAATATTGATGTAGAATATGCAAGCGAAAAAGGAATCCTCGTCACGAATGCACCCGGCCAAAACGCCTCGGCAGTCGCCGATTTGGCATTCGGCCTTCTGCTGTCTGGCGCCCGTTCGATCCCGCAGTCAAACGCCGCAGTCAAAGCCGGTTTGTGGCAATCCGAGATGGGCTATGAGCTCGATGGAAAAACGCTGGGGCTTATCGGTTTTGGGGAAATTGGCAAAAAGGTTGCAAGACGGGCTTCCGGGTTTCATATGAACGTTTTGGCGTACGGCACATACAAAGACTACAATGCAGCCAAACGGCTGAATGTACGGTTTGCAGAGCTTGACGATCTCCTGGCAAAATCTGACTTTATGTGTATCAGCACGTCATTAAGACCTGCCACCTATCATTTGATCAATCAAGAAAAGCTGGCAAAAATGAAGAAAACCGCGTACCTGGTCAACATTGCCCGCGGAGAAGTGGTAGACGAAAGCGCGCTCATTCAAGCGCTTGAACAAAAACAGATCAGAGGTGCAGCATTGGACGTCTTTGAAACCGAACCGCCGGCCGCCCGGATCACTAGTCTCGGCAATGTCATATGCACGGCGCATATTGGTGGCGCTACGTATGAGAGCATCAGGCGCATCGAAGAGGTGACATATCAAAACATCAAAAGGTTTATCGAAAACCAGCCGCCGGCTTTCCGCGTTTCTTAAAGACTGGAAACGGCGAAAAGCCGCATCCGGTTATGTTCTTTGAAAAAACTCAATTATTTCTCCTTCGGGCCCAAAAAGAAAAAAATAGCGGAAGCCGTTTGGCAATACGGTGATCTCGTCTTCCATCAGCTTGATGCCGGCGCTTTTTACGCGGGCGAATTCAGCCTCGATATCATCGGTTGAGACGGCAAAATGATGTACTTTTCCTTCCTGAGGAAGACTGTCGTTATATCCCTCGATCAATTCAAGCTCTGTCTCGTCTCTGTTCTCAAAGCCTAAAAAAGCCAGCTTCATGATGCCGTTTGTATGGGTCATTCTGCCTTTAAGCGTCATTCCGATCACATTCTGGTAGAATGTGATCGAAGCATCAATGTCTTTCACCATCAGTCCTACGTGGTCAATTCGCGCCATTACGCCATTCCTCCTTTTGTTTCTCCATCATTTTAGAAAGGTCGGAATCATCTGTCAATTATCTCGATTACATGATGAATAAGAATATTGATCAGGCGTTATGGTAGGATAGAGAAGACTTTAAAATAAGGACTGAAATCAAATGCATACATTAAAAATAAAACATCCATTCGCTGCAAAAATGAAAAAGGGCTATCCCTTAATTGAAAAAGAAGCTGTTTCTTCGCAAGAAAACGGCATAAAAGAAGGTTCGCTGATCAGGGTTGCCGATGAAAACGGTACGTTTTTGGGAAAGGGCTACTATGGCGAGCAAAACAAAGGGATCGGCTGGATTCTGACCCGAAACGAAGAGGAATCAATTGATCAATCATTCTTTTTAAGCAGGCTGGCGAACGCCTTTCAGGCCAGAAAATCGCTTTTTCAAGACCCGGATACGACCGCTTTTCGTTTGTTTAACGGGGAAGGCGACGGAATCGGCGGCTTTACGATTGATTATTATGACGGCTACTATTTGTTCCAATGGTACAGCAAAGGGATTTATACGTTTAAGGAAGCGATTATGGAAGCCCTCGATGAATTGACAGACTATAAAGCCGTATATGAGAAAAAACGGTTTAATACGGCCGGGCAGTATGTAGAAGATGACGACTTTGTCAGAGGAGAGAGAGGGGAATTTCCGATCATTGTGAAAGAGAACGGCATACATTTTGCCGTTTACCTCAATGACGGTGCGATGACAGGCGTTTTTCTCGATCAGCGCCATGTCCGCAAGGCGGTTAGGGACCGGTATGCGGAAGGAAAAACCGTGCTCAACACCTTCTCATATACAGGTGCATTTTCTGTGGCGGCGGCGCTTGGAGGCGCTGAAAAAACGACGAGCGTTGATGTTGCAAACCGCAGTTTAAGCAGGACGATCGAACAATTCAGCGTGAACGGGCTGGATTATGAAGCTCATGATATTAAAGTCATGGACGTTTTTAAATATTTTCAATACGCGGCCAAAAAAGAACTCGCCTTTGACCTCGTCATCCTTGATCCGCCTTCATTTGCGAGAACAAAAAAGCATACATTCAGCGCGGCAAAGGATTATAAAAATCTGTTGAAAGACGCGATTCGAATCACTAAAGATCAAGGTGTGATCGTCGCTTCGACGAACAGCAGCGCTTTTGGGATGAAAAAATTCAAAGGTTTTATCGAAGCGGCATGCAAAGAAACGGGGACGCGCTTTACAGTGCTTGAGGAGCATTCGCTGCCCGAAGATTTTAAAACGGTGAAAAGCTATCCTGAAGGCGATTATTTAAAAGTTGTCTTTTTGCGGATCCGCCGCCGTTAATGTTAAGGGCGGGGAAAAATTTTGCGATAAAAACAATACCTGTCGATCAATTATTCATGTATATTGATATTACGCGAAAAACTCAGGCAGGGGGAAGTTATGGATTACGGAATTTTAATATCGATAGGTATTTATATGGCAGGAATGCTTTTTATCGGATATTTTGCATATCGAAGAACTTCAAATTTGACCGACTACATGCTTGGCGGAAGAAATCTGGGCCCCGCCGTCACCGCGTTAAGCGCAGGTGCTTCCGATATGAGCGGCTGGCTATTAATGGGGCTGCCTGGTGCGATGTTTCTGAACGGATTGAGCAGCGGCTGGATCGTTGTCGGTCTGACAATCGGCGCGTATTTGAACTGGGTGTATGTTGCGCCGAGGCTGAGAACGTATACGGAAACGGCCGGCAACAGCATTACCATACCCGATTATTTCGAAAACCGTTTTAAAGACGGTTCAAGGCTGTTACGGGTGACGTCGGCTTTCGTTATTTTAGTATTTTTCACTTTTTATACATCATCCGGAATGGTGGCGGGCGGAGAGCTGTTCAGAACAGCATTCCACCTTGATTATCGGATCGGCATCTGGCTGACGGCCGGGGTTGTCATTCTTTATACGCTCTTCGGGGGCTTTCTGGCTGTCAGCTGGACCGATTTTGTTCAAGGGACGATCATGTTTATTGCACTCATCTTAATGCCGATCGTCGTATTTGTCCAATTGGGGGGAATTGCGCCGGCGTTTTCGGAAGTGAACGCGGTCAACCCGGACCTCCTCCGTCCGTTTCAAGGAACAACCGCAATCGGTATTGTTTCTTTACTGGCGTGGGGGCTCGGCTACTTTGGACAGCCTCATATTATTGTCAGGTTTATGGCGATTTCAAGCGTGAAAGAGTTGAAGAGTGCCAGAAGAATCGGCATGGGCTGGATGATCTTTTCGATTTGCGGCGCGATGCTGACAGGACTCGTCGGCATCGCCTATTTCAGCGCAAATCATCTTTCGTTAAAGAATGCCGAGACGATATTCATTAAGTTGGCAGACCTTTTGTTCCCATCGATGATTACGGGATTTTTGCTGGCTTCCATTTTAGCAGCTGTCATGAGCACGATTTCTTCACAGCTTCTTGTAACCTCAAGCGCGCTGACAGAGGATTTTTATAAAGCGTTTGTCCGGAAAGGGGCTTCTGACAAAGAACTTGTTCTTGTCGGAAGGCTGTCTGTCCTCGCGATTTCACTGATCGCCCTCATGATGGCGCTTCACCCGAATGAAACGATATTGAATCTTGTCGGCTATGCGTGGGCAGGTTTCGGAGCAGCATTTGGTCCTGTCGTTCTGCTGAGTCTGTATTGGAAACGAATGACGAAGTGGGGCGCGCTTTCAGGGATGCTGTCCGGGGCGCTGACTGTTATTGTGTGGGAGCAAGTAAAAGCTTTTGACCCGGTTTATGAAATCATTCCCGGATTTATTGTTTGTACAGTCGTGATCATCGTTGTCAGCCTGATGACAAAGAAACCGTCCGTAGAGATTGAAAAGGAATTTGAGACGGCGGTTGAACAGCTGAAAGGTTGAGAATAGGGTGATGGTCTTTGTCAAAGTATTATGGACAATCACTTTTCTTACAGGGGCTTTCGCAGGATTTCTGTGGACATTTTCCAAAGAAAAAAGCGATGAATTTTTCTCGGAAATGACGGCGGATGGATCGGGAATCTTCACACTTTTCGGTTTGATTGGTTTGCTGTTCGCCAAGCTGTTAAAAGCAATTTCTCCAAAACTGCCGCATGACTGGGCTCTCAGGTGTATTTCTTTTATTCTGGCCCTTATATTATTGATAATGTCCATATTCATATGGCTGCTCGATGTCTAAATGAAAAAAACCAAATTGGCGGAAAAAAACTTCCCCAATTTGGTTTTTTTATTTTTCGGCTATGACACTGCAATAAGGGAAATGAGAAACGGCGCTGCGCAAAGCGTGATGATCGCAGCCAGGATCATCGATACGCTTGAAATCGTTCCGGACACGGAGCTGAGCTCAAATGCTTTTGATGTACCTGCGCCGTGGGCGCTTGTGCCAAGCAGCACGCCCCTTGCGATTTCATTATCAATCCGGAAGTAGCGAATGACCATCGGTCCGATCACTGACCCGGACAGGGCGGTCAATATAACAAAAACAGCGGTCACCGCGGGCATTCCGCCGATCATTTCAGAAACGCTCATTGCAATTGGCGTTGTGACCGATCTGGGAACGAGGCTCTCAATCAGGTCTTCATTCAGCTTGAAAAGTTTTGCGATAAACGCTGTTGACAGGATCGCGATACAGCAGCCTACAGTCACGTTGATAACGATCTCAACCGCGTATTTTTTCAAGACTGGAAAGTATTTGTACAACGGAATCGCAAAAGCCACGGTTGCCGGCTGGAGCATGTCTGTCAACAAGCGACCGCCCGCATTGTACGCTTCAAAGGGCACATTGATGAAAAGCAGCAGGCCGACAAGTATCACCGGCGTGACCAATAAAGGTGACGCATACACCTTTGGATGGCGTGAATACACCGCTTTTGCGCCCAGATAAATTAACACTGTTGCGATCAGGCTTAAGCATCCGATGAGCATGTTTTTTTCCTTTCCTTTCTTTTGGCAATCAATTGAGTCAGCATTCCGGTCGACACCATGACGACGAATGTACTGATGAGGACAACGAGTATAATGCTTGTGCCGAATTCAGCCAGAATATCTCCGTAGTTCATAATCCCGACGGCTGAAGGGACAAAGAACAAAAGCAGCTCCGCGAGCAGCCACAAGGCGCCGATTTCAATCCATTCCAGCTTAATGATTTTGAAATGAAGAAGCGCAAAAATGACGATAATCCCGAGAATGCTGCCGGGAATGTTTATATGAAGAACCTCGGCAATCAGATTCATGAAACGCGCGAATAAAAACAAAAGAGCGACCTGACCTAATCCTTTAATGAATGTTTTCATGTCATTATCCCCCTTTCTAAACATGAGTGTACATGAGTTTTAAGTATAGGTAAAATACATATACAGAATAGATATTATTCATTTTGTCTATAGTTAAAAGCGCAAATCAGGTCAAAAGAAACAGTTTCCTGACTAAAATTAGAAATTGTCGTCCGGAATCATTTGGCGATTTTTTGTGACCATTAAACTGCCGTATTCCCGTGCCTTTAGACTTGTCCGCGATGAAAGCGGTGTACAGATGATTCAAAAAGACGGGTTATATGTCCTTGAAATGCGCTGTGAGGAAGATGATGAACTGTGTATATATCCCTAAAAACAGTATTTACAGCCTATTCAACATCCGTGATTTTCGACTTAAACTATAAATATTGGAAATGAGAGCAAGTCCAGTCAAAGATGTGAATCTATGAAAAACCAACCGAATCATAATTTGACAAGGAAACAATCCATGCGAATCATACTGCAATTTCAGAGGTGACAATAATGGACTACTCAGACACGCTGCAAAAAATACACGGTGTCCTCTCTCATAAGGCGGCAGAGCTGGAAGAACAAATTGCAAGGCTGGAGCGGGCAAAGCGCGATGTAGAGCGGGAACAAAACCTCGGAATCGAAGAAATCAGGCAGATTTTGCGTCCGAACCTTGATGAGTCGTGGACCGGAAGCAGGGCAGCCGATTTTGACGAAGCACGTGATGAAGCGCACACGGCAATGTACAGAATTTTCACCGATGAATATGATCGGTATATTCATAAAATTGATTTAAAGATATTTGCTTTAGATTCTGAAAAAGGGGCTGTTCAAGCTGCAAGCTGGTCAGCCGACCGGGCGGACTTTCTGATGGAAAAAGGAGAGGAGGCCGTCGACGCTCTGCACAGCACAATCAACGGTTTAAAAGGGTGGTTGAAATGAGCAAAACGATTAAACTTAACCATGCAGCGGTTATGAAGCAGCTGGAGCAAGTAAGCAGCACGCTTCAAGCCGTGTCTTTAAAAAGCCCGTCAGCCGGAGCGCTCGGGCGGAACAACCTTGATTTTACGAAAAAGTGGCTTGAACGCGAAGCCGAAATTTGCAATATGGTCGAACAGTATAAAGAGGCTGTTCGTAAAAACATTGAGGACACCCGCTCCAATGTGGACACGCTGAAGGAACAGGATGAAGCGATTGCCCGAAGATAGGCGCTGCCGGCTGTATGCCGGCGGCGTTTTTTTATGTTGATGTAGAAGGGTGCTCCACGGGGGTGCAGAAAACAATGAAATTGGTTTAGAATATGAATACAAGCAGGAACTCTGAAAGGGTGTCAAACAAATGGACATACGCCACTTAACCTATTTCTTGGAGGTAGCCCGTCTGAAAAGCTTCACAAAAGCCGCTCAGTCATTATACATATCTCAGCCGACAATTTCCAAAATGATTAAAAATCTTGAAGAAGAGCTCGGGATTGAGCTGTTTTACCGGCGGGGGCGTCAGATCGAGCTGACTGATGCGGGGCAAAGCATGTATGTGCAGGCCCAGGAAATCACCAAGTCGTTTCAAAATTTAACTTCAGAGCTGAATGACTTGATGGACGTCAAAAAAGGGCACGTGCGGATCGGTTTGCCGCCGATGATCGGCTCCGGCTTTTTTCCGAAAGTGATAGGGGATTTCAGAGACAAATATCCGAACGTCACCTTTCAGCTTGTTGAGCACGGCTCTGTGAAAGTGCAGGAAGGAGTGGAAGACGGATCGCTTGATATCGGCGTTGTCGTCTTGCCTGCAAAAGAGGAGATTTTTCACTCCTTTACAATCGTAAAAGAAGACTTGATGCTGATCGTCCACCCGTCTCATCGTTTTGCCGATGCGGATGAGATCGAGCTTCGGCAGTTAAGCGAAGAACCGTTTATCTTTTTCCGGGAAGACTTTGTTCTTCACGAACGGATCATTACGGCTTGCTTGAAGGCTGGATTTCAGCCGAATGTCATTTATGAAACCTCGCAATGGGATTTCATCAGCGAAATGGTTTCCGCTAACCTTGGAATCGGGCTTTTGCCCGAAAGAATCTGCCGCGATCTTGACCCGGAAAGAGTGAGAATCATTCCGCTGGTGAGGCCGGCCATTCCTTGGCATGTCGCCGTCATTTGGAGAAAAGACCGCTATCTGTCGTTCGCGGCGAGGGCGTGGATTGATCATACAAAATCGTATATATATGGAGCGAAAATTCAAAAACAGAAGGGAATGCAGCCGAATGAATCTGGAAGATGCCGCAAGAGGAATTGAAAAAGTCAGAAAGCAAAAACCGCTCGTACACAATATGACAAACAATGTCGTCACCAATTTTACGGCGAACGGTTTACTGGCTCTCGGCGCATCGCCGGTGATGGCGTATGCGAGGGAAGAAGCCGCCGACATGGCAAAGATCGCCGGAGCCCTTGTGCTGAACATCGGCACGCTCAGCCGGGAATCTGTTGAATCGATGATCATTGCAGGAAAGTCCGCCAATGAACACGGTGTGCCGGTTATTTTTGACCCAGTCGGTGCTGGGGCGACGCCGTTTCGAACAGAATCGGCTCAAGCGATTATGCGCGAAGTGAAGGTTTCCGCCGTCAGAGGCAATGCCGCGGAAATTGCCAACACGCTTGGAGAGGACTGGCTGATCAAAGGCGTGGATGCAGGCGAAGGGAGCGGCGACAGAAAAGAGCTCGCCAAAAAAGCCGCGAAATTATGGGATACAGCCGTCATCATAACCGGAGCTGAAGATGTCATAACGGATGGAACAAAAACGTATACCGTAGGCAACGGACATCAACTGTTAACGAAAGTGACGGGGACAGGCTGTCTGTTTACCTCTGTCATCGGTGCGTTTTGCGCCGTTGAAAAAGACGTTTGCCATGCCGCTGTATCTGCAGCCGCTTTTTATGGAACGGCGGCCGAGTTGGCCGCGGAGAAAACGGAAAACCTGGGGCCCGGAAGCTTTCAAATCGAGTTTTTGAATCAGCTTGCCGCTGTTGAAGCGATGGATATAAAAGAACGCGGCAGGATCAGAGAGGTGGAATAAGATGACGCGAGTCTCAAAAGAAACGATGAAAGATCTGTTGTCAGTCTATTTTATTATGGGTTCAAACAATACTGCAGGCGATCCTTTAACTGTCATTGAACAAGCCTTAAAAGGCGGTGCGACACTTTTTCAATTCCGCGAAAAAGGCGAGGGCGCGTTAAAAGCAGGAGATCAAAAGGCGTTTGCTCGACAGGTGCAGGCTCTTTGCAAACAGTTCAATGTTCCGTTTATCATCAACGATGATGTAGAACTTGCGCTTGCGCTTGACGCCGATGGTGTGCATATCGGGCAGGATGATGATAAGGCCGCCGACGTCAGAGCGAGAATCGGGGACAAAATCCTCGGCGTTTCCGCGCATACACTTGAAGAAGTCGTAAAGGCGGAAAAGGATGGAGCGGATTATATCGGTGCAGGGCCGGTTTACCCGACTGAAACAAAGCGGGATACAAAAGCTGTGCAGGGTGTCTCGCTCATTCAAGAGCTCCGCAGGCAGGGGATTGGCATACCTGTGGTCGGAATCGGCGGGATCACGGCCGAAAACTGCGCCCCCGTCATCGAGGCCGGCGCTGACGGCATCAGTGTCATCAGCGCCATCAGCAAAGCTGCCGATCCAAAGGCGGCCGCCGAGGCGTTCAGCAAGAAAGTGCAAGCTGCTAAACAAAGCGCGCATTCCTAAATGGAATATGCGCTTTTTGATATAAAAATTAAAATCTCTCGTTCATAAACCGTTCCAGAAAATGCCCGATCACCAGGGAGGACATGCCGAGCGATGAGGCAGTGCGGCCAAGTGAGGAGATTTTCAAATGATAATTAGACAAGGCTTCTGCAGCACTTCTTGAGGCAATCGTTTTTTTAATCGCATCGACGATGATCGGATAGGATTCCACAATGGTATTCCGCAAGATAATCGTATCGGGATTCAACGTCTTCAAGATGTTGAGAAGTCCGATGCCGATATGAAAACCGAATCTTTCAAACGTCTCCATCATCCCCGGATCACTGCGGTCTGCAAGTTCTTTAACGGTTTCGTAAAGCGAGGCTTCGGAATTCGCTCCATAGTGAGAGAAGACGGCTTTTTCCGAAGCGTAAAGCTCCCAGCAGCCTCTATTCCCGCACCGGCACAATGGGCCGTCAAAGTGAATGGACATGTGCCCGGCTTCTCCGGAAAAACCTTGCACACCTCTAAACAGTTTTCCATTCATTAAAATCCCTAAACCAATCCCGGTATTAATGCTGACAAACACGGCATGCTCCAGCTGTCCGGCTTCTCCGTATTTCTTCTCGCCAACGGCGCCGGCGTTTGCTTCGTTTTCAATTAAAATGGGAACGCCGAACCTTTCTTCCAGTTTTTCCTTTAACGGAATCAAATGGATTGGCTTATTTGGCGTAAACACCACCTGCCGTTCGTTGTCTACCAAGCCGGGTACGCAAACGCCGATTCCGGTCAATCCGTATGGGGAAGGCGGTATTTTGTCAACGGCTAGCCCTGTCAATTCGATTAATGCCTCTTCTGTCGCCTGAATGTCTTCTTCATCCAGCGTCCGTTCGAATTGTTCAATCAAATGCCCTTCAAGATCGGTTAACACAACAATCAGATAATTGGTTCCGATATCTATACCGACCGCATAGCCGGCTTTTCGATTGAATTTCAGCATCACGGGCCTCCTGCCGCCGCTTGACTCGCCGGGGCCGGTTTCATAAATGATGTCCTTTTGAAGCAAGGAAGATACTTGGGAGGAAACGGTCGCTTTATTTAATCCCGTTATTTCCGAAAGTTTTGCTCTTGAAATGGGTGCGTTCTCAATAATCTGCTCAAGAATCAGAGCTTTGTTCATTTTTTTTACAAGGGCTTGATCCGCTGTATTCAATGTCAATCACTCCATTGTTTTGAAGCTGTGAATTTATTATAGTATAACAAATTTAGAAAACTCAATTTTTTCCTTCGTTTCCATTGAAAGCGGTTGATTCATCTTGTAAAATAAATACAAGGGAGTTAGTTTAATGGTTAAACAAACTTATTTTTTAACGTTTGCTTTGCAAGGAAAAGTGAAGGGGGAGATCGGAATGTTTTTTAGAAATGTCGGAGTGATTGAGTATGAAGGAGCCGATTCGGAAAATCCTTACGCATTTAAATATTACAACCCTGATGAATACGTCGGCGGCAAAACGATGAAGGAACATCTTCGCTTCGCTGTTGCGTATTGGCATACCTTTGATGCGGACGGGAAAGACCCTTTCGGTGACGGGACGATGTTCCGGCCGTGGAACCGGATGACACATCCTTTGGATAAAGCAAAAGCCCGGGCGGAAGCGGCTTTTGAATTCTTTGAAAAGCTCGGCGTGCCCTATTTCTGCTTTCATGACGTTGATATCGTTGATGAAGGAGCAACGTTGCGTGAGACATTTACGTATTTGGATCAAATGTCGTCTTTTCTTAAAGAAATGATGGAGACTAGCCGTGTTCAGCTGCTTTGGAATACAGCCAATATGTTTACCCATCCGAGGTATGTCCACGGGGCCGCAACTTCCTGCAATGCGGATGTCTATGCCTATGCGGCCGCAAAAGTGAAAAAAGGACTGGATATCGCCAAGGAGCTTGGAGCGGAAAACTATGTGTTCTGGGGCGGAAGAGAAGGTTATGAAACATTGCTGAATACAAATATGAAGCTTGAACTCGAAAACTTGGCTTCATTTTATAGAATGGCGGTTGAGTATGCGCGCGAAATCGGTTTTGACGGCCAATTTTTGATCGAGCCGAAGCCGAAGGAGCCGACGAAGCACCAATACGATTTTGATGCGGCCACAACGATCGCTTTTTTAGAAACTTACGGTTTAAAAGACCATTTTAAACTCAATCTTGAGGCGAACCATGCGACCTTGGCCGGGCATACATTTGAGCATGAACTACGGGTGGCTGCCTTGCACGACGTGCTGGGTTCCATTGACGCCAATCAGGGCGATTTGCTCCTGGGCTGGGATACTGATGAGTTCCCGACCGATCTGTATTCTGCAGTACTTGCGATGTATGAAATTTTGAAAGCAGGCGGGTTTAAAACCGGTGGTATTAACTTCGATGCTAAAGTAAGGCGCCCGTCTTTTGCGGATGAAGACTTATTTCACGCTCATATCGCAGGAATGGATACGTATGCAGTCGGCTTGAAAGTCGCCTCCCGTCTGCTTGAAGACAAAGCCCTCGACCAGATCATTGAAGAGCGTTATGAAAGCTATACGAAAGGGATCGGGCTTGAGATCAAAGAAGGCCGCACCGATCTGAATAAGCTTGCCGCATACGCTCTTGAACACGACCAAATTGAAAATCAGTCAGGCCGCCAGGAACGACTGAAAGCGACCGTTAACCGTTACTTATTGAACGCTTTGCGCGAAGCGCCGGCAGAAAAGGAGACACGCTAGTGGAATACGTGATCGGGGTCGACCTCGGCACCAGCGCGGTTAAAATCATCCTTGTCAATCAGCGGGGAGAGCTGTGCGGCGAGGTCTCCAAACCATTTTCCATCATTCAGCCCCATTCCGGTTATTCTGAACAGGATCCCGCAGAATGGGCGGTAAAAACGAAGGAAGCCATTAAGGAATTAGTTATGCATTTCCCGGGAAAAGCATCTCAGATTAAAGGGATCAGCTTTTCCGGACAGATGCATGGATTGGTACTTTTAAACGGCAAAGGAGAGGTTTTGCGAAACGCGATCCTGTGGAACGATACACGGACAACCGAACAATGCCGTCTGATTAACGAGAAAGTCGGAAAGGAGCGCCTGCTCGAGATCGCGAAAAACCCGGCGCTCGAAGGCTTTACCCTTCCGAAGCTTTTATGGGTGAAAGAACATGAAAAAAAGTTGTTTGAAAAGGCGGCCGTTTTTTTGCTGCCGAAAGACTACGTCAGGTACACGATGACGGGGCGTCTGCACAGCGAATATTCAGATGCGGCCGGAACGCTCCTGCTCGATGTGAAACATCAGACATGGAGCGGGGAAATCTGCAGCAAGCTCGGCATCCCGGAGTCCTTATGTCCGGATCTGATTGAGCCGTGCGCCTGTGTCGGCGGCGTCAGTCCGGAATTCGCGGCCGAAACCGGTCTGGCTCCTGAAGTCAAGGTGTTTGCCGGCGGCGCTGATAATGCATGCGGCGCGGTCGGCGCCGGTATTTTAAGAGAAGGAACGGCCCTTTGCAGCATAGGCACCTCAGGGGTTGTTCTCACATATGAATCAAACCGAGATCAAGCGTTTGATGGCAATATTCATTTTCTGAACCACGCCGCCCCCAATGCGTTTTATTCAATGGGAGTGACGCTTTCCGCAGGACGCAGCTTCAGCTGGTTTAAAGATGTATTTGCCGGGCAAACGTCATTTGACGAATTAATTAGCGATATTGACCATTCCCGTCCCGGTGCCCGGGGGCTGCTGTTTACCCCTTACTTGTCAGGGGAGAGAACCCCTCATGCCGACGCAGATATTCGCGCCAGCTTCATCGGGATGGACAGCGCACATACA
This sequence comes from Bacillus paralicheniformis, assembly GCF_001042485.2. Lineage (GTDB taxonomy): Bacteria > Bacillota > Bacilli > Bacillales > Bacillaceae > Bacillus > Bacillus paralicheniformis. Next base: position 333,267 of record NZ_LBMN02000004.1, read on the forward strand.
CGGGCGGACTTCGTCAGAGCCGTCATTGAAGGCATCACATTCTCCCTACACGAGAGCATTGAACAATTCCGTGCCGCGGGAAAGGATATCAGCCGCGTGATTTCAATCGGCGGAGGCGCCAAAAGCGATCAATGGCTGCAAATCCAGGCGGATATCTTCAACGCCGACATCATCAGACTCACAAGCGAACAGGGGCCGGCATATGGAGCAGCCATGATCGCGGCCGTCGGGTGCGGCTGGTTTCCGTCGCTTGAAGCTTGTGCAGACCGATTCGTTCTCATCAAAGAAACCTTTTCACCCCGCCGTGAATACAGCAGACAATACAAAGCTCTGTTTCAAATTTACAGAGATGTCTACCGGCACACGAAAGCGCTGAACGAGCGGCTGGCGAGCTTTCGGGAATAAAAAAACTTATGAGCCGGCCGGCTCATAAGTTTTTTTCGGGTGTGCATCCAGTTTAAGATTGATCCATGTGAATGCCTGTATGCGCTTTGACCTGAATTTCTGCAAATGCTTCTTGATCAGGGGTTTTTGAAGACAGAATCGTCCCGAGATAAGCGCCTAGAAAGCCGAGCGGAATGGAGATGATACCCGGGTTGGAAAGCGGGATCAGCGGTTCCCCAACAAAGATAGCGTTTCCGGCCGGGTCCCAGACACTCGGGCTGATGGAGACGAGAATCAGCGCGCTTAAAAGACCGGTCAGACTGCCGGCCAAAGCGCCGGCCGCATTAAATCTTTTCCAGAAGACGGTGAAGATAATGAGCGGCAGATTGGCGCTTGCCGCCACGGCAAATGCAAGCGAGACAAGAAACGCGACATTCAGCGATTGGGCGAAGACAGCAAGCAGAATCGAAAGGACGGATACGCCGATGGAAGCCCATCTTGCAGCGATCATTTGCTCTTTTTCCGTAGCCGCGCCTTTTCTGATAATCTGGCTGTATATATCATGCGCAAAAGCGGATGCCGCCGACAGCACAAGGCCTGTGACCACCGCCAAAATCGTTGCGAACGCGATGGCTGAGACGAAGGCGAACAGAAAATCTCCGCCGAGCGCCTGAGCAAGCAGCGGTGCAGCCATGTTCCCCGCTTTATCGGCAGCTAAAATGTTTTCAAAACCGACAAACGCGGCAGCACCAAAACCGAGAAAGACCGTCATAATATAAAATATACCGATAATCCATGTAGCCGAGATTACCGATTTCCTTGCCGTTTTGGCATCTTTTACTGTATAAAACCGGATGAGAATGTGAGGCAGGCCGGCTGTCCCGAGGACGAGTGCCAAATTGAGTGAAAGTGTTTCAAGAGGAACTTTATACTTATTGCCGGGGTTCAAAAAATCAGCCCCAAGCGGAGTAGCTGTTTTCATTTGTTCAAACATGTTCGTCAGGCTGAAGCCGAATTTTGAAAAAACGATGATTGAGATAATGAGCGTCCCTGCCATCAAGAGAACGGCCTTGATGATCTGGACCCAGCTGGTTGCGATCATTCCTCCGAATACGACGTATATGGTCATCAAAACCCCGACAATGCACACGGCCAGCGTATAATCGATGCCGAGCAGAAGCTTGATCAGCGCACCGGCGCCGACTAACTGTGCAATCATATAAAAGGTGGAGATCGTGATCGTGTTTAATGCGGCGACACCGCGAATTTTCTTTTGTTTAAAACGAGAGGCAATCATGTCCGCCATTGTAAATTTGCCGAGGTTTCGGAGCGGCTCTGCCACAATGTAAAGCACGACTAAATAAGCGACGAGGAAGCCGATGCTGTAGAAAAAACCGTCAAACCCGTTCAAAGCGATCATCCCGGCAATGCCGAGGAAAGAAGCCGCTGACATGTAATCTCCCGCAATAGCCAGTCCGTTTTGAATGCCGGTAAGCCCTCCTCCCGCCGTGTAAAACTCATTGGCCGTTTTTGTCTGTTTGGCCGCGAAATACGTAATGACAAGCGTGAGAGCAACAATGGCAAGAAACAGAATAAAGGCTGTGGCACTCATGAATCAACGCCTCCAATCTTCTTTTTGAAATCGCTTGCAATTTGATCGAATTGACCGGCTTTTTTTGTATACATAATGCACAGCGTCCATGTCATAACAAACTGAGCTATCGCAAAAACCCATGCCCATGTGATGGCTCAGACTGCCGGCTGATTCAAAAATGTGAAGTATGATGTCATAACCGGCAGCAGGAAATAAAAGAGCAGAAAGAAAATCGTCATCGGTACAATAAAAGCCCGTTTCCGTGATAACAACCGCTGGAACTCCGGAGATGCCGCAGCTTTGCTGTAATCTATTTTGCCTTCTCTCATTTGTTCTTTGCCCCTCCTTGTGTTTGTCTGAAAAGATACAACAAAGGTATGTAACACGCTCCGGATTTATTCTTCAATTTTCACACAGCGTTTTATTTATATAAGATGAAAGACCTGATCATCTCGAATAAATGTTTTTTCCATAAAAGAAACCGTTTGTTCACCTTTTTCTTCTCATTTGTCATGCCTTCCGCCTCGTTTCCGCCTCTGTCAGCTTCCTTCTCAGTTCATTTGCAGACGCAATCGCTTCCCGGTCTGTTATCACGCCGCCGGGCTTGTTTCCTTTGCCGAGCAAATAGCCGTCGAATGTCATGTTCATAAAATCAAATATGTAGTGAAACTGTTGAATGAGCGGCAGCCCTTTCAAGCGGGGATCATCGTCTCCGACAGCTGCCACGTAGACCGTTTTTTTCGCCATTTGCTGTTTAAATGCAGATCTTCCATGCTCTATCAATGTCTGTGACCAGCGGTCAATAAAATTTTTCATCAGACCCGACATGCCGTACCAATAGATCGGAGTGGCGAAAACTAGGATATCCTTCTCCAGCACCCGGCTGATCAGGTCTCTGTAGTCATCATCAGGGTAAAAAGGGGCTGTATTGCTGTGCCTGTAGTCCGATACGGGCTGAATGTGATAGTTTCGCAGAAATATCTTATCGGCATCAAGTCCGTCTACTAATCGATTCATCAGTTCTTCCGTATTTCCATTTTCACGGGAGCTTCCGCAGATTGCTGCTATCCCCATATTGTTTCATCCTCCTTTGGAATCGGTCATGAATTCAGTTTAAGATAACAACAATCATCAGTAAAATTGATATTTTAGATATTTACCATCGGAAAAATCGATTATATAAGCGAACTTAACAGAAAAGAGAGAATGGAAAGGAAGCATGAGGATATTATCAGAAGGATCAAGACGAAAAGCTCCGCCCCCCTTCGGGAGAAAGGCAATCGAAACCGATGCAGAAGAAAGTGAATGGGACTGCTGGCGTCAGCGTTGGTTAGCAATGGCTCTAAAACGCCTTATTCAATCCGGTCTGGTACCCCTTAAGAGAGTGAAGCTGGAAAAATGAAACGACCTATGTACAGGGCAAAGGTAAGGCTGCTCCTTAAAACGCGCGTTTCTATGGAGCAGACAGAATCTATACACAGGCAGCAGGCCTGCTGCTCAAATACGTCATTATCAATTAAAACACTCGTTAAAACAGCCGGTTGGATCATCTTGATAGATCAAGATTCAACAGAACCGCCTGTTTTTTTGGATAACTGATGCTTCTAAACGCTTACTGCTTTATCGGTTTTTCAGCATCGCTTTGGACGGGCTGACTGTGAAGAAATTCTTTCACATCTTCAATTTGCAGCCCAAGTTTTTTCGCCTCCTTCATCAAAATCACCCAATCTTTGTCCAACTTGTGTTTCGTTTGAGTATTCATAGCTTCCTCCAATATGATAAGACGTTGTTCACCTCAAAGAAAAAAACGGTTTTTCCTTGAGATGCAATAAAAGTTATAAAACAACAGCCATGTGAAAACAATGACAAATTTCATAAAAAATTCACAAAGTCATCTTTGATAAACCTACCTATTCCCTAAATAACTGACTAAAAAAACCAAAAAATCTTAGATTCTTACTTATAATAATAAACAATCAATTACTGACTGGATAGTATTCAATTAAAAATGATCATTTTTCCCTATTAAGAATTTCTCAATTGCAGCCGAATATCCTTTGAATATTCTAAAAATAAGAAAGAGATTTTTGGCAGATTATTACGAAAAAGTATTGGAAAATCAATGGTTTCAAGGAATGATTTAGAATAAAGACATGGTGGGTAGGGAGGGTCCTTTCGGCTTAGTTGCTGTATGGGTTAAAGAAGGGTAATGCGAAAATACTATTATCGACCAGTATTAAGTGGAAAAAAAGAACATTGGTTTCAAATGCAGAGAAAAAAGTATAGCTTTTGCCTCAAAATCGCTTTAATTCACCAGGATGAAACCATTGTAATGGATAAAAACCCGAACTATTCCTTGTAAGGCATTTAATGGAACAGAAACCTTTCCACTTGTTTTGCCCCTAGTTTTTATTTGAAGAAATGATGAAAATACGAGCTGGAAAATGCTGAAGGTGGTAAAATGAAAAAGCGAATATATCATCTTAGGATTAAAAAAGAGATTCACAGGCGTTTTATAGATTTAAAATGGAAGAATAACGCCGCTGAAAGGAGAGAAATGAATTGGCAATATTAGTATGCGGAGGGGCGGGCTATATTGGAAGCCATGCTGTAGCGGAACTGTTAAGCCGCAATGAAGAAGTCGTGATTATTGATAACCTGCAAACTGGACATCAAGAGGCGGCTTTAAAGGGAGCTTCTTTCTATAATGGAGATCTGCGCGATGAAGCATTCCTAAGAAAAGTGTTTCAGGAAAACGAGATTGAGGCTGTCATGCATTTCGCGGCCGATTCTTTGGTTGGAGAAAGCGTAACAGATCCTCTCAAATATTATGACAACAATGTTTACGGAGCCGTTTGCCTGTTAAAGGTCATGAAAGAGTTCGATGTAAAGCAAATTGTCTTCTCATCAACGGCTGCAACATACGGAGAACCGGATCGTGTGCCGATTATGGAAACAGATCCGACAGATCCGACAAACCCGTACGGGGAAACGAAGCTCGCGATTGAAAAAATGCTGAAGTGGTCTGAAAAAGCATATGGAATCCGTCATGTCGTCCTTCGCTACTTTAATGTTGCCGGTGCGCATGTAGACGGATTGGTCGGCGAAGATCATCAGCCTGAGACGCACCTGATCCCGATCATTCTTCAAGTCGCGCTTGGCAAACGCGACAAGATTATGATTTTCGGCGACGACTATCCGACTGCAGATGGTACGTGCATCAGAGACTACATCCATGTAATGGATCTGGTCGACGCGCATATTCTCGCTGTCGAAAGGCTTCGAAAGGGCGGAGAAAGCACTGTATACAATCTCGGAAACGGCACGGGCTTTTCGGTCAAAGAAGTCGTTGAAACAGCCCGGAAAGTGACAGGCTGCCCGATACCGGCGGAGGTTGCAGAGCGGCGTGCTGGAGACCCGGCACAGCTGATCGCCTCTTCTGAAAAAGCAGTGAAAGAACTGGGATGGCAGCCGAAATACGCCGAGCTGGAAACGATCATTGACAGCGCGTGGAAGTGGTTTAAAGCACATCCGAACGGCTATCAAAGCTAGAATGCGGTGACGCCTATTAAATAGGATGAAAAAGAGCTTTCAGTTACAGAAGGAAGCTCTTTTTTGATGTTTTGAAGTTTAAAGCGTGCTGTCAACAGGGAAAAGGAATGGAGGAAGATAATGATTCACTATGAAAAAATTTAACAATGTTAAATTAATGATTGACCAAAGTTTTTTATTGTGGTAAACCTAAATTTGACAGATTTTTTGTTTCGGAGGGATTTGTCAGCTCTTGCTATGTGTGTAAAAAGAACTAAAAAATTACCAGTCTATTTCCTTCATTATTCATAATATCATGAACAAATTTTGACGATTTTGTGACATTTGGGTGAAAAAAAGGTGAACAATCGAAAAAAATAAGGCTAATTGGTGAAGATTTTGATAGCATAGCAAGGTAGAAGAAAAAAGTTTTTCAGAATCCTTTTATCTTAGATATTCTGACCAAATTTTAGACATCATTTAAGGAAGGATGGTGATCCTCTTGTTCAGAGCATTTAAACCACTGATTATGCTGACTCTACTTTCCTCCATTTTTTTATTGGGCGGCTGCAGTCAAATCGCGGTATTGGATCCTAAAGGACCGGTTGCTTCGCAGCAAAGAGATCTTATTCTATTATCGATTGGATTTATGCTGTTTATCGTAGCGGTCGTATTTGTCCTTTTTACTGTGATGATTGTGAAATACCGTGAGCGTAAAGACAGAAAGTCTCCTTACAGCCCGGAAGTAGAAGGCAATACATTTTTAGAAATCGTCTGGACAGTGGTTCCGATTTTAATTGTTATTGCGCTGTCAGTGCCGACAGTTCAAACAATTTATTCTCTAGAAGAGGCTCCAAAAGCATCAAAGGACAAGGAACCTTTGGTCGTATATGCGACATCTGTCGATTGGAAATGGGTATTCAGCTACCCGGAACAGGATATCGAAACGGTCAACTATTTGAATATCCCGACAGACAGACCGATCTTGTTTAAAATCTCATCTGCCGATTCTATGGCGTCACTGTGGATTCCGCAGCTTGGCGGGCAAAAATATGCCATGTCCGGAATGGAAATGGAGCAATATTTGCAGGCAGACCATGAGGGTACTTATAAAGGCCGAAATGCAAACTTCACAGGTGAAGGTTTTGCAGAACAACAGTTTAATGTCAAAGCGGTATCTGAAAGCAAGTTTAACGACTGGGTGAAGAAAACGCAGAAAGAAGCTCCTAAGCTGACGAAAAACCAGTACGATGAACTGATGCTTCCTCAGCATGCGGACGAAATGACGTTCTCATCGACACACCTGAAGTATGTTAACCACGGAAATGATGCGGAATACGCCATTAAAGCGCGCGAAAGATTGGGCTATAAACCATTGTCTCCGCACTCAAAATCAGATCCGTTTGAAAACGTGAAGACAAACAAAGATCAAAAACAATCTGAAGACCAAGATTCTCACTAGGAAAGGAGGAAGCTTGCATGAATTTGAAATGGGACGAATTCATAATTACAGGTGACCCATTAATTCTTGGAGCACAGATTTCCATTTTGCTTACATCCATTGCAATCGTATTTGTGCTGACATACTTCAAAAAATGGAAATGGCTTTGGAGAGAATGGATTACCACCGTCGATCATAAACGTTTAGGAATCATGTACCTCATTGCCGCAGTCATTATGTTCTTCCGCGGCGGCGTCGACGGGTTAATGATGCGTGCCCAGCTCACGCTTCCTAATAACAGCTTTTTAGATTCAAACCACTATAATGAAGTGTTTACGACACACGGTACGATCATGATCATTTTCATGGCGATGCCGTTTCTTATTGGATTAATGAACGTCGTCGTACCGCTCCAAATCGGTGCGCGCGATGTTGCATTCCCGTATTTGAACAACTTGAGCTTCTGGACCTTCATGGTCGGAGCGATGCTGTTTAATATTTCATTCGTCATCGGCGGATCGCCGAATGCAGGATGGACGGCTTACATGCCGCTTGCAGGCAATGAGCTGAGTCCTGGGCCTGGGCAAAACTATTACTTGCTCGGACTTCAGATCGCGGGTATCGGTACGCTTCTCACCGGGATTAACTTTATGGTGACCATCCTGAAAATGCGTACAAAAGGCATGACCCTATGGCGGATGCCGATGTTCACTTGGACAACGTTGATTACTTGTGTGATTATCATTTTCGCCTTCCCTGTCTTGACAGTGGCTTTGGCGCTGATGACATTTGACCGCTTGTTCGGAACAGCCTTTTTCACCTTGGCGAACGGCGGTATGCCGATGCTGTGGGCGAACTTGTTCTGGATTTGGGGACATCCTGAGGTTTACATCGTTATTTTGCCTGCTTTCGGTATTTTTTCAGAAATCATTGCGACATTCGCAAGAAAGCAGCTGTTCGGCTACAAAGCAATGGTTTATTCAATTGTTGCCATTTCGGTTCTCAGCTTCGTCGTTTGGCTGCACCACTTTTTCACAATGGGCAACAGTGCGGCGGTCAACTCGTTCTTCTCGATTACGACGATGGCGATATCGGTGCCGACCGGAGTTAAAATCTTTAACTGGCTGTTGACGCTGCATCGAGGCAGAATCAAAATCACAACGCCGATGCTGTGGTCGCTTGCATTTATTCCGAACTTCGTCATCGGCGGTGTTACGGGCGTTATGCTTGCGATGGCAGCTGCGGATTATCAATATCACAACACATACTTCCTCGTATCGCACTTCCACTATGTGCTGATCGCGGGTACTGTGTTTGCATGTTTCGCCGGATTGATCTTCTGGTATCCGAAAATGTTCGGTCACAAACTGAACGAACGCATCGGAAAATGGTTTTTCTGGCTGTTCATGACGGGCTTTAACATCTGCTTCTTCCCGATGTATTTCCTTGGATTGCAAGGAATGCCTCGCCGTATTTACACATACGGAGCAGAAGACGGCTGGACTGCATTGAACATGATTGCGACATTCGGCGCATTGCTGATGGCCGCAGGATTCATCGTTCTCTGCTACAACATTTTCTACAGCTTCCGTCATTCAAAACGCGAAGAATCAGGAGATGCTTGGGGAATGGGTCGTACACTTGAGTGGGCTACATCTTCTGCGATCCCGCCGCACTATAACTTTGCGGTTCTGCCTGAGGTTACATCACCTGACGCATTTGCGCAAATGAAGGAAGACAATGTCGAGATTCATCCTGAAAGCAAGTTTAAAAAGATTCATATGCCGAGCAATTCAGGCCGTCCGTTTCTCATGTCATTATGCTTCGGATTTGCTGGATTCGGGCTTGTCTTTGAATGGTTCTGGATGGGAATCGTCGGTCTGATCGGTGTATTCCTCTGTATGATTCTTCGTTCATTTGAATATGACGACGGCTACTATGTAAGTGTTGAGGAAATAAAAGAGACTGAACGAAAGAATGCCAAGTAAAGGAGGCGGGATTGATGGAACATGCAGAACACAGCAATTCTAACGCTCCTATGGAATACCGTTCTGAAATCGGAAGGTTGAATATCCTTGGCTTTTGGATTTTTCTTGGAGCGGAGATTGCTTTATTCTCTACGTTATTTGCGACCTATGCTGTTCTTCATAACAGAACAGCGGGGGGCGTACTGCCGGCAGAACTGTTCGACGCAAAGCTCGTTTTAATCATGACGTTCCTGCTGTTAACGAGCAGTTTCACATGCGGCATCGCAGTGCATGAGATGCGCCGCGGCAGTTTGAAAGGCGTGATGATCTGGATGATCATTACCCTGTTGCTCGGTGCTGGGTTTGTCAGCTATGAGCTTTATGAGTTCAATCATTATGTACACGAAGGTGCCACTTTATCGACAAGTGCTTACTGGTCATCTTTCTTTGTTCTATTGGGAACACACGGACTGCACGTATCGATCGGTATCTTCTGGATTATCGGCATTTTGCTTCAGACGAAAAAGCGCGGCCTAACCCCGCAAACGTCTGCTAAGCTGTTTATCTCAAGTTTGTATTGGCACTTCTTAGACGTGGTATGGATTTTCATCTTTACCGGCGTCTATTTGATAGGGTTGGTGAATGTATAATGGCAGCAAAACAATCGGCTGAACACAGCCACTTTCCTTGGAAGCATATTGTCGGGTTCGTGTTGTCCATTGTGCTGACCTTACTGGCCTTGTGGGTGATTTATACGGATTTAAGCATGGCTGCAAAGCTGTGGATTATTTTCGGTTTTGCGATCATCCAAGCTGGACTTCAGCTCTTAATGTTTATGCATATGACTGAAAGTGACAGCGGCAAAATCCAAGTCGGGAATACGCTGTTTGCCGCATTTATTGCGGTTGCGATTATTGCCGGTTCCGTCTGGATCTTTGCTGCTCACAACTATCACGGAGACAACCCTGAGGGCGGTACTCCAGGTGCAAAGCATTCTGAGCACAGCGGACATTAATTGATTGGCAAAAGAGTGCGGATTTCAACGATCCGCACTCTTTTTTGGTTGCTGAACGGAAAAAGAGAGAGCCACAGGCTCTCTCTTTCTCATACACTCTTAACCGCGTTTTACGCCGCGGCCGAATTTGCCGTCGCCCGGCTTGCTCTTTTTAGAAAGAGTAACAGTCAGGAATGTACCATAGTTTTTAACTTGGGCAGTTTCCAATTTGCGCATCTGTGTCACCTCCTTATTACTTCCAGTTGATTACATATTCATGCTATCATAGAATAAAGTGGTAAAAACCACAAAAAGGCACGAAAACCCGACATCATCCTTCAATTCTATTCATAGGGTTTTTATTGCGGTATTTGTTCGGAGGAAACTGATTTAAGGAGAGTGTTACTGATGATACGCGTGTTGTTAGTAGACGACTACAGGGTTCTGACATCCGGAATGAAGGAAATATTAAAAAAATATAATATGGATGTCATCGTTTGCCACGAAGGAAATGAAGCTCTCGACCTCTTAAAAAATCAAGAGGTACATATAGACGTTTTTCTTTATGATTTAAAAATGCCGGGAATGAACGGGTTGGAGCTGTCTCTTAAAACGCTGGAAACCGCACCTCAATCCAAAATTATCATTATGTTTTCGGGAGATGAAATTCACTCATATTTTAATAAGCTGATTGAGGCCGGAGTTAAAGGGTTTATCGATAAATCGTATACAGACAGCATGATTGCTTCGAGTATTTTATTGTGTTTAAAAGGGGCTGTGTTATTTCCCGACGGCTTGCTGCAAAAACTGAGGCTTGATTCCGATCTCGCGGTGGACGAGCATTTAACAGACACAGAACTGGATATTTTGCAGAAGGTGGCCAGCGGTAAAACAAATAAAGAGATCGCAGCAGACCTACAAATGTCGACGCGCAACGTAGAGTATCACTTGAGCAAAATCTATAAAAAGCTCAAAGTAACGTCACGGTACTGCGCAGTAAAAAAAGGAACGATGCTTAATTTGATCAAGCAGAAAGTTTAGACAAAGTATATATTTGCTTTTCCCTGCAAAAGAGAGTCGATAGGCTCTCTTTTTCTTTTTCCTCCGAATAAATCCCGTAATAATGGCCCATTGATGCCATTGGCTATTCATGTCGGTTTTCGGTAGTTTTTTGCGGTTTTTTTGATATTGTCCTGTGATAATCTGATTCATGTGGTCAGTTGGTAAATTCAGGGGTATCGTCGCATTGCAGGCTCTTTTTAAAACGCTCCAAAGCTGAAATGATAACGGCATTCGCCAAGGGCGTGGAAAGAACATCATGCATAAAGTGCTGAAAGAGAGCTTGCCGGCTCTCTTCTCCTTTATTTTTCTGAAATCATGCATACCGGGGAGGTCTAATCTTTGAAAATTATTCGAAATCAAGAGACAGCGACAACCGTGTTGGAAAATGAATGCATCGTCCTAAACCTGGACAATGGGCAGTATTTCGGATTGGAAGGGGCTTTAAAAGAGCTGTGGATCGAAATTGAAAATGAGCGAAAGGATAAAAAAGATATTCTGATCAAGTGGCAATCGGCGTTCGATCAGACAGAGGAAGAACTGTCAGCGATATTAAATGAGGCGATACAGGAACTGACACATCATAAGCTGATTGAAATAGAGGATAAAAGCTGATGAAAAAAAGAGCGCTTGTCAAAAATCACGAATATTTTACAACCGTTCATGCTTTTGTACGTATGATGCTGTTAAATCATGATTTTGAAGAAGCTTATGAAAAAATTGCGATCCATCTGTTTCCGCTGTATGCAAGCGCACAGCAAAGAGGTGCAGGGCTGCTTGATATAGACGAACTGCACCAGAACGGCGAATATTTATATTCGCTTGATGAAGACGACCATTTGGTTACTTCATGCGTTTCTATTGCATTAACGATTCAATCTATATTATTCAGCAATGGGTTTGATGCTGATCTCATGATCGGGGTCAAGAAAATTGATGACAAGCTGTTTTCTCATGCGTGGGTTCAAATGGAAAACGGCAAATCGATCGATCCGAATCATAAAAATAAGGATTTAAAAGTTTTACAGACGTATAAGATGAGCGCTTACGCTGAAAGGTGGGTGTTATCTCTAGTATGAAAGTATGGTTTGGAATGCAGGGAGACAACACCGCTTTATGGCATGAGTGGGTTTCCGCCGTCAAGAAATGGGGACGGGCGGAACGGATTCACAGCTACAGCCGCGGGATCGCAAACATGGCTGAAGCGCATATCCGATACGGTGAAGCTTTTAGACCTACAACTCAAATAAATCTTTTGCATCCCGTCATCTTAGACGGCTGGATCAGCGGCGGTCTTAACGCAAAATCGGATGGCACCCGAAAGATTGAACAATATGACAAGCTGTACGCGTCTTTGAAGCAGGATCAAGCTGCCATGCTGTCTCACTCGCATGGCGAATTTACGATGATGTGGTGGGATGACAGTCTACATAGCCTTGTTTTGGCGACTGATATATACGCAACCCGTCCTGTTTACTACTGGGTCAGTCCGAAAGGAGAATGGTTTGCAGCGAATGACTTGCGCATCCTTTTGCTTGTTCATGACATTCCTTTTGCGATCGATCAAAATGTGTGCAGAATGTTTCCTACTTCAGGCTTTGCTGTAGGAGAAAACGGCTTTGAAGATCGGACGTTTTTTAAAGGAATACGCAAAGTGCCTGCGGCGTCCTACGCTTTTCTTGGCCGGGATCATGCGGTTCATGCGCACAGCTATTGGGGACTTTCGCAGCTGTTAAACAAGAAAGATCTTGCTGGAGACGCAGTTCCGCGGTTCCGGGAGCTTTTTCAGGAAGTGACAGCAGATCGTTTAAAAGATGAAAAGCATATTGTCGAATTAAGCGGCGGACTGGATTCAGCTGCCGTAACCGCCGCCGCAATTGCAGGCGGACGGAAGGAACAGCTGCTGGCCGTCAATATATCATTTGCCGAACCTGACATGATATTAAGCCATGACAAGGACCTTGTAAAAAATATGATGCGCGATATGGATATTCCCGGCCTGATCATTCTCGGAGACGCCACAGCCAAAATTCCAAACGCGGAAATCGGGCGTGATCCGCTTTGGTTTGTAGACGGTCCTGATCCGAGAGCCAATTCACTGGTTAATGAGACTTTTACAGTGATCGCTGAGGAGTATGGTGCTTCGTCTGTCCTGACGGGTGAGGGCGGGGATTTCATTTTTAGCGGAGAAGTGTCAGTGATCGATTCTCTGCTTCGGCAGAGACGGTTTTCTGAAATCTACAAATTGCTTCGCGAATGGTCAGGCGGCAGCATGAAAGAGATGCTGAAGCTGGGATTTCAATACGGAATCGCCCCTTTCATGCCTTATATCGGAGAAAAGCTCTATTACGACCTGCTGTGGTCAGATACGGAATATGAGCTGCCTGAATATTTTACTGAAGAACACCGAAAGAGAGAACGGGAGATCAATAAGGAGGATCATCTTCGCTATCAAAAAGCCGGGAGCTCTCGGTGTGGGGTAAGAGGTTCCATTATGACTTTTTGTGGCCGAGAGCGAGGTACATGGATGCTGTTGGTGTGACATTGCCTACGTACCATCCGTTTTTGGATCGGAGGCTGATCGAATTTTCATCTTCCGTACCGCCTGAACAGCATTTTGATGTTTTAAAAGGGCTTGAAGAACATTATGCAGGCTCTAAAATGCTTCTTCGCAAATCTTTCACCGATATCCTGCCTGCCTATGTTTATAACAGATCAACGAAAACAACATATGCCCATATGGCCAGGAAAAGCTTTATGAATGACCGCAGACACGTTCTTCAGCTATTTGAACCGGGAGAGCGCGTCTTTGTTGAAGAGCTCGGCATCATTAAGCGCGATATATGGTGGAAACACTTGCTGGCTATGGCTATTCGCTCTGAAGATCCAAATAATGATCTGGGCATGGGCTATCAGTACATGAGATCTGTCATTGACTTGGAAATATGGCTCAGGGAAGCATCCAAGGGGAAGGAGCACCTTCTCGACCGGAGCCGTCCGGGAAAACCAAGGGTCATGGCTGATATCGAAACCGTCAATACGCCGGAGAAAGCCAAAATATACTCGTATCAATGACCACAATAGGTATAGAAAATGAAGGTGAAGCATGTGTGGAAGATGAAGCATATTCAAGAGCCGCTGCAAACGGCGGGCCTGCTTGGGAAAATGGTCTGGAAATCCGGTCCGCGGCTGATGATTTGCATGGTTATCTTCATGCTGATCGAAGCCGGAGCACCTTTAATCCAATTGTACGCTTCAAAGCAAATGATCGACGGCATTGTCGAGCAGGAAGCGGTCATCTATGCGGAAATATGGGCTGTCATTTATGCGGGAAGCCTGGTCATGATCAGTGTCGTTAAATCATTGGAAAAATGGGTGAAGGCCATGCTTTCTGAGAGGTCGATGATCACAGTCAACAGTTTGTTAATCGACGCTTTTGACCGCATTCCGGGGATGCGTTTTTTTGAGGATCCAAAGTACAGGGACCGGCTGGAAACACTGCGGGATCGCTCGACATGGCTTCCTTCCCAATTCATTAATATCAGTTCGAACTTGGTGACAGCCGTTATGTCTTTGGCGGGCGTTGTTTTGATTATTGCCTACCTGTCGCCCGTTCTTGCTGTCATCCTCATTTTATCTACCGCTCCATTCGCTTTTGTCCATAATCATTACAATGAAATGGAGTGGGAATATCACAAGGATTACGCCCCTGTCAGAAGGAGGGCCGCATATGCTCGCCACATTCTGCTCGGGAGACGATCCGCCAAAGAAGTACGCCTGTTTGGCTTGGGATCTTTCTTTCTTGATTTATATCAATCTGCTTTTAAAGGCTTATATTCTGTGCTGCGGAATATTCAAGTCAGAAGCGCGCGCTGGTCGGTTTTAACGGGTTTCTTATCGGGGGCGGGAACGGGTTTGGGGTACTTTTGGATCCTGTCCCAATCCCATTCAAACAGTTTTTCTGTGGGGGATATATCGTTGTACTTGGGGGCCGTGTTCCAATTATCAACGGCTCTCCGGGATATCGCCAAGGAAGGTGCAGATACGTTGGATATATGGAGAATGGGAAGAGACTTTTTTCTTTTTATGAACGCCGAAAAGGATATCAGGCTTCCTTCCAATGGCGAATCTCTCGGGGACGCAGGACCGCTGGCAGTCGAATTCAAAAATGTCACCTTCCGCTATCCTTTCAGAGAAGCGGCTGCCGGCTCCCTGGAAAATGAAGCTGATGTGAATGAGGAAGATTTGGATATGCTCGATGAGCTTGAAGATGAAGAAATGCGGGAACACGACGAGCAGCCTGAACCGAATGACATGCACACAGGCGATGTTCTAAATCGAATCAGCTTTTCAGTATCACCGGGAGAAAGAATTGCCATTGTAGGGGCGAATGGATCGGGGAAAACAACGCTCATCAAACTGCTCTGCCGTTTTTATGAATATGATGAGGGTGAGATTAAAGTGAACGGCAAAGACATCCGCAAGATCGATCTTCAAGAGCTGAGAAACAAGATGGCGGTCGTGTTTCAGGAATTTGGTAAGTACGAATTGTCACTCCGGTACAATATCGCGGTAGGCCGAACGGAAGCTTTAGGTGATGAAGAAAAACTTCGCGACGCCGCCCGGTCCGCTAAGCTGGAACCAATCATCGAAGAGTTGCCTGAAGGGCTGGAAACAATGATCGGCCCTGAATGGGGGGGCACCGATTTTTCGGGAGGCCAATGGCAGCGGATTGCTTTAGCCAGATCGTTTATGAAAGATGCCGGACTTGTCATCTTGGACGAGCCGGCCGCATCTTTGGATATTCGGGCTGAGTATGATATTTTCCGGCAATTTCACAGCTTCACAGAGGGAAAAACGGTGATCATGATTTCCCATCGGTTCAGTACGGTAAAAATGGCTGACCGCATACTGGTTTTGAAAAACGGAAGAATTGCGGAAGAGGGAAGCCATCAGGAACTTATGGACAAGAACGGGGAATACAGCAGAATGTTCCGCATGCAGGCCAAATCGTTTCAGGGGAAGGATGAGGTATATTGCTGAAGTTTTGTTCCTTTTTCAAAAAGCTGCCTCAAACCGCTTCCATCATCTTTTATGGTTTATCGTTGTTTTGGCGCTGCGACCCTTTTAAGTCGGCTGTTCTATTTTTTATTACACTGCTGAATGCAATGCTCGGACCGCTCCTAGTCTGGCTGAGTGCAGAGGTGATCGATGAGATTGCACGGGCGCCGTTTGAGCTGTCTTCTTGGAATGCGCTTGTTTGGGCGGCCTTTGCATACATTGCTTTTACGCTGATCGTAGATGCCCTTCAGCCTGTGGCTGAAATGCAGAAAAGGCTCCTTACCGCCAAGCTCGAAGCTTATCTTGATGAAATGCTCATGAAAAAGGCAATTTCCATTCCTGATATCGCGGCTTTTGAAGACGCATCTTTTCATACCAATACACAAATCATCCGCTATAATGAATATTTTGTCACGATGTGGGTTTCCATCGTGTCTCAAACCTTCGGCGGAATGGTGATGATTGCAGCCAGCAGTTTACTGATCGGCATGTCTGCACCGTGGGTGCCGCTGCTGTTTCTCATATTGGCCGTTCCTAAACTGTACTGGGAGGCGAAATTAAACAACGCGACCTTTGAAGGACGGAAAGAGGTTCAGGAACTGAGACGGCGCGCGGAATATTATGCAGGTGTCCCTCTCATGTCTGAAACAGCCGGAGAGGTCAAGATATACAATCTTGTTCCTTTTTTTAAGTCTTTTTATAAAAACACCTCGATGGAGCTCCTCCATACGCTGTCCAACGATCAAAAAAAACTGGCGCTGTATCAGCTGTTCTGGTCGGTATTACAATCTTTGGCCGCAGGTGCCGTTCTGATTTACATCGTTCACCAGGCTTTTTATGGTCGGTTGTCCATCGGGGATGTGATGCTGTTTATCGGAGCCGCGGTTCAGTTCAACGAAGGAATCAATGAAATGTTCGCTGCGTTTGCGATCGGTGCAAGAGAAACGAGGCACCTCGGAAATGTTCATTCTTTTTTAAACAGCAAAAATGGCATGGAAAATGGGGAAACCGCGCCAGCTGCTCAAAAGGAAAAAGGATTTACATGTGATCAAGTGGAATTTTCTTATGATGGAACCAAAACGGTTCTTGATATTCATAAGCTCGATATTCCATTGAATAAGACGACCGTTCTCGTGGGAGAAAATGGATCAGGCAAAAGCACACTCGTTAAATTGCTCCTGCGTTATTTTGATCCTAATCAAGGCACGATCTCTTATAATGGTTTACCACTTTATAAGTATGATATTGAACATTACCGGTCAAATGCCGCAGCTGTGTTTCAGGATTTTTTGCGGTACGAAATGACATTGAAATACAATATCGGCTTGGGCGACATTTCTTCTTGCACCGACTTGGCTAAAATAAAAAGTGCTTCGGCCTTCGGCGGAGTGGATCAGTTTTTACATAAGCTTGAAGACGGTTATGAAACAGAGCTTGGCAGACTGTTCGGCGGCAGGAATTTGTCGGGGGGAGAATGGCAGCGGATCGCCATATCCCGCGCATTTATGCGTGATGAGTCTGCCGACATTTTGATATTCGATGAACCCTCCTCTGCGCTGGATGTGTTTATTGAGGAAGAGATATTTGATAAGCTGCAAAAGCTGACGCAAGGCAAAACAGTCATTATTGTCTCGCACCGGTTAAGCACGGCCCGTTTTGCCGATCACATCGTATTTTTAGAAAAAGGAAGGGTAGCGGAGGCCGGCACCCATCAAGAATTGATGAAAAATCAGGCCCAGTATGCAGAGCTGTATCGCCTGCAGGCTGAAAAATACGCGCAGTAAAGGAGAAAACAATGAGCAATATAGAAGAACTACGTCTGTTTCGAAAAGAAAATATTGAATGGCTGCAGACTTGGTTTGAGGATGCAGAAGTGAAAAGGCGGCTGGAAGGGATGATGCCGCTTGACGAGTGGTTCAATTTTGCAGACGGGAATGAAAACTACCGGGTATGGGCGGCTTTAGAGGACGGCAAGCCTGTCGGCGTTGTCATGGTTGAAGTTGAGGAGGACTTGACCGGGAACATTGCCCTTGTAGTCGATCCGTTTTTGCGCGGAGAGGGATATGGAAAAGCGCTCATCAAAAGGACGATGGCATTGCCGGAAATGAGCCGGATCAACAAATGGTTTGCCGGAATTGAAGAGGATAACGAGAGGTGCTTAGCGTGCTTCCGATCCGTTGGATATTCATTAGAACATGAACAGCCGGACGAGGACGGCTACTACTCTCTTATTTATTTCCCGGAATCTTAAATAAGGAGCATAAGAAGATGAACTTGATCAAATGGATTGTGGTTTCCGTTATTTCAGTCGCCTTTTTTCAGCCGGCATCAGCCGCTCTATTAAAAGAAAAAGACGACTACACTATTCTTGTATATATGATTGGTTCTGACATGGAAAGCGATTTTCATATGGCAAGCGATGACATTCAGGAAATGATGGATGCGGGTTCATCTTCAAACGTCAATGTCGTTCTTCAGACAGGAGGAGCAAAAAAATGGGCGAACCCGTCGATCAGTCACAAGGTGAATCAGAGGTGGAAAGTCGAACATCAGAAGCTGGCGCCCCTCGAAAATATCGGGAAGACAAATATGGACAGTCCCGGCTCCGTCACAGATTTTATCACATGGGGAGTCAAAACATACCCGGCTAAAAAATATGTATTGATCTTCTGGGGGCATGGGCTTGGCTCCGTTGACGGCTACGGGGGAGACGAAAACTTCGGCAATAAAAAAATGAAAATAAGCGAGCTCCAGTCGGGAATCAAAAAGGCCTATGAACATACGAAGCAAAAGTTTGATTTAATCGGTTTTGACAACTGTAAAATGGCCGGGATTGAAACGGCATATGCCTTGAGGGATTATGGAAAGTACATGCTGGCTTCAGTCGACTATACGAATCAAAACGGCTGGGATTACAAATATGCGCTGCAGTCTGTTCAAGACGACCCTTCAATCAATCCGAAAGAGCTTGGCAGGGAAATCGCGGCAGGCTACATACAGCAGTCAAAAGAAAACGGTGAAACAGAAGACCTGCAGCAGTCTTTAATTCAATTAAACCGCGTCAAAGACGCTGTCGATGCCCTCGACAGGTTGAGCTTAAGCATGAACCGGGCATTGAAAGAGCCGGATGGAAAGCGCCTGCTTCACTACGCACGTCTCGCTGCCGAAGATTATGCAGATGAATCGGATATGGTTGATTTGGCCGATCTGTCAAGCTTGATCGGCCAGCAGATCGGAGCTGAGAAAGAAGCGAAAGAGGTCGTAAAATCCGTCAAAAAGGCTGTCATCATGAACATCAAGTCTCCTGAGCACCCGAGAGGAAGCGGCATGTCCGTTTATTATCCGGCCAGAGACAACCAAAAGCGGTTTGCGGAAAAATCAAAAATATACAACCTGCTTGATTTCAGCGGCCGGTATCAAACATTCATCAAAGATTACTCCCATTCAGCATTTAACTTTGATCTATAATGGTGTCTCTTACAGCAAAAAAAGCGCCGGCGGAACAACCGGCACTTTTTTATCGGCTCATGTGCTTTCGAATCAATGGAAGTCCGTAAATGATGAAAGCGGCGACATGGGCGATGACAACGTTGAGAATAAAGAGTACGATCATGAGAGAGTGTCCTGTAGGAGAAAGGCTGCTGGTCATGTAGAAAAAGAAGAAGACCCACATTAAAATGATTGGCGGAATAGAAGAAATTGCGACCTTTTTGTTGTCCAGCCATAAAAATAAAGGAGTGGCGCTTGCGATCAGCAAGTAAGCGAAAAACATATCCATGCGTTTTCAGCCCCTTTCAATAATGATAGCGCTGCCAAAAAAGCGGAATGAAACGACAATTGTGTCTAATTGGAGAATATTTTGTGAACATTCTGTTACATTTATTATACCACGTTCTTCGAAAAATGATACATACTGGAAAGCATTTTCCGCTCCAACTATCGGCTCAATTTTCGCGGCGATTCAATAGGACATAAAGGATGAAGGAGAGAAAATGCGTGGAGGAAATTGATCCTGCAAAAGTTAGCCAAGACCGCGCGTTCCCTATACGAAACCGGCAGGATTCCGGAAACGAAGAGAAAGTGACAGGCTGGACCGCACGATAAGGCCGCAGCCCCCTTGGATCAACGACTTTTTCTAAACAAAAAAGGCTCTCGGCATTTGGCGCCGAGAGCCTCTTATTTGTCTAAAAAATAAAGTGGGCGCACAGTACGATGACAGGCAGCGTAATCAGCGTCCGAACGAGAAAAATCAAGACGAGGTCAAGGAATGTCACCGGAATTTTGGAACCGAGCAAAAGACCGCCGACTTCCGACATGTAGATTAATTGTGTAACCGATAAACAGGCGATGATGAACCTGGTCATTTCACTTTCAATCCCGCTTCCGAGCACAGACGGAAGGAACATGTCGGCGAACCCGACGACAAGCGTTTGTGAGGCCTCGGCGGCTTCAGGAACCTGGAGCAGTTCGAGCAGGGGAATGAACGGCAGCCCGAGCCATTTGAAAACAGGTGTATATTCAGCGACAATCAGTGCGGCTGTGCCGAGCGCCATGACGACGGGAGCGACGCCCATCCACATATCGAGCACGTTTTTGGCTCCGTCCTGCAAGAAATCTTTGACGCTTGTATTTTGTTTTGCTTTTGCGACAGCCCGGCTGAGTCCCCATTGGAATGGAGTGTATCCTTCGGGAATCTCCTCTTGATCCTGATCCGCTTGGTCTGTAATATAAGTATCAGCCTTTCTTGATAAAGGCGGAATCCGCGGGCTGATCACCGCGGCTGCGGCACCCGCCAGCAATATCGTCAAATAAAACGGAACGAACATATGGGCAAGGTCAACCTGTGAAATAATCACGAGGCAAAACGTGATGGAGACGACTGAGAAAGTCGTGCCGATGACGGCGGCCTCACGCTTCGTGTAGAACCCTTCTTCATACTGTTTGCTTGTCAGGAGCACGCCGATCGTGCCGTCGCCGAGCCATGAGGCCATACAATCGATCGATGACCGTCCCGGCAGCTTAAAGACAGGTCTCATCAGCTTTTTCATCAAAGCGCCGCACAGCTCAAGCAAGCCGAAGTTCAACAGAAACGGCAGAAACAGGCCTGCAAATAAAAAGACGGAGAAGAGAACGGGCAGCAAGCTGAATAATAATGTTCCGCCTGTACTCTTGGCATATACCGCTTCAGGGCCGATCTTAAAGTATGCCATCACTGCGAAAATCATGCCGAACAGGCGGACGATATACCAAAATAAAGATACATTCAGCAAGTTATAGAAAAACTCGCTTTTTTTAATGAAAGCCGGATGAAAGGTTTTGGTGATAAAGGTTAAGATAAATGTTGCGGTTACGATGACCGTCATGATTAACGGCAATTGCTGCTGAAGCAGCTTCTGCAATGTATTTGAAAAGACAGCAATTGGTATCGTTAAATTTCCTTCAATTTTAACGGGAATCATAAACAGAATAATTCCGATAAGCGAAGGGACCAAAAATTTTATGAGATCAAGCCGTTTACGCTTTTGAAGTGCTTTATCCAAATGAAAAACTCCTTATGAATTGGTGATTCTGTATCGCTTCTGCCGGAGGCAAAAGTTTAATTTTATGCAACATTACTCATTTTAATACAAATCAATCAAAAATCAATGAATTTATCACATTCGACAATAGTTGGAAAAATCCTTTAAAATAGAATAGGAATTTGTTCGCAATAAAATCGAAACATTTTATTCTTTTGTACGTCATATCATTTGTGAGGAAGCGGATGCCGTCTTCCTGGATTATTTCATCGTGTCATATTATAAGGGCGGGATTTCGAATGAGTCAGAAAAAGAATATTACAAATCCCTTTTATCAGGGGGATTTGATTTTTGTCTATATTGTCTTTTTTATCATAAGCGTTGTGGCTGTGTACGCCGCTCAGCAGTTTAATCAATATAATGAACCCTTTGCGATGAAACAGTCCCTTTACTATTTGCTGGGGGCCTTTATCATCATCGTGTTTCTTTATTTTGATTTGGAGCAGCTTGAAAAGCTCAGCTTTTATTTTTATCTGCTCGGGATTTTGATGCTGATCGTGTTAAAGTTCAGTCCGGCATATATCGGATCATACAGGTTTGCGCCGGTTATCAACGGTGCCAAAAGCTGGTTTATGCTTCCCGGGTTTACGCTGCAGCCGTCGGAATTCATGAAAATCGGGCTGATCATGTATTTGGCTTCCTTCATGTCGAAAAACGGGCCTGTCGGCAAGCGTACGTTGAAAGAAGACTGCATCTTTCTGCTGAAAATCGCCGGTATTATCATTGTTCCGTTCGGCTTGATTTTAGAACAGGATACGGGTACAGCCGGAATCGTCGCGTTTGTCATTCTTGTGATGGTATTCCTGTCGGGCGTGAACTGGAAATTGATTTCTCTCATCTTCGGAACGGGTCTTACAGTCATTGTTTTGATTTTGTTTGTCATTATCAAATTTCCCGATGTCGCGGGAGCACTCGGGGTTGAACAATACCAAATCAACCGCGTCATGACCTGGGTCAATCCGAGCGAACAGAATGCCGACGATAAAATGCAGGTCGAAAGGGCGCAGCTGGCGATCGGTTCGGGGAAAGTATTTGGAAATGGTGTAAGCGATCTTCAAGTCTATGTACCTGAGGCGCAAACAGACTTTATTTTTGCCGTCATCGGCGAGAGCTTCGGGTTTGTCGGATGCACGTTTGTTGTCATTATGTTTTTCTTCCTAATTTACCGGCTTGTCGTGCTCATAGACCGAATACATCCGTTCAGCAGGTTTGCCTCATTTTTCTGTGCGGGCTTTACCGCTTTAATTGTCATTCATACCTTTCAAAATATCGGAATGAATATCGGCATTATGCCAGTCACCGGCGTCCCGCTGCTTTTGGTCAGCTATGGAGGAAGCTCAGTCGTAGCAACCTTGATCGGCTTCGCGGTTGTCTACAATTCAAGCTGCCAGTTAACAAAGTATCAAAGCTATATGTTCAAATAACAGCCTGATGCATGCAGGCTGTTATTTTATTCACCCTTTTTCGCAATGTGAACGGTTGTTCATGTTATAATGAAAGTTAGTGCTTTTGATGAAGAAATAAGGCGGGGTACAATGGGTCAGAAGAAAAATACGACAAGTCCCTATTATCAGGGAGATTTGATTTTTATATTAGCCATGTTCTTTTTAATCAGTGTGATCGCTGTTTACGCTGCAGAGCCGTCTTTTTCACTGAAGGGCTATCCGGCAAAGCAATTGTTCTTTTATCTGCTCGGCATTTCGGTGATCGTCGGCTTTCTCTATTTTGATCTAGAGCAGCTTGAAAAGTTCAGCATATACATATATCTATTCGGCATCTTGTCATTGATCGTGTTAAAGTTCAGTCCAACGTCGATCGCACCGATTATCAAAGGAGCGAAAAGCTGGTTTCAATTTGGTTCGGTCACGCTGCAGCCGTCGGAATTTATGAAAATCGGCCTGATTATGATGCTGGCTTCGGTGATTTCCAAAGCAAGTCCGAAAGGCTCGCGCTCGATGCAGGAGGATGTTCACCTTTTGCTGAAAATCGCAGGGGTATCTGCGGTTCCGGTCGGTTTGATTTTAATGCAGGACGCCGGTACGGCCGGTATCTGCATGTTCTTTGTCGCCGTTATGGTGTTTTTATCAGGTGTGAACTGGAAGCTGATTTCGATTGTGGCGGGGTCAGGAATCACCCTCGTACTGCTCGTTCTGTTTTTGGTGATCAATTTTCCGGAGTTTTCGAAGGATACGCTGCACATCCAGCAATATCAGATCAACCGGGTGATGACATGGGTCGATTCGAGCCAGCAGGACGCGAACGATACGTATCAGACCGAAAAGGCCGTTACGGCGATCGGCTCTGGAGAAATCTTCGGAACGGGTATGAACAATTTGAAAGTCTACGTTCCTGAAGGCCAAACCGATTTCATCTTTGCCGTCATCGGGGAAAGTTTCGGTTTTATTGGCTGTACTTTTGTCGTCATCCTGTTTTTCCTTTTCATTTACCGGCTTGTCGTGCTGATCGATAAGATACATCCTTATAATAAGTTTGCATCATTTTTCGGTGTTGGGTATACGGCGCTGATCGTCATCCATACATTCCAAAATATCGGAATGAACGTCGGACTGATGCCGGTTACGGGCGTTCCCCTTCTGTTCATCAGCTACGGAGGGAGCTCTGTGTTGTCTGCTTTGATCGGCTATGCGATCGTTTATAACGCCAGCTGCCAGCTGACAAAATATAAAGGGTATATGTTTAAGTAAAAAAGACAGCCAAATCAGGCTGTCTTTAATCTTGGTTTAAAAATGCGAGAGCTGCCGACACAAGAATTTTCGCCGCGTTCAGCATGCCTTTTTCATCGATATCAAACAGCGGGTGATGGTGCGGGTAAACGGCTCCAGTCTTCGGATTGCCCGCGCCGGTAAAAAAGAATGATCCAGGGACATGTTCTAGATAATAAGAGAAATCTTCGCCGATCATATTCGGTTCGAGCTCGATGACAGCTTCAAGGCCGACGATTCGTTTGGCACATTGGCGGACGATGTCCGTTTCTTTTTCATGGTTGACGACAGGCGGGTAGCCTTTTTCGTAATCGAGTGAAAATGAAGCGCCGTTGCTGTCGCAGACGCCCTTGATGACGCGTTTCATCTCGGCGATGATCGTCTCTTGGACATGCTTTGAAAAGGTGCGGACCGTTCCTTCAATGACCGCTTCTTCGGCGATGACGTTAAACGCCTGGCCTGAATGAAACGTTCCGATCGACAAGACGGCTGCTTCCGTCGGATCGATTCTGCGGCTGACGATTTGCTGGAGATGGTTGACGACTGAGGCTCCTGTTATTAAAGCATCTGTCGTTAAGTGAGGCGCGCCTCCGTGTCCGCCCCGCCCGGATATCGTGACTTTAAATTTATCAGCGGCTGCCATCATCGGGCCTGATGTAACACCGACTTGACCGACGGGCATCGGAGCCCAGATGTGGGTGCCGAAAATGGCATCCACGCCTTCGAGACAGCCGGCTTCAATCATCGGTTTGGCGCCGCCTGGTGTGACCTCTTCACCGAATTGATGGATCAGCACGACATTTCCTTTCAAGTCTTTTTGATGCTTTGCCAGGGCTTTTGCGGCTGTGAGGAGAGCCGACGTGTGAGCATCGTGTCCGCAAGCGTGCATGACGCCGGGGACAGTTGACCGGTACGGAACATTTTTTTGATCCTGTAATGGCAGAGCGTCGAAATCGGCTCTCAAGGCGACCGTCTTGCCGGGGCGGCCGCCTTTAATATGACCGATGACCCCTTGGCCGCCGACATTTGTTCTCACGTCAATCCCGAGGTTTTCCAAGTAATTTGCAATGGTGCGCGGTGTATTGACCTCGCGGTGGGAAAGCTCCGGATATTGGTGAAAATGTCTCCTGAGTTCGATCATTTCCGGATATAATGCATCTAATTCTTCAATTACAGACTTCACCGTCATCTCCCTTTCCGCTTCAAAAATTGTAAGACGATTCTATCATTTTACCATATGAAATTGAATCCATCTGCAGTCCGCCAAACCGTTTTGCTTTAGGGAAAAGCAGATATTGGATATGATAAAGGTTGAGGAGGTAAAAGGATGAATAAAACGATTGAAACAATTTTAAATCACCGTTCGATCAGGTCTTTTACAGATCAGCTCCTGACCGAAGAAGAGATTCGCCTGCTTGTGGAGAGCGCTCAAAGCGCATCGACGTCCAGCTATATTCAAGCTTATTCAATCATCGGTGTCACCGACCCGGACAAGAAGCGCAAGCTTGCGGAATTGGCCGGAAATCAGCCATATGTTGAAAAAAACGGCCATCTGTTTGTATTTTGCGCAGACCTTTACCGGCATGACAAAATGGCCCGGGAAAAGGGTGTAGATATCACAGCTTCTCTTGAAGGGACGGAGACCTTTATGGTCAGCGTCATCGATGCAGCTCTTGCCGCTCAAAATATGTCAATAGCGGCCGAATCAATGGGCCTCGGCATCTGCTATATCGGCGGGATTCGCAATAACTTGAACGAAGTCTCCGGGCTTCTGGAAACACCTGAATACGTTCTGCCGCTGTTCGGGCTTGTCGTCGGCCATCCGGCCAACCTGTCGGATAAAAAGCCGCGTCTGCCGCTTGATCACATTTATCATGAAAATGCCTATCAAGCGGACGAAGCCGAGTTTAAAAAACATATGTCCGCATATGACGAAACGATTTCAAACTATTATCAAAAGCGGACAGACGGCAAACGGTCTGACAAATGGACAGACCAGATCACCGGAAGCCTCAAAAAGCCACCGCGTGCGTATATGAATGAATTCGTTAAAGGAAAAGGTTTGAACAAAAGGTAAGGAACGTCCCCTCCGACTCGGAGGGGACTTATCTTGTCAGCATGTATTGAAGAAAAAGATAAAACATCAGCCAAAAGGGAAGACTGAAAAGGATTCCGAATAAACAGCCTTTTGCAAAGCGTTCTTCTACGACTGGCGGGTGCGTTTTTTGCTTCGTCTCATTCATCAGTATTAGGAGCTCCTTTAGGTTTATCCATGATATTATTATTTCTTTTTGCGCAGGAAAAGTAAACGAAGACTTGGGGTGAAAAAGATGTTGTCATTAAGCATACTTGATCAGACTCCCGTTTCTGAAGGAAGCACACCTGAACAGGCTTTACAGCATACGGTGGAGCTCGCGCAAGCGGCGGAGCGCCTCGGATACAAGAGATTTTGGGTTTCCGAGCACCATTTTTCAAGAAACTTGGCAGGATCAAGTCCGGAGGTTCTGATCGGTTATCTTGCGGCTAAAACAGAGAAGATCCGTATAGGATCCGGCGGCGTCATGCTTCCCCATTACAGCGCCTACAAGGTGGCAGAAAACTTCCGCGTCTTGGAAGGACTTGCGCCCGGAAGGATTGATCTCGGTGTCGGACGTGCTCCGGGAGGGATGCCGATCGCTTCCATGGCTCTTCAAAATGGAGGAAGACGGATGACTGACCAATATCCCGAACAAATTCAGGATCTCGTCACATATTTACACGATCAAGCCGATGAACACCACCGCTTTCCCAACTTGATCGCATCGCCGAACGTGGCCGCAGCGCCCGCTGTCTGGCTGCTCGGCTCCTCAGGGGAAAGCGCGAGGCTTGCCGCCCAAACAGGGGCATCGTATACATTTGCCCAATTTATTAACGGCGAAGGCGGAGAAGAGGCGGCCAGACTTTACAAAGAGAGGTTCGAACCTTCTGTGTTGGGTGAACAGCCAAACGTGATCATTGCTGTATTTGTGATTTGCGCTGAGACAGAAGAGAAAGCGGAGAACCTTGCAAAAAGCTTGGATTTCTCTTTATTAGCCAATGAACAGGGGATAGTGACCGAAGGCTTTCCATCATTGGAAACGGCGCTGTCATATCAATATTCTCCTTATGAAAGAAAGAGAGTGGAAGACAATCGAAAACGGATGGTCATCGGGACGCCGCGGCAGGTGAAGGAACAGCTGCTTGAACTGGCCGGCGCTTACGGAACGGATGAAATCATGGCGGTGACGATCACCCACGATTTTCAAGACAGGCTGGAATCTTACCGGCTGCTGGCCGAAGCGTTTCATCAGTCAATTTAACGTTTTTGCTGAAAAAAATCGAGAAAATGGCGGATCGGGAAAAGAATAAACAGAATGCATATGTATAAAGCTGTAAACAGCCAGCTGAGCGGAACGAGGATGACGGTATCGACGGTTTGCTCCGTTGCTTTTTGAAAAGGCTTGGGCTCGCGCTTCTGCAGGTTGACGGCGAAGTACAAAATCGTGAAAAATATAAAGCAGACAATAAGGAAGGATAAGCCGAATAATACGATAAAAGAAAGAATATATACGATGTCCTCCGATTGCTTTTTTCACGTTTTGAAGAGAAGGGAGAGCTTCTCCTGAACGCATTATCCGTATTTTAACATATAAAAGCCTTGTTGAGTGGTTCTCAACAAGGCTTGTCATTATTCGACGATAAAAGGGTCTTCCGTCAGAATGTAGCTTGATTTTCCTTTGGCGGACGCATAGGCTAGCATATAGTATTTTCCGGACTTAAGGGTTGCGGCGTCATTGATTTTGCCGTTCCATTGATAAGATTGATAGCCTTTGCCTTGGTTTTTATAAACGCCGGCCTGCCCGAGAAGGTTCAGATTTTCATCATAGACGAGAAATGCGAGCTCTTCAGCCCCGCCCGGCAGGTAGGCTTCGATCGTGTAAGCACCCTGCTTTGCCCCCGGTTCAACCGTTACGGATGTGACGCGCGGGTAGTCAGGCTCTTTGACGATCAACAGGAGCGGAATTTCGGCGACTTTTCTGCCTCCTTCACGGACGTAAACCGTGCCTTCATATGTGCCTGCTTTCGTTTTGGCGGAATTGACGGTTACTTTTGCCGTTGCTTTACCTGTTTGATGGGCCGGTACCACGACTCGTTCCGTTCCTGATACCGTGATGCCCGCTCCTTTAAAGGAGTATTCGAGCTGATAGGCTTTTCTGAATGAAGAAAGGTTTTCAATTGTGAACGCTTGTTTTTTCGTTTGTTTTCCTTTGTCTTTCAGGAACGTTCCGTATGAGTGGCTGCCCGGCGTTACAATTGATGAAGCATGAAGGGCCTCGATGATGCGGATGCTGCCCGCTCCTTGCGTATTGTGAGGGAGAGGCTTTCCGTTTTCATCCGTCAATTTTTCCGCCGTATTCATCAGCACGCCTTTGATTTGCTCTGGCGTCCAATCCGGTTTGGCCTGCTTTAATAGGGCTGCCGTTCCCGCGACATGCGGGGAAGCCATGCTTGTACCCTGCTTTGAACCGTAACCGTGAGGGTTTTTCGGATCGTGGGTCGGAATGGTGCTGACGATATTGACGCCTGGCGCTGAAACGTCAGGTTTAATCATCCATGTATCCATGACAGGTCCGCGCGACGAGAAGGAGGCAATCGTTTCCCCGAGCTTTTTGTCCAATTTGAAAGAAAAGACAGCAGAGCGTTTCCCTTCTTTGATCTGTTGAACAAGCTTTTCGCCCTCTTCTTTCGACAATTTGACAGTCGGTACAGCCATCCCCATAACGTTGGCCTCGATTTCCCCTGTTACATTATTGTAAATCACGGCTCCGACAGCACCGGCGTTTTTGGCGTTTTCGGCCTTATCCACAAATGGAATGACGCCTCTTTGGATAACCGCTACTTTTCCTTTCACATCTTTGCCTTTGAAATCGTCAGCTTGTCCGATGCCGGCTTCAACAAGTTCCACGTCTTGACCGTTCAAAGCTTCAAGATCTTTTTCCTCCTGGTATCCCATCACTTTTGCTGACGAATACGAAGGAAGCCTCACAGAATATTCATTATATGGAAGCTGCGAGGCGCCGACGGAAATCGCATCCCTTGAAGTTCCCGGCGAGCCGACCGTCCAGTTTTCCAGTCCGCTGTTTCCGTTTGACGTAACGGCGACAACTCCTTCGGCCATCGCCCAGTCCAGTGCGATGCTTGTTGCATAATCAGGGCTGTTCAGTGAATTGCCCAATGAGAGGTTCATCACTTTTGCTCCGTCCGCGACGGCTTTTTCAATGCCTGCAATCACGTTCTCGGTTGTTCCTGAGCCGCCGGGGCCGAGCACACGGTAAGCAAGAAGCGTTGCTTCAGGCGCCACCCCTTTAATCTGACCGTTCGCGGCGATGGTCCCCGCAACATGGGTGCCGTGATCAGTCGTTTCTCCGCGCGGGTCGCCTGCCGGTGTTTCTTGTGGATCATAGTCATTATCCACAAAGTCATACCCCTTATATGGGCCGAAATTTTTCTTTAAGTCAGGATGTGTGTAATCCACACCCGTGTCAATGACAGCTACCTTAATGCCTTTACCGGTATAGCCTGATTTCCATGCCTGATCTGCTCCGATGTACGGTGCACTTTTATCCATCTGTGGATAAATGGCATCCGCTGCAAGTGTCACGTCTTTTCCTTTTATGCTGTCAGGTTTGTAAGCTGCGTTCGGATAAACCGCTTTTACTTCCTTGACGGCGAGCAGCTTCGGAATTTCACTGGCCGGCAGTTTCATTGAAAAACCCGAAAATACACGGTCGTATTCGCGGTTTATTTTCGCTTTTTTGAGTGTTTTCAGCGCACTGTTTTTCGCTTTGCTGCGAGCGGTTTTTAAAGAAGCTTTCGTTTGCTTTTCCCCATCCGCTTTTGCTTCGGCAAGCGACTTTTCTTTCAGCTCCACAATAACTGTTGTCTGTTTATCAGACGTCACATCAATATCACCGTAGATTTCAGCTTTCTCAAGTTCAGGCGACTTTTGATCGGGAACGGATGTTGCCTGCACTCCGGTGAGGAATGTGGATAACGAAAATAATAGAATAAAAGCCATGACGAAATAGCGCATGATACTTTTTCTCAATCTGTTTTCCCCCTTACGGATAAATGGTTTCTTTGTAATCCTTAGAGTTTCGAACCTTTAAAATATTCTCTCAGTTTCAAAAAAATCCTTCTATATATAGAAATAATTTTCAAAGATTCAATGTATTGGAGTGGATGTCTTTAGATTTATGCACAATTTACTGTGTATAAGTGAATAAACTTGTGTATAGATATTGTAGGGAATATACGTTCTTATACTAAATGTTGAATAAATATGTGGATATGTGGATATACCCTGTGGGTAATATGTGTTTATCCTTAGGATAAGCTGTGAGTAAGTTACATTCATGGTTTGTTTCCGTTGAATCATGCGTTTCCATCAGTTTTCAACAAAACTTCTAAAAACTAGAATCATTTTGCACACACATTGTGACAAACATTTTCATTTTGCTGGGATAAGATAGAGCAAGAAAGTTTAATAGAGTTGCTAGTTTTATCACAACGAAACTGGAGGGGATCGGTATGAAAGGTTTGATATCATTTTTAAAATTATGGACGGCCGTGCTGCTGAATGCGGTGGTGCCTGTCAGAGAGACTCAGATGAAGGTGATGGCGTTCGCCGGCGGTACATATCAGGCTGCCGATGCTTATCAGGCAGGCGGCTTTTCGGAAAAAAGAGAAGAATCAACAGAGCGGATGTCGGGCTGTAAGAGAGCGATGCCAGGCAGTTTTACGACAGAACCCAACCGGGCTGTTTGCCAAAAAGCGGTGAAGAGGGTAAGAGCCGGACCAACTCTTTACACGGGAACTTAAACAAGGTAAAATCCCACTCATAACGGGAAGTGGGTGACGGCTTTGAAAATCTATAAAGTATTGAACAACAATGCAGCAATCATAAAGGAGGATGGTCAAGAAAAAATTGTCATGGGGCCTGGTATCGCTTTTCAAAAAGGCAAAAACGATACCATTCCAAGAAACAAGGTAGAAAAAATTTTTACCATTCATGAAGAAAATGAAAAGTTTAAACAAATCCTCGAAACACTTCCGGAAGAACATATTGAAGCTGCCGAAGAGATCATCAGCTATGCGGAAGGGCGGCTGTCCGCACCGTTGAGCGATCATATCCACATCGCCCTTGTGGATCATTTGTCATTTGCGATCGAGCGAGTCCGCAAAGGATTCGTCATTCAAAATAAATTATTAAATGAAATCAAAGCGCTTTATAAAAAAGAATATGAGATCGGACTCTGGGCAATCGATTTGGTCAAAGAAAAATTGAAAGTCGAATTGCCTGATGATGAAGCGGGTTATATTGCGCTGCATATTCATACCGCAAAAATGGATGCGGAAAACATGCAGAAGACGCTTAAATACACGAACATCATCAAAGAATTGATAGAAAAAATCGAATGCTGTTTCAATCAGAAGATTGACGAAAACAGCATCTCATATCAGCGTCTTGTCACGCATCTCAGGTATGCCATCAACAGGCTGGAATCAAATGAAGCGTTTCATGTCATGGACGATGACATGCTTTATTTCATCCGGAAAAAGTATCCTGAAAGCTACCAGTGTGCGGCAGGGCTGGCGGATTACGTGAAAACTGAATATGATCTTCATCTTCCGGAATCGGAAGTCGGATATATTACGCTGCATGTCCAGCGTTTAAATGATTCCTATAGGTAATACCGCCTGATAACGTGCGATCAGGCTTTTTTTAGGTCGATTTTCACAGAAAATAAAAAAGTAGTTGACGAAAGCGTTATCACATAATAAAATGAAAGCGTATTAAAAAATAAATACCGGGGATTGTGACTGGTAAAGCAGGCAAGACCTAAAATTTGCTAGATGAATGGGGAGAATCTATCCGTCATTCGTTGGTGAATTTTAGGTCTTTTCTGCTTTTTTTTAAAAAAAGGAGGAGTCATCATGAATCACAAAGAAATCGCCGTACGTCTTATACAGCTTCTTGGCGGAGAAGATAATGTCATCAGTGCAGCTCATTGTGCGACAAGGCTTCGTTTGGTGATCAAGGACGAAGCGAAAATCGACCAGGAAAAGGTCGAAGAGTTGGAAGGTGTAAAAGGAGCCTTTTCGAGCTCTGGCCAATACCAGATTATTTTCGGAACAGGACTTGTTAATAAAGTGTATGAACAGTTTGCCAAAGAGCTGAATCTTGACCAAAAGGAAACGGTTCAGCACAGCGATGCCGCAAAGGGAAAAATGAATCCTTTAGCGCGATTCGCGAAAACGCTGTCAAATATTTTCGTGCCCATCATCCCGGCCATTGTTGCAAGCGGTTTATTAATGGGGCTGTTGGGGATGATGAAGGCATTTCAGTGGGTCGATCCTGATGCAGCGCTGTATAAAATGCTTGATATGTTCTCAAGCGCGGCATTTATTATCCTTCCGATCTTGATCGGTGTCAGTGCTGCGAAAGAATTTGGCAGCAATCCTTACCTGGGGGCTGTACTTGGAGGTATTTTAATTCACCCGAGCTTGTTCAATCCTTGGGGACTGGCAACTGCATCTCCGGATGTGATGAACTTTTACGGGCTCAAAATTGAGATGCTGGGCTATCAAGGAACCGTTGTTCCAATTTTGCTTGCCGTGTATGTGATGAGTAAAATCGAAAAAGGCGTAAGAAAAATTGTTCCAAACGCGATCGATCTTTTAGTGACACCGTTTGTCACGATTATTTCAACGGGATTTATTGCCTTTATCGCAATCGGTCCTTTAGGAAGAATGCTTGGTACAGGGATCACGAACGTTTTAACTTATGTGTATGATCTTGCCGGACCTGTTGCCGGACTGATTTTCGGAGGAACATACTCGCTGATCGTTTTAACTGGTGTTCACCACAGTTTCCACGCGATTGAGGCCGGCCTTATCGCTGATATCGGCAGGAACTACCTGCTTCCGATCTGGTCTATGTCCAATGTCGCCCAAGGCGGGGCCGGACTTGCCGTATTCTTTTTGGCAAAGCGCGCAAAAACAAAAGAAATCGCTTTACCTGCTGCTTTCTCTTCTTTTCTCGGCATTACCGAACCTGTTATTTTCGGTGTTAACCTCCGTTACCGCAAGCCGTTTATCGCGGCAATGGCCGGTGGAGCGCTCGGTGCTGCATACGTTGTCTTTATGAATGTTGCGGCAAACGCCTACGGTTTGACGGGAATACCGATGATTGCGATTGTTGCTCCGCTTGGAATGGGCAACCTGATCCATTATTTAATCGGAATGGCGATCTCTGTGTCTGTCGCGTTTATCACAGCCTTTATCTTAGGAATTAATGAAGACGAGAAAAAGTGACGGAAGGAGGGGAAAACGATGAATCAAGATCAGGAGCTTCGTCAAAAGGCAATAAACCGGGTTGAAGAATACCGGGATATTGTAAACCTTGATCCCTATCGGCTGCATTATCACATCATACCTCCTGTCGGACTGCTGAATGATCCGAACGGATTCATTCAGTGGAAGGGAGTTTACCATCTTTTTTATCAGTGGATGCCTTTTAAAACGGGGCACGGTGCAAAGCTGTGGGGGCACTACTCTTCAACAGATCTCGTGAACTGGCGGCATGAAGAGATCGCCCTCACGCCGAGCGACTGGTTTGATAAAAACGGCTGTTATTCAGGAAGCGCGATCGCTGAAAATAATGTGCTCCACCTGTTTTATACGGGGAATGTCAGAGATGACGAGGGAAATAGGGAGACCTATCAATGTCTCGCCGTTTCGAAAGACGGCATCTCGTTTGAAAAACAGGGGGTTGTTGCAAGGCTTCCGAAAGGATACACGGCTCATTTCCGCGATCCGAAAGTATGGAAAAAGAGTGGCAGCTGGTACATGGTGCTCGGCGCCCAGACTGAAAAACTTGAGGGCAGAGCCGTTCTGTTTCAATCGGATAATTTGAAAGACTGGCAGTTCCTTGGCGACATCACAGGTTCAAATACAGATCAGCTCGGGGAATTCGGCTATATGTGGGAATGCCCTGACATGTTCGAACTAAACGGCAAAGACGTCTTAATTGTCTGTCCGCAAGGCCTTGAAGCAAAAGAGATGCGCTACCAAAACGTCTATCAGTCAGGTTATTTTGTCGGTGAATTGAACGAGCAGAAACCGGGTTTTACACACGGAGACTTTGAAGAGCTTGACCGCGGCTTTGATTTTTATGCGCCGCAGACGACAAAAGACGAATCAGGCCGGAGGATACTGGTTGCCTGGATGGGTGTTCCAGACCAGGATGAACAGAGCCAGCCGACGATTCAGCATCAATGGGTGCACTGTATGACATTGCCGAGGGAACTGCATTTGCAAAACGATAAAATCGTTCAAAAACCGGTCGCGGAGCTTAGAACGCTCCGCCAAAACGAAAAACGCGCAGCAATATCACTTAATCAAGGCACCGAAAAACTGGACATTGTTCAACCGGACAAAACCGAGCTTTTCATCAGCCCGCAACTTATTGAAGACAGCTTTGAGATTTCCTTCAGGGGTGCCGCGCGACTCATTTACAATAAAGCTGACGGCATCATAACTTTGGAAAGAAACAGCTATGTTGATGAAAGAACGGAAGCCAGACATTGTCGTTTGCATGAGCTCCGCGATTTAAACATCTTTTTAGACGCGTCTGCGATTGAAATCTTCGTCAATGGGGGAGAGGAAGTCTTTACGGCAAGATATTTTCCTTACCCGGGAAATAATGATGTTTGGATCAGTGCCAGAAAAGAAATCATAGTGAATGTAACATCCTGGACGGTCGCATAAAGGGAGCGGGTGCGGTTTGCTATTTTCTGTACAATCCCTTTATGATATGCTTTTTTTAGAGAGAGTGCAGTGAAAAAGGGGTTGTTTTTTTGGATCAAAACCAGCAGAAGTTGACAGCTGTGCGTTTGAAAAAAATAGCGGATCATATTGAGGATACGAGAGAGGAATACAATGGTTTGCTCCTTCAGATGAAGAAGCTGATCGGCGGTATTGAAGATAAAACAATTCCGGATGATGAAGAAATACAAAAGAAACTTCAAGACACTTATGAACAAATGAAAGAATATGCTCTTTTTGTGGAATCGATCGAGACTTTCTTAAGATCATCTGCAAGAACGATCAAACGCGAAAGCTAAATAAAAGCCAGCCCCTTTTAATGGGGCTGGCTTTTATTTGCCGCTGAGCCGTAAAGCGGAGTGCTTCGTCGGCCCGACGTATTGATTCAAACGGAATGATTCGCGGATGGCTTCCGTAATAAATGTTTTTGCAGAATAAATGGCTTCTTTTACATTTGAACCTTTGGCGAGTTCAGCCGTAATCGCTGCGGAATAGGTGCAGCCCGCCCCGTGCGTGTATGGAGTTTCAATTCTTTCTCCTTCGATGACTTCTGCATCCCGGCCGTCAAATAATACATCTACCGCTTTTTCGTGATTCAGTTTGCCTCCTCCTGTAATGAGGACGTGTTCAGCGCCGAGGCCGTGAATGACTTTTGCCGCTTCCTTCATTTGCTCAACCGTTTTAATTTCTCCAAGTCCGCTGAGCTGGCCGGCTTCAAAAAGGTTTGGCGTAATGACCGTGGCAAGCGGAGCCAAAAGCTCTCTTAAAGCCTTTGCGTGTTCGGGATACAGCACTTCATTTGCTCCTTTACATACCATAACGGGATCAATGACGACATTTTTCATGCTGTGCTTCTTGATTGTGTCTGCCGCCAATTCAATGATATCAACGGTCGGAAGCATGCCCGTTTTCATCGCATCTACCCCGATGCCGTCCACAATCGTCGACAGCTGGGCGCGGATGACTTCTGTATCAACTGGGAATACCTGGTGATTCCAGTTGTTCTCAGGATCCATGGCGACAACAACCGTAAGGGCCGTCATTCCATAGACGTTCTTTTCTTGGAACGTTTTTAAGTCCGCCTGAATGCCGGCGCCTCCGCTTGAGTCAGAGCCGGCGATTGTCAGTGCTTTGTGCATTGTCATGTTCAGTCAATCCTCCACGATAAGAGATTCCATCCAAAGTTGGTTTATTACTTATTATAGACAGCTTTTCACAAGATCACAATGAAATGGCTGCCGCTTTATAGTGCAGCGGTCCTCTGCCAAATTTCGTGAATGGATTGGCATAAAAAACCAAACCATCTTTTGATCCATGTGAAATTATTCGCATTATGATTTAATATGTTTAGAATGAAATAAGAAGGAGCGTATATCACAAATATGAACATATCTATCGTAGTTGTCACGCACAACCGGGTCACCGCTTTGTGCGAATTGCTTGAATCCATTACAAAACAGTCTGTTGCACCATTTGAAGTCATTATTGTTAATGATGCCGGGGAGAGCGTCGACTTTGTTGAGCGCCTTTATTCAGACCTTCCGATCAGAGTTATCCATCTGAAAGAAAACGTGAAGCATGTAAAAGCGAGAAATATAGGGGTGAAAGAAGCTTCCGGAGATGTTATTATGCTGTGTGATGATGATGATTTTTTCACTCCTTGCCATATGGAAAGAATGTTGAATGCGCTGGAGACCGCCGATTTTGTTTATTCGGATGCTGAGATTGTGTCTTTCGAAGAAAAAGAGGATAAAAGAATTCCGACAAGCCGTTATCTTTTTGCGTATTCCTTTAACTTGGATGAAATGAGGAAGTTTTCTACATATGTTCCTTCAGGGAGTATGTACAAACGGTCTCTTCATGACGAGATCGGCTATTTTGATCCTGCTGTCCACAATTATTGGGATTGGGACTTTTTCCTGAGAGCAGCTGAGCGCTTTCGCGTGAAAAGGGTTCCTTTTGCAAGCGTCATCTATGCGTTTTCAGATCAGGGTGACAACCAATCCGGAGATCTTGGCGGAATGAGACAGTATTATTTGGATGTCTTGAGTGAAAAGCATCAGCTTGGCAAGCTGCCGACAAAGAACTTTTTCGTACTTCTCGAAGAACCTGCTATGAAAAAAAGGGAAGCGGAAAGCGAAATCGTCTGGGACGGAAAACCGGTCGCATCCAGGCTTTCCGCTGCAAGACAATTGAGTTAAGGAGGCCTGAACATTGAAACAGATTTTGAATGACAGCTGGTGGCAGCAGCTGAAGGACGAGTTTAATAAGCCTTACTATCAAGAACTGAGGGAAATGCTGAAAAGGGAGTATGCAGAGCACACCGTATATCCTGAACCGAACGATATATACAATGCTTTGCATTATACTTCCTATGAAAATGTTAAAGTCGTGATTCTCGGCCAGGATCCGTATCATGGCCCGGGGCAGGCCCATGGCTTAAGCTTTTCCGTACAACCCGGTGTCAATCCGCCGCCTTCTTTGAAAAATATCTTTATAGAATTGCAGAATGACATTGGCGCCGACATCCCTAATCACGGTTCTCTCGTCAGTTGGGCCAAGCAAGGCGTTCTGCTGCTGAACACCGTTTTGACTGTGAGACGGGGCCAGGCAAATTCGCATAAAGGAAAAGGGTGGGAACAGCTGACAGACAGTATCATAGATGTTTTAAACAAAAGAGATAAGCCGGTCGTTTTTATTCTCTGGGGCCGGCATGCCCAAATGAAAAAAGAGCGAATCGATACATCCAAGCATTTCATTATCCAGTCGCCGCATCCGAGCCCATTCTCGGCTAGAAACGGGTTTTTCGGGAGCAGACCGTTTTCAAGAGCCAATCAGTATTTGGAACAAATCGGTGATGAGCCGATTGATTGGTCCCTTCCGAATCTTTAAAATCGCGAGAACCGCTAAAATAAGCGGTTCTTCGTTTGTCTGGCTCCTATCTACCTGAGAAGTTTTTTGATGATTCGCAGCCCGTTTTTTGATGAAGGGTAACGGAATGAAATGTCAAACAGGTTTGTCTGTTTTAAAACGCTTTTCTCGTGGGAAAACGTCTTAAAGCTGTGATACCCATGGTAACTTCCGATTCCGCTTTCGCCTACGCCGCCGAAGGGGAGGTAAGGTGTGGCTGTGTGCATCAGCGTGTCATTGATGCATCCCCCGCCAAATGAAATCCGGCTGAGGATGTGCTTCTGTACCGGTTTTTCATTCGTAAACAAATAGAGCGCGAGCGGTTTAGGGCGGCTTTGAACCATTTGGATAACGTCTTCGATTGTTTCATAGCCGATGACAGGAAGGAGCGGCCCGAAAATCTCTTCCTGCATGATCGGCGATTCCCAGTCGGGTTCATCGATAATGGCCGGAGCAATTTTAAGTGCGTCTTTTTGATACGTTCCGCCTGTTACGATATTCTCGTTGTGTAAAAAGCGGAGTAACCGTTCGAAATGACGTTCGCTTATGATTTTTCCGTACGCCGGATGGCTTTCCGGCGCTTTTCCGTAAAATGTTTGGATCGATTGCTTCAGAGCGTGCAACAGCCCGCTTTTCACATCTTTGTGTACGAGCAGATAATCAGGCGCAATGCACGTCTGTCCTGCGTTTGTCAGCTTTCCGAAAACAATCCTTTGAGCTGCAAGCTTAAGATCAGCATCCTTGTGCACGATGCAGGGGCTTTTTCCGCCAAGCTCAAGTGTGACTGGAATGAGCTGTTTTGCTGCGGCTTCCATGACGACTTTGCCCACGGGAACACTGCCTGTAAAAAAGATATAGTCAAATTTTTGCCGCAAAAGCTCTTGATTCGTCTCCACCCCGCCCTCAATAACGGATACATATTCGGGGGGAAAGATTTCTTTAAGCATCTTGGATATGACGCTGGATACAGCGGGAGCAAGCTCTGACGGTTTGATGACGGCCGTATTCCCCGCAGCAAGTGCGCCGATCAGAGGCGAAACGGCAAGCTGAAACGGATAGTTCCATGGCGCGATGATCAGGACCGTGCCATAAGGCTCCGCAATGACGATGCTTTTTGAACCGATGTGCGAGACGGCCGTTTTGGCCTTTTTCGGCTTGGCCCATTTTTTTAATCGTCTGCTGATGAAGCGGATTTCTTCCAGTACAATGCCGATTTCCGTCATATAGGCTTCGTGCTCTGATTTATTAAGGTCTTTCTGAAGGGCCTCGAGTATGTCCCGTTCATATTTTTTTACAGCATTCTTAAGAATGTTGAGCTGTTCCAGACGATTTTCAACAGCGAGTGTTGCCCCGCTTAAAAAATATCGCTTTTGCTCGGTAACGGTCGTTTCGATGGAGGGTGTACGTTCTGCCATTCCCTGATTCCTTTCGCTTTTAGAAATTCGAGTGAAGTTTTTTTTCATTATGTGTGACAGCCTTTTCAGCTGTCAACTTTTAGCCGTAATAAAATCGGCGTTTCCACCTGCGTTTGCCTGCAGATATCTTTTTTAAAAGTGCAAAAGGTGATATTTCACAGCAGGAGAGGCAATTTTTCGCAATGGATATTTGCAAAGTGCATTCGGCACGGGAGAAGTTAATTTGGTAAAATGAAATGGAAACTGAAAACGGTTTGGAGGATCGATTTGATGAACATACATATATCAAGTTTGCTGCAGAAGATGGAGGACGAATTGAAAAAAGCAAAGGAATGCAGCCAGGAAAATGAATTGAAAATGCACATCGCGGTTATCCGCTCCCTTTGCGACGTCATTGTTGAACCGCAGCAGCGGCCGTCCGTCCAGTCTTCACCCTATGTTCAAACGGCCAATAAACCATCGAGCGACCAGCTGATGCTAGAAAAAATGATGGGGAGCGCCGGTGCTGAACAATACAAAAAACAAGAGAAACAAAAGCACGAAGATGACGGCAACGGAGATTCTATTTTTGATTTCTAGGCGCCGTCGGCTGTTTTAAAAAAGAGAGGTTGATCAACTTGAAACTGCTTTTTGGGGCTTTACAATGGACGGCATTTATTATTGCGGCCGCAATCGTGGTGCCCATTGCAATCGGGCAGTCATTCGGGCTGAACCAGGCAGAGACCGCTGGGCTGGTTCAAAGCACTTTTTTCGTGCTCGGCACAACGGCTTTTATCCAATGTTTATTGGGACACCGCCTGCCGATTAATGAGAGTCCGGCCGGCCTCTGGTGGGGCGTGTACACGATTTATTCCGGTCTTACAGGGACCGTATTTGCGACTCATATTGAAACGCTTCAGGGGCTGCAGGGAGCGATGCTGCTAAGCGCGGTTTTCTTCTTTATTTTTAGTTTATTTAAAGTTATTGATAAGCTGGCTGTGATGTTTACTCCTGTTGTGACGGGCATTTATTTACTGCTGCTGGTCATCCAGCTTAGCGATCCGATCGTTAAAGGTGTCATGGGGATCGGCTACCGGAAAAACGAGGTCGATATACCCGTGTTTTTGCTGGCGGTTGTGGTCATGCTGGCTACGTTTCTGATGAGCCGGTCAAACATTCCGGTTCTCAAGCAATATTCAATTTTAATTGCGCTTTTCGGCGGCTGGGTCTTATTTGCCGTATTCGGCGTGGCGAAGGCGCCTGAGCATGCGAACCAGCTGTTCCGCCTTCCGGATATTTTTCCGTTCGGAATGCCGCTGTTTGACAGCGGATTAGTCGTTACTTCGCTATTTATTACAGTATTGTTAATCGTCAATATGCTCGCCAGCATACGGGTGGTTGAAGGAGCGGTCAGACAGTTTGAGAAGCTGGAGGAGAGGAGGCGGGCACGTCCTGCCGGATTTATCGCCTCCGTCAGCCATTTGCTGAGCGGATTGCTCGGAGCTGTAGGCACGGTGCCGATATCCGGGGCGGCCGGGTTTATTCAAACGACGAGAATGTCTTCGAAAAAACCGTTTTTGCTCGGGAGTTTGATCGTGATCGTCATCAGCTTTTTCCCGCTGGTCATGAATACTTTTGCCAGCCTGCCGTCTCCGGTCGGCTTTGCGGTGAACTTCGTCGTGTTTTCAACGATGGTCGGCCTGGCATTTGCCGAATTCGATTCTTATGAAAAGGACGAGGCAGGCCGCATCCGTTTTGTTACCGGGATTGCGCTCCTTGCCGGCGTGGGGGTCATGTTTGTACCTGAAAGTGCTTTGGAAGGAATGCATCCTGTTTTTGTTTCCATTTTAAGCAATGGGCTTGTCCTTGGAACAATTGTAGCGATTGCTGCGGAACAGATGCAGCTACGGAAAAAGAAATTTGACAATATCGTGTCATGAGATGTGTAAACATTGAAATTAAAGGTGTGTGCGCTATGATGATAAAAGAAAGGCGGGCGATTTGATCGTGAAATTATTTTTAATTTTAGGTGCTGTCAATGCGATGCTTGCGGTTGCTTTAGGGGCGTTCGGAGCTCATGGTCTTGAGGGAAAAATTCCCGAGAAATATTTGCAAATCTGGCAGACCGGCGTCCAGTATCATATGTATCATGCGCTCGGTTTAATTGCCGTCGCGCTCATCGCGTCAAAGCTTACAGATGCGGGAAGCGTAACTGCGGCAGGTTGGCTGATGTTTGCCGGAATCGTTTTATTTTCAGGAAGTTTATATGTCCTCAGCCTTACGCAAATCAGCGTCCTCGGTGCGATTACTCCGCTGGGCGGCGTGGCGTTTATTGCCGCATGGATCATGGTTGTTGTATCAGCTGTTAAATACTTGTAGCTTACTAAAAAGCCAATCTCCTGAAAGGATTGGCTTTTTTTTATTTTAACAGGGGCTGATTCATGGTAATTTAATGTTATGAACAGGGCGAAAGACCCGGCTTTTGCATTTTGACAGAAGGGATGTGCATGGCGGAGGACCGGTCTCCGTTCAAAGATGAAAATTAAAGTGATCATTGCGGATGACAATTCATTCATAAGAGAGGGTATGAAAATCATACTGAGCACTTATGATGAATTTGAAGTGCTGGCGACGGTGGAGGATGGCTTGCAAGCGGTCGAATTTTGCCGCGGCCAAGCTGTGGATATTGCACTGCTTGATGTCCGCATGCCCAACATGGATGGAGTGGAAGCTGCGCGGCTCATTTCAGAAACGGGCGCCAAGCCTTTTATTTTAACAACGTTTGATGATGACGAATACATCGTCGCTGCCATACGGAACGGAGCAAAAGGATATTTGCTGAAAAATGCCGATCCTGAGCGAATTAGAGACGCAATTAAAAGCGTGTACAACGGCCATACTGTCATGCAGGATATCATCCTCGACAAGATTAAATCCAATTTGGCGGAGCATAAAGAAGCGGAATCAAAAATAGACGAAAGCCTGTTTACCGAACGCGAGCTCGGAATTATGGCCCTGATTGCCAGAGGGCTGTCCAATAAAGAAATATCGAAAGAACTGTTTATTTCTGAAGGTACGATTGCCAATTATATTTCCTCGATTTTGGGGAAAACAGGGCTTGAACACCGGACGCAAATCGCAATTTATTATTTAACTGGAAAAGTTAACTTTTAATCTGGGGGATCACCATGGAATTGCGGATTATGACCGGCAAACTGATTTTGCTGGGATTTATCATCTATCAATGCGTTTCTTCGGAAATTGACAATCTGCCGTGGCTTGTGTTCAGCATTCTTGTTTACGCCTGTATCAACCTCGGGATTTCAATTTTATCTGAAGGAAAAATAAAAAAGCTTTTTATTATTATGTCTGTCATCATTTCAATTTTTTCTTATGCCGAGGTGCACCCCCTATTTATTTTATTTCTTCCTTTTAGCCTGTATGAAGGAGCAGCTGATTTCGGGCTGCCGAAGTGGATGGTACTTGCCGCTTCAATCGTTCCGGTTTTGTTTATCAATGAAAGCATCTCAGCGGTCTACGCGTTGACAGCCGCTTTTCAATTTTTGCTGTACTGGGCGGCAAGCCAAGATGCAGCGCGGATTGAAAAGCTTGAACATCATATCGATCAAACGAGAAGAGACCTGGAGAAGGTAACAAACATGCTGCGGGAAAACAAAGAGTTCATCAGACAATCCGAATATACGTATAAGCTTGAGGAGCGGAACCGGCTTTCCCAGGAAATACACGATAAAATCGGCCATTCCATGACAGGAGCGCTGATTCA
This sequence comes from Bacillus paralicheniformis, assembly GCF_001042485.2. Classification (GTDB taxonomy): domain Bacteria; phylum Bacillota; class Bacilli; order Bacillales; family Bacillaceae; genus Bacillus; species Bacillus paralicheniformis. The sequence continues at coordinate 376,596 of NZ_LBMN02000004.1, forward strand.
GCTCGAAGCGGCGAAGCGCGTCCTTGACATAGACAAGGAAAAAGCTTCCGAGCTCCTGCAAAACGCGATTAACATCTCCAAGGACGGGATCGAAAATATCAGATTGACGTTAAAAAGCGTCAAGCCGCCCTCAGAACAGATGGGTATCCATAGATTGAAGCTGTTTATCGATGAATGTTCGGCGCGGTATCATATGAATATTTCATTTTTGCATAAAGGCGATTTGGATGTTATTTCTCAAATTCAGTGGAAGATTATGTTTGAAAATATCACCGAAGCACTGACAAACTCGGTGAAATATGCAGAAGCGACACATGTATCCATCTATATTCATGTGCTGAATACACTCATTAAAGCCGAAGTGAAAGACAATGGAAAAGGGCGACAGAAAATCAAGAAAGGGATGGGGATCATCGGGATGGAGGAACGGGCCGCTTCTGTTAACGGAAAGGTGATTGTTGACGGTTCGAACGGCTTCTCTGTCACCACCTTGCTGCCCAAGCATGAATGATTTCATAAATTGAATATGAATTTTCTCATGTGAAAAAGATGAAATGCTGCACTGCCGCACCATTCATCTTTTTTGTATAATGAAATAAAAATGAGGTGAGAACATGAATGTATTGGAAATCCATCATCTAACAAAAAAATTTGGCGACTTCGTTGCCGTCGACAATATATCACTCTCGATCGAAGAGGGCGAAATATTTGGATTGCTCGGCGCAAACGGGGCCGGAAAGAGCACGACCATTCACATGATCTCGAGTTTGCTGAGAAGCAATGAAGGCGAGATTTTGATTCTCGGAAAAAACATTGCGAAACACCGCAAATTCGCCAAGATGAATATCGGCATTGTCCCGCAGGATCTGGCCATTTACGAGGATTTAACGGCATATGAAAATGTGAAGTTTTTCGCCGGACTCTATGGTCTCCGCGGGGCCCAATTGCGCAATCGGGTGGAAGAAGCATTGCAGTTCGTCGGTTTAAGCGATAAGCATAAAAGCTTCCCGAAAAATTTTTCAGGCGGAATGAAAAGAAGGCTCAATATCGCCTGCGCGATCGCCCACAGGCCAAAGTTGATCATCATGGATGAACCAACGGTGGGAATTGATCCGCATTCGAGAAATTATATTTTGGAATCCGTCAAAAAGTTAAATGCGATGGGCTGCACGATTATTTACACCAGCCATTATATGGAAGAAGTTGAAGAGATCTGTACGCGGATCGCCATCGTGGATCATGGAAAAATTATCGCCGAAGGAACGAAGGAGCAGCTGAAATCGATCATTACCAACACGAAAGATATTCAGGTCGTTCTTAAATCGGCGGAAAATGTCGATATCGGCGAACTGAAAACGATCAGCGGCGTGGAGGCGGCTGCTCTTGAAGACAATACGATCAAAATCAACTCGGATGCAGGTGTCAATAATTTAAACCAGATTATTGAGAAGCTGATGAAAAACGGGGCCGAGATTCGTTCATTGGAAGAAAAAGCGCCTAATATGGAAACCGTGTTCCTGACCTTGACCGGAAGACAGTTGCGCGATTAGAAAGGGGGCCATGGTTTGAATACACTCATCATTGCGAAAAAAGAAATTGTATCGGCTTTTCGGGACAAGCGGACATTCCTTTTTATGCTGGCATTTCCGATTGTACTGATTATGATTTTAGGCACCGCGCTGACGAACGCTTTCGATCAGCAAACAGCAGCGGTCGGCGAGGTTCATGTTCTGTATAAAGACAAGGCTGACGGAGCGTTTTCGGAAGGTTTTAAAACATTCGCAAAAGAAGCGAAAACATCCGGCGTTCATTTTAAAAAAATATTGTCTGATACGGATGGAAAACAAGAAATCAAACAAGGGAACTACGATGCTTACCTTGAGATCGAAAACAGCGGCATCAAGCTTTACCAAATGGATAAAAACAGTATGAAAAACAGCATTATTCAAGGAATGCTGACCGCGTTTGCAAACCGGTACAATGCCGCACAAGAGATCATCAAAGCCGCTCCTGAGCAAGCGGGTGCCGTGCTCGGGGACACACCTGGTGACCATTATATCAAGGAGACGTCTCTCAGCTCAGACAGAAAGCCCAACTCCATGGATTATTACGCGGTTACCATGACCACTCTGATCGCGCTTTACAGTGCACTAAGCGCCAGTTATTTAATAAGGGGAGAGCGGCTTGGAAAAACAGCCGACCGGCTGATCGCGGCGCCGGTTCATAAAGGCGAGATTTTTGCCGGCAAGCTGATTGGCAATCTTGTGACAAACGGATTATGTATTTTTGCCGTCGTCATATTCAGCAAATACGTATTTAAAGCGTACTGGGGAGATCATCTCGCCCTTGTGGCGGCCGTGCTGTTCAGCATCGTATTGTTTGCCGTATGCCTCGGCCTTGGCGTCAGTTATTTGACGAGAACGGGGGAAGCGGCAGTGGCGATCATTAACGTGTTGATTCCGCTGGTTGCATTTTTCGGAGGCGCTTATTTTCCTGTCGAGGGTGCGGAAGGTGTTTTAGCTTTGATCAAAGACCTGTCTCCGCTCACATGGACGAACGAAGCTATTATGAACATTATATTTGCGGACGATCTAGCGGCGGGGCTGCCCGTAATCTTGCTGAACATCGGTTTATCCCTGTTATTTCTGCTGATTGCCGTTGTCTCATTGCAGAGAAGGGAGGGGCTGTAAGATGAAAGAAATGCTATGGCTTGTCAAAAACACACTGAATGTCACCTTCAAAAAGAAAATCAATATCTTTCTGTTCGTATGTCTGCCCTTGCTAGGCATATTCGTATCGCTTTTAACAGAGGGAAGCATGGACAAGACAGATTTGCGCGTCGGAATTATCAATCATGACGGCGGACGAATCGCCGAAGATACTAAGGATTTTTTGAAGGGGATCGAGAATGTCAACATCAGCGCGGTCAGTGAAGCAGAAGGGAAAAGTCAAATTGCGTCAGGGGAGCTTGATTGCGTCATTACGTTTGAACAAGGCTTTTCTCAAAGCGTGCAGAGCGGAGAACCGGCTCATATCGCCATTGCATCTGTCAAAGGCGCTGAAATCACCGGGTTTGTGAAATCGTATGTTTATCATTACATTGATAATATCGCCGCAATCGGCAAATCGGCGCAGGGGAATGAAAAGCGTTTTGAGGAAATGTATAAAAATTACCGGAGTTCTGAAACGGGTGTCAAAACATATACGGTTGAAGACACGGCGAAAAATAGAAACATGACGGAGCGGACGGTCGGTTTTCTTCTGATGGCGATGCTTTTTTCAGCGGGAAGCTTGACCGAACTGTTAGTGAAGGAAAAAGAGAACAGAACGTATTTCAGGCTTTTGACCACACCGATAACGGCAAGACAGTACGTTATGTCCAATGTGGCCGTCAGTATGTCTGTCATCGCATGCCAAATCTTTTTAACATTGATAATGGTGAAATATGTGTTCCGGATGGAGACTGGCATCTCATTTTGGGAGATGGCAGCGGTGCTGTTGATTTTTGCGATAAGCGCGGTCGGCCTGGCGCTGATCACCGTCGTCTTTGCAAATAGCTCTAAGTCATCCGGGGTATTGCGAAATTTAATATTTATGCCGACGATCATGCTGTCCGGATGTTTTTGGCCGATTGAAATCATGCCGTCTTTCGCACAGCGTATCGCGGACTTTCTTCCGCAGCGGTGGGTGCTGGATACGCTGGCAAAATTGCAGGAGGGACAGCAGCTTCAAGGTCTGTATTTGAATATCATGATCCTGTTTGCTTTCGCTGCTGTCTTTTTCCTCATCGTTATTTACAAATTCAAACGTAATAATGATGTGAGAAACTTTGCTTAATATCTATAAAAAAAGGGTTCGGTTTTAATGAAACCGAACCTTTATCTTGGGGTATATGAGGCCATTGAATACGGATAATCATAAGTGATCGGCTCATCAAACGTAATATAGTCAAGATACACCATCAGCAGCAAATAGCGTGTGCCTGTTTTTCTGTCGCTTAAAATAATGTGGTCGCGGCCGGCTGCTTCAATTTCTCCCCGAAAGACTTTCGCATTCCATTCCGGATTGTTTTCAAATGTCATATATACGGTTGCCACTTTTCCGCGATTGAGCCGCAAAATATTTTCAATGTAGGATTGCTCAAGCGGCAGCATGCCGGGGATACTCGGTGAAGTCTGCTGTGCTGAAGGCATCGGAGGGACCTGGACTCCTGCCGGCTGCGGCTGGAACAGCTGTGGGCCGGGCTGCTGATACGATTGCTGCCCCCCCGTTTGGGTGAAAGGCTGCTGTCCATGCTGCTGGTACATTTGCCCCATCTGCCCCATCTGCGGATAAGGGTTGGGCCCCATTTGCTGCCGGAAATCCGGCATTTCAAGCTCCTGAAGCGGCTGAATCTGATTTTTTTTAAATTTCATCTCGTTCCTCCTCATTTCATTGTGTCAAAGTCATGCCTACCGTCCATACATGAGGAATGATAAAGTGCTGCTATGAAGACGATCCGGCTGTAAAAGACTCAAGATGATAGATCAATATTTCCCATCCCTTTTACAGTATGAACGGGCGGGATGGAATATGACGACACATCATGTTGGAAAGAGAAAAACAAAAAGACCGCTCGTGAAAAGAGCGGTCTTTTTGCATATTAACCTGTGATCACTTCATCTTCAGGATGGCGGATCGGCGCCTTCTTCGGCTTGGCCAGCGTAAACGCCATAGTGAGAGGCCCGACGCGGCCGATAAACATCATCATCATGATAACCGCTTTGCCTGCGGTCGTTAAATCAGGTGTCAGTCCCATCGACAGGCCGACCGTTCCAAAAGCGGAAAATACTTCAAAGACGATTTCCAAAAATGGAGCATTCTCTGTGATCGTCAATATAAATAATGCGAAAAGCACGAATAAAAAACTGATCACAATGATGGCCAAAGCTCTTAAAATGGTTTTCATTTTAATCGCCCTTTTGAACACAACCGTTTCGCTTTTTCCCCTTAAAAAGGTGATCGTCGCCAAGATCATCACGATAAACGTTGTCAGTTTAATTCCACTTCCTGTTGACGCGCTTCCGGCTCCGATAAACATCAAAACGATGGTTAACAGGAGGGACGGCGTTGTCATCTGGGCGATATCAAGCGTATTGAATCCGGCAGTTCTCGGTGTCACACCCTGGAAGTAAGCGCCCCACATTTTGTCGGCTAAAGGCAGTCCGCCGAGCGTACCTGGATTCGAGTATTCCAAAATAAAAATCAGCAAGGCGGCTGTCGTATTGATGATCAATGTTCCAACGATCATGAGCTTGGAATGCAGCGATAATGTCCGGAAGTTTCGCTTTGTCCATAAATCCAGCAGAACGGTAAAGCCGATACCCCCTGTAATGAAAAGGCCTGTGATGACAATGTTGACAATCGGGTCGCCCACATATTGAGACAAGTTGTCCGGCCACAGGGAGAACCCCGCATTGTTAAAGGCTGAAATCGTGTTAAACAAACTATGAAACAAGCCTTTTTGCAAACCGTATTCAGGAACCCATCTGATCGAAAGGATCAAAAATGCGACAAATTCTATGACAATGGTGAAAATAAACAAATGCTTGACCAGGCGGACAAGTCCGCCTAAAGAAGTCTGGTTAAATGCTTCTTGAACGAGAATCCGCTGCTGCAGGCCGATTTTTTTGCCGATCATCATGATGACGAGAACGGCAAACGTCATTAAGCCGAGTCCGCCGATTTGAATCAGGCACATAATAACTGTTTGTCCGAAAACCGTAAAATCTGCCCCTGTATCGACAACAACAAGCCCAGTTACCGTAGTTGCAGAGGTGGCCGTGAATAAAGCATCCACCCATGAGATTTAAGTAGTGGATGCGCCGGGCAGCTTCAATAAACAGGCGCCGATGGCAATGATAATCAAGAAACTGAGCGCCAGCGTCTGCGGCGGACTAATATTGATGATCTTACCTTTTACAAGATTTGAAGAAACCAATTTAGGCATTTTTTCGTTCCTTTCTTCATCCATTCAGTCAAAACATGAATGGAGAAAAAGCAAGGTGATTTCAAATTTAAACGCAGATGGTCATGTTTCAATAATGTCAATAATGTACAGCCAGATACACCGTTTGTCAACAAAAATCAGGAGAATGAAGAGAAGGAATGCAGACGGGTCTTTTGTCCTTTACTAAAGAACAGCGAAGAAAATCAAGAGGAGCAACGCCTGGTTAAATTCTATTATTTTGCATTTCTTTTAAAAATATGACATGGAAAACATTTACTACCTGTTGAAAAAATGGTAGTTTTTAATAGAAATCACCAAAGTGCCGGCGCTTTGGGAAGAAGGCGTTGCTTGATGTTGCCTTTCTTGTACGCTTTCGTCATGACGAATGATGAAAAAAATGATGACTAGGGGGAATTGCTGTGTTGAAAAGAATGTATCGTTCTAAATTGTCAATCTTGGCGGTTAGTCTCGTGATGATGGTTTCGATTTTTCTGCCTTCGTTCCAGGCTAGCGCTCAAACAACCAAAACTGAATCTGTCTACCGCCCGGCTGCGAACGCTTCCTTGTATGCGACTATAACAGGTGCCAACAAACAGGAGTGGTCGTTCTCGGATATTGAGCTGACGTATCGTCCGAATTCAATCCTGGCGCTGGGAACGGTTGAATTTACATTGCCGTCGGGATTTTCCGCAACAACGAAAGATACCGTGAACGGAAGAGCGTTGACTACAGGGCAAATTTTGAATAACGGAAAAACGGTAAGGCTGCCGCTTACAATTGATCTGTTGGGTATTGCGGAGTTTAAGCTTGTGCTGGCAAACAAAACGCTGCCTGCCGCAGGAAAGTATACATTCCGGGCGGAGAACAGAGTGCTGGGGCTCGGATCGACTTTCTATGCCGAATCTTCAATCGAGGTGCAAAAAAGGGCGACTCCGCCTACACAGCCGTGTAACTGCAAGTAATAGGCAAAAAAGCTCCAAAGACCGAGGTCTTTGGAGCTTTTTATCATTACACATGCAAAAATGCAGGCAGCTGTTCATTTGCGAGGCGGTTGCCGACAAAGAATGAACCGAATTCACCGTACCGGGCGCTTACTTCATCGAAGCGCATTTCATAGACGAGCTTTTTGAACTGGAGCACATCATCTGAAAAGAGCGTGACACCCCACTCATAATCGTCAAATCCGATTGAGCCGGTAATAATCTGTTTCACTTTGCCCGCATAGCCGCGGCCGATCATCCCGTGGCTGCGCATCAAGCTTCTTCTCTCTTCCATAGACAGCATGTACCAGTTGTCATCGCCCGATCTTCTTTTATCCATCGGATAGAAGCAGACATATTTGGCGTTCGGGAGCTCAGGGTACAGGCGCGCACGCACTTGCGGATTTTCGTAAGGGTCTCCCTCGCCGCTTCCCATATAGTTGCTCAGCTCGACAACGGATACGTATGAATAAGCAGGTATCGTGTATTCAGCGAGTTTGGATTTATTGAACTCAAGTTCAATTTGATTTAATTCCTCCATCGTAGGACGCAAAATCATCAGCATGAAGTCCGCTTTTTGGCCGACGATGCTGTATAGCGTGTGGCTTCCGTTTCCTTCTTTTTGAGCAGCTCCCCATTTTTCGAGAAGACCTGTAAATTCGCTGATAATGATCTGGCGCTCATCGCTTGAAAGCATTTTCCATGCGGACCAGTCCATTGTCCGGAAATCGTGAAGGGCATACCAGCCGTCAAGCGTTTGGGCGGCTTCGTTCGTTTTTTGCTGTTCGCTCATTTTGCAATCACTCCCAATTTGTATGTACTTGCCTTCATCATATCATAGTTTGCCGCGTTTTATCCGTTTAGAAGATTTGAACAAAAGGTGACGATCTGTCGTATAACTGGGAAAGGCTGTTATATACTAATAGAAGTGTTTAAACCCTGCCGCACTTAAATTAATTTAAAAAAAGCGTTTAAAAAGTGAAAGCATTATAATAAAATACAGAAGGATTGAATTTATATCACAAAAGAGTATGCTTAATAGAGAAATGAAGTATTTGTGACACTTTCAAGGAGGGTATATAGTGGCAGATCTATTTACAACAGTGCAGGAAAAAGTAGCAGGAAAAGGAGTTAAAATCGTATTTCCGGAAGGTATGGACGAGCGCATTCTCAAAGCTGTCAACGATTTGGCCGGAAACAACGTATTAAAGCCGATCCTTGTGGGAAACGAGCAGGAAATCAAAGATAAAGCGAACGGGTTGAATTTGACGCTGGATGGCGTTGACATATACGATCCTCATACATACGAAGGAATGGAAGACCTTGTTCAGGCTTTCGTTGAACGCCGCAAAGGAAAAGCGACGGAAGAACAGGCCCGCCAAATCCTTTTAGATGAGAACTATTTTGGAACGATGCTTGTTTATAAAGGGCTTGCCGACGGTCTTGTCAGCGGTGCGGCTCATTCAACAGCGGATACGGTTCGCCCTGCGCTGCAAATTATTAAAACAAAAGAAGGCGTGAAGAAAACTTCCGGCGTGTTTATCATGGCGCGCGGCGATGAGCAGTATGTATTTGCAGACTGTGCGATCAATATTGCGCCTGACAGTCAGGACCTTGCGGAAATTGCAATCGAAAGTGCGAACACAGCGAAAATGTTCAACATTGACCCTCGTGTCGCCATGCTCAGCTTTTCAACAAAAGGCTCTGCAAAATCAGACGAAACTGAAAAGGTAGCCAATGCGGTTGCGATCGCCAAAGAAAAAGCGCCTGAGCTTACACTGGACGGCGAATTCCAATTTGATGCGGCATTCGTTCCATCTGTCGCCGAGAAAAAAGCGCCGGACTCCGTCATTAAAGGTGATGCAAACGTATTTGTTTTCCCAAGCCTTGAAGCGGGGAACATCGGCTATAAAATCGCTCAGCGCCTCGGCAACTTCGAAGCGGTCGGTCCGATTCTGCAAGGGCTGAACATGCCTGTAAACGACCTCTCCAGAGGATGCAACGCTGAAGACGTTTATAATCTTGCGCTGATTACGGCAGTTCAAGCGCTGTAATTTGTTTTTGAAAAAGGTGAACCTGAAGAGGTTCGCCTTTTTTTATGCTTCAATCGCTACATTCAGCAGAGATTCCGCCCCTTTCCGACCGGGATCGAGAGGCGGCCACTGACAAAGGTCAAAAGGAAAATCGGAACCCGGAACAAGGCGGTCTTCTCCGATGAGCTTCTTTAAATATGCCGCACTTTCTTTCTCCCACAGCACGCTGTCAAACCAAAACTTCCGCAAATATTCGCGCGGCGGCGCCGAAAGCGATGAAGAAACGCCGGCCCATTTGTCATATCCTTTGTCCAGTCTTCCGATCTGATAGGGCAAAAAGCCGCCGCCGTGCGCCAGCAGAATTTTCACATTGCGAAAACGGTCTGTAAACCCGCTTAACAAAAGATCAGCGGCGCAAATTGTCGTTTCCCACGGAACGCCGATCAAATTTGGCAGCATCCTGCGGCGAAGCCGCGGATCTTCAGAAAGGAGCGGATGGATAAAGATAATCGCTTTTCTTCTGTCAGCCGTTTCCCAAAACGGTGTAAATGCTTCGTCTGAGAGAAGCATTTGCGAAGCGCCGGGGCCGATAATCGCTCCTTTAAGGCCGTTGTTCATCGCTTCATTCAGGCGCTCGCTCGCCTTTAAAGGGCTGTTCAGCGGGACGGTGCCGAGGCCTGAAAGGCGGCCGTCGTGTTTTTTAACCCATCCGGCAAGCGCTTTGTTGTATACAAAGGACAATTCGTCTGTGATTTCTTCGGCGAGATCGTAAAGGAAAAGCTGGGGAACCGGCGATACCAATGAGTGTGAGACGCCGGCTTCCTGCTGGGCTTCCAAATATAAAGCTTCCTGGTAGAACAGCTCTTTTAATTCAAAGCCCCATTTGTGATTGACCGTCAAAAACTCCGCTTGGCGGCCATCCTTTTTTTCGCGGACGGCGTGGACCTTCTTTTCATTGTCGTCCAGCCAAAGCAGCACATCGTGCGGTATAAAGTGCGTGTGAAGATCATACAAAGCCGATTCCCCCAATTTTTATATTCGTTTCCAGTACCCGATTCTTTCGGAAATATCCCGGGCCGCTTTTTTCACTTGGTATACGATTTTCGCCTGCCGGGCCTTTATGCGTTCTGCCGGACCTACGACACTGACGGCGTACAACACTCGTCCCGCGTGGTTTCTGACGGGAGCTGAGATGGATGTGACACCATCAATGAATTCCCCGCAACTGACGTCAAACCCGTTTTCTTTAACGGTTTTCAGCGCCTCCCTCAATTTGTCCTCGTCTGTAATCGTTTGTTTTGTACAGCTTTTCAAGCCTTCCTTCACATACTCATCCAATATGCCGTCTTCGTCAAAGGCGAGAAGCACCTTGCCCGAGCTTGTGCAATGCATCGGGTTTTGCCGCCCGATATATGAGAGAAGTTCGACAGGGCGGGGGCATTCCGTCCGATTGAGATAAACGACGCTGAGCTCGCGTCGCATCGCAATATGCGACGTTTCGCCGGTCTCTTCTGTCAGCCGTTTGAGGACCGGCTGGGATTCGCGGTTGATTTCAAGAGTGGAGTTGACAATGGTGTTTAACTTCAGAACCGATAAGCCGAGCTTGTATCTTCTGGATTCCGGGTCCTTCATGACAAACCCTTCGCTTTCCAATGTAGTCAAAAGGCGCGATACTGTGCTTTTTCCGAGGCCGAGCGATGAGGCGAGTTCGGTTAGTTTCTTTTCCGGTGTCTCTAATGTAAACGATTGAAGCAGACGAAGTGCATTTTTTACTGAACCGAGCAGCTGGTGGTCCTTTGTCTCAACAGTCATAGGTTCCTCAACTCTCTCCCTTGTTTTCGTTGCCTTTTATTCCATAATATAACATGATTTTAAAAATAAAAAAGCGGAAAATATCAAATTTTCGGAAAAAATGTCTGAGTTGTTCCGCATAGAGGAACATTGCTGTTTTCTTGTCGTTTAAAATCATTTAACTTAATGGAAAGGATTTGAAAAGGAGGATGTTTGTAGAATATGAATGTTCAGACCCCATCGGCAAAACTCGTAAAACCTTTTGACTGTCAGCACTACATAAACGGCAGGTACTTTCCTTCAGAGAACGGCAGTACGTTTGACAACATCAATCCGGCTACACAGGAAATCATCGGGAGCGTTGCGGAAGGAGGCAAAAAAGAGGTCGATCTTGCAGTCGCGGCCGCAAGGCGTGCTTTAAACGGACGCTGGAAAAACATGACCGCTGACGAAAGGATTCGGATCATCAGAAAGGTCGGCGACATCATACTTGAGCGTAAAGACGAACTGGCAAGGCTCGAGACATTGGATACGGGGAAGCCGCTTTCGCTCTCAAGTAATTTAGATATTCCGCGGGCTGCTTTCAACTTTCATTTTTTTGCGGATTTTATGAGAGGAGCCGGAACAGAAGCTTATCAAACTGACGATCTTGCAATCAATTATGCGATCCGCCGTCCGGTCGGCGTCGTCGGGCTGATCAATCCGTGGAACTTGCCGCTGCTTTTGCTGACGTGGAAATTGGCGCCTTGTCTGGCGGCGGGAAATACAGCCGTCATCAAACCGGCTGAACTGACGCCGCTGACAGCCACGCTCCTCGGGGAAATCTGCCATGATGCAGGAATGCCTGACGGAGTCGTCAACATCGTCCACGGGTTTGGGCCTGATTCCGCCGGCGCTGCGCTTTCTGAGCATCCCGATGTTGATGCGATATCTTTCACGGGAGAAACGACAACCGGCAAAATCATTATGGAAGCTGCTTCGAAAACATTAAAGAAACTTTCCTTTGAATTGGGAGGAAAGAACCCGAATATTATTTTTGCCGATGCCGACATGGAGGAAGCCGTCAGCATCTCATTGAAATCGAGTTTCGTCAACCAGGGCGAAGTATGTATGAGCGGCTCCCGCATCTATGTCGAGCGGGAAGCGTATGACGAATTTCTGAACAAGTTCGTTGAGAAAACGAAAGAGCTCAAAGTCGGCGATCCTTTTGATCCGGATACGAATATCGGCGCCTTAATTTCTTCTGAACACACCGAGCGTGTGATGAACTACATCGAATTGGCCAAACGGGAAGGCGGCGTTATTTTAACCGGAGGAAAACGCCCTGAAGGACAGGAATCCGGCTGCTTTCTTGAACCGACTATTATCACCGGACTTTCCCGCAATTCCAGGCTCATCAAAGAAGAAATCTTCGGGCCGGTCGTGACGGTGATTCCGTTCGACGAAGAGGAGGAAGTTATTGCACAGGCTAATGATACACATTACGGATTAAGCGCGACCGTATGGACGAACGACCTCCGCCGGGCGCACCGCGTAGCCGGGCAAATCGAATCGGGCATGGTATGGGTCAACAGCTGGTTTCTCCGCGATCTTCGGACACCGTTTGGCGGCATGAAACAGAGCGGGCTCGGACGAGAAGGAGGCATTCACAGCCTCGAATTCTTCAGCGAATTAACCAATATTTGCATCAAGCTGTAAAAGGAGGAAAACGGATGAATGCCACAGCATTGAAGGATACGGCGCGCCTCTTGTATCTTGCTGAAACAGAGAAGCGCGAGGTTGAAAGAATCACAAAGGACTACCCGGAGCTGACCGTCGAAGAGGCGTATGCGATTCAAGAAGAACTGATTCAACTGAAATTATGGGATGGCAACGGCATTATCGGTCCGAAAATGGGCCTGACAAGCCGGGCGAAAATGGAGCAGATGAACGTCGAGGAGCCGATCTACGGTTATATTTTTGAAGATATGATCGTACCAAACGGCGGAAGCATCCGGATGAACGAGCTGATTCACCCGAAGGTTGAAGCCGAGATTGCTTTTGTGCTTGGAAAGGATATTGAAGGGCCGGGTGTTACAAAGGAGAAGGTCCTTGAAGCCGTTGCTGAATTGATTCCCGTTCTTGAAGTGATTGACAGCCGTTATGAAAACTTCTCATTTACCCTGCCTGATGTCATTGCGGACAATGCGTCATCTTCAAGGGTGGTGTTAGGTGAAAAAGTGAAGATGCCGGACCATTTCAAGCTTGATGAAGCAAAAGTCTCTTTAGTGATAAACGGCGAGGTCAAAGAGCAGGGCACTGGTGCAGCAGTTGTCGGACATCCCGCAAATTCGGCGGCCATGCTCGCCAATATGCTCTCCAGGAAGAAACAAAAGCTTGCGGCCGGAAGCATCATTTTAACGGGCGGTGTAACGGGAGCTGTCATGCTGCAGCCGGGCGACCGCGTTTCAGCACAAGTAGAAGGACTAGGAGATGTATCATTTTCAGTCCAATCATAACCTGAGGTGATCATATGCCGATCGTTCATATTCAATTATTAGAAGGCCGGCCGCCTGAAAAGGTCGAGGAAGTCATTCAAAAAGTGACGGAAACGTTGAGCGCCACCCTTGATGCTCCGAGGGAAAACGTCCGTGTTCTTGTCACCGAAATTCCTAAAAGCCACTGGGGCATAGGCGGAACACCGGTTTCAAAATTAAGACCTTAAAGAAGGCGACGGGAGGAATCTACATGTCAATCGAATTGGCGGCGCTTGTTCCGCATACACCGAGGATGTGCTTTGAAGATAAAACCCCTGACTTTCAAAAAGAGCTGGTCAAAGGGATGAAGCGGCTCTCCGGGATCATCGAAAGAATTCAGCCTGATGCCGTTGTCTTGATTTCCTGTCACTGGACGTCAAGCTTCGATCATCTGATCGATGCGGCTCCCGATCATCAAGGCGTTTTAACAGCTTTGGAGTGCCCGAATTTAATTTCCGATGTTCCGTATTCTTACCCCGGGGACACGGAATTGGCGCTGCAGTTGGCCGAAGCCGGCGCAAAAGAGGGGCTTTCCGTCATTCCTATCAACGATCCCGCCTACTGCTGGGACTACGGGACAGTTGTTCCGCTGCGCTATCTCGTTCCAAAAGGGGATATTCCGGTCATCGATTTATCGGTTACATTGGCGGCGAACCTGGAAGAAACGTATTTGTGGGGCCGGATTGCCGGAAGAGTACTGAAGGAAAGCAGAAAGAAAATCGTGTTCATCAGCAGCGGGGCACTCAGCCACCATTTGGTGAGAGGGCCCGAATGCATGCCGACTTTGGCCGAACAGGCCCTCGATGCTCAATTTTTAACCTATTTAACAGACAACGATCTTATATCTGCTCAGCAGATGCTGCCTCAATATGCTAAAAATGCCGGACTTGAAGCTGGCGGCCGTCACATTGCAATGCTTTTGGGCGTGCTTGAAGACGGATGTAAAAGCACGTTTTACGGATACGGCCAGTCTTCCGGGAGCTCCAATGTCGTCATGGCATTCGAACCTGCGGGGCAAAAAGCTCGCACGCACGCTTTCAATGAAAAAGACACCGTGCGTTAAGCTGTTTTCGTAATACGATTAGAATCGTGGAGGGAAACATGAAAAATCGTTCAGTTCATCCAGCAGAAATCATGGCGGCCAGCAAATTCAACAAAGTGCATCTGACTGTTTTCCTATGGTGTTTTTTCGCCATCGCCTTTGACGGTTATGATATTGCGATGTACGGCGTCAGCTTGCCGTGGCTGATGGAGGAATGGAGCTTGACCGCCATTCAAGCCGGAGCGATCGGCAGCTATACATTGATCGGTATGATGCTCGGCGCACTTATTTTTTCATCGCTCGCAGATCAATACGGCCGCAAAAAGGTGTTAGGCTTCTGTATTTTTCTGTTCAGCCTGTTTACGGCATTGGCCGGGCTGATCGATTCTCCGCTTTTGTTTACGATCATGCGGTTTCTTGCTGCTCTTGGAATGGGCGGGTTGATGCCAAATGCGATTTCGCTGATGACCGAATATTCGCCGAAAAAAAACAGAGCGGTGATCGTAGCCGCCATGTATTGCGGCTATTCCGCAGGCGGTGTGCTGGCGTCTCTCGTCGGCATGTTCGCCGTGCCCGGGACAAGCTGGAGAGTGCTGTATCTGATCGGAGCCGTGCCGCTCTTTGTGCTCCCGTTTTTTTTCAGCCGGTTCCCCGAATCTCTGTCATTTTACGTTTTGAAGAAGAAGACGAAAGCGTTGGCTGAGATTCTCAATCAGGTGCATCCGGCGGGACGGTACAGGGAAGACGACAATTATCAAATTTCGGTGATTGCGAAAGAAAAGAAGGGCTTTCCAGTTAAAAAACTGTTCGAACAAAAACGTGCAGCGAGCACATTCGCATTCTGGCTTTCCGTTTTCAGCTGCCTTCTCATGGTCTACGGCTTAAATACATGGCTTCCGAAAATGATGCAGGAGTCAGGTTACGGGCTGTCGTCAAGCTTGTCATTTAATCTGGCGCTGTGCAGCGGACAAGCCGCAGGAGCGGTACTCGGCGGATATTTGGCAGAGAAGGCCGGCCATAAAAAAGTGCTTGCGGCGATGTATGTCATCGGGGCCTTTTGTTTTGCAGCGTTTGGAATGACGATGAACGCCGTTCTTCTGTACTTGCTGATTGCTTTAGGCGGAGCATGCACTGTCGGAGCGCAAAATATCGCCAATCCTTATATTTCAGAATATTATCCGAAAGAAATCAGAGCGACCGGAATCGGCTGGGCGCTCGGGGTCGGCAGACTCGGAGCGATCATTGCCCCTTCGCTGTTTGCATTGATTCTTGCTGCCGGGATGGAGCCGAAGCAGGCTTTCATGGTGTTCGCGATCCCGAGTGTTTTTGCTGCGCTTGGCATCATGCTCGTCCAAGAGAAGCATGCTTCATTTGATTTTGTCTCTAAATCGGAAAGCGCCGAGTTTACGTTAGAAGCCACATCAAAACATGGATAAAGGGAGGAAACCATTTTGCGGACACAAGTGGGAATTATCGGAGCGGGGCCTGCCGGGCTTATGCTCGCAAACCTGCTCCAACGCCGGGGAATCGAAGCGGTCGTGATCGAATCCCGCTCGCGAAAGGAGATTGAAGAAACCATCCGTGCAGGCGTTCTTGAACAGATGACGGTAGATTTGCTAAATGAAACAGGCGCCGGTGAACGGATGATGAAAACAGCCATGTTTCATCAAGGGATTGAGATCCGCTTTGGCGGCAAGCGGCACAGAATTGATATGCACAAGCTGACGGGAGGAAAGTACATTGCCATCTATCCCCAGCATGAAGTGATCAAAGATTTAATCGACGTCCGTCTGCAATCGGAAGGGCGCATCGTTTTCAATGTGTCTGGCGTCCGCCTGTCAAATATTGATAGAGAAGCGCCCGTCATCACTTATCAGACTGAAAACGGCGATACAGAAGAACTGACCTGCGATTTCATTGCGGGGTGCGACGGATTTCATGGGCCGAGCAGACAAAGCATTCCGAGGGAGATCCGCAAAGAGTACGAAAAGGTGTACCCATACGGATGGCTCGGCATATTGGCTGAAGCCCCTCCGTCCTCGTCTGAACTTGTGTATGCCCATCATGAGGACGGGTTTGCCCTCGTCAGCACGAGGACTCCGGAAATCCAGCGGCTTTACCTGCAAGTCAGCCCTTCAGATTCAATCGGGAACTGGCCGGACGAAAGGATATGGGAGAAGCTTCATTTAAGGCTGTCGGCCGATGACGGATGGAAGCTGACTGAAGGCCCTGTGATTCAAAAGAACATTGTCTCGATGAGAAGCTTTATATGCGATCCAATGCAATACGGCAGACTGTATTTAGCGGGGGATGCCGCGCATATTGTACCGCCGACCGGTGCGAAAGGCCTGAATCTTGCGATGGCGGATGTCCAACGGCTTGCGTGGGCGCTCGAAGACTATTACGAAGCTGGCAAAACCGAACGGCTGGACCGCTATTCTGAGGCTTGCCTCCGCCGCGTCTGGAAAGCGGAGCGCTTTTCCTGGTATATGACATCCCTGCTGCACCGTCATCACGGCTACACGCCATTTGACTACCAAATTCAATTGGCTGAGCTTGACCATGTCACAACCTCAACAGCGGCCGCTCAAAGTCTTGCCGAAAATTACGTCGGGCTGCCGCTCGAATTCGGAGAACCGTCTTTAAGCGTCACATGAATGAAGGAGAAGCGCCGGAGATAAGAAAAAATCCCACATCATGTTTTCGTAAATGGTATAATGGATGTTGGCTGAAATGCATAACGAAAGGGTTTACAATATATATGGCAAAGCAACCGATTGATCTACTCATCCAGCCGAAATGGAGAATTATTGACCAATCCAGCCTCGGCCCATATTTTGATGCAAAACAATCATTTGCGATAGATGATACGCTGTGCGCTTCTGTCGGAAAGGGTTTGTCTCCGGCGACGGCGCGTTCCTGGGTGCACCATGACACGATCGTGCTCGGAATTCAGGATACAAGGCTTCCTTATTTACAAGACGGGATTTCATTGCTTGAAGAAGCGGGCTATCAAGTCATCGTTCGCAATTCCGGCGGACTGGCCGTCGTTTTGGACAGAGGGGTTTTAAACGTTTCGCTGATTTTTCAGGATAAGAAAAACGGAATTGATATCGACCGGGGCTATGAAGCGATGTTTGAGCTCGTTAAGCGAATGCTGTCATCCTATGACGCAGCAATCGAAGCCTATGAAATCAAAGGCTCTTACTGTCCGGGGAGCTTTGATTTGAGCATCGGGGGAAGGAAGTTTGCGGGAATTTCCCAGAGGCGGCTGAGAGGCGGAGTGGCTGTTCAAATTTATTTATGCGCTGATCAAAGCGGAAGCGGTCGCGCTGAGCTGATCAAACGTTTCTACGACACCGCATTGAAAGACATGCGCGGGAAAACAAAAGCCGTTTATCCCGATATTCGCCCGGAAACGATGGCTTCGCTCTCTGAGCTTCTCAATGAAGACATCTCGGTGCAGGACTTGATGCTCTTGCTTCTGACACAGCTGAAAGAGCTGGGCGGGGAGATTTATCAAGGCCCCCTCACGCCCGCAGAAGAAGAAGCCTATGAAAAAAACCTTGTCCGTATGATTGAGCGGAATGAAAAAGTTTTTGGATAGAAGAAGAGCCTCTGCGCTCCCGTTATATTCGTTGCCAGGCATGCTTAAAGCGGCGAAAAACCGCGGCTGCCTCTAGCGGATTGAGAAAATGCTTCATAGACGGCAAAATCCTAAAACGGTTGAACGTTTCAGGATTTTGTCACACTTCACCGCTTCCGAAGCGGTTTTTTTATGCTGCGCTTAAAGCGCTTTTTCGTTTTACATATGTTTTGATGAGAAGATAAGCCGCCAAAGCGATGATATACGCCAAACTGACAGCCATTAAAATTACGGTTGCCGGCGTATGTTTGGCCGCGTAGACGAAAAAATCAAGCTGGGAAATATCGTGTGCGTATTTTATGGAGTCCTCTCCATAGAGCAGTTTTGTAAACTTGGCTGTATATTTCCACTCCCACGGCACCTTTAAAAGCTCGCTGCCTTGATACCAGCTTGCCAATGCAGAAAACAAAAACAAAAGGGCTGCCGTGCCTAACTGAACCGCATATAAAACAAACTTCATCGAATACCCCGCCTTATAAATTGCTATCCCTATTATGAAATTTTTGTCATATGAAAGCAAGCCGCAGAGGTAAAAAATACCCCCTTTTTTCAAGAAAGGGGTATCAGCGTATCGGCAAATTTTTATGCGTTTTCAGTTCTGTCTCTTTGCCGCACCCTCTGAAAGCGCTATTCAGCCATTTTTTCTAAATTGCCGTTCCGGTCCATTTTGAAGGCGGGCGCAGCGTGTTCGTCTTCTTCGAATAAAACTAGTTTTCTTGCACGGTTCATAATTTTTACGAGCGTTTCGTAGTCTTCCTGGATGGTCGACTGGTCTTTTTCCAGCTTTTTGACTTCAGCTTCAAGCTTTTCAACTTTTTTCGTCAGCTCTTCATTTTCCTGTTTTAAGCGGTCATTTTCCATTTTTAAAGCGGCAGTCTGTGCTTCGTTTCCTGTGTAGTTTTGCAGGAAGCGGATCACATCATCGATCGTCATGTCTTTCGATGAATCGGCTGAATGGCCTGCCTGCGGCTGGTTTGGCGATAGAAGGTGCGATAAACTAGCTAACTCTTCTTTAAAGCTCTCATCAATATAAGGCAGATGCTCGCTGGCGATCGGCTGCTGTTCGCTTGAATCGGCGGTTGCTTTCTGCTGCTCAATGACGCTTTCTGCAGGCGGTTCAGCCTCTGTTTCGACAGGCGGCTTGTATAATAAGCGTTTTTTCGCCGGCTGGCCGTTTCCAAGGGCGCGCATTCTTTGCTTCCTTTGTTTTTTAGCCAGCTGCAATGCTTTTTCGTATTGGTGGCGGACAACCGCGTTCCATCTAAAACCGCAGGCGGCTGATGTCCTGTTCAGTCTGTCTCCGACTTCCTCGAAGGCGTTCAGCTGTGTGCTGCCTTCTCTGACATGCCGCAATACCGTTTCAGCAAGCAGTAAATCATTCTCTTCAGACCAAGCGTCTTGTCTTTGTTTCATCACTTCTCAACTCCCATTGTCAGTATTGGTATTAGATTGTCCATTTTGGAAAATATTTATACAAGTTTGCTAAAAGAATAGGAACTGATTTTTTTAGCGCGATCCTTGCAGGAATGAAAGAATCCTTGTAAAATGAAGGATGGTGTCATTTTTTATCAAAGTTCGGCACGGTTGAATGCCTTTCATAAAGACAGATGAACAAAACGAAAGGAAGCGTATGAAATGGCTAATGAATTTCGAGTATGCGACGATTGTCAGGCCACTAATTTAAAGACGCTTTTGCCCCGTCTGAAAGAAATCGATCCGGATGCAAAAGTGGAAATCGGCTGCCAGTCTTACTGCGGGCCGGGACGAAAAAAATCGTTCGCGTTTGTCAATAATCGTCCGCTGTCAGCTCCTGATGAAGACGAGCTGATCGAAAAAGTGAAAAAGAAACTCAAAAAATAACCGCCTCCCTAACGGGTCAGGCGTTTTTGCTTGTTTGCCGGCTTTTTTGCAGTCTGGAACAAATAGCCGGGTAAATTCAAGGATGTTTTCAAAAAAGCAGACTCGATATAATAGAAACAGACCTAAAAGAAAACAAGCAGATCGGGCAATACTTACAATATACATTTAGTTCTCCGAAGAAAAAGAGACGGATGGGCAGCGATCAGTTTGCCTCACGTTTGAAAAAAAGAGGGACAAAAATGGCGTATCCAAACGGAAAATTATCAGAAGAAAAAGTGTTTAAAGATCCTGTTCACCGCTATGTCCATGTACGGGACAAGCTGATATGGGACTTGATCGGAACCCGTGAATTTCAGAGACTGCGCAGAATCAAACAGCTTGGAACGACCTATTTGACGTTTCACGGAGCCGAACACAGCCGTTTCAACCATTCTCTCGGCGTCTATGAAATTGTCAGAAGAATGGTTGATGACGTTTTTAAAGGCAGGGAGGAATGGGATGACAGCGAGCGTGATCTGTGCCTTTGCGCCGCATTGCTGCACGATTTGGGGCACGGCCCGTTTTCCCATTCGTTTGAAAAGGTCTTCCGGCTTGATCATGAAGATTTTACGAGAGCGATCATTTTAGGCGATACAGAAGTTAACCAGGTGTTAAACAAGGTGAGCCCGACGTTTGCAAAGGATGTCGCTGAGGTCATCGCGAAAACCTATCAAAACAAGCAGGTCGTCAGCCTGATCTCAAGCCAGATTGACGCTGACCGCATGGACTATCTTCAGAGAGACGCCTATTATACCGGCGTCAGCTACGGCCATTTCGATATGGAGCGGATCCTCCGCGTGATGCGGCCGCGCGAAGACCAAATCGTGATTAAGCAAAGCGGAATGCATGCCGTTGAGGATTATATTATGAGCCGGTACCAGATGTACTGGCAGGTCTATTTCCATCCTGTGACAAGAAGCGCGGAAGTGATTTTGACGAAGATTCTTCACCGTGCAAAGCAGCTTCATGAGGAAGGCTATGTTTTCACGTATGCGCCTGTGCATTTTTATTCTATTTTTGAAGGCAATGTCACATTGGAAGATTATTTGAGTCTTGATGAAGCAATCATTCTTTATTATTTTCAGGCCTGGGAAAAAGAAGAGGATGAAGTTTTGTCTGATTTATGCCGCCGTTTTATCAACCGCAGGCTGTTCCAGTATGCGGAATTCAATCCGAATGAGGAAATGGCGACTTACTTTGAACTGACCGCCTTGTTTAAAGAATCAGGGATTGATCCCGATTATTATCTTGTGGTGGATTCGTCCTCAGACCTTCCTTATGATTTCTACAGACCGGGGGAAGAAGAGGAGCGCCTCCCGATTCAATTGCTGACGCACAACGGCCAGATTAAGGAGCTGTCGCGGCAGTCCGATATTGTCGATGCGATATCAGGCAAGCGGAGAACGGACCATAAGCTGTATTTCCCGCTCGATTTAATCGAAGGATTGCCTGACGGCCGTCATGCGAAAAGAATGAAAGAATTGCTCGGACTGATATAGAAAGAAAAGGATGAAGGAGATGGCGGAGATTTGTTAAAAGAACATGCAAAGCTGATGAAGGTCTTCTCGGATTCGGGGGAGATTGTCGGGCGGAAAAAGCTGCAGAAAATCATTTATATCGCAAAGAAATTGGAGCTTCCCTTTTATGAAAAGTATGATTTTCATTTTTACGGGCCCTATTCAGAGGAGCTGACGCTTCAAGTCGAAGAACTTTGCAATCTCGGATTTCTTCATGAAGTCAAAGAAAAAAAAGGCGGCTATTATCAATACCGCTATTCGCCCACTGAAGCGGGAACGCAGTTTTTGAGCCAGTGTGAGCTGGATATGCGGGATATTAAAGCCTATATAGACGACGTGAACGGCCAGTCATCGCGCTTTTTGGAACTGGTGTCGACGATTCTGTATTTTGAAGGACTGGAGCAGGAAGAGATCAGAGAAAAAGTGTTTACCGTAAAAAGCAAGCAGCGGTATACGGACGAAGAATTCGATGAAGCCGTCGCTTACATAAAAAAACTCAGAGACCTTTGTTCATAAGCCTGCCGGAAAACGGTAGGTTTTTTGTTTTGTTTTATTGTAAACATTTTGGAATTTATGTGGGGAAATAGAAAGGAGCAGTAAACAGAACGCGTGTAATATTTCCTCTTTTTGGATGAATTGAAGGAATTTTTAGATAACTAGCAGAATCTTTCATTCGTTCAAAAAAAGGAGGGAATTAGCAGTGAAAAAGCGTTCTATATTCTTATCTCTATTACTTTCCGTCAGCCTCATCCCCGGTTTGACGGCAGGCGCCGCCAAGGTTGACGGGCACGATCATGAACACGGCCATGAAGTAAAAGGCACTCATATCGATTCTTTGCCTAAAGCGAAAGACTTTAAAGACTTGAAAGGAAAAGTTCAAATAGAAAGAACGGTCAATACGAAAATATTGGATGAGAAAGGAAATGTGACGGGGACAAAAACGTTTAAAAAGAATACGAGCAAAGGGACATTTTCAACCCAGGCAGGCACGGGCAGTCAGAAAGTGAGCGTCCTGGCTGTGGCTGACGCTCAGTATCGCGCGAAATACAGCGATTGGCAGACGAGAATCGTCCAAATTATTGAGCAGGCGGATGTCATGTTCAACAGGGACCACGATATTGATTTTGTCGTCGAAGCCGTGGCGCCTTGGACTTCTTCAGGCAGCAACAGCTCTCAAATTCTATCAAACCTTCAGAGCAATTTCAGCGGGCGCAGCTATAAATTTGTCGTCGGATTTACGGCGAACAGCAATTTTGACGCCGGCGGCATCGCATACGTATACAACAGCAAGCCGAACGGCAGCGCCTTCAGCGTAAACCTCGACCAGGGAACGGCCAACACGGCAAAAGCGGCGACCCACGAATTTTCCCATAACTTCGGCTTGAACCACGATGCGCAAGGAAGCGGAATCCGCTGCATTATGAACTACGACTACGCCTACACGGTCGATGTCTGGGATTCGGCTCACAATAGCCAGATCACAAGAAATAAAGCTTGGTATAAATAATAAAAACGGCGTCCCGCATGTAAGCGGCAGACGCCGTTTTTATTACATATCGCTCATTCGTTTGCCGGCGACACCGTAGTTTTCCTTTTTCAATTCCTCAATGATGACCGCGATTTTTTCTGCAGGTGCGCCTGTTGTTTCGGAGACGGCTTCGGTCACTTTTTTCACCAGATTTCTTTTTTGATCATCTGTGCGGCCTTCCAGCATTTGAACCGTTACGTACGGCATATGTTCTCCTCCTCCTTTTAAAAAATGGCTGCTTACTTTAGCATCAGCTGCTCTTATAGTATACTGGAGATAGTAAATCTTTGTATATGAGAAAGAGGGAAAGCCACATTTTAGACCGTTTTCTTATTTATCCGCTGGAAATGATTCCGTATGTTGTTTTGACACTTGCTGCCGCATTCACTGTGCATGAGGTCGCCCATGCATATGTGGCATACAAATTCGGTGATGAGACGGCCAAACGGCAGGGCAGGCTGACGCTCAACCCGCTCAAGCATCTTGATCCGTTTGGAACGATTTTGATCTTTATTTTGGGATTCGGATGGGCAAAGCCGGTGCCCGTTAACCGCTTTTATTTTAAAAATCCGAGGCTGGCCGGATTTCTCGTGTCAATCGCAGGACCGATCAGCAACCTGATCCTTGCTTTCATCGGTTTTATATTGCTGCTTTTGTCCGTGAAGCTGTCCGGGACGCTGCCTTCCGGTTTTTACAGCGGCTTGCTTCAATTTTTTACGATTTGGGTGAATCTCAACCTGCTTTTATTTCTGTTTAATTTAATGCCGTTCCCGCCCCTTGACGGTTTTCGGGTTATACAGGATGTGGTCGCCCCCGATGTGCGGGCGAAGCTGTCGAAATATGAAGCGTACGGCTCGATCGTGTTTCTGATCATCGTCATTACGCCGCTTGGCCAATATGTATTCTGGCCGTTTTTGAATGAAGGGCGGGAATATATCATCTCGATATTTAACAGCGTTTTCCGGCCGCTGATGTAGGAGGTATTTTTGATGGAACAAGGAAAAAAGAAAAAAACAATCGGATTCAATATTATTAAAAGCGATCCGACGGACGGACACGGGGGATTTGGTGCAGGGGCTTTAAGCCTTGACAACATCTCGCCTGTCTTTGTCGATGTCGAAGAGAAAGAAGCGTTTGTTGATATCGGCGCCATGCACGCCCGCAGCACGGTTGAAAAAGGAATCAAATTTTTGCCGAACAAGGAAGAGGTGCCGAACGGAAAACCTTACTGGCTTGTGTGGGTTACGATCGACCGCAGGGAAGAAGGCCCTTATTATGCGGGGGTGACGGCTTGCGAAATGACGGTGGACAGAAGCATCCGCCGCGGCTACAAATCGCTTCCGGAGCACGTGAATTTAATGGATAAGTCGATGAAGCGGAAGATTATTGTCGAGCACATGGATGAAAGTTCCAAGCGCGTTCTGGCCGATTTTCTGAAAAATCATGATCAAGGGCTTTGGGACCGTTCATCAGACGAGCTGAAAAAGGGATTGCTTCAGCAATAGGAAAAAACCCCCCGGACCGCCGTGAAGTCCGGGGGGTTCGTCTATCCCGCCCAAAAAAGTTTATTCTTCTTTTTTAAACCATTTTTCCCACCACTTTTCCCGCTTGTGGGGAGCGGCGGGTTTTTCGCGCCCGGCTTTTTGATCCTTATAGATTTCTTTTCCGTAGCAAACCTGCTCGGGTTCAGTACCTTCGATAAAATAAGCGAAATATTTGGACGGACAGCTGGGCGCCGCCGCATAGCCTGTAGCAGGGTCAATATACATCCCTTTCACGCCTTCAGGCGGCTTTAAAGCTGCGGCGGGCGCGTTTTCAAGCGCTTTTTCCATAAATTTGGCCCAAATTTGTTTGGCATAGTTTTTCTCTGCGACGGCATCGATTGTCCGCTCTTTGTCATATCCCGTCCACACGCCTGAAGCAAGGCCGGGATAAAAGCCGATCATCCAGCTGTCGGTGCTGGTCGTTCCCGATTTTCCGGCGTATGGGCGCGTCAGCTGATCTGCGATCGTCCGCCCGGTAACAGATGTATAGCCGTTGAGTGATTTGTCGAACATTCCGCTCATCATGTTGGCCGTGATAAAAGCCGCTCTTGGGTCAAGGATTTGTTTGCTTCGCTTCGGTTTTTCGTAAAGAACCTCCCCGTTCGAATCGGTAATTTTCGTAATAAAGGAAGGTTCGATTTTTTTTCCGCCATTGGCAAACATGGCGTATCCATTCACCATTTCAATCGGCTTCACGGGGGATGTTCCGAGCGCAAGCGACGGCACTTTTTGCAGCGGGCTCGTGATGCCGAATTGTTTTGCAGCATCAATCAGTTTGTCCATGCCGAGGAAAAGGTGCGTTTTCACGGCGTAAATGTTATCGGACAAAGCCAGGGCCTGAAGAAGAGTGATCGGGCCGTCTGCGTAATAGCCGTGATAGTTGCTCGGCGAATAAGCGCTGCCTTGCCCGAGCTCAAATGTCGTTTCCGCGCTCCTCATCCGGGTGGCCGGCGTAAAACCGTTTTGAACAGCCGAATAATAAAGGAAAGGCTTCATAGTGGAGCCGGGCTGCCGCATAGCCTGGGTTACGCGGTTAAACGGGCTTTTTTCGTAGTCGCGTCCTCCGACAAGCGCGAGAACGCTGCCGTCGGACGGATTGATCGCTGCAAACCCTGCCTGAATGTCAGATGACGAATCAATCGTGCGTTCGATCGTGTCCTCGGCAATTTTTTGGAGACGCGGGTTGAGCGTGGTGAATACGTTGTAGCCGCCGGTTTCTGCTTGCTCCGGTGTCAAATGCAGCAAGCGCGCGATTTCTTTAACCGCTTCGTCATAAAAGTACGGAGCGGTTTTAGCGGTTGTTTGCTTATCCTGTTTTTCAAAGCGGAGCGGCAGTTTTTTCAGTTCTGCCGCCTGCTTTTTCGTCAGCTTGTTTTCTTTCTCCATCATTGTCAGGATCATTTCCTGGCGTTCTTTCGCCTTTTTTTCATTAACAAAAGGCGAATAAACGGAAGGACCCTTTGGAATGCCGGCAAGCATCGCAGCTTCCGCCGCATTGATATCCTTGGCCCGTTTGCCAAAATACATCCGGGAAGCAGCTTCGATTCCGTAGGCTCCATGCCCGTAATAAATCGTATTTAAATAGCCTTCCAAAATATCTTTCTTTGTGTAGTTTTGTTCGAGCCGTATCGTATAAAAAGCTTCATTCCACTTTCTTTTCCATGTTTTATCGTGGCCGAGGTAGAGGTTTCTCGCATATTGCTGTGTAATGGTGCTGGCTCCCTGAACTTTGGACATCGCCTTTAGATCGGCGATGAGGGCGCCGCCCATCCTCATATAGTCGAAGCCGTGGTGCCGGAAGAAGTTCCGGTCTTCAACGGCAAGTGTGGCATCGATGACGGCGGGATTGATGCTCTTCAGCGAAACCCAGTACCGCTTTTGCCCGTAATGCGTCTCCCCTATCTGCTTTCCGCTTCCGTCATACAGCACGGTAGACCTCGGCACCTGAATCGAAGGAGCGCCTTGCCATTTGGCTGCCAGGACCACCGTCATGACAACGATTGAAAGGAAGATCAGCATCAATGCTCCCATGAACAAAAATGCGCGTATCGTCTTGATAGTTAAACGGACCCGCTTGTCCGTCATCATGTCCATGTTCAAATCTCCTCCCGGATAAATAAATGTTCTTATCATTATGAGGAAAAAGAGGAGGGTTTAAACAAGCGGGAAGGAAAAAACCGCAGACCCTCTAGGAGGCGATTAACAGAGCAACCGGAGGAATCCTCAGTTTTGGCAGTCGCCGCTGCAGAATAAGCTTATGTACATCTGTGGCAAGCTCAGCCCAAAACAGCCGTCGGGAATGGAATGACTCCTGAAAATGAATCGATCCGTCTTTACAATCACCTGCAATTCCTCTATACTTTTTCCTTAGGCAAAAGCCGATGCTTCAGTGCAGAATAATCGTCGCCGCAGGCGAGAAAAATAGATGGAAATACAGCTTATCACGAAAGGAAGATGACGCTTTGAGCGGACTTTGGTACACAGAGAAGCAAACGAAAAACTTCGGCATTACGATGAAAATCAACAAGACTTTACATACAGAGCAGACGGACTTTCAAAAGCTCGAAATGGCCGAGACGGAAGAATTCGGCAACATGCTGTTTCTTGACGGCATGGTCATGACATCTGAAAAAGATGAATTTGTCTACCACGAAATGGTGGCGCATGTGCCCCTGTTTACGCATCCGAACCCTGAGCATGTACTTGTGGTCGGCGGCGGAGACGGCGGCGTCATCCGTGAAATTTTGAAGCATCAGAGCGTCAAAAAAGCGACGCTTGTCGATATCGACGGCAAGGTGATCGAATACTCTAAGAAATTTTTGCCTTCCATTGCAGGCAAACTTGACGATCCGCGCGTCGAAGTAAAGGTCGATGACGGCTTTATGCACATTGCAGAATCTGAAAATGAGTACGATGTCATCATGGTCGATTCAACCGAGCCTGTAGGGCCGGCTGTCAACTTGTTTACAAAAGGCTTTTACGCCGGCATAGCAAATGCGCTAAAGGAAGACGGCATTTTTGTTGCTCAGACGGACAACCCTTGGTTTACACCTGAACTGATCACTAACGTTCAGCGCGATGTAAAAGAGATCTTTCCGATTACAAAGCTGTATTTGGCCAACATTCCGACATATCCAAGCGGATTGTGGACGTTTACGATCGGTTCGAAAAAATACGATCCTCTTGAAGTGGAGGACAGTCGCTTCTTCGATATTGAGACGAAATACTATACAAAAGAAATTCATAAAGCGGCATTCGTCCTTCCGAAATTCGTCAGCGATTTAATCAAATAAAACAGTTTGGCGCAGGATGGTATTCTGCGCTTTTTTTCAGGGAGGTTTTTGAAGATGAGATTTGATGAAGCATATTCCGGCAAGGTGTTTATCGCAAGCCGCCCCGATTGGGAAGAGGCGGACGCCATCCTTTACGGCATGCCGATGGATTGGACGGTCAGCTACCGTCCCGGATCGCGCTTCGGTCCGGCGAGAATCCGCGAGGTGTCCATCGGGCTTGAAGAATACAGCCCTTATTTGGACAGGGAGCTTGACGAGGTTCATTTCTTTGACGCCGGCGACATCCCGCTGCCTTTCGGGAACCCGCAGAAGAGCCTCGACATGATTGAAGAATATGTTGACAGCATTTTAGAAAAAGGAAAATTCCCGCTCGGAATGGGAGGAGAGCACCTCGTTTCATGGCCGGTTATTAAAGCGATGTATAAAAAATATCCCGATCTTGCCATCATCCATATGGATGCGCACACAGATCTCCGCGTCGACTATGAAGGAGAGCCGCTCTCGCATTCGACGCCGATCCGCAAAGCAGCGGAACTGATCGGTCCCGGCAATGTCTATTCATTCGGCATCCGCTCCGGTATGAAAGAGGAGTTTGAATGGGCAAACGAAAACGGTATGCACATTTCCAAATTTGAAGTGCTTGAGCCGCTTAAATCCGTCCTGCCGAAACTCGCAGGGCGTCCGGTTTATGTAACGATTGACATCGATGTCTTAGATCCCGCTCATGCGCCGGGAACCGGTACGGTTGACGCCGGAGGCATCACATCAAAAGAGCTGCTCGCTTCGATTCACGAAATCGCCCGCTCAGACGTCAACGTCGTTGGAGGAGACCTGGTTGAGGTCGCTCCGGTCTACGACCATTCGGAACAAACCGCAAATACGGCAAGCAAGCTGATTCGCGAAATGCTGCTCGGCTGGGTGAAATAAACAGGCTGTCCTTTTTCGGGACGGCTTTTTTCTTAGAAAATGGTTTATCTTCCCGTCCGTTCTGTTAAGATGGTATAAAGGAGCAGCGGTTGAACTTTTTTTCCCGAATGATTATACTAATCAAGTCAAATCGGATCAAAAAAGGAAGTGTCGGAATGAACCAGGAGACACCCGTTAATATCCATGTGAAATCTGTTATCCGGGAAGGATCGGACACGGAAACGATCGAGTTCCGGACAACTGGGTTTTATTATATGAAAAAAGATAAAATATATCTTTCTTATCATGAAGAGCATGATGCGGGAAAGGTGAAGACGATCGTAAAAGCAAGCGAAAACGAAGTTCTGGTGATGCGTTCCGGCGCCATTGAAATGAAACAGCGTTTCAGGCCGGGCAGCCGCACCGTCACTCATTATAAAATGCCTTTCGGCAGGCTCGAGCTTGGCGTGGATACAAAATCCGTATCAGTCACCCGGCAGCCGCCAGACGGAAAGATCAGCGTTGAGTACGATATGATTGTAAGCGATGAACAAAAGCATTTACATATGATGTCGATTTCGTATAGAGGAGGACACGAGTCATGAACATAGTCGAACAAATGAAAGATGTGCTGAAGCAGGAAATTAAAGAAGCTGTCATGAAAGCCGGCCTCGCCGCAGAAAGCGAGATTCCCGAAGTCGTATTGGAAGTCCCGAAAGACAAGTCGCATGGAGACTATTCCACTAACATGGCGATGCAGCTGGCGAGAATCGCCAAAAAAGCGCCGCGGAATATTGCCGAGGAAATCGTCGCATCCTTTGATAAAGGAAAAGCGTCGATCGACAAACTTGATATCGCAGGACCGGGTTTTATCAATTTCTACATGAACAATCAATATTTAACGAAGCTCATTCCGGCTGTGCTTGAAGCAGGAGAGGCCTACGGTGAAACAAATATCGGAGGCGGAGAACGCGTTCAGGTGGAATTCGTCTCAGCAAACCCGACGGGCAACCTGCATCTTGGACATGCCCGCGGAGCCGCTGTCGGAGATTCTCTCTGCAATGTACTTGAAAAAGCGGGGTATGAAGTGAGCCGCGAATATTACATCAACGATGCCGGCAATCAAATCAACAACCTCGCATTATCCGTCGAGGCCCGTTACTTTCAGGCGCTTGGAAAAGACAAGCCGATGCCTGAAGACGGATATCACGGCGAAGACATTAAGGAAATCGGCCGAAAGCTCGCCGATGAATTCGGCGACCGTTTTGTTCATGAAGAAGAGAGCGAACGCCTCGCGTTTTTCCGTGAATACGGCTTAAAGTACGAATTAGGCAAACTTCGTGAAGACCTCGAGAATTTCCGTGTCCCATTTGATGTCTGGTACTCAGAGACATCGCTTTACCAAAACGGAAAGATCGATCAGGCGCTCGAAGCCCTTCGCGAAAAAGGGCACATCTATGAAGAAGACGGGGCGACATGGTTCCGCTCGACGGCGTTCGGCGATGACAAAGACCGCGTCCTGATCAAAAAAGACGGG
Organism: Bacillus paralicheniformis; assembly: GCF_001042485.2. GTDB lineage: Bacteria > Bacillota > Bacilli > Bacillales > Bacillaceae > Bacillus > Bacillus paralicheniformis. The sequence continues at coordinate 406,817 of NZ_LBMN02000004.1, forward strand.
TCCTACACGTATCTTCTGCCTGACATCGCTTATCACAAAGACAAGCTTGACCGCGGCTTCCAAAAGCTGATCAACGTATGGGGAGCGGACCATCACGGCTATATCCCGCGCATGAAAGCGGCCATTGAAGCGCTCGGTTATGACAAAGAAACGCTTGAGGTCGAGATCATCCAGCTCGTCCATCTCTACAAGAACGGCGAAAAAATGAAGATGAGCAAAAGAACCGGAAAAGCTGTGACAATGCGCGATCTCATTGATGAGGTCGGCCTTGACGCGGTGCGTTACTTCTTTGCGATGCGCAGCGCCGATACGCACATGGACTTTGATCTTGACCTGGCTGTCTCCACATCGAATGAAAACCCGGTTTACTACGCGCAGTACGCTCATGCGAGAATTTGCAGCATGCTGCGACAAGGCGAAGAAAAAGGTATTTCATTTGAAGGGAACCTTGACCTGACGAAAATCGCTTCTGAAAAAGAGTATGATCTGCTTAAAGTGATCGGCTCGTTCCCTGAGGCTGTCGCCGATGCCGCAGAGAAGCGGATTCCGCACCGCATTACAAACTATATTTTTGAATTGGCATCTGTGCTCCACAGTTTTTACAATGCTGAGAAAGTTCTCGATCCGGCAGATGAAGAAAAAAGCCGAGCGCGTTTATCATTGATGAAGGCAACACAAATCACATTAAATAATGCACTCAAGCTGATCGGCGTATCAGCTCCTGAAAAAATGTAAAACGAATCCCCCGTCCTTTGAACGGGGGATTTTTTCTTGATTTGGTGAGGAGGCGTCTCACACAAGGAAGGTCCGTCGCCTTCCCTTATTGAACTTGAGCGTCAGAAAGAATCGATTGTGCTTTTCTTACTAACTCCTGCGCCATCTTCCCTTCGATGACAATCAGGCACTCATTTTCGCGATTGGCCATTCTGAACATTTCCAGTTCAATTAAATCTTTAATTTTGCACATTGTTTTTCTTGAGCATATATATAGCTGATGTCTGGCTGAGCGGCAAAGTCTGTACAGCTCAATCAAGTTTTTTAATGTCATCGATTGTGCGCGGAGCTTAATCGACTCTGCTTGGTTCATCATATATCCCTCCGTATGTAATCATCACTTTGGTGAAATGTTACCCGCATGTTATGCAGGATAAACGTACGATTCATAAAAAATATGAAATCGATTTCGCCAGCCATTCGATGGGCCGCTGCATCACCGGCCGCTTCGCATACCGCTCCTTTGTCAGAAGCTCGGCGTGTTCAATACTTTCCTTGACGACGTCAAAGAATTGTTTTGTCCAGTCTTTATCATGGATGACGACATTCACTTCATCATTGAGAAACAGGCTTCGATTGTCAAAATTTGATGTTCCGATCATCACATGCCGGTCGTCGACGATCAATGCTTTTGCATGATAAAAGCCTCTGTAGTACCGGTAAATATAGCAACCCGCCTCCAAAAGTGCGGGAAAGTTCGTGTAGGCGGCCTCTTTGACAAGCGGATGGTCGGCTTTCATCGGCACGAGAACCGAGACGATCACGCCTCTTTCCCTGGCTGAAAGAACTGCTTGCTGCAAAGCCGGACTCGGAATATAGTACGGCGTGCAAATCATGATTCTTTCTTTTGCCTGATCAATAAATGAAATGTATTTTCCTTCCAGAGAAAACCCTTTTGTCGCATGTATCGAATGGGTGACAGCTCCTTGATGGAGCGGCGGGAACATACCGCTGTCCGGCTGTGATAGCGGCGCTTCTCTATTGAAGTCTGATAAAAAAATGTGCTGCAAGTCGGCAACACCTTCCCCCGTCATTCGCAAATGGTAATCCTTCCACGGGCCGAATTCCGCTTTTTTACCAAGGTATTCTTTCGCAATGTTAAATCCGCCCACATAGCCGATCTTTCCGTCTATGACGGCGATTTTCCGGTGATTTCTTGCATTCAGTCGATAAAAGAAATAAGGGAAGCCCGGATTGTTGACAAAAAAAACGTGCGCTCCGCTTTGTTTCAAGTCTGACAGCGTTTTTTTCTTTACCTTCATCGCGCCGATCCGGTCAATCAGCAAGCGTACGCATACGCCGGCTTTCGCTTTATCCTTCAGCATTTTTAAAAATTCAAGGCTGATATCATCGTTCTTCACAATATAAAACATGACATGCACCGACGATTCGGCCTGGCGGATGTCATCCAGCAGCCGCTCACACAAGTCTTCTCCGTTATGAATCAGTTCAATATCGCTTTTCTTCTCTGAAAAAACGGGTTCGTAGGCTTTCCTTTCAAAGGCTTTGCGGCCGAAACGGAAATCGAGCGCAAGAAGCAGGATGAGAAAACATACCATAATCATAAGCGGCACCAATGAAGACACTCCCTTTTTTCGTGTAAAGAATAGTGTCCCCCTAATTTCCTGCATTTATGAAAACATATTGACTGAACACTCATTCATTATTTAAGATAAAGGTAGTTCAAGGGGATTTAAGGTTGGGGAAATGAAAGGGGGAGCAGCTGATGAATGTCTTATTGTGGTTGAATTTCATTGCGTTTTTAGGTGTAACCGCTTACGCCGTTTATCTGTTTGTCTACTTGATCCGAACGAGAATCAGTTACATCAGGCTCGGACAAAAAGAGGATTTTGATAAGCGGACGAAGGAGCGCCTTCAAAAGATATGGGAGAACGTGTTCGGCCAAAAGAAACTGCTTAAAGATAAAAAAAGCGGCATTATCCACGTCATGTTTTTTTACGGCTTTATTCTCGTTCAGTTCGGAGCGATCGATTTTATTTTGAAAGGGCTCGTTCCCGATCAAGGACTTCCGCTTGGCAGCGTCTACCCGGCGTTTACGTTTTTTCAGGAAATCGTCACGTTGATGATTTTAATTGCGGTGGTCTGGGCCTTTCACAGGCGCTATATTGAAAAACTCGTCAGACTGAAGCGCAATTTGAAGTCGGGGATCGTGCTCATGCTGATCGGCGGCTTGATGTTTACCGTTTTACTCGGAAACGGTATGAACATGATCTGGCATGAACATTCATTATCATGGCACGAACCGATGGCATCAGGCATCGCTTTTGCCCTCGGCTTCATGGGAGAAACCGCCTCAGCGGCAGTGTTCTATGCGGCATGGTGGGCGCATCTTCTTATCTTACTGACATTTTTAGTCTATGTGCCGCAGTCAAAGCACGCCCACTTAATTGCCGGACCGGCAAACGTATTTTTCAGCCGGCTGACAAACCCGGGAAAGCTTCAAAAAATCGATTTTGAAGATGAAACAAAAGAAACGTTCGGCGTCGGACGGATCGAGGAATTCAGGCAATCCCAGCTGATCGATCTTTACGCGTGCGTTGAATGCGGGCGCTGTACCAATATGTGCCCGGCTACCGGAACAGGCAAGATGCTTTCGCCGATGGATCTGATTTTGCGGCTCAGAGACCATTTGACAGAAAAGGGAGCAGCAGTAACATCGAAAACGTCTTGGGTTCCCGCGCCTCTCTTTCAGCATACGAAAGGCAACCAGCTGGCCATGGCGGCGGGAGGAGAAGGATCAAGAGAAGCGGCTGCTTCAGAGCTATACAATCCGAGCTTAATCGGCGACATCATCACCGAAGAGGAAATTTGGGCATGCACAACGTGCCGGAATTGTGAAGATCAGTGCCCGGTCATGAATGAGCACGTCGACAAGGTCATCGATCTCCGCCGCTATCTCGTGCTCACAGAAGGAAAAATGGATGCAGATGCCCAGCGCGCCATGACGAGCATTGAAAGACAGGGTAACCCTTGGGGATTAAACAGAAAAGAACGCGAAAACTGGCGTGACATGAGAGACGACGTTAAGGTGCCGACAGTGAAAGAAATGAAGAAAAAAGGCGAGGCCTTTGAATACCTGTTCTGGGTCGGGTCGATGGGATCGTATGACCGGAGAAGCCAGAAGATCGCCATGGCTTTCGCGCGCCTTCTCAATCAAGCCGGGGTCACGTTCGCGATTTTAGGCAATAAAGAAAAAAATTCAGGCGATACGCCGAGGCGGCTTGGCAACGAGTTTTTATTCCAGGAGCTTGCCGCAAAAAATATTGAAGAATTTGAAAAAAATGATGTTCGAAAAATTGTAACCATCGATCCGCATGCATACAATATTTTTAAAAATGAATATCCTGATTTTGGTCTGAAAGCGGAGGTGTATCATCATACAGAAATTCTCGCTGCCCTTATTGAAGAAGGAAGGCTGAAACCTGAGTTTCCGGTTCGCGAAACCGTCACCTTTCATGATTCATGCTATTTGGGCCGCTACAATGAGGTTTACGAACCGCCGCGCGATATTCTGCGCTCCATTCCGGGCATCCATTTAGTGGAAATGGAACGCAGCCGTGAAAACGGAATGTGCTGCGGAGCGGGGGGCGGTCTCATGTGGATGGAGGAAGAGACGGGCACAAGGATCAACGTTGCCAGAACGGAGCAGGCGCTCAGCGCTTCACCTTCTGTCATCAGTTCGGGCTGTCCGTATTGTTTGACGATGCTAGGCGACGGAACAAAAGCCAAGGAAATGGAGGATCAGGTCGGCACCTACGATGTGGCGGAGCTGCTTGAACGCGCCGTATTCGGCTCAGAACAAAAAGAACATGCTTCATAGACGGATTTCAGGTTTTGAATAAAGAAGGTGTGAGCCGGATCTCCGCCTTCTTTTATCTTCGGTATGCACAAATCATGATAAGGGGAGAGGATGTCAGGTGGCGAGATCGGTTATTGCAGGCGGCGCGCGCACGCCTTTTGGAAAACTCGGGGGCGCGCTTCAGTCAAAGACGGCAGCGGAGCTCGGCGGAATCGCCGTAAAAGAAGCATTAAAACGTTCCGGTGTACATCCTGAGGATGTCGATGAAGTCATTATGGGTTCCGTTCTTCAAGGCGGACAGGGGCAGCTGCCGTCGAGACAGGCTGCGCGTTTTGCGGGACTGCCGTGGGATGTCAAAACGGAAACGATTAATAAAGTGTGCGCTTCAGGTTTAAGAAGCGTCACAATGGCGGATCAGATCATCCGGGCCGGTGATGCGGAGGTCATTGCAGCAGGAGGTATGGAATCGATGTCAAATGCCCCTTATTTGCTTCAAAAAGCGAGATGGGGGCTGAGAATGGGAGACGGAGCGGTTAAAGATTTGATGATCACAGACGGGCTGACATGCTCATTTACGGGTGTTCATATGGGCTCCTACGGAAATGCCGCTGCGAAAGAGTTGGAGATTGCAAGAGAAGAACAGGATCGATGGGCGCTCAGGAGCCACATGCGGGCCGTACAGGCTGCAGCTTCAGGTGCGCTCGGAGAAGAGATCGTCCCTGTTTGTATACCGCAGAAGCGGGGCGGCGAATTAACGGTTGATCAAGATGAAGCTCCGCGGCGCGATACGTCATTGGAAAGGCTGTCACAGCTTGCTCCGGTTTTTGACCACGACGGGACAATTACTGCGGGAAACGCGCCGGGGGTAAATGACGGAGCATGCTCGCTTATCGTGATGAATGAAGACAGGGCAAAGGAACTCAATGTGAATGTGTCCGCCGTCATTAAAGCGCACACATCCATTGCAGTCGAAGCCAAAGACTTCCCGAAAACCCCAGGGCTTGTCATCAGAGAACTGCTTAACAAAACCGGAGCTGAGCTTTCTGATATCAAACTGTTTGAAATCAATGAAGCGTTCGCCGCGGTAGCTTTGGCAAGCGGAAAGATCGTGGGCCTTGACATGGAGAAGGTCAATGTCAACGGCGGCGCCATTGCGCTAGGTCATCCGATCGGCGCGAGCGGGGCAAGAATCATTTTGACGCTTATGTACGAATTAAAACGGCGCGGCGGCGGTACAGGTATTGCTGCCATTTGCAGCGGCGGCGGTCAGGGAGACGCCGTGATGATCGAGGTATAAAAAAGGGGGATTTTAAATGAAAAAAGACACGATCATGGTCATCGGAGCCGGCCAGATGGGGGCCGGGATCGCCCAGGTCTCTGCCCAGGCCGGATACAATGTTTACATGTACGACGTATCACCTGACCAAATTGAAAAGGGAATGAAGCGCATTTCCGGCCAGCTAGTCAGACAGGCGGAAAAAGGCAAGCTTCCGCATGGAGACGTACAGCAAATCTACCAGCGTCTTTCTCCTTCGGCTTCGCTCGACGATGCGCGGGAAGCTTTTCTCATCATTGAAGCGGCTGTTGAGCAAATGGATGTAAAAAAAGAGATTTTCAAACGGCTTGATGAAGTGACCGAAGACTCAGCCCTATTGGCATCAAATACATCGTCATTGTCGATTACGGAACTCGCTTCCGTCACGAAAAAACCTCAAAATGTCATCGGCATGCATTTTATGAACCCGGTTCCGGTCATGCAGCTTGTCGAGGTCATCAGGGGGCTTGAGACGAGCGGCGAAACATATGAAACCGTCGTGGCTGCGGCGGAGCGGATGAACAAGGTTCCGATCGAGGTGCGGGATTTTCCGGGATTTATCTCCAACCGCATTTTAATGCCGATGATTAACGAGGCGGTTTTTGCGCTTTATGAAGGCGTCGCCGAGAAAGAAAGCATAGACGGAATCATGAAGCTTGGCATGAACCATCCGATGGGTCCGCTGGCTCTCGCTGACCTGATTGGTCTGGATACGTGTCTGTATATTATGGAGACGTTGCATGAAGGTTTTGGCGATGATAAATACCGGCCTTGTCCGCTCCTTAAACAATATGTCAGCGCAGGACGTCTCGGAAAGAAAACGGGCAGAGGGTTTTATACGTACGAAAAGCAGCCGACATAAGGAGGGGTGACCTTGAATTTTCAGTTTACAGAAGAGCAGACCCGCATGCAGAAGATTGTCAGGCAATTTGTTAAACAGGAGGTCGCTCCTTTTGTACCTGAAATGGAGAAAGGGCGTTTTCCAACCTCTCTTTTGAAGAAAATGGCGGAGCGCGGCTGGATGGGGCTTCCGATTCCGGCTAAGTACAGCGGGGCCGGTCATGACTTTATCACCTATATAATGATCATCCATGAGCTGTCAAAGAAAAGCGCCGTTCTTGGCGCGGTTCTATCTGTACACACGTCAATTGTCACCATTCCCATTCTTTTATACGGAAATGAGCGGCAAAAAGAACATTATGTTAAAAAGCTGGCAGCAGGGCAGTACTTGGGAGCCTTTTGTTTAACCGAACCGAGTGCCGGTTCCGATGCGGGCAGTCTAAAAACCAGGGCCGAAAAGCGCGGCGATACCTATGTGCTCAACGGTACGAAAGTTTTTATCACAAACGGCGGAGCAGCCGACATTTATCTTGTTTTTGCTTCAACCGATCCGAAAGCGGGAACGGGGGGCATTTCGGCTTTTATCGTGGAGAAGGGCACGCCGGGCTTTTTTATTGGGAAAAATGAAGAGAAAATGGGGCTTCACGGTTCACTGACGGTCACTTTAAATTTTGATAACGCTGTCATCCCCGCCCGGCAGCTGCTGGGGAAGGAAGGTAAAGGATTCAAAATGGCCCTTTCCAATCTGGATACCGGGCGGATCGGAATTGCGGCGCAGGCTCTGGGCATCGCCGAAGGAGCGCTTTCTGAAGCCATCGAATTTCTAAAAATACGGTATCCGGACGGAGAGCTGTATAAGAACGGACAAGGGCTTGCTTTTAAGCTGGCCGACATGGCGGCGAGGACAGAGGCTGCCAGGCTTCTCGTTTATCAGGCCGCTTCGCTGAAACAACAAGGCGTCCAGACGGGAAAGGCTGCTTCAATGGCCAAACTGTTCACTTCGGAAACGGCAATGTATGTCGCCGGAGAGGCCGTGCAGCTGCTCGGAGATTTTGGATATACAAAGGATTTCAGCGCTGAACGATATTTCAGGGATGCGAAAGTGTGTGAAATTTATGAGGGCACAAGCGAGATCCAGCGGATCGTCATCGGTAAGCATTTATAAGGGGGGAAAAGAATGATCTTTAAGCTGAGTGAAGAGCACCAAATGATACAGAAGATGGTGCGCGACTTTGCCCGTCAAGAGGTGGAGCCGACTGCAAAGGAGCGGGATGAGGAAGAGCGGTTTGACATGGAACTGTTTTCCAAAATGGCGGAATTGGGGTTGACGGGAATACCGTGGCCTGAGGAATACGGGGGGATCGGCAGTGACTACCTCGCCTATGTCATCGCAGTAGAAGAGCTTTCGAAAGTCTGCGCCTCAACGGGCGTCACCTTGTCAGCACATACTTCGCTTGCAGGCTGGCCGATTTATGCATTTGGAACGGAAGAACAGAAGCATGAATACTTAAAGCCGATGGCCCGCGGTGAAAAGATAGGCGCCTACGGATTGACGGAGCCCGGTTCAGGCTCTGATGCCGGCGGCATGAAAACGACCGCGGTCAGAAATGGTGATGATTATATTTTAAATGGAACGAAGATCTTTATCACAAACGGCGGAATTGCAGACATCTACATCGTGTTTGCCAACCTTGCACCGGAACAGAAGCATAAAGGCACAACCGCTTTTATCGTTGAAAAGGATTTTCCCGGTTTTTCTGTCGGAAAAAAAGAAAGGAAGCTGGGCGTCCGTTCATCGCCGACAACCGAAATTATCTTTCAGGACTGCCGCGTGCCTTTAAAAAACCGCCTTGGCGGGGAAGGTGAAGGCTTTAAAATCGCAATGCAGACGCTTGATGGAGGAAGAAACGGAATTGCCGCTCAAGCCGTCGGGATTGCCCAGGGTGCATTTGAGGCGGCGAAGGCGTATGCGAAAGAGCGGAAGCAATTCGGCAGGCCGATCGCCGAGCAGCAGGGCATCGCTTTTAAACTGGCTGATATGGCGACGGAGATTGAAGCTTCAAGGCTTTTAACCTACCAGGCGGCATGGCTGGAATCAGAGGGGCTGCCTTATGGAAAAGCTTCCGCGATGTCGAAGCTATATGCAGGGGATACGGCTATGAAAGTGACGACGGAGGCCGTGCAAATATTCGGCGGATACGGCTACACAAAGGATTATCCGGTCGAGCGCTTTATGCGCGATGCAAAAATCACTCAAATCTATGAAGGAACGCAGGAAATACAGAAGCTCGTCATTTCGAGAATGCTGATGAAATAATGGCGGAAAACAGCCGTCTGGCACGGTTTGGACTGCTGCCGGCGGACAGGCCGCCGACGCAGTTTTTTCGTTTTCAAGGGGCCGGACGCTCCCGGCTGTTCTATGTTTCAATCCCGCTTGCCGCCGATTTCCAATGCAACAGGTAAAAATTATTGAATTAACGGGAATAAAGGTGGCATAAAGTGATTTCTTTTGTTTATAATGAGAGGTATGGTTTGTCGTAAAGACAGGGATTACATGCTTATTTTCTATGACAGAGATAGTAGATACATACATGAAGATAGAAAGGGAGTGTCTGGCGATGAGTTTGAAACAATACTCAGAGGAACAGCTAAAGGAAATGGCTTTAGTTGAAATCGCATACGAAATTTTTTCGGAACACAAAAAACCGATTACATTCCAGGAGCTAACAGATCAAGTGGCTTCCTTGCTTGGAATGGGGAAAGAAGAGCTGGAAGACCGCATCGCCCAGTTCTACACAGATTTAAATATCGACGGACGCTTTTTGGCGCTGTCAGACCAAACGTGGGGCCTGCGCAGCTGGTATCCGTATGATCAGCTTGATGAAGAAACACAACCGACTGTAAAAGCGAAAAAGAAAAAAGCGAAAAAAGTGGTTGAAGAAGATCTTGATCTTGACGAATTCGAAGAAATCGACGAGGATGATATTCTTCTTGACGATGTCGAAGACGACTTGGACATTGCCGCCGATGAATTCGAAGAAATCGATGAAGCCGACGATGATGAACTGGATGATCTTGAAGACGAGATCCTGGACGATGATGATGAAGATTTTGAAGAAGAGGAAGACGAGGAGTAATTTTGCCGCCTGAACGGAATTCATGTTTAAATCGATCTTGACTTTCACAGGCGAACTATGTAGTATGTATTTTGGGCTCTTCAAAACGAAGAGATTCGAGTGATACGGACTATCAGCTCCCTTTCAAGAAATTGAAAGGGAGCTTTCTTGTTTTTCCGCCTCCTTATCATTTAAATCATTTAGAAAAGATCTAAATGATTTTTCATAAAAAGAGCATTTTAAGGAATAAGCGTTAATCGAAGAGAGGGGTACAGAAATGACAAAATATATCTTTGTAACCGGAGGAGTTGTATCCTCGCTTGGAAAAGGAATTACGGCGTCTTCGCTCGGCCGCCTGCTGAAGAACAGAGGTTTGAATGTCACCATTCAAAAATTTGACCCGTATATCAACGTAGACCCGGGGACAATGAGCCCGTATCAGCACGGTGAAGTGTTCGTAACCGACGACGGTGCGGAAACGGATCTTGACCTCGGCCACTATGAGCGCTTCATCGACATCAATTTAAATAAATACAGCAACGTGACAACAGGAAAAATCTATTCCACGGTGCTGAAAAAAGAGCGCAGAGGCGATTATTTAGGCGGTACCGTACAGGTTATACCTCATATCACAAATGAAATTAAAGACCGTGTATTCCGCGCCGGAAAAGAAACGGGCGCTGATGTCGTGATCACCGAAATCGGCGGAACCGTCGGTGATATCGAATCGCTGCCGTTTCTTGAAGCGATCCGCCAGATCAAGAGCGATGTCGGCCGCGACAATGTGATGTACATTCACTGTACGCTAGTTCCATATCTTAAAGCGGCGGGAGAAATGAAAACAAAGCCGACTCAGCACAGCGTAAAAGAACTGCGCAGCCTCGGCATTCAGCCAAATGTCATCGTCGTGAGAACAGAAATGCCGATTTCTCAGGACATGAAAGATAAAATCGCGCTGTTCTGCGACATCGATCCTAAAGCCGTCATCGAGGCCGGCGATGCGGATACGCTCTACTCCATTCCTCTCGACCTGCAAAAACAAGGGCTGGACAGCTTAGTCTGCAGCCACTTGAAGCTGGATTGCAGAGAAGCCGATATGGAAGAATGGAAAGAACTTGTCAAAAAGGTGAAAAGTCTGTCCAAAACGGTGACAATCGCTTTGGTTGGTAAATACGTCGAGCTCCCGGATGCCTACATTTCAGTTGTGGAATCGCTTCGCCATGCGGGTTATGCGTTTGACGCAGACATTCAGGTTAAATGGATCAATGCGGAAGAAGTGACGGAAGACAACGTTGCCGATCTTGTTCAGAATGCGGATGGTATTCTTGTGCCGGGCGGATTCGGAGACCGCGGTGTTGAAGGGAAAATCACGACAGTCAAATATGCCCGTGAACAAAAGATTCCGTTCTTCGGCATTTGCCTCGGAATGCAGGTGGCATCGATTGAATACGCAAGAAATGTGCTCGGTCTTGAAGGAGCGCACTCAGCCGAAATCGATCCTTCCACACCGTATCCGATTATCGACCTTCTCCCTGAACAAAAGGACATTGAAGACCTTGGCGGAACACTGCGTCTCGGACTTTATCCGTGCAAGCTTCAAGAAGGGTCGAAAGCGTATCAGGCATATGAAAATGAAGTGGTCTATGAACGCCACCGCCACCGCTATGAATTCAACAACGAATTCAGACAGCAGATGGAAGAAGCCGGATTTGTATTTTCCGGGACAAGCCCTGACGGCCGTCTCGTGGAGATTATCGAGCTTAAAGATCATCCATGGTTTGTCGCGTCTCAGTTCCACCCTGAATTCACGTCAAGACCGACAAGACCTCAGGCTCTGTTCAGAGACTTCGTACATGCTTCGCTGAAGACTTCGGAAAAGCTGTAAAAAAGAAAAAGGCCTGCCGGCACATCACGCCGGCAGGCCTTTTTTGGATTTTTCTGGTGATAATGGCGGCCCGAACTGGTACTATATTCATTAAGGCCGGCCCCACCGTCATTAATTTCCTTTAGGCAACCCTGTTTTATTGGTATTCCTGAAGAATTTCCTTTAATGTAAAGGATAGGGCATGATAAATGTAGAGGCTGACCATCAGGGACGGAAATCCGAACCTTGTTCCGTCTTCATCGGGAAGAAGCGGCATTCTCAGCTTTGAATCGATATGGACATCGGCGAATGATGCGATCGGGGCGCCGTCTTTTCCCGAAGGGGAGACGACAACAAGTCCGATTCCTCTTTCATACAGTTTTTCCGCCATTTTCAGCTCTTCGTCATCCGCTGAACCGGCGCAGAACATCAGCACTTTGTCCGTCATTTCAAAATCGGGCCAGTTTTCTTCGTTCTTCGGCAGCACTTTGACTGAGGGGAACGGTTCAGAACTGTACATCGCTTCTTTCAAAATGCCTTCCAATTCATTTTTTCCGTATACATAAACCGAATGATCACTGATGACCGCCTGAGCCAACAAGCGGGCGCCGTCCTCTATCGATTGGGCCTCGCCCTCTTGAATCCGGTTGAAGATTCCCGTCAATTGAGTGGTGAAAATTTTAAGCAAGCTGACTCCTCCTTTTTTACTGACTATCATTATATAACAAAAGAGAATAATGGGAAAAATCCTCTAAATATGTCGCAAACTTAAATATTTTAATTAAAGGAAAAGAGAAAAACAAAACAGAATAGATAAACTACTGCTTAATTTTGGCGAAAATTATAAATATAGAGGTGTAAATCATGAATGAGAAGATTTTAATCGTAGACGACCAGTACGGGATTCGGGTTCTGCTGAATGAAGTTTTCAATAAAGAAGGATACAAAACCTTCCAGGCTGCGAACGGGATTCAAGCGCTTGACATTGTGAAAAACCAGCGCCCCGACCTCGTTTTGCTCGATATGAAAATCCCCGGCATGGACGGAATTGAAATTTTGAAAAGGATGAAGGTCATTGACGAGGGGATCCGGGTCATCATTATGACGGCCTACGGAGAGCTCGACATGATCCAGGAATCGAAGGAGCTCGGAGCCCTGACGCACTTTGCGAAGCCTTTTGACATCGACGAAATTCGCGATGCCGTTAAAACCTATCTGCCTATAAAGTCCAACGGATAGCGGAAAAGTTTTTGATGTTGTCACAGTCACAATGTTGCCGATTTGTTGATTAATTGTTATTCTATATAAGTAGAGAAAAGCTATCTAACGTTTTTAAAAAACCAAAACATTTTACATATGGCGGATTTTTCTGGTCATGCTAGGTAGGTGTGGAGGCTTTTTTCGCAAAAGCAAATCAGGCTACATAAGGAGGACTTTCGACATGCCTTTAGTATCAATGACGGAAATGTTGAATAAAGCAAAAGAAAACGGATATGCTGTCGGACAATTTAACTTAAATAACCTTGAGTTCACTCAAGCGATTTTACAAGCCGCTGAAGAAGAGAAATCTCCTGTTATCCTCGGTGTATCAGAAGGTGCAGGACGCTATATGGGCGGATTTAAAACCGTTGTGGCAATGGTTAAAGCGCTGATGGAAGAATACAACGTAACAGTACCTGTTGCGATTCATTTAGACCACGGCTCAAGCTTTGAATCTTGTGCAAAAGCGATTCATGCGGGATTCACTTCCGTTATGATCGACGCTTCCCACCATCCTTTCGAGGAGAACGTTGCGACGACTTCAAAAGTTGTTGAGCTTGCTCATTTCCACGGTGTATCAGTTGAAGCTGAGCTTGGAACTGTAGGCGGACAGGAAGACGACGTAATTGCTGAAGGCGTCATCTACGCGGACCCTAAAGAGTGTCAAGAACTTGTTGAGCGCACAGGAATCGACTGCCTTGCACCTGCATTAGGTTCTGTTCACGGCCCTTACAAAGGCGAACCAAACCTTGGATTCAAAGAAATGGAAGAAATCGGAAACACAACTGGTCTTCCGCTCGTACTTCACGGCGGTACAGGCATTCCGACTGCCGACATCAAGAAAGCTATTTCTTTAGGTACGGCAAAAATCAACGTCAACACTGAAAACCAAATCGCTTCTGCGAAAGCTGTTCGCGAAACGCTTGCTGCGAAGCCTGAAGAGTATGATCCGCGCAAATACCTCGGACCTGCACGCGAAGCTATCAAAGAAACAGTGATCGGCAAAATGCGTGAATTTGGTTCTTCAAACAAAGCATAATGACGATTGGAAAAGCATCTGTTTTCCCGCAAAGCCGGGGGAACAGGATGTTTTTCTGATGTTTTAGGGAAGTGCTGTTAACACATGCCTTTGACGGCATGAGGCTCTTTTGCTTCCCGTTCAGTCAAAAAAGCCGCCTGATAGCGACAGGCGGTTTTATCCATATCATCCGGAAAGCGCAAACATGTTCCACAGTTCAGACATTTTCATGACAGGAGGTTTTATCAATATGCTGTTTTTTATTGATACTGCAAATTTAGACGAAATCAAAGAGGCACACGCTCTCGGCGTGCTTGCAGGAGTTACGACAAATCCTAGTTTAGTAGCAAAAGAAAACATTTCGTTTCATGACCGTCTGCGTGAAATTACCGAAGTGGTTTCTGGGTCAGTCAGCGCCGAGGTTATTTCTCTGAAGGCTGAAGAGATGATTGAAGAAGGAAAAGAGCTTGCGAAAATCGCGCCGAATATTACGGTGAAAATTCCGATGACGTCTGACGGCCTGAAAGCTGTTAAAGCATTAACCGATCTCGGGATTAAAACGAACGTCACGCTGATCTTCAGCGCAAACCAGGCGCTTCTTGCCGCAAGAGCAGGAGCTACGTATGTTTCCCCGTTCCTGGGACGCCTTGACGATATCGGCCACAACGGCCTCGATTTGATCAGTGAAATTAAACAAATTTTCGATGTGCACGGTTTGGACACGCAAATCATCGCCGCGTCCATCCGCCATGCGCAGCATGTGACTGAAGCCGCGCTAAGGGGAGCGCATATCGGTACGATGCCTCTCAAAGTCATTCATCAGCTTACAAAGCACCCGCTGACTGATAAAGGGATTGAACAGTTTTTAGCTGACTGGAATAAATAATTGCTTCATGTGGGTGGCAAGTGGAGGGGCTCCCTCCGTTTGTCACCATTTTGTCTTACAAAGAGAAATGAATGTTTTGCAGAAGAGAACCTTGCCGCAGTCTGCTTCGCTACTTTTCTTCCCGATAAATTTAAAATGTGTTGTATTCTTTCTCTTTTAATTGGATAGATTTTGAAATGAACCATTTATTTTGAGTCTGAAGGAAATCTCATTATGAAGCGCTCCATTAGCTATCTTCTTTAAGGAAGGAGACGATCATGGAAAAGTTAAATATAGCCGGCGGCGATCCTCTCAATGGCACAGTACATATAAGCGGAGCGAAAAACAGCGCTGTCGCTCTCATACCCGCGACGATTTTGGCTGATTCGACGGTTACGCTTGAAGGCCTTCCCCATATTTCAGACATTTTGACGCTGCGCGATCTGCTGAGAGAGATCGGCGGAAACGTTCACTTTGAAAAGGGAGAAATGGTCGTTGATCCTGCGCCGATGATCAGCATGCCTTTGCCGAATGGAAAAGTGAAACAGCTTCGGGCTTCTTATTACTTAATGGGCGCGATGCTCGGACGCTTTAAGAAAGCGGTCATCGGCCTTCCAGGCGGCTGCCACCTCGGTCCGAGACCGATTGATCAGCATATCAAAGGTTTCGAGGCGCTCGGAGCCGAAGTGACGAACGAACAGGGTGCGATCTATCTGCGTGCGGAGGAATTAAAAGGCGCGCGCATTTATCTTGATGTCGTCAGTGTTGGAGCAACGATCAACATCATGCTTGCCGCCGTGCTTGCCAAAGGCAGAACCGTAATTGAAAATGCTGCGAAAGAACCTGAGATTATCGATGTTGCGACCCTTTTAACGAGCATGGGAGCAAAAATAAAAGGTGCCGGTACGGATGTCATTCGCATCGAAGGCGTTGAGTCGCTTCACGGGTGCAGACACTCGATTATTCCGGACCGGATCGAAGCCGGCACTTTCATGATCGCAGCTGCTTCCATGGGACAAGAAGTGCTGATTGATAATGTGATTCCGACGCATTTGGAATCGTTAATCGCCAAGCTCCGCGAAATGGGAGTTCGAATCGAAGAAAGCAGCGAGCAGATTTTAATGGTCGGCGGACAGAAAGAGCTGAAACCCGTCGATTTAAAAACGCTCGTATACCCCGGTTTTCCGACAGATCTGCAGCAGCCGATGACATCGCTCTTAACGAAGGCAAACGGGACGAGCGTCGTCACTGACACCATTTATTCCGCCCGCTTCAAACATATTGACGAGCTGAGGCGCATGGGCGCGTCGATGAAGGTCGAAGGCAGATCGGCGATTATTACCGGTCCCGTTCCTCTGCAGGGCGCCAAGGTGAAAGCGAGCGATCTGCGGGCGGGAGCGTGTCTCGTTGTTGCGGGTCTAATGGCGGAAGGAGTCACGGAAATCACCGGTTTGGAGCACCTTGACAGAGGCTACAGCCAGCTTGAAGAAAAGCTGGCAAAGCTTGGGGCCACTGTCTGGCGCGAAAAATTGACAGACCAGGAAATTGAACAGCTGCAAAATTCCTGATGGACAAATGCTGTGATAGATCAAACATAAAACGATTTCATACGGGTGAGGGGAGATTAGATAGGAATGGAAAGAAGCTTATCGATGGAACTGGTGCGTGTGACAGAAGCGGCTGCGCTTAAGTCAGCGCGCTGGATGGGTAGAGGTAAAAAGGACGAGGCCGACGACGCTGCGACAAGCGCCATGAGGGATGTATTTGACACCATTCCTATGAAGGGAACGGTCGTAATCGGAGAAGGGGAAATGGACGAAGCGCCGATGCTTTATATTGGAGAAAAGCTCGGCAACGGCTACGGCCCTCGCGTAGACGTAGCAGTAGATCCTCTCGAAGGGACGAACATCGTCGCAAGCGGCGGATGGAACGCACTCGCAGTCATTGCTGTGGCTGATCACGGAAACTTGCTGAATGCGCCTGACATGTATATGGATAAAATCGCTGTAGGTCCTGAAGCTGTCGGCTGCATCGATATTGAAGCGCCTGTGATTGATAACTTAAAAGCTGTGGCAAAAGCAAAAAATAAAGATGTAGAAGATGTCGTAGCCACGATTTTGAACCGTTCGCGGCACGAGGAAATCATCCATGAGCTTCGCGAAGCAGGCGCCCGAATCAAGCTGATCAACGACGGGGACGTGGCCGGTGCCATTAACACCGCTTTTGATCATACAGGCGTCGATATTTTATTCGGCTCAGGAGGAGCTCCGGAAGGCGTCTTGTCTGCTGTCGCACTCAAAGCTCTCGGAGGAGAAATTCACGGAAAGCTTCTTCCTCAAAACGAAGAAGAACTGAGACGCTGTGAAAAGATGGGGCTTGATACGGGCAAAGTGCTCCGCATGGAAGACCTCGTCAAAGGAGACGACGCGATTTTTGCTGCAACCGGTGTCACAGACGGAGAGCTCTTGAAAGGCGTGCAATTCAAAGGATCTGTTGGAACGACCCACAGTATAGTCATGAGAGCGAAATCCGGTACGGTGCGGTTTGTGGACGGAAGACACAGTCTCAAGAAAAAACCTAACCTGGTCATCCGGCCATAAGAAAAAGCGGGGATATAGATGACCCGCTTTTCCCTTGTATTTCACTTCACGAATTGAATCAAGGTTCATACTCTGATACAATAGCTAACGGCTTTTCTTCTTTATGTCAAGGCATTTTCAAAACAGGGTCATCTCTATCAATTTCATGTCAAATCGTAAATGAAGTTGAATATGTACGACAAATGGGGTAAAACTAAAGAGTGCTGCGAAATTTTCTGCACATGTTGGTTCTTAGAGAGCCAAAATCCTGCCGCATCTATCAGATATGCGATTATCTTCTCTTGTTAAGTCCTCGCTTCTTTCTCGACTCATACTTATAATCCTTTTCAATACGTCGATATATATGGGTAGAAGCGTTGCCGGTAAACGAATCGGCAGTATAATCAAGCGTCTTTCATGAATTTGATGAGACAAAGTAAATTATTCGATTAGAAAAGAGTGGTGTTCTTAGTGAAAGATGTATCCATTTCATCTTTGGAAAATATGAAATTAAAAGAGCTGTATGAGCTTGCAAGGCATTATAAAGTCTCTTATTACAGCAAACTGACAAAAAAGGAACTGATTTTTGCCATTCTGAAAGCGAACGCCGAACAGGAAGATCTGCTGTTCATGGAAGGCGTATTGGAAATCATCCAGTCTGAAGGGTTCGGCTTTCTCAGACCGATCAATTACTCCCCTAGTTCAGAGGATATCTATATTTCCGCTTCGCAAATCCGCCGTTTTGATTTGAGAAACGGTGACAAAGTGTCCGGAAAGGTCCGTCCTCCAAAAGAAAACGAACGGTATTACGGCCTTCTGCATGTTGAAGCGGTTAACGGCGACGATCCTGAATCGGCAAAAGAGCGCGTGCACTTTCCAGCGTTAACGCCTCTTTATCCAGACCGCCAGATGGTGCTTGAAACGAAACCGAATCACCTGTCAACACGGATCATGGACATGATGGCGCCGGTCGGATTTGGACAGCGCGGTCTGATCGTCGCTCCGCCTAAAGCAGGTAAAACCATGCTTTTGAAAGAGATCGCGAACAGCATCACAACCAACCATCCGGAGGCGGAGCTGATCGTGCTTCTTATCGATGAAAGGCCTGAGGAAGTGACCGATATCGAACGTTCGGTTGCAGGAGACGTCGTCAGCTCCACGTTTGACGAAGTGCCTGAAAACCACATCAAGGTGGCCGAGCTTGTTTTGGAACGTGCGATGAGGCTTGTCGAACATAAAAAGGACGTCATCATTTTAATGGACAGCATTACAAGGCTTGCCCGCGCTTATAACCTAGTCATTCCACCGAGCGGCCGAACGTTGTCAGGGGGAATCGATCCCGGCGCTTTCCACCGTCCAAAGCGTTTCTTTGGAGCAGCCCGCAACATCGAAGAGGGCGGCAGCTTAACGATCTTGGCGACCGCGCTTGTCGACACGGGCTCGCGGATGGATGACGTCATTTATGAAGAATTTAAAGGGACAGGGAACATGGAGCTTCATCTTGACCGTTCTCTTGCGGAAAGAAGAATCTTTCCTGCCATTGATATTCGCCGTTCGGGTACGCGTAAAGAAGAACTTCTCGTTCCGAAAGAGCACCTTGACCGTCTGTGGTCCATCCGGAAAACGATGTCTGACACGCCTGATTTCGTCGAAAAGTTCATGAGAAAAATGAAAAAGACGAAAACGAATCAGGAGTTTTTCGATATTCTGATCCAGGAATGGAAGCAAGCGAATATGTCGGCTGCAAGGCGCTGATTTAAAACTTTAGTTTGCAAAACGTCCGAATCGCTGTTATAATTCTATCATGTGCGTTCCGGAGGTTTTGTCCCGGAATAATAACTCTGTTTCCGAATTGGATTCAGGGCGGAAGGAGATGACAGATATGAAAGCAGGAATTCATCCTGAGTTCAAAAAAGCAACAGTCAAATGCGCTTGTGGAAACGAATTTGAAACAGGTTCAGTAAAAGAAGAGGTACGCGTTGAGATTTGTTCTGAATGCCATCCGTTCTACACTGGCCGCCAAAAATTCGCTTCTGCTGATGGTCGTGTTGATCGCTTTAACAAAAAATACGGTCTTAAGTAATAATAGATATGATAAACAGGCAGGATTTTTCTTGCCTGTTTTTTTACTTGCAATAATCGCTGGAGAGGAGTTAGTCGGATGTACATCATGAAGCAAAGCGGATGGCTTGAGCTCATATGCGGAAGCATGTTTTCGGGCAAGTCAGAGGAGCTTATCCGCCGGATCAAAAGGGCAACGTTTGCGAGACAGGAAGTCAAAGTGTTTAAACCAGCCATTGATAATCGCTACAGCAGTGAATCGGTTGTTTCGCATAATGGGACATCCATTGTTTGCCATGCCATCGCATCTCCGGAAGAAATTTTTCAATACATAAGCAAAGAAACGGATGTCATCGGCGTCGATGAAGTCCAGTTTTTTGACGAATCGATTGTCGGCACGTTAACTTCTCTGGCTGATCAGGGCTACCGTGTGATTGCAGCAGGTCTTGATTTGGACTTCCGGGGCGAGCCTTTCGGTGTCGTGCCAGATCTTATGGCTTTAGCGGAAACGGTGACGAAGCTGCAAGCGGTGTGCTCTGTCTGCGGATCTCCGGCCAGCCGTACGCAGAGGCTGATCAATGGAAAACCTGCTTCTTATGACGATCCGGTCATTTTGGTGGGGGCTTCCGAAGCATATGAAGCACGCTGCCGCCACCATCATGAAGTGCCTGGAAAGCCAAAATGAAATCGGACAAACACATAAGATTTTCACGCAAAAAACACTTGGTAAAAACAAGTGTTTTTTTTATTGAATCCTTTTTATAGGAATTAATGTAATTAAAAAACTTAATTAAGAATACGAAAAAATTAACTAATTTTCATCGCTTGAATTTTGACAAAGTCAGGCATAAAATGACTTACTGTAGTCAGTAAAAAGTAAATAGGTTTTAAGAAATGTTCAGTTTTTTGTCAAAAACGCGCGTTACATATTTGACAATCTACATGTGTAAAAAAGGCAAATGTTCTATATTGTTTACCGTATTTATTTCACTTCATTAATATTTTAAGAAAGAAGGTAATTAGTGTGAACAACATGAGAAGAACGAAGGAAGGATATTTGGAGACTTCTTTGCGGGGAAAAGACGTTCTTTCCATTCCGACGCTTAATAAAGGTGTTGCATTTTCGCTTGAAGAAAGAAAGCACCTTGGTCTTGAAGGGCTTCTGCCGCCGACTGTTCTCAGCCTTGATCAGCAGGCGGAACGGGCTTATGAACAATTTTCCCGTCAACCTGACAGACTTCGTCAAAATGTATATTTGAACGATCTGCAAAACAGAAACGAAGTGCTTTTCTATAAATTATTGCAAAACCATCTGCGTGAAATGCTTCCAGTTGTCTATACGCCAACTGTCGGTGAAGCGATTCAGGAATACAGCCACGAATACCGCAGACCGCACGGTGTTTACTTGTCAATCGATGATATAGACGGAATCGAAACGGCGTTTAAAAACCTGCAGGCGTCTGCTGATGACATCGATTTGATCGTTGCGACCGATTCCGAAAGCATCTTGGGCATCGGCGACTGGGGCGTCGGAGGCATCAACATTGCAATTGGTAAGCTTGCAGTATATACGGCGGCAGCAGGAATCGATCCGAGCCGCGTCATCCCAGTCGTACTGGATGTCGGAACGAATAATGAAAAACTGCTAAACGATCCGCTTTATATCGGAAACCGTCATCCGCGTGTAGAAGGTGAGCGTTACGAACAATTTATCGACGCTTATGTCGAAACAGCATTGAAGTTTTTCCCTAATGCGCTTCTTCACTGGGAAGATTTCGGAAATAAAAACGCTCGCAATATTATGAGTAAATATAACCATAAAATTTCAACATTTAACGATGATATCCAAGGAACAGGGGCTATCACGCTGGCAGCGATTTTAGCAGCTGTTAAAAAGACCGGCACGTCTTTGAAAGACCACCGCGTCGTCATCTTCGGACCTGGTTCTGCGGGTATCGGAATTGCTGACCAAATCCGTGACACCATGGTGCTTGAAGGGCTTTCAGAAGAAGAAGCCAGCCGCGCATTCTGGACAGTCGACTACAGAGGATTATTAACGACAGGCATGGATCAAATTTTGGATTTCCAAGAACCGTATTTGCGCGATACCGAAGAAGTGAAAGAATGGAAACGCAATGAAAAGGGAGAGATTTCCTTTGAGGAAGTCATCCGTCAAGTGAAGCCTACCATTCTGATTGGTACATCAGGTGTTGCCGGCGCCTTCACTGAAGAAATTATCAAAGAGATGGCGGCTCATACTGAACGTCCGGTGATTCTGCCGATGTCCAATCCGACACATCTGGCTGAAGCTGTTCCTGAAGACTTGTTCAAATGGACGGACGGAAAAGCGCTTGTGGCGACGGGAAGCCCGTTTGAAGCTGTTGAGTACAATGGCGTGAAACACGAAATCGGACAATCCAATAATGCTTTCGTATTCCCTGGATTAGGCCTGGGAACAATCGTTTCGAAGGCGAAAGTCATCACAAACGGCATGTTTGCAGCATCTGCAAACGCGGTCGCGAACATGGTTGACCATGAAAAACCGGGTGCAGGCCTGCTGCCGAAAATTGACGACCTGCAAGACGTATCCGTTCAAGTGGCAATTGATGTTGTGAAAGCTGCCATTAAAGACGGCGTGGCTCAAGTTCAGCCTGAAGATGTCGAAAAGGCGGTTCGCGAAGCCATGTGGCGTCCGGAATATCAAACAATTGTTGCAAAACGCGACTAATATTCAATACTGAGGAAACGATAAAAAGAAACAGCAGCCCGGGTCCGGATATTTTGTCACCGGGCTGCACCAATCAAAGATGAAAAATGGGATCGACGGCTGTGTAACAGGGCGACTGCGTTTATCAGCCGCCGTTAATTCGTCCCTGAAAGGGACAACATAGAGGAGGAAACAGTCTTGGACTTTTTAAATATTTTAATCCTCCTTGCGCCAATATTTTTTGTTATTGCGCTGGGATGGTTCGCGGGTCACTTTGGAAGCTATGATGCTAAATCTGCAAAAGGGGTAAGTACGCTCGTTACGAAATACGCGCTTCCGGCCCACTTTGTTTCAAGCATTTTGTCAACGCCAAAAGATAAGTTTTACAGCCAGATTCCGCTGATGATTTCACTGGTCATCGGTATCGTTGGATTTTACGTAATTATTTTGCTTCTTTTACGATTTTTATTTAAGTACGATTTAACAGATGCTTCAATGTTCTCATTAAACTCAGCTCAGCCGACATTCGCCTTTATGGGAATTCCGGTATTGGGCAGCCTGTTCGGCATGCAGGAAGTTGCGATTCCGATCGCGATTACGGGAATTGTCGTGAATGCGATGCTTGATCCTCTTGCGATCATCGTCGGAACTGTCGGCCGTTCTTCTAAAAAACAAGCGGAAACGACAGACAGCATTTGGAAGGTAACAGGAAAATCAATTTTACACGGTTTGTCTGAACCGCTCGCTTTTGCACCGCTTGCAAGTATCATTCTTGTATTATTCGGTCTGCAAATTCCTGAATTGCCGCAGAAAATGCTTGATATGCTCGGAAATACGACTTCAGGTATCGCTCTTTTCGCAGTCGGGGTGACTGTCGGAATCCGTAAAATCAAATTCAGCATGCCTGCTTTGAGCATCGCTTTATTAAAAGTCGCTGCTCAGCCTGCTTTAATGTTTGTGATCGCGATGGTCGTGGGCCTTTCTTCCGCCGACATGACAAAAGCGGTTCTGCTTGTGGCATTCCCTGGATCTGCCGTGGCGGCTATGATTGCTACAAACTTTGAAAGCCAGGAAGCAGAAACGGCATCCGCGTTTGTGATCAGTGCGGTGCTGTCAATTATTTCACTGCCGATATTGATTGCCATTACAGCATAATGAAAAAGCTTGCAAGAAGCCGTTTTATGGCCTTGCAAGCTTTTTTGCGCTTTAAAAAGAGAAGATCGATTTCAATTTGCTTTTCGGTTTTTTTTCTTCTCTTCTGCCGGCTGTATCTTTTTCGTGGCGGTTCATGCTTTCCAATTCACTGATTTTCTGTTCGAGATGTTTGATCTGCTGCCGTTCTTCTTCCAGTTCGCGCCTTTGCTGCAGAAGCTGATAGGAGACGACATCGTCCGCTTTTTGTTCAAGCTTTCTTTCCAGCTCGGCGATTTTCTTTTGGAGCAGCTCGCGTTCAAGCTGTTCGTGCTCTAAAAAACGCTGCAGCCTTTCTTCGAGCCGCTCATTCAACTGGGGTGCCGGCTCTTCCGTTTGAACCATTTCGTTTTTTTTGATGAGGAAGGTTTTTTTCGGGCGTTTGACTGTGACATCCTGCATAGGCGTACCGTTTTTTAACTGCTCTTTTACTTCTTTTAAAATGGCGATATCGTCTTTCGTGAAAAAGTAGTGGCCAAGCTCATTTCGGGAAGCGGGCAGTTGCAGCTGCTTGACCCAGCGCTGCACCGTTTTGGTTGATACCCCGAGTTCATTTGCCGCATCAGCAGTATTCATATGATACCTCCTTTTAACCTGTAACTGTTCATTAAAAAGGGTATTCGACCTGAATGAAAAGCTTCCTTCCTGTTAGACAAAAGAAGAAGGAATTCGGCAAAGAAAGCGGTTTTTCCACAGATGGCGAAGGCGTTGCTATGCCTCGTAAAGCTCTAAAGGCAGGCCGTCCGGATCGGAGAAGAACGTATAGCGCTTGCCTGTTCCGGGATCGGTGCGAACCGGTTCGGCAATGATGCCTTTTTGCTTGAGCTCCTTGACGGTCTGATCAAGATCGGCCACTGTGAAAGCCAAATGGCGGAGCCCGGCAGCTTCTGGTCTGGTAAGGCGCTCGGGCGGATCTGGAAAAGAAAACAGCTCGATGACATAGCGGCCGTTTAATGAGAGATCCAGTTTATATGAATCCCGGTCCTTTCTGTACGTTTCGCTCAGAATCTCAAGTCCGAGCTTGTCGACATAGAATGTTTTGGATGCTTCATAATCCGAGCATATGATGGCGATGTGATGAATCGATTCCAGCATTGAGTTAAGCTCCTTTTTTCTTAAAAGTATAGCAAAAAGACGCGGCAGCTGCCGATAACGGCGAAGTTGTTTTGACGGGGAGGAGTCCCTGTACTATAATTAGAATGTTACGCACAGCAAACAGAGGTGAATAGCGTGTTAGACCGTTTAAAATCGATAGAGGACCGGTACGAAAAATTAAATGAACTATTAAGCGATCCGGAAGTTGTCAACGATCCGAAGAAGCTTAGAGAATATTCGAAAGAACAATCTGATTTACAGGAAACAGTTGAAGTATACAGACGTTATCGGAGCGCGTCGGAACAGCTGAGCGATGCCAAAGCGATGCTTGAAGAAAAGCTGGACTCCGATATGCGCGAGATGGTTAAAGAGGAAATTTCCGAACTGCAGGAAGAAATCGAGTCGCTCACAGACCAGCTGAAGGTATTGCTGATCCCGAAAGATCCGAACGATGACAAAAACGTTATCATGGAAATCCGCGGCGCAGCGGGCGGAGAAGAGGCTGCTTTGTTTGCCGGCAACCTGTACCGCATGTACAGCCGCTACGCAGAGCTCCAAGGCTGGAAAACAGAAGTGATGGAAGCGAATATGACAGGCACAGGCGGATATAAAGAGATCATTTTTATGATCAATGGGAACGGCGCATACTCAAGGCTGAAGTATGAGAACGGCGCACACCGCGTACAGCGCGTTCCAGAGACCGAATCCGGCGGGCGTATCCATACATCCACGGCAACGGTAGCCTGTCTTCCTGAGGCTGAAGAGGTAGAAGTGGATATTCATGAAAAAGACATCCGTGTCGACACCTTCGCGTCGAGCGGTCCGGGAGGGCAAAGCGTCAATACGACGATGTCAGCCGTCCGTCTGACCCACCTTCCGACAGGTGTTGTCGTGTCTTGCCAAGATGAGAAATCTCAGATCAAAAACAAAGAAAAAGCGATGAAAGTTCTGCGCGCGCGAATTTACGATAAATTTCAGCAGGAAGCTCAGGCTGAATATGATCAAAACCGAAAATCCGCAGTCGGAACAGGGGACCGTTCAGAGCGCATCCGCACGTATAACTTTCCGCAAAACCGCGTCACTGATCACCGGATCGGCTTGACGATCCAAAAGCTCGACCAGATCCTTGAAGGCAAGCTTGACGAAGTCATCGACGCGCTGATCGTAGAAGACCAGGCAAGCAAGCTGCAAGAGGCGGAAAGCTGAGATGAAGACGGTATTTGAAGCCCTTAAATGGGCTTCTTCTTATTTGGCCGAAGCGGGAAGAGACCGGAATGCCGCGGAAATTTTGCTGACAGATCAGCTGAACATCGACCGCAGCAAACTGTTGGCAAGCTTCCATGATGTCATATCAGAGTCTGATTTTTCGCGGTTTAAAAAATCTGTCGAGCTTCATCATCAAGGAGTGCCTGTTCAATATATCACCGGAAATGAATCCTTTTACGGACGGGAATTTTCCGTAAATGAACACGTTTTGATTCCGCGTCCTGAAACAGAGGAAGTCGTTGAAGCTGTTCTTTCTGAAGCGGAAAGAGTTTTTCACGGAACAGATCGCCTTAAAGCCGTCGATATCGGTACAGGAAGCGGGGCGATTGCGGTGACTCTTGCGCTTGAGAGCCCGCGTTTTTCCGTCACGGCGACGGATATTTCGGAACAAGCTTTAAGCACGGCAAGACACAACGCTGACCGGCTTGGGGCGAAAGTGGATTTCATCGGCGGCGATTTGCTTGAGCCGCTTATCAAGCGACAGAAGAAAGCTGATGTCATCGTTTCAAATCCACCTTATATATCTGAGGAAGACATGAAGACGCTGTCAGATGTCGTACGTCTTCATGAACCCGCCGGGGCTTTGACGGACGGTGCTGACGGATTGCAGTTTTATAAGCGTTTCATGAAAGAAATTCCATTTGTCATCGCAGATCAGGCACTGGTGGTGTTTGAAATCGGCTGGACTCAGGGGAATGCCGTCAAAGACATGTTTCACCGGTTCTTTCCTGATGCTGACGTACGGGTGAAAAAGGATCTTAATGGAAAAGACCGTATCGTCTGCGCGGTAATTGAGCAACATCGTTAAGGAAACCGCCGGAAATGAAGCGACCCTAAAAAGTTAAAATCTCATGAAGCAGTTTGACTGGCATGATTCCGGTATAGTACCAGGTTTCATGCCTTTTAATTTGATCTTGATCCGTTTGTGATTGTAGAGAATCAATATACTATGCGGGTCCTTTTTTGAAATGTTCGACGCTCCAAATTCTTTAAAATAAATGAATTCTGATTTTAAAATGCTAAAAGAAGCTTTCCGCCACCGCATTGTCGTGACAGTTGCCTTTACGGGACATGCTTTGTGTGATGTTTCGTTGTTTTGAACTAAGGCTTTCAACTTTTTTAAGCAGGCATTCTCCATCCGCAGGCGTTCAATTTCCGCTTGGGTCCCTTCGTCTGATCCTTCTTCATAGGTAAACGCCGCTTTTTAGGGTACCTATTCCTCCGGTTTCAAGCTGTTTCACGGATAGATGTCCCATTTTCGAGTGAAGTACCTTTTGGTTTATCTTCGGCAGAATAGCTTGTATAGGCTTTTTAGACGCGTCTTCTCCATGATATCGGTATTGCGAATCCACCCATGAAAGACACTGTGCGAATTTCCTCAACTGTAAATTTTAAAAACTGCACCTCCAATTGTGAAGTGTGTCTAACAAAAGAGGGGCAGTTCAAATTCCCGGCGGTCTTTTTTGTTAAAAAACAGCAACCGCAGCCATGACCGTTCAGAAGGTCTTCTTCACCATTTTTTAACAAAAATTTTATCTGAATAAAATAAAAAATAGTTCAAGATTAATATATACCCTAAACAGATTGTCTGATTTTTAATGTAGGAGACAGAGTCACGACATCCCTCTGTAATCCGCTTTCCCCATTTAGGTGGTTTACCATTGCACATACGGCTTTTTGAGCCAGCTCTTCAACAGGTATATCGATTGTCGTGATTTCCGGATCGGTCACCTCACAGATCGATTGATTATCATATCCAAGCACTGCAAGCTGCTTTGGCACTTCATATTGATAATAGCGGGCCCTTTTAATAATTCCTGCGGCCACTTGGTCGTTTCCCGTAAAAATGGCGGTCGGCTTTTCAGACATGTTGTGGATCTGGTCCATAATACGGAAGCCGTCATGAATGGTAAATGCGTGGCTGAACATCCACTTCTCCTGGAAATGTAAACCCGCATCAGACAATGCTTTCATAAACCCTTCTTTTCTCATAATCTGGGCCTTGCTGTGTATCGTGTCACAGCAAAAGGCCATTAAATGATGCCCTTTTTGAATAAAAAGCTCCGTTCCTTTATATCCGGCTTCGAATTCGTCATAGCAGATCACCGGCACGTCCGCTTCGGCGTGGAATTCATTTGCCAAGACCACAGGACCGTATTTGACGTATTTTTTGATGTCTTCCCACTCATTTTCAAGGCTGCATAACATAAGCCCGTCGACTTCTTTCCTCTTGAGCAGCTCCAGTACTTTCAGTTCATTCTGCTTTTGATAAAACGTCTGAAACACAATGACTTTGTATTGGTGTTTCAGCGCTTCAGCGGACACATGCTTCATGAGCTGCGCGAAGAATGGATGGTCCGCGTGAGGGACAGACACTGCGAGAAACATCGTTTTGTTGGATCTGAGCTTTCGTGCAGAGGTGTTCGGAATGTAGTCCAATTTTTCGATGACTTCCAAAACACGCTTCCTTTTTTCTTCAGATACATAAGGATGGTCGTTCAGTACTCTTGAAACAGTTGTTTTTGACACATTACTTAATTTTGCAATTTCGTCAATCGTAGGCATAAAGTCACTTCCTGAAAAAAAGAGTTGTTATGGTATCGATTCCATCATTTAAGATATGTCATGAAATATGACAATTTCCCAAAATAATAAAAATGGGGTGAAATTGATGAAAACCGCAAGCGAAAACATGACTTGCACAAGCAAACAGCTATTTGTCCTTCTGAATGATTTGAAGGAAGGGAAGCACGCTGGTGAATGCCGTATAGACGACACACTGGCTAATCAAAAATTAAAAGAGACATTGCAGCAGGATCAATTCGACTTGACCGCCAATTTGCTAAACAGAATGGATTCTCCGCCCTCCAGAGTTGATTTTATGCCGCTTCATCGACTGATCACAGAAGAAGAAGTAGATGACGTGATTCATGCGGTGAAAGGCGTGCTGCCGACCGGGCAATTTACAAGCGGTTCTTATGTCGGTGTATTTGAAGCTGAAATAGCCGCTCTTTTGAGAAAAAAGCATGTCATGGCTTCCTCCAGCGGAACCGATGCCATGATTGTCAACTGAAAGCTGCGGGTATTGGACAAGGTGATGAAGTCATTATGCCTGCAAACAGCTTTGCTGCAACGGAAAACGCCGTGCTTGCAGCTGGAGGCACTCCGGTTTTCTGCGATATTGACCCTGTTACATTTTGCATGGATCCTTCTGAACTTGAAGCATGCATCACTTTGAAAACGAAATGCATTTTGCCTGTACACCTTTATGGAAAGCTGCCAGACATGGAAGGCATTGCAAAAATCGCTGATAAATACGGCATCCCGATTATTGAAGACGCCTGCCAGTCGATCGGCGTTTCCGATCTGGGAAAAAACAGCCTTTGCTCCATATTAAGCTTTAATCCGTATAAAAATCTCGGCACTTGCGGAAAAGCAGGCGCAATTGTGACGGATGATCCATCATTTGCATCCGCATGCATGGAATATATGTACCACGGCTTTGAACTGAATCAAAAAAATAAAAAGGCTGCTGATTACGGCTTTAACGCTAAGATTGATAATCTGCAAGCCGCTATTGGACTGGCAAGGATGAAACATCTTTCATTAAATAATCTGAAGCGCTTATATTTAGCAGATCGTTATATTACGCATTTGCAGCAGTATGAAGACAGAGGTCTGATCCAATTGCCTCAAATGACCGATGATCATGTATGGCATTTGTTTACAATTAAAATGATAAGCGGAAATCGAGACCAAGTCAAAGATATGATGCTTAAATTTCATAATGTCCAAACAGATATATACTACCCGATTTTATCCCATCATCAAAACACACCACTTGTAAAAGCCGATTATCAGCATATATCGCTGCCGGTCACTGAATCAGTGCATAAACAAATGCTTCAGCTTCCTCTCTATCCGGGACTCACCGTAGAAGAACAAGACAAAGTAATGGAGGCCTTAATTGATGTCGTATCATGAAACACTTTCTTTTCACACTTTGCAGCAAGTAAACAAGCCGAAGTACGCCGTATTTTGCGATTTTGATGAGACATATTTCGCCCACAGCATCACCGATGAATCGAGGAAAGCGCTCATGGACCTTGAAACATTTATTCATTCGAACCATCTCGATCACAAGATTTTGCTCGGCTGGGTGACCGGGAGCAGCCTGTCATCTGTTCTTGCAAAAATGAAGCGGGGAGGCTTTCGATATCTTCCGCATTTTGTCGCCAGTGACCTTGGCACTGAGATCACGTATTTCTCTGAAGAAGGCCAAGTCTCTGATAAAGATTGGGAAGCCCGATTGCAAGAATCGAATTTCTCCCATGATCTGGTCGAAGAAATCAAGCAGACTCTCTCTAAAAAATATGAGATTGAGCTTGTGCCTCAGACTCAGCATGGTTTTTCCCGCTATAAAATCAACTATTACTATAGATCGTCGGATGAGAACACAGATAAGAGGGCGCTTGAAGCCATCAGACGGCTTGCAAGAGAGCATGAAATAGGAGTAAATATCAATCGCTGCAACCCTTTGGCAGGCGATCCGGAAAACAGCTATGATGTGGACTTTATCCCTTTGCGGACAGGCAAACCGTACATTGTGGATTTTATATTGAATAAATTCGCGATAGAGAGGGAGAATTCATTTGCTTTCGGCGACAGCGGAAACGATGTGGATATGCTTAAAAAAACCGGACATGGTTATCTGGTGGGGAATGCGACAGCAGAAGCAAAGTCGCTCCATTCCCGTATGACAGAAGGCAGCTATACGGCTGGAATTTTAGAAGTGCTAAAAGCCCATATCAAAAGATAAGGAGTGTCCTTAGATGAAAATCGGAATTATTGGAGCCGGAGGAATTGCAAAAGCTCATGCGAAAGCTCTTTCAACAGTCAAAGGTGCCGAGCTTTCCGGGTTTTTTGATATCAACTCGCTTGCCTCGCGCAAATGTGCGTTTGAATATGGAGGAACCGCATTTAACAGTATGCAGGAGCTGTTGAATCAGTCGACGGCAGTCATCGTTTCATCGCCGAACTTTTGCCATAAAGAACATGTGCTTGAAGCGATGGCCGCAGGTAAGTATGTATTGTGTGAAAAACCGATGGCTGTCTCAATGGAGGAAGCGGAGGAGATGAAAAACAGGGCTTCTCAATCTGCTTATATTCCGATCATGGGCTTCAATTACCGCCATCTCACATTTGTTCAGCGCCTAAAAGATATGCTATCCGGCAATGAACTTGGAGATATCTTGTCCATCAATGTCCATTTTAAGAAAAACAGCGCCTTGAGAAGAAAAAAATATACTTGGCGCGATCATTCGAAAAGCAATAAAACGAGCGGGGCATTAGGAGATTTGGGTGTGCATTTAATCGATCTCATTCTTTATTTGTTCGACAGCCCGTTTAAACTGGACAGTTTAAAAGTCAAAATGATGACGGTCGTCAAAGAAAAAGAACAAAAACAGGTATATGTTGATGATCATTCTGAAGTATACGGCCAGCTTGAAAATCATGTGTTTGTCAATATGATTACGTCAAAATGCACAAAAGCGGATGAATGCGGCTTTAGCATCGAGGTCAATGGCCAAAACGGCGTATTCTACTATCATTCACGGCAGAAAAATCAGTTTTTGCTGAGGACCGGATTGACGGAGCGGATGATAACAATGCCGGACACGTGGCTGACAGACCCTGAAAATGAATTTTACGGATGGGCCGATTCCTTCAGAGTTCAGCTGATTCAATGGATGAACGGAGTTCGGGATCGCAATTTCGCACCTCTTGCCACTTTTGATGATGGATACAAGACGCAGTTCTACTTAAATGAATTTTTCAATAAAGGTCAGCAGCTGTCCCTTTCAAAACAAGCAAACTAGCATTGCGAAAAACCCTTGCCGGCCGTGCCAATAGCCGCAAGGGTTTTATGGTCTGCAACGAAGGAGTGAGTCTAATGAAAAAAATATTTCTATTCGGCTGTTCGTTTTATTTTCTCGTAGGGGTTATCCATATCCTGCTGGGGAGCCTGTCACCTTATATCATTCAAGAATATCACCGGGATGTTCATGATCTATCCTTCCTGATCTTTTTCCAATTCACCGGTTTTCTAATCGGTGTCCTGCTTGCGCCGATATTTGTCAGGCGCACCTCTCATGCGGCTGTATTGACGTTTGGCCTTCTTCTTATTCTCGTAACGCTTTTAGGCGTGTTCCTTTTTGATATGTTCATCTTTTTTGTCATCATGGGGTTTTTGCTCGGCTTTGGCGCCGGTACTTTAGAAACGACGATGGGAGCGTATGTGATTGCCCAAGATAAAAATGCGAAGGGGATGAATATTTTAGAGGTTTTTTTCGGATTGGGCGCTTTGCTGTTTCCTTTTCTTATTTATATCCTTACGGAACGATATGCCTGGCATTTCCCCTTGTATGCTTTATTTATCTTCGTTTTTGTGCTTGCGTGTATGTGGGTGGTTTATTTGTGCAGAAAAACCCCTGACACTGCTTCCGGTCAAATGACTTATCAGGAAAAACCGACTGTGTCAGCCATATTTGAAACCGGAAGGAAAGAAAAAAGCATTTTCCTCTTTCTCATATTCGCTTTTGTATATGCGGGTATCGAGACCAATTTCGCAAACTTTTTGCCGGCGCTGATGCTGGAAAAAGGAGCAGAAGAAATCAGCGTGATCAGCGTTTCGTTTTTTTGGACGGGAATGGTGTGCGGGCGTTTGTTGACAAGTATTTTTGGCGGACGCTTGACTTCCGTTGCCTTTCTGATCTTCAGTGCCGGAGCCTTGACTGTTTTGCTTTTGATTCTGGTATGGTTTCCGCTTCATCAAACACAGCTGCTCCTCGTATTTTTCATCGGGCTCTCGGCAGCCGGTATTTTTCCGTGCGCCGTCACTCTGGCCTCGTTGGCTGGAAAGCCTTTTACAGAGGAAATCACCAGTCTCTTCATTTCATCCGCAAGTCTGGGAGGAGCGCTTCTTTCATTTTTGATCGGCTGGGCGATTGATGCAAGCGCAGCGGCTGTCTTCCCGTTTCTGCTGTTCGGCGGATTGGGGGGCTTGCTGCTCGTGATCAGCGCGGTGATTTTTTTATCCGGCCTGCAAAAAAACAAGCAGAGCCATTTGGATATGTAGACCTTTTAGGAAGAGATTACAAGCTTAGTAGAATTTTTTTCAGCATCCGTTTAAACCGTTCCATCTTTGACCATAATATTGCTAGAAAAGGTTGAAGAACGGAGAGGAACGGTGGGGAAAATGAAGAAATCAAACATTGCCTGTATGTATATTTTTCTTTTATTAATAGGAGCGCTTGCAAATCTCACGACGGAAGAGACGGCCCAATCATCAGACGGGAAGCCTGCCGTGATTCCAGATGAAGCGATTCGGCTGCGGATTTTGGCAAACAGCGACAGCGGGAGCGACCAAAGCGTCAAACGTAAAATCAGGGATGAGGTCAATAAACAAATTACGAAATGGGTGGAAAACCTGACCTCGGTTGAGGAAGCGAGACAAGTCATCAGGTCGAAGCTGCCCGAAATCAAAGAGGTTGCCAAGGATGTTATGAAGCGCGAAAATGTCCGGCAATCCGTGTCTGTCCGTTTTGATCGAGTTTCATTTCCGACAAAGCTATACGGCAATATGGTGTATCCAGCCGGAGAATATGAGGCTGTTTTAATTACATTAGGCAAGGGAGAGGGAGCCAACTGGTGGTGTGTCCTGTTTCCGCCGCTTTGCTTTCTTGATTTTTCCAATGGGGAAGCCGTAAAGTCGCCTGAAGACGAACAAACCGATGCCGGGGAAAACGCCCGGGAAGAAAAAACAGTCGCTGCAGATGAAGCGGTATCTGGCAAAGATAAAGAAGACAAAGAAGTGAAATTTTTTCTTGTCGAATGGATTACCGGGCTTTTTTCTTAAAGGAACCGCCGTGCTTTCGTGCAGGGCGGTTTTTTACTGTTTGTTTTTTCATGATGGTTATTCACGCTTTTGAATATGATATAATTTTCCAAAACGGTTCAGGGAAAATACTGCTTTTCGAATATACACCTTCTGCCCCTTTCTGATGTGTCAATTACATTGCCCGGTAGAAAGAGAAACTGTCTTATCACCAGTACAGAGTTCATTTGCATACTCATTCAAAGCATTAGTTCCTGCTAATCAAAATTGAAAAATGAATTGCCGGCTTTCTTCCAAATCAAAAGGTATATTTTACTGTCGCCCTCATAGATTGGATAGAGAAGTTAAAAAACGGGGTGAAAAGATGTTCTACCAATTGAGGTTAGCGGAAATGAAAGACATGAATGCGATCGAAGCGTTTTTAAAAAAGGCGGGGACAAGCCATAAAGGCATTGAGGAAGCGAAGAGCCAGTTTATCATGATGGAAGACCCTCCCGATGAAATCGTCGCCTGCCTCGGAATGGAGGAATTTGAAAACAAAAAAGGGCTGCTGCGCTCGCTTGTCGTGTCTGACAAGCTCAGCCAGGGCCACATCGTTTCCCTGTTTCAAAGCATGCAGGTATTGTGTGAAAAGCGGGGAATCCAAACCCTGTATTTAGTTGCCAATAAACGAACATCGATGGATTTCCTTGAAGTGCTCGGTTTTAAACAAGCTGCGGCAATTCCGGAAGAGCTTGATGGATCAGAGCATGTTTCAGACTCGTTGAGCGTAAACGGAGCCGTTTTGATGGAGAAAACGTCTAATTAGCCGTTAACTTATACACAGAGATATCCACGGATTCAAAAGCGTTATCCACAAAATGTGGACAACGCTTGTTTTCTTTTTCTTCATCTTTTATACTTTCAACAGGATTTACATGAATGATTAACGTTTTTAGTGTTTTGTTAAGGGAGTTTTGATGTTAATGAAAACAAAAGTATGGACTGTGGATGTAAAACGTGATTTGTCCACAAACTGTCCACAAATTGCACAAGCGGCAAGACTGCTCAAGCAAAATGAAACGGTTGCTTTTCCGACAGAGACTGTTTACGGTCTTGGTGCAAACGCCAAACACAGCGAAGCAGTAGCTAAAATATACGAAGCGAAAGGGCGTCCGAGCGACAATCCGCTCATTGTCCACATCGCTGAAATTGAACAGCTCGGAGAATTTGCAGAGGTTGATTCGCCTCAGGCCGAAATGCTGATGAAGCGTTTTTGGCCCGGACCGCTGACCCTTGTGCTGCCTTGCAGACCCGGGGTGTTATCCACAAAGGTGACGGCGGGGCTCGATACGGTCGCGGTCAGAATGCCTGATCATCCTGTTGCCCTTGAGCTGATTAGACAGGCCGGCGTTCCGGTGGCCGCCCCGAGCGCCAATCTGTCCGGGAAACCGAGTCCGACGAAAGCCGAGCATGTCGTTCACGATTTAAATGGAAGGATTGCAGGTATCGTTGACGGCGGTCCTACAGGAGTAGGGGTTGAATCAACAGTTGTTTCATGCACCGGGGAAATTCCGGTCATTTTGAGGCCGGGCGGCGTCACAAAAGAGCAGCTCGAAGAAGCGGCCGGCTCTGTCTTGATTGACCAGGGCCTCACCGACGAAAAAAAGGCGCCGATGTCTCCCGGGATGAAATATGCGCATTATGCACCGGAAGCCCCGCTTGCCATTGTGAACGGAAGCGTTGAAGATATTCAACGGCTGATCGGCCAATATCAGAAAGACGGCATGAAAGTCGGCGTCCTTACGACAGAGGAACGGGCCGGTGCCTATCAGGCGGATGCCGTCCGCATCTGCGGCAGAAGAGACCGTCTTGAAACGGTTGCCGCCGGTTTGTATGACATTCTCCGCAGCTTTGACGAAGAACAGCTCGATTTTATTTTTGCTGAGTCTTTCCCTGAGGAAGGGGTGGGCCGGGCGATTATGAACCGGCTCTTGAAAGCTGCAGGCCATCGCGTAATCGAAGCGTAGCCTAAGCAGGGTTGTTCTATCCGCCTTTGGACGTGCATAAGCTAGAAAAGCTGGCGTGTCCAAGGGGGAATTGCATGAATGTTGATGTGTTAATAGGCGAAATCCTGACGCTCTCGATCATGGCTTTTGCACTCGGCATGGATGCCTTTTCAGTCGGTCTTGGAATGGGAATGGCCAAGCTGAAAAGGAACCAAATCTTTCAAATCGGCGTCATTATTGGATTGTTCCATGTCATCATGCCGCTTGGCGGTATGATTGCGGGACAGTTTCTTTCGGGCGCGCTTGGTGCGCTTGCGGGGTATCTTGGAGGAGCGCTTTTATTGGTGCTGGGCATTCAGATGATTGCCGCATCTTTTAATAAAAGCGGGGAGCAGATCATCTCTCCGCACGGCTTCGGCTTATTCATTTTTGCCGTCGGCGTCAGCCTCGACAGCTTTTCAGTCGGTCTCAGCCTCGGCCTCTACGGGACGAAACCGCTATTAACGATCTTTTTGTTCGGTTTGTTCAGCATGGTGTTAACTTGGGCGGGTCTGCTGCTTGGAAAAAAGGTTCAAACGTGGCTTGGAGCTTACAGCGAAGCGCTCGGAGGAGCCATCCTACTGAGCTTCGGCCTGAAGCTTTTGCTGCCCATTTAATTGAAAGAGGAGAAAATCTTTTTCCCACTTTGCATAACATAATGAAACTTAGAAAAAGAGGGGAGAGATCCTCTCTTTTTTGATTTCTGGAGCGGATTTTATTATTTTCCGGCTGAATCCTTTATAATATGAACAAAGGAGTGAACAGGATTGAACATACTATTTGTCTGTACTGGAAATACGTGCCGCAGCCCGATGGCGGAAGCGCTTTTTAAATCTGCGGCTGCCGAAAAAAAACTGGATGTCTCCGTCAAATCTGCCGGGTTGTTTGCTCCTGAAAACGGAAAAGCTTCTTTATATGCAGTCGAAGCGCTTTTTGAAAAAAACATCGCTCTGAATCATACATCTTCACAGCTTTCCGAGGAGAAGGTTGAATGGGCGGATCTCGTGTTGACGATGACGGAGCAGCACAAACAGGTGGCAGTACATGAATTTTCAAAGAGCCGAGATAAAATCTATACGCTGAAAGAGTATGTCAAAGGAGAAAGCGGGGACATCATTGACCCGTTCGGCGGATCTCTCAGCGACTATCAAAAAACGAGAGATGAGCTGGAGCAGCTGCTGAAAAAATTGGCAGAAATGCTGGCGGGAAAATCTCGGGAATAGAAGCTAAGGAGCGTTTGCAAATCGAGCGGCAGCGGGTACAATAGACATGATCAATCAGAAATATATAGCGGCTGTATACTGCTTAACGGTCTGCACGAGACTTTTGGCGGCACATCAAACGAGGAGGAGTCATTCCAATGAAAGTAATCATTGCTTCAGATCACGGCGGAATCAATATCAGAAAAGAAATTATGGCATTGATGGATGAATTGAACATCGAATACGAAGATTACGGCTGCGAATGCGGTTCAGGATCTGTGGACTACCCGGATTATGCGTTTCCGGTCGCGCAAAAAGTGGCGGACGGGGAAGCTGACAGAGGCATTTTAATATGCGGAACAGGAATCGGCATGAGCATTTCCGCCAATAAAGTAAAAGGCATCCGCTGCGCCCTTGTCCACGACGTTTTCAGCGCGAAAATGACAAGAGAGCACAATGACACGAATGTTCTTGCGATGGGTGAACGGGTGATCGGCCCTGGTTTAGCGAGAGAGATTGCAAAGGTTTGGCTTACGACTGAGTTTTCAGCCGGGCGGCACGCTGTCCGCATCGGAAAAATCGCCGATTATGAAGACAAGCATGAATAAAGGGTGTCGTCAATCATGAAGAATCTCGAACAAACATGGCGTTCTATATTAGATGAATTTCATCAGCAGGCAAATTTACGCGACGGCCACATCGTCGTCATCGGATGCAGCACAAGCGAGGTGGCCGGAAGGCGAATCGGCACTTCGGGAAGCGGACAAATCGCTGAAGCGGTCTACAAAGGCTTAGAAGAGCTCAGGGATCAAACAGGAGTCGCCCTTGCTTTTCAATGCTGCGAGCATTTAAACAGGGCGTTGGTTGTCGAGGAAGAAACGGCGAAAGCATACCGTCTTCCCGTTGTTTTTGCTGTTCCTGTTCCGAAAGCGGGGGGTTCCATGGCTTCATATGCCTATCAACATATGAAGGCTCCTGTCCTTGTTGAACAAATAGAGGCCGATGCGGGGGTCGACATCGGCGACACGTTTATAGGGATGCATTTAAAGCCTGTGGCCGTTCCTGTCCGCGTCTCTCAAAAACAGCTGGGTGAAGCGCATGTGACGCTTGCGCGGACAAGGCCGAAGCTGATTGGAGGCGTTCGCGCCGTCTATGAAGCGGAGTAGCGGAAGAAGCGGGGGGGAAGAGCCGGACAGGCTTTTTTTCTTTATTAAAATAATTTTTTGAACAAATGATATGTCGAACTATATGATTTGTCTATTCGTTTAATATTCGGTTTTTCCAATAATAAAAAACGATTTTTAAAAATAATCTCTTACATTTGCATGAAAAACCGTGTACAATGAGATGGTATAATTAACGAAATGGAAACAGATAGGAGAGGATCTCGCTGATGAAACATTTACCTGCGCAAGATGAACAAGTTTTTAGCGCCATTCAAGATGAGCGGAAACGTCAACAGTCGAAGATTGAGCTGATCGCTTCTGAAAACTTTGTAAGCGAAGCGGTTATGGAAGCTCAAGGCTCGGTTTTAACAAATAAATATGCGGAAGGATATCCTGGTAAACGCTACTACGGCGGATGTGAGCATGTAGATGTCGCAGAGGATATCGCGCGCGACCGCGCCAAGCAGATTTTCGGCGCCGAGCACGTCAACGTTCAGCCGCATTCCGGCGCACAAGCGAACATGGCGGTATACTTCACGATTTTAGAGCACGGTGACACCGTATTGGGAATGAACCTTGCTCACGGCGGACATTTAACGCACGGCAGCCCTGTCAACTTCAGCGGTGTTCAGTACAATTTCGTTGAATACGGTGTTGATAAAGAGACGCAGTATATTGACTACGAAGATGTACGTGAAAAAGCGCTTAAACATAAGCCTAAGCTGATCGTGGCCGGGGCAAGCGCGTATCCGCGCACCATCGATTTTAAAAAGTTCCGCGAAATCGCTGATGAAGTCGGAGCCTATGTGATGGTAGACATGGCGCATATCGCCGGACTTGTAGCAGCAGGTCTTCACCCGAATCCTGTTCCTTACTCTGACTTTGTGACGACGACAACTCATAAAACGCTTCGCGGACCGCGCGGCGGCATGATTCTTTGCCGTGAAGAGTTTGCAAAGCAAATCGACAAGTCGATCTTCCCTGGAATTCAAGGCGGACCGTTAATGCACGTGATCGCTGCAAAGGCTGTTTCCTTTGGCGAAGCTTTAAAAGACGAATTCAAAACATACGCCCAAAATGTCATCAATAATGCGAAGCACTTGGCTGAAACATTGAAAAAAGAGGGCATCGAGCTCGTATCAGGCGGAACGGATAACCATCTTGTGCTGGTCGACCTGCGCTCTCTCGGCATGACCGGAAAAGTGGCTGAAAATGTTCTTGATGAAGTCGGCATCACCGTCAACAAAAACGCGATTCCTTATGATCCTGAAAAACCTTTCGTAACGAGCGGAATCCGCGTAGGTACAGCAGCCGTGACAAGCCGCGGCTTTGATCTGGAAGCGATCGAAGAAGTGGGAGCGATCATCGCGCTTGCCCTTAAAAACCATGAAGACGAAGCGAAGCTGGAAGAAGCAAAACAGCGCGTAGAAGCGCTGACAAGCAAATACCCGTTATATACCGGGCTTGATTACTAAGATATTTGTGCCGCTCCCAAAAGGGGCGGCTTTTTTCATAAAATTGTCTCCTGATTTTTGTTGAAACAAGCTGTTTTTTTATGTAGAATCAATAGAAGTGTGTGAAAAAAAGGAGCTGAAAACGGATATGGGAAAGGTATATGTGTTTGACCACCCTCTTATACAGCATAAGCTTACATACATCCGGGATGTAGAGACCGGAACAAAAGAATTCAGAGAGCTTGTTGATGAGGTTGCAACGCTGATGGCATTTGAGATTACGCGGGACCTGCCGCTGGAGGAAGTGAATGTAGAAACTCCTGTGCAAATGGCAAAGTCAAACGTCATCGCCGGAAAAAAACTCGGGGTTGTTCCGATTCTAAGAGCGGGACTGGGAATGGTAGACGGAATTTTGAAGCTGATTCCCGCTGCAAAAGTCGGACATGTCGGGCTTTACCGTGATCCTGAAACATTGAAGCCTGTTGAATATTATGTCAAGCTTCCATCCGATGTTGAAGAACGCGAATTCATCGTCGTCGATCCGATGCTGGCTACCGGAGGTTCGGCGGTAGAGGCACTGAACAGCTTGAAGAAACGCGGCGCAAAAAATATCCGTTTTATGTGTCTGATCGCTGCTCCGGAAGGTGTAGACGAAGTTCAGAAGCATCATCCTGATGTTGACATTTACATTGCCGCTTTGGATGAGAAACTAAATGAAAAAGGATATATCGTTCCCGGATTGGGCGACGCCGGAGACCGCATGTTCGGAACGAAATAATGTAAGAAAATCCTGAAAAAGGGTTTTCTTTTTTTGTGTTTTATACCATAATTAAACATGTGTGCGTCTTAAATGGGGCGAATTTGTGAACATTTTGTGAGAGACGCTGTGATTATGAATAGTTTTTTAACTTTAAACAGATTGACACCTCAGGGGGGCTATTGTATGCTAAAATAGGCTATTATGATAAGGTTTTCATAGCGGTTATCATAATGACCAGTCCTCTGTTAAAATCCTTTGAAAACCCCATATTTGCAGGCGACAGACAGATCACCGGCCCGAGAATTTTCGGAGTGTGTGAAGTCTTGAACAGAACACTACGTTCTGTAAAATGGTCAGACCGCCTAGTTTACCGTAATCGTAAGATAGATTTAAAATTTTC
Source organism: Bacillus paralicheniformis (assembly GCF_001042485.2). GTDB lineage: Bacteria > Bacillota > Bacilli > Bacillales > Bacillaceae > Bacillus > Bacillus paralicheniformis. The sequence goes on from NZ_LBMN02000004.1 coordinate 447,494, forward strand.
ACATCAGGAGCGTATTTGATGACCGATGCGAGTCTTTCATTCCGTAGGCAACAAAAATATGTCCTATATATTTTAGCAGTCTGCGTGTTAGGCTATGGATTTCTGCCATTTCAGGCGATTTTTTTAGGCCTGATTACCGGCACTGTTTTCAGCTATTTCAATCTCTGGCTGCTGACCAAAAGGATGCAGGCCTTCGATAAAGCAGTGGCAAAAGGCAAAATGATCCGTTCTCTCGGGACTGCTTCCAGATTGTGCAACGCCATTATCGCGGCGGCCATTGCTTATAAATACCCTGAATATATTCATTTGGCAGGCGTCATTGTGGGGTTGATGACAATTTATCCTGTCATTATGATAGATTCCTTTATCCAGCTAAAACGTTCATCAATGGAAGAGAGGTGAAGACCCTTTGCACGAATCAAGAGTTGTTAACTTTTTAGGCCTTAACTTTGATGTATCAAGTATCTTAATGATTACTGTGACAAGCATCATCGTCTTTCTGATAGCGGTGCTGACCACAAGAACACTTGCGATCCGGCCGACGAAAGCCCAGAACTTTATGGAGTGGATTGTCGACTTTGTTCGCAATATTATCGGCAGCACAATGGATCTTAAAGTCGGCAGAGACTTTCTCGCCCTTGGCATAACCCTGCTGATGTACATATTTGTTGCCAACATGCTCGGCCTTCCGTTTTCCATTACAGTAGGCCATGAATTATGGTGGAAATCCCCGACAGCCGATCCGGCGGTTACTTTAACCCTCGCCGTCATGGTAGTAGGCCTCACTCATTACTACGGAGTGAAAAGAAAAGGGTTGGGGGAGTATACCAAAGATTTCTTCAGACCAATTCCGTATTTAGTGCCGCTCAAAATTATTGAAGAATTTGCGAATACATTAACATTGGGATTGCGTCTTTACGGTAATATTTTCGCCGGCGAAATTCTGCTCGGCCTTCTTGCCGGAATGGCAACCAACTTCTATTCTCAAAGCATTTTCATGGGGCTGGTTGGAACCATTGGAGCGGTTGTGCCGATGATCTTATGGCAGGCGTTCAGCTTGTTCGTAGGTACAATCCAGGCATTCATCTTCACGATGTTAACAATGGTTTACATGTCTCACAAAGTAAGTCATGAACACTAAAAACAAGACATATCCGAAAAGGATAACAATTTAAAGGAGGAACTTTTTCATGAATTTAATAGCAGCTGCAATCGCAATTGGATTAGGTGCACTTGGTGCAGGTATTGGTAACGGACTTATCGTATCACGTACAGTAGAAGGAATCGCACGTCAGCCTGAGGCTGGTAAAGAATTAAGAACGCTTATGTTCATCGGGGTAGCATTGGTTGAGGCCCTTCCGATTATCGCTGTTGTTATCGCGTTCTTAGCATTCTTCGGCTAAAAACTTATATAACTAGTAAAATGGCGAAGATCACTGCAAGAGGCCTTCGCCATTGCTTTATGGTTGCTTGAACTGTCATAACGGCCGGAAGAAACAACCTCTTGAAAAAAGAGGGAGAACATTTTTTCGATGGCCTCGGAGAGATAATCTGCAAGAAGGGAGTTGCCGTATTCGATGTCTTTTTTACCACAGGTTATGGGTGCAGGAGTAGGGTTTAATGCCGGAACTATGCTGTTCCAGCTTGTTGCCATGCTGATTTTGTTAGCGCTCTTGAAGAAATACGCTTTAGGGCCGCTATTAAATATAATGAAAGAGCGTGAAGACTACATTACCGGAGAGATTTCCTCTGCCGAGAAAAAGAATGAAGAAGCGAAGAAGCTCATTGAAGAGCAGCAGGCGCTTTTGAAAGAAGCGCGTGAAGAATCCCATTCTCTGATTGAAAACGCGAAAAAACTGGGAGAACAGCAAAAGGATGAAATCATCAAGGCTGCGCGCCAGGAAGCAGAACGCATGAAAGAATCAGCCAGAAGCGAGATCGTCAAAGAAAGAGACCAGGCTGTCAGCGCGCTGCGTGAGCAGGTTGCATCACTGTCTGTGATGATCGCTTCGAAAGTGATCGAAAAAGAGCTTGACGAACAAGCCCAGGAAAAATTGATCCAAGACTATCTTAAAGAAGTGGGAGAAAGCCGATGAGCCAATCAGCTGTCTCCAAACGCTACGCAGCCGCTTTGTTTGACATTGCCCTTGAATCCAAGAAGGTCAATGAAATAGAAGAAGAGCTGACCGTCGTTAAGAAGATATTTATTGATCATAAAGACCTCAATGCCGTTCTGAGTCATCCTAAAGTGCCCGCTGAAAAGAAAAAGCAGATTTTAAAAGACTCGTTCGGATCTGTTTCGACTGCAGTCTTACATACGCTTTATCTTCTCGTTGACCGCAGCCGCACGTCAATCGTCCCGGATCTCGCGGACGATTATGTTAAAATGGCGAACCGGTTCCGCGGGACGGAAGACGCGATCGTATACTCTGTAAAACCGCTCAGTGAAGAGGAAATTTCCTCTTTTTCTCAAGTGTTTGCAAAAGAAGCAGGCGCCGCTTCACTGCGCGTCAGAAACGAAGTGAATCCGGATCTGATCGGCGGAGTAAAAATCCGCATCGGGAACCGTATTTATGACGGCAGTGTAAGAGGAAAGCTTGACCGGATAGAACGTCAATTAGCAGGCGAAAATCGAAAGAAGGGGTGAAACCTAAGTGAGCATCAAAGCTGAAGAAATTAGCACTCTTATTAAACAGCAAATTGAAAATTATCAGTCTGAAATAGAAGTTCACGACGTAGGTACGGTAATTCAGGTCGGTGACGGTATCGCACGCGTGCACGGCCTTGATAACTGTATGGCAGGTGAGCTTGTCGAATTTTCAAACGGTGTGCTGGGCTTAGCTCAGAACCTTGAAGAATCAAACGTAGGTATCGTTATTTTGGGACCTTACAAAGACATCCGTGAAGGTGACGAAGTCAAAAGAACCGGACGGATCATGGAAGTTCCCGTCGGTGAAGAGCTGCTCGGCCGCGTTGTCAATCCGCTCGGTCAGCCTGTAGACGGAATGGGCCCGGTTCTCACAAGCAAAACCCGTCCGATCGAAAGCCCGGCACCTGGTGTTATGGATCGTAAATCCGTTCATGAACCGCTTCAAACGGGAATTAAACCGATCGATGCGCTGATTCCTATCGGCCGCGGTCAGCGTGAGCTGATCATCGGTGACCGTCAGACGGGTAAAACATCGATTGCGATTGACACGATCTTGAACCAAAGAGATCAGGACATGATTTGTATCTATGTTGCGATCGGTCAGAAAGAATCGACTGTTCGCGGTGTCGTTGAAACGCTGCGCAAAAAAGGCGCTCTTGACTATACCATCGTTGTCACAGCTTCCGCTTCACAGCCTGCACCGCTATTGTATCTAGCGCCGTATGCGGGTGTTACGATGGGTGAAGAATTCATGTACAACGGAAAACACGTGCTGGTTGTGTATGACGACCTTTCAAAACAAGCGACGGCTTATCGTGAACTTTCCTTGCTTCTGCGTCGTCCTCCAGGCCGTGAAGCATTCCCTGGAGATGTATTCTACCTGCACTCCCGCTTGCTTGAGCGCGCTGCGAAACTGAGCGACGCTAAAGGCGGAGGATCTTTAACAGCATTGCCGTTTGTTGAAACGCAGGCTGGCGACATTTCAGCCTATATTCCGACAAACGTCATCTCAATCACAGACGGACAGATCTTCCTGCAGTCTGATTTGTTCTTCTCAGGCGTGCGCCCTGCCGTCAACCCTGGATTATCGGTATCCCGTGTCGGCGGATCTGCGCAAATCAAAGCGATGAAGAAAGTAGCCGGTACGCTTCGTCTTGACTTGGCATCTTATCGCGAGCTTGAGTCATTTGCACAGTTCGGATCTGACCTTGATAAAGCGACGCAGGCCAAGCTGAACCGTGGAGCCCGTACAGTGGAAGTTCTGAAACAGGATCTGAACCAGCCGCTCCGCGTCGAAAAGCAGGTTGCCATTCTTTATGCCCTGACCCGCGGATTCCTTGATGATGTGCCTGTAGAGGACATCAGACGCTTTGAAGAAGAGTTCTTTATGTACCTTGATCAAAACCATAAAGATCTCCTTGATTCAATTGCTCAGACAGGAAACCTTCCGGCCGACGAGGACATGAAGGCTGCGATCGAAGGCTTTAAACGTACGTTTGCACCTAGCAACTAAACATTTGAAGTGAGAAAAAGATCTTCTTTTTCTCTCTTTTTCACGTAAATTCGGAGTGAATTTGAAAACAAAAAGGTGGTGAAACCTTTTGGCCTCATTACGGGATATTAAATCCAGAATTACTTCAAATAAAAAAACGAGTCAAATCACCAAAGCTCAGCAAATGGTTTCTGCCTCAAAGCTGAACCGCGCTGAGAGTAAAGCGAAATCGTTCGTTCCATACATGGAGAAAATGCAGGAAGTCGTTGCTGATATTGCGCTTGGATACACCGGAACGCATCCGATGATGTCGAGCCGTCCCGTGAAGCGGACCGGCTATCTGGTCATCACATCTGACCGCGGACTTGCCGGTGCTTTTAACGCTAACGTTCTCCGCAAAGCGTACCAGAAAATCCAGGAGCACCATCAGTCAAAAGACGAATATACGGTCATCGCGATCGGAAAAATGGGACGCGAGTTCTTCAAAAAACGCGGCATCCCGGTTATTTCCGAAATGACCGGCATCAGGGACGAAGTTTCCTTTCCAGAAATTAAGGATTTGGCGAACAGTACGATACAAATGTTTATCGATGAGACATTTGATGAACTTTACTTGTTCTACAACCACTTTGTCAGCGCGATTTCTCAAGAGGTGACGGAGAAAAAGCTGCTGCCATTATCAGATATCGCGCCAAACAAAAAAAGAACTTCCTATGAATTTGAACCGGACGAAGAAGAAATTTTGGAAGTGCTTCTGCCTCAGTACGCTGAGAGCTTGATTTTCGGCGCGATTCTGGACAGTAAAGCGAGTGAACATGCTGCGCGGATGACAGCGATGAAAAACGCAACGGACAATGCGAAAGAGCTTATCGCTGACCTCGAACTGTCTTACAACCGTGCTCGTCAGGCGGCGATTACGCAGGAGATTACGGAAATTGTCGGCGGTGCAGCTGCCTTAGAATAGAAAAAGCTTGTCAGGAGGGATAGAGATGAAAAAAGGACGCGTTAGCCAGGTATTGGGACCGGTCGTAGACGTTCGTTTTGAAGACGGTCACTTGCCTGAAATATATAATGCGATTAAAGTTACACATAAAGCGCAGAACGAGAATGAAGTAGATATCGAACTTACCCTTGAAGTAGCGCTTCACTTGGGTGATGATTCAGTTCGGACGATTGCAATGGCTTCAACTGACGGTGTTACACGCGGAATGGAAGCCATCGACCTGGGAGAGCCGATCTCCGTTCCGGTCGGAAACGTGACACTCGGCCGCGTATTTAATGTACTCGGGGAAAACATCGATTTGGATGAGCCGCTTCCGGCTGATGCTGCCAAAGATCCGATTCACAGAGAAGCTCCAACATTTGATCAGCTATCAACCGAGGTTGAAATCCTAGAGACGGGTATTAAAGTCGTCGACTTGCTCGCTCCATATATTAAAGGCGGAAAAATCGGTCTTTTCGGAGGAGCGGGAGTTGGAAAAACCGTCTTGATTCAGGAGCTAATCAACAACATCGCTCAAGAGCACGGCGGTATCTCTGTATTCGCGGGTGTCGGCGAGCGTACGCGTGAAGGAAACGACCTTTACTATGAAATGAAAGATTCCGGCGTTATCGGCAAAACGGCAATGGTCTTCGGTCAGATGAACGAGCCGCCTGGTGCGCGGATGCGCGTTGCCTTGACAGGACTTACAATGGCAGAGCATTTCCGTGATAAAGAAGGCCAGGACGTATTGTTCTTTATCGATAACATCTTCCGATTCACTCAAGCCGGATCTGAAGTATCTGCACTTCTTGGACGCATGCCGTCTGCGGTTGGTTATCAGCCGACGCTTGCAACTGAAATGGGTCAGCTTCAGGAACGGATCACTTCTACAAATGTCGGTTCCGTTACATCGATTCAGGCGATCTACGTTCCTGCCGATGACTATACTGACCCGGCACCGGCAACAACGTTCGCTCACTTGGATGCGACAACAAACCTTGAGCGTAAGCTGTCTGAAATGGGTATTTACCCTGCGGTTGACCCTCTGGCTTCAACTTCTCGTGCACTTGCGCCAGAAATCGTCGGAGAAGAGCACTATCAAGTGGCCCGCCAAGTACAGCAAATCCTGCAGCGCTATAAAGAGCTTCAGGATATCATTGCGATTCTCGGTATGGATGAGCTTTCTGACGATGATAAGCTTGTCGTCAGCCGTGCGCGCCGCGTACAGTTCTTCCTATCGCAAAACTTCCACGTAGCTGAACAGTTTACAGGACAAAAAGGTTCTTACGTTCCTGTCAAAGAAACGGTAAAAGGCTTTAAAGAAATCCTTGAAGGTAAGTATGATCACCTTCCAGAGGACGCTTTCCGTCTTGTCGGCCGAATCGAAGAAGTTGTCGAAAAAGCGAAAGAAATGGGTGTAGAAGTATAATCTGGTCCTAGGAGGGTAAAAGCATGAAGACCTTAAAAGTCAATATCGTTACTCCCGACGGCCCAGTATACGATGCGGATATAGAAATGGTAAGCGTTCGAGCAGAGAGCGGTGAGCTTGGTATTTTACCCGGCCATATTCCGACGGTTGCTCCGCTAAAAATTGCTGCAGTCCGTCTGAAAAAAGACGGTCAAACTGAGCTGGTTGCCGTCAGCGGGGGCATAGTTGAAGTCCGCCCTGACCATGTCACCATTCTGGCCCAGACGGCGGAAACATCTGAACAAATTGACAAAGAACGCGCCTTGGCCGCTAAACGGCGTGCCGAGGAACGTTTGCAAAAGCATACGCCAGATGTTGACATTATTCGGGCAGAGCTTGCTTTAAAACGCGCGATTAACCGGTTGGATGTTGCGAGATAAAGATGAGGATCCTTCCCATATTAAGGATGGGAAGGGTTCTTTTATATTCATGATTAAACAGAATTGAAAATGTTGAAAAAAGTTCACAAATTGTTCGCCTTTTTAGTTTGAATCTATCTATAATACAAAATAGTAAGCTATGTTCTCTTCCGCCAGAAAGAGGATGTAAGACATTCAAGCAAACTCCTCAACATTGGCCTCAGGCAACAGAGGATCACTCCATCTATGGGAAAAAGTTCTATCCATGAACGTCTTAACATGAAACATCAAAACTGTTAAAATGACTTGAAATGACCGGCATTATTCCTTTATCCCACAGCAGAAGAGACTAGGCAGGCCGGAGCCACCAAACCGGCTGGAACGTAAGGAGGCGTCATCAATAATGGAAGAGATCGGACAACAGGCTGCTGTCAGTATCATCGTTCATCTTTTTTTTATTGCATTGACTTGGTGGGCTCTTCTGGCGGTCAATATTGATCCGCTTATCAGGAAAGGAAAAGTCATTCAGGCGAGGGTGTTAATGATCATCATTACAATCGCCGTCGGCTCCACCGTCAGCAATTTTTTCCTGGACTATCTTTATTATTCCAGACAGCTTCAAAATTTATTTTCATGATTGAGTAAAAGAATTTTTGGGAATGGACAAATGTGGGTAACGCCGCATTCCGCAAAATCACCGGGGGACCTTGTTTTTCCACGTATGCTTTTCCTACGATCCGTCAACAATGGAGAGTAGGAGAGGATGATGCGGAATGAAGACAAAACAAACGGTTAATGCCCTCATTTTTATTGTGGTTTTATTTTTAATTGTTCATGTCTTTCAATCGCTTGAAGCAGCGGGCAATACGCCGCTGGAACAGCTGGCGGAAGGTTTGAGCCGCCATGATGTCGAGCTTGAAGAATGGACCCTGCACACAAAAAAGCAGCTTACCCTAAGTGAAAAAGATTTTTTTGCAAAACTGAAACATTTCAAGAAACAGCATCGACAATATCAATGGACTATAACGCGGGAAGACGATGATACAGTTAAAGCAACAGGTGTTTTTCAGGACAAAAAAAATCACATCAATTCCAAAATACATTTGGTATCCACCCACAAAAACCAGAGACTTGTTTCGTATTTATTGTATGAGCAAAAAGGCGCGGGACCACGGGAAAACTGGAATACTACATATAAGCAGTTTGAACGGGATGCATTCGACATAATGCGAGAAAAGACCGCAATTTTTACTTGTCTAAAGGGCCATTTAAATGGTATGATGAATGTTGTTTTGCAAAAAAAAGCAAATGAACTAGTACATGAATTTGATGCAAAGTCAGTTGAAGATTTAATCGAACCAAATTTCGTTTCTATTTCTGCTTACACTAACGAGTGGAAAGAATCCATCAAGACAGAAAAACACCGTATGAATCTGCAAGTCTCGCTTAGAAATGCGGGAATGGGCGAAAAACTTACCGTCACGGTTGGCACACCAATCGTCACGACTGAATATTAATATAGAGAAATTGGGACGCGGAGGGGAATACCTTGGAAAAAATCATCGTCCGCGGCGGTCGAAAGTTAAACGGCACAGTCAAAGTTGAAGGAGCAAAAAATGCCGTTTTACCAGTTATCGCTGCATCTTTATTAGCCAGTGAAGAAAAAAGCGTAATATGTGATGTGCCTACGCTCTCCGATGTATATACGATTAACGAAGTGTTACGTCATTTAGGCGCAAGTGTACATTTTGAAAATAATACAGTAACGGTTGATGCATCTCGCACTTTGTCTACGGAAGCTCCGTTTGAATATGTTCGTAAAATGCGCGCATCTGTATTGGTGATGGGTCCGCTTCTTGCTCGCACAGGTCACTCGAGAGTGGCTTTGCCTGGAGGATGTGCAATCGGTTCAAGACCGATCGATCAGCATCTGAAAGGCTTTGAGGCAATGGGTGCAAAAATTAAAGTCGGAAACGGCTTTATTGAAGCGACTGTAGAAGGCCGCCTTCAAGGCGCAAAAATTTATCTTGATTTTCCTAGTGTCGGAGCAACTGAAAACCTGATTATGGCTGCAGCTTTGGCTGAGGGCACGACAACGCTCGAAAATGCTGCTAAAGAGCCTGAAATCGTTGATCTGGCTAACTATATCAATGCAATGGGCGGTAAAATTCGGGGTGCCGGTACAGGCACCATTAAAATTGAAGGCGTTAAGGCGCTTCATGGTGCAAAACATACCATTATTCCTGACCGGATCGAGGCGGGTACGTTCATGGTTGCCGCTGCGATTACCGAAGGGAACGTACTGGTAAAGGGAGCGGTTCCTGAGCACTTAACATCTTTAATTGCGAAAATGGAAGAAATGGGCGTTCAAATCATGGAAGAAGGAGACGGTCTTCGGATCATCGGTCCTTCTGAATTGAAGCCTATTGATTTAAAAACAATGCCACATCCAGGTTTCCCGACTGATATGCAGTCTCAGATGATGGCTCTTTTGATGCGCGCAAATGGAACCAGCATGATCACAGAAACCGTCTTTGAGAACCGCTTCATGCATGCGGAAGAATTCCGCCGTATGAACGGAGATATTAAAATCGAAGGCCGTTCTGTCATTATTAATGGTCCTGTGCAGCTTCAAGGTGCTGAGGTGGCCGCAACGGATCTTCGCGCCGGCGCAGCTCTTATCCTTGCTGGCCTTGTCGCTGACGGTCATACGCGCGTAACCGAATTAAAACATTTAGACCGGGGATATGTCAACTTCCACCAAAAACTTGCCGGTATCGGTGCTGATATTGAGCGCGTTAACGATGAAGAAGCGGTTCATATTAAAAATAAAGAAGTTGTATCCGATTTAAACGCATAAATCAACGTGAAATCAGTATGTCATCCGGCATACTGATTTTTATGTTTCAAGTATTCTATATCAGTATGCCTCCCATATCTATCATTATGCACAAGAATGGTTTTTAAAATACGCAGCCGCAGTTGAAAAGTACAGTCATATTAGCTTGTCCCCGCCCATAAAATGAAAGAGACAAAACAGAAATGGGGGCACTGATTTGAAACAGCTATTTATTGTACTAGCAGGAATCTGCATGCTGATTTTACTCATACCAACACTGCTTGTCCTCCCTTTTCACGGGGGACCGGGGGCAATCAAAACAGAAAAGCACGCTCAGCAACACGAGGAAAAAAAGAAAGTCACCTTAAAAGAGTCTCCCGTTTCAATTCCGGTCTACAGAACGGCTGACCGGAAAGTTGAAGACATTCCGCTTGAAGAGTATGTCATTGGTGTCGTTGCTTCGGAAATGCCGGCTGATTTCGATATCGAAGCTTTAAAAGCACAAGCGCTCGCGGCCCGCACATATATTGTGAGGCAAATGGTATCAGAGCAGGCTGTCCGATCGCCGAAGGGCTCGCTCGTCGATGATACGCAGATGTTCCAGGTGTATAAAAACAAAGAAGAGCTCCGCAGGCTGTGGAAGAAAGATTACGATTGGAAAATCAAAAAAGTGACCGAAGCTGTCGCCAGTACGCAAGGCAAAATTTTAACCTATGACCATAAGCCAATTGACGCTTCGTTTTTCTCGACGAGCAACGGGTACACCGAGAATGCGGGGGCTTATTGGACAAGTGATATTCCGTACCTGCAAAGCGTGAAAAGCTCCTGGGATACAAAGTCGCCGAAATTCCTGAACCACAAAACGTTTACTGTCACTGAATTTGAACAAAAGCTCGGCGTGAAGCTGCCCAGCTCAAACAGCATTGGGAAGATCACTGAAAGAACGCCGGGAAAACGCGTAGCGACTGCCGTCATTAATGGAAAGAAGCTTGAGGGAAGAGATATTCGTGAAAAGCTCGGCCTCAAATCGGCAGACTTTGATTGGAAACGCGACGGGAATCAGATTACCGTCACGACGAGGGGTTTTGGACATGGAGTAGGAATGAGCCAATACGGCGCACATTATATGGCGAAAGACGGCAAGAAAGCGGAAGCCATCGTCAAGTATTATTACAAAGGAACAGCCGTATCCAATGCTGATGAATTTTTAAATAAATACATGGCGAAAAAATAATAAAGAGACGTCTGCCTCATTGGCGGCGTCTTTTTGAATGTCATCAAATTTGGCATTCTCATGAAGTTGATGTGCGCCAAAATATTATACAAATATTTCAAGAATCATGTGCCGGAGGGCTTGCTGAACAGCGTCAAAAGGCCGTGAATCTCTTGTCAATATAAGGGTTCACAGGCTATAAAGTCTATTTTATCTGCTTGTTGTATGCTGAAATGAATAACGAGGAAAAGGAGACATGCCCTATTTATTTCTCCCTGGTGTTCTTCTACGATATTAATGTGTTAACGACTTTATTTCAGAAAGGGGAAAGGGAGAAATGAAGAAGAAGCTGACATTAGGGATTTTGACCGCTATGGTTCTTAGCCTTGGTTCACCTGCTTTTGCAGCTGAGAAAAAACAGGAGGTAACAGTTGCTGAAGATTCGCCTAACATCGCGATTATGCTTGATGCAAGCGGCAGTATGGCTAAAAAGATCGGCGGAGTCTCAAAATACGAGCTTGCCAAAAATGAGGCGTTCAGCTTTGGTTCAAAGCTTGAAAATGCAAACGTGCTCATGAGGGTTTTCGGTTCAGAGGGAAACAATAAAAACTCCGGAAAAGTACAATCCTGCAATGCAATCAGAGGAGTGTACGGATTCCAAACGTATGACGAGCAAAGCTTCCGCAATTCATTAAACGGCATCGGACCGACTGGATGGACACCGATCGCAAACGCGCTGCAAGATGCCAAAAACGCGCTTGACCAGCAGAACAACAACGGGAAAAACGTCGTCTATCTGCTGACAGACGGTGAGGAAACATGTGGAGGCAACCCGGTAAAAGTCGCAACAGAACTGCGCAAATCTAATGCGGTTGTCAACGTAATCGGCTTTGATTATGAAGGAGATTTTCACGGACAATTGACAAGCATCGCAGCAGCTGGCGGCGGTGAATATTTCCAAGCAAAAACCAAAAATGACATCAAAAGAATTTTCACTCAGGAAGCAATCGAGCTTTCTAAATAAACTGGAAAAAAGCTGTGGACATGTTTCCGCAGCTTTCCTTTTTTGATGAAAAGATTGTCAAAAGTCAAGTAAAACACTTTACAAATATTAAGTTATTGTTTCAGAACGTTGAACCCCGCTGAATCCTTTGGAGGGGTAATTTGTCGTAACTGTTGTTTTATTGGGACGAAAACGGTCTTTTAGCGGACTTTTTTGGTAGGACTTAAGTGGAAGTGTCGGTCGATTATCGTAAGGATTATGAAGAATTTGTGAATTTGAAAAGGAGATCCGGCCTATTTATTTCTATCAAGCCTTCTTTTACGATGTTGGTGGACTAGATCTCATGCGGAAGTTCGGTCCGAAAAAAAGTGCGGAAAGGAAAGTGAGAAAGGTGAAAAAAAGGTTTACTCTGTTAACAACGTTCACCATGCTTTTGTCATTGGCTCCGGCTGCTGCTTTCGCGGCTGAAGACGGAAATGCGGACAACAGCAAAAAAGATGTCAATGTTGCAGTTGTGCTTGATGCAAGCGGCAGCATGGCACAAAAGGTTGAAGGAGAAAGAAAATTTGATATTGCCAAAGAATCCGTAACCGACTTTGCTGACCTGCTTTCAAGCGATGCGAATGTTATGCTGAATGTGTTCGGACATAAAGGCAACAATAAAAACTCCGGAAAAGAACTATCTTGCGGTACGACGGAAACCGTCTATGATCTGCAGCCGTTTTCTTCCAACTCGTTCGAAAACGCTTTAAGCGGAATCAAGCCTACAGGCTGGTCTCCGATTGCAAAATCTCTTTATGATGTAAAAGAAGATCTTGCCGATAAAGATGGTAAGAATTATGTTTACATCGTGACAGACGGTGAAGAAACATGCGGAGGAGACCCTGTTCAGGCAGCGAAAGATCTGCGCAAATCCAACATTAAAACAATCGTCAACATTGTTGGACTTGATGTGAAAACCGTGAAAGAAAAAGCTAAGCTTAAAAAAGTAGCTGCTGCTGGCGGCGGAAAATTGATTGAAGCCGACTCAGCTTCTGATTTTAAAAAGGTATGGAAAGAAGAAGGCGTAAAACTGTCTCAGTAACTCCGTACGAGAGCGGGACGGCCGCAGTGCCGTCCCGACCTTCTGTTAAGCTAATCTGTCGACATTTCGAGTTCTTCGATTCGTTTTTCTGCATAGCGCGGATCTTTTCTTGAATGGAAAATCTCCGCCTTTTCAATCATGACCGCCGTGTTGTATTCCGGAATACGGGCATGGTTTTCGTATACGCCTTTAGGGATCAGGACATTTCCTTCCGGCCAGTAGACCGCCGTGTTTCCGCGTTGTACGGTGGCATATTTTGCCCGGCCTTGGAAAGTTCCGTAGCGGTTGAATAGAACGATCGCTTCTCCATCTTGAATATAAAGCTCCTCGGCATCTTTTGGATTGATCATGACATCCCGGCGATCTGCCGCGTTGAAAGGATCTTTTTCACTATAAATCATCGAGTTGAACTGTTTTCCCCTCCTTGTCGTCACGAGGAAGCGTCCTTCAGTTTGTCTGTTTTCAGGAAGATCGACGGGGATCAGGTTACCCTTACCGTCTGCCGTCGGACACATCCCGCCTTCACAAAGCCAGGCGCCGCCCCATTGAAAGACATCTCCGCGTTTTTTTAAATGCTGAATCCCGTCATAATTCCGGTTGGCAGCAGCGATTTCTTCACGGATTTCTGCAGCGTCGTCAAAATGGATCAGTTCTTTGTCTGCGGGCCGAACCCGTTTGGCAAGATCCATATAAATTTCCCATTCAGAACGGGCTTCTCCGATGCGCGGTCCTTTAATTTCAGGGCTGAAATAGACCATCCGTTCCGTACTGGTCGAGGTTCCTCCGCCAGGCTGTTCATATCTTGTCATTGCGGGGAGAATGATAACTTCTTCTTTGGCATCGACAAGGGTGGAAGTATTGAAGATGATGTCCTGATGGACTCTCATCTCAACTTCCTGTAATGCTTTTTTGATAAAATCGGGGTTCGGCATCGTTTCCAAAAAGTTGCCTCCGCTCGTATAAAACACTTTTACTTTTCTTTCGCTTTCGTTCGGCAGCAGCATGTTTTCGATTGTCTGGCCGATCGTATCGCCTTGCCAAGTCGGTATTCGAAAGCCCCAAATCTTCTCGATCCGTGCGGTAGTTTCTTCGTCAAAATCACCGCCTGGCAGGACGAAAGGATCGGCACCCATTTCTCCAGAACCCTGCACACCGCTGTGCCCTCTGATCGGCATAAGGCCGCAATGCTTTCTGCCGATGAATCCTTGTAAAAGGGCGAGATTTGCCACCTGTGAAATGTTGTCGGTCGCAAAACGGTGCTGTGTGAGTCCCATGCTCCAAATGAAAACGCCGGTTTTCGCCCGGGCCAGCAAGATGGCGAATTCTTTCATTCTATCTTTCGATATGCCGGATGACTCTTCAAGCGTCTTCCAATTTTGTTTTTCGATATGCTGTTTAAGCTCATTGAATCCGTTTGTGTGTGCTTCGATAAAAGCGCGGTCAATGCTTGAACCGGGGGCCTCCCGTTCCATTTCAAACCAGTGCTTCATTACCCCGTTCATAAAGGCAATGTCGCCGCCGATATTGACTTGGTATACGTCATCAGTGATTTTGGTGCCGAAAAGGGCGCTCTCAGCTATCGATGGAATCCAGTATTTCTCCATCGAAGGTTCCAGGTACGGGTTGATCATAATGATTTTTGTTCCCGCTTTTTTGGCGGCATACATGTATTTTGTTGACACCGGCTGGTTATTGGCGGCGACAGATCCCCAGAAGACGAGGACATCCGTCCCGATCCAGTCTCGGTAGCTGCAGCTTGAGGCGCCGATGCCAAGGGACCTTTTTAAAGCCGTTTTGCTTGGCGAGTGGCAGATCCGCGAGGCGTTGTCAATGTTGTTTGTGCCGATAAACCGAGCCGCTTTTGCGGCTGTATAGTATACCTCATTCGTAATACCCCTGGCCGTTAAATAAAAGGCGAGCTGTCGTTTATCAATCGATTTGATTTTGTCCGCGATTCGGCTGAGTGCTTCGTCCCATGAAATTCTCGAAAACGACCGTTCTCCTTTTTTTCTCGACAGCGGATAAGGGATACGTCCGAGCTTTCTCAGCTCGGTGCTATCCAGCTTTCTCAGCTGTTCAATGTCGGCGGACAGCCATTTGTCCTCGATCGCAGGCATCGTATTTAAGCGGAGGACGTTCAGCCGCGTCGTGCATAGATGAGGCCCTGTGAGCGTCTGATCACGGAGCCCGGATACACCGAGCGCACAGCCGTCGCACACGCCTTGCGTCAAAATTCTGTAGGCGTACGAAAGGTTGTCTTTATTGTCCCACGCCGTTTTCATCGTATCTCTGATATGCTTTGGCTTTACCTTTCCGAGTCCCAGCGGCGCCCAAGACGCCCACAGTTTTGGCGCGGGTTTTTTATTCAGCTTCATCGGACCTTCATGCTTTGTTTTTCCCATTCCATTCTCTCCTTTCCAGCGGATACTGCCAGATCATCCTTTTATCGAGTTTGAGACATGAACCGCCGCTTTTTTTCGCAACTGTTTAATGTCGGTTCTAATGAAGATCGAAATGAACAGGCCGATGGCGAACAGTGCTGCGAAAACCGTCAGGCTCTGGCTGTAGCTTCCTGTTGCATCACGCACCCAAGAAGAGAACATCGGGCCCGCAAGTCCTGCCGCCGCCCATGCCGTTAAAATGTATCCGTGAATTGCACCGAGCTGCTTTGTTCCGAACAAGTCCCCGATATAAGCCGGAATTGCGGCAAACCCGCCTCCATAGCACGTATAGATCAATGCCATCAAAACAGAGAATACGGCCTTGTCAGAAATAAACGGCAAAAGCGGAAAGGCGATCAGCTGTACAGCGAAAAAGACGGTATACGTATTCGGCCGGCCGATGTAATCAGATGCTGAGGCCCAGCCGATCCGCCCTAAGCCGTTAAATGCGCCCAAAACGCCGACGAGAGCGGCAGCAGCGGCGGCGGACATGCCCGCACTTTCCTGCGCCAGCGGCGAAGCGATGGATATGATGGCGATTCCGCACGTAACATTAATAAAAAGCATCAGCCATAAATAATAAAAGCGTTTCGTTTTAATGGCTTCATTTGCCGTCAGCTGGGAAATATCGGCGCTTTGCGCCTTTCCGTTTTTTTCGGTTGAAAATCCTTCAGGCTTCCAGCCGTCTTCCGGCGGAGCGAGGTAAAGCGAAGACAGCATCATCACAAGAAAGTAGCAAATGCCGAGAATAAAAAAGGTATTGGCTATACCGACCGCTGAGATCAGCATCTGTATGATCGGGCTGCTGATCAAGGCCGCAAATCCGAATCCCATAATGGCTAGCCCCGTAGCCAAGCCGCGGCGGTCAGGAAACCATTTAACAAGCGAAGATACGGGCGTAATATAGCCGACGCCGAGTCCGATTCCTCCGAAGACGCCGTAAAACAAATAAAGCAGGGGAAGGGAGCCGATCTGAACGGCGAAGCCTGAAAACGTCACGCCAGCTCCGAAGAAAAGAGCGGCGAGCATGCCTGCTTTTTTAGGGCCGTGCTTTTCGACGAAGTGCCCCAAAAATGCGGCTGAAAGACCGAGAAATAAAATAGCGATGCTGAACGTCAGGCTGATCTGGCTGAGGCTCCAGCCGAAGGTTTCAGCGAGCGGGTTTGTAAAGACGCTCCATGCGTATACAGACCCGATAGACAAATGAATACCTACAGCACATAAAGCAATGAGCCACCTGTTTTTCACTTTTTTCATGCGAGAACCTCCTGTGGAAAAGAAAGGCTTGTCATAAAGACAGAAGGCTGCCGGGGAGCGATTGTTTGAAAGCGGTTTCCGGGGTTGCTGCGAAGAAAGGCAGTCTATTTGAAAAGTGTATATTTTTTGAACTTTTAAAAAATAATATCATGTTTTCAAGCTATCAACAAGATGAAGCTTCCAAATTTGACCTGACGGTTGTGAAACGGCATGATAGACGAGTATAGTAATAGATATGATAAGAAACAAAGGGGCGGGGTTTATTCATGGGGAAAAACATCACAACAAGCCGAAAAATTTTCCGTTATGATAATGGAGAGATGACACAGCAAGAAGATCAGATGGCAACGGAATTCCCCCTGACTGTCATGGTGAACGGTGAGGAATTTGTCACGCTTGTTTGTTCGCCGGACAGCCTGGAAGAACTGGTGATCGGATTTCTCGCGTCTGAAGGTGTGATCCGATTTAAAAATGAGATTAAAAGGTTTACAATAGATGAAAGTCTCGGATTCGCATATGTCGACCTTGTCAGCTCAAAAAAGCTGGTACTGAAGGATTACACGAAGCGGGTGATCGGCTCCTGCTGCGGAAAAGGGCGGCATTTTTATTTCCAGCAGGACGTCAAAACCGCAAAAACGGCGATTGACGGCGTAACCATTACGCCTGAGAACTGTTTGGCGCTGATGCGCGACATGCAGAAAAACAGCAAGCTTTTTCGCCATACGGGGGGCGTTCATAATGCCGCTTTGTGCAGCACTGACAAGCTGATTGCAGTCAGATCTGATATCGGAAGACATAATGCGCTTGATAAATTGTACGGATATTGTCTGCTTCACCAGGTCCCTGTGCGCGACAAGCTGATCGTGTTCAGCGGCAGAATTTCTTCGGAAGTGCTGCTTAAAGCCGCAAAAATCGGGGTTTCCGCGGTCATTTCCAAGTCGGCGCCGACCGAGCTGGCCATTCAAATGGCAGAGGAGCTGAATATCATGACGATTGGTTTTGCCAGGAACCGGTCATTTAATGTATATACGCATCACGAGCGAATTCAGTTAACATAAAGGAGGCAACAGGCGTGAACAACAACAGTGAACAAGTTTTGGATCAGAAAAGCCGGCCGCTTCGGGATTTAAGAATTTCTGTCACCGACCGCTGCAACTTAAGATGTACGTATTGCATGCCTGCCGAAATCTTTGGACAGGATTATCCGTTTTTGCCAAAAGGCGAACTGTTGTCCTTTGAAGAGCTTGAACGATTGGCCAAGCTGTTTGTTCATCAGTTCGGGGTGGAAAAAATCCGCCTCACCGGCGGCGAGCCGTTGATGAGAAAAGATATGCCGGAATTAGTCGGGAAGCTTGCGGAGATCAAAGGGATTCGCGATATTGCGATGACGACGAACGGCGTTCTGCTGCCGGTTTACGCTGACAAGCTGAAAAAAGCGGGGCTGAAACGGGTCACGGTCAGCCTGGATTCCCTGGATGACGAACGTTTCAAAGCGATCAACGGCAGAGGCGTCTCCGTCAGCAAGGTGCTGGCCGGAATTGAAGCGGCGAAAGAGGCCGGACTCGGCGTCAAGATCAACATGGTCGTCCAAAAAGGGGTCAATGAAAAGGATATTTTGCCGATGGCCCGCTATTTTAAAGAAAAAGGCCATATCTTGCGGTTTATTGAGTTTATGGATGTCGGGAACACAAATGAATGGAACCGTCAGTCAGTGGTGACAAAAGCGGATATCATCCGGATCATCAATGAAGACATGCCGGTTGAACAGATCGACCCGAACTACAAAGGAGAAGTCGCCAAACGGTACGGATATCTGGACGGTTCAGGAGAAATCGGTTTTATCTCTTCTGTATCCGATGCTTTTTGCAGCACGTGCAACAGAGCAAGACTATCGGCGAAAGGCGAGCTTTTCACATGTCTTTTCGCATCGAGCGGGTTTGATTTAAGAACTCTGATCAGAAGCGGGCAGACCGATCAGGAGCTGGTAAAGGCGATCGGCACCGTCTGGCGGAATCGCGATGACCAATATTCGCTCGACCGCGCTCTTTCAAAAGCGGCTCCGCGGAAAAAGGTTGAAATGTCCTATATAGGAGGATAATTGACCGCCTTGGAGAGAGCCGTCCATTGAAAAGATGGGCGGTTTTTTTTATGCTTCGGAGGCCGGCTTGATTTGCATATTGACAGGTTTGATACGGGGGGAAAAGCGGAAATTCTTTAAAAAACATGGGCTGAAACAGAAAGGATGATTGAATGTTCGGACTGCAGGATATTGTCAAATTCTTCTGGTCGTTCTTGATCGTTTTTCCCGCCGTGTCGGTGCTTCATGTCTTGGGCCACAGCGTCATGGCGGTGTTGTTCGGCGGGAAATCTTCGCTTGAAATCGGGATGGGCAAAAAATTGCTGAAAATCGGCCCTGTGCAAATCAGAAGTGTTTACTTCATGGATTCCTTCTGCAAATACGGAGATCTGAAATACGATAACCGTTTTACGAATGCGATGATTTATGCCGGCGGATCGCTGTTTAATTTAGCGTCTATTTTTATTGTCAATCTGCTGATTATCAAAGACATCATACCCGAAAATATTTTTTTCTACCAGTTTGTTTATTTTTCAACCTATTATGTATTTTTTGCTTTGATTCCTGTGAGATATTCCGAAAATCATCTTTCTGATGGAATGGCAATTTATAAAGTGCTGAGATATGGGGAGAAGTACGAGATTAATAATTGAGTATGCCGGCTGCGGGCACAACCCGAAGCCGGCGTTTTTCAGACATGCATGATGTCTTCAGGCAGTTTCCTTAGCTTTCGAACGGATTCGATGAATGTTTCCAAAGGATCACAGCCGCTAAAATATTGAAATGCTTCCCGATCCCCGTCGTTCATCACGACGAGGTGATCGCCTCCTGTTATCAGCCCTTTTTCGCGGCGGAACGAGGATATGGTATCATAGCGGATGTCAAGGTGAAAAGGGGCGCCAAACAGAGAAGAATAAAACATGAGCCGCCTGTCAGTGGCCGCAAGCACGCCTCTGTAAGGAGTGTAACGTGCAGAAAGTCTCGCGTTATAAGCGCAAAGAATAATAGATCTGATCTCTTCATTCGGCTCAAGCCGGACATCCAAAGCTGCTTTTCCTTCTGCTATCTCTTTCATTGAAAACACTCCTTTCATCAATCAATACGAAAGATCCTATGAAAAAGTTCCAAAGTGAGACATGAGGGTGGTTTGAAAAAATTTTATTTTTCTTACGATTATTAAGGATATGATAATAGTTGACAAAAAACTTATCCTGTAACTATAATAATTACATCGGTGGTGAAAACTTATGGTGAACACCCGTCTTTCAGTGGCCATTCATATTTTGTCTTTAATCGCTGCAAACCCGCGGGAATCTTCGGAAATGATCGCCGGGAGCGTCAATACGAACCCGGTTGTGATCAGACGCATGATCAGCCAGCTCAAAAAAGGCGGTATTCTGACGTCGCGGCCGGGAGTGGCCGGGGCAACCCTGAAAAGAGATCCTGAAGATATATCTCTGCTGGATATTTACCGCGCGGTTCAGCCGCAAGAGGAATTGTTTGCGATTCATGACAAGCCGAATCCAAACTGTCCGGTTGGAAGACAAATTCAAACAACGCTTGACCAAACGTTTCACAGCGTTCAGCAGGCGATGGAGAACGAATTGGCCAGCAAGTCTCTTAAAGACGTCTTAACTCATCTCTTTTAAATAAGAGATGATGTTTCATCATCAACATGTAACTTATTTTGTTACAAATAAGGAAATATTATTGATGACACATCCACAATCATCACAACACAGCCTTATGAGGCCTATGGTGGACATTCATGATCGTATGCCGGTTATCCTTACTGATGAGAATGAAAAGGGAGGGCTCACCTAAAACTGCATATCTACAAAGCTTGCTGCAGCCATATGATGTTGATGTAGGGAAGCATATCGCTTAATATATCACCTTCGCTTAGCTACTATGTTCTAAGTAATCGGTGATATTTTGTTGTATCGCCAATTCAACATCGTTCAATTCCACTCTTCCTTTAAAATAGCGTAATAATATTCATCCCACCATTCATTGTCTTTGGGAATGCATTTTTTAAAGAAGCCTTCTCTTCTCATTCCAATCTTCTCCATCACTCGGTATGATGGAATATTCTCAGGTTGACACGTAGCTATAATCCTATGTAAGTTCATTTCTTTAAATCCATATTTCAAGATAGCTTCTGCTGCTTCAGAAGCATACCCTTTATTTTGATATTTACGATTAAACACCCACCCGATCTCATATGTATGTTCACCAAAATACTTATGAAAAACAATATGGCCTATAAGTAAATCTTCATCCATTAGTATGACAGGGAATTTTTCAGCGTTATTCCCTTTGTTTTTATTTACAAATGCCTTTGCATCTTCTTCAGTAAAAACGCCTTCCGGTATATACTTCATCACATTAATATCTGATGTATACTCATATACAGCTTGCCAATCTTTAAATTCAAATTCACGTATCAATAACCTTTCTGTTGTGATATGCATGAAACGAACCTCCCATCACTCTTTATTTCGATATTAAGACAACAATGACCTCTTTAAAGACGATCCTTATTCAACAATCTGGCACAAAGCAAGTAGCTCAGCCTGTATCTTCATGCAGACTATGCCATTGCAGTGGTGGACGAGGCTGAAAAAGGCGAGCATATCAATGAGCGTTTCACTGTTGTCGGTGAAGCCGAATAATAAAAGCCTGTCTTGGGATCAATTCCCGAGACAGGCTTTTGATTTTCATTCATAATAATAAGGATCATATCCGCTGTGTAAATCAGTAAGAATACCTAAAAAGATGAGGAAGAAAAAGGCGACTATGCATAAAATAAAGATCACAATAATGGATAGTAAGAAGAAAAATTGCCATTTCATAAACTTCACATAGTTGTCAAGCAAGGCTTCATGCGGTTCTTGCGGCATGTCATCACTCATTTTCTGAGCGGCGTTTGCCGATTTTATAAGGTAGATCCCCGAAAAAATCATCAGCATACCTGGAGCGGCTCCGATGATAAGCAAAGAAATTCCGAAGAAGGCATAGATGCCTCCGCCGATAATCATAAAAACGCCGGTTATTTTCCCCCATTTTGCAATCGCATCAAGCGATTTTTTCATGCTGGATGTCATTTCCAAAATAAGAAGTCACGCCTTCCCTTTAAATATAGTCATTTCTCTATAGTTATACACCAGGCAAAAAGATATTGAAATGATAAGTATTGATTTTTTATTATATTTTAAAGTGCACATTGGGCAAATGACCGCACTGACAACATTATTCCCCAATAAAAGCGACTGTGTTATAGTAAATCGTAAGAAGCATATTGCTATAAGTGATGTGAAATGCACCTTGCAAACTGGTATTTTGTGCCGGACCAGAACCCCGCAACCAATTTACCATATTGTTTTAGGGGCATTTTTATTTTTGTGATATTACTGGTGTTAAGAAAGGCGGTTTTTCTATGAAATCTTCTTATTTCTATCGTCTCTTGCAAGTCGATCATATAAGAAAGCCCGGCGATCTTCCGGATGAACAGCAGCTGGCAGACTCTTTTGTTTTGATCTTTCACTTGAAGGGTGAAGGGAGAATTGATATACAGGCATCAGGCAGTCCGCTCCAAAAAGAAACGCTGTATATTGTTCCGCCTTATGAAACATTCGGAATCACAGCTTCGTCAGCTGAAATCAGCGGGTATCTCATCAGGCTGCAGCCCTACAGCTATGACGACCGCCGCCTGACACTTGAAGCAGACACCGATCCTGACGTTTTTTCCGACCTTCAGATGATGAATGTCCATTCTGTCGGAAATCTGGCCTCCCGCCTTCAGGAACTTTCCGCCTTATGGCCGGCATCTTCAGCACTCCAGGAGCTGAAATGCCAAGCAGACCTGCAGCAGCTTTTGTACGATATCTATTCGGCTAAACTGACCCATCCCGAAAACACCGCATCAGCCATAGGAAAAACAAAGGAGTATATTGAAGAGCATTCAGATGCACACCTGACGCTTGATCAACTCGCGCAAATGGCCGGAATCAGCGCGAAGCACTACAGCGAAACGTTCAAAAAGCTGTACGGTCGAAGCGTGACAGAGTTTATCACTGAGACGCGGATGACGAAAGCAAAGCAGCTGATGGCAAAAGCAAGCTACAAGCTGAGGGAAATCTCAAGCCAAATCGGGTATCAGGATGAATTTTATTTCAGCAGGACATTTAAGAAGCATACGGGCTTATCCCCGACCGTTTATATGAAAAAAAGGCGCAGGAAACTGGCGGCCTACGGCCAGAATACGATCGGTCAGCTGATACCGCTGCACCTCATTCCTTACGCAGCTTCTCTGCATCCGAAGTGGACATCGTATTACTATAAACATTACGCGGCAGATATTCCGGTTCATCTGAGCGCTTACCGCTTTCACGAGCCGTGGGAAGAAAACCTGCGGACATTGTCATCGGCTGCCCCTGAGCTCATTATCAGCATGGACAGCGTGTCTCACGAGGAACGGAAACAACTCCAGTCGATCGCCGATGTCTTCTTTTTGCCTTCACAGGAACAATGGAGGAGGCATTTTATGCTGACCGCATCCCATTTGGATGAAGAAGCGGAGGCTCAGAAATGGCTGCTGTCTTACCAGCGTCTCATCGAAACCGCAAAAGAAACGCTTTATCCAATCTGCGGACGCCGAAGTTTTTTGTTTTTGCGCCTGCATAAACACGAGATTTATCTGGCGCATAACCGCTCTGTTCAAGATGTATTTTTCGGCGACCTTGGCTTTGAACCTGCTGTATCGCTGGAAGAACCGATTGACCGGTCCGTCTCCATCGAAACGATTGCGGCATATCAGCCGGATATCATCATGATTTTCATTTTTAAAGAGCCCGAGACGCTGGCATTCTACCGGGAGCTGCAGCAGTCGGCTGCATGGCAGGATTTGAAAGCGGTGCGGCATCACCGGGTGTATCAGGTGAATTCAGATCCTTGGCGGGAATATTCCGCATGCAGCCATGAACGAATCATTCGCCAGGCGGTTCGGCTGCTGTCCGGAAAAAATCCATTTTGATTGCCGGATATAATCCATGGTGTTATCGAAGAGGCAACCCTATAATTTTAATTGATAATAGTTATCAATTAAATCAGGGGGTCTCAGTCAGATGAGAAAACTATCAATCTTATTATTTATTCTCCTTCTCGCGTTTGGCGCAGCGGGATGCGGGAACAGCAAAGAAAAGGCGGGCGGCGATGGCAAGAGCTCAGCATCAGCTGAGAAAAGCATCGAGTACCTCGATCATACATACAAGGTGAAGACCCCGGCCGAACAAATCGTCATTACGGGAAGCGTGGAATCGATGGAAGATGCCAAGCTTCTGGATGTTCACCCGGCCGGTGCCATTTCCTTCTCCGGAAAGTTCCCGGACCTGTTCAAGAGCATTACTGACAAAGCAGTTGCCGTCGGTGAAAAAACAGAACCGAATCTGGAGAAAATTCTTGAGCTTAAACCGGATGTCATCCTGGCTTCAACGAAATTTCCGGAAAAAGTGGTGAAAAAACTGGATAACATCGCGACGACGATTCCTGTTTCCCACGTTTCTTCAAACTGGAAAGACAATTTAAATCTGCTGGCTGAACTGACAGGCAAAGAAGATAAAGCGAAGCAGATTATTTCGGATTATGAAGCAGACCTTAAGGAAGCAAAAACAAAGCTTGAGAAAACGGCCAAAGATACAAAAGCGCTCGTTGTCAGAATTAGACAAGGCAATGTCTTTATCTATCCGGAAGACGTATTCTTTAATTCCACATTATACGGCGAGCTCGGCTTCACAGCTCCAAAAGAAGTCAAGGCGGCAAAAGCCCAGGAGTTGGTTTCTTTAGAAAAACTGAGCGAAATGAATCCGGACTATATGTTTGTTCAATTCTCTGACGATGAGAATGCAGACAAGCCGAATGCGCTGAAAGATCTAGAGAATAATCCAATTTGGAAAAGCATTTCTGCAGTGAAAAATGACCATGTATTTGTCAATGCTGTAGATCCGCTTGCGCAGGGCGGCACGGCATGGAGCAAGGTTGAATTTTTAAAGGCTGCAGCTGAGAAATTGGCGCAGAACAAATAGAAAAGGTTTCTTGAACGATGCATTCAAAGCAAATGACCCGCATCATTATGATTTCTGCTCCGTTTGCCATACTGCTGTCCGTTTTTCTGTCGGTATGTTACGGTGCAAAACAGCTTGAGCCCGAAGTGATTTTTTCAGCGCTGCTGCATTTTGATCCGGGCAACACAGATCATCAAATCATTTGGCATTCCCGCCTTCCGCGCGCTGCCGGCGCTCTTTTAATCGGAGCGGCGCTGGCGGTGTCCGGTGCGCTTATGCAGGGTATCACCCGAAATTATTTAGCTTCTCCGTCGATTATGGGCGTTTCCGACGGATCAGCATTTGTGATCACGCTGCTGATGGTGGTGATTCCGGGTTCGACCTCCCTGGAGATGATGGGCTATTCGTTTATCGGATCAGCCGTTGGCGCCGGCCTCGTCTTCGGCCTCGCCTCGGTGATTCCAAACGGTTTTATGCCGGTTCAGCTTGCCATCATCGGAACGGTCACAAGCATGCTGCTCAGCAGTCTGTCAGCGGCGATGTCGATTTACTTTCAAATTTCCCAGGACGTCAGCTTCTGGTACAGCGCCAGGCTGCATCAATTGAATCCCGAGCTGCTGAAGTATGCTGTGCCGTTTTTTGTGATCGGCATCATTCTGGCGCTCTCTCTCAGCAAAAAAGTGACAGCTTTATCATTGGGAGATGACATTTCCGAAAGCCTCGGCCAGAAAAAGCAGGCCGTCAAATGGACAGCGATGGCAGCGGTTGTCATTCTGACAGGCTGCTCCGTCGCCATGGCGGGAAAAATTGCTTTTGTCGGACTGATTGTACCGCATATTACGCGTTTTCTCGTCGGGGCGGATTACAGCCGGATGATTCCATGCTCCTGCGTTCTCGGCGGCATTTTTTTGACGCTGGCCGATCTTCTCAGCCGGCTGCTCAACTATCCGTTTGAGACACCGATTGAAGTCGTCACTTCGGTGATCGGCGTTCCTTTCTTCCTTTATTTGATCAAAAGAAAAGGAGGGGAGCAGCGTGCCTAAAAAGGTTGCAGTCATCTATGCTGTTTTTATTGTGCTGATTCTCACAATCTGTTATCTCAGCATAACAATAGGATCGTTTGTCGCACATCCGGCTGAGCTGTTATCAACATTGCTTCACATCAATCCGAATGAGCAATACGCCATTCTTCTTTTTGAGCTGCGTCTTCCAAGGATTGTGACGGCAGCACTCGTGGGTCTTGGGCTCGGCATTGCCGGTTCCGTTATCCAGGCGATGACAAGGAACGGACTGGCTGACCCGGGAATCCTGGGGATTAATGCCGGTGCGGGTGCAGCAATCGTCGGCTACATGCTGATCTTTCAAGGCCAGACTGAAACGACAAGCCTGCTCGCTGCAATGGGGATGCCATTCTTCGGCTTGATCGGGGGCATTTTGGCGGCGATATTCATTTTTATGTTTGCCTGGCATGGCGGCAACTTGGATTCGGGCAGAATTATTCTCGTTGGGATCGCGATCAATTCGGGTTTCAGCGCTATTTCGCTGTACCTGTCATTGAAGATGAATCCGAATGACCACGAAATGGCCATGGTTTGGAAAAACGGAAGCATCTGGTCGGCGAATTGGACGTATATTCAAGCGGCACTGCCGTGGCTGCTGCTTCTCATCCCATTCCTGCTGACAAAATCCGGCCTGCTCGATACCATTCGCTTTCATGAAGATACGGTGAAGAGTCTCGGCGTATCCGCCAATGTTGAAAAAGTGGTGCTGCTGACGGCTTGTGTCGGCATCATCAGCGCCTGTGTTGCTATCTCCGGAAGCATGGCATTTGTCGGCCTGATTGCTCCGCACATCTCGCGGAGGCTCGTCGGTGTTCTGCACCGCCACTCATTGCTGTTAAGCGGATTGATCGGGATGTTTCTCGTATTGTGTGCCGATTTTGCCGGAAAGCTGCTGTTCCAGCCGTCCGAAGTGCCGGCGGGTATCATCCTCGCCATTTTCGGTGTGCCTTACTTCTTATTTTTACTGTTTAAACAAAAAAAGACGGTTCATTAGACTGTTTTTAGCTCAATCAAAGAGGGGAAGGGAGAATCACATGGCTCAAGAAAAACTTCAGCAATCTGTCAATGCTGCTGAATGTATTCCGGTGGCGATACCGGGGACAGAACAGCGGTGCATGCGTTCAACGGATGGGAGCCGCACATACCGGATTTTTATTGCGAAACCATTTGGGGAACCGCCGCCCGCAGGATATCCCGTAATTTATCTGCTTGACGCCAATTCCGTGTTTGGAACAATGGTGGAGGCATTGCGGATGCAGTCGCGTCGTCCCGATAAAACCGGCGTCGTGCCGGCCGTTATCGTCGGCATCGGCTATGAAACCGACGCTCCCTTTGACCGGGGGCGATATTACGATTTTACTCTGCCGGATTCGGGCGCCGAGCTGCCCAGGAGACCTGATGGAGCAGACTGGCCGGAGCCGGGCGGGGCGAAAGCTTTTCTGTCCTTCATCGAACAGCAGTTAAAGCCGGAGATCGAACAGGAATTCACGATTGATGTGAAAAGGCAGGCGATTTTCGGTCATTCCCTTGGCGGACTTTTTGTTCTGCAGACCCTGTTTACAAAACCGGCCCTGTTTCAGACATATATCGCCGGAAGTCCGTCCATCCATTGGCATCCGTCCTTTTTTGATGAGGAGCATGACTTTATTTCGAAGCTGCAGGAAGCGGATGGCGATGTAAAGGTATTGCTCGGGGCGGGAGAGCTTGAAAAGACGCATAAAAGCGGAATGAACGACAATGCAAAAAGGCTGGCCGCCCGCTTGGCCGCCTTGGAAAAGCAGGGGATTCGTGCGGAGTACCATGAATTTAAAGGGGAAGGTCATATATCGGTTCTGCCTGTGTTAATCAGCAGAGCGCTCCAGTTTGCCTTCAAGCCTGTTTGACAGCGGGGCGCTTCCGGCGCCCCGAGCTTTAAGAAAAGATAAGAATGGATAACAGATAATATACCATGAGCATTGATACGGATAAACAATCGAAAACGATTTGACCGTTTGCATTTATTGGTATATTATATTTTTGAACGATAATGATTATCATTATCAATTAAGAATTTAGCTTTGGCAGTGACTCTTTGAGACTTGGGAGCTGCCGTTTTTAAGAAAGGAAATGATAAGAGTGAAAGGCAAGGTTGCTTTGGTGACTGGGGCTTCGCAAGGAATCGGCAAAGAAGTGGCTCTGTCGCTTGCTGAACGCGGGGTGTTTGTTGCCGCAGCTGATCGAAATCGAAAAGGGCTGCTTGAACTTGAAGCCGAACTTGAACGAAAAGATCTGCAGGGTTCCGGTTTTGCCGCGGATGTGGGCGACAGTGCCGCCGTCGATCAGCTTGTGGCCCATGTTGAACGCGAGATCGGTCCGATAGACATGCTTGTCAATGTAGCCGGCGTGCTCAGAACGGGTCTGATCCATTCATTGAGTGATGAAGATTGGGAGAAGACGTTCAGCGTCAACTCTACCGGGGTTTTTAACGTATCGCGTGCCGTCGCCCGCCGGATGATTCCGCGCAGAACTGGAGCGATCGTGACTGTCGGATCAAATGCGGCGGCAGTGCCGCGTATGCATATGGCCGCCTATGCGGCCTCTAAGGCGGCCGCTTTAATGTTTACGAAATGTCTCGGCCTTGAACTTGCCGAGTACAATATCCGCTGCAATATCGTATCGCCCGGATCAACCGATACGCCGATGCAGCGGTCGCTATGGCAAGGTGAGGAAGCTGCGCAAGGCGTAATTGAAGGATCACTTGAAACATTCAAAACGGGAATCCCGCTCGGAAAATTGGCTTCGCCGGCTGATATTGCAGATGCTGTAGTATTTTTGCTGTCTGACGGGGCTCGTCATATTACGATGCACGATTTGCGCGTCGATGGCGGAGCAACGCTTGGAGCCTGATTCAATCTAAAGGAGGTTTTAATGATGATAGAACGTCATGTCGTGTCAGAAGCGCTTGCCGATCAGCTGTTGAAGGAATATCAGGCCGGAGCTTCATTCTTTTTCTCTTCCCCTGAGCGGACCATTCTGGCGGAAGGTGTTTTGGCTTCTGTTTCTCAAACGGAAGAGCAAAGCCTTGCTCAGCGGGCTGCGGAAGTTCTGAAAAAAGCGAGGGAGAACGGGCAGAAAAATCCGATGGTGGTCGGAGCTGTGCCGTTTGACGATGCAAAGCCGGCGCAGTTAACCGTGCCGGTCGAAGCGTGGCAGGCGGGGCCGCTGACATGTGAAGAAGACGGTAAAGAGGAGCCTGAACCTGCCCTGTACCCCTATGATATCGAGCAGATTCCAAGCCCGGAAGCGTATATGACCGGGGTCAGACGAGGGTTGGCAGGTATAGCAGGAGGAGAATACAGTAAGATCGTCCTTTCCCGGTCTTTGCAGCTGACCTCGCCGATCAAAGTCGATATCGGTCAATTGCTGCGAAATCTTGCCCGCCGCAATACAAGCGGGTACAACTTTGCCGTTGACTTAACCGGGCAATCGCCGGAAGCGCCTCGTACCACTTTGATAGGCGCAAGTCCTGAGCTGCTTGTATCACGGTCCGGGTTCCGCGTTACGGCAAATCCTTTAGCAGGTTCAAGACCTCGAAGCGATGATCCTGAAGAAGATCGAAGAAGGGCGGCTGAACTGCTTGCTTCTCCTAAAGACCGTCACGAACATGCGGTCGTAGTCGAAGCGGTTGCTTCCGCGCTCAAGCCGTTTTGCCGAAAGCTGGAGGTGCCGGAACCATCGCTCATCAGCACGCCGACGATGTGGCATCTTTCAACTGAATTGAAGGGAGAGCTTACAGATCTTTCTGTATCATCATTAGAGCTCGCCGCCGCTCTACATCCGACGCCCGCTGTTTGCGGCACGCCGACGAATGCGGCGAAAGAAGCGATTAAACAGATTGAGCCGTTTGACCGCGGATTTTTCACAGGTATGGTCGGCTGGTGTGACGCGGACGGTGACGGTGAATGGGTCGTAACGATTCGCTGTGCTGAGGCGGAGGAACACGCGCTGCGGCTGTACGCAGGCGCCGGAATTGTCGCCGGATCGAAGCCTGAAGAAGAACTTGCCGAAACGTCTGCAAAGTTTCGGACGATGCTTGGATGGGAATGAACAGTGAATAACGGAGGGATAAAGGATGTTGAAAGGGTGCCCAACATGGCCGAAGGAGTTTGCGGATAAATATCGGAAGGAGGGATGCTGGCGAGGCGAAACATTTGGGGGAATGCTGAGGGAACGGGCCGAAAAACATGGCAGCCGCATTGCCCTTACATACGGAGATACCCATTTAAGCTATCAAGAGTTAGACAAGAGAGCCGACTCTTTGGCCGGCGGTCTTTTAAAGCTTGGGATCAAAAAAAATGACCGCGTCGTTGTCCAGCTACCGAATGTCATCGAGTTTTTTGAAGTTTGCTTTGCACTCTTCCGAATCGGAGCTCTGCCTGTCTTTGCGCTTCCATCGCACAGACATAGCGAGATCACGTATTTTTGCGAGTTTTCTGAAGCTGCTGCTTATGTGATTCCCGATCATCACGCAAGGTTTGACTACCGCAAGCTGGCGAGACAGGTAAAGGGAAAGCTGCGGGGGCTTCGTCATGTCATTGTCGCCGGCGAATCGGAGGAGTTTGAAGCGCTGTCGGGCCTTTATGATCAGCCTGCACCTCCGCAGAACGTCCATTCAGAAGATGTTGCTTTTCTTCAGTTGTCAGGGGGAAGCACAGGTCTTTCTAAGTTGATCCCGAGGACGCATGATGATTATATATACAGCTTGAGGGTCAGCGCAGAGATTTGCAGGCTTGATCACAACAGCGTGTATCTTGCCGCTCTTCCAATCGCTCACAATTATCCGCTCAGTTCGCCGGGAGTGCTCGGTACACTCTATGCGGGAGGCCGAGTCGTTCTTGCGCCAGGAGGCAGCCCGGATGAAACCTTTCCTCTAATCGAAAAGGAAAGAGTAACGATCACAGGTCTCGTACCGCCGCTTGCGCTAATCTGGCTTGACGCTGCTCCGGCGCGCCGGGACGACTTGTCAAGTCTCCAGGTCCTTCAAGTCGGCGGAGCGAAATTCAGTGCCGAAGCCGCCAGACGCGTCACATCGGTGTTTGGCTGCAAACTGCAGCAGGTTTATGGCATGGCAGAAGGTCTGGTCAACTATACCAGACTTGATGATCCTGAAGACACGATCGTTCACACACAAGGCAGACCGATGTCTCCGTTTGACGAAATTAAAATTGTGGATAAAGAAGGACGCGAACTTGGATCCGGACAGACCGGGGAGCTTCTGACAAGAGGTCCTTATACGATCCGCGGCTATTACAAAGCTGAGGAACATAATGCCAAAGCGTTCACAGAAGACGGGTTTTACCGTACGGGCGACTTGGTCAAAGTCAATTCATCAGGCTATTTGATTGTTGAAGGACGAGCCAAAGACCAGATCAACAGAGGCGGGGAGAAGGTTGCCGCGGAAGAAGTGGAAAACCACCTGCTCGCACATCCCGCCGTACTCGATGCGGCGGTTGTCTCGATGCCGGATCAATTTCTCGGTGAAAGAACGTGTGCGTATGTTATTCCACGCGGCGCTGCACCTGCTCAGGCTGAATTGCAATCGTTTTTGAGAGAAAGGGGCCTTGCAGCCTACAAAATACCCGACCGGGTGGAAATGGTTGAAGCATTCCCGCAGACAGGCGTAGGAAAAGTCAGCAAAAAAGAACTGCGTACAGCGATTGCTGAAAAAATGTCTGCAGCTAAGAATATCACGTGATAAAAAAATGAGAGGATGTGATTTGATGGCCATTCCTGCCATCTTACCGTACCAAATGCCAGAAGCATCAAATATGCCGAAAAACAAGGTGTCATGGACTCCTCATCCGAAGCGTGCTGCACTTCTCATCCATGATATGCAGCAATATTTTCTCAACGCTTACCGTTGCGGCGAGTCTCCGGTAACAGATCTGCTGGCTAATATTAAGAAGCTTCGGAAGCGATGTGCCGAGCTTGGCATTCCGGTTATTTTCACGGCTCAGCCAGGCGCTCAGACACCGGAAGAACGGGGGCTTCTCCAAGATTTTTGGGGACCCGGAATCGGTCCTGATTCCGATGAGCAGAAGATCGTAGATGAGCTGAAACCGAATGAAGGCGACATCGTTCTGACCAAGTGGAGGTACAATGCGTTCAGAAAAACCAACCTTTTAGGTGCGCTGGAGGAGCAAGGTCGGGATCAGCTCATCATCACCGGCATCTATGCCCATATCGGCTGCCTGATGACGGCATGTGATGCGTTTATGCAAGATATTGAAACGTTTTTTGTCGCCGATGCGGTGGCGGATTTCTCATTAAAGCATCATGAAATGGCCATCACATACGCAGCTGACCGCTGCAGCGTCACAATCACTGCGGAACAGCTTTTGAGCCAGCTGAAAGATGACGCAAGCCATGAACACGCAAAAGAAAGCTCTCATGCACTGACAAAACAGATTATTCGCGAACAGGTCGCATCGCTTCTTCTTGAATCACCTGAAAAGATAAGCGACAGCGAAAATTTGATTTACAGGGGACTTGATTCCGTGAGAATCATGAGTCTCGCGGAGCGCTGGCGCCGAGCGGGGCGGGAGGTGTCATTTGTGGAGCTTGCGGAGGACCCTTCGATTGAAAACTGGTGGAGACTGTTGTCCTCCTCTAAAGAAGCACCCTTGCCAAATGCAGACTATCAATGAAGGAGGTCGCCTTAATGCTTGAATGTCAACATAACCGAAAGCCATTATCAGGAGCGCAAGCCGGCATTTGGTTTGCTCAGCAGCTTGATCCGGAAAATCCGATCTACAATACAGCTGAATACGTTGAAATTAAAGGCCCGCTTGATCAAGAGCTTTTCGAGAAAGCGCTGCGCCATGTCATGAAAGAAGCTGAATCATTCCATGCCAGATTTGGAGAAGATCAAGACGGACCGTGGCAAGTGATCGTTCCGTCGGCAGATTTTCCGATTCATTATGTTGATGTCAGCTCAGAAACCGATCCGGAACAGGCGGCGAAAAGCTGGATGAAGGATGACCTTGCCCGTCCGGTTGATCTGACTCGCGGTCCGCTTTTTACAGAAGCGCTTTTCAAAACGGCGCCGGATCATTACTTCTGGTATCAGCGAACTCACCATATCGCAACGGACGGGTTCAGCTTTACATTGATCGCCGAGCGGCTGTCAAAAATATATACCGCATTGATGCAGAACAAATCGATCGATCAGAGCGGAGCCTTTGGCTCCCTCGATTTGATTCTCGCGGAGGAAACGGCTTACCACGCATCAGAGAAGTATCAGGAAGATCGGCAATTTTGGCTTGAGCGATTCAGCGATGAACCGGAGGTAGTCAGTCTTGCCGAAAGGGCGCCGCGCACCTCTTCAAGCTTTCTTCGCAGGTCTGACTATCTGCCGAGTGAACATGCTGAGCGTCTTCTGTCTGCCGCAAGCAGAATGGGGGCAACTTGGCACGAAACCGTGATGGCAGCAGCTGCAATATATGTTCATCGGCTGAAGGGGGCAAATGACGTCGTTCTCGGGATGCCGATGATGTGCCGCCTTGGGTCAGCCGCTCTCCATATTCCGGGTATGGTCATGAATCTCCTTCCGCTTCGGATTGGCATGCAGCCGGACATGAGCGTAGGAGAGCTGGTCAAGCAAATCTCAGCAGAGATGATGAAGCTGAGGCGTCATCAGCATTACCGCCACGAAGAACTGCGCCGGGAACTCAAGCTGCTTGGCGAAAATCAGCGGCTGTTCGGTCCGCAGCTTAATTTGATGCCTTTTGAGCAACGCTTGAATTTTGCCGGCTGTCAAGGCATCGTGCATAATCTTGCCACAGGACCTGTGGACGATCTGTCAATCAACATTTACGGCCGCCCGGACGGAGGCGGGTTGAAAATAAACATGGATGCAAACCCCGCTGTTTATCATGCAGATGAACTTGAACATCATATTCATCGTTTTCTCACTCTTCTGAAAACGATTGCCGATTGCGAGCAAACTCAGCCGGTGGGGACGTTGGATATTCTTCTCCCGGAAGAACGCGCTCAAATTTTGATCGAATGGAATCAAACAGACCGCGGTCTTCCAAATGAGAGTCTTACGCAACGATTTGAAATGATGGCGAAGGAGTACCCTGAATCTCCGGCAGTCGTTTCCGATGATGAGGTTCTTACCTATTCCGAATTAAATAAAAGGGCAAATCAACTGGCTCATCTGCTGATCAATAAGGGGGCGAAATCCGAGACATTCGTTGCTTTGGCCCTGCCGCGCTCAGCGGAAATGATTGTCAGCATGCTCGCCGTTTTCAAGGCTGGAGCGGCTTATTTACCTATAGATCCCGATTATCCGGCTGACAGGATCGAGTATATGCTCAATGATGCACAGCCGCTGTTTGTCATCACCAGCAAAAAAGCACAAGACATGATCAGTTCGCAAACGCCGAAGTTCATCCTTGATGAACAAACTGTTATGGAAAAAATCTCCGGATGTTCTGAAGGAAATCCCGGCAGACAGCATTCCGGCGCTCAGCCGGCATATATGATTTATACATCCGGATCAACCGGCAGACCTAAAGGCGTAGTTGTACAAGCTGAAAGCTTATTCAATTTTTTGCTTTCAATGCAGGATATGTTCCCGCTTAATCAAGACGACCGGCTGCTGGCCGTCACAACGATTGCATTCGACATCTCAGCACTCGAAATTTATTTGCCACTGATCAGCGGGTCGGCAGTCGTTCTTGCCGAGAAGGAGACGGTACAAGACCCCTCCGCATTGGCTAAAATGATTGAAACATACGGAATCACAATGATGCAGGCCACACCGACCCTTTGGTATGCATTGGCCTCGAGCGCTCCGGAGAAGCTTAAAGGTCTTCGTGCGCTTGTCGGAGGGGAAGCTCTGCAAGCCAGCTTGGCCCGGCAATTGCAGCAGCTTGGATGCACATTAACGAACCTTTATGGACCGACGGAAACAACGATTTGGTCTACAGCCGCCGCGCTGGGAGGCAACTGCACGAAATCTCCGGGGATCGGCCGTGCGATTTGGAATACGCAGCTGTATGTTCTAGACGCCGGATTGCAGCCCGTGCCTCCGGGAGCGGCTGGAGAACTTTATGTGGCAGGAACAGGAGTGGCGCGCGGCTACTTGAACCGTCATGCTCTCACGGCTGAACGCTTTATTGCGAATCCATACGGGCCGCCTGGATCGAGGATGTACCGGACGGGCGACCTCGTGCGCTGGCGCGAAGACGGGTCGCTAGATTATATCGGCCGTGCGGACCATCAAGTCAAAATTCGCGGATTCCGCATTGAGATGGGAGAAATAGAAGCGGTGCTTGCAAATCATCCGGTTGTTAAACAAGCTGCTGCTATTGTTCGTGAAGACCAGCCCGGTGATCCGCGTATATTTGCGTATGTCGTTCCCGCTTCGGGAGAAAGCCTTCATCCTGTCGAGCTTCGCGGCTACGTTGGTGAAACACTGCCCGACTATATGATTCCGTCTGCATTTGTCATTCTTGATGAACTGCCGCTTACGCCGAACGGAAAGCTTGACCGCAAATCCCTGCCGGCTCCGGCATTGAGTATGCATACGGGGGGACGTGAGCCAAGGACACCTCAAGAGGAAATATTGTGTGATTTATTCGCTGAAGTGCTGGGGGTGCCGCGAGTCAGTATTGATGACAGCTTTTTTGATCTCGGCGGACATTCGCTTCTGGCAGGCAGGCTTGTCGGCCGGATTCGGGAAACGCTTGGCGTCGAACTCGGAATCGGCGGTTTATTCGATGAGCCCACAGCCGCCGGGCTTGCCAAACAGCTTGATCAGGCGCAGAGCGCCCGTCCGGCATTGCGTAAAAGAGAGCGCCGGGAAGAAATTCCGCTGTCCTTCGCGCAGCGGCGCCTATGGTTTTTGCACTGTTTGGAAGGACCGAGCCCGACCTATAATATTCCGGTTGTCGTTCATTTAACCGGACGTTTGGACCGAGAGGCGCTGACAACCGCTCTGAGCGATGTGGCAGCAAGACATGAGCCGCTTCGAACAATTTTTCCGTATCAGCAGGGGACAACACACCAGCTGATATTGGAAGCGGATCAAGCGCGTCCCGAACTCGCTGTATCCCATGTCAGCGAACATGATTTGGAAAAAGTCCTAGCTGAGGCTGTTCGGCACCGTTTTCATTTAGAAAAGGAACCTCCGTTTCGCGCCCAGCTATTCGTACTCGGACCGGACAAATTTGTTCTTCTTCTGCTTTTGCACCATATGATTGGCGACGGCTGGTCTTTAACGCCGCTGACCCGCGATTTGGAAACCGCCTACAATGCGCGTCTGAATGGTGAGGCACCTGCTTGGGAGCCGCTTTCTATACAATATGCCGACTATGCCGTATGGCAGGAACATCTGCTTGGACATGAGAGCAATCCGGACAGTCTGATTGCCAAGCAGCTCGGGTATTGGTCAAAGGCATTGGAACATCTGCCTGATCAGCTGGAGCTTCCGACTGATCACCCGCGTCCGTCGGAATCAAGCTACAGAGGCGGTACGATTGATCTCAGCATTGACGAACAGCTACACGGCCGTTTGCTCGGTTTGTCCCGCAGCACCGGAGTCAGCATGTTCATGATTTTGCAGTCGGCCCTTGCCTCACTGCTGACACGGCTCGGAGCAGGCCACGACATTCCGCTCGGGAGCCCGATAGCGGGAAGAAACGATGATGCTTTAGGCGGAATTGTCGGATTGTTCGTTAATACGCTTGTGCTCCGAACAGATACATCGGGTAATCCAAGTTTTCGGGAACTTCTGAACAGAGTTAGAAAAGTAAATCTTGCAGCATATGAGCATCAGGACCTTCCGTTCGAGCGCCTTGTTGAAGTGCTCAATCCTGCCAGGTCAAGAGCGAGACATCCGCTGTTCCAAATCATGCTCGCCTATCAAAATACGCCTGAACCTGAGCTTGAACTTTCCGGCCTTAAATCAGACATTGACATTCGCAGTGTCGGCGCAGCCAAGTTTGATTTGACGATTGAGCTTCGGGAACATCGAACAGCGGATGGAACACCCGCAGGTATCGGCGGATTTGTGGAATACAGCACAGATTTATTTGAGCGAAATACGGTTCAAACATTGGCCGAACGGCTTGTCAGACTGCTGGATTCAGCAGTATCCGACCCTGATCAGCCGATCGGAAGACTTGATATTCTCCTTCCGGCCGAACGTGAAAACATGCTGGCTGACTGGAGCAAATCGTCCAACAACATACCTTGTTCATCTTTGCCTGTTTTATTTGAAAAGCAGGCTGCGAAGGACCCGGAAGCCGTTGCGGTTATATATGAAAATGACTCGCTCACATACGGCGAGCTCAATAGACGCGCTAACCGGCTTGCCCATCTCCTGATCGCCAAAGGGGTCGGTCCCGAACAATTTGCTGCCCTGGCGCTGCCAAGATCTTTGGATATGGTTGTCGGACTGCTTGCAGTGCTGAAAGCTGGCGCGGCATATGTGCCTCTGGATCCGGACTACCCGGCAGAAAGGATAGCGTTTATGTTGAATGATGCACATCCTGCCTGCATCGTTACGAGTTCAGCGGTCGAATCATGCCTTTCTGTTCCCGCATCTGTTGAACGGATTGTCCTTGATGACCCTTGCATACAAGAGGAACTGAACGGATGCGCTTCTGCGAATCCGGTTGATGCCGACCGTACGAAGCCTTTGCTGCCTCTTCACCCGGCGTATGTCATTTACACATCCGGTTCGACCGGCAAGCCGAAAGGAGTGATCGTTCCACATCAAAATGTCGTGCGGCTGTTCGGAGCGACTGACCAATGGTTTCATTTTGGCTCTGACGATGTTTGGACGATGTTTCATTCTTACGCATTTGACTTTTCGGTATGGGAAATTTGGGGAGCGCTGCTCAATGGGGGACGGCTTGTCGTGGTGCCTCATACAATCAGCCGCTCGCCGGCCGACTTTCTCAATCTTCTCGTACGCGAGGGAGTGACTGTGCTCAATCAGACCCCTTCCGCATTTTATCAATTGATGCAGGCTGACCGGGACAATGCTGAGACAGGAAAGTGCCTTTCCTTGCGCTTTATCATTTTTGGAGGGGAAGCGCTCGAACTGAAGAGGCTTGAAGATTGGTATGAACGCCATCCGGAGCATTTCCCGCGGCTGATTAATATGTACGGAATTACAGAAACGACGGTACATGTCAGCTATATTTCCCTCGATCAGCAGACTGCAGCACTTCAAGCGAACAGCCTGATCGGTCAAGGGATTCCCGATTTAGGTGTATATGTGCTTGATGAATACCTTGAACCGGTACCCCCGGGCGTCACCGGAGAGATGTATGTGTCGGGGGGCGGCCTCGCACGGGGTTACTTGGGCAGACCCGATTTGACGGCAGACCGTTTTGTCGCTGATCCGTTTGGTCCGCCCGGAACCCGGATGTACCGAACCGGCGATCTTGCCCGCAGGCGCCAAGACGGCTCTCTTGATTATATGGGCAGGGCCGATCAGCAGATCAAGATCCGCGGCTTTAGAATCGAACTCGGCGAGATAGAAGCGGTGCTTGTCCGCCATCACAAGGTGAATCAAGCTGCTGTAGTTGTAAGGGAAGACCAGCCCGGGGACAAGCGCCTGATCGCCTATGTTGTCCCGACGTCTGAAGAAGAAACTGATCCGGCTGAGCTGCGCCGGTTTGCCGCAGGCACTCTGCCGGAGTACATGGTGCCTTCTGCATTTGTAAAAATTGCAGACCTGCCATTGACTCCAAATGGCAAACTTGATCGAAAAGCGCTGCCTGAGCCTGATTTTGCCGCGGCTGTTAAAGGGCGGGGGCCAAGAACACCGCAGGAAGAAATCTTATGTGATCTTTTTTCAGAAATCCTCAATGTGCCGCGGATTGGTATTGATGACGGATTCTTCGAACTTGGCGGTCATTCTCTGCTCGCCGTACAGCTGATGAGCCGCATTCGTGAAGCGCTCGGCGTCGAGCTCGGCATCGGCGACCTGCTTGAAGCACCTACTGTCAGCGGACTCGCTGAACGGCTTGAATACGGCGGCGGGCAAAGTGCGCTGGATGTACTGCTTCCGCTGAGAACCGGAGGCAGTCAGGATCCCCTGTTTTGTGTGCACCCGGCCGGGGGCCTCAGCTGGTGTTATGCCGGTTTAATGACGGCACTCGGGAAGGAATATCCGATATACGGCCTTCAAGCTCGCGGGATCGCAAGGCAGGAAGAGCTTCCTGATACGCTCGACGACATGGCCGCGGATTATATCAGGCACATTCGTACGATTCAGCCAACAGGGCCTTATCGTCTTCTCGGCTGGTCTCTCGGAGGCAATGTTGTACATGCGATCGCAACTCAGCTGCAGGAACAAGGGGAAGACATTTCGCTTCTTGTCATGCTTGATGCATACCCGAATCACTTCCTTCCAATTAAAGATGCACCTGATGAGCAGGAAGCATTGATTGCACTCTTGGCATTGGGAGGATACGATCCGGACAGCCTTAACGGGGAACCGCTGAAACTTTCCAGTGCGATCGATATACTGCGCCGAGACGGCAGTGCGCTTGCCAGCCTGGATGAGGCTGCGATCTTGAATTTAAAGGAGACTTATGTGAATTCCGTCCGGATTTTAAGCGAATATAAGCCCCGCGTCTTTCATGGTGATATCCTGTTCTTCAAATCTACCGTGATACCGGAATGGTTTGATCCGATCGATCCGGAGTCATGGCTTCCTTATCTGAACGGAAACATTGATATTCATGATATGGATTGCCGGCATAAAGATTTGTGCCAGCCGGAGCCGCTGGCCGAAATCGGACGTCATGTTGCGGAAAAACTGGACGGCTTGAAAAAGATACGGACAAGTAGGGAGAGATAACGATGACAAATCCTTTTGAAAATGAACAGGGCACATATGTTGTTTTAATGAATGAGGAAGGCCACTATTCACTCTGGCCCGCCTTTGTTCATATTCCGGCAGGGTGGGAGATTGTCTGCGGGGAAACGAGCCGCAGCGCCTGCATCGACTATATCAGCTCGAATTGGACCGATCTCTCGCCGAACAGCTTGAAGCCGGCTGCAGAAGTTCAAGGCGGTCAGCAATGAAGAGAAGGCCGTTCAATCAAAGGACGGTTGTCAGCATTGTATATGTAACGGCCATGTTTATGGCTGCAATGGATGCGAGTGTCATTAACATGGCATTGCCCGCCATCATGAACGAATTTCAAACTTTGCCGTCTGCTGCAGGCACAATTAACATCGGATACTTAGTCAGCTTGGCGGTCTTTCTTCCCGCAGCCGGCTGGTTTGGAGACCGCTTTGGGACAAAGCGTGTTTTCCTTGCCGCGCTTTCCATATTTACGGCTGCATCCGCATTATGCGGAATCGCTGACAATCTGGCGGCATTAAACGTATTTCGCGTGATCCAGGGAGCCGGCGGCGGATTGATCACACCAGTGGGAATGGCAATCTTGTTCAGGACGTTTCCTCCGCACGAACGGGCTGAAATTTCGAGAGTTCTCGTCCTTCCGATTGCGGTCGCGCCTGCGGTTGGGCCGATCATCAGCGGGTTTCTGACGGATCAGCTGTCATGGCGCTGGATTTTTTACATTAATATTCCGATCGGTATGATCATTCTGCTGTTTGGCCTGTTATATCTTCATGAACATATGGAGCCGAAAGCGGGGAGATTTGATTGGCTAGGATTTCTTTTGGCTGGGCCGGGAATGGCGTTGTCAGTTTTTGCACTCAGCCAGGGGCCTGTGCAGGGCTTCGGCTCTCCGAATGTGCTTGTTTCAGGAACCGAGGGAGTGATTCTCCTCGCCATTCTCGTTTTTGTCGAGCTGAAGGCTGAGCATCCGCTGATTGAACTGCGCTTATTGAAGGACCGGGTTTTTGGAATGATGAGCGTCATTTCGCTTTTGACAGCAGGCGGACTCCTTGGCATGCTCTATATATTTCCGCTGTTGTGCCAGGAAGCACTCGGCTATTCTGCGACCGATACCGCTTTGATCACGTTTCCCGAAGCATTAGGCTTGATGCTGGCCTCCCAGCTGATGCCGAGGTCGTTAGATAAGCTCGGGCCGAGGCGGGTAATTTCCGTTGCGCTTTTAGGCGCCGCTGTATTGTTTGGGCTGCTGAGCCTGACCGGATACGGGTCAAATCTGTGGCTTCTCAGGCTGCTGCTGTTTTCGGCGGGCTTTTTTCTGGGGCATGCGGTTGGCGCGGCGCAGGTTGTTTGTTTTGCCAACATTTCATCTTCATCAATGGGTCGGGCAACGACGCTGTTTAATGTGCAAAACCGGCTCGGATCTGCTTTTGGAGTTGCCGTCATGTCGTGCGTCCTTGCCGTGCTCAGTCAGCCTGGCGCAGGGATAGAGCCCGATTTATCAGCTTACCGGACCGCTTTGCTCGGTGCAGCCGGCTTCCTCATGGCAGCATTTTTCATCGCACTCAAGCTCAAGGACGCTGACACTGAACGTCAAATGGACAAGCATGCTTCAGTTTCCAAAGGTGCGGCGGCTTCCGGTAAGTAAAACAAAAATCCTCCCGTTTCCGGGAGGATTTTTTTACCGCATGAATGGCGCGCTATAAAATCGGCGACAGCAGGATCGAAATGGCTTCTTTGAAGCGGATCGATTTGCTTCTGTTTAAATATTCCTCATAGGTCAGCTCCCTTGAGACTTGCAGATCTTTTTCAAATGATAGGACAAGGCTTCTCGAAATTTCCTCATCGTATAAAAAAGCATTCACTTCAAAATTGAGCTTGAAGCTGCGCATATCAATATTTGCCGTGCCGACTGATGAAATTTCTTCATCTACAACGATTGTTTTCGCATGGATAAATCCGTTGTCGTAAATAAATACGGAAGCGCCGGCTTTTAAAAGTTCGCCGATGTAAGAATAGGTAGCCCAGTACACAAAAGGATGGTCGGGTTTGTTAGGAATCATGATTCTCACGTCAACGCCGGACAGACAAGCAATTCTGAGGGCATCGAGCAGGCTTGCGTCCGGAATAAAATAAGGCGTCTGTATAAGAATCGACCGCTTTGCCGTTGATATCATTTTAATATAGCCGTTTTTAATCTGCTCCCATTCTGAATCGGGGCCGCTGGTGACGATTTGCATGCCGATGTTTCCGTTGGAATCGATGTCAGGAAAGTGGTTTGGCATATATGTAATATCGTGATGGTGCGAGGCCTGATTCCAATCCAGGATAAAACGCGTTTGAATCGAATGGACTGCCGTTCCTTTGATTCTGAGATGCGTGTCCCGCCAATAGCCAAAAGCTGGATTTAGACCGAGGTATTCGTCCCCTACATTAAATCCTCCGACATAGCCGATGACGCCGTCGATGATGACGAGCTTGCGGTGGTTGCGGTAATTCATGCGCAAATTGATAAATTTAAAACGCGACGGGAAAAAAACTTCGACAAATCCTCCCGCCTTTTTCAGCTCTTTGAAAAAGCTTTTCCTGAGGCTTCTTGATCCCAATTCATCATACAAAACGCGGACTTCAACGCCTTCTTTTGCTTTTTTGATCAGCGCGTCCCGCAGCTTTTTTCCGATCTCATCGCCTTTATAAATATAATATTGAAGATGTATATGGTCTTTGGCGTTTTCAATGTCGCGAAGCAGTCTGTCGAATTTCTGGCGTCCGTCCGTTAACAGCTCGACCGCATTGTCTTCCGTGAAAACGGCGTGGTTATTCAGAATGTGCATATAAATCAAGTCTTTGCTGTCCGCCGTCGCTTT
The DNA here is from genome assembly GCF_001042485.2 of Bacillus paralicheniformis. GTDB lineage: Bacteria > Bacillota > Bacilli > Bacillales > Bacillaceae > Bacillus > Bacillus paralicheniformis. The sequence continues at coordinate 490,225 of NZ_LBMN02000004.1, forward strand.
ATTGCGAAATTCAAACTCGCGGTTTTTCAGCTTGGTCAGCTGCTGTTCCAATATTTTTTCCATCCCGATCCTCTTTCGGTCTTCCCATTGAAAAAGGTGATTCCTGCTCAAATTGTGGCCGAAGAGCAAATAGAGGATAAAGCCAAGAACGGGAATAAAGAAGAGTACCAAGAGCCAGGCCCAGGAGGAGCTTGCATCCCGGCGTTCCCTAAAGATCACAACGATTGCCAATAGCGTGTTTAAAACTAATATAAAGCCGAGAAATATCGATGTGATGCTTATATTTTTAATAATATCCATATTGAACCTCACAAGACGGATTTGTTTTTATACATTCCATTTATAACAGTTACTCCCCTTTCAAGCAACTATCTCATGTTATACGGGGCGGGGGACGGAAAGTTCCTAATAAAAAGGGGAAAGGCAAAAAACTGTAAAACATGTTGGATCTAAGTTACGATATACATATAAAAAGCGTGATTTAATCAGCGAAACAACGCCTCTTTAACCAAATCGGGAGGGATTGATTATGGATATGGAACGTTTCCATCAAATGCCGGCTTTTATGAAAGAAGAAATGGATAACCTCAAGCATGTGGCGGCGCCGTTCTTAAAGAAAAGGCTGATATTTCTTTTTATCGCGATTCCGCTGCTTGTTGCTTCATTGGTTTATCTTTCTTCTTTTTGGGGGCAGGCATCCTATGGAACCGATTCAATGATAAAAATCGGCTGCGCTGCCGCAGCAGCAGCTTTCGGCATGGCACTGTTCAGAGAGTCGTCTTACCAAAAAAGAAATGTTCAGCAATCGGTGATGAAATATATATTGGAACGGATGCAAACAAGCGAAGTGCTTTCCGATGAACGGAAAAGCCGCTACGTTCAGGCGGTCAAAGAAGAGCCGTTTACTGTGATGAGAAGCTTTTTGGAATTTTTAAATGAAGAAGAGATCAGAAGGCGCAGGCTGGCTGAATGATGAAAGAAAAAAAGAGCTGCATGACAGCTCTTTTTTTCGTGCCATGATGATCAGGCTTCATTCAATTCTTTTCCTAATATTTTTAAATCGTACCGTATTCGATCCATCTCGGCGATTCCGGGAAAGTGTCCCCACTCGGTAAAGCCGTATTTTTTGAAAAGCTTGATGCTCGGTTCGTTGTGGGCAAAAATAAACGCCATTAAAGAACGGATTCCAAGCTTTGGCGCAGCTTCAAGCGCTTTTTCAAGCACCGCTGAACCCGCCCCTTTGCCGCGGTGGTCTTCATGAAGGTAAATGCTGACTTCGGCGGTTTTGTTATAGGCGGGCCTACCGTAAAATGATTCGAAGCTGATCCAGCCGGCGATATCCCCTTGTTCATTTTCCACAATATAAAGAGGCCTTGCCTCGGTATGGTTCAAAAACCAGTTCAGCCTTTCTTCAGGTGTGACGGGTTCTGTATCTGCCGTAACCATTCGCGACGCAATGGTGGAGTTGTAAATATCGACTACTGCGGGAAGGTCTTCCCGATTGGCGATCCGTAGTTTCATTCTCTCTGTCCTTTCTTCATATGTTATATCTTCGGCGTTTTTCCCGTTATCATGCACATTGGTGAAATTTCAGGTTTTAGGGCGGTTTTTACATAAAAACGAAGCAGCCGGTGCAGACTAACTTGAAAAAAAGTTTTTTGTAAATGTATATATTTTCTGAAAAGTGTTCAGAATGTTGCTGAGGTGATGAGTAATGAAAGAGGAAGAAAAGAATCGTACTTCCAAAATCACAAAGCTGCAACAGTTTTTTCGTAAACGCTGGGTATTTCCGGCCATCTATTTGACAAGTGCCGTCGTTGTATTAACCGCCGTTCTTTGGTATCAATCGGCTTCTAACAACGATGTAAAAGATCAGCTTGCTGACGATGGTAAGAAATCAGCCTATGATAACCGGGATGACGCGGTAGAAGTAGGCAAACCAGTCGAAAATGTCGCAATGCCGGTTGCTGATTCTGAAAATGTTTCTGTCGTTAAAAAGTTCTTTGAAACTGACGCAACTAAAGAAGAGAAAGAAGCAGCACTTGTAAACTATAATAACACGTACAGCATGAGCAAAGGTATCGACTTGGCTGAGAAAGACGGAAAAACATTCGATGTTTCCGCATCTCTCAGCGGTACGGTCATCAAAGCTGCAAAAGACCCTGTACTGGGCTACGTTGTTGAAGTTGAACATGAAAATGGTTTATCAACTGTGTATCAGTCTCTTTCTGAAGTAAGCGTCAAACAAGGTGACAAGATTGAACAAAATCAAGTCATCGGAAAAGCAGGCAAAAACCTTTACAATGAAGAAGGCGGAAACCATGTGCATTTTGAAATCCGCAAAGACGGTGTTGCGCTAAACCCGTTGAACTTCATGGACAAGCCGGTCTCCAGCATCGAAAAAGCGGTGGAGGAACAAGCGGCTGAAATGAAGGAACCTGCTCAGCCTTCTGTTGAAGAAAAGTCAAAAACAGAAGACAAAGCGAAAGATCAAACAGGTGGAAAAGACGACAAAACCAAACGGGAAGATTCGTCTGAAGGGTCAGAAAATCAAGACGGAACCCAGTCTGACGATTCAAGCCAGTCATAAGGCACGCTTCCCTCAGAGCGCCTATCAAATACGATAGGCGCCTTTTTTGTTACAATCATAAAAAACCCGTATCAAATTTGCAGAGCCAGCCGTTTATTAAGTAAGAGGCCTCTTTTAAGGAGTGTGAATGCATTCATGAATGAGCTAGAACAGCAAGCGCTGATGAAGTATTGCATGAGAATGACAGGTGATAAATGGGATGCCGAGGATTTAGTCCAGGATACCATCCTGAAGTTAATCGAAATCAATCGAACAGACGCCTCACATGCTTATCAAAAGACGGTGGCAAAGCATAAATGGATTGACCTGCTCAGAAAAAGGAAACGCGAAATCTTTCTGTCTGAAGACAATCTGGAAGACGGGAGGGCAGAGCGCATGAAGGCGGCCGATGACTTCGAGCACCTGCTGAAACAGCTTTCCGGTATTTTAACGCCGAAGCAATTAACGATTTTTCTGCTCAAAGATGTGTTTTCCTTTCAGCTGCACGAAATCGCCGAGTCGCTCGGTAAGCCCGAATCATCCGTCAAATCGCTTTTATTCAGATCGCGTCAGCGATTAAAAAGGCTTTCTCCGGATGTTCTGCAAAGGGAAGCGGCGGACCGGGATGACGAACACATTGACCTGCTTGTTCGGGCGATATTGTATCACAACCCCGATGCTCTGCTCGAATTTGCCAAACAGACATGGCTTTTCGGCGCTTCACAGCCGTCCTGCATCAGCATGATGAGGTGTGCTGCCTAGGAGGAAAAAGGCTATGAACACCATACCTTACGTCATTGAGAAAACGGCTGCCGGTGAAAGATCGTACGATATTTTTTCCAGACTTTTAAAAGACCGGATCATTATGATCGGCTCTGAATTCAACGATGACCTCGCCAATCGGGTCACCGCCCAGTTGCTGTTTTTGTCAGCCGAAGACAATGAAAAAGACATTTCGATCTATATCAACAGCCCGGGCGGATCAACTTCCGCGGGATATGCGATTTTAGATACGATGGACTATGTGAAGCCGGATGTCCGCACGATCTGTGTCGGAATGGCAGCTTCCATGGGAGCGATTCTCCTCGCCGGCGGAACAAAAGGCAAACGGTATGCGCTCAAAAACAGCGAAATCATGATCCATCAGCCGCTCGGCGGCGTCAAAGGACAGGCGACAGACATGGAGATTTCAGCGAAGCGGATCATCAAACTGAGGGAAAAAATCGAGCACTTCTTTCACGAACGAACGGGCCAGCCCATTGAAAGACTAAAAGCCGACATGGAACGCGATTACTTTATGGATGCGGACGAAGCGAAGGCATACGGTGTGATTGACGCCGTTTTATAACATCAGAAAAGCTCCCGGCTTAACTTCAGCCGGGAGCTTCGATCTTTTTATAAAGCGTCAGGACCTTCCTCGCCTGTGCGGATGTTGATGGTGTTTTTAATTTCGTATATGAAGATCTTGCCGTCACCGGGTTCCCCGGTTTTCAGGACGTTTTGCGCCGTCTCGGCCACCTTTTCGACAGGCACTTTGCTGACGACGATTTCGACTTTTAACCTTTCATATACATTGCTTTCGCGTTTGACCCCGCGGTAAAGCTCTGTATGCCCTTTTTGCAGGCCGCATCCGTGTACATTGTAAAACGTAATGGACGTTACCCCGATTTTGGCCAGCTCCGTTTTCAGCTTTTCAAAGTTTGTAGGACGAGTTACAATTTCCACCTTATACATTTGACCGCTCATACCATCACTCCTGACAAATTAATCTTGATACGCTTTTTCGCCGTGCAGCGTCAGATCGAGGCCCAATGATTCTTCATCCTCTGAGGCACGGAGTTTAAAGAAAATACTGACTATCTTAATAATAGCGTATGTGACGATTGCGACAAACAAATATGTTGCGGCAATCGCAATCAGCTGTTTCCAAAGGAGACTGATGTCTCCGTAAAAAAGCCCGTTTGCTCCGTCTGCGTTGACTGATGTCGTCGCGAACAAGCCCGTCGCGATTCCGCCCCATGTTCCGCCGAGCCCGTGAAGGCCGAAGGCATCGAGCGCATCATCGTAGCCGAATTTTTTCTTCAGCGAAAACACACCCCAGAAACAGACGATTCCACCGATGAGCCCGATCCATACGGATGAGAAAGGCGTAACAAAGCCTGCGCCCGGTGTAATCGCGACAAGTCCCGCGATCGCTCCCGAGACGGCGCCGAGCATCGTCGGCTTTTTATTGATCAGCCATTCTGCCAAAATCCAGCCGATCAGCCCTGCAGCCGCAGCCGTATTCGTGTTGATAAAAGCGGTCATGGCGACTTCATCGATCGTCAGGGCGCTTCCGACGTTGAACCCGAACCATCCGAACCAGATCAAAGTCGCCCCGAGCAAAGTCAGAAGGAGGTTGTGAGGGGCGGTATCGCTGATATTTTTCCGCTTGCCGAGAACAATCGCAACAACCAGGCCGGCTACACCGGAAGAGATGTGAACGACGTTGCCGCCGGCAAAATCGATCGCTCCCAGCTCGTCAAGCCAGCCTCCACCCCATACCCAGTGGGCGACCGGCGAGTAAACGAAAACCGCCCAGAGCACCGAAAAAAGAATAAAGGCCGGAAAGCGCATTCGCTCCGCAAAGCTTCCGGAAATAATCGCAGTCGTCAGTACGGCAAATGTCAATTGGAACATCATATAAAGCGTATGCGGGATCGTCTCCGAATAATCGGCATTGGGTTCAAATCCGATACCTTGCAGTCCGATCCAATCCAAACCCCCGATCAATGGGTTTCCGGGAGCGAAAGCGAGCGAATAGCCGAACAAAATCCATATGATGGAAACGATGGCAATTGAAGATAAGCTGTGCATAACGGTGCTGAGCACATTTTTGCTCCTGACAAGTCCTCCGTAAAATAAAGCGATGCCCGGCGTCATCAGCCATACGAGCAAAGCGCAAAAGAACATAAATACTGTATCCCCCATCTGCATGTTTCATTCCTCCGTAGTCATTTAGATTGAGAGCAGATCTCTTTTTCTTTCATTATAGTGACAAAAGGGAGATATCATGATGAACATGTCAGATTTCCTTACATGGTTTTTAGGAAGAAAAGCGGACAGGGAGAGGCTGAAAGGGGGATTAATCGGTTTTTTCAACCTCAACTGCAACGATTCGATGTCCGTCCATATCTTTTACTTTGAAACGGAATCCTTCACTTTCGATCGCCGTTTTGGGCTTGCTCTCAATATTCTGCGTCAGCATCCAGCCGCCGATTGTATCAATCTCCTCATCTGATAAATGAATTCCGAGCAGGTCGTTTACATCGCTGACTAGTACTTTACCGCTGAGGATGTAATGGTCATCTTCCAGTTTCTGAACAGCCGATACTTCTTCAGTATCGAATTCATCGCGAATATCGCCGACGATTTCCTCGACGATATCCTCAACCGTCACAAGGCCGGATGTTCCGCCATACTCATCTACGAGAATCGCCATATGTGTATGCTCTTTTTGCATTTTGACGAACAGCTGGTAGACGGGAATCGTTTCAATCACATGGATAACCGGATGGATATATAGCTTTAACGGTTTTGTTTCTAAAGAAAACCCGCCTGCAAGCTCAGCCAGCAGCAGTTCTTTTATATTGATCATTCCGGTGATGTGATCCTTGTCTTCCTCCATGACGGGGAAGCGGGTGTGCTTCGTTTCTTTGATGAGCTGCTTCACTTTTTTTACACTGTCGTCAAGAGACAGGACGGTCATTTCATTGCGGGGCACCATAATTTCTTTTGCCGTACGTTCGTCGAATTTAAAAATGTTGTTTACATATCTCAATTCATTCTGGTTGATTTCCCCGCTTTGATAGCTTTCAGATAAAAGTGTTCGCAGCTCTTCCTCCGAATACGCCAATTCGTGTTCACCGGTCGGCTTCAGGCCGAACAGACTTGTGATCATGCGGGCTGAATGATTAAGCAGCCATATAAAAGGAAACATGATTCTGTAAAACCAGATCATCGGCTGTGCAAAAAGCAGAGTAACGGTTTCCGCTTTTTGAATGGCGATCGTTTTTGGCGCCAGCTCTCCGATCACAACATTGAGATAAGTGACCGATAAAAAAGCGGCCAAAAATGAAAGAATATGTGTCATCGACTCGTTCAAGCCGATTTTGGAAAAAAGGGGATGCAGTAAGGTCTGCATCGTCGGTTCACCAAGCCAGCCGAGGCCCAATGCCGTCACGGTGATTCCAAGCTGGCAGGCTGACAAGTATTCGTCAAGGTGTGAGGTCACTTCTTTTGCGGCAAGCGCGCCCTTTTTTTTCTGAATGATCAATTGGTCGATCTTTGTCCGCCTTACTTTGACGATGGCGAATTCGACCGCGACGAAAAAGCCCGTTAATGCGATTAATCCTGCCACTGCAATCAGCTTCAGTAATTCCAAAGCCCCGCCTTCTCAAAAAGAAGGCGCCACCTCCTTTTCTATGAAAAACTCATACTGGCTTCATACCACGTGCCGCAGCGCGGCAAACATGATGTTTATTTACGCGGAGGGCGGGCAAAGAAATATAAAACGAATGGGCCGGAAGAGGAGGAGACGAAATATGAGAGTTTTTCAGGGAGAGGGCTGGACATGGTATCAGCTCGGCCCTCACGAAAAAGCGACAGCACAAGGGCTGATCCAGCCCGATCATTGGCCGGAATGCCGAAACTGGTTTCAAGGCGTTCCATCGGCCAATATCAATTGCATTGATATCAATGCTGCCGTTCAAGGCAAGGAAGCGATCTACGGTTCATATATTTACGATCAGGAAGCGGAAGTTCAACAAAATCGGACAGCATTTCATTTTTACTTAACGAAAGACTATTTTTTCACAATGAATTTAGATATCTCGCAATTTGAAGAGGCAAACAGAAGGCCGATCGATCAACACTTAAAGCGATGCAAAGACGCCCCTGAAGTGTTCATGGTCCTGCTGGGCGAACTGATGAGAATGTATTTGAAGGAACTTGAGCACTTTGAAGTTCACCTTGGAAAAGTAAGGTGGGGATTTCATCATGACAACAATAAAAGCATCATTGAACTGATTCATAAGCGGCGTCATGAACTGCTCGTCATAAGAAGTTTAATTTTATCGATGAAAAAGGTTGCAATGGGTCTTAAAGAAACTTTTTTAAGCAAATCGTTTGACGAAATCGAACAGCGCAGGACGTTTTACGAAATCGACAGAGGCATGTCATTGATCAAAGAGTATGCGAATGAAATCAATTATTTGCTCCATTCCGAGGAAGTGGTGACATCCCACAGAGGCAATGAAATCTTTAAAGCGCTGACGATTTTCACGACGATCTTTACGCCGATGACGGCTTTCGGCGCCCTGTGGGGAATGAACTTCGAAGTCATGCCTGAACTCTCATTGAAGTACGGCTATTTATTTTCGCTTATTTTAATTGCCGTTTCTACCGTTCTTGTGTACTGGTATTTGAGGAAGAAAGGGTGGACCGGCGATTTATTGAAGGATAAAAAACGATATATGAAAAGGAAGGGCTCTTTTAAATAGGTTTAAGCCCGTGGGATATCGGAAAAGCACATAATAACCCCAGTAAAGGAGGAATTCCGAATGAAACTAAAGGACATCATGACAACCAATGCTGAATGCTGCGAACCTTCTGCTCCGATTGCGGAAATTGCCGGGAAGATGCGTGATTACAATGTAGGTTCAATTCCGGTCTGCGAGAACGGAAAATTGACGGGGATCGTTTCAGACCGGGATATTGTTATCAGATGTGTAGCTGAAAATGAAACAGATGCGGCTGCTCGGGATATCATGAGCACACAGATGGTGACAGGGCGCCCGGATATGTCTGCTGAAGAGGCTGGTGATCTGATGGCGGAACACCAAATTCGCAGGCTGCCGATTGTTGAAGATGGCCGTCTTGTCGGAATCGTTGCTTTGGGGGATCTCTCCGTCTCACATGCGGATGAGAAAGCGGGAGAAGCTTTAAGCGAAATTTCAAAACCGGCTTAAACAGGTTGAAGGAAGAGCGTTTTCAGCTCTTCCTTTTTTATAGTGTAATATTTAGTGATTGATCAATAACTTAACTTTAGATTAAGTTTTCATTAAGCATCTCAATGTTTCTTTCAGCCCTTCTTGATAAGGTGTCGCGGGAATTTTTCCTATCCTCTTTTCATATTTTTCCCCGTTGAGAATGAATGTTTCTTCAGTTAAGTACATGATTTCTACTACTTCTTTCATGACTGGATCAAATAATCCGCTTATACGAATGGCAAGTTTATTTAATGGTATTACTAATTTATTATTTCCGGTAATTTGGCGTGCGATTTTTATGATTTCTTTACCTGAAATCAGTCCGGCGCCGGGAATGTTCCAGTTTTCACCGTAAGAATCGTCTTTACTTGCGATTTCCACAATCATTTTTGCGGCATCAGGCAAATATACGTACTCCCGGGGGGTTTTTAGATTGCCGATAAAAACAGCTATTTTATTTGCTGCCATTCCGGTTAATGTAGGCTGTAAATAAGAATTTTGCGAAGTTTTTCCATAATAGTCGGGCAGTCTGACGATTAATGGTTTGGCATTTTTCCATTTCTTATCGAAAATTAAGTTTTCAAAATCCACTCTTAGCTTTCCTTTTTTTGTATGGGGCAGTTTCGGATGATTTTCGTCTCCTTTGGCAATTTGTCGGCCGTAAACATATATTCCATCCACAATCACGATTTTCTTGCCTGAAATATTTGCAGCCTTCATTACACTTTCACAGAGAAGCAGGAGTTTATCTGCCATTTCATGATATTGAACATTGGCGCATTGAAATATCACATCTGCATCCTTCGCTGCTTCACTGATGGTCTGTGCATCAAAGACATCGCCAAGCTGATATGTTAATAGCGGTGTTGAATGATGTTCTTTTATGAGATTCTTTAGTTTATTTTCAGAACGGCCGAAAGCGATAACCGGAATATTTCTTGACAGCAATTCTGAAACTATGACTTGACCTGTTCCACCTGTTGCGCCTAAAACAATTGCTTTTTCCATTGAAAATTCCCCCTTGGGTAAGTTATTAATCAATCAATAACTAATGCTTAAATAAAAAACCGAAACAAATCGGTTATTTTATTCTGTTTGGCCGTGCATGATCTCTGGAAAATCCAAGAAATAGGAAATGTTGCAAAGTATCCCTCTTGCCAGGAAAGTCGTAACTTCCCTCTCTGCATTCGGAACATTCGCTTCCTGGAACCTTTCCAGCGTATAGTTTCTAATACGTGATAAGCCCGTTTTTGAACAATTTCTGATCGATTCCTCCGTAACGGATAGTCCGATGACCTGTAAGGCTATTTCATTAGGGTGTGATACAGACAACTCTTCATATGCTTTGATCATGTTTGCTACGATCTGTTCGGAGCTGGATTCGACATTTTGAAACGTTTGGAGGATTCTTTCAAAGGCCCGATCGAGCGCGGCAACGAACAACTCTTCCTTCGTCTTATAAAACCTAAATATATAGGGCTGGGAAATACCGGCTTTTTCAGCAATGAGTGCTGTCGTGGTATTATAATATCCCTTTTCTGCAAACACTTCTAATCCAGCTTCAAGTATTTGCTCCTTTCGGTTTTCCTTACTCTGTCTTATGATATGCCGCCTCCCTTCATTTTGTTATTGATTGATTACTTACTGAGATCGTAACAGATTTCGATTCAAGATTCAAGCACGTAATTTTTAAAACATGTATCTATTGGTGCAACAGTTTTCATCCCCGGTCCCGCTGCAAAGGCCAAAATAAGACGTGCTGCCGTTTGGCGTAATGGAGAAGCGGAGAGGTATCAGGCAATATGAGACCGCTTGCTCCGGGCACCGTGTTTTGTCGGATTTCGGTTTCGGCCCGCTGCAGCGTCCATGGAGAATGATGGATGTCTTCATAGTAGACCCGGTTGTTGTACGTGGTGTACAGGCGGTATCTTTCAGTCAGCCAGTATTCGATGGACCCTTTTTGGGCGGTAAAGGAATCTGACAGCGGGCGGTAGCTGGCGCGGAAGGCCGCTTTTGAATCATCCCTTCTGCTGGAAAATTCAATATGGTTTTTTTCTTTTACAAAGTTTATCCCGGCGTGAAAATAAGGCAAGTGGAACATTGCGCGCGCGCCGGCGACGGCTAAGCGCGAAGCGGCGTCAAGACTGAAAAAATAAATGCCCGGTATGCCTTTATATGATACATATGTCCGGACGTTCAGCTCGGGAAATCTGCTGACGAAAGGAAAGGGGGGCAAAAAACGGGGGCGCATATTTGTCAGCAGGAAAGGCAAAATGCCGATCCATGCTTTTCCATTGAATGTCTCCAGTTCCAAGGCCGCCGGTATTCGTCCGCGAATGGCTTCAGAATCAACAGCCCAATGGGCAAATAATACATGATTCCATGTTTGCGTCATCACCCACGGTCTTTCAGGCGGCGGAAAAGGGCGGTGTGAAGTATTTTTAATCATAGAACAGCACTCCTTCGATTCGAATGTTGACCCGTCTGCAACACATCCCGAGCCTGTTGTACGGTTTTATCATTTCCCTTTACGGTTAATTCAAAAACGAGGATACAAAAAACGGAGGAGTGATGTGATTTGTTCAAGCATACGAAAGTGCTGCAGTACCCTGCAAAACCTGAAAGACCCGATCCTGTCTTCGCCAAGAAAATGCAGGAAATACTCGGCGGTCAGTACGGAGAAATATCTGTGGCCATGCAATACCTTTTTCAAGGGTGGAATACAAGGGGAAATGAAAAGTATAAAGATTTGCTCATGGATACGGCGGCAGAAGAAATCGGACACGTCGAAATGATTGCGACGATGATCGCGCGCATGCTTGAAGACGCACCGGTTTACGAGCAGGAAAAAGCCGCAGACGATCCTGTCATCGGTGCAATTATGGGCGGAATGAACCCTCACCATGCGATCGTTTCGGGACTGGGAGCCATGCCTGAAAACAGCACCGGCGTTCCGTGGAATGCAGGCTATATTGTAGCGAGCGGCAACCTTCTGGCCGATCTGCGCGCAAATGTCAACGCTGAATCGCAAGGCAGACTGCAAGTCGCGCGGCTGCGCGAAATGACGGATGACAATGGTGTACAAGATATGCTCGGTTTTCTTTTAGCGAGAGACACGATGCACCAAAACCAGTGGATCGCCGCAATCAAAGAGTTGGAAGAAAAAGAAGGCGTCATCGTGCCCGGCACGGTTTCGGATGAAAATGAAAAAGAAGACATTGCGCATACTTTATACAATTTCTCGGATGGAGAAGAAAGCGCGCAGTTTGATTGGCTGAAAGGGAAGGCGCCGGACGGAGCGGAATTCCATTACGAGGGCGGCCCTGTCGCATATGGAGAAAAACCGGTCTTGAAGCCCGCTCCAAAACGAAGCCACAATACACCTGATTATGGAGAATAAAAAGAGCCGAAACGGCTCTTTTTTTATTTTTTAAAATGACAAAACACTCCGTAAATATTAAAATAAGTGACAGATTTGCAGATTTTTTTATTGTCAGGTAAGCTTACTATAAAAACAACAGTAAGGAGTTATATCATGAGTAAAGTACTTATTTTTGGCCACAAAAATCCGGATACGGATACGATTTGTTCAGCGATTGCATATGCCGAATTAAAAAAGGAGCTCGGCATGGACGCAGAACCCGTCCGCCTCGGCGAAATCAACGGCGAAACCGAATTCGCGCTTGAGAAATTTAATGCAGAAGTACCCCGCCTTGTGAACACTGTTGCGAATGAAACTGACAGCGTGATTCTGGTTGACCATAATGAGCGCCAGCAGAGCGTCGATGACCTGGATCAAGTTCGCGTGCTTGAAGTCATCGATCACCACCGGATCGCCAATTTTGAAACGAGCGACCCTCTGTATTATCGCGCAGAGCCTGTAGGCTGCACAGCAACGATCTTAAACAAGCTCTATAAAGAAAACGGCGTCGAAATTAAAAAAGATATCGCAGGATTGATGCTGTCGGCGATCATCTCAGATTCCCTCTTATTCAAATCTCCGACTTGCACGGACGAAGATGTCAAAGCTGCAAAAGAATTGGCTGCGATTGCCGGCGTTGATACCGACAGCTATGGACTCGATATGCTGAAGGCCGGAGCTGATTTGAGCGCAAAAACGATTCCTCAGCTTCTCTCTCTTGACGCAAAAGAGTTTACGATGGGAAGCCATAAAGTGGAGATCGCGCAAGTTAACACTGTTGATACAAACGACGTTCTCTCCCGCAAAGAGGAAGTTGACGCAGAACTTGCAAAAGTGGTGTCTGAAAAAGGATTGGATTTATTTGTGTTTGTCGTAACCGACATTTTAACAAACGACTCGGTTGTCGTCGCTTCAGGACAATCTGCACAAGCAGTGGAAAAAGCGTTCAATGTCACATTGTCAGACAACACAGCGACACTGAAAGGCGTTGTATCCCGCAAAAAACAAATTGTTCCGCCGTTAACCGAAGCCTTAAAAGGTTAAGGAAAGGAAATGAAAAACACCCGAATCATGAGATTCGGGTGTTTTCTTATGCCGTTCTGGATACGGCTTTCCGCAATTTCCGCAAGATCGATTCGTAGAGTGAGATGATCCGTTCAAAAAGCGGCTGCACATACGCTGAGAATCTAAACATAACGAGTGATACAAATAAAGCGACCAAAATGCTGCCTAAAACGTCAACAGGGTAGTGGTGTCCGACCCAAATACGGGAAAAGCCCGTCAATAACCCGAAAGCAATCAGGCAGCTTCCAATTTTCCGATGATAAAGCCAAAAAGCGATCGAAATGGCTAACGCCCCGGTTGTATGATCGCTGGGAAATGAGGCGTCGGCAGCATGATGAATCAATACGTCCACATGGTGAGCGACAAACGGCCGCGGCTCATAGTAAACCAATGACAGCAAATAATTTGCCGCCAATCCGAGAATACCCGTCACACCTGCCTGAAGAACGCTTATTTTATAAGAACGGTTTCCGAAGATCCAGATCAAAAGCAAAATGAGCGCATACATGTAAATTGCTTTTTCTGTAATCAAAATCATAGCGCTGTCCAGGATGTGGTTGTGGTTTGATAATTGATGAATGCGTGTAAAAAGCCAATAGTTCAAAAAATCACCTTTTTAATAGAGTAGTAGTTTTTGGTCAGACAGTTAGGAGACGTATTTGATTTTGCAAAAGTTTCATTAAATGACAGATCGGACTGTATCAGCCTGCATGAAAAAAGCCGGGCAATCCCGGCCCGGCGAGGTTGAACGGCTTATTCAGCCATTGATATATCCCGCTTCCCCTTTGCGAGTGCGGGTTTTTGGCTCCATGTATACAGAAACAGATTGATGAGCACAAAAACGCCTGAGAATAAATAGATGTTTGAAAAACCGGCTTGTGCCACAACCAACCCGAAAACATAGGATCCGACTGCGATCCCGGTATCAAACAGCGTAAAATAAGTCGCCGTTGCATAGCCGCTCCGGTGAGGCGGCGAAGCCTGAATCGCCAAGGTCTGAAGGCACGGCGTGATAGATCCGTAGCCGATGCCGATGACAGCTCCGGATAGCAAAAGCATCCCGCTGCTGTTTGTAAAAGCAAGCAGGAAAAGCCCGGCGCAAAAAATGATAATGGACGGATAAATGACGACTCCGGGGCCGACTTTATCATACAGTTTTCCCGTAAACGGCCGCGTGATCATCATTGTCACCGCGAACACCATAAAGAAATAGCTGCTTGCTTCAATAAGGCCGAGAGATTTGGCATAAACAGAGATGAAGGAAATGACGCTTGAATAACAAAACGACACGAACAATCCGACCGTGGCAATCCGAATCGCGCCCTTTTCAAACATGTTGGAAAAAGACAACCTGAACACAGCCGAACGGATGTCGTTTCCTTTAGGAATCCGGACCAGTGCCGTGCAGAGGATGGCCACAGTGACGATTCCTGAAAATAAAATAAACAGATCGGAAAAACTCATTTTATCCAGCAGGTTCAACGCGATAAACGGACCGATGACAACCGCCAAATTCATCGACATGGCAAAGTAGCCCAAACCTTCCCCGCGGCGGGCCGGCGGAATTAAATCGGCTGCAATTGCACTCGTCACCGTCGTGATGATGCTGAACCAAATGCCTTGGAAAAAGCGAATGCCAAGCAGCAGGTAGATATCATGAATGAAGATATAAAGAAATGATGCCAAAGTAAACAGCACGACGCTGATGAGCGCCATTCTTTTTTTGCCAAAACGTTCAATAACGGCTCCCGAAAACGGCCTCGCAAAAATCGCGGACAGCATGAAGCCGCTGATCAAAAGGCCGCCCTCTGACTCGGAGCCGCCGAGCTCCTGCATCGCATAGACCGGAAGCACGGTCAACAGTGCGTAAAAATAGACGAATATAAATAAATTAATCAAAACGACCATGATAAAATCCCTGGTCCAAATGGGTTCAGCTTGCTTCATAGGCTACAACTCCTCCTGATGTCCTTCTAATAATTGATTTAACAGCCTTTGAAATGTTTTTTTATCCCGTTCTTCAAATACGGAAAGGATTTCCTCTTCAAATTCTTGCATTTTTAATTGAATGTCATCATATTTAATTTTGGCTTCTTCTGTCATTTTGACGACTTTTTCCCGTTTGTCATCGCCCTGTATCCGTTCTACCCAGCCGTTTTTTTCGAGGCGGCTGACGGTTCTCGTCACAGTCGGCGCCTCGACGTGCAAGTAAGTCCAAATGTCTTTTTGCGTCATCGGTCCGCAGGTGTGAAGACAGTATAGGATCGACCACTGTGAACCGTAAAGGCCGTATGCTTCGAGCTGTTCATTCGTTTTTTTAGCAACCATCCGCGTGCTTTGATTGAGCTGGTGAATAATCTTTCGATTGATATGTTCCATTCCCGGACTCCTTCAAAATAGTTACCTAGGTAAATAATAAACTTTATTCATTTTACCGGAAGCCAAGATTAGTGTAAAGTTAAAATTTTTGAAGCCCGAAATAAAATTATCAGAGAAACCCCTTGTCCTCCTTGAGTTTTTAGCATAATCCCATTTAAATGCTAATACACTGATACAAACCTAACAAAGAGAGTGTTTGAGGTGAGGGATCGTGGGAGTATTTCAAAATTCTACTTGGAAAAGCATAAAACGAAGAAGCTGCGCAAATAGCGAATTTTTTCACAAGACGGATCTCATTTCACACTTCTCACATCCATTTTAGGGAGGTCGAGTGGTGTGCACGATTACATCAAAGAGCGAACAATCAAGATAGGGAAGTACATCGTGGAGACGAAAAAAACGGTTCGTGTGATAGCGAAGGAGTTTGGTGTTTCCAAAAGTACCGTTCACAAGGATTTGACAGAAAGGCTGCCTGAAATTAATCCTGACCTGGCCAATGAAGTAAAAGAAATTCTTGATTATCATAAATCAATCAGACATTTGCGGGGCGGAGAAGCGACAAAACTAAAATACAAGAAAGAGGAAATCTTTGAAAGAGAACCCGTGCAATAAGGAATAATGGCTCAGAAACGAGCAGCGTTTATCAGAAATTCCCGGTATCCTCCGTAAAAAGCCACAAAAATTTTATGAAGAACTTTAATAAGCTCTCTTTTTTTTCTAATATTTATGATAAAATATATAATTAGGGCAGAATGTGGACATTGCTGTGAAACAGATTTCGAGGAGGATATAGATAGATGTTTGCAAGGGATATTGGTATTGACCTTGGTACAGCGAATGTGCTGATCCATGTCAAAGGAAAAGGTATTGTCTTAAATGAACCATCAGTCGTTGCTCTTGACAAAAACAATGGGAAAGTGCTCGCTGTCGGTGAAGAAGCAAGGAGAATGGTAGGACGTACACCTGGGAATATTGTTGCGATACGTCCATTAAAAGACGGCGTCATTGCCGATTTTGAAGTAACGGAAGCCATGCTGAAGCATTTCATTAACAAGCTGAATGTAAAAGGTCTTTTCTCAAAGCCACGCATGCTGATTTGCTGCCCTACAAATATTACTTCTGTGGAGCAGAAGGCTATCAGAGAAGCCGCCGAAAAAAGCGGCGGAAAGCATGTCTATTTGGAGGAAGAACCTAAGGTGGCCGCAATTGGAGCGGGAATGGATATTTTCCAGCCAAGCGGAAACATGGTAGTTGATATCGGCGGTGGAACGACAGATATCGCAGTCATCTCAATGGGCGATATTGTCACCGCCTCTTCTATTAAAATGGCTGGGGACAAGTTTGATCTTGAAATCTTGAATTACATCAAACGCGAGTACAAGCTGCTCATAGGCGAACGGACAGCCGAAGACATTAAGATTAAAGTCGCAACTGTTTTCCCAGACGCACGTCACGAGGAAATTTCCATCCGCGGCCGCGACATGGTCACAGGATTGCCGAGAACCATTACGGTAACGAGCAAAGAGGTGGAAGAAGCGCTGCGCGAATCTGTATCTGTCATTGTACAGGCTGCCAAGCAGGTGCTCGAAAGAACGCCGCCTGAGCTGTCGGCCGACATTATCGACAGAGGCGTTATCATTACAGGAGGCGGCGCATTGTTAAACGGTCTTGACCAGCTTCTTGCCGAAGAACTGAAAGTGCCGGTTCTCGTTGCCGAAAATCCGATGGATTGTGTGGCAGTCGGTACGGGTGTCATGCTTGATAACATGGACAAGCTTCCTAAGCGCAAACTGAGCTGATCAGAAGCCTCATTCTTTTTTAGAATGAGGTTTTTTATGTGAAATGCTTTAAAGGAACCGAATGGCTGCCGATAAAAAGAGTAGTATGTTTGAATACCATTATAGAACAAATGTTCTGTATTAGCAAATATAAATTGCAAGCCTTTCGCAAAAGAGGTTTTTTTCGATAGGAAACTCTGGAGCATGACACTTATTTGAGGTGAAATGATGTTAAAAGGACTTTATACAGCAACTTCAGCAATGATCACCCAGCAGCGCCGCACAGAGATGCTGACGAATAATATCGCGAATGCAAATACGCCGGGATATAAAGAAGACCAAGGATCAATCCGTTCTTTCCCGGAAATGCTTTTGAGCCGGATTGAGTCTGATTCTTTCAAAGCCGGCAGCGCTTCGCGTTCGTTTACAACACAGACGCCGATCGGTTCTATCAATACAGGGGTTTATATGCAGGAACTGAAGCCTCAATTTTCTCAAGGCGATCTGCAAAGCACGAATGAGCCGACAGATATTGCAATCAGCGAAGCCGAAGTTCCGGTCAACGGGGAAACAAACGATAAAGCAGCACTTTTCTACGCGGTTCGGCTTGAAAATGGGGATGTACGCTATTCAAGAAGCAGCCGTTTTTCTTTAAATGAAAATAATCAATTGACAATAAACGGCCGACTCGTCCTTTCAACGGAAAACCGGCCGATTACGGTGGGAAGCGAGAATTTTCAAGTCGCTGAGGACGGAACGGTGACTGAAAACGGCCAAAACCTTGGAAGGATCGATGTCAGAATCGCGCTCGATACGAGAAATTTAGCAAGAGAAGGCGATGATCTGTATCGTACTGAAAACGGTGAGGCGCTGCCAAGCGCAGTCGGCAACCCCGAAGTCACTTATTCTGTCAAGCAGGGGATGACGGAACGGTCGAATGTCGACGTGACGAGAGCCTATACGGAAATGACAGCTGCCTACCGCTCGTTTGAAGCCAACCAAAAAGTTCTTCAAGCTTATGATAAAAGCATGGAAAAGGCGGCCAATGAGATTGGAAGGATCGGATAAATGACCGATCGCGATCAGCGTAAATGGAGGATGTGGAAAAACGATGCTAAGATCCATGATCACGGCTTCAAACACAATGTTTGAACTGCAAAAACAAATTGATAATATCAGCCATAATCTTGCAAATACCGATACAACGGGATATAAGGCGAAAAACACGAGCTTTTCGGAGCTGATCAGGCAGCAGATTGAACAGGTAAACGAGAAAAATAATGAAGTAGCGGCAAGCAGAAAGACGCCGCCCGGACTTCGGCTCGGCGTCGGAGCCGTCATGACCGACCGGCTGACACATAAACAGGGAAGCCTTAAGGAGACGGGCCGCGATCTTGATATCGCACTGACTTCTCCTTATCAGTACTTCCAGGTCAATGTCGACGGGGAAGTGCAATATACAAGAGACGGAGCATTTTACCTGACGCCTGCGGCTGGTAACGCCAACCAGATGCAGCTGGTGACGAAAGAAGGGCATGCCGTTCTTGACGAAAACGGAAATCCCATCAGCTTCAACCAGCGCTATAAACACATCAAAGTCGACGGTTCGGGAAGTGTCACCGTTTCGTCAGACAATCAGGGTGAAGCGCCATTGCGTTTTAACCTGGGAATCGTCCGGGCTGTCAAACCTCAGGCTCTTACGGAAGAAGGAAGCAATCTTTTTTCTGTCAGCGATGAATTGAGAGCAACGGCTCTAATCAATCTGAATGGAGCGGGGAGGCAGGACATTTCTCTAAAACAGGGATTCCTCGAATCATCAAATGTCGATGTATCGAAGGAAATGACCGATCTGATCTCTTCGCAGCGGTCTTATCAAATGAATTCCCGCGCCATCACGATGGGCGATCAAATGATGGGGCTGATCAATTCAGTACGTTAACACAGCAAAACAGGAGCCGGCCAAACGACGTTTGGTTCAGGCTCTTTTTATTTTCATTTTCAGCGTTGTCTCTCATCTTTTGTTGAAAAAGATTCCGTTTCATAATATACTTCCAGATGTACAGAATAAGGCACTGACATATCATTCTATACATATTTTTCGAAAAAGGAGATGTCAAGGCGATGCTTGATGCTCAGCAAATTAAAGAAATCATTCCCCACCGCTATCCCTTTCTGCTGGTAGACCGTGTGACAGAGGTAGAGGAAGGAAAACGGGCAGCGGGTTATAAAAATGTGACAGTAAATGAAGAATTCTTTAACGGACACTTTCCGGATTATCCGGTGATGCCTGGCGTTTTAATTGTTGAAGCGCTTGCGCAAGTGGGTGCCGTGGCGCTTTTGATGAAGGAAGAAAACCGCGGAAGGCTCGCGTTTTTTGCGGGAATTGACAGCTGCCGCTTCAAAAAGCAGGTCAAACCGGGCGATCAGCTCCATCTTGAGCTTGAAGTGCTTCGTTTCCGGGGTTCCATCGGCAAAGGAAAAGGAGTCGCGAAAGTGGACGGAGAAGTGGTGTGTGAAGCCGAATTGATGTTTTCTCTTGGCGAAAAACAGGAATAATGTAGCAAAATGGGTTTTCGTAAAAGCCCATTTTGTTTTTTTATCATAAAAGCGAAAAGGTGATCATTCATGTGGAAAGAATTTAAAAGCTTTGCGATTCGGGGAAATGTAATCGATCTTGCAATCGGGGTCATCATAGGAGGCGCCTTTGGAAAAATCGTGACTTCGCTTGTCAATGATTTAATGATGCCGCTCCTCGGTCTTCTGCTAGGAGGCCTGGATTTTTCAGCGCTCTCGTTCACATTTGTTGATGCCGAAATTAAATACGGGCTATTCATTCAGTCGATCGTCAATTTCTTTATTATTTCGTTTTCCATTTTTCTATTTATCCGTTATATCTCTAAGCTGAAGAAGAAGGATGCCGAAGAAGAAAAAGCTGCTCCTGATCCCCAGGAAGAATTGCTTAAGGAAATACGGGATTTGTTAAAAGAGCAGACGAAACGCTCTTAGAGCTATAGCGAAAAGGCTGTCCGGCGAAGACAGCCTTTTCTATATATTTTGTTTAAATGCTTCAAGAAGCCGGTCTCCAGAATATCCTTCTTTCATTAAATCTTCCAAAATCTTGTCGGAGCCTTTCCTCAGCTTTGAGCTGACCATTTTGCCGTCCAATAAGACGGAAACATGCTCGCCTAGTACCGTGATCTTTTTGACCTTCGCTAACAGCTGTGCGGGGCGGTTGCTTTTTTTCGTGATCGTTACATATGTTTTCACTTCTTTGCCTTCCTGAAGGAGGTATTCGAAAAAATACCGGTATTCTTTCGAAACCAGCCCCTCAACCATCCAGTGGTTTTCTCCGTCTTCTTTATTAATGATAAGGCCGTCGATCAGCGGGAACTCCTCGAGCCGCTTTGAAGTTTCATCCTGGCGGACAATTTTTAAATCAATAAGCCTAAAGGTTTTCACTAGTATCACCTCACAAGCTTCCATAGTTGTATAACCATTATAGCACATTCGCTTGGAAGAACTCTTGACCCTGGTTTGTTTATGCAATAGGAGCATATTCGTATTTTAAATTTTGCAAAAAGTATTTTATAATGCTTTATTTTTATTTATACTTTAGGTGATATTGAGCAGGAGGTGACTTATGAACCATTTTTACTTAAAAGAAGTATTTGTGATCGCAAGCAATCCAGCTGCTGACTGCCGTCAATATATGCCTATGATTTGCTTTTCAGCCGGGAACAAAAAGCACGAGATCAGCACGTATGCCAATGAAGGCATCGTGTTTCGCTATGAAACAAAAGACAGAATGGAAATATACGAATTTCAAGTAACGATTAAACAGAAAGAGTTGTCATTCCGTTTGTATGCTTGGGACGGGGGCTCATATGTCCGCGTATACTCAGAGCGGTGGCTGGCATCTCCTGTTTTTTTTCAGTTTCTGAAAAATACTTATTTCTCAAATAATAATGAGATGATTTTTTTAATTAATGGCAGAAAGAAACAAAAATTATGACGCGAACCCGGGTTTTTTCCGGGTTATTTTTCTTTTATGAGGATTTTGCTTAAATACCGATCTCTTATAAACTGGGGATACCCGAACAGGAAGGGAGGGACGAAATGTTTAATGAGATCATGCTGGTCGGGCGTTTGACAAAAGATCCCGAACTTCGGTACACATCTGACGGTGTCCCTGTTGCAAATGTGACGCTGGCTGTCAGCAGGCCTTTCAAAAATGCAGCAGGCGAAATTGAAGCGGACTTTGTCAATTGCACCCTGTGGCGCAAAACTGCCGTGAACACAGCCGAATATTGCGAAAAAGGCTCCATCATCGGGCTGAGCGGAAGAATCCAGACTCGCCAATACGTCAATTCAGAAGGCGAGCGCGTTTTTATTACAGAAGTTGTCGCCCGATCAGTCAGATTTTTGGGAGAAAGCCGAAAAGCCCATGAGCCGGCGGAAGCTTAAACCGTAAGATTCCTTCTATAAACGCCTTTCTTAAAAAAAATCAATCAATATCCCCTTTTTTATCCCCCTGTATGGCCGGTTTTAAATGACCGGTTTTTTTATTTTAGACAAAAAATAGACAAATTTAAATTGACGCCCAAAAATTCCGTATGTATAATGTAAGCGAATACAACAACAAATGATCAATGTTTGCACATATGTGCAAAAGTAAAGGGTGATCTTATGGAAATGAAGGATGATAAACGCCTTCTGATCAAAGTCTGCAAAATGTACTACGAAGAGGATATGACACAGAGCCAGATTGCAAACGCAACAGGGATATACAGAACAACCGTCGGACGCATGCTGAAAAAAGCGCGCGAGGAAGGAATCGTTAAAATCACGATCGATGATCATATCGGGACACACTATGATTTGGAACGGGAGCTCGAACAGCTGCTCGGGCTTAAAGAAGTTTACATATGCGACGCAAAACCGGAACAAACAGCTGAAGACAAGAAGAAACTCGTCGGCAAAGCCGGTGCCGAAATCTTAAAACGCGTCGTGAAAGACGGAGATACGGTAGGCTTCGCATGGGGGACGACGATGGCGGGAATGATCGGGGAGTTTCACGGCGTCAAAAAACGGAGCGCTTCATTTGTGCCGCTTGTCGGCGGTCCGGGCGCCATGGATACGAAATATCACGTGAACAGCATCGTGTACAGCATTGCGGGTGACTTTGGAGGCACGCCCTACTTTATAGACGCGGCAGCCGTTGTCGAAAAAAAAGAAACGAAAGAGGAAATCGTCAAGTCCCACTATTTCAAAAAAATAGAAAGTCTGTGGAACGGCCTTACCGTGGCAGCCGTCGGGATCGGAGCGCCGCTTAGTTCTTCAAATATGATCTGGACTGGATTTTACGGCGATCAGGATATCGAGCGCCTTGAAGAAAAACAGGCGGTCGGAGATATATGCTCGCGTTTCTTTGATCGGTCGGGAGCATTGGTAGAAACAGAGATTCATGACAGAACCATCGCGATAGACATCAACCGGTTAAGGAATTTGGAGTATTCCATCGGTCTTGCCGAATCCCATGAAAAAGTCCCTTCTATTATCGGGGCTGCAAAAGGCCGTTATATTAATATTTTGGTGACAACTGCCGAAACAGCCAGAGAAATTGCCGAGGAGGTAAGAAACCAATTATGATCATTTACTTTATCATCGCCCTTGGAGCTGCATGGCTTCTCCAAAGTATTTTTGGTTTTTTGCAAATCAGGCATTTCAATCGAACATTCGCCGCATACAGACGTATGGGAAGAGTCGCGGTCGGAAGGAAGACCGGATTATTCAGAGCCGGAACGGTCGTCCTGTTTGTCATTGACAAGCGCAATAAAATTTTGAAGGCGTCAAAAATGCAAGGTGTCACCGTCTTTTCAAGAATCAGGCCTTTAAAAGGGTTTGAAGGAAAGTATTTGCTGAAGATCGGACAAGCGGAGCTTGTCCGGCACGACCGCCTCACACGGCTCGCAATTGAAGATGCCTTGAAGACATTCGACATCATCACGAAAGGGGGTGATGTCCCGCAGAAGAAAACACGGCTTCAAAAACTGATGAGCTTTCAAATCAAAAAAAGAGGTGAATTATGAAAAACGTAACATGGCTTGCGGAAAAGTTTATGGACTTATTCAGACATGGCGGAGAAGTGTTTGTCAGTATGCTTACAGACATCGTTCCTTTATTGATTATGCTGCTTGTTGCCATGAATGCCCTGATACGCCTGATAGGAGAAAAGCGCGTCGAAGCGCTCGCGAGGAAGTCGGGAAAAAATCCATTAACGAGATACATGGTTTTGCCTGTCATTGGTACGTTCATGCTTGCAAATCCAATGACGCTGTCGCTTGGCAGGTTCTTGCCTGAAAAATACAAACCGAGCTATTATGCGGCTGCATCCTATTCCTGTCATACGCATAACGGACTTTTCCCGCACGTGAATCCGGGCGAGCTGTTTGTTTTCCTCGGGATTGCCGCAGGAATTACGACGCTGGGGCATGAAACGACAGAGCTCGCTCTCCGCTATCTTCTGGTCGGGATTGTGACAAACTTTCTCAGGGGCTGGGTAACGGATATGACAACGGCTTATGTCGCGAAACAGCAGGGCATTGCCTTAAAAGATTCGATTGATCTTAAATAAGAAAGGCGGTTTACAGATGAGTTCCTATCGTTCGGTTGAAGTTTTAAAAGGGCCGGGAGGGTTTGGCGGGCCTCTGGTGATCACGCCTGATGAAGAGAGAAATAAAATCGTGTACGTCACCGGCGGAAACAAACCCGATTTTGCGGATCATTTAGCTGAGCTGACGGGGTGCACACTGGTCGACGGCTTTAAAACGACAGTACCCGAAAGCGAAATGGCCGCTGTGATCATCGACTGCGGAGGGACGCTGCGCTGCGGACTTTATCCGCAAAAGCGAATTCCGACGATCAATGTGATGACGACCGGGAAAAGCGGGCCGCTTGCCGCCCATATTACAGAAGATATATATGTTTCCGGAGTAAAAAAAGAGAATATTAAACTGCTGGGAGCTGTGGAGGAGCCTGAACAGTCTAATATTCCAGAAGAAAAACAAATGCAAAATAAACAAAACCATTATAGCACAGAGAAAAAAATTAGTGAACAGCAGTCGCCGAAAGGGATGATGGCGACAATCGGGATGGCCATGGGATCGGTCGTCAGCACGTTTTATCAAGCGGGACGGGAAGCAATTGAAACCGTTATCAAAACAATTCTTCCGTTCATGGCTTTTGTGGCTCTGTTGATCGGCATCATTAAAGAGTCAGGCATCGGAGACATTTTTGCCAAATATTTATCACCATTTGCAGGGTCACTGCCCGGATTGCTATTAATCTCGCTTGTTTGTTCATTTCCGCTGCTTTCCCCGTTTCTTGGACCTGGGGCGGTGATTGCACAAGTTGTCGGTTCGCTGATCGGCGTCGAGATCGGCAAAGGAAACATTCCGCCGAATTTGGCGCTGCCGGCGTTATTTGCGATCAATTCGCAAGCAGCTGCCGACTTTGTTCCGGTCGGCCTGGGTCTTGCGGAAGCGGAAGTCGAAACGGTTGAAGTCGGGGTGCCGTCGGTACTGTATTCGCGTTTTTTGACGGGGGCGCCAACCGTTTTCATTGCTTGGCTGGCCAGCTTTGGCATGTATGACAGCTGAGGTTTTCTTAAGGAGGGAGAATTATGGTCATGCTGTATGAAACAAAAATAAACAGAATCGGAGCTCAAGCAACAGCATTTTCAGATGAAAAGATGCTTATATTATTCGGCGAAGGTGCTCCGGATGAATTGAAAGATTATTGTTTATCAATTGATATAAAGCCTGTAGAAGGCGACTTTAATGAAGGCGATGAGCTCATACTGGGCGGCGAGTCATACAAAATCACAGCCGTTGGCGGCGCCGTTCGGCAGAACCTGGCGAATCTCGGGCATATTACGCTGAAATTTGACGGATCAGCTTCGGCCGAGCTGCCGGGAACGCTGTACCTTGAACGAAAAGAACAACTGCCGGAGGTTTCAGCAGGAGACTGTATTCAAGTTAAAAGATTCTCATAAGGAGCGGGTGCAATATGGAGATAAATAAAGGAAAAGTGGCATTGATATGCGGCGGCGGCCAAAGTCTCGGAGAAGCGCTGTCCTACCGCATGGCAGAGGCGGGATATGACATCGCGGTCGCAGACATCAACGGCGAGAACGCCGAAAGGACGGCTGAACATGCAGCCGGTCAATACGGGGTCAAATCGCTGTGGATTCAAGCGGATTTTACAAAGGAAGCCGATGTGGAAAAAATGATCGGCAGGGTCACGGAGAAATTCAATAAAATCGATGTGATGGTGTACAGTGCGGGAATCGCCAAAAGCAATAAGATCACAGATTTTGAGCTTGAAGACTGGGAACGGACCATCGAAGTCAATTTGACCGGGTATTTTCTTTGCGCGAGGGAAACGTCAAAGGTCATGATTGAGCAGGGAAGCGGGTCAATCATTCAAATCAACTCCAAATCGGGAAAAGTCGGCAGCAAACATAATACAGCTTATTCAGCTTCCAAATTTGGAGGCGTCGGTCTCACTCAAAGCCTTGCGCTTGATCTTGCCGAACACAACATTCGCGTGAACAGCATTATGCCGGGGAATTTGTTAAAATCGACGATGTTCCAAAGCTTGATCCCGCAATACGCGAAAAAGCTCGGCATTCCAGAGAGCGAAGTAGAGCGCGTGTACACCGAAAAAGTGCCGCTCGGACGGGGCTGTACGTATGATGACATCGCCAATGCCATCCTATTTTACGCTTCTGACCAGGCATCCTATATGACGGGTCAATCGATCAATGTAACCGGAGGGCAGGTCATGCATTAAAATACGAGGGGGAAGCGATGATGAACATGCTGATTGATTCAGCGCATATACCGGAGATTGAAAGATTGCTGGATTTATTTCCCGCTGGCGGCGTCACGACAAACCCGGCGCTGATTGCAAGGGAAAAGCAGCCCTTTAAACAGCAGATTCAAGATATTCGGCGGCTCCTTCCCGAGCATCTGCCTCTCCATGCCCAAGTGATCGCCGACCATTGGCGGGATATGGCCGATCAGGCGAAGGCGCTCTATAACTGGCTTGATGGAAACGTGTCGGTGAAAATTCCGGTGACGGCTCAAGGACTTTACGCGATCAGAGAGCTCGCGGCTGAAAATATCCAGACCACAGGGACAACGGTTTATACCGCTGCACAGGCTGTTTTGGCCGCAAAAGCCGGCGCCTCCTATGTCGCGCCGTATGTCAATCGTATTGATCAAGAGTATGGTAATGGGGCGGGCGTTGTCAAAACGATTGTCGGCTTATTTAACACATACCGTTTAAATTGCAAAGTGCTTGCGGCAAGCTTTAAACATAACCGTCAAATTCTTGCCGTCATGGAAGCGGGGAGCCATGAGGCGACAATCAGCCCTGAGCTTTTAAGCCATTTGGCTGATCATCCGGCTGCAGACCGCGATATCCATGCGTTTCGTGAAATTTGGCACTCTCAATATGGAACATTTTCATTTTAGCATGCGAGCCTGAGGACCGGGAAACCGGCCTCAGGCTTTATTTTTGCTTATCATTACTTATGTGTTCTTGATTTGTTCTGTGTAATCGCTTATCATTACTTATGTGTTCTTGATTTCTTCTGCGCAATCGCTTATAATCACTTATAAATAATGAATTTTACTTGTGTAAAGAAGGAATGATCGAGTGTATCAAGAGGAAAGGTTAATTTCCATCATTGACTATTTAAAAGAGCATAAACGGATTTCCGTTGAACAAATATGTTCTTTATTCGGAGTTTCAAGAGATACGGCAAGGCGGGATCTGGTCAAATTGCAGGAGCAAGGCGCTATTATCAGAACAAGGGGAGGGGCGATTCTGCCTACCGTTCATGATGAGGTCAAAGACTATTCTGGCAGGCTGGGCATGGTTTCCGAAGAGAAAAGCATGATCGGAAAAGCAGCCGCTTCTTTAATCAGAGAAGGCGACCGTATGATTTTGGACGCTTCCACGACAGTCCAATCATGCGCCGAGCATTTGCCGGATGTCAATTGCACGATCATCACCAATTCGATTAACCTTGCGGAGGTTCTTTCCTCAAGAAAAGGTGCTGATATCCACCTGCTTGGAGGTAAGCTTCAAAAAGAGCATCGCTTTTTGTACGGCGCCTCCGTCATTGAAAAGCTGTCATGCTATCATGTTGATAAAGCGCTGATCGGCGTGGTGGGGATTTCCGAACACGGGCTTACAATCGCCCATGAGGAGGATGGAATGGTGAAACGGAAAATTATTTCTCAAGCGAAACAAGTCATAGCGCTTGCCGACCATTCGAAAATCGGGAGAACGGATTTTTACCGGTATGCTGAACTCAGTGACATCGACCTTCTCATTACAGACCGGCTGCCGCCGAAACCGTTTCAGAAACTGCTTGATGAACATGATGTCGAGCTGCTCGTGGCTGAACATCACGATACTTAAGGGGGAAAACAGCAGATGAAAATGATTGCGGTCGATTTAGACGGGACGTTGTTAAACAGTGAAAGCAAGATTTCAAAAGAAAACATCGATGCGATTAAAAAAGCGCGGGAACACGGGATTGAAGTAGTAGTTGCCACGGGGAGAGCATCCTTCGATGTTCAAACGATTTTTGAGCCGACAGGTATTAAAACATGGATTATCAGTGCCAACGGAGCGGTGATTCATGATCCTGAAGGGCGCCTTTACCACTCGGTGCCGCTTGACCGGAAACGGGCGGAAGGAATTCTTCAATGGCTTGAAGAAAAGAATTACTATTATGAGGTATTCAGCGATGAAGCGATCTTCACGCCGCAAAACGGCCGCGAGCTGCTTGACATTGAGCTGGACCGCTTGAAAAGCGCAAATCCCGGGGCCGATCTTTCAAGGCTGGAACTCGCGGCTGAACAGCAGCTCAGCCAAAACGGATATGCGTACATCAGCTCCTATACCGACCTGTTTTTAGCGGGAAAAGATGTCAATGTATATAACATATTAGCTTTTTCTTTTCATAAAGAAAAACTGGAAACAGGCTGGCAGCGATTTAAAGATGCGCAAGATATTACGCTTGTCACTTCAGCCGAGCATAACTTTGAAATTGAGCATCTTCAGGCGTCAAAAGGGCTGGCGTTGGAAAAGCTTTCACGCAAGCTCGGCATTACCCTTCAGGAAACAGCTGCCGTCGGAGACAGCCTCAATGATTTTTCGATGCTGAAGATCGCGGGGAAAAGCTTTGCCATGGGCAATGCGCGCGGAGACATTAAAGAGATGGCTGATGAGGTGACGCTCACTAATGATGAAAATGGCGTTGCTCACATCCTGCATCAGCTGATTGAACAGCAAGTCAAACCGGTTTAATTCGTACATCCTTTCAAATCGGCGTGATGCCGGTACACGGCAGCGTAACGATTGAAGGAGTGCGGTTAAGCAGCGGATGTTATTGGTCCGCGGGCCGCCGACATTGTCGGCGGCCTTTATTTATTTTAACGCTGACTCGTGAACTATGAGGTATATTTTCGTTACTTTTTATTCATTGTTTGATATGGTGATGTTTGTTACTATTTAACTATTATTTCAAATTCCAAGAATGGAAGGTGACTTTATCATTAGTTTAAATCCTCGAATTTAGAAAAAGATACTAGAACTCATTGAAAAAGAGTAAATAACAGGTGATCGATTTGGATAATCAAATGAGCATAATGTATGAGAAAGCAGAGCAGCTTTCAAAGTGGGGGAAAACAAAGGAAGCCTTGAAGGAAGCAGAGCAGTTTTTATCCAATTACCCCGACTCACACGAAGGCTATCAATTGCTTTCAAATATATATTTTAATGCGAAAGAATATGAAAAAGCGGTACAGTTTGCAAAAGAGGCTTTAAATTTAGATCCGATGAACTTTGAAGTTTTGGCTGTCTTGACTCTTGCATACTATGAATTGGGAATGTACGAAGAGCATGAGGAAATAAATGAATTAATGATTTCTGAGTACCCTGATTATCACTACACTTATGCAATGCACGCTCAATTTCTTTTCCATGATAAAAATGAGTATGAAAAATCGCGTTTTTATATAGAAAAGGCAGTGGAATTAGAACCTGACGATCCATTTTCTCTTGTCGTATACAGTGAAATTTTGGCGGTATTTTTTGAGGATGGATTATCAAGGGCGTGTTCAGACAGAGCGCTTGCCCAAAATGCCGATGATGCCATGATCACGGGAATGGCCGCTTCTGCGGCGCATAGAAGAGGAGATTATGCACAAGCCTTGACTTTAAACAAAACAGCTCTACAAATCAATCCGAACAATCCAGGGATTGTACCCAATTTAGCGTTATACAACATGTGTAATTTTTGGTTTATGAAATACCCGTTGAAAGTCAGGCGCTTCCATGAGAAGCTGCGTGTTAAAAAACCGGTGTTGTTTTGGCCGCTTCTAGTCATTGTGACATTGGTCTTCAAGTGGCTGATGATTCCATACCTGTTTCTCGTCTACAGTACACCTTATATGATGAACGGGCTGGCGGGAGCCCTCATGCAGCGAAAATTGCCCGAACAGATGCGAGGTAGTTCGGTCCTCACATTTTTGGGGTACACACCGATTTGGATCCTTTTTGTATTGCTGATCATTGTGATAGGGATCATATCATTCTTATACAGATTGATATTTTAAATGAATGAAAGAGTGGAAATAATGGAAATACATAAAGATAAACCGGGAACTCTATTTTTTGTTTTTTTCGGACTGCTCAGTTTTGTCGGCACGATGTCTTTGTATGACCGATTTGGGAATCTTCAAATGAAAATGCTGGCGGCTTCCGACAACTTGCTTTTTTGCTCTGATGTAAGCATATTTTACAGCCTGCTGCTGACCTTGATTTGTATACCTTACACCGTTAGAAAAGTGATAACTTCCAAAGGCTATCAGGGGCGCTTGCAGCTTCCTTTATCCTTGATTCTTCTAGTGGTAGGGCTGACGCTGCTATGCAATGCTTTTTTTCAATATCAAAATATCGGGAAAAACAGCATTGTCATGAGAGAAGGGCTAATTTCCAGCACCAAACATTACGATATGGAAGATGTCACTTCTGTCCATGCCTATTATCAAAAAGGGTTAAAAGGCGCACTTTACCTGAAGTATGATCTGACGTTAAATGACGGAAAAAAAATCGATGCCGCCTTGTCCGACGAGTTTTACAATAAAGCTGACGAACTTGATCAGCTCCTGCAGCGGAAAGGAATACATATTGAAAGAAGCGGAATCAAAAAGAAAGATCAGGCCCAGCTGGAAAAACATGCGGGTTCCAAGGCGAACTATAAAGTGATGAAAAGGATCTTAACCGGTACAAATCATAGATAGGAAGGATAAATATGAAGAGGGATGACACGGAAAAACGCGCAAAGGTGAAAGTCATTCAGTTTGATCAACATCAACATGCTTTAACCGAATTAGAACAACACTGTGAAACTTTTGCTGATGTCGGCGGATTAGAAGACATTAAAAAGAAAATCAACATGGACTTTATTTTGCCTTTGCAAAATCCTGAGTATTTTAAAGCGTTTGGAAAAGCGACGGGGGGAAGTCTTCTTCTGTTTGGCCCGCCGGGATGCGGAAAAACATTTATCGCGAAAGCGATTGCCGGCGAGATCAAAGCAAACTTTATACACTTGGAGCTTCAAGCGATATTGTCCATGTATGTTGGGCAGAGTGAACATAATCTGCATGATATTTTTGAAAAAGCGCGTGATAACAGTCCTTGCGTTCTTTTTATTGATGAGCTTGATTCGATCGGGGGGAATCGGCAGGGAATGAGCCAGCATCATGACAGGGTGCTGGTCAATCAGTTGCTGATAGAATTAGATGGTTTAGGGTCGTTTAATGACGGTGTGTATGTGATCGGTGCAACGAATACACCGTGGTATTTAGATTCTGCCTTACGCCGTCCCGGCAGATTGAATAAGATGGTATTTATGCCGCCTCCATCTGAAGAAGAACGTGTCGACATTTTAAATTTAAAGCTGTCCGGCAAGCCGAATGATCAGATTGATGTACTGAAAATTGCCAAAAAGACTTGCCATTTTTCGGGGGCTGATTTAGAACAATTGGTCAGCGATGCTTTAGATCAGGCGATCGAACGGTCGCTTCAGCAAGGAAAGCTGTCGCCTGTCCAACAGACAGATCTTGAAAGCAGCCTTCAAGGGAGAGTGCCTTCAACGCTTGAATGGTTTTCAACAGCGAAAAACTATGCCATGTTTAGTGATGCGAATAAAGAATATCAATCCGTTCTTGATTATATGAAGAGAAATAAGCTCAAATAGGTAACCTCCGCATTTTAAAGAGTCACCCGGTCAAAAGGAGAATGATAAGTATGAAAAAGCCGTTTCAATTACCCGAAAAAATGGCCCGATACCGCGGGCAATTTGAACAATCAGTGCGGGATTTTTTGAAGCTGGACGCGAGAAAAGGAAAAACAGGCCGGTATGAAAGCAAACTGGCCGGCGATCCTTATTTTCCAAAGTCTGAAAAGTATCCTGTCGATTCACAGGGAAAGCCGATGAAACTGCTTGCGCAAATTAATTTTTCAGACATGCCCCGTCTTGAGAATTTCCCGGAATCCGGTATTCTGCTTTTTTTTATCTCTGTCAGTGATGATGTTTACGGATTGAATTTTGATGATCCATGTGAACAGTCGAGTTTTTGCATCAAGTATTTTGAGAATGTCATCGAAAATGAAGACGAGCTTGTCGACGATTTTTCGTTTGTAAAGCTTGAGGATGAGCTGGCCTTTCCGATTGGATGCGAAGCCTCACTCACACCTGACATAGGGTCTGAACTTGTCTCTGTGTCCGACTTTCAATTTGAGCGATACGCGGGAACGGATGCTTGGACATTCTTTGAGCAATTCGGCGATCAAGAGGAAACGGTGTTCGAAGAATACCATGAAATGTACGGCGGCTTCTCCCATAAAATCGGGGGCTACGCAGCCTTCACGCAATATGATCCGCGGGAAGGCGATTATCCGGATCATACCGTTCTGCTATTGCAAATTGATTCTGATGAGAACATTGACGCGATGTGGGGAGATGTCGGGATTGCCAATTTTTTTATAAGGCCTGATGATTTAAAGAATAAGGACTTTTCAAACGTATTGTATAATTGGGACTGTCATTAACACAAAAAACAGCTGTCTATTTCAGACAGCTGTTCAGCGTGTCGACAAACCCTCGCATTCGTTGTCGGGCCTGCGCGTCGGTGCTCACGAATTCCAACATTCGCTCCGCTCCGATGCTCGGCCTTCCTAGACTGCAAGGGTTTTCAATCACGCTGAAGGGATGACAAAATCCCAAAACAAAAAGTCGTTTTGGGATTTTGTCAATAATCTAAACAGCTGTCTATTTCAGACAGCTGTTTTATTTAACCCGTAATAGCCGAAGCGTTCAGGGTAAATAGCTCCTCGAGTTCATGCTCGGAAAGTTCGGTGATCCAATTTTCGCTTTGGATGATTTGATCGTTCAGCGATTGCTTCGATTCGAGCATGTGGTCGATTTTTTCTTCAATTGTACCGGTGGTGATCAGTTTATGAACGTGGACGAACCGTTTCTGTCCGATTCTGTAGGCGCGGTCTGTCGCCTGATTTTCAACCGCGGGATTCCACCATCTGTCATAATGGATGACGTGATTGGCGGCCGTCAAATTGAGGCCTGTGCCCCCGGCTTTTAATGATAAGATCAGAATCGGAAATTCCTTGTTCTGAAACTGCTCCACCATTTTGTCCCGTTCAAGCTTGGATAAACTGCCGTTCAGAAACTTGACCGGTTCGCCGAATGATTTCTCGAGCAGGCGTTTCATCATATCTCCCATCCCGAGATATTGGGTGAAAATCAGGCAGCTTTCATCGCTTTCGCGAATTGTCTTCGTCAGCTCCAGCAGTTTTTCGAGCTTGACTGACCTTCCGTTCAGGAGCTCGCTCCCGGTCTCTTTTAAGTAAAGGGCAGGGTGGCCGCAGATTTGTTTGAGCTTGCCGAGCATGCTTAAGATGAGAGCTTTACGCTGCATTCCGGCGAGGCTTGACATATGTTCAAACGTATCTTTGACAAGCTGTTCATATAGTGAGGCCTGTTCTGCGGAGAGCGGGATGAACTCTTTTTCTTCCTGTTTTTCAGGCAGGTTGAGCGCGACTTCCTTGTCCTGCTTTGTCCGTCTTAATAAAAACGGTTTGATCAGCTGCTGGAGCTGTTCGATCCTTTTTTCGTCGCGGTCTTTTTCAATCGGCAGGACAAAACGCTTATGGAAGCTGCCAAGGCTTCCGAGATAGCCTTTGTTCATGAAATCGTAGATCGACCACAGCTCCGTCAGGCGATTTTCCATCGGAGTCCCGCTGAGCGCGATATGATGCATGCCTTTCAGCTTTCTGATTGAACGGGATTGTTTCGTGTGCGCATTTTTAATATTCTGGGCTTCGTCAAGGCAGATGCAGTTCCAGGCGACGCTGCTGAGATCGTCAAAGTCGGATTGGGCGAGGCCGTATGATGTCAAGACGATATCTGCATCTTTGTAACATTCCTGAAATGCTTCACCTTTAGGGCGTTTTGGCCCGTAATGGAGCGCCGCCGTCAGGCCGGGCGCGAAGGTCTCGAGTTCGCGCTGCCAGTTCCCGAGGACGGAAGTCGGCGCAATGATGAGAGACGGCATTTGTTGTCCCTGTTCTTTTAAATAGGCGAAATAGGCGATCATCTGGATGGTCTTTCCAAGACCCATATCGTCTGCCAGGCAGGCGCCGAAGCCGCAGTTTCTGAGAAAGATCAGCCAGTTCAAACCGTCTTCCTGATAAGCCCTGAGCGTTCCGTCAAAAAATTTGCTGACCGGGTATGACGGGAGATCATCGCGATGGCTCAGCTTTCTGATCATGTTTTTCAGCTGATAAGACAGTTCAAACCGCACCTCGCTGAATGCGGAAGCATCGAACAGATCATCATCCTCGCGGGTTTCGCTCCGCTCCGTCAGCTCGCGCGCCAGGATGTCAGACATATGAAGCCCCTCTATTTCTGCTCGCTCCATCAGTTTTTTCATTTGTTTGATAAAATTCGGATCGATTTTAATCCACTGCCCGCGTATGTTGACAAGCCGTCTTTTATTGGCGACAAGCTGCTCAAATTCTTCCTCGGTGAGTTCGATTCCGTTCGTAGCAAAACGCCAGTTGAAGTCCATCAATGCATTCATTCCGACAAAAGACTCGCCGCGGGGAGCCGATGACACTTTCGCTTTCAGCAGCATATTGCTGTCTCTGACGATTTGCCACCATGACGGCAGCAAAATTTCAATCCCCATGCTGACAAGAGTTTCGCTTGCTTCGGATAGGAAGATCCATGCTTCCTCTTCCGTTAAAAGCGTCGTTCCCGAGTCGATCGTCAGCCACGGCACGATTTGGCGAAATCTGTCTTGTTCGCGGGCGATTTTATCAGCGTATGTCTGCCACGATTTTTTCAGCCTGTTCAAGCCTTCAAAGAACTGAATGGCTCCGCTTTTTTTGTCGCGCAAAAACAGTTCGATTTTCCAATCGTCTCCGTCAAAATCAGGTTCATTTAAACGGAGTCCGACGGTAAACGGCACAGGGTTTTCATGCCAACCGATCGTTTCAAGAAAATCGTCTTCATCGAGAAAGTGTCCCTGAAATGTGGTGACAGCGGGAGAATGTGCGACAATCGATTCCCATTTTGCTTTTAACTCGTCATTGTAGTTGATGTAGTCTTCGACAGCGTGTGAAAACCATTCAGCTGTATAGCCTTCCAAAATCCCTTCTTTATCTTTCCAGCGCAGCACCTCTTGCTTCCATGCTTCATAGTCGGGAAGAAAATCTTCATCTGCGATAAACTCATAAATGGTGGAAGCCGTTTTCATCAAAGGTTCGGTTTCCTCGGTGAGATTGATGTCGCTGTAAGAATTAAATGAGTTTTTACCGAGAAATTCGACCGCCATCCACGGAGACAGCAGAACCGCCGGAGTCTCTAAACCGGCATCTTCGAGAAACGTTCCGTAAAAAGACGATTCGTGCCACTGAAACAAATACCTTTCCATTTCATTCCGCGTAAGAAACTGATGATCCCCGTCATGACAAGATAAAATGAATGTATAGTCTTCTGATTGTTCGACATGTATCACGATTTCCTTAAGACTCGCCATCGATCAACTTTCCTTTCTTAAGTTCCTCCTGGAAGGCTCTCAGCCGTTTATAGCGGGCTGAAAACTGCTCCATAAACCGGTTCCAGACATCCTGTTTTTTCGATTTTTTATAAAGGGTGCGCAGCTTTTTTAATTGTTTGACGGCTTCTTTGTAGCTTGAGCGGTTTTTTTGTTCAACCAGCCCGGAAATTTCTCTGTGATAGGAAGGAATCAATGCTTCAGGAGCCGCTGCTGCGATATCTTTCAAGGCGTTCTGCCCGATCTCAGAGATTGAAAAACCGACAAGGCTGTGGATCTCCATCCACTCCGTAAAGCGGTTTTTGTTATATAAAAAATGGCTGTATTCAGTAAACGTATAAGGAAGGCACTTTTTGCAATACCGTTCATATACATGCTCTTCTTTTGCGTTTTTGCTGTAATCGCTCAGAAACAGGAAGAATTCGCTTAAAACATCGCGTATTTCCCGGTACGGCTTATCCAGTCTGCAGAAGCCGGCTGCAAGCTGCTCAAGGTGTTCATACCATTTTTTAAGACGCTTCCAGTCTTTTTTGGCGGTCATGACGCTGAGCCATTGAAATGTATAAGGAAGAATCTCAGGTGAAAACGATCTGGCTTGATCAAGAATCACATTGTCGTTTTTCAGCAGAAATTCAAGATGCAGCCTGCCGAATTGTATTTCAGGCGACGGCTCCAGGTCGTTGAGCACATCGAGCTCCCGCTTCAGCCAGGTTGGCCGGGATAGAAGGGCACTCCAGATTTCCCCGAAAATCCGCAGCCTTTCATACTGGAAAATGTCTTTCTTGAGCAGCAGTTCCCGAATCACGTCGGGGGTTTTTTCTAAAAACGGGTCAAGGGAGAACGATAGCGCATATGTTTTCAGTTCATCGATCGAGCTGTAGATCGTATCCATCAGCTGTTCGATATAAGGATTCAGCGAGTAAAAATCTTTTTCAGGATCGATGCGCCCTTTCTCGACGAGCAAATGCATGGCAAGCCATGTCGCAAGAGCCGCGTGGATTTGGTACATTTTTTTCAGCTCCGGCTCCGCAGGCGTCCGCTTTTTTAAAGCTGAAAAATACCCGTAGTAAAGGTATTGCATCGTTTGCTGGTTTTTAGGCGTATGCTCTTCCCATCGTCTGAACTCCGTTTTGAAAAACGATGTCCATTGATCGAGCGTGTGGCTGCGGGGTTTCATTCCACGCTGAAGCTGTCCGAGAATATCCCTGTTTTCGCGGCGTTTTTGCGCTTCTTTCCAAAACTCCGTAAACGTTCCCAATCGATCATATTGTGCATACAGATATAAATAAACGGCAAGCACATGCCGGCAGATGTTTTGAGCAGGGCAGGAACAGCTGCTTTTTTTAACGTCGGCGAGGTCGATGAAGACCTTCACCGGGACCACATCCTGAACGTAAGCACTGACCGTATGCCCGCTCATCGGCTTGACCCGATAGACGGAATCCTGTCTGTATAAAATAAGGGCTTTTTTCATGAGCTGAATGTTAGCTTCTGTGCACGGCAGTACATGCTTAAACTGTTCAGCTGCATCCATCACAACCGTTTTTGAAATCATGTCTTGAAGCATGTCTATCGCTCCTAACCGAATGGCTTTTAAAAAGTTTCCAATCTCTCTATTATAGCTTAATCAATCCGTCCAAAAAAGATTTTCTCAGGAAAAGGACATAAAAACGGATGGCTGTCGAATAATGTAATAGACTATGGCAAATTGATTCTTTACATCATATAATTTGAAATATAATCAGAAATGTTTTAATTTATGGAATCTGAAAGGAAAAGGATATGGATGACAAGGAATTGAATCAGGAAGAATTTTTGAGAATTCTTATGCATGCGTATGACATTGGTGAAAAATCAAAAGACATAACGACGAAAGAACTTCTTGAAGATCTCATTCTTCATATCAAAAATGGATATACGACGTAAAAGGTGTGCAAACTTCGGTTTGCACACTTTTTCGTTCAGCAAAAAGCGCGCAGGTCCTGCAAAAGTCGATATTTAATACCATATAAAGACGCGATTTCCCCGGTATCTCCCGTTATTTGTCAGGATTCATTTCTTTCGGAAACGAAAGAACCATGTATAATCAAAGGGAGGTGTTTAATTTGCTGAAAATTTAAATAAATACGCGAATCCTAGAGGGAGGCTTTTATGAGAGATCATATCGGCTTTAAAGATGTGTTCATCATTTTGAAAAAAAGATTCGTTCTGATCGCACTGATCACCATTGCGGCCGCTCTGTCCAGCGCTGCCGTCAACTTTTATTGGCTCACACCCGTCTACCAGGCATCCGCCCAAATCCTCATCAACGGCCGTCAAACGTCGAACTTCACCGATATTCAGACCAACCTTGAGCTAATCAACACTTATAACGTGATTATGAAAAGCCCGCTCATCTTAAATAAGGTTAAAGACGAACTAAACCTTCCGGAAACGGCTGAAGACTTGAAGCAAAAAATCACAGTTATCAGCGAAAATGAATCACAGATTGTCAGTATCTCCGCGACTGACAAGGATTATTCCAAGGCGGCGGACATCGCGAACACGGTCGTCGCCGTATTCCAAAGGGACATTGACGGCATTATGGGTGAAAATACCGAAGTCAGCCTTGTT
The DNA here is from genome assembly GCF_001042485.2 of Bacillus paralicheniformis. Lineage (GTDB taxonomy): Bacteria > Bacillota > Bacilli > Bacillales > Bacillaceae > Bacillus > Bacillus paralicheniformis. Next base: position 528,303 of record NZ_LBMN02000004.1, read on the forward strand.
GCGAAAGCAAACCCCGAACATTCGCCTGCTCCCGTCAGCCCGAACAAGAAGTTCAACATCGCTGTTTCTACGGGATTCGGCCTGCTGTTTGGCGCAGGGCTTGCATTTTTACTCGAGCTTTTGAAAAATACCGTTCGAAATGAAGAAGACATCGAAAAAGAGCTGAACGTTCATGTGTTGGGAAATATTCTGTATGTAAAACCGAAAAAAGGACAAGCCCGGAAGCTGGAAAGCTTTATCGGTAAAGACCATACGATCTAAAACGGGAAAACACGGGGAGGCCGCCTATGATCGATATTCATTGCCATATTCTAGCGGACATTGATGATGGGGCAGCATGTATGTATGACAGTATAGAAATGGCTAAACAAGCCGCCCGTCAAGGGATTCATACGATTATCGCCACACCTCACCACCGAAACGGTGTATACGAACACCAAAAAGAGGCCATTCTGGCAGCTGTTTCGAGTTTAAAGACGCGGGTGCAAAAGGAAAACATCCCGGTGCTTATTGCTCCCGGACAGGAAATCCGCCTGTACGGCGAATTGAAGCGTGATCTTGAGCGCGGCAGACTGCTCAGCCTCGCCGGCACAAAGTATTTGCTGATTGAACTTCCTTACCACCATGTTCCGCGATATGCCGAAAAGCTGTTGTTCGATCTACAGTTAAATGGTTACATTCCGATTATCGCACACCCCGAGCGGAACCTTGAATTGATGGAGAATCCTGATCTGCTGTACCGCCTCGTCAAAAACGGCGCGTGCGCCCAGCTGACATGTTCAAGTCTTACAGGCCGCTTTGGCAGAAGCGTGAAACGGCTTGCCCGCCGCTTTCTTGAAGCGAACCTCGTCCACTTTATCGCATCAGACGCCCACAACCTCACGAGCCGATCTTTCTTTTTTGATGCAGTGGAAAGCGATTACGGCCGCGATTTCTTATACGTGTTTACAAAAAACGCGGGCCTTCTCCTGGAAAACCGGGAGATTCATAAAGAAACACCCCGTCCCGTCAAAAAGAAAAAGCTGATGGGCCTGCTGTGAAAGGTTGTTCACAAAAGCCCGTCAGCCAGAATATCAGCGTCGGTTATGCGGCGCTGATTTTTTATATCATCTGTTAGAAAGCGACCGGATATCCCTCTCTACAACAGCGGAATGACAAGCCCGCCGTAAGCGAAGGCGGCCACGATCAGGAAAGCCGGATGGACGCGGAACTTCGTCAAGGCCGCCAAAGAGATCAGCGCGATGACAAGTGATTGAACCATGCCGATCGACCGGATCGCGTCACCGCCGATTTCCCATGTCAAAATAAGCATCATCACGGCGATAACCGGCTGAACCGCCAAAGTCATTCCTTTGACGACCGGCGACTGGCGGTAGCGGCCGATCAGCTTGAGCAGCAAAACGAGCGCGATGGCCGAAGGCAGCACAGTTGCGATAAGAGCAATGAAGACACCGGGCCATCCGAGCACGCTGTAGCCGACATAAGCGGCGATTTTTGTCGCGATTGGACCCGGCAGTGCGTTTGCGAGCGCAAGCATGTTTGAAAATTCTTCTTTTGACAGCCAGTGAAAATGCTGAACAACTTCTTCAAAATTAAGCGGAATTGAAGCCGGACCGCCCCCGTAGCCCAATAAATTTGCAATAAAGAAAGCCCAAAATAAATAAAAGATGATCATGAAGCGGACACTCCCTTATCTTTTTCCCGGGCCGCTTTTCTTTTTAATTTAAAGTGGAACGCGCCATACGTTAAAAACAGGATGACAATGATGCCGGGATGGATGGAAAACACCTGAAGACCCAAAAATGCAAGAATAAAGAAAAGCACGCCGGCAAGCAACCCGAAGCCTTTCAATGCTTTTTGCCCAAATTCGTAAGCCATGATGCCGAGCATGACGGCGATGACAGGGGTAACAGCGCCGATCATGCCGCTTACGATTTTGGAGTGGCTGAGCACATTAACGGCTGCGAACAAGGCGGCCATCGCAACGCACGTCGGCAAGATATGGGCCGCTGTAGCCACGACAGCGCCCGGAACGCCTTTGACTTTATGACCTAAATATGCCGACATTTTTGTAGCGATCGGTCCGGGCAGCGCATTGGCAATCGCCAAAATTTCCCCGAATTCATCATCATCGATCCAATTGAACTTTGAAACGGCTTCATGACGGATCAGCGGGATAACGGACGGTCCGCCGCCAAATCCCAATATCCCCGTTCTTGTCATTGCGATGATCAGTTCCCGGTAAGGGTGCTTCATTTCGCGTTTCCTCCTATTCAGTTAAAGCTTCATTCCCATTCGGCTCTTATATCGTTTAATCAGCATCTGGCAGTCGACACTCACGACGCCTTTCAGAGGGTACAGGCGCTTCGTCAAAAATTCCTCCATCTCCTGATCATTTGCGAAAATGCCGTGCATATGCAGTTTGCTCGGCCCTGTCATATGATAGAGGCTTGTCACGGCGGGCTCTCTTTCTAAAGCAACGGCAACAGCCTCTAAATATTGGGGTTCGACTTCAACATTGAAAAACACCGATACATGAATTCCAACTTTGACTGGATTGATGACGGCTGTGAATTTTTCAATGATGCCTTCTTCAATCAAGTTGTTGATCCGCGTTTGTACGGCAACTCTTGAAAGTCCCACGCGCTTTCCTAAATCCGTATAAGAGATTCTTCCTTCCTCATGCAAGATCGAAAGGATTTTTTTATCCGTTTCATCAAGAATTAAATTTGGCATATGGTAGTCGAGGCTCACAAATGTCCCTTCCTTTCTGTTTGGTCATTGATCATACGAAATTGCTTGTCAATCACGTTATAAATGAACATTTTGTAAATTGTATCATAATACGGATTTCGATATGAATCATTTTAACGTTTTTTTAATACTTATTGAAAAAGGGTTGTTAGTTTTTCTTCCCTGAAAGTAGCGCCTCCTTAAACGGGCCACTATACTTCAAACACAAATGGATGCTTGAAAGAAAGGAAGGGAGCTATGGAGAAGCTGAAGATCGGTTCGAAACAAATGGTTGTCAGTCCTCATTATCTCGCTTCGCTTGCAGGGCACAGCATCATGGAGAAGGGAGGAAACGCGTTTGACGCGGCTGTGGCAGTAAGCGCGTGCCTTGCTGTTGTCTATCCGCATATGACAGGACTCGGAGGGGATGCTTTTTGGCTGATGTATCACAATGGAAGCGGCGAGATCAAAGGATACAATGGCAGCGGGCGGTCGGGGCGGAAAGCGGACCGGAATCAGTATAAAGGAGAGCGCGCCATTCCGGTCAGGGGCATGAGCAGTGCGATTACCGTGCCGGGGATGGCGGACAGCTGGGCCGAAATACTGGCGGCATACGGCCGTTTATCACTTCGGGAGGTGCTGAAGCCGGCGATCATGTATGCAGAAAAGGGTTTCCCGGTCTCGCCGGATCAATGTCAAAACACGGTGAAAAACGCCGAGTGGCTTTCCGGTATGCCGATCACTGCAGATATTTATCTTCCGGGAGGAAACCCGCCCTCTCCAGGTGAGCGCTTTGTGCAAAAAGAGCTCGCGCGCACTTTGGCGATGATCGCTGAGAAAGGAAGAGACGCCTTTTATAAAGGGGAAATTGCCCAAGCTTCAGCAGCCTATCTGCAAAACAACGGAGGCATCTTGACCCTGGAAGATTTCGAGCGGCATCAAGGGGAATGGGTGTCTCCGCTTTCCTCTACATACAGAGGATATGCGATCTATCAAATGCCTCCGAATTCACAAGGATTTACCGGTCTTATGGCATTGAATATTTTGGAAAACTACGACTTTGGCATGATCGAGCACGGTTCTTTCGAGTATTATCATCTGCTCATCGAAGCATTGAAATTAAGTATTTCCGACAGCAATAAAGTATTGACTGACCCGGCATTTTCCCAAATTCCGCTGGGGCGCCTGCTTGACAAAGGGTATGCGCGGGAGCTGGCCGCAAAAATCGGACTGCCGGCTCTTCAGGCGGAGAGCCAGCCGCTCGGCAGCGATACGGCTTATGCTGCAGCAGTAGATGAAGACGGGAATGCTGTTTCGTTTATTCAAAGTTTGTATTTCGAATTCGGCTCAGGTGTGACAGCTGGAGATACCGGTGTCATTTTGCAGAACAGAGGGTCGTTTTTCTCGCTTGATCCCGGCCATGTCAATTCACTGGAGCCGGGAAAAAGAACTTTTCATACGCTGATGCCCGCCATGGCGTTCAAAGGCGGCAAGCCGAAATTTCTTTACGGAACGCAGGGGGGAGAAGGACAGCCGCAGACGCAGACGGCTCTTATCACGAGAATGATAGATTACGGGATGGATCCGCAAACCGCCGTTCATGAACCGAGATGGGTGTGGGGCAGAACATGGGGAGAACGGGTGGAAGGTGTAAGAATGGAAAGCAGAGTGGCGCCCGAAGTGATTGAAAAACTGCGAAAGCATGGGCATCATATAACCATTGTCGGCGACTTTGACGGTGTGATGGGTCATGCCGGCATCATCGAGATTGATGATCGAGGTTTCCTGAGAGGGGGAAGCGATCCGAGAAGCGATGGGGCGGCAATCGGCAGTTAACTCCGTTTTCAAAACGCGCAAACGTCAATATGAGAAAAAAACCCCGTGAACAAGGAGGAATTGTCCACGGGTTTTTTTCTATCCGGCTATGAGTATTGATCCGAGATTTCGATGAAATGCTTAAGCGCCGGATTGCGGTTGTCTTTTCGATGTGCGGTAATCCATTCTGCGCGAAGGGGAAAGTCTTCGATTTCTTTGTATACAACATCGAGGTTAAATAATCGTTTAGCCGCTGTAGGCACAACGGCGATTCCCATTCCGGCTGTCACGAGGCCGATCACCATTTGGTATTCTGTAGCTTCCTGGGCGATGTTGGGGATAAACCCGGCTTTTTCACACAAGAAATTAAATTCCGTGTATAAAGAGGGCCACGCTTCTTTGGCAATGACGATCAGCGATTCGTCTTCAAGATCTTTCAAATGTACCCGGGGTTTTCTGTCAGCGGGTGGTGTTTCGGAAGTGCAAGGACACAGTGGCTTTTCTTCACTGTGTATGACTTTAGCTCGTCGTTTCCCAACGGGGGATGCAGCACGCCGATGTCAATGTGTCCGTTTAGCAGTGCTTCGACCTGATTGGGGGTTGAAAGCTCCCGAAGATCAATCTGGACGGACGGGTACCGGTTTCGGTATTCCCTGATGATGGGAGGCATGATCTCGTATGTTGCGGAGCCGACAAAGCCGATCACGAGTCTACCCAGCTCCCCGCGGGCCGTCCGCTGAGCCATGTCGACGGCTTGATCAATCTGGGAAAGTCCTTCCTTGATTTGTTTTAAAAAGACCCCGCCTGCCGCCGTCAGCCTGACGGCTCTTTTTGACCTCTTCAGCAAGGTGACGCCTATTTCACTTTCTAGCTGTTTAATCTGCTGGCTGAGCGGAGGCTGAGTCATGTTCAGCCGAAGAGCTGCTTTTCCGAAATGCAGTTCTTCGGCAACAACCATAAAATAACGAAGATGGCGCAGCTCCATTATTCACTCATTCCTTTCTGAATGCGATTTCAGTCGTTTTACATATTAATTGTAAGACAAAGAAGTATTGGAAAACAATTTCCACAAGATGTATATTTAATAATACAATAATTTTATTAAAAATTCATTGTAAACGAATGAAAATGGAGGAGTGAGGGCTTTGAAAAATGTAGCCGCTAAAAATGAAACTCTTACTGTAAGAGGAGCAGAGCTTGTGGTGGATAGTCTCATTCAGCAAGGTGTCACTCATGTTTTCGGTATTCCGGGAGCGAAAATCGATGCGGTATATGACGTATTGAAAGACAAGGGGCCTGAACTGATTGTTTGTCGTCACGAGCAGAATGCAGCATTTATGGCGGCGGCAGTCGGACGATTGACTGGAAAGCCCGGTGTTTGCCTGGTGACTTCGGGTCCGGGAGCGTCTAATTTAGCGACCGGTCTTGTAACAGCCAATACAGAAGGAGATCCGGTTGTTGCCCTGGCGGGTGCTGTAAAAAGAGCGGATCGTCTCAAAAGAACTCATCAATCGATGGATAATGCGGCGTTGTTTCAGCCGATTACAAAATATAGCGCAGAAGTGGAAGATGCGAACAACATCCCTGAGGCGGTAACCAATGCATTCAGAGCGGCAGCTTCCGGACAGGCCGGGGCAGCGTTTCTCAGCTTTCCGCAGGACGTTACGGCCGGTCCGGCAACTGCCAAGCCGGTGAAAACCATGCCGGCGCCGAAGCTGGGCGCGGCTCCGGATGAACTGATCAGCGCGGCTATCGCCAAAATTCACAATGCGAACCTTCCCGTCGTGCTTGTAGGGATGAAAGGCGGAAGACCTGAAGCGATTGAAGCGGTCCGCCGTCTGCTGAGAAAAGTGAAACTGCCGTTTGTTGAAACATACCAAGCAGCGGGTACGCTGTCTCACGATTTAGAAGACCAGTACTTCGGCCGGATCGGATTATTCCGCAATCAGCCCGGAGATATTTTGTTGGAAAAAGCGGATCTCGTTTTGACGGTCGGCTATGATCCGATTGAATACGACCCCGTCTTTTGGAACGGAAAAGGCGAGCGCAGCGTGATTCATCTTGATGAAATACAAGCCGATATCGATCATGACTATCAGCCTGAAATTGAGCTGATCGGCGATATCGCAGAGACATTAAACCATATTGAACATGATTCTTTGCCGGTTTCCATCGATGAATCATTTGCACCTGTACTTGATTATTTGAAGAAAGCGCTGGAGGAGCAAAGCGAGCCGCCTAAAGAAACAAAAACGGATCTTGTTCATCCGCTGCAAATCGTTCGCGATTTGCGTGATTTGCTGAGCGATGATATAACAGTGACTTGCGACATCGGCTCCCATGCGATTTGGATGTCGAGATATTTCCGCACATACCGTCCGTATGGACTGCTGACTTCAAATGGCATGCAGACGCTGGGCGTTGCTTTGCCGTGGGCGATCGCAGCAACACTGGTCAATCCGGGACAGAAAGTCGTGTCTGTTTCCGGGGACGGAGGCTTCCTGTTCTCCGCGATGGAGCTTGAGACAGCGGTCAGATTGAAAGCGCCGATCGTTCACATTGTCTGGAATGACAGCACATACGATATGGTTGCGTTTCAGCAGGAGATGAAATACAAGCGGACGTCCGGAGTCGACTTCGGCGGAATCGATATTGTAAAATATGCTGAAAGCTTTGGAGCAAAAGGTTTAAGGGTCAATTCGCCAGACGAATTGGCAGAGGTGCTTAAAGCTGGTCTTGATGCAGAGGGTCCGGTTGTCATTGATATTCCGGTTGATTACAGCGACAACGTTCATTTGGCTGATCAGCGTTTTCCAAAAAACTTTGAGGAACATTTTAGTAAACAAGCCTCTAAGCAATCTTGATCACAGCAAGTCCAGTCATAACAAACAAAATCAAGGGAGTGAAAAGAGGAAAATGAAAAGTGCAAGCAAACAAAAAGTGGTTCAGCCCGTTGACAAGAACCTCGACCAGGTCTTTCAGGTCTCAACGATGATATCGTTATTGGACGGGATTTATGACGGGGATTTTTACATGTCTGAAGCAAAGGATTACGGAGACTTCGGAATCGGAACATTCAACCGGCTCGACGGTGAGCTGATCGGTTTCGACGGTGAGTTTTACCGTCTTCGTTCCGATGGCAAAGCCTATCCTGTTCAAGGAAGCGATTGTTCTCCGTTTTGCTCGCTCGCTTTCTTCCGGCCGGATATTTATCACGAAATCAAGCAGCGGATGCCGCTTAAGGCGTTCGAGGAAGAAATGAAACGGATCATGCCGAGTGAAAACCTGTTTTACGCGATCCGCATGGACGGAATCTTTAAGAAAGTCAAAACGAGAACGGTTGAACTGCAGGAAAAACCGTACGTGCCGATGGTCGATGCGGTAAAATCGCAGCCGATCTTTGATTTTAATGATATTAAAGGGACGATCGTCGGCTTTTGGACGCCGCAATATGCCAACGGAATCGCAGTTTCCGGCTTCCATCTTCACTTTATTGATGAAGACCGCAATGTCGGCGGACACGTTTTCGATTATGAAATCGAAGAATGCACGGTGCAAATTTCTCAAAAACTCAATATGAATCTCAGATTGCCGAATACGCAAGATTTCTTTAAAGCGGATCTCAATAAACATGATCTTGCAGCCGGAATCGAAGCGGCCGAAGGCAATCCCGAGTAAATGAAAAAGCCCCCTCTTTGAAAAGGGGGCTTTTTTGCGTTCGCTTGCTTCCTTAAAAATACTGTTGCGTATGCTGAGAGGTGACGGTGAAAAAGTCCGGAATCCAGCGGGCCGTTTTGCTTATGCTTTCATTCCGGCAATCAATACCGCTTTCAGACAAAAAGACACCGGATGCCCGTTTTCATCGTGGACGATGTTAAACATGTCACGGCACGACTGGGACGGTTCTGACAAATGGGCATGGATGGCTGCCTTTCTTTGTTCAGGTACGGCGCCTCTTCGAAGCCAGCTCTCGTAATCGATCGGAAGATTCCATCTCTCCCGGACGGCAAAATCAAGTCCGTTCTCTTTAAACAGCTTCTGCCATTCGCTCTCTGAATATTCCCTTACGTGTGACGGGTCTCTCAATTGATTGAGCCGATTTATAAATCGGTCTAAAGCTTCGTCCTCCGGAGCACAATGATCGATGAGGAGAAAGGAGCCGCCTTTTTTCAAGACGCACGCTATTTCCTGCATGGCCCGGCTGATCTCCGGGAAATGGTGGGCTGCATACCGGCATGTGACAATATTAAAGGACTCGTCTGCAAAATCCAATTGTGCTGCATCGCCTTGAAGAAAAACCACATTTTCAGCATTTTTCTGTTTGGCAAATTGAGCCGCGGTTTGAACCATTTTTTCTGTAATATCGATTCCTGTGCAATGTTTGACAAAAGTCGAAAAGGCAATGGCCGTATGTCCCGCTCCGGTTCCGATATCAAGCAGGGTTTCACCGCCGTTCAGATTCCGGCAGCTGACCATGGCATCAAGATCTTTTCCCGATGAGAACAGCGGCTCATCTCGATATTGCTCCGGATTTTTTGAAAATTGCCGTTGCGCGCTAGTTTTCATTTGTATCATCCTCCTATCGGCTATGTATTTATATTAGGGGAGTCGACAGCCATCAGTCTAAGATATAAAATGTTTGAAAATGATAGGCGGAAACTATGGGGGTGCGGGAATTGGATATGAGACTTTTTGAATACGCGGCAGAGATTTTCAAAAAAGGCAGTTTTACAAAGGCGGCTGCCAGCCTGCATATCGCTCAGCCTTCACTGAGCCAGCAAATAAAAAAGCTGGAAAGCGAGCTCGGCTTTCCGCTGTTTTACAGAAACAGAGAGGGGGTCTCGCCGACTCCTCAAGGGATGCGCTTCATCCGAAAAGCGCAGGATATTTTGCGGTCAAGAGATGAACTGCTGTGTGAAATGCGCGATCAGCTCGAGGAAATGGGGACGGAATTATCGATCGGCGTTCCCGCTGTCACGGGAGGGTATCTTCTTCCGCCGCTCCTGAAAGCCTTTCTGAAAAAGCATCCGAACGTACAGGTTCAGCTGATAGAAGACTCGCCGGCGGCATTGGAAAAAATGACGGAAAACGGATCGGTGGACCTGTCGATTCTCCCTTTGCCGATTGAAAATGACAGGCTCGCGATCCGGCCGATACTGACCGAGCCGCTTTTTTTGGCGATTCCAAATGAAAGGGAGAGCTGGATGACCGGCCAATTGCGGAAGCTCATCATTTCGGTCCGGTCGAATGCCGAAAAAAACCCCCTTGCTTTGAAAACGGCCGAGGATGTGCCGTTTATTTTATTAAAAGAAGGCTACGGCTTCCGTAGAATGGTACTTGATTTATGTGCGGAGGAAGGGTTTCAACCGAAAGTGACCTTCAAAACAAGCAGCATTGAAACCGCCCAATCTCTCGTTGAACACGGAATGGGGGTCACGGTCGTGCCCCGGATGGTCATGCGGAAAGAGTCTGACAGAATCGTCTATGTTCCTTTGCAATCCGATCCGTCCCGGACGCTTGAGTTTGCTTATCCGGAAACATGCTATTTGTGCCGGGCGGCAAAAGCTTTTATGGAGATGGCCAAAAAAAATCAGACCTCCATGTATGAAGAGGTCTGATTTTGTAGTTACTTTTTCGTTTCCAGTTTGAGCGGTGCGGGTATCGTTTTTTCAACTTTTTTGCCGTTCAAAATATCGCGGGCCGCTTGTACGGCGAGCTTGCCGATCAATTCAGGCTGCTGGGCGATCGTGGCCGACATATCTCCGGCCTGAACCGCTTTAACCGCATCTTCATTGCCGTCGAAGCCAACGACAAGTATCTCTTTCCCTGAGCTTCTGATCGCTTCAATCGCGCCGAGCGCCATTTCGTCATTATGGGCGAAAACCGCTTGAATATCAGGATTTCCTTGAAGAAGGTTCTCCATAACGTTCAACCCTTTTGTCCGGTCAAAGTCGGCTGTTTGCTTGGCGATCACATTCAGCTTGTCATCAGCGGTCTTATGAAACCCTGAGCCCCGTTCCCTTGTTGCCGATGCACCGGGGACGCCTTCAAGTTCAGCCACTTTTGCGCCTTTGCCGAGCTGCTGTACGATAAAGTCCGCTGCCATTTGCCCGCCTTTTACGTTATCTGAAGCGACGAGCGTTTCTACTTTTCCGTTTTCGGCGGAGCGGTCAAGGGTGACGACCGGAATGCCAAGCGAATTGGCCGATTGGACTGCCGTTGAGATGGCGGAGGAGTCGGCCGGATTGATCAATAAAGCGTCAACGCCTTGCTGCAGAAGATCTTCGACATCATTCGTCTGCTTTGCTGAATCATCCTGTGCATCGACGACAATCACTTCAATCCCTTGTTTTTTTGCTTCTTTGACAACTCCGTTCTTTAATGAAACGAAAAACGGGTTTTTCAAAGTCGAGACAGATAAACCGATTTTGATATCGGTTCCTTTTTCTTTATTTGGCTTTGCCCATTCCGGCGGCTCCAGCGAGCAGGCGGACAGAAACAGAAGCGCCAATGCGGTGAAAACCGTTAATGTTTTTTTCATCAGTATAGCCCTCCTTAAGCGGATTTCTTGCGGTCCAGCAGGACTGCGATCAAAATGACGACACCTTTGACGACCATTTGGAAAAAGGAAGAGACGCCAAGCAGGTTCAAGCCGTTATTCAACGTTCCGATGATGAGGACGCCGATGAGTGTGCCGGCAATTCGTCCTCTTCCTCCGGCAAGGCTTGTACCGCCTAATACGACCGCGGCAATGGCGTCGAGTTCGTAGGAAGTGCCTGCCGTCGGCTGGGCTGAGTTTAGCCGTGACGTCAAGATGGCTCCAGCCAACGCGGATAATAGGCCGGCAAGAGAATAAATCATCATTTTGACGCGCGGAACTTTAATGCCCGAGATCAGGGCCGCTTTTTCATTTCCGCCGATTGCATACGTGCGGCGGCCGAAAGGCGTTTTGTGAAGGATCACCCAGAGGATGATAAAGGCGGCCGCCATAGTTATCGCAGGGACGGGGATGCCTAAAAAGTAGCCGCGTCCGAAAAGCTGGAAGCCGTAGTGATTGCCGAGCCCTGTAATCGGATTGCCGTCTGTGTAAACCATCGTCAATCCGCGGAAAATCGTCATTGTCGCAAGTGTTGCGATGAACGGGGCCATTTTGCCCTTCGTGATTAACAGCCCGTTGACCAAGCCGAGCAGGGCTCCAATCAGGCAGCCGATGATGACGGCAAAAACAGGATCGATGCCGCCGGCGATCATGCCGGCGATCAATGCGCTCGACAGCGCCAAAATCGCTCCGACGGAAAGGTCGATGCCGCCGGTCAAAATGACAAAGGTCATGCCGAACGCGATCAGCGCATTAATGGCGACTTGTCTTAACAAGTTTAAAATATTTAACGGTTCTAAAAAGCTCGGGTTTAATACTGATACGATGACGACGAGAATAATCAGGCCGAGAAACGGACCGAGCTTTTGCATTACAGAATCGACATTAAGGCTTTTTTTCACAGCCGGTTGAGTTTTCATGTTACCGCCCTCCTGTAGCGAGTGTCATAATTCGTTCTTGCGTGGCATCATTTCTTGATAGCTCACCGCTTAGCGTTCCTTCATGGATCACAAGCACGCGGTCGCTCATCCCGAGAATCTCGGGGAGCTCTGAAGAGACCATGACGATCGCGACGCCGCGGTCTGTCAGCTCGTTCATCAGCTGATAAATCTCCCTTTTCGCGCCGACATCGACGCCTCGCGTCGGCTCATCCAAAATCAGCACTTTAGGACCGATTCCGATCCATTTGGCGATGACCACTTTTTGCTGGTTCCCTCCTGAAAGGTTTAGCGCGTGGGTTTCCGGCGATTCCGTTTTGATCGTCAGCCGCTTGATCAGAAGGTCGACAAATTCCTGCTCGCTTTTTTTGTCAATCCATCCTTTCGGTGAAAAGCTGGCGAGATTCGGAAGGGCGATATTTTCCCTGATGGACGTGTCGAGCACAAGTCCTTCATCCTTGCGGTTCTCAGTAATAAAACCGATTCCTTTTTGAACGGCATCGCTCGGTTTTTTGAGCGTCGCTTTTTTGCCTTCGATGAAAATGTCTCCCGAATCAAGCGGATCGAGCCCGAAAATCGCCCTCATCAGCTCGGTGCGCCCGGCACCCATCAGTCCTGAAATCCCGACGATTTCGCCGGAGCGGACGGTAAAGCTGATATTTTGGAAGACGCCTTTTTTGGATGCCTGCTTGACTTCGAGAACGACGCGTCCCGGATTTGGCTGTCTTTCAGGATAGCGTTCGGTCAGCTCCCGTCCGACCATCTTTTTCACCACTTCATGAAAGTTGGTGTCGGGAATCCGTTTCGTGTCGACCGTTTTTCCGTCGCGCATCACCGTGATCCGGTCGCAAATCGTGAAGATTTCTTCCATGCGGTGGGATATATAGACGATGGAGACGCCGTTTTTCTTTAATGCTCTAATGACGCCGAACAGTTTTTCAATTTCTCTTTCTGTCAACGCTGCCGTCGGTTCATCCATGATGATCACTTTCGCGTCTGTCATAAGGGCTTTTGCGATTTCGATCATTTGCTGCTGGCCGACGGAACAGTCTCCGGCTTCTTTTTCAAGAGAAATCGAGACTCCGAGTCTTTCAAGCTGCTCTTTTGCTAGCGCTTTCATTTTCTTGTTATTTAAAAATCCAAGTTTGGAAGAAAGCTCTCTGCCGATAAACAGATTTTCCAATACGGTCATTTCAGGCCAAATGTTCAGCTCCTGATGGATAAAGGCAATGCCGTTCTGTTCGGCTTTCTTTGGATCTGAAAAATACGTTTCTTTTCCGTCGATTTCGATCGTTCCGCTGTCCAGCTTGTGAAGTCCAGTCAACAGATTCATGAGTGTCGACTTTCCGGCGCCGTTTTCTCCCATTAAAGCGTGGACTTCACCTTCCTGAAGTTCGAAAGAAACGCCGGACAGCACCTGGTTTTGGCCAAAAGCTTTATAAATGTCCTTCATTTTAATATGCATGGGCTATCCCTTCTTTCCAGATGTAGAATGTAAACATCTAAAAGATCACTCCCGCGTGCAAGATGCAATTTGCATAAGGTGTTGCTTCCCCTGTGCGAATGACCGCTTTTGCGTGGCTCGTCGCTTTTTTGAATGCTTCGTGCGGGATATAGTCAATTTTTTGGTTTGAAAATTCAGCTTTTAAAAATGCGGCTTGACCGGGATTGACGCTTTCTATTTCTTCGGCTGCCGACACTTTTTCGACGGCCATTTCATCGGCGATGAGCTTTGTGACCTCTTGAAATCCAGGCGTACCCAATGTCAGCGCAAGATCGATTTTGGGGACGCCGGGAGGAACGGGCAGGCCGGCGTCCGCGATGACGACGGTGTCGGTATGCCCGAGATCGGCCAGTAATTTTGCGATATGGCTGTTTAAAATCCCGTGTTTTTTCATGACAATTCACGCTCCACTTCATCCCGTTTCGGCATGCCGCCTTGCGCGCCGAATTTCAAAACCGAGAGGGAAGCCGCCCGGTTCGCAAAGCGCAAGGCAGATTCGATGCTTTGTCCTTCGGAAAGCGCAACGGCCAATCCCGCATTGAAGGTGTCTCCGGCTCCCGTCGTATCAATTGCATTGACAGGGAATGAAGGGACGATCCTTTCTTCCAGACCATTGTGATAGCGGACCCCGTTTTTTCCTTCTGTGATGAACAGCTTCTCCGGATAGCGCTTTAACGCTTCCTCCCGGGACATGCCCTGAAACAGTACCGAAGCTTCATGCTCGTTTGGCGTAATGTAGGCCGCAAGATCGACCGTTTCCGGGCGAAGCGGACGAGCTGGTGCCGGATTCAGCAGGAGAGGAATGCCGAGAGAGCTGCACAGTCCGCTGACATAATCGACGGTTTCTTCCGGAATCTCCTGCTGAATCAGAACGATGTCTGCCTGTTTAATCGCAGGCAGCGCTTTTTGAACGTATTCAGGTGTGACATGGTCATTTGCCCCTTTGACGACGATAATACTGTTGTCGCCGTCTGCGAGAACGATATGTGCGGTGCCGCTTTCCTGACCTGTAACCGGTTCCACATAGTCTGTCAAAACACCATTCGCTTGAAAATTGTCGAGGATGGCTTTTCCGTAATGATCATCGCCGACGCAGCCGATCATATGGACCTCTGCACCAAGCCGGGCCGCAGCCACTGCCTGGTTGGCGCCTTTTCCGCCCGGAACCGTTTTAAAAGATTCGCCAAGCACCGTTTCTCCGGCAGCCGGCCGCTTAGGCGATGTCACAACTAAATCCATCGAAGAGCTGCCAATCACGCATATTTTACTCATTGTCATTCCGCCTTTCTTGTCGTTTGTCTTTCAATAAAGGCAACCGGCATCTGCACTGCCGATTGTTCAATATATTCATTTTTCATTAATCTCAGCAGCAGTTTTGCCGCTTCTTTTCCCATTTCATAGGCGGGCTGCCTGATCGTTGATAAAGAGGGGAAAAGCAATTCGCTTTGCGGAATGTCATCAAAGCCGATAATCTGCAGTTCGTCGGGAACTTTGATCTTCCGTTTTAAGGCTTCATGCAAAACGGCTGTCGCCACAATGTCATTGCTTGCGATTACGCCGTCTGTTTCCGGATAGGAGGCAAACAGCTCCGCTGCCCGTTTTTGGGCTTCCGGAAATGAAAATGTCTCGGTTTTCATAACATGAAAATCGATATCGGCACCGCTTAGCATCTCCAGCGCTCCGTTGAAACGGTCTCTTGCAGTCTGAAGGTGGGCCGGTCCTTTAATCAGCGTAATTCGTTTCGCGTTTCTCCTGACCATTTCAGCCGCAGCGATTCTGCCGCCTTCGCGGCTGTCCGCGAATACAGCCGGCGCATTCTCGCCCGTCCGGTCAAGGAAGACAATCGGCATGGACAAGTCTTGATAATTTGGCGCATCCGGATAATTGGTCGCTGAAATGACTCCGACCACATGATTTTGTTTAAACGTCTGCAAATAATCAAGCTCTTTTTCCAAATTTTCATCGCTGTTTCCGAAGATGAGCCGAAAGCCGAGGCGGTGGATCTCATCTTCAACGCCGCGCGCAAGCTGAGGAAAGAACGGGTTTGTGATATCCGGCAGCAGCAGTCCGATCAGTCTGGACTCCCTTTTATAGAGAGACCTGGCCACTTCATTCGGGTGGTAATTCAGTTCTTCCATCGCTTTTAACACGCGTGTCCTCGTGTCTTCATGGACGTATCCCGTCTCATTTAATACCCGGGAAACCGTAGCGACAGATACTTTTGCAGCAAGTGCGACGTCTTTAATCGTAGCCAAAAAAGACTTCTCCTCTCCATTTGTGTAACCGTTTACATAAAGATTATCATGATCCTTTTAAAATCTCAATAAAAAAGTCCGGGCGCTAAAATTTTTAGCCGGGTTGGGATATAGAGACATATACAAGTATGTTGAATAGAAAATAACCTTCATTCGGCATAAATTGGCGACTACAGTAACAATGAGAATAATAAGAAAAATTAAAAATGTTAAAGTTTGATGAATTATCGTTGAAAAAAATTAATGGCTTTTTAAATCTTAGGATTTTAACCTAAAATCTAAAGAAATAAGGTGAATCGAACGGCTCACAAAAAAATTGGATTTGTTAATGAATCCCGCTTTATGCTAAAAGAGATTTTCATTTTTTAATAGGTGATCTGATTGTCATAGGACGCATTTGTTTTGAAGAGGGAACATTGGTGACTTTTTAACCTGTTGGAAAAGAGCGAAAATACAAAAAGAAAGGGGATATCCCGGTTGACAGCCCATTTCTAGGGGATTTCAGCCGGGGGAAAAAGAGACCCTGAATCCATCCTTCAATCTTTCATCAGAAATAGGGAGAAAAGTACAAAAATCATAATGTCGAATTTTGAAAGCGCATACTTAAAACGCTGACAAAAAACTGATAGGAATTAAGAACTTTCGATTACCAAAAATATCAATAAAAAGATAGGCATTATTGACTCGGACTAGGTGATCTTTGTCACGGAAAATTTCGTCGTCTTCTGTTACATAATGCCGATTGTGATTTCATAGTGAACCTATATACTGATGAATGAATTTACATATCAGATTCCAAGAAGGAGATGTAGACAAACAATGTGGGTAATGCTATTAGCCTGTGTGATCGTTGTTGGGATCGGCATTTATGAAAAAAGGCGCCACCAGCAAAACATCGATGCGCTGCCTGTCCGAGTGAACATCAACGGGATACGCGGAAAGTCCACGGTGACAAGATTAACAACAGGGATATTAATCGAGGCAGGCTACAAAACAGTAGGAAAAACAACCGGGACAGACGCAAGGATGATTTATTGGGACACACCGGAAGAGAAACCGATCAAAAGAAAACCTCAAGGCCCGAATATCGGAGAACAGAAAGAGGTTATGAAAGAAACGGTGGAAAGAGGGGCCAATGCGATTGTCAGTGAGTGCATGGCCGTTAACCCTGATTACCAAATCATCTTTCAGGAAGAATTGCTTCAGGCTAATATCGGCGTGATCGTGAACGTGCTGGAAGATCACATGGATGTGATGGGACCGACTTTGGATGAAATTGCAGAAGCTTTCACAGCAACCATTCCTTATAATGGACATTTAGTTATCACTGATAGTGAGTATACCGATTTCTTTAAGCAGATTGCAAAAGAAAGGAACACAAAAGTCATCGTCGCAGACAATTCTAAAATAACAGATGAATACCTCAGACAGTTTGAGTACATGGTATTCCCTGATAATGCGTCTCTTGCGCTCGGTGTGGCTCAAGCGTTGGGTATTGACGAAGAAACCGCTTTTAAAGGCATGCTGAATGCGCCGCCTGATCCGGGAGCCATGAGAATTCTGCCGCTGATGAACGCCAAAAACCCCGGACATTTCGTCAACGGTTTTGCGGCCAATGACGCAGCTTCGACTTTAAACATATGGAAGCGTGTAAAAGAAATAGGCTATCCTACGGATCAGCCGATCGTCATTATGAACTGCCGCGCCGACAGGGTAGACAGAACACAGCAGTTTGCGGAAGATGTCCTTCCTTATATTGAAGCAAGTGAACTTGTGCTGATTGGAGAAACAACAGAGCCGATCGTCAAAGCATATGAAGCAGGCAAAATTCCTGCGGACAAGCTGTTTGATTTTGAGCACAAATCAACGGAAGAAATCATGTTTATGCTGAAAAACAAGCTTGAGGGCCGCGTCATTTACGGAGTCGGAAATATCCACGGAGCAGCGGAGCCTCTCATTGAAAAAATACAAGATTACAAGATTAAGCAGCTCGTTAGCTAGGAGGAAGAAAACACAATGTTTGGATCAGATTTATATATCGCCCTCATTTTAGGAGTCTTACTCAGTTTGATTTTTGCAGAGAAAACGGGAATTGTACCAGCCGGCCTCGTCGTACCGGGTTATTTGGGACTTGTGTTCAATCAGCCGATTTTCATGTTGCTCGTTCTTTTTGTCAGTTTGCTGACGTATGTCATCGTGAAATTCGGACTTTCCAAAATTATGATTCTATATGGACGCAGAAAATTCGCAGCGATGCTGATTACGGGAATTCTTTTGAAAATCGGTTTTGATTTTATATATCCGGTGATGCCGTTTGAGATTGCCGAATTCAGGGGAATCGGAATTATCGTGCCGGGGCTGATCGCGAATACCATTCAAAGACAGGGATTAACGATTACGCTTGGAAGTACGCTTTTATTGAGCGGAGCAACATTCGTCATTATGTATGCTTACTATCTAATCTAAAGTTAGGTGTGTCAAATCGATGAAAAAACAACTGAACTTTCAGGAAAAACTGCTGAAGCTGACGAAGCAGGAGAAAAAGAAAACAAACAAGCACGTCTTTATCGTATTGCCCGTTATTTTCTGTTTAATGTTTGTCTTTACTTGGGTCGGAAGCGCCAAAACTCCTTCGCAAATGGACAAAAAAGAAGATGCCAAGCTTACAGCTACTTTTGTGGGCGATATGATGATGGGAAGAAACGTAGAAAAAGTGACAAACTTGCACGGTTCGGAAAGTGTCTTCAAAAATGTGAAGCCGTACTTTAATGTGTCAGATTTTATCACAGGAAACTTTGAAAACCCTGTAACCAATGCAAAGGACTATCAAGAGGCAGAAAAGAACATCCATCTGCAAACGAATCAAGAATCAGTCGAAACATTGAAAAAGCTGAACTTCAGCGTACTGAACTTTGCCAACAACCATGCGATGGACTACGGGGAAGACGGTTTGAAGGATACGCTGAATAAATTCTCAAATGAGGATTTGGAGCTTGTCGGAGCAGGGAATAATCTCGAAGACGCGAAACAGCACGTATCCTATCAGGATGTGAACGGTGTTAAAATCGCAACGCTCGGTTTTACAGACGTCTACACGAAGAACTTTACAGCCAAAAAGAACAGAGGCGGAGTGCTGCCGCTCAGCCCGAAAATCTTTATTCCAATGATCGCGGAAGCATCCAAAAAAGCGGATATCGTCCTTGTCCACGTGCACTGGGGACAAGAATATGACAATGAACCGAACGCCAGACAGAAGGATCTGGCTAAAGCGATTGCGGATGCCGGAGCAGATGTCATCATCGGCGCTCACCCCCATGTTCTCGAACCGATCGAAGTGTATAACGGCACTGTGATCTTCTACAGCCTCGGAAACTTTGTGTTTGATCAGGGCTGGTCAAGAACACGGGACAGCGCGCTTGTACAATACCATTTAATGAATGACGGCAAAGGGCGCTTTGAGATAACGCCTCTCAACATTCGCGAAGCAACACCGACGCCTTTAGGCAAGAGCGATTTCTTGAAACGAAAAGCGATCTTCCGTCAATTGACAAAAGGAACAAACCTCGACTGGAAAGAAGAGAACGGAAAATTGACGTTTGAAGTCGATCATGCGGACAAACTGAAAAATAACAAAAACGGAGTGGTGAACAAATGAAATTTGTCAGAGCCATTTGGCCGTTCGTAGGTTTAGTGTTGATCATTGCATTCATGTCTGCTTTCAAGTATTCTGATGAATTGTCAAACGATGAAAAAGCTAAAATCTCAACGGAAATCCAAAAAGTGAATCAGCAGGATCACACAACGGAAAACCAACAATAACAGTGCAGAAAAGAGAGTGCCGCCGGCACTCTCTTTTTGCGTGTGCTGATTCCGGTTATAAAAGACCTGTGAAAAGCGGCTGATTTGAAAAGGAAACACGACAATTTTCTTAACCGGTCAGTGTATAAAGTTTTATAGAAAATCAGGAGAATATATACATGGTTTTGGGGTTCGTGTTTATTGTATTCTTTTGAAGGGAATAAAAACTGACAAATTTCGACTAAGCTTCAAAAATGCATCACCTTACCAATTCGGGATGGGAACTGCACCTCATGTTCATGACCTCTTTAGAATATTTCCCTTCATCCATTTAATCCGCGCTTAGGTGAAAAAGCTGATCATGCTGTGCTGCGCGTTTCTTCTCGCTATGACGCTGCTGTACACGCAAAAAAAGTCCTTTAAATATCCCAATTGAATGACGATGAAAGAGGAAAGAAGAGGAGGAACAGAACAATTGATAAAAAAAGCGGCAAACAAAAAATTGGTTTTGTTTTGTGGAATTGCGGTGTTTTGGATGTTTTTATTTTTAACGAATCACAATGACGTACACGCCGATACGATCGGCGAGAAAATAGCAGAAACCGCCAGACAGCTTGAGGGTGCGAAATACAGTTACGGCGGAGAGAAGCCGAAAACGGGGTTTGACTCGTCCGGCTTTGTACAATATGTGTTTCAATCGCTCGATATAACGCTTCCAAGAACGGTAAAAGAGCAATCGACCCTTGGAAGCAGCGTCGGCCGTCAGCAGCTCGAAAAGGGGGATCTTGTCTTTTTCAAAAATGCCGAACTGGAAACGGACGGGCCGACTCATGTCGCCATCTACATGGGAAATGATCAAATTATCCACAGCACAAAATCAAACGGAGTTGTCGTGACAAAGCTTGAAGGCAGCTCTTACTGGAGCTCGGGGTATCTTAAAGCGAAAAGGATCACAAAAGAACCTGAGATTTCTATGGACCCTGTCGTTCAAAAAGCGAAGAGCTATGTCGGTGTTCCATATGTATTTGGAGGCAACTCTCCGGATCTCGGGTTTGACTGTTCAGGACTGACCCAATACGTTTTCAGAGAGGTGCTCGGTGTTTATTTGCCAAGATCGGCGGAACAGCAATGGGCGGTCGGTCAAAAGGTGAAGCTTGAAGATATCCGGCCGGGTGATGTTTTGTTTTTCAGCAATACGTACAAACCGGGAATATCCCATAACGCCATCTATGCCGGGGGCGGCCGGTTTATCCATGCGAGCCGTTCAAATAAAGTGACGATCTCTTACTTGTCGGCTTCCTACTGGCAGAAGAAGTTCACAGGAGTCAGACGTTTTGACAACATGTCCCTCCCGAAAAATCCGATTGTATCTGAAGCGATCAGGCATATCGGCGAAGTCGGTTATCAAAAAGGCGGTACATCGCCTAAAGAAGGCTTTGATACGGCGGGTTTTATCCAATATGTCTATAAAACGGCGGCAGGAGTGGAACTTCCGCGGTACGCTGATAAACAATACAGTACAGGTAAGAAAATCACAAAAAAGGAGCTGGAGCCTGGAGACATCGTGTTCTTTAAAGGAACCACTGTTCTGAATCCCGCCATCTATATCGGAAATGGCCAGGTCGTTCTTGTCACCTTGTCTGCCGGTGTGACGACAGCAGATATGGAGACGAGCGCCTATTGGAAAGAGAAATACGCCGGAAGCGTCAGAATTAAGTAGCAGAAAACCGCTCGAGTCATCTTCGAGCGGTTTTCTAATTATTGATATTCATTTTCCAGCAGTTTATTAATGAAATAAGCGACGCCGTTTTCGTCATTGCTTTTCGTGATAAACGTGCTGATATGCTTCAGCTCATCGATTGCATTGCCCATCGCGATCCGATGGCCGGCTTCCTCAAACATTGACAGGTCGTTCGGGCTGTCGCCGATCGCGTAGATGTCTTTTTTCTCGATTCCATAGTGGCGGGCCAGTTCTTTTAAAGCGCGGCCTTTGCCGGATTCATCAGGCAGAATTTCGATGATATGTCTTCCGGAAGATGTGAGTCCCAATTTTGGAAAGGCTGCAAGGTCTTCTTTTGCTTTTTTCAGTTTTTCCATATCAAATGAGAAGCACAACAGCTTATAAATATGTTCGTCTCCGTTAAAAACCTCGCGAATGTCGGGGACCGGTTTGATGCCGAATTGTTTAAACTGAGTCAGTGCGCCCTGCCAAAGCGTATCCCTGTCTTCATCAGGGTTGGCGCTTGTGACGATATCGAGCTCTGCTTCAAGCTTCTGCTCTCCGTCATAAGGAGAAAGCAGCGCATCGTCCGTATAAACCTCAAAATAGATTTGATGATCTGTTAAGTATTGGGCGGCCTTTTTTCCGGCGTCCTTGTCCATTAACGTTCTGCTTAGGAGTTTATAGTTGAAATCGTGAACCGTTCCCCCGTTTGCGGCGATAATCGGAATATCCAAATCGTTCAGAAGCGCTTTGACGTCAAATGTGGCCCGTCCCGTGCAAATGGTTACGATGCAGTCTGAGATGAGCGCCTTTTTGATAGCGGCCCGGTTTTCTGCGGATATTTGGCTTTCTGTATTTAAAAGAGTCCCGTCTAAATCGATCGCAATTAACCTCATTATGTAAAGATAACCTCCTGTAAGAGCAGTTTGCCGTTTTTCGGGAGGCGAAAAACAGCTCTCTTCGGCAGTATTCCCTAAAAGGACATGTTATGTAAAAGGCTAAACCTAAATTTAGATTTTTTCAATAGTAAATCTTGAGTTTCATTAAAGAGAAAAAGGATGAATCATCTTCATCCTTTTTCTAATTATACATCCAGCTGCTGTTTTAATTCCTGCTTGATTTCGTTGAGATTTTCCTGGTCAAGCTGGAAATAGTAGACTTTGCCCGGTTGATAATCGCTCCCTTTCAATTGAAGGGTATCGATCGTTTGAATGGACGTCATAAACGGGATCAGCCCGATTGCATCATTCAGCGACAAGTTCATTGATACGTTCTTTCCGACTGTATCAAGGATATCGTCGTAAGCCGGAATGGCAGTAAGCGATTTGGATTTGTTGATAATCGATTTGATGACTTCCATCTGGCGATCGCCGCGCTTCAAATCCGTATCGGCTTTTCTCGTTCTTACATAAGCAAGGGCCTCTTCTCCGTTTAGCGTTTGCTCACCTGTTTGGAGATTGACTTTGCCTTTCGTATCCTTTTTAATCTGCCGGACAATATAGTCTTCTTTGATTGTGATCGGTACACCGCCGAGCTCGTCAACTAC
Organism: Bacillus paralicheniformis; assembly: GCF_001042485.2. Lineage (GTDB taxonomy): Bacteria > Bacillota > Bacilli > Bacillales > Bacillaceae > Bacillus > Bacillus paralicheniformis. The sequence goes on from NZ_LBMN02000004.1 coordinate 551,213, forward strand.
TTCTTTGAAAGCTGAAAAATTGGCTTCCATGACGTAATCAACCGGAATGTCGAGCAGGTTTTCGACGGTTTCTGTACTGAGGTCGCGTCCGCCTAATGAGTGGGCATGCGTGATTTTATCAAAGCCGCGTCCAGGGATGTTAACATAGGAATCCCGCGGGATGCTTAATAGTTTCACTGATTTGTTTTTTCTGTTGAACGTGGCGAGAACCATCGCATCGCTTCGTTCTTTGTCCATGCTTTGTCCGGGACGGGCGTCAATCCCCATCAACAGGATGGAGAAGTTATCTTTTTTAGGATTGAACTCTTTAATCCGCTTGACGGACTGTTCTCCTCTGGAAAGGGTGACTTGCGCATCTTTGGAGGCGTTCGCCACTTTGTAGTACGCATAGCCGCCTGCGGCTGCAGTCGCCGTCAGGATTAAAGCAATGAAAAACAATGAGTATTTCACCCATTTTCTTAGTCTCTTTTTCTTCGTTCGTTGCGATCGTAGCATGTATAAGCTCCTCTTTTATTTATATTAAAACGTACAATTGTTGAATAAGTCTAAATTTTGATAAAAAAATGATTTCCCAATCTTGGATTTTACAAGATATTTGCTGTTTTGCATATGGGGATTCTCTGGAAATTCCGCGGGATCTAATCATTTTGCCGCCTTAAATAAGACGATGAAACAGATAAAATGTTTCATATTTTTAAATTCTTTTAATGGTACTCCGAGTTTCTTAGGTTTGAAGAAAGCGAGACAAGGTTAAAGATTATAAAAGACAAGCCTTGTTAGGAGGATATACTGATGAAGGGAAAAAGATCGAATGCCTGGCTTTATTTTTTTGGAGCCTTGGGCGGTGTGCTCTACGGTTATGATACGGGCGTCATTTCCGGGGCGATTTTATTTATGAAAGATGAGCTTGGGCTCAATGCCTTTACAGAAGGACTGGTTGTCAGCGCAATTTTAATTGGGGCGATTTTCGGATCGGGTTTGTCCGGCAGGCTGACAGACCGCTTCGGGAGAAGAAGGGCGATTATGTCAGCGGCAGTGCTGTATTGCATTGGGGGGCTCGGAACGGCCCTGGCGCCAAGCACGGAATATATGGTGGTTTTCAGGATCGTGCTCGGCCTTGCGGTTGGCTGTTCAACGACCATTGTTCCTTTGTACCTTTCAGAGCTTGCGCCGAAGGAATCTAGGGGCGCGCTTTCTTCATTAAATCAGCTGATGATTACGATCGGGATTCTGGTCTCTTATTTGATCAATTATGCATTTAGTGATGCAGGTGCATGGCGCTGGATGCTGGGCTTGGCTCTTATTCCGTCAATCGGCCTTTTAATCGGTATCTTTTTCATGCCGGAAAGCCCACGCTGGCTCTTAACAAAAGGAAAAGAAGAGAAAGCGCGACGGGTTTTGTCCAAGATGAGGGGAGGAAAGCAGGTCGATCAGGAAATCAAAGAAATTAAGGAAGCGGAAAAGCAGGAGCAGGGGGGCTTGAAAGAGCTGCTGGAACCGTGGGTGCGCCCGGCGTTAATCGCAGGGGTCGGACTGGCGTTTCTCCAGCAATTTATCGGAACCAACACGATTATTTACTATGCCCCAAAAACGTTTACGAATGTCGGATTTGAAGATTCGGCGGCCATTTTGGGGACAGTCGGCATCGGTATGATCAATGTTCTGATGACGCTTGTGGCGATCCGCTTTATTGACAGGATTGGCCGGAAGCCGCTTTTATTATTTGGAAATGCCGGCATGGTCATCAGTTTAATCGTGCTTTCTTTCACCAATATCTTTTTTGGCAATACGACTGGTGCGGCATGGACGACTGTCATCTGTTTAGGTGTATTCATTGTCGTATTTGCCGTCAGCTGGGGACCGATCGTCTGGGTGGTGCTGCCTGAGCTGTTCCCCCTTCATGTCAGAGGGGTGGGAACCGGAGTATCGACTTTAATGCTTCATGCAGGGAACTTAATTGTGACATTAAGTTTTCCGGTCCTCATGGAAGCGATGGGCATCAGTTACCTGTTCCTGTGCTATGCGGCCATCGGAATCGCGGCCTTCCTGTTCGTTTTCTTTAAAGTAACAGAAACAAAAGGCAAAAGCCTTGAAGAAATCGAGCAGGATTTACGGGACAGGCACGGCGGAATCACGGGAACTGACACGCAGCCGGTTGAACGATAGGCAAAAGGATGGGCATGGCCCCATCCTTTTTTGTGTGAGGAGGCCAGCCAAGCCAATCATGGCTGATCTCTGTTTTCTCCGTCTTCTGGCTGCGAATCGTCATGGCGCGGCAGATTACCCGTTCTGATCGCCCGAAACACGAGAAAGAAAATAACGAAAACAACCAGCCCTCCGACTAGTATTTGCAGCAGCATCCCAACACCTCCGTTTTCTTCTATGTATGAATCATGACCGCTCTGCATGACGGTTAATGAAACGTTTGTTTAAAAAACTGAATAAGAACCCGGGTTTATCTCACACTAAAGTCAACTGAACGATAATGGGAGTGTGACGATTTGAAAGCTGTAACGTTTCAAGGGCCTCAGCATGTTAAAGTCAGCCAGGTGGAGGACGCCAAAATAGAAAGAAGCGATGATATCGTTGTCAGAATTACTTCTACGGCGATTTGCGGATCAGACCTCCATCTTTATCAAGGGAATTTTCCTCTTCCGAAAGGCTTCCAGCTCGGCCATGAACCGATGGGAATTGTAGAAGAAGCAGGACCTGATGTAACAAAAGTGAAAAAAGGGGACCGGGTCGTCATCCCGTTTACCGTTGCATGCGGACATTGCTTTTATTGCGAAAACAAGCTGGAAAGCCAGTGTGATAATGCCAATCCCCATTATGATTCAGGCGGATATTTCGGCTACTCGGAAAAGTTCGGAAACCACCCTGGCGGACAGGCCGAATATTTAAAAGTGCCGTTTGGCAACTTCACGCCGTTTGTCATCCCTGAATCATGCGAGATGGAGGACGAGTCGCTCCTGTTTTTATCAGATGTCCTGCCAACCGCGTATTGGAGCGTGCTTCACGCTGGCGTTAAAAAGGGAGACACCGTCATTGTTCTCGGCTGCGGACCGGTCGGATTAATGGCGCAGAAGTTTGCCTGGATGGAAGGGGCGAAGCGGGTTATTGCAGTAGACTACTTGGACTACCGTCTAAGGCAGGCTGAAGCGTTAAACCGCGTCGAAGTATTTGACTTTACAAAATATCCTGACATGGGCGAGCATTTAAAGGAGATTACAAAAGGCGGGGCGGATGTCGTGATCGACTGCGTGGGGATGGACGGCAAAAAATCTCCGCTTGAGTATCTGGAGCAAAAACTGAAGCTTCAGGGCGGCACGCTCGGACCGATTCAAATTTCTACAAAGGCAGTCAGAAAGTGCGGGACCGTACAGATTACGGGGGTATATGGAAGCAATTATAATATGTTTCCGCTCGGCGCGTTCTTTTCCAGAAATGTTACGCTGAAAATGGGGCAGGCCCCGGTCATCCATTTGATGCCTAAGATTTACAAGAAGATCGAAGAGAATCAATTTGATCCGAAGGAAATCATTACGCATCAGCTTCCGCTTGAAGAAGCCGGCCACGCTTACCAATTGTTCAACGGCCATGAAGATGATTGCATTAAAGTGATTTTGAAGCCATAGCGATGATAAAGGCTGCCGAGCTACCGGCAGCCTTTTCGGCGCATTATCTTGCCAGCCATCCGCCATCGACCGCCAGCACATGTCCATTCACATAATCGGACGCCGGCGCCGAAAGGAATACGGCGGCGCCGGCAATGTCATCCGGCTGACCCCAGCGCTCGGCCGGAATCCGTTTTAAGATTTCGGCATTGCGGTTTTGGTCCTCGCGGATCTGCTTTGTATTGTTCGTTGCGATATAGCCCGGCGCAATTGCATTGACCTGGACATTGTGCGCCGCCCATTCATTGGCAAAAGACTTCGTCAATCCGGCTACTGCATGCTTGCTTGCCGTATATGCAGGGACGAGAATGCCTCCTTGAAATGAAAGAAGCGAGGCAATATTGATGATTTTCCCCTGCTTTCGCTCAATCATCTGCCGGCCGACAGCCTGCGTCAGCAAAAATAAGCTGTTTAAATTGACATTGATCACCGCTTCCCAGTTCTCCCGGGAAAAATCAGCCGCTTTTTCTCTGCGGATCGTCCCGGCATTATTGACGAGAATATCAATCTGATGGCGGTCAAGCACCTCTTTTGCAAAAGCCTCCACCTCGTCAAGGCTGCCCATATCAAGCTGATAAGATGTAAACGCTCTGCCGGCTTCTTCGATCAGCCGCTTTGTTTCATCAAGTCCGCTCGTATGTGAAGTGCCGATGATATCCGCTCCCGCATTTGCCAGCGCTTCGGCAATTCCTTTGCCGATTCCCGTTCCCGGGCCTGTGACAAGCGCCGTTTTGCCTTCAAGTGAAAAATACGATTCAAGATATCCCATCTCACGTTCACGCCCTTACCGTATGACATTCATCGGGACAGCATCCATGTCCTTAAATGTGTAGTTTTCTCCGGCCATCGCCCATATAAAGCAGTAGTTGGATGTGCCTGAGCCCGAGTGGACAGACCACGCGGGTGAAATGACTGCCTGTTCGTTGCCGACGACAAGATGCCTTGTCTCCGTCGGTTCGCCCATGAAATGAAACACCTTTGCATCTTCAGCAAGGTCAAGATACAGATAAGCCTCCATCCGCCGGTCATGAACATGCGCCGGCATCGTGTTCCATGTGTTATTGGGTTCAAGAAACGTAATGCCCATCATCAGCTGGCAGCTTTGGATGCCGTCTGCGTGAATCACTTTGTATAGATTGCGGACATTTGAAGAGGCTTCTTCTCCTAAATGATCGTATGGAAGCTCTGAAAGCGAGGCTTTTTGCACCGGATACTTTTGATGTGCCGTCGCCGAGATGAAATAAAATTTGGCTCCGCCTTCATTCAAGCTTGAGAAAGAAACGTCTTTATTTCCCAGGCCGATATACAGAAAATCTTTGTGCTCCAGTACGTATTCTTCATCACCGACTTTGACCGCACCGGGTTTCCCGACATTCACAATTCCGATTTCGCGCCGTTCCAGGAAATAGTCCGTTTTTAAAAAATCGCCGGCATCGAGCGCGATGGACTCCTTCACTGGAACAGCCCCGCCGATCACGACTCTGTCTTCATGCGAATACACCATGTTCAGTTTGTTTTCAACAAACAATGACTCTATTAAAAAATGCTCGCGAAGCTCTGCGGTTGTGAAGCGTTTCGCTTGTTCTGGATGAACAGAATAACGATTTTCCATACCTTCTCCTCCTTGAATTGGACGTTTTTAGACTGACTTGAATGAAAGGGCCAAAGTTTTTGGTAACGGTTTCAAACATGAATTTTAAAGTAAATAATGGAAAGCGTCAACAGTCTTTTCTTTTTTTTCTGAATATTGTCAAGGTCAATCTTGAAATATTTAAAAATACTCTTCCAAATTTTAAATGATGTGATATGCTGATGGTATAAAGTTTTTGAAATCGGTTTCAAATCATAAGGTCATAGGAGTACTTGAATGAGGGATAAGCAAACAGCGAAAGTAACCATCAACGAAGTAGCCGCATATGCAGGTGTATCAAAATCAACGGTTTCCCGTTATATCAACGGGAAGATTGATGCCATCTCACCGAAAAAGGTGAAAAGCATCAAAAAAGCGATCGAGGAGCTTAATTACCGCCCCAGTCAGATGGCACAGGGGCTGAAGGTGAAAAAAAGCAAGGTTATCGGATTTTTGGTCGCCGATATTACAAACCCGTTTTCAGTTGCCACCTTGAGAGGGGTGGAAGAGGTTTGCGATCAGTACGGGTACAGCATCATGGTCTGCAACACGGACAACAGTCCTGAAAAGGAACGGGAGATGCTGCACAAGCTGAACGCGCATTACATTGAAGGGCTGATTATTAATACGACGGGAAGAAACAACGATGTGCTCATGGATTTAATCAGCCAGGATGTGTCGATTGTGCTCGTTGACCGGAAAGTGCCCGGGCTCAAGATCGATGCAGTTACAACGAACAACCGCGAAGTGACAAGTCAAATCGTCAATCTCATGTATGACAAAGGCTATGCCCAGGTCGGTCTGTTTACCGAGCCGATTAAAGGGATCAGTCCAAGGGAGGAAAGGGTTTCCGCCTATACAGAAATCGCGCTTAAACGCAATGCCGGCGGCAATCCCCTTGTATATGAGGCAGATGTCAAAGACAAAGAATCTCTGTTACAGTCCGTCAAAAGCTTTTTGGAAATGAAAGAAGGGAAAAAAGCCATTCTTGGAAACAACGGGCTTCTGATGCTGAAAATCATCAGCTGCCTTTATGAGCTTGGCATTTCGATTCCGGAAGACGTCGGAATTGCCGGATTTGATGATACGGAATGGTATAAATTGATCGGTCCGGGCATTACCACCATCGCCCAGCCGTCGCATGAAATGGGCAGGGCCGCCATGGAGCGGATCATCAAACGGATTGAAGGAGATGAAAGTGCACCGCAGACGATTCAGCTTGAGGCGGAGCTTGTTCTCAGACAGTCGCTGTAGAACTCGTCAAATGGAGACACTCATATACCCGATAGCTTAGGGGAGAGTGTTTTTCCGCAACTATTTTTGAAACCGGTACCATTTCGAAAGGAGAGTGAAATCATGTCGCTTGATGTGATGACCTTCGGAGAATCGATGGCTATGTTTTACGCAAATGAAACAGGCGGATTGCATGAGGCTGCTTCGTTTTCCAAGGCTCTTGCCGGAGCGGAAACAAACGTTGCCGTCGGACTGTCGCGCCTGGGCTTTCGGGTCGGCTGGATGAGCAAAGTTGGTGCCGATTCGCTCGGAACCTTTATTTTAAATGAATTGAAAAAAGAAGGCGTCGACATCTCTGAAGTCAAACGCAGTGCAGACCGGCAGACAGGCATCCTGCTCAAGTCAAAGGTTGAAAGCGGAGACCCTGATGTCACGTATTACCGCAGCGGATCAGCCGCAAGCACGATGAGCATTGATGACTACCCGGCAGAGTATTTCAAGCAAGCCAAACATATGCATGTAACAGGCATACCTCCTGCCCTTTCAAGAGAAATGCGGGGCTTCGCCCGCCACGCCGTTCACCAGATGAAAAAAGACGGGAAGACGATTTCGTTTGACCCGAATCTCCGCTTCCAGCTTTGGCCGGACCAGCAGACAATGGTTCACACGATTAATGAGATCGCCGCGCAGGCAGACTGGTTTCTGCCTGGGATCAATGAAGGAAAACTCCTGACAGGCAGCAATTCTCCCGAGGATATCGCTAAATATTATGTGATGCAGGGGGTCAAGGTAATTGTCATCAAGCTTGGAAAAGAGGGGGCTTATTACCGGACACATGACAAAGAGGGTTATGTACCGGGTTATCAGGTGGAGAAGGTTGTTGATACCGTTGGCGCTGGTGATGGTTTTGCCGTCGGCATGATCAGCGGTCTATTAGACGGATTGCCGCTGGAAGAAGCAGTTCAGAGGGCAAATGCGATCGGAGCGCTGGCCGTCATGGCTCCGGGTGATATGGACGGTCTGCCGTCAAGGGATCAATTGAAAGCTTTTATGGCTATAGAGGCAAACAACCAAAAAACAGGAGGTTGACCGTAATGGAAATGTCTATGATCGGAAAAGTGCAAGAACAGCTGGCCGAGGCCGGGCTGATCGCGGTCGTCCGCGCAGGCGATAAGGAAGCTGCTGAGGAAAGCATTCACAGATTGATCGACAAAGGAATTACTGCGATTGAAATCACATATACGACGCCGGGAGCGTCTGAGCTGATTGAAAAATTTGCAGGAAAAGACGGCCTTCTTGTCGGAGCCGGAACGGTGGTTGAGAGCGAACAGGCGAGGGAAGCCGCGGCAGCGGGGGCAAAATTCATCGTCAGTCCGGGTTTTTCGGAAAAATTGGCTGAGGAAGCCGCCTCATTGCATACATTTTTTATTCCCGGCGTATTAACACCGAGCGAAATTATGGAAGCGGTCTCAAAGGGTTTTCGGGTTCTTAAGCTGTTTCCAGGGGGGACTTCCGGGATTCCTTACATGAAAAACCTCGCCGGCCCCTTTCCGAAGGTTCGATTCATACCAACAGGCGGGATCCATCCGGGCGATGTGGAGAAATGGCTCGATGCCGGAGCATTGGCAGTTGGAGTGGGAAGCCAGCTGAACAAAGTGTCAGAAGCGGATATCCAGCGTATCTTTCAGCGTCGGATTCGGCAGAATTAAAGCGTGCGCAGCGTGAAAAGACTTCAGGTTTTGCAAGATCGACAGCTTTGCTTTTTCATTAATTTCTAGAATGGGAGAAAAAATGATGAAAATTAAAGCAACGATTGAACGTGTGCCGGGCGGCATGATGATCATTCCGCTCTTTCTGGGCGCAACGCTGAATACGTTTGCTCCGGGAACCGCGGAGTTTTTCGGCGGATTTACAGGCGCCCTGATTACTGGAACGCTGCCGATTTTAGGAGTATTTATCTTTTGCGTTGGTGCAACAATAGATTTTCGTTCTTCAGGATATATTGCGAGGAAGGGACTGACACTTCTGATCGGCAAAGTCGGCATTGCCGCATTATTGGGTTTGATCGCAGCGCAGTTCATTCCAGACGAAGGCATTCAAAGCGGTTTTTTTGCCGGGCTGTCAGTGCTTGCTATTGTAGCCGTTATGAATGAAACGAACGGCGGTCTGTATTTGGCGTTAATGAACCATATGGGAAGAAAGGAAGACGCCGGTGCTTTCGCCTTTATCAGCACGGAATCGGGCCCGTTTATGACGATGGTCACTTTCGGTGTGACAGGGCTCGCGGCATTTCCCTGGGAGACGCTGGCTGCAACCGTCATCCCGTTTTTACTCGGCTGCATTCTCGGAAACCTTGACCCTGAATTGCGCGATTTGTTCGGAAAAGTCGTACCGGCGATCATTCCGTTCTTCGCATTTTCACTAGGAAACACGCTCGATTTTAAAATGTTGATCCAATCCGGCCTTTTAGGCATTGTTGTCGGCGTATCAGTCGTCGTTCTCTCGGGTGCTTCTCTTTACCTGCTGGACCGCTTTGTCGCAAGAGGAGACGGCGTCGCGGGCGTCGCAGCATCGTCAACGGCCGGGGCTGCGGTAGCCGTGCCGTATGCGCTTGCCGATGCAAACCCCGTGTTTGCGCCGGTGGCTGATTCAGCGACCGCGATCATCGCGACAAGCGTCATTGTCACCTCGCTTCTGACGCCGCTTGCAACCGTCTGGATCGAAAAACGGACAAGACAAAGAAAACCTCCGAAACAAATGACGATCGATTACAAGTAATTTCGTTGCTGACGCACCGGGACATGTTGTCCGGGGCGTTTTTTTTTTTGACCGTTTTTAAATAACGTCACCAAATTGCTAAATTTAACGGGTATCATTTGTGCTAATATCAATATATAGTGTCTCATGAAAAGATGGACACTATATATGCTACTTTTTAGGAGAGATTAGGATGACAACAGGCTTTAAAGAACAGGGATTATTACAATTGACAGAAACATTTCATGATATCGTCGGGTATGGAGATCACGATATTATGCAGGAAAATGCCAACGTAGACGGCCGCTCCCCGATGGGGCAAATGAGCCGGTTTGCATCCGAAAGTTCCAGACATTATGCGCTCCATTACTTAATGTCGCCGGAAATCAAGAAAGCAGTCGATGACAACTTGATATATCCGCACGATTTAGACTATATGCCGAGCGGGACAACGACTTGCTGCCAGATACCTTTGGGCCGGCTGTTAAAAGACGGATTCCATACAGGCCACGGCTCCCTCAGGGAACCGAAGGACATTATGAGCGCATTGTCACTCGCATCCATCATTTTTCAATCGAATCAAAATATGCAGCACGGCGGCCAGTCATTTCCGATGTTCGATTACGACCTGGCGCCTTACGTCCGCAAAACGTACGAAAAGCATCTCGCGAAAATCAAACAATACCCGACAACTTTGACAGAAGAAGAGATAAGGGAAAGAGCGTGGGAAGAAACGGACAACACAACTTACCAAGCGTGCGAAGCCTTTATACATAATGCCAACAGCATGCATTCGCGGGGCGGCGGACAGGTTCCGTTTGTTTCAATTAATTACGGCACGGATACGTCAAGGGAAGGCCGCCTTTTGATCAAAAATATTCTGAAGGCGACAAAAGCAGGTCTCGGCAAGGGTGAGACGCCGATTTTTCCGATTCAGATCTTCAAAATGAAAGAAGGCGTCAACGTCGATCAAACAGACCCTAACTATGACTTGTACCGGCTTGCATTGGAAACAAGCGCTGAAAGGCTGTTTCCGAACTTCAGCTTTATCGATTCGCCCGTGAATAAACCTTTTTATGACGGAACACCGGAAAGCGAAATCGCTTATATGGGATGCAGAACGCGCGTCATGTCCAATATTCATGGGAAAGAAAACAGCATCGGCAGAGGGAATTTGTCATTCACCTCGATCAACATTGTCAAAATAGCGCTGCTCAGCGAAAACGTTGAACAGTTTTTTGCTTTGTTAAACCGCTACATGGAATTAACGATTCAACAGCTGCTTGAACGGTACGCCTTTCAATGCAAAAAAAGAGCAAAAGACTTTAAGTTCCTGTATTCGCAAGGCATCTGGCATGAAAGCGAGAAGCTTGATCCTGAGGACACGCTCGAGGATGTGCTAAAGCACGGAACATTGAGCATCGGATTTATCGGACTGGCTGAAGCTTTGACTGCATTGACCGGAAAACATCACGGAGAAAGCGAGGAGTCGTTTGAACTCGGCAAAAAAATCGTCCAGTCGATGAGAGATAAGGCCGATGCAGCCACAGAAAAACACAAGCTGAACTTTTCCTTGATCGCCACACCGGCAGAAGGACTTTCAGGGAAATTTGTCAAAAAAGATAAATTGGAGTTCGGTTCGATCCACAATGTCACAGACCGGATCTACTATACGAACTCGTTTCACATCCCTGTTCACTATAAGCTGACTGCGGTTGAAAAGATCAGAAAAGAAGCGCCGTTCCATTTGATGTGCAATGGCGGGCATATCAGCTATATCGAGCTGGACGGAGACCCGAAAAAAAACATTAAAGCGATGGACATGATTGTGACCGCCATGCGCCGGTCAGGCATGGGCTACGCCTCGATCAACCATCCTGTCGACCACTGCAAGGCGTGCGGATTTACCGGAATCATCGATAACGAGTGCCCGCAGTGCAAAAATCGCGATGAGGCTTTGATTGAACGGATCAGACGGATTACGGGATATTTAGTCGGAGATATGTCAAAGTGGAATTCGGCGAAAAGACAAGAAGAAAAGGACAGAGTGAAGCACCTATGAAAGTGATGAATATTATCCATGACAGCATCGTAGACGGAGAAGGACTGAGAACAGTCGTGTTTTTAGCGGGCTGCCCGCATATGTGTGAAGGCTGCCATAATAAACAAAGCTGGAATATCAATAACGGATTTGATATGAGTGTAGACGAAGTATTTGAGGAAATTATGAAAAATCCGCTTACAAACGTCACCTATTCAGGAGGAGAGCCGCTTTTGCATGCGGGCGAACTGATCGAACTGTCTGAGAGAATTAAGCAGCAATCCGAAAAAGACATCTGGCTTTACAGCGGCTATACGTACGAACAAATCTTGAAAAATGAAAAGCACAGCGCCTTGCTGGCCTATTGCGATGTCCTGGTAGACGGCCCGTTCGAAATCAAAAAAAGGGACTTGACGCTCCTTTACAGAGGAAGCTCAAACCAGCGCATTATCGAGCTGGCATAATCTGAAACAGAAGCCTCCGGGGCTTCTGTTTCAGCGTGTCGACAAACCCTCGCATTCGTTGTCAGGCCTGCGCGTCGGTGCTCACGAATTCCAACATTCGCTCCGCTCCGATGCTCGGCCTTCCTAGACTGCAAGGGTTTTCAATCACGCTGAAAGGATGACAAAATCCCAAAACAAAAAGCCGTTTTGGGATTTTGTCAACAATCTAAAACAGAAGCCTCTGGGGCTTCTGTTTTTCCTTTCCGGCATTGACTTCTATCGAGATAACGTCATAATAAATATGAAAAGGTTTATATTTTATCATACATGTCTATCAATAAAAGAAAGCGTTTTATTTACATAAGAAAATCGTGAATTAAGGGAGGAGATGGCAACATGACTCAATCACCGATATTTCTGCAGCCTGAGTTTAAAGAGAGGATCTGGGGGGGAACGGCTTTGCGCGAGACATTCGGCTATGACATTCCCTCTGATTTGACAGGTGAATGCTGGGCCATTTCCGCCCATCCAAACGGGCCGAACCTCGTTGCTTCGGGTCCTTACAAAGGAAAAACGCTTGCCGAGCTTTGGGACGAGCACCGCGAATTGTTCGGCGGTGCAGAGGGAGACCGTTTCCCGCTGTTAACGAAAATACTTGATGCCAATCAAGATCTTTCCGTTCAAGTCCACCCCGATGACTATTATGCGGGCGAACACGAAAACGGGGAACTCGGTAAGACGGAATGCTGGTATATCATCGATTGCAAAGAAGGTGCCGAGATCGTTTACGGCCATACGGCGAGAACGCGGACAGAGCTGGTCACCATGATCAACAGCGGTGATTGGGACAACCTGTTAAGGCGGATCAAAATCAAGCCGGGCGATTTTTATTTTGTGCCAAGCGGCACGATTCACGCTCTTTGCGAAGGGACGGTCGTTTTGGAGACACAGCAGAGCTCTGATACGACGTACAGGGTATACGATTATGACCGGACCGATCAAAATGGAGAAAAGCGCGAGCTTCACCTGACACAGGCGATCAATGTCACAACAGTACCGCACGTTGACAGCTATGTTGACGAATCGACAGAAACTCAAAAAGGTGTTACCATTAAGACATTTGTTGAAGCCGAATACTTCTCCGTATACAAATGGGAGATCAACGGTGCCACTGAGCTGACCCAGGATGCCCCTTTCCTGCTATGCAGCGTGATTGAAGGAGAAGGAAAGCTCACTCAGGGCGGCGAATTATTTCCGATCAGCAAAGGAACAAATTTTATCCTTCCGGCCGAAACCAATGATTTTACAATAGAAGGAACATGCGAACTTATCGTGTCACACATATAAAAAGCTTGACGGTCTGCAAAAGAAGGCCGTTAAGCTTTTTTATTGTATGAAAAAATATTCCGGCTCGCCGATAAAAAGAGAAAGCAAGTTTTTGAAATTGAGAGGCTTATAGGCGAGGGGAGTAGAGAATGTGAAAAACATTAGAAAAACCGTTATTTTTGCTGCAATCATTTTGCTCATACATACGGCAGTCCCGGCAATCCCTGCTTTAGCAGCGTATACCGATACTTCCGTCTACAAAATTGAAACAACAAAAGAGTTTAATAGCGAAAGCGCAGCGCTCAAAGCGGCAGAACAACTGAAAAAGGACACGGGATGGAAAGCCGAGGTCAAACCTTCAGGAAAAAACGGCACAACATACGTTTTGACATCAGAAGGTGTCGAAGGGGAGAGCAGAGCAAAAAATCTGCTTTTGCAGTTTGAAAAAGAAACCGGCTTGAAGGCGTCCTATGGTCCGGTTGGACAGAAAGAACCGTTTTCCAAAGCGGTATCAAAGGAATTTGCCGGTGAAGCAAAAGCCAAAGAATGGGCGCTCCAATTTGAAAAAGAAACCGGTCTGAAAGCGACCTATACAATTGCAGGAAACAGGGAAGCTTACGTGAAGGTCGTCACGGGAGGAATCGAAGGCGAAGACAATACGAAAGCCATCCTCGACCGTTTTCAAAAAGAGACAGGCCTCAAAGCGTCGTACGCACCATACGGAGCGGGGCAAGCGCTCGTCAAGCTTTATTCAGGAGAAATCGCAGATGAGAGCAAAGCGAAAAGCCTGCTTGTCCGATTTGAAAAAGAAACTGCCCTTAAAGGAACGATAGAAACAGTAAAGAAACAACAGCCCAGATATAAAATTGCGACAGGTTCGATACAAGGCGAAACAAACGCAAAAAATCTGCTGAAGCAGTTTGAAAAAGAACTCAAGGTCAAAGGGGCATATGAAGCTGCCGGTCAGCCGGCACAGCTTTACAATGTGAAATCGGGATATTTTAATGACGAAAAGAGCGCGAAAAATGCCGCCGGACAAATTAAAAAGAATACCGGTCTCACCTCAAGCACGGAAAAAGTAAAAGGTGCGCGCTTCTGGATCGTAAGCATGAAAAGCGTAGACAGTCAAAACCTCAAAAAAATCGACGCCTTTTTCAAAAAGAAAACGTGGCGTTATACTGCTGCAAAGACGGGAAAAAAGCAGACATCCTTCAGAATCGTTTCCGTCCCGCTTTCAGATCAAAAGAAAGCAAACGACGGCATCCGGTTTTTCAAAAACAAAAACATTCAGGCTTCTGCTCAAAGCGCCGGCAGCACGACCGTCAGCCGCTTCCGGCTCGCGTCCGGCGAAACAGCCGTCCAAGCGCGAATCAATAAAGGACTGGAATTCTTTAAGAAAAACGGTGCGGCGGGAACGGCCGGACCAACAGGAAAAAAAGTGTACAGCCATTATCAGCTGACGACGGAATCCGTATACGAACAGGACAAAGTGACGAAGGCGCTCAATTTCTTTAAAGAAGCAGGCATTCACGCAGAGGCCGTGAAGACCGGCCAATATTACAGCCGGTACAAATTGAGTTCGGAAGCTCTGATCGGAACGGAGAAATTACAGCAAGCGCTCGGATTTTTCAGCAAGCAGAATATACCGGGCAAGATTGAACAAACGGGTGAGTACGGCTATAGGCAGTACCGGGTGACGACAGGTCAGATCACAAGTAAAGCAGATCTCGACAAGGGATTGAATGTCTTTAAGAAGAACAATGTCAGCGCAACTTACCAAACAAAGTCGGTCAGCCTGTTTCACATCTCAATCAATGAACTATTTACAGGGAAAGACCGTGCGGATGCTGCCGCCAATCGGATCAAAACGAATTACGGCTGGCCGGTGAATGTCATCAAAGTGAAAAACGGCCCCCAAATCACAACGACTGACTACGGAATCACGCTCAGTCAGATGGTCGACAAACAGATGAAAGTCAGCCCGCAAACGGATGCGTCGGCATATGTTTCATTGAGCTACATCAATACGGCGAATCAAACCGTCACGGCTGATCTGCTGAATATCAGGTCAACCCCCCTTGTGACAAGCGGCAACATCATCGGACAGCTGCAAAAAGGGGATAAAGTCAACATCATCTCCCAGGAAAACGGCTGGGCAAAAATCAGAATGAATTGGCGAAATGCCAGCAGGGATGAAGTCGAGAAATATGTCAATCCGAAAAATTTCACACAAGACAGCTCGGCATACTTCCAATTTTTAAAACTGTCGCAAACGGCCGGATTGAATGCCGCCGAAGTCAATGCAAAAATCCTTTATAATAAAGGGATTTTGACAGGCAAAGGCCAAGCGTTCATTGATGCGGCGAGAGCATACAGCATCAATGAACTGTACCTCATTTCGCACTCGCTCCTTGAGACGGGCAACGGAACTTCCGAGTTAGCCAAAGGAACGATGTTCAACGGCAAAAAGGTTTACAATATGTACGGCGTCGGGGCTTACGACAGCAACCCGCTTTACTACGGTGCAAAATACGCCTATGAACAAGGGTGGTTCACACCTGAAGCCGCCATTATGGGCGGAGCCAAATTCATCGGTGAAAAATACATTCACCACCCGACTTACAAACAGGACACGCTCTATAAAATGAGGTGGTCTCCGAATGCCCTTCACCAATATGCGACAGATGTCGGCTGGGCTTATAAGCAGGTGGGGAGAATGTACAGTCTTTATACATTGCTTGATCAATATACGTTGTACTATGATGTGCCGGTTTATCGGTAATCATCATAAAAAGACCGGCTATGTTCCATTAGGAACCGGCCGGTCTTTTTTTATTTGCCGTCATATGCTCGCTCATAAAGTTCAACAGGCGCACGCTCGCATCGCCTGTTGAATATTGATGCCATTCTTGTGCAAACCTCTTGATCTCTTCCTTTGTGCCGGACATTTCTTTGATTTCTTTCAGCAGCATTTCGCTGTCCATGCAGGCTTTGCCGGGAATGACCGCTTCAAAATCATCGATCAGTCCGCGTTTTTCATTATACTCTGCCATATCATACGTGAAAAACAGAATCGGTTTATTTAAAAAAGCGTACTC
The DNA here is from genome assembly GCF_001042485.2 of Bacillus paralicheniformis. GTDB lineage: Bacteria > Bacillota > Bacilli > Bacillales > Bacillaceae > Bacillus > Bacillus paralicheniformis. The sequence continues at coordinate 567,415 of NZ_LBMN02000004.1, forward strand.
AAAGGCGACCGACGAGTAGTCAGAAATCAGGATGTCGCTTTCCATAAGCAAATCCTTTAACGGAACGTCTGATACGTCTTTAATCAGCCCTTCGTGCTCTTCAAAAGTAATCTGTTCCCGCACGGACGGATGCAGTTTGACCAACAGTAAAAATTCTCCCTTCAGTTCCCCGGAGAGCTGCTCCTTAGAGAATGGGAGACGGACGGAGGTTAAACAATAGTCCCTGTATGTCGGCGCATACAGAATAACCTTTTGGTCTGGACGATCCGCTGTTTGTTTTCCGGCATGAAAATATTCATCAGTTAACGGAACGCCCGTCCGCAAAAAACGGTCATCTTCCACGCCGAATGACCGCTTGAAAATGTCCGCCATTTTCTCCGAACCGACGGTGATTAAATCAAATGAACGATACACCTTTTTAAACCGCTTGATATCGCCGGTAGATCGATATCGGTTTCCGATATCTTCGAGTCCGAACTTTTTCAAAGCGCCGGATGCATGCCAAATTTGAATGCATGTCGTCTGAGGGCGTTTATTCAAAACACTTGTCAGGAGAAAATAATTATCCGTTAAAACGAATTTACACTTAAACATCCGATATACGGCTTTTATGAGATCAATCGGATGTTTCTCGTTGATCACTTGCGAGCGAACGGAAGGATATTCATCTGCAAGGGAAACGGCGTGCCTTGTAAAAAGGACTTCCAATTCAAACGGCCGGCTGCTGTTGACATACTCCTCCAGCAGCGCGCGCGCATTATCCGGAAATGAAACAAGCAATACAACTCTGTCGCGCGCTTTTACCCTTTTGAAAATAAAACCGGTCAAAGCGAGACCGGCCGAGTAAATCATAACCAATAAAGAACGTATATTCATTCGTTATCCAAACTCTTTTCTACAAATCGATTTTAGATTGCTCTTTGATCTGCTCCGGATAGTAGTGCCGCTGTTTTTGAACTCTTTCCTCTTTCAGAACGGAAAAGACATATTTCGGGATGTTCAGCATCCGCTTCCACCTCGTCGGATTGGTCAGCAGGCGGTACATCCATTCAAGATTCAGCTTAATGAACATTTTCGGTGCTCTTTTCACTTTTCCGCTGAACACATCGAAGCTCCCCCCGATGCCGATCGCAATCGCCTGAGGAAATAGATGCTTATGTTCATAAATAAACTTTTCCTGATGCGGATATCCGAGAGCTACAAAAACCATGTCGGGCTTGGCAGCCGCGATTTGCTTCGCAACATCGCCTTTGTCTTTGACATAGCCGTGTGAGTATCCGGCCAGCTCAATTCCGGGATATTCGGTTGACAGCCGATCAGCAACAGCTTGAATAACCTCTTGTTTGGCCCCGTATAAAAAGATCCTTTTCTTTTTGCGGTCAGCCAGGCTCAGGAGGTTGATAAATACATCGTACCCCGCGATCCTCGATTTTAATCTGCTGTTGATCAGCCTTGAAGTCAGGACGATGCCGATTCCGTCCGGCAGGATAAAGTCAGCAGATGAAACTGTATTAAAATAATCTTTGTCTTTTGCAGCCGCATACCCGATCTCAGGGTTTACCGTCGCGATAAACGCCCCCTCATTGCGGTCGATAAAGGATTCTTCAAGATGATTCAAAAATCCGGGCAAATCCCCGTTAACATATGCAAGATGATGAACCGTTTCCGTTTGCAGCATAGTTTTTTTCCTCCTTCCGATTTAAGAAGTGTAAGTATATACGAATGTATAAAAGTCGAAGATTAAGAGACCGACCCAAAAATTCAGGAGGTCTAACGTATATTTTAGCATAGATCATTCATAAAAGATTAACAATATCTTTACATTAGATTAAGATTTTTTACGTCTTATTCAGAAAACGCTCGATTTTTTTAGATAAAATTTGGAATTGCATTAAAATTAAAGAATACTTAACGTTTGATAGGCGATGTGCTATAATGAATGATCAGTAAAGACCTGTGAAATAAATGTAACTTATCGAGTGTTTTTGATATATCAATATAGATTTTCGCCTTAAGATTAGAAAGGAGAGCATGACAATGAAGAAAGTCATCACATATGGAACGTTTGATTTATTACATTGGGGACATATCAAGTTATTGGAACGGGCAAAACAATTGGGGGATTATCTCGTCGTAGCGATTTCGACTGACGAATTCAATCTTCAAAAGCAGAAAAAAGCTTATCACAGCTATGAGCACCGCAAGCTCATTCTAGAAACGATCCGCTATGTAGACGAAGTCATCCCGGAAAAAAACTGGGATCAAAAGGTACAAGATGTGATCGACCATGACATCGATGTATTTGTCATGGGGGATGACTGGGAAGGAAAATTCGACTTCCTGAAGGATCATTGCGAGGTTGTTTACCTTCCGAGAACCGAAGGGATTTCCACGACGAAGATCAAAGAGGAAATCGCGAACCTTTAATGTCGGCTCAGTTAAATAAAATTCAAAAAGTACTTCTTAAAAAAAGGTAAGAAGTGCTTTTTGTTTCGTATACGAATCATTTTAATATAATAAGTATGAACGGCTTTGCTTTTGAATAAAAAAAGAGGAGTAGACTGATTTTATGGATAGTGCAATTCCGTTAAAATTTCAGCTGCGGGAAATAAAAGTTAACGATACTCGCCTCTATTTTGTGTTCGAAAGTTCTGTCTCTCTTAATCATGTCGGTATTTTGGCAGTGAACCGCAATTCGAAAAAAGAGATGCGTGTAACGTGTAACCAAATAAGCGATTCAGAGCAGTTAAAAGCAGCGGAGATATCTTTAGATAACCTATCTAACCTGATGATGGACGAAACGGTCATCGATTTTTATGTGCTATATGAAAATAATGAAAAAAATCAATGTAAAAAGAGGATTTACACAGCCTCAAAACCGATTGAGCTGTATTGGCACCAGGATCGAGCCAAACAGTTTATTTATTTGCCGTATAAGACCCGAAAAGGCCACTTCGCTCTTGATGTTTCACGGAGAAAAGCAGTGGCGGAACCGGACAGCATTAAGTTAAGCTCCGAAGGAAAACTAATGATCAGAGGCTATACTTTTCTGCTCGATGCGGAAGAACGTTCGATAATAAAAAGCAAAAAGCTGGTTTTAAAAGAAATTAGTCAAAAAGATAAGGAAAGGGTTTTCAATTTTCCTTTAAAAGCCGTTCAGCGCGGCGATTTGTCAGCTCATTCTTCAGATCAGGCCGTTGGATTTGAGGCTGAAATCGATCTGAAAAAGCTGTATGAAGAGAACAGGATGCCTGCTTTCTTTCAGTTTTATATAGAATACGTAGGTGAAGATGCTGTAACAGGGGAGGAAACCGTTATAAAAAGCAGGGCATTCAGGCTTATAGATGATATAGACCGTTTTTCAATTGTTGACACAAAAAAAGGACCGGCTCGCTTTCACATCTATCGGCAGAAACGAAAACGGGGTATGCGTCTAAGAATGAACGACTATACGATCAAAACCCGTGCGGTTTATTTTGCCAAAGGAAAGAGCAAAAGGCTGATGTCAGTCATTCGCAAAGGCAAGAATAAAGTAAAGAAAAAGATTTCGGGCATGATAAAGAGAGCATACTATTTTACTTTTGGACTGGCCGGCAAACTGCCTGTTAAAAAGAAAACCGTCATTTTTGAAAGCTTTGCCGGTAAGCAGTACAGCTGCAATCCGAGAGCAATTTACGAATATATGAAGGAACATCATCCGGAATACAACTTAATATGGAGTGTAAACCCGAGTTATACAGAAATTTTCGAAGAAAAAAATGTCCCTTATATTAACCGATTCACGCTGAAGTGGCTGTTTGCCATGGCAAGGGCGGAATATTGGGTTGTAAACAGCCGGCTTCCTTTATGGATACCGAAACCAAAGCACACGACATATGTGCAGACATGGCACGGGACTCCGCTGAAAAGGCTTGCCGTCGATATGGAAGAAGTGCACATGCCGGGCACCAACACTGAGAAGTACAAGCAAAATTTCACTAAAGAAGCATCGAAGTGGGACTATTTAATATCCCCGAATCGTTATTCAACCGAAATCTTTGCCCGCGCTTTTCAATTTAACAAAATAATGATTGAGTCCGGCTACCCGAGGAATGACTTTCTGTACACAGACAACCGCCCGGAAACGATGAAGGCCATAAAGAGAAAAATGAATATCCCCCAAGATAAAAAGGTCATCTTATATGCACCGACATGGCGGGATAATGAATTTTATGCTAAGGGAAAATACAAGTTCCAGCTTCAAATGGATCTAGACAAGATGCAAAAAAAGTTTGGAAAAGATTCTGTTATTCTGTTGAGAATGCACTATCTAGTAGCTGAAAGCTTTGATTTTGAACAGTATGCAGGTTTTATATACGATGCCTCACTGTATCCCGACATTAGAGAGCTGTATCTCATCAGTGATATTTTAATTACAGATTATTCGTCTGTATTTTTTGACTATGCAAATTTAAGAAGACCTATCATTTTCTACACTTATGATATCGAAAATTATAGGGATACTTTAAGAGGATTTTATTTTGATCTTGAAAGAGAAGCACCTGGAACATTGATCTACAATGAATCCGAGCTTATGGAAGAGATAGAAAGGGTGCTGAGGGACCCTCAATTACACAAGAATTATGAGTCGTTTTATGAAAAATTTTGTTCGTTTGAAGATGGCAAAGCTTCTGAGCGGGTCGTTAAAACTATATTTTAATCCCATGAAAAAACAGCTTGAGTTTATACTCAAGCTGTTTTTTGTTTCGAACTAGGACTGACACACATTTTTATAAAAGAGCTGCAGTGCATGATTGTTATATGATTCATAATCAAAGGTCTGATATTCAATACCTTCTGTGATATATTTCTTCATAGCTTCTGTAAGTGCTTCTTCGGTATTTTCAACAAGCAATCCGAGGCCCCCCTCAAGAACTGAACGTACACCGGTAACATCAGTAGCAATAATAGGTTTGCCGACTATCATGGCTTCCATTAGGACGAGACCCTGCCCCTCATAATCGGAAGATAGGACAAAACAGTCACATTCATCTAATAAAACAAAAGGATTCTCGAGTTGACCTGCAAAAATAATATCGTTTTTCAGGCCTAACATTTCAGCTTGCAATGCCAGCTGTTTTCTCAGAGGTCCATCTCCTACAATATACAATTTAGCATTTGGAAATTCCTTATGCAGCTTAGCAAAAGAATTGATTAATTTTTCTTGCCCTTTTTCGGGTGATAGACGGCCGATGTTGATAAAATTATAATCTTCTTTTTTCGGAATCGTCAGGCCAAAAATATTGAGTATATTAGGGTTTTCTTCGTCATGCTCACGAAGGATTAAATATTCCCTACCGTTTGTCTGGACTGTGCTCTTTACATCTTTATTTTTCAAGATTTGTTTGGAACCAATAACATTGTCGACATATACCATTTTTCCATCAGCATCAGGAATGAATTGGCGAAGATTCTTGTAATTTTCTTCATTAGCTGATTTAGCTACAGACACCACTTTATCGTAGTATTTGTATAAAGAGAATATAACTTTTAAGTTCTTTCTGTGTTTATATTTCCCATTAATTTTTTTGTTGTACTCTTCCATCATATCATTGTGGAGGTAAATACTTCTTGTCTTGAAGTGTCCAAATGCAAATAACATTGACCAAAATTTATTATAGCCCCCAAAATCAATCCCTATATCAAATTTTGCATTTCCGATAATTCGTTTTAATTCCCTTTGGTAAGCTTTTACCGGAGCTGTTTTAGACATAGAGTCAGTATAAATGCCTCTCCGTAAAACCAATTGGTGCTCATAAGTCTCCTTAAGCGTCTTGTTAAAAACACCAGGACGATATAGTACATGAACTTTCGGATTCAGTTTTCGGATGTTTTTCCATTTGTCTTTATGTTCATTGGCATTATCAATAACAGTGACTTCATATTTTGAATAATCAATATGATCAAAGAGGTTGATTGCCGACATCGTAATTCCGTTGTTATAAAAACCTCCGCAATAGAAGAGGAGTTTTTGTTTATCTGTTTCTGTGCTTATGAGCTGTTCTTGATTTTGCTTTTTGAAAATCATATCGACGAGCCGTTTTGATGCTTGACCGTCATCATTGTAGCAGAATTCTTTGAGATACTTGTCGTATTGTTCACTAAATTCTTTTTTAAGTATGTCAACATTTTGCAGTTTATCAATTAATTCGTTTAGGTTTTCACATACCGGTCCCGGCAGATTATCAATATCTAAGTAGAAGCCTCTTTCAGCTTCATATTCTTTATGATCAATCATATAAAAGAGGACCGGTTTTTTTAATGGTAAGAAGTCAAAGAAAATACTTGAATAGTCTGTTATAAGAATATCGACAGCCGCAAGCAACTTATTGGTGTCATACCAATTTGGTACACATAAATGATCCAATTTATTTATTTTGAAATATTCAAATGTGAAGTAATGAGATTTTAATAAGACGATATAATCATCGCCCATAGATTTTTGTATAGCCATTACTTCATCAAGAAGCACTTGGCTGGTGTCGTTTTCTTTTCCAACTGTCCCTCTCCAAGTAGGAGCATACAGAATGACTTTCTTATCTAAAGGAATATTAAGCGTTTTTCTTACTTCTTCACCGTTTGTTTTCAATGTAAGATCTGTTCGCGGATATCCGATATCTGCGACTTTTCCGGCATAAATTTCAAAGATGTCATGCGATTTAAGCAATTTCTCGTAAGTGAATTGGTTAGGACTAATAAGATAATCACTGTGGAGCAGGTTTCTCTGAATGTTCTTGTGAGTTGACATTCCGCGATTTTTAATGTCCAAGCCAAGCGTTTTTAAAGGTGTTCCATGCCAGGTATTAATGTATATTTGCTCATCCCGTTTAACGAAGTAAAATGGAAAGGAAGTATCATTAATTAAATATTTAGACGTAGCAAGGTATTTTAAATAATGATTGCTGTCAACAGATGTAAATGAAACATTTTGATAATTCCTTTTAAGTTCTTCAACCATTGGGTCGCTGATATCATTAATAACCCAAACATGATGATAATCTTTAAAGTCTTTATCTTGAACTAATTTTAAAAAGATTGCATAACAGTTTCCGCTTATGCTGCGTCCATGGTAAGCTTCGTAAAGAACTGTTTTTTCCTTTATCGGAAGAGAGACATATTGACTATATTTCGCTCGAATACGTACTCTTTTGTTGCTAAGGTATTCCTTTAAAGGATCTATTATGAAGCGAATTTTTCTCTTCGCTATCTTTTTGATTCTTTTAAAATTCATAAAAATGCTGTTCCTCCCCTAATCCTATCCAAGAAATTAATGTTCACTATTACTTGATTCCCAATTATTTGGATCATCTTAATAAATGAAGACTTAAGTAAGGTTTGACACGCTAATAAGTATATGCTAACAAAACACATAAAGCAATATAGCCTTAAGAATGATAATATTGGAGTGATATTCTCGCATTGCTTATTGAGGGAGTAAATATTTGTGTTGTTTTTTTCCTATTATAACATGCATGCGTTCTGTTAGATATTTGTTTGTAATAGCAATAACGAATAAAATTTGTTACAATTATTCGGTGCACGATGTAACGGCTATTATATTATGCTAAGGAAGATAAATCATGAAAGCATTAATAAGAGTGTTAAAAGAACAGTTTTTATCGCTGCCTTTAATCATCAGGTTGGCGGCTTACGAAACAAAATCAAAATATCAAATGAATTATTTGGGCGTGTTATGGCAGTTTTTGAATCCGCTCATTCAGATGCTGGCTTATTGGTTTGTATTTGGGATCGGAATCAGAAAGAGCAGTGAGATGGTTACGGGTGTCGGTGAAGTGCCTTTCATCATCTGGATGCTTGCCGGTTTAATTCCTTGGTTTTTTATCAGTCCGACGATTCTTGACGGTTCAAACAGTGTTTATAAGCGAATCAACATGGTGGCCAAAATGAATTTTCCAATCAGCTCTCTTCCGTCAGTGGCGATCGCGGCTAACTTGTTTAGCTACTTTGTGATGATGGCGATTTATGTAATGGTGCTCCTTGGGTTTGGCATTTACCCAAATCTTCAATGGCTTGAATATATTTACTATTTGTTTTGCATGATTGTTTTTATGTTCGCATTCAGTTTGTTTAATTCAACGATCAGTGTACTGGTCAGGGACTATCAGTTCCTGCTGCAATCTGTGACAAGGCTGTTGTTTTTTTTGCTGCCGATTTTTTGGGATATTTCCACGCAGCTAGGGGATAAGCACCCGGCATTGTTGAATGTGATTAAGCTGAATCCGCTTTTTTATATTATCGACGGATTCAGAAACAGTTTTCTCGGCGGAAGCTGGTTTTTCGAAGATGCAACTTACATGCTGTATTTCTGGCTCTTCACATTCCTTTTATTGTTAGTAGGTTCTATCCTGCATATGAAATTTAGAGACAAGTTTGTTGACTTTCTTTAATTACGTAAGGAGATTTTACGATGAAACTAAAAGTTTCGTTTCGAAATGTTTCAAAACAGTATCATTTGTATAAAAAACAATCGGACAAGATTAAAGGATTGTTTTTTCCGGCCAAAGATAATGGTTTTTTTGCTGTGCGGAATGTCTCCTTTGACGTGTATGAGGGAGAGACAATCGGCTTTGTAGGGATAAACGGGTCAGGGAAATCGACCATGTCTAACCTGCTGGCTAAAATTATTCCGCCGACCAGTGGTGAAATTGAAATGAACGGCCAGCCGTCGCTGATTGCGATTGCGGCCGGTTTAAATAACCAATTGACGGGCCGGGACAATGTCCGGCTCAAGTGTTTAATGATGGGATTAACCAATAAAGAAATTGATGATATGTATGACAGCATCGTAGAATTTGCTGAGATTGGTGATTTTATCGATCAGCCGGTTAAAAACTATTCCAGCGGGATGAAGTCTCGTCTCGGTTTCGCGATTTCTGTGCATATTGACCCTGACATTTTAATTATTGACGAAGCGCTCTCCGTAGGGGACCAAACGTTTTATCAGAAGTGTGTAGACAGAATTAATGAGTTTAAAAAGCAAGGAAAAACCATTTTCTTTGTTAGCCACTCCATCGGCCAGATTGAAAAGATGTGTGATCGCGTCGCTTGGATGCACTACGGCGAGCTTCGTATGTTTGATGATACAAAAACGGTTGTTAAAGAGTATAAAGCGTTTATTGACTGGTTTAATAAACTGTCGAAAAAAGAAAAAGAAACATATAAAAAGGAACAAACGGAAAAGCGGAAGAAAGAAGATCCTAAAGCGTTTGCTCGTTTCCGTCAAAAGAAGAAAAAGCCGAAATCACTGGCTAATGCTGTTCAAATTGCTATTTTGTCTATCCTGACAATCTTTACCGCAGGAACAATGTTCTTTAACACACCGCTTCGTACCATTGTTTCGTTTGGCGCTATTCCGCAAAACGAAGTGAAGAACCATGATGGCGATGCAAAGGGCAAGACAGAGGAACGCTTAACCGCAGTCAATAAGCAAGGGTTTATCGCAGATGAAAAAGCGTCTGTTTATAAGGATCAAGCTTTGAAACAGAAGGCTGATATTGCACTGCCATTCGGTACCGAGGTGAAGGTAGTTGCAAAAGGAAAACAAGCAGCAAAAATAAAGTTTAACGGGCATCCTTATTTTGTAAAGCAGGGCGCTGTTGCAACAAACGTGAAACATGCTGAGGTGCAGGCAGCGGCCTTTACGCCTTATATTCCGGAAAATGCGGCTTCTTCCTATGAATACTTCCTGAAATTCCTGGGAGACAGCAGTACCAACATCCAATCGAAACTGAATGGATATACTGTAGGAGATACCGCTGACGGCCGAAAGACGCTGGATTTTGATTATGAAAAAATCAGCTATGTGCTGGAGAATGATAAAGCATCTGAGCTTATCTTTTATAACATTTCCCCCGTTATTCCTGCGTCATTATCACTAAGTGACAGCGATGTGTTATATGATGACAAGAAGGATCGTTTCCTTGTCAATACAGATGATGAGGTTTTTGTAGTTGATAATGAAGAACGTACGCTGACCTTGATATCGAAATAAGAAAAGGCTATTGGACATTCGGGACTGACCCCCGTTTTTGAGACAGGGATCAAAACACCTTTATACAGCCAATTGCCATTAGTTTACCGGTGATTGGTTGTTTAGTTTCGTTTGAATACGAATATTGTTATAATAAAGAATATATTCTTTGACAGTGCGTTCTACGATGGTGGTCGTAGTTCGATCAATGCTGTTAAGATAGAACGTTTCAGACTTTAGTGAGGAATGAAACGATTCGATGGAGGCATTATCAGCGGGCGTCCCTTTGGGGAACATGCTCGTGGTAATGCCCTTTATATTAACAGCTTTCTGATACTCATAAGAT
>NZ_LBMN02000005.1 GCF_001042485.2 Bacillus paralicheniformis
TATTTTGTCAACAGTCTGAAGCTCCCTATCAAAAGGGAGCTTAAACTTCAATATTTCCATGAACCGTATCTGTCTCGTGGGAATGGATCATACCTTTTACAACCGTATTGCCGATGATCAGCGTTTGCCTGGACGTATTGGTTTGAATTGCCGTCACTCTTGCAGCGGTATTGCTGCGGAGCGTGTTGTCGAGGATCGCCGAGTTCGACGATTGGTCGAGATAAATGAGGATAGCCGGCAAGGACGGCCTGCCGAGCGTGATCGTATTGCCAATAATCTCGTGGGTTCCGCGGGTGAGATACAGCGTGACAATCAGCGGTGAATCTTCGATGTCGTTTCCGATAATTTTTGTATGCTCATTTGTCGAGCAGTATATTGGAAAGTTTCTGAAGCGGGTGAAGGTGTTTTTCCGAATGACTGCAGAAGCCGTATTTGTGACGGATACGGCATATGACTCCGGCACCGTTTGAAAGCCGGCCGGCGAAATAAAGTTTCCTTCTATCACAGCATTTCCTTGCGATATCCAGATGCCTCTGGAGAATTGCTTGATGACGTTATCCTTTATTTGGACGTCATTGCCTGTGCTCCTGACCGCAAGTACGACATTTGCGATCTGATTGCCGGAAAACGTTACATTGTCTGATTGCGTGATGCTGAGAGCGGTGCCGGACCTTTGCTCAGGCACGTCGTTTTCGATATTATTCCCTTCAATGAAGATTTGCGACGCTTGATAAGCAAGAATTCCGGCATTTACAAAATCACGGATTTGATTTCCCGTGGCAAAAACGCTTTTTCCGCGGATATCGATGCCTGTCGTAAAACCCGAAATCAAATTCCCCTTTATAACGGCATCGCTTCTTGCTTCCAAAGCCCCTACACCGAGGCCGTTAATTCCGATGCTCTGTCCGGTGGATTCGGGGTTTTTCTTGATGATATTGTTTGCAATCGTCGTACTCGTCCCGTATCCGTATGAAATGGTACTGTCTGCGATATTGCCTTCGATGATGACAGAAGTGCCGTTAAAATTGGAAATGGCATTGTTGACATTGCCTTTTAACACGTTGTTTCGGATGATGACATTAACGGGTTCTTCATAGACGATGTTTCCTTCACTGTAGCCTTCTATATCAATCCCAAAACGGGGAGCCGTGCCGTTGCCTGTCCCCGCATCTGCAATTTCGCATCCTTCAACAAGAACATTGTCGCACCCTGTGATTGACAAATTATTTCTTCTGGAGCGCCTGATTTCACAATTGGTTACCTTAATACGCTTTGACGGCTTATAGCCGTCTCCTCCGTTGCTGATAATGATTCCGTCTCCTGTAAAATCGGCTATTCTCACATGTTCAATAACGACATTTGACGCCCCTTCGATACAAATTCCGAATCCCCATTCATGGGTCGGTCTCGGCGCCGATGTATATGTGTGTTCATCCCTTTCCCCAATGATGCTGCCTCCGGATATTTTCACATTGGATGTTCCGCCTATATAAAAAGCAGCGTATCCCCATGAGCTGTTCGGTTTTACCTTGATGACGGTCTCCGCGTCCATCAAAATTTCAATATTGCCCGGAACATTTATGCCGGCTCCGCGAAACGGAGCACGCGGGTCGCTGTTTTTCGTCCCGTCAATCAGGTACGTGCCGTTCGGTATCCATACCGTGTTGTATCCCATCGACTTTGTCCACACCAAACATTCGTTGATCGCATTTGTGGAGTCTGTTTTGCCGTCGCCGACAGCACCGAACTTTGTCGCGTCAACCACTGTCATTCTCATTTCCTCAGGTTGCTGCTGCACGCTGTTTTCAGCCTCCTTTTGTAAAACGGTTTCCGATATATATATGCCAATCTAGTAAAATCCGCTTGTACATAAGATAGGTAAAATTTTATTAAAAAATCTTTTCATCTAATTTTTTTTCCAAAAGTTTTTACTATCCGCTTGTAAAGCGCTTCACAACTTGTTGCATTAGCGATCAAAAATTCAAATCGATTGAAGGTGTATTGACACGAACATTATATAAGAATATGATTTTTATAATAGACATAGAAAGAGAAGGAGTATTGCGATGTCAAACCATCAAAAAGAAACTTTTCAAAACATTCCGCAAAAGGGGTTTTTTGGACATCCCCGCGGACTCTTCACTTTATTCTTCACTGAATTTTGGGAGCGTTTTTCATACTACGGTATGAGAGCCATCCTTATCTACTATTTGTATACAGAGGTGACAAAAGGCGGCCTCGGATTTGATCAAACCACAGCAAACTCGATTATGGCCGTATACGGTTCCCTCGTCTATATGTCCGGCATCATCGGAGGCTGGATAGCGGACAGGCTCCTCGGAACTGCAAACACCGTGTTTTACGGCGGCGTGCTCATTATGTTCGGACACATACTTTTGTCATTCCCGGGAAGCGTCCCCGCGTTTTTCATCAGCATGTTCTTGATCATCATTGGGACAGGCCTTTTAAAACCAAACGTATCAAGCGTTGTCGGCGAGTTATACAGCCCTGAAGACACCCGCCGCGATTCAGGTTTCAGCATCTTTTATATGGGGATCAACCTTGGCGGATTTCTTGCGCCGATTATCGTCGGCACAGTCGGCCAGACATACAACTACCATCTCGGCTTCAGTCTTGCTGCCATTGGCATGCTGTTCGGGCTGCTGACCTATTTGGCGACACGGAAGAAAAACCTCGGACCTGCCGGAAGAACGGTACCGAATCCGCTGACACCCGCTGAAAGAAAAATGGTGTTCGGACGGATTGGAATTGGTGTTTTGGTGATCGCTGCCATCTTTGGCTATTCCGTCTTTATGGGCTGGATGACAATTGAGCTGTTTACGATGATTGTCAGCTGTCTCGGTATTTTGATCCCGCTGATTTATTTCATCGTTATGTTTAAAAGCTCCAAAACGACGAGTGATGAACGTTCCCGTCTCACAGCTTACATTCCGCTGTTTGTCGCATCGATGATGTTTTGGGCGATTCAGGAACAAGGCGCCAATATTTTAGCCACCTATGCAGATAAACGCACTCATTTAGAATTTTTAGGTGTCCAATTGCACTCATCTTGGTTCCAGTCGCTGAATCCGTTGTTCATCGTTGTGCTTGCACCGGTTTTCGCATGGATTTGGATGAGGCTCGGCAACCGTCAGCCGTCAACACCGACGAAATTTTCACTCGGCTTGATTTTAGCCGGACTTTCATTTGTCGTCATGATTTTCCCTGCTTATATCAACGGCACTGAATCACTTGCCAATCCAATGTGGCTTGTGCTCAGCTTCCTGATCGTCGTTCTAGGGGAATTGTGCTTGTCTCCAGTCGGGCTATCCGCAACGTCAAAGCTGGCTCCTGCGGCATTCTCAGCACAGACGATGAGCCTGTGGTTCCTGTCAAACGCTTCTGCACAGGCTATCAATGCACAGATCGTCAGATTTTACAGCGCTGATACAGAGATCGCCTACTTCGGAGTCATCGGCGGTGTATCCATCCTGCTCGGAATCATTTTGATGTTGCTGTCACCGAAAATTCAGAAATTTATGAAGGGTGTCAATTAAAAAGCAACAGGCGATACTCCTTTTCTGAAGGATTTGCTTCTTGTCCGGCGAATAACTGAATAACCAATCGGTGCAGGATGGGAGGATAAAATTTGGAGATCAAAAAGACGGCAAAGGCCGGATTTGCCGGTGTTGGCTTTTCACAAACCGTTTCATTCGAAGAAGCCCGGGCGAAAAAGCTCCACGGCGTCATTCAGCAGCTGAAAGACCGGCGCGGAGAAATAGTCGGTGTTCAAGAAGACAGCGGCATGTGGGCCATATCGGATCATCACGGCGAAGGGGAATTCACTTTTTATATATTAATGGAGACGGAGAACCTCCCTGAAACCCTTCCGGAAGGAATGATCAGCTATCAGGCGCCCGCTCTAACATATGCTCAGACAAGGCATCCGCAGCATGAGCGGCCTGAAGTGACTTATCAAAAAGTATATCAATGGATCAAAGATCAAGGTCTTCGTTTAAATTGTGACGCTTTTACACAATTGGAATTTTACCCGATGGATGGGGATTTAAACGAACTTGCGTTTGAGATATACATTCCGATTCATTGAGAGATAGCGATGTTAAAGGCAGCCCCCGGAAAAAATTCCGGGGGTTTTCTTTGGGTTTCGTACTCTAGAGTATCGGCGGTCTTTTTTAGCCATCACTTTTAACAAAAGTTTACATACCCTCAAATGATAATTTTCATTGGTTTGCTAGGATAAATGTTATGAAAAGGAGGTTAATATATGAACTTTTACAAAACGCTCGCTTTATCAACACTCGCAGCATCCTTATGGTCTCCCTCATGGAGCAGTCTCCCCCATAACGAAGCTGCGGCTCACAAAGAATTCACGGTGACTGCCGATGCAGAGACAGAGCCGGTGGATACCCCTGACGACGCGGCAGAAGACCCGGCGATTTGGGTTCATCCGAAGCAGCCTGAAAAAAGCAGGCTCATCACCACAAACAAAAAGTCGGGCTTAATCGTCTATGATTTGAAGGGAAAACAGCTTGCGGCCTATCCGTTTGGCAAATTAAACAATGTCGACCTGCGCTACAATTTTCCGCTCGATGGCAAAAAAATTGATATTGCCGGGGCCTCAAACCGGTCAGACGGCAAAAACACGGTTGAAATTTACGCCTTTGACGGCGAAAAAAGCAAGCTGAAGAACATCGTCAATCCTCAAAAACCTATTCAAACCGATATCCAGGAGGTATATGGCTTCAGCCTGTATCACAGCCAGAAAACCGGCAAGTTCTACGCCATGGTGACCGGAAAGAACGGAGAATTCGAGCAATATGAACTGTTTGACAACGGAAAAGGACAAGTCGAGGGCAAAAAGGTCCGCTCATTCAAAATGAGCTCTCAAACAGAAGGGCTTGCGGCAGATGATGAATACGGCAAAATGTACATCGCCGAAGAAGACGTTGCGATTTGGTCTTTCAGCGCCGAGCCGGACGGCGGAGATAAAGGAAAAATCGTCGATCGTGCCGACGGACCGCATCTAACTTCTGATATTGAAGGGCTGACGATTTACTACGGAGAAGACGGAGAAGGGTATTTGATCGCGTCCAGTCAGGGCGATAACCGCTATGCCATCTATGACCGGCGCGGGAAAAACGACTACGTCACTGCTTTTTCAATTGAGGACGGCAAAGAAATCGACGGGACAAGCGATACCGATGGAATCGACGTCATCGGCTTCGGCCTCGGCAAAACATATCCATACGGCATCTTTGTCGCCCAAGACGGCGAAAATACGGAAAATGGACAACCGGCCAATCAGAACTTCAAAATTGTCTCCTGGGAAAAAATCGCCGACGCGCTGGACGACAAACCTGATATCGATGATCAGGTCGATCCCCGAAAACTGAAAAACCGAGCCAAATAAGGACGGATCCGCGGGTATTTCCCGCGGATTTTTCACATCCCTTCATGTTAAGATAACAATTAATGGAGGGATGGTATTGCGTCTAAATCTTTATGCTGTAGTGTTTATCATGTTGGCTGTTTTATCAAATGTCGTGCTTCTCTGCGTTTTCGATCAAGGTGTGTTGGCGTATACTTCAGCTGTCATCTTCCTGCTCGCTGCTGCATTTTGCACGAAGCGTCGGCCTGAAGAATGAGGATTCCTAGGCTTTGCGGCTTCTCCGCAAAATGCTCGTTCCGTATGGAACCAGTTTGAGAGCGCCTTTTTTCCGGGTTCCTTTTAAGACGTCCGTATATGTTTCTTCCGGAAGCGAGACCGTGCGGTTTTCCGCTGTAAAATTCATCACGAAAATATAATCGTGGCGGCCGTCTGTGCGGAGCTGGGCGGTGACGCCTTTCGGAAGCTCTGTATCGAGCACTTTGGCAATCCCGCACTCTTCAATGAGCCTCGATATAAACGCCTCTTGGAACGCCGCCTCATTCCTTGAAGCGATATAGTAGGCCTTCCCGTCTCCGAACAAATTGACCGTCAGCGCGGGCCGGCCCGCGTAAAAATCTTCCCCGTACAGAGCGAGCGCTTCGGCTCCTTCTAAATGAATCAGGTCGCAAAGCTCACTGGTTTCATAGCTCCCGCTTAACCCGAGCCGGTTATCTGCATCCATCACAATCGTATTTTTCTGTCCGTCATGAAGCGCATCGATCTCCTCAGACCAAATGCCGAGCGTTTTTCTTAAGCCTCCAGGAAACCCTCCCAAGAACACAAGATCATTCTCATTGACAATGCCCGACCAATAAGTGG
Organism: Bacillus paralicheniformis; assembly: GCF_001042485.2. Lineage (GTDB taxonomy): Bacteria > Bacillota > Bacilli > Bacillales > Bacillaceae > Bacillus > Bacillus paralicheniformis. The sequence goes on from NZ_LBMN02000005.1 coordinate 6,269, forward strand.
CGACAAATGTACCCCCGTTTTGAACGAACTGTTCAATCCTTTCGGCGGTGCCTTCTTTCAGCATGTAGAGCATCGGGGCGACCAAAAGCTTATAGCGGGAGAAATCGGCCTCCATATGAATCACATCAACCGGTACACCTTCACGCCAAAACGGTTCATAAAACGATTTGGCTGTCCGTTCATAATGCATGCCGATATTGCGCGGACCTTGGGCGTCTTCCAAAGCCCAGCGATTCTCCCAGTCAAATATAATCGCGGCCTCGGGTTCGACTGTCGTTCCTGCGACATCCTCAAGTTTTTCGAGCTTTTCCCCAAGTTTTTTTACTTCCTGGAAAACGCGCGTATGCTCTGATCCCGCATGATCAACGACTGCCCCGTGAAACTTTTCGCTTGAGCCGCGGCTTTTCCGCCATTGAAAATACTGAACAGTGTCCGATCCGTGAGCGACTGCCTGTAATGATGACAATTCGTGCATACCGGGGCGCTTCAGCTTGCTGACGTCCTGCCAGTTCGTCATGCTCGGCGTACTTTCCATCAGCATGAACGGCCGGCCGCCTTTAAGAGACCGATTGATATCATGAACAAAAGCAATATCGGCTCCAAGCCGGCTGTCTTCCTGCCGGCTGTTGTGCCATGCCGGATAAGAATCCCACGAGATGACATCAAGCAAGTCGGCGAACTTCCAATAATTCAATCCGGCGTATGTTCCCATAAAATTCGTCGTCACGGGCAGGTCGGGGTTAAAAGAACGGACATGGGCAATTTCATGCCGGCAAAAATCAACCGTCTGATCCGTGACAAAACGCTTCCAGTCCAAATTCAAACCGTGAACAGCATCCTCGCCGTGCGGAGCCGGCGACTCGATCTCGTCCCAATCTGTATAGGTGTGGCTCCAAAACGATGTCCACCATGCATGGTTAAGGCGGTCCAGCGTTTTATATTTCGCGAGCAGCCACTCTCTGAACTTATCTTGGCAAAGTTCACAATGACACTCTCCGCCGTATTCATTGGAGATATGCCAGCCGATGACAGCCGGGTGATGCGCATAGCGCTCCGCAAGCCTTCCGTTTATAATCGCCGTTTTCCTGCGGTAGACAGGCGACGTATAGCAATGATTGTGCCGCTTTCCGTGAAGGTTTCTGATCCGGTTGCGCTCCGTTCTCAGCACCTCGGGATACTTTTTGGACATCCAAGCCGGTCTGGCACCGCTCGGTGTAGCCAAGAACGCATAAATTCCGTTTTCCTTGAAAGTATCAAGAACCTGATCGAGCCAATCAAATGTAAACCTTCCTTCTTCAGGCTCGAGCGAAACCCATGAGAAAATGCCGACAGACATCACATTGCAGCGGGACAGCTTCATCAGGCGGATATCTTCTTTTAAAACGTCCGGATATTTAAGCCATTGATCAGGGTTGTAATCGGCTCCATGCAATAGTCGGGGAACTTTCCGGCTGATCGGGGGATACGGTTTGACCATCGTAAAGTTTCATCCTCTCTTCCTCGTTTTCATATGACGCGGAGACAGACATTAAACGCTTACAAAAACAGGTTGTTAGATTATATACTCTGTTTTCTTCCCTCTTTCCTGCCTGGTGGATGAATTTTCCTGTATGATTGAATTTATCTTTCTTTATTTGTAAAATATAATCTATCATTAACATTTTTAACTTTATTTCCATACACTTGACTAAATCAACTATTTTATTATAATTGATTAAAGCAACGATTTATAGAAAGAGAGGTTTTGAGATGACAGAAATCAATCATTCTATCACATTAAAATTCAGAAAGTTCAATCGATTCTATACAAACGTGCTCGGTTTTCTGAATGAACATATTTATGACAGCCCTTTTTCATTGACGGAAACCCGGATATTATTCGAAATTCACAATACGGCCGATTGTACAGCCAAGCTGATTCAAGATACGCTCGGCCTGGACCGGGGCTATGTCAGCCGGATCCTGAAGCGGTTCGAAAAGGAAAATATGGTCTATAAAAAGAGAAGCGAGGAGGACAGCCGCAACCACTATATCTATTTAACAAGCTTCGGCGAATCCATTTATAAGAAGCTGGAGGCAAAAGCCAATCAGCAAATCGAATACATGCTGAAGCATATCGACGGCCCCCATCAGGAAAAGCTGACGGAGGCGATGAATACAATTGAATCCATATTGTCAGAACACCTGCCGCCCGAAAAATCGGACGTTTCCATAAGAGATTACTATATATCGGACGATATCAAACTAATGATCGAAAAACAACGTGCGTTTTATGCGGAGACACACGGCTGGGACGATTCATTTTTGGATTACCTTCACGAAACATTTGATGCCGATATCGAAAACATCTGGATCGCAGAGAGCGCCGGAAGGTTTGCGGGATGCGTCGGGCTCGTCAAACATCCCGGCAAAACCGTACAGCTCAGATGGTTTCTGGTCGATGCCGCTTTTCGGCATCAGGGAGTCGGCACGCGCCTTTTGAAGCATCTCATCGATTATTGTAAAGACAATCAATTTGAACGGATTTTTCTATGGACGGTAAGTACGATGGCTGAAGCGCGGCCTTTGTATGAAAAATTCGGATTCAGACTGACGGAAGTGAAAGACGAGACTTTATTATGGGGACAGCGGCTCCGGGAAGAACGCTGGGATGCCGAGTTAGGCTGACGAAATGGAGGATCTATGAAACGGAAAATACACTACGCCTGGATTATCGTTTTTGTGACGTTTTTGACGCTTTTGGCCGTTCAAGGAGTGCGCCTTTCTTTCGGGGCCTTTATTCAGCCTTGGGAAGAGGAATTTTCAATGGACAGGGGCACGATTTCGCTTATTTCCATGCTGAGCTTCATTGTCTACGGTGTATCCCAGCCGGTAATCGGCAGGCTTGTCGACCGGTTCGGACCGCGGATCATTTTATCTCTCAGCACGCTTCTGGTCGGCCTGAGCATCTTTTTTACATATCTCGTGACTTCTCCGTGGCAACTGTTTATTTTGTACGGCATCATCGTTTCTCTCGGCGTCGGCGGTGCGTCGAATGTCGCATCGACCGTGATCGTGACCAACTGGTTCAATGAGAAGCGGGGGCTTGCATTCGGCATTATGGAAGCGGGATTCGGCGCGGGGCAGATGCTGCTTGTCCCTGGATCGCTCATGTTGATCCACTGGTTTAACTGGAAAGTGACCGTTATCGTTCTCGGATTGTTTTTAGCTGTTATCGTATTTCCGATCGTCATCTTGTTATTGCGGAATCATCCTTCGGAAAAGAATGTACAGCCGATCGGCGGCACTCAGGGCGGCGAGACAAAAGAAGAGCCGGACGCCCAGCCTAAAAAGATTCCATACAAAGCCGTTTTTCTCAAAAGAACGTTTTGGTTCCTCGTCTTGCCGTTTTTCATTTGCGGATTTACAACGACGGGGTTAATGGATACCCATCTTATCCCTTTTTCGCATGACCACGGGTTTTCGACCGAAGTAACAAGCGCCGCTGTCAGCCTGCTGGCCGGGTTTAACATCATCGGCATTTTGATTTCCGGCGTCGTCGCTGACCGCTGGAGCAGCCGAAAAATTTTGTGCTTTTTATATGCCGTAAGGGCGCTGTCGCTTGTCATTTTGTTGTCGAGCCACAACTCGGTCCTCCTGCTTTGCTTCGCGGTTTTGTTCGGTTTGGTCGACTTTGCGACCGTCGCCCCGACGCAAATGCTCGCAACCCAGTATTTCAGGCAGTACTCCGTCGGGTTCATTCTCGGCTGGCTGTTCCTCAGCCACCAGCTCGGTTCGGCGCTCGGCGCTTATTTGCCGGGCGTCTGGTACAGCCAAACAGGCAACTATAACCTGTCTTTCTATCTTTCAATCGTTATTTTGGCGGCAGCAAGCATTTTGAACATCCTCCTGCCGGAACCTAAAAAAATAAACCCCACACTGAATCAGGAAGGACGTTCAGTCCAGCAATAATGAAAAAACCTGTTTTTGATGTTCAAAAACAGGTTTTTCTTTATCAATTAAGAAGTTTTATTCTTATTGTAAATATCAAATGCAACGGCAATCAAAAGGACGAGGCCTTTAATTGCTTGCTGCCAGTCAATGCCCAGACCGAGCAGCGACATACCGTTGTTCATGACCCCCATGACAAGGCCGCCGATGATGGCCCCGCCGATCGTACCGATTCCGCCGTAAGCTGAAGCACCGCCGATGAAGCAGGCCGCAATGGCGTCAAGTTCAAACAGGTTTCCTGCTTTCGGAGTGGCCGCGTTTAAACGGGCGGCAAAAATCAATCCGGAAAGAGCAGCTAAGACGCCCATATTGACGAAGACCATAAAGGTAAGCCGTTTTGTTTTGATTCCTGAAAGCTCGGCTGCTTTTTCATTGCCGCCGATTGCGTAGATTCTCCGCCCGATGACGGTTTTTTTCATAACGAATGTATACCCGGCGATTAAGATGAACAATGTGATCAAAATGAGAGGTATGCCTTCGTACGTCGCGAGAATGTAGGTAAAAAGGTTGATAATGGCGATGATAAAAAACACCTTAACTGCAAACAGACCTTTTCCCTGCAAGTCAAATTGGAATTTCTTCTGCATGTTTCTCTGCTGAAGCTGATACACGAGATAAAGAATCGACACTCCCGCTCCGGCGACAATCGTCGTCATATGGAGCGCGCCTCCGTTCAGCCAGTCCGGGATAAAGCCGGACGCCATTTTTTGAAAGGACACGGGAAATGGAGCGATCGATTTCCCCTCAAGCACGATCATCGTGAGTCCTCTGAACAATAGCATTCCCGCCAGCGTCACGATGAAGGCTGGAATCTTGACATAAGCGATCCAAAATCCCTGCCAGGCGCCGATTGCCGCTCCCAGAAGCAACGACAGAACGACCGCCGCAAACAGCGGCATATCGTTTTCGATGATCATCATCGCGGAGACGGCGCCGACAAAAGCGGCGACTGAACCGACTGATAAATCAATGTGTCCCGTAATGATGACGAGCATCATCCCGATGGCTAAAATGAGAATGTAGCTGTTTTGCAAAATCAAGTTCGTAATGTTCAGCGGCCTCAGCAAAATTCCGTCTGTCAGTATTTGAAACAGCAGCATAATAAACACGAGCGCAATGACCATGCTGTATTTCCGGATGTTCTGCTTATACATGTCGCGAAACAGCTGAAAGTAACCGGGCTGAGCGCGGTCTTTATCCGTTTGCACCGGTGTCTGCATACGCCTCTCCCCCTCTCTTCATGCGGATGGTCATATATTTCATCAGCTTCTCCTGATCAGCTTCTTCTTTGGAAAATTCAGCGGTGATTTCCCCTTCACACATCGTATAGATTCTGTCGCACATTCCCAGCAGCTCGGGAAGCTCCGAAGAAATCATAATAACCGCTTTACCTGCTTCGGCAAGCTGATTGATGACGCCATAGATTTCGTATTTGGCGCCGACATCGATGCCGCGCGTCGGTTCATCCAAAATTAAAATGTCAGGCTCCGCAAAAATCCACTTGCTCAGCATGACCTTCTGCTGGTTGCCTCCGCTTAAATTTCCGGTCCGCTGGCCGATGTCGGGCGTCTTGATGTTCAATTTCCTGCGAAAATCCTCCGCTTCATGTTTTTTGCGGCGCTCGTCCATCACCAATCGGCTCGACACCTTCTCCAGTTTGGACAGCGTAATGTTTTCTTTAATGCTGTCATCCAGAATCAGACCGTTTCCTTTCCGGTCCTCCGTCACATAGACGATGCCGTTTTTAATGGCTTCTTCAGGGTGGCGGATGTAAAGCTCCCGCCCGTCTTTTTCGATTGTGCCGGAGATGTTTTTTCCGTATGATCTTCCAAAGATGCTCATCGCCAGCTCCGTCCTTCCGGAGCCCATCAAGCCGGCAATTCCTGCGATCTCGCCTCTTTTGACGGAAAGGGCCGCCGTGTTTACCACTTTGCGGTCCTGTTGAAGAGGATGATGAACTGTCCAATCCTTCACTTCAAAGATGACGTCCCCGATCTTGGCGCTTCTGGCAGGATAGCGGTTTTGCAGCTCCCTGCCGACCATGCCTCTGATGATCCGGTTTTCGGTCAATTGCCCGCTTTGCACATCAAGCGTTTCGATCGTCTGTCCGTCGCGGAGCACGGTAATCGAATCTGCGACGTTCGTAACCTCATTTAATTTATGGGAAATCATAATTGAAGAGATCCCCTGTTTTTTCAGTTCGAGTAAGAGCCGCAGCAGATTCTCGCTGTCCGCTTCATTTAAAGCCGCAGTCGGTTCATCCAAAATCAAGAGCTGCACCTTTTTCGCCAGCGCTTTGGCGATTTCAACAAGCTGCTGCTTTCCGACGCCGATTTGGGAAACAAGCATATCCGGAGATTCATGAAGCCCGACTTTTTTCATTAACTCGAGCGTTTCCAGCTTCGTTTTTCGCCAATTGATGACGCCGCGGCTCGCCTGTTCATTGCCCAAAAAAAGATTTTCCGCAATGGAAAGCTGGGGGACGAGCGCCAGCTCCTGGTGGATGATGACGATCCCCGCTTCCTCGCTTTGCTTAATATTTTTGAATTGGCATACTTCCCCTTTATACAAAATGTCGCCCGTATACGTACCGTACGGATATACACCGCTCAGCACCTTCATCAAAGTCGACTTGCCCGCCCCGTTTTCTCCGCAGAGGGCATGGATTTCGCCCGCTTTAACGCGGAGGTGGACATTGTCGAGCGCTTTGACGCCGGGAAACTCCTTCGTGATGCCTCTCATCTCCAAAATGCAATCGGACATCGGATCACTTCCCTAATTCCGATTCTTTATAGTAACCGCCGTCAACGAGCACTTTTTTATAGTTCTCTTTATCGACGACGACCGGCTCAAGCAAATAGGACGGAACGACCTTCTCTCCGTTGTCATACGTCTTTGTGTCATTGACTTCCGCTTTTTCGCCTTTTAAGACGGATGTCGCCATCTCAACGGCTTTTTTCGCCAGCTCTCTCGTATCTTTGAAAATGGTTGAGGTCTGCTCCCCTTTAATGATCGAGTTCACGGAAGCAAGCTCCGCATCCTGTCCCGTAATAACCGGCAGCGGCTTCTTGTTCGATCCGTAGCCCGCACCTTTTAAAGAGGAAATGATTCCGATGCTGATCCCGTCATAAGGTGAAAGCACCGCATCAAGCTTCGCTTTTGTATAATGCGCGCTCAGCAAATTGTCCATCCGGGATTGCGCGGTTGCGCCGTCCCACCTGAGCGTCGCACCTTGCTCAAATGAAGTCTGGCCGCTCAATACCTTTAATTTGCCCGAATCGATATAAGGCTTCAAAACAGACATGGCGCCGTCAAAAAAGAAATGCGCGTTGTTGTCGTCGGGCGATCCTGCGAACAATTCGATGTTGAACGGCCCTTTTTTGTCTTTTAAGCCAAGCTTTTCTTCAATATATTTCCCTTGGAGTTCTCCGACTTTATGATTGTCAAATGTCGCATAATAGTCGACATGTTTGCTGTTCATAAGCAGCCGGTCATAGGAAATGACTTTAATATCCTGCTTATTTGCTTTTTCAAGGACGTCGGTCAGCGCTTCCCCGTCAATCGAAGCAATGACGAGGACATTGACGCCTTTTGTAATCATATTCTCGATTTGTGAGACTTGGTTTTCAACGACATCTTCCGCATACTGCAGATCCGTTTTATACCCGAGTTTTTCAAACTCTTTCACCATATATTTCCCGTCATACACCCAGCGTTCCGATGACTTTGTCGGCATTGAGATTCCGACGTAGCCTTTGTCTCCACCTCCGCTCGCCTGATTCCCCGAACAGGCGGAAACAATAAGACAGAAAAGCATTGCAGTGATCAACAGCCAGCATTTTTTCATGCTTGGTATCCCCCTTTTGATTTCTCCCATCATGAATCATGCCAACTGTACCATGTCTTTCGAAGGTCCGTCTTTTGAATTAATTAACTATTTTTATAAAAATCATACTTTTTTAAAGCGCTTACATTACAATTTTCTCCCTGTTCGTTCAATTCCCGACATGCGTCGGTACTGATTGGGAGATACCCCCATCGTTTTTTTAAATACCGTGCTGAAATAGTGCTGTGTATCATACCCCGTTTGTTCGGCAATATCGTGAATCGAAAGAGGGGTTGTCTCTAACAGGTGAACCGCTTGATCTATGCGCATCTCGGTCAAAAGCTGAACAAATGTCATGCCGAGCTCCTTCTTCATGATCCTGCTCAAATAGACGGACGAAACTTGAAGCGCATCTGCCGTCTGTTTTAAAGAAAACTCCCTTTCAGTGAAATGCTTTTGCATATATTCTTTGGCCCTCGTGACAACCGGCGAGATATTAAATGCTTTCGAGACTTGCTGTCTGCAATGCTGATAGCATTGCGCAGCTGAGCGGCCGTTTTCAGCAAGCTTGGCGAAGCAGACAGCGGCGCTTACCTGCATTTCAGCTTCGATCATCTCTGCAAGCGCCTGCTGTTCAGCTTCTGTAACAGAGCGCCACAGGCAGGCGACGATCAGGCGGTCTCCGTCGAAAAAAACAGCCTTATCCCGTTCAGCGACAAAGAAGCGTTCTACTTTTTCTTTCAGACTGTCAGCTTCAAACGGCTTGTTCCATACATGCCCGGCCGCGATGACACCGAGCGTCTCAGGATCGCGGGCCGGCAGACGGAGGCATTCGAGCTGCCGGTAAACGCCTTCTTCCACTGCCCGGCCTTCGATCCAGCTTCTGAAAACATGCTCTTTCAGAAGGCCGAGGTTTTGTTGAATATGCTGCTCGGCAAGCTTTTGCTCGCTGAGCTTCTTTTTTTCAGCTGCCAGCGACAAGCTGATCTTTTCGAGCACTTGTTCCAGATGAGCGGGATCGACCGGCTTTAACAAATAATCATCGACATTCAGCCGGATTGCTTCTTGCGCGTATGCAAACTGATCGTAGCCCGTCACGATGACAAAGCGGCACTGCGGCAGGGCGCCGCGGAGCTTTTTCATCAGCGTGATTCCGTTGACGATCGGCATATTCAAGTCGACAATCAATAAGTCGATGCCGTGTTTGAGAGCGAGCTCAAATGCCTCCTCGCCATTCTCCGCTTCAGCCGACACCGACATTTGATAGCGCTCCCAAGAGACGGCATCCCGTATTCCTTCCCGAATCCACGGTTCATCATCGGCAATCAGTACGCGCCAACATTCACTCAAGGCTTGTTCCCCCTTTTGTTAAGATTGGGAGCCGTATTGTGACGGCGGTTCCGGCTCCTTTTCGGCTTTGAACCGTTAAACCGTACGGCTCGCCAAATGTAAGGGCGATCCGTTCATGGACGTTGATCATGCCGTAGCCCGCTGTATCATCCCTGTGTTTGAATTGATCGGTTATTTGCTTTAGCGTCTCTTCATCCATTCCGGCTCCGTCATCCTCGATTTTGATAATCAGCGAGCCGTCTTCCTCCATGCCTTTGATCGTAATATGACCCGGCCCCTTTTTTTCTTTAATTCCGTGATAAATCGCATTTTCGACAATCGGCTGAAGCACGAGCTTTAATATCAGGCGGTCGTCACAAAGTCCGGTCATTTCGATTGAGTAGTTTAATTTATCGCGGTATCGCGCTTTTTGGATTTTCAAATAGTTTTCAACATGTGCAAATTCATCAGACAGCGGAATGATATCTTTCCCTTTGCTCAAGGAGATGCGGAACAGCTTGGATAAAGCCTGCACGAGACCGCTGACCTCTACCGCTCCTTTCTTCCTCGCCATCCAATTGATTGTATCCAGCGTGTTGTAGAGAAAATGAGGGTTGATCTGCGCCTGCAGCGCCCTTAATTCGGCTTCTCTTTTTTGGCGCTCTTGTCTTTCTGTGACCGACATCAGCTCCCTGATTCTCATCATCAGGCGATTGAAGCTTTTTCCCAAAAGCCCAATTTCATCTTCCCTTTCCTCCTGATAAAATGTTGAAAAATTCCCGCTTTCCGCCGTTTTCATGACAGCATTCAGCTTCAAAATCGGCCGCGACATGGAATGGGACAAATAATAGGAAGCAGACATTCCGAGAAACGCCGCCGTCAGTAAAAACAAAAGCACATACAAGTGGATTTCCTTCACTTCGAATACGGGTTCACCCGCTTTAAAAACGCCGACCGTTGTCCAGTTCGTAAAGGAAGACGTCTCGTAAATGAATTGATATTCCTCTCCCTTGATCCGCTTCGAAAAATATCCGGACCGGTCTTGACTGAACCACTTTTTCGGCAGAAACAGCTTTGAGGTCTCCGGTGCATAAATATTGCCGCCATTTTCATCCATGATCATCAAATAACCCGTTTTCCCCAAGCGGATATTTTTTGTCGCTTCTGCGAGGACGCGCAGCTTCAAATCGATGAGTACAACACCTTTCACACGCTGTGTCTCAGGATCGATAACAGCTCTGACGGCAGAAACGACCTCGTCTTCTCTGTAGTGCACATGGCTTCTGATATTCCGGTTGACAGGCTTTCCGATCATCTTGAAAATCCCTTCATTAGCTACAGCCGCCAGATACCACGGTTCTTTTGTCAAATCTGTCGGCGTCCGTTCATACATCTCATTGCTGATCATCTCACCCTTATCATTGACGACGAGAATGCCCGCGGCTTCAGAATATAAAGAAGTCAGGCCCTGCAAAAACGTCCTTCTCTTATAATCCGCCTCTCCATCCTCTTTTTCATGATTAAAAAATGCTTCCATTTCTTCATTCATTGATATTAAATATGTCAGGTTTTGCATGTGGCTGACATATACTTCAGCCGTCTTGTTCACTTCGCCGATCAGCTGCAGTGTTTGGTCGATCACCTGTTTTTCAATAATATTTTCAACGGCCCATCCCGATAAAATACCGAGGCCGATCGTCGGCAGCATGCTGATTAGTAAGAGAAGGCTGATCAGCTTATGACGGATCGGCGCATTGTTGATCAAACGTTTAATCATTCGCATAATAGGCTGCCACATTTTCTTTCGTTATGATCGTAATGCCTGTATCGATCGCTGCCGGAAGCGGGCGTTCTTGCTTCAAATGGTGATTTGAGAAAAACAGCATGTGCAGCGACCAATAGCCCATTTGCCATGTGTCCTGACCCATTGTCGCGGAAATCGACCCGCTTTTGATACCGTCCAGCGTTTTCTTGTCTTTATCAAAGCCGATAATACATACTTCCCTTTCAAGTCCCGCCGCCTTCACAGCCCGGGCCACACCGCTCGCTCCATTGGCTTCTGTCGTGAAAATCCCTTTGATGGATGGATTTTTTTCCAGAATCTTCGCTGCTTCTTTTTTCGACGTCAGCTCATCCCCTTTTCCGTCCAAAACCGCGGCGACCTTCATGTTCGGGTATTTTTGCTTGATCGTTTGTTCAAAGCCCTTCGTCCTTTCCTGGTGATTGTACTGCCGCGGCTGGGTAATGATTGCGGTTTCTCCCTTTCCATCTAAAAACTCGGCCATTCGCCTTGCGGCCTCAGCACCCGCTTTCATATTATTTGTGCCGACATATGTAGAGGCTTTGCTGAGCGGGGCGTCTGAATCGAATAAAACGAGCGGAATACCCTGCTCATGCGCCTTGTCAATGACAGGGTTTAAAGCTTTGGGATCTATTGCCGAAAGTGCGATCCCCGCCGGCTTTTTTGCAATGACCTGCTCGAGGACGGTCGTCTGCTCATGGACATCATAATGGGCCGCCCCCCGATACTCGACAGTGACGTTGAAAAGCTGCGCGGCATCCTCAAAGCCTTTCAGGCCGCTCTTCCAATATTCGATTCCCGATTGAAACGTGACCATCACATATTTTTCGGACAGACTTCCGGCCGCCGGCCTTTTGCTTGCTTCTGTAGATCCGGTTTGATCGCCCCGGGAGTAGTCGTAGACATACAGAAAAAACAAACAAAGCATCACGGCATAAACAACTAACAGCTTCTTCATCTTCATCCCCCTGTTGGTCAGAGGACAAGACAGCGTTTACAATCTATCATGAAGTATATATTTGGCCGCATATTTTTCTTAGAATCCAGCTGAGGCATCCTGACAGAAATTTCGCCCGTCCCCTTTTTCATCACAAACAGACAATTTCCCCCCTTGTTTATATGAAATATCTAATCTATTTGACATTTTGCCCGAAAAACCTTGTTTAGTGTTCGACAAGATCGCCTCTTTCTTAAAATTACCTTAAAGTTTGTGAAACAAAAAATAAATATCACAAAAAACACAGCCCTAGGAACCATGACTTTTGCCCTTGAAAGAATGGAGAAATGTGCAAAATCGCAGTCATAATAAGGAATCTCCTGCTCCACCGCTTGATTCGATCCTTTAATCACGGTACATTTTTCCTATTCAACTCATTTATACCATGTTGTAACATTAATAAGGTCCTTTAATGAACGGATCCCAACAGGTCATTTGAATCAAATTTTCCGGGAGGTGGCAGTAACATGATCTGGGAAAAAACAGTTTTATACGGGCTGCAAGGTACACTTCTCATCAAAAAACAACAGCTCGAACAACTGAAAAATTGCCAAACTGAATTAGAAGCAGATAAAAAGGAATTTGACGATTCAAAAGACAGCATCAAAAAGCCCGAACTGTCGCCGACAACATGGCAGGGCAGCCTTGCTGATTCTTTTAAAAATGTCAGAAGCGATATGAAAACGGCCTACAATGATATTTGCGGAAAACAGTTAAATGAAGTGTTTAAACAATTAAAAGAGAAAATCTCTTCCTTAAATGATGACATTGATTCACTAGGTAAGGATATCAGCTCATTAAAAACGAAAATTGAAAAGCTGGAAAAAGAAGAAAGAGAAGCCCGCCGCTAAAGGAGTGATTACGATGGGTCAAGAAATCAAAGTCAAAACAGGCGAAGTCAAACAGGCGCTCTCGAAGCTGAAGCATTCAGCCCAAGCTGTAAAACCGAACGTGCCGACAGATATCAGCGGCAAAAACAACCTTGACGTCGTCAAAAAAATCGAAAGCATGAACAAAGATTTGAAAAGCCTGACAAAAGCATACGCTTCGGCTCTCGCTAAACAGATTGCGCAAACCGAACAGGCTGTCAACGCTATAAAAGACGCCGACAAAAAGCTGTCGTCATCGATCAAAGCCAAGTAGAAGGAAGGGACTACGCATTGAAAACTCTAGATGTTCAGGCTTTTCAAACCGGCCTAGACAAAACGCTGACCGAATTAAAAAACCAGACTGACGAGATTTCAAAAGTCAAACAAAGCGTCAAAGGTCTCACCTCCCTTGACGACGCCTTAAAAGGCGCGGGCGGTGAAGCGATCCGCTCGTTCTATGAAGAGTGCCACACCACTTTTCTTCTTTTTTATGAATCTTTTATTTCCGACTATAAAGGACTTTTAGAAAAGACGAAAAGCGCACTTCATTCCCTTGAACCGAACCAAAACGGCTTTATCTCGCAAAGCTTTCTTGAAAACGAACTCCATGACGGCGTCAGTCAAGCCGAATCGCTGACAGGCAGATTGACGTCAAAAGCCAATATGACTATTCTAACAGTCAAAAACATCGTCGACCTGCCCGACCTCGACGATTCAGCCGTCAACGAAAACGCCAAAAAAGCCCAAAGACAAATCAGCGAGACGCTTGAAAAGCTTCATACCTTTGACCGCGAACAGACAAATGCGCTAAAAGCGGCGAGGGATGACCTCGACACAATGAAGCAATACATCCAGCAGCTGGAGAGGATGTATACGGGGCCGAAGATTGAAATCTCGGAATATAAAAGCGGTTCAATTTTAAAAAGTGAATTAAGCGACAGCGAAAATCTGAATGATTTTACAGACAGTCCAATGAAGAAAATGTTGGAAAAGGTTAATCAAAGCACCAATAATACAAGTGCTGAAAATACAGAAGAGGTCAAAGACAATTCAAATGCGCAAGATGAGGACATTTCATTCGATTTTGATAAAAGTGGACTTTTAGGATTTTATGGTACTGGAAATGTTCAAGGTTCTTTTGAAACAAATGAGAAAAAAATCAAAGCGAATTTTGGATTTAGTCTATTCGACACAAATAAAGCATTTAGAGACAAAGGGGAGCCTGAACACCAAAGTTCATTTAAGGCAATTGATTTGGAGTCAAAAGCTGCTTTTCCAAAAAATCAAAACATACCGAAATATCTTTTAGCTGGTCAAATGATTGGTGCTAGTGCAGAAGGTAATCTAGCAGACATGGAAATTGGACATGAAAAGTTTCCAGTTTCGTTTGAAGCTAAAGTCGGTCACGCTCAGTTAGATGCAAATATATCTGAATATAGTGCCTCTTTAGGAGGAGAAGCAAGTGTAGCCGAAGCTGAATTAACCATCACCCCTTTAAATTGGTTAGGTTATGAGCCATTAAAAGAATGGTTTGGTATTGACATAGATCCCTATATTGGTGTAGGTGTATCTGTAGGTAGTGTAGGAATTGGAGGCAGCTTTGGCCTACAAAATGAAATTTATGCAGCAGATGGTGTTGGCGTGTCTTTCAAATTTGGTGCTAAACTAGATGATGAATAAGGAGGGTCTTGATGAATAAAGATTTTTTAGCTAAAAGAGTGAATTCAGCTATTATTGTTGCATCAATCTTTGGGCCGTTTGTATGGTTGTGTATGTTTTCAGCTTTAATTTGGATCACTATAGAAAACAAACTCCCATTTCAAGCCTTTATTGAATTTACAATATTGATCTCAACGTTTTTTTTGTTATTGCCAATATGTTTGCTTATTTACAGAAAAAAAGTTTTATTTAAAAAACATCCTCATCTCGTTAGACAAAAAAGTAATCGTTAGGAGCTTAACTGATGAAAAACATAAAAGAGTATTCCTGGTTACCGATCGGCAGCGTAGTCAAATTAAAAAAAGTGGAAAAACTAGTAATGATTTATGGTCGACACCAGATTCAATCTTCAAGTAAGGAAAGATTTGATTACGTTTCAGTGCCTTATCCGGAAGGAAATATAACCGAAGATTTCAATCTATTTTTCAATCAAAATATGATTGAAGAAGTTTTATTTAAAGGTTTTATTAATGACGAAGAGAAGATTATTCAAGAAAAGTTAAACGAGAAAAGAAAAGAGTCTTTAGACAATAATGAGGTGTAAACTTGTCTAAATTTTTAGAGAAGCGAAGAAATAAAGCTATCTTAATTATTTATTTTATTTTTATATTTTGCATTACTGTGTCTACTTTAGCGGTACCCGTTGAGTGGAAAGGGAAGTTATTTTTGTTTTGTTTTAATACTCTTTCAGCCACTGGGTTCACTTTTATTATTTACATTGTTATGAATAAAATAATGAAAGACTAGTTTAACAAACATCCCTTTCTCCAGGAATGCCTTTCATATAAAAATTAAAATCAAAAGTGGCTTTACATCTAGAAATCCCCGTCAATATTCAATAGCCGAAAAAAAGCTGAGATAACCTGCAATATCGTACAAATACCAGAGCCATATGGGAGCCACTGAAGTTGTATGTTCTTTTTGTTATCTTGTATTATCCCAAGAACCCAATTACGTTTTGTTCTGTTATAACTTTTTATGTATCACCGCGTCTTTATTAATTTACGTGATTGTGATTTTAAGTATGGCTACATTACCTTATCGTTTTCCAAAAATGATGATATTGATTCGTTAGGTAAAGATATCAGCGGCAAAAAACAACCTTGACGTCGTTAAAAAAATCGAAAGCATGAACAAAAATTCGACTTAAATCTATCAAAAAATGGTTTGGTTAAACAGGAGGGAGTATGACACCCGAAATTTTCGTCGAATATTCAGAGTACCTATTATGCGCTATTTTAGGTGCTCAATTTGGTTACGGGTTGCTATTGCTAATTCTCGGAAATCTAATAGTAAATAATTACGAACGTGGAACATTTGAAACGCCTTCAAATTTGTTCAAAAAAACTGTTAATTTTTATACAAGACTCTTTTTCGGTGCTAGTTATTTTGTATATAAACGGCTTTACAAATATAACTGGTTCCTGAGAAAACTATATTACGCCCTTTATCTTCTGGGAAGCGGAATTCTAAGTATCATCATCTTTTATATTTTATCTTTTATTCTCCACTTCATTTTCAGGGTTTAATTTTTTTACAAGGATGTGAAAACAATAAAACATCTCATCACATGTACATCTGAAGAACTAGCAATACTCGTCACGCTATGCGATTATCCGGATTTAGCCAAAAGTATTGCAGAGGCATCTTTAGGAAAAAATTAAGAAAAGAATGGGATGCAATTGCAGTCAGCCGCAACCATCAATCAGCTTATTTTAAAACAATACTGGAATGAAGAAAAAAGCGCAAAGGATGAAAATCCTCTAACTGAAGATGAAAAAGTTCATCGTCTCCTACGTAAATTCGGAATAAATGATCCGCTGTTCCAGTTTTGACAATCAAAACACTTTAATGCTTCACCATTTTGAAAATGAAACATGGCTTTTCCATATGATGACCGTGACATCATACATGAATTTGCGTATGCCGACGAGCAGGAAATCGCCGAGTTTATTAAAGACTATTATTACTTTTCAGCTCACGAAGAGCATGTCCCTTTAAAACTGCGCCTTTCAGATAAGTGCTTGATTGGTTGAGTAATAAAACATGACAGAAAAGGTCCGGAAAAGAAAGTTCTTTTTCACCGGAGGAAGAACATAGCTTTAATCAACTGATAGCCGATCTTGAAGCTAACCAATGGCCGCTAAACAATAACAATATCTCACATATTTACATCCCAAGCTTAAACGATGGACCATTTTTGCAAAACATCGTCTTCTTTATTCCTTCTGCTCAAGGCGTCTGGGTTGCTCAATATGATGAACACAATGAAAAACCTGTACATATTTCATTAAAGACAATTGAACAATGGTATGAATTATTAAAAGGGCTGGAGTATACGGTATCGTTTAAAAATACATAATTATTGATTTCACAAATGAATAAATTTCAAAGCATCTCATTCGGGATGCTTTCTCTTAAGCTAATTTTCAAATTCGGAGCCCTGACAAATTTTATTTTATAGCTTTCATCAGCCGAAATACACGATCCGAATGGTCTGTTCTTTCACATCAATTGATAAAAGGCAGGTGAACACCTTGCTGAAATTAAAAGGAAATCCTAAATACAGGAATTTACCTTCCCGCATCATAACCCATTTAGCATCTAAAAGCTGTGATAAAGATGCTAAGTTAAACATGCTGTGGATGATTTTATTTACTGATTTAATGTGCGGCGTGCTGATCATAGCGATAGGGGAAACATTTTTCACGGCTATATCATTACCTTTTATGACGGGTATTAACATATGGACAGTCATTGTCCTGTTTTTAAAACAGAGTGATCGGAATGATTTGCATTTCACCATATATATGGGGGTAGCTGGCGCTGTATGTTCTTTTTGTTATTTTGTCTTATCACAAGAACTAGTTTACGTTTTGCTCGGTTATGACCTTGTATTTATCATCACGTCTTCATTTGTTTATGTTGTTGTGATTTTAAGTATGGTTCTACATTACCTTATCATTTTCCCAAACTATAAAAAAAAGACAGACAGTACGACTTTGGTAAACTGCTTGTGTTTATTTGGAATAGTCGCTTACATTGCGGCGTTTTTCTTCCTGCATTATTTTGAAGGCGGAGCTACCTATTTTATGAGTTATACCTTTTTGGCATTTACTTTCTTTTTTTCTTTTATGGGGGTTAAATTCATTCATAAATTCTTTTTTATCAAAGCCAATCAAGACTTGATCGATAGACGTTTTAAAAATGGAACATACAGCCCGCGACCGAAAATCATGACCACCGAACAGAGCAATCGCCGGAACACAAACATGATTGATTTACGAAAAAAAAAAACAGATCACAGCTAGCTACAATTGTATTCCTTTGCTTTTCAAGAGATAAGTATCGTTTGACCAAGAAAAAGGAGCTTTTTGATGAAACACGAAAAAAATGTTCTATACAAAAAAATAAATGAAGCGATGATCATCTTCATGATTTTATTCCCTGTAGTTGGTATCTTTTTTGTCATCATGACAATATGGGCGTTAGGAGAACAAGCCCCGTCAGAAATTCCCTTGGTTGTTTCAGTTTTCAGCTTATTTTATTTCGTTCTTCCATTTCTTTTGCATATCTACAGAAAAAAAGTCTGGCTGAAAAAATACATGCAGAATTATAAAAATTCAGAGGGATAAGCGGAGGAAAGTAAGTTTTGCTGAAATTAAAAGAAACAGTTGCATACAAAGATTTACCTACCAATATTCAGTCTCATTTGACAGCTCCCATCAGCCGGGAAACGAAATGGGGAATGGCGTGTTTTATCGTGTTGATGCTGGATATTTTAAGCATATTACCTGTGCTGGTGAACAAAGTAGATTTTTTCACATTCGCCGCTGTTCCTGTTGCTATCCTGATCAATATATGGATGATCATCATGAATACCAAAAGCATGACCGGATATCATCATCACCTTCAATATGTTCGCTTTATGGGCGTATCATTCAGCGGTACGTCATATTGCCAGTTGATCACAGCGCAAAAAATGATGGTTTCTGCTATCGGTTTTCATGTACCGCTGATCAGTCTGTCATTATTCATTTATGCCGCCGTTATTTTCCTCATCATTCGGTATTATTTGGTTGTTTTCCCTGATTCTAAAAAAGGCAAAAGGGAGACAGCAGCTCCGACAAGGATGCTCCTGGCAGCTGTTCCGGCAGGCGGTTTTGTAATAAGTCATGCCGTTTTGCGAGTTTCCGAGTCTGCCGTTTATTTGTTGATGAGTACCGTCTATCTGCTTATGGCTTGTTTATTTTCTATGATGGGGGTCAAATTCATCCACAAATACTTCTTCATCAAAGCGAATCAAGATATCATCAGACAGCATAGGATTTAAGGCACAAGGAGAGGTCATGTTTGAAAGGCAGAAATAAAATCATTCTCTCAGTTTATTCCCTACTTGCAGCAATCATTATTTTGACCGGCCTTGTCAAACCTTCAATGAACTGGAAGGAAAAGCTTGCCGTCATCGGCTTTATGTTCGTTTCAATTTCTTTATTCGCCTTCATCACTTATGTGTTCATAAATAAGCCGAAGAAAGATCAAAGCGCGCCCCGATGCAACATCGTCGCGAAAATCTTTTGGAAGAAATACAGAAAACCGTTCATGCTCTCTTTCTACTTCGTCGGCATCCTGATTGTGGGAACATCCGTGTTTTTCATGCCCGAACTCTCACTCGCTTGGAAATCCGGCGTGTTTGCAATTTTGTTTGCCGTGATATCTGGCGGCTTTTTTACTGTTTATCAAACGGCGAATCAAATGCTGAACCGGTCTTGTTTGGAAAGAATGCCTGACGAAGAATGAGAAGCTTTTTTTAGCAGAAAAAAAGTTTTGTTAAAAAACGCTGGAGTCCGCCATTCATAAAGGAGTAATGATGTCACCAGAAACTTTTGTTGAATATACCGAATATTTCATCGCCGGTATGTTGGCCGCTCATTTCGCTTACAGTTTGGGTTTTTTAATCATTGCGAGTCACATGATCATTGAATATGAAAAAATGGTCTTTTTAAAACCTGAAAAATGGTCCCATAAAATCACAAATACATTCGTTTTTCTTCTTGTCGGAACCGGTTACTTTGTTTACAAACGGCTATTAAAATACAACTGGTTCCTGAGAAAACTGTATTTCGCCCTCTATCTTCTGGGCAGAGGCATTTTAAGCATCATCATCTTTTATATTTTTTCTTTTCTGATCCATCTCATTTTCAGCGTTTAAATCATTTACGATTGGAGAGATCCGAATGTCTAAATTTCTACAAAAACCAAGAAACAAAGCTATCTTATCCGTCTACCTGTTTTTCGTATGCGGCTCCGTTCTCAGCTCTGTTCTGAATCCGGTGATGAGTCTGGGAGAAAAGCTGTTTATCCTCTGTTTTAATATTTTCTCGGCAACTTTATTCGCATTTCTCATTTATGTGCTGCTAAATAAACTGATGAAAGATGAAGACCGCAAACATCCGGCAGACCCCGAAAGAAACGGGATTAATCAAGTGATTTGGAAAAAATACAAAAAGCCGCTGATCCTGTTTGTTTATTTTGGCGGCGTGTTTTCCGTCTGCGCTGTTATTATTCCCATGTCGATATATACCGTTGCTGAAAAGCTCGTGATCCTTTCGATCGCGATTATTATCATTACAATTGGCTGTATTTTGGCTTATAAAGTGACGAATAAAATGTTGCAGAAATGAAGAAAAGGACTATGAATCGCCATAGTCCTTTTCATCATTTCCTTAATTCCCCCAGCGTCTCTTCCCACCGCCGCAAAACCGCCGCTTCATCCTTCAGCTCAATCTGAACGCCGGAGATGATATCGGCGTATTTTGCGATATCTTCCCGGGCCGCTTCGACGGTGCCGGCGAAGCGCGCTCTCGGGTGTTTGGCGTCTTTTAATTCGGGCAGTTTCTTTAAAGACAGCCGCACATAATGTGCTTTGCCTTTCCAGCAAGTGACGAAGAGCGCCCGGCCTGTTCTCGCGATGTTCGAGGTTGTCGTTGTGCCTTGCCAGAGAGCCAGGCGGATGTCGGTTTTGTTCAAGGCGAGGATTTCGCCGGCGCTGATCATCGCTGTGTGCGGCCAGCCTTCTTCTGTGACGGTCTGGAGCATCATCGCTTCGCGCCGCTTTCCGGCGAGTTTCTCTCCGTTTAACAGCTGAAATAATTCGTTTGATAGCTGAGCCATGCCGGATGCCTCCCTTTAGATTTTCCGATCTGGAACCGCTGGCACTTGTACGGCTGTTTCGACTTCAGAAGGGTCGATTTTAAAGGCCGGATTGTATTTTTCAGGATTTGTGATCGTCTCCGGCTCCGATGATCTCCAAGTGAAAAAGCAGTGCTGACATTGATAAACTTCCCAGGCTCCTTCAACGGGTGACTTGCTGACGGTTTCCGCTTTTTTTAATTCGCAGCGCGGACATGTATGCATGATGAAACACTCTCCTCTTTTATTGATTTAGCAGATTCATTAGTTTCGCTTCCCACTCTTTCGTTCCTATAGGGGAATCGAGCGGTTGTGAATAGTGTCCTCTTGTTTCCGGGGCCACAGGTGTTGTCGCGTCCAAGATCATTTTGTGGGTGATTCCCGCCGGTTCAGAACCCGGGTCAAGCGCCAGAACGGATAAATCCGGGATAATGACTGCATCGTGTTTTGGATGCATTTTCGTTGAAATGGCCCACATCACTTGCGGGAGATTAAACGGATCGACGTCTTCGTCAACGAGGATCACCATTTTGCAGTAGCCGAGGCCGTGCGGCGTCGTCAGCGCGCGCATACCGACAGCTTTGGCGAATCCGCCGTAGCGGCTTTTCGTTGAGACAATGGCGATCAAGCCGTGTGTATACATCGCGTTTACCGCGACAATTTCATTCGGATAGGCCTCTTTTAGCTGCTGGTAAAGCGGCACACATGTATTAATGCCGACCATGTAGTCAACCTCAGTCCAAGGCATGCCTAAATAGAGGTGTTCAAAAATCGGGTTGTTGCGGTGGCAGACGCGCTTGATTTTGATGATCGGCATGCTTCTTCCGCCTGAATAGTGGCCGGTAAACTCGCCGAACGGGCCTTCATACTCGCGTTCGCCCGCCAGGATCTCACCTTCGAGAACCACTTCCGCGCCCCATGGGATATCTAAGTTAGACAGTTTTGATTTGACGATTTTATAAGGTTCACCTTGCAAGGCCCCTGCCATTTCGTATTCTGATTGATCGTATAAGAGCGGTGTGGATGCCGCCGTTGCAATGACCGGTTCGCAGCCGAGCGCAATCGTGACAGGCAGGTTTTCGCCGCGCTCTTCAGCCTGACGCAGGTGGATTGCAATATCATGCTGCGGGACGGGCTGAATGCCGAGACGGTCTTTTCCTTTTACCTGCAGTCTGTACATGCCGACGTTTTGTTTGCCGAAGTGTTCCGGATCCTCGACATCTCTGGAAATGACGCATGCCTTGTCTAAATAAAAGCCGCCGTCGCCCTGATTGATGCGGAAGAGCGGCAGAATGTCAAACAGGTTGATGTCTTCTGTGATGTCATTTTCGTGAAACGGCGCTGTCTCCTCTCTTTGCACTTTTACAGGAAATTGATCATAGCGGCGTGCGAATTCAAAGAACTGTTCTTTGACCGGCGTGTCTTTCGGAAGGCCGAGCATTAACGCGTGGTTCGGCCAGGAGCCGATGACATTCAGGGCGATTTGGGCATTGTTATAGCCGTAAATGTTGTTGAATAAAAGAGCGGGTGATTTGTCTCCGAGGTTATTGGCGGCGCGTGCAGCGGCACCCAAATCGGGTTCCGGCTTCACCTCTTCCTGAACTTCAAGAAGCTGTCCTTCTTTTTTCAGCGTGTTTAAAAAATCTCTAAAATCTTGATAAGCCATTCTGTTATCCTCCTTATTTCTTCTGTTTCATTCCTTCCCAGCGCTTCGCTTCAGACAGATGGATTCCAAATTGGTCCAGCGTCCGGAATACGATATGGTCGACCATTTCGCTCAGATTTTGGGGATGATTATAAAAAGCCGGCATCGGCGGCAGGATCACCGCGCCCATTTTTGTCAGCTCAAGCATGTTTTCAAGATGAATCTGGTTCAGCGGCGTCTCCCTTGTTAACAGCACAAGCTTTTTCCGTTCCTTCAGCATGACGTCCGCCGAACGGGTCAACAGGTTATCCGCCATACCGGTGCGAATGCCCGCCAACGTCTTCATGCTGCACGGTGCGACAATCATTCCGTCCGTTTGAAAGGAACCGCTTGAAATGCGGGCCGCCTGGTCTTTGTGGGAATACGTAAAAGATGCGAGCTTTTCTACGTCTTTCATCGTATATCCCGTTTCGTGCAGAATCGTTGCCGCTGCCCACGGAGAGATGACTAGGTGTGTCTCTGCGTCGGTTTTCTTCAGCCACTCCAGCATCCGCACGCCAAATATCGCGCCGGTCGCGCCCGTAATTCCGACGATGATGTTCATATGCGCCCCCCCTTTCCCTCTTGGTGCTTCAGTTAAAATGATACGCCTCTATTTACCATATTGAAAATATCTGTTAAATCTATATATAATACTTTAAAGGTATAAAAAGGAGTGCCGAGAAAATGGATATTCGCCAGTTAAAGTACTTTGTTACGATCGCACAGGAAGGAAAGATTACAACGGCGGCGAAACGGCTTCATATCGCCCAGCCGCCCCTCTCCAGACAGTTGAAGCAGATGGAAGAGGAGCTCGGAGTCGTTTTATTTGACCGGAACAAAAAGAAAAACCTGACGCTGACCTATGAAGGAGAAGTGTTTTTGAAAAGAGCAAAAGAAATCCTGCACAAGCTTGAGGATTCCATCTTGGAGGTTCGGGAGCTGCGTGAAGAAGTCAACGGAACCCTTGCCGTCGGTTCAACGATTTACTGTGCGGCTCTATTGCTCTCAAAAGTCTCGAAGATCAGGGGAATGTACCCGAATTTAATGTTTAACATTTGGGAAGGTGAGCCTTCACGGCTGAGCGGGCTCTTGGAAAACCGGCAGATCGATGCGGCGGTCACGACAACGCCTTTCCACAGCAAAAATATCGAAGCAAAGAGCCTGCCGGAGGTCCCATGCAAGCTCGTTCTTCCGGGGAATCAGTCGTATGGCTTAAAAGGGGAAGCCGGAATGAAAGAAATTGCCGGTCTGCGCTGATTCTGCTCAGACCGTCGCACGGAAAAGGGATTTATGATGAGGTCGTCCATCACTTTCACTCATTGGACCTTGAGCCGAGGGTCGTCTGTGAGTGCCATGATTCTACAACGCTCCTCAGCCTTGTCACCTCGGGATTCGGAGCAACGATTCTGCCGCTGTCCATGCTGCCGGCGCATTTTGCGCGTCATGTTCAGACATTGGAGATTCAAGACAATCCGTTCATTCTGCAGCCATCTGTCGTTTGGCGGGCCGGCAGTTTTCTGCCGAAGCCCGTAAGAGAGTTTTTGGCTTTATTTTGATAATAAAAAAGAAAAGGCATCATGCCGATGCCTTCTCCTTTTCATTGGTTACAGCAGCTTCTTCCCTAACAGCGATTCGATCAGTTCGACGGCCGCCTCACCGGATTTATTTTTATGATCAAGTATCGGGTTGACTTCAACAAACTCGGCAGAAGTAATGATATCTGCGTCATAAAGCATTTCCATCGCCAAATGGCTTTCCCTGTAGCTGATGCCTCCGACGACAGGGGTGCCGACTCCCGGAGCGTCGCTCGGATCAAGACCGTCCAGATCGAGGCTCAGATGAATGCCGTCGCAATTTGCTGACAGATACTCGATCGTTTCCTCTATCACCTTCGTCATGCCAAGCCTGTCGATTTCGTGCATGGTGTAGACTTTCATGCCGGTTTCACGGATATATTTGCGCTCTCCTTCATCAAGCGAGCGGGCACCAATGATGACGACATGCTCCGGCTTGACTTTCGGCGTATAGCCGTGAAGGTTGACCAGCTTTTCGTGGCCGACACCGAGACTTACCGCCAGCGGCATACCGTGGATGTTGCCTGACGGCGATGTCTCCAGCGTATTTAAGTCGCCGTGTGCGTCATACCAAATCACGCCGAGTTGTTGATAATGCTTGGCTACCCCCGCCAATGTCCCGATGGCTATGCTGTGGTCTCCGCCCAACACGAGCGGGAAGCGGCGCTGCTCGATGACATTGTCGACGATATCAGCCAGCTTGCGGTTTCCTTCGAGTACGGAAACTAAATTTTTCAGCCCTTCGTCTCCTTTTGGCTGATCGCGATTGATCGGCACATCGCCCAGATCATCGATATCATAGCCAAGCTCGGTCAGACGTTCCACGATATGAGCGTAGCGAATCGCGCTCGGTCCCATATCCACACCGCGCCGCGCCTGTCCCAAGTCCATCGGCATTCCAATCAGAGAAACTTGCTTATTCATCAATAACCACCTCATCGTTTGTTTTGTTTTGATAGATCAATGCTTCTTGTCGCTCAAGACCCTGGCGTTTTTTCACAAATACGTGATAAACAAAGTAGCAGGCCGACATGAACAAAATCCCGCAGTACAATGCCATCCTCTGCTCTGAATCAAAGGCAAGGCTCACAAGGACGGCGCTGTTTAAAATAAATCCCGTCAGCGGCAAATAAGGGTAAAGAGGCGTTTTAAATTTCAAGTCTTCAACCTTACCGCCTTCTTTAACATATCTTCTGCGAAATAGCAGCTGTGATACCGTAATCGTGATCCAGCCGACTTGTGCGCTTAAACCGGCTAGAGACAGAAGCCAGATGTAGAGCGTTTCCGCGGCAACTACGCTTGAGACGAGGGACAAACCCGCAAAACCGAGCGTGATCCACAGCGCATTCATCGGGATCCCTCTTTTATTGACCCGGCTTAAAGCCTGAGCGGCCATTCCTTCTTTCGCAAGAGAGTAAAGCATCCTTGTCGATGCGTACAAACCCGAATTCGCCACCGATAATAAAGCAATTAAAATAACAAAGTTCATCAGATCGGCGGCATACGGAATGCCAATTTGTTCAAATACGACAACGAACGGGCTTTCAACAACCCCCGCTTTTTCCCATGGAATCAACCCCGCCAGGACAAATACGGACAGGCCGAAAAACACAAGTGTCCGCCAGACCGTCTGTTTGATGGAGCGGGGCACCGTTTTTTCCGGATTTTCGCTTTCCCCCGCCGCGATCCCGATCAGCTCTGTCCCTTGAAAGGCAAAGTTGACGGTGATCATCGTGATAAAGATCGCGCCGAATCCGTTTGGAAAAATTCCGTCTCCAATCAGATTGGAAAAGAACGGTGCAGCCTGTCCGTCTTTCATATCGATAAATCCGAACATCGCGCCTCCGCCGAGGATAATAAACAGAAGGATGACGATAATTTTAATGCCGGACAGCCAAAATTCCGATTCCCCGAAGGCTTTCGCCGATAGCGCGTTAAGCGAAAAAAGCAGCAGACCGAAAATCAAACACCATATCCAGACGCCGACATCGGGAAACCACCTTTTCATCAGCTGCCCCGCCGACAGAAATTCCAAAGCAACCGTAACCGACCAGCCGAGCCAGTAGATCCAGCCGACGGCAAATCCTGTGGCAGGCCCGATAAATTTTGTCGCGTACGTCTGAAAAGAGCCTGAAACCGGCATTGCCACTGCGAGCTCCCCGAGGCAAAGCATCGTAAAATACATGATCATTCCGCCCGCTAAATAAGAAAGAATCGCGCCGATCGGCCCGGCTTCATTGATCGTATATCCTGTTCCAAGAAAAAAGCCGGTTCCGATGACGCCGCCAAGCGAGATCATAAACAAATGGCGTGATTTCATCGTTCTTTTCAGTGTATATTGTTCACGGTTTTCATGGTTCAAACCGCCTTCACCCCTTCCGTTTCCATTCTCCCTAATGTCATCTCCCCCTATGACATATAGACTATTTTTTAAATCTTCTGAACATTTTCCTGATATTTCAATTTTTGACAAACTTCGCACATGCGGCGAAAAAACGGGCTGAACAATCCCCTTATTGTTCAGCCGTCCGCTTTACTTCGACAAAACACGGGTAATCTTTTCAATCGCCCAATCCAAATCCTCATTTGAAATAACAAGAGGAGGCGCAAAGCGAATCACCGTTTCATGCGTTTCTTTGCAGAGCAGGCCTTCTTCTTTCAAACGCTCGCAATACGGACGCGCCGCCTCGGTCAGCTCAACCCCAATGAACAGCCCTCTGCCGCGCACTTCTTTGATTTTTGGATTATCGATTTGCGAGAGCTTCTCTTTAAAATATTCCCCGAGCTCCAGCGACCGTTCAGCGAGCCGCTCATCTTCCAACACTTCAAGGGCGGCGATCGATACGGCGCATGCAAGCGGGTTCCCTCCAAAAGTCGACCCGTGTGAGCCGGGATTAAACACGCCAAGCACATCTCTGTTTGCAGCAATACACGATATTGGGAACACGCCGCCTCCGAGCGCTTTTCCTAAAATGTACATGTCCGGTGTGACATCCTCCCAATCAGAGGCGAACATTTTGCCTGTTCGTGCAAGCCCTGACTGTATTTCGTCAGCGATAAACAAGACATTGCGTTCTTTACAGACTTCTGCAGCCTGTTTCAAAAAGCCTTCCGGCGGAATGACAATACCCGCTTCACCCTGAATCGGCTCAATTAAGAAAGCGGCCGTATTCGGTGTGATCGCCTGTTTCAGCGCCTCCAGATCCCCGTATGGAATCAGCTTGATGCCAGGAAGCATCGGCCCGAAACCGCGTTTATACTCTTCTTCTGATGAAAGCGACACAGCCAGCATCGTCCGGCCGTGAAAATTGCCTACACATGCGATAATTTCAGCCTTATTGTCCGGAACGCCTTTTACATCATAAGCCCAGCGCCGGGCTGCTTTAATCGCGGACTCAACCGCTTCCGCTCCGGTGTTCATCGGCAGAACCATATCTTTCCCCGTTAATGAAGCGACCTTTTCATAGAAAGGACCAAGCTGGTCATTGTGAAAAGCTCTCGACGTCAAGGTGATTTTGTCGGCCTGATCTTTTAACGCCTGGATGATTTTCGGATGCCTGTGCCCTTGATTCACTGCGGAATAAGCGCTCAGCATATCCATGTATCGGTTGCCTTCCGGATCTTTCACCCACGTGCCTTCCGCTTCAGAAATCACGATCGGCAGAGGATGATAGTTATTCGCGCCAAAATGTGCGGTTTGCTTCATAATTTTCTCGGACTTTGATAGAACCGTCATTCTGATTCCTCCTTCTTATTTTTGGACATACATGCCAGATGTCGTATTTTGTTTCACACTATTTTATATGCAAGGATCGTGCCAATCTTAAAACCGCAAATTTTCAGAACATTGCATGTATAATTCGCAAAAAATTTTGCGGTTTTTATTCAAAGGTGCAAAAATAAATGCATATTTTTTTGCACCCTTATCAAATCTTCACTTACAATGGAGAGACAGTTACGAACAAAGGGGGATGTCACTTGCTGAAGAATTATGATTTACTCAAGCTTATTTTTCAAAGAATTATAGATGAAATCGATATCGGCTTGCATGTCGTCGACGAAAACGGCACATCTGTTGTCTATAACAAAAAAATGAGCCAGATTGAAGGGATGGATGTCAACGATGTGCTCGGCAAAAACGTGCTGGACGTGTTTACCTTTGCCAGCCAATATGACAGCACTCTCCTGCAGGCGCTGCATCACGGGAAAACGAACAAAAACGTCAAGCAGACCTACTTCAATAACAAGGGCCAAGAAATTACGACCGTCAATCATACGTTTCCCATTATGGAAAACGGGAATACGAAAGGAGCGGTTGAGATTGCCAAAGATGTCACAAAGCTTGAACGGCTGATCAGAGAAAATATGAACAAAACAGAAAACACAAAGTATACGTTTGACAGTCTGATCGGCGTCAGCCCGGCGTTCAAGGAAGTCATTGAACATGCAAAGCGGGCGACCCGGACCTCTTCCTCCATTCTCATCGTCGGCGACACCGGAACCGGAAAAGAACTGTTCGCCCAAAGTATACATAACGGAAGCCAGCGGTCGACTGGCCCATTCATCTCACAAAACTGCGCAGCCCTCCCGGAAAGCCTCGTCGAAGGCCTTTTATTCGGCACGGCCAAAGGCGCATTCACGGGTGCCGTCGATCGCCCGGGTCTTTTCGAACAAGCAGACGGCGGCACACTTCTCCTTGACGAGATCAATTCTTTGGACTTCAGCTTGCAGGCAAAGCTTTTGCGCGCCATTCAAGAAAAAACGATCAGGCGGATCGGCGCTTCGAAGGATACTCCGATCGATGTCAGGATCATCGCGACGATGAACGAAGATCCAGTCGACGCGGTCAGCGGGCAAAGACTGCGAAAAGATTTGTATTACAGGCTGAGTGTCGTCACCTTGTTCATTCCTCCATTAAAAGATCGAAAGGAAGATATCATGCCGCTCACCCAGCATTTTATCGACAAATACAACGCATTGTTCCAAATGGAGGTCAAAGGTTTTGAAGAAGAGGTGCAGCGGTTTCTGCTTTCATATGATTGGCCGGGAAACGTCAGAGAACTTGAACATTTAATTGAAGGCGCCATGAATTTGATGTCTTACGAAGACAAACTCGAGCTGACGCACCTTCCATTGCAATACAGGACAAAACCAGCGGCAAAAAAGCAGCTGCCGCAGCAGGGCTATGATCTGTTCGCCCCGCTTCCTTCCGTCTCGGCAGCTCCTTTGAAGGAACAAATCGAGAATGCCGAAAAGTATTATATTCAAAAAACCGTTAAAAAATGCAATTACAATGTGTCCCAAGCGGCGCGGGTTCTGGGGATCAGCAGGCAGAGCCTGCAATACAGGCTTAAAAAATGGAAGATCCGTTTTGATCAGGAATCAGAATGATTATCACTAAAAACGAATTTCTTGACTCATACTAAAAAAGGTTTATGCTTTACTTTTGTAAGACCGTTAAGTACAATCATATCAACTAAATCCAATCAGAAAAGTGGGGAATAAAATGAAGAAAGCAATATTCGCTGTATTACTGACGCTGTTGATCACCGTGATGGCCGCATGCGGCGCGTCAGGGGACAATTCCAAGGATAAAAACGCAGCAGGCGACAGCCTCTGGTCTTCAATTAAAGATAAAGGCGTTTTGACCGTCGGTACTGAAGGAACGTACGAACCATTTACATTCCACGATAAAAAAACAGATCAATTAACAGGTTATGATGTCGAAGTGATGCAGGAAGTCGCCAAGCGCCTCAACCTGAAAGCTGAATTTAAAGAAACGCAGTGGGACAGCATGTTTGCCGGCCTCAACTCCAAGCGTTTTGACGTCGTTGCCAACCAAGTCGGGAAAAAAGACCGTGAAAATCAGTATGATTTTTCCGATTCATATACAACTTCCCAAGCCGTCGTTGTCACAAAAGCGGACAACAACGATATAAAAGCTGAAGGGGACGTCAAAGGGAAAAAAGCTGCACAATCTTTGACAAGCAACTATAATGACCTTGCGAAAAACGCCGGCGCTGAAATCGAAGGCGTGGAAGGAATGGCTCAAGCGTTTCAGTTGATTCAGCAGGGCCGTGTCGACCTCACCTTTAACGATAAACTGGCGGTGCTGAACTATTTGAAGACATCAGGAAACAAAAACCTGAAAGTCGCTTTTGAAACAGGCGAGCCGCAAACTACGCATTTTGCTTTCCGCAAAGGAAGCGGCGAGCTGGTTGACAAGGTCAACTCCGCGCTGAAAGACATGAAAGAGGATGGCACACTCGCGAAAATAGCGAAGAAATGGTTTGGCGAAGATGTTTCTAAATAATATACAAGCGGCGGCCATCGGCGCGGCGATCCCCTGGGATCTTGTGCGTGAATCATTTTGGCCGATCTTTTTAAGGGGAATCTATTACTCGATTCCCCTTGCCATTCTCTCTTTTATATTCGGTATGATCATCGCATTGATCACGGCGCTGGCGAGAATGTCCAAATCCCGCATTTTAAGAGCGGTTTTCGGCATTTATGTCTCAGCGATCCGCGGAACGCCGCTGCTCGTTCAGCTATTCATTATTTTTTACTTGTTTCCAGCATTTCAAATCACGATTGACCCGTTTCCGAGCGCGATCATTGCCTTTTCATTAAATGTCGGCGCATATGCTTCGGAAATCATCAGGGCTTCCATCCTTTCCGTTCCGAAAGGGCAGTGGGAAGCGGCTTATTCGATTGGAATGACTCAAAAAACGGCCCTTACCAGGGTCATCCTGCCGCAGGCTGTACGCGTGTCGATTCCGCCATTATCCAATACATTCATCAGCTTGGTTAAAGACACATCGCTTGCGTCACAAATTCTTGTTGCTGAATTATTCCGGAAAGCCCAGGAAATCGGGGCCAGCAATCTAGACCAAATTTTAATCATTTATATGGAAGCCGCATTCATCTATTGGATCATCTGCTTTGTTCTCGCGCTTGTTCAGCAGCAGATTGAACGGCGATTGGACCGGTATGTGGCCAGGTAAGGAGGGAAATAGACAATGCTTGCGATCAAAGGGCTGAATAAATCCTTCGGCGAAAACGAGATCTTAAAAAAAATCGACCTGAACATCGAAAAAGGAAAAGTGATCGCCATCTTAGGGCCTTCCGGTTCCGGCAAGACGACGCTGCTTCGCTGCCTGAACGCTTTGGAAATTCCGAACCGCGGCATTCTTTCTTTTGACGATTTTACCATCGATTTTTCCAAGAAAAATAAACCGGCTGACCTCCTTCGACTGCGGAGAAAGTCGGGAATGGTGTTTCAGGCCTATCACCTGTTCCCGCACCGCACCGTGCTTGAAAATGTGATGGAAGGGCCGGTAAAAGTGCAAAAGCGCAATAAAGAAGAAGTCAAAAAGGAAGCCGTTCAGCTTCTGCAAAAGGTCGGCCTAGAAGACAAAATGGACCTTTATCCATTCCAGCTTTCCGGGGGACAGCAGCAGCGCGTCGGGATCGCCCGTGCTCTGGCCATCAAGCCAGAACTGATGCTTTTTGACGAGCCCACATCGGCGCTTGACCCCGAGCTGGTCGGTGAAGTGCTGAAAGTCATGAAAGACCTTGCAAATGAGGGCTGGACGATGGTTGTCGTCACCCACGAAATCAAATTCGCGCAGGATGTCGCAGACGAAGTCGTCTTTATCGACGGCGGCGTCATCGTCGAACAGGGTCCGCCTGAACAAATTTTCTCAGCCCCTAAGGAAGAACGAACAAAACAGTTTTTAAACCGGATTTTGAATCCTGTATAAACAAAACAGCCTGATCTCTCTGGATCAGGCTGTTCTTTTTTATTCTGCGGCCAGTTTAAACTTGGATGACGCTTGATTCAATTCTTCCGACAAAGCGGAGAGCTGCTGAATGGCCGATGCGATTTCCTGCATGCCGGCGCTTTGCTGCTCCGCTGCTGCCGCGACTTCCTCAGAACCTGCCGCCTGCTCTTCGGTAACGGCGGAAATCTGTTCCATCGCAGCCGAAATGTTTTGATACGATTTTTCGACTTTTAACAAAGACTGAAGCAATTGATCGGTCCGTTCGGCAAATTGAGAGATCCCTTTAAAAATTCCTGAAAAGTTCTCGTAAGTGCCATTGATTAATATTTGCCCTTTGTCAACCGCTGCGTTTCCTTCCTGAATGCGTTCCATGACAAGCCGGCTGCTCTCCTGCGTGCCCGCCACAAGCTGGGAAACGGATAAAGCGGCATCTGCCGAGCGTTCAGAAAGCTTTCTGACTTCTCCCGCTACAACAGCAAAGCCCTGGCCTTCTTCACCGACCCGGGCGGCTTCAATTGAAGCATTGAGCGCCAGCAAATTCGTCTGTTCGGCAATAGAGGAAATCATTCCGATGACTTTTTCAATTTCTTCGGTATGGTTTTGCATCTCTGCTGCTGCTTGTTTGGACTCTTCCATCACGTTTTTAATCGTCTGGGTCTGCCGCAATGTTTCTTCGACAAGCTCCTGTCCGGTCTTGGAATCCTTGCTGACGCCTTCGGCAACATTCTTCATCTCGTTCACTTCTTCTGTGACGTGTGTAAGCTGATGATCGATTTCGGCAGCCGATGTGTGGCAATCCGAAACGGACGAGACCACTTCGTTGATCCCCTCGCTCATGCTGTTCATCGATTCAGCCACCTGGGCCGCGCTTTCGCTCGATTCAGCCGATACATTTTTCAGCTGGAGACTCGTCTTGGATACCTCTTCAGAGGAAGCTGAAATTTGTCCAATCAATTGTTGTAAATTTTCGCTCATCCGCTTGAACGATTCGGCAAGCTTTCCGGCTTCATCACGGCTCTTGACAGAAATGTCGGCCGACAGATCGCCGTCGGCAATTTTTTCTGATGCCTTCATCAGCTGCCTGATCGGCTTCGCGATAAAAGAACCGAGAAAATAGGCCATGGCCATTCCGAGCAGCAAGACAAATGCTGCGATCGCAATTGTATACCACTTCGCTTTTGCAGCTGTCGCCGGAATCACGGAAGCATCAAGATCGATCCCCAAAATTCCCACCTTTTCGCCGGAGCTGTTCTCAAGCGGCTGAAAAATTGACTGGTGAATGCCGTATTCATCCTCATACACGTCGCTTACCGTCTCTTTGTTTGTCGTTAAGGCTTCTTTCATTTCAGGAGAAAAACTGTAATCCGTGCCGAAATCATCGGACGTATCCGACAGCACGAGAATCCGCTCCTTCCCGCCCTCATTGGAAAGGATATAGATATTTTCAAGATTGTTTTTCTTTTTCAGGTTGTCCACAGCCATTTTTGTCTGCTTGTAAAGCGGATTGTCCGCAGAATCGATTTCAAGCGGATTCCCGTCCAGACGTTTGATTTGGTTTTCAGCAAGATGAATATCGGTATAAAGACGGTTTTGGAACTGCTGTCTCAGCTGCTCTGACAAGTCTTTGCTGATATAAGTAAACACAGCTGAAAATGATGCGATCGTGATTAAAAGCACTAAGGCGACGCCAATCATAATTTTGACTGAAATGTGTTCTGTTAGCTTTTTCTTCAACGTTTTCATCGTCTATATCCCCTTTAATTTGTCATGAGAGATCCATGCTCCCGGCAGACTTCCTCAATATTTTCTTTTAAATAATCGATAATTCCCGGGACATGTTCAGGCATGGTATACGGAGAAATGACGAAAAATTTGCTGACGCAAAGCGGTATCTCAGTCCCTTCACAGGATTTCACAAGCAAGTGCTTTTTCGTATCGCCAAAAAACATCTTGTCCCTTTTTGTTCCGAGCTTTTCAAATAGTTTTTCAGTGAGTGCATTGTTTCTTTCCAGCTCTTGAATGGTGCATGCTCCCGAAATTTCGTCTTCAAATCTAGGGGCACCTTCAGGATAAATGCGAAACAGCGTAGACATGCCGAAGTTGTCCGGGTTCACAATATCGGCCTCCGGAATCTGCTGAGAAAGCTGTTCCCTAAAATGCAGGTTGACTTCAAGAAACTGTCCGAGCAGCTTTTGATAGCCTTCATAGCCAAATGCCATCAACGCGCTGTACATACTGATCGAACTGGCCATGCGCGAACATTCCAGCGTGTAGCCCGTATGGTAGTCCCCATAGCCGCGGTGGCCGACATACGGCGTCTCATCAGGATCCAGATCGATCCGTTTTAAGTCATTGCGATCTTTCACAAGAAACAGGCTCGTCACATAAGGCGTCTGTCCGAGCTTCTGAAAATCAAAACAAAGCGAATCGGCTGCGTGCAGATGCCTCATTTTTTCCTGAATCGGCTTGATCATGCTGAGAACACCGGGACTGAAGGATAAAGCGTTCTCATTCAGATCGTACTCATTAAAAAAGGCAAAAAATCCTCCCAGGGCGGAATCGGCGTGGATATGCGGAACCGGCAGCCCGAAGCTTTTCGCCGTTTCTTCAGCCGCACGGCGGACAGCGCTCACATCATCGATGCCGATCGCATCTGTCGTTCCTGTTGTAGCTACGATATAAACGGGAATCCCCCCGGCTTCGCAGACTTGTCTAAGCTTCGCCCGCAAATCTTCCGTATCCATGGAATGGTCGAGATTTGTTTTGACTTTAATTAAATGATCGCTCCCGAGTCCTGCGGCTTCCATTGACTTATACAAGCTGTAATGAGCCGCTTCAGAACAAAACGCGTAGAAATTGCCGGGAACCCCTTCTTTCAGCGATGACGGCGCCATTTTGGCAATCGCGATTCTGAGGCCGCTGTATACCGCACCTTGTCCTCCCCACGTCGTGTAGCCTCCGCTTGTTTCGGCATCATACCCCGCAAGCTTTGACATCATCGCCGTAACTTTCACTTCCGCCTCCGCTCCGGCTGGACCGTACACATCCCACAGGTTGTTCCCATTGACCATGAACGCCGTAAGCATGCCTAATATCCCCGGGATGCTCGCCATCGGCAGAATGTTTGTGAAAAAGTATTTGGTATGATACGGATGGCCGTGCAACAGCTTCAACAGCTCTTCGTTGACCTCTTTCATCGGCGCACCTTCGTGCGGAATCCGGCTCTCTGCGACCAGCTTTTCATAAAAGAAGCCCTCACGGTTCTTCTCGCCGCCAAGGTTGACCTGATCTGGATTTTTCAGCTCGTCCACTCCCTCGATCAGCTGTTCAATCAATGATAGGAATTCATGTCTTTTCGCTTCATTTCCGTCCTCGCTCGGAAACCATTTCTGTACATCTGGTGTATTGCGTTGCTGCATGATTTTCTCTCCTGCCTTGTCTTTAATATTTCGGAAAAAGTTTTCACTTGCCATATCGGTATAATATTCCTATATTTTTAGGCCTTCGCTCAAAAAGTTCATGAAATTGTTTAATCTTTTACATTTTCTTTTAAATAAAAAAACTTCTTAACGATATATTAAGAAGTTTTCGAAACATTTGAGCGCTATTTCCGTACAATAGAATGATAAATTCATATTGGAAAGGATTTCTTTAAAATGAAACAAGAAAATGAGAAAAAAACATTCAGTATGAGAATGCTGCTCAATATGGTCGGCCTATTCGTCTTTACCGGCATGATAGTCAGCGCATATACCCAGGCTTTTTACTTGGATGAACATCTCGAGATCTGCCGCTTTGTATACATGACGGCAAGAGAGTGGAAAGAATTTTTTTTGTTTGTGTCCGGGACGGCCATCATCTATTTCGTTTTGGCAAATGTTCTTTCATTCAAGAAAAAACGCTGAAGAAAAACTTAGTGCTTTCGTCTTCTCCATTCCTTCGTTTCCTCTTTAAAGGCAAGATACAGACAGACGATCAAGGCAATGATCAAAGCAATCCAAACGGGCATCGCCAGAAAAGGTGCATAGTTCAATATAAGCAACAGTGCGAGACAGGCTAAAACGGAAAGACAGATCAGCCTTACTAAAAAAATCAACGCCATTCCCCTCCTTTTTTCATAACATCTGCTGTTTTTTCCCTGCAAACTGCTGAACCGCAATGACAGCAAAGAGCCAGCCTACAAGAACGGCCCAAGCGCTCGGTTCGCCCATTGGCTCTGTCGAATAGAACTGGCAGATGATGCTTCCTCGAAAGAAACAAAAGGGTCCAGGACCCTTATCAGACTCTGAATTTCTCCCCTCCACAATGGAAAATGTATCTCTACAGCTATCATACATCATTTTCATCAATTGGAATATAATAATAATTATGTAAATTGAAGAGCCGCATTCCGAAATCCGCATTTATCCGTTCTGAAGAATGTGATACAATGACAATCGATTGTTTTTTTGAAAAGAGGGGAATCCATTGAAGCGGGAACTTGTTTTGCGCTGGCTTTTTTATTTTGTCGGATTGATTGTTTTGTCTTTTGGGGTTTCTCTTACGATTGAAGGGAAAGTGCTCGGCATCGGTCCTTGGGATGCATTTCACTACGGGTTGTATATGCTTTTGGGCCTTACAGTCGGCCAATGGGCGATTATTGTCGGGGCGGTTATCGTAGGTTTAACGTCCTTATTTACAAAAGCATGGCCGAAAATCGGCGCCGTGCTTAATATGCTGTTAATCGGTATTTTTATAGATTTCTTTACTTATATTCTTCCAGACCCGGAAACGTATATTTCAAGCACTGTCGTATTCGTGATCGGCGTCATTTTTATCGGTTATGGAGTCGGCATTTATGTGTCGGCAGATCTTGGTGCGGGTCCGCGCGACTCCCTGATGCTTTTGATTTCCGAGAAAACGGGCTGGAACGTTCAGTGGGTCCGCAACGGAATGGAGCTGACGATTTTACTGATCGGCTGGCTGCTCGGCGGGCCGATCGGCATCGGCACTGTTTTAACCGCCATTTTAACAGGCCTGATTTTGCGGTTTTCTTTGCCTCAGTCCAAACAGCTTTTAAAAACAGCTATGACAGGAAGGCGCATCAGAGCTGCCAAGCCTGTACATATGTCGCTGAAAAAAAACGGATGAGCGTTTCATCCGTTTTTCTCGTTCAGATTATTTCTGTTTTACCACCGGTATCCAAATTTCGGTGATATGGTCTTGCGCCATAATATTCCCGTCCTTAGGATAGGATTCAAATTGCGGAGCGTTTGCCAATTCATAGCCTGTCGCCGGAAACCATTCTGAGAAGATCCTTTCCCATGTGGCTTGAACAGCCGAATTGACGGGGCCGACGGCTTCAAATACGGCCCAAGTTGCGGCGGGAATCGGTTTCTCGACACAGCCGGCAGGCGTGTCAGCGGATGTTTTTTCGACCCCGATGACATAATGGAACGTATCAGCTTGATCATTAAAATCCATGCAGACGCCAAGGAAGCCGAGCGGGCCGATATCCGGCTTTAAAGAATCGGTAAAGCCGTTGTGATTTAATTCGTTCCAAAAAGCCGGAATGTCCTTTTTGTTTTGATCATCCTTCACCGTAACCTCCAACGCTTTGCCGATCACCTGAAACGGTTCTTTTTCAACAATCTTGTAATTCATATCCTCCACTCCCTTTATTTGAATATGAAAGGATAGACGCGGAAATGCCCTGAGCGTCCTGCCTTTTTCACGGGCCTGTGAAGGGCTGATACCGTGAAGGCGGCTGAATGCCTTTGAAAATGATTCCGGTGTGTTGTAGCCGTATTTAAAAGCAGCATCAACCACTTTTATATGTGAAGCAGCCAGCTCCTGCGCGGCGACTGTCAGCCTTCTTTTCCGAATGTAATCGGCAAGGGTAACACCCGTCAGCATGTAGAACATCCGCTGATAATGAAATTTCGAACAGTATGCGATTTGGGCGATTTCTTCGTGTTTCAGCGGCTGATCCAAATGCTTTTCAATATAATCGATGCTTTCAGCCAAACGATTCAGAATGTCCATTGTTTCCGCTCCTCTCATTTACAACGATACTTCATGCCAATCAGAAATTCCGGTCATTCCGTGCGTTGTTGTGACAGGAGCCGAACAGCCATTTGACGGCTTCCGGAAAACGCTTCGCAAACCTCTCAAGCCGATGTGAGCCTCCTTCATCAATGACAAACTTCAGTTCTTTTTCGAAGGCGGCGCTTTCGGTTAACAGGCTGAAGGCTTCCTTCGTCCTCGGTATCATCTCCTTCTGCAGATTATCCCTGTCTGCTCCTTCCATGCTTCCAACATCCATATAAATGCGCAGATGCTCATTTTCAAAGCGGTTATTCTTCATAAACTCGGTCATTCCTTCAAACCAGAAAGACCCTGACAAAGATCCGATTTTCCCAAATGTCTTAGATGCTAAATACGCCGTGTAAACCGAGATCAATCCGCCGAACGACTTTCCGATGATTCCTGTATGTTCACGGCTTGGATTTGTTCGGTAGCGCCTGTCGATATAGGGCTTAAGCCGATTGGCCAAAAAAGCGGCATATTCGTTGCCCTTCCCGCCGTACGCCCGTTTATTCGGCAGCAAATGCGGTTTGGGAAAAGGCGTGTATTCGCTTTCCCTGTCTTTCGGAGCCACTCCGACCAGCAGCAATTCCGGCACTTCCTGATTCGAAAACAGCTTTTCGATTGAGGGCAAACTGCCGCTGTGTGCCGGATCGAACAAATCGCCCAGATCGTGTACGTATAGGACGGGATAGCGGTTATTACTGCTTCCGTATGAAGGAGGAAGATAGATCAAAAGCTCCCTCCCGAAGTATGTATCTTTTATCAATGTTCCGTCTATCATGTTCATCACTCCATTCTGCACAGGTATCATGCCTATCTTTCCTGCTGCCTGTTTGCTAAAATGAAAGCAGAAAAAATATCATGTGAAGAGGTTGCATTTGATGAAGATTTACGCCGTTTATATGGATCAGCTGCCGGAAGCCGGCCAATTTAACCGAATGATGGCCATGGTCTCTGAAGAAAAGCGCAAAAAAGTGGGCAGATACAGATATCCCGAAGATGCCAGCAGGACGCTGATCGGGGAAGTGCTGGCGAGGCACATCATCAGTGAAACGTTTCATTTACCGAACGATCAGATCCGTTTTACGGAAGGAAGGTACGGCAAACCGGCTGCTGAAGGTCTGAACGACTTTCATTTCAACATTTCCCACTCCGGAAACTGGATCGTGTGCGGAGCTGGCACCAAGCCGATCGGAGTGGATGTCGAAAAAATCAAGCCGATCAATTTCGACATTGCCGAGCGGTTTTTTTCTCCTTCAGAGCACCATGATCTCATGGAAAAGGACGACTCAGAGCGCCTGTCGTATTTCTATCATTTGTGGACGATGAAAGAAAGCTTTATCAAACAGGCGGGAAAAGGCCTGTCTCTGCCGCTTGATTCCTTCTCCGTCAAACTGAACGAACAAGGACGCGCTTCGGTGGAAACTCCCCCAGGCTATCCGCCTTGCTATATCCAAGCCTATGAAATTGACCCAGGCTATAAAATGGCGGTGTGTTCCGCCGCACCTGAATTTCCAGACCGCATTGTGATGAAAAGCTGCGCTGAACTGTCAACGCTTTAAAAAGTTCCGCTCTAAAAATAAGCGGTTTCCACCGCTTGCCGCAAGCGGTCGATGCCGCGGCGGATGTCGTCTTCCTTTACATTGGACGTATTGATTTTTAATAGATTTCTTTTTGGAAAGGCCGACATATAATGAGCGTTTACCGGTTCGAGCAGGACGTTCCGTTTTTGTAAGCTTTTGATCAGACGGGACGCCGGGATCGTCCGGTCCAATTCGATGTGGGTGTGGATGGCCGGATGGCCGTGTGGATGGAATTCAAGCACATCCCCCAGTGACGCGGCACATTCTTTTAGCAGATCATGCAGAAGGCATGATCTTTTTTGATAGGAAGAACGGATCTTTTGCTTATGCTTTTCAAACATCCCGCTCTTCAAATAGATCTCCAAAGCGGCCTGAGACAGCATGGAACTGTCAATGTCGAGCAGCTGTTTGTACCGGTTGAACACATCTGTCAGAGAATCGGGCAGCACAGCGGCTCCGACCCGCAGACCCGGAAAAATAATCTTGGAGAAACTTTTCAAATAAATGACGTGTGAAGAAACGTCATAATAATGTAACGGGTCCGCCTTTTTATGATTCTCCAAATCTCCTAAAAAATCATCCTCGGCGATATAGACGTCATACTTTTCCGCCAGCTTGACGATGGCCATTTTTTCCCGTTCCGTATAGGAAGTCCCGAGCGGATTGTGGAATCTCGGCATCGTATAAAAGAATTTGATGTCTTCGGTTTGGAAAATTTGCTCCAGCTCGTCCATATCGATGCCCTCAGCGGTTCTCTCGATGCCGATTGCGGGTATGCCGTGAACTTCAAGGTATTGAATCAGTAAATGATAGCTCGGCTGTTCGATCAGAATTTTCCGCTTCCGGTTGGGAAAAGGCATTGAAGCGAGCAGAGCGAGGGCCTGCTGCACGCCTGATGTAATAAAAATGTGTTCCTCTTTCGCAAACACCTGGCCGTTGGCAAGCTCTTTTTGTATGGCCTCGATTAATGACGGAAGACCTTTCGGCGTCCCATAGATAAACAGATCGTTTTTGTATGTGTCAATGGCTTTATTGATGCAATGCTGAAAATCGATGTATGGAAAGACATCAGGATCAGGAGCAGATGCTGAGAAATCGATCACAGCCTTTCCGGGATTTGGTCGCTGATTCGTTTTTTTCACGACGTAATAGCCGCTTTTCGGCACTGAGTAGATGAGGTGCTGTCTCTCCAGCTCGCTAAACGCCCTGATGACCGTGCTTTTGCTTACTTTGAAGCGTACGGACAGCTCGCGGATGGACGGCAGCCTGTCCCCTTCCTGAAAGGATTTGTCTTCGATCATATCCTCCAATTCGTTCATCAGCGCTACATATTTGTGCATGTTCGTCTCCTTCGCCAATCTGTAACGGTACAGATTCCGTTTTTTTGTATTGTATCAGATTTCGCTTCCGTATAAGATGACAGAAGCCGGTAAAATATCTGTATTGCATGCATACTTTAACGGAGATGATCGACTTTGAACAAATCTGCTTATGCGGCAGCTTTGCTCTATGCTTTTATCATTGGGTTTTCTTTTTTCTTTGTCAAATTGGCTCTCACTGCAGCGAATCCGGTCGATATTCTGGCCCATCGCTTTACGGTCGCTTTTTTGGCCGCGCTTTTTCCCCTTCTGCTTGGATGGGTAAAGATTGGCATCAGCATGAAAGATGCGCTGAAGGTACTGCCTTTAGCTTTATTTTATCCTGTCATGTTTTTTGCTTTTCAAGTGTTTGGGCTCGTCTACACGTCTTCGTCTGAAGCCGGCATCATTCAAGCGGCGATCCCGATCTTTACGATGATATTCGCCGCTTATTTTTTAAATGAACGGTTTACGAAGCGGCAATTCTTTTTCACCGTCTTGTCAGCGGCGGGGGTGGCCTGCATCTTTATGATGAAAAGCGCAGGCACCGGAAGCTCCGATTTGAGAGGGGCGGCGCTGATTTTGCTTTCGGCGCTTTCATCGGCGGGCTACAGTGTGCTCGCGAGAAAGATGACACGCACCTTCAATTCGCTTGAATTAACATATGTGACCACTGGTGCGGGATTTCTCTTTTTCAACGGCATCGCCGGGATCAGTCACATGGCAGACGGCACGCTGAGCGGATTTTTTGCTCCCTTCACTGATCCGGTGTTTATTCTTTCGGTTTTGTATTTGGGCGTGTTGTCATCGTTTGCGACATCATTTTTATCTAATTATGCTCTCTCAAAAATAGAAGCTGCGAAAATCAGCATGTTTAATCATCTGGCGACACTGGTGACGATTTTGGCTGGGATCATATGGCTGGGAGAATCACTTGAATGGTTTCACTTCGCAGGAACGGGGATGATTATTGCCGGACTGATCGGAGCGACGATGGTCAGGCCGGAAAGTCGGCTGAAAAAAGGCTAAAAAACGGAAAATCGGCTGTTTCAACACACCGATTTTCCGTTTTTCTTTATATTGCCGGGCGGGGCCTCCTTGCGGCTGGCCGCGGCAATCGTTTTGATCTTCGCGGCTACTTGTTCCGTTTTTGCTAAAAGATACATATGGCCGCCTTTGAAATAGTGGAAATCGATCGTACGCGCCCACTTTTTCCAGCCATGCGCATCCTTCATGCATTTCTCATCGCGATCTCCGTTCAGGATATGAACAGGCGACATGAGCGGCGTATGATCCGTATGGCAGAACGTCTCAAGCGCTCTGTAGTCCGCTCTGAATGACGGCAGGAAAAAGTTCATGACTTCCCTGTTATCTTTCAGTTGTTGGGGTATTCCGCCAAGCTGGATGAGATGGTCGAGAAATGCGTCATCATTTTTGTGAGACACTTTTTGCCGCTGAATATGAGGCGGCTGAATCGCTGAAATCACCGCAGCTGCCGGAAAGATGCCTTCTTGTTCAAGCTTTTGCGTCAACCTGTAAACAACCATCCCGCCCATGCTGTGGCCGAACAGTACGAATGGAGCGGAGAGCCTCGGCTTGAGCGCCGCTATATACAGATCGACGAGTTCTTCCAAATTGTCGACAAACGCCATTCGATTTGTTCCGTGTCCAGGCGGTTCGATGGCCAGTACTTCAAAATCTGCTTTTAAATGTTCATAAAGCGGTCCGAATGATGCCGAATATCCCCCGGCAAACGGGAAACAGATCAACTGCGTGCCGCCTGCCGGCGCTCCAAACTGCTTAATGATCTCGTTCATTTATCATGCACCCCCGATTACAGCGGCACGTTCGCCCAAAATCTGTCTGATCAGATCTGCATTGGTTTTGACAAAGACGTCCGCGAGCATTTCATCATGTCTTCCAGCACCTTGATATTCATCATAAGAAGACTCCGTTCCTTCTTTCCACGTCGAAAGCCATTCCGGGAGCGGTTTCGCGTGCTCTGATTTGATCAAGTGAATCTCGCAGCTGACCGTTCCTTGATGGACAAGGTTAACAAAGTAAGAATAATAGGCTGCCATCTTTTTGGCGATGCCATCGGCAACCGTCTTGATTTTCATATATTCATTGTCCTTGTTGGCTTCCATCAGAGCAGCTGTATCAGCTTCAATTGACCGCCCTTCTAAATCGCTGACACCGTTCTTCATATATGAATCGATCATCAGCAGCTTTTCGACTTTCCGCCCGTTCTTTTCGAGTGTTTGCGCCACTTCAAAGGCGAGTCCGCAGCCGGCCGAATAGCCGATCAATGTCAGCGGCCCTTCTGGCTGAAGGCCGGAGATGGCTTCTGCGTAGCGCACGGCGCGGTCATCGCTTTCTATAAAGTCAAACGCATGAATCTTATATTCCGGCATTTGTTCGGCCAGTTTGCCGTACACGATGCCATAGCCGAGGACAGGTGGGAATGCGAACAAATGGCGGGTGCTTTCCTGATTGAAGACGGTTTTTTTCACGTCATCCGCATGTCCGCCCTGGTCGATATAAGCCGCGAGGCCCTCGATTGTGGGCATTTCAAACAACACATTCACCGGAACATCGATGGCGAGGTCTTTCAGCATCCGGGAGGTGACAGCCATAGCTTTCAATGAATGTCCCCCGATTTCAAAAAAGTTCTCGTCTATTCCAATCTGCTGTCTGCCGAGAACCTCAGACCAAATGATCGCAAGCTTTTCTTCCGTCATATTGCGAGGTGCACGGTGCTCTGTTGGATTCGGCCGGCCATCTGCTTCAGGAAGAAGGCGGCGGTTGACTTTTCCGTTTGCGGTGAGCGGCAGCTCTTCAAGCATGATATATGCATCCGGCACCATGTAAGCCGGGAGATTCCGAGCCAGTTGGCGGCGAACCTCCTCGTTCGAAACCACAGCTCCCCGCACCGGGACGACATAGGCGGTGAGCGCCGCATCCCCATTCCCTCTTTTCTTGGCGATTACAACGGCTTCCTTTACGCCTTGACAGCGCATCAGCTCCTCTTCGATTTCACCGAGCTCAATTCGGTGGCCGCGGATTTTCACTTGATCATCGATCCGGCCGATGAAGTCGATATTGCCGTCCGGCAGCCAGCGGGCCAGATCCCCTGTCCTGTACATCGTTTCACCGCTGTTAAACGGATGCGGCGCGAATTTTTCCGCAGTCAGTTCCGGCCTGTTCAAATAGCCGCGCGATACCCCTGTACCGCCTAGACACAATTCACCCACCGCTCCAATCGGTTGAAGCCGGTTATTTTCCGTCAGAATGTATGCATTGGTTTCGTTTATCGGCTTGCCGATCGGAATAGAAACCGCGCTGTCCTCGATGCGGTTGACCGGATAGAACGTCGCAAAGACGGTCGTTTCCGTCGGCCCGTATACATGGATGATTCTGTCCGGCCCCATGGCGGCAAGTGCTTTCTTGACATGGCTGACAGATGAGCGCTCTCCGCCGAACAGAACTTTGCGAATCCCTGTCATCCACTCTGTTCCCGCATCGACCAGGAGGTTGAACAGCGCCGTTGTCACAAACATGACCGTGATGTTTTCCTTCTGAATCGTTTCTGTCAGCTTGCCGATATGGAGGATCGTCGCCTGATCGGCCACTACCAGCTTTGCTCCGTTTAAAAGCGCGCCGTACATATCAAATGTGAAGCCGTCAAACGCGTAGTTTGAAAGGGACAGCAAGGTGTCTTTCTCGGAAAGACTGATGTAGTTTGTCTCTTTTACAACTCTTGTAATATTGGCATGTGTCGTTAAATTGCCTTTCGGTTTTCCCGTTGTGCCTGACGTATACATGATATAAGCAAGGTCGTCCGGCCCGGCGGCAATTTCAAGGTTTCGCCCGCTTTCTGCAGACACCGCCGGATCGTCGATCAAGATCGTATTCTTAGAAAGCGATGCCGCC
Organism: Bacillus paralicheniformis; assembly: GCF_001042485.2. Lineage (GTDB taxonomy): Bacteria > Bacillota > Bacilli > Bacillales > Bacillaceae > Bacillus > Bacillus paralicheniformis. The sequence continues at coordinate 50,980 of NZ_LBMN02000005.1, forward strand.
CGGCCGGCAAACTCTTCTTGTGTCAGCATGCAAACAGCCCCGCTGTCCTCCAGCATATACTGTATGCGCGCTTCAGGATATTCCGGGTCAATCGGCAGATAGGCGCCCCCTGCTTTTAAGACGGCGAGTATCGCGATGACCATTTCCGGGGAACGGCGGAACAAAAGAGCGACAGGTTCGCCGCGGCCGACGTTGTTTTTGCGCAAAACATGTGCGACCTTGTTCGCCTGTTCGTTCAATTCCCGATATGTCAGCGTCCGCCCGGCCGCTAATACCGCGGGCTGTTCCGGGAGCGCTTCAGCAGATTGCTCAAACCATTGCGGGATCGTCAGCCCGGTTTGCTTCCGTTGGAGTTGACCGTTAAATTCATGGAGAAGGCGCTCTTTTTCCTTTGTGGAAACGACACAAATGTCGTTAAGCGGCTGCTCCGGATTTCTGACGATCTCGCGAATAGCTGTCAATAGCTGTTCTTTTAGCTGCAAGATGAAAGATGGTTCGAAGACATTCCGGTTGTATGCGAGTTTCAGCAGCATTTCTTCACCCGGTGAAGCAAGCAAATTCAGATCATAATTCGATTTTTCGAAAACGGTGATATCGTCCATTGTGAAGCCGAGATTTTTTTCTTCCTGCTGTTTGTTGGCTTCTTGCAGCGGATAATTTTCAAAAACGATAATGTGGTCGATCAAGTTCGGCGCTGCGATATGACTTTGAATATCATAGAGCGGCACATATTGATGCGGCTCAGCTTCGAGCGCCTGCTTCTGCAAATCAGCGACCAGCTCTGTAAAGGTCGTTTGCGCGCCAAAGGTCACCCGTTTCGGGACGACATTGATAAACAAACCGACCATGTGCTCGACACCTTGAATGTCAGCGGGGCGGCCTGACACAACTGTACCGAAGATCAGATCGCGGGATCGCTGATAGCGGCTGAGCAGCACCGACCAGACCGCCTGAAGAGCCGTGCTCAACGTGGTATGATGCGCTTTTGCAAGCTGTGTGAACGCTTCTGTATCTTCTTTTGGAAGGGTAAACAGGAGTTCTTCCGGCTGATTGCCGGCTTGCTCCGGTTTTTTCCGCTGTTCGCTGAACGTCGTCTGCCCTTCGAATCCGTCTAAATGATGTTCCCAGTAAGCCAGCGATCTTTGTTTATCCTGACTTTCAAGCCATTTAATATAGTCTTTGTAAGGTTTGACGGGCCCGAGGCTGTATGGCCTGTTTTCGCGGAGCGCGTTGTACACTTCAAACAGTTCCTGTACGACAATGCCGAAGCACCATCCGTCCAGAAGAATATGATGATAGCTCCACACCCATTCGTAACGGTCCTGTCCCTTTTTAAAAACCGCGGTTCTCATCGGAATGTCTTTTGAGAGGTTAAACCCTTTTTCTTTATCTTTTCGTTTATAATCTTCGATTCTCTCATTTTGGTCTGCTTCAGAAAGTCCTGATAGATCAATTTCTTCTGCCTGAAACGACCTTTCCTTTAAAACGACTTGAACCGGACGTTTCATTTTTTCGTGAACGAAAACGGTTCGGAATATATCATACCTATCGATGATGACATTCATGCTTTTTTCCAATATATCTTTTTGAAAAGAGCCTTTCACCTGCATGCTGATTTGTTCAATATAAAAGCCTTGCCCCGGATGCAGCAGCGTATGAAACAGCATCCCTTCCTGCATCGGCGACAAATAGTATATGTCCTGGACATGTTCTTTTTTGAACTGGCTCAAGATCGTATCCCCCTTTCATAGGCTCGCCCGCTTAACAAGCGGGCAAGTCCTCGGTGTTTATTTCAAGTTTTCTTCAAGAACGTCAAACAGGTCGCCCATTTCTTCCATCTCAAGATCGCCGGCAGAAAAATCACTCGGTGTAAATTCGCGCTCCTCTTTAGCTGTACAATGGTCGATCAATGCCGTTAGGGAAGCTTTGAATCTGTCCATCAGCCCTTGTACGGTCTGTCTGTCATATTCCTCTGTATTGAATGAACATGACAAGATGAATCTTTCCTTGCTGATGATGCCGCTGAAGCTCAGCGCATAGAGTGCTTCAGACCTTTCAGAAACCTGTCTGCCCATATCATAAGAAGAAGGTCCGAAGAATTCGGTCTGCACCTCCCTGTCGATCTGCCCGAGGTAGTTAAAGCTGATGTCAGGCTTGATCGAAAAATCGGCACCGGCTTTTTTCCGGTCTGTTAAGTAGCGAAGAATGCCGTAGCCGATTCCTTTGTCAGGAATGCGCCGAAGGGTTTCTTTGACGTTTTTAATGGTCTCAGGAAATTCTGCCGCTGCTTCGCTTTTTAAAATAACCGGATATTGCGCGGTAAACCATCCCGCCGTTCTCGAAATATTCATCCCTGGAATGATTTCCTCCCTGCCGTGTCCTTCCATATTGATGCAAATATTGGAGCCGTTCGTCCATTCTCTGATCGTCAGGCTGAGGGCGGAAAGCAGGATGTCGTTGATATCCGTTCCATACGGCTCATGCACTTTCGTCAGCAGCAGACGCGTCTCCGCTTCGCTTAATTCAAACGTAACAGCAGAAGTGTTTTCCGCTTTTCTTTCTGCGGCAGCCCGATCTTTCGGCAGCTCGCAAATATGCTCTTGTTCAAGTCTGCGCCAATAATCGGCCGTTTTAAGAAAGCGTTCAGTTTGCGCATATGCCTCAAGATCTTTTGCCCAATCTTTAAACGAATTGGTTTTGTCAGGGAAGACAATGTCATGCTGCTGTGCGGCTTGCGAATAGCCTGATGCAAAGTCTTCCAGCAGAATCCGCCATGACACGCCGTCGATCACCAAATGGTGAATGACGATCAGCAAATGGTCGCCTTCCGCAGTTTGATACTGTTCAGCCTTTACAAGCGGTCCGTTTTCGAGATCAAGGCTTGCCTGGAGACGGTTTGCCTGGGCGGTGATTTCCGTTTTAATGTCGGTGACATATCGAAGGTCAACCACTCGAAAGGTAAACGAACGGTCGCCCGGCCTGCGGTTATATTGAATGAGGCGGCCGTTTTTCTTTTGATACACCATGCGCAAGGCATCATGATGCTCTGTCAATGCCGCCAATGTCTGTTCGACGAGCTCCGGGTCAAACCCTGAAGGCGCGTGAAGCATAACCGACTGATTCCAGTGATGCTCGTTCGTAAATTTGCGCTCAAAGAACCAGCGCTGGATCGGCGTCAGTGTGACTTCGCCCTCGACTGGGCCTTGATCGATCGGTTTAGCGTCTGCCCATTCAATATACGAACTGATCTCTCCGATCGTCGGGTGCTGAAACAAGTCCTTCATCTCCAGCTTCCACCCGTGCTGCTGAAGCCGGCTTGCCATTTGAATTCCTTTGATCGAGTCTCCCCCGAGCGCGAAGAAATTGTCTGTGATCCCGATTCGGTCTATACCGAGAACCTCCTGCCAAATGTCCGCCAACAGCTGTTCCGTTTCTGTATGCGGTGCTTTGTATTCGGCTGTCTGCGCTTCGACGTCAGGCTGAGGCAGCGCCCTTCGGTCGACTTTTCCGTTCGCCGTAACCGGAAGCTCATCAAGCTGCACCCAGAATGACGGTACCATATAGTCCGGGAGCGTCTGCGCCAGCTTACGGGCGATGATTTCTGTATCAAGCTGTTCATTCGCAACGACATAGCCGCACAGCGCTTTGTTGCCGTTGGCATCTTCGATGTCGGTGACGACGGCTTCCTGCACTTCAGAGAGCCGCGCGAGCTGGACTTCGATTTCAGAAAGCTCGATCCGGAAGCCGCGGATTTTCACCTGCTGGTCGATCCGGCCGATGTACTCAAGCCGCCCGTCTTCCAGCCATTTGACCGCGTCCCCCGTCCGGTACATGCGCTCGCCCGGCACAAACGGGTCTTCCGTAAAACGCTTCGCCGTTTCCTCCGGCTTGTTCAAATAGCCGCGCGCAAGCCCGCGGCCGGCGATGCACAGCTCCCCCGCGACGCCGACAGGCTGGACTTCGTTGTTTTGCCCAAGCACATACGCCCGCGTATTGGCGATCGGCTTTCCGATTGAAAGCATTCCTTCATCAGGATCGATCGCCGCGCTCGTCGCGACGACTGTGTTTTCCGTTGGTCCGTAGTTGTTGACGAGCGTGTAGGAGCGTTTTGAGATCCGTTTCAGCTTGTCTCCGCCCGTAAGCAGCACGCGCAGCGACTGGTTATCGAGCTCCATGAACTGTTCGCACAGCTGTGTCGGCAGGAACGTGATCGTTATTTTGTTCTCTTCAAAGTATTGATTTAAGCGCGTCATATCCATCCGGATTGATTCATCGATGATGTGAAGCTCCGCTCCGGCGATCCAGTACGGGAATATCTCCCAGACGGAAGCGTCAAAGCCGAAGCCAGCGTATTTCGCGCTTTTGTCCTCTTCGGTGACCGTGAATGTATCGTTATGCCAATAGCACAAGTTTACAAGAGACTGATGTTCGACCATGACGCCTTTCGGCTGGCCGGTCGTACCCGAGGTGTAGATCAAGTAGGCCAGGTTGTCAGGCTGAGCTTCCACGTTTGGATTGATGTCATCCTCTGGATAAAGCTCGCCGTCCAGAATGGAAGCTTCTCCATTTAAATCGATCACGTCTCCGGTAAATGTGTCGGGCACCGTTAATCCGCTTTGCGTCAGAAGCAGCTCTGCGCCGCTGTCTTTCAGCACGTAACCGATCCGCTCGGCCGGATAACTAGGATCGATCGGCACATAGGCCGCTCCCGCTTTTAAAATTGCGAGCACGCCAGCGGCCATTTCGAGCGAAGGCTTGACCATGATTCCGACCCGCTGTTCAGGGCGGGCCCCTTTTTCGATCAGCAGCCGGGCCAGGCGGTTCGCGCGCGCGTTCAGCTCTTTGTATGTCCACTCCACGCCGTTGTACACCGCTGCCCCGCGGTCAGGCGTGCGGAGGACTTGCGCTTCGAACAGCTCATGGACCGTTTTGTCCTCCGGCACATCAAGCTTCGTCTCATTCCAATTTTGAACGATCCGCCGTTTTTCCGCTTCATCCAGAAGTGAAAGCTCTGACAGGCAGGCATCCGGATTTTCGGCAACCGCTTCGAGCAGATTAAGCAAATATCCGCTCCAGCGCTCGATCGTTTGTTTCGTAAACAAATCTGTTGCATATTCGAACTGAAGACCAATTTCATGATCTTTTTCAAAAGCCCCAAGTGTCAGGTCGAACTTGGCAGCAGCATGTGAAATCTCGTACGACTTGATTGTCAGACCGTCTAAATCGAGCGTCTCTTTATCAGGATCTTCCGTTGTCAGCATGACATTGAACATCGGATTCCGGCTCATATCGCGCGGCAAATCAAGCTTGGCGATCAGCTCTTCAAACGGATAGTCCTGATGGTCGAGGGCTGCGAGGCTGTTGTTTTTCACCTCTTCCAAAAACTCGCTGAATGATGCTTGACCAGGCACATGGTTTTTCAGCGCCAACGAATTGACGAACATTCCCGGCATGTCTTTCAAATCAGTATTCGTTCGGCCCGCTGCCGCTGTACCGACGACAATATCGTTTTGACCGGATAGACGGCTTAAAAACAGGTTAAAAACGGCGAGCATCACAATATTCAGCGTCGTGTTTGTTTCCGCGGTCAAACGGCGGATTTTAAGGGCAACGTCTTTTGATGCTTTAAAGTGAACACGGTCACCAGCAAAGCTTTGGACAGGAAGACGCGGGAAGTCGAGCGGAAGGCTGAGTTCCGGCACGCTTTCCTTAAACTGACGGAGCCAGAAATCTTCCTGTTTCCGAATGTTTTCTTGCTGGTCATATTCTTGCTGCCACACCGCATAATCCTTGTAGTGCAGCTTCGGCTCAGGGAGCGAAGTGCCTTTATAAAGCTGTGCGATTTCTTTGACGAAAAGGCTTCTGGAAACGCCGTCCGCAATAATATGATGTGTATCAATCAAAAGCAGATGGCGCGTAGAGCTGATGGAAAGCAGCTCAGCTCTGATCAGCGGGGCGGTGCTGAGATCAAACGGTCTGATAAAGCGGTTGATTTCCGCTTCTGCGTCCTCTTCACGAATATGAATAACCTTTAAGTCAATGTCCGCTTTTTCATGGACAATTTGAACGGTACGGCCATCGATTTCAACAAATGCGGTTCGCAATGATTCATGGCGGTTCACCAAGTCGGCGAACGCCCGTCTTAAACGGTCCGTATCAAGCACGCCTTCCATCATGAGGACAGACGGCATGTTGTAGCCCGTTCCGTTCTTTTCAAAATGATGGAGGGCATACATCCGTTGCTGAGCGGATGAAACCGGATACCAGTCTCGTTTTTCGGCAGGCTGAATCGCGCTTTGTTGTGACTGTCCTTCTGATGCTTCAATACTGCGGGCGAGCAAGCCGGCGGTCGGACAATCGAACAACGTTTTTAACGGTACTTTTTTTCCGAGCCTGGATTGGATTTCCGCTGTCAGCATCATTCCTTTTAATGAATGTCCGCCAAGATCGAAGAAATTATCGTCAAGTCCGACCTTCCGAACGCCAAGCACCTCTTCCCAAATGCCGCAGAGGGCTTTTTCAATTTCGGTTGACGGCGCTCTATACGAATCGCTTCGTCCGTTTAGACTTTGCGGCTCCGGGAGCGCACTGCGGTCCACTTTTCCGTTTGCCGAAAGCGGCATTTTATCCACTGTTACGAAGTATGACGGGATCATGTACGACGGCAGCCGCTCGGAAAGACGCTCTCTCAGTTCGGAAACCGGCAGCTGTCGTTTCGCTTGAATATAAGCGCACAGTTCGTCTAACCCCGAGTCAGTCGTAAAGGAAAGAACGACCGCTCGCTCTATATCATCAAGTCCGATAAAGGCTTCTTCGATTTCTTTCAATTCGATTCTGTAGCCGCGGATTTTCACCTGATCATCCGTCCGCCCCAAAAATTCAATCTCTCCATTCGGAAGACGGCGGACGAGATCCCCTGTCCGGTACATGAATGTGCCCGGTGTGTAAGGATTTTCGATAAACTTCGCAGCCGTGAGTTCCCGGTTGTTCACATATCCTCTCGCAAGCCCGCTTCCCGTTATATACAGCTCGCCTGCCGCTCCGGCGGGAACAAGCCGGCGGGAGGCGTCCAATACCAGTGCCCCGGCGCCCGAAATCGGCCGTCCAATCGTCGGACGCTCGGCCAATTGTCCGATCATGTCCGGCTCGACCGGTTTAGCGATGGCTCCGATCGTCGTTTCCGTCGGACCGTAATGATTGATGAATCTGGTGTTCGGATAGCGGGAATGGAACCGCGCCACATCTTTCGGATTGATTTTTTCTCCCCCTAGTACAATCAGTCTCAATGACTGAAGCCCCTTTGCCAAAGCGAAGCTTTGCGGCTGAACGACCGTATGGAAAAGCGACGGTGTCAGCTTAATATATGTGATCCCTTGTTCACCGATATAATGAGTAAATGCCTCCGGTTCTGTATACGTTTCTTTCGGGACGATATGCAGCTCTCCTCCGGCAAGCAGCACCGGGAAAAAGCTCGTGTATCCGAGATCGAACGCATAGGAAGACAAAAGCATCGTTTTATCCGAAGATGACAAGTGCGCCTCACTGATAAACCAGGAAACATAGTTTGCCAGATTCCGGTGTTCGAGCTGAACGCCTTTTGGCCGGCCCGTCGTTCCGGATGTGTAGATGATGTACGCCAGACTCGCTCCGTCTATGATTGGATGCGGCCGTTTATTACTAGCCATCAGCGTGTCATTTCTGACATCTATCAATCTCCCGGTATACCAATCCGCGAGTTCCGCTTGATGGGAAGGTTCTGTTAAGAGCCAGCGGGCTCCGCTGTCTTCCAGCATATATTGCACCCTGCTCATCGGCATTTCCGGATCAATCGGCAAAAAAGCGCCTCCTGATTTCATCACGCCGAGAATCGCTGCGGCGACCTCTGCAGAGCGCTCCAACATAATGCCGACAACATCGTCTTTTCCGACACCTTCGCTGCGCAGCACATTTGCGATCTGATTTGCTTTTTCGTCGAGCATGCGGTATGTGAGGATCGTTTCCCCGCAGACAACGGCCGGCTGATCAGGCATTTCGTCCGCCTTCTCTTCAAACCGTACATCAAACGGCTGCTCCTCAAGGCTTTCTGCCCGACTGTGCCTCCCTTCTTCCAGCAAAAGTGCGCGCTCTTTGACTGAAAGCAGTTCGATGTCCCGGAGCTTAATGCCGGGGTTTTCGCAGATTTTTTTAATCACATTTAAGAAGTGGCCGCTCCAGCGCCGAATCGTTTCTTCTTTAAATAAGGATACGGCATAGTCAAAGCTCAAACCGATTTCGCCATCATGCTCCACAGCCTCAAGCGACAGATCGAACTTCGCCGTGCGGTGGCGCACCGAGTAAGACGAAATCTGTAAATCTCCGAGTTTCAGCGTCGGGACCTCCATGTTCTGCATGTTGAAAAAGACGCTGAACAGCGGATTTCGGCTTGTATCCCGCGGCAATGGCAGTTTTTCAATCAGTTCTTCAAGCGGATAGTCCTGCTTGGCAAAGCTTTGAAGACTTGTCTCTTTGACTTCCTGCAAAAACTGCTTAAACGTTTTTTCCCCTTCGGGACGATTGCGAAGCGCAAGCGTATTGACAAACATGCCCGGAATACTGTGCAAATCCGGATGGGTTCTGCCTGCCACAGGCGATCCGACGATCAAATCATCCTGTGACGCATACTTGGAAAGCAGGATATTAAACGCAGCCAACAGGAACATATAAAGTGTCGCATCAGCTTCAGAAAGCAGCTTTTGAATGTCTGCCGTCAGTTTTTGATCGATTCCGAAGACGACACGGTCGCCTTCAAAGCTGCGTTTTGACGGCCGCGGAAAATCGTGCGGCAGATCGAGAACAGGCAGATCGCCTTTGAAAATGTCGAGCCAATACTGTTCCTGTTCTTTCAATTTCTCTTGATGCTCCGGCCCGTTTTGCCACACAGCGAAATCTTTATAGTGGAGCTTAGGGGCAGGCGCCTCTTCTCCGTGGTAGAATCCGGCCAGGTCGCGAATCAATATGCCGGTGGAGCTTCCGTCCGTAATAATATGGTGCATGTCGATCATCAGCAGATGGCGCTTTTCTTCAAGCTTAACGAGCTCCGCCCGGACGAGCGGCGCCTTATTCAGCTGAAACGGCCGGATAAATTCTCTGATCGCCGCTTCGGCTTCCGCTTCTTCAGCCACTGATTCCGTCAGGTGAAAAACCGCGTCTTGATGGATGATTTGAACGATTTCTCCATCGATTAATTCGAACGATGTCCGCAATGTTTCATGGCGGCCGATCAAAGCCCGAAACGCGGCTTCCAAACGCTCCTTATCCAATTCGCCTTCCAAAAGCAGAACCGCCGGCACATTGTAGCTCGTGCTTGCTTCTTCGAGCTGATTGAGGATGTACATGCGCCGTTGGGCCGACGACACCGGATAATTCGGACGGGACGGTGCCGGCGTAATCGGAGCGGTTTCCTCTTTTGTTTCCCCTTGAAGAAATTCGGCCAGCTCTCTGATCGTCGGTTTTTCAAACAATACTTTGATCGGCACCTCTTTTTGGAGCTGCTCTTGTATTTTGGCTGTCAGCATCATCGCCTTCAACGAGTGTCCGCCGATGGAAAAGAAGTTGTCATCGATTCCCGGCTGCTCGATGCCGAGAATCTCTTCCCAAATTGCCGCCAAAATTTCCTCCGTTTCATTTTTTGGCGCTTCGAATCTGCGAGTCTCTTCAGCGATAGGAGCAGGAAGCTGACGTTTGTCAACCTTTCCGTTGGCTGTCAGCGGCATGCTTTCAAGTTCGATCAAATGGGCCGGAATCATATACTCCGGAAGCGATCGGGACAGCTCTGTCCGCAGCTGCGCGGCCGGCCTCGCGCCAGTGTAATAGGCGCAAATCTCGTTTTCTCCGGCGTTGTTTTCCCGAATGACAGCGGCCGCTTCTGAAATTCCCTCAAGGCGGGCTAAAGCCGCTTCAACCTCGCCTAATTCGATCCGGAAGCCGCGAACCTTCACTTGATGATCGATCCGGCCGAGGAATTCGATATTCCCGTCGGGAAGCCATTTTGCCAAGTCGCCCGTGCGGTACATCCGCTTCCCTTCGGCAAAAGGATCGCCGACAAACTTTTCATCTGTCAGCTCAGGCTGGTTCAAGTAGCCGCGCGCCACCCCGTCTCCGCCGACACACAGCTCACCGGGCACACCGATGGGCTGAAGCGAGCCGTATTCATCAACGATATAGGCGGTTGAATTTCCGATCGGCTTTCCAATCGGGATCGTTCTCTCATATGCTTGATCGATGAAAAAACAGGTCGAAAATGTGGTATTTTCGGTAGGCCCGTATCCGTTCCAAAGCGAGAGTTCCGGTGATTCGCGTTTGACTCTGTTGACGATTCCAGGAACAAGGGCATCTCCGCCGATAATCAGATCGTTCAAGGTTGCAAACATTCCCGGATCCTGCTGAGCAAGCTGATTGAAAAGAGGCGAAGTCAGCCACATTGTTGTGATTCCGGTTTCCTTCAGGAACATTTTGAGCTGTTTTCCATCAAGGAGCGTCTCTTTCGGGACGGGATAAAGGGTCCCTCCGTTTAGCAGCGCACCGAATACTTCAAATGTACTGGCGTCAAAGCTGACAGCCCCCGTCTGCGCCATCTTCACACCGCTCTTCAGCGGGATGTAGCCCGCATTTTTGACAAGGCGGACGATATTGCGGTGTTCGACCATCACACCCTTCGGCTTGCCCGTCGATCCGGATGTATAAATGTAATAGGCAAGGTCTTCGGGCTTGTTGACATGTTCAAGGTTGGCGGCATCTTCTTTTTCTGCATCCATCGCATTTACGGCGAGCACCTCATACCCTTCCAGCGACATCTGCGTACTGTCTTTTGTAAGGACGATCTTTGCCCCGCTGTCTTCGAGCAAAAAGCGAATTCGCTCTTCAGGATATTCGGGATCGATCGGCACGTACACGCCGCCTGCTTTCAGCACCGCCAGCATGCTGACTGCTGCTTCAAGCGACCGCTCCATCATAATGGCGGCGGCATTTCCGTGCATCAAGCCTCTAGCTTTCAGGCTTCTCGCGAGCTGATTGGCTTTTTCATTCAGCCTGCGGTAAGTCAGGCTTCTTCCGTCAGCGGCAACAGCCGTTTTGTCAGGAGACGCTTCAACCTGTTCTTCAAACAGCACCGGGATCGTCTTTTCTCTTGGATAATCGGATTTTGTTTGATTAAAAGCGAGCAGCGTTTGTTGCTCCTGTTTTGATAACATGTCGGCGCTGACTGCTTTTGATTCGGGATTTGCAATCGCCTCTTCTGCGAGTCTCGTTAAATGCCCGGCGGCCTGCTCAATGAAAGCCGCGTCAAAAGCCGCGCCGTTGTATTTCAATTTAATCGTCCACTCCGCTCCCGGATAAACGATCAAATTAAAGTCGTAATTCGTTTGTTCAAAAGCTTCGGCAGCCTTGATGGAAAAGCCGAGCCGCTCATGGATCGTTCCGTTTTCAAGCTCCTTATCAAGCGGATAGTTCTCAAACGCGACAAGATGGCTGATCAAGCGGCCGTCCAATGCCGATTGCTTTTGAATTTCATAGAGCGGGAGATAGTCGTACCGCTCCGCGTCAATCGCATGCTGCTGCGCTTGTTTGAACAGCTCGGCAAACGATGCGTTTTGATCGACCTTTAAACGGACAGGGATCGTGTTGATGAACAGCCCTGCCATATGCTCGATTCCGTCAATTTCCGATGGGCGCCCGGACACAACCGTGCCGAACACCACATCATCGGTTCTGTTATATTTGGCAAGAACCGCTCCCCAAATCGCCTGAAAAAGGTTGGGAGCTGTGACATGACAGCGGTTTGCCGCCTGTTGAAGGGCATCCACCATATTCTTGTCCCAAACAAACGTAAACTCCTCGTTCCGGTACGATTCTGAATCCGGCCGCGGTTTGCCGCCGGGAATGACGCTCGGACTTTCTAAACCCGAAAGGCGGTGTTCCCAGTAGGATGCCGCTTCATCCTTATCCTGCCGGCCGAGCCATTTAATATAGTCCGCATACGGTTTTCCCTGATCAAGCGGAACCGTCCGGTTTGCTCGAAACCCTTCATAGTTTTGAAAAAGGCGTTTCATTAATATCCCCATGCTCCAGCCGTCCATCACGATATGATGGTTGCTCCAGACGAGACGGTACTTGTTCCGGTCAAGTCGAAAGACCGCTGTTTTAAACAGCATGTCTTTCGCCAAATTAAACCCGGCCGCCTGTACCTCTTGTTTATACCGGTCAATCCGGTTGTTTTGCTTTTCCTCATCCAAGTCGGCAAGATCCTCAAATTCCACGATTGCCTGCCGTTCAGCCAGGACAACCTGGCGCGGTTTTTGCAATTGCTGGTGAACAAAAACCGTTCTGAGAATATCGTATGAACGCACGAGCTGATTCACGCTTTTTTCAAAGATCCCCAAATCAAATTCCCCGTCTATGAATAGCTCCAGCTGTGTGAAGTAAGAGGAAGATTCCGGATCAAGCATTGCGTGGTACAGCATTCCTTCCTGCATCGGTGTCAAAGGATACACCTTTTGAATCTTTTGTTTCCCCATAAGGCACCTCGTTTTTTTGTTAGAAAATTTCCATCAATTTATCTAATTCTTCAAGCGTTAGTTCGTCATCTCCAAGATCGCTCGGGGTCAGTTCGCCTCCATCCCGCTCTAAGCAATGATCGATCAATTGCAGCAAATAGGTTTTAAAGCTTGCGGCGACAGCGGCGATGGTGCTTTCTTTATATTCGAGTGAATGATAAGCGATTGACATTGTCAAAATGCTGTTTTCGATATAGCCGACGATGTCTAGCGCATTCGGTTTTTCCGTTTCCGGGCTGAGCGGGTCACCGGACGGCAAGACGGATCTCGTGAACAGACCCGAATCCGCCATCTCTGTAAACTGGCCCAAATAGTTGAAGCTGATATCATGCTTGATCGGCTGCGCCTTTTTGCCTTCTTCAGTCAAATAACGATAAATGCCATAGCCGATTCCTTTATTCGGAATGTGGCGCAATTCTTCTTTGGTCTGTTTGATTTGATAGCCGATATCCCCTGAATGGCGGATTTGAATCAGCGCCGGGAACTGGCTCGTAAACCAGCCGACCGTCCGGGAAATATTCAAGCCGTCTATGATGTCCTCCCGGCCGTGTCCCTCTAAGCAGATGATAAAGTCTTCCTGCCCCGTCCACTCTTTCAGTGCCAAGCCCAACGCCGTAAGCAAAATGTCGTTCATTTCCGTGTTATATGCTTCATGAACTTTTGTCATCAACTGTTCCGTTTCTTCTTTTGAAAGAGAAAACTCAGCTGTTTTCGTATGGTGCATCCGCTTGTCCTCTGCTTCATCGTCTTTCGGGAGCGCTGCCGTCTCCGCCTGTTCGATTTCCTGCCAATAGCCGATTTCTTTTGCGAAAGCTTTTGACCCTGCGTATTCTTTCAGGCGAGCCGCATATTCAGCAAAAGAGTGCGTCTTGTCTTGAAGAATGATCGGCTCCCCTTTTTCAGCCTGGGCGTACCCGGCGGCGAAATCCTCAAGGAGGATTCTCCATGAGATTCCGTCCACAACGAGATGATGAATGACGATGAGAAGATGATCGCCTTGATCCGTCTTAAAGATCGCCGCTTTCAAAAGCGGGCCTTCGGTTAAATCGATACTGCTTTGAATCCGGTTTGATGCCTTCAACACGGCAGCTTCAAGTTCAGCGCCAGATTCATTGAAGCGGATGACTTCAGGGCGAACCGCTGTTTCTTCCAGCCCTCTGTTGTACTGAACAATCCCGTCTCCATTTCGCTGATAAACCATGCGAAGTGCGTCATGATGTTCGATCAGCTTGGTTAAAGCCTTGCCTGCCGCTTCCGGGTCGAATCCCGTTAAAGCGTGAAGCATAACCGACTGATTCCAGTGATGCTCGTTCGTAAATCGGCGCTCAAAGAACCAGCGCTGGATCGGCGTCAGTGTGACTTCGCCTTCGACAGGGTTCTGATCGATCGGCTGATCGTCGGCCGCTTGAACATAAGCACTGAGCTCTCCGATCGTCGGGTGCTGAAACAAGTCTTTCATCTCCAGCTTCCACCCGTGCTGCTGAAGGCGGCTTGCCATTTGAATTCCTTTGATCGAGTCCCCGCCGAGCGCGAAGAAATTATCTGTGATCCCGATTCGGTCCAGACCGAGAACCTCCTGCCAAATGTCCGCCAACAACTGTTCCGTTTCCGTGCGCGGCGCTTTGTATTCGGCTGTCTGCGCTTCGACGTCAGGCTGAGGCAGCGCCCTTCGGTCGACTTTTCCGTTCGACGTAACCGGAAGCTCATCAAGCTGCACCCAGAATGCCGGTACCATGTAGTCCGGGAGCGTCTGCGCCAGCTTCCGGGCGAAGCTTTCTGTATCAAGCTGTTGATTCGCAACGACATAGCCGCACAGCGCTTTGTTGCCGCAGGCGTCTTCGATGTCGGTGACGACGGCTTCCTGCACTTCAGAGAGGCGCGCGAGCTGGACTTCGATTTCAGAAAGTTCGATCCGGAAGCCGCGGATTTTCACCTGCTGGTCGATCCGGCCGATGTACTCAAGCCGTCCATCTTCCAGCCATTTGACCGCGTCCCCCGTCCGGTACATGCGCTCGCCCGGGACAAACGGGTCTTCCGTAAAACGCTTCGCTGTTTCCTCCGGCTTGTTCAAGTAGCCGCGCGCAAGCCCGCGGCCGGCGATGCACAGCTCGCCCGCGACGCCGACAGGCTGGACTTCGTTGTTTTGTCCGAGCACATACGCCCGCGTATTGGCGATCGGCTTTCCGATTGAAAGCATTCCTTCATCAGGATCAATCGCCGCGCTCGTCGCAACGACTGTGTTTTCTGTCGGTCCGTAGTTGTTGACGAGCGTGTAGGAGCGTTTTGCGATCCGTTTCAGCTTGTCTCCGCCCGTAAGCAGCACGCGCAGCGACTGGTTGTCCAGCTCCATGAACTGTTCGCACAGCTGTGTCGGCAGGAACGTGATCGTTATTTTGTTCTCTTCAAAGTATTGATTTAAGCGCGTAATATCCATTCGGATCGCTTCATCGATGATGTGAAGCTCCGCTCCGGCGATCCAGTACGGGAACATCTCCCAGACGGAAGCGTCAAAGCCGAAGCCGGCATATTTCGCGCTTTTGTCTTCTTCGGTGACCTTAAAGGCGTCGTTATGCCAATAGCACAAGTTCACAAGCGACTGGTGTTCGACCATGACGCCTTTCGGCTGGCCGGTCGTACCCGAGGTGTAGATCAAGTAGGCCAGGTTGTTTGGCTGTGTACCTGCCTGCGGGTTCACCTCATCGTCTTTTGTGATTTCTTCGCTCAGCATCGAATCGAGAAGAAGTGTTTCACCGCTGAATTCTTCAGGTGCGGCTAAGTTTGTTTGCGTCAAAAGCAGCTCTGCGCCGCTGTCTTTCAGCACGTATCCGATCCGCTCGGCCGGATAGCTAGGATCGATCGGCACATAGGCCGCTCCCGCTTTCAAAATTCCGAGTACGCCAGCGGCCATTTCAAGCGAAGGCTTGACCATGATCCCGATCCGCTGTTCAGGACGGGCCCCTTTTTCGATCAGCAGCCGGGCCAGGCGGTTCGCCCGCGCGTTCAGCTCTTTGTACGTCCACTTCACCCCGTTGTAAACCGCTGCCCCGCGGTCAGGCGTACGGAGGACTTGTGCTTCGAACAGCTCATGGATCGTTTTGTCCTGCGGCACAGCCAGCTTCGTCTCATTCCATTTTTGGACGATCCGCCGTTTTTCCGCTTCATCCAGAAACGAAAGCTCTGACAGGCAGGCATCCGGATTTTCGGCAACCGCTTCGAGCAGATTGACCCAGTACCCGCTCCAGCGCTCGATCGATTCATGCTTAAAGAGAGCTGTATTGTATTCCATTTCAAAAACGAGAAGTCCGTCCTCTTCCGCCGCTGTCAGCGTCAGATCAAACTTCGCGGTCTGATGGGCAAAATCATACGGCTTGAGTGTGATCCCTTCCATTGACAAGTCTTTCAAATCGGCATTTCGCATTGAAAAGACGGCATCAAATAACGGGTTTCGGCTCATGTCGCGCTGGATGTTCAGCTTCTCGATGAGTTCTTCAAACGGGTAATCTTGATGCTCAAACGCGCCGAGCGTCGTTTCTTTCACTTCCTCAAGGAATGCAGAAAACGGCTTGTCTCCTTCAGGACGCGTTCTTATTGCAAGCGTATTGACAAACATGCCGATGATACGGCTCAAATCAGCATGCGGCCGCCCGGCAGCCGGAGAGCCGACAATGACCTCGCTCTGTCCGCTCAGTTTCGATAAAAGCGCACTGTATGAGGCAGCGAGCACCATGTATAAAGTGCTGTCCGTTTCCTTGGCCAGTCTTCTCAACTGCTGGACAAGCTCCGGTTTCAGCGCAAAGCTGAGACGGCTTCCTTCAAACGTTTGAACAGAAGGACGCGGATAATCTGTCGGAAGCGTCAAAACAGGCAGTTCGCCGTCCAGCTCTTTGAGCCAGTATTCCTCCTGCATTTTGTGCCGTTCTGTCAGCAGATGCCGCTGCCATACAGAAAAGTCTTTATACTGAATCCTCAGCGGTTCAAGCGCCTCTCCCGCATAAAGCCTTGTCATCTCATCGATCAGGACGCTGACGGAAGCACCGTCTGAAATGATATGATGCATATCCACAAGCAAAAGATGTTTTTCTCCCGTGAAACGTATGATACTCATTCTAAATAACGGGGCCTTTGTTAAATCAAACGGCCTGATGAACTCTGCAATCAGCTTTTCCGCTTCTTGCTCATCTGCATCAATGACATCAATGGTCAATTCCGCAGCATCCGAAATCCGCTGAACAGGTTCGCCGTCCCTGATTTCAAACGTGGTGCGGAATGCTTCATGGCGCTTGATCAGCATTTGCGCGGCAGACTCGAGGCGCTTCAGGTTAAGCTTCCCTTCAAGCTGGAGAACAGCCGGCATGTGATAGCTTTTCTCTGCGCCTTCAATCTGCTGAAGGACGTACAGCCGTTTTTGCGCCGAAGATACCGGATACGTTTCCCGGTCCGGCACCGCTTCAATATAAACGGCTGATCTTTTCTCAGCTTTTGCCGCAGCCTGCGCCAAGGTTTCGATTGTCGGCGCCTGGAACAAATCTTTCAGCTGCAGGTCAACATTCATTTCTTGCTGGATACGGGCAATGAGCGTCATTCCGATTAAAGAGTGTCCGCCAAGTTCAAAGAAATTGTCATGCACACCGATTTTCGGTACATTGAGCACTTCCTGCCAAAGATCGGCAAGCTGTGCTTCTGTTCGGCTCCTTGGCGCCGTATATTCCTTTTGCGCGGCCTGCGCGACATCCGGCTCAGGCAGCGCCCTTCTGTCGACCTTTCCATTGCCTGTGAGCGGAAGCTCCTGCAGCTGCATAAACACGGACGGGATCATGTAGCCCGGCAGACCTTCTGCCGCATGTCGGCGAGGCTCTTCACTCGAAAGCTCCTGATCGGCCGTAAAGTAAGCACAGATCATTTGATCTCCCGCCCCGGTGTCAACAGCAAGAACAGCGGCTTCCTGAATCATTTCATGTGTGAGGAGATGGTGCTCGATTTCACCGAGCTCGATTCTCTGTCCGCGAATTTTGACCTGATGATCAATCCGGCCGATAAATTCAAGGCATCCATCGGCAAGCCATCTCGCCATATCACCCGTCCGGTAAATCTTCTCACCGGTTTTGAACGGATGTTCCGTAAACTTTTCAGCCGTCAGTTCCGGGCGGTTAAAATAACCGCGGACGAGGCCGTCTCCGCCGACGCATAATTCTCCCGCAACCCCTGTCGGCTGTACATTGCCGAATGAATCAAGAATCAGAACCTCCGTATTGCTGACTGGCTTCCCGATTGGTATAGCCTGCGCGTCGTTCGGCACTTCGTTGACTGGATGATAGGTTGTAAAAACAGTGCTCTCAGACGGGCCGTACATATGAAGCAGCCGTCCTTTGCCGACTGTGTTCAGGGCTCTTCTGACATGATCGACAGACGCACGTTCGCCGCCGAACAGAACCCTGCGGAGTCCCTTCAAACTGTCCGGCCGCATGTCTGTCAGCAGATTGAATAATGCGGTCGTGATCATTAAGACGGTAACCTTTTCTTTTTCAAGTACATGTGCGAGCCGGCTCATATCAAGAATCGTGTCTTTTGGAGCTATCACCAGCTTGGCTCCGTTCAGCAATGAACCGAACACATCAAACATAAAGGCGTCAAACACATAATTTGAAATCGAAAGAACGATGTCGGATGTCATCACATCCAAGTAATTCGTGTTTTTTACCGTACGCAAAATATTCCGGTGAGAAACCATATTGCCCTTAGGCGTCCCTGTCGTTCCGGATGTATACGTTAGATTTGCCATTGCTTCCGGTGAAATCGGAAGGCGCAAATCAGACGCATCTCCCATATAAAGCTGTTCATCCTCAAGAAATAGGATGTCACCGCCAAATTCAGCCGCCTCAGCGAGCGGCTTCATCGCCTTTTGCGTTAAAAGAACCGCCGCTCCGCTGTCCTCGAAGAAATGTTGCATGCGTTTTTCCGGATGATCCGGATCGATCGGCACATAAGCCCCGCCGGCTTTCAGCACAGCGAGAATGCCAATGACCATTTCAGCCGACCTGGCGGTAAGAATGGCTGCTGTCGTGCCGGCCTGCACACCTCTTTCGCGGAGGCGCCTCGCCAATTGGTTCGCTTTCCGATTGAGCTCACCGTAGGACCATACTTTGTCTTCAAATTGCAGAGCGGGATGTCCGCCTCTTTCTGCCGCCTGTTCCTCAAATAGCTGAACGATCGTTTTCTCCCGCGGATAATCGCTTGCCGCGGGGTTGAACGCGACGAGCTGACGATTCGTTTCCTCTTCTGCCAAAAGGCTGTACTCGCCGATTCTGCGGAGCGGATCAGCCGTCACGCCCTCGAGAAGGTGCAAATACGCTTTCAGCATCCTTTCAGCCGTATCTTTTTTAAACAGCTTCGTACTGTAATCCAAATCAAGAATCAATTGTCCCTGCTCTTCTTTTGCCTGCAGCGTCAGGTCGAACTTTGCAATATTGAAGTTCGTTTCATAAATCGAGAGGTGCAAATCGCCGAGCATCGGAATGTCTTCCCATGCATTTTGCAAAATAAACATCGTGTCAAAGACAGGATGACGGCTTAAATCGCGCGATGCACCAACCTTTTCCGCGAGCCGCTCAAACGGATAATCCTGATGCTCAAAAGCGTCGATTACCGTTTTCTTTACATCGTGCAGGAAGTCTCTTAACGTTCTGCCCGGCTCCACTTTTGAACGGATCGCCAGCGTATTGACAAACATGCCGATGATTCCTTCCAGATCGGAATGTCTGCGGCCGGCCGCCGGCGTCCCGACGATCACATCTTCCTGCCCGGAGTACTTTGCTAGCAGCATGTTGTATGCGGCCAGCATGACCATATACAATGTCGCGCCGTTTTGCTCTGCCAGCACGGCTAATTTTTCTTTTATGTCTTTTGGCAGGACTGCGGATACCCTGTCTCCTTCAAAGCTTTGAACAGACGGCCTCGGCTCATCCGTTATCAGCTGCAGTACGGGAAGCTCGCCGGCAAACACGCTTTGCCAATAAGCCTCTTCTTTTTGAAAACCTTCTTGTGCCTGCGTCCTTTGCCAGAAGGCATAATCTTTGTAATGCAAGTTCGGCTCTGGCAGTTCTTCCCCTTTATACAGCGCGGCCAGCTCATTCAATATGATCGAAATCGACACGCCGTCAGACACAAGATGATGCATATCGAACAACAGCAAATGTCTGCCGTCTGCGAGACGGACGAGACCCGCTCTCAGCAGCGGAGCTTTGGCGAGATCAAAGCGGCGGACAAAAGATTTTGCCATTTGTTCGATCGGCTTCCCATCTGCTTCAACCTTCTCAATCTTGAACGGAACCCTTTGATGAATGTTCTGCCTCGGCTCGCCATCGACAACTGTAAACGAAGTCCGCAGCGCCTCATGCCTATCAATCAGTTTTTGAAAAGCAGCTTCAAGGCGCTGAACATCGAGGGTGCCCTCAAGCATCGCCGCGGCCGGCATATTGTAGCCGACTCCGGCATCCTCCAGCTGGCTGACGATATAGATTCGCTGCTGCGCCAATGAGAGAGGATAATCGTCACTTTCCGGCGCCGGTTCAATTACCGTGTATCCGTCTTTCTCCGCTTCAGAAACAAAGCTGCTTAACGCCGCCACTGTCGGTTTTTCGAATAGGACTTGCAACGGAACCTCGACACCGAAAGCTTTATGAATTTTTGCCAGCATGGCCATCGCTTTGAGAGAATGGCCGCCCAGTTCAAAAAACTGGTCGTGGATTCCGACTTGTTCAGCTCCGAGCACTTCCTGCCATATACCCACCATTTTTTCTTCATATTCATTTCTCGGCGCCGCATACTCTGCAGCCCCGCTGACAGAGACTTCATGGCGAAGCAGCTCATTCCGGTCGACTTTGCCGCTTCCAGTCAGCGGTATTTCATCAAGCTCGACAAAACGGGAAGGTATCATATAGTCAGGCAGATGCTTGGATAAATGCTCCCTCAGCCTCTGTATATGAATCTCTCCGCCTTGTTTCGGAACGACATAAGCGCAAACCTCAAGGCTGCCGCCGCTTTCAGGCCGCGCGAGGACAACTGCTTTTCCGACAGCAGGGGCTCCTTGCAGCACCGACTCTATCTCGCCAAGCTCGATCCGGTAGCCGCGGATTTTCACTTGATCGTCTTTTCGGCCGATAAAATCAACCGTACCGTCAGGAAGCCAACGTACAGCATCTCCTGTTCGATACATGAAACCTCCGGGGACAAACGGGTCTTCCAAGAACTTGTCTCTGGTCATGTCAGGCAAGTTCAAGTAGCCTCGGCCGACCCCGTCTCCTGCAATATACAATTCCCCTTCGACACCATCAGGAAGGAGTGCACCGTTTTCATCCAAAATATAAAAACGGTTGTTTCCAATCGGCCGGCCGATCGGGACATAGGCCGTATCGCCTTGAAGGTCTGCGCGGTTTGTAACCGTAAAAGAAGAAGCATCCACACAAGTTTCAGTCGGGCCGTAAACATTCGTAACAGCAGGCACGGATTCAGCTGTTTCTGCAAATAATTGAAGCAGCCTTTCCGTTGCGACCCTTGATAAAGCCTCTCCTCCAACAAGCATATGCCTCAGTTTGACACCTGAAAGATCATCGGCCGCAGACAAAAGCTGCAAATGAGCCGGCGTACCGTCTGTCACATCGATTTGATGACGGCGGTAATAATCCGATAAAGCGCGTCCGTCGGAAACCGTCTTTTTCGGTACGATGTACAACGTTTGGCCGAGCAATAGAGACGTAAAAATCTGCTGAACGGAAGCATCAAAATGAAACGGAGCCAGAAGTGCAAGCTTCAAATCATCCTGATCATATGTACCAACGGCCTGCTGAAGCCCTCTTACAAGGTGGTGGACCTGCCTGTGTTCAATCATGACGCCTTTTGGGCGGCCCGTTGTACCGGAAGTATAAATGATATATGCAAGGTGCCCGGCGCCTGCCTCTGAAGACGGATGACCGTTTTCCTGCGATTCAGAAAGCGCTTCGCTGAACCGCACAGTTTCGGTCGTTTCAAAAGTCAGCCCGCTGTCTGTGATAACCGCTTTGACCTTTGAATCCTCCAGCATAAAGCGAATTCTTTCTTCCGGAAATCCGGGATCGATCGGTACATAAGCTCCGCCGGCTTTCAAAACGCCCAGTATCGCCGTGATAACCCGCTCTGACCGCTCCATCACTATCGCAGCCGGTGCGTCAGGCCCGATACCTCTTCTTCGAAGCGCCCTTGCCAGACGGTTTGATTGTTCATTCAGCTCGCGGTACGAAAGTTTTTGTCCTTCATATACAACCGCGGTTTTTTCTGGATGATCGGCTGCTTTTTGTTCGAATAAACCGTGCAAGGTCATGTTCTTGTCATATGCGATGGTTTGGCTTGATGCACGCTTTAACAGCCGCTCTTTTTCAAAAGCGGGAACAATCTCCAGTTCGGCGATTGTTTTTTGCGGAAACAGCAGGGCATCTTCAAGCAGCGTCATCAGCCGTTCATATAAAACGGCCATTTCTTCACAGGTGAAAAGCTCCTCCCTGTAATCAAAATCAATCGCAAGCGTCCCGGTGTCCCATCTCTCTTTCACGTGAATGGAAATATCGTTTACTTCACTGCCGCTGAAAATCGGCTCTGTAAGAAATGACAACGTTTCTTTCCGCTGCCATTGCATAACTTGATATTCCAGTGAGACGGAGAACAATTTGCTGACATGCGGCTGTCTTTCCCGCAAATCATTAATCAGCAGATTGTACGGATACTTTTGATGCCGAATGATCTTCAGCTGATCTTTCATTCTTTCCTGCACAAATGCACTAAAGTCCTGGTGTACATCAATGGAGGCTTTCATCGGAATCGTCGACACAAACATCCCGAGCATCTGTTTTTCTTTTGCATTTGTCCGGTTACCCATAAATGTGCCGAGAACGACGTCTTTTTGTCCGGTTATCCGGTGCATATAGATGTGCAAAATCGATAAGAACAGGGAGAGTACACTTATATTGTGTTCCTTACAATACGTTTGAATTTTTTTATACAGGGCGGGGGAAATCTCTTTTGAAAAGCGGGCTGCATCCAATTGGATCTGATACGTATCGCTCGACTTTAACGATACGGGCTCTGGGATCACTTCATATTGTGCGTTCCAATATGCTTTATCCTTCTGGAACCGCTTCGAATTTTCATACTCCAACTCACTCTGAATATGTTCCGTAAATGATGACTGAACAGGTTCGAGGCCGGTTTCCCCTTTGGCAAGCTTCAAATAAATGTCTGTAATGCGGTTGCCCAGGATCGTCATCGAAATACCGTCGGAAATGATATGATGAACTTTTGCAAAAAACCAGCTTTCTTCTTCACTGATACGAACGACGGCAAATTTAAACAGCGGACTTCCATACAAAGGCAGGGGCCGGCGCGCCTCAGCTTGTCCCCATTTAAGAACGCCGTCTGCTCCTCCGCTTTCTGAAGCGTCAAAACATTCAATCTGGAAAGGTTCGTCTTCCGCTATATATTGCTTCGGCTCATCCTCTCCTTCAAACATCAGCCTGAATCGCATGGTTTCATTCGTACGAACAAACTGGCGAATGGCTTCAGTCAATAACCCGGAATCGATTCCGGAGGCAGATTTTAATTTTCCAAAGCCGCTCAAATTTGAAACACTTGTGCCGGGATAGAACTTTTCCGTGTACCAAATTCTCCTTTGAGCATGTGTCAGCGGGTAAAATGTGTTTCCCATTCTTTATTCCTCCTTTATCTCTTGCTATGTATGACGATGCGAACAGCCAAGCCGCAATGCAATGTTGCGGTATTGCGATGAGCGAAAAACGCTGTCACAGATTTGTCATTTCCAATAAAACATTATATTGGAAATAAAAAGAAAAGAGCCCACCCGAATAAAAACGGGCGAACTCCCTGTTTATTCGGCAACCTGTCAACCGTAGCACCGTCAGTACCTTAGGCCATGGCTTTGCGTCCCTGCGTTTCCGCAGGTTTGCCTTTATCTGCTTTTATTGATATAAATTCATTTTCTGCTCACAGTTCACTTTAAATGAAAATTTTGTTTTTTTCACCGAAAAATAGGTGAAAAGTTTCATGCGGGATGCCGAATGTTATCCATGAATGTTAATGCGTGATCCCGAAATCAATAAAAAAATATGCGGGAAAACGAAAAAAATCGCTTAATTCCGCAAAAAATTCCAAATCCTAGATAAAGAGTATATTAAAATATTAAAAAAACAGCCTTAACTTCATGAATAAACCATGAAAATCCGTTAAGGCTTAGGCGTTTCCTTTTACAATGTTCATTCAAATAAAACGTTTCTTTTACCCGGCCGTTTAAACTGACGAGAAAAGACAAACAGCTTGCGAAAACATTGAAGCAGAACGAAAAACCGCTGAACTGTCTCATCCTAAACGGTATCTTGAAATACTTCCGATGCTCCATACAAAAAAGCAGGCTGAGTTTCGCCTGCTACACGGTTTTTGAAAGCCCGATCGTCCGCTCGATGATGATCAGCGCGATCACTGAAACTGTGATAAAAATAACCGAAATCGCATTAACGCTCGGATCAAACGTCTGGTCAATATAGCTGAACGTGCGCACCGGTACAGGCGTGACAGCAGGTGAAGAAACAAACAGACTGATGGATACTTCCCCGAATGACGTCACAGCGGCAAAAACGGCTCCCGCAATGATTCCCGGTTTAATGAGCGGCAAGGTAACATGAAAAAAGGTATACCATGGACCTGCGCCGAGATTCATGGATGCCAGTTCAAGTTTCGGATCCACGTTCGCCATGCTGACGCCGACCGTCCGTAAGACATACGGAAGGCTGATCAACATATGCCCGGCGGCCAACCCGACAAATGTGCCGTTTATCCCAAGCATTGTCAATAAATAGAGAAATGACACACCTAATGCGATTTGGGGAATCATCAACGGCGATAAAATAAAAGCCTGAATCCCCTGTTTTCCAGGAAAGTTCAGTCGCGCCAATGCATAGGCTGCAACTGTTCCGAGGATCACCGCAAGAGGCGTTACAACGAGGAGCAGCATACCGCTGACCCAAATCGATTCCATCCAGCCGCTGCTGCTGAAAACTCCGGCAAACCAGCGCAGTGAGACGCCTGATGGCGGGAACTTCGGATATTCGTCCGGGCTGAAAGCCGACAGTATAATCACAAATACAGGCAGCGCCAAAAAAAGGTATACCAATAAACCCGCCGCCCAAACGCACACATCAATCCACTTTCCCCCAGACAAACGGCGCAATTGTCTACCCATTTATTCTCGCCTCCCAACGCTTTTGGAAAAAGCCAAGGATTCCAATAACCACGCTGACAACGGCTAATAAAGTAATCGACATAGCTGCTGCAAGAGGAAGATGAAAGACTTGCATGACCTGCTGATAGATTGATAACGGCAGCAGCGGCTGCATCCTTCCGCCGACGAGAAGAGGCGTAATATAGCTTCCGGCCGAAAGCGAAAACACGATCATTGCTCCTGTCAGCAATCCTGGAACCGTCATTGGCAAGGTCACGAAAAAAAATGTCCGAAGCCTCCCCGCTCCAAGGCTCATCGAAGCAAATTTAAGATCCGGTTTCATTTCGCTTAAAGAACCGGCAAGCGGCAGCACAGCAAACGGCAGCATAACCTGGACATATGCGATGATGACGGCGTTCATATTCCATAAAAGCGGCAGGGGCTTTTCAATCAGCTTCAAGCTGATAAGCGCCTCATTGACGATCCCGTTTTGCGAAAGCAGCACAATCCAGGAAAACGTCCGAATGACAACACTGGTCAGTAAAGGAGAAACAAGCAATATATAAAACAAAGCCCGCAGCCTGCCGGTCGGCGCCTTAACGAGTAAATATGCTGCCGGATACGCCATCACAAGGCATAATACAGTGGTCTTCAACGCCGTCCAAAGCGTTATACCGATGGTTTTCAAATAAATGTCCGAAGAGAACACTTCGACATATTGAGAAAAACTGTACGTATCGAGCGTATTCATCATAGCGTCCACGTCTCTGAAACTTAATAACAGCAGCAGAACAAGCGGCAACACGAGAAAAACGCCGAGAAATAAAAGGACGGGAACAAGCAAAACCCAATAAAACCGTTTTTGTTCAAGAGCACCCATCTGCATCCTCCTTTACATCGAGCGGAACAAAATCGTCCGGATCCAAAGAAAGATACACTTGATCCCCCGCCTTCGGCAATCTTGGAAATTGAGGATCGGGCGCCTGAATGATCCATTCTCCTTTGAAAACAGCGGCTTTCAGCCTGAGAGCATGCCCGGCATAACTGACTTCCGTTATCGTTGCAGGCATTTCAATCAGCCTGTTCTTCTGTTTCTCGAAAGAGACTGAGATTCTCTCGGGCCGCACCATGAACAATACAGAGGATTTTTTTAAGAGATTCCGGCTGATTTCAAAAGTCAGCGGAACACCTTCATATATTTCAAAATCGACCGCTTCATAGCCATAAACGCCTGATGAAGGCTGTATCTTCGACGCACGCGCTTTCAGCAAATTGACCTGTCCGATAAATTCGGCGACAAATTGATTAGCAGGCGTGCGGTACACGTCCAACGGAGTGCCGAGCTGCTGAAGCCTGCCGCAGCCGAGGATTCCAATTCTGTCTGATAAGCTTAAAGCCTCCTCCTGATCGTGCGTCACTAAAATCGTTGTAATACCGACGCGCTTTTGGATGCTGCGCAGCTCCGTCTGCATTTCTTTTCGAAGTTTCGCATCCAAGTTGCTCAGCGGCTCGTCTAGCAATAGCACAGACGGCTGAATCGCCAATGCCCGGGCAATCGCCACCCGCTGCTGCTGGCCCCCGCTCAGCTGACGGGGCATGCGATTAGCAAACGCTTCAAGCCTGACAAGGGCGAGGCTTTCCATCACCCGTTCTTCAATCTTGCGGCGGGGCCATTTTCGAACTTTCAATCCGTATGCAACATTGTCAAATACGCTGAGATGCGGGAATAAAGCATAATCCTGAAAAACCATTCCAATATGTCGGTCGTATGGCGGCAAATCAGTTACATCTCTTCCTCCTATATATACAAACCCTGACGTCGGTTCAAGGAACCCGGCAATGATATGAAGGAGCGTTGACTTTCCGCAGCCGCTCGGACCGAGGAGAGAGAAAAATTCCCCTTCTTTGACTTCAAGCTGTACGTCTTCCAATGCGATGGTGTTTCCGAAATGCCGGCTGACATGCTGAATCTGAATTGCGCTCATGTTTGTCACCTATTTTCCGCCAAGTACTTGATTCCAGCGATTTGTCCAATCGCCTAGATCTTTTGCCGCGACTTCATAGTCAACCCATTTTAAATTCCTGTAATAGTCCTCCCCTACTTTAATCTTTCCTTTTAATTTATCGCTGTATTTCACTTTTTTATTGGCCATGCCGTAAAATGTTCTATCGGCAAAATCTCCTTGCACTTTTGGACTGAGCAGGTGATTTAACAGCTTGTATGCGTTATCCTGATTAGGGCTTCCTTTCATCAAAGCCCAGCTTGCAACTGCTGCGACGGCACCTTCCTCGGGATATGCAAATCCCAGGTCAAGACCGGCGTCCTGCAAAGAAAAAGCGCGTCCGTCCCAAAACGGGACAACCCATGCATCCCCGCGTTCCAAAAGTGTTTGTATCGAGCCCGGATTATCGGGATAGGCTGTTATGTTGTTCTTTAAATCCGTCAAACTGTTGAACGCTTTATCCACGTCTTTCCCATTTGACTCCAGGCCGCCCTGGGCATTGATTAATCCTACAAAAAACTGAAGTCCCGCCGAATAAGCCGGCGATGATATGGCCACATGACCTTTATAGCTGCTGTTCCAAAGATCCGTCCAGCGTTTAGGCTCCTGCGGTACAAGGTCCTTTCGGTAGACAATTCCGAGCTGCCCCATACTGAAACCGGCCGCATACTGCTTTCCATCATCAGTGAAGCGTTTCTGAACGGAATGATACAGATCGCGGACATTCGGAACCTTTTCCTGATCAATCGGCGCCAGTAATCCCGCCGACTGTGCCCTGTGAATCGTATCCGGCTGCAGGATTAAGAGATCATACGGAGCATTTCTGCCATTTGCAGCTTTGAGCTTTGTAAACCACTCAGAGTCTGTCCCTGCGACGACTTTGACCTTCAGCCCTGTTTCTTTTTCAAAAGATTCGAGGCTAGGCTTAATATGTTTTTCCCAATCGCCTCCATAGACGCCGATAACGACTGTATCTGATTGTTTGCTTTCCTGACTACCTTTTCCGCCGCAGCCCGAAAGAAGGAGCACCGCTACAAGAGACAGAATAAATAAAGCAGAAATTTTACTTTTCATTGTCATCTCACCATTCCCGTGTTATTTTTGCCAGCCAGTTTTTCCACAGCGGCCGCAACATCGCCTTTGCTGATCGAACCGTTATGTTCTTTTGAAAAATAACGGTGGACTAGATGTTTAACATGTGATCTTTGATGAGCCGGAAACTGTCGCAGAATCCGGGCCAATGTGCTGCTGGCTTCCTCTGTCCAGCACCGTTCGTATTCTTCTCTAGCAAGCCCGAAATCCCAATGTTTCCGAGGTTCGCCTGCTTTCTTTTTTCTGATTTCAGCTGTTTCTTCCAGATCAATAATGAATGAGCCTGCATCGTTTTCTTTTACAGCCGCGCCGTATTGATGGTATGCTGCTTCCGGGCTCAGCAAGCCCGATTCAACTTCCCTCAAAATCGATTCAGCTTCCCGGCTGTATGGATCTCCCCAGCCTCCGCCGCCAGGCGAATGAATGCTGATAACATCCCCTTTGTTGAGCTTTAGAACGTCGATCTTCGAAATCGTTTTCTCCTGAGGCTGCTCCGGATAAAGACGCACCCGTCCGAGCGCTCCTGCCGTTCCCCCGGCGAGCCCCCACGGATGAAATCGCATTCTCTCCATCCCTCTTGCGGTCACAATTGATTCTGGCGCCGTCGCTTCAAACTCCAGCCCGATTGCATGGCCGCCCCTGTGAAAACCGGCTCCGGCGGTATCTTTAATCAGCTCATAGCGGCGGACATGGATGTCAATGTGCTGTTCAAGGCTTTCAATCGGCGTATTTTTTAAAAATCCGGATGCATGGTCAATACCGTCTGCTCCGTCCATGTCATGCTGGCCGCCTCCTCCGCCTCCCATCGGTTCGACCACAGACATCTTCCGGCCGCCCGTTGATTCGCCGGGAACCGACAGTACGACAATCGCTGACTGACCGGCGCCTGCTGCAGGCACAGCTTTCGGAAGCGCCTTGGCCAAAGCGCCCAGTACGGCATTATAAAGTCTCATCGTAATCGAATGACGAATGCCGACGGCCGCTGGATATTCCGGATGAACGAGCGTACCTTTCGGAGCGATAACTTTGATCGGCCTTGTCAGTCCCCCGTTAACCGGAATATACGGGTCTTCACTTATGATAAAGTTGATCAGGCCCTGAAATAGAAATGAATGTTTGCTTCCATTAGTGACAAGGTTAAATGCGGTTTTCACCTGGGGATCACAGTCTGAAAAGTCCAATGTGATTTCCCCTCCCGTGACGTTTGCCGTAACAGCCAAGCGGATCGGAACGTCAGAAATCATATCGTCATCAAGATAATCTGAAAAACTGTATGTGCCTTCCGGAATCCCGCTGATCACCCGGCCGGCTCTCATCGCTGCTTGTTCGAGCAAATCATCCATTCCTTGTTGGACCGCTTCTTTTCCAAACTTGCCGACCATCTCTGTCAATCGGTTCTCCGCCGTATTGACCGCGGCCACCATCGCATGAATATCCCCTTCATTTAAGTCGGGAACCCTGCTGTTTGCCCGCAGCACATTCAATATATCGCGATTTTCTCTTCCCGCTTTGTAAATTCTTACCGGCGGTATTCTCAGGCCTTCCTGATGGATGTCTGTCGCTGTCGGCGAAATGCTTGCCGGAACAAGGCCGCCGACATCGCTGCAATGGACAAAACACCACGCATAACTGATGACCTCGCCCTCTATGAAAATCGGCTTCACCACATGTATATCAGGCAAGTGGGTCGCCAATCCGTCCGTTGTATAGGGATCATTTGTGAGGATAATGTCTCCCGGTTCAAATGGGCCGCTTTCTTCGATGATACGTTTTAATGAAAGGCCTAAAAAAATCGTGACGCCGACCGTTTTCGGATAAACGAAAAACTCCCCTTCCGGCGTCGCAAGCGCAGTAGCGAAATCAGCTGACTCTTTTACAAATGTGGTAAAGGACGTCCGTTCAATAACGTGTCCCATTCCCGCGGCTATCGCGTTAAAGTAGCTTCTCATCATTTCCAGCCGGGCAGGATCTGTGCGCATGGTCAGCTCTCCTTCCGTTCAATGATCAAATTTCCGGCATGATCAGTTTTTCCGCTCCAATTTGGCAAAATCAGCGTCGTTGTATCATCTTGCTCAACAATGGCCGGCCCATTTATTCTCTGACCGCAACTTAAATCTGAACGTTGGTATACAGCGGTTTGATATGTACCGCCTTTTATGATGATCTTTCTTTGGCTGACCGGTTCAGCCTCGGGCAGATCACTTCGGCCTCCTTTACCGCCTGGCGGCTTCGGTGTCTTGCCTATGATGCGGACGCGTATATTCATCAACTCAATGCTTGCTTTCTCATCGCTGTGTCCATATTGCTTTTCATGTAAGAGGTGAAAGGAGTCCGCGATTTCACTCGTGCTTTTGCCTTCCAGGCATTCCGGTGAAACAAGGAGCTCAATTTCGTATGCCTGACCTTTATAACGGGCATCAAGCAAGTAAAGAAGAGAGGTTTCCGGCAGCATCTCCGCCTGCTGTTTCCGCAGCCATGTTTCCGCTTGCTCTTGCAGCCTTACAAACTCCGCTTTTAACTCGGCCGTTTTTATTTGTTCAAGCAGCACCTGTCTTGAACATACAGCATCATAAATAAAATCCGCCGTCAGTGCGCCCAAAGCGGACAAGGTTCCCGGATGCGGCGGGATCAGCACATTTTTGGCCTGAATTTCCTCAGCTAAAAAATTAGCAGTGACCGGTCCTGCGCCTCCAAAGGCCATGAGGCTGAATTCACGCGGGTCAAACCCGTTTTGCTCCATAACATTGCTTAGTTCCGTGTACATATTGGCAAGCGCAACCTGAATCATCTGATCCGCGGCCTGCTCCACATCTGTGCCTAAATATTCGGCAACCGGGAGGAGCGCTTTTTCGGATCTTTCCCGGTACAGTTTCATATTTCCTGATGCAAACCGGTTTGGATTTAAATAATGACATATAAGAAACGCATCTGTAAGTGCGGCCTTTGTTCCTTTTCCGTAACAAGCCGGCCCCGGATCAGATCCAACTGACTCCGGTCCTACTTTCAAGAGACCGCCGCTGTCAATCCATGCCACCGACCCTCCGCCATCACCGATCGAATACATCGCTACAGACGGAATCGTAATCGGAAATCCAGAGATTTGATTTGACTGTGTAAAAGTCGGCTCCCCTTCTTCAACAATCGAAATATCCGCGCTAGTTCCTCCGACATCAAATGTGATGATATTCGCCTCTCCGGCGGTTTCCGCCGTTCTGATGGCACCGATGACCCCTGCTGCCGGTCCGGAAAAAAGCGTTTTGACAGGTGCCTCGGCAGCCGATTCAATGTCCATCAGTCCTCCGTTAGACTGGGTGATAAACGGCTGCGCTGAAATTCCTTCCAGGGCGAGCCTCTCTTTCAGCGTTCGAAAGTAGTGATGGACATTCGGTTTGATGTATAGGTTTGCGACGGCCATAACCGTCCGTTCGTATTCCCTCATTTGCGGCCAAAGCTCCGCAGACGTTGCAACCTCAAGCTCAGGTGCTATTTGTCTGATCCGTTCTGCAGCCTGGCGTTCATGAAGCGGATTCCGATAGCTGTGCAAAAAAGAAACAACGATTCCTTTTAATCCTTTTCTTAAAACTTGTCCAACCGCCTCATCGATCTCTTCCTTATGGAGCGGCAGCTTTTCAGAGCCGTCATAAAGCATTCTTTCTTGAATGGGAAACACGTTTTTCCGGGGAATAAGGGGCTCCGGCATTCTCGATCTAAAATCGTACGGTATCGGAAGCCGGAGGCGTTGAAGCGAAAGAATATCACGGAAACCTTCGGTTACGAATAAAGCAATATCAGCCCCTTTGCGTTGTAATAATGTGTTCAAACCGATTGTCATGCCGTGTACGAAGTGATGAATTTCTGAAGGGTGAACACCCTGGGTCTTCAAGAGAGCCAAACCGTTGATGATCCCTTGGGCCGGATCTTCGGGAACGGTCGGCGTTTTAACTGCGGTCATGCTCCCGTCCGCCTGGTTTAACAATGTAAGATCGGTAAAAGTTCCTCCAATATCAATTCCAAGCCGGTAACCTTCTTCATTCAATCCCGATCCCCCCTTTTAAAAATATCCTTTTTTAAAAATATTTTACTATTATACTAATCAAGCATGAGAAAGTAGTCAATTATGTTTAATTACAATATTCCGAGTCTTTTTTATTTAATATTTAATTTTAAGATACCATATCATCACATTTTCAATTGTGTTGTTCACAGTATTTCACATTTTTAGTTGTCTGCTTTTCTTCAGTCCGACGACACAACTCCGCCATAAAAGGGACTAATTAACTATTAAATCAAAAGTCTCCTATCACGACAAAAAGCCTAAAGAGCTTACAAATTTGATCACAAAGATTCATTTTCATGGATATTCAGGATTTATTGCCCAATCCCCTGTGACAAAGTGGTACACTCTGTACTATATAAGTCGCAGGAAGGGCAGATTTCCAATGAAAGTCTACGAAGCGGAAACCCTATTATCAGCTATGAAGCAAAGATCTGATGAATATAAAAACTTGAGAGAACAGCTCGTCAGCTTAAAACAATCGTTAAACAGCGTCACAGAACTTGATGAGTTCCAAGGAAAAGGCGCTGATGCCATTAAAGCGTTTTACAGAGACCAATCAGGGATCGTAGACGGCTGGCTGGATTTAGCTGATATGCAGATTCAGTTTCTGAATGGTGTATCTGCTGCGGCCGAAAATGCCGGACTTTCAGAGGACACATTCGTTGATGTTCAATTTCTTGAACAGGAGCTTGCAAATGTCCACATTCACTCTCAAAACATGGTCTCTGCACAGCAACAAGAACTGTCGAATATTTTAGGACAGATTGATGATTTAATATCGCTACAGCCATTCTCTTCCGATGAAATCAAACAGCAGCTCGATGCTGCAAACCAAAACAGAAAAGACACGATTAAAGCTGTCGAGGATCTTGACGGGCTGCTCAAAAGAGAATACTCGGCCTCTGAGCAAATTCAGCAAATGATCCAGTCCGACTACTCCGCCTTGATCGACGCAACAGGAAAAGGGAAAAATGCATCTCCGCTAAACTACAATTCACATATCTATCAAAACAGCGAAGTCTACAAACTGAAACAGCGTATGCATCAAGAGGCCAGAAGCTACATCGCAAATAAACAAAAACAGTATGAAACAAAAAAAGCCGAAAAAGCAGAGGAACTTTAGGCTTTCAAATTGTTTAAAACCCCGTTTTCACAACGGGGTTTTTTGTTCATCTTGTCAAAACGTCTCCGTCTTAACCGATATGTATTTACTGGTGAAACAAAAAGGGGAATGCAGTGAAGAGCAAACGATTTAAGTTGAAATTGGGGACAAAAATTAATCTTCTCGCGTTGACAAAATCCCAAAACGACTTTTAGTTTTGGGATTTTGTCATCCTTTCAGCGTGACCCGCATCCCTTACAGTCTAGGAAGGCCGAGCATCGGAGAAGACTTTCACAGGATATAATGACGCGGTATTCAGGCAGGACGCCTCAGAACGTCAGCCTCCCGATCCTCCTTCTATTCGTCAGACCGACTTAGCAGGCCTGACAACGACTGCGAGGGTTTGTCGACACGCTGGGCTGTCGTTAAAACGGCTGCTTCATCTTTTTCGCCGTACAGGAAGTCAAGTCGCCGATAATATCTTCTGCACGCTCATACGGCTGATCAATTTGCAACATCTTCCTCAGAACGGATGTAAACCCGGACGATAGGCAGAGTTCTTCTTCCCAGCTTTTTTCTTCCTCGCCGGACGGAGTAAACTCGGAGTACAGGAGAAACAATGCGAAATGTCCCAGCGCATAAAAGTCACTTTTGACGGAAACAGCACGCATCAGCCTTTTTTCCGGGTGCCGGTCATCAACACGTTCTCTTTCAGTCAGATGGCATGCTAGTCCGAAATCTATAATGCGGATCGTTCCTCCGCTCACAATCAAATTGGGAATCCTCAAATCGCGGTGAATAATCCCTCTCCTGTGAAGAAATGAAACGCTGTGAAGCACTTCCTTCAATATGCTGATCGTTTGCTGTTCATCAAAGACATGTCCATCATAAAAGAGCAAATCTTCAAAGGTTTTTCCTTCGATATATTCCATTACGATAAACCGCTCGCCGGCCGCTTGAAGCACCTCATATATACGGGGCGCGGCAGGCAGATCCAATTCCCGCAAAATTTCAGCCTCGCGGTTGAAAGACCTCCGGCCGGCTGATGTCCATGCTTTTGTCTTTCTCTGCTGCTTGATGACGCGGAAACCGGATCTCCCAAGTTCTTCGGCAAGATATGTGATACCGTAGCTGCCCATCCCGAGCACACGGTTGATTCGATATCTCCCCTCCAAGACGGTTCCTTTTTTGAGCGGGCGGTCAAACAGCCATCTCATCAATGTTTTCACGCGATTTAGCTGCTGCCGAAAAATTTCTTATGCTTTCTTTTGTAATGGTGATGACCGTACCCTTTTCTTTTATAATCGCTGCTGCTGTATTTTTTGTATGATTTCCGTCCGTAGTCACTGCTGCTGTATCGTCGGTTTTTACCGTTTTGAAGTGCCTTCAATAGCTTACGAAGCAACTCAGTCAGCTCCTTTTCTGTCTTGTATTTCATATCATTCGCGCAGGAAAGCTTGATAAAGGGGGCTCGAAAGTTTTTCTTCCATATGAGAAATTTAAATTTTGAACCTCTAAAACCTTCTAAACGAACCGGAAAAATTTTAAAAAAAGGCGATATGATAGACTAAAATTCAGCTTTTCAGGAGGAAAAACCTATTAATCTCCCCTTTATTTCTCAAATCATTTTTACGATAATAAAGTTGTATTTACTTCCGGCCCGCTGCGGCTGAGTGATTCAACTTATAAGAAAGCAGGACAACACGAATGGACAAAATTAAATCTTTGCTGATCACCTTGCTCGCCGTCGCCGTCGTGATCATCGGCATTATATCCGGCGATTTTTTCACTTCAGAACACCAGCCTTCAGGCCGGCAAAACGGCTCAGACTATGATGAAGTGCTGATTTTCCCGTCGGACCGCTATCCTGAAACAGGCGCGCACATTCGAAAGGCCATCAAGAAAGGGCATTCTAAAATCTGTACGATCGACAGGGACGGAGCCGACGAACGCCGAAAGGAATCGTTAAAAGATGTTCCTTCCAAATCGGGCTATGACCGCGACGAGTGGCCGATGGCCATGTGCGAAGAAGGCGGAACAGGTGCTTCCGTCGAGTATATCAGTCCTTCTGATAACCGTGGAGCAGGATCTTGGGTGGGCAATCAGGTAAGCGATTATCCGGACGGCACGAAAATACTTTTCAAGATTAAATAACACTGGAGGTACGTTCTTTGATCAAAAAGTGGGAAGCAGAAGAAATGACGATGTCATACCATCAGTTTACCGTTTATCAAAAAGGCGGAAAGCCGCCCGTTATGGATTGGACAGACGAGGATATTAAAAGAGGCTACACAGCGGGAGAACACGCGGTCTCGTTTGAAGCTCTCGATAATACGGCATCATTAGTAGAAGTTCGTTTGAATGTCCAGGAACAGGTTCCCTCCTTTAACAGGCGCGTCACCGTTTCTTTCGACGTGCTTCATGGCGGGGTCGAAATTGCAAGCGTCCTATCCAAGAAATTGTCATGCGACATCCCGCAAGGCGTCTATCAGCTGACATGCTATACGATTATGCCTGATCAAAGCAGCACTGCGAAGATCACCTATATTCTCGATTTTAAACAGGCCTGATCAAAGAATAAAGGCGCCGGTGTCACCGGCGCCCTTCTCCTAAAGCTCTTCCCCGTTTGTCTGAATGACATTTTGGTACCAGTAAAAGCTGTCTTTTTTAATCCTCTTCAAGTCCTTTACATTCTCTTCATCACGATTAATATAAACGAAACCGTATCTCTTCTGGTAGCCGTTCAGCCAGCTCAATAAATCTGTAAAAGACCAGCTGCAGTAGCCGATTAAATCGACTCCGTCGTTTAAAGCCTGTCTGCACTGTTCAAGATGCGCACGCAAGTAGGCAATTCTGTAATCATCATGAATTGTGCCGTCATTTTCAACCTTATCGAATTCCCCAAGCCCGTTTTCCGTTATGAAAAGCGGAAGCCCGTAGCGGCTGGAAATCCTGCGAAGCCCGATTCTTAGACCGATCGGGTCAATGGCCCAATCCCAATTCGATGTCTCAAGATGAGGATTCCTCTTTGTTTTGTATAAACCGGGCATACCTGTTTCCTGGTTGCTGCCCTTTTGGCCGGTCGTATTCATCTTTCCTTCCGCTACTCCGTCTAGAGGATTCATTTCATATGTGATGGTTTGATAATAATTCACACCGACGAAATCAGGTTTTCCTTTTGCTAAAAGCTCCATATCCCCCTCCTCAATTGTCGGCGCCCAGCCTTTTTCCTTCAGATATTTCAAAGGAATGCCCGGATATGTTCCCCGGCAATACACATCAAGCCACCAATAATTTGTAAATTCCTCAGCATTTTCGAAAGCGAGGATATCATCCGGACGGCTGGAGAGCGGATATGCAGGCGAATAAGCAAAACTCGGTCCGATTTTTCCATCGGGAACATACCGGCGAAAAGAATCGATTGCCTTTGCATTCGCCAGAAATGCAATATGGTTAGCCTCATAGAAGCGTTTCCTGTCCTTCACACCCGGAGGATGCATCGCTGTGATAAAGGCATGATTAAAATTGTAATTTTGCTCGTTAAGGGACACCCAATATTTGACCCTGTCCCCATACCGCTTATAGAGCGTAACGCAATACGTATTGAAATCCTCTATAATCCTTCTGGATTCAAAGCCGCCGTATTCATCCATTAAAGCCTGGGGAAGATCCCAATGATAAAGCGTCAAAACAGGTTCAATATCATGAGCAAGGAGCTCATTAATCAAGTCATCGTAAAATCTCAAGCCCGCTTCATTGACTTCTCCCCTGCCTTGGGGAAAAATCCTCGGCCAGCTGACTGAAAAACGGTATGCTTTTAACCCCATCTCGGCCATTAAAGCAACATCTTCTTTAAAACGGTGGTAATGGTCGACCGCAATGTCTCCATTGCTTCCTTTAAACGTTTTGCCGGGAATCTTTGTGAACACATCCCAAACCGAGAGGCCTTTGCCGTCTTCCTTCCAGGCCCCTTCGATCTGATAGGCTGCTGAAGCTGATCCCCATAGGAAATGGTTTGGAAATGGGCGTAATTGCTGATGAATCATATTGCTCAACTCCTGTTTCGTATTTTGATCCGGATGCACTTTATCATATCCTATGAAACGCGTTTCAGATCAAACATCATCTAAAAACAGCTCCGCCAGAAGCTTTTCCCGGTGCTGAAGAAAATACTTGGTTAAGGTGTAATGATCCGTATCCTCATAGTTCACTTCAGTGATTTGTTCACCATCAAAACTGAAGATGTCGGCTTCCGGATACCCTAATAAAATGGGGGAGTGAGAGGCGATAATAAACTGAGCTTGGTTTGATTTCGTCAAATCATGAAGAATTTTCAAAAATGCCAGCTGTCTTGCCGGGGATAAAGCAGCTTCAGGCTCATCGAGAAGATAGATTCCCTTCTCTTTAAAACGATGTTTGAAAAGCGATAAAAAAGATTCACCGTGTGATTGCTCGTGAAGAGATCTGCCTCCGTAGCCTCGAAAACCGGTGATGTCTACTTCATCAATATGAGTAGCAAAATGATAAAAAGATTCGGCGCGCAGAAAAAAGCCGTTTGTTACTTTAGGAAGCCATGACAATCTGATATAGTCTCCCAAATCCGAACCGGAACCGTACACTTCATATGTATTATTTCTTCCCCCTCCAGCCGTGTTAAATTCGCATTTATCTGCGATTGCTTCAAGCAGCGTCGATTTGCCTGATCCGTTTTCCCCCACAAAAAATGTTACGTTTTTTTGAAACGTCAGTTCTTTTAAATGTTGAATAGCAGGAATTGAAAATGGATATTTTGCATAAGAAGGAACTTTTTCCCGAAGTAAAGTCAGCTTTTTTAAAAACATGCGAGCACCCCCTGCTTTGGTTATACTCAACTGTATCACGTTTTCTTAGAGGATAACGAAAAAAGAGGTTTGCGCCTGAGCACAAACCTCTTGACTTAAATCGAAAATACTTCTTTTAAATGGGCGTCCAAATCAGCTAAATATTGATCTACTTGCGGATTGCTGATGACATCATGGACAGAGAATGTTTTTAAAGGCTTCATGCCGACGAATTCCTGCATTTTGTGCAAATGAAAGAGCGCTTCATCAAGACTTTTACCTTCGAAGAATGTCCCCTCTTTGGAGAATACATCCTTGGACGCGTTCCATGTGGTTGAAAACATATACTTTTTGTCTGTAAACAGCCCGCCTCTGCCGTAGTCTTCAGACCCTTGATAAAAAAGCCCGTACTCATAAATTTCATCAATATATTTTTTAAATAAAGCAGGAACACTGAACCAGTAAACAGGCGTCTGATAAATAACAGCATCAGCCCACTTGAATTTCTCGTGCTCCTCAGGGATTTGATATCCGTCTGCCACCACTGTTTTTTTCACTTCATATTTTTCACCCAGCTTGTCCGCCAACGCTGTAAAAATAGTGTGATTAAGCTGTCCTCTTGCATGGGGATAGGCTTCATGTCCGTTGATGATTAAAATATTTTTCATCTTTTCTTATCCTCCTTGTGTTTCAATTTACCAATATCTTTATGATTCCATCTTTCACCTTAAAAAGTAAAGCAGGTTGCACTATCAATTATTTTATTTTTTCCCAATACTAATTATCTTATTGCCTAATCCCTACTTCAGTGCTATGGTTTACTTGACTAAAGGAATAGGAGGATTTTTTAAGTGAATAAATTGCATACGTATAAGCGCATTACATTGTTGATAACGGTGTTAGCGCTCGCTCTTATAACAGCTGCATGCAGCACTACTCAAAATAAGGCTGAAAATCAAAAAACAGCCTGGGATGAGATAAAGAAAAAAGGGAAGATCGTTGTGGCGACTTCGGGAACCCTTTATCCTACTTCATATCATGACACTGATTCCGGCAAAGACAAGCTGACCGGCTACGAAGTGGAAGTCATCCGTGAAGCGGCTAAACGGCTCGACCTGGATGTCGAATTTAAAGAAATGGGCTTTGACGGCATGCTGACGGCGGTGGGGAGCGGACAAGTGGACGCTGCTGCCAACGATATTACAATGACCGACGACCGCAAAGAAAAGTTTTTGTTCTCTACGCCTTATAAATATTCATTCGGAACGGCTATCGTCCGCAAAAAAGATCTATCAGGCATCCACACGCTTGAAGATTTAAAGGGAAAGAAAGCCGCTGGCGCAGCTACGACAGTTTACATGGATATCGCGCGCCAATACGGAGCTGAGGAAGTCATTTACGACAACGCAACAAATGACCAATTTTTAAAGGATGTAGCGAATGGAAGAACCGATGTCATCTTAAACGACTACTACCTTCAAAAACTCGCGCTCGCCGCAATGCCTGATCTGGATCTGACTATTCATCCCGATCTTAAATACTATCCGCATCAGCAAGGCATGATCATGAAAAAAGGAAACGCAGAACTAAAAAAACAATTCGACAAGACGATTGACGAAATGCTGAAGGACGGCACAATCAAAAAGATTTCGAAAAAGTTTTTCGGCGGTGCCGATGTTTCGAAAAAGCAGGATATCGACTTTGTCGATGTCGATGTGAATAAATAGAGGGATGTCAATTGGGCTCTATTCAATGGGAGTATATTTTTAATGCAGAATTGGCTGCGAAATCGTTTCCTTATGTGATGCAAGGCATATGGAATACGCTTTTTATTTCATTTGCGAGCATGTTTGCCGGTTTAATTCTCGGTTTTTTCATCGCGCTTGGGCGCATGTCGGAGATCTCTTTGCTTCGTTGGCCGGCAAGAATCTATATTTCGTTTATGAGAGGCGTTCCGATCCTTGTCATTCTATTTATTCTTTATTTTGGTTTTCCTTATATCGGAATCCAATTTACGGCTTTGATTGCTGCCTTAATCGGCTTCAGCATGAACAGCGCCGCATACATTGCCGAGATTATCCGCTCGGCCCTGTCGTCCGTTGACAGAGGGCAGTGGGACGCTGCAAAATCGATCGGCTTTTCCTACTGGCAGACGATGTGCCACGTGATTGTCCCTCAATCGGTTAGAATTGCACTCCCGCCTCTTGCAAACGTAATGCTTGATCTCGTTAAAGCGTCTTCCCTCGCCGCCATGATCACCGTGCCTGAATTGTTTCAACAGGCAAAAATCGTAGGCGGACGGGAGTTCGACTATATGACGATGTATATTTTAGTTGCCTTGATTTACTGGGCCGTTTGCTCGGCGATCGCTTTGCTCCAGGATTTCCTGGAGAAGCGGACAGAGGTTTATATCAAAAAATAGCAAGAAGCTGCCGGGTGCTCCGGCGGCTTTCCATACTGTGAAACGGAGGCGGTATTATCCATATCCTCAGATCGACTTATTTTCACGCAGATCACCTTTATACGATCGACAGAAACAAATTAAGCTATCAAACCGATCCATCAGGCCATTTCCAAGCATCATACGTCTGCTGCAACCATACGAATGCCGAAGACCGCATCCATATATCCGTTTTCTTTGAAGGAAATGACCGGCCCTCGCAAACCTTTCCATCCATCGTTCCCGCTCATTCGTCCAAGGAAATCAAAATCAGGTTCCAGCATGTTCCTGCGGGCAGACACATCGTTTATATCATCACCCAGTCCTTCATGTTCGACCCAAAGGCTGAGCACGATTGCAAATGGAATCGGGATGCCGACGATGTAGCACCCTACTATTTTGAATTGATTTCACATGCCCCGCATTCTGACCGGCTCTCGACTCATCCTGCTTGCATTGAACCTGTTAAATGTCAAATGAACAGCGGCAGCCCATCTCAAACAAGATTGATTTACTTGTCTGACAAAGCAGGAAACCCGGTTGAAAAAAACGGCCGAGAAGATCTGTATATCTCTTTGGTCAACCAGGAAGCGCATCGTTTAAAGGGCTATTTATATTGCTTTGAAAACGGGGAATATCAAAAGTTCATGGTCAGTCAATCTAAAGCTCAAGCATTCTCCTATGAACTCGCTCCTGAAACCGTCCAGACTTATCCGATAAACTTAAAAATACTCGGGAGCCATTATTTCCGATTTCTGTCGACATCCATCCCGCCCGAGGGGCCATACAGAGACGTTCCTTTTCCGGCGAGGATGATTTATTACTCCAAGCTTTATACGTGACAGTCTCATACAGGGGGGTATGCCGCTCCCTGATCGTTTCAGCCGCTTGTGCGGCAGCACAAGCGGCTTCTTATTCCATTCCCCTTCACCCGAATATCGCATGGATGAGAGCCTTTTGCAGCATTAAACACCCGCCCCATCCGCATACTCCAAACACAACAGAAATGACAACCGGAAATGATGCTTTTAAACTCAAAACCACGATCAAAAGGAGAACCGCCGTGGCGGGAAACCCCCATAGCACGCCTTTCGCGAATTGGCTTAAATGCTTTAAAGATTCCCCTTGTACACTAAGCCAAAATAAACTCAGCAGACTGACAAGAGGCAATGCCGCAATCATTCCACCCATTTCAGGCGATTTTCGTGCAATTTCGGTTATAATGGCGATCAATATTGCAGAAACCCCGATTTTCACTATTAA
The DNA here is from genome assembly GCF_001042485.2 of Bacillus paralicheniformis. Lineage (GTDB taxonomy): Bacteria > Bacillota > Bacilli > Bacillales > Bacillaceae > Bacillus > Bacillus paralicheniformis. The sequence goes on from NZ_LBMN02000005.1 coordinate 92,603, forward strand.
AAACATGATTTTGCCTCCCGGCTCAACAAGGAAAATGCTGTTTTAATCATTTCGACTTCTTCCTTATTTAATTGCTCCAGCACCTTTTGCAGTTTTTTCGGATGAAGTCTCGTATGCCGTTTCACTGCTTCTTCACCTTCAGGCGTTAACGTGACGTAGACTTTGCGTTCATCGCTGCTGTCCCGGTTTTTCTGTACAAGTCCTTTTTGTATCAGTCTTTTCACATGTTCTGATGCCGTATTATGAGAGACATCCAATAATTTTGCTAAATGGCCAATGGTCACCAAGCGGTTTTTTTCGATATGCTGAAGCATTCTAACCGCGTGGTGAGACAAATGATCATCATGCTTTGTGTGCAGATGGTAGTAAATATCCGTCCAGTCCTGATTCATCATTTCTATGATTTTCTCTGTATTCATTTTCATCACCCTCTCTAATTATATCTTATAATACGATATATTCTTAAATCAAGACATAAAAAAACCCGGCTTCACCGGGTGTTCACTTTTATTCATTTCAGGTGCTTTCTCAAAAACGCCAGCTTTTCGGTTTGGAACGGCGGGATGTATTCGTGTCCAAAATAGCGGTACACTTTTATTTCTTTATCCGTTTTCAAGTGATTGTAAGCCGCAAAGACGGTGGATGGCGGTGTGATGGTGTCAACCAGTCCGATCGACATGAGAACGGGCGCTTTGACCGCTTGAGCAAGGTTCATGATATCAAAATAAGACAGGGTCCGCATGGCCGCCTGTTCAATATTCGGGCTGGTGTTTCTTCTGAAAAAGGAGTTGATTTCGAGATAAGGCTGGTCGATCGCTATATCGATCGCTCGTTGAAAATTGCTTAAATAAGGGTATTCGGACACGGCTGCTTTTGGAATATCGGACAGCGCCGAAACCGCGACAGCCAGCCCGCCTCCTTGGCTTGCCCCGATCACTCCGATCCGCTTTTCATCGACTTCAGCAAAACCGCTGACCACTTCGACTGCTCGTACGGCATCTAAATAGACCCCTCTGTAGTAATATGTTTTCGGATCGAGGATTCCTTTTGTCATCCAGCCGGGTACATGTCCGTGTTGAGAGGTCTCTGTATCTTCACTGCTGCTCTGCCCGCGGACCAGCATACCGAATGCCGCATAACCGTGAAGAGCCCAATTGACAATATCATGAATGTCTCCGTCATAGCTGGCGTTATAGCCGTGATATTTGACGATCGCAGGATGCGGCCCTTGGCGGTTGGGTACTGCATACCAGCCTTTGATTCGCGCTCCCCCGGTGCTTCTGTATGTAAGCCAGTAGACTTTTACCCCGTCAGCCGGATATTCATGCGGTTCAAGCTCAGGCTCCGCTTTTATATTTGACAATTCCTCCAATGAACCCTTCCAGAACTCTTCAAAATCAGCCGGTGCCGTCCGTTCCGGTTTATACTGGTAAAGCTGTTCTAGCGGCATATCATAAGGCTGCTGCATCTTGTCTTTCCCCTCTTCTTTTCATTTTTTGAATATTCTTATCATAACATTCCCCTTCAAGGCTGTGTATGGATTTTATATGTATTGATTCTGTCACTTCTGCTCCTCCCATTATCTGACCCCGCCGCACAAAACCGCTTTTTCAATTTATGTTATAATGCTAGATTGAAACTAAAAATATACATTTGCGCGGAGGTTTTTTTGTGGCTTCACAATCCTTTCTGCAGCTGAACTCAATATTTATCAGTATATTAATAGAAGCGATTCCGTTCGTTTTGATCGGGGTTTTTATATCAGGTTTGATTCAAATGTTTGTGACGGAGGAGATGTTGGCGAAAATCATCCCGAAAAACCGATTTCTCGCCGTTTTGTCAGGGACATTTGCCGGGGTATTGTTTCCGGCTTGCGAGTGCGGCATCGTTCCGATTGCCCGCAGGCTGCTTTTAAAGGGCGTACCGCTTCACGCAGCGGTCGCCTTCATGCTGACGGCCCCGATCATCAATCCGATTGTTTTATTCTCGACATTCATCGCTTTCGGGAACAAATGGGATGTTGTGTTCTATCGCGGCGGATTGGCGATTGCGGTGTCTCTCATTGCCGGGCTGATCATCTCTTATCAATTTAAAGGGAATCAGCTGATCGAGAACGGGACACGCGGCCATCACCACCATGCCCATGTGAACCAGTCTTTCTTGCAAAAGCTCGGCGGGACGCTCCGCCATGCAGTTGACGAGTTTTTCTCAGTCGGAAAATATTTGATCATCGGCGCATTTGTCGCAGCGGCAATGCAGACGTATATTAAAACATCTACCCTTTTGGCGATCGGGCAGAATGATGTATCTTCCTCCCTTGTTATGATGGGGCTGTCATTTGTGCTGTCCCTTTGTTCAGAGGTCGACGCTTTTATTGCTTCTTCTTTCAGCAGCACGTTTTCACTCGGCTCACTTATCGCCTTTCTTGTATTCGGAGCGATGGTGGACATCAAAAATCTGCTGATGATGCTCGGCATCTTTAAAAAACGCTTTGTGTTTGTCTTAATCGCCTACATCGCCGTTATTGTCTTAGCCGGATCACTGTTGGTAAAGGGGTGAGAACATGTTTCGCACATTCATTTTAATGTTGTTTACGTTTTTCTTTTTTCATCTTCATGCATCCGGCAATCTGACAAAATATATTAATATGAAATATGCTTACCTTTCATACATCGCTATTTTTCTTCTGGCCATTTTGACAGCGGTGCAATTCTACATTTATATGAAAGGCTCAGACGAAAAAGGATGTGACCGCGACTTCGGATGCGGCCATGATCACGATCATGAAAAAGATAAGCCTTTTCTGAAAAGGATGTTCATTTATTTCGTGTTCATCTTCCCTTTATGCACCGGACTTTTTCTGCCGGCAGCGACGCTTGATTCCAATATCGTCAAGTCGAAGGGCTTCTCGTTCAAAGCGATCGAACAGCCGGAGCATTATGCCCAAACCCAGTACCTGCGCCCTGATACAAGCATCTACTACGGCGAGGAAGGGTACGATGAATTGATGAATAAAGCGCTGAAAAATTATAAAGGAAAACAGCATATTTCATTAAAAGACGATGATTTTTTGAAGGGCATGGAAACGATCTATCAATATCCGGGAGAATTCCTTGACCGAACGATCGAATTCGACGGTTTTGCCTTTAAAGGGGAAGCGATTAATGATAAACAGCTGTTTGTTCTCCGCTTCGGAATCATTCATTGCATCGCCGACTCGGGAGTCTACGGTATGCTGGTCGAATTCCCTGAACATACGAATATTAAAGACGATCAGTGGCTCCATGTAAAAGGAACGCTGTCTAACGAATACTATCAGCCTTTCAAATCTACGATTCCCGTGATGAAGGTGAAGGATTGGTCTCCTATAAAAGAGCCGAAAGATCCTTACGTTTATCGGACATATTAAAAGCCGGCACTTCATGCACCGGCTTTTCTTTTTCTGTTTACGATTTGTAGCCTGCTTTCTTCATCAGCATTAAATCGATAAACAATTGACATCTAGTATTAAAATCATTGAGATCGATCGATGTCATTTCTAATATTTGTTTGATACGGTAGTTGAGCGTGTTTTGGTGGATAAACAGCTGTTCTGCGGATGGCTTGACCTTGCAGTTGTTGACGAGATAAATTTCAAGCGTTCTCAAAAATTCGGTGTGGCTTTCTTTATCTTTTTCTTTCAGCAGCTGAAGGTCCGGGTTTACATATTGCAGATGATCGTTTTTTGCGGCGATTTGGTCAAGATACCTGAAAAGCCCGAGCTTTTGGTATTCATAGGGAATGTGTTCCTGGCTTCCCGTGATTTCCGCTGCTTTCGTCACTTGGAGCGCCTCTCTGTAGCTTCTGCCAAGGGACAGCGGGCTGCTGTACTCATTGCCGACCCCGATTAAAATAAGAGGCAGCATTTGTGAGCGCAAATGGGTCAACAGACGGTTGATCAGTTCTGAGGCCGCAGCCAGCGCGGAACGCTTGCGCGACACACTGCCGACAATGATGGCGATATTCGAATGATCCTCCAATACGTGACTGATATTATCTTTCAGGTTTAAATAAGACCGAATCGTTTCCTTCAGATCCTCGAGCAGTTCATCCTCCCCGTCAACGACTTGAAGCACCATGACGGTAAACACGGCCGGCAGGACAACGCTCGCCTTATCGGCGGCGGCTTTCAGCTCTTTTTCCGTTTGAAACTGATCGTTAATTGCCTTTTTGTAAAGCTCTTCCGCCTGTTCTTCTTTTTCTTGTTTGAGGCGTTTTTTCTTATAAATGATCTTCCCGACATGAAAGGATGCTTTGTATAAGAAATCAAGCTCTTCATCAGACAGGTCGTCTTCAATCTCCTGCACCCAGATATAGCCCATAATTTCGTCTTTATACTTGGCGCTGACGACAACCCGCTGGTTTAACCCGATTTCTTCAATCTGTTTTACCCTAAAAGGAGTCGGAATCGTTTTCAATTGATCAATAATGCCTTCTTCGACGAACTTTTCAAAGATCGGCAGCGGACATTTTTTGGAGAAAATCGTTTGCTGGTTTGCTGCATCAAAATGGTTAATATAATAGGAGTTATAAGCTAATAAGAAAAAATCTGCGCTTTCCAGTATGACCGGCTTTTTCAGCTCGCCGCTGATAAAGTCAATGATCTCATTAATGTTTGAAAGAGAAACAACTTGTTCTAATAGCTCTTCCATATCCTTTCTCCTACTCGTTTTTAACTTAATCATACTTCTCCTTTACACTCTTGTATAGACTTATATGCGACTTTTAAAAAAATGGGATCAATCCCCTGTTAGAAGGGGGGAGAAGGCCTATAAAAAGAGAGACGGAGAATGGTTCCCCATCTCCATCATCGTTGCAGTGTTTGTTTGTATTGCTCGAATTCATCAAGCACCTGCTGCTCCGGTTTTGATGTCAATAGACTGACGACAAACACAAACAGCAAGCTGGCGGCAAAGCCCGGAATCATTTCATAAAGAACATCGGAAAGTCCGGCTTCCGCCCAAATGATGACGGTAACTGCTCCGGCAACCATTCCGGCAAGCGCCCCCCATTTTGTCATCCTCTTCCAAAACAAACTTAAGATGATCACTGGGCCGAACGACGCGCCGAAACCCGCCCAAGCATAGCTGACAAGACCGAGAATCGTATTGTTTTTTGTCCAGGCGAGACAGAGTCCGACAATGGAAACCGCCAAAACCGAAAGACGTCCGAAAAAGACGAGTTCTTTGTCAGATGCAGAGCGTTTAAATAGCGTTTTGTATAAATCTTCAGTTAGAGAACTTGATGTAACTAGCAGCTGGGAGGAAATTGTACTCATAACCGCTGCTAAAATCGCCGAGATTAAAAAGCCTGTGATCAGAGGGTGAAACAGAATGTTCCCCAATTGAATGAAGATCGTTTCCGGATCATCCAAGTGAAGCCCGTTCTTCGAGTAATACGCAATACCGAGCAATCCGGTCAGCAGTGCGCCCGCACTTGAAAAGATCATCCAACCCATGCCGATCCGGCGCGCTTTCTTCGTTTCCTTGACAGAGGATATCGCCATAAAGCGCACGATAATGTGAGGCTGTCCAAAGTAGCCGAGGCCCCATGCAAACAAGGAGATGATGCCGAGGACACTCGTTCCTTTAAAAATATTGAGGAGGTTAGGATCGATCGACTGGATTTCGCTGAAGGCTTCTATCGGTCCCCCCGTCTGAATGAACGTAACAACCGGAACAAGAACTAACGCGACAACCATAATGATACCCTGGACAAAGTCCGTCCAGCTGACGGCCAAAAACCCGCCGAAAAGCGTGTAAGCCACGACGACACCCGAAATGATCCACAGCCCTGTATGATATTCCAAATGAAACATGCTGTTAAATAAAACGCCGCCGGAAACCATTCCTGATGATACATAAAACGTAAAAAAGGTAATAATGACGACTCCGGAAAATATTCGCAGGATCTTTGATTTGTCATGAAAGCGGTTTTCTAAAAATGCAGGGATGGTGATCGAATTGCCTGCTACCTCGGTGTATGACCTTAAGCGCGGCGCCACAAAAATCCAGTTCGCCCATGCACCGAGTACAAGGCCGATGACAATCCATGAACCGCTCAGGCCTGTTGCAAACATGGCGCCCGGCAGCCCCATCAAAAGCCAGCCGCTCATGTCTGATGCGCCGGCGCTGAGCGCCGTGACAGCAGGCCCGAGCGTCCGTCCGCCAAGCATATAGTCTGAGAGGTTTGCTGTCCGTTTGTAAGCGTAATACCCAATATAAAGCATCCCTACCATGTAAATCACGATGGAAATGATCAATTGTATGTTCTGAATAAGAATCTCCCCCCAAGATGCCGTTTATCTAAATTTTTAGACTAATTTCTCTTTTTTTGAAGGCAGCCTATGAAAGGCTGCCTTCGTCCCCCTGTTTAACCCCTTTTCTTACACCTTAAAACGTTTCACTGATCGTTTTCGCCTGCATGTGAAGCGCAAGATAATCAGGGCCGCCCGCTTTAGAATCAGTTCCCGACATTTTGAAACCGCCAAACGGATGGTAGCCGACGATCGCCCCTGTACAGTTGCGGTTGAAATACAGATTTCCGACATGGAATTCTTGTTTTGCTCTGTTGATATGGTCGCGGTTTTTAGTAATGACCGCGCCTGTCAGGCCGTATTCGGTGTTGTTGGCAACTTCCAGCGCCTCATCAAAGCTGCTGACTTTTGAGAAAGCAACAACAGGTCCGAAAATTTCTTCCTGCATTAACCGGGCTTTCGGATCCAGATCGGCAAAGATCGTCGGATCGATGAAGTAGCCTTTTGAATCATCGCCTTTTCCTCCGCTGACTAAGCGGCCTTCTTCTTTTCCGATTTCGATATAGTCCATGATTTTATTATACGATGCCTGGTCGATGACAGGTCCCATATAAACGTCCGCGCTGTCAGGCTCTCCGACTTTCTTGGACTCCGTAATTTCGATTACGCGCTTCAATACTTCGTCATATACCTTTTCATGCACGACAGCCCGTGAACCTGCTGAACATTTTTGGCCTGCAAAGCCGAAGGCAGATGTGAAAATTGATTGTGCAGCCAATTCAATGTCACAATCCTCATCAACGACGACCGTATCTTTTCCGCCCATTTCAGCAATCACTTGTTTTAAGTGTGTCTGACCAGGCTGAACCTTCGCTGCGCGCTCAAAAATGCGCGTTCCGACTTCCCTTGAACCTGTAAACGTAATGATGCTTGTTTTCGGATGATCCACCAGGTAATCCCCGACTTCAGCTCCGCTTCCAGGGACGAAGTTAACTACTCCTTTTGGAAGTCCGCTTTCTTCAAGCACTTCAACGAACTTGGCAGCAATGACAGGCGCTGCGCTTGCGGGCTTCAGAACAACCGTGTTTCCTGTCACGATCGGCGCAACCGTCGTTCCGGCCATGATCGCGAAGAGGAAGTTCCAAGGCGGAATAACAACCGTTACACCAGTCGGTGTGTACACATATTGATTTCGTTCGCCTTCACGGCTGTTAACCGGCTTTCCTTTCGCAAGCTCAATCATTTGCCGCGCATAGTATTCCATAAAATCGATCGCTTCTGCCGTATCCGCATCCGCTTCATTCCAAGGTTTACCTGCTTCTTTGACTAGAAGCGCAGAAAACTCATGCTTTTTGCGGCGCACATTGGCAGCCGCGCGGAATAAAACAGCCGCTCTTTCTTCAGGATCTGTGTATCTCCAAGTTTCAAACGCTTTCGCAGCCGCCTGAATGGCCTTTTCCGCATGATCCTGAGTAGCCTTGGATACCGTGCCTACAACTTCTTCTTTGTTTGCAGGATTGATCGATACGATCTTGTCTTCCGTTTCATACCTTTCTCCATCGATAACAAGAGGATAGGACTGACCCAGCCATTCGTTATTTACCGTTTCCAGAGCTTTTTCGAATGCCTTCCGGTTTTCTTCGATCCCGAAATTTGTAAATGGTTCGTGTTTGTAAGGTGTTGTCATGCTAATCTCCCCTTTTTATCGTTTTATTTCTTCGTCATGCCTTTAAACGCAAAAGCGATGTTGGCAGGCCGTTCGGCAAGCCTTCTCATAAAGTAACCGTACCAGTCGTCTCCGTAAGGAAGATACACGCGCATGTTGTAGCCTTCCTTCACCAGTTCCAGCTGAGTTTTGCTGCGCATCCCGTACAGCATTTGAAATTCGAAGCGGTCTTTGCCGATTTGATGCTCTTTCGCAATTTCTTTGGTGTAATCAATCATCTTGTCGTCATGAGTTGCGATGGCTGTGTAATGGCCGCTCAGCAGCTGCTTTTTAATGAGCTTTTTGTAATTCTCATCCACATCTTTTTTGTCAGGAAACGCCACTTGCGGCGATTCTTTATAAGCTCCCTTCACAAGACGGAAAAACGGATTATACGGATTAAGCTCCTCCAAATCCTGTTCGGTCCGGTACAAGTAAGCCTGCAGGACCGTGCTGACATACTCGTATTTCTGCCTGAACTCCTTAAAGAGGTCAAGCGTCTTTTGGCAGCGCACTTCATCTTCCATATCGATTGTGACCATCACTTTATGCTGTTCGGCACATTCCAGAATGCTGGTCATATTATCCCTGACAAGGTCAAGGTCAATATCAAGTCCCAGTGACGTCATCTTTAATGAAACATGTGAATTAAGCTGTTCCTGAGCAATCAGCTGAATGGCCCGAATGCATTCCTGCGTGCGCTCCCTTGCGACTTCCCTGCTGTCTACAAATTCGCCCAAATGATCAACTGTGACAGTCAATCCTTGTTCGTTCAGCTCCTTAATAATCGGAATTGAAGCTTCAAAATCTTTTCCTCCGATAATTTTTCCGGTCGCGACGGAACTCCCCCAATTTCTCGCCAGGCGATTCAGGATGCTGCTTTTAGATAAGAATAGGAAAAAGTCTCTTGTTATCACTTCCATTACTCACACCCCGCCATCTCATGAAATATTTCTTTATATTCTTAATTTTATAAGAGCTAAGGGCCGATTCACAATATTTCGAAAAAACAAAAAAGCTGACGATTTTTGTGGTTTTCCCACAATGTTTTACATCCGCTGGGATTTTTTCAGAAACTTTCTTCCTAAAACTTGGATGGTATACGACAATAGAATCAGGAAGAAACTTCGGTAAAGAACAGGATGCGTTTTCGGCGAACCCGTTTTTGCGAATGCCCTGTCTGCCGTTCCGCGCCGCTTTATTTGAAAACGCTTTCTGTTATACTCAACCATTTCCCTATGAATGCAAAGAAAAAACCCTTTAAGAATACTTAAAGGGAATATCATGTTATGCCCACACCTCGTCTAGCGTTTCTCTAAACAGCCGGTCAAGTTCCTGCGTCAGATCTTCATGATCCGTTTTATAGGCTTTGGCAACCGTCTGAAGCCGCTCCAATTCACGATCAATAAATGCGTGGAGGATGGGGTTTTGAGGTTCAAGATTGAACTCCTCCCCTCTCTTTTTCCTTTCAAGCAGCTGATGGATTTCCGTTTTCAGCGGTCCATCTTCCATAAGTTCGTCAAGCAAAACCTGAAATTCAATCGGAGGAACTGTCCGGCGGCTTTCGATCCACTGGCAAGCCAGAATTGGGCGGAGCACATAAAAATATTTTTTAATTTTCACCTCTTCCCGCTGCAGATAGTCGCGGAAATTCCCTGATGCCATATTGAGATAATGGTACATACAGGAGACTGGCGAAAAGGCGCGGCTTTTCAGCTGCCTCATGTTTTCTGTCAGCGAATAGGCTTCATAATAAACCGTTCCTGAAGAAAGCCATTCGAGAAGCGGAGGGTTTGATTTCCGGAACAGTCTTAACGCTTTTGTCAGCTCCCAGCCGCTGATATCGAGGGAATCGTCAATCGGCAGTTCAATTACATCGCGCTTTGCATCAATTGACAGATACCAGTCTTTTTGATGGACATAAATAAATCTGACGTCGTAATCACTGTCCTGTGACGGAAAGCCCCAGGCTCTGCTGCCCGATTCAACCGCATAGAGGATTTTAACGCCATATGTCGCTTCAATGTTTTTCAATTCTTCTTGAATTCGCTGTTTCATGATAAGTGCACCGCCAGTCTATCGTTTCTATTATTTACATTATAGTGTCCGATCCGGTAATAAGCGACTTTTTTGCGGCCGCAGGGGCAGAAAAAGTCTTTATCCATGGAAGTGCCGGCGGGGCGGATAACGTGATGCCCATCCCGATCCCCTATACCGTATCAAATGGACAAACGGTCAAACAAGACCGAAAGAGCCAATGATCAGACAAATCATTGGCTCTTTGCTTATTCCAGTATATTGACACAGCGATAGAAACAGCTTAATTAAACGTTTGTTTAAGACCGGCCAAGCCCCAGTATCTCCACAATATAGTCGGCCGTTTCCTCGGCAGACCGGTTATCTGTTTCCACTTTCAAGTTGTGAAATGCATAGATGCTCTTTCTCTCGTTGAACAGCTGTTTCATTTCTTCGATTGAACGGTTATGAAGAACCGGCCTGTTCTCAATCAGGAGATCCATTCGCTGCTGCCAACTCTCCCATGTTAAATCAAGAAAGATGACGAAGCAGTGTTCGAGGCACTTCTTTCTGATGTCTTCCTGTTGGAAAGCGCCGCCCCCTAAAGATACGATGCTGCCCATTGTATGTTCGCACATCTGAACAATATATTCTTTTTCAGTCTGTCTGAAAAACGCTTCCCCTTTTTGCTGAAACATCTCCGGAATGGTCATTTGAAAATCTTTTTCGATCTGCTGGTCGATATCGATAAAGTCGCGGCCTAATTTCTTTGACAGAAGCTGACCGATGGTTGTTTTCCCGACACCCATAAACCCGATCAGCACGATATTCTTATCTCTCATTTCGGCATTCATTTCCAGCTTCTCCTCTCCTTGCATAAAGGAATCAAATATCTTAAGTATATGACAAATCCAGCTGGAATGGTATAGGGTGCCTGTTAATAAAAAAAGAGGCTGAAGTCAGCCTCTTTTTTGCTATTTCCACCAGTCGTCAAACATTGAAGCAGGGACTTGGCGTTTGTGCTCGGATGCCTTATAGCGTTTTTCGATAGCCTCAGCCACCTCGCTGGAGACGGCTTTTCCTTCAAGGTAGTCATCGATGTTATCATACGTCAGGCCGAGCTCTGTTTCATCGGATTGCTGAGGTTTTTCATCAAGCAAATCGGCGGTCGGAGACTTCGTATAAAGCCGCTCCGGCGCTCCCAGCTCTTCCAGCAGGCTTCTGCCTTGGCGCTTTGTCAATCCTGTCAGCGGCAAAAGGTCTGCGCCTCCGTCTCCGTATTTTGTGAAGAATCCGGTAACAGCTTCTGCAGCATGGTCTGTTCCGATCACCAGCAGCTGATTTTGACCCCCGATCGCATATTGGGCAATCATCCGGACTCTTGCTTTTACATTGCCTTTATGAAAATCGGCAAGCGCCTCTCCTGTGACTGACTGATATTGAGCAGTAAATGAGCCTACAGTTGAAGCAATGTCAAAAGCGAAAGACTTGTCCGGCTGGATAAATTTCAGCGCCAGCTGGGCGTCATCTTCATCCTGCTGAACACCGTAAGGCAAGCGGACCGCAATAAATTCCGCCTGAACGCCTTCTTCCCTCAATTCTTCAACAGCCAGCTGGGCAAGCCTGCCCGCCAATGTGGAGTCCTGTCCTCCGCTGATGCCTAAAACAAAGCCTTTGGCACCCGTTTTTTTCAAATAGCTTTTTAGAAAACCGACCCTTTTTTCAATTTCCTGTTTCGGTTCGATAGAAGGCTTTACATTCAGTTCCTGCATGATTTTTTCTTGTAAAGTCATCCGTCATTCCTCCTTTTAATGAACCGTAATGATTATGTCTTTAACTATAGCATATGTCTCATTTCAAAGTGAATATTGAGGTGCGCAAAGAACCTTTCCCCTTCGCGAATAAAAACAGTACCCCCTGGCAAAATAACAAGTAGATTAGAGGGGTTGAAATCATGAAACAACAAGCAAAAAAAGGAGATTTAAAATGGTGGCAGCTCTCCATGATCGGGGTCGGCTGCACAATTGGAACGGGGTTTTTTCTCGGCTCAAGCATCGCCATTAAGAAAAGCGGCTTTTCCGTATTGGCCGCCTTTCTTCTTGCTGCCCTTGGCACTTTTCTTGTCTTTCAGCAGCTGGCGAAATTAACGGCGGATCATCCTGTTGAAGGGTCTTTTTGTTCTTACGCCAGAGAGGCCTTCGGCAATTGGGCGGGGTTTAGCAATGGCTGGGTCTACTGGTCATCGGAAATGCTGATTATCGGGAGTCAGCTGACGGCGATCTCCCTGTTTACACGCCATTGGTTTAACCAGGTTCCACTGTGGGTGTTCGCCTCCATTTATGCGGTTCTCGGACTGATCGTCATTTTCACAGGGCGCAGCAGTTTTGAAAAAACGGAAAACATACTGGCCGTGTTGAAAACGGCGGCCATTTTAATGTTTATCATCATCGCTGTCTTGGCATTGTGCGGGCTACTGCCCGGAAAAACGCCTGACGCGCAGTTCCCTGACCGTGTTCACGAATTGTTCCCTTTCGGCTTTATGGGATTGTGGACGGGGTTGATTTACACATTTTACGCCTATGGAGGAATCGAAGTCATGGGTCTGATGGCGATTCACTTAAAAGACCCGAAAGATTCATCAAAATCAGGCAGCCTGATGCTCATAACCCTTGCTGTGATTTACATCGCATCGATCGGGCTGGCCATGCTCCTTGTCCCCCGCGGGGCATTTACCGAACAGAACAGCCCGTTTATTACGTCATTAAAAGACTTTCATCTCGATTTGATCATGGATATTTTCAACGGCATTTTTATTATCGCCGGTTTTTCAACGCTGACCGCTTCCTTGTTCGCCGTCACCACACTGATGGGAACAATGGCGAAAAACGGAGATGCTCCGGCCTGCTTTGCGAAAAAAGAAAAGGCGAAAGTATCGTGGCCGGCACTCGGCCTGACAGTGCTCGTTCTCGCTGCTTCCATCGTCCTGTCGCTGCTTTTGCCGAAGCAGCTTTATGAACACATGACGACGGCCGCCAGCTTAATGCTGCTCTATAACTGGATGTTCATCCTGTTTTCCAGCAAAAAGCTTACAAAACCGAAAATGAAAGGGAATGTCCAGATTGTCACAGCGCTCGTCCTGATTTTATTTGCCGTTTCGGGTACGTTATTTGAAAAAAACAGCAGGCCCGGTTTTTTTGTGAGCCTTCTGTTTCTTGCCGTTATTGCTGTTGTGACGATGCTGATGAAAAAAAGGTGGGCGCATCAGGAAGAGAAAAACGGGCAGACCTGATCAGCGCCCCGCCTTCAGCAGTTCGAGCATCCCTTGATAGCCGAAGTAACATCCGAAAACAATCAGGCTGATGCCCGCGAGCCAAGTCGTTGCCTGGATCATCCGCGGGCTTAAAAATGTTCTGAATGTCCCTGCAAGAAAAGACATGGCCAAGTCCCACAGAAAAAGTCCGATTAAAATGCCTGAACTGCAGATCAGCAGCTGGTATGATTCGTACGTCTCTACCGTTTTCGCCAAAATGCTACCGTAAATACCGAGCCAGAACATGATGCTTAACGGGTTTGAAAGGGAGATCACCAGCCCCGACAAGAAAGATTTGCGGTATGACCCTTTCTCTCCCGCACCTCTCATCAGCGATACTTCCTTCGCCTTGATCAGGCTTTCGATCCCCGTATAGGTTAAAACAAAAAAACCAAACAGCCATAAAAATGTTTTTAAAAATGGCGCTGTCAAAAATTGAGCGACGTAGATTAAAGCCATATATAAGACATCCGCCGTCACAGCGCCAAGTCCAAACAGCCATGCATGAAAGAATCCGCCTTTCATGCCCCTGTCGATCTGCGCCGCATTCACAGGGCCGACAGGTGCGGCCAATGACAAGCCCAAAAACACATAACTCAGGAAGATGTTTATCATATCTCGTCCCCCTTCCGCGGATAACTTGTACAATGTATTCAAAAAGAGGACATGATAGAACAAACAGCTAAAAAAGCCTTTTCCCGTATTGGGAAAAGGCTCTTCTTTATATGCCAAACTTCGAAAGCGCAAATGTCCAAATGCAAATGATGAAAAGCAGGACCAAGCTGTATTTAACGGTTTGGCTGAAAAGCTTTGATTCCTGCCCTGTCTCTTGAACCGCGGCTGTTGCAATCGCAATCGACTGCGGTGAGATCAGCTTGGCCATCACGCCTCCCGCAGTATTGGCAGCAAGCAGCAAGGACGAACTTGTCCCGATTTGCGCTCCGGTGACAGCTTGCAGGTGACCGAATAATGCATTGTTGCTGACGACTGAACCTGTGATAAACACGCCGATCCAGCCCAATACGGGACTGACGAACGGAAAAATATCTCCTGCTTTGGCGAGCGCCAGTCCGATGGTTGAACTCAATCCGGCATAATTGGCCAGATTTGCAAAGCCCATCACAAAGCAAATGGTCAGAATGGGAAGCCACAGTTCCTTGACCGTCTCTTTCAAACTGGAAAGTCCTCCGCGGAAACTAAGGTTTCGGCTCAGCACAATCGTGATGATCACGGCGATCAGTATCGCCGTACCCGTCGCTGAAATGAAGTCAAGCTTCATCACGGCATCAAGCGGTGCCGGTTCCGGGGCTATCGGCGGCGTTTTCAGCACTTCCCGGTGAAGAAAAGGCATGTTGAATAAAAGCGTCGATTGTTTCAGCCATCCGCCTTCCTGAAAAAGCCCTTTGAAACCAGGCAGGCTCCACACCGCAATGACAGCGGTCAAGATATAAAACGGAGACCAGGCTTTCATAATGTCTGCTGCATGATATTTTTCAGCGGGTTCATGTTCATTCCCGGTTTCTCTGTATATGTGACGCGGCTGCCATTTTTTCAAAAACAGCGCCAGCGCTCCCATGCTGATTAAAGCGGCCAAAATGTCTGCAAGCTCCGGCCCCAATGCAATCATCGTTAAAGTCTGCACCGCCGTATAGCTTCCGCTTAATACAAGGAGAGCCGGCAGCGTTTCCCTTATTCCTTTAAACCCGTCCAGTATGAAAACGAGCAGGAACGGGACAAAGAAAGTGATGAACGGCAGCATCAAAGCGAGCGTTCTGGAAAGCTCAACCGGTGTCAAGCCTCCCATCTGCGCTCCTGTGATGACCGGAATTCCGATCGCTCCAAAGGCGCCGGATGCCGCATTCGCAATTAAACATAGGGATGCTGCTTTCAAAGGTTTAAAACCAAGCTCGACAAGAAGAACGGCGCTGATCGCAATCGGCACGCCGAAGCCTGCCGCGCCTTCCAAAAAGGCGTTAAAACTGAACCCGATCAGCAATAGCTGAAGCCGCTGGTCAGACGAAATCCCGGCAATGCTCGCTCTGATCACTTTAAACTTTCCGGTTTTGACAGAAATTTTGTAAAGCCATACAGCCATCAGGACAATATATCCGATCGGCCAAAGGCCGTTTGCAATTCCAAGTAAAACGGCGGAGACAGCTTTCGCAGCCGGCATGTGAAAAAAGAACACCGCTACAATAAAGCTGACCGCCAGCGTCAAAAATGACGCGATGATTCCTTTCATCTTCAGCACGGTCAATGCAAGGAGAAAGAAAAGAATCGGCAGAATGGCGGCAAAAGCGCTGATAAACAGATTCCCAAACGGATCGTATATCTGTTGCCACATTTTCATCATCTCGCAATCTTCATGATGTTAGTATCTTCATGATGTTCAGTTACGCCTGCAGTTCAAAATGCGGTTTTAAAATTGCTTTTAACACACCTGCGCTATGCTTGAATTGCTGTTTTTCCTTTTCATTCAGGTCGAGCTCAATAATTTCCCTCGCTCCGCATCGGCCGACAACCGCCGGAACTCCGATATAAACATCATTTTCCCCAAATTCGCCTTCAAGATGTGCGCTCACGGTCAAAATCGCTTCTTCATTGCGGTAAATCGCTTTCGTGATACGCGCGAGGCTCATAGCAACTCCGTAGTATGTCGCACCTTTTTTCTCGATAATGTGGTAAGCGGCGTTTTTGACATTGTCAAACAGTTCATCAAGATCTTCCGCTTTGTATTTCTCATTTCTTTTCAGCAAGTCGCTGACGGGAACTCCGCCGATATTCGCGTGGCTCCACACAGGCAGCTCTGTATCTCCATGTTCACCAATGATGTAGCCGTGCGCATTGTGGGCAGCGACACCGAAATACTCGCTGAGCAAGTAACGGAAGCGGGCTGTATCAAGTGTTGTACCGCTTCCGATAACGCGTTCTTTCGGAAGTCCGCTGAATTTCCAAGTTGCGTAAGTCAAGATGTCGACCGGGTTTGTAGCGACAAGGAAGATGCCGTCAAAACCGCTGGCCATGACTTCTCCGATAATTCCTTTGAAAATTCTCAAGTTTTTTTCGACAAGATCCAGACGGGTTTCACCCGGCTTTTGGTTTGCTCCGGCGCATACGCAGACAATGTCGGCGTCTTTGCAGTCCTCATATGTGCCGTACCATGTTTTCACAGGATGCGGGGCAAATGCTTTACCGTGGTTTAAATCCATGACATCGCCCATTGCTTTGTCTTTATTTAAATCAATGATCACAAGTTCGTCTGTGATACCTTGGTTAATTAACGTAAATGCATAACTGCTTCCAACAAAACCCGCACCGATCAAAACTGTACGGTTGACTTTTTGGTTTCTCATGACTCATCATTCCTTTGCCGTTTGTTTTAAACTAAGTTGTTTGTGAAATTCTTCACATTAATATTGTGCAATACTTCACATACTTTTTCAAGTGATATACATTTTTATTTATGTCTATTTTGTGTCTCCACATATTTCTTCCTTAAATTTGTACATTTTCTGGTAAAAATATTCCTTACAGCTAAAGAAAAATTGGTAAACGTGCTGCAAAAGACTGTTTTATCTGCAAGTGCATCAGGCCCATTCCAATATATCTTTCCCCTTTTCAACAGTCATAACACCTCTAATCTTCAGCAACATTCAATCATCGCCGGGTATAATGCCATCCAAATTAACATTTTAAATATTCAATCTTTTAGTTTGTTAGTAAAGCTGACAAAAATACTGCCAACCCTATTCTATTTTGTCATGATAAATTCTAGAATCTATCGGATGGGGAGTGTTGCAATTGAAATTGGCGGATTTGAGGAAGAGCGGACACGCGCCTTCCTTGTTGTCATCTTTTTTATATTTTGATGTCAGCTTTATGATTTGGGTGTTGCTGGGGGCGCTTGGTGTTTATATTACGGCTGATTTTGATTTATCGCCTTCACAGGTCGGATTGATTGTCGCCATACCTACTTTGGCCGGATCGTTTTTCCGGATTGTGCTCGGCATTTTAACCGACCGTTTCGGACCGAAAAAAACGGCTATTGGCGGAATGCTGGTGACGATGATTCCGCTGATATGGGGGTGGCAGTTCGGTTCATCGGTCGCCGAGCTGTATATCATCGGAATTTTACTCGGTGTGGCAGGCGCAAGCTTTTCCGCATCCCTTCCTATGGCGAGCCGCTGGTATCCGCCGCACTTGCAAGGCCTTGCCATGGGGATCGCCGGAGCGGGAAACAGCGGAACACTGCTCGCTACGCTATTCGGTCCTCGCCTGGCGGAGCAAGTGGGGTGGAACGGCGTCATGGGATTGGCGCTGATTCCTCTGACACTCGTGTTATTCAGCTATTTCCTTATGGCAAAAGAACCTCCGAATCAGCCGGCGCCTAAACCGCTCAAAGACTATTTTGCTGTTTTCAAAGAAAGGGACACTTGGTATTTTTGCCTTCTCTACAGCGTGACATTCGGGGGTTTTGTCGGCTTGTCCAACTTTTTAAGCTACTTTTTTGCATCCCAGTATGCCGTTCCGGCGGTAAGAGCCGGCGAATTTGTCACAATCGTCGTTGCATCGGGAAGCTGCCTCCGCCCTGTCGGCGGTTTGATTGCCGATAAAGTCGGCGGCGTGCGTCTGCTGCAATTCCTCTTTATCGGGGTGGCTCTGTGCATGTTCTCAGTCAGTATGCTCCCGTCTCTTGGCGTTGTCACAGCCGCATTATTTATCGGCATGGGCTGCCTCGGGATGGGGAACGGCGCGATATTCCAGCTTGTACCGCAGCGATTTCAGCAAGAGATCGGGATGGTAACGGGGGTCGTGGGCGCTGCGGGGGGAATTGGCGGATTCTTCCTCCCGAATATTCTCGGAACGCTGAAGCAAATCACGGGTACGTATTCAAGCGGATTCCTCACCTTTACCGTTATCGCATTTTTGGCACTCGGACTGCTTTTGCTTGCTCAGGCCGGATGGAAAAAACAGTGGAAAACCGAGGAGAAATCAATTCGAATATAAAGGAAGCCGCTCGATTCTTTTCGGGCGGTTTTCTATTCGGCAAAGTTTGTTTGATCCTTTGGTTATCCTGCCCGGACCGTGACTCATGTGAAAAGTCACCCTGATCCTCCTGAATGATGAGATGGAGATTCAAGCGCTTTTTCCGCGAATTCCAGTATCCCGCTATCGAGCGGATAAAGCCCGTTTGGCTCTTCAGATTTGCGAACCTCCCAAAATCGATCGGCTAAGTCCTCATGTCCCTTAAATGAATGATCAGACAGGCACATGATATCCTCCGCAATTTGCTTTCCCCATTCAGACTCAGGCGGCACCTCTTCTTTTAAGCACAGCTTAATCCGCTTGATGATGGAGAGCCATTGCTTTGTGATAAAATCGTCATTTTCCGCCTTCGGAAGCCTCTCTGCTAAAATCTCAGCCTCCTCTTCAGAGAACGATTCCTTCCATGGTTTATCCCGGGGCTGCCTGACGAGCTTGAGAAGGTCTTCCCAGCTCAAGCTTCCTTCGATTTGATACATGTTCAGCAAAGTATTTGTATGCTGCAGGCTCTTCGTCAGCTGTTCAATCTCCGAGTTCAGGCGCCTTTTATGCATTTTAATGATATTGATGGTATCCAATTGATACCTTAACGTCTTGATATGCTCCAATGAAAATTGAGCAGATTTCAAGATCAAAATTTTTTCGAGTTCTAACATATCTTCCTTCGAATATTGCCTTCGCCCATTTGACAGTGTCGTGCTCGGTTTTAATAAACCGATTTGATCGTAGTAGCGGAGCGTCCTTACGGATATCCCCATCATCTTCGCCACCCGCCCGGTTGTCAGTTCTTCTTTCACCATATCTCCCTCCCAAAATATCGCTTGAAGATTACGTTACGTCACGATTTAAAATGATTTTATCTTAAAAACAGGAGGGTTTTGTGATGGAATGGAAAAATCCTTGGAACAAAAAGCAGCTGGTCTGCTTGCTTTTAATCGCATTTGCAGCTGTTCCGATTTTCATTGAGTATCTATTAAAAAACGCTTTGGATTTGCTTTTGGGCGAAGGCATGCCTTCAGCCATGTTGATGGGTATTGCAATGGCGGCCGCTTTTATTTTAAGCCTGTACGATATCGCCTTAAAGCCTGACCGCCTGTCCTGGCGGGAAATCGGAATCTCCCGGTTCGCCCCTGCATACTGGATTCAAATAGCGGGATGGACGGTTTTTTTAATTGTGATGACGTCTGCCATTATGGAAATCCTGACTTGGTTCGGCGCAGGCTACGAAAATACAAAAACAAAAACGATTACTGCCGATCTTTCATGGTTGAACATTGCCATGTCTTTCGCTTCTGCCTGCATCGTTTCTCCCATCTATGAAGAAATGTTTTACCGCGGCTTTCTTTACCGCTGGTTCCGGGCTGAATTCGGGGTTGTATGGGCACTTGTTGCAAGCAGCGCTCTCTTTATGATCGCTCACATCCCCACATATAACACCCTGGCCGTTAACTTTGCAACAGGGCTTGTGTTTGCCTGGACATACGAAAAAACACAATCGATTATACCTGCGATGCTCATCCATAGTTTATTTAACGCGATTTTGCTGTTTTTCACAATTTTACTCACATAATATTGTTCAAAAAAGATTCGTCAAATTCGAATACCAGATATTCACCCATATCATGTTGTCCGTATAAAGCAGGATGCCGATGACGATCATCAGCGCGCCGCCGATTTTCATGAGCATATTCGAATATTTCATAAGCGGCCTGATGTTTCCGATAAAAAACGCCATGAGTAAAAAAGGAATGGCAAAACCTAGAGAATATGCGGTGATCATCATGAATGCGCTCCCAAAATCAGGGTTCTGAAAATTTGCATATGCGATCGTTCCGAATATAGGTCCGATGCATGGCGTCCAGCCCGCCGCAAAAATCATTCCGACAAGCATTGAATTCAACAAGCCTATTTTTCCTCTTCTAAACGAAAGGCGCCGCTCCTTCATCATGAAAGCCGGCCGGAAAACGCCGAGGAGGAACAGGCCCATGACGACGACAAATATTCCGCCCAGCATGCGGATCAAGTTATGGTATTGCAAAAACAGCAGGCCAAACGAGCTGGCGGAGAAACCCAATATGTAAAAAATCACAGAAAAACCGGCCAAAAAAGCCGCCGCGTGAATCATCACCGATTGTTTGATGCGCTTTGCATTTCGGTCTTTCAAATCGCTGACCGAAATCCCGGTGATGTAGGAAATAAATGATGGATACAAAGGCAGGCAGCACGGAGAAATAAACGACAGGAAACCGCCGCCGAATGCCAGCCATAAAGCGGTCATACACTTCCATCCCCTTCATGTTTATATAATTTTTACCATGCAATTCTCTTTCTCTAGCATAACATAAAAAACCGCCTATCATGGCGGTGATTTTTTGTATATTTGAAGCCGTCGCCAGCTTATCTGGCGGACGGCTTCTTCACTATCCTTTTTAACCGTTTAAAGCGGCTTTTTTCATATTGTCCTGAAGTTCCAATATGCGTTTTGCCCCTTCTTCGCGCAGGCGTTTGTTCTCATCTTCAATCTGCTTCGTCTCCTGCATGCCTTTGACAATTGTATTCCAAGACTGTTCGATCGTTTCAATATCGATGCTCGGCCTTCCGGACATTCTCGCGATTTCAACGGACTGGCTCGAAATATTTTCCGCGTTCCGCTTCAGCATTTCGTTAGTGCGGCGGTCGAGTTCGCTCATTGAATCGGCGACAAGCTTTTGGCGCTTGGCGGTAACGGCCTGGATGATGCCATTTTTGAAAATCGGAATCGTAATGATGAATGCCGAGTTGATTTTTCCGATCAGCTTTGTGTTTCCGCGCTGGAGCAGGCGGATTTGCGGCGCGGTTTGAATCGCGACCATCCGCGCCATATCGAGATCATACACCCGTTCTTCCAGCGCTTGAATGCCGTTTCGAAGCGTATCAAGCTCCATCTGCGCCATTTGGTTACCGCTGGCCGCTTTCGCTTCATATTCAGGGATGAGCTGCTGCAATTCTTCTATTTTCATCTGGCCGGCTACGACGTATTTCTCCAGCTCCACATAGTAATTGAGGTTGCTTTCATACATTTCATCAAGCGTCACGGTCGATTTTGTCATTTCATCTTTATATTTCGAAATTTCGACGTTGATTTTTTCGATTTCACCGCCGAGCGTTTGATATTTTTTGAATATTTTCTCGATCATGCTGTTGCCGCGCTTAAATAACTTGGAAAGCAGGCCTTTCTGTTCTTCAAAGTCATTCTTGTCAAAGCGGTCCATGATTTTTCCGAGCTGCGTCAACATCGCACCTGAATCTGTCACACTGTTCGTTCTCATCATAGAGAGAATGCGGTCTGAGAACTTGGATATTTCAAGAGCGGGCTCTTTTCCGAATTCTAAAAGCTCCACTTGGTTTTTTACGTCAATTTGCCGAGTCAGAGCTTGCACATCGGGCTCCCGGCGGAGTTTGGCACGGATGTCTTCCGCTTTTTCAATCGTGATCTCTTCCTCTTTGCTGATATTGATGATGCTTGTTTCATTTGGATTTGCCATCAGAGTGGCTCCCTCCTTAAAAGATTTTATTGATGAACTTCCGGACGATTGACGGCTCTTTAAACTCCTGGTTGAAGGACATGTCATCAAGCCAATGGGTATCGAAATGCTGTCCGTCGATATAGCGGTCAATACACTTATAGCCCGGCGGATTATAGATGATGATGTCGATGCCGATTTCATTTAACAAAAGCAAGGCGGCCGCGTCTGAACGGGTGAGTGTTCCCGTCTGTTCAGTGTGATACAAGATCAGCTTCGGCACTGTCTGTGAATAGTCAAATGTCTGAATCATATTCAAAAGCGCTGCCGGAAGCTGTACCGCCTGGGTAAACAAATACAGCTGCACATCGGCTGATTTTTCATTGTTCAAGGCCAGCATCTTCGGGCTTTTGCACAGCCTGGAAACCGCTTGGGCAATGCCGCGCTGCACTCCCTCAGGCAAATGCTTGTAGCGCCATATATTGCTCTCCATCAAACGGTCCGGATCGATCATCCCCGTTTGATCAAGCGCATGGCTGTAATGGAATTGATAATTGGACGTCTCTTCCTTTGTAAATGGGAAGCTCCGGATCGTATGCGACTCCTTATACTCCGTCAGCGTCTGCAGACGGTCCCAGTACTCTTTTTCATTGCTGGAGACGCCCATGACCATCGCGAATAAGTTCGGAATGTTGACCGTTGATTGAGACGCTTGAAAATCGGGTCTGATAAAGGCGCGTTCCTTCGCAATTAAAAACAGTTCATCATACGTGGTCTTCAAAGTCACGGAGACCGGCGTATGCTCCCTGAACTGCCAAGGTTTGTACATGAGCGAATCCTCATTGTGCAGAACTGTATCCAGCTCCTTCGCAGAACGGTACGCCACCGTTGATTTTCGCTGAGGCTTTTCCGTCGGGAACGGCTCTAATGCAGACGTGCCCGGGTATGTGAAGACAAAAGAAAGCTTTTGCTCGGGATCAAGCTGGCGAAATTCGTCTTTTCCCTCCGGATGAAACAGCAGCACATCACATCCAACAAGCATCAAATAGTATAAAAAATACCGTTGGCTTTTTGTGGTGTCCCCATACCAAACCACTTTCGGCATCACATTTTCGCAGTCGGCTTCTTTCAGCCACTTCTCCAAATGATTGCCCATCCATTTGACAAGGTCGAGGAGGACCCGGCGAAAATCCGGATCGTTCAATCCTTTTTCATGAAAGGACTGAAACATCTGCAGCACTTCGATAAGTGCCTTCCTTAAATGGCGGTGCATAGCGGCGTCAGGGTGCTTAGGAATGAGCTGCTCCCCGTCGAGAAAAGCGGCAAACCGATTGACGGAAAGCCCATTTTCTTTCTGATTGACCATATGGATGCGCTGTATGGCCTGAAACCTTTCCGGAGAAATGGTCTTATCAAGCGTCTCGCTTAACACATGCACATCACCGGACTCATACAGCTCATGGAGATATATGTAGTAATCCGTTTCATCGTGCGGCGTTCCGAGAATCCGTCCCGCCAGACGGCTTATCGTCAGATGTCCGTTTTTTTCATACGGGGTTCTCTCCGGCAGCGGCTTCTTGATGATCTGCTTCCATTCATCATCATTGACCAGGGCGTTTTGAATATTAATCTCTTGATTCATAGCGCTCAGCCGTCTCCCCTTTCTTCTGAGTCAGTGTCACTTTTCCGTCCAAATACGGCACACATGCCCGCTCTTGTTACGGCATAGGTTGTCCCGAACTTTCGGATTGTTCCTGCAGGAAAATCATGCGCTCTCTTTCGGAGCGTAGACGATTCAATCCCCCACTCTTCACAAGCCTGCTGAGAACTGAGAATCTCGCTGCTCGTGAGATCGACTATTTTCATCATGGCTGTTCATCCTAAACATTCATTTGTTTTCTCCTGAGAATATTCACAATATATGATGCCGTCTGCGGCTCTTATTTTTGAGACCGGAGTGCCGGCCCGGCCTAACTTCCGAACGATCCAAGATTTGAAAGCGGTTTGGACGCTCTCAGTATGTCTGTATAGCTGCGGTTTTCATGATATACACCGTAGATTTCAGCCTTTAATAATATTTTTTTGGCCCAACTGAGGTACGGCTTGATTTCGATCATTTTATTTGAAAAAGAGCTTTTCACAACGCCCCGGGTGCCGTCGGCACTTTCGACGATGCTCAGGGCATCCAGATAATCTTCCATTGATATAACGTGCAGGCTTTGGACCGCTTTTATTTGTGACGGATGAATCACGCTCTTGCCGTGAATGCCGTTGGCCAGATCAAGAAGCGTTTCATTGATCAATCCGTCTATATACCGATTGATCACAAGCGAAGATTCTCCCGCATCAGCCCAATTCGGCCCAAAAGTCTGAACCGTTCGCGAAGCATCTTCAAAGTACTCCCAGACAGGCCCCGAAATCACGAATTGCAAGCCGAAATAATTGACGATATCTTTGATGAAATCAGAGATGACCAAAACGTCATAAATCGGCGTTTCCGGTTTTCTTCTTATCCCGTACAGACCGCACAAATCAGTCGCGCCGATCCTGATATTCAGAACGATATCTTGATAAAAGCCCAGCGTTGATTTTAATTCCTGCAGCGCCTTTGCCCTCGTTTCCATTGCCAGCAGGTCAGGTGTCTCAAAGATCGGCATTCCGTACAGCACAATGCCGGATTCTTGCGACAATTTCGTTAAAGTATCAAGATAGTGCTCCGCATTCAGCATCGAAAACTTCGGAAATACGAATCCGGTAAACAAGTGAAGCGCGCGGCCGAGCTTGTTGCCCAATTCGAGCATTTGCTCCGGTTCCCGCACCCGGATAAACATCAGCGGCAGCCTATCGCCGCTGATGTTCTGCAGTTTTTGCGCCTGGTAAATCATGTCGGCCTGACTGACAAGATTGTTTTCAGCCTGGAGAACCTCACAATCGCCGATCGAATCTTCAAGGCAAAAAACGACCGAGCACAGCTCAGGATACTTGTTATTGATCATGACATCTGCTATATCTTTTCGGTTCCCCGGAACATAAAGCGCAGCTCCAAGCGCATGCTCCAGAATGTGCTTCGGAGAGTCTTTTGTAACCGAACCCGGCAGTTTGAAAAAGACATCTTCTTTTTGAGAGGCGGATAAAAAATCAAAGTATTGCATATGGGTCACCTTCTTTGAATAAGAATCATACACCCCTTTGATGTAAAAAAGGGCGGAGCAGATATACTCCCC
The DNA here is from genome assembly GCF_001042485.2 of Bacillus paralicheniformis. GTDB lineage: Bacteria > Bacillota > Bacilli > Bacillales > Bacillaceae > Bacillus > Bacillus paralicheniformis. The sequence continues at coordinate 117,699 of NZ_LBMN02000005.1, forward strand.
CCCTTTATGTTTTGCAGTTTGTTATTCTTCCTTTGACGCCGCCGTTTGCTCTTTTACAGCTTTTTGCTTGTTCATATAGTGAATGATGAATGTCACGGCAAAAGCGATAATCAGAATGATAAAGAAGACGCTGTGCGGCATTTCAATATGCCATACACTCGCAGCCATTTTCAGTGCGATGATCCCGATTAAAACAAAGGCCGTTGCTTCAAGTTCAGGCACTTTGTCAATCAGCGTTAGGAAGAATTTCGCAACGGTTCTCATCATTAAAATGCCGAGCATGCCGCCGATCAGAAGCACCCATACCTTTTCAGATACGGCAAATGCCGCCAGGATGCTGTCCACCGAAAATGCGAGGTCCATGAGTTCTACCGAAATGACAGTCGCCCAGAAGACACCGAAAACGCGTACCATCCAGCTGTCTTTTTTGATGGCGTTTGCTTCATCATCGCCCTCGCCGATGAAGAAGTGCTTGATGACGAGCCATGCAAGATATGCGGCTCCGAGCAGTTTGATCCACCAGAATTTAATCAGGATCATACCAAGTCCAATGAATAGAAACCTAAAGAAGTAGGCTCCGATTAAACCGTACGTCAACGCTTTTTTGCGCTGTTTTTCCGGTAGGTGCTTTACCATGACGGCGAGAACGAGAGCATTATCCGCCGATAAAAGCCCCTCCAGCACGACCAGCGAGCCGATCAGCCCCCAGGAAACGGGGTCCGTTAATACTTCCACCCACATTTCCCAATCGAAAAATGAGGCGTAAATTGACATAATATGATGAAATAAATCCACTTTCGTTACCTCCTAATGATGAAAAAGCAGGGCTGAATCACGCAAACGTGATTCAGCCGGCAAAACTAGACTTGCAGGCCGTAGTTGCGGCAAAGCGATGCCAATCCGCCGGAAAATCCGCTGCCGATGGCATTGAATTTCCAATCGGCTCCGTGACGGTACAATTCGCAAACAACAACCGCTGTCTCAATTGAAAAATCCTCTCCCAAGTCAAAGCGAAGCAGTTCTTCATTTGTTGATTCATCAACGAGCCGGACAAACGCATTTGAGACTTGTCCAAAGTTTTGGCTGCGGCTTTCCGCCTCGTGAATTGTCACTGTGATGCCGATCTTTTCAACATGGGCGGGGATTTTTGAGAAATCGACGATGATTTGCTCGTCATCGCCTTCACCTTCTCCTGTCCGGTTGTCACCCGTATGAATCACGGCGCCGCTCGGATGCTCGAGGTTGTTGTAAAAGACGAAGTCGCGTTCATTGATGCATCGATCGTTCTGATCGACAAGAAAAGCCGACGCATCCAAATCAAAATCGGCGCCGCCGGTATATTTGTTTGTATCCCAGCCTAAACCGATCAGCGCTTTCGCCAAACCGGGGTTCGTTTTCGTTAAATCGATCCTTTGTCCTTTAGATAATTGAATCGCCATCGATAGGACCTCCTTTAAGAAATGTCAGGCACCGGACAAACGGACGCCAAGGCGGCGACCGCTGTCCGGATCGTCAAAATCAGCCGACCTGCAGGCCGAAATCGGTGGCGATCCTCGCCAGCCCGCCTTGATAGCCTGAGCCGATCGCTGAGAATTTCCATTCTTCTCCGTGACGGTACAGCTCTCCCGTGATCAGCGCTGTTTCAATTGAGAAATCTTCACCCAGATCATAGCGGATTAACTCTTCATTCGAGTCTTCATTGATCACGCGAACATAAGCATTTGACACCTGTCCAAAGTTTTGGCGGCGCGCTTCCGCTTCATGAATCGTAATCACGAAAGAAATCTTCTGAATGTCGGCAGGCACTGCATTCAAATTGATTTTTACCTGCTCATCGTCTCCTTCGCCTTCCCCTGTCCGATTATCGCCTGTATGTATGACAGCTCCGCCTGCGCCTTCGGTCTGATTATAGAAAATAAAGTCCTTTTCAGAAGCGCATTTGCCTTCTGCATTGAGCAGAAACACGCTCGCATCCAGGTCAAAATCAGCGCCGCCGTCATATTGATTGACGTCCCAGCCAAGGCCGACGACGACTTTCGACAATCCGGGATTTGTTTTTGTTAAATCGATCTTTTGTCCTTTCGCTAATGAAATTGCCATGTTATCTCCCCATTTCTTTTATGAATGTCAGGCGTAGCGTTTGACGATTTCCGTAATGCTCGTATCGTTTGTGCCTTCTCCGACAGCGGTGAATTTCCACTCGGCGCCGTCACGGTAAATCTCGCCCGCGATCAGGCTTGTCCGTCCAGAATAATCGTCCCGCAGATTGTATTTGACCATCTCCACGCGATCGTTCATATTGACGATGCGTATGAAGGCATTTTCGATCATTCCGAAATGCTGGCTTCGTTTCACGCAATCGTATATATTCACGACAAAGACAAGCTTATGAATATGCGAAGGAACTTTTTGCAAATCTACGATGATTTGTTCATCATCTCCGCTGCCTTCACCTGTCAGATTATCTCCGGTATGTTCGATGCTGCCGCATCTGCTCTTCAAGTTTCCGAAATAAATGACGTTCTTGTTCTCCGTGACTCTTCCGTTTTCCAGCATCAGCACGGATGCGTCACAGTCAATATTCGGGGCTCCTCCTCCAAACAGCTTTCCAAAAAAACCGCCGCTTCCGGACGCAACCGGGTCCCAGCCGAGACCGACCAAAATCTTCAAAAGCCCCGCTTTCCCTTTTGTTAAATCAATCCGCTGACCTTTCTCTAAAGAAATAGCCAAACTGTTCACTCCTCCGTTGAATCATGACTTTCAAGATCACAGTGCTGGATGAGAATAAGAGTTTGATAGATCCAATTATCACGCCAGCGTGATTCATATCTTCACAATTACAAGACCAATGAATCATTATTTAACCTGCTTAACTATATATACGGAAAGATTCAGGGGAAAGTTTCGCAGTTTTCGATATTTTTTTATCATCTTTTTATCCTGGTCCAAATCGAGACGACAATAGTAGCGATGATAAGGCTTTTTACCATAACATGCCGATGTTCGGCTTGGCAAAAGCGTACAGACATCAACCTGTCACCCGCAGAACCAAAACCGCTGAGCAGCGAATGCGGGATCAGACAGAGCGGGGAAACAAGCAGAAAGGGGTCTTATCGGTTTCGATAAGACCCTTTTGCTTAAAAAGCTCCTGCCCCGTCGCCTCCGCCCGCTCCGGGACCGCCCGCATCATATGCCCCGGCGTGCTCCTGCGAAGACGGCAGCTGCCAGCTGTAAAACGGATAATGCAAACAGCCGGCTGCGGCCATACCCAGGACAGGGGAAGCGTAATCAAGCCTGTTTGCTGATTGATTGAACCATCCTGCAGATTCATCCTCAACTTCAAGCACAATTGCATAGATCATCGTCTTTTCGTTTTGAGACAGGCTTCTCCCTGAGAACAAATCTTCTTTTCTCAGATGGTTTCTCCAAGAAAGAATCGATCTTCGGCAGATGGAAGCGTACCAGCTCTCTTTTACGGCCGGAATGAAGGCAATCAATAAAATAGACAGCCCGACGCATATGCCGTAATACAAAATGGTATGAATGCTGTCGGTAAACAAAGATGCTAAAAACAAGCCGGCTAAAAACAGAATCGTATACAGCTTTGATTTCGCAAGAACAATGCCCGCCGACAGTGCAAAGCCAAATATGACGCAAGCCGCCATGAATCCGGCCTGATGCACCACGTCTGCATACAGGATAAAGAGCAGGAGTCCGGTATGGACAGAAAGCAGTGAAAGCGACAGCATTCTCAGCCAGCGGTTTTCTTGAAACAGCTCCCTGAATTCAGGCGCTTGTCTGACACTTTCCGTCCACTTTTGAACCACATTTTGAAGAATGATTCTCTTTCGTTCATATTTGCCGAGCTGTTCCTTATGCTTACATTCCTCCTCAGTAGGCCCGCTGAGGGAATCCAGCCTGAACATATAGGAATCGCTGCCGGTTTGCTCAAAAAGTTTTTCGATTAAGAGCTGATCAGGCTTTGGCAAATCCGCCTTGCTCCCGGAAAATTCGAATTGGTATGTGTCATCAGGCGCCTCAGGATCGTCAAGAAACCTTTCTTCCGCCTGCACCTTCCGCATAGTGACCAGTCCCCGCTGATAAAGCGAAAGCATGCCGGCCAGGAGATCACGGTCTGTAAAACGGCCTTTTTTGTAAAGAAAAGCGACAAGCACAGGATCAAAGGACTCGAGTTCTGCAAACGAAAGCATAGCGCGGCGTCTCTTCTTCAAAAACGAAAGCATGACAGCCATGATGACCATGAACCCGACAATCCCCGAAAATATCCAAATCATCCTGTCCGCGCCGGCAATCCGTTCATCCCGATCGGCGTAGCGTTTCGCTTCGTCTCTTTCCTCCTTCAGCAGCTCATCCTTTGTCTGATAAGAAGGGTGCCGGACCGCCTCTTTCAAGGCGCTTTGCGGAAAATATATCCTCAGTTCCGAGCCCGTGCCTGCGCGATAGAGTCCTGTCTCGTAGGTGACTGATGAATCGCTCACCTTCGTAATCTTTCCGTTTCCTTTTTCACGCAAAAACGCATGAATATCCCGCGCCTTTACCGAATCAGGCAGATGCACTTCAATCTTTACCCGGCCGAAATCCGTATTTGCCTTTTGGTAAAATGAATGAATCAAAATCGACGTGTCTTCAAACTTTTGGGCGGCATCTTCGATCACATAGCGAAACATCACATGTTTTGTTTCATCCTTTGATGCCGAATAAGCATAATAAGTCCCGTCTTCTTTCTTTGTCTTCAACGGGGTGGCTTGATCGCCTTTTTTCCGGTGATCGGGAAGGAGATAGGCTTTAAAATTCTTCAAGCGGCTCGCGGTTTCTTCGCTGAACGATCTTGTCGCCCCTTCGAAAGAGCCTTTAAAATCGTATGTGTAAACTTCCTCTACGCTTAAATCACCGTTTTCTTTTACTGTCGCGCGTATATCAGCCCGCTCGATCGAAAAGGATTTGCCTGCTTCAGAAAAACCTGTGACGAGAAAAAAGGCAATGAACATAAAAAAGAAAAAGGAGTGCTTCATCGTTTAGTAAATCCTTTCGTTTTTTGTATCTGCCTTATATACGGAAAAGCAAGGAAATTGTTTCAGCGGTTCACAGAAATGACAGAGATGACAATTTTATTCTAAAAGCACATCTACGGTCTGCCGCACAAGCCGTAAAAGAAAATATGCATCATTTCCTCTGTAAACTGCCTGTTTTTTTCAAAGGCTTCACCCAGAGTTTTTGAATGTTCAATGATCATATTCATAAAGATGAGAAAGCTTTCCGCTGTGATTTTGGGAGAGATTTCGCCTGTACGATGACCTTCTTCAATCATTTGGAGCATAAGGGGAATGACTTTTTCATCGTATTGCCGCTTTACATAATCCATGATTTCACTGTCTTCGATCATCACCTCTTTGACGACCGTTAAAGCAAATTTTTGATTATTGGCTTCCCTTTTCTGCAAAATCATCAATTCAATCTTTTCTTTAACGGAAATATCTTTGTTCATATATTCTTCAAAATCGCTGATGGACTGATCGATATAGTCTTTGAAAACCTCTTTCAGGAGCGCTTCTTTGCTTCCAAAGTAATTATAGATCGTCACCGGCGAAACATTTGCCTCTTTTGCGATATCGGTTATCCGGATGCGCTTTGGCTCCCATGTTTTGAGCATATCCAAAGCCGTCTTTTTGATCTTCTCTTTAATCAGCAAAGCCCTTTTTTCAAATCCGTTCATATAACCATCCTTACGTAACTTTCTTAATGAAATTATAACATAACAATATTTCATTAATTTCCGTTGACAAAAAAGTTCATAAGAACGTAAAATTAGTTATGTAATTTTAAATCACTTACATTTCATAATTTTCATTTCCGGAGGTGTCACATGCTGACAGTTGAACGGCTTACGAAAAAGTTTTCCAATGGCAAAGGTATATTTGATGTTTCATTTCATGTTCAAAAAGGGGAAGTTTTTGGGTTTTTAGGGCCGAACGGAGCCGGAAAATCGACAACCATTCGACATATCATGGGGTTTATGAATCCTGATCAAGGCGATATCAAAGTAAACGGAATGAACGGCCGGAATCATCAAGGGGACATTCAGCGGCATATCGGCTATCTTCCCGGAGAGATTGCATTTATCGAAGGAATGACGGGAAAACAATTTCTCAATTTCATGGCAGACATGCACAGTTTAAAAGATACAGCTAAGCGCAATGAACTCATCGAACGGCTCCAATTCGATGTTCATACGCCGATCAGAAAAATGTCGAAAGGAATGAAGCAAAAAGTCGGGATTGTTGCTGCCTTTATGCACAGCCCTGAAGTCATCATTCTTGATGAACCGACCTCAGGCCTCGATCCGCTGATGCAAAAAGTGTTTATTGATATCGTGCTCGAAGAAAAAGCGAAAGGAACGACGTTTTTAATGTCTTCCCACAGCTTTCCGGAAATCGAAAGAACCTGTGACAGAGCCGCCATTATAAAAGACGGCATCATCATTGCCGTCAAAGATATACATGAACTGCAGTCGATGCAGCGAAAGGTATTTGAAGTTACATTTGAAAACACTGGCGATATTCTCGCCTTCATGAATTCAGGTCTGCAAATCGAATCCCGGACGGATAATCGTGTCAAAGTGGCCGTTTTAGGGAACCATGATCATTTTATTAAAGAAACCGCCAAATATCACATTCGGCACATTGATGCTTCTTCACAAAGCCTTGAAGAGATTTTCATGAACTACTATGACAGAAAGGGGACAGTGAAATGAACTTCTCCCTGTACAAACAAATGATGAGAACAAACATGAAAGGAATCATGAGCTACGGAGTAGGCTCCGCATTTTATATCCTTTTGATACTGGGCATTTATCCAAGCATCGCGGGCAATGCGGAGGATATTGAGAAAATGATTAAATCGATGCCGGAAGGCTTTCTCAATGCTTTTGGGTTTGAAAACGGACTTGGGAATCTTGAAGATTTTATATCTGGAGAATATTACGGATTAATCTTTATCGTGATCTTATCGATCTTCTCTGTCATGCTGTCGACAAAGCTTTTGGCAAAGCTGGTGGATCAAGGGTCAATGGCCTATATTCTGTCTGCGCCGACAACGCGCGGAAAAGTGGCTTTCACCCAAGCAGCCGTCTTAACGACAGGTCTTTTGATCATTATGGCCGTGACGACAGCGGCCGGACTGGCCGGCTACCATTTAATGCTGGGCGGTGATTACGATTTTAATGTGTCAAGGTTCCTCGTTCTGAACCTGCTTGGCTTTCTGCTCTTCTTTGCAGTCGGCGGCATTTCGTTCCTCTTTTCGGCCATTTCAAATGATGAAAAAAGAGCCCTCGGACTTTCCGGAGGCATCACGTTCTTATTCTTCAGCTTCGACTTGCTAGGCAAATTAAGCGAAAAAACAGAATGGCTGAGGAGCCTGTCGGTTTTCTCTTTATTCAGACCGGGCGATATTGTGAACGGAAGCACGGACATAGCTCAAGTGTCTCTTGTTCTCGCCGCAGTCGGTTTTGCCGCCTTCGCACTCAGCATTCTCATTTTTAAAAAGCGCGACTTGCCGCTGTAAAATAAAAACGCCGCTCCCGATCGGGAACGGCGTTTGTCTCAGTATAATATTTTATTCAACGACCCGTCTTACAACTCCGTTGAAAGCTTTCTTCCAGTACGGGTTGCTCATAGAATCGACGGATACCCCGCGTGAGCTGTTATCGTTCAGGAATGTGCCATTGCCAAGATAAATGCCCACGTGGCCGTTCGTTTTGTATGTGTCAAAGAAGACCAAGTCTCCGCGCTTCATTTCAGACGCGCTGACAGCTCGTCCCTTGCCGACAAGCGTGCTTGTTGTCGCACCGAATCCAAGCTCTACGCCTGCTGATGCATAAGCCCAGCGTACGAATGATGAGCAGTCGAAGCGGCGGTTGTCGATATCAGCTTGTGAACGTCCGCCTCCCCATTTGTACGGAGATCTGCCGACAATGCTTGAACCTGTGCTGATGGCAGCTTCAATCGCGTTTCCATTGCTGCTTACAACAGAACCGGAAGAGTAGTTTCTTGACGGGCTGCTGCTTTTCTTGCTGCTTGAAGAACCGCTGTTGGACGATCCGTCAGATTTGCTGACTGAACCTGAATTTGAGCTTGATGAAGATCCTGAATCAGACTTTTCAGCCGTCGCAGATTCTTCTTTCGCTTTTGCTGCTGCAGCCGCCGCAGCTCTTTCTTCTTTAAGCTTTTGTTCAAGAGCGGCTTCTTCTTTTGTCAGAGAGCCCGCTTCTTTTTTCAGATCGCTCAGCTCTGATTCTGCTGCCGCTTGCTTCGTTTGCAGCTGCTTAGAAAGGTTTGCCTGTTCTTTCAGCTGTTTATCAAGATCCGATTTAAGCGTTTTTAAATCGGCTAGTGTTTTTTGGATTTCGTCCAGTTTTGTATTTAAATCAGACATTGCTTTTTCAAGCTTGTTTTTATCTTTCTCCTGCTCGTCAAGCAGGTCTTTGTCCGCATCAACAATTGTTGAAACAGCAGTTGCACGAGTGATAAAATCTCCGAAGCTTTGTGCGCCCAGAAGGACATTCAAATAGTTTTGGGATCCGCCGTTTTCCTGCAGGCTGCGCACGCGATTTTTAATCACTTTTGAACGCTCTTCAATCCGTTTTTCGGTTTCTTTGATTTCTTTTTTCAGAGCTTCCACTTCTTTTTTCGTTTTTTTGTTTTCTTTTTCTTTGTCTTCGATTTTGTTGCTTGTTTCAAGTGCTTTTTTATCAAGCTCTTGGATTTTACCTTCAAGCTTTTTCTGCTCGTCTTGCAGCTTGGCGATTTCTTTCCGCTTGCTCTCGATGCCTGAATTCACTTCAGAACGCTTTTGCTGAATTTCTTGTTTTTGCTGAGATGTTTCTGCCGATGCCGTGTTGTTCATAAAGGGGGTAAATAGACTAGCTGTTCCGAGAATCGACGCTAAACCAAAAGTATAAACCTTTTTCTTCACTTTCTACTCCTCTTTCCTTTATGTATTCTTGTTTTTTCATTATGTAAATTCGATTGAACATTATTAAAAAATGAATCTTATGACCTATGATTTATATATCCGTTTCTAATGTACAGACGTTATTATACCATCTATTTTCGACAATAGGCGCCAATTTATATTACATTTATATTTCGTTTTTGTTTCAACGGTGTCATGTTTTGACTAATCATGTTTTGTCTCTCGTATTCTCTTCGATTTGACCCTATCTGCTGTTTTTCATATGCTTGTCTTACTGAACAAGAAAACGAAAGGAAGGCCGGTGACAATTGATGCAGCTCAGCATTCTTGACCAGGTTCCTATATCAAAAGGCTCGGATGCGCATTCAGGTCTAAAGCATTCTGCAGAGCTGGCGGAACTTGCGGATCAATGGGGGTACAAAAGGTATTGGTTTGCCGAGCATCACAGCACACGGGGGCTTGCCAGCACTGCTCCAGAAATCATGATCGCACACATTGCGGCAAAGACGGCGAATATTCGCGTCGGTTCGGGCGGCGTTCTGCTGCCCCAATACAGTCCCTTTAAAGTGGCTGAAAACTTTCGGCAGCTTGAAGCCCTTTATCCCGGGAGAATTGACCTGGGGATCGGCCGCTCTCCGGGAGGCACAACTAAAACGAGGCTGGCGCTGACAGACGGGGTTCATAAAAGCCTGCACGAATTCCCGAGACAGTTACAAGACTTGGTTAGCTTTCTGACTGATTCCGTGCCTTCCGGACATGATTACTTCGGAATTAAAGCCTCCCCTTTGACGGATTCGCCCCCGGAGGTGTGGCTTTTAGGCCTGGGAGAAAACAGCGCAAAATTGGCCGGTAGCATGGGAGCGGGATACGTATTCGGCCATTTCATCTCTCCCGCGAGAGGAAAGAACGCCTTTCAATCATACCGTGAAAGCTTTCGGCCTTCCCCTTTCTTTAAACGCCACCAATCATTGGCCGCCGTTTTCGTCGTTTGTGCGGAGTCCGATGAAAAAGCCGAGGAGCTCTGCTTGAGCCAAGATTTATGGCTTCTCCGGGTTGAAAAAGGGCTGGACAGCCTTGTCCCAAGCATTGAAGAGGCGAAATCGGCCGCTTACACAGCTGCCGATAAAAAGAAGCTTGCCCAAAACCGCAGCCGTATGGTGATCGGGTCTCCTCAAACAGTCAAAAGAAAACTGCTCGAGCTTTCTGAACGATATCAAACAGATGAGTTTATGATTTTAACTAACGTCTACCGGTTTGAAGATAAGAAGCAGTCTTACGAAAGACTGGCAGAATTATTTTGAACGAAAAACATCCCTTTTCAAAAACCTTTGAAAAGGGATGTTTTTGTTAGAACGTATTATAGACATTCTCACACTCTTCCGCTGTCGGCTCGTAAAAACAATGCGATTTAAAGCGGCCGACATGCGGCTGATTGTACCACTGTGCGGGACACGCCCCCGCCGGTCTGAAATACCACAAACTGAACTTTGCCGGCCAAAGCCGCTCCCCGTTGACCGCCCTGCGTGCCAAACGCCTTTCGCTTTCCCGCGCCCTTTGATAGAAATAACCGTGCGTCACGGCTTCAAAGGCATGCGGCTGATGGATCATCTGCGGAATGGTGCGAAGTCCCACAAAGTCGGAACAGTTTGCCCTGATGCGATTGATTCCGACATTTCCGACCATAAGCATACCTTGCACGCCTTCGCCTTCAGCCTCCGCTCTCAAAAGTCTTGCCAAAAGACTGATATCTTTAGAAGAAGCCTGAACGACTGCCATTTTTAGTCACCCCCATGATGTCGTCACCTTTATCATATTCTGTTTCATTTAGGTGATGACGATTTCGGGATTTATCTTTGACATTGCCCATGAAAGAAAGCTATTCTTCTATTATCAGAACCCAAGAAAAAACAAAGGGGAACGGAGGGATCGTGAATTGTCAGTATTAAAAAGCCCTGAATGGGTATACAAACGATTAATGGAAAAAACGGACCAAACAGTTATTGTCGACGTGAGGTTTCATTTGACAAAACCGGACGAAGGCCGAAAAGCGTATACGAAAGGCCATGTGCCCGGAGCCGTTTTCATTGATTTAAAAGAAGATCTGTCGCGCAACCCGGAAGAGCACGGCGGCAGACACCCGCTTCAAGACCCTGACCTTCTGGCCGCGAAGCTTGGAAAAATCGGCATTGACCGGCAAACAGATGTCGTTGTTTATGATGACAGCGGCGGCATGTTTGCAGCGCGCTTTTGGTGGCAGCTTCACTATCTCGGGCATGACAGCGTCTATATCATGGATGGGGGACTGTCCAACTGGATCAAAGCGGGCTACGAGGTGAACGCCGAGGATCCTCGTCCTAGCGAGCGCGAATTTAAGCCGGCGCTCAGAGAAAACGAACTGCTCGATGCCAAAGAAGTACTGAAGCGAATCGGCAGAGAAGGCTCCATTCTGATCGATGCGCGCGATCCTTCAAGATACACCGGGGAAACCGAGCCTCTCGATCATCGGGCCGGCCATATTCCCGGGGCCAAAAACTTTTTTTGGAAAGGCAATCTGACCGTAAGCGGATTATGGAAAAGCAAAGAACAACTCAGACAGCACTATGCTGTTTTAGACCCGGACAGTGAAATTGTCGTCTATTGCGGATCGGGCGTATCAGCCTGCCCAAATGTGCTCGGCCTGAAAGAAGCCGGATTTGAAAATGTGAAGCTGTATGCCGGCAGCTGGAGCGATTGGATCAGCTACCCCGACCATCCGATCTCCACTGGGACAGAGGACGACACCTGATCTTACAAGAGACGGCGGCCAGGGGCCTTTGCGCCTCAGCCAGCCGCCGTTTATTACATGTTTTTGCTCATAAACGCCTTTCCGTCATGGGCATCGATAAAGTACGGGTAGACCGGCCGGTAAATAAGCCTGTAGAAGTCATCCTTTTCCCGACTGTAATCCCTTTCCCATTGCAGTTTCACATCAAATGCCGCTGCAAAAGCGGCTTTCGCTTCTGCCTCTGAAATGGATGGCGAAGGACTCAGATCGGCCAGCGCTTCCGGCTCGATTTCCGGACCGTGATAACCGACGACCTTGCCGGTTGTCCGGCTGATACTGATATTGGCAGAGCCAAGCCTTAACGGCACCTCTTTGTATTGAAGATCAAATTGAAAAAAAGCGTTTTGCCTGCCCCCGTCATTTTCCGCCGGATGCATTCGAAAAAGCTGATCTGCACCGGGATAAAGCTTGTACAAAAATTGCAGCGCCCGTTTCAAGCAGTCTTCCTCGCTCAAGAAAAACTGTCCTTCTGATTTGATGAAAGAAGCGACCCCTTTGAGCTTCCCTGACTTTTTATCTTTCACGATTTTCAACGTATTTTGGTTCCTTATTTCAAAGTAGCCGGCTATACTCCGGTCTCTCGGCTCAGGATCGTTTCCCAGGCGCCATACCGTTCCAATTGACTCTCCCATATCGGTTTCACGGATTTTCCGCATCGAGGGAGCAAAGCCGATCATGTCATCGATATCAGCATGACGGTCAGCCTCAGGCAGCACAGGAAGCGGCAATGTGTCTTCTTCTTCCTCGTCATCAGCCGCAGGCTTCATCTGGCGTTTTTCCGTGATATCGGCGGGATAGCTGAAAAACGGCAAGTCTGCTTCGTAAATGAGATGCGGGCGATCATCTCCCCCTTCATAAAGCTCACTGCGGACTTTTTCGACCGCCAATTCGAATTGAATATGTTTAAGATAATCGGCTGTCACCGATTCCTTATCAGCGATCTGCTTTGGAATGGAGAAAGAGCTTGTTCCGCCGTTATAGCGAAACTCCATCACCTCTCCGTTCTTGGCGACCTTGACGTAAAAACCTGTTTGCGGCAGCGGAAGATCAAGGACAGTCTGAACATACGTAAAACGGACGAATTGTTCTGTTTCCTTCTTTTCATGGAAAACAAATTCATAAGACGCACTCGGGTAATGCTGTTCTGTAAACTGAAGGGCGATTTGCAGCAGCCTTTCCTCCGCAAGAGATTCCTCGATCACCGGTTCATACTCTTTTGTCAAATTGATTAAGCGGCCGTGATGATCTAACTCCACCGAAATGTCCCGCTCCGGCTCTTCAACGTCCTGCCAGACGAAAAAAACCCGTCTCTCTTTTTCATCCTTTTCTCCGTAATCTTCGATCATGAGCTGATAATGCGAGGGAACCTTACTAATGGATTGCGCTTTTTGCTTTAACTGGTCACGAACCAAATCCTGTCTACCTCTCTTTCATTTTCATCTCCTTATGTATACGAAATATACCGTTAATCGTTTCATGAAAATTGAGATAATTGGATTTAACTGGTGAACTTACATGGCGATTTTAACCTGATGCTAAAATACCTCATTCCTTTTGGTACGCCTTCCATCTCAAAAATACCTTTGCGGATCAGCTCTAAAATGCGGTACTCGATGAATTCATCTCCGATGTTTTCCTCCAGATGACCAATGACTTCGCCGATCAGGCGGGGACAGTTGATAAAGGTGTTGGTTGAACGGTTTTTTTGAAGCTGTGCGAGCTTGCCGATGATGAACGAATCATAAAAGTCCTCTTTCACGCTTTTGATTCTGCCGTCTTCCCATACTCGCAACACGCTTGTCTGCTGAGACAGCGCTGTCCATTCCTCCGCAAGGCCCCGTCTTTCAGCGGCTGTCAAAGCCGGCTGATCCCTTTGTTCATAAATGAATCTCAGGTTTTCATCATTCAACTCACCAGAACTTCGGGTATGAGGAAAGCACTTCGACGTATTCAGATGGAAAACAGCCAGGTTCATTTGCCGAAGGATATAATGTACAAATCTCAGGCCCGTTTGTTCATGTGCATGATCGCCCGTCCACATAAAGGCGGTGGCTTGCTCCTGAATACGACTCAATGCAGAAACCGCATCTTCAAAACGGCTGTATATCTCTCCAAGCTCGTGAAATCGGTCATTCAGATATGTTTTCAGCCAGTCATAACGATTGACCCTGCCTTCTTTGACTTCCAGGTTTTGAAGCGGCCCGATGGAAAATAATTCAGGAAGGACGATCAGACTCTTTTCCTGGGTTCCTCCCAACTGTTTGAGCATCATGTTGATACTGCCGCCGGCAGATTCGCCGAAGGCAATGTGAACGACATTGTTTTGCATTATAATCTCCTTGTTAGTTAAGTTGTAATAGCATTAAAGCTATTAAACTCATCTTTTTAACTATTATATACAAAAACAGGATATAAAAGGTGACGCAATAAAAAACCCCCATTCCGCCATTCGAAAAAGGCAGAACGGGAGCTGAAAAATGCACTTGCTATTCCAGCTGTGACGGGTAAAGCGTCATACCGCCGTCAACGAACAAAGTCGCGCCCGTTACATAGGCGGCTTCTTTCGACACAAGCCATGCCGCTGCGGAAGCCACTTGTTCAGGCTCGCCAAATTCGTTCATCGGTATCTTTTTCAGCTGTGCCGACTTGTGGCTTCCCTCCAAGTCTTCATTGCTTTCGGTTGCGATCGTTCCCGGCGCGATCGAATTGACGCGGATTCCTTTGTCCGCATAATCAAGGGCAAGCGTTTCTGTCAAAAGCTTCATTCCGCCTTTTGAAGCGGAGTAATGAACATTTTTCGGCCTCGGAATTTGCTGATGAACGCTTGATATATTGAGTATGCTCCCTTTCATGTGGCGGTCCGCCATATATCTTAAGGCTTCCCGTGCGCCGAGAAACGTACCGGTTAAATTAACGTCGATCACTTTCTGCCATTCACCAAGTTCAAGTTCGTGCGGGAGGGCTTCTGCGCCGTTAAATCCTGAATTATTGACCATGACATCAAGTGAGCCGAAATGTTCAACTGCTGATTTAATCAGCTTTTTTATATCCTCTTCAGAAGACACGTCAGCTTCTACCGCAAGGGCGTTTCCGCCCGCTGCTTGAATATTGTCGACGGCTTCCCGTGCGCCTCCGGGATCGCTGTGATAATTGACAACCACATTCATCTTTTCTTTTCCAAACCGTTCTGCAACCGCCTTGCCTATACCTTTTGAAGAACCGGTCACAATTGCTGTTTTTCCTTTTAAATCACTGTACAACTTAAACCCCCCTCAATTTCTTTTCTTCATGTACATTACCCGGTATCAATATGATCAAACAAAGTGTGAATACATGCCTCTAGTATGATCTTTTTTAAACATATGGAAAATTCAGAATTATTTTGTTAATATCTAACTTGAACTTACAACAAAATAAGGAAGTGATACGATTTGGTTAGTGTTAAACGAGGTTTGATCACAGGTCTCATTGGTATTTCTATTTATTCTTTAGGTATCCACCCGGCCCAAGCCGCACCATCGCCTCATTCTCCTGTTTCAAGCGATCCTTCATACAAAGCGGAAACATCGGTTACCTATGATCCAAACATGAAAAACGATCAATACGGCTCGTATTCAAAGGCATTTACAGGCACCGGCAAAGTGAATGAAACAAAGGAAAAAACGGCAAAAGAGTCCTCCGCCAAAGCTCCTTACAGCATTAAATCGGTGATTGGTTCTGATGATCGGACAAGGGTGACCAACACAAGCGCATATCCGTACAGAGCGATCGTTCATATTTCAAGCAGCATCGGTTCGTGCACCGGATGGATGATCGGTCCGAAAACCGTCGCAACAGCCGGACATTGCATCTATGACACATCAAGCGGTTCATTTGCCGGGACAGCTACTGTTTCGCCGGGACGGAACGGGACAAGCTACCCTTACGGCTCTGTTAAATCGACGCGCTACTTTATTCCGTCAGGATGGAGAAGCGGTAACACCAATTACGATTACGGTGCAATCGAACTAAGCGAACCAATCGGCAATACTGTCGGATACTTCGGATACTCGTACACCACTTCATCACTTGTCGGGACAACTGTTACTATCAGCGGTTATCCAGGCGATAAAACAACAGGCACACAATGGCAGCATTCAGGACCGATTGCCATCTCCGAAACGTATAAATTGCAGTATGCAATGGACACGTACGGAGGCCAGAGCGGTTCACCGGTATTCGAACAAAGCAGTTCAAGAACGAACTGCAGCGGTCCATGCTCGCTTGCCGTCCACACAAATGGAGTATACGGCGGCTCTTCGTACAACAGAGGCACCCGGATTACAAAAGAAGTGTTTGACAATTTGAGCAACTGGAAAAACAGCGCCCAATAACACACGAAGACAGCCCGCTTCCTTTTGGAACGGGCTGTTATATCTAACGGCTGCACACTTACTTCACATTAAGCCTGTACTTTTTTCCATCTATTGATATCGTGAAATTTGAAGGGCCGCTGATCGGCAAATAATAAACAAGCTGAAACTCCGCCGCCTCACCAGGTTTAATCGTTTTCCAGCTAGATAGAGTCACTCCGATGCGGTGGAAATCTCCCGTCAGTCCGCCAATGTTCGGTCCCGTATGCCCTTTAGCAATCACTTCAACTTGATCGCCGCTCCAGCTTCCAAACCGAGGGGAAGTGGATGTCGGCACATCAAATTCGATAACAGAACCTCCCGTAATCGTGACATCGCTGTTATTGATCAGCTTCATTACCGGGTGGATCGGGTAATTTTGATCTCCTAATGGAAAGTTCGTCAGCTCTATGTCTACATCCAATGATTCATCAGGAAAAGGCGATGTGCTGAGCCGGTTATCGTATGGTGTTGTATCCGAGAATTTGTGATACAGCGTGCTCGTTAAAGTATTGCCAATATCGTATTCTCCTTTATTGCCGTTTCGTTCGGGATACCAGTCATAATCACCGCTCAAATCCCAAAACATGACACCCCCGATTCCTTTATCAACGACATAATCCGCCTTCGTTTTGATCGATTCCTCATCCTCTGTCGATAGAAACACTTTCTTTTCTGGATTCCAAAGCCAAGGCGCTGCCAGCCCCGCGTCATAATGCCTTTGATAAGCGCCTGTCAAATCAGCCTTGCTCAATCCATACCTTTCCAGATAAGAACCGGCAATGCCCTTTTCAAGGTTTTTGGCGTGCCACATCGGGTTTGCCCCTGCTCCAATTTCATTCCCCTGCTCATCTTTATCGTGCCAAATATTATCGATTCCGGTTGCTCCGTCACCGCATTGCCTGAGTCCCTGAGGACAATCTGCGCTTTTGGATGTTCCCCACAGCCCGTTTACTCCGCCGTTCACATTCTTCCAGCCTCTCGTATAATAAGGAACACCGATATTGATTCGCCCCGATTCCATAGCTCCTCTAAAATAATGGTAAGCCCAGTCCGTATTTAAATATCCGATCCCTTCGTATTCCGGCGTAGTATATATGTTGGAATGCTTGAGTTCGGCATCTTCGCCGTTATCGAATAAAGAAGCGTTCGGTCCGACAAACTCATTCCAGGCTCCATGAAGATCATAGGACATGATATTGACATAATCGACATATCGAAGCGGCTTAAACGTTTCCATCCCTCTCAGTAAATATGCCGATGATGGCGCTGCAATGGTCAGCATGTAGTACTTTCCATCTTCAGCGGACGCTTGATCAAGCTTTTCTCTTAATATTTTCATCAATGCCTCAAAGCTTTTATTTAACCCGTTGCGCCGCGGATTGGCGATGTTCCAATCTGCAGGATTCCCTACATCCTGCATTGATGTAGGGTACTCATAGTCAATATCGATTCCATCGATCTCGTATTTTCTGAGAAACGCAACGACCGACTCCGCAAAGGTGTGAATACCCTTGTGGTTTACAGATCCGTCTCCATTCGTTGTCATCGAATAAAAGCCGCCGCTTGGAATCCGCTTCCCGTCCCTGTCAACATAACCGCCGGTTTCGGCCCAACCGCCGACAGCCGCCAAAACTTTTACATTCGGGTATTTCTCTTTATATTGATGGATAAGGTTAAAATGCCCCTTATACGGCAAGGTTTGATCCATTTTTACATCGGAATGCTCCGGCCAGGTCATCCCGATGGACGGGTTGTTCTCATCTGTCTCATCTCCGACTGAAATCCGATGATCTTCCCCGATGTGGGCAAACGCATAATTAATGTGGCTCAAGTACTTCCAGGGGATATCATTTACTAAATAACGATCTTGATTGCCTTTTCCAGTACGCCAGCTTGTAAAGTACCCGATGATTCTCCGGTCTAACTGATTGGCAAGCTTTTCACGGCCGTCCCGGTCGTATACATCGCAGTACGGCACATGTTCAACGCCTGAGTCCCAAAGCCCTTCCGGACGGCAGTCCGGTTGTTCATTTGAAGTCTCTGCAGAAATGTGCCGGTTCGGGATAAAAAGCGCAAGGAGCAGCACACAGGATAAAATAGATGAAGCGGCTATCTTCATGTTTATTCAGACTCCTTTGTCCATAAAGAGAGACGTGAGAAGCTTTTTCCCAAATCTCTCTTTATCGTTTTCTATCCATTTGACTTTCTGTTATTCGCAGCCTCCGACCAGCCGCCATACGCCCCATTCACCGGATTGATCCGGCCGGTCGCCTTTCGTCCACCATTTCGCTTCATACACTTTTCCGTTAAATGCAACCCGCTCTCCGCCCGTGTATGCGTTCGTCTCTTTCCATTCGTCATATGAACATGCCTGGTCAGAATTCGTCGTGACCTTTACTGTTGGTCCGGTATGGAGCTCTCCATCGGCATCCTTTGCTGAAACTGTAAATGAGTAGGCCGTACCCGGCTTCAAGTTGCCGATTTCCGCTGATGTTTCTTTTACAGATATCGACCGGCTTTCAAATGACACGACATATTCCGTAATGTTTGTTCCGCTGCTCGGCGCATCCCACGCCAGGCTGACACTTGTAGCAGTTTTTCCGGTTACACGCACATTCACAGGTGCCGATGAAGGCGGCTCCGGATTGCCTCCGTCCGGTGCAAAATCTAAATCGGCTGCCAATTTATTGAGAAGCGTCCGATTGGAATCGCCGCTGAAATCCCAGAACATCGCTCCGCTTAATCCGTTTGCTTTAATAAAATCCGTTTTGTGGCCGAATGATTGTTCATCATCATAAGTGATGAAATTGCCATTTTCCGCGTTATACAAAAACGGCACTTTCGCTTGATCGTTCCAATACCTTTTATAGCCGTTTTGATTTACATAGTTCTTTTCAAGATCTGAAAAGTCGAATACTCCATTTTCCCACGTCCCTTCTTTCGCCGGTCCGCACTTCTGATATTCTCCGTGGCCGCCGGATTCACAACCGCTCCAGCCCCTTCCGTAGAACGGTGTTCCAAGCACTAATTTGTCCCCCTTAACACCGGCTTCCTTATAGCGTTTCACAGTGTTTTCAATGTTGTAGGTCTCAGCATTTGGAACGCCTGCTTCTTTTGCTTTTGGATCATAGAACAGCGGCGCATTATGGGCGCTTATGCTTTGCCATCCGCCATTAAAGTCATAGGTCATGATGTTAATCCAATCCACGGTTTGAGCAATTTTATCAAGCTCAGTGTTGCTCACATACTCCGGACTTGCGCCGGATGCGATCGTCAGCAAGTATTCCTTGCCGTCCTTTGCTTCTGCAGCATCAAGTTTTTTACGCACCTCTTGCAGGAGCAGCGTGTAATTTCTTTTATCTTCCGGCCGTGTGCTATTCCCCGGCAATCCTCCGCTGACCGGGTATTCCCAGTCAAGATCGACCCCGTCAAACCCGTATTTCCTTAAAAATTCAACGGCCGAAGCGGCGAAATTCCCCCTTGCCCCAGGATCTGCCGCGACATCTGAAAAGCGGTTAGACCAAGTCCATCCGCCGACCGATATGAACGTTTTCAAATGAGGGTGGCTCTTTTTCAGCTTCAGCAATTGTTTAAAGTTGCCGCGGATCGGTTCATCCCAGACATCCCCGGGATTTGACTTTTGTGCGTCAATCCAGGGATCGCCCATTACGATTGTTCCATTTGGCGCGTCGATCACTCCGTTTTCATCCTGACATGACCATGTTTGGGGATTGGGGCCTGTAGGATCGGGGTTCCCGTGCCTTCCTTCCCAGCAAATATCAGCAAAAGCATAATTAATGTGGCTGACTTTTGAAACGTCCATATCCCAAACTTGAAAATTCCTTCCGTAAGCACCCCATGATGGATAGTAGCCGATGATTTTATAGTTTTTTCCGGAATCGGCCTTTGCAACTTCCCCATTTACAAATGACAAGCTCAGCAACATGACAAAAATGAAAGAAAAAACGAAAAACTTTTTGCTTTTGTTGACCAACACGATGTTCATCTCCTTTTCATCCAATTTTTTTGACAAACTATGAAACTAGAAATCTCCTATTCCTCACCGCCTTTTTTGTTTGTTTTATATTTTCCTTGTCATCTAATAGCTGCAGCTGCACAGAAGCCAACAAGGGAAAACGCTTACATAAATGAGATTGACATCATGATTTCATTAAAATTTCGGGTGTGTTCGTTTGGTAAAGCTGGTTGTGCTGAGGGTGAAACACGTATAGATGTCTATACATTTGCGTATAAAAGAAGACTTTTTAATGGCGAAGGGTTGCTGAATTTGTTATGACAAATCTATATTAATCAGAATTTTCTGAACTGTCAACTTGAAGACATTGACTACACAACCGCCGCTTTCTACTCCATTTAAGGAATAGAAGCGGCGCCTCTAGCCTCTTCATAGACTAGCGTAAGACGTAAGACGAATATCCGGACATTGTTGCAAAGCCGATTTAAGAGAAGGTTCCGTCAGCAGTGAAAGTTCATATACCCGAGGATAATGGAAAGACGATTTTTCAAGCAGACATTTATCGACGTAAGCCGGATGGCACATCACTTCAATCACTGCTGCGTCTTGATAATCACGAAGGATGCTCGAAAGATCCTTCAATCGATCGACTTTCAGCTCAAAAGCATCGTTCGACCTTACACCCTTCCACAGTGAAGGATGATCATGATTGACCTTTCTGCATGGCAGGTCATACTCTTTCGCAAGCTTTACAAACACCTCAGGGAGATTTCCGTATGTATGAATATGATGATGGCTGTCGATATGTGTCGGATTTAAACCGAAAGACAAAGCTTTCTCTATTTGCGCTTTCCACTCTCGGTATACTTCATCAAGGTCAATGTCGAAGAAACCCTGGTAGTACAAAAGCTTGCGAAAATTCCCTTCTTCATCCGTTATCATATGCAGTCCGCCGAGAATCGGGCGCCCGGCCGTCAATGTCAAGTGGACGCCGACTCCGAGTTCACGATTTTGCCGTGCGAGTTCGACGGCATGCTCCGCTTCTTGCATATTGACCATGAGCGTAGTCGATGTGAGCACCCCGTGCTGGAAAGCTTCAATGATTCCAAGGTTGACTCCCCTTGAAAATCCAAAATCATCCGCATTTATGATTAGAGATTTCACCTTTCATTCCCCCTTTGTTCATAATCACGTTCAATGAAGAACTCAACACGGTCACCGCGAAAATAGGCCATAGAATACTCGACGACTTCTTCCGACGCCAAAAATGTTTGCGTCGATATCTGGAAGCAAGGTGTGCCTTGTGTAATATTTAAATGTTGTGCAATCTCCTCATCAGAAATCACAATTTTGATTTGTTCCTCTGTTCTTTTTATGTTGTTTCCTTGCCTGCTGATGCACTGGTAAAGTGAAATATTCGCCATTTCTTCCGTTACTTCGGGGACGAGATCCGTTCTGATATAGGCTGTTTCAAACTGGATTTCTTCATCGTCCGCATAGCGGATTCTTTTGATTTGATAGACCATTTGTTCAGCGTCGATTCCGAGGAGGGTTTGGATTTTTTCAGACGGCTTTATTTTTTGCAAATCAACAACTTTGATTTTCGGTTTAAAGCCTTGAGCCTTCAATTGCTCTGCATAACGGAGGCTGCTGGAGCTCAAGATCTGCTTTACTTTTCCTTTGGCGACAAATGTCCCTTTTCCCTGCTTTCGGTAAATGGCCCCTTCCATAAGCAAATGATTCAGCGCGGTCCGCAGCGTCGTCCGGCTGACATCATACAGTTTGCAAAACTCGGACTCCGTCGGCAGCAGGCTGCCAGGCGGATAATAACCGCTTTCAATCTTATCTACAATATCTTGTTTAATTTGACTGTGGAGCTGTGGTTGTTTCGCCATACATGTTCTCCTTTGGGGTGTGTTCGTAATTATAGAATAACACAAAAGGTTCCTAAAAAAAACAATTTGTCATAACAAATATGTATGGACAAATTTGTTATGACATGTTAAGTTTCAATTGTGTGAAGCGCTTTCATATAAAGAGAATGAAGGAGGGGGATTATGGCGCTGAAAGTAGTTGTTATAGGCGGAGGGTCCAGCTACACACCGGAAATTATTGAAGGCATCATCAAACGGCAACATCAATTTCCGGTGAATGAGATTGCACTTGTTGATATCGAGGAGGGCAAAGAAAAACTTCGCATCGTCTCAGAACTCGCGAAGCGAATGATCAGGCATGCGGGGGTTCCCATCGAACTGAGCCATACAATAGATCGGGCAGAAGCGTTGCAAGGTGCCGATTTCGTCACGGTTCAAATCAGAGTCGGCGGACTGAAGGCGAGAGCTTTAGACGAAAAAATTCCGCTCAGCCACGGCCTAATCGGGCAGGAAACAAACGGAGCCGGCGGTATGTTTAAAGCTTTCCGCACAATTCCTGTCATGCTGGATATCGCTCGCGATATCCAAAAGATTTGTCCCGAAGCATGGCTGATCAACTTTACCAATCCGGCCGGCATCGTGACGGAAGCTTTGCTGAAGCACGGACCTCATCAAAAGGTCGTCGGGGTATGCAATATTCCTTACAACATGAAAAATAGCATTGCAGAAATATTCGGCGTGGATGTGAACCGCGTCATGATTGAATTCGCAGGCCTCAACCATTTTGTTTTCGGAAAAAGGGTATGGATCGACGGCATCGACCGGACGGAAGAGACGATTGAGCATCTGTTGAATGATTACCTCGGCTACTCGCCCTCCAATATTGCGGCGTTGCCGTGGAATCGCCAATTTCTGCGGTCTTTACGTATGCTTCCGAGCCCGTACCATCAGTACTATTATCAACATGAAGATGCGCTCGCAAAAGATATCGAAGCGTACAATAACAACGGAACACGAGCGGAAACCGTCATGGAAGTGGAGCGGCAGCTGTTTGAGAAATACAAAGACGCCGAGATCCATGAGAAGCCTAAAGAACTGGAAGGCCGCGGCGGGGCTTACTATAGTGAATCAGCCTGCTCATTAATGAACTCGCTTTATCATCATTCAATGGATATTCAGACCGTGAACACACTGAATAAAGGAAGCATACCAGACCTTCCCGATGATGCGGTGATCGAAGTCAACAGTGTCATTACAAAAAGCGGACCGATTCCTCTGACCGTCGGAAAACTGCCTGCTGCCATTTGCGGGCCGATCTGCCTGATGAAAAAATTTGAACAATTAGTGATTGAAGCTGCGGTCACCGGCGACTACAATACGGCATATTCAGCCATGATCACCAATCCGTTGGTCTCCTCTGATCACAAAGCTCAAAAGGTACTGGATGAAATGCTCGAGGCGCATAAACGTTACCTCCCGCAATTTTTTGAGGAGGTCTGTGAACATGAAACAAAATAAAATGATGGCATTCATCGAAGCAAACATCATGCCGATCGCCGGAAAGATCGGTTCCCAAAGACACCTGATTGCAATACGCGACGGATTCATCGCCATTATGCCTCTTATTATCATCGGTTCCCTCGCCATCCTGGTTAATAATTTTCCAATACCGGCGTTTCAAAACTTTATGACCGGCCTGTTCGGAGAGGGATGGACTGCTGTCGGCGGGGCGATATGGAATGGCTCTTTTGCTCTGTTGAGCCTTTTAGCCGTTGCGGCTGTCAGCTTTAAGCTGGCCGAGTCCTATCACACAGATGGCCTGTCTGCCGCATTAATCGGGATTGGCGCATTCGCCGTGCTTACGCCGACCACTGAAGACTTTGGCTTTTCAATGACTTGGCTGGGAGCACAAGGCCTGTTCGTCGGCTTAATCGTGGCTTTGCTGTCGACGGAAGTCTTCCGGCTGTTTTCACAAAATGAGAAATGGAAAATCAAAATGCCTGAAGGAGTGCCTGACGGCGTCACAAAATCCTTGAATGCTCTATTGCCGGCTGCCGTCATCTTATCCACTGCCGGGCTATGTAATGCTCTGATTGTTCATTATTCGGGACAAAGCATCCATGAGCTTGTTTTCAGCACGATTCAAGAGCCGCTTCAAGGTCTTTCCAACACGGTTGGGTCAGCCTTGATTTTCACTTTCTTGAATCATTTGCTCTGGTTCTTTGGATTGCATGGAACAAATATCCTCGGGCCGATCATGGAATCCGTCTACCTCCCGCTTATTCAGGAAAATCAACACTTATTCTCGCAAGGAATGAGCGCTTTTGAAGTGCCGTATATTGTGACAAAGCCTTTCTTCGATTCTTACGTATTTATGGGGGGATCGGGAACGACATTGGCTCTGCTTGCCGGCATTTTAATTGCCGTGAAATCGAAGCACTACAAAACGATCGGGAAGGTGTCTCTCGCACCCGGCCTTTTTAACATCAATGAGCCCGTTCTGTTCGGACTTCCTATTGTATTAAACCCGATCATGTTCATTCCGTTTATCTTGATTCCATTAATTTTAACGATTACGTCATATGTCGCTTTGGCTTCCGGTCTCGTCCCGAAAACTGTCGCGATCCTTCCGTGGACAACGCCGCCGATTGTCAGCGGGTATCTCGTCACCGGAGGATCAGTCCGGGGAGTCTTATTGCAAATCTTCAACCTGGTGCTGGCCACCCTGCTCTACCTCCCGTTTATAAAAGCAGCAGAACGTTCCGCCTTGCACCAGACAGAAAACGAATAAGTAAGGAGTGAATGTTATGGCAGATACACTACAATTGGAACAGGTCTCATTTGAAATCATTCTTCACGCCGGAAATGCGCGTTCTTCTGCAATGGAAGCATTGCAGCTTGTGAAACAACACGAATGGGAAACCGGATATCAAAAAATACAAGAAGCAGAATCGGAGCTGAGCCAAGCTCATCAGGCACAAACCCGCCTTCTGCAAAAAGAAGCACAAGGCGAAGGCCTTTCACCCAATCTATTATTAATCCATGCGCAGGACCATTTAATGACAGCCATGACTGTAAAAGATTTGGCGAAAGAATTGATTCATTTATATCAAGAGCTTCAGAAAGGAAGAGAAAAATGAAGATCGCACTTGTATGTTCAGCTGGAATGTCTACGAGTATACTGGTCAAAAAAATGAGGGAAGAAGCGAAAAACCGTTCATTGAAGGCCGAAATTAATGCATATGCGGAGGCAGATTTGCCAAGTCATCTGGATGAAATTGATGTGATACTGATTGGTCCGCAGGTCCGGTATTTAAAAGGGCAAATGACAGAGCGTGCCGAGCCTTATCATACGCCCGTGGCCGTCATTGATCAAATGGCTTATGGAATGATGGACGGTGCAAAAGTGCTGAATCAGGCAATCAGCCTTGCAACCTGATGCCTCCTGCAAAGAACCGCGTTTTCTTTGAAAACGGGTTCTTTTTTTTGAAGTTTAAAAGAATGATTTTTTGAAAGCGTTTGTTTTTGTATAATAATTGGTAAAGGATGTGATCATACATGATTTCCTCACAAGTGAAATCCCAGTTGATTGAAATTGTCGGCTCTGTCAATTATGACGATTCGAACGCCGGACGGCTCGTCTATTCTTATGATGCGACACCCCAGTTTCAATCGATGCCTGACGCGGTCATAGCCCCGCGCAGCACAGAAGAAGTATCGCAAATCGTGAAAATCTGCAACACGCACCGCATTCCGATTGTGCCGAGAGGTTCAGGTACAAATCTTTGCGCCGGCACATGCCCGACTGAAGGAGGAATTGTCCTCCTGTTTAAGCATATGAATCGAATTTTAGAAATCGATGAAGAAAACTTAACGATAACCGTTCAGCCCGGCGTGATCACGCTTGATTTAATTCACGCCGCTGAAGAAAAGGGATTATTTTATCCGCCCGATCCGAGCTCGATGAAGATCTCGACAATCGGCGGCAACATCAATGAAAACTCGGGCGGCCTCCGCGGGCTGAAATACGGAGTGACACGCGATTATGTCATGGCGCTTGAAGTCGTTCTCGCAAACGGGGATATCATCCGCACTGGCGGCAAACTCGCCAAAGACGTTGCCGGCTATGATTTGACGCGTCTTTTCGTCGGTTCTGAAGGAACGCTCGGCATCATTACTGAAGCAACATTGAAACTCATCCCGGCACCCGAAACAAAAAAAACCGTCCTCGCCCTCTATCAAGATATCGACTCTGCAGCCCAAACGGTTTCAAATATCATCGCACACAAAATCATTCCGACGACGCTCGAATTTCTCGATCAGCCCACGATTCAGGTGATCGAAGACTTCGCGAAAATCGGCCTTCCCGTCCATGCCAAAGCGGTTCTCCTGATCGAACAGGACGGCACCGAGGAAGCAGTCCGCCGTGACATTGCCCTGATTGAAGAGATTTGCACAAAAGGAAATGCTGTGTCCGTTCAAACCGCGCAAACAGAAGCTGAAGCGGAAAATCTTCGGGAGGCCCGCCGCACCGCACTTTCCGCTTTAGCCCGTTTAAAGCCGACGACCATTCTGGAGGATGCCACGGTACCGCGCTCTGAAATTGCCGAAATGGTAAAAGCAATTAATACGATCGCCGAAAAGCACAAAATATCGATTTGTACATTCGGGCACGCAGGCGACGGCAACCTTCATCCGACCTGTACGACAGATGTCAGAAACAGTGAAGAAATGAAACGGGTCGAACAGGCTTTTGAAGACATCTTTAAAAAAGCGGTTGAGCTGGGAGGAACAATCACCGGAGAACATGGGGTCGGCGAAATGAAAGCTCCTTATCTGGAACTGAAGCTGGGCAAAGCGGGAATCGCCGCCATGAAGGCGGTAAAACAGGCGCTGGATCCTAACAGCATCATGAATCCCGGGAAGATATTTGCGAAAGACTCCCGCAAGCGGGTGGTGGTGACAAAATGACGACAGCTAACGAAAGAAAGGTCATTGAACAGCAGTTTAAAAAAAGAATGGACGAGGAAGAGCTGCTGAATTGCATGCGCTGCGGCTTTTGTCTGCCGTCATGCCCCACCTATATCGAATCCGGTTTTCAGGAAAGCCATTCACCGCGCGGACGCATCGCGCTCATGAAAGCGGTCGTCGATGGGGCGATTGAGCCTGATGAGGATGTCGAACGGTCACTGGAGCTTTGCCTCGGCTGCCGGGCGTGTGAACCTGTATGTCCTTCAGGCGTAAACTACGGGCGCTTGCTTGAAGAAGCGAGGGATATTATTCAGCAGAACAAAAAACACACCCTTCCGGTTAAAGTGCTTCGCCGCGCGGTATTCAAAGGGCTTTTCCCCCACCAAAACAGAATCAGGGCGCTGACTGGAATACTCGGCGTGTATCAGCGTTCCGGCATGCAAAATGTGATTCGCAAATCGGGCTTACTTCGTCTTTTGCCGGACCATCTCGCGAAAATGGAGGCTGTTTTGCCGAAAGTTCCCGATATGAAACAGCTGAAAAAACGGCCGCACCTGCTCCCTGCGATCGGAGAGAGAAAAAAACGGGCCGCCTTTTTCTCGGGCTGCCTCATGGATACGTTGTTTTTAGATACGAATATGGCAACCATCGAGCTGCTGCGGCTGGCCGGCTGCGAGATCATCATTCCCGAACAGCAGACCTGCTGTGGTGCCCTCCACGGACACAGCGGCGAAAAGTCTGAGGCCGTCCTGCTCGCAAAACGAAATATTCAGGCATTCGAGGATTCAAACGCGGACTTTATCGTGACAAATGCAGGGGGATGCGGAGCATTTTTAAAGGAATATGATCATCTCCTGAAAGATGACTCTGAATGGCGGAAACGGGCAGCGGTTTTTACAGGGAAACTGAAAGACTTTTCTTCCGTCCTGTTGGAGCTGAACTTTGATCAGCGATCCCTTGAACTGCCGCAGCAAATCGTCACCTACCAAGATTCGTGCCATTTGCGAAATGTCATGAACACCTCCGCTGAGCCGAGATACCTTATTCGCAGCATCAACGGCATTGAATTCAAGGAAATGAAAAATGCCGAAAGCTGCTGTGGATCAGCCGGTATTTATAACATTGTCGAATCCGAAATGTCGATGAAAATTCTCGATACAAAAATGGAAGCAGCAGCAGCGACCCGGGCCGCTACGATCGTTACAGCTAATCCCGGATGTCTGCTGCAAATGAAGCTCGGCATTGAACGAGCTGGGCTTACAAACCAAGTGAGAGCTGTTCATCTGGCGGATTTATTGCTGGAAGCCGTCCAGGAGTGACTAGGCGGCTCACATTTGGTATATTTCTCGGGAAATAAATCGAAATATGTCTTCTGCTGCTATTTCCGGACAGCAGGAAATTCTCCATTCGGCTGGATGAAGCGCAAACCTGTTACCTGTCCGGAATCGCCGGCTTCGAACCGGACGCTGAAACCCGGCAGGTTTTTGATTTGAAATGTCAACTCACGGTAAGGCTCAAGTTCGTAATCAGGCTGACCGGGCAATGAAACCCAGAGCGTCCGGTTGTTTCTGAAAGACACAACGACATCTGTTCCGTCTTCCAATGCATATTCGCCCGTTAAAGAAGCAAGAAATTCAGGATCGTACAACCGCTGATCCGGCTTCCTGACAAATTCGATTTCTCCAGCGCCTTCCGCCATTTCAAACGGTACGGAAAGGCGGCTGATATGTCCGTGTATATCAGCGCTGAAAGATGAGAGCATCGCCATCTCCGTGAGCGGCATTTTCATCTCGAATATATTGTAATGATAATGCTTCAAAGGCATCACAAACGAATTGAAGAGCGCCTGTAACATACCGTCTTTACACTCTATTTTGATTTCACCGTAGCCGGGGTGCTCGTATACACCTGTGTAGTCCTTCAGGTCATGAGAAGGCTTCGTTCCTTCAATTTTGGTAAGATCCGCGGTTCGATCCACGCCTAAAGCCGCTTTCATTATTTTTTCCGCTTCGCCTTTCAGCCGGCCGTTCCAATCAATCTCTTCCAATCCAAGCAAGCGGTCAAAAATATTGTACGCCAGAACATTTGGGAGAAAGCTGCCGTTCATATTTGTCAAAATGGCAATCCCGATTTTTTCATAAGGCATGAAAGCAACAAGCGATGAAAAACCGTCAATATTTCCGCCATGATGAATCATATGACGGCCACGGTACGGTTCAACAAACCAGCCGAGCCCATAGCTGCAGACAGGGAGTTCCTTCGCTTTAAGAATGGAGTCGCAGGAAATGCAAGGCGTATGCAGCTCATGAAGGCTTCCCTCTGATAGAACACCGCTGAATTTGTCGCTGCCAAGCTGAAGCAGCACCCAATTTGCCATATCCAAGGCATTGGAATTGATCGATCCAGCCGGCCCGATCACATCGATATTGCGAAAAGGAATTTTTTCAACTGTTCCGTTTTTCTCTTGATATGGAAAGGCAAAATCGGAAAGCTTTTGCATATCTTCGACCGAGAAGCTGCTGGATGTCATATGCAAGGGTTTGAAAATCCGCTCATGAACAAACTCCTCCCATGTCGTTCCCGCTATTCTTCCTGCAAGATAACCGGCCGTCATGTACATCAGGTTCTGATACTGCCATTTTGATCGAAAATCCAGATTCGGCTCAAGGTAGCGGAGCCGTCTGAAAAGCTCTTCCCTTGAAAAGGAGGAATTGTACCACATCATTTCGTGTCTTGGGAGGCCCGAACGATTGCACGCCAGATCACGGGGAGTCATCCGTTCGGTTGCCACCGGATCATACATCTTAAACTCCGGGAGGTATTCCCTTACCGGCTTGTCCCATTCCATTTTCCCTTCATCAGCCAAAACCGCCATCGCCGCCGTTGTAAATGCCTTGGAAGCGGAACCGATCGCAAATACCGTTTCCGGGTTCACTTTTAATTTCCGTTCTTTATCCCTGAATCCAAACCCTTCCGCCATGATGATCTCGTCTTCCTTAATGACTGCAACAGCGGCTCCGGGAACGTTCCACTCCTTCATTTTTTCCAGGGCAAATGCCCGAAAGCCTTTTAATTCCTTTATAGGCTGTCTCATTTTACTCTCCTCTCTTGATCTAAGCGTCTTATGCCTGTTCCAGGTGTCCGTATTCCATACGTTTGTTCGCCCGAATGGTTTCATTTAGAGAAAATTTGTATATTTATTCACGAATTCCAAAAGATAGGTATAAGGCTGAAAATGTCTAAAAAACAAGGAGGTTTTGTTCAATGTTTGGATTTATTTGGTCATTGATCATCGGCGGAATTTTAGGCTGGCTGGCCGGCCTCATTATCAGACGTGATGTACCCGGAGGAATCATTGGAAATATTATCGCGGGATTTATCGGTTCATGGCTCGGCTCCATGATTTTGGGACGCTGGGGTCCGATGATCGGCGGATTTAATATCATTCCGGCTCTGATCGGTGCGATCATTTTGATTTTCATCGTCAGTCTTGTCATGAGAAGTATGGGCGGACGAAACCGCAATGCTCAATAATGGATGATTTACGACGGTTTCATTAGAAACCGTCGTTTTTTATTTCATTCTGCTGCCGTCTTTTATATAATTAATTAGAAACACGAAATATTTTCAAGGGGAGGCTGTACATTGGAAAAAGTGGCAGAAAAAAGACCGAAGCGCTCTGAGGTGCCGCAGGAACTGACTTGGAATCTTACTGATTTATTTCCTTCTTATGAAGCTTGGGAAGACGCACTTGTGAAAATTGAGGAAGATCTCGTATCCATCGGCTCATTTAAAGGAAGGCTTCACGAAGGAGCTGACGTGTTGCTCGATTGTTTAATGCTGCAGGAAAAACTGCTAGAGCGCCTAGTCCGGGCCGCCGCCTATACTCACCTCAGAAAGTCCGAAGATTTGACAAACCCCGTCAACCAAGCCGACGCTTCAAGGATGGCCGCACTTCAAGCAAAACTAAACGCCGGGCTTTCATTTATCCAATCGGAAATTCTCGAATTCCCCGAAAATCAAGTGGAGACGTACATAAAAAATGAGAAAGGACTGGAGCCTTTCAGCAAAATGCTGTCCGAGATAATGGAGCGCAAGCCGTATAAGCTTGCTCCCGAAACAGAGGAAGCGTTAGCCGTTTTAGGCGAAGTGCATGATGCACCGTACAAAATTTTCGGGATGGCGAAGCTTGCAGATATGCAATTTTCACCGATTCAGGACCGGAACGGCAATGAGTTGGCCAATTCGTTCGCGTTATATGAAGGAAAATACATGTTCTCTCCTGATACGCATATTCGCAGAACCGCCTTTGACTCCTTTACAAATACCCTGCAAACATACAAAAATACCATCGCCGCCGTCTATGAAACAGAAGTCAAAAAACAGGTCGGCATGTCAAGGCTTCGCGGATATCAATCCGCCACCGATATGCTTCTTCAGCCGCAAAGCGTCACGCTCGAAATGTACCACAACCAGCTTGATGTGATTAAAAACGAACTTGCACCTCATATGCGCAAGTATGCCGCCTTGAAAAAACGCGTATTAGACCTCGACGACATGCGCTTCTGCGATTTGCAGGCTCCGCTTGATCACGACTTCAGTCCAAAGACGACTTACGAACAGGCCGGCCGGATGATCTTGGACGCTTTACAAGTGATGGGACCCGAGTACGCGGAAGTCATGGAAACCGCATTGACTGAGCGGTGGGTTGATCTCGCTGACAACATCGGCAAATCCACGGGTGCGTTTTGTTCAAGTCCGTACGGAGTGCATCCCTTCATTTTGATGACATGGACGGATACGATGCGGGACGCCTTTACCCTTGCCCATGAACTCGGTCATGCCGGTCATTTCTACTTGGCAAACCGCAAGCAGCGCATCATGAATGTCAGACCGTCTCTATATTTCATCGAAGCGCCTTCTACAATGAACGAAATGCTTCTCGCCCAGCATTTGTTTTCCAAAACAAATGACCCGAAAATGAAGCGCTGGGTCATCAACCAATTGATGGGCACGTATTACCACAATTTTGTCACCCATCTGCTTGAAGGGGAATATCAGCGGAGAGTCTACGAACTCGCCGAACAAGGGTGCGCACTTACCGCTTCCGTACTGTCTGAACAAACCACCGCCGTGCTGTCCGAATTCTGGGGCAGCGGAGTGAAGCTTGATGAAGGGGCAGGTTTAACATGGATGCGTCAGCCGCACTACTACATGGGGTTATACCCTTACACCTATTCAGCCGGGCTGACAGCATCGACAATCGTCTCGCAGCAAATTAAAGAAGAAGGTCGCCCTGCCGTCGAGAGATGGCTGAACGTTTTAAAAACAGGCGGTACAATGAAACCGCTGGACCTGTTGAAACACGCGGGTGTTGACATGTCGACGGATCAACCGATACGCCAGGCAGTTGCGTATGTCGGAACATTGGTTGACGAGCTCGAAAAACTGTATGATCCAAAAGAAGACCGGCCTGATTAACGGGCGGTCCTCTCTTATACGGTTACAGACTGCCGAGCATTGGATTTCCTTTCATTCCGATCCATAAGTCTGATTGCTCTAATAAATGGGCGGTGCGCAGCAGCCAATGTTCCTTTCCTTTCGGAGCCGTCACTTGAACACCCAGCGGCAAACCTTCATTTGTCAGATGGACCGGGACGCTCATTGCAGGCTGTCCGGTTAAGTTGGCAAGCTGTGTGAATGGTGTATATGTCAAGCTTTTCAAAAACATTTGATAAATCAGCGACTGCTGCTCGATTTTTTCCAGCTCACTCACTTTCAGGAGAGCTTCGGCTTCTTTTTCGGTATGGGTGAGCTCGCCGACCTTTGGAGCGGGGTAAGCCGTTGCCGGGGTCACATACAGATCATAGGTCTCATGAAACGCCGCCATTTGTGCAGCTGCTCGATCCCAGGAAGCAAGGCTTGCTGTAAATTCGGCTGCCGACACTTTTTTGCCTGCTTCATTCAGCACCCATGTGACAATTTCAACGTCCTGAACAGTGATCGCTCTTCCAAGCGTTTTTTCCATTCCAAGAATCATCGCGGAAATTTCACCGCTGTTCATTAAGTAGTAGTTCTCCATTAACCGGATTCCGTCAACGCCGTTCGTCTGCTCTTCGACATGGTGTCCCTGCGCTTCCAGCCATCGAACGGTGCGGCGGACGGCTTGTTTGGCTTCATCGCTGACAGGCGTTCCGACGGGTGATTCTACAGAGAATGCGATTTTCAAAGGGCGCTCCAGCCCTTTTTTCATATCCTCTTCATACTGACCTGGAAATAAAGGCGTTTGAAAAGCGGCTTCAGGCTGAATGGTTTGCAGAATATCCAGGAGCGCCGCGCTGTCCCTGACCGTACGGGACAGCACAAAATCGATCGATGCCCCCTGCCACTGCCGTCCGGCGCCCGGTCCTACAGGCGTTCTGCCCCGGGTCGGTTTCAGACCGAATAGTCCGGTAAAGGAAGCCGGTATCCGGATGGAGCCTCCCCCGTCGCTTGCCCCTGCAAGTGGAACGATTCCGGCCGCCACCGCAGCCGCAGAACCGCCGCTTGAACCCCCGGGTGAATAATCAGTGTTCCAAGGATTTCGCGACGGCCCATACAATTCAGGCTCAGAAATATTTTTTAATCCGTATTCGGGTGTATTCGTCTGTCCGAGAAATAAAAAACCGGCGCCGCGCAATTTCGCGACGAAATTCGAATCGCGCTTTGGTTTATAAGATGAAAGCAGCTTGGCGCCGGCTGTGAGAGGCTCCCCTTTCAACGCTTGGGAAATGTCCTTTAAAAGAATCGGCACCCCGGCAAACGGCTGGTGTCTGATGTCAAGCTGTTTGGATTCAATTTTGACCTGCTCTTTTCTTGTCCGAATGACTGCATTCAGTTCTGGATTGACTTCTTCAAGACGGGAAAAAGCAGCGTCGATTAATTCGTTGACCGTTACTTCCCCATGTTTGATAAGCTTAGATAAAGCAACCGCGTCATGCTTTACATAGTCAGATATATTCATATCAGTACCTCACTTTACTGTTCGCTTGTGCTTACTATTGTGCATGAGCCTTTTGGGGATTTCAACGATTTCTGTTTAGATCAAAAGGAGATGAGTGAAATGAACATTCGGAGATTGCATCCAGAACATGAGCCGCCGCTTGATTTACTGTTGACGGCAGACCCTTCCGAAAAACTGGTTATCGATTATCTCAAACGGGGACAATGCTATACAGCAGAAATCGACCGCCGGATTGTAGGTGTCTATGTGCTGCTGCCGACGAGACCAGAAACAGCAGAGCTCGTCAATATCGCCGTCAAAGAAGATCTGCAGGGAAAAGGAATCGGCAGACAATTGGTTATGCATGCGATTGAAACGGCAAAATCACAAGGATTTAAGACAATTGAAATCGGAACCGGGAATTCAAGCATCGGCCAGCTTGCGCTCTATCAAAAATGCGGATTTAGAATCACCGGCATCGACCGCGACTTTTTCTTGAGGCATTACGAGAAACCGATATACGAAAACGGCATGCGCTGCATCGATATGGTTCGCTTAGCGCTCGATCTTTAAAAAATCCGCCGGGCTCCCCGGCGGATTCTCGTCAATATTCTTCAAAATAGGACTGGATCTTTTTCGGATCATCTGTTTTGGTCAGCGCCAGCATCAGCAAAATCCGGGCTTTCTGCGGGTTCAAAGAGTTGGAAGCCAATATGTTTTCCTTTTCAAGATCAGGATTGGGCGTGACAACCCCGCTGCCGGTGCGTGTAGAACGCACGACTGCCGCCCCTTTTTTCACCGCTGCGACTGCCCCTTTTTTCGCCTCGTCAGAGACTGAACCGTTTCCGCTTCCCGCATAGATAATGCCTTTCGCTCCCGCCTTGATTGCAGCGTCAAACAGATAGCGCCCGTCGTTTTGATACCCGTATATGATGTCGACTTGAGGAAGCAGATTGATCTTGGAAATATTAAAATCGGTATCTTTCGTATGCTTTTTTGTGATGTCATTATGAAAATAGATGCCGTCGGCAATATTGCCGAGGTACCCCATTTCTTCCGACTTGAAAGTGTCAGGAGCTGTCGTATGGGTTTTCGTCACATATCTTGCCGCAGCAATCCGGTCATTCAGCACCACCATGGTTCCTTTCCCGTAAGCTTCCTTGCTCGCAGCGACCTTTACAGCATTGTACAAGTTGGCAGGCCCGTCGGCTCCAATCGCTGTGGAAGGCCGCATAGATCCGACCACAACGACGGGTTTATCGCTTTTGAGGACGAGATTTAAAAAATAAGCCGTTTCTTCCAAGGTGTCCGTTCCGTGAGTGACGACAATTCCATCGACATCATCTGAAGCTAAAAGCTTCGCAGTGCGCTTGCTCAATTTCAGGAGCGTTTTATTAGTCATATTCTGACTTCCGATGTTTGCCACTTGTTCTCCGCTGATATTCGCGATATCCTTCATTTCCGGAACGGCTTCGATGAGCGTATCAATCCCGACTGCACCCGCTTTATAATTGGTCGTCGACGTTTTGGACTGATTCGCTCCGGCAATTGTCCCCCCTGTAGCCAAAATTCTTATGTTGGGCAGACGGTCATTTCCTTGGGCAGTCTTAACAGAAGCAGTTTCCGTCTTCGCCCGGGCCTTTGTTTCATTTCGAGATTCGTTTGAACCGGAGCACCCGGCATTGATCAAAAGCAATAAGCCTAACACAATAAATAACATTCGTTTTTTCGTCATGTTTTGATCTCTCCCTGCTGCGAAGTCCGCTAATTATATATGTATTTTCTCTTTCCTCCTCTCTTTCATACCAGTTTAAAATGCATTTATACGTTGTCTATTCATATGTTAGATTTTCTTCTGCGTTTTTTGGCATTAAAAAAAGGGAAACCTCGTTTCCCTCTTCAGACCTTCTATTGTTTTAAAAAGCTGAATTCTTCCTTTATTTTTCTCAACAGCTCTTCATTGGTGAGCACATCATAGGCCGTGAATGCCATAGATTTTGCGCCGAGCATTAAGCCTTCGAACCCTTGGCTGCTCATGGCTGCCTCCCGAAACTCGGGTGTGTGGCACGCGTACGGTTCATCGCAAATTTGTACATAAGGATGAATGGAAGGTGCGATCTGGCTGACATTCCCCATATCAACTGAACCTCCTCCGTCCGCTTTTTCATGAATCGAATCGGGATCGACGCCCAACTCGATCATGTTTTGTGTAAAGGCGTCTGACAGCGTTTCATTTGTTTTCAAATCATCGTAAGACAGCTCGTAAAAAGAGCTCTCAAGTCGGGCTCCAGTCGCAAGTGCGGCTGCTTTTGCACAATTTTTTACTTTATCAAGCAATTCATTGACATAAGCACGTTCCGTTCCTCTGACATAAAACTGGGCAACCGCATAATCCGGCACAACATTTGCCGCTTTCCCTCCCTCTGGGATAATCCCGTGAATCCGGGCATCAGGGAGAATATGCTGTCTGAGCGCATTAATGCCGTTGAATGTCTGAATGACGGCATCGAGCGCATTGATTCCTTCGTGAGGCGCTCCCGCCGCATGCGAGGCCTTTCCGAAGAATTCGAATTGAATCGCATCCATCGCCAGCGATGTTCCGCTTTTTTCATGCCTGCAATACGGATGAACCATCATAGCGGCGTCCAAGTGATCAAAAACCCCTTGTTCAGCCATGGTTACTTTTCCGCCTTTCGTTTCTTCCGCAGGCGTTCCGTAAACATACACTTTCCCTCCGCATGATGCGATGACTTTGCTGACGCCGATTGCGGCGCCGACCGCCATCGTGCCGATCAAATTGTGCCCGCAGGCATGGCCAAGGTCAGGTAATGCATCATATTCAGCCATAAACCCGATGGCAGGGCCGGGACGGCCGCTGTCAA
The DNA here is from genome assembly GCF_001042485.2 of Bacillus paralicheniformis. GTDB lineage: Bacteria > Bacillota > Bacilli > Bacillales > Bacillaceae > Bacillus > Bacillus paralicheniformis. Next base: position 154,593 of record NZ_LBMN02000005.1, read on the forward strand.
ATTCGGCCGTAAACGCCGTCGCAAGGCCGCATGTTCCTAATTCCACCTGAAAACCGTGTTTTTTCAGCTCCTCGGACAGAATCTTTGAAGCTTTGAATTCTTCATGCCCCAGTTCAGGGTGATTGCCTATATACTGGCTGATATGCAGCAGCTCTTCACGAATATGTTCGATCTCTTTCTCAATTTGTTTTTTCATAACGGTTCTCCCTTCTCCATTACCGGAAGTTCTTTTCCAGGGTTGACAAAGTAAAGCTCATATCCTCAAAATGATTAAATATATAATTATATGAATATTAATACATTATAAAGGAGACGAACGGAATGAGCAATGGCACCCCCCAGAAAATAAAACTGCACTTCCCTCATACTTATGCTTTGATTTTTTTCATTATCATTTTAGCTGCACTGGCTTCATACTTCATTCCATCAGGAGAATTTGAACGGGTTGAAGAAGACGGCCGAACGGTTATCGTACAAGGGAGCTACACACAGACTGACGCCGGTCCGGTCGGTTTTTTCGAGATGTTTAAAGCCATACCGGAAGGCATGATTCAATCGGCGGATATTATTTTTTACATCTTTTTAATAGGCGGAGCTTTCGGCATCATCCATCAGACCGGGATGATTCGTGCAGGTGTTCATGTGCTCGTGCAGCGCTTGAAGAAACGCGGTTTCCTCCTGATTCCCGTCACCATGTTCGTCTTTTCCATCGGAGGCGCAACGATCGGTTTATCTGAAGAGACGATTATTTTTATTCCGATCGGCATCGCTGTTGCAAGAGCGCTTGGCTATGATTCAATGACCGGGCTGGCGATGATTTCCCTTGGCGCGGCTGCAGGGTTCACCGGCGGCATGTTGAACCCGTTCACAGTCGGAATCGCACAGACAATTGCGGAAGTCCCAGTGTTTAGCGCCCTCGGTTATAGATTGGCCGTTTATGCCGCCATGCTCGGTTTCTCCATTTTTTATGTCATGCGGTACGCTGAAAAAGTCAAAGCGCACCCAAATACCGGTTTGATGTATGGAAGCGAAACAGAGATGAATGAAGAGACAGCCGCAGGACACGCTGATCTTTCCTTCACCGGAAGACACGGCCTCGTCCTGCTGATTACAGCATTGGGCTTCGGCATCAATATGTTCGGTGTATTTCAATGGGGGTGGTTTTTAAGCGAGCTGTCGGCCGGCTTTCTCATCATCGGCTTTGCCGCCGGCCTTGCGGGAGGACTCGGCATCAACAACACCTTCCATTCATTTGTTGACGGTATGAAACAGGTTGTATACGGAGCGCTGATTGTCGGCTTCGCCCGTGCCATTGTCATCGTATTGGAAAACGGACAGATTATCGATACGATCATCAACAGCCTTGCTTCAGCCATCAGCTCACTTCCGAACGAAATCAGCGCCATTGGCATGTTCGCCGTGCAAATCGTGATCAACACATTTATTCCATCCGGAAGCGGACAGGCAGCCACAACGATGCCGCTTATGGCGCCGCTGGCCGATTTATTGGGATTCGAACGCCAGATTGCCGTATTCGCGTATCAATACGGAGACGGAATCACCAACTCCATCATCCCGACCTCCGGTGTACTGATGGCTTCGCTGTCAATCGCAGGCGTCACTTACGAACGCTGGGTCAAGTTTGTCTGGAAGCTGGTCGCAGGCTGGATTTTCATCGGCGCCGCCGCAATTGTTATCGCCATGATCATCGGTATTAAGTAAACATCCGGTCCACAATATGCAGCCGGAGCCCCCGGCTGCATTCCTCATACATGTCTCCGTCTCCCTGACCATAGAGAAGCCTAAACCATCAAAACCGGCGTTTCTGAGACGATTGATCTACTAAATTTTAAGCTCAGGTTAAGAAAACCCGAAAACAGGACTTTTTATCCACCATAGTCCAATTTCAAAATTCATCAACAAAGTGGCGGATTCTAAACAAAACACTTATATTTTTCACCTGTTCTGCCTTGTCATGGCTAAGGTGGAAAATGGATCAATCTCAATTAAATGCACCGTTTTGTAAGTCATTAGTTTTAGTCTATTCATACTACCCAAAGTTTGAAAACATGCCTAATCTTGCAAAACATTGACCAAAATTAGTATTTAACACCTATTTATTATTGATTCTTCAAACCTTAAAATGAGTGATGTTGTTTCTGTTTTTTTAAAGAAACTAAGGAAAAAGGAAGAATTATAATCAAATTTTCACTGTTAGATAAATGAAATGACCGGGACTTGAGTAAGATTTGTCCCGATGAAGGGCCTTTTTACCCTAACCACCCCATTCTTTTCATTTACATAACATTGAAAAAATAATAATAAAAAAGGAGACAGACCATGCGAAGTAAAAAGTTTTTTCTAATGATGCTTTTGATGATTGTAGCAGTCGTGTCAACAGCCTGCGGAGGCAGCAAAAGTGCGAGCGGAGAGAAAGAAGATACGAAAAAAGCAGATAATGCAGAAGTTAAAATACTAAGCTCCGAATATACGCTTCCGGATGATTCATCAACAAACCTGCACGAAAATGAACTTATACTAAAGATCAATGTTTCCGTTAAAAATACAGGAAAAGAACCATTGATGGTTGATAAAAGCCAATTCAGCCTTTACGAAGGCGACTCAAAAATGTCGGACGTCAGCGTATATGATGAAAGAAACAAGAGACTTCGTTCTTCCACGCTGAATTCTGACAAGGAAGTCGACGGAAATATCTATTACATCGTTGAAAAGGGCAAAAAGTTTCAGCTTGAATACACACCTGACATGTACGGTGAAAACAAAGCCGATCCTGTCAAATTCGAGATCGACGGCGGCAGCGACGATTTGCTGAAAACAGCCAAAAAACTTGAAGATCCGGCAAAAGCTTTGCTGGCTTACACAGATGTAACGATTTTCGGCAAAGATAATGATAACTTTGATAAACTGGTCGACGAAAATAAACGTGAAGTCGTTACCGATTACCTTGAAGGCGCTCAAAAATCAATCGTTCGCTCTTTAGGATATTATGATGAAGAAGATGTCGATAAAAAGAAATTGAATAAACTGATCAGCGCCATCCAAAACGCTTATCAAGAAAAATCTCAAGTCAAAGCAGTTACAAAATCAATTTCAGGCGATGAAGCAACTGTTGAGGCAACCGTTACACCAATCGATAATACGGATGTCCAAAAGAAAGTGAAGAAAAGACTGGAAGACTATGTGAAAGACAGCGGCAAAAACTTCATGTCCAGAGATGAATTGATCAATCCTGCGATTGACATCATGAGTGAAGAAATCAAAAAAGCACAGGCGACTTCAAGTGAGAAAACCGTTGAAGTTAAGCTTGAAAAATCAAAAAACGACAAATGGAAAATGGATGCTGATAATTACAAGACCGAACAATACTTCTCAAGCTTCCTTAAAAGCAACAACTAAAAAAAGCACCCTAGTGGCGCTTTTTTTCAATTACAATAAAACAAGTGCTGTCCGGCAGCGGCACGCGTCGGCCGAGCCGGTCTGTCAGCTCGATTTTAGGGTTAAGGTGTTCTTCATACCCTTCCTGTACATAGTGTTCGAACACAAGAATGTTCGCGCGTTCCCCCAACTCTTTCTCAATACAGCGCCGGAATTCAGACGGCGTAAAATAGCCGAACTGCTCCTGCACTTCATGCGAATAGGCTTCTTCTCCCCAAGTATATGTATAGAGGAATTCCATCGCGTCATTCACAAACAGTACAGCCGCATCCTTTTCAGCCTCAAGAATTTGCACCTTTCTCCCTTTAAAATCATGGATATACCGTTTCAAGAAATCCATTCCATCCGGGTCTTTAAAGCGAATCCGCCGCGTTTCCTCTTTGTTTTCGGTCATGATTCCGTCCCTGATGATGATTCTGCCTCCCCGCTTCAGAATATCAAAGGAACTTTTTAACGCTTGGACAATGACGAGGTGATTAAATCGTTTTCCTTCATACGGAATGTATGAGAACAATTCGTGCAATATCGATGAAAATACAATCGTGTCGACGCTTTTCTGTTCGAAGTACTCAGGAAGATCCAACGCATCAGCCTGTTTCACATGCCACGGCTTATGTTCGCGCACTTTTCTTTTTTGGAGCTCCTCAATGACATTGACGGAAAGGTCGATGCCGATGACCTCTGCTTCAGGATGCTGGTCCGTCAGCAAATCAAGCATCACGCCGCCTCCGGCTCCGATGTCGAGCATTCTTTCTCCAACAGCATAATCGGCAATCTTCTTTTTATAATCTTCCGCACCGTTCATGTCAGACAGATAAGCCGCTTCATTTTGCAGCCGGTCAAACGAATCCTTGCGAAACTCAAAAAAATCATAAAGCAGCACGATCGCCCGTTCATATAAAGGCGATTTCTCCGCTTCCTGGCAAAATTCAATCAGCTTCAGTCCGGCCTGCGAAAACGAAAACGTGACGCCGACAATCTCGGAAGCCTGATCAAACGGCTGAACAGCAAGCGAAACGTGTTCATTTACAGGCACCCCGCCGAAAAGCAAATCGCTGATCGACATCTCTTTTAAGCACGCTTCGATAATCCGTTTTTTATAAACATTCGTATGACGCACACCCTGGTAATCACGGTACATGTCCTTCATCAGCGGCTCAAAGCTGATATGCTTGACTGATAAAGGATTGACAGAACGAAGCACTAGCAAAAAGATTTTGACAAACTCTTCAAAACTGAACGATGACAAGGCGGATTCCACATACCATAAATCGACCCGCTGAAAGAAGCGTCTCAGCACATCTTCCGCGGCATGTTCCCTCAAAAACCGCTCGTACCGGCTGCTGTCTTCGCCGGAATCGAACGCCTGTCCCCGCAGTTTTCTGATCCTTTCCGCAAACGGCCAATCTTTGTTTCTTTCTCCTGTGCAGATTTGGCCGATTATCCGGTTCACGTCTTGTTCAATCGATTCCCAAAGTGCCGGCGAAACCCCTTCAATGATACATTTGTTCAGAACGTACAGAACCCGCCTGATGTCGATGTGCTGAAGTTCGGATGCTTCAATCCAATCGATAAGAGGAGTGAATTGGCGATACCTTGATTCCCCGCGGATATACTGCCCGATGAGTCCATGCGTCAAAATCAAAATATAGATGAGTTCGTCAATATCCTGCCGCTCCGGCATATACGCCTGTCTTCGATCAGCATAAATCTGCGCCGACCCGATATTATGGATCGCAAGCTGAAAGCCTTTCTCACGCCATTCCTTTCTTTTATGAGGCTGGCCGCACTTAGCCGTTTCACTCCATATGAGAACCTCTTCAATGATTTCTTTTTCCCGCTCAGGAATGTCCGCTTTCTCCAAGATGGAGAGCGTCTGTTCCACATAAAGAAACACGGGATTCTGAGGCATGTTCTCCAGCGAAGATATCCGCTCCAGATTGACATTTTGTTCTTCAGTTAAAACAAGATACTTGAGCCATTCGGCATCACGCAAAACATGATAATCCCCGCTTTTCACTTTTTCAATGGCTTCTAACGATTGTAAACGCCTCATACGTTCTTCCCTCTTTTTTCTATTTCGATATGACTAATCATAAGGTAAATGGTTTCATATAGAAATAGGATAATAGACTTATAACCGCTATAATGTTTGGCCGCAGTCCGCCGTTAAGATTTGACCAGTAACCGTTTCTTGTTCGAGCAGCGCGCAAATGAGCAAGGCGATATCTTCCGGCTTTGCGATCCGTTCAAGCGGGAGCTTTTGGCTGAGCCGCTTCATTTTCTCTTCATTCCCCTCCCACCATCTCGTCGATACAGCGCCAGGTGCCACACAGCTGACCCTGATATCCGGAGCGAGCGCATGCGCCAATGATTTCGTCAGTCCGTGGACCGCCGCTTTTGATACGGCATAGGGGAGCGAAGAACCTGAGCCCGTCAGTCCGGCGATGCTGCCGACATTTACGATGGCGCCTTGCTTATTTTGCTTCATTAAAGATGCCGCCGCTCTCGCGCAATAAAACATCCCTTTGACATTTACCGCATACAGTTCATCCCAGACTTCTTCAGAAGCTCCATCCAAGTCATCAAGCTCGATATGCCTGGTGATGCTTGCATTGTTGACGAGCAGATCGACGGTGCCGAACTCACGGGCCGCCCGATCAAACATGCCTTGAACTTCATTGACCTTAGAAACATCGGCTTTAATCGCGAGCGCGCGGCCGCCTTGATTTTCAATCATCCCAACCGTCTCTTCAGCCTCCGCTTCGGAACGCGAATAGTTGACAATAACCGCTGCGCCGCGGTTTGCCAAAGCGAGCGATGCCGCTCTGCCGATCCCAGTGCCGCCTCCTGTGACAAGGGCTGTTTTATTTTTCATTTCCATTTTTCATCACTCCCTTTTCAACTGATGCAAGCTGTGCTGTTCCATTCCCAAACGACCAGTTCTCTTTCACGTTTTCGGCCGCAATGATCATGACGTCCTCTTGGCGGATGCCGGCGTTTTTTTGTAAACATTCTGCAATGCGTTGATACAGCGCCAGCTTTTTTTCGACCGGTCTCTCTTTCATTGTGATGTGAATATAGATCAAATCCTTCGTCCGTTCGATATTCATATAGCCGGGATCGAAAAAGAATTCTTCCTCATCGTGCTGGGTGATGACCTGAAAATAATCATCTTCCGGAACATCGATCGTCTCCGTCATCGCCTTGTGAACCGTTCTGCTGATCCGTCGAAGCTCTTCGTTTGATCTTCCTTTTAAAAGATCCATCCTGACAAATGGCATATATTTATTCCTCCTTTGTATTGTTTAATAGTGTATAACGGTTATATCATTTTGTATAATTGAATCATTTGAAGGATTCATTCAATTTTATTGAACTTGAGGTGATGGGATGGATTTCAAAACGTTAAAGACGTTTCATAAAATCGTGGCTTGCGGAAGCTTTAACCGCGCGGCTGAAGAACTGAATTATGCGCAGTCCACAGTCACAATGCAAATCAAAAAACTCGAAGAAGACCTCGGCATCCGATTGCTCGAGCGGGGGAAAACATTCCGACTGACTGAAGCCGGCAGGCTTTTTTTTGAAGAAAGCAGCCATATTGTCAAGAATATGGATCACCTTCAACATCATATGGCCGACTTATTGCTTGGCGAAGCGGGAAATATCCGTCTAGGAGCGGTCGAACCAATCGCGAGCTGTGATTTGCCGCGGATGTTGGGGAGATTTTTAGCGGATTATCCGAAGATCCGGGTTTCCGTAGATATCGCCAACTCATCGACATTGGGGGAAAGGCTGGTTCAAGGCAGCCTGGACCTTGCCGTCTGTTCGACTCCGGCAATGGGAACTGATCTTTATTTTGAACCGCTATATGCTGAAGAGCTCGTAGTGCTGCTTCCTGAAGGACACCCCGCCGGAAACAATGAACACATCCATCTGAAAGATCTTAGGGAGCACCGTCTACTGATCACAGCCAACAATTGCACCTACCGGAAGAAAGTCGAAATCGCGTTTCAAGAGCTGCCGGGAAGCCAAATGAACACGATGGAGATTGGAAGCATGACCGCTTTGAAAAATTATGTTGCCGCTGGACTCGGCGTTGCCCTGATTCCGAAAAGCATCGTCTCCCCTCCTCCTCCCGGAACGATTGTCCGGTTTATCGGCGATGACCCGATCAGCGTAACCTTCGGCATCCTTTGCAAAACCGCGTCTTTCCCGCTGAAACAAGCGGACGCAAAGCTTTACCAATATTTGAAACAGGAACTGGGAGAACCGAAAAAACCTTCCGGCTGATGTCGGAAGGTTTGGGATGATGACATAATGGGACATTGAATGATGATGATCTGGTCTCAGAGGGGGATGGTTACTTGCACCTGTCCGCCCCCCGCTTCACCGTTTTTAATCGATAAATCGCCTTGATGAAGCTTGACAACACGAAGCGCAAAGGTAAGTCCCATACCGTAATGCCCATTCGATGTCCGGCTTTTATCTTCCATATAGAAAAGCTCGGCAGCTTTCTGCAGGCCTTCTTGAGAAAATCCTTTTCCGCTGTCAGTGATTGTGAAAATCAATTGATCATCCGTACACACAGCTTCAAAATCGATTCTCCCGCCTTCTGGTGTGTGATCTGCAGCGTTCGTCATGATGTTCATCAACGCTCGATGAAGCAGCTGTTTGTCCAACAGTGCTTTTTTATCTTCAAGGTTCTGTTCCTTCAGCACAATGTCAACCGATTTGTTCCCTATGTATGCTTCAGTGTCATTGAGAACACTTTCGACTAACGGTTTCACAGCACTTTCTCTATAATCGATATTTAATGCTTCCTCCGTTTTTGACAAATGGATTAATTGGTCAATGTACTGATCGATTTTTTGCCCCGCATCAAGTATGTATCTGATATATTCCGACTGCTCTTGATTTTGCGGTGATAAGCTCAGCAATTCCGCATTACCTTTAATAATGGTCATTGGAATTTTAATGTCATGAGCCAATGCGCCGATCTGTTCTTTTTTCGTTTTCTCTAAGTGCCACTGCGCACGGAGGGAGGCTTGAAGGGCATTCCTCATGTCTATCAGGGAACTGATCACATGATCAAATTCCTTAATATTCGAAAACTCCGGAGTGAAATTTAAATTTTGTTTTTTAATTTGCTCAGCGATGGTGTTTAATGTTTGAAAATGATCTTTTAACCTGTTTGCAAATCGGGTTGTTACCGCAAAAACGACCGTAATTAGAAGCAGAATGATGATGCATAAGCTTGTCAGCTCATAGTTCGGGAGAAACCGTCTCAGCAGGGGAGACCGAAACTCAGCGCGCAAAGGATACTCCAACACACAATACTCGTCTTTGCGTTCGATGATCATATAGCCTTTTTGACTTAAGGTGACATACGGCCTGCTCTCAATTTTTTTCCGTACAATGGAAAGATTCGTTTCTTTCATGTTTCCCGCTGTCTTTTGTTTCGACTTTTTATCCAATATGGCATACAGCATCGTATCAGGTATCATGTCTTCCGTTATCCGTTCAGCCGATTGAAGCTTGGGCTTAAGCTTTTCAGCTTCGATTTCATTGTAATTGGCAGGATAAAACAGCCCTGCATTCATTCCGATCATATTGATCAAAACATATACAGCCGTGATCGCGATCAGGCTGAAACTCAAAGTGAGCATATATTTGATCAGTTCTCTGCGCAGCGTCTTTTTTTTACGGATTATTCCCATCTGTACCCTACGCCCCATACCGTTTTGATCGGATCTCTTTCGTGTTCTTTGCATTTTTTTCGGATCGTGCGGATAAATTCGGTTATCGTGGAGTATAATGCATTGCCTTCCAGCCCGTATACATAATCATAAATTTCTTCTCGTGTAAAAGTTCGTCCTTTATGCTGAGCCAACAGCTCACATATTTTAAATTCATTTTTTGTTAAATTCAGCTTTTGATCATGAATAAATACTTCTTTGCTGTCAAAGTGAAATAAAAAACCGGAAATCACACGTTTAGTTTCGTGTTTCTCTCTTTTTTCCCTTCTCAAGTGTGCATTTACTCTCGCACTGAGCTCAAGAACGCCGAAGGGTTTTGAAATATAGTCGTCTCCTCCAGTCAGGAGGCCCTTAACGATGGCCTCTTCCTCCGTCTTAGCGGTGAGAAACAGGATCGGACAATCTACCAGCGGCCGGATTTTCTCGCATAATTCAAATCCGTCCATCCCCGGCATCATCACATCAAGCAAAATTAAATCATACCCTGAAAACACGTCGAGAGATTCGGCGTTAACTTGACTCAATGTATGAACTTGATGCTGATCGCGGCGCAAAATATTTTGTATGAGTACAAGAATATCTTTCTCATCATCTACTGCCAAAATGTTCGCCACTTGCTGACCACCCTTTTTCATTATTCATAAGCTTTTCTTCCTTCCCAGCGGATAAACCAAACGATGCTTAGAGCGAATACAGCTATTATAGCAAACACCATGATGAAAGCCCCCTGCTTGATTTCCCCGTCTAGAACAGAACGCAGAGACGAATCAATTTGGACAAATCGGTCAATCCCCTTATACCCTGTCAGCCTGATTCCCCATGCCCAGGGATTATATTTCCAAATGACATCGCCCAATCCCGTATTCATCAGTGCTGTCATCAAAAGACCTGCCCCGCCTATTAAAATCGAAGCCCCCATTCCAAATATGCAGCTGATCAGAAAATAAATGAAATAAAGTGTGACACTTCCGGCTGCCAGCCATGCCCCAGCCTCTAAAAAAAGGGCGATTGTCAGGTTCGGCACATGAAATAGAACTTTGAGCCCCAATACATAGAGTCCAATAGCCAAGAATACCGCACACAAGTTCATGAACAGAAGCAGTGTGACTTTGCTTAAATAAGCCGTTAATTTGGGCGCCGTGCCGCCCAACAGCACTTGAAAACGGCCTGCCCGCTCCTCTAATGAAGCCGTCATTCCGCACACTATTCCAATCAGAAGCGGCAGGGCAATCGCAATTGCCTCAAAATACGTGCGGTATAATTGATATGGATCATGATCTCTGTTATAGAAATAAAGCAGAAAAACACTCGCACAGATAACCGGAACGGTCAAGTGAAGCCAAATAAAAGATGTGCGCTTTGTTTTTTGAAAATCAGCCGCAAGGCATCTGAAAAATAGCAACAAATCAAACCGCCTCCCGTTTTATCGATTTGCGATCAACGGCAGGGGAAAATGACCGCCTGGTCAGACGCGCCAAAATAGCAAATAAAACAACAGATAGAACAACAGCCGGAGGAACGACTGCCCAGCTTGTTAAAGGATCGCCATTTTCAAGAGGCACACCGTTGGGATGGATGCCAATTGTCGGACACATGACCCTGATCGGCCAGCTCCACGGATTCAGCCACCAAAAAGGACTTGATGCCGACATGATGCCCAACACGATACTGCCCAGCATATTGAACAAAACGGCAGATATAAACCCAAATTTTCGCGCTATCCATAAACAGATGGGGATCTCCCACAGTGTCGTAAGCCAAAGCAGCAGATTCGCGGCAATGACTGTCAAATGAATGCTCGAAAATTGAGGAATGACAAACTGCATCACAACCATGAACCCTAAAAAAACAGCTTGAGACGCTAAAGAATAGAGCGCAATGACGCTTATTTTTGCAGACCAGATCATATGTAAATGTACGGGAGAAGAAAAAATGCCGTTATAATTCGACGCTTTCATTTCTTTCTGGTGTGATAATGCACAAAGCAAGGCGATCATGACCGGCATCAAGATGACAGACCACCAATTATACGTACCTGCTACAAAGAATCCTGGATTCATTAAAAAGGCGAAGCAAATATTAATCAAAGGCACAATGAAGATCATCTTTCTCGAAAATGTTCTTTTAAACTTCAGGTTTTCCGCTTTTGCATAATATCCGATCATTGTTCTCCGCCTTCTTTCCCCCGCGTTGATTTGACAACATCCATAAAAAGCCGCTCGAGATCGTCCCCCTTATTGATTTTCCCCTGATATCCGAGGTATCCTCCGCTGATAATCCCGATATGGTCTGCGATCTGCTCGACTTCCGACAGAATGTGGCTTGATAAGATGACCGTCATCCCTTGCTTTGGAAATGACCTGATCAGTTCCCTTAACTCTTGTATACCGATCGGGTCGAGACCGTTCGTAGGCTCATCAAGTATGAGTAATTTAGGGCGATTTAAAAGAGCGATGGCGATTCCCAGCCTCTGTCTCATCCCCATAGAAAACTGCCCCGCTTTTTTCTTTCCGGCATGATGCATATCAACAGTTTTAAGCACCTCTGTTATTCTCGCATCAGGAAGACCCAATAATGTGGCATGCACCTTGGCATTCTCGTAGGCTGTTAAATTATCATACAGAGGCGGGGATTCTATTAAAGAACCGATGTCTTTTAATACAGACCTTTTCCATTTCCGCCCCTCAACCAAAATGTCCCCGGCAGTCGGGTTTAAGATTCCGGTTAAAAGTTTTAAAGTCGTTGATTTTCCTGCTCCATTCGGTCCAAGCAGACCGTAAATACTGTTCTTTTTAACTGACAGTGAGACGTCTGAGACCGCTTGCGACCTTCCAAACTTTTTTTGAAGATGCCTTGTTTCCAATAGAATTGTACTCATCTTAATCTCTCCTTGTTTGATCTGATCGGTACCGATATCTTAAAATACCTTTCTCAAGATTTAATCAGAATCAAACGCAAAAAACCTTCCGGTTCCCCGAAAGGTTTAGCGGCCTTTGCCTTAAGAAGGCATAAGCTCAAGATGATGATCCAGTTCGTCCTGCAGGACGGCTTCAATATCTTTAAAACGATTCGATACGGTCGAAGCGCTGACGCCGTATTTTTTTGCAAGCTTCGCCTGGGATAACGATTTTTCCGATTTGGAGATCGTATTGATAAAATACTCCAAAGCAGCTGCAAAGGCTTCTGTTTTCTTGATGACCGGCGCTTTTTTAACACAATACGATTTCCAAAGGCCGACCGCCCAGGAGACAAATGATTCAGAATGTCCTTCGTCAAGCATACCTTTCTCAAAGACAAGCGCTGTTTCTTTTTCCATCTCATTGGCCCATTCGATGTCTTCCGACCCTTGTTCAGACGGTGCACTCTCTTCCTGACGGCAAAGCTGCATTAACACATGATGAAAATCATCTCTCATCAGCTGTTCTTTTGTTCCGCCTTCTTTTGTGAAACGGCTTAAAGCATCGTTTAACCTGTCTTTGAGAGCATCCGCCATTTTTGCAGGATAGATGGTGAATTGTAAGAAGAACTCGGTATGGCTTCCAATCTTGATCGGAAAGCCGAGCACGTACTCGCCTACAAAAGGCCCTTCCCGCTTCACATTCATCCTTATGGTGAGCTCTTCATTTGTTACAGCATCCTCAAAGCGAATGCCGCCATCTGTTATATGTTTCACACGCAGCAGCGCAGGGGAGAGGTCTTTCCACGATTGAACGGCTTCCTTAGTCTGCGATCTGAGAATCGAAGAACCCTTTTTCTGTAAAAAGTCTTCGAAAATCGTCAATCCTCCGTCTGCCAACGGCCGGGAAAATACTCCCCACACGCCCAGATTAAAAACACATATCTTTTGTGCAGACTGTTCCAAGTCTGACAGAAAAGAATACTGATTAAGAAATTGATCGATTGTGTCTTTATGTTCCGTAAAAGCGAATTCCATGACGTCTTTCTGGATTTGTTTCAATTCCTGCACCGCGACAGCCGGAAACGCTCCCTCCGCTTTGCCGCAGCATTTTTTATATTTCAGCCCGCTGCCGCAGGGGCAAGGCATATTTCTCTTTACTTTTCCCACGTTTAAACCTCCGTATCTTATACTACAACTTATTTATTTTATCAAAACTTTCAGGAGGGGGAAATCCGATAATGAAAATCAGTATGATTTAGCTGAAAAGTAAAATTTTATAAAAGAGGACAAATAGAAAAAAAGACTATAAAATGGTTAGTTCTGTGTTTTTATCATCCATTTATGACAGAGGGTGTTATACATTTTGCAATACGCTGGTTTTTGGGTTAGAGCGGGTGCATGGTTGATCGATTGTGTATTGGCGGTCAGATTACACTTTTCATCCGCATTGATTTGGAGACGGATCTCCTGAGGTCGGTGCAACAGCACTGCTGGTATACGTTTTGTATCCGCTTTTGATGCCGCTGACAAAGCTCCGATGCACATTGGAAAAGCACTTTTTAGACTGATGATACAGGCCGACGGATGAAGCTATGGCAGGCTTTCGTGCGCTACTTCGTCTCATGGGTCATGAAAACAGGCGACACTGAGTAAACGATCTTTATGTATTTAAGTGCATACAGAAAAAGGGATATAAATCCCTTTTTCTATTTCCGGTATTCCAGCAGACTGATGGTCAGGAGCACAAGGAAGCACCCCAGCCACTGAATGGATGTTAAACGTTCGTTTAAAAACAAAACACCTCCGAAGATGGTAAGAACGGGGCCGATCATAGAAATGACGGCTCCCCGCTCCGCTCCTATCCGCTTCATGCCTTCCAGCATGAATAAAAAAGGAATGACCGTCGTCACCGCCGCAATGATCATAAAAAAACCATACATTGCGGGAGGATAAGAAAGCAGGATTCCCGGCTGTTTTCCTGTTGCGCGAAACAGCGCATAACCGGCCATCGCAAGACTTGCCGCCGACATTCCATAGGCATTCATCCGAATCCCGCCGATTTGACGGACAAGGCTTCCCGCCACAACAAGATAAACCGCATAGGCGACAGCGGACAATAAGATCAAAAAAGCTCCTGACAGGTTCGCTTCAAATGCTTGCACATCCCATCCGCCGACAGCCAAGAACAGCCCGGCATTCACAAGCAAGATGGCAGCAAACGTTTGACCCGAGATCATTTTTTTATTTACAAAGGCAGTGATGATCAATACGAACATGGGATAGCTCATCACAATCATCCGTTCAACGATTGCCGAAACATCATGAAGGCCGATAAAATCAAGCAATGGCGACAGAAAAAAACAAAGCAATCCGGCCGCATAAGCTTTAAAAATCTCCGCTTTTTCTGGTTTAGCCGGAAGCTTTGAACGATACACAACAAAAATCAACCAAAACAGCGGCGCCGCAAATAATTGCCGGTACAACAGCACCGCTTCCGGCTGTGCACCTTGTTCATAAGCCCATTTGACAAAAATGGATTTTGAAGCAAAACACATCGTCCCAAAGACCATAAAAACGACCCCGGCCGCTTTTCGAACGCCGCTTTGAATATGGCCGCTCTGCTCAGCTGTACTCTTCTCTGCTCGACTCAACTCGTATCACCCGTCCTTTTTATTCGTGGATATGTTTTTTTATAAAATGGAGCAATGTGCTTCCCTGGGCCGTCAAAATCACACCTTTTCCCAAACATTTTGGACAAGGCTCCGGCTCTTCTCTTCCGCTTCCATTGCAATTTGGACATGTCGTTTCCAAATCGTCCGTTGCAATCACCATTTACCATCACACCTCCGTTTCCGTTTAACATGATGCGGCCACTCCGGCCAGCCTTCCTCCATGGCCACCACCTCCTTAAAAATACAAAAAACCCCCGTCACAAAAGGACGAGGGTCTCGCGGTACCACCTTTATTAATCGCATCAACGATTCGCTTGGAACATACGGAAAGGGAACAGTCAGCCCTTTCGATACGCTTCTCTTGATAACGGAGAGAACTATCCCGGCTCCGCCTACTGTCCGTTTCAGCGAAGCGATTCAGAAGCCCATTCGGCGTCAGAAGGGCATCGGTTCACACCAGCCACCGACTCTCTTAAACCCATGCTCTGACACGTACTTGCTCTTCCTCAATATCGTTTAACCGTACATGATTTGTAAAAAATATATTACTCTGAAAATTAGCATGTGTCAATCAGCATTAAATTCTTGTTTTTTTACGAACCTTTAATATACACACGGTCAACAGACACAAAACAAGGAGATTGAATGCTGCTATCCAATAAAAATATCCAGGGATGCCTATGACGAGAAGCGGTAGTCCCAAGCTGAGAAATACACTGGCAAATGCAGCATACAGCACTTTTAGTAAGCCATTATATTTTTCTGCTTCAGATTCGCGGTCTGTATAAATCGCATTTGTTTGAACTTGACTGGGATCAGCCGCAAAGTAGTGCCAATTTAAAAACTGTGTCACATGCTTCCAGCCTGCATCCTCGTATATATGAATATATTCTTCCTGATCCAGGTTTGATGTTGTCTTATAGTCGAGCCGATATACTGTATTGCTTGGTTTTGTCTTTTCAAATATATAGATAAATAAAAAGAAGGACTTTAACATCCACCCCTGTTTTGCCATTTCATTCAGCCAGTTCTCCTCCTTCCGGTCTTGCCAAGCAAGAAAAAAACGGAATTTACGCTTTCTTTTTTTACTCATGACTTGTATCTCCCTCTTTTTGAAAAATAGATTGACTGATCGCCACTAATTTGGATAGGCGTTTAAATTCGAGTTCAATCACCTGCCATCCTTCATTCGTTAAAATATACTGCTTTCGCCGATTATCGCCGGATTTGCCTTCCTTTCTAATCAGCCCCTGCTTTTCGAGTTTGCTTAATGCACCATAAAGAGTGCCAGGCCCTAGTTTGACCTCACCCTCACTCATGCTCTCAACCCTTTGCATAATGCCGTAGCCATGTAGTGGTTGAGTTAATGACAATAATATGTAATACGTAGCCTGCGTAAGCGGTAAATAGCTTTCCGCCGTTTTTTTCTTCACTTTTCGCACCTCATTTTAAGTATGGCGTTTTTCATTTATATATCTCATGAGCAGTACAACACCTATTAGATTGAAAATGATGCTGCCGCCAAGAGCTAGTCCCCACCATACACCGTTTATTCCTGATAAAATTGCTAAATTCAATAAAAAAATTCCGCTCAAAACAAATAACATCTGTGTATTCAAATCATTCGCCTCCTTATTTTACATCGCCTTACGATATATCGACTGACGATATAATAACATATTAGAAGATTCGACACAAATCAAACACAGCATTTACCCTGCAAATCAAATAAGTGAGCACAGGCTATTGCCCAAAAGGAATAGCTCACATTAAAATTAAAAAAACCGCCTAAAAGGTCATTTCACGACCTTATCAGGCGGTTTCCAGCGATTATTCCTTATTCCTGTCAGCAAACACCGTCATGGCGTCGCACATGAACTTCGCCAAGCCGGCGCCGTATTGATCAATGTTTTTCGTAAAGCGCTCGTCAGCGACATACATTTGTCCCAGACCTTTGAAAGCTTCGAGCGAATAGCTGTGGCCGGTGTTATTGTTCAGAAAGTCGTACCATTCCTTTATAGCCGCCTGTGCTTCCTCTGAGTCTGAGGCGCCTTTTCTGAGGGCGGCGATTTTTCTGTAAATGGCATCATATTGCTGTTCCATCTTTTTCCGTTCACCTTCGGGCATGGATTCGATATAGGCCTTCGATCTGTCGACGGCTTCATCGCCCCAGCGTTCCCGCGCTTCTTCCTCATACGGGTTTTGACTGAAATCAAATCCCGCGAATTTTTCCTCGTTTGTCATGTTGATTTCTCCTTTCGCGAATTGGATCGTTTTATCGATTGTCGCAATCATTTGGTCAAGCCGGCTTCTTTTCTCCAGCAGCGCTTTGCGATGGAGCTGAAGCGCCTCATTCCTGTCAAATGAAGGGTTCTCAAGAATGCTTTTAATCTTTTTTAAAGGGAAGTCAAGCTCTCTGAAAAACAGGATTTGCTGCAGCTTTTCCAGATCGTCATCTGAATACAGCCGATACCCGGCTTCGGTCGTCTCCGACGGAGCTAATAATCCGATTTCATCATAATGATGCAGTGTGCGCACACTGATGCCGACTAAGTCGGCCACTTCCTTTACTTTCATTTTCATTTATCTGACCTCCCTTCAATATCGACTATAAAGTATCCCGCAACGTGAGGGTCAATGCGAAATTTGAAATTTTTTTTATACAAACAAAAAACCCGGCAAAATTGCTTCGCCAGGTCTTTTAAGAATTGTTCAGCAAGACTTCTTTAAGAAACGGATCATCCAGCCACTCGTTCAGCTGGCCCGCGGAGAATCCTTTTGATACATTGAGATCGATGAGCGTTCCGCCGGCATATCCGAAAGAAGCCGATCTGTCCGCAATGGTGTCCGGCCCTTTCGCCAGAACATTCTTCAGCTTCTTCAGCATGTTTTGAAAGCTCTTCTCCAAGTCGCTTTTCGGGTCTTTGGCAGAGTCAATCACTCTGATGAGTCTCTCATTTCCGCCTTCAAGCTCTCCTTTTTCATCCAAACTGACATCAGCCAAAGACAGACCGGCAATCGTTTTCAAAAACTCATTCACATGCCATTTTTCATAAGCTTCTTTATCCAGCGGCGTTCCATTTTGTTCACCGATCAGTTCCGCATGGCTCAACAGACGGGCGCCAAACCGTTTATCACTGTTATTTAAAACGGCTTCGATCCGGGTTCTTTTTTGTTCATCTTCGATGCCTTCAACTATAATCCGGTTATTTCCGTCTACATGCAATGTCAGATGTTCACTCTCGGAAAGAGAAATTCCGCTCTCGCGCAGCGTCTCATCGATCTGGCTGTTCAAACGCTGCCTGTCCACATAAAGATTATAGATCTCAAATTGAACGCCGTTCATTTGTGATCGTAATGACGGTGCATTTTTTTGAGCCGCTTCAGCCTGTTTGCTGATGGAGAGGGTGTCTGTTTGGCTGCCGGCCATTCTCTTGGAACCTGTAGTCTTAGCCGGCATCTCCGCGGCGGCAGGCTTCATCAGCTGCTCGGAATAAAGCGAAAGTTTTACCCTGTCTCTAATATTCATGGGAGCTCCTTTCATGCCAATTACATTCGATTACTTTTTATATCGGACGGAATTTGGATCTGTTTACCAGCCGTATGTTGAATCATATTGATAATTGATCTTCAGCTGCGGCGATCTCCATGTTGAACTGCTCCAAGCGAGCGAATAGTATCTCACATTCCATGTCGTTTTGACCGGAAGCGCAAGTTCAGGCTTTAGATCCGGAAACAGTGTGCCGCCGGAAACCGATGTGTGCCAAACGCCTTCTTCCTTGTTCAGAACTTCCCTGTAGGTGTGTCCGAGGCTCGGAGAAATGGTTCCCTCGGCGGAAACGCTTTTCACAGTCGCTCCTTCGGGAATGGCCGAGACATTGGCAAGATTGACGGCGGCAACCGGAGAAACGACTCCCTGTCCCGGGCTTGAGATGGATGATGGAGACAAATTCGCCGTATAAGCACCGCTCTTCATTCTGTCGATAAATTCAAGTCTGTAAAATCCCCAACCGTCATATGAACCGTCTTTAGACGTGACGACCGCAATGTACCGGCCTGTCTCCGGAACATCCAAGCGGATGATTTCATTTTGGTTTCCCGTTCTTTCAGAAGATCCTACTGCAGGATAGCCGTAAGAATCTTTAAATAAGTAAAGATCATAGTCTGTATTTGCTGGGATGTTCTTTAGGTGAATGGCAAGCTGTTCTCCCTTTGTCGCGTAAAATTTGTAATAATCTTTATCGCTTTCGCTGTGAATCGTCGCCGAAATCGTCTTGTATTTCCACAATCCTAAATCGTAAGCCTCAGCGAAAGAATTGTTGGGTTCATACTCATCTTCGTAAACATTTGCCGAAGCCGAAAATGCTGGAATCGCCATCAAAAACACACTGAACACGAAAAGAAACAAACTTTTTTTCATTTGTCATTGCCTCCCGTTTATTCATCACCATAAAGGAACTCCCTTCCTTATATCGGTAATTGAATTGGAAGTTTAATGAATATTTTATAAAATAATAGATTTTTTCCAAGTTTACTCATCCGACGGCTCTGCCACACTGCCCACAAAAAGGTTCATTCCGGATGTTTCATCAACAATCGCGAAATAAAACGGGTGGTCTGCAGTCATCGTCACTTCAGGGACGGGAGCTGATTCGATGATCTCAACCGCCGTTGCCGCGGATGCTTCGGTACCCGCTTCATCTACTTTGATAAATGTTTTATGTCTGACTTTATCAATTTGAGCGGCGCCTTCTCCGGCAAACATATTTGAAAAATCCGCGCTGCTAAACACGGTTTTCATTCCAAGCCGTTTAAGCGGTTCATTTAACATGTAGTCTGTTTGAAATGAGAAGCGCGGCAGCTTGAGCTCCACCTGTTTCATCGTCCAGCCCTTATGCAAGGCGCGCCATTGATCATACGTCATGCCAGCTAGAAGCTGTTCAAGATTTGCCGCTTTTTTCGGCAGAAAAACAGCCAATGACAGACCTTCGTCTTGAAAAGGAAGCTTGACGGCTTGAAAATGTTTGTTTTCCAGATAAGGAAAGCGGTTTGTCTGCGTCATCATGGGGTGTTTTTTTGCGGAGCCGTCCGCAGAATAAAATGGCTGTTCCGCTGTCATGTGAGGATCAAATGGATGCTTCCAGCTTTCTCTAAAATAGACGGCATTAATGATGTAGGCAATCGTATTCGACGAGACCTTGTCAACGATCTGATCAATGCGGTCTTTCGTTTTCTTTTTGACCCAGCCGTTGATTTCTTCTGCTGCCCGATTTGGATCATCATGAAGCTGATAGGCGTCGCCAAGGCCTTTGATCGCGTCTTGAAAGCTTTCTTTCAGCTCCCTTTTGGACCATATCGAATTGGCCGATGAAAATTCGCCGTGAGGCAGCGTTTCTAGCGAACGATTCACAGATTGTGACATCCTGTTGATCGATGTCATATCCGTCTGGTTGAGGTTTAAAGTGCCGAGCAGTTCCTTTCTGCTGTCTCCCGCGGCACCGTTTGCCGTCATCACAAGTGCCTGGTGAATACTGTAAGGCGAGAGGAAGATGTTTTTCCGGCTTCCTTCCTCTTTTATCATGTCTTGAAACAATGCGAGCGCAAACCGCTGTTCAGCTTCAGATAACGAGGCGTCCGTTTTTTGCGCGGATCTGACGGGGGGGGGATCGGCCTCCTTGTGCACTCCGCATCCGGCCAACAATAAAAGACCGGTCCATATCACCATCGCACTCCATTTCGATTTCAATTGTCAACACCTCCTACTGTTGTAGTGGGTTTAGCATTGGAAAACGTTACAAAAAACGGCAGCAAAAAAAGCTTATCCAATGCTGGATAAGCTTTCTGTTACTGCGCTCACTGTCCTTTAACAGCCAGTTCGCGCAAATCTTTTTTGACGATTTTGCCGAGCCTGTTTTTCGGAAGGCTGTCGGTAAAAACGATTTCAGGAATTTTATAGTCGGACAGGCGCTCTTTGCAATACGCGATAATGTCCTCCTTCTTAAGGCCGGAGCTTTCGTTTTTCACCACATACGCCCTCGGAACTTCCCCGTACATTTCATCCGGGACGCCGATGACGGCCGATTCGACGACTCCGGGCACTTGATCGATGATCTCCTCCACCTGGTCAGGATAAATGTTGTCGCCTCCGTAGACAATGACGTCTTTATACCGGCCGGTAATATATAAAAATCCGTCTTCATCAAGTTTGCCGGAGTCCCCCATATAAAACCAGCCGTCTTTCAGCACCTTTTGCGTGGCGGAAGGATTTTGGTAATACCCTTCAAAAACATACGGGCTTTTGACGACGACTTCTCCGACTTCGCCCCTTGGCAGCTCTTCATGTGTATCAGGGTCTTCGATTTTTATGCTGACTTGCGGAATCGGCTTGCCGGCTGAATTGACTTTATCCCAGCCCATGTCAGGCCGCCATACGCTGACCGTCCATGCTTCTGTGCTGCCATACCCCTGCACCATCAGGATTCCCATGTCATTGTACTCCTTAATCAGCCGCGCCGGCACCTTGGTGCCGCCGGAGACAAGCATTTTCACAGACGACAGGTCGAATGGATGTCTTTTCATTTCCTCCAGCATGTAAGTGTAGACGGAAGGAAACGCCATCATCATATGAATGTGTTTCTTCTCGATCTCCTGCAGGATTTCAAACGGTTCGGGGTCCCATAAGAAATGAAGCCCAATTCCTTCAAAAGCCGCCTGAAAAACATGGTTGAGCGAGCTCATATGATAAAGCGGATGGCTCGCTAAAAAGCGCATGCCTTTCAGCTGTTTCGATTTCACGTTCACCTCTGTCAAGTATGCGGCCAGACTGCCGTGGTTGACCATACAGCCTTTCGGATTTCCGGTCGTGCCCGAGGTGAACAGCATTAAAGCCAAATCATGCTCGGTCACCTGGTCGGCCTCCACCTCCAGCGGCCTGTTTTTAAATAGGCTCTCAAACTGTTCAGTCGTGTTCATTCCCGCACCCGCTTCAATCATCAGGCAGAACTGAAGCTGTTCGCGGAGCGGCGTTAGTATATCGGCAAATTCCAAGTCATAAAACATCACCTTCGGCCGGCAGTTGTTCAAGATTCCTTTTAATTCATACGATGTCAGCTGCCAGCTTAACGGCACGACTGTCGCCCCGATTTTAAGAGACGCCAGCAAAATGACGGGAAAATGATGATTATTTTTACATAAAACCGCGATGTGGTCTCCTTTTTGAACACCCTCCTCCAGCAGATAATGAGCCAGCTGGTTCACCCGTTGATGATACGCTTTGAACGTAAACGTTCGATCTCCTCCGGACAATGCTTCCAACCCATCTGACGTTTCCATATGATGATTGATTAATTGCTGAAGTGTACTCAAAATTTTCATCTCCAAATTTTCATTGTTTCTCACAAAACCTGGTGAGATTATGTGACGCACAAATTCATTCTAAAACAAAATATATCCATTGTAAAACTATTTCATAATAGAATTATTATCTTTATGAATTGATAACAAAAGAAATTAAATGACTCATGTTAAAATTCATAAAATCGTTTTTTGCGGAGCATTCGCTTATGATAAAATAGACCTATGTTTGTTTGACCAGCATAAAATTGCTGATCTACTACACGATGTCGGAAATGAGGAAACCTTCATGAATCACCATCGGATTGAAGCGAATCTATTGGATCATGCTTTCACGAAATATTTGCGGTCTTCAAAGAAATTGGACGAAGAAACGATTCCGAAAAGTATCACGAGCGGCAAAGGGTTTATTTTGCGTATCATTTACAGACACGGAACATGTACGATAAAGGAGATTTTACAGGAGGTCGCCCTGTCTCCATCAGCAACGACAACAGCTCTGAACCATTTGGAGAAAGAGGGCTTTGTGATCAGATCGAGAAATAACGATGACCGGCGCACCGTCTGGATCGAACTGTCGCAAGAAGGCACGAGGATCGCCGCACAAATGGTGGAAAACCGCCAGGCCTTGATCGACAAGCTCTTCGGCAAATTGTCAGAGGAAGAAAAAAAGGTTTTTTTTGCTATAATTGAAAAAATTATGATGTGAAACGGGCCGTCGATCGAAATCGACAGCCCTTTTTTTATTGTCTGACCCCAAGCGCGTCCAGCGCCATCTTCAAGTGCTCTTCTTGTTTTGTCTGCAGGGCGAACATGCCGATTTCGATGCCGTAGGCGGCCTGCAATTCCGTAATATGCTCTTTCATCCGCGGCCAGACCCGGCCCCCTTCTTTTTCATAATAAGAGATGAGCCGGGCGGTTTCGGCTTCTCCTAAAATCGTCTCGTATAATAGAAAATCTTTTGCCGGGTCGGCGATTTTCGCTTCCGTCCAATCCAACAGCCCAGTTATGCTCTGATGCTGGTCAATTAAAATATGCGGGGGATGCAAGTCGCTGTGGATAAACGCAGTATGTTCAGGCCAATACGAGTCGTCGGACAGCCACTTTTGCCATCTTTCCCAGAGCTCGCCGCTAACCCCGAGCTCTCTTTTGATCTGTTCCATCTGCTCTGCTTTTGACCGCCTGACGCCATCCGGATTCATCACATGCATGCCCGCTTCTTCTGCGGCTTTATGATCAATGCTGTGCAATAGCGCGAGCGTTTTCGCCAATGACTTGACAAAGGCTTCAGCCGGAGGCTCATGATCCATGTTCCATACGTAATTCTTCACCTCCATGTCAATGACCGCGGCAGGAACCCCCGGAAGCTCCGGATATGCAATCAGTTCGGGAGTATGAATGCGCCAATCCGGCACAGCGGCGGGAAGATGGTTTTGCAGCAGCTTCAGCACTTTCCCTTCATACACTGCTCTTTCAATCACATCGTCGCGCCGCGGTTTTCTCAAGACCCATCTCTTGCCTGCTTCATCTTCGGCAAAGACGACTTGAAAATCCATGCCGGACTCGTTGATTTCCGCATGCTTTCGTTTCAGCCGAAGGCCGTGTTTTTCCGCAAGTTTTAATATTTGTTCAATTTGTTCATTTACAATTGTCATATACGATTTTCCCCTTTACTGAAGGTTTTTAATAAAAAAAAGCACAGGTCGTCTGCCTGCGCTGGAAAGTAAACGGAAAAAGATAATATGACAAATAAACTGAAGGCAAGCTTCAGATAAGCTATTTTTAAAGGCAAAAAAAGAGGCGCTGGAATCCGCGCCTCTCCCTCTGTTATTGCATAAAGGGTCCCCTAAAAACAGGCAGACTGATCCCGATTACCCTGCACACAGGCAGAGACTTTGTTCACGATTTAGTTAGCGAGGACAAAGTTCAATCGGAATCTGATGTATGCCATTTGGGAAATCCCTCCGTTCTTTAAAGTTATCCTTATTTTAACAGGTGGCAGGGTGACCCGCAACGCAAAATTCAATTATTAAGAAAATCAAACTGATAGAGGAAACCCATATGTTCCTGCCTAACTAATAATTAACACCCGTTCGGCGCTTTAATTCTCTTAGCCAAGCCGTATCCCCGGTTCCATAGCTTTTCTTTTGCCCTGTATCCCGCAAAGATCCGTTGCTGTAGTCAATAGATAAGATAAAATCCGGAACAGAATCATATCCGGCTTCTGCAAGTCTGTTCAGCTCTGCTCCATAATGAGCGATTGCGAAATGAGCCGTTTTCTTTTGGACAGGGTCCTTCTCCAGCTCTTCTTTATACACATCTAACAAATCACGGCCGTCAGGTGTTACATATCGGCCATCAACCACTTCCAAGTCCTTCAGGTGATAGCCTGTCACCTCATATATCTCGCGAACCGTGTGATATTTTTGCTGCGCTTCTTTGGAATATTGGGCTGAATCGCTGCTCAAGCTTTTCATGATATGCAGAAATAACTGTTTGCTGTTTTCTCCTGATTGCAATATATGTTCAAGTTGATGGATGAGCTGCCCATCATCAGTTCCGCTCACTTTTACTTGATAATCAATCGGTGAAATTGTAAAGGTGAGCGCCGTATCCGCAGGAATGGCAATATGATATTGATCCAGCAGCGCTTGAAGCTGTTTGTTGACTTGGCTGCGCTGATATATTTTCTCATTCTCCGCCTCTACTTCCCCATTAAAATTCACATTTCGAAACGCGGCATCCTGCATATTATAGTTTTGCGCTTTTCCTTTGAACAGCCACTCAGTTTCATTGTCATATGCAGCTTGTCTTTCTGCTGCCGACAGGTCATTTCTGAAATAAGGGGAATTGGAATTTTTGTATTTATCCTTAATATAGCCTAAAGGATCAGGTTTCGTTTTGTTCATTGCATTGATTTTGCTGTATTTTTCATCTAAGATTTTTTTCCTGATATCACTTTCTGACTCATAGGGGTTTTGGGCATTGATCTTCGTTTCTTCCACAGTTTGATCATTTGCTGCTTCGTATGCCCGCCTGAAAGCTTCGGCATGATTCACAATACTGTCCTTTGAGTAGTTCAGCTTACTCAAACTTTCCTTCGATGGTCTTCCCGCTTGACTGCTGGCCTTCTTCGCAAAGGCAGTGATATCGGAAGAGACATTTTTTACAGTTGTATCAGCCGCATTCCTTTTCAACATATTCTGAATCATCAGCTGTGTACGGATGTATTGACTATTGAGACGCATTGGGTACCTCTCCTCAATTCTTTCTATAATCCCTATATCGGCTTGATTATGTTTATATTAACCTTATTAAACAGTAATTTACATAGCACCCTCATCAATTTGGATGAAAAATCAAAAGGCATCCGAAAAAACGGATGCCATTCCTTATTTCTAATCTTCCCTGTCACTTTTATTCCGTATCCGCTCAATCACCTCATGCAGTCCCTCAGGTTTATAAAATTCCACCGGAGAACTGCCCTTTTCAAAGGAAATCGTCTCGGCTTCTATCAGCGCGACATAGCGCCCGTTTACCTTGGCAAGGTGGATCGAATCTCCGAATTCAGCCAGCAGTCCTTTAATCTCGGTTGCTCCCAGCTTCATTTTCAGCTCTGCCTCAGGCATATGCTCAACGATCTGGGCGGAGGCTTCGATGACTTGATGGGTGTCGAGGCGTTCCTGAATCTCCCGCTTTTCGCTCGCTTCCCAGATTTCGAGATCATGTTCAAACTGCTGGAGTTCTTCGCTTTTGTCTTCAAATGCTTCGTACACATGCTCCTGCACCATGTTCATCACTTGGGACTTCATGATTTCCGGCATCGACTCGCCGTACTCGACGAATTTTAAGAAGTCTTCAAAGTAGCGGGCGTGCGAGGCCTGGTGGATTTTCACTTCGCTTTCCTCTGTCATGCCCTCTTCAGGCATGTGCGGATACTGGATCGATTTCATGTTTTTCGTCGTGATCGCCATTTCGACCTTGCGGATCAGCGATGATTCATCGGCGATCGAAGCGACCTTCGGTTCAAAGTCGCACTTCATGACAAAGACAAATGTATCATCGAAGTATTTGCGCGGTACGGCTGTCGCCACCAAAAAAACGCCTCCCCTGACGGCGCTCGTGTCGAGGTATGTGCGGACGAACTGTTCGCTCAGCTCATTGAATTCTTCCTTTGTCTCCGCCAGTTTTGTTTTGTGAAACAGATTGTAGTTCGGATTAGAATCAAGCTCATGCCCCGGCTCTGTGATGAAGCGGCCGATTTTCGTCGGCACCTGCTCTGATTTCGGATGGCGTTCGGCTTTCCGCTTCACGATTTTTTTCAATTCCCCGTCTAAGAAATCCTTCAGTTCGCTGGTTTCAAATTCCTCTGTATCCAGCGTCTGAAAATGTTTATATTGCTTGTTGGCCTGCTCATCCTTGCCGTCGACCTGAATGACGTAAAAAGAAATATAGCGAATTTCAAATTCCATGACATGTTCACCCGTTTTCCTTGTTGTTTCAGTTCTTCAAGTATAGGTAAATGCCTGGAATCCGTCAATTTGCACCTTCACTATATAATTGATCCATTATAATACATCTTCCCGGTCAATTTTTCGGATCGACCAAAACGCAATAACAATCCCGATTACAGCCAATGAAACAGGAATATAAATAATAGAAGCAATTGAAAATCCAGGACTTTGCTGACCGATCAGCGCAATCAAAATGCAGGATGTCACAATAGTGGCAGGAACGGATTGTTTGCGCATCCCAAAGTATAATGGAATAAAACTCAACCCTGTTGAAGAAGCAGCGTAAATGAGCATACTGCCAATCTCATTTCCAATGGCTTGCAGCGTCAGTTTTTCCGGGCTGAATTGATAGATATCATTGAGCTGCGAGAAAATAAACGCAAGAATCAGTTCGGACACGATCATTGTCAAGAAGGTCAATCCGCCGGTGAGCAGCAGTTTTGCGGCGATCAGTTTTTTTCGGCTGACCGGATATGTAAACATGACCGTGATGGTTCTGTTTTTATACTCTCCGATGATCAGTTTGGCAATCAGCACGCCTGCAAAGACAATAAACACAGACCTTACAAAAGTTCCGAGAAGCAGCAGCGTGGATCCCGCGTCAGCCATCGCCATTTGGTCTTGAGTAAGATTTTTTTCCTCCGATCCGATCAGGCACAAAAAACCGAGTATACATAGATTTGCAATCACTGCACCTTTGTAATACCACCCTAGTTTCGTTTTTTTAAACTCCAATTTAATTAAATTCAGCATTGAACTTCAACTCCGTTAAAATACATCTATTTTTTCGATCCGCCTTACTGCCAAAAAGGAAAAAATCAGACCGACAGCGGCCAGAGATAAAGGAATATAAACAATTGAAGAAATGGAAAAGTCCGGGCTTGTGGAACTGATCAACATGCTGATCACGACAGACGAAATGATCGTTGCCGCAGCGGAGTGCTTCCGCATTCCGAAAAAGATGGGCACTAAACTCGTTCCTGCGGCGCCAAAAGCAAAAACGATCATTTTCAGAGCCTGCTGAGAAACCATAGAAGCTGTTAATTCGCCGGGGATGACCCCATAGATTGAATTCAGCAGAAAAAAAGCAGCGGCAACGCATGCATTTGATATCAATATCGTAATGAAAGTCAGCCCGCCTGCGATCAGCAGTTTAGCAGCCAGCAGTTTTTTTCGGTTGATCGGGTACGTAAACATCACAAGTATTGTCTTGTTTTTAAACTCTGAAATGATTAATTTTGAAATCAGCACGGCTCCAAAAATGATAAAAACCGCTCTGACGAAAGTGCCGATCACAAGAAATGTTTCATCAATCGTTTGGAACGTATCCTTGCCTTCTGTGAAGGTCACCATCCACAGAAAACCGAGGATGATGAAATTGGCAAAAACGGCTCCGCGTACATACCAGCCAAGCTTCATCTTTTTCATTTCGATTTTCAATAAATTCAGCAAGCATCTCCGCCTCCTTATGCGCTGGCCGCATTGCCGTTGATTAAGCTGAGGAAGTAGTCCTCAAGCGAAGTATGCTTTTTATTCATGGACTCAATTTCTATATCATTCAAAATCAGAGCTTTAGAAATGGCTGTTTGAGAAGCTTCGGCATCATAAATTCGGATCGTTTTATCATTTAGTATTTTAAAATTAGCAATCTGAAGCTCATGTTCAAGCACAAAGCAAGCCCGCAATTGATTCGGCGTCACGAGTTCAATGTAATCTGTGTTCCGGCCTCTTACGCTTTCCATCGATACTTCTTCAACAAGCCTGCCGTCCCGAATCACTCCGATTGTATCTGCAATCTGCTCTACTTCGTTCAGGATATGGCTTGAGATGAGCAATGTCATTCCATATTCTTTGCTCAATACTTGAAATAAGTTTCTGATTTCTTTAATCCCGATGGGATCAAGGCCATTAATCGGTTCATCTAAGATGAGCAAGTCGGGTTTGGTAAGAATGGCACGCGCGATTCCAAGACGCTGCTTCATACCAAGCGAGAATGTTTTGACAGGTTTGCTGTCGATATTTTTTAAATTCACCATGTCCAGCACTTCCTGAATCTTGGCTTTATTGTGATATCCCATATACTCACAGTGCAGATTTAAATTTTCATTGGCTGTCAGATTTTCATAAAAAATCGGGTATTCGATCATGCTGCCTATTTTGCCGAGAATCTCGTATGATTGATTTGTCAGCTTATGCCCGAGAATATTGATTTCCCCGCTTGTCGGTTTTACGAGGCTCGTCAGCATCTTCATGACGGTCGTTTTCCCGGCTCCGTTCGGGCCGAGAAAACCGTATATTTCTCCCTTTCGTATATGCATGCTTACATTTGACACAACTTCTTGACCTTTGAATGTCTTGGTAAGCCCGCTTGTTTGTACGATGTAAGTCAACTCTGTTTCCCCTTTCCTGTCTTTGCTATGTGTCTATTGTAGCGATGGACGCTGTCTTTTTTATTTCTTGTTTCTTAAGAAATTCTTACGTTTGCTAATAGGTCATTCGTTTTAGCGTGATGGAAAACGCTGTCCGTTCATACGGCTTGCTTTGGAGAGAGATGCCCCCTCCCATTTTCTCAATGAGCCTTTTTGTAATTGTTAAGCCGAGCCCGCTTCCCTGGAACGCTTTATTTCTCGATTCCTCAAGGGTGTACAGCCTTTCGAACACCCGCTGCTGATCATACTCGCCAATCCCTTTCCCACGGTCCCAAACCGTAATAACAATCTGCGTGTCATCATATGTAAGGGACAATCCGATCAGCTTTCCATCTGCACCATATTGAATCGCATTTGATAAAAGGTTTTGCAGAACCCGGTCAAGCGCTTCTTCATTTCCATGTGCATAAACCGGGGTATCCGGGATGTCGATGACAGCTTTAAAACCTTTTGCCTGAACGGCATCATAGTGTTGGAGAATGTTTTTTCTGCATATTTCGTTGATATGTATTTTCGTGAGCAGTATTTGCTTATCTTCTGATTCGAGTTTGGCCAAGTCGAAGAAAGAATTCATCAGCTGAATGATTTCGCCTGTTTTTTGATAAAGTTTTTCCAGCAGCCTTTCACGCTCTTCTTCCGCCATATCCGAGTCATTTTGAATCGCCTCGATATATCCGAGCACAACAGTCAGCGGGGTTTTCAGATCATGGGACATATTGGTCAGCATTCGTTTCATTGACTGCTCCGTTTTTGCAAAGCGGGCTGTTATGCGTTGACGCTCCTCAACAAACAGGTTCATTTGCACGAGCAGATCCCGCAGTACTTTATCATCCGTTCCTAATAAAATTTGATCAGCCGCCTGCTCATTTAGCATCATACTGAGCTTTTCCGTGATGTACTTCAAGTTTTGGTCCCGCTGTTTTTTCATTTTATATTGAACGATATTGAGAGACGCCAAAATCATCAGCATGCCAATCCATAACATTGTCATGCTAAAACTCTCCTAATTTATAACCGATGCCCCAAAGCGTTTTAATATATTGCGGAGAGGAAGGATCATCCTCTATCTTTTCCCTCAAGCGCCTCATATGGACGTTAATAATATTTTGATCGCCAAAATAATCCTCATTCCAAACCGAACGATAGATTTGTTCTTTTGTGAATACTTTTTTAGGGTTTGTCACAAACAAGGTCAGCATCTTCCATTCCGTTGATGTCAGCTGAAGCGGTTCACCATTTTTTTGTACGGATACATTTTCTATATCAATCGTAAGCTCGTGAATACGTACTAGTTTTTGATTTGCCGGCTCACTGGCGGAATACTGCGTTGCGCGCCGAATGGCGGCTTTTATTCTTGCAGTCAGTTCGATCATCGAAAACGGCTTGGCAATATAATCATCCGCACCAAAACCCAGCCCCAGCGCTTTATCGACATCCCCGTCTTTTGCAGAAATCATTAAAACCGGGACCTTGCTCTGTTCACGGATCAATTTCAGAAAATCCATCCCGTTCAGTTTAGGAAGCATGATGTCGAGCAGAATCACATCATAATTGCCCTGCTGAAACAAGCGAACGCCCTCTTCTCCGTCAAAAGCAAGCACGACCTCAAACCCTTCTTTTGTTAAATAATGATCGACCATTTCACTGATCGAATGATCATCTTCAATAAGCAATATGCGCTGCATCTTGTTCACCCATCCTTTTCAACATAAAAACACACGTGCAATTACACTCATTGTAATTGAAAAACGTGTGTTTTTTACAAAAATTATTTATATTTCTAGTTGAATCCTCTTGTAGCTTCCGGATCTATTGACTGATACCAATCTACTTTCCCACTAACACGAATCAAGTCACAGGCGCGGGGTTGTACAAACACAAGTCATTGGAACAAAAAAATGACCTCTGATGTCAGGGGTCATCTTTTATTGATCAAGGGGCTTATTCTTTTTATAGTAAAGTGTTACGTTTTGCTTCCGCAAAGTTTCAATCATGTCATGATAACTGTTTGCAAACTGCTCGTTGTCTGATTTCATCCGGGTGATGACGGTTTTGCGGTTTTCACTTTTGTGATCTAATTCTTCTTTAATTTTCGTGATCATCATACCTTTTTGCCCTTCGATTTCGCTTTTTAGCACTTTATCAAATTCTTTCAGTTCTTTTAAAACGCTTTTCAGCGGCGCGTTCAGCCGGGCCGCTTTATCCTTTGCTGAAATACTGCTTAAAAACATATATGTCGCTGAAACTGTTTCAGTTTCCTCCAATAACGGTTTTACCATCTTAATCCCCCTCCCCTATGCCTTAAAATCAAACAGCGCCGAAATTTGCTCATCTTCATCGAACAATTTTTCAATGCTGGCGCGAATGCTTTTTACAAATTTCTTTTTGCTGGAGGTTTGTTTTTTTAATTCGCTGACGACGCCGTCGCACTGAGGAAGCGGGGCCGTGTGGTACGAGTCGTGGACGACGATTTTATTCAGCTTTCCGTTTGATCCGGCGAAGCCTGAGGCGAGCTTGAACTGAATGTCGAATTGGTAGCGGGAAGGATTGGCTTCCATGTCATGAATGGCTTTTGTCAACTCAGATTTTTTAATTGCGAAATGATCGTGGATTTCATGGTGGAAAACACGTTGGTAGCGTTCAATTTCAGCCTCAATCTTTGAAATGGCAGCCATCCCCGCCTGGTAAATCCTGACGGCAGATGACAGATTGACCTTTATCTCTTTTCCGTCCTTGCCTTTCTTAGAAAAATAGATGTCTCCTCCTTTGTAGCTGATGCCTTTCTTTTTGGATAGGGCGTTTAGAAGCGGGGTGATGCTGTGGCCTTCGCCAATAAGATTGAGAAGGTCTTTTGTGTCTTGATCCAGTTTGCCTAAGGCTTCTTCCAATGCTTTATAAGTTGAATAAAATTCGATTAAATTTTTCATTAGTGATTGAGAGAGTTGTCTATTATTTAGAGTAAATATGACAGTCTTCCAGTCGACAAGAAATTTGATCTTTTCATATAAAACGTCAAGCCTTCCTGTCAGTCGCTCTACTTCGGCAACGTCTTTTTGAATGGTCTTTTTTTTCGCTTCATCAATATAACCGTTTGCTTCAAGCTGATTGAGAACAGGGCCGCTGTAGGCCTTGACTTTCGCAAAAAATGCTTTAAACTCTGGCAGCTTTTTATCAAGTGCACCCACCATATTCAAGAGGCGGGCCGGATGTTTCAAGCAATATGCTATTTGCTGAGCTGTACCCTCTTCATTCATTATTCCGTTTAAAAAATCCATATCTACGCCGATTGCTTCCATAGCAAAACCCTGAATGCCGCCCTTTCGATAATCAGCAGCATATTTTTGAAAGTACCCTTTCAGTTTGCTCACATCTTCATCAGGAATATGATCAATGACACTTCGGAATCCTTTTATATCCGGGTGTGTGTTCGTCATCTTCACATCGCCGAACGTAATAAAATCAGCCTTCCCGCTGACACCGTAGAGCGGATCGTTACTGGAAATGCGCTGGGTGATGTTGGCTGTGACGCCTTTGTCGTTGTAGTATTTGATGATGGCTTTTTTGAGTCTGTCTTTTGGGATTGTTGATAAATCGTTTACTTGATACTTCTTTCTTAGTTCCCTTGCCATTTTCTTATCAATCAACAATAAGTGATCTACACTTATTTGGGCCCCATTTACACCATAAACCTCATCAAATTCACCATTAACTAACTGCACTAAAACTTGGTTATTGTTTGCGAGAGAATGGCCCATAGCATAAGTTTTTAACTCTTTAGAGTTACCGACCTTTCTCTTGGAGGCCCTTGAAAATTCCCTTGTAGCCTTATATTGTCTGTTATCCATTCCCAAAAACAATCCAAAGAAATTATATTTCCAATCTTCATTATCGGCGCTGCCCTCGGAAATAATGTGGAGCTGATCGATATGTTTTGTCTTATCCTTTATATGAATAGCTGTTCCATCATAGCCTGATTGACTGATTGTTTTATCCTTACTATGTTCTAGAATTTCTTTTGACGTAAAAATCTCTATATTTTCTTTAAGTTCATGATTTGTTTCCTCTTTATAAATTCTGCGAACATCTGCCTCGAAATTATCTTTAGCTTTTTTCACTTCATTTGGATTATTTGAAGCAAACCTATTTTTATAGCTGTATTCCAGGTTTATTATACGAAGTTTCACATTTTCATTTTCAAATATATTTTTAGTTGCCATCCTATTTCTCCTTACCAGTTAAAAATACGATGGATTTGACTAACTTCTTAGCTTTCTTTTCAGCAGAATCAACATCAAGTGAACAAGGTTTAGAACTTTTTAGACAAGTAAAGTCAAATGTAAATTGTATGCCAACATAATTCTGTTTATTTATATAACCAATATAGGAATGAGTCTCATTATTTTTTTGATTTGTATCGTCGTGAACAGTTTTCATATACGCAAAATAAATATCCTTATCTTTTTCCTGGAACTTTTCAAATTGTCCTTTATATCCATTTTCCTCCCTCACTTGTTCTAACATTTCATTTGGATTATTGATGAAAGATTGATTTAGGTAATATTCTACAGAAGCATTAAGAGAAACATTCGTTTTTTCATCGTAGCTATAAAAAGAGATTATCTCTTCATCTTTTCCGAGAGAGGATAAATTGTCATCATATTTCCCATCCTCCGGAAACAACATCGTAAACCCTTTCAGTTTAGACTCAAGCAAATAATAGCCCGGCTCGACTTCCTTTGTTGATGCCATGTATTCTCTTGTTTTCTCATCTTGGAACGCCGGAACCTGCGGGAGGTCTTTCGGGTCCATATCTTTCGGCTTGACCGCTTCTTCTTGATTGCCGTTCTTGCCGTTTTGGCTGTCGTTCATACTGCATCCTCCTGTAAAGATTAGTATTATAGAAAAACACAATATCATCATCTTTTTCATTTTATTAAACCTCCAAGGGCTTTTAAGTTAAGCTGCAAGCACTTCATTTTAATGCGAATGACATGCTTGAAAATGATACTTTTTTATGTTACAACATGGAATAAATTAGATAAATAGGAAATAAGAATCACCACCCTGCAAATCGTATGCCGGCCCTCTGAAAAAACAGGCAGTATGGTTGATGCGCCAAGGCTCCGAAAGGTACTGCGGTTTAGTTTACCAAAGAGGAAATATGAAAAAAGAACCACTTTATACTTCTTGTTAAAAACGAGTTCACAATTAAAAAAGCACCTTATCAAGGTGCTTTTCGATCAAGTCACAGGCGCGGGGTTGAACAAACACAAGTCATTGGAGAGCCCCCAATGTTCCGCCCATGTTTTCCTTCCGCTTGCGACGTTAAGGATCGTCCTGAAAATTTCCCAGCCGACTTCTTCTATTGAAGCTTCACCTGTTGCGATCCGTCCGGCGTTAACGTCGATTAAATCGCGCCAATCTTCTGATAATGACTGCCGGGTTGCCACTTTCATAACCGGAGCCATTTCAAGGCCGTACGGCGTTCCTCTTCCGGTTGTAAATACTTGCAAATGCATGCCCGAAGCCAGTTGCAGGGTGCCGCATACAAAATCGCTTGCAGGTGTCGCTGCAAAAGTGAGTCCCTTCTGTACAGCCCTTTCACCTGGCGCGAGTACGGCATTGATCGGGCTGCTTCCCGATTTCGCGATCGAGCCGAGCGATTTCTCAACCACGTTTGCCAGCCCGCCCCTTTTGTTCCCTGGCGACGGATTGGCGCTTCGGTCTGATTCGCCTCTTTCCAGATAGCGGTCATACCAAGCCATTTCCCGAATCAGGGCGCGACCGACTTCTTCATTGACAGCGCGCGGTGTTAAGAGATGAACGGCATCGCGGACTTCGGTGACTTCCGAAAATAAAACCGTGGCCCCTGCCCGGACGAGTAAGTCGGCCGCATATCCCGCCGCGGGGTTTGCGGTCACTCCTGAGAAAGCGTCGCTGCCACCGCACTGAAGGCCAATCACCAGGTCTGAAGCGGGACATGTTGTCCGCTTCCGTTCATTCAGCCTTTTTAAGCGCTCTTCGGCCATTTCCATAATCGATTGTATCATTTGCTCAAACCCTCGCCGTTCCTGCAATGAAAGAATGTTTTCAGCGTCTCCTTCCGGCTCTATCCTCGTCGGAAGGAGCTTCTCGCAGCCGAGTCCGATCACCATCGCTTCCCCGCCGAAATTAGGGTGTCTGGCGATATTTTGAATCGTTCGGATCGGGATTTTGGCTTCCGGCGCATTAATCGCCACACCGCAGCCGTACTGATGATTTAATGCAGCGACACCGTCAACGTTCGGATATTTTGGAAGCAGTTCCTCTTTAATTCGTTTAACTGCGTAATCGAGAACGCCTGCGACGCATTGCACGCTTGTCATAATGCCAAGCACGTTTCTCGTGCCGACGCTCCCGTCTTCATTCCGGTATCCTTCAAATGTGTACCCTTCAAGAGGGGGAGCGGGTTTTGGAACTTTGTTGGCGATGGGCAGTTCATCGAGCGGCGGAGCTTCCGGAAGCATGATATGCGACTCGGAAATCCCCCCGCCTTTTTCGATTGGTTTGACGGCATAGCCGATAACCTCACCGTAGCGAATAACGGCTCCCCCCTGTGTAATGTTCGTTAAAGCCACTTTATGACCTTGAGGTATCCGCTCCTGCAGTTTAAGCCCGCAAGGAAACACCGTCCCTTTCGGCAGTCCGCCGGCATTGACGATGATTGCGGTATTGTCTTTTTCGTTCACCTTAATGTACAGCGGGGTTTCAGTTTGATTGACAAGCATAAGTATTGATCAACTCCCCTTTTCGATCAGCGCCTTTCCACAGCCTTTCTCCCGCTGCGGCACATGTTAGAAAGCGCTGTCAAACAACTTAATGATTGTTTTTTTCATCACGAAGACCATTCAGTATTTTGTCACGTACAAATTTTAAGTGCTCATACATATGGTGATAGGCTTGATATGGGTCCCTTTGTTGAAGGGCTTTCAAAATATTCGTATGATATTCGACAGTCCGGTCCCTTTCCCTGTATGGAATCTGGCTGTCGATTTTGGCGTGTGTAATCAAGAGTGATTGAATCATGCCCTCAAGCACCGGGTTGTTCGCGCTCAAAGCGATAATCCGGTGAAATTCTTTATCTGCTTCTCCATAATGATTATCCGTGCTGTTTGCAATGATATCGATCGTTTCCTGCAGCCTTTCGAGCTGACTGTCATTGATCTTTTCTGCGGCGATCGTGACAAGCCCGAGTTCCAGCGCCATCCTCGCTTCAATAATGGCCGGCAAATTATCAACCGCCAAAGCCAGCATGACAGAAAACGGCTGGATGCCAATTTTATCATTAAAATACGTGCCGTCCCGGGTTTTTCTTTTAATAATTCCGAGCGTTTCGAGTGATATTAAAGCTTCGCGGAGAACGGGTCTGCTCACATTCAGTTTTTCCATGAGCTCTATCTCCGTCGGCAGTTTGTCCCCCGGTTTCAATTGGCCGCTTGATAATAAATGGACGATTCGTTCTACAACCTGTTTCGCCAATGTCTTGCGATTGACTGATTCGACCTGCAATGTTTCCATATCTTCTTCCACGACTGTGGGCCCCCTTTCAGTTGTTCATATTGTAAGACAAAATATCGCGTATGACAATGTCGGCTAGGGGCCTCTCAAACCGCTGTTTCCGCAATTAACGAACAAGACAAGGACGTTTAGGGTCGAAACGCCAATTTTCAATCAAAAACTGCATGGCAACGGCATCATTCCGCTCGCCTGCTTTCATTTTCTCATACCGTTCATTTGCTTTTTCCACCTGTTCCATGTCGATTTCAATGCCGAGCCCCGGCTGATCAGGAACTTGGACAGATCCGTCAGCAATTGAAAAAGGCTGTTTTGTCAGACGCTGTCCATCCTGCCAAATCCAATGCGTATCAATCGCCGTGATGTCGCCGGGAGCTGCTGCGGCAACGTGGGTGAACATGGCCAATGAGACGTCAAAATGGTTATTGGAGTGAGAACCCCACGTCAGCCCCCATTCATGGCACATTTGGGCAACGCGGACAGATCCCTGCATCGTCCAGAAATGCGGATCTGCCAGCGGTATATCAACAGCGTGCAGTTGTATCGCGTGCCCCATTTGCCGCCAGTCTGTCGCAATCATATTCGTTGCTGTCGGAATGCTTGTCGCACGGCGGAATTCGGCCATGATTTCCCGCCCCGAGTATCCGGCTTCCGCTCCGCAAGGGTCTTCCGCGTAGGCGAGCACATCCCGTTTTCCCTTACAAAGCGCAATCGCTTCTTCCAATGACCACGCGCCATTCGGGTCAAGGGTGATTCTCGCCTCGGGAAACCGTTTTGCCAAAGCGGATGCCGCCTCGATTTCTTCTTCTCCCGAAAGGACGCCGCCTTTTAATTTAAAATCATGAAAACCGTATCGTTCTTGAGCTGCTTCAGCAAGACGGACGATCGCCCCGGGTGTCAACGCTTCTTCGTGGCGGAGGCGGAACCAATCGTCACTTGCCTCTTGCTCACTAATATAGGGAAGCGTTGTGCGCTTTCGGTCGCCGATGTAAAACAAATAGCCGAGCATCTTCACTTTTTCCCGCTGCTGGCCTTCCCCCAAGAGCGACGCTACAGGGACGCCGAGAAATTTCCCGAGCAAATCGAGCAAAGCCGCTTCCAATGCGGTCACTGCGTGTATTGTCGTCCGCTGGTCAAAGGTCTGCACCCCGCGTCCTCCGGCATCCCGGTCTTTAAAACGACGCCTGACAGACTGCAAAATCGATTGAACAGCGCCGAGCGGCTGACCGATGACAAGCGGCTTCGCCTGCTCCAGCGTCTGGCGGATCCGTTCGCCGCCCGGAACTTCGCCGACACCGAGAGCGCCTGATGAATCTTTTAAAATCACGATATTCCGTGTGAAAAAGGGGCCGTGAGCTCCGCTTAAATTCAAAAGCATACTGTCGCGCCCTGCCACGGGTATGACCTGCATATCAGCAATTGACGGTGTTTGCGATGCTTGCTCCTCTTTTACATGCTGATGAATGTTTGTATTCATATCGATTTAGCCTCCCTCTTATTAAAGCGCTTACATTTCATATGGATAAAGTGGTGTCCGCAGGGTCTTCCTCTTTCTGCAGTTCGATGCGCTTGATCGGCCCGACGAGAAACAGATAACTTAATACCGCGGCAATCGCGTTGGCACCGACAAACACAAGCGCTCCGTTAAATGAGCCTGTCGCATTCACGATATATCCGATGATGATCGGTGTCGTGATGGACGCAATATTTCCAAAGGTGTTGAAGATGCCGCCGCTCAAGCCGGCACACTCCTTTGGCGAGGTATCTGACACAACCGCCCAGCCCAGCGCGCCAAATCCTTTTCCGAAAAAGGCAAGCGACATGATGGAAACGACCAGCCAAGATGAATCTGCATAGTTGCATACGATCATCGAGCAGGACATCAGCATGCCGAGGATGATCGGCGTTTTTCTGGCAACCGTTATCGAGCAGCCCTTTTTCAAAAGGAAGTCTGACACGAACCCGCCCAGCAATCCTCCTAAAAATCCGCAGATTGCAGGAAGCGATGCGACAAAACCCGCTTCAAGGATCGACATGCCGCGTGCCTGAACGAGATAGACCGGAAACCAGGTCAGAAAGAAATAGGTCAACGTTGTGATGCAGTATTGGGCGATATACACCCCGAGCAGCATCCGGCTTCTTAAAAGCTGCTTAATGTAAGGCCATTGGGACTCCTTTTCCTTCTTTTCCGTGTTCTTTCCCTCATCCATCGAGACAAGCGCGCCGCCTTCTTCGATGTACGCCAGTTCGGCGGCATTGATTCTCGGGTGTTTTTTGGGTTCGTAAATCGTTTTCAGCCAAATAAACGACATCGCAATCCCCAGAGCACCCATAATGACAAAAACCGTATGCCAGCTGAATGAGTGGGCGAGCCACCCCATCAGCGGTGAAAAAATGACAAGTGCAAAGTACTGCGCCGAGTTGAAGATCGCCGATGCTGTTCCGCGTTCAGAGCTTGGAAACCAGGAAGCCACCACCCGGCCGTTGCCCGGGAAGGACGGCGCTTCTGA
The DNA here is from genome assembly GCF_001042485.2 of Bacillus paralicheniformis. Taxonomy (GTDB): domain Bacteria; phylum Bacillota; class Bacilli; order Bacillales; family Bacillaceae; genus Bacillus; species Bacillus paralicheniformis. The sequence continues at coordinate 193,739 of NZ_LBMN02000005.1, forward strand.
CAGACCGACGAGAAACCGGAGCGCAAATAAAAGGATAACGGCCGTTCCCGCGGCGAAAAAGCCAAGCGTTCCCTGCAAAAGGGTAAACAATGACCAAAAGAAGATGCTGGCGGCGATGATGATTTTCGACCCAAAGCGGTCGAGCAGCCAGCCTCCGGGAATTTGGCCGACAACATACGCCCAGCCAAATGCGGAAAAGACATACCCCATCGCCACCGAACTCAGCCCAAGCTCATGCTGCACAGAATCGCCGACAATCGAGAGTGTCGCACGGTCGGCATAATTAATGGATGTGACGAGAAACAGCATAGACACGACAAACCAGCGGACAGAACTTCTTTTCCCCGCGGTATGGGGGGAGGCTGCACGATTTTTTTTCATAGCATCTTCTCCTTTATTCATTTGTACCGAAACGATTGATTTACGGTTTGAAAAATACGGTTTTCACAGCTGTAAAAAATTCTTTTGCTGCCTCCCCCTGTTCCCGTGAATGTGAGCTCGATTGTTTAACGCCGCCGAATGGCGCCTGCAGTTCGACACCGGCGCTTTCGGCGTTGACGCGAATGAGCCCCGCTTCAATTTCATCTATGAATGACAGCATCCAGCCGATGTTTTGCGTAAAAATGGAGGCGCTCAGGCCAAATTTGACGTCATTGGCCGTCTCCAAAGCTTCCTCAAGTGTATCCGCCTTGATTAATGCGATGACCGGGCCGAAAATTTCTTCTTGGGCAATCGTCATGCCGGAAGTGACATTGTCAAAAATGGCTGGCCTGATATAATAGCCGTTTTCGTATTTTCCATCTGCCAGCCTATCGCCGCCGAAAATGAGGTCCGCTCCTTCTTGCTTTCCTTTTTCAATATAGGACAGGCAGTTGTCAAGCTGCTGTTTGTTCGCAATCGGTCCCATCCAGACATCTTCTTTTAAGCTGTCGCCGATTGTAATTTCTTTTGTTTGTTGAAGCAGCTTTTCTTTAAACCGGTTATAAACACCGTTTAAGACGATGACGCGGCTTGTCGCCGTACACTTTTGACCCGTCGACCGAAACGCTCCGCTGATGACCGCTTCAACCGCACTATCAAGGTCGGCGTCATCTGCTATGATCACCGGGTTTTTGCCGCCCATCTCAAGCTGATACTTCGCCCCTCTTTCAAACGCCGTCCGGCCGATAATTTTTCCGGTTTGGTTCGACCCTGTAAATGTAATTCCGTTCACATCCGGGTGTTCGGCAAGCCTTTGGCCGGCCGATGATCCTGGCCCTGTCACCGCATTGACCACGCCTGACGGAATCCCTGCTTCTTCAAAGCACGAGATAATTTTAAGGCAGGTGACTGCGGTTTCTGTAGCCGGCTTGATGACGACCGTGTTTCCATAGATGAGGGCAGGCGCCATTTTCCAAATTGGGATGGCAATGGGAAAATTCCAAGGCGAGATGACGCCGACGACACCGAGCGGCACCCTGTCGGTGTACATGAAAGCGGATGTGTCGGTGGAGGGAATCACATCGCCCGTTTTCCGCATTCCCTCTCCGGCATAGTATCTGAGAATCGCGATTCCCCGCGCTGTTTCTCCTTTTGCTTCAGGCAGTGTTTTCCCCATTTCACGCGTCGCACACTCGGCAATTTCATTGAGGCGCTGTTCCATGATATCAGCGGCCTTGTAAAGAAATTGACCGCGCTCCGCTCCCGACAGCTTTCTCCAAGCCTTTTTGGCCTGCTTGGCCGCTTCAACCGCCCGGTCTACATCCGCAATCGAAGATTTTTGCACAAGCCCGACGATATCCCGTGTATCTGCCGGGTTCAAGCTCTGTTCCATCCCGCCCGATTCAGCCTTCACCCAGCGGCCGTTGATAAAGTTAAAATACGTTTTATTTTCAGCTGCAACAGACATCTTCAAATTCCTCCTTTTGTTTATAGGGCAGCGGTCGTTTTCGGATAACGCCCCATCGCGTTTTTCAGAATGTTTTCGAGCTGCCGGCAATGTTCTTTTTCCACCGGAACGATCGGCGGTCTCGCCGTGTTTTTCACATGAAGGCCCATGATTTCCATACCGGCTTTGATCAAAGACACGGCATAGCCCTTCCGAAGTTTGCGGATCTCGTTAATCGGCATGATGACATGCTCATAAATCTCTTTGACAAGCTGGTCGTTGCCGTTTAATAATGCCTCATAAAACATCCTTGAAATATGAGGAATATAATTGGATATCGCCGAAGAATAAGACGTGAAGCCAATCGGAGCATAGGCCGGCATCGTGACTTCAGCCATCGGCATTCCGTTGAGCCAGCCCAGCCTGTCTCCTATCGTATACGACAAACTGATATTCAACGCCATATCCCCTATGCCGTCTTTGAGCCCGACAAGCTGCTCGAGATCGGTCAGCCGCTGAATCTGTTCAAGTGTCAAAACCGCATTGTCTCGCTGATAAATGATGGCGTTTAAATCCGTGCTTTCAATGATTGTTTTCGTATACTGATAGAGGCCTTCCTGCTCTCCGTGTATCAAGTATGGCGGGAGAATCAGATAGCCGTCAGCCCCTTTTTCCTCGGAAATCCGCGCCCATTCCAAAGCGGTGCTCAAGTTGCCGCCCACTCCTGTGTAAACAGGCACCTTCCCGCCCGCCGCCGAGACGGCAATTTCGACCATTTGCTCATATTCCTTTGCGCTGAGAGACTGAAATTCTCCTGAGCCGCAAGCGATAAAAACCGCCTCAAGCCCTTCATCCAATAAAAAGCGGATGTTTTCGTAAAGTGCTTCTTCCTCCAGTTTTCCTTCCTTGTTGAAGGGTGCCACCGGGAAACCTAATATGCCTTCCGGCGCCTTCCGTAATTGACTCATCTCCGTCATCCCCCTGTCGTTCATTTCCTGAGAAAGCGTTATCATTCAGTTGAAATGCGATGTTTCTGTTTTAGAAAACCCCTCCATTCATCTTTTTGTTTAATTGTAAGACAAATAAACAAATTGTCAATATCATTATTTTCTGATTTTTTTATATCAAGCAAAAAAAAAGAGACTGAAGACACGGTCCGTCTTCAGCCTTGGGCCTCAGCCCCTGGTTGCACAGCGGTTTTTTTTCGGTAAATCAATGCCGATAAAGAGATGCTTAATTCGTATAATACAAGCAGCGGGACGATCACCAACACATCCGAGATAAAATCGGGCGGTGTGATCACAACTGATACGACGATCAGCGCAAAATAAGAAATTTTTCTCATTTTACTGAGCTTGGCCGGATTTAAAATCCCGAGGCTCGTTAAAAACATCACGATGAGGGGCATTTCAAACAAAAACCCGAATGGCAGTGTCAGGTTCATCATAAAGCGAAAATAATGCTCCGCCGTAAACATCGTTTGAAAATGGCCGGCGGATAATCCGATTAAAAACTGAAGAACGAGCGGAAAGAGCACAACATAACCGAATACAATCCCTAAAATAAAAAAAGTGAACAGCCCCGGAATATAAAATAATGCCGTCCTCCGTTCGCGGTCGGTCAGCGCAGGCGCCACAAACCGCCATGTCTGAAAAGCGGCCACCGGTATGGTGGCTGCGACCGCCAGCACCCCCGCAATCATCATATATACCCAAAGAATATCCCCCGGCCCCAGTACAGCAAGCTTTTCATCAAGGTCTCTGATCAGCCAGTCATAGATGTCCTGAACAAACAAAAAGCCGGTGATGAGAAACAGAATAAACGTCAGAAGCGTTTTAATGATTCGCTGGCGCAGCTCTTCAAGATGGGCAATCAAATGTGTTTCCCTTTTTTTCACCTTCGACTTCCTCCCCTTCACATGCTAAACAGAAAAAAAGAACAGACGGGTTCACCCGCCCGCTCTATTGATCATCTATTTTGCCGATGGATCGCTTTGCTTTTTCACATTAGTCTCTTGTCCGATCTCATTGTCATCGGCAGATACTAATGACTTTGTCGCGCTTTTGAATTCGGTCAGCGTTTTTCCAAAAGCCCGGCCGATTTCCGGAAGCTTTGAAGGCCCGAAAATGATCAGCGCAATTACCAGAACCAGGATGAGACCCGGAATACCGATATTTGAAAGCATTTTGCTGTCATCCTTTCATTGATTACTGGGTTACTTTTTTCTCCTTTTGCTTCACTTGCTTCTGATGGGCTCTTGTATGTGCGAGGAAACGGTCTTCTTCGACTTCGTTTGACTTCTTCACGCCTCCAGGCACAATGTTGGAAGCGGTCCGTTTCAGCCCTGTGTAGTCTTTATGATAAACATAGGAAGCTCTTGTCGAAATCGCGGCACCCGGTTCTGTCACATATGGGACCACGCGGTAATCTGTCCGCCATTCTTCCGGTGTGACCGTACAGCGCACATAGCCGCGGTAATCATTGAAAAACTTTATATGAGGATTGTTCGATAAAATCTTATCCGTATCCGCTCTTTTATCAGCGCCGTTTCCTCCAGATGTAATCGACGTCCCGACGAATTCCACACCGAAGATGTCCGATTTTGGATTGTCAAAGTCAACGAGCAGGTTATTTGCCCAGCTGGCATGCACATCACCGGTGAGGACGACGATGTTGTTCAGTTTTTGAGATTTGATGAAGTCGATCACCCGCTTGCGCTGAGCGGGGTATCCGTCCCACGAATCCATGCTGTAAATCGGCGCCGCGCTTGTCCCAAAGTTCCATTGCGCAAAGAAAATCTGCTGTGCGATAATGTTCCAGTGCGCCCCGGAACGACTCAGGTTGTCAAACAGCCAAGCCTCCTGTTCGGCTCCAAGCAACGTCCGCTTCGGATCATTCGATTCATCAGAAGGAGGCTTATTGCCATCTCCATTGGCTTGGTCATCGCGATACTGACGGGTATCAAGCACGCTAATGTCCGCCAGATTTCCGTAGGAAAAATTCCGGTACAATTGCATATCAGGACCGTTCGGCAGGGATTTGCGGCGGAGCGGCATATGCTCGTAATAAGCTTGGTATGCGGCGGCGCGCCGTTTAATAAACGCTTCTACTGACTGGCCTTTTTCAGGGATGACATTCGCGTAGTTGTTCTCCACTTCATGGTCGTCCCATGTGACAACCCACGGGAAGGCGGCATGCGCGGCTTTCAAGTTTGCATCTGAACGGTATTGGGCATGGCGGTTTCGGTAATCAAGCAGCGACATGATTTCAGGACCGCTGTGTGTCCTGACATTGCCTGTTTTTGAAACATATTCATTCGGACCGTACTCATAAATATAGTCGCCGAGATGAAACACAAGATCGAGCTTTTCTTTCGCCATATGCTGATAGGCGGTATAATAGCCGTGTTCGTACTGCTGGCATGAAGCAAAAGCGAATGTGAATGTAGCAACATCTGCCCCTGCCGCCGGAAGCGTTTTTGTCTTGCCGACGGGGCTCAGCTGGCTGCCGCATTTAAAGCGGTAATAGTACACATGATTCGGTTTCAGTCCGGATACCTCAGCATGTACCGAGTGTGCAAGGTGCGGTGTCGCTTTTTCGGTTCCCCGTTTGACGATACGGCGGAAGCGTTCGTCTTCCGCGACCTCCCATTTCACGGATACAGCTTCATTCGGCATCCCGCCCCCGTTTAGCGGATCGGGCGCCAGCCTTGTCCACAACACGACGCTGTCAGAAAGCGGATCTCCCGATGCTACGCCAAGTGTAAACGGATATTCGGAGAATGTCGGTGCTGCATTGACTTCCATTGCCCCCATCGATTGCGCAATTGCAAGTCCGAGCGAAAGCCCGGCTATTTTGCCGGCCCCTTGAATAAAACGGCGGCGGTCAAACGTATTGTCCTTGAGGCTTTCCTCGCTCAGCTTTTTCATCCATTCCTCCAGCGGTCCTTCATGTGTCATTCGTATTACCCCTCTCTATACAAATGATTGATCGGGTTCTATTATAGGCAGAGTTTATTAATGAACTGTAAATTATTGTAAACAGGAGGAGGGACGCGGTTGATGGTCCATCAAGTCGCACCGCCAATAGATGTGTCGAATTTTGTCACAATCCAACCCATTCGCCTATGATTTCGACAAAAACCCGGTCCTTTCCCACAGACCGATTTTCCCGTTTTTCTTCACATGATCTTTAAAGAGAGAAAACAAAAAAAGCCCACACCATTGCCGGACAATGATATGAGCTTGATCACCAAGTGACTTTATGTAAGATGATGTTTTGACGGATTCATCGCAATGTTTTTATTTGCCGTTCATGTTTAAGGCTTTCATTACCACCTTTGTTGCCTCTGCAATAAGTTTATCATCATACTTGGCGTCCTTTTTATCCCTGCTGGATAATACTGCAAGAACGACAGGATCTCCTTTTGGCGGCCAAATGATGGCAATGTCATTCCGGGTTCCATATGATGCCGCTCCAGTTTTATCAGCCACTTCCCAACCGTCCGGCACACTGGCACGGATTAAGGCGTCTCCAGTGGTATTTCGTTTCATCCAATCGATTAAAAGCTCGCGTTTTTCACTTGGAAGTTTATCTTCAAGAGCAAAAGCTCGAAGGCTTGTGACAAGTGCTCTTGCTGTACTGGTATCCTGAGTTTCACCCGGATTCACTTCATTTAACTCTGGTTCGAATCGTTCGGGATTTGTAACCTCATCACCAATCTTCCTCAGTTCCTTTTTCAAACTTTCAGGTCCGCCAATTTGTTTAAGAATGAGATTCTGTGCCGCATTGTCACTATATCGAAGCGAAGCATCCGCAAGCTCTTTGAGCGTCATTCCCGTATCAACGTGCTTTTCCGTAATCGGGTTGTAGTTTACAAGATCATCACGTGTATATGTTATTCTCTGGTTCAGATCTTCTATTGATTTCTGTTGCAAAAGCACGCCTACAGTTAAAGCCTTAATCGTCGAAGCAAAAGCAAAACGCTCATCCGGCCGATACGCTACCGTCCGGTTTGTACCTGTATCCAATGCAAAGATCCCGAGTTTTGCATCAAATTGTTCCTCAAGTTTTGCAAAATCATCTTTCATCTCCGTCTTTTCATTCTTCTCGGCAGGTTGCGAGGCATTCGTTTGATTGTTAGCGCATCCTGCAAGCCGACGCAAGAGAAAAGCAACACTGCTGCAGCCTTTTTCAGTTTTAAAGTACTGAACCATAATTTCATCAAAATCGTCTCCCTCCGTTTGAATATTTGATTGATCGTAACCAGATGAAGCACTCTTTCCACTATCCCTACAGTGTTATGGCTTGAACGATCACGAAACAATAATTGGTACGTACGATCTTTCAGCCGACTCAAACATCAAATCTTACAAATGTAGTCTTTGAAAGTATTACATATGTAAGATTTAAATGCAACCGTTTTTTCGGAAGGAAATGATGACCTCGTTTCCACCGGGGACAAATGAACGGAGGGAAGTGATGGAATTAAAAATGCAGAAACTGCATGTTCACTCCAGTTAAATTGACTTCTTAAAATGGCAAACCTATAATGAGAGTATTACATTTGTAAGTATAGGATGATTAAAATGAAAAAAATACCTCAAATCTCTGATGCGGAATTAGAAGTGATGAAAGTCATCTGGAAGCATTCTTCGATCAATACCAATGAGGTAATTAAAGAGTTATCCAAAACCAGTACATGGAGCCCTAAAACCATCCAAACCATGCTGCTGCGCCTCATTAAAAAAGGCGCTTTAAACCACCATAAAGAAGGACGGGTTTTCGTTTACACACCAAATATAGACGAAAGTGATTATATAGAGGTTAAGAGTCACAGTTTTTTAAACCGGTTTTACAATGGAACTCTTAATTCGATGGTATTAAACTTTTTGGAGAATGATCAGCTGTCAGGTGAAGAAATTAATGAATTGTATCAAATATTAGAAGAACATAAGAACAGAAAGAAGGAATGAAATGAGCAGTTCTTTCTTTATTCCCTTTTTGGTTAGTCAAATTCTATTGTCTCTGTTTTTTTCTATCATCATACTCATTAAAAAACTGCTCAGGACTCAAATCACTGTAGGCACCCACTATTATATTAGCGTGATTTCTCTTTTGGCATTGATCGCTCCTTTTATCCCCTTTCATTTTCTAAAAAGCCATCATTTTGACTGGATTCTGAATTTAGGAGGAGCTCAATCGGCCTTATCCCAAACCCACTCCACAGACAAGACGACAGAAGCAATCGGCCAACATGTAAACTGGGTGCAGGACTTTTCGTTGTCGATTGAACAATCGTCTTCCAAAATGATAGATTCAGCCTTTTTCGCAGTTTGGATATTGGGCGTTGCCGTTATGCTTTTGGCTACTCTTTATAGCAATCTAAAAATCGGCAAAATAAAAAAGAACCTGCAAATTGTTAACAACAAAGAGCTATTATCCCTTTTTCACACATGTAAAGAGGAAATACGCTTTCATCAAAAAGTCATTTTGGGCCGTTCTCCATTGATAAAATCCCCCATTACATTTGGGGTCATTCGTCCATATATTATCTTGCCAAAAGATATTTCAATGTTTTCAGCCGACGAAATGAAATGTGTTTTGCTTCATGAACTGTACCATTGCAAACGAAAAGATATGCTTATCAACTATTTTCTTTGCCTGTTGAAAATCGTCTATTGGTTTAATCCTCTCGTATGGTATTTATCAAAGGAAGCGAAAACGGAGATGGAGATTTCTTGCGACTTTGCCGTATTAAAAACGCTTGATAAAAAATTGCACCTCAAATATGGCGAGGTGATTTTAAAATTCACTTCAATTAAGCAAAGAACATCGTCTTTGTTAGCCGCTTCTGAATTCAGCAACTCATACAAACATATCAAAAGACGGATTGTTACAGTTGTCAACTTTCAGACGGCATCACCTTTGCTAAAGGCGAAAAGCGCCTTAGTGTTCACTCTTGTTCTTGGGGCCATATTAGCCGGTACTCCTTCTGTGTCTATATTGGCCATGCAAAAAGAAACACGCTTTTTACCCGGCACCAATGTAGAATACGAAGATTACAGCACTTTTTTTGATAAATTTTCAGCCTCAGGGGGCTTTGTCCTGTTTAATTCTAATAGGAAAAAGTATACAATATACAATAGGAAAGAAAGCACCTCCAGATTCGCACCTGCTTCCACCTACAAGGTGTTTAGCGCATTGCTCGCACTGGAATCCGGGATCATCACGAAGAACGACTCTCACATGACTTGGGATGGGACTCAATATCCGTATAAAGAATGGAATCAAGACCAGGATTTATTCTCTGCGATGAGCAGCTCCACAACATGGTATTTTCAAAAATTGGACCGGCAAATTGGGGAGGATCATTTACGTCATTATCTCAAATCTATACATTATGGAAATGAGGATTTTTCAGTCCCGGCCGATTATTGGCTGGATGGCTCTCTTCAAATTTCTCCACTTGAACAGGTCAATATATTAAAAAAGTTTTATGATAACGAATTTGATTTTAAACAGTCTAATATTGAAACTGTGAAAGATTCGATACGTTTAGAAGAATCAAATGGCAGGGTTTTATCCGGTAAAACCGGAACCTCGGTAATCAACGGGGAACTCCATGCCGGTTGGTTTATCGGGTATGTAGAAACTGCCGATAATACTTTTTTCTTTGCTGTTCATATTCAAGGTGAAAAACGGGCTGCCGGAAGCTCCGCTGCCGAAATTGCACTTTCCATTTTAGATAAAAAAGGGATTTATCCCTCCGTTTCCCGATAACAGTTTACTTTTTATTCTATGAACATGAATGATGCGCAAATCGATGAATGGTCCTTTCACATTCCTAATAATACGGAACTTGGAGGCAAGAACATGGAAACCCTTTATACAGAAAGATTGACTTTGAGAAAAATGGAATTGGAAGATGCAGATGTCCTCTGTCAATACTGGTCAGATCCGGAAGTCACAAAATATATGAATATCACGCCTTTTACAGACGTCTCACAGGCGCGGGACATGATCCAAATGATCAATGATTTAAGCCTTGAAGGGCAGGCAAACCGCTTTTCAATCATTGTGAAAGAAACGGATGAAGTCATCGGGACGTGCGGTTTTAATATGATCGACCAGGAAAACGGCAGAGCTGAAATCGGCTATGACTTAGGGAGAAATCATTGGGGAAAAGGCTTTGCTTCCGAAGCTGTTCAAAAGCTGATCGACTACGGCTTTACAAGCTTGAACCTCAACCGGATCGAAGCGAAGGTAGAGCCCGAAAACACGCCTTCAATCAAACTCCTCAACTCGTTATCCTTTCAAAAGGAAGGACTGCTAAGAGATTACGAGAAAGCGAAAGGAAGACTGATTGACGTATACATGTTTTCGCTGCTGAAAAGAGAATACGCTGGGTAACCGGCATGCAGAAGAGCTTCCTCTAAGGTGAGGAAGCTCTTTTTAACCCCTTTTTCCGGCGCTTTCGCTCAACCGCTTGGCTTCCAAAAAGAAAACCTGAATAAATTTCTTCGTGTTGACGCGGGCGGACGGCAAGGCGGCGGCAGAGTCTTTCTGCAGCTCTTTCATTTTTTTGCTGATGACAGTAAAGTCAAAAAAACGGGACGCATAGCTTTCAAACCGCGGATTTGAAAAATCTGTTAAACCGAGTGATGCGAAATGGTTTAGCGAATGGCTGACCGCCCGCCGTATCCGCTGCTCAGACGCTTTAATCTCCCTGTTGATCTCCACGGGTGAAGCAGCCGGCCCGAGCTTTTGCTCGGCAATCTGATGAAAAATCTGTTTGAGCGGCGGAAAGTCCTTTTCATATAATGAAGTCTGTTCATCATCAAACAAATACTGAAGGATGGCGAGTAAATCCTGGGACCCGCTCTCCCCGACGATTCCGAGTTCAGAAAGGAGAAATTCGCCCGTTTCCTGAATGCTTTTTTCCCTAAAGCCGTTTTTTCGTCCGCTGCCGAGACTCACGAGCCGGTTCAGCGAAGATTGTATGTCATGGATCGACCTTTCCAGCTCGATGCGCTCCTTGACTTTTTGAATGACGTTCAAGATTTCAATGCGGTTAATCGGTTTATGTATATAATATTCAATCCCCAAAGAATAGGCTTCACCGATCATTTCCTTCGATTCCACCTGGGAAATCATGATGATCTTCCCTGAGAAAGCGCCATACAAATGACGAACCGTCTCAATTCCGTCGCGGAGCGGCATTAAAAGATCGACAAACAAAATATCAATTTGCTGCAAATTCAGGACGTGGCCTTCCAAATCGCAGCCGTCTTCCGCTTCTCCGGCCACTTCTCCCAAATCTTCGTCTTCAATGATTTGTTTTAAAATCGATCGCACAGCACGGTCATCATCTGCAATAAAAAAACGCACAGGCCTTCACCCTTTCTGAATCAATTGTTGGACCGGAAGTCTGATCGTAAACACAACACCGCTTGCATCACTCTGAAATCGAATGCTCCCCCCGAGCTCCTCGACAGTTTCCTTCACATAAGACAAACCGATTCCGGTTGAAGGGGTTCCGAATTCATCATATTTTGACGTGTATCCCGGCTCAAACACCACATCCCCGACTTTCTCTGGAATGCCCGGTCCGTCATCTTCCACGCGGCATTCCAGCATGTCATCGGCGCGCCTATAGAGGCTGAGGCGGATGGAGCCCTGTCTTTGAATCGCTTCCACCGCATTCGCCATAATATTATTAATCACGGATAATACAGTATACACGTGGTATTTTGGATGTTCTCCGTCTATCGAATAATGAAAGTCAATGTCTTTTTCGAGCGATTCGGCATACTTTCGATTAATGCCGGCCACAAGCCGAACTAGATCTTCTGCCGCCATGTAGTCTCTGAAGCTTTCTTTCGAAATTAGTTTTGAAAGCCCGGCGAAAATGCGCTGGTTGTCTTTTTTGACCTCGTGGATTTCACCGGCGAGGCGCAGCACCTTCTGGCTGATCTGCCGGACAGAGGAATTGTTATCGCTCTGTCTATTTAAGAGCCTGTACAGCTGATAGGATTCGTTCGTAATCTCTTCAGTATTCTTCAACGTCTTTTTCAAATGAACGGTTTCTTCATATAAATTTGAAACGATCATCAACATGTGCTCATTTTGTTCGCGGATCTGCTTTTCCCGCGATTGCGTTTCATACAGCTTCATGACATTAAAAAAGCTCAGCACAATAAAGCTGTGGGAAAAAGCAATCGCCATCATGTCGCGGATCTTTCCCGGGGTGACGGTAGACTCGAACATCATATATTGAACGACCAGTTCGGCTCCATCGGCAATCAGTTCAATTCCGAAGCCCAGAAACCCGATGTAGAGCGGGCGAAATTGAAATCGCTTCACTTTTGCCAAGTAGAATAGAAACGCATATGTGAAATAAAAGAAAAAAGTCGGATAATGGTGATAAAAGGATGACAACCAATCGATCTGCCCCGGGCCGAATGCATCAAGCAGCACCCGAAACCCGACGACGGCCGCTCCCGTTAAAAAGCCGGACAGCACAGCCGGGACATTCCGCAGCAGCAACAAAAGAAAGAAAAAAGTTGGAACGCCGAAGCTGACCCGGAAGGTCTCGTTCAACGGATAAAACTTCAGCTCTCCTGCGAGCGGCACCGTTAACATCATCACTGTTAAGATATAGCCGTCTTTCTTTACAAGCCGGGCCGCCTGCTTCATCACGCTTCCCCAATTTCCACCCATCATGCTGATCCTCCATTACAAACGTGTTGCTTTATTTTGACTTTAACCGCACGTTTTCCGCAACTCCCATTTTACCCACAGTCGATTTGATTTTTAAATCAATTGGCTTATTTTTTAAATATTTTTGTCGCTTTTTGTAGGTTTATGTAGGTTCTATTATAAATTGAATGTATATTTTCTCTATTTGAAAACGCTTATATTTTCCCGCAACTCACTCCCTTGCGCAACCCAAACCCCTTTTCCCAGGAAAGAACAGGCTTTAAAACAACTTGTGCGGCAGAGGCTTATACCCCTTTGCCTTCTGCCGCCATGCCCTAATCACCGCTTTTTAGAGCCTCGTATTTTTTCAGCAAACCTGCAAGCTTTAACAGGTCAGATTGGAGGAAATTCGATGAATGAAGTATTGGAAGAACGCTATGACGCCCGCTTCTGGCAATCCCGCCTTGAAGATTTGGTTGAACATTACCGTCCTTTTTCCGCAAGCGGACGCAACGCCGAATACATTCCCGCTTTAGGAAAAATCGACTCTAACCAGCTCGGCATCTGTGTGATCGGTTCTGATCAAACGGTGATCAAAGCAGGAACTTGGGACGTATCATTCACACTCCAGAGCATCTCAAAGGTGGTCAGCTTTATCGCAGCGTGTTTGACGAAAGGGATTTCTTACGTATTAGACCGTGTTGATGTAGAACCGACGGGAGACGCGTTCAATTCAATCATCCGCCTTGAAATGCACAAGCCGGGAAAGCCGTTTAACCCGATGATCAACGCCGGAGCGCTGACCGTTGCGTCGATCCTACCCGGTGAATCGGCACTGGAAAAAATGGAGTCGCTTCATGAAGTCATTGAAAAAATGATTGGAAAACGGCTTGAAATCAATGAGGAAGTATTTCGGTCAGAGTGGCAAACCGCCCATCGGAACAGAGCATTGGCCCATTATTTAAAGGAAACCGGCTTCCTCGAAGCAGACGTCGAAGAAACGCTTGAAGTCTATTTGAAGCAATGCTCCATGGAAGGAAGCACTGAAGACATCGCCTTGATCGGCATGATTCTCGCAAATGACGGATATCACCCTCTCCGCCAAGAGCAGGTGATCCCGAAGGATGTCGCCAGGCTGACAAAAGCTTTAATGCTGACGTGCGGCATGTACAATGCTTCAGGAAAATTCGCGGCCTTTGTCGGCATTCCGGCAAAGAGCGGCGTCTCCGGCGGAATCATGTGCGCGGTGCCTGCCAGCATGAAAAGAGAACAGCCTTTTCGGCATGGATGCGGCATCGGCATCTACGGTCCGGCGATTGACGATTACGGCAACAGCATGACGGGCGGAATGCTGTTAAAACATATAGCCCGTGAATGGGATCTCAGTATTTTTTAAAATCACAAAAAAGAGGTGAAAGCATGCAGCAATTCCTTCAAGAAGTCATTGTTGTCACAAATGATTTTCTTTGGTCAAAACTATTAATTATTATGCTTCTGGCTTCAGGACTGTTTTTTACTTTTAAATCGAAGTTCTTTCAAGTTCGCTTGCTGAAAGACATGTTCCGGGTTTTAAAGGAAGGAGCACCCGACAAAAACGGAATCTCTCCTTTTCAGGCTTTTTGCATTAGCATGGCCGCGAGAGTAGGCACAGGAAATATTACGGGGATTGCGATCGCCATTGCCTTGGGCGGACCCGGCGCTATCTTTTGGATGTGGATCATCGCCATCATCGGTTCGGCGTCAAGCTTTGTCGAAAGCACGCTGGCGCAAATTTATAAAATAAAGGATAAAGACGGCTTCCGCGGCGGCCCTGCTTACTATATGGAAAAGGGTTTGAAAAAACGCTGGATGGGTGCGCTGTTTGCCGTCTTGATTACATTATCCTTCGGAATCGTGTTTAACGCGGTCCAGTCCAATACGATAACGGTCGCTTTTGAAAACTCATTCGGCACAGACCGTCTTACACTGGGGATTATCATTACGATTGCCTTCGGCATCATTACCTTCGGCGGTATCAAACGGATCGCCAAGCTGTCCGAATATATTGTCGTATTTCTCGCCGTCTTATATATCGGCGTCGCCGTTTTTGTCATGCTGATGAACATTACGAAACTGCCGGACGTCATCTCTTTGATTGTCGGTCATGCGTTTGGCCTTGAACAAGCGGCAGGCGGAGCCATCGGCGCAGCGCTAATGAACGGAATCAAACGCGGCCTCTTCTCAAATGAAGCCGGGATGGGCAGCGCGCCGAATGCAGCAGCCGCAGCGACAACGAGCCATCCTGTCAAACAGGGTCTTGTCCAGGCTTTAGGGGTTTTCACGAGCACTTTGGTGATTTGTTCAAGCACAGCTTTTATCATTTTGTTTTCCGATGCGTATCAAGAACCGGGGCTGAGCGGAATCGAGTTGACGCAAGCATCGCTCAGCACGCACATCGGAGCATGGGCCTCAGGCTTTCTTGCCATTATGGTGTTCCTGTTTTCTTTCAGCACCTTAATCGGAAACTACTACTATGGAGAAACGAATATCGAATTCCTGCACACGAACAAAGCATGGCTCTTCATTTACAGAATCTGTGTGCTTGCGATGGTTATCTTCGGATCGGTATCAAAAGTCCAGCTTGTGTGGGACCTCGCCGACTTGTTCATGGGCTTGATGGTCATCGTCAACTTAATCGCGATTTTCCTGCTGTCAAAAGTGGCATTTGCCGCCTTGAAAGACTATGTGAAACAGCGAAAAGCTGGAAAAGATCCGGTCTTTTATAAAGATGTTCTTGAAAACCATGAAGGCGTCGAATGCTGGGAACGCTCCGGCACCGAACAAAAAACCGAAAGCAAAAATGCGATATAACACAAGCCGCCGTATCCGGCGGCTTTTTTCGTTCATTTTAAACCGTCCAAAATAATAAAACGTTTTTCCTCTTGTATCCGTCATGTCTCCGAAGATTTACTTCACCTGCTTTGGCAGAAAAGGGGGCCAGCCATGAATATGAAAAGAAGCCGTATCCGCCGGCTTGCGCTGATATTCGCAGCGATGGCGGCGGGGCTTGCTTCAAGAAAGGCGGCCGATATGCTGCCGGACATCGTGAATGCCTATTTAGGGGATGCGCTGTGGGCGCTGATGATTTTCTTCGGCGCAGGCTTTTTGTTCAAAAACGCGAAGACAGCTTCAGTGGCGCTGATTGCGCTCGCGTTTTGTTTTTTAATCGAATGCAGCCAGCTGTATCACGCTCCATGGATTGATGATATCAGAGCCGTTCCGCTCGGCGGACTCATTCTCGGTTATGGATTTTTGTGGAGCGATTTATTGGCTTATGTGCTCGGCGTTTCCGCAGGTGCCGCGGGCGAAAAGCTGTTTCGCAAACGAAAAAGACAGCCGTAACGCTGTCTTTTGGGGAATATTTACGCACTTTGATTTTGAGTCTTTTTACAGTTTAAAACAAACATAGCAAGTCCGATAATAAGAAGGATGGGTCCAATGAGTAAAGCACGGTACAGGCGATTATTTCCTGTATTCGGCAGCGGGTTGCCTCCTGTTTTTTTTGACATGTCCAATGTCTCTATCCTTTTTGGCAGGAGGAGCTGCGGTATTTGTCTCTTCCTTATGATTTTCTACCGCATGCTTTACGATTTGCCCATCTTTTTTGAGTTTCAAATTCGAACGTCTCTTCATTTTAAATAGATCCCTTCGGGGCAATCGTTTCCGTGTGTGTCAAAGCGAGCGATCCCGTTTTCATCGTTTTTTCTCCTTGCAATTTCTGCGCATTTTTCGTTATGACTGTGGCAATAATAAAAAGCCGGCAACAGAAGAGAAGCGCTAATATTATTCGTTAAGCTGTATGATGACGGTTACTAATGCAGCCAACATCAAAAGAATGATAATGGCGAAATAAGTCCAAAGAATGGAAGTAAAGGGATTGAGCGGCCTTTTTGTCCTCTCATTCCAGTTTGCGTTTTTACGGTTATTGGATTTGAGTTGTGCCAGCTGAAATATATTTAAAAACACAGATATAACTAATGCAACTGCCAAAGATAGATTCAAAGTTTCAACCTCCCTTAAAATAAGTCGAGGAGTCATCCAAGGCAAGCTGACCGTAAATTTCCTCCTCTAAATGAATCATTTCCTTTGTTTTTTTAGAGATGAAAATGGTAATCGTCTTGAACGCTTCCTAAAACCTATTCCATTGCTTTATTAGCCGTTATCTCCCCATATCCTCTTTTTTAGTTTCAGACCGCCGCCCATAAATATTATCCCGTTTTTTAGACAGACTACCTGAATAAAGGAGGCAGGTCATATGAAATTAAGCAACAAACTCATCCTCGGGTTAACGGTTTCGTCACTCGCCGGGAAGTTTCTTGAAAAGCTGCTGATCCAAGACAATGTCAGCCCCAATATTACCGCGTCATTTAATCAAGAAGCTGATATTCCGGATATTGATGCGTCCTCATACATCCATCATTTCGCCTCGGTCATCGGCAGTGTGGTCATCGGGCGAAACGTTTTCATCGGGCCTTTCTCTTCGATCAGAGGAGACACGGGATTAAAAATCTACATCGGCCATGATTGCAATATCCAGGACGGAGTTGTCTTGCACGGTATGAAAAACTATGAATACAACAACCCTGTTACTGAACAATCCGTTTTTAAGGATCGTGAATCGTATTCCATTTACATAGGCGAGAAAGTATCACTCGCCCCGCAATGTCAAATTCACGGCCCCGTACGAATTGACAACAATGTTTTTGTCGGAATGCAAAGCCTTGTTTTTGATGCCTATATCCAAGAGAATACGGTGATCGAACCGGGAGCAACAGTAATCGGTGTTACAATTCCCCCAAAACGGTTTGTTTCGGCGGGTCGTGTGATTTCAAACCAGGAGGATGCCAACCGGCTTCCTGAAATAAGCGATTCTTATCCATATCATGACCTCAACTCGAAAATGACGGCCGTCAATCTTGAATTGGCAAAAGCGTATAAAAAGGAAGCGAGAAAATGGAAACTATGAAAGAAATTTTGGTTGTCTACGGACGAATCATCACCATCCTTCCCCTTTTATTGGCTGTTACATTGCTAATGGGAAAACGCTCAATCGGCGAAATGCCTGTATTTGATTTTTTAATCATTATTACATTGGGGGCTGTCGTCGGAGCTGACATAGCCGATCCGAGGATTGAACATTTGCATACCGCCGCTGCGGTGGTTGCGATTGCCCTATTGCAAAGACTCGCTTCAAAAATCATGATCAAAAACAGAACACTCGGACGTCTGATTACATTTGAACCGACCATCGTCATCAAAAATGGAACGTTTATTGTCGGCAATTTAAAACGAATCAGATATTCGGTGGATAATGTTCTGCAAATGCTTCGTGAAAAAGATGTTTTCAATGTCAGCGACGTAGAAATGGCGTTTATAGAGGCGAATGGAAATTTAACGGTATACAAAAAGCCAAATAAAATGGAAGTCACGGCTGAAGATATGGGGATTCAAAAAAGCGGCGGCGAATTTTCATATCCGGTCATCATTGAAGGGAAAGTGTACACATCTGTCCTTCACCAATTGAATGTAACGGAAAACTGGCTCAAAAACCAGCTGAAGAAGAAAGGGCTTGAACGAATGGATGAAATCTTTTTCGCTTCTGTTAATCAAAACCATCAACTGCATGTTTCGCTTGATAATGAAACGGCGAAAATTGAGCCGGAGCTTTTGCATTAAAAGCTCCGGCGGATTTTTTCATCGGCCGTTTTCGGGACAGAAATCGTTGTGAATCATGTAATATTCGAACACCTGCTGCAGCCACTCATCCTCTTCTTTTGTAAAAGGTGAAGAAAACTTCTCTGCCAGCTGCTGCGATTCGATTGTCTCCATCTGTCCTAAAGCCGACAGCACGCCCTCTCCGACAAATTCCAAACTCGTCTTCATATATCGGTCCGCCATTTCCTGCACTTCGGGGTCATCAACCGGTTTTCCCATGAGCCGCTTGGCTTCCTTAGATAAACGAACATACTCTTGATCCAATTTGGCCATCTCATCTTCTGATTTGCCGAATACATCATCGGCAAAACGTTTGGACACCTGCTGTTCAAGCCATATGCGCTGCTCCTTCTCAGTCTGGATGCTGTTCAGCAGGCTCATGAAAACAGAACTGTCGATTTCCTCTTCCTCCTCCAGAAGACCGATTGTCCTGTTTATCGCTTTCAGCCCTGTTTCAATATGTTCCTTTTTCTCCTCCAGCACCTTTTTCTGCTCCTGCAGCGCCTCAATCAGACCGGCATCAAAGCATGCATCCTTCATGAAAGCGCGAATTTGTTCAAGACTGTACCCGAGAAACTTAAAACATGTGATTTTCTGCAACTCTCTCGCATCTCTGTCTGTGTAGAAACGGTGGCCTGTTCCCGGCTGTTTTTCAGGCTTCAACAGGCCGATTTCATCGTAATAATGGAGCGTCCGAATGGATGTCCCTGTCATTTCTGAAAAAACACCGATTGAATAATATCCGTCATTTTCCATAAAAATCCCCTCCAACTGACGATTTATTCCTATCATAACGCCTCACGCTGCTGGAGGTGCAAGCTTATTTTTCGCAGACTCGTGATTTTTCCAAAAGGTACGGGACAATCAACTCCAGTTTTTAATCCGGCGGAGTCTCCCCGATTAAGTTCTGCAAATCTTTTTTCACATTCCCAGCATCCGTTCCGATCACAATCTGGATATGATGCTGGTCAATTTTGACCACACCGTGCGCTCCTAATTGCTTTAATTGCGCTTCATCCGCAAAGGACGTGTCTTTTAATTTCATTCGCAAACGGGTTATACAGTTTTCGCAAGTCACGACATTCTCACGGCCGCCGATATGCTTAAGAATGCCTTCAGCCATAGACTGATGCAGCCGGTTTCCTTCAGGTGTTTCCTGTTCCCTTCCGATCACCGGAATGTTTCGCTTTATAATCACAAAGTAAAACGTAACATAATAGAGAGCAAAAAAGGCAAGGCCGACGGGTATGATCCATAATCCGCCGTCTGATAAATTAAGGTTCAGCAAATAATCGATTGCGCCTGCTCCCCATGAGAAGCCGTGACGAATCCCAAGCAAACAGAGCGCCGCTCCGGCAAGTCCCGTATAGACCGAGTGAAGAAAGTACAATAAAGGCGAAGTAAATAAAAACGT
Source organism: Bacillus paralicheniformis (assembly GCF_001042485.2). Lineage (GTDB taxonomy): Bacteria > Bacillota > Bacilli > Bacillales > Bacillaceae > Bacillus > Bacillus paralicheniformis. Next base: position 213,475 of record NZ_LBMN02000005.1, read on the forward strand.
GAATTCAACTGGTTCCGTAATCCCGGTGATCAGTGATGTGGCTGCTCCTGAAGACATGAGCGCTTTCGTTTCCTTTTTTCTCGTTCTGGCTGCATGCGCGATTGCCAAAGCGATCGCCGGAATGCCAAACATCATCGTGATAAAAAAGCCGCCGAGAAAGTAGCCGGCTGTCGGGTCTCCATTCAAAAACCGCGTAATTTCCCCTGTCACCGCTTCGCCGGATGCCGTCTCATAGCGCCCAAGCCCAAAATAAATATACGTATTCATGACATGGTGAAGGCCGAACGGCAGCAAAAACCGATTCAGAAATCCGAATACAAACACCCCGAAAGCGCCAAGACCTACAAGCGACTGGCTAAAAGTGTCGATCGCCGCTTCTGCATAAGGCCAGACGATTGAAAAAAAGCCTGCCACCGGAATCGTCACCAATACGATCATCGTAATCGGAAACTTCTCTCCGCCAAAAAATGAAAACATGCTTGGCAGTTTCGTATGTTGAAACCGGTTATAAATGAAAGCCGCCATCAGGCCGGCGAGCACCCCGCCGAAGACGCTCATATCAAGATCAGGATTCAAGATGCCGAGCCCCTCTTTTAATACGGTTATCGCTAAATATCCTGTCAGCGCAGGAATTCCTTTATCTTTTGAACGGGCAAAGCCCATGGCGATGCCGATTGCGATCAGGACATCCATATTGTTCAATATCACGCCTGACGCTTGAAAAAGCGGTATATTCAGCATATCTTCCGCAGAAAGACGCAGCAGCAGGCCGGCGATCGGAAGAACGGTAATCGGAATCAGCAAAGACTTTCCCAGCAGCTGAAAAATATGTTTCATTCCGGCATTCTCCTTATGTCAAATTCCTAAATGATACGAGCTGGACATCAGTAAGCTTATTCAAACGGATGACAACGTCCGGATCGGTTAAAAATTCAAGTTCATCGACTCTCGGATAATTATAAGAAGAGTTCGTCAAAAGCTCCTTATCGAGGTATGCCGGGTGGGTCATGACCTCCACGGTATCATGCTCTTCAAACAGTTCAGAGACGGCTTCTTCATCCTTTAAAGCCGCTTCGAGGACAGGTGAAAAAGAGTCTGTTGTTTTCACTCCTTTTTCCGTGATCACAGCACTCTCCATATTGCGCCTGACAGGCAAACGATACTCTTTGGCGAGCGTCAAAAATGCGTCTGAGATGCCCGGGGAAGCGTTGATGTGATGGTGGCTGTCCAAATGATCGGGTTCCAAGCCCATGTTGATGCATGTTTCAATCTGCGCTTTCCACTCTCGGTATACTTCATCAGTATCAATTGTAAAAGCACCTTGATAAAATGCGAGATTGCGAAAATTCCCCTTTGCATCGACGATCGTCCGGTGGTCAGACAAAAGCGGTCTTCCGCAGGTCAGCACCAAATGTACGCCGATCCCGAGCCCGGGCGATTCGCGAGCCAGCCGCGCCGCATGACCTGCGCCCGGCATATTTGTCATGAACGTCGCTGATGTTAAAATCCCCAGCTTATAGGCATCAATAATTCCATAGTTCACGCCTCTTGAATATCCAAAATCATCAGCATTGATAATCAGTTTTTTCATCCATCCAATACCCCTTATCAGTCTTTTTTAAAAAAAATATGCGGAGACGTACCGTTTTACCCTAAATAGAAAACGACAAAAGCTACTAGTAAAAACTGATTTTTGGTAGATTGACAAAAGCTACTGAAGTCTTTTAAACTATTTTTCATATATTTTTAAAAACTCTAAAAAAGGAGGCCGGGGTCTCAAACGACAGATCCTCAACAATGAGATGACCAATCCGATCCAATCGATTTTAGAACAATTTCCTATCATCACACTTGACGGCGCGATGGCCACCGAGCTTGAACGGTACGGCTGTGATTTGAACGACAGCCTGTGGTCTGCAAAAATGCTCATCGAAAACCCCGAGCTTATCAAACAAGTGCATCTGGATTATTTCCGTGTGGGCGCCGATTGCGCGATGACAGCCAGCTATCAGTCGACGGTTGAAGGTTTCACAAAACGCGGCCTCAGTGAACAAGAAGCGCTCCACCTTATCCGGGAGTCTGTACGTCTTGCTGTAGAAGCACGCGATGAATTTTGGGCGGTTCCGGAAAACCGCAAAGGCCGGCCCAAACCGTTTGTAGCCGCTTCAGTAGGCCCTTACGGCGCTTTTTTAGCGGATGGTTCCGAATATCGGGGGGATTATGACGTCACAGAAGACGAATTGGCCGATTTTCACAGGCAGCGAATGGCCGCTTTAATCGATGCAGGCGCCGATATGTTAGCCTGTGAAACAATACCGTGCCTTTCAGAAGCAAAAGCAATCGTTCATTTATTGAAAGAATTCCCTGACACACATGCGTGGATCAGTTTCAGCGCTAAAGACGGACGTCATATCAGCGACGGCACGAAAGCCGGCGAATGCGCGAAATGGCTCGATCAGCATGACCAGGTTGCGGCAGTTGGCGTAAACTGTACGCGGCTGGAGCATGTCTCTTCGCTCATTGGCGGCATCAAAAAGCATACAGCTAAACCGATTATCGTCTATCCGAATTCCGGTGAACAGTATGATCCGGAGACAAAAACATGGCATGGTGCGGCATGCAAAGCTTCCTTCGGAGAAAGCGCCCGCAGCTGGTACAACCAAGGAGCACAGCTGATCGGCGGCTGCTGCAGAACAACACCTGAAGACATAAAAGCCGTCGCCGACTGGGCGAGAAAGCTGGAGATATGATGGAACAGTCAAACAACAATCGTCAGAACTTTCAAAGAAAAATGCAAACGAGACACCTGATCATGCTCTCCTTGGGAGGCGTTATCGGCACGGGTCTTTTCTTAAGTTCCGGCTATACGATCTCACAGGCGGGTCCTGCCGGAACGATTTTAGCCTACTTAGTCGGGGCTCTGATTGTCTACCTTGTCATGCTCTGCCTCGGCGAATTATCGGTCGCCATGCCTGTCACCGGATCGTTTCATATGTATGCCTCCAAATTCATCGGGCCGGGCACCGGATTCACCGTCGCCTGGCTTTACTGGCTGACCTGGGCTGTCGCGCTGGGTTCGGAATTTACCGCTGCCGGGTTATTAATGCAGCGCTGGTTCCCCGATACTTCGGTGTGGATGTGGAGCGCGGTTTTCGCTGCACTGATTTTCGTGTTCAATGCTGTCTCAGTGAGATTTTTTGCCGAGTCCGAATTTTGGTTTTCGAGCATTAAAGTACTTGCCATTATATTGTTTATTATTTTAGGCGGAGCGGCGATATTCGGCATCATCCCGCTACAAAATACAGATTCCGCACCGCTTCTTTCAAACTTTGCAGGAGAAGGCGGGCTCTTTCCGAACGGTTTCCTTCCAATTTTTATGGCGATGCTCTCCGTGAATTTTGCGTTTTCGGGTACGGAGCTGATCGGGATTGCCGCCGGAGAAAGCGCCGAACCGGAAAAGAACATTCCAAAAGCGATCAAGACAACACTCTGGAGACTGGTGCTTTTCTTCATCGGAACGATTTTCGTGCTCTCATGCCTCATTCCGGTCAAAGAAGCCGGTGTGATCAAAAGCCCGTTCGTCGTCGTTTTTGACCGTATCGGTGTTCCATACGCGGCCGACATTATGAATTTTGTGATTCTGACGGCTCTGCTTTCCGCGGCCAACTCAGGCTTATATGCTTGCTCCCGGATGCTCTGGTCACTGTCAAAAGAAAAAACGTTACACCCCGTTTTTCAAAAGCTGACTTCACGGGGAATTCCGTTGAACGCGCTGATTTTCAGTATGATCGGCGGCATTCTGTCGCTGCTCTCCAGTGTTTTTGCACCTGATTCCGTCTATATCGTTCTTGTATCAATTTCAGGCTTTGCCGTTGTTGCCGTCTGGATGAGCATTGCAGCCTCGCAGTTCATGTTCCGCAGACGCTTTTTGGCTGAAGGAAACACCGCAGACGGCTTAAAATACCGGACACCGTTTTATCCGGCAGTACCGATTGCCGCTTTTCTATTATGTCTGGCATCCTGCATCGGCATTGCCTTTGATCCGAACCAAAGAATCGCCCTTTTTTGCGGTGTTCCATTTATGGCGTTATGCTATATCATCTACTATGCAAGAAACAGAAAGAATGGCGGAAAAATGTCTGAGCCCGTTAAAAAAGCAAGTTTGCATGTTTCGTTTTCTGAATACGAGGAAAAGAAAAACTAAAATCTCGTATAAAGGAGCGAATTGTTATGGAACATGTGAAAGCCCTTGCCATTAAAGGCATCATGACAATTGTGATACTGTACCTTGTTCTCGGGCTCGGGTTTAGTTTCAGTTTTGAAAACACCCTCTTCATCACAATTGTTCTTGGCGCGGTATCCTATTTGCTGGGTGATTTGTTTATTTTGCCGAAGACCAATAACATCACAGCCACTTTAGCCGATTTAGGCGTCGCTTTTCTTGTCGTTTGGCTGATGGCTCTTGCGATGGGAACGGCTGCAAACACCGCTGCATTGGCCGCGTTTTTTGCAGCAGTCGCTATGGCAATCGGTGAATACATTTTCCATTTTTACTTGATGAATAAAGGCCTTGGCTCTCCCAACCGCAGAATGGAAACGAGAACGGAATAATATATAAAAAAACGTCCAGCAAACTGGACGTTTTTTAATCAAGAATAGAGATTTTCCCAATACGGCCGCACTCTTCTGCAAACCAGATCGATTGGGCTGGTCCGGCCGCTATCCCGTGCGGTTCAGACTCGGCCGTCGGAATTGGATATTCCGTAATATCCCCGTTGACTGTAATGCGGCCGATTTGACCCGCACCCCATTCCGTAAACCACAGGGCACCATCGCCGCCGGCGGTAATCGCGTGCGGGCGGGCATTGGCTGTCGGAAGCGGGTATTCGCTGATCTTCCCTGAGACCGCAATTCTCCCAATTTGATTTTCGTTTATTTCTGTAAACCACAAAGCTCCGTCCGGGCCTGCAGTGATTCCGACCGGTCCGGATTGTTCTCCAGGAAGCGGATACTCGCTGATGTCTCCATCTGCCGTTATTCGCCCGATGGAGCCGCTTTGATTTTGTGTAAACCAGAGTGCATCGTCTGCTCCCCTTGTAATAAATGACGGGAAGGCTCCCGGTTTGGGCAGTTTATATTCAGTGATTTCGCCTGAAGATGACAGCCTGCCGATTTGATGTCCGGCCATATCGGTATACCACATGGCATCGTCACAGCCTACGGTGATCCCAAACGGGGCAGTACCTGGAGGAAGGGCATACTCAGTTATTTCCCCTTGAGGCGTCATTTTTCCGATTTTCCCCGCTTTATACTCCGTAAACCATAGCTCACCGCTAATCCCGGGAGTAATAATCGAGGCGCCTGCGCTCTTCGTCGGAATCGTATATTCGGTAATATCTCCAGACTCTGTGAGCATACCGATCCGGTTTCCCTTTTGTTCAGTAAACCAAATGCGCCCGTTTGCACATACGGCGATCCCGTACGGACCCGACTCGGGGTCGGGAACGTGATATTCAGTCATGCGAATCTGCATGAGCGACCCTCCCTTTATTCCATTTTCCTTGAGCATCTGACCTTTCAGAACGCTCCCAGGCATTTCTCATTTTCATGTTACCTCAGGCGGAGCATGCAGTGAAACAGAAAGTTCCATTAAATATAAACTGTACAGGCATGCTCTAGTATCATAAGATTGTTTTAAAGCATAAACTTATTTTTCTATATATGGTTCAATAAGGAACCGTCTGCCAGATCTTATCATTTTGAAATATATTCATATTATCGCCCTATCAATTCATTGGTGACGGCATACTTTGTGTATAAAGGCAACCGCTGTCTCAGGCGGACCAAAACAAAGAAAGAAGTGGATGTGTTCTGCATGTTTGAAGATGAGAGACTGAATCGCTTGATTTACCTTTATACCCCTCTTTTTGCGAAAGATTTTCCGATCATTCTGTTCTGGATTCCAAAAAGCGGCTGCACGACGCTGAATCGCTGGTTCTTTTTCCAAAACGGACTGCTTGAAGATGTTGGCCGAAGATGCGCGGGGGAGGTTCATCACTACAGAAATACGATCTATACGCAGCAGCCGGATTATGTGAAGGATCTTCTGGCAGAATTAAAAGAGGGAAAAAAGGACACTTACAAGCTTGTGCGCAACCCTTTCCGGAGAGCAGTCAGTTCCTTTCTGGCGGCAATTTGCTCCCCGAATTTTATCTGTCTGTTCAACAGTGACATGAATACAGGGCTGTCTTTCACCCAATTCTTGCATTATTTAAAAGATTTGGGGCCGGAAATCAGCGCCATTGACCGGCACCTTGGTCCTCAGTATCTCGAAGGAGAAGAAGAGTTTGTTACCAATTATATTTACCTCGAGCAATTCAGCGCGCAAATCAGAGAGATTGAAAACAAATACAAATTATTGAAATCTCCGATATCACAGCTGTCGAAATCACCGCACCATCTTTCCGATACTATGCTCAAAAAAGGAAAATTCGCGGACACCGTTTTCACCATGTCATCCTTCGACTGGGTGTTACCGACTTTTGAGAGCTTTTACAATGACGAAACAAAAGAGCTGGTGCAGGAGATTTTTGCGAAGGACTTCGAAGTCTACGGCTTTGATCCGAAACATATCAAGTAAACCGGAACTCGGCCATCACATTACGATCTCCTTTCAATTCGATTACATTTTGGAAAATTGATTCCAAATGGTTTCTTTTTCAGAGACGATCGTTTAGAATGCCCACTAAAGGTCATTTTAAGAATCACTTCTGTTTGAAGAAAGGAGATATATTATGAAAAAAGGCATATCATCTCTCATGATTGGATTATTGGCTGTCGTATTGGGCGCCTGCACTTCAAATCATGATGATCAGCAATCCAAGGCAAACAATCAAGAAAAAACAGCCCAAAGCGGGCAGCAGGATCAAGAAAAGCAAATGAAAGCCATGCAGAAAAAGCTTGATCAGCAAAAAGTCGATGATACAAAAACAGTGGCTGTCGTTAACGATGAAAAGATCACAGGCAAGGACTATAACAGCGTATTATCAACCGCACAAATGCAGTATCAGCAAACAGGACAGGATCCGACTTCAAAAGATGCGGCACAGCAAATCAAAAAGCAGGCCATCGACAGCCTGGTCGGACAGGCTTTAATTACCCAAGAAGCGGACAAAAAAGGCTACAAAGCATCTGAGAAAGAAATTGAAAAACAGCTGGACGAAAGCAAAAAGCAGTATAAAAATGAACAAGATTTTGAGGAAGCTGTCAAGAAAGCCGGCTTAAACATGAACACGCTGAAAAGTGACATTGCCGACAATATCAAAACAGAAAAATATATTGACAAAGAACTGCCGGCAGATCAGGTCACAGACAAAGAAATCAAAGATTACTATGATCAATTTGCCGCACAGCAAAAAGACAGCGGACAGAAAAACACACCTGCGTTTGACGATGTCAAGAAACAAATCCAAGACATGCTCAAACAGCAAAAAAGACAGGAAAAACTCGGACAGCAGGTTGAAAAACTGAAAAAAAGCGCCGATGTGAAAGTGGAAATTTAACAAAGTCAGCCATCCGTTACAGGATGGCTGACTCGTTTTATTTATCAGGTTTATTCAAGCGACTCTATCGCCGCCATCACATCAGCTTCATGAAAAGATCCCATCAGACATAAAGATTCATCCGGACGCACGGCATGAGCGGCAACGGTCCGTTTTGCCTCTTCAACGTTTTCTAAAATGCCTAAATCGCTAAGTCTTTTCGGAAAACCGAGCCCTTCATAAAAGGGAATCAGTTCGGCAATTTCATCTGTCCGTCCTTCTAAAGCAAGCTGCACGAGTATCCCGTAGGCTACCTTTTGGCCGTGCAGCACACGATGGGTTTCGGGGATGAACGTTAAGCCGTTGTGGATTGCATGGGCTCCGGCCATTCTGCCATAGCGTCCCGCATATCCACCTACTGTGCCAGCCAGCGCGATAACCGCTTCGAGGACATGTGCGAAAGATGAGGAGGTTTCGCCTTTTTCAAGACTTTCTATGGCTTTCAGACTTTCTGTCAACAAAATATCCCGAATATAGACAGACTGCCTCAGCCCTGTCTGAACCATGATGGAAAGCGAATCGGCCGTATTTCTGATGATCGCTTCGGCCTCATACCATTTCGCAAGCGTATCACCGATTCCGCTTTTCACATAAGCGACCGGCGAAGAAAGGAGAAGCAGCGGATCGACCAGCGTCAAATAGCTTGAGCGCTTATGGTATTGGACGCCCGAAAAGTTGCCGTCATCATCATAGATCACGCTTAACGGCGTGCTTGCCGCGCATGTTCCCGGGATCGTCGGAATCATCATGACTTCAATGTTCAACAAATCGGCGGCTGCCTTCGCCGTATCTAAGACGGTTCCCCCGCCTATCCCGATGATGACATCTGCCGATTCTGCTGCTTCTGCTGCTTTTTTAATCTTATTTAGGGAACTGCAGCCCGTATGCTGAACGACTTTCCAATCGTTTGGAGGCGTCGTATAACTCGTAAAAGCTTTAAACGATTTGACTCCAGTAATGATGACGGGCCGTTCGAATGCATTCGCAAATGACGGCAGTTCTTTCGCGATCCCCTCTCTGCAAACGTACTGGTTCGGACCGCTTCTGACAATATCTTCAGGCTGCATATTTCCCACTCCTTCTATTATTTTCTAATATTTATCATCTCACTTTCTAACAAGATGTCAAACGATATCACAAACCGGTCACCGGTTTCTTTCTGAATTAAGCAAGACTCTCTTCCTTCCCATTCAAGCTCAAACAGCTGTTCCAAATGAAATATTCCGTGTGGAAAGCTTCCGGTATACAAAGCTGACGCGGCTGCAGCGGCTGTCTGTGCGGTAATGAATGATTCATTTTCGCCGAACAGCGCGATGCCTGTCCCGGTGCTCCGGCCGTTTTTCAATCCTTCAGCATCCACCTTTACCGCGTATTGCGCTGATCCGATGTTGAGCACCCCCAGCATACGGACCGCCAGATTTCGAATTCCCTTATTGTTTAAGAGCTTGACTGCGCCGATTTTTTGCATGGCCGCAATCAGTGCGGTGGCAGGCCTTGAATCAAAGCAAAGCCGGGTAGAAACAGAAGGGACGGCTAATGTGCCTGGCAATGTCACCTGATCGGAAAAAGGAAACCGGTACGCTGTCCGGCCCCCCAATCGCCCGCCGAAGTTTGTCCGCCGGCCGTCTGTAAAACTGCTGACTTCCATCAAGCGTCCATTTTCTTTCACATCATACACCGTATTCAGATGGTCAACTGTCCACTCGATCGCCGCTTTTCCGTGGCTGTCACCTAAACCGAGCATGATCGCAATATCAATCCGGCTCGTTTCATCGAGAGCCTGGGCGGCTTTCTGCGCAAGTAAATTGGTAAGCCCCGGAGCCAGGCCGACGCTTAATAATCCCGTGCCGCGGCATGCTTCGTCATTCAGCTGTTCAAGCTGAGCCAAAAATGAACCGTTCGCCGTAATGTCGATATAATCCGTGCCGCTCGCCAGACAAGCCTCTGCCAACTCAGTGTTTTCCTGATCGATGCACACGATCACCAGCTTCGTCGTCTTGAGCCAATCCCAGTCAGCCGGTGCATCTCTGTTGAAACGCATCGGCTTCACTTGGCCGCCCGTTTCCTGACTAAAACGCTCGGCGTGATCCAGGTTTCTTCCGGCAGCATACACACGGCCCGGATATTTTTCCCCGAGACTCCGGCAGATTTGGGCGCCGACATGACCGTACCCGCCGATCACGACAATATGTTTCTTCATTGTTTGCCGCCTCCTTTCACAGCAAACCAGCCGTCGATTACATAAGCGCTGAAAAATCTCGTTGCGTTTGTAAAGCCTGCTTTGCCGAGCAGATCCTCCACCTCTGAAGCCGGCACCGGATGAGAGCGGCTGCCGATTGAAGCGGAAAAGCTCTCCCATTCCTGTTCAGAAATCCCGCCTGCCAGCATATGCTCCTTCCAGGCACACATCTGCCACTTGAATGCCTCTGACGTCATGTCGCCTTGAATGGCTGCAATGAAAAACGGAGCGCCATCCGCTAATCTTGAGGCGATCTGCTGCAAAAATTCAAGCTTATGGCGGACAAAGTGAAGCACAAGCATGCATGTCGCAGCATCATATTGAAATCCGCACTCAAGCTGATGTACTTCTCCTTCAATCAGATCGGCTTGAGGCTGAATTCCGGCGAGCTCCAGCCTTTTTCTCGCCAAACCGAGCATGCTGGCAGACGGATCGACTCCTGTAAATGACCAATTCGGGTGTCTTTTTGCAAGCGTCACGAGCTCCTGCCCACCTCCGGCCCCGACGACCATCACATTAGCCGCATCTTCAGAAAACCGGACCGTCAACAAGCGATCCATCATATCGTAGAGCATTTCATAGCATGGGATTTTTAAAGGGATTTTCTTTTCGTATTGATAGACATCAGGATGATTCCAGTCCATGTTCACGACAAGCCGTTCTCCTTTTAGTAAAATTAATTAAGAATTGTTCTCAATTATAAAGGAGTTTCAACAAACCACCATCCCTTAAACCTGGGATTTTTAAAGAGGAGGACCGACATGAACCGGCCGTTAAAAGACATACTGAACGAACTGCAGCGCACAACCCGTTCTTCGCCCCAATATATCGAAGCCATGCTGTCTGCATTAAAACAGGCGATTCCGTTTGATGCATCATGCTGCACGGCTGTAGACCCCAAGACCTTACTGTCCATCGGAGCCGTCACAGACGATCAAATTGAAGCGATCCATCCGCAATTATTCGAGCTTGAGTACACGCAGGAGGATGTGAATCGATTCGAAGCCTTAATTCAGACACGACAGACAGCGGCTATATTAAGTGAATCGGTCAAAGGAGACTTCCGGCAAAGCAAACGCTACAGCAACATTCTTGGGCCTGCAGGCTATGAAGATGAATTGCGCGCCGTTCTGCTCAGCAAGGGGGAGTGCCGGGGATACCTTACCCTGTTGAGGAAAAGAGGACAGCCGCTATTTACAGAAAAGGATAAGAGCTTACTCGCTTCACTCGCACCGCTTATCGGCCGGCACCTTCAGCAATTCAGACACCACCTGTCAAAAAAAGACGTGTTTCACATGAAACATGTCGGAGGCATTCTGATTTTGTCGGAAGACCTGCAGCCCTTGTCATGCAATCGAGCGGCCCTCCATTGGCTAAATATCTTGCGCGGCTGGGAAAGGATCGGCAGCGATGCCGTGCCGAGACCTGTCCGGGCCGTCTGCACGCGGGCAGCGGCTGAAACTGCCGATCCGGCAAAAACGGTCATCTCGATTCCGGGTCATTCCTGCCTATCCATTAAAGCGAGTCGTTTAGACGGCTTTGGTCCATCAGGCCAGATCGCCGTTTCATTCGAGCCTGCTTCACCGGCAGAAACCATACCGCTGATAGCAGAAGCCTACAGCCTGTCCGACCGGGAAAAAGACATTGTGTACCGGGTCATCCGCGGACTTTCAACAAAAGCCATCGGAGACGAATTGCATATATCGGCTTACACCGTTCAAGACCACTTGAAATCGATTTTTTTGAAGACGGGCGCAGGAAACCGGAGGGAGCTGATGTGGAAGCTGCTTGATGATGTGCTGGAGTGAAAATAAAGCGGGTGGAAAACTGTTCTCAACTCCGATTCCACAGACGAGACACGAAGTGTTTTTCACTATGTCTTATCTTGTAGGAATGAAGACCAGCAAATTCAGAGGACTTAACTTTTTCTTCATTCCACCCCATCCTGTTCATTGAACAGCTCGTCCAAACGCGCCACAGCATCCTGTTTTTCAAAGGTGCTGAACCATAGGTCGTCATACGAATCCAAAATGCGGTAATGGTGAGAAATCAAGTTTTGCTGAAGGCGAAACTCGCCTTTTTTCTCAATGTCCCGCCACCACACTTTTCCGCCGAGCGTCTTCCCTTTTGGTCTGTCGATGCTTCGGTGAGTGACAGTCTCCACCACCTCAAGGGGCTCATCCCCGAGCACGGCCTGCAGCACCTCACTGTTCCGAAAAAGCGCGCATACCGCGACAACATGCGCCCACCCCGCTGCCGACCTGCCCTTTTCAATTTGCACGAGCGTTTTCTTCGACATCCCGAGCACGTTCGCCATTTTCTCCTGCGTATAGCCGCTTTCCGCACGGATTAATCTTAACTTGGATGAAATGAGTTCGGTTATGTATTCTTTATCCATGGAGGAACCTCCGATGTTCTTTTTAGTGTAATATTACACTAAAAGTTACAATGGTTCAATTTTTATGACCCTGTAATTGCTGTCAGTTTAACACTCTCCTTATGATCTTCACCATTGTGATTCCATTCCACGACAGCTTCAAATTGCTCATTCTTTTCACAAAAAATACGATTTTTTCATTAAGCAACATCATACAAGAAATTTCTCAAAAACATGATAAACTTAAACATCATCACACCAAGGAGGCCAACATGCGAAATGAAACCCGCACGCTTTTCCTCGACCCTGATCTAAATGTTGAAGCCTACCGCTTTAAAGGCATTATGCAGAAGTTTCCGAATCACTTTCACGAGTACTTTGTGATTGGTTTTATTGAGAAGGGGCAGCGCTATTTGCTTTGCAAAGGAGAAGAATACATCATTAATCAGGGCGACCTCGTGCTTTTCAATCCTTATGACACGCACAGTTGCGAGCAGATTGACGGAAAGGCGCTCGATTATCGCTGCATAAATGTGATGCCTGACGTTATGAGAAAATTTGTGAAGGAGATCACCGGAACCGACAGCCTCCCATATTTCACGGAAAATGTCTTGTTCCGTCATGAGCTGAACGCCAGCTTGAAGGAGCTTCACATTCAAATATTGCAGAAAGAAAAAGCCTTGAAAAAAGAGGAGCTTTTTCTCAACCTCCTCGAGGAGTTGATTCGGACGTATTCTGATGTTGCGTTTCTCGAAAATGCGCCTGAACCGTCCGACGAAGTCAAAGCGGTGTGCGGTTATTTGGAATCCCATTACCAGGAAAACATTACGCTTGAACATTTAAGCAAGCTGGCAGGCTGGAGCAAGTATCACCTCCTGCGGTCGTTTACGAAGCAGAAAGGAATTTCCCCCTACAGCTACTTGGAAACCGTCCGTATCAATCATGCGAAAAAGCTGTTGGAAGAAGGCGTAAAACCAATCAATGCCGCTTTCCAAACAGGCTTCAGCGATCAGAGCCATATGACGAAATTTTTCAAGCGGCAGGTCGGGCTGACGCCGAAACAATATATGAAAATCTTTGAATATGACAGGCAGGAGATCAAAGGATGAAGACAAGACGCGAAACCGCCGGACACCTCGCAGCTGTTATCACGATCATCATCTGGGGTACCACTTTTGTCTCGACAAAGGTGCTGCTCGAGGATTTTGCGCCCGTAGATATATTGTTTTACCGGTTTCTCATCGGATTGATCGTGCTGATTATGGTGCATCCGCATGTGCTGACATTCCGGAGCTGGAGGCAGGAAGCGCTGTTTGCGGGAGCAGGTTTATGCGGGGTGACGCTTTATTTTCTGTTGGAAAACATCGCGCTTACCCTTACCTACGCCTCAAACGCCGGCATGATCGTCGCAGTTATTCCGATGATCACCGCGGTATTGGCGCATTTTTTCCTTTCGGGCGAAAAGCTGGAGCCCCGTTTCTTCATTGGATTCGCCGCCGCTTTTACAGGACTTGCGCTCATTTTCTTTAACGGACAAATGATGCTCAAGCTGAATCCGCTCGGCGACATTCTTGCTGCTGCCTCTGCATTCGTCTGGGCGGCATATGCGATTTTGATGAAAAAAATCAGCACATTCGGTTATCATACAATCCAATGCACACAGCGGATCTTTCTGTACGGCTTGCTATTCATGGTTCCCGCTCTGTTCCTGTTTGATTTCCGCTTCGACGCCAGCCCTTTCGCCTCCCCCGCCAATTGGCTGAATATCCTGTTCTTAGGTGCGGGCGCTTCTGCGCTTTGCTTTGTGACATGGAACTGGTCGGTCGGTGTGCTTGGGGCGGTAAAAACGAGCGCTTATATCTATATGGTACCCGTCATCACCATTGCCGCATCCGTCGTCATTCTGCAAGAAAAACTGACATGGGTTGCTTTTTGCGGAGGAGCGCTCACATTGGCCGGTCTTTATATTTCTGAAACAAAACCAAAACCGCAGCTGAAGGAGGAACAAATTTGATAGAAGAGACAAAATGCGCATTGATCATCGATGAAAGCCTGCCGCTCGGGCTAATTGCCAATACAGCTGCAATCCTGGGGGCTGCACTCGGCAAAAACAACCCCGGCCTGCTCGGAGAACATGTAACGGACGGCTCGGGAATCGACCATTTGGGTATCGTCAAACTTCCAATCCCCATTTTAAAAGGCAACGCCGAGCTGCTTCATCAATTAAGACAAAAGCTGTTGACCGACGAATTCAACGATATTCTGACTGTCGATTTCACCGATGTCGCGCAAGGCATTCATACATATGAAGAATTTATTGAAACATTTCAAAGCACCGCAGCTTCCGATTACCGCTATTTTGGAATCGGCGTTTGCGGCGATAAGAAAAAAGTCGCGCGGCTGACAGGAAGCTTGGGGCTGTTGAGATAAACAAAATACGGAAATTGACTTCGCTTCATTTAATGAAGGAGTCAATTTCCGTATTTTTTTGTCAATAGTAAAAAGAGGAACAATTGGGGTTGCAGTTGGAGGAATTATCATAACAACAGCTGGTGTAATTAGCTGGAACTCAGCATCTGAAATCGCTATTGGCACGGCGGTGTCTGCTGTGATATTTAGATAACTAATATCTCATTAATTTCCTTATTTAATGAAAGCTAAATAAATACATATTATAATGTATTTATTCAGTTTTTCAAAATTAAAGTATCGTGGAGGTATTACATTGAACACAGACAAACAAGTATTCATTGAAACGCAAAAAACAGCCAAAACCCTTAAAACTTACCGCGATAAGAGTGACGAAGAGTTATTAGCCTTTCTCGCTAAACAAGATTCATTAACCTTAAATCAACTGAAAGTCTATTACTCAGATCCTTCATTTGCGCTTCATTATTTCATTAGTGCGGCCTTTTTCAGTATAATATTGGCTACCTTCATAACTGCAATTCTTTCTGGTCAAGCAGCTTCGATATTCCCTTTCATTTCCGGCATCTCCATTCTAATATTAGCTGTCATATTTGCGGGGTGTATCTTCTGGGTGCTTAAACAGCTTGTCATCCTGAAAAAAAAGCCGATTCAATTCATTACACACTTTTCCAGGAAAGCCGAGTTTGCACGTATCGTAAAAATGATTGATTATGTTTTACAACAAAAATACAAAAAGGCATTAAAAAATATACCATACCAATAAAATCTCATGTTTTTTATGAAATAGGAGTGACAATCCAATGAGAAACGAAAAACAATTATTTGAAAAAGCCGAACATACAGCCAAACTCCTTGAATCTCACAAAAGTGACGAAGAGCTGCTTACATACCTTGCAAATCAAGATTCTGTTGCATTAAATCAGCTAAAAATCTATTTTTCAAACCCCAGCTTTACTTTAACATATTTTATTAAAGGCATTTTTTTTAGTAGTATGACTGCTGTAATTATGGCGGCCTTTTTATCTGGTCAAGTCTCCACCTTCACCCATGACCTTTCAAGGTTTTTTTCATTCTGCTTCATGTTCTATCTGATGTTCTCTTTGCTTTGGATCGTCAAAATGCTAATCACCTCGCGAAAAGGACCAATGCAAACAATCCTGCATTTCCAAAAAAGAGCGGAATATTCCAGAATCACGGGTATGATTGATTTTATTTTAGAAGAACGTTTAAAAAAAGAACTCAATTAGAAAGCAGAGGAACATTCACCTCTGCTTTGATTCTCTAACAATCAAACAAAAAAAGAAGGACAAATGACATGCAAACAGACAAACAATTATTCGAAAAAACAAAACAAATAGCAGAAGCTATATTATTATCGAAAACTGAAAACGATGAAGAGCTGATGGCATACCTCGAAAAACAAGATTTATCCACGCTAAACCGGCTGAAAGTTTATTTTTCGGGTCCTACGCTAAAAATTAGCCACGTGATCAAAGCTTCGCTTTACAGCTCCTTCACTGCCAGCATTATAACTGCTATATTTTCTGGTCAAGTCGTTTCCATTTCATATGACATCGAGCATAATTCTTTTCCTTTGATATTAACAATATTACTTTTAGCCAGCTCGATCTGGGTGTTCGGCACGATCACTAAATCACAGAGAAACAAAGACCAAAACTTCTTACACTTTAGAAAAAAATCGAACCATACAAAAATTATTGGAATGATTGACTTCGTTTTGGAAAACAAATATAAAAATATTTCAAATTGAAAAAAGCATCCCTAAAGATGCTTTTTTTATGCTTACTCACCACTAGACAAATTCTGTCTTCTCTCCTGCTCCGCGATGATTTCATTATCCTCAGCGTTGTCTCTCGTCACTTTCTGCGTCAAAATCGCGCCGACCGCCACTAAAATCATCACAGCTATGTAATAGCCTTTTTCATTGAGCTGCAGGTTGTCCGCATTGTAAAGGCCGATACCGAACAAAAAGACCCCCGCAAAAAATGTGAAATATGACATAACCGTAAAGGCCGTTGTGTTTCTTCTTCTGTGTTTCTGCATCTTAATACCTCCTAAAGAATAAAACTATTATACTTTATTTAGGTCAACAGAAGAAGAATGTTCTTCCTTCCCACACATAATTTAGTAAATATGTCACATGGTGATAAAAAAGGCCTACAAAATAAAAAACCGGGAATGACTCCCGGTTTTTAATGCTTTTCTTCGCCTAAAACAGCTTCTGCAATATTGACGGCATGGTCGCCGATCCTTTCCAGATTGCTGGTGATATCGACGAAGATCACGCCTGCTTGTCCGCTGCATAATCCGTCGTTTAAGCGAAGAATGTGCTTTTTGCGAAGCTTGCGTTCCATTTTATCGATTTGATTTTCTTTTTCGACTACACGTCTTGCGGCATCTTCGTTATTTTCTCCAAGAGCTGTGATAGACTCCTTAACAGTGGAAATGGTCAGATCAAGCATTTCTGTTAAGTCCGCCATTGCAGCTTCGGAAATTTTCACCCTGTTGGATTGCTGGTACTCGCCAAGCTCAACCAAGTTTTCAAAATGATCGCCGATTCTTTCAATGTCTCTGACTGTGTCCATTAACATATGATGTTCTTCAGATTCTTGTTCAGAAAGAGTGGTCGCTGACAGTTCGATCAAGTAATCGGTAATCTTTCTATCTAAATTGTTGATCGCATCTTCTATTTGAAAAGCGCTTTGCGCATGTTTTGCCTGTTTTGTATTAAAAAACTCTTTTGTTTCCTCAAGTCCCTTTACTGCAAATTCACCCATACGCAGTACTTCTTCTTTGGCCTGTCCCAGGGCAATTGAAGGCGACTGCTGAATGAACAGCGGGTCCAGATGTGTTGCTTTATAGTCCACAACCGAATCTTTGCCCGGAATAAGCTTCGTAACGATCAAAGCCAATATGCCGACAAACGGAAGCTGAATCAGCGTATTTGACGTATTAAAGATCCCATGGGCAAACGCAATCACCATCTTAGGATCCAGTCCTAAAGAGGATTGAAGCATTAAAATCAAACTTGTGAATGGCTTCAGCAAGATCAGGAAGATTGCTGTTCCAATCAGGTTAAACAATACGTGAACGGCCGCAGCCCGTCTCGCTGCGACGGAGGCGCCAAGAGATGCCAGTACAGCGGTAATCGTCGTACCGATATTGTCCCCGAATAATACAGGAAGAGCGCCATTTAGATCTATTAATGAATCGGCAAACAGCCCTTGCAGGATCCCGATGGTTGCACTTGAACTTTGGACGAGAACGGTGAAAAGCGTGCCGACAAGCACTCCGAGAACAGGGTTCGTACTCATGCTGACGGTTAAATCATGAAAAGCTTCAATCGTTCGAAGCGGCTTCATTCCGCTGCTCATTAATTCCAAGCCATAGAAAAGTGCACCAAATCCGAACAGAACTTGGCCGAGGTTCTGAAATTTTTTGCTCTTTAAGAAAAACAGCAAGAATGAACCAATGGCGAGGATCGGAAGCGCATATGCACCAACGTCAAAGCCGATAATAAATGCCGTGACCGTCGTTCCGATGTTCGCACCCATAATGACGCCGATCGCCTGGCGGAGGGTCATAAAGCCGGCGCTGACGAGACCGACAGTGATAACGGTCGTGCCGGAACTGCTTTGAATTAAAACCGTGACAATGATACCAGCCAAAACACCCATCAGAGGGTTGCTTGTAAAACGATCCAAAATGTCTCTCAGCTTATCTCCGGCTGATTTTTGGAGTCCTTCCCCCATAAACTTAATACCGAGAAGAAAGATCCCGAGACCTCCAATGAATTCAAAAAGCAATTTCTGCACATCTATTTCCAACGTCTTGCCCCCCTAATTCGACATAAATCTACAAACCAAACACTATGATTATGATGGAGATTAAAGCCTATGTAAACGATTCAAATCGAAAATTTACAATAACTTAACATTGCCGGCTGATGATTTACATTCCCTTAACATTGCCTGGACTGATCGCAAATATACCCTATTCCAACAGGCAAAAATCCCGAACTTTTTCATGGGTTAAACCGTATTTAAAACTAAAGGAGAGATCACATATGCCAAACAGAGCTAACGGTACTCACATTAAAATTAAAAAGACAAAAGGGGAACGGGTTTGGAACGCATTTGGCTATTTCTTTTACCTGGGATCAATTATCTTTTTGGCCGCTGTCTGGGGAGCACTCCCCGAAAAAGTGCCTGCACATTACAACGCACTCGGTGAAGTCGATCGCTGGGGATCAAAATGGGAGCTTTTGATATTGCCGGGAATCGGATTACTTATCCTTCTGTTCATGCAATTCTTAGAAAAGCACCCTGAGATTCATAATCATCCAAAGCGTCTGAATGAATCAAATGCTGAAGACTTCTACCTGCTCAGCCGAAAGTTGATCAACCGCTTAAAAAATGCATGTTTAATCATTTTTTCTCTCATATTAATGGAATCTGTGTCAATCGCTTTAGATTGGGGAAGCGGATTTGGCGGATGGTTTCTTCCGGTTGCCTTACTCGGCATCGCCATGCTTGTGGCCGTAAGTTTAATACAGCAAAAAAAGATCAAATAACGGTCAGGTGCATATTTGTAAAGATTCAAAATGGTCGTCCCCAACGGATTTTTATTGTTAGTCGAAACGGAGGTATTCAATGTTCGAAGCAATTATTCTATTTATTTTAGGGGTCTCGGTTCTCGCAGCCGGCTTTTTATCTTTAAAAAGGGAGCTGTCAACTGAATCTGTTTCTATATCTTCCACTGATGAAGCTAAATCTGAATTTAAAAAAATGTTAGATGATCACGGCTGGTTTTACCTGACCGGTATCGCCCTTTTCATGCAATTTATATTTCGCGGATTTCACTTTACATTTGAACACTTTTTTATGCCTTCATCATTAGCTCTGGAATCCAGTCGATTTTTACTTATTTAATAAAAAGAATTTGGGCTATAAGGTATGCGCGGTGATTGTGGTGAGTTTTTTAGTTATCTATCTTTAAAAAAAGAGTGATGAACACTGTAATCTTGTTCATCACTCTTTCGAATGCCGTTAATTACTTCGCTTCTGAGATACCTCCAACAATTTGAGCCAATCCTTCTTTAATTGGAGTGAGCGGACGGCCGAGCACTTTTTCAAAATCATCGCTTTCGACTTCAAGTGTGCCTTCACGAATGCCTTTTTGGATTTCGACAACCATCGGAATCAGAAAATCCGGTACACCCGCATTTTTCATGATATCGCGATAGGCAGCATCGTCAACATGCTGGACGGGTACTTCTTTGCCCAATACTTCTCCAAGGGCTGAAGCGATTTCTTCCTGAGTTAATAGTTTGCCTGAAAGTTCGTAGACTGTGTTTTCATGGCCTTCGCCGGACAGAACCGCTGCCGCTGCATCCGCGTAATCCTGCTGCAGCGCCCAGCCCACCTTGCCGTTCTCTGCTGACGTCACCCAAGGGGCTCCCGCCAAAACACCTTGAATACTCGACATTTCATTTTCCAAGTACCAGTTATTGCGCAAGAAGGAGTATGGAATCCCCGTTTTCAAAATCGCTTCTTCAGTTGCTTTGTGAGTCGGCGCAAGGAAGTTTTTGCTTTCGCGGGCATTCGCAATACTCGTATAAGCGATAAACCGAACTCCCGCGCGTTCTGCGGCGGCTACCGCATTGCCGTGCTGACGGATTCTCGTCTCATTGTCTCCATCGGCAGAGATGATCAGCAGACGGTCAACGCCTTGAAATGCGGATGCCAATGTTTCCGGGCGGTCAAAATCCCCTTGACGCACATCGACTCCTCGCGCCTGCAGCGCTTCCGCTTTTTCCGGATTGCGCACGCTGACCGCCAGCTGATCCGCCGGTACAGTTTCCAGCAGTTTTTTCACAACTTTCGATCCTAATTTTCCAGTTGCTCCTGTTACTAACATTTTCATACTCAAATTCCTCCTGATGTTTTAATGTCGAACTGTAACAAAAAACGTTACACTTGATGTAACTATCATAATTACAAATAGACTGATTGTCAACAGGAATGTCCTTCACTTGGCTAAAAAAATAAAAGTAGACGATATACGCCCTCCCGGCTCTCTTGTCAATATGGGAATAATAGAGTAAGATGTTATCATTGATTTTGGTCGACCAGATACCGTCGACCCTCAGATGATGCGAAATCAGTTATTCATAAAGGGGAAGAAGCAACATGTTGATTGTGTTGGTTATGTTTTTATTAGGTCTTGTGCTTGGCTTTGTCGGGGCCGGCGGAGCCGGATTCGTCATCGCACTGTTAACGATGATGTTTCACATTCCGATTCATACAGCATTGGGAACATCTCTGGCCGGTATGGCTTTTACGAGCTTATCAGGAACGTACAGCCACTTTCGCGAAGGAAATATCAAGCTGAAAATCGGCTTAACCGTCGGCTGTTTTGCTGCAATAGGATCCTTTGCAGGAGCTAAGCTGACTTCTCTGATACCTTCAAGTTCATTGCACTATATGACCGCAGGAATGTTATTCTTATCGGCCATTCTGATTTTAATCAGATTATTCTTTTTGCAAGAAAAAGAAGCTGACCAGGAAACGAACCTTGCCTTTTGGATCAAGGCCAGTTTATTGGGAATCGTAGCCGGCATCCTGTCCGGAACGTTCGGAATCGGCTCGGCGCCTTTTATTCAAATCGGGTTGATGATGATGCTGAACCTGTCTATTCGCCATTCCGTAGGAACGACGATGCTCGTCATTATTCCGCTCTCGTTAGGCGGTGGGGCGGGCTATATTTCAGAAGACTTCGTCGATTATGTTCTGTTGGTCAAAATCTTGATCGGTACGATGTGCGGCGCTTATGTCGGAGCTAAATTCACCAATGTCCTGCCGAAAGTCGTCTTGAAATCGGGTTTATTTTTAACTCCCGCCGTTTCAGGGTTCATTCTCTTATTTTAATTAACTTGGAATGACTATAGCGGGAGATCACGAAGGAACCTGTGGTAAAATACGAAATGAAAACGAATACGAGGATGAGAAGCGTGATTGAAAAACCAAAACCGTTTTATGAACAATCCTACCATGCGATTAAGCGAATGATATTTGAAGGGAAATTAAAGCCCGGTGAACGAATCGCCGAAGCGAAGTTAGCTAAGGAGCTCGGCGTCAGCAAAAGCCCTTTGAGAGAAGCGATCAGAGTTCTGGAAAAAGAGGGGCTCATCGTCATCGACTCAAGAGTGAAGGTCTATCAGCCGACAATCAAGGACGTTGAAGAAATCTATTTTTGCAGAACGGCGCTTGAATCATTCGCTGCGGGATTGACGGCAAGAATTGCAACGGCAGAGGAACTGAAAACGATTGAAGACGTTTTGCAAAAAACGGAGGAAGCCATCCTTCAATCCAAGGATCAAAACACAATTATCCAATTAAATGATACATTTCACGACTTAATTATCCAATATACACGAAACAGTCTATTGCGGAAGCAGCTCAACGATTTGGAAGGATTAATTTATTATTTCCGCATTTTGAATTTTGAAGGAGAAAAACGGGCTGAAGCCATTTTGGAGCAGCATCGGGAAATTTTCCGCCATATGAAACAAAGAGACGACGAGCAGGCATCAAAAGCGATGATTCGCCACCTTAAGCTTGATCTTGACCACTTAGTCGAAGTACTGTCTCACCGCGGGGAAAAATGATAAAGAGGGCTGCCTGTCTTAAGGCGCCCTCTCCTTTTTTTAATAGAAAGAAACAAATTCATTAACCGGCTTGCGATATCCTCTCAAGAGTCGGCTGCTTTCTTTTTCTTTGCCGATCGTAATCATGAGGACGATTTCATGTGTATCCGGGATCTCGAGCAACTCGCGGACCTGATCGCTGTCAAATCCGATCATTGGGCATGTGTCCCACCCCCGGTTTTTGGCGGCAAGCATAAACATCATCGCAGAAAGAGAAGCATTGCGAATCGCTTCTTCCTTCATGAATGGCTCCCCGCGCGTCTCGTAAAATTGGGTATTGTTTTCAACCATTTCCTGCAGCTCAAAGTCCTTAATAATTCCTAAATCCCTCATGCCTTCGTTGATTTTTTCCGTTTGCCGGTAGGCGTAGCGGTCTCCCGTCACTAAAATCACGGCAGAGGCTGAATGCACTTTATATTGGCCGCTCGCAGCTTCCCTGATTTTTTCTTTTAAATCCTTCTCCAATACCACTTTATACTCTGCGTGCTGCAAATTGAACGCTGAAGGCGCTAGCTTGATATCCTCAAAGATAGGCTCCAAATCTTTCACCGTAATTTGAACATCTTCCAGAAAATTATTTGCAGAGTGACGCGTTTCGATAAGCTCGTTAAATTCCATTTTCAAAAAACTCCATTCATCTATCCTTTTGCATCAATATCCTTACTTTTATGATCGGCGATAAGCTACCTATTGTTTAGCGACGCTCACATGAACCAAAGAGAACGCGGCGTGGTGTCGGGCTTCTGTCGATAGACATGCTCAAATGTCTTGTGACCGGCGTCATAGCAGCTTCTGTCACCACATTATTTTTTTCCTTCGAACCTTATATACTCAGCAATCAACCATGATACGCCAAAATCAAAATGCTATAATTGAGAAAAAATGTGAAAGAAAGCAGCGTGTGAACTATGAAACTATCCTTTTTGCCCAGTAACACTTTTATCGATCCGAACGGACAGAATATTAAGGAAATATCGATTCTTGTTGATCAAATCGTCAAATTTGTCATTGAGCACACAAGCAACGCCGGAAATCACCGCACTTTGCCTTCTCCGGAATCATCACATTACGGCGATATACCCGAGACCGGAATCGAATTAGAAGAGCTCTTAAAAAAGTTGCAGGCGATTGTAAAAAACTCCATGAATCCTCTAGGCCCGAATTATATGGGGCATATGGATTCCATACCGACTCTAATGTCTTGTCTGGGCGAATTCGTCAGCACTTCAATCAATAACAATATGCTGAGCCTTGAAATGTCGCCTGTCTTTTCGAAGATGGAAGTACAGCTTTTGGGCACCATTGCCCGTATGTTTGGATATGACGACAACTCAGGGGGTGTGATGACAAGCGGCGGAAGCCTCGCGAATCTTCAAGCGCTCGCAGCAGCACGAAACGATCAATTGAAGGTAAAGGAATCGGGGTTATTCGGTCTTTCCGGAAAGCCGGTCATCTTTGCTTCAGACGTCAGCCATACTTCCTTACATAAAGCAGCGATGCTGTTGGGACTGGGTACCTCCAGCGTAATCCCGGTGAAAAGCAGCAGCGATTCGAAAATGGATCTTGACGATTTAAGAAAGAAAATCAAGCAGGCAAAAAATGAAGGCAAGATTCCTTTTGCAATCGCAGCCACGGCCGGAACGACAGTCACAGGAAGCATTGATCCCATTCGATCGATCGCTGACATCGCAAAGGAAAACGGATTATGGCTGCATGTCGACGCGGCATACGGAGGAGCACTCATTTTTTCAGAAGCTTACCGCGATAAGCTGAACGGAATCGAAATGGCAGATTCCATCACATTCAATCCGCAAAAATGGATGTACATTGCGAAGACTTGTGCAATGGTTTTATTCAAAAATCACGGCGTTTTGGAAACCGGTTTTCGCATTTCCGCCCCTTATATGAATGAAACAGCCTTTGCTAACTTGGGCGAAATCAGTGTGCAGGGCACGCGGCATGCGGATATCCTAAAGTTATATTTATCGCTTCAGCACATTGGATTAAAAGGCTACAGGGAGCTGTTGCATGAAAGCCTCGCATTAAAAGACGAGTTTACCAAGCAGGTGAAACAGCGCCATTATCTCGAACTGTCCAGCGAGCCGGATACAAACGTTGTCTGCTTTAGAGGGATCCCGCATCACCTTGATGAAGCTCAATGGGATAACTGGAATCTCGAATTGCAGCAGTTTTTGTTGAATGAAGAAAACGTCTTCTTTTCATTGCCTGCATATAGGGGAAACCGCTGGCTCCGTGCCGTTTTGTTAAATCCTTTTATCTCTAATACCCTTATTCAAAGGGTCTTTGAAAAAATTGATCAGTTTTATGATCAGGGGATATCGTGTTAAATGAATAAACAGACTTTGAAAAGGAGGAGAAATATGACAAAGAAAATTGGCACAGAAGAAGCCATTCAAAGATGGAATCGATTTGCCGATGCGTATGCCGCCAATCATACCGAACTTGGAGACATCCACAAAGAAGTGTTTTTAAATCCTGCTATTTTTTCTCTCATTGAAACGGTAAAGAATCAACGTGTGCTCGATGCCGGGTGCGGTGAAGGGTATTTCAGCAGGCTGCTGGCCAAGGCCGGAGCCAATGTAACGGCTGTCGATTACTCGCCGAGAATGATCGACATTGCCAAGGAAAGAACGCCGGATGATTTGCCGATTGAGTATCAGCACGGGAACTGTGAAGACCTGAATATGTTAGAAGACAAAAGCTTTGATTTAATTATATCGAATATGGTCATGCAAGACCTTGCGGATTATGAAAAAGCGTTTCAGGAAATGCATCGGCTGCTGACAGACCGCGGATTTTTTATTTTTTCAATTTTGCATCCCTGCTTCATTACGCCGGAAAGCGGCTGGGAAAAAACAAAAGACGGAAAAAAACTGCATTGGAATGTAGACCGGTATTTTTATGAAGGTACATACGAACAAAAGCTTGGCGATCGGGAGAATATGCTGTTCTTCCATAGAACCTTGACGAGCTATATTAACACTTTGAGGAAAACGGGCTTCGTGCTCGAAAGCATAGTAGAACCAAAGCCATCAGAAGAAATACTGAAAAAATATCCGTCATTTGCAGAAGATTTCAGATGTCCTGATTTTATCGTTTTTAAATTAAGAAAGCCCGGCGGCGATGTCCGATAGGCCTCATATCGATGGATTCTTTTCCTACCCTTTTTGAGTGTCTGTTTTTCTTCGCGACCAAATGACGGATGGAATCAGAGCCAGGGATAACAGCCCTCCCGCCAATGCGATCAAAACATCATGCATTCCTTGCCCTTTCGCACGTGTTGAGGGCAACGATCAATAAAGGGATCCAGCGCCACCACTGCACCAGCGAGCAGTAAGGTTACTCCTGAGGCGATGCTCATGGCTGTCCGGCCAATTTTGTCAACAAGAACCCCTGTGACAAGTGATGGAAGATACATTGACTATGAAAACCTATCACGATCCCGACATCTCCAAGCTGTGTCCGTGGCACTGCATATGAACGGGAGTCATGGTCATAATCGCAACCATCACAATTTTTCGTTTATGAATAGTTGAATTTTTACAAAAGCACCTTTTGTAAATTTGTTAAGAGCATGTCCCCTTCAACATTTTATGAACTGAATCTATCCATATTCCGATTTTAGATTGTGGTGGCATTTCGGTTTCAGGTATTAAAAAAACTAGTCACCGAATCAGTAACTAGTCAGATGATGTTCTGTTAATTCTTGACTTGCGACAACTATTAAATCTTCCTATTTACACTTGGTACATAAAATTTCGTGAGCAAATTTAGATAACACTCTGTCTAAAGGACCGACAGGCATCCGCCTTTTATTCGGCATTCTAATAGCTACAGTCATCTCATCATTTTCATTTATTTCTTTTCCACATCGAGAACATTGTAGTTTTACGTCCTTAAAAAAACCTTTAAAAGAAGCCGTCATATTAAAAACCTCTATCCTGTACATTTTAAGTAATCACAGCAAACAAATTTAACGTTATCTTTATTCGTATACTAGCTACTATATTAAAATTGGAGCCTACATGGTATTTATTAATTCCTCAATCGAATAAATATCTTTCAAACTAAGAAGTGCAAAACGATGATTCTCGAAGCGACTGCTGCAATATGCTTTATTATTTTGTTTTAAAAGTAAGTTCATAATATTTCCCCCACTTTTTTGTATTTCGTCTTTCCAAAAATCAAGTTTTAAGATGTGTCCAATAATAAACAATAATAAATAGCGGTTACAATTAAAATAGCAAACCTGTATTTCCTATTTTAACATAACTTACCTTTCAACATGTCTTCTCAACATAGAAATTATTCTATTCACATAAACTGTGTACCTTCAAAATCCCCCTAATAATATATGTTTAAAAGACCTTTAAATTCCAGATCAAAAACGATAATACAGCGACAACAGCCGCCCTATCGAAGATATACTTAACACACCCACAATCTTTTGGCGGTCCCCTTTAAGGGAAGAAGCGAAGTGAAAAAACAAGATTGTGCTTTGTGCATTTGCTATACGTCCTACCAATTTTCTTACTGGAAGTCCCCTCCTATATGATTGGATAGTTTGGTCTTCCTTTAAAATACAGTTTTAGCACCTTTATTTGCTCTTTAACAAGATTACAGCAATCAAACTCAGTCGCAAATCGGTTCTTTTTTCACTCTTGAAACGGTCATCCCATCGCCGATCGGCATCGACAGGTATTCTAATTGAGGATGGGCGGCGACCGCTTGATTGAATTTCTTCATGGATTCGGTATGACGCTTCGGTGTAGCATCATCGTCTCCTATACTTCCCCCTGCAAGTACGTTATCGGCAACGATTATAGCGCCAGGTTCCGCCAATTTGATGCAATACGCCAGGTAATGTTCATAATTTCCTTTGTCTGCATCGATAAAGAAAAAATCGAATCGCTTTTGATTGCCGGCTAATGTTTCAAGGCTTTCCAGAGCCGGTTCTGTCATATCCGATACCTGGCTGCCGAATCCCGCTTTAGAGAGATTGCTGTGTGCCAGGTCGATGGAAGGAAGACTTTTTGAAATCGGACAATAATATGATGGTGCACATTACAAAAATTAGAGAAAAAATAGAAGAAGACCCCAAACACCCTATAACATTAAAACTGGAACGGGATATAAAATATGAGGAAGTTTGGAATTAAGCTGGTTGCAAAGCCTCTTGGCGCGATTGCAATTAGTTTTCTTAGAGGTCACCATACTTACACCAACACGCCCACAACCCCGTCGACTGGAACCCTTTTCAAAAAACGAAACACGAAAAAAGCCGATACTTGCCAGCATCGGCTATTCGACTTGTCATTAATAGCCCGGGATAATCAACTCGTGTGGAACATCATTAAAAGATAACAGCAGCCATTTTAAACGATAATGCCATTTGTTCAAATAATACAGTTTACCTTTTATGTCATTCATTTTTTAAAACCTGTCATCCGTAACCATGCGGTAGCAGGTTTTTTTATTTGCTTGACTTAGAGTTAACTCTAAGTTGTAAACTAACTTTAATCAAATGAGAGGGATGATGTTTGTTGTATTCCATTAGTAAAGCTGCTGAGAAGACTAGTATTAGTTCGTATACATTAAGATATTATGAAAAGATTGGGTTACTTCCACCACCAAAACGAAAAAACAGCGGAAGGCGTTTTTATACGGAGACTGATATTCAGTTCATGTTATTCCTGAAAAGTTTAAAGGAAACAGGTATGTCTTTGGAGGATATTAATGAGTTTGTCAAAGACGGATGCATTTTGGAAAAAATCAGTTCGGATGTTAAATCGGCACAACTCTCCCCATCTATAAATAAACGTATTGAGATTTTAACCAAACACTTAGAGAAAATGGAAATTAAAAAAAGGGAGCTGGAAGAAGTGATTTCTACTACAAAAGGAAAATTGGATACATATTATTCAATTTTGAAAGAGGAAGTGGAAAACAAATGAAACATTTAAATATATACATGATGTTACTTGGTTTCTCTATTTTCACGGGAGCTACTTTTAATCTTGCAAAATATACAGTTGGATATTTTTCTCCCTCGTCTTCTGCGGCATGGCGTTTCGGTTTAGCGGCTGCAGTGATGCTCATCATTTTGATTTTTACTGAAGGTATAAACAAGAGTCAATTACGGAAAAACGCCGTTTCATACATTGTTCTTGGAATTATAGGGATCTTTGGATTTAATGCATTGTTTTTTGTTGGTTTGAAATATACATCTCCCGTTAACGGAGCATTAATAATGGGGCTGAATCCTTTATTAACAGCAATTCTCGCTCGAATTATCTTAAAGGACAAAATGACAAAAAAACAAGTGCTCGGTATATTCTTTGCTTTCATCGGTGTATTGTTAGTTATTACACAAGGTTCTATCGAAACCATTAAAACCTTATCAATTTCAGGCGGAGACTTAATAATCTTTACAGGTAACGTTTGTTGGGCACTTTATGGTGTAATTGGACGTCGGTTTGTAAAGGATGGAACTCCGCTATCTACAACCACTTATACGATGGTTATCGGTGCTGTTAGTTTAATAGTAGCTTCCTTATTTACATCCAATCCTGCTTCTTTACCGAACATCCCGATTGGAGTTTGGGGAGCAATTGCCTTTATGGCTTTCTTTACAAGTGTTTTGGGTTACCTATGGTGGAATCAAGGGATTAAGGAGATTGGGGCAAGTAAAACATCTTTATTTTTCAACCTTGTTCCCGTTGTAACGATGATTATTTCATTTGCTGTTGGAACACCGATAAAGGCATTGCAAGTTATTGGGGCTGTGTTAGTTATATTGGGCGTTCTAACTGCTTCGGGGGTAATACGCATTCCTAAGTACAATACTAAAGAACAGTCAGCTGTATAAAGAAACAGGGATTATTTTTGAAAAAATGTGTTAAGTTAAATATACACTAATTCTAGGAAGAAGGTGATCCCATGCCAAACAAAAGTAAACCCAATAGATTAATCGCTGAGAAGTCACCATACTTACTCCAACACGCCCACAACCCCGTCGACTGGTACCCCTGGGGCGAAGAAGCCTTCGAAAAAGCGAAACACGAAAACAAGCCGGTACTTGTCAGCATCGGTTATTCGACTTGTCATTGGTGCCATGTCTCTTAAAATAACCACAAAAAGCAACCAGTTTCGGCTGCCTTTTAATAAATTTAATGCAAATTTTTAGAAACCTTAGTTTGAAAACTTTTTTCTAACCTATGACCCTTAATATCTTCCTCAGACATGTCGAAACCCACGCTCAGGATAACGTTCAAGTGGGACCACTGCTTAAACTTCAAACATCATATATGTGTCATTCACTTGTGGCGTTTCAATTGCGGTTAGAT
>NZ_LBMN02000006.1 GCF_001042485.2 Bacillus paralicheniformis
CCCGTATAATTCGTGCGAGGTCTTCCAGCGTCGTGGCGTCCGATAGTTTTACGCGCCGATCCATGACGAACATGATTGCGCGATCAACCGATGAGAAGTACGCGATCTCCCGCCAACGTGCGATTGGTGATGGATCCAGGTCGGGATTTTCGGCGAGACGCTTCGGCCAGTTCGGCGCTTTCGTTGGATCGGTGAAATAGCGTTCATTTACGATGATATTGCGTTCGTCTGACGTGAGTTTGTAATCGTGGGAAATCGGGATTTCAATCGTCATTACAGCATCGCTCCTCTCGCTTTGATAATTTCAAACGCCTGGTCTTCGGTGAATCCTGCGCGGATAAGGGCGTCCTTTCCTTTTCGCATCAGGACCGCGTTCAGTTCGACTTGGCGGGCGACGAGCTCCATATTGTCGAGTAAAAATTCGATTGTCGACTTTAGGTCATTCGTTTGTACTTCCGTCACTTTCGTCAGCTCCTTCGTTAATTAGTCGCTTAACTTTAACGCGTAGTTCTGAAACAGAAACCGGCAGCTCATCTTGTACCAGCGCGCAAGTTTCCGGGCGCAAGTCATTTAAAGCTTCGTATAGAACAGCGAGCTCGTATTTCGTAAACATACCGCACATCCTTTCGTTTATTAGTAAGACCTAGCAATCGTTCGCATACGCTCTCTCTTGCAGATGTTCCTTTATCGCGATACATCTTTTATTTAAGAATATCCGCGCGAATGTATATGAGCGCTATTATTTAATTGAGTATAGATAATGCGTATAGTAAATGAGTATAGTTCGTCTGTCGTTTGAGCAAGGGACGGGTTCACCTCATGAACCCCCGGCTTCATTTTCGAATGCTTTCGGGATCGGTAGAAGCACGTACAGGTTCGATAATTGTCCGCTCTCTTTACTCCTTCTTTCGCGAATATCGATCAAGCCGACTTCCTTCAACTTCCGCAATGCCTCCCGGACCGTATTCTCCGAACAGAAACATTCGGCTGCCAACGTCTTGATCGAAGGAAACGACTGCTTGCTGTGATTGTCCGCGTGCATCGACAACATCGTATAAACGAGCTTTTGCGCACTCTTGTCGAGAATCTTGACGTCAGATAACACGCTGCTCGCTACCTGTGCGAATTTGTGCTCGCGTAAATCCAAAACGCCTCGTTCTTCGTTTGTCATTCGTTTATCATCCTTCGAATGCGTAGTTTTCTGCGATTTCGAGTACGGCCTCTCTGCTAGCGTGTAAAAGGATCGTGTCCATTTTACGGTAAGGATACTTACCCGCATGCCCTTTGGCTGCTCGAAGACGCTCTTTATGGAGCCTTGAGAATTGAACTCCGAGACGGGATTCAACTTCTGTATAGAAAGGACGTAGTTGCTGAGGTACCGCATTCCCCATCTTTTCGTAAAGAATCGTTATAATTTCGTTTGCAGCCTTTTCATGGGACAGTCCTTTTAGTCGGGTGTATGTTGTAGTCTCCTTGTTCGGTGAAGGCAACGATTGCTCAACTTTTTTATAGATGTCGTTCAGCCTGGTCTTAGGTTTTTCTGCAACTGATTTCTCATTGCTGCCGCCTAATAACCGCTGTGCGAATTGAGGAAATAACGCCTTCGCAACCCCCGCATATTCTGCTCCGAAGATGTAAGCTACTCCACCGTCTTTTACGTTTTTGATTGTTAACATTTAAATCGCTCCTTTATCCGTTTATAATAATTGCTTCTTTTTCATTCATAGCACGCTGTATCGAATTCATAAGCGTCTGCATCACATGGATGGACTTTCGGTACTCCTCTTTACCTTCGTCAATCATTTCGTTAAACTCTTGGGCAAAGTGCGTTAGATGCCCGTACTTCTCAACGAATTTCCTAACATCCTCGGAGAACTCTCGAACCGTATACGTGATAGCGTCTCCGTTAGTCACGCGTGTTGTCCGTCCTTCATACATCGAAATGTCTCCGAACAATTCTTTATATCGTTCGTTTTCAGCGAGTAGTTCCGGATCAGGCGTTTTAACTTCGACGTATTCCGTCTGAATTTCCGGTTCGGCTTCTTCGACTCGTTCGAGTTTGTCGCGAAGTATATCCGCTTCCCGCACCGCTTGCTCCCGTTGAGATTCCGCTTGCTTAAGCGCTGCCTCTGCCGCTTCCTTCTCCGCCAATAGTTCCCTGTACTCCTTTAGCGTTTTGACTTCGCCATTTAGGACCGCCTGTTTAGCTTGACGTTTCGGTTCGGTTGACTCTGCGGATGGGCGTGCGATTTCGTACGTTAGTGAGACGGGTAGGTCTTCGAGGAGAGACGCCTGTTCGTCGCACGATGCGACAATTAATTCGTAACGTTGTATTAAACGATTTACAGCATCTTTTTTCAATCCAATCGACTCTGTCCACTGCCTGAAGCATCCATACCCATTCTTAGAAAGTACACTTCGAGCTTCTCTTAGCTCCCGACCAAGTTCTGTGTATGCTCGGTTAACAATTTCTTTCATAACAACTTCTTTTTCTTTGAGGAAAGCAGATATTTTTCCATCTAGCTGACTATAATCAAACTGAGAAGGCACACCCACACTCATCCCTCCAATAACATTTATCATTTTTCACTTATACAACCCCACAGGGATCGTCATTTTTGCGACATCAATATCGAAATTTTTCCGCCTTCACTTTGAGACAATTAACTCGTACCTCTGAATTAACCTAATTGCTGCATCTTTTTTAATTCCTATAGAGCGCAGCCATTCACGAAAACACCCGTACCGGTTTTTAGCCAGACATTCTTGAGCCTCCTTTAATTCTCGACCTAATTCCGTATATGCCCGACCAACAATCTCGCGCATGTTATTCTCCTTGGCTCGCAGAAATTTCGCTGTATTTTCGTCTAGTTGCTCATAACTGAACGTCTTAACTTCATTTGCCATTCGAAAACCTCCTTACACTTTATAACACGTAGGTAGTATTCGTTTTTGCAACACTCGATTCGAAATTTTTTCCGCCTTCACTTATAACTGCGCATCAACTTTCCGAAATGGACACCGTTTTTATAATTTCGCTGTCATAAATAACTGCGAAGTCACTTTCGGATTGGCACACGTTTTTCTGCGTTCAATAATAGATGCGTATGTAATTTCGACTTGGCACCGTTTTAGACAAAAAAAATAACCCCGCCTTAAAAGACGAGGTTAATTCGTTACACATCGAGCTTGTCGTTTTGACTCGCTTTATTAAACTGTTCGATTACTACATCATCTACGTAGTCAAGATATACTTGCGTTGATTCTAAGTCGGCGTGACCTAGTATTTTTTGTAACGACCGAATATCGCCCCCGTTGCGCAGGTAATTGATTGCGAAAGTATGACGAAGACTGTGAATGCTCGCCCTGCACTCGTTTTTCAAATTCGCTAATTTAGCATACTTATCTGCCCGCTTTCTTAGATGATCCTTAGATACTTCCTCTCCGTATTGATTAACGAAGACTTTTCTCACGGCCCCAAAATATTCGGTTGTCTCTATGCGGAGCTGTTTTAGAATCTCCGCAACTTTGTCCGTCATGGGAACCATTCGATTCTTTCGGTTCTTATTAATCGCCCCCGGGAGCATGAGTACCTTATTTTCAAAGTCGATATCATCTGGATTAAGGCCTTCCAACTCATTCGAACGAAGGCCGCATTTTAACGATACATAGAACGCTACGTAATCGCGGAAACCAGCATAAGTATCCTTGTCAATTACACCAAAGAAACGCCTTACTTGCGAATCGGTCAGGCTCTTTATTTTCGTTTGATCGACACGCAGTTTCGTAATTTTCTTGGCGGGGCTTTCGTTTATGATTTCTCGCTCCACCATTCGGCTAAATATCGACTTGATGCCGCCAAGCCTAATATTAATCGTAACTGGTGATAGCTTGCGTTGCTTTAACATTATCGTGATATAACTACGAAAATGATCTTCGCTAACAGACGTTACAGGGTCCGTCATACGAATCCCTGTTACTTCCGTAAATTCGTCGAAATATCTTCGATAGTCATTAATCGTTCGATCGCGGTAGTTCTCGGTTGTAAACACCAAAACCACCGCATCTAGAGCGTCTTGAACGGTCATATAAGACGGTCTCAGCTCCGTTTGACTTACATCGCGCCGGTACCTAACGCCTTGCTTTCGTCTAATTATCGCCATACAAAAAGCCTCCCGAAATATTATTCCGCAAGGCATTCGTAGAAGACTCGAACTAGTCCGATATAGGCGACACGAAATCCGCTAAAAACGTCAATCCGTTTCTTCACAGATCGTGTCCTTCCGCTACACTTTTCGCTTTAACGGACCGTCGGAAAACGTTGATATGACGGGGCTAAAACGTGAAAACGCGCTCGGAGGGATTCGAACCCCCGGCAGACGTGGTACCGGAAACCACCGCTCTATCCAGCTGAGCTACGAGCGCACAATATGATTTTTTAACGTCAGCAATTTATATTATAAGGGCTGTTCTTTAAAAAGTCAATCACAATCTCTTGCTCGAAACAATGCAGGTTCAGATTATACTCGATTTCTTACTTCGTCCGTTGTTTTGACAAGGCAGAGAAGCAGCATGGCTACAGCGCAGTCTTTTCTCTCGTCCAGATAAAATCTGTGAGCGGCAACACCTCCGAGAAACCACCATAAAAGAAATACGATCAGCTTTGGTTTCTTCTTATTTTGGAACCCTGAACGCTCTTGTCCGCGTTCACATATATAACCGGCTTCCTTTTTTCCTATAAATTAAATTGAAGATCAATGGACTTAGACCCCATTTTTCTATACTTTCCTCTGTAAAGTTGATCTTTTGTTTGAATGTCCTTTAAAATGGGAAAAATAAACCCCAGTATGTCTTTTTAATGAAGGCGGCTTTTTGTTTGACCTTTATTGACCAAAAATGTATGATTAAACTACATACTTACCTTTTAAGGTGAAGGAGGAGCATTATGAATTTAATACCTACAGTCATTGAACAGACGAACCGCGGGGAAAGAGCGTATGACATTTACTCACGCTTGTTGAAAGACCGTATCATTATGCTGGGATCAGCAATCGATGACAATGTTGCGAACTCCATCGTATCTCAGCTTCTATTCCTTGAAGCCGAAGATCCAGAAAAAGATATCAGCATCTATATTAACAGCCCTGGCGGCTCTATCACAGCCGGCATGGCGATTTATGACACCATGCAGTTCATTAAACCTCAAGTCTCTACGATTTGTACGGGAATGGCGGCATCTATGGGTGCGTTCCTTCTCGCAGCCGGCGAGAAAGGGAAGCGCTACGCTCTTCCAAACAGTGAAGTCATGATCCACCAGCCGCTTGGCGGAGCGCAAGGTCAGGCAACAGAAATCGAAATTGCCGCGAAGCGCATTCTTTCATTGCGTGACAAACTGAACAAAATTCTTGCAGAGCGCACTGGACAACCGCTTGAAGTGATCGAGCGCGATACAGACCGTGACAACTTCAAAACGGCTGAAGAAGCAAAAGAATACGGCCTGATTGATAAAGTGCTCACACGCAATATCGACGCACAGAAGTAAACAGCAAAAAAAGCTGCCGAAGTCATCGGCAGCTTTTTTATGTTACCGTACCTCCGCTCATTATGTAAGAGTTTCTATAAATCCTTCCACTTTTTCTCGAGGACAGGGTAGCGATAATCATTCATGTTCCCGATCAATTCCGCGGGGCTCGCCGAAGCATGAATCAGCTGAAGGTGCGATTCATTCGAAAAGCCCTCTTGAACGCTGTATTCGAGCATTTTAAGAAGTGGGTCAAAATAGCCGTTCACATTGTAAAGTCCGATCGGCTTTTGATGAATGCCGATCTGGGCCCAGCAAAGCACTTCAAACAGCTCTTCAAACGTACCGAAGCCTCCGGGCATCGCGATAAAGCCGTCAGCTAATTCACTCATTTTCGCTTTGCGCTCATGCATGCCGCTCACTTCGATCAGCTCTGTCAGCTGCTGATGAACGATTTCCCCTGTAAAAAGTCCTTTCGGCATAACGCCGACAACTTCCCCGCCGTTTTTCAATACGGTATCCGCAATCACGCCCATCAATCCCATTCTCGATCCTCCATAAACAAGGCGAAGCCCCTTCTCGGCAATATAAACACCAAGCTCTGCAGCTTTCTTCTTGTACGCCGGGTCCGTCCCCATATTTGATCCTGAATATACGCATACCGTTTTCACTTTCGCTCACTCCAACTCCATATATTGATAAAAGCAATTAACATTGTACTATATATTGTTTGTTCCGTGTGCGATAATATAATTGAATTTCTAAATGGGAGTGTAGACTTATGACAATCACAGACGCGGAGCAATGGACAAAGACATTTTATCGGAAAAGGGGATGGAGCGAATACGGACCTTTCATCCGGATGGGATTTTTAATGGAAGAGGCCGGTGAACTGGCGAGAGCGGTCAGGGCATACGAAATCGGAAGAGACCGTCCTGATGAAGCAAAACGGCCGGCTGCTGAACTGAAAAAGGAACTGATCGAAGAAATGGGCGATGTGATGGGGAATTTGATTATGCTTGCCGGCATATACGATGTTTCATTGGAAGACATGATGGATGCCCACCGCCGCAAACTGACGAAAAGATTTGCAGGAGAGCATCATGAAGATCAATGACCGCCTTTACGGCGAGGCAGATTTGGAGCCTGTGCTGACAGACCTCATTCATTCAAAAGCCGTTCAGCGTCTAAATGGGATTCACCAAGGCGGAGCATGCTTTCTCGTCAATCCCGCATGGAACATCAGCCGCTGCGAACACAGCATCGGGGTTATGCTTTTGATCCGCAGGCTTGGCGGAAGCCTTGAAGAACAAATTGCAGGTTTGCTTCACGATGTTTCCCATACGGCATTTTCCCATGTGGCTGATGATGTATTTAACATGGAAAACGAAGATTACCATGAACAGATGTTTCGGCAATGGGTCAAGCAATCTGATATCCCCTGGATTCTGGATACATACGGATTCAAAGATGAAGATATCTTATACGATGAAAAAAAATGGACGCTGCTGGAGCAGCCGGCTCCTTCATTATGTGCGGATCGCATCGATTACACGCTTCGCGACTCTTTAGCCTACGGGTTTGGCGACCAAGAAGAGATTCGACGATTTTTAGAAACCGGACTGACCGTTGTCGAAGGCGAAATCTGCTGCACTTCGACAGAGCACGCCGAATGGTTCACCCGCCTTTACTATCAAGAGGTAATTGACTTCTTTATGAATCCCCTCAATGTATATGCGCTCTGTACACTCAGCCAAATGCTGAAAAAGGCGCTTGACATGCGTATCATCACGGGACGCGATTTTTTCAAAACCGACACGGAACTGCTTGCGATGCTAAAGCAAAAAGCGTGCTTCCGGGAAACGCTTGAAAGGCTCAGTACAGCGAGCCAGAGCGTTAAGCAAGGAGACGAAGACGATTTTACTTTT
Source organism: Bacillus paralicheniformis (assembly GCF_001042485.2). Lineage (GTDB taxonomy): Bacteria > Bacillota > Bacilli > Bacillales > Bacillaceae > Bacillus > Bacillus paralicheniformis. Next base: position 7,450 of record NZ_LBMN02000006.1, read on the forward strand.
CATCAAACTTTAAAGGTAAGATGGATCGATCCAAAAGTCGCCGTTAACGGAAGAAAAGTCCCCGCCTCCACACTTTCAAAAGACGTCCTTTTGATGAAAGAAACGGCAATAGCCACAATGAAAAAAGGCACATATGTAAAAGCCGCCGAATAAAAGCAACCGCCTGCTTCGGTCAGCCCGGAACAGGCGGTTTTCTTCAGTTATGTCACGTCAAATATTTGTTCAGGCCTGTCGACAAAATGCTTTTTGCCGATTTTATGAAACAGCCCTGTTTTATGAAGAAGCTCACGCGGCTGCTGCTGCAGCCCGACAATCATCACTTTGCCGTTTTGCTGGTGGACACGGTTGACGATCGTCATCAAGCTGCCTTCTGCGGAAGAATCCATGTAGTCTACTTTGTTCATAAGCAGGATGAGGAGTTTTGGCGGGTGGCCTTTGTCCAAAATTGAATCCTCCAATGAATTCGATGAGCCGAAAAACAGCGGGCCTTCAACAGAATAAATGCTGACAGAGCGGTGGAATTTCTTTTCTTCCGCTGCAGCAGCCGACTGGACGATCGATTCAGACACATCCTTTTTAATGCGGAACGATTTGCTCATTCTGACGATAAAGGTGATGATCGCCAGCAGGATCCCGGCCGCCACTCCAAATACAAGGTCCTGCCAAACCGTTAAAAGAAATGTGACGACAAGCACGGCAGAGTCGGAATTCTTAATTTTCAAAATGTTTACAAACTCTTTCCGCTCACTCATATTCCAAGCGACCACCATTAAAATCGGCGACATGCTTGCAAGCGGGATAAGGGAAGCGTATGGCGCAAACAAAAGCAGGACCAATAAAACAAACACGCCGTGCACGATCCCTGAAATCGGAGAAGCAGCACCCGTTTTAATATTGGTTGCCGTACGGGCAATCGCGCCTGTCGCCGGAATTCTGCCGAACAGCGGTGCGGCAATGTTCGCAACCCCCTGGCCGACAAGCTCTTTATTGCTGTCATGCCTTGTTCCCTTCATATTGTCTGCCACCATCGCGGAAAGCAGCGATTCGATTCCGCCGAGCATCGCAATCGCAAGAGCGGGAGGCAGCAGGTAAATGATTTTTTCCAATGACAATTCAGGAAATTGAAAGCTCGGCAAGCTGCGCGGAATTTCGCCGTAAGCTGAGCCGATCGTTACCACCTGTTCAGGAAACATCATCGTGGCCATGACCGTCGATACAAGCAAGCCTGCAAGCGCTCCCGGCACTTTCGGCAGAATCTTTGGCGTAAACAGCACAAAGAAGAGCGATACGACAGCCGTCAAAATGCTGTAGAAGCTGAGCGTGTTCAGGTTGATGACAACCTCTCGCATATTCATATAAAAACTCTCATGCTTCTCAACATTCCTCAAACCTAAAAACTTGGCGATTTCTCCGGTGAAAATAATCACTGCGATGCCGGCCGTAAACCCGATGATCACCGGCCGCGGAATAAACTTGATAATCTTGCCGAGTTTTAGCAGCCCTAATATGACGAGAATCACTCCGGCCATAAAACCGGCAATCAGCAGATTCTCAAATCCGTATTGGAGCACAATAGCGAACAGGATCGGAACAAAAGCGCCTGTCGGTCCGCCAATCTGGTATTTCGACCCGCCGAGAAGCGAAATCAAAATACCGGCGACAATCACTGTGTAAAGACCGTGTTCCGGTTTCACCCCCGAAGCTATGGCAAAAGCCATGCCAAGCGGAATTGCGACGACTCCAACGACCATTCCTGCTACAATATCTTTTTGAAACCGTTTAAGGCTGTATCCTTCAAATCTGCCTGAAAAACGTAACATTCAATCTATCCTCCCCATTTCCGAAAGCAAAACGTCTTCACGTGAATAACCATCTTCCACAACATCCAAACGGCCGGTCTTTGGATCAATCACCAATCCGTGCACCGGAACGTCTGAAGGCATCAGCGGATGATTCCGAACCATGTTCACGCTGTGGCTGACGCTGTCTTCAACGCTGTCAAAGCCCGTCATCCATGTGTCCAAGTCGATGCCTGAATGCTGCAGGAGTTCGAGACAGCCATCATCAATCCCCCGCTGTTTGGCCTTTTGAAGGATAGATGAAGCGTTCAGGCTTGCCATACCGCACTCATGGTGGCCGATCACGCAGACTTCTTCAGCCTGCAGCTCATAGACAGCCACAAGAATGCTGCGCATGACGCTTCCAAAAGGGTGAGAAACAACGGCCCCCGCATTCTTAATGATTTTTGCGTCTCCATTTCTTAACCCCATTGCATGATGGAGCAGTTCTAATAAACGCGTGTCCATACATGTCAAAATCACAAGTTTCTTCTCCGGAAATTTTGTCGTTTCATAAAACTCGTACCCCTTTTCCTCTACAAAAGACTGATTTCGCTTCAAAATGGAAGTTAAAATCGCCATTTCTCTCTCACTCCTTTTCATAGTCATATGACCTTGATATTGTTACAGCCGAATTATAGCACATGGTTTTTCGATTTGGATTCGAATCAAAAAATTCACTATAAATGTACTGAATATTTTAAAAAGTCTAATTTTATATCTTTCTAAAATAATAAAATCTACACTGTTCTTCACCTATAAAAATAGAACTGGAAGCAAAATAGAACATCTAATATTTGGATTTATAGTTATAAAAATGCATTAAAATAAATTAAAAAACTGAAATAAGTATCTATGATTTTCTAAACAACAATAATTGAGCTGATAGTCCTGCGTTTATTCGGAACAGACTTTGATTTTTATAGAAGCCGTTTTTCCTCTATAATAGAAGCAGATGATACGCGGAAGGAGAATGCAGATGAAACCGTTTGTATATGTCACAAAACCGGTCCCAAAAGAAATCGAAGAGATGCTCGCCGAACACTGCACATATGAAATTTGGACTTCGCGCGAGCGCATTCCCAGATCGACCCTGCTCGAAAAAATCAAGGAAGCAGACGGTCTTTTAACCTCAGGGACAAAAATCAACCGTGAATTATTATGCAATGCGCCGAAGTTAAAAATCGTCAGCAACAACTCCGTCGGCTATGACAACTTTGACATTGAAGCAATGAAAGAAAAATCGGTTATCGGCACTCACACACCATACATTCTTGACGGCACAGTCGCAGACCTCGCTTTCGGTCTGATCCTTTCCTCAGCGCGGCGAATCGCCGAGCTCGACCGCTACATCCGCGATGGAAAATGGACCAAATCAGAGGATGATGAAAGCTTGTTCGGATGCGATGTCCATCACCGGACGCTCGGCATCATCGGAATGGGACGAATCGGAGAACAAGTCGCCAAACGGGCGGCCTTGGGTTTTGATATGGAAGTGCTCTATTACAGCCGCAGCCGCAAACCCGACACAGAGAAAAAAACCGGCGCGGTTTATACGGGCTTTCATGAATTGTTGGAACGCTCGGATTTCATTGTTCTGATCACACCGCTCACAGATGAGACATACCGCCTTATCGGCGAAGCTGAATTCAAAAAAATGAAACCGTCATCCATTTTCATCAACATCTCCCGCGGCAAAACCGTTGACGAACAAGCGTTGATTCAAGCGCTGAAAGAAGGATGGATTAAAGGAGCCGGACTTGATGTATTTGAAAAGGAGCCGATTGAAAAAGACAATCCGCTCCTAAGCCTTTCCAATGTGACCCTCGTTCCCCACATTGGATCATCCACTCTTGTCACACACGTCAACATGCTGAAAAGCGCCGTCCAAAACCTGATTGACGGTCTTCAGGGCAGACAGCCAAAAGATATAGTCAAAGAACTGAGATGACGCACATTCTTACATTCAGGCCCGGAATGTTTTGCCGAGCTCGCGTCCTAAACCAAAATAGTGTCTAAAAAGATAAATTAAAGGCCCCCATTTTTGAGGATCGATGTGGTGTTCCCCTTTTATAATCGCTTCATGTGCGTGCACATGAAGCACTTTTGTTTCAATGACGGCAAAATACGGTGAATGTTCTGAAATGCGGATATTGACGGCTTCCGCTTCAATTTGAAGCGGACAATCGGCGACTCTGTCAGGTTTCACCGCCAGGGAATCTGCTGCCGTAAATCCGCCGGCTGCAAACTTTTCTTTAAGGTATGTAAAGCCGAGCCGCTTTTTTTCTTCCGGAACGCATCGTTTGCCGGTATAGGAAGCGAGCCGTTCTACATTGCTCCATAAAGATGAATCCGGCACATTGATGACACATCCGGCTTGTCTCTCTAAATTCTCCAATGCTTTGCCGCAGGTGCTGACGCCGAGTACGATCGAATCCCCAAGCGCCCAAGAAGAGGAAAGCGGGCTGAGATTCGTGGAACCGTCTTCGTTCAGCGTGCTGAGCAAAATGACGGGTGTTCCGTAGTATAAAATGCTTGGCTGAATAATTTTGCTGTTTAGATGCATATCGGTCTCCTCCTTTTATGCTTTTATTGTAATTCTCCAATATTTCAATTAACATCGAAGTATCGATTACATTTTAGGAGGAAGTGTCATGACCGTGAATCCGAATATCGCCGAGGTCGCCAAGCTTGTCACCGATCCGTCGCGGGCCGCGATTTTAACCGCATTGCTTGATGACCGGTTTTATACAGCTACCGAGCTGGCCGGATATGCGGGAATCAAACAGCAGACAGCAAGCTTTCACCTTTCCAAACTGCTTGACGCCGAAATGCTGACATGCCGGAAGCAAGGACGGCACCGCTATTACCGGCTCAAAGATGGCAAAGTTGCACAATCGCTGGAAACTCTGCTCAACATAGCCCCCCCTGCTGAAATTCGCTCTTTCCGGCAGTCAGCCGAAGATCGGGCGGTCAGAAAAGCGCGGACATGCTATGATCACTTGGCTGGATCGCTCGGCGTCACACTTGCGGAGCGGCTCGTGGAGATGGGCGTGTTGAAAGAAGAAGAGACGGCTTTTACCGTGACTGAAGCAGGAGAATTATTTTTGAAGGAACTTGGCATCGATGTTGGGGAAGTCAAAAAGAAACGGCGCTCTTTTTGCCATAAATGCCTGGATTGGAGTGAAAGGCGGCATCACATTGCCGGTGCCCTGGGCTCCGCACTGCTCGACGCTTTTATCCGCATGGGCTGGATCGAGCGGCGCCCGCGCACACGGGCCGTTGCAGTCACGCCCGCGGGCGCAAAGGAACTTTACCGCCTATTTCACATTTCCATTGAAAAGAACTGATGAAAAGCAGTTGGTTTTTTCTTCAAATCTTGACTGACATTCCGGGAGTCAAATAGGAAACCGCGGCGATCCGTTCCCGTCCTCGGGTTTCATGGAAAATTTACAATACTATAATGATTTCTGAGCATGTTTTGAGGTACAATTCAATATGATTACAGACGGAATAGAAATGAGGAAATGCAGCTGTTCAATCCCATGAAGGCACATTCTTCATGTTTATGCTATAAAGTCTAAAGATGGGGAGGACTTTATCCGTGAAAAAAATATTATCCACACTTGCGCTTGGGATTGTTCTCGCGCTCGGCTTTCTGGCGGGGAACCTTTTTACAAGCTCAGCTGAAGGGCCGCATGCAGAAAAAGGCAGCACCGTTCAGTCAAATGAGGTCATTAATACGTTTGAAGGTGTTGCAGACTATATCGTGAAATACGGCAGGCTGCCTGACAACTTCATCACAAAAGCAGAAGCGGCAAAATTAGGGTGGGACCCGCAAAAAGGCAATCTCGCAGAAGTAGCGCCTGGAAAAAGCATCGGCGGCGATATCTTTCAAAACAGAGAAAAGCTGCTTCCAGATGCGGCCGGACGCGTATGGAGAGAAGCCGACATCAACTATACATCGGGATTCCGGGGGTCAGACCGGATCGTCTATTCCAGCGACAGACTGGTTTATAAAACAACTGACCACTATAAAACGTTTACGAGAATGAGATGATCATATGAAACAAGTCACTTTAAACGGAGACAAGATCACGAGTGTATCAGACCTTCACCAAACATTAAAAGAACAGCTGGAGCTTCCGGACTACTATGGCGAGAACCTTGACGCGCTGTGGGATTGTCTGACCGGCTGGGTCGGCATGCCTTTGCTGATCGAGTGGAAGAATATCGAAAAAAGCCGGATTTACTTGGGCGATCAAGCCGAAGCATATTTGCAGCTTTTTCGCGAAGCCGAAGAAACTCTGGACGGCTTTCAGCTGAAAACAGAAGGATAAAACAGAAAACGAGCGGGCGCTGCAGACAGGCGTCCGCTTATTTAATTGATGCGCGCAGTGGTGCTTCAGTCAAAAAATGCTTGAACGAAAATGTTCTGGAAATCTCCGGCGTTCACATCTTCTTTCGTCAAACCGCTTCCGGTTTGCTTTGTGAAGTGATCCTTCGACAAAATTAACTTTCCGTCCTTTGTCAGCTTGGAAGCGAGCGGGTTTTTATTAAAGGGAGACGCTTCCTCATCGAAAATCGCATCCCGCACGCACGCAAGCGCCGCTTCATCGATTGGCGTCAGCGAAAATGCGTAGCCGGTCTGCCACCCCTCTCCCTTATCCATTTCAAGAAGGTAATCTCCTTTATCTGTCTTTGTTTTCCTGATACGGTAAGCTCCTGTTTTTGAGGTGATGGGTTCACCTGAGAACGGAACAGGGGCAAGCGGCAGGTTGATGCCGAATCCAGTATCAAGCAAATAGGTTTCATCGCTTTCCCGCAGAATAACGGCGACATGCGTTCCCGTCAGCGCCCACGCCTGCTCTTTTGCATTAAATACCGTTCCGCGGACCATGTGAACGGAAAAGCCGAGCTCTGTCAGCACATAGTAAAGAAAAGCGTTCAAATCATAGCATAAACCGCCCCTTTTATTGTTCAGCAAGGCTTCCGTCAGCTCTGTTTTCGTCATCGAAATCCGTTCGTTTCTTAAAACCGCGCCATTTTCAAATGGAAACTGCAAAGCCAGCAGCGATAAAAGGCAAGTCGGCAAATGTCACCTGCTGACCTGGCTTGTATCCAATCCTCTTAAACAGCGAATCGAGCATCGTCGTCATCGGTAATTCTCCTTCCGCTTATCAATGAGAAAAAGCCAAACCTCATAAAGGTTTAGCTTCTTTCTCTTGAACATATGCAGTCAGTGCATCAAGGGCATCTTGTTCATCGGATCCGTCAGCGATCAGCGTGACTTCCGATCCGGAGCTGACAGCAAGGCTCATCAGCCCCATGATGCTTTTGGCATTCACTTTTTTATCTCCCTTTTCCAGAAAAATATCTGATTGAAAACGGTTGGCTTCTTGAACAAACAATGCCGCTGGGCGCGCTTGAAGCCCTGTTTTTAAAAGAACTTCCACTTTTTGTTGAACCATACGATCTCCCCCATTCCCTATTTTAAAGAGACAGATTGTCCTGAACGCAGCTGCTCAGCTATTTCATCCAGTTTCCTAAGTCGGTGGTTGATGCCCGATTTGCTGATTTTTCCGCTCGACACCATTTCCCCGAGTTCCTTTAATGTTACTTCCTGATAATCAATGCGGAGCTGAGCGATTTCCCTCAGCTTTTCCGGCAGCGCATCAAGCCCGATTCTTTCGTCGATCAGCTTGATGTTTTCCACCTGCCGCAGAGAAGCGCCGATCGTTTTGTTTAAATTGGCGGTCTCGCAATTGACGAGCCGGTTGACCGAGTTTCTCATATCGCGCACGATCCGGACGTCTTCAAAGCGGAGCAGCGAATTATGCGCGCCGATCACATTCAAAAACTCGGTGATTTTTTCGGCTTCCTTCAGATACGTGATGTATCCCTTTTTCCGCTCAAGCGTTTTGCTGTTTAAATGGAACTGATTCATGAGCCTGCACAATGAATCATTATGCTCTTTGTACAGCGAAAAAATCTCGAGGTGGTAAGAAGATGTCTCGGGATTGTTGACAGAACCCCCGGCTAAAAATGCCCCTCTCATATAAGACCGTTTGCAGCATCGTTTTTTGACTAAGTCTTCGGAGATGTTTCTGGCAATGACAAAGTTGTCTCCGAGTATTTTCAAGTCCTCGAGAATCGGCTTGGCATTTTCGATCAGGCGTACGATGTAGACATTGTTTTTTTTCAGTCTCATTTTCTTTCGAACGAGCAGTTCAACGGAAACATCGTATTGTTTCTTCAGCAATGTGTAAATTCTTCTGGCGATGGCCGCGTTCTCGGTCTGGACGTCGAGAACCACTTTTCGGTTTGAGAAAGACAATGAACCGTTCATCCGAATGAGGGCAGAGAGCTCTGCTTTCGCGCAGCAATCCTTTACTTCAAGGTTTGTAAGTTCTTTTTTCGTTTCCGATGCAAATGACATATTATAGACACCCCCATTCCAAGGCCTGCTATTCTTTTAACAAATCAACAAGTAGCGAAGCGACTTTATGTGTATCATGACGGATCACGCCATTCTCGTATGTCACAATCTGATCTTTGATGACCTCAAGCCCCATCGCAGACAGATCATCAATATTAAACTGGACGGGCTGTGCCTGCTCCTTCGCATAGCGTTCCCGAATGTCGTCCGGGATTTCCTCATTGTTGACGAGGATCGTATCGATAAACGGACCGCCCATATGCTGGTTAAGCGCTTTTACATGGTCTGCCGCACTGTAGTACAGCGTTTCTCCCGGCTGGGTCATTACATTGCAAATATAAACTTTTTTTGCCGGGGCGTTTAATATCTCTTCCCTTATCTTCGGAACGAGAAGGTTCGGCAAGATGCTCGTATACAGGCTTCCGGGGCCGAGAATAATCAGGTCGGCGCCGCGGATCACGTCAATCGTTTCCGGAACGGGTTCGATTTTTTCAGGGGTTAAAAACACCCGTTTAATCCGCTTCCCGTAAGACGGAATCGTCGATTCCCCTGATATGATCTGTCCGTCATCCATTTCCGCATGAAGGACAACGCTGGTATTGGCCGCGGGCAGAACCCTTCCTCTCACATTTAAGACTTTGCTCATTTCAGTGACGGCGTGAAAGAAATCACCGGTTATATTCGTCATCGCCGCCAAAATCAAATTTCCCAATGAATGGCCGATTAAATCGCCGCCTTTAGAGAAGCGGTGCTGGAACAGGTCTTCAACAAGCGGTTCGACATCAGACAGTGCAGCGAGGACATTTCTGACGTCCCCCGGCGGGGGAATTTTCAGCTCGTCGCGCAGCCTCCCCGAGCTTCCGCCGTCATCTGCGACTGTCACAATCGCCGTGATGTCTACCGGCTGCTGCTTCAATCCTCTGAGCAGTACCGAAAGGCCAGTTCCTCCGCCAAAGATTGCGATTTTTTTCTGATCTGCCATGCTATTTTCTGCTTTTCTTCTCGATGTCCCGGTGAGTAACATGAGTATAGTAGTCCTTTTTAAAATAATCGGCAAGGTATTCAGCCAGCGTCACAGAACGATGCTGTCCGCCGGTGCAGCCAATCGCGATGACAAGCTGGCTTTTTCCTTCTCGCTTGTATGACGGAAGCATAAAGCTCAGCAGCTCGGTCAATTTTTCAAGAAACTTTTGCGTTTCGTTCCATTTCATCACATATGAAGATACTTCCTGGTCTTTCCCCGTCAGCGGCCTCATGCTGTCGATATAGTACGGATTGGGAAGGAACCTTACGTCGAACACTAGATCAGCGTCGATCGGCAATCCGTATTTAAACCCGAATGACATCACATTCACAGTAAAGGTATGTCCGTGATCTGCCGCAAAATGCTGGACGATTTTTTCGCGCAGGTCTTTCGGCTTCATATCGGATGTATCATAGATGATTTGAGAACGGCCTTTCAGCTCTTCGAGAAGCTCCCGTTCCGTTCGGATGCCCTCAAGCGGCAGGCCAGTTGTCGCAAGGGGATGGGACCTTCTTGTCTCTTTATATCTTGAAACGAGAACCAAATCCTTGGCATCTAAAAATAAAATTCGCGGGGTAATCCAGGATGTTTCCCCAATCTCGTCAAGCGCTTCAATCAGGCTGTCAAAAAACTCGCGGCCGCGCAAATCCATAACAAGGGCAACTTTGCTCATTTTTGAACTTGATTCCTTCATCAGCTCCAAAAATTTCGGCAGCAAAGATGGCGGCAGATTATCGACACAGAAAAAACCGAGATCTTCAAAGCTTTGAATCGCCACTGTTTTTCCTGCCCCTGACATTCCGGTTATGATCACAAGCTGTATATCATGGCCTCCATTCGCATTCATGCTTCTCTCCCCCTCTTATGTTTATTCGCCTTGCGGGTCGAGGCGATAGGACAGCAATTCAAAGTCAGGCGTATACGTAAAGGTGCCGTGAAGCAGTCCTTTGCCTTTCAGCATAAAATCCAGAATATGGACGTCGCCCGGCGCCATCGGCAGGCTCCCGACGTCTCCCGCCTGATGCCACCTGATGATGCCCTCTTCCGATTCTTCTACATGTTTACCTGTATAATGATCGGCGACGAATGTGAACATCATCCATTCAGATACGACCTGATCATTTTCTTTTATGATAAAGGTGAATATCCCTTTCAGCTGCGGGTTCAGCACATACAGGCCCGTCTCTTCGCGGTATTCCCTGATGACGGCGTCCCTGACGGTTTCCCCGCTTTCCATTTTGCCGCCGGGGGCTACCCACCAGCCTCGTCTGGGCTTTTGCAGCAACAGGACTTTATCACCTGATGTCAGCACACAATTCGTCACTCTTTGCAAAGTTGTCACCCATCCTTTTATTCCTTCAATTCTTTTTTCTATTATACCGTTTCCTGTCCCCGCTCACAATGAACATGCAGTTCCGCCGCGAAAATCGCTTTTTTCCGGACTGCTTTAAGGCTTTTTCCGGGTAAAACTTAAAGAAACGGCTTTTTCAGCGAATGGAAGCGCTTGCGAAAACCGTTCTTTTATTCTATTTTACAGCAAAAATGGACGTTTCAATATTGAAATTTGAACAACTTGTGAAATTTGTAAAAATTTCTCTTTAAGGAAAAATAAAACAAAAAAAGGACACGGATAAGATCATCCGTGCCAATAAAATTCATTATAAAAGGGGGTCAATTACTATACCCATCATAACGAATAATTGTTTCACTGGTGTTACAGGGCGGTTAAATCATGATGACGATAAAAATACGTTATTTTACAGCCTTTTCTTTCTCTTTCAGCTCTTCTATATAGTGCTGAACGCTCTGTGCGGCAATGCTTCCGTCGCCTGTTGCCGTTACGATTTGGCGAAGGGTTTTCTCGCGGATATCGCCCGCTGCAAAAATACCTTCGACTTTTGTTTCCATCTGTTCATTTGTCACGATGTAGCCCTCTTCATTTGTAATGCCGAGGTTTTTGAACGGCTCTGAAAGCGGGAGCATGCCGATGTAGATAAAGACGCCGTCAGTCCGGAACTCTTCTTCTTCGCCCGTGACCGTATCGACCAGCGTTACTTTGCCGACCTTTCCGTCTTTTTCATGAATTTCCTTGACCGTCTTATTCCAGAGAAAGTCGACTTTTTCGTTGTCAAACGCGCGCGCCTGAAGAATGCTTTGCGCTCTCAGCTTATCGCGGCGATGGACGATTGTTACTTTCGAAGCGAAACGGGTTAAGTACACGCCTTCTTCAACAGCGGAGTCTCCTCCTCCGACAACGACCAGCTCTTTGTTTTTAAAGAAGGCGCCGTCACAAACCGCACAATAAGAAACGCCGCGGCCGCCAAGCTCTTTTTCGCCAGGTACGCCGAGCTTCTTATATTCGGCGCCTGCTGTGATGATGACCGCGCGCGCTTTAAATTCTTTTGATCCCGCTTTGACGATCTTATAGTCTCCTTCATCGACGACTTCTTTAATATCGCCGTACGCATACTCAGCGCCGAACTTTTTCGCATGTTCAAACATTTTATTTGAAAGCTCGGGTCCCAGAATGCTTTCAAATCCCGGATAGTTTTCAACATCCTCCGTATTGGCCATCTGTCCGCCCGGAACGCCTCTTTCAACCATCAAAGTCGACAGGTTCGCCCTTGACGTATAAACGGCTGCCGTCATTCCCGCAGGACCTGCTCCTATAATAATGACGTCATACATTTTTTCTTCTGACACAATGTTCACTCCTTCATGAATCTTATGCTTGCAAGCAGTGCATTCCTGTTAAATAAGATTCCCTTCTTATAACTTCCTTACCCATATCCTATAAAATATCATGAATAATCGCTATTTTTTTGCTCACATAATAAAACAGGCTGAACAATGAAGTTCACACCTGTTTCTATAGATGCTCTTTTAATGTACGTTCATACTTTGAAAGCGTTCTGGGCGATATTTGGAAAATTTTAGCGGTTTCGGCTTTTGTCAAACGCTCCTGATGCTCCGTCTTCCAAATGTAATAGATCGCTGCCGCAAGCCCGCCGGCATTTTTCAGCTGAAGCCCGTAAGCCCTGATCTGCTGAATGACATGGAAAATCCAAAAGCACATGGCCTCCTGCTCCATCGCCGACTGATCCGCTTGTTCAATCGCTTTTGCAGTCCTGTAAGCAAGTAGCGCGTCTTTTGAATCAACGGCTGCACTGCTTTCCCCGTAAAGCACAAGCCTGACAAACTGATCTTCAAACGGCGTTTTTGCCATCTGTGAATCAAGCACCGCTTTCAGCTGGGCTTTTTCCCCTTTTCTTCCGCTGATATAGTACGCGGCAAGGCGCTCCTCAAGCGGCCGCTGGACAGGTTTCTTTTCCTTCCGTTCTTTCCACGGCTCCATGCGGGCGTCATCCGGATACTCTTCCTGCATCTTTTTCCATACAGACCGGGCAAATTGAGTGCGGCCGGTGTAGTAAGCTGAGCAGGCGAGCCAGTAATAAAAGGTCTCATCCCCTTCAAATCCCATGCGGTAGAGTGATTTCAGCCATTTATAGCCGAGATCGTATCTGCCGACGAGGGATAGCGTGGCGCCGAGCTTATACCTTTGCTCAAACAGCATCGGATAAACATTGGAAAGCTGTTCGGAAAGCGCCTCGACCTTATCGTCCCGTCGTTCATAGTGATAAAAAATGAGAAGATTGCAAAGCGCATGCAGGTTTCCATGGCTTTTTTCCAAGACCGAAAAAATCGTCGTTTTGGCTTTCTGAATGTCTCCGGCATAAAAATATGCCAGTGCAAGGTTGTTGTAAGCTGACCAAAACTCTGGGTAATCGGAAGTGATTTCTTCAAGCATCACGATCGATTCTTGAAGCTGTCCATTTTCCAGCAGTGATTTCGCCCGATCCTGTTTCAGAATCAAGTCGTCCTGATCGAACTGCGAATAGCCCTCATCTTCCTCTCCCATATCCAATAAATCAAGGAGCTCCGCATTTTCCTCGCTGAACTCGCCGTCCGGGTCTTCTTTTAAATAAGTCTCCGCTGCTTTGTAGGCTTCGTGAAAAAGACCGAGGTGCGCATAGTTGTTTGCTTTAAAATAGTAGCATTCAGTCATTTTTTCGTTGATGTTCTTCAGGATAAAGTCCAAAAGTTCATTTGATTGCTGATAAAATCCCATTTCCGTGTAAATAACCGCAAGTTGGGACAGCATTCCCGTGTTTTCCGGTTCAAGAAAAATCGCTCTCTGAATGAGCTTGCTCGCGCGGGATAAATTGCGTTCTCTATATGCTTTGAGCCCTTTATGATAAAAATATTGCCCATCTTGGAACAGTTGGACAATTCTCGAATCTTTATGGTGTTCAGAAGTGTACTTTCCCACAGATACCCTCCATTTCAAACTATATACCGTGAGTAGTATAACATAGTTCCCCGCCGGCTTAACAGGTCAAAAACAAGTTTCGAGAAAATTCTCTTCATTTTCCACATATGGTTTTTTCACCATTTTATTCCGGACGTTTGGAGCATCGGAGCGCATAGGGCCTTCAGAAGGTTCAAGGTAGGTTTTATATCGGAAGTACGCTTTTTATTTTAACCAGGGCAAAATCTTTTTTTAGCACTAGATAGTGACGAATATACGTTCCCATTGTATGATCATAGAAAGGGGGTTCATCATGTGAAAAAAAGCGGATCAATACAATTGAAGCATTTCTCGGAAGAACATTCAGCTGCGCTTCTCGAATTCGAGCTTCCTGAAGAACAGCATCGATTTACCGCGCTGCCGAAAGAGGTTTTAAAACGGACGGACGGTCAGTTTCCAATCGTAATGTTAAGCGAAGGCAAGCCCGTCGGATTTTTTATCCTGCATGCGACCGAGAGGGTAAAAGACTACTCGTACAACCCGGAAGCCATGCTGTTAACGGCACTATCCGTCGACAGAAAGCACCAGGGAAAAGGTTTTGCAAAAGAAGGAATGCTCAAGCTTCCTGAGTTTGTCGCCAAGGCGTTCACCCATTGTCATGAAATCGTGCTGGTTGTGAACGTGAAAAACACCGCGGCCCAGCACCTGTATGTGAAAGCCGGATTTGCAGACACAGGGGAAAGAAAAACGGGGCCGATCGGAGAGCAAATCGTGATGAAATTAAACATCAAATAGCTCCCCTATCGGGAAAACACCCAAAAGGCAGTTTGCTTTTTAGGTGTAAGCAATACGCTTATGATTCAGCGCCTTCATGGCGCTCTTTCAGGACGCCAAGCACATCATCAAGCGGAAGGGACTGCTCCCTCAGCAAAACGAGCAGATGGTAAAGAAGGTCAGCCGCTTCCCATTTCAGCTCTTCAGAATCCCGGTTTTTTGCAGCGATAATGACTTCCGCCGCTTCTTCGCCAACCTTCTTCAAAATCTTGTCAACGCCTTCACTGAACAAATATGTCGTATATGCGCCTTCAGGCATTTCCGCCTGCCGTTTGGCAATCACCGTTTCAAGTTCATTGATGATGTCAAAGCGGCCGCCGCCAGTCTGTCTGATATGTTCGCCGGGCGAGAAACAGCTGTAGCTTCCTGTATGACAGGCCGGTCCCGCCGGTTCGACCAGCACGATGAGCGCATCCTGATCACAGTCAAGCCTGATGTCTATCACACGCTGAATGTTTCCTGACGTCGCTCCCTTATGCCAGAGCTCTCCTCGCGACCTGCTGAAAAACCATGTCTCCTTCGTTTCCAGCGTTTTTTCAAACGATTCTTTGTTCATATAAGCAAGTGTCAGCACTTCCTTGCTCACTGCATCCTGGACAATCGCCGGAATCAAGCCGGCTTCATTAAATGTCAACTCGTCTGCCTTGATCATCTTACATTCACCCCGCGCTCTTTTAAATAAGCTTTTACTTCTTTTACAGATGTTTCTTTGTAATGAAAGATAGATGCGGCAAGAGCCGCGTCCGCCTGCCCTTCTGCAAATGCATCATACATGTGGTCCGCATGACCTGCGCCTCCGGATGCAATGACCGGGACTGAAACGGCTTCTGATACACACTTTGTGAGCCTGCAGTCAAATCCGTTCTTTTCTCCGTCTGCATCCATGCTTGTCAGCAGGATTTCACCGGCTCCCCGCTGAACGGCTTCCTTTGCCCATGAAACGGCCTCAAGGTCCGTCTTTTTACGTCCGCCGTGTGTATAAACATAATACTGATCAGCTTCCGGATCGAATTTTGCATCAATCGCGACGACAATGCATTGAGAGCCGAAAAAGTCAGCGCCTTCCGTTATCAGTTCCGGACGGAGAACGGCAGCCGTATTAACGGAAACTTTGTCGGCTCCGGCCCGCAGGATCGTTTTCATATCATCCAAACGATTAATGCCGCCGCCGACGGTAAACGGGATCGCCAGCTTGGCCGCCACTCTTTCAACGACGTCAACCATCGTTTTTCTCCCCTCGTGGGATGCCGAGATATCGAGAAAAACAAGCTCATCAGCGCCTTCACGATCATATACTTCAGCCAGCTCAACGGGGTCGCCGGCATCTTTCAATTCAACAAACTGTACACCTTTGACAACGCGGCCGTCTTTTACGTCTAAACACGGGATAATTCGTTTTGTGATCACTTTTCCGCCACCCTTTCAAGCGCTTCAGCCACGGTAAATTGATTGGTATACAGCGCTTTTCCGACAATGGCGCCAGAGACGCCTTCCGCAGCCCGGGAAGCGAGTGCCTCAAGATCGGCGAGAGAGCTGACACCGCCGGAGGCAATGACTTGTTTACCGGTTGCCCTGGCAAGCTCCACTGTACTGCTGATATTCGGTCCTGACAGCATTCCGTCAGTCGCAATGTCGGTAAAGATAAACACTTCCGCACCTTCATTCGCAAGCTCGCGGCCAAGCTCTTCCGCTCTAACGGAGGAGGTCTCAAGCCATCCTTCAGTCGAAACAAATCCGTCTCTTGCGTCAAGACCGATTGCGATATGCCGGCCGTAAGCTTTCAGCATGTTTTTGACAAACTCGGGATTTGATACGGCCGAGCTGCCTAAGATCACCCTTTCAACACCTTGCGACAAGTAGTCATACACGTCTTTTTCGGTCCTGATGCCGCCGCCGACCTGCACTTTAACGTTGAGCTCATCAGCAATGCTTATGACGTGGCTGTCGTTCACTTTTTTGCCTTCTCTTGCCCCGTCCAAATCGACAAGATGAATCCAGTCTGCCCCCGCTTCAGCAAACCGGGAGGCCATATCCAGAGGGGAATGACCGTAAATCGTTTCTTTTTCGTAATCTCCCTGGATGAGCCTGACGCATTTGCCGTTTCTCATGTCAATGGCAGGGTATACAGTAAACTCGCTCATTTTTTCACCTTCTGTTCTTGTGTAAGCTGCTTGAAACGCTTTAAGATCGACATGCCGACCGCACTGCTTTTTTCCGGATGGAACTGGGCGCCGTATACATTGCCAAGACCGACGACAGCGGGCACACGCACACCGTATTCGGCGCTGGCAAGCAAAGCCTCCTCTTCGATTCCGCTGACATAATACGAATGAACGAAATACGCATATCCTTCTTTCGTCTTTGGTAAAAGCGGAGAGTCGCGGTGGACCGTGAGCAGATTCCAGCCCATGTGAGGCACTTTTAAGCGATCTCCCGCTTGATCACGGTCTTTCAGTTTAACGATTTTTCCTTTCAAAAGGCCGAGTCCTTCTGACGCCCCGCGTTCTTCGCTTTCTTCAAACAAAAGCTGCATGCCGAGGCATATGCCGAGAAAAGGTTTTCCTTCGCTTACGGCATCTTGAATAAATGTTTTCAGGCCGGTCTGGCTTAAAGTCTCCATCGCATCCCGAAAAGCGCCGACTCCCGGAAGGATATAGCTGTCCGCTTTCTTAAGTTCATCCGGATGCTCGGACACGAAATAAGGAGCATCGATCCGTTCAAGCGCTTTAGAGACGCTGTACAGGTTTCCCATTCCGTAATCTATGACACCGATCATTT
Source organism: Bacillus paralicheniformis (assembly GCF_001042485.2). Taxonomy (GTDB): domain Bacteria; phylum Bacillota; class Bacilli; order Bacillales; family Bacillaceae; genus Bacillus; species Bacillus paralicheniformis. The sequence goes on from NZ_LBMN02000006.1 coordinate 24,672, forward strand.
ACAGCATTCCTTTCGTTGACGGAATTCCTTTGACCCGCGGATCGATCAATGTCGCTTCATCAAGCGCACGTCCCAGCGCTTTAAAAATCGCCTCGATCATGTGGTGGGTATTCGTACCGTAATGAACGATGACGTGAAGATTCATTCGCGCTTCCAGCGCAAACTTCCACAAAAATTCATGGACAAGCTCTGTATCAAATGTTCCGACTTTCCGGCTCGGGAATTCGGCTCTGAACTCGAGGTGCGGCCTGTTGCTCAGATCAATCGCAACCTGGGCGAGCGCTTCATCCATCGGTACCATGCTCGAACCGTAGCGTTTGATTCCTTGTTTATCTCCGAGCGCTTCCAAAAGCGCCTGTCCGAGACAAATACCGATATCTTCAGTCGTATGGTGGTCGTCGATTTCAACATCGCCTTTCGCTTCAACTGAAAGGTCAAACTGCCCGTGTTTTGTAAATAAATCGAGCATATGTGTCATAAACGGGACATCCGTTTGAATATCCGCTTTCCCTTCTCCATCAATATGAAAGGATAATTTAATATCAGTTTCATTGGTTTTTCTTGCCCGTTCGGCTTTTCTCATCAGTTTTCCTCCCGGTCTCTGGATTCAATTGCTCTTGCATGGGCTTCAAGTCCTTCTAATCTTGCAAAGGCCGCGATGTTCTCGGCATTCTCGCGGAATGCATCCCTGCTGTAGGAAATGATGCTGGAGCGCTTTTGGAAGTCAGTCACATTTAGCGGGCTTGAAAATCTGGCTGTGCCGTTAGTCGGCAGAACATGATTAGGGCCTGCAAAATAATCGCCCACCGGCTCTGAACTGTAGCGGCCCAGGAAAATGGCGCCCGCGTGTTTGATCTGTCCGAGCAGGGCATCAGGCTGAGCTGTTAAAATTTCCAAATGTTCAGGAGCGAGCTCATTGATGACGGAAACGGCTTCATGCATCGTCTTTGTAACATAGATCAAACCGTGGTTGTCAATCGACTGCCGTGCAATCTCTTTTCTCGGAAGATGTTCGAGCTGTTCGTAAACCTCTTTTAAAACAGATTCGGCAAGCGGCTTTGAGTCGGTGACAAGAATGCTCGATGCCATCGCATCGTGCTCAGCCTGTGAAAGTAGATCAGCGGCGATTTCCCGGTGGTTTGCCGTACTGTCAGCGAGGATGGCGATTTCACTTGGGCCCGCGATCATATCGATATCAACCTGGCCGAATACTTCCCGTTTAGCAAAGGCGACGTAAATATTGCCAGGTCCCGTGATTTTATCGACGGGGGAAATGGATTCCGTTCCGTAAGCCAATGCGGCAATCGCCTGAGCGCCGCCCATTTTGTAAATCTCTGTGACGCCAAGCTCGGCGGCAGCCGCCAGCACTCCCGCCGACAATTTGCCGTCTTTTCCCGGAGGTGAGGCAAGGACAATGCGATCGACGCCGGCAACAAGCGCCGGAATGACATTCATCAGGACCGATGATGGGTAAGCAGCCGTTCCGCCGGGCACGTACACTCCGGCTGAATCAAGCGGCGTAATTTTTTGGCCGAGCATCGTTCCGTCCTTGCGGTGGTAAAACCATGATGATGTGAGCTGCCGCTCATGATATTCTTTAATGTTTAAAATCGCCGCCCGAATAATCTCGAGATCCCGCTTTTTGAGCGTGGTGTATGCTTCCTTGATTTCCTTTTCAGAAACGCGAAAGTCGGCCACATCCGCTCCGTCAAATTGCCTTGTGAATGCGGAAACAGCTGAATTCCCGTTCTTTTTCACTTCTTCGATAATGCCGCGGACTGCTTTTCTTTGTTCTTCCGTTCCGGCGTCAATGGTGCGCTTTAGTAAAACCGACGTATTTCCGCTGATGGATTTGATCTTCATTTTGCTTTTTCCCCTTCCACAATAAGAGAAAGTTTTGAAGCCATTTCATCGATGACTGCGTCTTTCATTCGGTAGCTGACAGGATTTACGATGAAACGCGACGTGATGTCGCAAATTTTTTCGGTTTCAACCAGCCCGTTTTCCCTTAAAGTCTGTCCTGTTGATACGATATCAACGATTCGGCCGGCAAGCCCGATCAAGGGAGCGAGTTCAATCGAACCGTTGAGCTTGATGATTTCCACTTGTTCTCCCTGCTCCCTGAAGTAGCTTGACGCGACATTTGGATACTTGGTCGCAACCCGGGGTGCAACGCTGTCGGCCGCCGTCTCTGCCAGGCCGGCTACGGCAAGACGGCATTTGCTGATGTTTAAATCAAGCACCTCGTAGACATCGCGTTCTTCTTCCAGCAGGACATCTTTGCCGGCGATTCCGACATCGGCCACCCCGTGCTCGACATATGTTGTGACATCCATCGGCTTGGCGAGGATAAAGCGAAGGTTCTCTTCAGGCACTTGAATGATCAGCTTTCTCGAATCGTCGAATTCTTCAGGGAGCTGATAGCCTGCTTTTCGAAGCATATCGGCAGCTTCCTCAAATATCCGCCCTTTCGGCATCGCAATCGTCAATTCCTTACCCATGCTTCTCTTCCTTTCTGGCCCCGATAAAATAGGTCACGTTTTGAAAAGACTTTGTCATTTGGTCAATATCTCCGATTCCCGCTAAGTCCTGTATGACGACTTTTTTGCCTTTTCTTCGCTCTTCTTCGGCAAATCTGATCGCCTCTTTTCTCTGTTCCGTGCTGAAGATGACGACATCGATTTTTTCTTGCTCTTCAGCCGGCTTCAATGCTTCCAGCAGCCTGTCAGTCCTGATGCCGAAACCGGTTGCCGGAGCGGGTGAGTCGAAGCGGCCGAGAAGCTGGTCATATCTGCCGCCGTTTCCGATCGGAAAGCCGACGTTTTCAGCATAGATTTCAAACAAAACGCCGGTATAGTAGCTCATATGGCTGACCATGCCTAAATCGAGCTTAATGTCGTCCGTGCAACTATAGTCGCCGAGCGTCTCCCAAAGCGTCTTCAGTTCTGAAACCGCGCGTTTTCCTTTTTCAGAATCGATGATCGATGCCGCCTTGCTGCACGTTTCAATACCGCCTCTCAACTCCAAAAGCTCGAGCAGCCTGCTTTTATCAATTGAGGATAAATTGAGGGATTTTACATGCTCCCGGTAGCCGACATAGTTCTTTTCGTATAAATAGCGCCGCAGGACATGAGCCCTTTCTTCGTTTCCTAAAACCTCCACAAACAGAGCGTCTGAAATTCCGACATGGCCGATCGAGATTTTAAATGAAGTCAGGCCGGCTTTTTTAAGCGAAAAAATGACGAGCGCAATCACTTCTGCGTCAGCGCTTGTAGATCCATCGCCGATCAGTTCGACGCCGACTTGCTCAAATTCGGCGGCACGCCCGCCTTCACGCTCCTGTGCCCTGAACACATTTGCAGCATAGCCCACTCTAAGCGGGTGATCATCTTTATGAAGCTTTGAGGCCGCCACCCTTGCGATCGGAGCCGTCATATCAGGTCTTAACACGAGCGTCTGTCCCTCCTGATCAAGGAGTTTAAACAACTGCTGATCCAATATGGCCGACTGCACACCGACCGTATCATAAAATTCAAGGGCCGGTGTCTCCATGAACTGATACCCCCACAAAGCCATCACCTCTGTTAATGAAGAGCGCACCTTTTTCTTCGTTTCGTAAAGCACAGGCAGCGTATCCCGCATGCCATGCGGTTTTTCAAACATAAACATCTACACTTGCACCCCCATAACCGTTTGAAGGAAAATTCCGAATCCTTTAGTTCGCTAATATGATAATATGCTAACAGATAAAAGAATCAAAATCAACAGCCGCTCTTAAAATAGACTCCGGACCGTATGGGAAATGATAACTTTTATGTCATGAACATCTTGATGTTATAATGTATACGATCGCAAATCTTTGCCTTAACCAAACCAGCAAAGGGAAGACAGGAGACTTAGAATGAAATTTTTCAAAACTCTTTTTTTTATTTTTTTCGTAGCAGCTCTTATGACCGCCGTTCTTATACTGTTTTCTAAAGATGCGTTAAGCCCGTTAGCCGAAATGCTGCACAGCAGCCATAAGAATGCTGCTGACAATAAAGAAGTACGTCAGCCGCTTGACGTCCCGCTGATCAACCAAATGGACTCGCCGAAGCTTTATAACGGCTGTGAAGTCGCCAGCCTGGCGATGATCTTAAACTACAGCGGATATCATGTCACAAAAAATGAGCTTGCCAATGAGGTGAAAAAAGTGCCTCTGCACTATGAAAACGGCTTAAAGGGAAATCCTAACGACGGCTTTGTCGGAGATATGGAAAACGGACCCGGACTGAGTGTCTACCATGGCCCGATTTACGATTTGGCCTATTCATACGCAGGTACTAAAGCTGTCGATTTGACGGGAAGTGAGCCGGAGAAAATATATGAACAGCTGAATCAGGGAAGACCGGTTTGGGTGATCACCACTGTACATTTCACCCCAGTCAACGATATGGGAACATGGAATACACCGTCAGGCAAAGTCGATGTGACGTACAGCGTTCACAGTGTTGCCGTGACAGGCTATGATGAAGATTACGTTTATGTGAATGATCCGTACGGATATAAAAACAGAAAAACAGATAGAGAACATTTTGAAAAATCATGGAAACAAATGGGCAGTCAGGCGATCGTGATCGCCGCCTAAAAAGGCAGTTAACCCCCTGCCTTTTTTTAGTTCTTTCAACCCCTATTAAAATAAGCCCCTTTACCCTTTCGTCACATCCAAAATACAGAAAACAACCCCATTTCACGTGTTTTATTTACTGTTTTTTCACAATATTCAAATTATTTGTTTACACGTCAGCAAACTCGCATATATGATAGTACCGAAATAGGTGTCTCATCTTATTGCAAATGGACCAGAAACTGCTTTCACCTACGGGAGACAAATCTGTTTTGAACAATATTTCATGAGGAGGATGAAAATGATGAAGAGATTAGCAGGTACGGTTATTTTGTCAGGTTTGCTCGTCTGCGGGTTTGGACAGGCTCTGCCCGAAAAAGCCTCGGCCGCCGAGGTCGTTCACAAAACGATCGTAGTCGAAAAAGGACAAACGTATGACGGGAAAGGCAAGCGGCTGATTGCAGGTCCGGAGCTGGGGGACGGAAGCCAGCGCGAAGATCAAAAACCGATTTTCAAAGTGGAGAATGGCGCAACGCTCAAAAATGTCGTGCTTGGCGCTCCTGCTGCTGACGGTGTTCACACTTATGGTAACGCTTCTATAAGCAATGTTGTTTGGGAAGATGTCGGCGAAGATGCCCTGACTGTCAAAAGCGAAGGAAATGTCACGATTAACGGAGGATCAGCCCGGCTTGCCGCGGACAAAATCTTTCAGATTAATAAAGCGAGTACATTTACCGTGAAAAATTTCACTGCGGATCAAGGAGGCAAATTCATTCGCCAGCTCGGAGGCTCGACATTTAAGGCAGTGGTCAATATTGATAACTGCACGATTACAAATATGAAAGAGGCCATCTTCAGAACCGACAGCAGTACAAGTTCCGTTACGATGACAAATACAAGGTACTCAAAAGTCGGAAAGAAGTGGATCGGTGTGAAGCATATTACGGAAAGGAACAATCATGAATTTTAACTTTGATTGCAAATAAAGGCCCCCGTTCTTTATTCAGCGGGGGTCTCCAACCTTTTTTCCATTTCTTCTTTTGTATAGATCAGCCGCATCGGATTGCCGCCGACAAAAGCGCCCGGAGGCACATCTTTATGAACGAGCGTACCGGCGGAAATGACGGCGCCGTCTCCGATTTCGACGCCTGGAAGGATCGTCGTATTGGCTCCGATCATGACTTCATCGCCGATGACAACCTCGCCGAGCCGATATTCTTTTATTAAATACTCGTGCGCCAAAATGGTCGTATTGTAGCCGATCACGGTGTTACGCCCGACGGAGATCTTTTCAGGAAACATGATATCCGGCATGACCATTAAAGCAAATGAGCATTTCTCTCCGATTTTCATCCGCAAAAACGTCCGGTACATCCAATTTTTCATCCCAAGAAACGGCGTATAGCGCGCTGCCTGAATGACGATAAAGTTTTTGACCACTTTAAAAAATGGAACCGTCTGATAGATGTGCCATAAGGAATTGGCGCCGGACACCGGATAGCGCTTCGTTTTTCTCAAGCTTCCTCCACCTCAAGAATGCGAAGGAGATCGCTCATTTGCTGGAGCATAAAATCAGGCTCGTGTTTAGCCAGGCTTTCTTCTCCTTTAATCGTCCACGCAACGCCTGCTGTTTTCGTTCCGGCGTTCTTCCCTGCTAATATATCGTGGTAATTATCACCGATCATGATGGCTTCTTCCGGACGGCTGCCAAGCTTGGAAAGGGCGAGCAAAACAGGCTCGGGATCTGGCTTCGGCCGCTTGACGTCATCCAGCGTCACAACCGTCTCGAAAAAGGCATCAAGCCCCGTCAGTTTAAGCCCCATGATAACGGTGTCCCGCAGCTTTGTCGTGACAATCCCGAGCTTATACCCTTCTTCCGCGAGACGTTCCAGCGTCTCGTAAACCGTCTCATACTCGGTTACCAGTTCATCATGCATCTGATGATTAAATGTCCGGTACATGGTGATCATTTCTTCAGCCTTATCCTTTTGAATGCTTGAGAACGTTTCATAAAGGGAAGGTCCGATGAAAGCAAGGACATCCTCCCGTTTATAGCGTCCCGGTGCATAATGGTCGAGCGTGTGCAAAAATGAGGCGATGATCAGCTCATTTGTATTGATTAGCGTTCCATCCAAATCAAATAAAACCGTATTAACTTTCATACAAAGCTTCCTTTCTGCGAACGGAATAACCCGGCTTTCTCCAGATGCGCGAAATCGCGATCGTCAGCAGAATCGCGGTTACAAGCCTGATCAACAAAAGAGGCCAGACCGGAATGCCGAGCGGGATAAATACCAATGTGTCTTCCACAACCGCGTGACAGGCAACGAGAAAAATAAACGCGAGCGTTACATCTCTTTTGCTGACGCCGTCTTCTTCGACCGCTTTGATCATAACGCCGGCCCCATATGCAAGGCCGATCGTCAGCCCGGCAACCATCGTCATTGAGGTGTTCTCTTTCATGCCGAGCATTCTCGTCAGCGGTGCAAACCACTTTGAAAAAGTATGCAGCCAGCCAAGGTCTCTCATATATTGAATGATGATCATCAGCGGTATCACGATGGCTGCAAGCTGAAGGACGCCAAGACCCGCCTTGGTGACGGCTTCAAGCGCAATTTCAAGCCAGCCGGAAGGAGCGGCGCTTTTCGCAGAGATCAAGCCGTATTGGGCCGCATCCTGACCGCCGTGCCAGACAAGGTTAATGATAAAGGCCGAAAAAACGGCGAGGCCGATGCGCACAAGCAAAATAAGCCATATTTTAATTCCGACCCTTGATGCAACGGTCGATTCGATAATCAAATTGTGGCAAAACGACAGCATCACCGCTAAAATAAACACTTCTTTAACTGTCAAATCAAGCGTTAAAATCCCCGCAATTCCGGCATACAAGTTCAGCATGTTGCCGAGCACAAGCGGTATCGCCGCTTCCCCTGACAACCCGAAAATTCCCATCGCCGGCGTGATCAGCTTGATCAACCAGTCCATCACCGGTGTATGCTGAAGCAGGCTGACAATCAGCGTGACAGGAAAAATCACTTTTCCGAGTGTCCACGTCGTTTTCAGCCCCGCCACAGCTCCGGCTTTTAAAGTTCCCTTCATTGCTGTCTCCCCTTTGTAAAATCGCTACATCTCCTGATACCGTTTAATCTCTCGCCCTTTGAAACGTCTGTAGGCTATCAGCGCAGCCGCACTGAGGATCAGGACGATTGAAATCACCTGGGCGATGCGAAGGTTCGCCGTCAGCATCAGACTGTCCGTTCTCAGGCCTTCGATATAGTAGCGTCCCATCGAATACCAAATGACATAGATTAAGAACAGCTCGCCTCGCTTTAAATTCGCTTTTCTTAAAAGAAGCAGAACGACTACTCCCGTGAAGCTCCACAGCGATTCATACAAAAAGGTAGGCTGGTAGTACTGCCCGTCGATGTACATTTGATTGATGATAAAATCAGGCAGGTGGAGGTTTTCTAAAAACGCTCTTGACACCGCCTCACCGTGCGCTTCCTGGTTCATAAAGTTTCCCCAGCGGCCGATCGCCTGACCGAGCAGGATGCTTGGAGCAGCAATATCAGCCAGCTTCCAAAACGAAAGCCCTTTGACCTTCGCATAAATGATTCCCGTCAGTACGGCGCCGATCAGTCCGCCGTGGATCGCAAGGCCGCCGTTCCATATTTGAATAATTTGGTCCGGGTGTTCACTGTAATAGCCCCATTGAAAAATGACATAGTATGCCCTTGCACATAAAATCGCAATCGGGATCGCAAAAAGCACCAAATCGACAAAGGTGTCCTTATGCAGCCCCCTCCGCTCGCCTTCCCTGACCGCCAGCCACAAGCCCAGCAAAGCGCCAAGGCCGATGATAATGCCGTACCAATGGACAGCAATCGGCCCCAGGTGAAAAGCAATCGGATTTAAAGGTTCAATCGTTTCATTCATATTGTCAGCTCCTATTCTTCAAGCTCACCATCTTCAATCACATCCGCAAGCTTATGGGTAAATTGCTCAGCGGCATTCAGACCCATTCTCTTTAGTCTGAAGTTCATTGCGGCCACTTCGATGATGACGGCAAGATTTCTTCCCGGACGAACCGGAATTGTCAGCTTCGGAACGTCTGTATCAATAATTTTCATTGTATCTTCTTCAAGCCCTAAGCGGTCATACTGCTTTCCTTGCTCCCAAAGCTCCAGGCTCATGACAAGAGTAATCCGTTTAAAGCTTCTGACCGCCCCCGCGCCAAATAACGTCATGACATTGATAATACCAAGGCCTCTGATTTCCAGGAGATGCTCAATTAATTCAGGCGCGCTTCCGATCAATGTATCCTGGTCTTCCTGTCTGATCTCAACGCAGTCATCCGCTACAAGGCGATGGCCTCTTTTGACAAGCTCCAAAGCCGTTTCGCTTTTTCCAACGCCGCTCTTTCCGATAATGAGCACCCCGACGCCGTAAACATCGACGAGGACGCCGTGAATCGCAGTTGTCGGAGCCAGCTGGCTTTCAAGAAAATTCGTCAGACGGCTTGTCAGGCGCGTCGTCTTTAACGGGGATCGAAGCACAGGCACGCCGTTTTCTTCGGAAGCCTCGATGAGTTCAGGCGGAATCGGCAAATCACGGGAAAGGATGATCGCCGGTGTAATTCCCGTGCATAACGACAGCATCCGCTGCTTTTTTTCTTCCTCTGGAAGCTTTTCAAAAAAGGTAATCTCGGTCTTCCCAAGCAGCTGAACCCTCTCTTTTGGATAGTATGTAAAATAACCAGCCATTTCAAGGCCCGGTCTTGATAAATCGCTCATCGTAATCGGGCGGTTGATCCCTTCTTCTCCGCTGATGAGCTCAAGCTTAAATTTATCCATCACATCTTTTGTTCGAACTTTCGGCACGATTGATGCACCCTCCTCTTCTCAGATGAAGAACTAGACATTCAGCTTTATTCTATCACTTTCAAAATGAACCTAAAACATTTTTTGAAAATGGCCCCCCTTGACACTTCGGTGAAGTCTTCTTTTCCCGGGCTTTCTTTCAAAGCGAAAAATCAGTAGTATGTAAAGAGGAACGCGAAAAGGAAGTGAAGAACCGTTGAAATACAATATCCATGATACCACCGTGCTGAACGAAGACATTTTGACCCCGGAAGAAAAAGAGACATGGGTTCTTTATATGAAAGTACTGACCGCTGCCGGCCTGGGGGATGTCTCCGAATGGATGAAGCTCGATCTCAGCATGCCGCAAATGAAAGTTTTAATGCTTCTGAACAACCACGGCACACTGAAAGTCTCTGAAATCGCTGAAAAAATGGGCGCTTCCCTTTCAAATATGACCGGACTGCTCAGCCGCCTTGAACAAGCGAACTTCATCAAAAGAACACATTCCGAGCAAGACCGGAGAACAATTGTTGTTGAACTAACCGAAGATGCAAAGGGGATTTTTCGAAGCCTTTACAAAAAGGGCCACGAAAAGCTCAAAAAGGCGCTCCAGAAACTGAACGAACAGGAAAAAACCCAAGTGAATGAAGGCCTTACCATTCTTGAAAAAGCGTTAAAAGCTGACGATGAATAGACAAGCTGCCCGGAAAACGGCGCAGCTTTTTTTGTTGAAAAATTTCTTTTGACAAAATGTGTTTTTTTAAGGATGATTAAAATAGTTCACTCAAAGTGAATTATTCATTTTAAATTAATAAAAAAGGAGGATATATGGTGTGAACCAAAAGTGGGCCGTATTATTATTTACGATCGGCGTGTTTATGGCTGCTTTAGACAATGGCATCATTTCAGCCGCACTGACGACAATCAACGATTCTTTTCAAGTATCCCCCTCATGGGGAGCTTGGGGCATCACACTTTATACGCTCGGTTTGGCAGTCAGCGTCCCGATCGTCGGAAAGCTGTCTGACCGGTATGGACGTAAAAAGCTGTTTATCATCGAAGTCTTGCTGTTTGGCGCCGGTTCGCTGCTGGTTGCATTGAGCCAAAACTTCCCGATGTTTTTATTGGCAAGGCTGATTCAGTCGCTTGGCGGCGGCGGAATCTTTATTATCGGAAGCTCGCATATTCTCACTGCGCTGCCTAAAGAAAAACAGGGAACCGCACTGGGGCTTTTAGGTGCGATGAACGGCATCGCGGCAGTGCTCGGTCCGAATATCGGCAGCTTTATTTTGGATATGACCGGAAGCTGGCACTGGCTGTTTTTGATCAACCTTCCGATTGCCGCAGTGCTGATCATTCTCAGCGTTCCATTGATGAAAGAAACAAAAGGGGGAACACAGAAGCCGCTCGATCTGGCCGGAACTGTGCTGTTGTCTCTTGGGATTTTAGCTGTGATGTACGGAATAACGAATATAAACGGACAGCACATGTCTGCCGTCCTGTCCGACCCAAAGGTTTACTGTTTTCTTCTGATCGGCTGCGCGCTGTTTGCAGGACTCATCTTTTATGAAAAACGCATAGAACTGAAAGGCGGCGACCCGATACTTGCCTACAGCTTATTAAAAAACAAGGTGTTTCAATGGACGCTTTTTATCGGATTTTTATCCGGCGGACTCTTGGCAGCCGTTATTTTCATTCCTGCATATGCGGAACAATATTTGCATGTCGCTCCTGAAAAAGCGGGGTATTGGATGACGCCTCTGGCGCTGGCTTCAGGAATAGGAGCAGGGCTCGGCGGAATGCTCGCCGATCGGAAAGGACCGGTAAAAGCGGCATGGCTCTCGGGAATCATTTCGTTCGCCGGGTTTTTACTCTTATCCGTCTGGGTGACAGAGAAGTGGGAATTTGTTTTGGCAAGCATTATCGCAGGGGTCGGTTTTGGTTTTCTGTTTGGCGCGCCGTTAAATATGCTTGTATCAGAGGCAGCAAAACAGGATTACGGGACAGCGCTCGGCACATTATCGCTCGTCAGGCAGATGGGGATGACCTTGGCGCCCGCGCTGTATGCGGGATATATAACGGCCGGCTACGAAAATATCGGCACACATATCAAACATAAGCTGAATGATGCAGGGATGCCGATCAAGGGGTTTACAGGCGGTAAGTCGGACGTATCGCATCTGAACGAATCACTCAGCCAGATTTCCGACCCAAAAGTAAAGGACATCATAAGCGAAGCGATCCATGAAAGTGTGGGAACGGGATTTTTTAACCTCTACTTCACAGCCGCCGTCCTTTCCCTTGCCGTCATCGCTTCTGTCAGCATTTTATCGCTTTACAGAAAAAAACAAACCGACACGGCAACCCGTCTGAAAAAAGATGTGACAAACTAAAAAGCATTTGCTCCCCTTAGGAAAACAAATGCTTTTTACGTTCACAAATGAATACCGCCGCCAGCCAAAAGCCGATTACAGCAATTGGGAGGTTTTTTATACATGACGGCTCAAGTGTCGCTTGCTTTAACATCATGCCGGCCGGCGGAAGGCTCTCCGACAATTGCCGCCGGGCTGAGCCCGCCCCTGCTGTTTGGTCTATTAAAAAGGATTTCATGCCGTCATCTTTTGTCGTCAATTTCCACATCTGAGACCTGCTTTTGCCGCCGTATTGATCAGAAGCTGCGGCGTACCAGAAATAGGTTGTATTCGGCTGTAAATCCTTCCATGTCACTGAGGCCGTCTTTCCGCTTTTCACCGTTTTTGCTTTCCCAATTTCCTTGTTCGAAAAGACATTCAGCTCAAAATAATCGGTTTTAACCTTTTTCTTCCGCGGTTTCAGATCCGTTTTGATATTGAACTCGTCTTTCGGGCCGAATTGGTGCGGATCATAAAAATTATAGTCGTCGAGATATGGCGAATACGTTTTGACATGGATCGTGTCATGCTTCGGATCCACATGAAGAATTCTTAAATAACCTTGGCCTCCTTCAGGACCGCCCTGATAGTCGGCAAGCATTTGATACACCTTGCGATCCGGCTTGCCGTCCCCGTTATCATCAAGCCTGTCGACTTTTAAGTTGGAACTGTGATAGTGGCCGCTCAACACGGCGATCACATTCGGATTCCGCTTGATGATCTGTTCAAATATTTTCTCCCCGATTGGACTTCTGCTTCCGCTGACAAGCAAAAACTCGTGAAATGACAAAATCGCTTTTCGGTCGGGATGGCGTTTCAGAACATCATCTATCCACTGCAGTTCTTTTTTTCCGATTCCCCACCCCATCGACACCATGATATAGTCGTTTCCTCCGCTGGAAATGAGGTCGTAATGCCCTTTGTTATTCTGATAAGACCCGCCGTAATGCGGTTTTTGTTTAAAACGTCTTTCCCCGAAGTACTTGCCGAATTTCAAATAAGACCGGTCTTTATGGCTGACATCGTGATTGCCCGCCAGCACGCCGTAAGGAACTTGATTGTCGTCGAGGACTTTCATGAACTGATCGGCACGCTTCCATTGCAGCGGCTGATCCGCTTCATCCACAAGATCCCCCGTATGAAAGACGTACTGAATGTTCAGCTTGTCCTTTTGTTCGGCGATCCACTTGACCTGACGTTCAAAAATGTGCGGATAGCTTTCCGAATAATATTGCGTATCAGACATCCACACAAATGTATAGTCATGTTGCGAAAGCTGAATTTGATCCTGAATGATGATGCTCGCCTTGGATTGTCGGACATAATCGGCAGCTTTGATGCTTCCTTTGAGGGTAAAAGGTTTGTCATCCTTTGCAACATGGAATGTCAGCGTCTCCCACCTCTTGCTGGACCAATTCCAGACGAACATGGAGACTTTTCTGCCGGGAAGCGAACTCCCGCGCCACAGCACTTCCACCTTGTCGTTCGGCCCCGTATTTTCATCCACTTTGACATCAAAGCGATGGTACGGAAACTTTGTTGTTGATGACGTTTCAAAACCTTTTCCGTCAGGTGCGGACATGCCGCTGCGCTCTTCTTTTGTCAGCGCCTTTTCCCCGCTGACCGCAAAGCTTTGCGGAGGTTCCGTCACGCTTTCGTTCGCTGACACGTCAACATGCTCTTCGTCTTTTACAGTGTACTGAAACCCTTGATGGAATGACACTTTCATCTTATCTTTTGTCGGGTCCTTGACGCGGACGGCCAGCTTAGCCTGTGTGCTGCCGGGGGCATTTTTGACCTGGGCGGGCTTGTCCGGCTTTTCCTCTTTAATATAAAATGCCTTTTTCACGATTGACAGGTTGCCGGCGCTATCCTCCGCTTTTATTTTCAGTTCGTGCTTTCCCGCATCCAGGCCGGCAGAAGATATAAAATAGGGAAGCGCTATTTTTTTGCCGTCAAGAACGGCTTTTATGCTTTTCACACCGCTCCATTTATCGTGTGCGGCCGCATTGATCTCAAACGAACCTTTATACGTCCTGCCGTCTTTTAATGACGTTTTGATCTCAGGGCCTGTGTTATCGATCGTCACCCTGCGGATGAGCCTTTCTTCGCCATTCTCCGCTTCAACGATGTGCGGCCCTTCATCCCAGGCGCGTGTATGCCATTGACTGGCAAGCGATGTAAACTTGGCTTCCGGAATCGAAAAACGGAATTCATACCATTCGCGCGCCCCTGGACCGTCTCCGGCCGGAAGCTCGGCTTTCGGATCGTCGTACCGCTCATCGCGGATGGTGGTTCCATCCGCTAAGATAAGGCGGGGGTTCTTGAGGACAAAATCATCCCTGTTTTCTTCTGCAGACTGTTCAAATGGGGTTGACTTCGTGCCTGAACGAACTTTAATCGCAAACGGCTTTCCTTTTTTAAATTCCTCCGGAGAAACGGGAACCGTAATGGTCGTATACCGGCGGCGCGAATCGTCAAAAACTTTTTGAACCCTCCTGCCGATCGTTACAGCATTTTTAAAATACAGATTTGTTTGATTGACATCGAAGGCAAAGTAGGCTTTTTTTTCAAGCGCTGATTCACCTTTTTTTTGTTCAATTCCGTCAATCCGAATTGTCATTTCAGAAGGCGGCTTTTCTGATGTGGCTTTCAGCAGCATTTTTCCGGAAACGGTTCCGCCTTCGTTTACATTCAGCCTGAGTCCCTTCAAAATCCGCTGTTCAAGCGGTATCGTTTTCTTTTCAGTCGCCGTAACGTTTGATCCATCGCCGGCCCGCATATAGTATTCCACTTTTTCTTTGCCAATGAGCTCGGCAAAATAGATATTGTGGCGGTACAAACCGTCATTGCGGCTTTTTTCAACACGGACTTCAGTAAACGGCTCATCATCATTCATACGGTAGAAAAACTGCGCCTGTTTCACTTGCCGATTGTCTTTCATATCAGCTAAGAGCTGGATCGTTTCACCCGGTTTTACCGCTTGATGATCCGTCATATCATGGATCGCCGGCTTTTCTCTGTCAGGCATGACCGTCACCGTCTGTGAAGGAACCTGCGCCTTCAGGAGCGAACCAGGAGACGGTTTTTCTTCCCCGGCCGATATCATTTTCATATGCTTCGTTCCGTCCAGCGGATATCGATAAAGAAGCGCTTTATTTTTAGTGACATCGGTTTTATCCGGCTTGTTTTGATAACGGGCGGATGCGACCTCTTCCCCGCTGTTTGTACAGATGATCACTTCCCTCGGCGCCGTATTCGCCATGCCGCTCCCTTTGAGAACAGATAGCGATTTCCCTTCACGAAGGTGAACACCGTAATGCTGATTGAAGTCATCTTCTGTCAAATGCCCATTTGAGCGGTTTTTTACCCAAAACACGTGTGTTTGACCGGAAGGAATCGTCACATCATCGCGTTCAAAAGGCCAGACGGTGTCTGATTCCTTACCCTTTTCAGGATGTCTGTATTTAATTTTGTAACTGTTCAGATGAACAGCTTTATTGGTATTGTTATAAACTTCAATAAATTCATAGCCGTCCTTTGCACCGGTGTTTGACGTGTCGACAGCCATTTCCGTGATCAACAGCTCCGGAAACTTTTGTGTATCCGTACGTACGCCTTTCAGGGCGACAGTATACACATCCGTCTTCACAGAGGAACCACCGGCTTGAGCCTCAATGTAATACTTGACTTTGTCGGATGCTATGGATTCGCTTTCCAACTTGGCAATATAGCCGTTCTGTTTGCCCGGCTCCACTTCCATCGGAATCGCCCGATACGGCAATTCGTCATGCTGCTTGTAATACAGAATGACCGTGTCGGCGGCCGCCTCCGCGGAAAAATACAAGTCGTCTCCTTTTTTTACTTGTTCAACAGAAGTATGCCTGATGGCCGGTGAACGAGGCTGAATGCGCTCTTTTCCCGCCGCGGACGAAATCGGCATCTGTAAGGCAAAAAGCAAAACTGCGGCCAGAAACAAAAGGGTTTGGCGATTTCTGTACTTTTTCATCGTCTACCTCCCTTTCGTATTTTGCCTTTACAGATCATTTTTATGAAAGAGACATCCGTGCAAAAAAAAGAAGCCTGATGATTCATCAGACTTCAACTTATTTTTTGGACATCGGTTCGATAATTGCTTTTTGAATGAGCAAGTGGAAAACCGATAGGACGATCGACGCAAAAATGGCTGTCCCAAAGCCGTCCAGGTCAAAACTGTCCCCCATAATGGATGCGGTCATATAAAGAGTAATCGCATTGATGATAAATAAAAATAAACCTAACGTAATCACCGTGACAGGCAGCGTCAAAATCACCAGCACCGGCTTCACAAACATATTTAAGATCGATAAAATCAAGCTTGCCGTAATGGCTGCTCCGATGCTTCTGACGTGAACCGCATCAAAGTAACCGGCAATGACAATTAATAATAAGGCATTGACAAGAACGTTTATAATCCATCTCATCATCTGTTGACGTCTCCTTCATTCGGCACAAGGAATACCCAGACAATATAAATCAGCAGGACGGGAACTCCGGTCGAAAATATAAATAATAGAACCGTAATGATTCTCAGCAATGACGCATCCATATTTAAATATTCAGCAAGACCTCCGACGACCCCGGCAATCTTTCTGTCTGTTTCGGATCGAAATAGCCTTTTCATTGTATCACTCCTGTGTATGGTTTAAATGGATCGATCCTGTCTTCGATTCCAAAAACACGGTCATGCTATGATCATGATTTTGATTTGCTTTTAGGTACATTTCCTTCTGGATTGTCTCGTTTTTTTCCTTTAAAATTTCTGCATCTGAAAGATCATGAGACAGAGAACCGAGATTGCTTTTCAGCTCCGCTGTAACAGCGCAGTCCCGGGGAACATTCAACTCTACGCTTCCAGTCGTTGTTTTCACATATGCCGTCCGGCAGTGCGGATTTTTGACTGTTGCCGCGATATTGCCGTTAAAGCTCTGCAGGTCAAGCGCCTCGCATGAACCTTTAAGGTCGATCAATCCATTGATGGTTTCCGCTTCAATCTCTCCGCAAGTATGGTCGGCTAGTTTGATTTGTCCATTTGCAGTTTCCAATGAAGCTTTTCCTGCCGTGAGAGCAGAGAACGACAGCACGCCGTTCGTCGTTTTGGCGGACAGCTCTTTTACGTTTAAATGTTCCCCTCTGACCGGGCCGTTAAACAGTTTAAAGCGGATTTTGCCGTACTCTTTGTCCGGTATATAGACGGTAAGGTTGGTCTTCATCGTTTTTTTCTCGGTACGGATCATGAACTTATCGCCTTCCACACCGCAGTCGATATGCTGGAGAAAAGCCTGCCTTGCTTCATCCTGATTTTCAGCCCGGTACACTTTTGCCTGGCATTCGACTCTGATGTCGGAATCGCTCCATGGTACAAGGTTGACGCTGCCGTTGGCAAGCTGAATATCCAGAGTCGAAAAATCAGTGTCTTTAAACTGGAATATATGCTGGACATCGTACGAGTGCCCGAAATTCAAATCCAAGTCTGCTTCTTTTACTTTTTTTACAGCGGTATCAATCCATTCGAACAGTTTTGAACCGATCGAAGGCTTCGGTTCTTTTTTCTTTTCGCCGTAGAAGTCCTCCGAATCAATGACATCCTCAGACAGGGCTGTCACCTTGCTCTCGGTTTCCTTGTAGTCTTCTTCAAGTTTTTCGATCAGGATCAGCGCCTCTTTTGCAGACAGCTTTCCTTCCTCGACCAATTTTAAAATTCGTTCTTTCTCATGCTTCATGAAAAGCTCCCCCGTTCTCCTTCTTTTAGGCCTGAGTCAGCATTTTAATCCCTTGAACTACGTTCCAGACCACAATAATCAAACTGATGATCCCGAAAAAAACGAAACCTCCGATCATGAAAATGACCGCCAAATAACCGCCGTCACCAAAGATAAGCGTACCGCTTATCGCGCCTGCTGCCAATATGACTACGCTTATAAACGGAATAATATGCGAAATAAGCGAACGCATCGCATGCTTTTTCGTTTCTTGATCATCTGTTATAAAATACGCTGCGATTGGCAAAATAAGCGCGGCAAAAAAAACACTAAAATAACAAATTGAAGAAATCAGCGCGTTGTTTCTCGTCATACATAACACTCCTTATGATGTAAACCGTTCTTTGTGAGTCTAATGTACAGTGACCTTATACTTAGTTTACGTGTATCATGGCCTTTAGGTTACATTTTCATTCGATCGGCGTGCGTCAAACTTCGCAAATTGATTTTTTTAGATTTTATGAATAGATTCTTTTATTATAACCCTTTAAAATATGTGGCAAAGCCAATGAAAAGGAGCGAGCGTTATGAAACAGAAATCGGAAGTATACGCCTCATCCGCCTCCCAGCTTCTTAGTCTGATTCAGGAACAAAAAAGGATGAATCAGGAGATCGTGAACCGATTGGAATCGTTCAATTCCGCTCCTCCGCTTTCCAGCGAAATCCGCTATTTAAAGGTTCTGCTGAACAGCAGCAGCACCCATATTTTAAACAGTATGAGTGAAGCGACCAAACACATCAGCCGGACTGAACGTTAACCGTTTTCATGATATTTCAACCAGATTTCCGTCGGGATCTCTGATATAAACCGAAACGACCGGCCCTTCAGCGCCCATTCGCTCTGCGGGGCCTTCTTCAATTTTAATGGACAGCCCCTCCAGATGACGAATCACATCATCAATGCCGGCATTTGTATGAAACACAGGTCTGCGGAGCCGGGCATCGGGTGCTGTGCCTTCGGCTCAAACTATTTTCCGGCTTCGTGGAGGTTTATTTTTTGCCTGCCGAATGTCGCGCTTTTCTTCCTTCTCGAAAAGTGACCGCATTCAACCCCGGCACACGGCTGTAAAAATCACATGTCGCATCAATGTCTTTTACAGTCAGTACCAAATGATCCATGCGATCGATCTTCATCACCCCATCCCCCTTTATTGTTTGTTTTTTTACGTTATAACAGCTATTGAATAAAAGAGCAATGAAAATCTTTTTGAACAAAGCTTGCCGCGGATC
Organism: Bacillus paralicheniformis; assembly: GCF_001042485.2. Lineage (GTDB taxonomy): Bacteria > Bacillota > Bacilli > Bacillales > Bacillaceae > Bacillus > Bacillus paralicheniformis. The sequence goes on from NZ_LBMN02000006.1 coordinate 43,582, forward strand.
ATTCGGCCATTGAAAAAGCTGCCGACGTGACATCGGCAGCTTTTTCTTTACGGTCTGACAGCTTCTTTTTCTTTAAGCCGCTTCTTCATTCTGTTTTTGTCGCGTTCAATGATCGGTTTTAAATAACGGCCGGTATATGACCCTTCGACTTTCACGACTTCTTCGGGAGGTCCGGCAGCCACGATCATTCCCCCGCCGTCTCCGCCTTCAGGACCCAAGTCGATCAAATAATCAGCCGCTTTTATAATATCTAGATTGTGTTCGATTACAAGCACGGTATCTCCATTGTCGACCAGGCGCTGCAGAACGGCCAAAAGCCTTGCGATATCATCGACGTGCAGTCCTGTCGTCGGCTCGTCCAAAATATAAAGGGATCTTCCCGTTGAACGGCGGTGAAGTTCAGATGCCAATTTGACCCGCTGCGCTTCTCCCCCGGAAAGCGTTGTAGCCGGCTGTCCGAGCGTAATATAGCCAAGACCGACATCATAGAGGGTCTGCAGCTTGCGCTTGATTTTCGGGATGTTCTCAAAAAATTGAACGGCATTCTCGACCGTCATCTCAAGCACGTCAGAGATATTTTTGCCTTTGTACGTAACCTGAAGCGTTTCACGGTTGTATCTCTTTCCGTGGCAAACCTCACAAGGAACGTATACATCGGGCAGGAAGTGCATCTCGATTTTAATGATTCCGTCGCCTTTGCAGGCCTCACAGCGTCCGCCTTTGACGTTAAAGCTGAAGCGCCCTTTCTTGTATCCTCTGACTTTCGCTTCATTCGTCTGGGCAAACACGTCGCGGATGTCATCGAACACGCCGGTATATGTGGCCGGATTTGACCTCGGCGTCCGGCCGATCGGAGACTGGTCAATATCGATCACTTTATCGAGGTGCTCGATTCCTTTTATTTCTTTGTATTCTCCCGGTTTCGTCTTAGCCCGATGCAGCTTCTGAGCCAGCGTTTTGTGGAGAATTTCATTAACGAGCGTGCTTTTCCCTGATCCCGATACCCCGGTGACAGCTGTGAACACGCCGAGCGGAAACTTCACGGAAACATTTTTCAAGTTGTTTTCCTTTGCGCCTTTTACCTCGATAAAACGGTTGTCAGGCTTCCTTCTCTCGGCAGGAAGAGGAATGAATTTTTTCCCTGAGAGGTACTGCCCTGTCAGCGATTGATCATCGTTCATCACTTCTTCCGGTGTTCCGGCAGAGATCACTTCTCCCCCGTGTACGCCCGCGCCGGGTCCGATATCAATTAAATAGTCGGCGGCAAGCATCGTGTCCTCGTCATGCTCGACGACGATCAAGGTGTTTCCGATATCCCTCATGTTTTTGAGCGTATCAATCAGGCGGTCATTATCGCGCTGATGAAGACCGATTGACGGCTCATCAAGAATGTAGAGGACACCGGTCAGCCTTGAGCCGATTTGCGTTGCAAGCCTGATCCGCTGCGCTTCTCCTCCCGACAGAGTGCCGGCGGCGCGGCTGAGCGTCAAATAGTCAAGCCCGACATTGTTCAAAAATCCAAGGCGCTCTTTAATCTCCCGCAAAATGAGGTTGGCGATCTTCATGTCTTTTTCCGAAAGTTCAAGTTCACGGAAAAATTGAAGGGCGTTAGAAACCGACATTTCGGTTATTTTGCCGATATGAAGGCCGTTTACCAGTACGGCGAGGGATTCCTTTTTCAGACGGTAGCCTTTGCATGAAGGGCACGGCTGATTGGCCATGTATTTTTCCATCAGTTCCCGAACGTAATCAGAGCTCGTTTCTTTATAGCGCCTTTCGATATTGCGGATGACGCCTTCGAACTCAATGTAGTTTTCCCGGACCTGTCCGAAGTCGTTTTCATATCTGAAATAAATCTGCTCGTCTCCGCTGCCGTAAAGGATTTTTTCAAGCTGGTGCTTCGGCAGCTCCCTGACCGGAACATCCATATCGATTCCATAATGGCTGCATACCGCTTCAAGCAGCTTCGGATAATACTGGGAGCTTTGCGGTTCCCAAGGTGCAATCGCATTCTCCTTTAGCGACAGCTCATCGTTTGGAATGACGAGCTCTACATCGACTTCCAGCTTGGACCCGAGGCCGTCGCAGCTCGGACACGCGCCGAACGGGCTGTTGAAAGAGAACATTCTCGGCTCCAGTTCACCGATTGAAAAACCGCAGTGCGGGCAGGCATGATGTTCGCTGAAAAGCAGCTCTTCCTGTCCGATCACATCGATGATCACGCGGCCTTCACCGAGGCGGAGCGCCGTTTCGAGCGAGTCTGTGAGACGGGCTGCTACCCCTTCTTTTATAACGATACGGTCGACGACGACTTCAATCGAATGCTTTTTATTCTTTTCGAGCTCGATGTCTTCTGAGAGGTCGTTCATTTCGCCGTCGATCCGGACTCTCACATAGCCTTGTTTTCTGATTTGGTCGAGCACCTTCACGTGCGAACCTTTTCTTCCCGAGACGATCGGCGCGAGCACCTGGATCTTCGTGCGCTCGGGATATTCCAAAATTCTGTCCGTCATCTGTTCGATCGTTTGCGAGGTAATTTCAATGCCGTGAACCGGGCAGACCGGCTTTCCGATTCTGGCAAACAGCAGCCGGAGATAATCATAGATTTCCGTCACCGTTCCGACTGTCGACCGGGGGTTCCGGCTCGTCGTTTTCTGATCGATGCTGATCGCCGGCGACAGGCCTTCGATCGCATCGACGTCGGGTTTGTCCATCTGTCCTAAAAACTGGCGGGCATACGCGGAGAGAGACTCGACATAGCGCCGTTGCCCCTCTGCATATATCGTATCGAACGCAAGGGATGATTTCCCTGATCCCGAAAGACCTGTCAGCACGACAAGCTGGTCCCTCGGAATAGAGACATCGATATTTTTCAGGTTGTGGGCCCTTGCACCTTTCACCTCAATTCGTTTCGTTGCCATTCTCCATTCATCCTTCCGATTTTAACTCTAGGAGCAAGTCGCGAAGCTCAGCGGCACGTTCAAAGTCAAGCGCTTTTGCGGCTTCCTTCATGTCGTTTTCCATTTGAGCGATCACTTTTTCCCGCTCTTTCTTCGTCATCTTCGAAAGCTTCGGCTCCTCTTTTGCTTGATATTCTTCCTGCTCTTCAGCAGCATGAGTTGCCCGGATGACGTCCCTGATCTTTTTGTTGATCGTTTTCGGCGTAATGCCGTGTTTATCATTATAGGCCTCCTGCTGTTCGCGGCGGCGCTTCGTTTCATTGATTGCGATTTCCATTGAGTTGGTGATTTTGTCGGCATACATGATCACGCGGCCTTCGGCATTTCTGGCGGCGCGGCCGATTGTTTGGATGAGCGAACGCTCAGACCGCAAAAAGCCTTCTTTGTCTGCATCAAGGATGGCGACAAGTGAAACCTCCGGAATATCGAGTCCTTCCCTCAGCAGGTTGATGCCAATGAGAACGTCATGCTTGCCGAGGCGAAGGTCGCGGATGATCTCGATCCGCTCCAGCGTTTTAATCTCGGAATGCAGGTACGTGACCTTGATTCCGATTTCTTTCAGATAATCCGTCAAATCCTCGGACATTTTTTTCGTCAACGTAGTGACGAGGACGCGTTCATTCCGCTCGATTCTCTGCTGGATTTCGCCGATCAGATCATCGATCTGCCCTTCAATCGGCCTTACCTCAATGATCGGATCAAGCAGCCCCGTCGGCCGGATGATCTGCTCTACCATTTCAGGCGTATGCTCAAGTTCATAAGGGCCCGGCGTAGCCGACACATACACGATGTTGTGAATGTGCTTTTCAAACTCTTCAAACCTGAGCGGACGGTTATCCAAAGCGGAAGGGAGCCTGAATCCGTGATCGACGAGAACCTGTTTCCTCGCCTGGTCTCCGTTGTACATTCCTCTGATCTGCGGCATGGTGACATGCGACTCGTCTATGACCATCAGGAAATCGTCCGGAAAGTAATCGAGCAGCGTATATGGAGTCGAACCTGCCGGACGAAGCGTCAAATGCCTTGAATAGTTTTCGATGCCCGAGCAAAAGCCCATTTCGCGCATCATTTCCAAATCGTATCTCGTCCGCTGTTCCAGACGCTGGGCTTCAAGGAGCTTGCCTTCTTCACGAAGCGCTTTAAGGCGCTCTTCCAGCTCCTCTTCAATGTTTATGATCGCTTTCTTCATCTTTTCTTCCCGCGTGACGAAGTGGGAAGCCGGGAAGATCGCGACGTGTTCCCTCTCCCCTAAAATTTCGCCTGTCAGGGCATCCACTTCCCTGATTCGTTCGATTTCGTCCCCGAAAAATTCAACCCGGATGCAGTGCTCATCCCTTGAAGCCGGGAAAATCTCGACGACATCGCCGCGCACCCTGAATGTTCCGCGCTGAAAGTCGATATCATTCCGCGCATATTGGATGTCAACGAGCTTTCTGAGCAGCTCATTTCGCTCGATTTCCATTTCCGCTCTGAGCGAGAGCACCAGTTCCCTGTATTCCTCTGGGGAACCCAAGCCGTAAATACAAGAAACACTCGCCACAATGATGACATCTTTGCGTTCAAAAAGAGCAGACGTGGCAGAGTGCCTTAATTTATCAATCTCATCGTTAATGCTGGCATCTTTTTCGATAAATGTATCAGTCTGAGGCACGTAAGCTTCAGGCTGGTAATAGTCATAATAGCTGACAAAATATTCGACTGCGTTGTTTGGGAAAAATTCCTTAAACTCGCTGTACAGCTGTCCGGCGAGCGTTTTGTTGTGGGCGATGACGAGAGTCGGTTTGTTGACTTCTTTAATCACGTTTGACATCGTAAACGTCTTTCCTGTACCGGTCGCCCCCAAAAGCGTCTGATGCTTTCTGCCTTCATTGATTCCTTTGACAAGCTGATCAATCGCTTTCGGCTGATCCCCCTGGGGCTGATAATTCGAGACTAATTCAAAGCGGTCTTTCACAAAAAAGCCTCCGTTTCTTTACGAAATCTTCCTGCTTATTATTTTAACACACCCGAAGTAAAAATACGAACTAAAGTTCGGTTTCTGTGTTTTCCCACAAAAGCCGGCCCTTCCTGATCTATCAAAAAACCCCTCCTTTTTGTCATCAAAAGCAGGGCTTTACGGCAATCATTCTTACGATTTCTATGAGTCTTCCTTCTTTTCGCCCGCCTTTTTCGCCGCATAGAGTGAACCGGCCACGAGCGAGACGATATCAAGTCCTACAATAAAAAAGGTTTCCGTATAACCTTTTAAATATGAAGCGAACAACAGCGCTGCGGTCAGCGCAATCCCGACGTAATGGTTATAGGTCACCCTTGTAAAAAACAAGACAAGCAAGAAAGGAAATATCAGTGCAAAAACGGCTTTTGTAAACACAAAAACCCTCCTCACGTTTCTTGATCTTATTCGATTATATTAAAGAACAAAGAAACGGACAAACATGGACACTCATTCATTTTGTCCATTATCATGCCGCGTTATTCGGAATCAGACGTTAAAAGGCGAAAAAGAACGAGATTCCGGCTGCCAGGAGGTTCGGCATGGCGAAAACGGCGAGTGCGTTTGCCAGTTTGCCGTTCCACTCCCTGTGCTCCTTCGTTTCCGAATCGTGATTTCCCTTGAACCGGTCACCGCTGACAAATACGCCGGAACATAAAGCAGACAGCAGAATTGCGCCTAGTCCGGCGGATCCCGAAACTTTGAAAATCAACGTCCAATCCCCGGCCGCAGCCGAAATCAATACAGCTATCAAACAAACAAAAACACCGGCGAGAAAAGCCTTTTTCATCAATCATTCTCCTTCAATCGGTTCTATCCATCATCCTAGCGGAACGTTTTGTAAAAGACAACCAAAAAGATTCCCCAAAAGGAAAAGCAAAAGCGCCCGAAAAAGCGGCGCTTTATTAACATCAATTATTCTGTTTCTTGTGAGGCGGCTGCCTCAGCGTGCTTCATCGCCGCATCCTCTTCTTTTACAAAGATGATGCCAAGCTCATGATGCTCTCCTTCATATGAAGCTCTTTGTTCAAAACGAATTTCATTGTTTAAACCGACGACTTCAAGTTTGAAGAAAGCACGGTTCTTTTGAAGCGCTTCGTAGAAGTCCGCCGCATTTTTCACTGAAATCCCGTTAACCTTCGTGATGATTTCGCCGATCTTGAGACCGAGATCGGCTGCCGGCGTGTTCGGAATAATGCCGAGCACCACGAGCCCCTGGTCTCTCTTTGAAAAATGGAAAGGGGCGGAATTATCGTTCATCCGCTGTTTCCATGATAAAAAGGCCCTTCCTGCGATCGCCGCTCCGGCGGCAAGAGCGGCAAGCGGCGTCCACCATACGCTTCCGGCCGCGAGCAGCAGAATGATAATACCAAGCACGCTGATGCGCTTCGCTGTAATTTTAATGCTTTCAATCGGAAGCGATCCTTGAACTCTTTGGCCGAAGCCGATGAAATAAGGAATCCAGAGGAGCTCAAAGCCTCCGTTAAATGACAGAACGGGCCACCACGGAACCGATGATTCGATCGCATGTCCCGGAATGAGAATGAACAACGGCAAAAGCCAGGTTCTGCCCGCAATCTGCTGGCCGATCGGGAGCCCTCTTTTGCTCATAACGATCGCAGGGGAAGTTTTGATATGTGCCGTTTTGTAGACGAGCACTCCTTCCGCTACCAACAGAAGTCCGAGCAAGACGGCAGCAGCCGGCCAATTCGCGAGGGACAGCTGCGGAAGTAATGCGTCAAGCGCTCCGAAACCGGTGTATTCGATACATAAACCGGCGACGATGCTCACGCCAAGCGTATATGCCGCTGACAGCAGACTCTGTCTGAAAGTTAAAGCTGCGGCAACGCTGACCGCCGCTATTAAAACCAGCATACCCATCGGCAGATACAGCCCTAAGCCGAACGAAACAATGGACAGCACGAGTCCCGCCAAGAGTCCTTTAGAATATGTAAACTTAAACTCGTCATAAATATCTTCAATACGCGTATGAAACGTCTTTCTTTCACGTTTGATCCGGGCATAGCCGTAAGCAAGACTCATGATCATCATAAAATAGAAGAGCGGGTGCAGAAAAAACAATCCTGCTCCTTTTAAAAGTTCAATTAAGCTTTCTTCAACTGACAAGGGAACGTTCACCGCCTCAGCCAAGCATTTCAGGCCGCCTTAAATACGGCAGCTTTTTAACGTTGGATATTTTAGGGAAACCCAGCTTGTCTAAAGCGTCGGCACGAGGAAATGACGTGCGGCCGTTCAGGCGGGATGCCTGAGCCGTCAGCCGCAGAAACTTTCGTCATGATGCTTTAACGCCGGTGCTTTTTAAGCGCATTCGTGACGACAAATGCTGGCACCTTTAGGCAAGCTGGTGCATTTTATTATTATTCTAACAAATAATAAAATGCTTGGGTATGGTAAACGTGAGGTTTATTTCTCCTGGCTCATCCAAAGCGTCACATTCGACAAAGAAAAGTCTTTCAGGTAATGATTGACTTCGACATCTAGAATATCTCCTATCAGCTGCATTGACCGCTTGATATCGGTCAGATTGATGCCGAGCCGCTTGTGGTTGTCCATCAAGTAGTTGAAATAAAGTTCCGCGCAATCCTCATTGATATCCTCCACACTTTCGACCGAAGTGTAGTTTACGAGGTATCTGCTGAACAGCATAAGCAACCCTACTGCCTTTGTAGCGGAAAACGTAACGTCTTGTGATCGAACTTTTAACTGCTCCACTAATTCATAGTATTTTTTCTCTCTCACAATACTTGCCCTTTTCAATCGTGTACCCCCATTTATTATTTATATATAAGAAAAGCGCAAGCGTCAGACGACTCCACCAACAGAGACGAAGAACGCAAACCGCGCTAACATTCTCCGCAAAAAAAATGCACACATTATAATTCTTGAAAAAGCTTTGGTTCTATTTTAAAAAGTTTTCCTTAGTTATACAACTTGCAAAAGTTACATTTTTACTGCATCTTTACATCCTTATAAAGTCTCCCATACACTTATGTTATCGGGTCAATTCTATTCATTATGAATGTTTTTTTTATGAAAAAACAAAAATTTTAGGTAAAAAGATTGAGAATTTATTTTCTGAGAATAAAAAAAGTGAGGACATCCTGTGTCCTCACTTTTTGTTAAACAGCACTTTTAATGCGGTTTGCAGCTGAAGATCGTTCTTTTCTTTCATCTTTTTCTCTTCAATCCGCAGGTTCATTGTATTTGCCGTTTTTTGGTCAATGATGCCCGTTTGTTTCAGCTTGTTTTCAGCCTGAAACGCCATGACGGCTTTTTTTGTGCCTTTACTGTAATAGCCGTCTTCCCGGCCGGGGACAAACCCGAGTCCTTTCAGCAGGTGCTGTGCCCGCTTAATTTCATTGTTGTTCATATCCGGCTTGAGAGGCTCCTTCAGCTGTACAGGCCCCACCGAGAAATATGCAGGCTGGGCGACTGGAACGGTCGGCTGAATTCCCTGCTTATGGATCCAATTCCCTTTAGGCGTCAGCCATTTATACAGCGTCAGCTTAATATTGCTTCCGTCTCCCATCGGAACCGCTTGCTGGACGGTTCCCTTTCCAAAGGAAGGATCGCCCACCACGTCGTAACCCTCGGCTTCTTTTAATGCACCTGCAAGAATTTCCGACGCTGAAGCGCTGCCCTTGTCCGTAATCACGCTCACAGGATATGGTTTTTTCTCTTTTAATTTTGAAAAGTATTGTTTTTTATTTCCGTTTCTTTCGGCGATTTGTATATATGGATGATCTTTTGTCACAAAATGTTTTAAAATGTCTTCAACGCTTTGCAAGTATCCGCCCGGATTGCCTCTTACATCCAAAACGAGCCCTTTTATTCCCTTTTTCTCAAGCTTTTTCAGTTCAGCAGTAAAATCTTTTGCCGTATGTTCGGAAAAGGAAGATATTGCGATATAGCCGACAGGTTTGTCCTGTATTTTTTTAATGGAAGCAAATACCGTTTCCAGCGGAATTTCATCGCGCTTAATTGTAAATGTCAGCTGATCTTTCATGCCGGGCCGATGAACTTTCAGCGTAACCGTCGACCCCTTTTTGCCCCTGATCTTTAATACGGCGTCATTCAAATCCATTCCGGCCATGGAATCGCCGTCGATACTGATGATTTCATCGTTCGGCTTTAATCCGGCTTTCTCTGCCGGAGACTGTTTAAAAGGAGAAACGATAATGATTTTCCTGTCTTCCATTCCGATTTCTGCGCCGATTCCTTCAAAAGAGGAATCAAGGGAATCTGAAAACCGCTTTGCCGTCTGTTTATCCATATAAACCGAGTATGGGTCATTCAATGTTGAAAGCATGCCCTGTATGGCTCCTTCCAACAGCTTTTCCCTGTCGACCTGCTCTACATATTCATTTGAAATCAGGTCATACGCTTTCTCAATTTTCTCCAATTCGTTTCTGACGGCAGCCGCTGATGCTTTTGGAACGGCATCATGAAACGGAATCGGACCGGCGCCTGTTACCAAGCCGCATAACAGGCTGAGCGCAATGATGAGCCGTGCAATCTTCTGATTCATCCTATACCTCCTCTTCTGCCTGCACTATATTTTGTTGCTTGAAGTATTATGCGCAAAAACCGCCCGTATCATGTAATCGATTTTCCATTCACAGCAAAAAAACTGCCGGATTGCCGGCAGCTTTTGCTTATATAGTCTTCACACGCTTGATGATTTCTTCTGTCACTTCATCCGTCGTACTTGAACCGCCGATATCAGGCGTCAAGTAACCGCTTTTTAGAACGTCTTCGATCACGTCAAGCAATCTGGCACCGAGTTCTTCTTCTCCAAAATGATCAAGCATCATTTTAGCCGTCCAAATTTGGCCGATCGGGTTTGCAATTCCTTTGCCGATAATATCCGGGGCAGAGCCGTGCACAGGCTCAAACATGGACGGATATTTGCCGTTTACATTGATATTGGCGGCCGGTGCCACGCCTATACTCCCCATAATCGCCGCCCCGATATCGGTCAAAATATCACCGAATAAGTTGCTGGCAACAATGACGTCAAGCTTCTCCGGCTTCGTTACAAAAAAGGCCGACAGCGCGTCAATGTGCTGCGAATCAGCGGTAATGCCAGGGTAGTCTTTTGCCGTGTTCGCAAAGACTTCATCCCAAAAAGGCATTGAATATACGATTCCGTTCGATTTTGTTGCGCTTGTGACATGCTTTTTCCGTTTAGCCGCCAACTCAAATGCAAAGCGCATCGCCCTCTCCGCCCCTTTTCTTGAAAAAACGGCATTTTGGATGGCGATTTCATCTTCATCTCTGAAGATTCTGCCTCCGATCGAGCTGTATTCCCCTTCACTGTTTTCCCTGACGACAAGAAGATCGAAATCTTTTGGATTGGCCAGCGGAGACTTGATTCCTTGCAAATATTTCGCAGGTCTAACATTGATGACCTGTTCAAATTCGCGGCGGATTTTAATGAGCAGCCCCCATAGGGAAATATGGTCGGGGACAAGCTTGCTGTTTCCTACCGCTCCAAGGAAGATGCTGTCGAACTCTTTCAGCTGCTCCATACCGTCATCGGGCATCATTTCCCCGTGTTCCAAATAATACTCGCAGCTGTATGGAAACTCCGTAAACCGAAATGAGAGTCCTCCGTGAACATCAGAAACCGCTTTCAAAACTCGCTGTGCAGCAGGTACGACTTCTTTTCCTACTCCGTCACCGGGTATGCTGGCAATGTTGAATACTTTCATTAGATCATCCCCTATTCAAATAGTCGACTGTCGACAGGTGTCACTTTCATTCTATACCTTGTGTTATTTTCTGACAAGAACAAATTTTGAAGCATCTCGATTTGAATAACAAAAAGCCGATTCGGTCCATTTCCGGACGAATCGGCTTTCATTTTTAAAGCGGTATATAATTGGCCGGGTCAACAGCATTGGATTTCGCGTTGTTCCAAAGGCCTTTATGAATTTCAAAGTGAAGATGCTGCCCGTAGGATTGGCCTGTATTTCCCATCGTTCCGATCACTTGTCCCTGTTCAACACGCTGGCCTGTCTGCACTTTAATCGAAGACATGTGAGCGTAGACCGTCTGATATGTTTGCCCGTTGATATTATGGGTAATAAACACAACATTGCCGTAGCTGGACGAGTAATGGGCGTTATAGACCGTTCCGGCGGCTGCCGCATGAATCGGAACACCTGAACCGCGCTTGGCGATATCTACGCCGAAGTGATTCCCGAGCGAACGATTTCCGAACCCGGAAGTAAATGTGCCGGAAGCAGGACGGATAAAGCCTGAGCTGCTTGGTGCCGACGGTTTAGAAGAAGAGGCTTCCGATTGGCCGCTTGAAGCCCGGCGGCTCGCTTCAGCTTCCTGCTTTTTCCGATGCGCCTCTTCAGCTTTGATCGCTTCATCCTGACGCTTTAAAATTTCTGCTTCATTTTCGAGTGAACCAAGTTCTTCATGCGCATGATCTTTATCTTGCTTCACTTTTTTCATGACGTTTGCTTTCTCTTTTTGCTGCTTGTCGAGCGTCTTTTTTAAATCTTCCAGGTCTTTGAGCGCTTTTTCAAGGCTTTCAAGATCCTTGCTCAGCTTTGTCTCCTTTTCCTCAACAAGCTGAAGATCGCGCTTTTGCTCTTCCATCAGGTCTTTATCAGCTTCGACAATTGTCGAAACCGCACCCGCACGGCTGATGAAATCCCCAAAGCTTTTCGAGCCGAGAAGCACATCTATGTATTGAACGGAACCGCCGTTTTCCTGCATGGAGCGAACCCGGTCTTTCAATATTTTATTGCGTTTTTCAATCTTTTCTTTAAGCTTTTTGATTTGCTTTTTCAGCTCTTCAATGCTTTTCTTTGTTTGGTCGATTTCTTCGTTTTTCTTTTCCAGCTTTTCATTCGTGTTCGTCATCTGACGGTCGATTTTCTCGATCTCGCTTTTCAGGCCTGCTTCTTTTGATTCAAGCTTTGAAAGCTCCTGTTTCTTTTTCTCGAGTTTTGACTCGTTTTCAGATTTCTTGCTTTGAACGTCGCTCTTTTCTTTCTCCAAGTCTTCATAAGCTAAAGCATGGTTGCTTTTTAGGGGGATCAGCACTGCCGACGATCCGAGCACAGCGGTCAGCCCCAGCGTCATAAGCTTTCTTTTCAACCTTGGTTCCTCCTTGCCTTCAGAATCAAGGGAGCCCGGCGCTTTGCAGGCATCCCAGCTTTAAACATGATACAACCGGCGAGAGCGCCGGTTTAAACTTTTAAGAATTTGCGAATCGACATCAAGCTTCCCCATACACCGATAACGGCTCCGATCAGCACAAGGATCGCTGAAATTTGGAAGACGAACGGATTGTACGGCAAGAGCTGTATGAATGTGCCCTGAACTTTCGGAGCGATCCACTTAACGGCATGATGATACGTTCCGAGCAAAATAGCGATCGGAATGATAGAACCGCATACGCCTAAGAGCAGACCTTCAATGAAGAACGGCCAGCGAATGAACCAGTTTGTCGCGCCTACAAGTTTCATAATCTCGATTTCTTTGCGTCTTGCAAAAATCGTGATTTTGATCGTATTAGAGATTAAAAACATCGCCGTAAACAGCAGGCCGACAACCAATGCAATCCCGATTACTTTGGTGACACCGCTGATTTTAAACAGGCGGTCTACCTGCTCCTGCCCGTATGTCACCTTATAGACGTTGGTCAGCTTCTCAAGCTTCTTGGCAGCTTTCGGTGTGTCTTGAGGGTCTTTTGTTTTTACGACAAATGCATCGTTCAGCGGGTTTTCCTGCTCGAACATTGCAAAGAATTTCCCGTCTTCGCCAAAGCTGTCTTTCAGGTTTTTCAGCTCTTCATCTTTAGATGAATATTTGACACTGCTGATTTCCGGTATTTGTTTAATTTCTTTTTCCAATGTATTTTTTTGGTCCTGGTTGGCCGTCAAGTCAACAAGCACTTTGACTTCGACTTCCTGTTCGGCTTTTAATGTCATATTGTATACGTTCAGCATGATGACCATGAACACGCCGACCAAGATAAGTGTAACTGTTACAGCACTGATGGATGCGAAAGTCATCCACGCGTTTCTCCCGAGAGATTTTAAGCTCTCGCGCAAATGCCGTCCGAGAGTTCTAATCATAAGAACCATACTCCCCTCTAGCTTCATCACGCACAATGACCCCGTCTTCGATTGCGATGACCCGTTTCTTCATGGTGTTTACGATTTCTTTGTTATGAGTCGCCATAACGACTGTTGTTCCGCGGTTGTTGATCTCCTCGAGCGTCTTCATGATTTCCCAAGACGTCTCAGGGTCAAGGTTTCCCGTCGGCTCGTCAGCGATCACGACATCAGGGTCGTTGACGATTGACCGTGCAATTGAAACCCGTTGCTGTTCTCCCCCGGACAGCTGATCAGGGAATTGCCTTGCTTTGTGCTTCAGCTGGACAAGATCAAGCACTTCAAGCACTTTTTTTCTGATCACCTCTGGACGCTCCCCGATGACCTCTAAAGCAAATGCAACATTTTCAAACACCGTCAGCTTTGGCAGCAGTTTAAAGTCCTGGAATACAACGCCGATTTTCCTTCTGATAAAAGGAATCTCTTTTTCTTTGAGCTGCGCCAAATTTTTATTGTTTATGACAATCTTCCCTTTGGAAGGCTTTTCTTCGCGGTAAATCATTTTAATGAAGGTTGATTTTCCTGCTCCGCTCGGTCCTACAACATAAACAAATTCCCCGGGATATATAGAGATGCTTATTCCGTTCAGCGCCGAGACCCCGTTGGAATAAGTCTTATATACATCTTTTATTTCGATCATGTAATCACCTAATCTTCTATGTTTATACGGTCATACTCTTCGAAAGGACATGTCGTTTTGTGTCCTGCTAAATTCACGGTAAACGGTATTGATCCAAGCCCTTTTTCAACAACACCCATTATACGTCAAGATTAGACAAAATGATATTACAGTTTTGTTTCAATGCCGACATAAGTTATAGGAAAAACGCAAAATCAGACAAAAAATTTGTACTTTGGGCCTTTTCTGAGATAAAAGAACTTGTTTTTTTCGTTCTTTAATAGGTATAAAGGCCTTTTCAACAAAAAAAGAACCTTTTTCACCCGAATGTGAAGAAGGTTCTCTTCGCCTCCTGACCGGCAAGGCATTCTTATTTTTTCTCTGAAAGCCACTTCGCGACCGCTTCAGCTTCTTTTTCGTCTACAAGATTGCCAGGCATTCCGCCGCGGCCGTTGACTACAATGTCTTTAATTTCGCTTTCCTTATACTTGCCGCCAACTTCTTTCAAGCTCGGGGCGGAACCGCCGGACAAATCCTTACCATGGCAGCCTGTGCAGTTTTGCTGGTAAATCTCTTCCCCGTCCGTTGCAGTTGCTTGCCCGCCTGTGTTTTTCTCTTTGCTTTCATTGTTATTGCCCCCGCAGGCAGCCAGCACAAAAGAAACAGCCATAAACAGAGTAAACAGCTTCATTTTCATTTTTTTAAGTCAGCTCCTTTAACAAGTCAACCTTTATTATAACCTCGATTACGCGCGTTTAAAACCCTCGCCAAGCACCTCTGAAGCATCCATCGCAATGACAAATGCAGACTCATCAATGTGTTTCACGAGTTGTTTCAGCTTTGTGAACTCGGTCTGGCCGACCACGCACATCAAAATGGGCCGCTCATCATCTGTATAGCCTCCGACCGCTGATATTTTCGTAATCCCTCTGTCAATTTTATTCAGTACCGCATGTCGAACTTCCTCTTCCCGGTTGGTAATGATCATCGCCATTTTGGAACGGTTCAGCCCGACCTGGATAACATCGATGGTTTTGCTTGATATATAAACGCCAAGCATAGCATACAGTCCCTGTTCGATGTTAAAAACAAACATCGCCGACAGGACGATCGTTCCGTCGATCAGCGCCAAACATTTGCCTTGCGAAAGCCCGGTGTACTTATGAATGATTTGCGCAGCCAGCGCAGTCCCGCCTGTAGAACCCCTTCCGAGAAAGACCATCCCGATACCAACTCCGATGCCGACACCGCCGAAAATGGCGGCTAAGAGCGGATTCTCTGTCGCCGGAGCAATGTCCCGTGTCATATATACGATAAAGGGGAGAAAAACAGACCCGACAAGCGTTTTAATGCCGAATTTTCCTCCGAGTATGAGAATCCCGGCAATAAATAAAGGAATATTAAATGCCCATTGCACATAGGCAGCTTCAAAGCCGAATGATTGCAAAATGGTGCTGATGCCGCTGACTCCGCCGGCTGCAATCCGGTTGGGAAGCAGAAACATATTAAATGTCATAGCGACGACAGCTGATCCAAACAGGATATAGCCGTAGTCACGCAACACCGCAAACAATTGATGTCTCGTTTTATCCATATTCATATCTGTCATCCTCCGCACGATTCGTTACCAATCGAGAGTATAGCATTTAGCTTATTGTAAGTAAATAACAGCCAAATAACGTATTAATCGGATAAAGCGGCAGAGGGACAAAGCTTCTTACGGCTTAGGCTGAACATATCCAGGCGGATTTACCCGCAAAAAAAAGACACATCTCACAATATGGATGTGTCTTTCTCCAATTTAGGAAAGCTTTGAACGCAAATATGCGTCGATGAAAGAGTCAATGTCTCCGTCCATAACCGCCTGCACGTTCCCCATTTCCGTGTTCGTTCTATGATCCTTCACTAGGGAATACGGATGGAAAACGTATGAGCGGATCTGGCTTCCCCAGCCGATTTCTTTTTGTTCGCCGCGAATTTCGTCAAGCTGTGCCTGCTGCTCTTCGATTCTGCGCTGATACAGCTTCGACTTCAGCATTTTCATGGCACGTTCGCGGTTTTTAATTTGTGATCGCTCTGTCTGACAAGTGACGATGACGCCTGTCGGCAAGTGGGTGATCCTGACGGCGGAGTCTGTCGTATTGACGTGCTGGCCGCCGGCGCCGCTTGCCCTGTACGTATCGACTTTAATATCTTCCGTACGGATCTCAATGTCGATTTCTTCGTTGAATTCAGGCATGACATCACAAGACACAAACGACGTGTGCCTGCGCCCTGAAGAGTCAAACGGAGAAATTCTGACGAGCCTGTGCACGCCTTTTTCGGCTTTTAAATAACCGTAGGCATTGTGGCCTTTAATCAGGAGAGTGACAGACTTGATTCCCGCCTCATCTCCTGGAAGGTAATCAAGGGTTTCCACCTTGAATCCGCGGCGCTCTGCCCACCTGGTGTACATTCTGAGAAGCATTGAACCCCAATCCTGTGATTCGGTGCCGCCGGCTCCCGGGTGAAGCTCAAGGATCGCATTGTTTTTATCATAAGGCTCGCTTAACAATAGCTGGAGCTCAAATTCATTAAACTGCTTTGTTAAGCTTTTCAGCTCGTTGACCAGTTCATTTTGCAGGTCCTGGTCAGGATCTTCTTTTAAAAGATCATGTGTCATTTGCAGTTCTTCATGAGACTCGCTTAAACTTTTGTACGTGTTGACATAGTCTTTTAACGCATTCGCTTCATTAATGATCGTCTGCGCTTTCTGCTGATCTCCCCAAAAGTCGGGGTCAGCCATCTGCTCGTCTAATTCGCTGATTCTTGCTTCCTTTGTTTCGAGGTCAAAGAGACCCCCTGAAGTCCGCTAACCGAGTAGCCATATTTTCAAGTTCCTGTCTGATTTCTGCCAATTCCATTATTCTTTCACCTCATCATATATTTCAGCCGATTCAAAATAAAAAGAGGCTAGCACCTCTTTTTATTCTGTTCTTCCGCAGCAGTTTTTATATTTTTTTCCGCTTCCGCAGTAGCAAGGATCATTGCGTCCGATATCCACCGCTTTGCGGACCGGTTTTTTCTTCGCTTGTTTTTCCTCATCGCCTTCTTTCGGCTGATGGGCTGTCGTCTGTCCTTGAATGACCTCTTCGCGCTCAAGGTTGTTTTCGATTTCAGCCTTCATGACGAATTTGGCTACATCATCTTCAATCGCCGCGATCATGTTTTCAAACATTGCAAAGCCTTCCATCTGATACTCGCGGAGCGGGTTTGTCTGAGCATAAGCGCGCAGATGAATTCCTTGCCGCAGTTGATCCATCGCATCGATGTGATCCATCCATTTCGTATCCACTTCGCGGAGAACGATGACTTTCTCAAATTCGCGCATTTGTTCAGAGCCGTACCGCTCTTCTTTCTCATCGTATTTCGTTTTGATGCGGTCGTAAATGAGCTCTGTAATCTCCTCGGGCTCTTTTCCGAAAATGTCGCTTTTCTCCACTCCACCTTCATCAAGGAAATTCGCATTTACAAGCTCCACAAGGCCGTCAAGATTCCACTCTTCAGGCAGATCTTCCTTCGGCGTATATGAAGCAACAGCCCGCTCGAGTGAAGCTTTAATCATATTTTCGACGATGGAGCGGAGGTTATCGGAATCGATGACCTCAAAGCGCTGTTTATAGATGACTTCGCGCTGCTGGCGGAGCACGTCATCGTATTGCAGAAGCTGCTTACGGGCATCAAAGTTGTTGCCTTCCACACGCTTCTGTGAAGATTCGACCGCTCTTGAAACCATCTTGCTCTGTATCGGCGTCGAATCGTCCATTCCGAAGCGGTCAAGCATCGCCATCGTCCGCTCTGCGCCGAAGCGTTTCATTAATTCATCTTCCATGGACAGATAAAATTGGGTGATACCAGGGTCCCCCTGACGGCCTGAACGTCCGCGCAGCTGGTTGTCAATCCGCCGTGATTCATGGCGTTCCGTACCGATGACGGCCAGTCCGCCAAGCTCTTTTACACCTTCGCCAAGCTTGATGTCCGTTCCGCGGCCCGCCATGTTGGTCGCGATGGTGACCGCGCCTTTTTGCCCGGCATCTTCGATAATCTGAGCTTCCCGCTCATGGTTTTTCGCGTTCAACACTTGATGCGGGATTCCTTTATTTTTAAGGAGCCTTGATATCAATTCAGATGTTTCAACCGCAACCGTACCGACAAGTACCGGCTGTCCGACCATATAGCGCTGGGCGACATCCTCTGCAACAGCTTTAAATTTTCCTTCCATGGTCCGGTAAATTAAATCCGGTCGGTCATCGCGGGCAATCGGCTTGTTGGTCGGAATCGTAACAACCTGCATGTTGTAGATGTTGCGGAATTCTTCTTCTTCCGTTTTTGCGGTACCCGTCATTCCGGCCAATTTTTCATACATTCGGAAATAGTTCTGGAAGGTGATCGTCGCGAGCGTCATGCTCTCATTTTGGATCTCAAGGCCTTCCTTCGCTTCAATGGCCTGGTGAAGTCCGTCGCTGTAGCGGCGGCCTTTCATCAAACGGCCTGTAAAAGAGTCGACGATAACGACCTGACCGTCTTCGACGACGTAGTCGACGTCTTTATGCATCGCCGCATGGGCTTTCAGCGCCTGGGCAATATGATGGTTTAAGGCGACATGGCGGACGTCAAACAAGTTTTCGATGCCAAATGCCTTTTCAGCTTTTGTCATCCCCTCTTCAGTCAGCTGAACGCCTTTTGTTTTCACATCGTATGTGTAGTCCTGATCCGCTTTTAGCGTGCGGACAAACGCATTGGCCTGAACATAAAGCTTGGTGGATTTGGCCGCTTGTCCAGAAATGATGAGCGGCGTTCTTGCTTCATCGATCAAAATGGAGTCGACTTCATCGATGACCGCAAAATGAAGCGGGCGCTGAACCATCTGCTCTTTATAAAGCACCATGTTGTCGCGCAAATAGTCAAAGCCAAGCTCATTATTCGTAGAATACGTAATATCTGCTGCATAGGCTTCACGCTTCTCGTCTTTTGACAGGCTGTTCAGGTTTAGGCCGACCGTCAGCCCGAGAAACTCAAAGATTTTCCCCATCTCTTCAGCGTCGCGGCTCGCCAGGTATTCGTTGACCGTCACGACGTGAACGCCTTTCCCTGACAGAGCGTTCAAGTAAACGGGCATTGTGGAAGTCAGCGTTTTACCTTCCCCCGTTTTCATTTCGGCGATATTCCCTTCATGAAGGGCGACGCCCCCCATCAGCTGAACCTTAAACGGAAACATGCCTGTCACGCGCCGGGAAGCTTCCCTGACAACGGCAAACGCTTCAACCAAAAGATCGTCAACCGTTTCGCCTTTTTCAAGGCGCTCTTTGAACTCGATCGTCTTTTGCTTCAAAGCTTCGTCTGAAAGCTTCTCTATATCTGCCTTGAGCGCATCAATCTCGTTCGCTTTCTTTTCATAACGGCTGAGCGTGCGTTTTGTCGGATCAAACACTTTATTTAAAATTCCAAGCATAGAATAACGCTCCTCTTTAATTTCCTTGTTTAAGCATGAGTAAACAGTAATTTTTATATATGCAATATCATATCATACCTTTTGTCATTTCCAAACAATTTACCGCGGGGGAACGGAAAAAATCCCCTCTGCGGAAGATCCGGGAGGGGACTCGATATATTTATTCGTTCGGCTCGATCAAACCGTATTTTCCATCGTTTCTTCGGTAGACCACATTGGTCAGATTGGTTTCGGCGTTCGTGAATACAAAGAAGCTGTGTCCAAGCATATTCATTTGTAAAATCGCTTCTTCATTATCCATCGGCTTTAAATTAAAGCGCTTTTGACGGACAACCTGCGGCTGTTCATCCTCAATGTCTTCCTGCACGGCCGTTCCGATGCCGTTTCCTTCTGCAAAAACATGCTTCGAAGAACCTTTTTCGCGGAATTTCCGGTTAACTTTTGTTTTATGCTTGCGTATTTGACGTTCCAGTTTGTTCGTTGCGAGATCGATTGCATTGTACATATCTTCGTGGTGAACTTCCGCACGGAGAGAGAGGTCTGTCATTGGAATTGTCACTTCCACCTTTGATTCCTGATCATTGTAGAATTTTAAGTTGACGTGAACAATCGCATCAACGTTATTTTCAAAATAACGCTCAAGCTTTCCAATCTTCTTCTCGACGTGTTCTCTTAACGCTGGTGTTACCTCAATATTTTCTCCTCTGACGTTGAACTCCATCAAAAGAACGCCTCCTTTATATTAAGGATATGTAAATATATTTCGTCTTTTCCCTGCTGAATTCCTGCATAAACGTAAAAATTATGTGAAAAATCCGTGAATTTTGACGAAGTTTGTCTCCTGCCATCTGAGCCCCTTTATTAAATCTTAAATATATTCACATGCGGATAAAATAAGAACAAAAAATAACGGCATACACCTGCAGAATCCTGACAGATGTATGCCATTAATGGATGACATAAGGTTTCATGCATTGGTGGATCGTTTTCATCCATTCCCGATAAAGCGGTAAAAAGTGATGGATCAAGTCATGCTGAAATTCAGCAGACGGATAATTGTAGTAGATCAAGCTGTCAAACTCACGGAAGACTCTGTCAAAAAAACGAATCGAAGATTTGGCACAGCTTGTCTCCAAAATCGACAGCAAAACAGCGTGCGACGAATCCAACTGAAAAAAAGCATAGATTAAATCGTTAAAAATCCGCTCTCCTTCTGTCTTCGCCAAATCTTGATTCGCTTCTATTAAATAGCAAAACCCCTCTTCAATCGTAAACAAAAGCTGATAATAAGTCGTTAAGAGCATGTAATCGTCGGTGCTTGTCAAAGCGATCACCTATTTGCGCTTGTCATAATATGTGCCGTCAATCGTCATGTTGGCGTACGGATTGATATAGGAATGATGCATGGCACGCTTCTGCTTCGCCTGAAGCAGCTCCTGCTTGACAGCCTGCTGCAGCCTTTTCAGTTCGGCCATGATCAATGGCTCCATATCCGTCACCTGCTGCAGCTGCCGCTTTTCCGTCTCAGAAAGAGGCGGCTTGATCTCGCGGATCAAGCCATCGCGTTTTTTAAGAAAATCTTCAATTGCCTGAACCAGCTCGTCGCTTTCCGGGGCGCCTTTTATTTGAGCGAGCATATGTTTTGTTTCGCTGTAGAGCAGCTCAATCTTTTCCATTATGCCAGTCCGCCCGATCCGAACCGGCCCTGCCGTTCAATTTGAAGCGCCTGCTTCCAGGCATCGCGTAAATCTTTGACATACCCTTCGACTTCCGCCACGATATCTTTGTCATTGTTAATGTTTGCTTCAATCAGGCGGCGGTGGATATACTCGTACATCGCCCCCATCGAAGCGGCCAATTCGACTTTCCGATCAAGGGTGATATTGAGCTCCTGTATAATGTTTTGAGCTTTGACAAGGTTCGTATTTTTCGTTTCCATATCCTCTTGTTCAATCGCCTGTTTCGCCAGCTTCATAAATTTAAGGCAGCCGTCAAATAGCATAAGCGTCAATTCTCCAGGAGTCGCCATGTTGATTGAATTTTGCTGATAAGCTGCATACGGATTGTTTAAAGCCATTGTTGATCCTCCAAATTACAATTATTGTCCAAGCAATTGCGCCAAGTATGTCGATTGTTCATTCATTTTTTGAATCGCTTTTTCCATCGCCGTGAACTTTGTATAATAGCGATTTTCGATTTGTGTCAGGCGGTTATTCATGGACGAAATATCAGATTCAACTGTATTCAAGTTTTTCCCGATTGTAAATTGATTGTTTGCCATTGCTGAATTTCCGGCTTTATCTTCAATCTGCTTCTTCGTATCGGTCAAAACCGTCTGAAGGCGTCTCATGATGCCTTTTTCATTGTAATTTTCCGTGCTGCTCGTTCCCGCCATAAAGAGGTTTGCCACACTGTCAGGGTCTTCTTTAATTTTCGCTTTCAGCTTTTCTTCGTTGATCTCTAAATGACCGCGCTGACTGTATACGCTTGATGTCGTAATTCCAAACTGAGTGAGCTGCAGCGATTCGCCGTTCACAGAGACATTCGAATAAAAATCTGTCCTCATTTGATTGGTGGCGCCGCTTAAAATCGTGTCGCCCCTTAACAATCCGCTTTTCGCTTTTTCTTCCCACAGCTCAATTTGCTTTTCCGTCATATCTTTTTTCTGTTCTTCTGTCAGCGGCGTATAGTCGCGGTATTTCTTTTCCGTGAGCTTGCCGTTGACCATATCGATCAGTTCGTTGTACTGTGTGACAAAGTCTTTAATCTTTTCATAAATCCCGTCAACATCAGTCGCTACATCAAGCGAAACGGGGCTGTTTGTCGTATTCTTCAACTGATATGTCACATTATTAACGGTAAAGTTGTTCGTTGTCTTCTCAATCTGCAATCCGTTGATGACAACTTCGGCGTTTTGGCCGGCTTGGCTGGCTGTCAGCTTGTTGTCGGCATCAAGCGCAAATCCGAGCTGATTGGACATAAAGCTCGCCGTCGCATCATCAGCTGCCTGTATGCTGCCCCCTGCGCCGGTTGCTTTTGATGTGAAAGCGATCGTTTCTACATATTCAGAACCGTTATAAATCTTTTCTTTCATAGCGGTTACGCCCAAATTTGATTTGTTGACTTTGGAAACGATGTCATCCAGCGTATCCGTGCTGCTGACGCTGATTTCAACTTTTTTCGCAGTCGTTTCTCCAGGTGCTGTCACTTGGAAAGTTAGCGTTTGATCGCTCCCGGTATACCCTGAAAGGCTGGAAGATTTATAGGTGGCCGCAGTCGCCAGCTTGTTGACTTGGATCGTGCCTGACGCCGCATTCGTGGTGCCTGTTGCCGTAACCGCCGACTCGTCAGAGCTTGTCACCTTTTTCGCGCCGTACGTGCTGGGACGGAGCATAAGGTTGATGGATTCCTGCAAATCTTTAATTTTCGTATTGATTTCACGATAGCTGTCGCGCTGCCATTCCAAAGTCTGTTTCTTTTGAGTAAGCTTATCAAGCGGGACGCGCTCCGTCTTCATTAATTTGCTGACAATGTCGTCTATATCCATACCTGAAGCTAATCCTGATATTCTGATCGCCATTTCTTTAACACTCCTGTTCTATGTAGTTTTATCGACAATTAATCCCATAAATTCCGCCATCGCCGCATAAAAATCGAGCCACTCCTTTGGCGGAATCTCGCGGACGACTTCCTCTGTCCGATTGTCCACGACCTTCACATAATACTCTCCCAATTTTTCGTGAAGCACAAACTGTAGGTGCACCTGCGACGGCTCCAAAAGGTTGTTTGCGCCTTGTATGGTTTTTTCAAGCTGAGCAAATGTAAATTCTGCAGCGTCCGTCTGCTGCGGGCGTTCCACAGCTTCATACTGTTTATTCAACATCTGTGTTTTGTAAGCATCAATAATGGGTTCTAAAGATGACAATCTATTGATCGACAATTTTCACCATCCCCTATGCTATGATCTAAAACTTATATCGGCTAAGGGCGAATGAGATTAAATATCTTTATGGAAAAAAATTATGAGAAAAGACAAAGTGGTTTAATTAAAAAAAAGAATCCCTGCAAAGGATTCTTGGATAAATGTAAAAAAGACCTTGGCAAAGGCCAAGATCTTTTTAAAATTAACGAAGCAACTGAAGAACGTTTTGCGGCTGTTGGTTCGCTTGAGCAAGCATAGCTTGAGAAGCTTGAGAAAGAATGTTGTTCTTTGTGAACTCGCTCATTTCTTTAGCCATGTCAACGTCGCGGATACGAGACTCAGCAGCTGTCAAGTTTTCAGAAGAAGCACCAAGGTTGTTGATTGTGTGCTCTAGACGGTTTTGTACCGCACCAAGTTTAGCACGTTGTGCAGATACTTGGCTGATCGCATTGTCAACGATTTTCAATTGGTCATTGAAACCAACATCTGGTTCAGTAGCTGCGTTATCAGCAAACTTTGTTACATTAATGTCACTTACTGAATGGCCAGCTGCGATTGTTCCGTCATCTTCTTTGATTCCAAGAGCGCCAGCACTCATATTTTCAATATTTACAGAAATTTGTTGTTTTGCGTTAGCTCCAATTTGGAAAATTAGAGATTTATTATCTGCCGCTGGGGCTGCTGGATCTGCTGGATCTGCTGGATCTGCTGGATCTGCTGGTGCTTTGAAAGTACCATCCAACAATTTTTTACCGTTGAATTCCGTACGTTCTGAGATGCCGTCAATTTCGTCTTTTAATGCTTTGATCTCGTCTTGGATAGCTGTTAAATCCTCAGTTTGTTGTGTTCCAGTGTTTCCAGCTTGAACAACTAGTTCACGAACACGTTGAAGGATTGAGTGAGTCTCAGTCAATGCACCTTCAGCTGTTTGGATAAGAGAGATGCCGTCTTGAGCGTTCTTAGAAGCCATTTCAAGACCGCGGATTTGTCCTCTCATTTTTTCAGAGATTGCAAGACCTGCTGCGTCATCTCCGGCACGGTTGATGCGAAGACCAGAAGAAAGCTTCTCCATGTTCTTTTGGCTTGCGCCGTTGTTTGCTGACAGACGGTTCAGCGTGTTAAGCGCTGCAATGTTGTGGTTGATTCTCATTGTGTATTTCCTCCTTGAAATGTGTTTGATTGCACGTCCATGTGCATGTTTGAAGCATTCAGGCTGTCCTTCCTGCTACATATTTTATATCGGAGGTGCCTTGAAATTGTTTATAGCAAAAATAAAAAAATCCTCACTTTTTTTGTGAGGATAATTTCGCAAGCAAATCGTTTGAGATGGAAGCGGCCCGACTGTTTTCTTCCTGGATCGCCAAATAGATTTCCTTGCGGTGAATTTCGATATGCTTCGGCGCGTCGATGCCGATTTTCACCTGATCTCCGTCAACGGATATGATTTTCACTTCGATATCGTCTCCGATTTGAATCGCTTCATTGAGCTTGCGGGATAAGACTAGCATGCTTCCCCTCCTATCGGCTGCTTTGTCAGATAAGAAGAGTCATGCAAAATCACTTGCTTGGCAAGCATCTTTCTGCGGTTCACCACTATCGGCGCCATCAAATTGGCCGTTGATTTCTCGAATGGCTCTTCGATCGTTAAAATCGCCATTACTTCAACGTCTTCGGCAGATTCGATTTCAAGAAGTTCAACCGTCGTTTCATCAAGATCAAAGCCATAATCTTTGAAAAAGACGAACGGACTGGCGACAATGAATGCCAGCTCTTCCGACTGCACCGACTGAAGGACGACGAACGGCGAATCCTCGGAAAGCGGCAGGATGACGAACTTCTTCTCCCCTGTAAATCCAGGCAGGCCGTTTTTAAACACGATTGTCTGTTCTTCTTGAATTTGCGTTTCTCCGTGATACTTTGTTTTAATGATCATCATTCACGATCCTTTGCTGAATTACTTTTGTTTTGGGTATTCCACATCTATTTTTACCTCCGGATATTGGAGCATGTCAACCTTCACACTGCCCGGCGTATAGTTAACAACCGGTTTATTCGGCGTTGCTTCGATGATAGGCTTGCGCGGCGTCGCTTCAATGATCACTTTAGCCGGTTCGTATGCGATTTTCACCCTGTCAAATGACGGCGTAAAATGAACGCCGATTTGAATCGGTTCAGGCTCGCTGTTCCGCCTCGCCTGGTCTGCAAGCGGATTGCCTTCGATTTCGATCCGCATCATTTCGTCTCCTTCTTCAGCGGTCCGTGCCATTCCGGCGAGCCAATCCTGATAGCCCTGCTGCGCCCCTTCTTCAATCCTTTTAAATATATGCTTTCTTTCTAACTCTTCCCAAGCTTTTGTCTGGTCAATCGTGAGCTTTGAAGGGGTGGTTGTAATCTTCAGTTCGGCCGGCGGCTGCTCGATTTTCAAGTCAGCGCGCGGCTGTTCCATTTTCAAATCTGGCGGCGTCGTTGTTAAACCGATGCGGCCGGGGATATTTTGCATGATCAGCCTAGGCATCTCCATTATGATATCCTCCTTTTGCTGAAAAAAAGCAACTCGGATAGAGTTGCTTTTATCTTAAAAAGTCAACCAGTGTCGGCTGAACGATTTTCGCATTTACGGCAAGTGCAGCTCTGTGAACCGATTGCTGTGTAATAAATTCAGTAATGATCTCCTCAAGCTCAACATCTTCGTTGTCTGACAATACCTTTGTCGCCGTCTCTTCCTGTTCGCTCAGCCGCGCATTGATCAATTCGAGCCGGTTGTAGCGCGCTCCGATATCAGACCGCTCATTGCTCATCTGATTGGAGAACTGGTCAATGTCTGAAAGGGCGTTTTCCATTCCTTCCATTGTTCCCGCTTTTAAGGCATTTTCGAGAGACTCAATCATTTCAAAGACGTTTTGTCCGCTGCTTGATTGTCCGCCGAAAGCCGAAATCGGATTTGAGTTTACATTTAAGGTTGCGTTTGGCGAAACATTGATGAGAACGTCAGAGCTGCTTGTATAGTTTTCAAAATTGTATGTGTAAGTACCATCGGCGTTTTTTGTGATCGGAGCGACGTCAGAGTTCGTTCCGTTAAAAAGGTAGCGGCCGTTGACCTGCGTATTGGCGATCTGAATCAGCTGGTCTTTCAGTTGGCCGATTTCGACCCCGATCGCATTTAATTCATCCTTGCCGTTTGTACTGTTTTGAGCCTTAACGGTCAGCTCCCTGATTTTCGCCATGATATCAATGCCTTCTGTAATGTTCGTTTCCGTGTTTTCAAGCCATGTAAAAGCTTGGGAGGCATTGCTTTGATATTGTTTAACCTGGGACAGCTGTGTATTGTACTTCAGGCTTTTCATCGCGACGACGGGATCGTCGGATGCCTTTGTGATCTTTTTTCCCGAAGAAATCTGGGATTGAAGCTTATCCAGTTTTCCATAGCTTGAATTGATGTAGCGCAAAGAATTTTTTGCAATCATCCCTTGGGTTACCCGCATGAATCTCTACCTACCTTCCCACGACACCCATGCCGTTAATAATCTTATCGAGGACTTCGTCCTGCAGCGTAATCATTCTCGCAGCCGCGTTATAAGCATGCTGGAATTGGATCATGTTCGACATTTCTTCGTCTAATGATACGGCGCTAACAGACTGTCTGTTCAATTCAGCAGTGTTTACAAGCGTTTCTGTATTTTTGGCCAGCCTGTTTGTTTCCTGAGCTTTTACGCCCATTTCACCGATGATGCCTGCGTAATAATCTAAAACGGTCGTCGTTTTGTCACCGATTTGAATTTTCTTGGTGAAGACATTAGCGAGATTTGTCGCGTTGGCGTTGTCGCTCGCTTCACCATTCAGCGATGCGGCGACTTTATCGCCTTTTGAATTCATGATCTCATCGGCTACTTTGATTTTGCCGGCGGCTCCCTTTGCAGGCTCAGCCTCTCCTCCGGTAAATTCAAAGAAAATGCCTCCCGGTTCTCCCGATGAAGTAAACCCGCTTTGATGGACTGCATTAAACTCTTTCGCAAAAGCAAGCGCCATCGTATCCAGATCTGCGAGCATTTCGGGATACAAACCTTTTTCTTCACCGTTTGACATATATCCGTAAGATTCGATTAAACCGAGCAGGGACCCTTTGCTAGTAAACGAATCGATGCCGATGTCCGTCCCGCCGAGGGAAACGCCCGTCACAAGGCCTGTATCGTTGTCGTAATTCACTTTGACAGTTTCAGTCGTGAAGTTTGGCCCGTCAAGAACCTTGCCCAGAGACTGGCCGTTTACGTCAAGGACTTCTATTGACACAATGCCTTCAGCGGTTGCGAGTGGATTGCCGCCGGTTTTCGCATAGCTGACTTTGATATTAACCATTGAAGACAGTTCATCAAGGAGCTGATCACGCTTATCGTACAAATCGTTCGGGAGATAGCCGTTCGGCTCGACTTTGGCGATTTGCTCGTTCAAGCTGTTCAGCTGGGACAAAAGCGAGTTAATCGTCATCACATTTTGATCAATCTGGTCGCCTAAATTTGATTGAACGGTTGTCAGCGATTCATACAGGGTTTTAAATGTCTCAGCGACCGCCTGCCCTTTTTGTGCAACAACAGAAGCAGCGCTCGGTTCGTGGGCGTTGTTCGTCAATTCCTGAATGGAATTCCAGAATGAATTCAGAACTTTGTTTAGTCCGGTGTCGTTCAGTTCATTCATAATCCCTTCCATTTGGTTAAAAGCGTCCACTTTTGCATTGTAATAGCCGGCCTTTGTATTCTGCGTCCTGTATTGATAGTCCAGAAAGCTGTCCCTAACCCTTTCAACCGAACCGATTTCAACGCCTGTACCCATCTGGCCTGCAAGTCCGACAGAGTCTCTTGATACGGACGGATAAGGGGTTGATGCTTTAAATGTAACACGCTGTCTTGAATACCCTTCGGTATTGGCGTTGGATATATTGTTTGCTGTCACGCTCAGAGCTGATTGCTGCGCGGACAAGCCTCTTTTTGCGATTTCCAGCCCTAAAAAAGTTGGATTTGTCATCTTTTTCACTCCGTTCTAAGCTTTTGAATCGAATAAAGAAAGCCGTTTTGTCCCGCCTGTCTGGTTTGGCTGCTGCTCTTTTCCGTAATTCGAACCGCCTTCATTCGGAAGGAGCATATCAAATGTAAGCGAGATAAATTGAAGCGACTGAAAAGTCAGCTGCTTGTTCAAATCGTTCACATCCTTCAAACGGGTGACGAGCTGTGAGAGCTTGGCATACAGCTGTTCCAGCACCTTTTTCTCGCCGCCCGCAGCTTTGCTGATACATGCGCTGATCGTCGCGTCCGAGCTGCCGATACAGCTTTTAGTTGCTTCAATGCGGGACTGCTCCGTTTGTTCAATGGCCTGCACATACTTTTGTTCTTTCGTCACGATTTCTGAAAGTGCCTTTATTTCGTTCGTCTTCAGCGCCTCCGTTTTTTGTTCCGACAGAGACAGCAGATGTTCATGCAGCACGCATAAGCGCTCCAGCTCTTCAATCACCCGTTTCACTGAACTGACTTCCTCCTTTTATTGCTGTTTATAAAAATTGACCATTTTTTCAGCTATGCCTTTGCCGTCAACTTTGTACGTTCCATTCTCCACGGCTGCTTTCAGCTGGGCAATTTTCTCCTGACGCTCCTTCATTAAATCAGGGCCTTTTTGCAGCTCCTTTGCTTTCGCAGAAATCTCAACTTTGTCTTCCGGCTGGGCTGCTCCCTGTGAAGAAGCTGTTTGTTTTTCAAATGATTTATGATAAGGATTAACAGGTTGTGTTCCATATTGGTTGATCTTCATGGGATTCCTCTCACTTTCCGCCATAGTTATCTATGATCATACTCATTTTATCGTCTGAGCTTCAAGTTAGTTTAGGGAATCAGTCATTTTTGGGCATAAAGGTATAGTACGTGCCTTTAGAACTATTATTTCTCTCTCTTTCAAGCTGCTCCAGCTGGTCTAATTGACTCATTTGCGATGCCAAATCCTGCTCGCATGACATGCAATAACGTCCTTCCCGAATAAGCGTGCCGCACCTTTCGCACGGATAGCCGAGATTCGGGAAATTAGAGATTTGAATGCGTTTCTGTCTAATAAACTTCAATATTAACTCTTCTTCGACACCTGTTTTTTCTACGATCTGAAACATCGTGGACTGCCGGTTTTCCTGTTTTTTCAGAAATTTATAAACAATTTCATACGCGCGCTCTTCTTCTTTCAAGCATGAAGCGCAAACGGTTTGAAAACTGCTTTTCATAAACAATGCGTTACATCTTGGACAATTCGCCAATTGACTCATAAACTTTGACCCCTATCCTTAAATTCTATTTTTTATATCGGCAGGGAAGAAAAATGATTTAGCTTCTAATTAATGTATATGATGATACAGATTTTGCTTCTCCGGATGTCATCAGGCAATCAGCGGCATGATGAAGGGTCGCTCCTGTCGTATACAAGTCGTCAATCAATATGACATCCAGATTCTTTACTGACCCCTTTTCGGTTCTAAAAACGGTTTTTGGCTTAATTCGCTCTTTCCTGCTTTTTTTGGATTGTTTTTCATTTTCGATTCTGATCAAGGGATGAATAACGGGTATTTGTAATAAGGAAGCAAGACGCTCCGCCTGATTAAATCCCCTCTCCGCTTTACGTTCTTCACTGAGAGGTATCGGAACTAAAACAGACGGGCTGCGGCGGAAGTATTGTTGAAAAGCGCTGATAAATGAAGGGGCAAAAGCGAAGACCAGTTCAGCATCACCTCTGAACTTAAAACGGGCAAGGACTTCTTTCATGAAAGTATTGTAGAGATAAACAGAGCGGTTTTGCCTCAAAAGAGAGCGGGTTAACGGATTGGCCTCCCATTTTGCGCAGTCACCGCACAGCTCTTCGCTCCCCTGTGGCCGTCCGCACTTAGGGCATACGGTTCCTTTGATCTCGATAAAGTTCTCTTTACATTCCCTGCATATTTTCTCTTCTGATCGTAAAAAGAAAAAAGAATGCCATGAGAGAGAATGTAAAAGAGGCGCTGCACAAATTAAACAATTCAGTTTATTCCCTCCCTCTTCGATTGCTTGCGCAAAGCGGGTTTTCATTCACCTTTCTGGCAGCTTCAGCCAAGGTGACAAGCATTGATGTATTCTTTTGTTTGTCAACGAGCTCTGCTTTTATGTAAGCCAGCTTCGACTGATCTGTTACATATTGCGGTTTTACTGCATTTAAAGCCAAGGCGAGCACATCCTCCCTGCACCTGCTGCACGTACAGCTCATGTGCAGCTGATCGATATACTGATCAAACAACTCTTCCAAAACAGCTTCTTTGGCGTTGACTAGCATCCGGCACCGCTCCTCATTTTATATTCATAGGTATACTTTACCATGAATATCAGACTAGTCAATCAACATTTCCTTTTTAGACATTTTATTCATGTTTTGAATATGACGTCGTGCCGCATTCATCGACTTTGTCCTGCCGTAATGAAAGAAACAGACGTCTCCATCTGTGTGCTCGGGATGCCTGCCGGCTCTTCCCGCCATTTGGACGAGGGCGCTTTCGGTAAAAACCGCCGACTCTGCCCCCAATACTCCAACCTGCGCTTTTTTGACGGTCACTCCTCTTTCCAAAATCGTTGTTGTCACGAGCACCTCAAGCTTACTTTCCCTAAACCGGTTCACTTTTTCATTTCTGTCAGGGTCATCGGCATAAACTCCTTCAGCGCGAAATGTTTCCTTTTTCAGCACACTGACCACAGATTTAAGAACAGGGACAGAGGGAACGAATAAAAAAACCGGTTGCTGCAGTTCTTGGTGCTTAAAAAGCCATTTTTTGAGGCGAAAAGGAACTTTTCTTCGTTTCAAACTCTTTACCAAATCAATGTAGGTTCAGGCAAGGGGCTGCGGTGGAATCTCGCGGGAATACGGACGGTGTCCAGCTTTCCGCTCTCAGCCCTTTTTTTCATATCTGCTGAAGGCGTGGCAGTTAAATAGATGTGAGCGCTTTGCCGTTTTGCCGATTTTTTAACAGCGTATTGCAGCGTGTTATCAATAGAATACGGAAAAGCATCCACCTCATCTATGATGATCACGTCAAATGCTTCTTTATAGCGGAGCAGCTGGTGGGTAGTTGAAATGATAAGCGGCGAGAGATTCCCAACGTCTGAGCTTCCTCCGTACAAAGCGGCAATTTCCACCCCTGGAAAGGCTTGGCGAAACCGCGGAGCAAGCTCGAGTACGACATCGGTTCTCGGAGTAGCGATACATACTGTCAAGCCGTTGTTCAGCGCGAATTCGATCCCTTGAAAGAGAAGTTCTGTTTTCCCCGACCCGCAAACCGCCCAGACCAACAGTTCTTCTTTTCTTCGTATAGCATTGATAATGGATTTGGCCGCTTTCTCCTGACCTGCTGAAAGCGCGCCTTTCCACTCCGTATGAACAGGCGCCCATTTATGGCTGACATGCATGTGCCAAGTCAACAGAGGCGTACAATCGCTCACCCTGCCCATCATGACGCAGGATCGGCAGTACACGCAGCATTTACTGCACCGATAGCAAGGATACCGGGCGAAAAATGAGCGTTCGTGCTGGCCGCACCTCAAACAAATAAAGCCTTTCTTCGTTTTTTTAATACCTTCCTCCGTTTTTATCAAGCCTTCTTGGATATGCCAATCAACGACGGATTCACGAAAAGGAAGTTCGCTTTTCAGAAGGTGGCGCTGCTCCAAACATGACCGCAATTCACGGGTATAGAATGCCGGTTGTTCGATGTGAATCACCTCCAATCTGCCATTTAGTATCTATCATCCATGGTTTCTTGTAAAACAGTCAAAATCTAAAAATCTCCCTTCAAAACAGTTGAAAAAAAAAATCTCCGTTTTGCAAAACGGAGATTGGCTTTTATACTGTATACCAGGCGATACCCATCGCTCCTTCACCAAGGTGAGTGCCGATCACAGGCCCGAAATAGCTTTTATAAAATTCGACATGTGCATATTGCTTCGACAATTCTTCGATTATTTGATCGGCTTCTTCTTCACGGTTGGCATGAATCACAACCGCTCTCAGCGGCTTTCCTTTCTCGGCATCTTCGCCAAAAAGCTCAAATAAACGGTTCATCGCTTTTTTTCTCGTCCGGATTTTCTCGTAGGGAACGATCAGCTTGTTCTCAAAATGCAAGATCGGCTTTACTTTTAAAAGGCTTCCGACAAAAGCCTGGGCGCCGCTCAGACGTCCTCCCCTTTGCAAATGTGAAAGGTCGTCAACCATAAAATAAGCCCTCATCGAGGTTTTCATATGATCCAAGTGGCGGATGATTTCCTCAGGAGCCGCTCCTTTTTCCGCCATCTCAGCCGCCTCGATCGCATAAAAACCCTGAGCCATGCAGCTGATTTCCGAATCAAACGGATACACTTTAATTCCTTCAAGCATACCGCTTGCTGATACAGCGCTGTTGAATGTTCCGCTGATGCCGCTGGAAAGGTGGATGCTGATGACCGCGTCATATGTTTCACCGAGTTTTTCATAGAGAGAAATCAACTCGCCGTAGGCGGGCTGGGAAGTCGTCGGGAGATTTTCGTGGGCTTTTACTTCTTTGTAATAGTCCTTCCAGCTCATATCGATCTCTTCCCTGTATGAAGTCTCTCCAAAGATCACATTGAGAGGTATCATATGAATATTGTAGCGGTCACGCAGGTCTTTAGGTATATATGCCGTACTGTCTGTTACTACTGCTGTTTTCATGAAATAAACCTTCCTTATGAAAGATACTCTTTTCTATTCTAAAAGAAAAAGCAGCTTTTTTCATTATAAAGTTTAATTTTCTGCCAAAAGAAAAGACCTGCCTTATGGCAAGTCCATCTTTATCTCATTTCTACCCAGCCGTTTTTAATGGCTACAACAACAGCCTGCGTTCTGTCGTTTACATTCATTTTTTGAAGGATGTTGCTGACATGGTTTTTAACCGTTTTTTCACTGATAAATAATGATTCGCCGATTCCGCGGTTGCTTTTTCCATCCGCCAGCATCTGCAGTACCTCGCATTCCCTTCTTGTGAGAATGTGAAGAGGTCTCCGGATTTCCGGATACACCTCATGCTGAGCGTGAGATGATACACCGCTTGTTGCAAGACGGCGGAATTCATTCACAAGATTGTGTGTAACCTTAGGATGCAGATAAGATCCGCCTTCAGCTACTACTTTCACGGCTTCGATCAGCGTATCGGCATCCATTTCTTTCAGCAGATAGCCCCGGGCTCCTGTTTTTAATGCATGTGTAACGTAGTTTTCGTCATCATGGATGGATAAAATAATAACCTTTGATTCCGGATACAAGTCGACCAGTTGTTTTGTCGCTTCTACTCCGTTCACATTCGGCATATTAATATCCATGATAACAACATCAGGATGGTAGTGCTCGACAATGCGAGCCGCTTCATCTCCGTCGTCTCCTTCGGCCACTACCTCAAAGGTAGGTTCGAAATCCAAAATCCGTTTGACACCTTCACGGAATAACTGATGATCGTCAATAATTACAATATTTACTTTAGTCACAAGCTACGCCTCCCCATTCTCATTGTTAAACACACCTCTTTTATGGTCAATATGTCTTTTGTCTCTATTTTACAATTATCTTTACAAAGACAGTGGAACTTTAATCAATATAAATGTCCCAAGACCTATTTTCGAATCGATTGTCATTGAGCCTTCGAGCAAATCGACTCTTTCTTTCATACCTAGCAGACCGAAAGATTTGTTCTTCTTGCCTTTTACTTCTTTTAAGTCAAAGCCGTTTCCATTGTCTTTGATAATCAGCGTCACAAAATCTTTTGTCACTTCTACTTTAACATGAATTTCAGTTGATTCGGAGTGTTTTAAGGCGTTTGTCACCGCTTCCTGTGCAAGCCGGAATAGTGCAACCTCAAACCGCGGTGCTATTCTTCTTTCTTCGGATTCTCCGATGCATTGGAAATGAATCTTTGCTTTTCCATGATAATCTTCGATCGTGTTCAAGTATTTTCTGAGCGTCGGTATCAATCCCAAATCGTCTAAAGCCATCGGCCTTAAATCATAAATGATTCTTCTGACTTCATAAAGAGCATTTCTGACGTTTTGCCGGAGGTTTTTAATTTCCTGAAAGCCTTCTTCTGTTCCTTTGTCTCTGAAGATGCGTTCGATCAGTTCAGATCTCATCATAACGTTGGCCAGCATTTGCGCAGGACCGTCGTGGATTTCCCTTGAGACCCTTTTTCTTTCTTCCTCCTGGGCTTCGATAATCCGCAGTCCGAAATCCTGCTTGGCCTGCGCATCTTCAAGGAGAACGCCGACCTGGCGCAGATCCTGATTTAAGTAGTTTAAGACGACGGTAATCTGACTGACAAGCCCTTCTGAACGCTCGATGATTTCTTGAAGCCCCAAAAGGCGCCGTTCCAGATCATCACGCTTCTCTCTCAGCTGCTTTTCCCGCTGCTGGATCATTGTCAGTTCAACCTGCAGTTTGTGGGCTTTTTCATAAGCTTCGCGAATCTCTTCTTCACTGAATTTATGAAAGTTTCTGCTGACCTCTGACAAGCGGTTCCGCGCATGGCGGGCATGCACTTCCAGCCTGTCTCCAAGATCGATGACTTCGTTGACCTGCTGTTTAATCTGTTTCAGCTCTTCTACCAAGCCTTCGTATTGCTGGCGGGACTGCTCTCCGATTTGAAAGACTTCATCCTTGCTCCCGTCAACCGTTTTTAACATCTTCATAATGATTGAATCTAAAACTTTGGAGTCCATTTTGGAAACGCTCACCCATTTTCCCTCCGTAACAGCATTGTCATTTAGTTTTATCATAAATTTCATTGAACTGAAATTCGTGTCGAATTATAATGAAAGAATGCGTATTCTGGTTTTTTTATGGTTACCGATCCATTTCTATTTAATCATAACAAAATACGCGCCAAAATTCTAAGTCTGTTCGATTTTTAGGAGAACAGCCGCAGGCTTGTCAGGAGGTAAGCAGGCATGCTGCAAAGCTATCTGACTGTTGCAGGTGAAGGGACCCATGAAATCGTGATTGAAAAATCCCGGTTTATATGCCACTTGAGCCGCGTCAGTACTGAAGAAGAAGCACAGAACTTTATCAACCACATAAAAAAGCAGCATTGGAATGCGACGCATAATTGCTCGGCTTACGTCATAGGAGAAAATGATCAAATTCAAAAAGCGAATGACGACGGAGAACCGAGCGGGACAGCGGGCGTACCGATGCTTGAAGTTTTGAAGAAACGCAACCTTAAAGATACATGCGCCGTTGTGACGAGGTATTTCGGCGGCATTAAACTCGGCGCAGGAGGATTGATAAGGGCTTACGGAAAATCCGTGTCAGAGGGGCTGAACCATGTCGGCGTTGTCGAACGAAAGCTGATGCGGGTCATGCACACCACTGTGAACTATACATGGATCGGCAAGCTTGAAAACGAGCTTCGCGAGTCCCCTTATCAAATAAAAGACGTTCACTATGCAGACGATGTCGAATTTGAAACGTATGTCAAGGAAAGCGAAAAACAGGCATTTACGGAATGGATAACCGAATTAACAAATGGCAAGAGTGAGAATAGAGAAGGCATTCAAGTCTATTTGGAAGAAGCTTTTAATAATTAAAGGAGAATCATCTTATGGCTGAGCGTATTAAAGTGAAAGTGCGGAAAAAAAAGAATAAAAAGAGAAGGCTGATTAAACGGTTTATAGTCCTTATGCTGCTCGCACTTCTCGCAGTCGGCGGAGTGGGCATATATAAAATTATAAACACGATTTCCGCGGCTGACGGCACTTATGATGAGCTTGAACGCGGAGAGAAGTCGAAGCTCAGGGACGATGTTGTTGATATTCAAAAAAAGCCGTTCTCGATTCTTTTTATGGGGGTTGAAGATTATTCGACAAACGGCGAGCACGGCCGGACGGATTCCCTGATTGTCGTGACGCTCGATCCTAAAAAGAAGTCGATGAAAATGCTGAGCATTCCGCGGGACACAAGGGTTCATTTGGCCAGCGACACAACCGGCACAAAAACAAAAATTAATGCGGCCTATGCAAAAGGCGGCAAGGATGAAACAATTGAGACGGTTGAGGATTTCCTCGGAATCCCGATCGACTACTATGCAACGGTCGATTTTGACGGGTTTAAAGATGTCATCGATGAAATCGGCGGAATCGATATTGACGTCCCTTTTGATTTCAGCGAAAAAAGCGATGTCTCCAAATCCAAGAGAATCTATTTTAAAAAAGGGAACATGCATCTAAATGGAGAGGAAGCTCTTGCCTACGCAAGGATGAGAAAACAGGATAAGCGGGGAGACTTCGGGAGAAACGACAGACAAAAGCAAATCTTAAAAGCCGTTCTTGATCAAATCTCAAAACCGCAAAACCTCGCTAAAATTGATAAAATAGCCCAAAAAGCAAGCAAAAACATTCAGACAAACTTCAAAATCACACAGGCTCTGGCGCTTCAGCAAATCTACAGCGGCTTTGCTGGTGATGATATAAAAACATTAAACATCACAGGAAAAGATCTTACGATCGCTGATGTTTACTACTTTGAGCCTGACCAGCAAAACCTGGCAAACGTGCAAAATGAATTGACCCATCATTTATACCCGGACTCAACCGCTGATTCGAGCGGAACATCGTCTGAATCTTCCGCACCCGCTGACGGGACAGACAGCTCAGCTGAATCGTCTGCTGCTTCTTCTTATTGATCGGCTCTGTTGAATGTGAAAATTCATAATCGAATAAAAATGAAGGGGAACTCTTTATATATTAAGGGTTCCCCTTTCTTTTGAAAAAGACAAATGATTGATAACACTTTGTTTTAAATAGTTATACTGTTTTTCGTTGGTATCTGAGAATGCCTCGTTTCTATTTGAGGGAACATCCATATACAGGATGTCTTCTTTGAATTGGGAAACCGTTAAATCATATCTTTTACCATTGATAACATTATAAAAATGCCACCCTTCAGGCAGCCTTGTTTTCCTTATTTCTCCACCTAATAGATCATTTACAATTAAGGCGGTTACGCCGCATTGTCCCTTTGCAGGGTTATCCTGACTCCATTTTGAACTTGAATCTGAAGACCAGGATTTATACAGTGCGTTCATTATTTGTTCGATCTGTCCAAGGTGATGATCATCCATAAAAAATCCTCCTTTTCATCGAGTTTTAGTTAGTCAACCAACCGCTTATGGGGCTTCCCGAAATGCGGTAATAATAAAACCCCTGGAATCCAGGGGTTTTTGTGCACATTAATTCCTCTTCACCATCCGCCTGTAAAACTTCGTAAAGGGCTTGTACTGCTCATTTACAAGGCCTGTCACTTCTGCGATGATCTGCATGAACAGGATTAAGCCGAAGATGATGAAGATGGACACCCAGAGCGTCGCGGTTTTTAAAAGAATGGCGCTCAGGCTGAAGACGACGCCAATTAAATAAATGACGATGACGGCTTTCCGATGGGACAGGCCAAAGGCCATCAGCCTGTGGTGAATATGCGATTTGTCGGGTGCCGAAATCGGCTGCTTGTTTAAAATCCGCCTGATGATCGCGAATGTCGTATCAAATATCGGCACTCCTAATATAATGATCGGAATGACGACGCTGAACAGGGTCACGCTTTTATACAGCCCAAGCAGCGACAGAACCGAAATCACATACCCCAAGAAGAGCGAGCCCGTGTCTCCCATAAAAATTTTCGCCGGATGGAAGTTATAGAACAGAAAGCCGACCGTACTTCCGATGACAACCAGCGATAGAGAGAAGATCAAGATTTTATCGGCAGAAAAAGCCATGACGGCAATCGTCGAAAGGCCGATGACGGATATACCCGCAGCCAGTCCGTCCAATCCGTCGATTAAGTTGATGGCATTTGTGATCCCGACGATCCATAAAATCGTCAGAGGATATGCGAGCCATCCCAAATCAAAGCGAAGATCCCAAAACGGAATCGATAAAAATTCCATTTTTAAGCCTGTACTGACGATGATGCAGGCTACTAATATTTGAACGATAAATTTAATTCTCGCGCTTAAATTATGTTTGTCATCTACAATGCCTAAAATGACAATCATAAAAGCACCGAGTGTAATTGTTGTTATTCTGTTTTCATAAAGGCCGCCGGCAAACGAACCGGTCAATACTCCTATAAAAATGGCTAAACCGCCCATTCTCGGCATTACTTTATCATGTATCTTTCGTTTATCCGGCTGATCCACGACCCCGGATTTGATTGCTAGACGTTTGACAAGCGGAGTAATAATTAAAACAGTAATGAGAGAGACAAAAAACGCAAGTACAGTGCGTTCATAAGACATAAGGAAGTCTCCTTTTTAAATGAAGTCTGGTCGTATTAAAGATCATACCTTTTCATTATACAATTTCATTATTTATTATAACAAGCTCCAGCCAAAAGAAACATCATGAATTAATATCCCCCGCCGCAAATTATGCATCTTTATTCAAGTTCAATTGATCAAGCATCGTTAAAAATAAATGATGCCAGTCTCTTTCACGTGCGATCTTTTTGCGCAGTTCCACATGGGAGACATCTACATGCGCAAGCTCCAGCTCTTTACACACCGCTGTAAATTTAGCGGGGTCGTTTCCTGTAAGATGACGGTAAACGTGTTCCTGTTCAACCTTTTTTGTTGAAGGGAGGTTCATGCCGGCGACAGGCTTACCGGCAGCCAAAAATTCAAACAGCTTTAAAGGGAATACCGCATTATTATATGGCGACGGTTTATACGGCATGATCCCGATATCCACTACATTCATATAAGACGGTACTTCCGACGGCGCAGCGGGCCCCGTCCAAATGACATTTTCTTCTTCAAGAAGCGCTTTAAAATCTTCGTCTCCGTTTGTCCCGTCAGGACCGACAAATAAAAACGTCCACTCTTTTTTGGTTCTGGCCGCTTCTTTGATGAGCTTAAAATCGAGCTTCGGCTTGATTCCGCCGATAAAGCCGAGGACGGTGCCTTCCCTTCCGTTTAATACATCCGCTTTTTGCTTATTTTCCGCAAACAAGCTGTATTCCACACCATTTTCGATTGTAAAAACCGGCTTTGTCTCTCCTTGAAGCCGGTCTGCTACGTTTTGGTGCAAATATTCAGAAGTGCAAAAAATCGTATCTGCAGCTTTAATGATTCTGCCTTCAGCTTCAAAAATAACCTTTTGCCTGAATCCTGAGACAAGGCTTTGGCTTCCGCTGATCGGCGCCGCCCACAGGTCACTGCAGTCATAGATGACCTGATCCCACTGATAAAGCGATGACAGCAGCGGAAAACCGGGGAATGTGTACCATAAGCACACCTTTTCCCCCTGAACGTCTTCTTTCAGCCGGTCAAGCAGCGGCTTCAGCTTGCTTTGATAAAAAACATCCTTGTAGCGGGCAAACCTGAATATTTTCTTTTTCAAAAAATCTTTGACTGCAAATTGCTTGATTCCGTTGTCAAGCAATGTAAAAGTTTCGCGGGAAGGATTTTCAGACGGACAGACCCAAATGACTTCCTTCGTCTCCTTGCGGCCGGCTAAAAACTCAGCAAGGCGGTGCCTTCTGTATCTTAGCTGATCCTGCCCCCATTCACCTGTCGCTACTATGACGTGTATGACTTGATCTGCTTTCACTTTCAATCACCTTTTCTGTCAATGCCGTTATAATCTTTTCATGACTGCGTTCTTAGCGTAATGGAAAAAGCACCATGTCGCTTTCATCAAGTGAAGGCGTTCGATTTCCCTGTACACATACCAGGTTTTTCGCGCCGCCTTCCACTTGTTTCTGGAGATCGATGTTTCAACGATGCGGTATTCGGCGAGGGGTTCGTTCAGACCGAATGCCTTGAATCCCCGCTTTAATACGGACAGCCATGTCGCCAAATCCTGACGGGTTCTTATATTCGGCATCCGGATATCACCCGTTTGCTCTCTGTCAATCATCACCGTCAAACAGCCGATAATCGTATTTTTTAATACATCATCATATGTAAGGCTGACGGGTGCATGAATGGTTTTATGAAGCGGTTCGCCGTCTTGGCTGATCAGCTCGTATGCCGTAAATGTGAAAGCATGCTGATGCTTCCTCATAAAGTCAAGCTGCTTATCCAGCTTTTCTGCTTTCCACAAATCATCGCTGTCCAAAAAGGCGACATAGCGCCCTTCGGCTTTGCTGAGCGCCGCATTTCGAGCCGCTGCAGCGCCTTGATTTTCTTTCAGAAAAATGGCATGGATCCGCTCATCATCTTCTTCATAGCGCTTCAAAATGTCTCTTGTCCCATCTGTTGAGCAATCATCGGCAATGATCATTTCCCAGTCGGAAAACGTCTGATTTAAGACGGACTGAATGGTTTTTTCGATAAATTCCTCCGCGTTATAGGAAGGCGTAATGACAGAGATTAAAGGTTTTTGCCTCGTCATGGTCCTGATCCACATCCCCAATTAAAAATTTAACGTTCTCTGAATACTTCCGGAACGACAATGATAAAAAACGACAGCGCTAAACCGATCAGTACGCCTAATACCGCTCTTTTTTTAGGCGACATGCCGGCAGCCTGGTTATCCAGCACGATCAAAGGCTCAATTTCTTCAGCAGCCTTCATATCAAGCTTGCTTGTTTCAAGCTCATACAAAAACCGCTGTTTGTCAACTTTGGAATCAGCGCTGACTGTTTCGTCTTCAAGCGCCTTAATATTCTTTTCAATGACTTCTTCTCTTTTTGAGAACAGCGCCTTATCGCCTTTCATATAGGCATCTTTAATTTTTCCTAAAGTATCCAATGTTTCCTGTTTATCAGGCCCTGTGTAGCTTAAGTTGAAAAGTGAATCCGTTCTGATTTCAATCGCCAGATCGTCTTTCAATTGCGCCAGATCCTCTTCCGGCATATCCGGGAAAATGTCCTTTAAAAAAGCTTCGTTTTTCAACAGCAGCGGCACTTGCTTTGCATTGTTGTACTTCGCTTCTCCATAGTTCCCGGTTGATATCGTTACAGTAGCCGTGTAATTAGATGGAGCAACGCTTCCCTTCGGCATAAAATAGCCGACAAGACCAAGAATAAGAGGAAGCGCAATAATCGCCACAATAAACTTTTTCACTCTACCAGCAATACGTTTGATTAAATTCATCACATGAATTTCTCCCTGTTTTTAAATTCGATTTTCAAAAATCACCTATACTGTTCGGTTTCATCCGTTCCGCAGACTCTAAAGGTATTAACCGTCGCAATCACAAGCGCGAGGAACACCCAATGGAAATATAAATTCGAGACGGAACTCGGACTGATGCTTGACACAAGGAAGGCGACGAGCGCGGCTGTCAAACCTTCAATGAGAAGCTTGTACCGCTTTCCAAGCGATCTTTTATAATATCGGTAAAGCACAGTTATTAAATAAATGTACATCGTTAAATAACCGAGCATCATCACAACTCCAAAATTCGTCATGATCTCTACGAGCCAGTTATGAACCTCCACGACCCGGTCTGTATCGAACAATGCGTGATGTTCCAAATAATAAGGTACATTGCCGGCGCCGACGCCAAATCCGTAAGTATCCAGCACATAATGCCCGGCGTTTTTCAACAAGTTTGCCCTGGCGACATTGGATGGCAGCGGCTCGCTGAAATCGTGTGTAGTTTGCGGAGCCAAAAAGTATGTATAAAAAGCTCCGGTGATCTTTCCTGCAAACAGTGTGACAAAAGCGATACATCCTGCAGCTGCGGCGATGAGCGCCCATTTTTTAAGCACCTTCGGCAGCAAAATAAATGCATAAACGGCAAGTCCGGCTATAATTCCCAGGATGCTGGCTCTTGATCCTGTCAGGAAAATCAAGTAGGCCGAACAGAACGCAAGGAGCAGCCCCGCTATTTTTAAGTAGCTGTTTTTAATGTTTTTGAAAAAAGATAAATAAAAGAAAAAGCTGATGGATAGAAATGTCGCAAAGTCATTCTGATTGAAAAAGACGGATGTCGGATAGTGCTGTTTATAGTGCGGCCCGTTATAAAGGGTCGAACTCGGCAGGTGGTTTAATGTAAAGTGGTTGTAAAACCCGATGACCATTAAAAATACGGTCATGACCAACCATATGTAATAAAACGCGAGAATTCGATCCATTTTTTGAAAAAACATAACAATCAGAAAAACAAAAAACATTCCCATTGCCAATAGGAACAGATATTTTACGCCCTCAGTAGCAGACTTGACCCAAAGCAGCGAAATCATTCCATAGCAGAACCAAAACGTGAAAAACATCAGAATGCCTTTAACATGCACCTGCTTCCACTTTTCAAGGTGCTGGCTGCCTTTCAACATTTCCGCTATGAATAAGAACCCTGCCAGAATCAGAAGAATTCGATATGGAAACAGGCTGAAAAAGCCCAATTTAATCGTAAAAAAAGCATTGTTGGCAAATGTTGCAGCGATAAGCAGATATAATACGGGCATCAGCAATTGCTCGGACGACAAATACTTCCGGAGCACAATGATCAAAGTCAGCGCAATCAAAATCAGACATGCTAACAAGACTTTTTTTGCATTGGACTGGGCCAATACAACGAATGCTAACCCTGCGGTCAATGCGGCGAGCCAAACCAAAACATTGACCGCGGAACGTTTGAGACTCATTTTTCCCCCTCCTTCCGCTTCTTTCTGGAAAAGGGCTGCCGACATCAGCCAGCAGCCAGTGATTTACATATTCATTTCTTTTTTATAATATGAAATGGTCTTTTCCAGTCCTTCAGCGAGCGGCATTTTTGGTTCCCAGTTTAAAATTTTCTTTGTTTCTTCATTACACAGTGTGCTGTGGCGGATATCCCCCGGTCTTTCATCTTGATAAATCGGAGACAGCGCCGAGTTCGTCGCTTTTTTCATCTCTGCAAACAGCTCATTGACTGTGATCGAAAAGCCGTTCGAAACGTTTAAACAAACGTTTGATTGAGCTTTGAGCGCCTTGACGTTGGCGGAAGCCACATCACCGACATAAATAAAATCGCGCGATTGTTCTCCGTCTCCAAAAATCACCGGAGCCTTGCCGCTTGTCAGCAAATCGGAGAAAATCGATACGACGCCGCCCTCTCCTTTTGCGTCCTGGCGCGGCCCGTATACATTGCTGTACCGCAAAATGCAATACTCGGTTCCATACAGATCATAGGCCAGCTTTAAGTAGTTCTCCACCGTAAGCTTCGTCAGCCCGTAGGGTGAGCCTGGATTTGTTTTATGACGAGTGTCGACAGGCAGATATTCAGGATCTCCATAAACAGCTGCTGATGATGCAAAGACAATCTTTTTCACGCTGCATTCACCCGCTGCCTTAATGATATGGAGCGATCCCTTGATATTGATGTTTTCATCATTTAAAAAATCGCTGACAGACTCCGCCACGCTTACTTGTGCAGCTAAATGAATAATATAATCGGGATCAATGCTTTTGATGACGTCGATGACTTCCGGCTTTGTTATATCCTGCTCATAAAAGTCAACCGCGAGACCTTCAATGTTGGAGCGGTGTCCCGTAGTTAAATTGTCAAGAATTGAAACCCGGTAATTTTCTTTCAGAAGCTGTTCAGCGATATGCGAGCCTATAAATCCGCATCCGCCTGTCACTAGTACTTTTTCCATTAATAACACCCCTCGTTTTATACTTTTGTTAAGCTTTTCTCTCCCTGTACTCCAGGGCGGCCAATTGAATGATAAATAAATCCTTCTCTTCTCATATCTTCAAGTTTAAACAAGTTACGTCCATCAATTAGAACAGGACGATTTAAATATGTTTTCAATTTCTTAAAATCCATTTCTTTAACCTGTGGCCAATCTGTCAAAATGAGGCAAGCATCAGTATCCTTTACAGTATCATACAAATCGTTGCTGTATATGGCCTGATCTCCCAATAAGCGTTCTGCCTCCGGAATTGCAATGGGATCGTATGCTTTAATATGAGCACCAAGGCCTCTCAGCATCGGAATGACATCCAGAGACGGCGCCGAGCGCATATCGTTTGTATTCGGCTTGAATGCCAGCCCAAGAACCGAAATGGTCATGCCGTTTAAATCGCCAAACACATCAAGGAGCTTTTGCACAATGTGGGCGCGCTGCTTTTGATTCGTCTCAATAACGGCTTCAATCATTTTAAAAGGATAGCCGACTGACTTCGCGATGTGCAATAAAGCCATTGTATCTTTAGGGAAGCAAGAGCCGCCAAAGCCGATTCCGGCATTCAAAAATTTATTGCCGATTCTGCTGTCCAGTCCGACACCTTCAGACACCTTTGATACATCAGCTCCGACCCTTTCGCAAATATTTGCGATATCATTAATGAACGAGA
The DNA here is from genome assembly GCF_001042485.2 of Bacillus paralicheniformis. Taxonomy (GTDB): domain Bacteria; phylum Bacillota; class Bacilli; order Bacillales; family Bacillaceae; genus Bacillus; species Bacillus paralicheniformis. The sequence continues at coordinate 88,054 of NZ_LBMN02000006.1, forward strand.
TCTTTGTAGCCAAAAATGCATTTGCAGCGTATTTAATCATTTCTGCACTTTCAAGGTTAGACTTGACGATTTTCGTTTGAAAAGGCTTATGGAGCTCTTCAATAATCGCAGCAGCCTTTTCGCTTGTCGCACCGATGACGGCTCTTTCCATATTCATCGTATCGTAAATAGCTGTTCCTTCACGAAGGAACTCCGGATTCGAAACGACGTCGAAAGGGAATTCCCCTTTTGAATTGCGTTCTATAATGGCTTGTACGAGCTTTCCTGTTCCAACAGGGACAGTGCTTTTGTTGACGACGACTTTATAGCCGTTCAGATGCTTCCCGATCATTTCGGCAACAGATTTGACAAATGTCAGGTCTGCTTCCCCTGTTTCCGACATCGGTGTTCCGACTGCAATATAAATAATCTCTGCTTCTTCAATCGCCTTGGGAATATCAGTAGAGAAAAATAAGCGATTTTCGTTTACGTTTTTATCCACAAGTTCTTTTAGGCCGTTTTCATAAATCGGCATCACTCCTGCTGAGAGTCCTCTTATTTTTTCTGCATCAATATCGCAACAGACAACCGAGTTTCCCACTTCGGCAAAACAAGTTCCAGACACCAGCCCGACATATCCCGTTCCAATGACAGCGATTCTTTTCAACATTATCATTCCCTTCTTTCAGCTGACCCTTCAAATCCAATAGCTTGATTTAGGTAATGATCTTTATCTCTTTTCTATTGAAAAAATCTGGGTTTTCCGTTTTCCCAATTCTTATTTTTATTAGCTTAGACGCAAATAAATGGGTTTAAACAGTATTATATTCAACACTCATGCGCATATTAACCGACAGATCCCAACTTAATTTTTGTTCTCGGCAACATCTCCATACACATCCAGCAACTTGCCGGCATTTTTAAAGGCGTCATAATCATCGTGCACCGTTTGATACAGCTCTTCAGCGATGTCTTCTTGCCAATTCGCGCCTTCCAAATAACCTTTGACAGCTTCTGTTATGCTGGAAGCCGAGCGCGGCTTAATCAGCAGATGTTCGTGTTTTCCGAATAAAGACGGAACCCCTCCGACCGCCGTACAAAGCACCGGAACCTTGAGGGCGAGCGCTTCAATGACGACAGTCGGCATCCCCTCAGAATACGAAGGAAGCGCAAACAGATCTGATGCAGCCAGATATTCTGATATCTCATGGTTTGCGACCTGCCCCGTCAATATCGCTTTTTCACCGGCGGTTTGACGAATGTGCTGCTTCTCCGGTCCGTCGCCGATGAACACAGCTCTGTAGCTGTCATCAAGCTGCTTGACCGCTTCCGCCAGCTCGGCTACTCCTTTTCCTTTCACCAAGCGGCCGACGAACGTCAGCAATTTTTTGTCTTTCGGCAGGCCGAATTTCTCCCTCAATTCAAATGTTGAAGCGGAGGGTTTTTGAAACCGGTCCAGGTTGACGCCGATAGGAAGAACCGAGCATTCAGCACCGGTCATTTCTTTTGTTTTGGCTTTCAGCTCATCGCTGACAGCCAGAACTTTTGCCGCGGAATGCACAGCTGTTTCAAATGCTCGAAATGCACCTTTGCTGTAATGGGGATAAATATTGACATCGCTTCCGTGCAAAGTCAGAACATAAGGAACTTTCAGCCTCTGTGAAACAACGGCAGCGGCACCCCCGGATGGCATCGCGAAATGGGCATGGATAAGATCCGGCGCAAGCCCGTGCTTCTCGATCGTCCTCAATACAGACTTTGCAATCCGGCGATGCGGCTGTGCCCATTTTAGCTGTCCAGGCAGAGCCGTATACGGCGGTCTGTAGACCGGGATGCCTTTTCTTTCTTCATATTCCGGGACTGTTCGTGCTTGACGGTATTTTTTTTTCAGCAGCCTGAGGGGAGCAGGGTTCACAGGTGATGGACATATGACCGCCACATCAACGCCCTGCATCTGCAGCGCCTGAACCTGTGTTTCATGAAAAACGCCTTCTCCCGGTTTTTGACTGCTTGGATAAACACTGGTAATCCAAAGAACCTTCAATGATGAAACGCCCTTTCTGCTGTCATCTTCCTAATTGGATCTTCATAGCCCGCCGATAAAATTTACTGACCAGAAAACCGTAAAAAATTCCGCTGATTCCGACGGAAACTGCCAGCTGAAGCATGGCGCCGTGAAGCAGATGTCTGCTGCCGACGCTCAAGACAAGAGCCAGCAATGCCATGAGCAGTGTCAAGGCCAGCGGTTTTCCAACGGTTCTGAAATATTCGCCCATCTTCAGCTGGATGACATATTTGAGCAGCCATCTGCCGATAAAGAAATTGATCAGGCTGATCGCTGCATAGGTCCAGGCGGTGATCGTCAAATCATTCGTTAATACCGCCGCATAAAGAGACAGCCCGTAAAGGAGCATGATCCCGCTGTCCCAATAAAATGCCAGGTCTGCTCTCCCCTTCGCCAGCAAAACCGATCCGTTCGGATTCATCAAAACCCTGAGCAGCCCGACAATCGCGAGGATATTCAGAACCGGTACGGCCTGCAGCCATTTTTCTCCGAAGACGACTTCAATAAATAAATCTGAAACGGTCATCAGTCCGATCAGAAGCGGGAATGAAATCAGCGAGAGAAGCTTTGTCATATTTAAAAAGCCTTCGCGCAGCGTTTGATTGTTCCCTTGATTCTTTGAGAAGACGGGAAACGCTACCCGTGTCACGATCGGATTGATTTTTAATACGGGAATCGTAATAATTTGATACGCCAGGTTATAGATTCCCAATGCTTCCGCACCGAGAAACCGTCCGATCAAAATCATGTCGATATTGGCGCCAAGCCTGTTTACAAGCCTTGAAGCGAGCTGAAACGCGCCGAACGAGAAAAATTCTTTCACTTCCCCCAACGCAAAGACGAGAGATGGACGCCATTTTTTTAAATATACAGCAAAAAACATGATGCCTTTAACCGAATTAAGAAAAACTTGTGACAATGCATAGGCCACAATCGGATCCATCAGAAAAACCAAAACGAGCAGGAGCACAAATGACAAAACGGTGACACCCGCTTCTATTTTGCTCAGCACATTAAACTTCAGATCTTTTTGCAGCATATATTGATACTGCTGGCCGACCGGGGCGATCAAAAACATGACGGCCAAAATCCGCACAAGAAAAACCAGTTCGTCCCGCTGATAAAAGTCTGCGATGAACGGACTCAGGAAAAAGAGGCCGATAAACAAAAGGATGCCCGTTAGGATATTCAGCCAATATAAGGTCGATAATTGGCGTTCACTGATGTTCTCCTTTTGAATTAAAGCGGCCCCGAATCCCATATCGAGTACAATTTGTGTAAAAATCGTTACGGTGGTCAGCATTCCGACCAAACCGAATTCGGCAATTGTCATGATATTGCCGAGCAGTGCAAACTGTATAATTTGAATGACCGTGACGATCAAAGTTGAAACACTTGTCCATTTTGCACCGCTTAATATTTGTTTCGTAATGGTAGACATAGCATATTCCTAACTTCCTCGTATTATCTGGCTCCTTCGCCGGTTAATACTACTTTAATCGTTTTCAGCATAACCTTCAAATCGAGAAGAAACGTTAAATTCCGAATGTAATACAGATCGTGCACCAATTTTTCTCTCGGACCGATATCATAGCCTCCGTTTACCTGTGCAAGTCCCGTTAACCCAGGCTTAACAATTAAGCGGTTTTTAAATCCCGGAATTTCATGGTGAAACTGAGCGGTAAACATCGGTCTTTCAGGCCTTGGTCCCACAAGGCTCATATCTCCGGCCAGAACATTGATCAACTGCGGAAGTTCATCGATTCTTGTTCTTCTTATAAAAGACCCGACTGCAGTGATGCGCGGATCATCCTTCTGCGCCCATTTCGCACCGGATTTTTCTGCGTCAATTCTCATAGAACGCAGCTTGATCACCTTAAAATGCTTTCCGTCTTTTCCGACGCGTTCCTGCCGGTATAACGGAGAACCCGGTGTTTCGATACAGATTAATATACAAAACAGCAGGATAAACGGCAGTGTAAGAGCGAGCCCAATCAAGGAAAGGACGATATCCATTATCCGCTTCATATATAAATAACGTACTGCTTTTTTTGATAGAGCACAGGAATAAGTTTGCTGGCTTGAATATTCATTGTACATTCTTAAACTTTTGTCGATACTCACTAGCATACACCTCGATTAGTATGTTACTGTTTGATCTATTCGTCAGTGTAGCATACGAACGTAAACACAATGTAAAGGAGTTATTAAAATTAGTAAATTCATTGATTTTATGTTAAAAATGCACCGCCTCCGTTTTGTCTTTAATTCAACAAAAATATCATACTATATTATAAAGACAAAACAAAGGCAGCATAGGCAATTTTTCCGAAAAACGAATTTCTTTATATTTTAATAGTAAGCAACAATTCCGTCATAAATCGCTTTAGCGCCTTTTTCTTTGTAAGTCGAGCTTTTCAATTTTGTCGCATCGCTTACATTGCTGATAAACGCAAGTTCAACAAGGCTGCTTGGCATTTTTGATTCCCTGATGACATGGAAGTTGCCGATTTTTACACCGCGGTTTTTCGTATTCAATGCAACATAGAGACGGTTTTGAATCTCGGTTGCCAGCCTTTTGCTGTTGGCAGATTCATATGTTGTATAATAGTAGGTTTCTGTTCCGGAAGCAGCAGGCGTTGCCGAGTTTGCATGAATGCTGACAAACAAATCCGCATGATTTGACTGCGCTTTTGACACGCGCTGTGCGAGCGTCAGATAAGTGTCGTTCGTTCTCGCCATAATTGGCAGAGCACCGCCGTTTGATAGTTTCGTATTAATTAATTTTGCGACATCAAGGTTCACTTTTTTCTCATATAAACCGTTGCCGACAGCACCGCTGTCTGTACCTCCGTGCCCTGCATCAATGAAGATTTTTTTGCCGACGATCGGATTCTTCAGCTGTGACACGACATTGGATTGAAGAGACACCGTTCCGCCGAGCACGGTAAACGTCGTCATGTTTTTAGACCCGATTACTTCTCTTGTCGGTGTCGGCAAAGATGATGCATTCGTGAACATCATCGGACGGTTTTGTTTAGCCGCCAGAACAGATCCTGTTAATCCGTCGGCATACGCATAGCCGTTGCTTATAATTGCACTCTTGGCAGAAGAATAGTATTTCTTGACGACATTAGCCGCGACTTCATAGCGGTTGCTACCGCCGATCCGCGTCGGAGAAGCAAGCTGTTTGTATACGCTGCTGGAGATGCTGACCTCACCACCTACGACAATGGTTGATGTTGTTCCTTTGCTCTTCATCGCATTTTTTGTCGCTGTCGGTATCGAATTGGAAGATGTTAAGAGGATCGGGATGCCGTTTCTCGCGGCATATGCGCCGATCGCAAGGCTGTCGGCATACGCCGTTCCGTTTGCGATGACAGCTTTTGAATTTTTCGGCAGCTTATTCGCAATATTTGCCGCTACCTCGTAGCGATTTGCACCGCCGATGCGTTCGACAGATGACACACCAAGTTTTTTAATCTCGCTTACGACGCCGTTTTGAATGCTGACGGTTCCGCCGATTACGATCACTTTGCTAGGTTTTAACTGACTGATTCGATTTTTAGTGGCTGTTGGCAATTTGGACGCTTCTGTTAATAGGACAGGCGCGTTGTTTCGATAAGCAAATGGAGTCGCTGAAAGGACGTCCGCATATGCCTTTCCATTTGCAACAATGACAGTGCTTGCACTAGTCCATCCCTGTTTGGAAACATTCACCGCGACATCATAGCGGTTTGCACCGTCTAATCTTGTGACAGAGTTGGCTGCAAATACATTAGGTATAAACAAAAAGAACCCTAACAACAACATAGGTACAGCTTTAAGAAAAACCCTCAAAAAAATAACCTCCAAAAATGTAAATGTTATGTTTTCCTCTGAACATGAACAGAGGAGGCACTGCTGCCTCCTGTTCTAACTCTATTAATAGCTTGATAGAGTCGTATTTGGATAATAGAAACTTAAGATTTTCTTGTAATCGTGCCCGGCAGCAGCTCTGGCATTTGCTCCGTACTGACTCATGCCGATGCCGTGGCCGAATCCTTTACCGCTGAGACTAAAAGCGTTCGTATGGTTGGATACAGAAGCATACGTGCTCTTCATATTCATGCCGCCCAGCATCGATCTTAATTGAGTCGTCGTCACGGAAATCGTCGCTGTTTTTTCCGAGAGACTTCCGTTTGACAGAACATAGCCGTTTGGTTTTTCTTTGACAAAGTAAGAAAACTTCACCTCTGCTGTTTTCGGCCGCTGACCGGCAGTTTTCGCGCTGCTCAGGGTCAGGCTTGAGATTTTCGTGATCTTAATGGATTCTGCACTAGGATATTTATTGGTAATAAACCAGCTTTTCAGTCCCGATAAATAGGCGGAATTCGTTTCGTTAGTCGTATTCCACCATGTGCCAGGGCTCTTTAGGTTTAAGCCGCTGGTATTGATCTGCGTTTTATTCAAAGACATCGACCAGCTGTTTTTCCGGTCATATGTATCCGCTTTGGCGATTAAATATGGAACATTGCCGCCCCATACCTCTGCGCTTGCTTCCGTATATCCCCCGTTGCTTGATGAGTAAACGGCCGAAATTAAATTGCCGTTATGTTTTAAAACTTGTCCTTTTGTGGCATTTACAACGCTGGATGTCTTCGAATTCCAGTCGTATCCGCCGTAAACCTGAAACGCTTGTGTGTCGGCCACTACTTTTCCTGCGGAACCGACCGAATATGTTCTCGCCGCCACCGCTTGGGCTTTTAACGCTTCCGTCTGCCAGCTTGCCGGCATTTCGTGCGGCACAACACCTTTTAAATAATCTTCGAACGGAATGTTTTCGTTTATCGGACGAACATATTTGTTTGATTCAATCGTAAACTTCATTTTGCCCAGATAAGGCCTTCCGTTGATACTGATGGAATTTGACGTCGAATATTTTTTAGGTGATGCCGTAAACGACGTCCCAAGCGTTTTGACAGCTTTATTATTTTTATAGAGCACAAGCTTTCCGCTCGATAGTTTAACAGAATATCCGTCTCCGGTAAGCATATCTGCCAGACTATTTTTCAATGAATCCGTGATCGAGGTGGTCCCTCCAAGCAAAGCAAAAGATTGTGTTCCTTTTTTCGCGACTACATCTGCAACAGGAGTCGGCAGGCTGCCCGCTTGGACAAGCAGCAAAGGATGCTTTTGTTTGGCTGCAAGGACGGAACCGGCCAGCGCATCCGCAAAAGTTGTTCCGTTAGACATGAAAACCTTTGATGCGTTCATGTTAAGCGTGTTGACAATATTCGCCGACACTTCGTATCTGTTCGCTCCGCCGATGCGGGTAACAGCCGCTTTTTTCTTTAATGTGTTTTCAACACCTGTGCTGACACTCACCGGACCGCCGACGATCGTAACCTTGCTCGGAATATTGTAATCGCTTCGGATCGTATTATTCCCTGAGAGCAGTATCGGATAACCGTTCATTGCCGCATAAGGCGCGATCGACAGCGCGTCGGAGAAGACTTGACCGGTGGCAACAATCGCCTGGTTGTAAGACCCCATCCGGCTCGCGATGTTTTTGGAGACATCATAGCGGTTGGCGCCGCCGATGCGGTTAATTGCCCCATACTTTTTCAGCGTGTTTTCAACATTTTTGGAAACGCTCGTTGTTCCCCCGATAATTAAGATATTATCAGGCTTCATCTTGGCAATTTGAGTTTCGGTTTTCGCCGTGAGCGTACCCGCATCCGTTAATAGAATCGGCGCATCGTACTTCTTTGCAAGCGGAGTTGCTGAAAGTGCGTCCGCAAAAGCGTCCCGGTTGACAATCACGACAGTGCTCGGGTTCGTCCATCCGACAGATGCGACATTGTTTGCCACATCGAAGCGGGTCGCCCCGCCGTACCGCTCTGTCGCGGCGATTCCCGAGCCCGGAATTTCGTATGCGCCGGTAATGCTGACATCAACGCTTGATTTATTGCCTAAATAATTGCTTAACTTTACCGAAATGGTTTTGTCGGCAGCCTGGGCAGATTGCGTAAACATCAGAGCTGCAGCAGTTACTGACGACAGAAGCAGAAGCTTCATCTTTTTCAAAACGTTATGAACCCCCTTGATTCAGCTATTTATTTTGTTTCGATGCTTTTCAGCTCCAAAACGCCATTTTCGCCTTTTGTATATTGGACTTCGACTTTTTTGCCTTCTTCAATGGAATTGACTTTGTCTTGAAGATCTTCACCGACTTGAAGCGTTGTTTCTTTGCCATCGATGTTCACCGCTATTGTGTGGCTGTCAGCCAACCCTGCAAATGAACCTTCTTTAGTTATGGTTTCTTCAGATGCCGCATTTTTATTGTCTGAGCTTGACTTGTCCTCCGATTGGCCCGAAGTGCCGCAGGCTGACAACAAAAGCAGCATTGATAATGTTAGAACTATGAGTTTTTTCATCTTCTTCACCTCTCCCTTTTTATCGACAAATTCCAACAGATTCTTTAATTATAGCGAAAAATTTTGCAGATTGATTGGTTTTTTTGAAACATTTTTCTAATGATTTCGTCTATCCAAAAGGACACATATAAGTTTTTGTTGTTTTCGAATTGTGAGAAACTTATAATCAAAGTAGACTATATAAAAGGTGAGGGCTATATGAGAGCTGAAAAGAGAAAGAAAAAAATTCTATATACCATTATCGCTTTGCTTGGAATTTTTGTCCTCTGCACAGGCAGTTATGCCTATTATTTATGGCATAAAGCGGCATCTACTGTGGCGAGTATTCATGAAAATATTAACAAGTCAAAAAAACGCGATTCAGAAGTTGATATTGATAACCATGACCCGTTTTCCGTGCTTCTCATGGGTGTCGATGAACGGGACGGTGATAAGGGGCGCGCAGACTCCCTCATTTATATGACGGTGAATCCGAAAACGAAAACGACTGAAATGGTCAGCATCCCGCGGGATACGTATACTGAAATTATCGGTAAAGGCAAATTGGATAAAATCAACCATTCATACGCATTCGGCGGTGTTCAAATGACGGTTGACACGGTTGAGAACTTTCTCGACGTTCCAGTCGATTATTTTGTTAAAGTGAACATGGAAAGTTTCAGGGATGTCGTAGATACGCTTGGCGGCATTACCGTGAACAGTACGTTCGCTTTCAAATATGACGGCTATTCATTCGGCAAAGGCGAGATTACGCTGAATGGAAAAGAAGCGCTCGCTTATACGAGAATGAGGAAAGAGGACCCGAACGGCGATTTCGGGCGCCAGAACAGACAGCGTCAGGTTATCGAAGGAATCATTAATAAAGGCGCCAATATATCATCCATTACGAAATTCGGAGATATGTTCAAAGTAATCGAAAACAACGTTAAAACGAATCTCACGTTTGACGATATGTGGGATATTCAATCCGGCTATAAGGAAGCCCGCTCAAAAGTCATTCAGCATGAGCTGAAAGGCGACGGCACAAAAATCAACGGAATCTATTATTACAAAGCCGATGAAAGTTCCCTGTCCGACATTACCGCCGAATTGAAAGAAAGCCTTAATAAATAAAAAAGCTTCCTGAAAGGGACTGACCCCATAAGACGAGACAAATAAAAAACACCTTCAAGTTTGAAAACGGATAGTTGTTATCCGAAATAAGACGTGGAGGTGTTTTTTCTATGGGGACAAGAATGAGTTATCCGGTTGAAGTCAAACGGAAGGCTGTAGAAATGAGATTGGCAGGAGTGCCGATGAAAGAGATCATGCAGAAATTGAATATTAAGAATAAGACACAGGTTCAGACATGGGTTAGATGGTATAAGGCTGGGGATACGCATCGATTCGAACAGCCTG
>NZ_LBMN02000008.1 GCF_001042485.2 Bacillus paralicheniformis
AGCCAGGATCAAACTCTCCGATAAAGTAGTTTGACTGACTACGCACATCGCTGTGCGATTTATAAAAAAATGAATTAACAGGTACGTTTTGTCTTGTTTAGTTTTCAAAGATCATTCTAAAATTGGAGCGGGTGATGAGAATCGAACTCACGACATCAGCTTGGAAGGCTGAGGTTTTACCACTAAACTACACCCGCATTGCGAATATATGGCGCGCCCGAGAGGAGTCGAACCCCTAACCTTTTGATCCGTAGTCAAACGCTCTATCCAATTGAGCTACGGGCGCTTCATCAGGCGACTTAACTATAATACTATGAATATCAGTTAAAGTCAAGAAGTTTTTTTGAAGTTTTTCTACCGAAAGGATGAAGCTTTTTTGTTTCGACTTTATCCATTATACACATTTTAAGGTTTTTGTACACCCTTTAAATGATGAATATTATATCGGCATTTCGAAGTTGTAACTTCGTTGTCTTAGCGACGAATAATAATATATCATGCCTTCAATTCATCCGTCAACACTTTTTTCGTTTTTTTATACTTCTAAAAAAATTATGCTTACAGCCATTCATAATAGATGACGTTTTACCTGCCCTTTTCATCTTATGTGATGTTTTATTGAATGTTCCCTGCTTCATCAAGTTATATACGGAACCGAAGCTGTAAATCGTTAACTTCGACATCACTCTTGCACGATCATTTAATGAAGCTTTTATTTTACGAACGGCTTTTAAGATATCCTAAAGGCGCCTCCAATAGCCTGCTTTTCCGCACCGTATACAAAAATACAGGCAGAAATCTTGTTATAGGAAGATTTCCGCCTGCAAACTTCAAATCCTTCATCTATATTCTCCACCGATGGGACTCGACCTGTATGTCCCTCAACAAAATTGTCATCCGCTGATTTTAGCGCTCGCGTCGCTTGGTGCTTTTTCCGATTTGTAGTTGCGGAAATTATGCTCAAGCTGTTCAAGTGTGAGACCTTTTGTTTCAGGAAGGAATTTTTTCACGAATGCAATGGAAAGAAGTCCAAGTCCGACAAAAATGTAGAATGTCGATGACAGTCCAATCGCATCAAGCAATATCGGGAATGAAAATCCGACAAAGAAATTGACGATCCACAAACAAAACACGGTGACGCCCATCCCTAGACCGCGAACGCGAAGCGGGAATATTTCAGAAAGCATGAGCCATGTTACAGGAGAAATAGCACCTTGCTGGAATGCAAGAAAGGTTACTGTCAGCGTAAGTACGACATACGGAAGAGCAGCTGAACCTTGAAGGGCGTTTGAGAAGATGCCGATCAGCAGCAAAGCTGAGGTCGTCCCTATTAAACCGGTCAACAGCATCGGTCTGCGCCCGACCTTCCCTAAAAGCCAAATCCCCACGAATGTCGCCAAAACTGAAATGACACCGTTTGCAATATTTCCGATAAGTGCAGCTTTTGTTTCAAATCCGGCATTTTTGAGTATTTCTGTACCGTAATACATGATAGAGTTTACGCCGGTAATCTGCTGAACGACAGCGATCCCGATTCCGAGAAATACGATTCGGCGCACCCATGGAACAGCCAGATCCTTATAATTCGCTTTTTTCATTTCAGATTCTTTCATGACCGCAGCTTCGATTTCAGCAACTTCCGAATGCGCCCTTTTTTCCTCGCGGATTCTTTTCAGAACGCCCAGCGCCGCTTCATTTTTCCCTTTAGAGACAAGCCAGCGCGGACTTTCGGGCATTCTCAGCATACCAAAGAACAAGAACACAGCCGGGACTGCGGCAATGGCCAGCATGTAACGCCAAACATGGGAACTATCCCCCATTGTGGTTCCGAGGATGGCATTGAAAGTAAATGCCAAGAGCTGTCCGGAGACAATCATTAATTCATTTTGGGTAACCATTCGTCCCCTTTTCTCTGAAGGAGACATTTCAGCCAAATAAGTCGGTACCGTAACAGATGCTCCCCCTACAGCAACTCCAAGCAGGAACCGAGAGATGACCATAATCGTCACATCAGGCGCAAGCGTACATCCGAGCGTCGAGAAAAAGAAAAGCACAGCTAGAAAAATGATGTTTTTGCGGCGCCCGATATAATCGGAGAGCCTTCCGCCGAATACCGCCCCCAATGCCGCTCCCAGGAGAAGCGAACTTGCGACCAGCCCTTCTGTAAAGGCAGTCAGGTTCAGCTGATCTCCTTCAGACATATAAGGCAAAGCTCCGTTGATCACTCCGGTGTCATATCCGAATAGAAGTCCGCCGAACGTCGAGACTAAAATAACAGTACGCAAAAATGATTTCTGATTTCCCTGTTCATTCATATTGATTTCCCCCGCCTTTGTTTTTAAAAATTGATTTATTTCCAAAGGTTTTCGAAAACATCCTTAAAAGGAGCTCATTTCTTTTCCCAAAAGACTCATTCCCAACTTTCGAAAGTTTCGCCAACCACCCCCTTAACAGAAAATTGAAAATTTTATTTTGATGGAAGCCGGAGCTTCCGCACAACCAATTGCCTACCACGGAATATTTTGGAATCGCTTTCATTTATATGCCGTTTAAATACATTGTTAGATTATAGTTATGTTTTTGGTACATCTTTGTTATGTCTGATATTATCATAATTTTAAAAGCGCTTTCAGTCAACATAAATTTCAGAAAATTTATCTTTTTTTCATTTTAAAAAGCCTAATTAAGGGCGTTATGATAGGAATTTCATCCAACTCACATAATTCCATTTCTTTTTTTATTATTTATCAGCATTTTTTCACTATTGTCATTTCATAGTGATCTTTTTGTCACTTTTTTGTGATGTGTAGAATTTTAGTCCCAATAAAAAAATACCAAGGGGCTTTCCCTCAGTATTTTTTCCTGCCTGCAGCGGACATTTCAATTATCTGTGAACAGCAACATGAATCAGCTTTCCTTTAACCGCAAGGCGCCCTTCGGTTCTCACGGCTTTGTCACATGTCATCAGCGTAATTTCTTTTTCTTTCGTCTCTTGAATCACATCTGTGTCCGTTTCAGAAATGAATTGTTTGGATGTCACAGTGTATATATAGTCTTTTTTAAAGTCTGTGATTTTAACGGTGTCCCCTTTTTTAATGTGGATAAGAGGGCCGAATAAGAGGTTCTCCCGCTTCATATGATGTCCGGCCAACGGGTAGTTGCCCTCGCCCATTTTCTGATCGGGACGCATTGTTGTCGCTCCGTAGAGAAGATTTTGATTGGTTGTGCCTTTCAATATCGGCAGCTTGATATTGACGCTGCTTATGGTGATCCGGCCGATGACCGCTTTCGATTCACGATCGAGGCCGGCTTTTACTGCTTCCATAAAAGAAGGCGGCTGAATCGCTTCAAAATCAAATGACGCCTTTTGCGTATTGTTTTGTTCCGCCTGTTCAGCAGTCAATTCAAAACTTTTATTCTTGCTGAGATTGATGATGATGCTTTCTTTAATAAAAGGAGACAAGACGAATAGTATACCTGATATGACAAGTACGGCAACGATCATTTTTTTATACATGTCCCACAGTCCTTTCTAACCTTTATGTCAATTGAACGAATGCCGTTTTTCAAAAAAGCACCTGACCGGTTTCATGATCAGGTGCATAAATGATTCGTTTACGCCTTTCTTTGTTTCTTTCTTGTGTAGAAAGCGAAGACTCCTCCAGACAGAATCAGCAGGATGCCGATCATGATCGGAATGATGCTGTCTCTATCACCGGTTTTCGGAAGCGTATCTTTCAAATGACCTTTAGGATCTCCGTTCGAATTTCGGTCCGGTGTGCCTTTGTTATCTGTTTTAGGGTCTCCCGAATTCGGGTTCGATGTGCCTTTGTCAACAGCCGGCGTTTTCAGCTTTTCATTGGATGCTGTGATCTCGACCGGTTTTGACTGTCCTTTTTTAATTTCAAAAGGAATCGGCGTTTCATCCAACTTATAACCGTCAGGCGCCTTCGTTTCGACAAATTGATAGCGCCCAGGTGCCAAACCTTCCGCAATAAATTGACCGTTTTGATCTGTAGTCCAGACTGCCGGCAGCTTTTTCCCGTTGCCTGCGGCTTTAACAGGCTTTCCATCGGCATCGAGCAGCTTGAATTCTGCTCCTTTCAACACAGCTTTTTTATCGTTGCGGTCCACTTTCGTCAGTTTCGCATCGCCCGGTGTCAATTGATTCTCTGCAGTCATTTCAATTGGCTTTGTATCAGTATTTTTGACTGTGAACGATATTGGCGTCTTATCCAATTGATAATGCTTAGGCGCTTTTGTTTCGACAAATTGGTAGTTACCGGGCTTAAGACCGTACACTGTGATCCGGCCGTCTGCGTCTGTTGCCAAACCGGTTTTCAGCACCTTGCCGGTTTCATCTGTCAAATCGAACTGCGCTCCCTGAAGTCCGGCGCTCTTGTCATCCTGGCCGACTTTTGTGAGCACAACGCTGTTTTTCTTGTTGAGAGCCGTCAGTTTAACCTGTTTCGGCTCACCTTCGTGTTTCCCGGTAATGGAAAATGGGATCGGATCTGTTGACAGCAGGTAACCGTCAGGCGCATGTTTTTCAACAAATTGATAGCTTCCCGGCGCCAAATCGCCAGCCTCGATTTTGCCGCCTTCTTTAGAGATCAAATCATCTTTGACCGTTTTGCCTTCGCTGTCAATGATTTTAAACACGGCTCCTTCTAATCCATTGCCGTCTTCATCTTCTTTCTGCAAATAAACCGAACCTTTGTAGTTGATGGCTTTACCCGCATCTACATGGGCAGGTTTTCCTTCAGCGGCATCCGGGATGACAAACTCTATTTTCCCGCTGTTCAATACAAAGCCATCAGGCGCTTTCGTTTCTACGAAAGCATAGCGCCCAGGCGCCAGGCCTGAAGCCGTAACAGTTCCATTTCGATCTGAGACCAGTTCCTCCTGTACGGTATTCCCGTTTTGATCTGCGATCTTAAAAACGGCTCCTTCAAGCTTGTGGCCTCCCGCATCTTCTTTTGTTAAATGAACCGAGCCTTTATAATTAACAGCGGCGCCTGCATCAACCGGCTCCGGTTTCCCTTCAGCTGAGCCCGGGATGGTGAATTCTATTTGATCGTTGTTTAACATAAAGCCCTCGGGCGCCTTCGTTTCCACGAAAGCATAGCGCCCAGGCGCCAGGCCTGAAACTGCGATTTTTCCGTCTTCATCGGAAGTGAGCTTTTCATGAACGGTGTTGCCTTCATGATCAACGATCTTAAATTCAGCGCCCTTCAGCGTACGGCCTTCCGCATCCTCTTTTGTCAAATAAACCGAACCTTTATAGTTGACGGCTTTGCCTGCGTCCACGGATTCCGGTTTTTCTTTTGCCGATTCAGATATGGTAAACTCGATTGCCTTGCTGTTTATCACAAAGCCCTCGGGCGCTTTGGTTTCAACAAAGGCATAGCGGCCAGGCGCAAGACCAGATACCGCGATTTTCCCGTCTTGATCTGAGGTGAGCTTTTCATGAACGGTGTTGCCTTCATGATCAATGAGCTTGAATTCAGCCCCCTCTACTTGACGGCCTTCTGCATCTTCTTTCGTTAAATGTGCTCTGCCTTTATAGTTGATCAATGTTCCTAAATCAACGTCAGGTACTTGATTCTTATCATTCGTTTTGACGGAGAAGCTGATTTCTTTTGTATTTAAGAGATATCCTTCTGGAGCTTTCGTTTCCAGCAAACGATAATTGCCGGGCGGTAAACCGTTGATTTCTACTTTTCCGTTTTCATTGCTCTTAATACTCGTACGTATTGTTGTAAAGGTGCCATCGCCGGATTTTTTCTCCAGCTTGAACACGGCTCCTTCCAAAGGATTCTTTTGTTCGTCTTGTTTGATAAGCGTCACCTTATTCTTTTCATTCACGACTTTGTGAAGCGCTCCGGCACTGGAAGAGCTGCTGTTAATCTCAACGGAGACCCCGTCTGCATAAGCGTCGCTGATCGTATATCCGTCAGGCGGCTTGATTTCTTTTAAAATGTAAGTCCCGTAGCGGATATTACCGAATGTCAGCTTGCCGTCGTCGTCAGTCGTTCCTGTCCGCAGAAGCCGCTCATTATCTTTTGTCCGCAATTGAAAATCTGCTCCGGAAAGCGGTGTGCCGCCTTCCCCCGTTTTAAGGATTGTCAGGCTGCCTCTTTCACCTGAGCCTGAACCGCCGCCGCTTGAAACGGCAACAAAGACCGAGCTGTTGTTTTCCTGGGTTTGTTCCTGAACATTCGTTCCCGAAATCGACACTTTGTTGTGAACATGACCGCTCGTGCCGGCAATATTGATTAATGATTGGTATTGAATCACATAGGCGCGGTCGATTTTTTTGTAATCACCTGTAAATTTCAGGACAAATGATTGTTCACCGGTTGCATTGTCGGTCTTGATGTCCAGTGTATAGTCTTCGCCTTTTTGAAGCTGAACATCATCCGGGACAAGATTTCCTCCGCTGTCTTTGACTGCACCTTTTTCATCGTATTTAGCCTGATAAACTTTAAAAGAATCTTCAGCTAAAATTTGGTTGGTATCCGGAGTATCGGTGACTTTTACATCCTCCAATACCGACTGGCTCGCATTGACATTAATACTCCAATCGACATAACCTCCGTTTTGTTTGCCTCCTTTGAAAACGAGGCTTCCTCCATCGGCGACCGAAACGGATGCCGTCAACTCACGCTCTGAATATCCGGCATTATAGTACGTCGCCTTGTTGGTGTAAGGGTCACGCTTAATGACCTGCCCTTTAAGCGAAGTTTTAAATACAATAAGATACGGGACGGAATCGTCCGTTTTCAAATGGACAGTCAGCGTTTGTTTATTGTCAGCCGACGGCTCCTCCACATCATATTGTGAAGCGGGCAGGATGTCTCCTTCTGTGATGGAACCGTCTTTATTGACTGCATAGCTCTTGACGACCACTGAACCTTTAACAAATTGCTGGTCATCTGCTAAAGCATCTTTAATATAAGGATTCTTTGACGGCTCACCATTATAGTTGATCCCGATTTTCCACGTGATTTCTTTTGAAACCGCGTTATATGAGCCGTTTTTGAAACCGTTGTGGGATGTCTGGCGATTCGGTGTAAAACTGCTCGTTTCCTTATTTTTGCGTTCAGTGCTGCTGTGATCAGTCCAGGTTGATTCAGCCGTGTTTTTGACATTTTCGTTTGAAAAGTCGGCATTCATATTCGTCGTATAAGTGATCTTAAATTGGCTGTTTGTTGTTGCATAATCTCCGATGAGTTCCAGAAGAAAACCTTCATGATCCGGTTTTATTGTCAATGTATAGTCTTTGCCTTCTTGAAGCGTTTTGTTATTCGTCACATCCTGAAGACGGAATGATCCGTCGAGGAGCGCGAGCCCGCCGCTTTCGAAATTATCATCCAACTTCCAATTGTTCATCGTGTAGTTGTTTTTGTTGATTGCGATCGTCCAATCGACCGTTTTATTCTTGTAATCAATGTTTGAATAGCCTTTTATCAAATTCTGTTGAATGGCTGTACCTGAAGCTTTCTTTGATTCCCCTGTTCCAGTCACTGCGGTGTTCGTATACGTTGTCGATTTATCGATGATCACTCCGCTGTTGACCTCGGTTTGATATGTGATTTTGTAAGCTCCGGTAACATTTTGGTTAAATTTGATTTCAAACCCGCTTCCATTATCGGAGAGCGTATAGTCTTTGCCTTCCGTTAGAGACGTTCCCGCCTGTTCACTTCCGTTCTGATTGAAGGTAATCGGAATCACCTTCAAGGAATCTGAAACAAGCTGCAAATCAGCGGAACCAAACGAGTCTGTTATACTCGCCTTGGATTCGTCAATCTTCTTCTCACCATAGTTATATAAAATCGTCCAGCTGAAAGTCTGTGAATCGCTTTTATAACCTGTCGACGATTTTTCGATCATTTTCCCGTATTTGGCTGTGACAGAGGCCTCTGCAGAAGCCGGTTCCAGATTGTCTCCGCCGAATGTCGCCTCGTTCGTAAATGCAGCATTTCCGCCTTCGTCCGGCTTTGCGGAGTCATCGATGTCCGTCACATAGATCAGGCGATAAGCCGAATCTATCTCACCATCAAATGTGACATTCCCATTTGCGTCTACAGTGTAGCCTGAAAGAACTTCATCTCCCTGGCTGACTGAACCATCTATGTTGACATCGAGTTGATAAACTTTGACAGAACGATAGATCAGCCCCTCCGGAAAGTTCTCGGTCAACTTGGCATTTTTGACTTGATCCAATTTTTTGTTGAGGTCGACTGTCCATGTGACTTGCCCCGGATTGATGCCTTTATCAAAAATTCCTGATTTATCGATGGTTTTGCTTACGTTTGGTTTAAAATAAACCGTTACCTCCGGAGTGTCTGATTTCACCGGGAAGGGAATCTTTTGAGTCGTCGATCCTTTTATTTTTTGCGCGTTGAACTGCGTATTGACAAATAACGTCCCTTTGACCTTCGAATCTGTTTTCACTTCACCATTAAACGTCATCACAACATGGCCTTTTGTATCAATTGAAAAATAGCCGTACGTGATACCGCCTGAGCTTAATGGCTGATTCGTAATATCGTTGTACATAATGAAAGCTTCAGGCAGATCAAATTCGTAGCGATCGCCGTCATTTATCGTCTTTCCTAGCTCATCCGGGATGTCCCAAGTGATTGAAATTTTTGCCGGAGAATTCGTGTCGGCCCGGTTGCTTTTGTCATAAGGCTTTCCGTGTTCATCTGTCAGCGTCACGCCGGTTAAAATATTTTGGGTGATTTGATTACCTCCGGACGCAAGGCTCCCGGCTGCCGCTAGTCTTGAAGATGCTGGCGGTTTTGAATCGCTGCTCTCAGTGTCAGCAGCTTTTGTCTTCGTTTCCTCTTCGTCCCGCTCCCCTGAAGATTTTGATTGATCGTCAGCTGCTGCCTGATCATCCTCAGATGACGGAGAATCGTTTTTCGCCGTTTCAGAACCGGAGCCTGTATTCACAGGTATGATCACTTGCTGCGTCTTGCCTGCTCCGAGTTGAAAGAGAGCGGTGACCGTTTTTGTACCGCTTTTCACAGCAGCGGCAAACTTTGCTTCCAGAGTGATGGACCCTTTTGCCTCTGCAGTGCTGTTCAAGGTTACGGTCAAAATGTTGCTGTCCGCTTTCACCTCATAGCTGCCGATGATCTGCTGATCTGCCGATTTCACATCTCCCTTGGCATCCTGAGCGAATTCGAAGCTTTTAGGCACCTCTACAGTGAAGCTTTTTTCGGTGCCGGCTTCTTCATCGTTTTTTAACGCCCACTCGTATGTGAGTGTCACTTTGTCACCCGGTTTTAATGCCGGGTCGTCTCCCTTTGACCCGTCAACCGTTTGATCTTCGCTGTTTTTGATTGTCACTGAATCAAAAAACACGCTGCTCCCTGTTGATGTGCCGGCAGCCACTGCCGTCAGCGTAAAGCCGACAACTTGACTGAAGATCAAATACAATGCCAGGCAAGTGATCAAAAATGGTTTCAGCCCTCTTTTTTTGCTGAGGCTGAACGAATATTTTTTCGATCTCAAATTGTGATTCCTCCCCTTTTATCATGTTTTTGTGTACGGATCGATTGAGCCTGGAAAATGAATCCCTGAAAATACTTTTCTATTTGAAGAATGACAGGCTTTTAAATTCGCTGCTGTATGTTTAGCGGCGGTAATCAAGATATCGCGGCTATGAATTTTGCTTTATGTCAGCTGAGATCATCCGAACCAAACTACATTGTATGAGATGGAACTATACAATTTCTGAACATCGGCATGTAAGCTGAAAATGGCATAAAAAAAAGACCGGCTGATCCGGTCCTCGTGTTTACATTTCATTCATTTTGTCCTTGATGAGTTTGTAGCGCTCATACTCCTTGATCGCTTCTTCTACATTCCCGGTTTTATTAAACAGCTGCATCTTGTATTGGATGATTTTATGATCGTACGGTTCGAATTTCTCGACCTGCAGACATATATCAAGCGCCCGGCGGTAGTCTTTTTCACGAATAAGGAAATCGACCAGTTCATAAGCTTTTCCAAGCCATATCCGGGCAAGCCGTGTCTTTTCGGGTTCGGCCCACAAATAACCGTGTTCCATAAAGTAATGGTTTTCGTATGCAAGCAGCAATTCCATGTGCCGGTTGATCGTCGCCATATGAATTGGAGGAGCCTCTTTCAGCGACTTTTCCCATTCGTCAGCATCCACTTTCACACCGGAAATCCGGAGGACATATCCGGTGTCAGTCTTCTCAATGGATTGGCTGAAAGGAAGCCTTTCGATTAATTTTCTGATTTGATAAATCGCCGTATACAGCTGGGTGCTCGCTTTAGAGACATCATGGTCAGGCCAGAACAGGTCGATCAACACGTCTTTGCTGATCACATGGCCGTGATGATGAAGCAAATACGCGTAAATTTCGCGTGCTTTGGACGTTCTCCACTTTACGGGTATATATGTTTTGACATCCTTCTCCGTTTTGTAAAATTGCAAACTCCCAAAACATTGAATGAAATAGTCTCCTCCGCCGTTTTCCGCGGAAGCCTTCAGCAAGCTGTTTTCTCTGATCCGTTCAACCGTCTTCACGAGCCGGACGTAATCGACGGGTTTAAGCAAATAATCCATCGCATTTAATTCAAATGCTTTTATGGCAAAATCGTTATAGGCCGTGATAAAAACAACCTGAATGTTTTCATTCATCGATTGAATCGCTTCAGCGAGCTCAATCCCGTTGATCCCCGGCATTTCAATGTCAAGAAACACCGTGTCTATATCCTGAATATCCGGATACTCCATAACATCAGCCGGATCTTGAAACATTTCAATGGATCGAAAACAATTTGTTCGTTCAAGCATATTTTTAAAATGAAGCAATGCCAATTCCTCATCATCCACAATTAACGCTTTCACGACACCCACCCCAATTTCATCGAGTCATCTGGAAATTATTATAATGATTATATCATGTCAATGGCCCTACTTAGTTGGATTCATTTTCTTATTCTTGTCGTTTATTAACATTGAAGAGTACAATATTCATATGGATTCGACAAGACTGCAGCAGGCTGAATGAGGAGTGCTGATATTGAAAAAGCTATTTGTTTTCCTTTCGATTATTCTCGGCTATGCCGGCTTCTTTTTTATTTTCTTATTCATTAACAATCAACTGTCCGATCAGAATTACCCTGAAGCAAAGCAAGGAATCATCAATCTGGAAACATGGGATTTTCAGAAAGATGGGAACATCGCGCTCACCGGGGAATGGACACTCTATCGAAACCAGCTTCTCTCGCCAAAGGCGATCCATTCAGGCATTGGAAAAGCCCCCATTTATTCCGCTGTGCCTAACAATGTTAAACTTACCGATTCAGGGGAAAACGTGGATTACGGTACATACAGACTGATGATCCGGTCAAAGCAGGACAATGAGATGTTCGGAATCAGCACCTCTTTTATTAACAGCGCAAACCGAATTTATTTCAACGGCAAATTGATCGGGCAGAGCGGAACTCCTTCAAGTAAAGCGAATTTCAGGGCTCAAAACAGGCCTTATACGAGTTTTTTCGAGATTCACCGCGGGGACAACGAGCTGATTGTACAATTTTCGAACTTCAAAAAAACACCTTCATGGGGAATAGAAAAACCGATTACCTTCGGAACGCAGCAGAACATTTTACACCAAAGCAAAATTTCTTTCTTTAATGAAACCAGCATGATCACGGCATTCTTCATTACCGGTTTATACTTTCTCGGCTTTTTCCTGCATCGAAAAAAGGATAAGCACTTATTCTTTTTTTCCACGATGTGTCTTCTTTTTTCAGTCATTGTGCTTTTAATCGGACGAGAACGAATGATCTTTCTTTTCTTTCCGTCTGTTTCATTCTCGGCTTTAAGCGTAATGAGGGCAACCACAATGGTGCTTGTCAGTATAGCGGTTTTTCTCTATCTCTATTTCGCTTACAGAGAAATCGTTTCAAAAAAATGGATAATCGCCGCGACTGCATTTTCTGCACTGGTTTTGTTGATTGATTTTATATCATGGGGTTTTACAGACCGTCTCGCATATATATTGCATTCCGTTCTTGCCGTCACGACTTTGATTTATATTACGTATGTGTTTGCGATTGCTGCCCTTCGGAAAATGAAAGGCAGTCTTTATCTTACGATTGCAGCGATTTCAATGAGCGCATTCGTCATTTTAACGACCGTTTCTGCTTACAGCGGCAAAAGAGGCTTTTCGTTCAATTCGCTCTATGCCGTGCCGTCAATCATCGCTTTGCTGGCGGCTGTTCTGATGATGGCGCAGCAATTCGCAGGCGCATTCCGCGAGAATGAAGTCCTATCCTTGAAATTGCTCAGAATGAATCGATTAAAAGACGAATTTATCGCCAAAACATCGCATGAATTTAAAACGCCGCTGAACAGCATGATTAATATATGCCAGACCCTTTTGGCAAGGAAAAGCAAAAGGACGGTAGAGGAAGAAAAAGAAAATCTGCAGCTGGTCATCCGCATGGGATACAGGCTCTCCAGCCTGGTGAATGACATTCTCGATTTGGAAAAAATGAAGCAGGGCATGCTGCAGATTCAAGCCGTTCCTGTCGATACCCATTCAGCGATCAGTACGGAAATGGGCTTCTATCGGCTGTTGTCAAAAAATAAACAGGTCCAGATTGTAAACCTGGTTCCATCCGGACTGCCGCTCGTCTTGGCTGACGAAAACCGCTTCCGGCAAATCATGACCAACCTGGTAGATAACGCAATCAAGTATACGCCGGAGGGACAAATTACGCTCTCTGCCGAGAGGATCAACCAAGAGAAGGTCAAAATCACTGTAGCAGATACAGGAGTCGGCATACCAAAGGCCGTCCGTCAATCGATATTCGAATCTTTTCAACAAGCAAAAAACCATAAAGATGACGGAGCCGGGCTCGGTTTAAGCATCGTCAGACAGCTCGTTCAGCTTCAAAATGGGGAGATCTGGGTAGAATCGGAAGAAGGGAAAGGATCGGCATTTCATTTCACACTGCCTGTCGCAAAGGATGACTCGCTTCTTGACGATAAGGAGAACGTGCCTCAACAGCAAGCCGTCAGGAGTTTGCCCGATGTTTCAATCAGCACGCCGTATTATTCAAAGAAAATGGATGCTCCAACTGTTCTGATCGTCGATGATAACATTGAAAGCTTAAAAATTTTGGCCGATATGCTTGAAGGCGTTCCTTATCAAGTCATCGCAGCAAAAAGCGGCAAAGAGGCTCTCGAAGTCGCCTCCCGATCAAAGCTTGACTTGGTGATTTTGGATCTGATGATGCCCGATATGACAGGGTTTGAAGTCTCTATGAAAATCCGTGAAAGATTCACAATGGTGGAACTTCCGGTTCTCATTATTACGGCAGCCATCATCGATCATGATAAATACAAGGCTTTTCACGCCGGGGCAAATGACATTTTGCAAAAACCGTACAACTACACTGAATTTGCAGCCCGCGTTAAAAACCTGATCATGATGAAAGATACGGCAGCCCAAGCGACCAATATGGAGATGGCATTCCTCCAATCGCAGATCAAACCGCATTTTCTTTTCAACGTATTAAATACAATTATCGCGCTCAGTCATTTGGATATTGAAAAAGCACGCGAAGTAACGGCTGATTTTACAAACTACTTAAGAATGAGTTTTGATTTTCAAAATACATCAGGGATGAGTTCTTTCAAACATGAACTGTCGATTGTGAATTCGTATCTTTCTATTGAAAAAACGCGCTTCGGCGATCGGCTGGACGTCATTTACGATATTGACGAAGACATTGACTTTGCCCTTCCGCCATTAATGATTCAGCCTCTTGTCGAAAATGCCGTCCACCACGGGATCAGCAAAAAAAGAGGCGGAGGCTGGATCAAGCTGACGGCAAAAAAAGAAAGCGAAAACCGCTATTATATCAAGATAGAGGACAATGGAATCGGCATGCCGCCGGAAAAACAACACGATATCTTTTCCTCTCATTTCACTCATAGCGTCGGTATGAAAAATATCAACCGAAGACTGAAGCACTTCTGCGGGAGCGAACTGAATATCGAGAGTGCGCCGGATGACGGAACCGCTGTCTCAATGGTCATTTCTATCAACGAATCGGCGGACGTCTCAGTATAGGTTTTAACCTGAAGACAGAACGGCCTCCTCAGCTTGCCGGCAAAGTCGGCAAGCTTTTTTACGCAGTAAATCAGGTGTGTGCTTCCTCCCCTCTGTACAATTTGACCCTGTCCTTTGTAAGAACACGGCCTCTTTTTCTATACGATTCAATATGTTATAGTAGAAAACTGTTTTTACATATACCATAGGAGGTTTGTTCATCAATGGAAAATTTCAGCTATTACAATCCAACGAAATTGATCTTCGGAAAAGGCCAGCTTGAACAGTTAAGAAAAGAATTAAAGGAATACGGAAAAAATGTATTGCTTGTTTATGGAGGCGGCAGTATTAAAAAGAACGGTCTTTATGACGAAGTTACGCGCGTGTTGAAAGAAGAAGGCGCTGACATGCACGAGCTTTCCGGAGTAGAACCAAATCCGCGTCTTGCTACGGTTAAAAAAGGGATCGAATTGTGTGCCCGGCATGAAATCGATTTTCTCCTCGCTGTCGGCGGAGGAAGCGTCATCGACTGCACAAAAGCGATTGCTGCAGGAGCAAAATACGACGGCGACCCTTGGGATATCTTCAGCAAAAAAACGACAGCAAAAGACGCCCTGCCGTTTGGTACGATTTTAACCTTAGCTGCAACCGGATCTGAAATGAACCCCGATTCCGTCATTACAAACTGGGAAACGAATGAAAAATATGTATGGGGAAGCGATGTCACGCATCCGAAGTTCTCCATTTTAGACCCTGAAAATACGTTCAGCGTCCCGGAAAACCAAACGGTTTACGGCATTGTTGATATGATGAGCCATGTGTTTGAACAATATTTTCATAATGTCAAAAACACGCCGCTTCAGGACAGAATGTGCTTTTCCGTTTTGCAAACGGTCATCGAAACGGCACCGAAGCTGTTGGAAGACCTGCAAAACTATGAGCACCGGGAAACCATTTTATACGCAGGCACAATCGCTTTGAATGGCACGCTGCAAATGGGCTATTTCGGCGATTGGGCTTCCCATACAATGGAGCACGCCGTTTCGGCCGTTTACGACATTCCGCATGCGGGCGGCCTTGCGATCTTGTTCCCGAACTGGATGAGATATACGCTTGATACGAATGTCAGCCGCTTCAAAGCCCTTATGCTGAACATGTTTGACATTGAAACAGAAGGCAAAACCGATAAAGACATCGCGCTTGAAGGAATCGATAAGCTGTCCGCGTTCTGGACAAGCCTTGGCGCTCCTTCCCGCCTTGCCGACTACGGCATCGGGGAAGAAAAGCTCGATCTGATCGCAGACATCGCCGCTAAAGAAATCGAGCACGGCGGCTTCGCCAATTTCCAAAAACTAAACAAAGATGACGTACTCGCCATTCTCCGGGCTTCTCTATAACAACAAAAGGACGGAATCAAGTGATTCCGTCCTTATCTTTACCGCTCCCCCTGTCTTTCCCGTGTTAAGGCAAAAAAGGTGAAAGATCCGATCACAGCTGTGATAAACATGATCGCACCCATTGGAACGGCCGTTGTTTCATTCATTCCAACGAGAGGCGAAACGATCGAACCGAGCAGAAGCGGAAGCATGCCGAGCATCGCGCTTGCACTGCCCGCACGGTGTCCCTGGTTTTCCATCGCCAGCGTAAATGTGCTTGTCAACGTCATTCCGATGGTTATCATGTAGATAAAGATGGAAATGACAATCGCTGCAAGCGGTCCTTTCAAAATCGTCATCGTCAGGAGAACGGATGTCGCGATGACAGCGGTAATAACCGCGATCCGCAAGAGCTTCCTCTCATGAATGATTCCCCCGAAACGCCCGATGATAAAGCTTCCCGAAATAATGGCGAGGCCGTTAATGCCGAACAGCACGCTGAACACTTGAGGAGAAACCCCATAGATGTCCTGATATACAAAAGGGGTTCCGGACACGTATGCAAAGCTGCCTCCGTGAATGAAACCGACAGTCAGCGCATAGCCGATGAAAGACCGGTCCTTCAACAAGCTCCCCATCGTTTTGAGAGACGAACCGATTGAGCTTGGAATCCGTTTGTCAGGCGGCAATGTTTCAGTCAATTTCATTGAGATAACGAGCACTAGGAACAATCCGATCAATGATAGAGTATAAAAAATCGTATGCCAAGTAGCGAACGGCAAAAGCAGGATGGCTCCCCCCGTCATCGGTGCGACCATTGGCGCAACCGCGGTGATCACCATTAAAAGCGAGAAAAATTTAGAAAGCTCTCTGCCTGTAAACACGTCCCGTACAATGGCGCGCGACAGCACAATTCCCGCCGAAGCGGTAAAACCCTGTAAAAAACGACCAATGACCAGCATAATAATGTTCGGGGAAAGCGCGCAAAACAAAGAAGACAACGCAAATAAAAAGATGGATATTAATAAGGGCTTCCGTCTTCCTTGTGCATCACTGACCGGCCCAATAACGAGCTGACCAAACGTAAGCCCGATCAAACACGCTGTTAAGCTTAGCTGTACGAGCGAGGCTCCAGCTGATAAATCATCGGCAATTTCGGGAAAGCTTGGCAAATACATATCGATATTCAGCGGGCCCAGTATCGCAAGCATGCCGAGCAGAAAAGCCAATGCAAGGCGTTCCTTTCCTGTTGGATTATGGAGCATAGTATCAAACCTTTCTTTCAAGCTAGTAAAATATATTGTTTCATCATGAAATAAACTAGAGGATCGCAAAACATTTGTATATTGTAACATATTTTTTTGGCTGTGAAAGAGGATTGCTCATGACCGGTTAAGATCGGAGATCGAATCGGTCAGATGATTTATAATTGAAGTGAAACACAGGAAGGAGTTATCTTAACTTGAATGCAGTAAACACTGTAGGTTGCTTTACAATTGTGGAAAATAGCAAAGGAAAAATACTTCTGGTTAAAAGAAAAGATTATCCTGTCTGGGACTTGCCAGGAGGCAGAATGGAAAAGCACGAGCAGCCGGAAACATGCGCCATGAGGGAAATGGAAGAAGAAACAGGCTACCGTGTTTCTATTATGTGCAAAATAGGAGAGTACGATCAACCGCAATATCATGACATACAGTACATCTATTCAGGAAAATTACTAGGTGGGGAACCCATTAAACAAGGGCCGGAAACAGCAAAAATCGGATGGTTTCGCAAAGATAGATTACCTTTGTTAATGGTTCCCCATAGAAGAAAACAAATAAAAAATTTTACAAAACATCATAACAAACTAGTAAAAGAAACTTTAAAAACACCTTATTTGATTAGATTTATCACGAAATTCAAGAAATAACAGCCTCTTTTTATGTTTAAGCATTATTTCATCGCTTTGACGATAAGCGATGCCAAAGCTTCGGTCCCTTTCGGCATCAGGTGTACGCCGTCAGCGGTGAAATATTCGGGATGTTTCAGGGCTTCAGTATGCCAATCGACCAATGTCACGTTTTGACGGCTGTCCGCTTGCTTCCGAAGCGATTCATTCACCTTGCTCTCCCACTGACGGGGGACGCGCGTGTTCACGAGATAGACATCAGCGTTTGAGAACGCATCAAGCAAAGCGTCCATCTGACTGTCCGTAAAATAGCCGTTTGTTCCCAGTTCAATCACGACGGCTTTGTCCGAATGATTAAAGGAAGCGTAGGTTGATGTCAATTGAAGCGCTTCCCTCACTTGCCTTCCAACCTGACCGTCGATTGTGATTCCCGGAATTTTCTTACGCAGGCTGGAAGCAATGTCAAGCATGACCGAATCCCCGACAGCCAATACCTCTTTCTCGATATGATCAGGCTCTTTTTCCGCAGACTGCTCATCTTTTGTATTTGACGATTCATCCCCGCCGGCTTTCTGCCGGCTTTTAGTTTCATCATCTTTCCCGCTTTCAGCTTGTGCTTTCTTATCATCCTTCCGTTCTTCACTTTTGTCAGCCGGCTGATCCGCTGAGGCGCTTGTTTCCTCATAAGATTTGGAATAGGCCTGTTGCGGCTGTTTCTTTTCGTCGGCCAATCCCGACAGGCCTCCTGCAAAAATGAGGAGTGCGGCAAACATCAGTCCGATTGATATTTTGCTGGGAACGGAAGCGGTTTTCCATTCCGTGATCTTATCCAGAAAAACCCGGCTTACAAACGGTTTAAAACCGTCTTGTCGGATTGGCTTCTCGATAAAGCGATACGAAAGTTCCGCCAGAATAAACGTAACAGCGACCTTAATCGCAACATGCCAGAACACCGGATTTCCAATCTCTTGAACAGGTGTGCTCAGCACGATGACGGGATAGTGCCAAAGATAAATGCCGTACGACCTTTTCCCGATCCAGCGCAGCGGCTTCACGGAAAGGACAAAGCCCAAGAAGCTGCTCGGATGACTGACGCATGCAATCAAAATCGCTGCGATTATGCTGATCAGAAGCATTCCGCCATGATAGAGAAACGGGCTGAATTCATCGACAAAATAAATGCTCATCATAAGCAGCGCGAAAGCGGCAAGCTCAGTTCCGTGCAACACGTGCTTCAGGCTGCTTGGGAGCCTGTTCCCAGATAGTCTTTTCATCGGCCACACAAGGGCTAATGCGCATCCGATCAACAGCTCGAAGGCGCGCGTATCAGTCCCGTAATATACGCGGCTCGGATCGCCGCCAGGGATGTACAGGATGCTCATCCATACGGCTGAACAAAGCGCACACAGCACAACCGCCGCAGCCAGCCTCTCCCGCTTTTTAAATATGTAGATGCCCAACAGCAAAATGATCGGCCAGATGAAATAAAACTGTTCTTCAATCGCCAGTGACCACAAGTTTTTTAAAGGAGACGGCGATCCGAAACTATCAAAATATGAGAGGTCGTGAAAGATAAACCACCAATTGCTGACATATAAAAGAGAGGAGATCGCATCTCCCCGTACGGTATGCATCAGCTCTCTGTTAAACAAAGCGACCCATATGACGGTTGCGAAAATCATGAGCGTCGCCGCTGGAAGCAGCCGCCGTATCCGGCGCACCCAAAAATCTCTGAATGTGAGGGAAATGTCATTTCCATACGCCGGCAGGATAATCGATGTAATCAAATATCCTGATAAAACAAAAAAGATATCAACGCCAATAAAGCCTCCGTCGGCCCAGCTCATGTTGAGGTGGTAAGCGATAACCGCCAAAACGGCAAAAGCCCGAAGCCCGTCTAACCCCGGTATGTAACGGTGTTGTTGTGTCTGATCTCGCATGGTATTCCTCCAATGATATGTACGTACGGTTCTTCTTTATGTTTCGCGCCTTTTACGGCTCCGATATTATAGACGAAGTCAGGACCGTTTTTTGTTTCAAAAAATCGTCATTTTTATCTACCCTGAATGATGCCGTCTCTCTAGTATAAAAGTTTCAAGCTGAATATGGTGTTACAAAGTTGTAAAAAGTAAAAAATCCATGATTTCAGCGAATCATGGATTTTTTGACTAGCGGATGTAGCGGTCGCCGATCAGCAGGCTCGAAATCGCCTTAGTCGGAATTTCAAACTCTACCGCGCCCATATATCCGGGTGCGACTTCATAATCGTCAAATGAAATCACCAGTTTATGATTCTCTGTAATATAAAAATTTTGGTCGGCCTTGATTCGTTTGAATGGCTCGACTTCCTCGTCATTGATCCAATATATTTTATCAGGATCATCTTTCATTTGCTGTTTCATTTGTTCTTTAATGTTTTCGCTGATGGCCGTAATATACCGGTCGTCTTTAAACAAACTCTTCAAGGTAAGCAGAATTTCATTCTTTTTGTCAATGGTGATATAGCGCCGTTCGGTATAGCTGGACGCTTCCGTTCTTTCGACGCTTCGCCGAATCGAAATCAAATCCTTCGTATCCGTGACTGTCTCATAATCGCTGTAGATGCTGAGATGCCCTTTTTTATTCCGGGACGTCTCCTTCATGAATTCCCGGTAAAGCTGACGGCTTTCCTTTACATATTTCTCGTTAATGCCATTTTCAAGCTCCCGGTTATTCAAGCCGGACAGAGCCGGTGTTTTCACGTCAATACTCGATTCTCCATCTTTCTGTTTGATCTCGGTGAATGTGATGGCCTTAACGACCTTGCCGATGACGGGTAAACGCGACATGGCCTGGGCTGCTCCGGGATTGATATTCACGACGGCAGCCAATAGTACAGCCGCCGCGACAAGCGTTGATGCAGGCCATACCACCAGCCTTCTCTTCTTCTTCGGTTTATGCTGAAGCGCAGTTTCGACAACCTGATCCAGTTCCTTCGGAATGGGGACGTTTTGATATGCTTTTCTCAGCTGTTCCAATTTCTTTTCCATTAAGAAAGATCCTCCTTCGTCAATTGGATGCGCATAAGCTTCAATCCTCTGTAAAGGCGCGTTTTGACCGTATTCAAATTTTCGCCTGTGATTTCCGCAATCTCTTCCAGTTTGAGATCCTCAAAAAATCGCAGAACAATAATGGTGTGGTAGGGATGCGGCAACTCGTCAAGCGCCTCATGAAGGTCTGTATCCCGGTAGATATCTTCCTTGCCCTTGCTTAAAAATTCGATCGTTTGATCATCCATAACCTTTAGTTTTTTCCGTTTGCGCAAAAAATCGATTGCCGTCCGCACCAAAATTTTGTAAAACCAGCTTTTAATCGTATCCGGATTGCGAACAGAATCGACGGAATCGAGCGCTTTTTTGATTGATTCCTGGACAATATCTAAGGCGTCTTCTTGATTTTTCACATAGCTGTACGCCAGCCGGTAAAAGTCTTCTTTCCGGTCTGTTATGCAAGCGACAAGAGACGCTCTGGCTGCTTGTTTCTTCATTGCAATAAAGAACTCCTTTTTTGAATATACGTATATACGGCTGTTACATTAGGATAGACGCGGGAGCGTGAAAAATAGTTTGCGGACTGGTCATTCTTTTTAAAAATATTTTATCATCAAGTGCCGCCAATCTCGATTTCATTTATAATGAATAGCAAATTCGAAGGAGGTGATCACATGGCAAGCATCAGAATGCCGGATCATGCAGCGTCTCATGCAAAGCCTGTTATCGGAAAAGGCGATACTTTGCATGGGGTGGACAAATAAAATCGCCTGAAGTAAGCTTTTCTGGTAATTGGCTTTGCCCCTTATTTTACAATCAAAGGAATAAGGAGCTGGCAAACATGGCATACGTAAAGGCTGCCGCTGTTCTACCTGAAAAGCTGCTATCGGAAATTCAAAAGTATGTTCAAGGGGAAACGATCTACATTCCCAAGACTGAATCCGCCCACAAAAAATGGGGTGCACGTTCAGGAGCAAGAAAGCTGATCGATGATCGCAACACCGCGATAAAAAGGGCCTTTAAAAATGGCGAAACGATTGAGCACTTAGCAGCGGAACATCATCTTTCCATCGAAACGATTAAAAAAATCGTTTACACAAAATAAACTGGAGCACGGATCCTTGTGATCGGTGCTTTTTAATATGGCGAGTTTGTTTATTAGCTGATTTCTGCATTTTCTATGCTTTCTCCGTCATGTAATGTAAAAGTGATCATGCAACGAGAGGAGAATATTGTCATGAAACACGGTGTATTGGAAGTACCCGGAGCAAAGCTCTACTACGAAGTGCGCGGCTCTGGGCCTATCTTGCTTATGATTCACGGGGGCAACGGCGATGCAGAATCATACCCGATTACAGACCGCCTATCCGACCGTTACACGGTTATCACATACGACCGCCGCGGGCATTCCCGCAGCAGGCTGGAAGATCCGAATGAAAATTACCAGGTTTCCGCACACAGCGATGATGCGAGCCGGCTGCTGGCCGCTCTGACGGATGAACCGGCCCATGTATTCGGCTGCAGCTCCGGCGCGGTCATCGGCCTTGATCTTGCCATCCGCCATCCTGCACAAATCCGCATGTTGGTCGCACACGAGCCTCCGATTCCGCAATTGTTGGCCGGCAGTGACCGCACCAAAGGGTTCGAGAGCTTGGAGAACCTTGAAAAACAATACAAACGAAGCGGATTACAGGCTTTAGAAGCATTCGCGAAAGCGATGGGCATTACGTCCACAGCTCAGCCGGACCGTCCAAAAACCCGGACGGAGCAGCTCATGGCCAACATTGACTATTTTATCCTGTCCGAGGTGCCGGGTTTAAGAGAATATTCACTCGACATCGGCAGGCTTAAAGCTTCACCGGTTACAGTCGTTCCTGCCGGCGGCATTGATTCGCAAGGCTGTCTCCCGTACAGGTATGCAAAAGCATTGGCTGATCATTTGAAAACGAAAGTAGTCGATTTTCCAGGCAATCATGTGGGATGCGTTTTATACCCAGAGGATTTTGCCGAAAAGCTGGACATGGTTTTTAGAAGATGTAACAACAAAAATACCAAGGGATGAAACCCTCGGTATTTTAAATCAATCCGCCGTTCGCAGAAAGCGTATGGCCTGTAATCGACATTCGATTTTTCAATTCAAATGCATCCGTTCACTGATGCTCTAAACAGCACCCTAAATAAACATTCCCAAAAGGCTTAGCATTTTAAGAGCTGCAAAATTTGTTCATACGCATTCATATAAAGGACAGGGTCGGGATCTGCTCCTTTTTTCTTCGGCACGTTAAAATCCGATAATACAAAATGATGCTTCGGCTGAACATCATGCTTAGCTAAACAACTCTTGACACAGCATAAAGGACAGCCGTCAATCGCAATGATATCCCGCCCGGATTTTGCTGTTTTGACAAGCGGTTTCACATCGCCGCCGACTCCGGCAATGCACGACATTTCGGCCGTTTTCTCCCGATCCATTTTAATGGCAATCATATTGGCCGTTTGCGCGGCCGAGGAACATCCGGAGCACGAATACACTAGAGGCAGATCAGTTCTTTTCATCGGTTGACACATCCCCTGTTTTTCTTTATTTTCGCCGGCAAAAAACTATCATTTACTTTACAGGAGGTGCGTGATGAAAACTGTGAGCCAGATCACTTTTTCTATTACTCTATGAGCTGAATCAAACAGCCCAAGCAAAAGCAAAACTGCTTCACACTCCTTTCCCGTATTCAATGAGAATACTCGCCTCCTTGAGCTATATGGAATCCTCAGGAAAAAGAGCAGGGGCTTAAAAGCCCCTGTGATTTGTATAAAAAATTTGCGCCGGCTTTTTAAAGGCGAACCGAATGATCCATTCGGCCAACGCGATGCAAAGCACAATCGCTCCGAAAACGCCTATCGTGTAGCTGATGTCATATATCAGGCCGAGTCCTTTATGGCACACGAAAGTGATCAAGTGAATGAACATATTGGTAAAACAGAATAGATAGCTGCGAATCATCCAATTCCGGTGCTTGATAAACTGATTTCGCCGAGCTTTGATGACGGAAATAACCGTGGCGGCAGGCCAATACATATTCACCATGTTAAAGGCTATGCTGACGGCCTTCCCTCCGGTAGAATGCGGTGCCATATAGCCTGACGACAGCGTCACAATCAGCACGCAAACGACGTAGAGCCAGCCGTTAAAACGGTGAATCTTGCGGCTTTTGGTCAACAAGGCGCTGGAGAAGTTGACAGCGCCCGAAGCCATCGCCAAACAAGCGGCAACAACGTGAACATACATCACCTTCAGCCAGACCGGGAGATGAAAGGAGTCCCTCAGGTGGGATTTATGGCTGAGAAAAGATGTTGATTGCGGATCAAGAATTAAATTTTCAAACAAGGTATACAGAACATACACCGCGATTACGATCAGCATTGCCGAAAAAACCGATTGACTGCGTTGAGATTTCCTTTTGTTCAGCTTTCGTTCCTCCTAATACATCATGCTCTCTGAAATACCTATATTGTATCACGAAAGCGGACGTGCGCAGCAGCTTGGCATATCAAGCCCTCAATGACAAAACCTTCCCCATTAAAAACAGGCCAAGTACGATTTGTTGCTTGGCTCGGGCCTCCCGTTTTTCTGGAAAGCCGGAATAATTCTGTCATCTTTTGCGGCATACTTTTGAATGATGTCTCTGCTGAAATCGCGAGTCGATGACAATGGCTTCAACAATTTCAAGGAGTTGCCTCAGCACGCTGTCCAAACAGACGGATATGTATTTTGCAGCGGGTATGACAATACTTACGGACGGATTCATTCCCGCTTCTTATTCCGAACCAAATATGATTAATGAACAACGACCATTCTATAAAGATCTGGTTACAAAAAGAAGGATCAGTCTACTTCCACGCAAACCACCTCTTTACAAACGCATCAGGCGAATCTTATCTGTTACTTCAAATTTTAATGTTATTATAGATTTTAAAACATGCGGGGATCGGGCCTAAAAAATAAAAATGGAGGCATACATAAAGTGACAGAAGATGTAACTGACAACGATATACACGAACAAAAATTATCGAGAGGCCTGAAAAACAGGCATATTCAGCTCATCGCCATCGGCGGAGCGATCGGAACGGGGCTGTTTCTTGGTTCGGGGAAATCAATCCATTTTGCAGGACCGTCGATTTTATTTGCTTATCTGATTACGGGAATCATTTGTTTTTTCATTATGCGTTCTCTTGGAGAACTGC
Organism: Bacillus paralicheniformis; assembly: GCF_001042485.2. GTDB lineage: Bacteria > Bacillota > Bacilli > Bacillales > Bacillaceae > Bacillus > Bacillus paralicheniformis. Next base: position 24,653 of record NZ_LBMN02000008.1, read on the forward strand.
TTTTATCCAATTTGGAATACCATTCGTTTGTCGACTTTGTCAGGGACTACTTAGGCGACATGGCGGCATTTATAACGGGTTGGACATACTGGTTTTGCTGGATTTCGCTCGCGATGGCCGATTTAACCGCGGTCGGGCTTTATACCCAATACTGGCTGCCTGATGTACCGCAATGGCTGCCCGGATTGATCGCCCTGCTCATTTTGCTGATCATGAACCTGGCGACCGTCAAGCTTTTTGGAGAATTGGAGTTCTGGTTCGCATTAATCAAAGTCATTGCGATATTGGCGCTGATCGTGATCGGCCTTTTCATGATCTTCAAAGGATTTTCCACCCATTCGGGCGCTGCCGCCTTTCACAACCTTTGGAACCACGGCGGCATGTTTCCAAATGGACTGCACGGTTTTCTCCTTTCATTCCAGATGGTTGTCTTTGCGTTTGTTGGCATCGAACTTGTGGGACTGACAGCGGGGGAAACGAAAGATCCGGAAAAGGTCATTCCTAAAGCGATCAACAATATCCCCGTCCGTGTTTTGCTGTTTTATATCGGTGCTCTCCTTGTGATCATGAGCATCTATCCGTGGAATGTCATCAACCCAAATGAGAGTCCGTTCGTCCAAGTCTTTGCAGCGGTCGGCATCATTGCGGCTGCAAGCATCATCAATTTTGTGGTGCTGACATCGGCGGCTTCGGCAAGCAACAGCGCAGTCTTCAGCACGAGCCGGATGATATACTCGCTTGCGAAAGAACATAATGCGCCCGGCGCTATGACCAAACTGACCTCCCGCAAAGTGCCGAGCAATGCGTTGTTTTTCTCAGCGGTCGTGATTCTGATTGGCATCATGCTGAACTATATCATGCCTGAACAAGTGTTTACGCTGATTACAAGCATCTCGACGATATGCTTCATCTTTATTTGGGGAATCACCGTCATTTGCCATTTGAAATACCGCAAAACAAGACCGGATTTAACGAAAACAAACAAATTCAAGATGCCGCTTTACCCGTTTTCAAATTATGTGGTTCTCGGTTTTCTTACGTTTATCCTCATCGTCCTTGCACTGGCGCAGGACACCCGCGTTGCCTTATTTGTCACGCCGGTTTGGTTTATCATGCTAATCGCGATTTACAAGCTGAGGAAACCTAAGTCACAGCAAGTGTAGAAAAATGCGAATCGCCTGCAGAATGTTCTGCAGGCTTTTTGTATGGCTCATCATGTAAAATAAAAAAGATAACAGCTTGATCGCCTACAATTTCAATGGTCAGCCGCTCAGACAGAAAGGGGAAAACAGATGAAAATCAATCAAATTGTAGATTTGTCGGTATCGTTAAGAGGTGATATACCGTCTGATCCGCCGGGGTTTGTCCCTGAAATCGAATATGCGGATCATAAGCAAGGAGCTAAACAGATGGTCCAGAGCTTTCCCGGCCTTTCCTCGCAAGATCTTCCCGGGGGAGAAGGCTGGTCGCTGGAAAAAGTGAAGATGTCCACGCATGCCGGAACGCATATCGACGCTCCATATCATTACCGTTCTGTTACAGACGACGGCAAGCGGATGATGACGATTGATGAAGTGCCGCTTGACTGGTTTCATGGCCCTGGGGTTAAGCTTGATTTCAGACATTTGAAAGACGGGCATATCATTACCCCTGAAGAAATCGAACAGGAGCTTCACCGCATCAATCATAAACTTGCGCCCGGCGACATTGTTCTTGTGAATACGTCGGCTGGCGCCAAATACGGACAAAACGATTACCTGCACAGCGGCTGCGGGATGGGGCGTGAAGCAACTCTATTTTTAACGGAACGCGGCGTGCGCCTTGTCGGAACTGACGCCTGGAGCTGGGACGCTCCATTCAGCATGACCGCCAAGCGCTTTGAGCAGGAAAAAGACCCATCCATTATTTGGGAAGGTCATTATTCAGGCAGCACCATTCCTTACTGCCAAATTGAAAAGCTCGCCAACCTTGATCAATTGCCTTCCACTGGATTTTACGTCATGGCTTTTCCGGTAAAAGTTGAAAAAGCGTCTGCCGGCTGGGCGCGCCCGGTTGCGATTCTTAGCGGTGAATGAAGCCTTGAGATCATCACGGGAGGCTCCTATGGCATAAAAAAGCATCGTATTTAAACAGCAATGCTTTTTTATGCCTCCTCTACGGGGGAAGCTACTCTATAAAGATACCCGCTTTTCTTTATCTTTGTTATAAGTTCTGTTAAATAAATAAGTTGTTGTTAAAAGAGCAGCAATTACAATGATGAATAAAACGAAGTATCCGTAAACAGTTTGACCCGCCGGCACTACTGTAATCGTTAAGATGCCTATTAAAGCAACTTGTCCCAACAGCTTTACCGCATTAAACAACGAATTGACACGTCCCATATATGCATTATCGACATGATGGAACATATAACTTTTCCTAAATACTCTGATCGCAGCATTTGAATGCCCCCAAAAGAGGCTTGCAACTATAAATGTCACAGCATTCGGAACGAGGAAGATCACAATGGTTGCTAGAGCAAATACTGTCATAAACAATATAACACCTTGCATATCGGGCCATTTCTTTGATATTTGATATGTGACAAAACCGGCGCCCATAGCTCCAATGGCGTAAACAATATTGGCAATGCCGATAACTGACGGACCTTCGTTTAAATAGTCGTAAATGAAAACCGGATCCAAGTAGTTTGCGACAATAATCACGATGCTTGGTATAAAAGAAGTCAATAAAAGAGCAAACAAAACTTTTCGATGAGATAAATATTGGAGTGAGGAGCTAAAGTTTTGCCAGTAAGATTCATTTTTCATTGTATTGGAATGCTCTTCTGCTTCAGCATTTCGTTGATAGGGAAGTTTGTAGATGAGGATGGAAGCTGCTATAAATGTAGCGATGTTTATGACCAAAATGACTGTCGCATCCATCTTGCCGATCATCATGGCAGCCAGCCCCGAACTAATCATCAGCGCCGCCTGCCCCTGAACTTCAAGACTGCTGTTCACCTTACTATAGTCCTCTTTTTTGAACATTTCCTGAGTTAAAGCGGCTAAAGCAGGATACTTTATCGAATCGTAAGCCGTATGATAAAAAATCAGTATCACAACAAGAGTGATGTCCAACACGGCGGAAATATTGAATAGAACAGAAAAAACGCCTAAGACCACTATTCCTATTATTTCTAAATAGAGAAATATCGCTTTTCGAGAATATCGATCCACCAAACTCCCTAAATAAGGTGAAGCAAAAAACACTAAAATCATCGTTGTCATCGTCAATAACCCATATAAAACGGATTGTTTCAATTGATCAATCAGCAGCCAGACAATTAAATAGGAAGTGATACCGGTACCTATGGTGGAAATCAAATTAGCGGCTAGCAATAGTTTCAACTTTCGCAATTATAAATCACCCATTTTTGATTTCCAAATACACAGAAGAAAATAGACAAAAAAATAGATTTGTGGGTTCAAAATGGAAAAGGCTGTTTTCTTTCATTTCATCACGCTCCATATTTAAAACTCGTTATTTATAAAAGTGACATCCTCCTGCTTTTATATTGGTTCTCCATTCAGTCACAACACTTGCGTAAACAAACAATGAAATGAATACAAGAAACACGCGGCTCCAGCCATCACATTGAAGGTTCCCGATTTTTCATTGTTTGATTTCAACATCATGAAGAACAAACCGGAAAAGAAAAATCCGATAAACCAGCCGATTGGAATCTGGACAAAAGCTAAAATAAAACCAATAATCCCTATCGTTTGAAAAACTTGAGGTGCAAATTCGCGCAAAAGTATTCCCGCCCTTTTTCAGAAGAAATCCGCTCCCTTTTTTTGTATCATATCACATCTCCTTAACAAAATAAGGAAAACAAGTGAATCTTTTGCTATTCATGTTGAAGCCAGGCTCAATATTGATTTTTGTTATGATCTTAAAAAAGGAGGTTTGATTACCATGAATACCTTATGCCGCAGCAAACAAGCTCCATTTGAATACACCTTATCTCTTATAGGTGGTAAATGGAAAATGAGAATCCTCTATGAGCTGGCGTGTGAAAAAACGATGAGATACGGGGAGCTCAAACGGGCTATGCCGTTAATCACCCATAAAATGTTAAGTTCCCAGCTGAAGGAGTTGCAAACTGACGGTCTGATTCACCGGGTGGAGATTTCTCAAAATCCCCTCAGAGTGGAGTATTCGTTATCAGACAGAGGACTGTCTTTATACCCTCTCATAGATGAAATGTGCAGATGGGGACAAAGAGAAGATTTGCCTTATGAGTAAAAAATACTTACTAAAAAGTGCGTACTTGTTTCCCGACGGGAGGGATTTTATACTGAATAAAAATTATTTGTAAGGAGAACAGGATGACAAAACAAATTTATATCATTCATGGCTACAGAGCCTCCTCAACCAACCACTGGTTTCCTTGGCTGAAAAAACGTCTGCTTGCAGACGGAATACACGCAGAAATTTTAGACATGCCTAATCCTCACCAGCCAAGGCTTAAAGATTGGCTTGATACGCTCTCTTTAAATAAGCACACATTAAATAAACATACTTATCTGGTTGCACACAGCCTGGGGTGCGCCGCCGTTTTGAGGTTTTTGGAACAAACGCAATTGCGTCAACCACTTGGCGGAATCTTGCTCGTTTCCGGCTTTGCCAAGTCACTGCCCGATTTAAAGATGTTAGATGAATTTACCGAGGAATCGTTTGATTTTCAAAACATCATTGAGTCAGCTAAGCATCGTGCTGTCATTGCCTCTAGAGACGATCAAATTGTGCCATTTGCATGGAGCAAAGATCTGGCGCAACAAATTGACGCTAAGCTTTACGAAGTTCAACACGGGGGGCACTTTTTAGAAACTGACGGATTTACTTCTTTGCCGATTGTTTATGATGTTTTAAACTCCTATTTCTCAAAAGAAACTTGCTAAAAACAATAAAGGATATTCGGATTTTAGGGCGGCAAAGGGCTTAGAAGCCGCCCTTTTCCAATTTCTTAATAAGTGTGGAAAAAATCGATGCCAAAGTTCCCTGTTTTGAAGTGGTCTGTTACGTCATGCCAATTGAAAATGTGTATAATATAGCTTTGTTGAAGGCACTTGAATGAAAGCGCGGCTTATGTTTCTTGTGAAGGCTTAGCACTTAAAGCTTCAAAATGAGTCATCTCTAATTTAGATCAGGGATATTACCTAACCAAGTTCCAAAAGAAATGAATCCCGTTCATTGATATATCTTTCACGCATAAGGGTACACCTTTTTGTATTGGTTTTAAGAGAGCATAACTTTTTTATCAACCTTACATTCCTTCAATGATGTCGCTCAGGGAGTTATTTAATTCAATAAACTGTTTCTCTATAGGTGTAAATTTATGATTTAGTCGTGTAATGAAATATAAATCGACGTATCTATAAGGTGATGGAACTTCTAAATAATGATGGATATTGTAGCGATCTGCTATGCGCTTTGATACTAAGGAAATTCCCATACCCATCAATGCAAATTGCACTAAGGATTCTGGATCGCCCACTTCAATGATTTCCCCCTGTTGGATGTTCGAATCTTCAAAAATATTACATAATAATGTTAGATACAAGCACTTATCTGATAATACAAGTACGTTTTTTCCGTTTATATAATCATCAAATCTCGTATATTGATCTATACCTTGGCCTATGATCACCAATTCTTCATATCCCACTTTTTGATAACTTATCTTTTTATTGTTTAGCGATCCAATCGTATAAGCAACATCGATTTTTCCAAGAAGAACTTGATTTTCAATATATTCTGTTGAACCTGTTTTTAATGTTACCGATAAATCAGGATATGTATGATAAAGCTTATTTAAAGCACTTGAGAATTGAGTTCCACCGACAGATATCATCGTGCCAATACGGAGTTTTTCATCGTGTTTTTTCATGATGTTTTCGGTTTCTTCCCAAACGAACAAGATTTTCTTGTATTGATGATATAATTTTTCTCCCTCTTTCGTTAGTTTGACTCCTTTTGAATTTCTGATAAACAGTTGTTGATGATAATGAGTTTCGATTTTTTTTATTTTCGCAGTCATATTGGATTGAAGGTGATTCAATTTAATTGCAGCAGCAGATATGCTTTTTAATTCCGCCACTGAAACAAAAGCTTTCATGTTTTCAATATCCATTCATATTTCAACCCCCATCAAAAAAAGTGATATAACCATCATAACTTAACATTTAAAATGATCTCTAATTTTAATTATACTCGGTTTAAAGAGTTTTGGAGGGATAGCTAATGAAGAACAACGTGATAAAAGCAGGGATTATAGGCGGATCTTTGAATAATCAATGGGCTAGTCAAACACATATTCCGGTATTGAAGGAAAATCCTTTTTATGAAATAACGGCGATTGGAACATCAAAAATGGAAACCGCAAAAAAAAGCGCTATGATGCTTAAGGCTGCCTCTGCTTTTACAGATTATAAGGAATTAGCACAATCAAAAGATGTTGATTTGGTAGTCGTCAGTATAAAGGTTCCTTTCCATTATGAAGCTTCGCTTGCAGCCATAGAAGAAAATAAACATATATATTGTGAATGGCCTTTAGGCATAGATACTGTGCAGGCTGAAAAACTGGCAAAATTGGCAGATGACGCAAACATTCATCATGCGATTGGATTACAAGGAAGGCAATCTCCAGAAGTCAATTATTTAAAGCGGGCAATCAAACAGGGGGAGATCGGCAAGGTCATCTCCTGCACGATGCAGGTAGCAACACAAGGAAAGGGAGGAATAACAGATGAAAAAAGCAGTTACCTTTTAAAAAGAGAAAATGGGGCGAACCTTCTTACAATCAACGGTGGTCACTCGCTTGATGTTCTTTGTTATATCCTGGGTGATTTTAAAGAATTATCAGCTGCAATGAACAGTCATTATACAGAAGCCGTTATACAAGAAACAGGGATGAAAATACCGAAAAACACAGCTGACCAAATTTTAATCCAGGGGACGCTCGTTAATGGCGCTTCAGCCTCTGTCCATATTCAGGGCGGAGTTTATCCAGCTTTTCAATTAGAGATTAGAGGGGAAAAAGGTGTTTTGCGTTTAACACAGCATAATTCCTCAGGACACGTACAATTTGGCAATCTCAAAGTCAAAAAGATTACACATCCTCATAATTTGTTAAATGCTGAAGATGTTTATTCTGAAGAAGTAAAAATTTCCCCAGTAAAGGATCATGGTGCAAGAGGCTATGTTGAAACTGCTTATACTATTTTAGCGGAAGATATATTTGAACATAAAAATCAAATCCCAAACTTTCATGACGCTGTCAAACTGCACCGGTTGTTAGACGCCATTCGGAAGTCGGCAAAGACCGGTAAAAAAGTACTCTTAAAAAATGAGTAGGAACCGTATATCTTTTATTTACATGGTCCTTGCACATGCTGATCAAGCTTGAGAAAATTGTTATCCTAAAAACATGTACAAAAGCGAGCTCGACAAAAGTTAGCCCCAAAGGTTTATATACATAGACCTCCTTAAAAGTTTAGCGGCCCAGGGAGGTTACATCGTATTATAAGATCAATTAAGTTTACTTAAACAGTATTCTTAATTGATCTTTTTTATCATTAGTCTTAGGCAGAGAAAGCTATCAGTCAAATGAGGATGAGTAGGGGGATTCCTTGGAATAAGACACAGTAATCCTAGATTTCTCTAAAAAAGTCCTTGCTGATTAATCTATTTGAAAAAAGAATTAAATATGAAATTTAGATCAATTAATTTCTTTGTGAGATGGGTTTTTTATGTAGAAACAAAGGAGAGAAAAAGAACTTTATTATACATTTAAAGTTTAAATGGTTTATTTTTCTTTAATATCAGTTTATATACCTGTATAATTTCTTGGTGATTTTATATAAAGGAGGATAGTATTGGATTATTTGAAAAAAAGATAGCTAAAATGAATTTGAATGAAAAAATTCCATTGGTTAGAGCCACTGCTGCTGATTTTGCTAAGCAAAGAAATTGGAAAAAGGATTCAAAATTAACTAAAATTAATCAAAGAGATGTGTATTTGGATTCGAAAACAGGCAAATACTATGCAGTGGACACCCAACATGGTAGATTTGAAGTTGTTAATAAAAGAGGGAAACATCAAGGAGAAGTGGACTTTAACTTAAACGAAACTAAACCAGCTGACAAATCGGGACGTCATGATTTAAAAATGAACTAAGGAAGTGAAAATTAAAATGAACGATCTAGTTAACGAAACTATAGATAAATACTACAGAAACAATAACGAATCAGATTATCTTACTAAATGCCGCGAGCAGTTTGTAATACCAGAAGCAATAAAAAAATTTTCCGAGAATAATAATATGATAATCACAGACGTAAATTTTGGTGAAATATGGCCGTCGTCAAAATTAATATTTGAGTATGAAGACTACACAAAAGGGGAATTTGAAGTTACTTATAGTACCATTTTAATGCTATCTAAGCTTGCACCTTTATTTTATCTTCAGCACGAATTTCAAGTTGAAAACAGAGATGTGAATAGAACTGTCCCAACTCTTGAGGGTTTTGATACTCAACCTTATAACACTAAACAACAAGAATTTGAAGATTGTGTAAAAGAATATTTTTCAAAGAAAGAGTTCATTGAATTATCCTATTCGGAGATGAACGAGGTTGTATGCGGGCTGGATTTTAAAAAAGATGTCACGTTTTTTGGATCACAAGTAACAGTAGAGAATGCATTGTTTTTTGATCTACTAGAAATTTGTCCAGACTAAAATACAGCAATCTTGTGTTATTCAAATAAAAAAGAAAAAGTTAAAGGTGAATAAAATAAAGTAATGAAAGAGGAGGTATCCAGTATCCTCCTCTTTCATATAGATTGGTTCCATCAAAGTGAGGATTATTTTTGCGGTTTCTCATATTCCATTGCATGATCGCTGCCAGAGATGCCTTAGTTGTTGGATCGACAACAACTCCTACAGTAACCAAAAGTGTTAGCACATTTTAAGTCTTACTTACCAGTTGATTCTAGTTATTATAAATTTGACCCAACGCAACGACTTTACTGGATGTATAACCGCAGAAGTCATTTCCTTCAACTAACACGTTTTGTCCAATTTGTGGTCGATTCATCTGTACATCATCTGCATTTTTAGAGCTTCGAAAAAACCGCTCTTTTATTTCGGCGATAGTGGTGTTTTTTAAATGTAGCGAGGTTTTAAACGAACATATAAACCGTTTTCTTGTAAAAAAGGTTAAACTCCAAATGTTGTGGATGTTAGCTTGATGGTCATGTTCGGAAACCGACATGATATAAAAAAACATACCAACAAGCTTTGGTATGTTTTTTCTTAGGAAATCCCTAATTAATGAATATTAGGTTTTCTAAAATTACTGCCTTTGACTTCAGCTACGTCATATACAGTGACAAAAGCATTTTTATCAACTTCATTAATGATTTCCTTTAATTTGGTGTCTTCTAAGCGATTGATGACACATGTAATTTCTTTAAACTTTTCGTGGGAAAAACCACCGTAAGCTTCTTTATATGTAGCACTTCGGCCCAATTGATCGCGAATTGTCTCCACCATCAACTCAGGTTCTGTTGTAATAATTTGAAAGGTTTTAGAACCGCTTAATCCTTCCTCGACAACATGAATGACTTTGGACGCAATATAGTAGGCGATGACTGATAGCAATGCCCCTTGCAAGCCAAATACAGCGGAAACAAAAATAAACACAAAAAGGTTAAAGAATAGAATGAGATCGCTCGTTCCAAATGGCAATTTGCGCGATAACAGCACAGCAAGCATATCAATTCCGTCCAATGCTCCGCCATTACGCAGCGCCAGCCCCATTCCAAAACCAAGGATGATCCCTCCGACAACAGTGACTAACAAAGTGTCCCCTTCGATTATAGCCGGAGTGTGGTGCATAAAACTTGTACCTGCTGCAAGTGATGCGATTCCGATAATCGATAATAACGCAAAGCTTTTCCCGATTTGCTTATATCCCAGCCAGACAAACGGGATGTTTAAAGCTGCGATAAGTATACCAAGCGGCAAGTCAAATAGTTGTGAACCAACAATGCTGAGTCCTGTCACTCCGCCATCAGATACATTGTTAGGAATCAGCACTGTTTCCAATCCATAGGCCGCTATGATTCCTCCGATCATGACCATTATAACTTTGAAAATCATTTTCGCTTTAAATTTCTTATGTTTTTCGATTTTATTCATGCCATTCCTCATTTCAAATTTTACGTTATATTTAAATATACCATAACAGTTTTTCTAGGTTCAAAAGTTCAATCACGTTTTTTAAGCGGCTGCTGCAAATACCGATCATTACATTGGATTAAGGTAACCCTTTTAGACTTGGAACATTCATGTGCCAGTGGTTGGAGCTATTTTGCAAGCACCCCGTTTCGCAACTGGTGAATAACAAATAAAGGCCCTAATGTTTATGGACATTCCCGGCCAGGCAAAAGGATTGTCGGCAATAGAACGAAGCATTTGATTCTTCTCTCTCCAAGATGAATGAATCCTTAACTTTATTGGTTTTTCACCCCCCATTCACATAACCCCTCTAAAACCGGCAATAGTGATTCCGCTTTACCAGTGAGACTGTACTCGACCTTTGGGGGAACTTGAGGGTATTCTTTCCGCTTCACCAGACCATCCGCTTCCAATTCTTTAAGTTGTGAACTCAATGTTTTATAAGTAATAGCCCCTATTTGTCTTTTCAGCTCATTAAAGCGAACCGGTTGATTTTCCGCGAGGAGATAAATAATAACCATTTTCCATTTGCCGCCGATCACGGACAATGTGTAGCCAAAAGGTGTATCTTGAATATTTTTAACTTTGCCTTTATATTCAGCCATACTCATATTAACACTTCCCTTTCGGATAGTACCTATCAATAAAGTGCGTACTGTTTTTTTGTTTGCGTTCATTTTATACTAACCGTAATTTGAAGTAAAGGAGACGATAACATGGCTAAAAAAACGATACGTCTGTTGATGCCGCAATGGCAAGGGGGAAACAATCCCAACTACTCTTTTGGAGCGGAACTGCTTGCTTGGCTGGCTCCTGAAAATGATCAGCCCATTATTCATGTTCCGGTTCAAACTTATGATGGAACTCCGCTTGAAAACGAAAACGGAATAAACGGGAGAAAACAACTGCTGGAACAATTGGAGGCTGCTCAGCATATCATTCATGCCCATAAGCCGGATCGCATTGTCATGTTTGGCGGTGACTGCTTAGTCGAACAAGCACCATTTGCTTATTTAAACGAACGATACGGCGGGGACTTAGGTTTAATTTGGATTGATGCTCACAGCGATTTAGTTAGATATGCCGGATATGATAACGGTCATACATTACCGCTCGGAAATCTTTTGGGAGAAGGAGATGAAGAGTTCGCAAAACATGTGAACATTCCCCTTAAACCTGAAAATGTCTTTATCGCGGGATTAGCAGCTCCCACAGAAGAAGAAACAAAAGTGATATCAAAAGAACTTCAAAGACAAGGTATAGCTTTCACAGAACCAGACACTGATGTGATTAAAAGACTTGGGATTAGAACAGCCGGAACTAAAAAGTTAATGACCAGTACCGAATCTATAAAAGAATGGATAAAAGAAAGCAACATCAAGTATCTGGCCATACACCTTGATTTAGACGTGCTTGATCCGAAGGCATTTCGTTCTTTATTATTCGCCAATCCTGAAGCACCTGTAACTTTTTCTCCTGAGGGAACAATGCAAATGCCGCACCTGCTTCATCTTCTGAAAGAACTCTCTTCCGAAACGGATGTAGTTGGATTAGGTATAACCGAACATTTGCCGTGGGACTCTATTCATTTGAAGAAGTTGCTTAGTGAAATCCCTATTTTAAATCAATAATTTCATAAAACGGGACAACAACAAAATAATGGAGTCGAAACCCTCCATAAATAAATACCAAGGGGTCATAACCCTTGGTATTCCTATGATGCGGCCGAGAGACTTGAACTTTCGCGGGCTACGACCCCATTAAGTCTTCGACAAAGATGATTCGGCCTAACCATTCGGCCTGCCTTTTCATTTCCCGCTCGATCTTTAAGATGCTGCATAAATGACGGCTCTGATTCCGACCTTTAACTCCTGCATGGGGTTGAAGGTGGATTTATATTTAATTTTCCAGCCTCATTTTCATCACTGCCGCCAATTGCTCCGCATGGGGATCTCCTTCATTTTGCAATTGATCAATGATGTTCATGTAGTCTGTATCATTTCGGTTTTGACTTAATTTATATGCAGCCTGAATGTCTTCCACCTTAATCTTAAACCCGACAATCGCTTTCAGTTGTCTTTTTAAAAGTTGAGGAGAAAGGTTATCCCATAAAATTGGATTTTCTCGGTGTTTTTCGTATTTTCCCATCATAATTGTTAATTCTTCTATTAATTCATCTCTCTCTAGAATGCTTGCTTGACCGTATATATGGACGGCTTGATAATTCCATGTTGGAACATCCTCATGCCCATACCAGGAAGAAGAAATGTATGCGTGCGGCCCCTGAAACATAACAAGCACATCTTGACAGGTTTCAAAAGTTCTCCACTGCGGATTTCCAAAAGAGACATGGCCGGTGATATAGTAATCATCACCTTTTTTATTGAATCCCAAAGGCAAATGCGTAGCGATTGGCTTCTCTTGTTCTGTCGTAACAATCGTGCCAAAAGAGTTTTTTTGGACAAAATCCAAAATTTCATCAACATTTTCGACTTTAAAATATTTTGGAATATACATCGTCATCCTCCTTTCAAAAAAGTTATAGGAGTGTTTTGGTCATGATCAAGTCCGTTTGTTCTTCATATCCCATATAAAAAGAGTGAGCACCGGTTTGAACAAACCCCATTTTCTTATAAAAAACAATTGCGTTTTCGTTTTTTTCCCATACGCCCAGCCAGATTTTCTTTTTATTCAGTTCCTTCGCAATTTCCATAGCTTTATTGAACAGATATTTGCCAAGCCCATGTTTTTGAAACTCGTTCTTGATATAAATTCTCTCAATTTCAAGTGATTCATCACCCATTTTTTCAGTTTGGGCCTCATCAGTATTGACCTTTAAATATCCAGCAATTTCATTGTTACAATAGACAAAAAAGAATTGCGAAGCTTTGTTGGATAGTTCTTTTTCTAATTGTGTTAAGTGAAACGCCTTTTCCAAATAGGCCTTCATATTTTCCGGCGAGTTCTGATGCTTAAATGTCTCATTAAAAGTTTCATAACCAATTTCTTGAAGCTTTTGTAAGTCTTCAAGGGTGCATCTTTTTATATTTACTGTCATTTCAATCTGCCGCTCCTTTATGCCGTCAATAATTTCTCTTGTTCCCCTTTTTCACGAACTCCCAGTCTTTTTCTACATTTTTTCTTACTCTTTGAAGAAGATTGAAGATGGTCTCCGCTTCCCCCTCGGAAAACCCCTCTAATGCCACACGATTCGAATGATCATTTTCTCTTTTTATAAAAGGAAATACCTCATTCCCCTTTTCCGTCGGAAAGAGTTTTTTTATTTTTTTGTTATATTCATCATCTCTCCTTTCAATAAAGCCTTTCATTTCAAGTTTTTTTATAGCGCGGGCTGCGGTGGTCCGGTCCACTTTAATCATTTCAGCTAACTTCTCCTGAATGATTCCCGGGTTTTCGCATATTCGGACAAGGTACAAATATTGCCCTTTTGTCATGTCATGTTCTTTAAATTCGATATTGCTTATAGAATCCAAAGCCCGGGCAATCATCCCAATTTCACGAAGAATATCCTTCATCATAAACTCCTTTCGAACATGTTTTTGTTGCAAATACAACATAAATGGCGTACATTAAATATACCGAAATTTTGTTGTATTTGCAATAAAAATAAAGAGGGCGAGTTAAGTGAAATATGTTTTTTATGTATTAGGAATTTTAATCTTAACCCTTGGGATTGCTTTTACGATTCAATCAGATCTTGGCGCTTCGCCTTTTGACGCACTTTTGGTGGGACTGTCCATACATGTGGGGCTTACTGTGGGAAGTTGGGAAGTCATCATTGCTTTGCTATTCATAGGCTGCAATTCTTTTTTAAAAAGCCAAAGACCGGAAGTTTCAGGGATGCTAACGGCGTTTATAACGGGGATCGGCATTGATATGTGGCTTTTTTTCCTGCACTTTTTTTATCACACCAGAACAATGGTGGAGCAAAGTGATTTGTTTTGGAATCGGCTTGGTTGTTACAGGTTTAGGAACCGCGACATACTTATACACAAATTTTGCTCCGATGCCAATTGACCGATTCACATTCATCATAAAAGAATTAACGAGAACCAACATATTTGTTTCGAGAACCATCATTTACCTCGTCTTCTTGACAGCGGCCGTCATCTTAAAAGGACCGATTGGCATCGGAACTTTATTAACCGTTTGTTTAGGAGGGCTTGTTCTTCATTTTTTTATGCCGTTTGCTGGAAAAGTATTAGGCCGCTTTACAGACGCTCGTATATTACGATAAGAAATGTTTTTAATGCCACTCCCTACTTTTTCACAGAACTTTTATTGAAAATCATCAATATGATTCCGGATGCTATTAGACTTACAATCAAGGAAGAGAGAGATAATCTAAATATATTTTTCACTCCATTAATGAACAATGACCATAAAACATATATGATGATTGCACTTAAAGTAAACATTCTGAACCATCTAGGTATTGCGAGCCAAACTTTCAATAGATAAGTTGAGAGTTTCCCCATTTTGCGCCTCCTTGTTATCTATTCGACCTTTTACCAAAGCCTAACATAGTTAAAAACAAAAAAGAAAAAAATACCAAGGACTCATAACCCTTGGTATTCCGGTGATACTGCCGAGAAAACTTGAACCTTCATGGGGGGTTCCCCCATAAGGACTTCAATAAAAGTGAAAGTATTTTGTCCGTTACAAAAGTTATTTCAAGCATTTGAAATTTGTATTTTGGGCATAAAATGTTACTGTTCAAGCAACATGAATGTGTTCTTATCGAAACGAATGAGGGATTTATACTAAGTTTTTGTCTTGAACTCCCGAATTGATTGCATCCGGATTATCTTTTACCTCCACGAGACCATGCCACCACAGGAATGAGTAATAAGGATAAGATTCCTCCAGTAAGTGATAATGTTAGATAACTTGAACCTGCCACAATCATTCCGGACAATGCGCCGCCGGCAGCTCCTGACAATGCAATTAGAACATCCACCGTACCTTGTGTTTTCGCGCGTGTGGCCGTTTCAGTTGAATCAACAATCAGTGCAGTCCCGCTTATCAAACCAAAATTCCACCCTAATCCCAGTAAAGAAAGAGCAATGACGATAAGAACCATAGAATCTCCTGGTGCAAATGCTGCTATTAAGCCCGCCAGAAGCAGCGTAGTTCCAGATGCAATCGCCATTGCAGTACGTCCCAACTTATCAACAAGAACTCCTGTAACCAGTGAAGGGAGATACATGGCGCCTATATGAAAACCAATAACAAGACCAACTGCACCCAAGTCATGCCCATGATGTCTCATATGAACCGGTGTCATTGTCATAATAGCGACCATTACAATTTGGGTAAGAACCATAACTGCCGCACCAACAATTATGCCTCTTTTGTTTTCTGTGTGTTCAGTTGTTGTCAAATGTCCTTTATCACTTGGTTCTTGCTTGATCGATTCGATTGTTCTTGCGATAACTAATGGATCTGGACGAAGCATGATGAAAAGAACAACACCTGCTAAGATATATGCCGCCGCGGCTAAAATGAAAGGGCCCGCTAGTGACGGAACACCGATAGAATGGGCGAAACCCCCCATCACATTCACTAAATTCGGACCCGCAACCGCGCCAAATGTCGTCATAACCATTGTCACACTGACAGCAGTCGCCCGCTGCTTACGATTTGCCAAGTCCGTACCTGCATAACGAGCTTGTAAATTTGTCGCTGTTCCAGCACCGTAAATAAGCAATGAAGCAAATAACAAGAAAATACTATTTATGATTGCTGCAATGATGACTCCTATTGCTCCAAGACCGCCAATCATAAAACCGGCTGAAAGACCTGCACGACGACCATAGCGTTGAGAAAGTCTGCCTACAAATAAGGCTGCCCCCGCTGATCCTAAAGTAAATAAAGCTGTCGGGACCCCTGCGTAAGCATCCGTTCCGAGCATTTGCTGAGCAATAAGGGCACCGACAGTAATTCCTGCCGCCAGCCCTGCACCGCCAAAAATTTGTGAAACACTTACAACAAATAATGTACGCTTGTATAACGTTTTTTGTTTTTCTGGGGAACCAATGTAGCTTTGTAATGAAGCTGATTGAACGTCTAACGATTTTACACTTTCTTTGTGCAGCATATCTAACCTGCCTTCCTTGATCAACCTCCAACTAGATTTGAATCATCATAACACGCGCAAAAAAACCATACAATATTGAAATTGTATGGCGGACAATAATTAGGCAAGATCGTTTAGCAAGCGCCTAAGGATTATTAATCCTTTTTCAAGCTCTTCGAGCGTTTCTGGTGCACATACAGAAACCCTTACCGCCCTTTCCGGACAACTATTCCCAACTACGAAGCGTTCAGCCGCATACACTTGCACTCCATGTTCAGCAGCTAATTTTTCAAATTCAGCACCTGTGATCCCACCCGGTAACAACAACCACCGAAAGATGCCTGTTTCACCACCTAAACACGTATAGTCAGCAAAATATCGATTTGCGATTTGGTTTCTGCAAATCGTTTGTTCACGATGCCCCTCAATTAAGACTTCAAATTGATTTGATACAATCGTGCGCGCAGCAAGTTCTGCTAATAGCGGGGAAACCGTTATATTTAAATTATAAAGCGCCCTCGAAACCGGCTCCTTAAATTGATACGGCACTGCAACATACGCCAGTCGCAGCCCCGGTGCCAATGATTTAGATAAACTTGCGATATGGATCACCTGTTCCGGCGCGAATGATGCAAGGGCTGGAAGTGGATTTTTGCCAAGAAGATGGTACGATGCATCTTCAATAACAAACAAATTATACTTCTTTGCAATTTCTGCAATGATCTTTCGATTCTCTACAGACATAAAGGAAGCTGTCGGATTATGGTAATCCGGGATCAAATAAATGCCTGTAATGTTTTCATTTTTATAAGCATATTCAAGTGACTCCGGCTTCATTTCACCGTTCTCGGATTTTATCGGTACAATTTGCACACTTAGCATTGATGCAACAGTTTTTAATCCGGATATGTATGATGATCAACACCAATGCGGTCTCCAGGCTTACAAAGACCCGCCAATGCGGCAGCGATCGCATTTTGTCCCCCATTTGCAAATAAAATGTGCTCAACGGTCGTTTCAAAACCGCCTCTTCGAATTAGCTTTACAGCTGCATCCTTTTGCCAAAGGCTTTCGCCCGCCCGGCCATAACCAAACCATTTTTCATAATCTGTCTCTTGCAGCATGTTGCTCAAATGGAGCATGAGCGGCTCGTAAGAAGCATGATCCGGCAGTGTTGCTCCCATTTCAATGAGCTTTGGCTTTGTATCCTCAAGTAAATACGCATTCGATAACGCATCATACGATACAAATGTGCCGCTCCCAACAGTTGCACTTAACAGGCCCTTTAACTCACACATTTTAAACGCCTTTGAAATGGTACTCAAATTTAAATCCAAATAATCAGCCAGTTCCCGCTGAGGAGGAAGTTTTGTTCCAGGCAATAAAACTCCGTTTACTATATCCTGCTCCAATTGCCTTGCAAGTGCTTTATAAATGGGCTTTTCAGTTTTATCAATCGATGGCTTCCAGCTCATCGGATAGTTTTCAAAAGAATTGATCGGCATGATACGCCATCCTTTTTTCGTTCTATTATATGGTTGTGCTGTTTATAAAACAATTATAAGAAATGACGGACAAGTTAGACTGCGACTTTAAGTAATAGGTACTAAATCGACAACATCAGGTGGAAGTCCGGCTTTTATAAATGCAGCAATTCATTTTTCTTGAATGTTGAACTTTTTCAATGTAGTTTGCTACTTTATAAAAACCGTTTTTCGCCTTTTTGGCATAATTTTTTAGCAATCACGGCTTTTCCAAGTATGTACCCGAGTGCTTGTTCAGCTAGTTTTTTGGCTAACGCCGAAGCCCAGTGCTGAGCATGGAAACTCTTTGATGTTTAGGATTATCATGAGCGCCATGATATGAATTTCTTTTTGAGACAGTTGTCCTACAGATGGATAGCTAACAGTCTGGGTGATATTTCTTTGTTGTGTCTGCGCTGTAGTAGAAGCTGCACTTACACTAGGAGCTAAAAACAAAGACAATATTGACATAATCTCAAAAGAGTGCAAGTTTATTTATAGAAGTATTAACCTAAGGAGCCAATAACAAATCATGAATAATGTTTCATTAATATATAAGGAATTTGGTGATCCGCTTCAAAAATTACAGCTATATACCGGAGAAAAGCTTCCTCTTCAGCCAAATGAAATTCTTGTTAAAATGATTGCCAGTCCAATTAATCCATCAGATTTGCTTCCAATTAGAGGGGCCTATTCTCATAGAATTAAGCTGCCGGCTGTTGCAGGATATGATGGTGTGGGAATTGTCATAGATCAGGGCAAAGATGTATCACCATCATTGATTGGAAAAAGGGTCCTCCCTGTAAGAGGAGAGGGAACTTGGCAACAATATGTAACCACCAAAGCTGATTATGCAATAGAGCTGCCTCCATCAATAAGTGATAACGACGCCAGTCAACTGTATATTAATCCATTAACAGCCTGGCTAATTTGTACGGAATCATTGCGTGTTCAGCCGAATGAAATTGTGTTAATGAATGGCGGAGGTACATCTATTGCAGGTTTGTTTGCGCAAATTTCTACAATACTGGGATTCCGTTTAATTGTCATTACAAGAAACAGCCGCAAGATAGAAAAACTTCAAAAACTTGGGGCATGGAGAGTCATCGACGCTTCCAACGGTTCTATATATGAACAGATTTCTGATGCTTGCGACATCGGTGTTGACCATGCAATTGACTCTGTTGGAGGAGAAAGCGGCGAACTGCTGGCGAGGATGTTAAAACCTGAAGGAACGTTTGTCAGTTATGGTCTGTTGTCAGGTATACCAAACGATTGGCGAAAGTTACACAATGTATACCATGTGTCACCACAATTATTCGCCTTAAGACTCTGGAACGAGAGACATTCCGTTTCTGAATACCGCAATCGCTTCTCGCAGGTGATTAAGCTCGTTGAGAGCGGAAGAATGGTCATCAATGCTCCAGAAAAAGTATATGATTTTGAAGATTTCTATGATGCGTTGAAGCATTATGAACAGCCGGGTTTGAATGGAAAAATACTGTTGAACTTTGCATGAAGGAGATGTAACCAAAAGAAAGAAAAAGTAGTAGTTGTAATTGAAAAGAAAAATAAAAAATTTATATAAATTCCGCATTTTGTCAATCGATTATGTTATACTGTAAACAACCTTTGAAGCGTTAAATCTTTTTCTATTACCTTTTACCACCTCCCTACTCGAACGTTGAGTAGGGTTTTTTATTAAGCATTATACAGAGAACATA
The DNA here is from genome assembly GCF_001042485.2 of Bacillus paralicheniformis. Classification (GTDB taxonomy): domain Bacteria; phylum Bacillota; class Bacilli; order Bacillales; family Bacillaceae; genus Bacillus; species Bacillus paralicheniformis. The sequence goes on from NZ_LBMN02000008.1 coordinate 44,286, forward strand.
AAAAAACAGGCCCTATATAAAGAGCCTGTTTGTATAAACGATTGAAGATTAAGCAGTTTTTTGAACGTTAGCAGCTTGAGCTCCGCGAGGACCTTGCTCAACGTCAAATGTTACTTTTTGACCTTCGTCTAATGATTTGAATCCGTCACTTTGGATTGCAGAAAAGTGTACGAATACATCGTCTCCATTTTCACGTTCGATAAATCCAAAACCTTTTTCTGCATTAAACCATTTAACTGTACCTTGTTCCATTTTTGTTGCCTCCTAGTGCGTTACCGCACATTGTATTACTATCCTTGCCCAAAGTATCATCAAGACGAAAAGTCAATATTCATACTATCCTTTACACCGAACAAAAATAATTCTTCTTTATCATAACAGGAAACGGAAATAATTGCAAATCATATTATCGTTTTATTCATGGCATTTTTTCTTAAACGTGTGGATAGTAGTGCAGAAGCGGTAGGCGTCAATTATGCTGCATCAAATATATAACATGTCTAAGAGGTTTGAAAACACCGTGAAAATGAATCGCGAGTGTCTTCAAACCTTTTTCTTTGCTAAAATTGATTTTCTTTAAAAAGCTCTGCTGTTTCTTGTTCATGATGTCTGTTCCTCAAACAATCAATGTTCACGGTCTAAAAAGAACAATTCCCATAGGGAAGCAGGGAGAGAGTTTTGCCCGATAAAGAGCCGGGTATAATTTTCATACGCCTTTTGTATCCCGGCCAACTCTGCAAATCAGTTTCGAGTTTCCAATAAAGAGGGCTAAGAACGATACTTATATGATGTATGACACTGGGACTTCAAAGGCAATAAAACGTACACTTAGAAACTCATCAGGGAAGGGGAAACTTTAAAAAATGAATGACCAAAACCTAAAGACTTTGAGAAAACTGGTTACACCTTATGAAAACTCCGATTTACAAAAAAGTATTTCTCAAATCATTAACACATTGGTACCATTTTTCCTGTTATGGTGTTTGGCATATAAGAGCTTGTCGATTTCTTATTTCCTCACATTAGCGATTTCTATCGTTGCGGCAGGTTTTTTAGTGAGAACCTTCATCATCTTTCATGATTGCTGCCACTATTCCTTTTTTAAAAACAAAATGGCGAATCGAATCCTTGGAACAATTACAGGAATTCTGACTTTGCATCCTTTTGATCACTGGGGACGCGACCATTCTGTCCACCATGCGACAAGCAGCAACTTGGACAAACGCGGTACAGGCGATATTTGGGTACTGACCGTTGAAGAATATAAGGAAGCCTCAACTAAGACAAAAATAATGTACCGTTTGTACAGAAATCCGTTTGTTATGTTTATGATTGGGCCGATTTACGTCTTCGGGATTACCAATCGTTTTAATCGTAAAGGGGCAAAACGCAAAGAACGGATGAATACGTATGTAACGAACCTGGGAATCGTCGCTTTGACAGCACTTTTATGCTGGGCTATTGGCTGGGAAAACTTCCTGCTGGTTCAGGCGCCAATTTTTATGATATCGGGATCTCTCGGAATTTGGATGTTTTATATTCAGCATACGTTTGAGGATTCTTATTTTGAAGAAGATGAGCATTGGGAATATGTAAAAGCAGCAGTTGAAGGAAGCTCTTTTTATAAGCTTCCAAAAGTCATGCAATGGCTAACAGGCAATATCGGTTTCCATCATGTTCATCATTTAAGCCCGAGAGTCCCAAACTATAAGCTTGAAGAAGTGCATAACAACATTAAACCATTGCAAAACGTTCCGACCATTACACTGGCAACAAGTCTTAAGTCATTAAAGTTCCGCCTGTGGGATGAAGAAAGCAAAAAATTTGTTGGTTTTAGCCACTTAAAAAAAGCTTCTAAAAACCAAATATCAGTACACCTAAGAACGGATTAAACAACTAATCGATGATAACCGGCAGTGTATCTTGCAGAATAAAAGTGCAGACTCGCACAAGGTTTTGTGCAGAGGTCAGCTTTAGTGTCAAATATACTTGCAGACTTGGACAATGCTGTACATTTTTTGCCGATTTTCCGAAAAAAAATAATACCAAAGGTAATTAAAAGTTTGGTATTAATTGGTGTTCAACCGAGAGACCTGAACCTCCCACGGGGTTGGCCCTCAATAAAGTGAAAGCTTATCATGGTTTATGAAAGCTTATTTTCATTGCATCTATTTAATCGATTACACAAAATTTGATTGTTTTTTATTAATTATGGAGTAAGATTTTCAGTAAAGCTTACCAAAGTTGATTTTCTAGTGAATATTATCACCGGACTGCACCATTCTTACCGTTTTTTGCCCCACTTAATATCATAAAATGCACCATCATAAACCATAAATTGCACGAGGTTGATATGTGAACCTGACGGAACAAGAATTTCGTCAGGTTCTTTCTGCAATTTGGCTCTTGTTATATCAAAGTAATCTAATCAAAAATAAAATCATTTTATACTTTTGTATAAGTTTACTTTACTTTTGTAAAAAGTGAGTTTATAATTTGATTCAAGAGGTGATGGTCGTGAAGAAAGATTTTGGTGATTCGATATCAAATAAGGTTTATGAATATCGTGTACTTGCCAGATTGTCTCAGCAAGAATTAGCGGAGAAAGTCGGGGTTTCCAAACAAACCATTTTCGTAATGGAAAAAGGAAATTATGTTCCGACTCTGCTGTTGGCTTTTCGAATTGCTGAATTTTTTAATGTTGATGTAAACGAAATTTTTACTTATGTGAAAGGAAATGATCAAAATGATAAGTAAGTTTTTCTCAGGTATCCATAACGCAATTTTTTCCCCTTTAAGGTCCTGGGCTGAACAATCTCCGGGAAATTGGAATATTCTCATCATTGTTGGTTTTTTACTGGTTTATGGTAGCGGGATTTTGGTCTATGTATTTTATAAAAAGCTTGGAAAAGACGACGAACGGACAAATAAAATCTATTTGAAAAGTAGTTCCTATATGCTGTGGGTCATTATTCTATGTGACATGATTTTTCCTAAAGATGATATGTGGACCATCTTTTTCTTGTACAAATATGCGCTGGCATTTTTAGCTGCTGGGATTTACCTATCGGTCCAATATAAAAAGGATTTTTCATAAGGAAAAACAGGGGAGTGAAACTCAGCCATGAGCGGAGGATTAGACAATACCTCCTTACAGACTGATGATAATCCCCCCTTAAGCCAGAGAGTGCTGAATTCCTATGTTAAAAAGCCGCCAACCTGCTGAATGATGATTGGCGGCTTTTTTATAAGCTGTGGTGCAACTTATGATATTCAGTGGTGCATTACACGATATTGGATGGCGAAAAAGATGGTTAGCGTGGTGAAATCGGTCGATAATATTTACTTGGTCAAAAACAACTTCCTCACGGGCGTACTTTTCAATTACAGCCCTAAATTGTTCGACTCGTGGGGAGTAGACATACTAAAACACCAAGGGCGTCAAACCCTTGGTATCTCTGGTATGCAGCCGAGAGAACTTGAACCTCGGCGGGTTGCCCCCACTAGCCACTCAATATAAAGTGGAAGCTGATCACGATTTATGAAAGCTTGTTTTCATTGGATCTCTTAACACCTATTACATAAAATTTCATTGTTTTTTAAGGAGTAAGCTTTTCAAACGAATTCCGTAGAGCTTACCAAAGTGGTCATTTTTGCTTTTTTAACATGGTCTATCCATGAGATTGATGACAAAAAAAGAGTATTCAATCCAACGATTTTTTATAATAGTTCTTCCAAGATTCGATTTCACTAATAATCACTATTGTCTTTTTTTTCGTTAATTCGAACTTCGACCGCTATCTTGGAGTTATTTTGCTCTTCGGCTGCGAAGATTTTAGAGAAAAATTAGCCGATATAAAAGGAATTCCTCACTTTACGAATGAAGCAACTGAGGAAATACTTGCAGGGTACAAATCAGATGGAATACATGCAAAAATCATTAATAGCGCATTAAAATAAAGCAGGCATATGCCTGCTTTAAAATTTATACTGGTTCAAATTCTTTAACCTTGCTTTCCCTTTAATCCAGTGTTTTCCTATCAAGGCCTAAACAATCGTTTTCCCCACTCCGAGGAATACATTGGAATCCCAACTAAAAGACCGTCGCCTCTTAGTCACTCACATTAACAATGATTATAAAATGTCTCAAGGAACGATCAACAGCCGCTACCCCTGATTAAAGATGATCTGTTACCACACTGTTACGTTAGAACTTCCACTACTTTGATATCCCTCTGTCGCTAAGACTTGATAAGACCAAATACTACCCAGATTCATTCCATGACTCTTCCATGCTCTAACATGATTGCTGAAAGTGATTTTAGCGTTGCTTCCAGTTGGTCTCTTCGTCTGGCGAACACTCCAGTACTGCGTGAAAGTAGTTTTTTCGCCATCAATGGAAGGTGCATTATAACGTGTAGTTGTATATATGTCATATGTGCCGCCATCACTTTTTACAGTACCTTTATACGTTCCAGTAGGTCTATAAGTACCCCATGAATCCACTACATAATATTCTATGAGAGGTGATCTCGTCCAACCATATAAAGCCAAATATCCATTGCCATTCGGCGCCCAAACTCCGGCATTATAGTTTATTGTCCTAGATGGCGAACCTGTAGTCCAACCTTTACCAACAACGAAATTTCCGGTATTAGACCAATTAACACTGTAATTCCCTCCAGGCCCATTGACAGCGTTTACTGTTCCGCCGCCATCAGTCCAATTTTGCCAGTAGTCTGGGCTAGCTGCAGAGGCGGTTGCCGAAAACAAGCTAATACTCATTAAAGCTGCCGTTACTCCAACTAAGAAATTCTTTTTAAACTTAAACATATGTTACCTCCCATAATATTTTTTCTGACTTTGACATGAGGTAGCACTCGTATATATTTAAAACATTATTTATTACTAACGCCAAAGCTTTTGATCGTCCCCTTCAATATAATATCACGAATTCATGAGTGAATATTAATAATATCTGTAAATTAATTACAAAGACCTAAAAAATTACATTATAAGTGTTCTTGTAACACCATAGCCTTATCCTCTTTTCGCAGAATCACAATTCTTGTTTCTAAATCTGATGGAGTAAATTAATCCCCATTCAAACCATTTCGTATGAAGGAGATATACATTAGAGATTGTGAAGTTACGGACACCTTTTCCCCAACAAACAAAAGGAAATGGCTGATAAATTATATGACTTACTTTAAGTTAGTGGACACTTTTGGACACAAAAACACATTTTCATTGAAGAAACAAAAAATACCAAGGGCGCTTAAACCCTTGGTATTCCTATGATGCGGCCGAGAGGACTTGAACCTCCACGGGGTTGCCCCCACTAGGCCCTCAACCTAGCGCGTCTGCCATTCCGCCACGACCGCATGATATGTTGTTTTTAAAGTGCGGGTGAAGGGACTCGAACCCCCACGCCGTAAAGACACTAGATCCTAAGTCTAGCGCGTCTGCCAATTCCGCCACACCCGCGTAAAAAAACAATGGTGAGCCATGAAGGACTCGAACCTTCGACCCTCTGATTAAAAGTCAGATGCTCTACCAACTGAGCTAATGGCTCAAATATAATGGCTGGGCTAGCTGGATTCGAACCAACGCATGACGGAGTCAAAGTCCGTTGCCTTACCGCTTGGCTATAGCCCAACATATGAGAAATGACCCGTACGGGATTCGAACCCGTGTTACCGCCGTGAAAGGGCGGTGTCTTAACCACTTGACCAACGGGCCATATGAAGTCAGCATCATATTTTCCTAATGGCGGAGAAGGAGGGATTTGAACCCTCGCGCCGCTTACGCGACCTACACCCTTAGCAGGGGCGCCTCTTCAGCCACTTGAGTACTTCTCCATTGGCTCCACAGGCAGGATTCGAACCTGCGACCGATCGGTTAACAGCCGATAGCTCTACCACTGAGCTACTGTGGAATGATCAGACTCATTTTATTATAAATATGTCGACAAAATGTGTCAAGAAGAACAATTTGTCTTTGTGGCTCGTCTTGCGACGGCTTTTATAATTTATCATAGACAAGCCTGATCAGTCAACCCTTTTTTATGATTTCTTTTATTTTCCCTCCGCATTTGCCGCAGACGTAACGGTTTGTATCCATTTTCTGCTTTCGGAGAAACGTTTGTCCGCATGCGTCGCACTTGTATGTGCGTACTTTTCTTTGCGGCTTTTTCTCTCCTGCGAGCGGCGTGCAGAATCGCGGCGCACCGACTTCCTTTAATAGCGTTCTAAAATCTTTGTCGCGGTGCTTGTAGCCTTTTCCTTCAAGATGAAGGTGGTAATGGCACAATTCATGCTTGATGATGCCTTCAAGCTCATTTTGCCCGTGCTCTGTCAGGTATTTTTTATTCAGTTCGATATTGTGGGAATTCAGCAAATACCTGCCTCCGGTCGTTTTCAGGCGGCTGTTGAAATAAGCGCGGTGCCGGAACGGTTTTTTAAAGTATGTGAGCGAAAGCTGTTCTGTCAGCTGCTGCAGTTGTTGTTCGTCCATTGCTTCGGTCCACCTCATTTTTAAAAACATTGAACAGGACAAATTCCGGGCGGCATAAACTAATACACAACACCCATACTCTTATGATAAGAGCCTGAGGAGGGATGAGCAATGCCGAATTGGCTCAAAAGCCAGATGCAGAGAGCTTTTTATGAAAAAGATCATTACCAAATTAAATTGCTGAATCAGTGCTGGTATTTTTACAGAAAAAAACACTGCTGATAGACAGTGTTCATCGGAGCCCGAATGGTCATTCTTCTGTTTCCTCATCATCTTCACCGGTCCTTTTATCATCTCACACAATGGCGCCCGTTACTCCCCAAATGGAGCTGACCGCCCGATTTCGGGGAGCATGGGCGAATGATTCTTCTGCGGATGGACGAGCCGTTTATTCTTTTCTTTTAAACGGAAACCAGTTGGCTGAGCCGAAGATCCGAACCATCACAGGGACGAACAGCGGCAGCATTACGAATGCGTACAGCAAGAGACCCGTCAATATTAGGGTGGCGATTTGCAGAAGCGATAAAACGCCGGACGGCAGCATCGCCGCGAAGGTTCCCGCCAAGATCACAGCGGCTGATATAATAACGGACCCCATATTTTTCATCGATTCCGTCATCGCCGTTTTAATATCCGTTCCGCGATATTCGTTAAAGCGTTCCATCAGGAAGATCGAATAGTCCACACCAAGCGCCATTAAAATCACGAATCCAAAGAAAGGCACCGCCCAGTTGAGGCCGGGATAGCTGAAAAACGCCGTGAAAATAAACTCGGTTACACCGATGGACGCAAAGTACGTCAAGATCAACGATCCGACCAAATACACCGGCATGACAATAGAACGGAACAGCAGGACGAGGATCAGGAAGATACCGATCATCATATAGATCACCGTGTTGCTGAAATCCTGGTCTGACAGCTGCTTCAGATCGGCGTTGATGCTGGAAACGCCGCCGACGCCAAACGATGCATCTTTCAAATGCGTGTCGGGAAGAGCCCGTTTTACGGACGCTTCAATGTCTTTGACATTGGCAATCGCTCCGTTTCCGTACGGATTGTCTTCCAATATCACATCGATCGTCGTGATATGGCGGTCGTCTGACATATAGGAATTAAACACCTGCTGAAATTGCTTGTTTTTCAGGACTTCTTTAGGGACAAACCAGCCGGACATTTCTTGATCTGATGCGTTTTTCAGCTGATCCAGGTAGTCGCCTGCCCCCATCAGACCGCTTGAAATTTTTTCGAGGCCGTCCACGCTTGAATTCAAACCTTTTGTTAATTGATCGAGCTGGCCGGCGAATTCTCCGACTTTTTCCTTCATCTGCTTTTGGCCTTCAGCGACATCACCTGCGCCTGATTCGAGCTTAGGCAGCGAATCGGCGAGCTGTCCCTGCCCCTTTGATGTCTCTTCAAGTCCTTTTTCGATTTGGCCGAGGCCGTTGATCAGAGCATCGATTTTGCTTGTGTATACTTTTTGCTCTTCCTGCGCTTTTGCGATAAATGCATCTGCTGCTTCAAGCTGCTTTTTCGCGTTTGCCGCCTGCTTCGTGTAAACGGCCGCTTTCTGTGATCCCTGCTTGATTGCCGATGCAAGCTCCGTGTAAGAGCCTTTGATCGCTAAATAAGAAGGATTCTCCTTCACTTCGGGAATTTCGCTTTCAAGATTTTTGAAATGTTGATTTGTCTGCTCGATCATCTTTTGCACGTCAGCCGTTATACCTTGGGCACTTTCTGCTTGTGACAATGCCGCTTTCAAGACTTTCGATATTTCTTTGTAGCTTTCGATTTGTCCATTTAATTGATCGACCTGCGCCGTCAGCTGTTTTTTCGCAGCTTGAATTTCTTTTTTCGCCCGGGCGACGCCTTCTTTGCTTTGGTCTGTACCGTCCTTCAGCTTTCTCATATTGGCTTCAACGTCGCTGATGCCGGCTTTAATCGATTCGGTTCCTTTGATCAGCTGGTTGATTCCTTTTCCGGACGCTTCGATTTGCGGCTTTTGATCTGCGATCGACTTGCTCGCCTCGGCGAGCCCGTCTTTGATCTTTTTCAGGCCTTTATTACCGCTCTCAAGCCCTTTATTCAGCTCATTCGCCTGTGTTTTGACGTACAGGTCGCTCAGCCCTTTTCCGACCGGACGGGTCGCACTGCGGACTTTGCTGACGCCGTTTGTCTGTTCAATGGCGCGGCTGATTTTTTCAATCGCGATCAGCCCGTCATTGGTATCGAGCGCATCCGATGTTTTGAGCACGACCGTGACCGGCAAAGATTCCCCGGGCCCGAACTTGTCGGAGATGGTGTTAAAAGCGCTGACGGATTCGTATTGATCTCCGATTTCGTCAAGGCTGTTGTAGGAAAGTGTTCCTTTATACATCAAGATCGGCGGAACGGCCACGGCCGCTACGATCAACAGGCTGATCAGCGGCTTACTGAAAGCGAAACGGCCGGCGGTTTCCCATAGCTTTGACTGCGGATGCCCGATATTTCCTCTGACGGGCCAAAACAGCACTTTTCCCAAAACAGCCATGAAAAACGGCACGATCGTCAAAAGCGCCAAAATCAAGACCGCGACACCAACCGCTACTGCGACCGCAGACTTGTAAAGCTGGAATTCGGCAAAGCCGATGCAAGTAAAACCGATCAAAACGGCGAATCCGCTGAATAGAACGGTTTTTCCCGCCGTTTTATACGTTGTCAGGATAGCTTCAATCTTGTCTTTCCCGCGGGCAAGCTCTTCCTTAAAACGGCTCAAAAGAAGAATGCAGTAATCCGTCCCGATTCCGAACATGATCGCCACCATGAAGATTTGCGTAAACGTGGACAGCGGAAAATCAGCGTATTCGACAAGATAGGCGACGACGGACTGGCTCACAAGGTAGGAAAGCGCAACCGCCAAAAGTGGAACAAAAGGCGCAACCCCAGAACGGAAGACGAGAATCAATACGATTAAAATAAAACCGACCGTAATATATTCGGTCTTCTTCAAGCCTTCCTGTGAGCTTGTTATAACATCATCATCGATGAGCGGCTGCCCGGTCATCTCGTAGTCAAGCTTTAAAGTTTTAAGCTTTTCATTTACTTTTGCTTTAAAATCGGCCGCACTGATTTTGTTCGCATCAAATGTGACAGGTACAAGCAGCGTCGTTCGATCCTTTGACAACAGCTGCTTTTGAATATCCTCATCCGCGTCAAAGTAAGATGTGATATCTGAGACGTGAAGGGAGGAATCCTTTTCTAAAATGGTGATCGCTTTTTTTAAAGCCGCCTCCCGATTCGGCAGGAGCTGTTTGTCCTGAAATACGACGACAACCGATTTGTCCGTATCACCGTCTTTTGACATTTGTTCGAGAAGCTTGTTCGCGTAAGAAGACGGATAGCCTTCAGGGACCGCTATCTGGCCCTTCTCCTTTGTTAATTGCCCCATATCGGGCGCCGTGATGAATAAGACGGCGGCCATTGCAATCCAGAGCGCCGCAATGATCCATCTCGCCTTTATAATCGTTCTCATTGACGTTTTATTCCTCCTCTATGAGCTGTGCGGGTTTTTCATAAAAAAAAGACGGCTGATTGCTGCCGTCAACAAAACATTCGTGTTTTGCTGATCAACAAGAAAGCCGTCGTACTTTTTATATCGGCTTTCTAATACATTAGTAAATCGTTCTTTTAAAACTCCAATTTCCTATTTCACGGCCGAATCGCTTAAGGGGAAATGCACTAAATTCATCGAATCCGTTCTTTTTGTAAAACGATCGATTTAAATTCGTGTTGGTGATTAAAGCCAGGATTCCGCCTCCGTTTCTTCGTATGAAAGGGATCAGGCAGTCATTGATCATCTTGCTGCCGAAACTTTTGCCCTGATGGGAGCGGGAGACCCCCAACACCTCCAAATACCATTTCTGCTGTTTGATGGCCTTGTACGATCTTTTGGCCTCTTCCGCCACATTCACCATATTCCATACCGAGGAAAGGCCCCCTTTTATGAATAACTTTATTCCTCCGGCTGATATATAATCCATCACCCCAACGTCTGGATCATCCCGATGTTTTAAGAGGGCCGCGGTGACGATTTCACCATTCACAACACCGATAAAGCACCCCTGCCTATTTATATATGCCTGAGTGATGACTTTATGCAGTTCATAAAAGAATTCGGGGTTTTTCTTTTCGGGTCTTACAAGCAAATCCATAAACGGATAGTTGTCAAAAGACTCATGAATCAGTTGTGCCACCTCGTCCAAATGATCAGCTGAAGCCAGACGATATTGAATCATTGAAAACCTCCTCGATAATATGAACAGCTATTGATTAATAAACACATGTTCATTATAATTTGAAGCAAAAGCGATGTTCAATCGGCAATCGTGATTGAGCTGTTCATTAATGAACAACACATAAAAATTTGTCTATAAACGGAGGGCAAAACGATGGAGGACAGAAGATCAATCAAGACGAAAAGAGCGATAAAAGAGGCTTTTTTAAAGCTGCTCCATGAGAAAGAAATCAATAAGATCACCGTTTCTGATTTATCGAGGCGCGCGGATTTAGGACGCGGAACCTTTTATCTTCATTATAAAGATATTTTTGACTTGTATGAACAAATAGAAAATGAATTGTTTGATCAGCTGGGGAGATTTTACGATGATTATTTTCCGAGCGAAGATCCGCACAATTTGCTCACCTTCATCGAAAAAACGACCGAATATATTTATCAAAACGCTGCGATTTTCACTTTATTGACGAAACCGAAAGGAAACATTTTGACAATCAATAAATTTAAAGACTTTTTCCAGAGGAAAATTTTCGAAGAATTGAGCATGATAGAGCAATCGGAAAACGAGGTTACATGCGATGAAATGGAAATATCATTTGTCGTCTCGGGAGTGGTCGGCGTTTTGGAGGAATGGATCAATGAAGGGATGGTTCAGACGCCGTCTCATGTGGCTGGCGTCATCCACCGCATTCTGTTAAAAATCGGAGTATAAAAGATCAGCCCGCCGGAGAAACAAAGCTCCGACAAGCTGAACTATCGATCCCTCACCATTGATAAGGATACCCTTCCTTTTGCAGCATCGACATCTTCCACCCATACGGTAACGATGTCCCCGACCGACACCACGTCAAGCGGATGCTTGACGAAGGAATGGCTGAGCTTGGAAATGTGGACGAGCCCGTCCTGTTTCACGCCGATGTCGACAAATGCCCCGAAGTCAACGACGTTCCGCACTGTCCCCTGCAGTTCCATCCCTTCTTTTAAGTCCTCCAATTGAAGCACATCGGTTTTTAAGAGCGGCTTAGGGACTTCATCCCTCGGATCGCGCTCTGGCCTTGTCAGCTGGGCGCAAATGTCTTTCAGGGTGATTTCCCCGATTCCAAGCTGTTCAGCTGCTTTGGAAATATTCAGTTCGTTGATTTTGTCCTGAAGCTCTCTTGCCCCGATTTCGGCTGTTGACAGGCCGAGCTTTTTCAGAAGCTCTCTCGTCTCTTTATAGCTCTCAGGGTGGATGCCTGTGCGGTCGAGCGGTTCACCGCCGTCAGGCACCCTTAAAAAGCCGATGCATTGCTCATACGTTTTCGTGCCCAGGCGCGGAATGTCTTTCAGCTCTTTCCGGCTCGTGAATTTTCCGATTTCATCCCGCTTTTTGACGATGTTGGCCGCGACTGTTTTCGATAGTCCGGCTACATATTGCAAGAGCGCGGCTGACGCCGTATTCACGTTGACGCCGACTTGGTTGACGACGGTTTCCACCACGAAGCGGAGCGAGTCGTTTAGTTTTTTCTGGCTGACATCGTGCTGGTACTGGCCGACACCGACCGACTTGGGATCGATTTTGACGAGTTCGGCGAGCGGGTCCTGGAGTCTGCGTGCGATCGACACGGCGCTCCGTTCTTCAACATGCAGATCCGGGAATTCTTCCCTCGCAAGCTCTGATGCCGAGTAGACGCTGGCTCCCGCTTCATTGACAATCAGATAGTACACCTTTCTGTCGATGTCCTTCAAAAGATCGGCGATAAATTGTTCCGTCTCTCTTGATGCCGTTCCGTTCCCGATGGCGATGACCTCAATTTGAAAATCTTCGATGATGCGTTTCACTTTTTCAATGGCCGCGCTTTTTTTATTGACGGGAGGGTGCGGATATATGACATCGATCTTGAGCATCTTTCCCGTCTCATCGACAACTGCAAGCTTGCAGCCCGTGCGGAATGCCGGATCGACGCCGAGAACGAGCTTCCCTTTCATCGGCGGCTGCAGCAGCAGCTTGCGCAGATTCTCGGCAAAAATGTGAATCGCTTGATCTTCCGCCTTTTCCGTCAATTCTTTTCTGATTTCTCTTTCGATGGACGGCTGAATGAGGCGCTTATAGCCGTCTTCGATTGCGCTTTTCAGCACATCTTGAGCACTTGTTTGCTTGTGTTGTAAAATTCGTTTTTCCAAGTAAGCTTGAATGCGGTCTGCCGGCGGCTCGACCGACACTCTCAAAATCTCCTCTTTTTCGCCGCGGTTAACCGCAAGCACGCGATGAGGAACGATTTTTTGAATCGGCTCTTCATATTCATAATACATTTCATAGATTTTCTTCTCATCGGCTTCGGCGTCTTTCACCGCGGATTTCAGCGTTCCTCTTTTAAAAGTCTCCTGCCGGATCCACTTTCTGTATTCCGGTTCGTCTGAGATCCGTTCAGCCAGTATGTTTTTTGCTCCTTCAAGCGCTTCTTCGGCGCTCATGACTTCCTTTTCTTCATTTATGTACTTGCGTGCTTCGGCTATTACGTCTTCGTTGCGCGGGAGCGCGATGATGAAATCAGCCAAAGGTTCAAGGCCTTTGCTTTTGGCGATCGTCGCCTTCGTTTTTCGTTTTTGTTTAAATGGTCTGTATAAGTCTTCAACTTCCTGGAGCTTGTCCGCTTTTTCGATATCGAGCTTCAGCTGTCCGGTCAGCTTACCCTGTTCGTCGATCAGCCGAATGACTTCGTCTTTCCGCTGATTTAAATGCTGGATGTATCCCCAGCGTTCGGAGATTGTTTGAATTTGGACTTCATCCATGGAGCCCGTTTGTTCTTTGCGGTATCTCGCGATAAAGGGAACGGTGTTTCCGTCCTCTAACAATTGAATGACACTCTCGACATGCTTTGACGCAAGCTCTGTTTCTTTTGCGATTTGTTTGACGATTAACGCTAAAGTATCCATTGTAGCCTCCAAAAGAATGTTGTCTTCTTAGTGTACCAAAACAAACAGAAAAACACCTATATCAAAGGGCAGCTTCTTTAAAAAAGCTGTCCGATGATATAGGTGAGATCGTCTTTTCCCATTAGTGTGTATGATTCTAGCTGATTCGATATATCTCCAGGTGTGTGGTGCTGTTTTAAATAAGACCGGAGAGCGGGTACTTCCAATCCGTCTGAATACATGATGAATCTTGACCCTTTTTCATACGTGTAGGTGAATGTTTTGTATGTTTGCGGCTTTCCCGACATGTATCCCGTCACAGGGAGAGGGTGGATATATTTGTCCGAAGGAGCGTACAAGATAAAGCGGATATTGCCTACAGAGCTGTAAGCAATCGTTCTTGTTCGAAAATCGGCTTTTAAAATCGCCACAGTTGCGCCGCGCTTATGTTTCAGCTCTTGATTGCACCGTTCCATCAAGCTTGCGACTTCTTCATGACCGTGCTCTTCGACAACTTCGCTGATAACCGCGGAGGATTCTTGTGCCATCGCACCGCTGCCAAGCCCGTCGGCCAGCGCGCACACCATAGTTTCGTCAGTCGCATGGAAATAAAAACTGTCTCCGCAGACGGCTTTTCCTTCTTTAGGAAGCTGATAAACAAGCGCTTGCATATGTTCATTCGACTCAGTCCAAATCATGGTTTAAGCTCCATAAACGGATCTTCAGCCAACGCTTCCCGCAGCTTTTTGACAGCTTTGCGCTGCAGACGTGAGACGTGCATTTGCGATATGCCCAGCATGTCACCGGTTTCTTTTTGGCTTTTGTTTTGAATGTAAGTCAGCTCAATGATTTGCTTTTCGCGGTCGGACAGTACGTGCAATACGCTTTCAAGCATCAGCTTTTGGTTCACCTTTTCATAGCCTTCCTCCTGCGAGCCGACGATGTCGAGGATCGTCACCGTGCTGCCGTCTGCATCCGCTTCAATGCTGTGGTCGACGGAAAGCGCCTGATAGCTTTTGCCCATCTCCATTGTTTCCAGCACTTCTTCTTCTGTGACGTCAAGAAACTCGGCAATCTCATCGACTTTTGGGGACCTTTGCGTTTCATTCGTTAAATGATCCACCGCCATTTTAATTCTCGGCCCGAGCTCCTTGATCCTTCTCGGAACGTGGACGCTCCAGGTTTTATCACGGAGAAACCGTTTGATTTCTCCGATAATGGTCGGAATCGCAAACGCTTCAAACGATTTTCCCACATCGGGATCATAGCGTTTGATGGCTCCAAGCAATCCGAGCATCCCAACCTGGCATAAATCTTCATGAAAGCTTTTTCCTTTTGAGTATTTTTTGGCGAGTGTTTCCACCAGATTTTTATATGTTTGAACAAGGGTCAGCTGAGCGTCTTCATCCTGGCTATCCTGATATTTTTTGATCAGCGTGTCGACTTCGGTTTTAGTTAGTTTCGTAGTTTTGGACGGTTGTGCCATCATCAACTCGCTCCCTGTTTAAGAACTTTGTCATCGAGACGGTTACGCCTGAGTCAATCTGGACACGCACTTCATCCATGAGCGTCTCCATTAAATATAAACCGAGCCCTCCTTCTGACAATTGATCTACCGTATGTTCAGGGGAATATGGCCCCAGCCCTTTCTGTTTATCGTGAATGTCAAAACTGTCTCCCTGATCTGCGACGATGATTTCGAGGCGGTCTTCAAACACGCCGAATCTGACGGAGACCTCTCCAGTTTTGTCTGCTTTATAAGCATGCTGCACAGCGTTTGTGCACGCTTCGCTGACCGCAATTTTCAAATCTTCGATGTCATCATAAGAATACCCCATCTTGCTTGCAATCCCCGACAGGGTTAAACGAATGATTCCTACGTATTCAGGTTTGGCAGGTGACTTCATTTCAATGTAATCAGCTGCTCTCTTCATTATAATCCACCCTCTGACTTTCCAGAAATATCAATGATGTCCTTTAAGCCTGTAATATCAAACAAACGGATCAAACGCTCTGACAGATTTTCAAGCACTAAAGAACCCCCAGTTCTGTTTACCGCTTTGTAAATGCCGACAAATACACCCAGCCCTGTACTGTCCATATATGAAACGTCTTTCAGAGAAACTTTGAGATCTTTTCCTTCTTCCGCGAGCGGCATCAGCTCATCCCGCAATGCCGGGGCCGTATGCACATCAATTTCGCCCGCCACTTTTACTTCTATCACATGATCATTTTTTTTCGTATCAACTGCCAAATTCACAATATCACCTCTGGTTCTCTTAATGAGCTACTGGTTTATTACCCAGCGAAGAGAAACTTTAAACCTTTCTTTTGAAAACAATGAGAGTAAAATCGTCATGAAGCTGAAAATCCTGAAGCTTGAGCAGATGTTCGTATATACAGTCAACCATTTGCTGAGCCGGTTTCTCCATATGTACAGTGATCAGGTTCTGCAAGTCAGACCGCTCCAAAAATCCGCTGTCTGTCCGGCATTCGGTTACACCATCTGAAAAAAGAACGATCATATCGCCAATATCCAGTTTTTGCTCGTACTGCTCATAGTCGTATTGTGATGAAATGCCAAGAACGAGGCCTTTTGCGTTTAAATCGTAAAATTTATTTTCCCTGCAAGAATAATAAAAGCCAGGTTCATGACCGGCAGATGAAAACGTAAATAGGTGTTTTTGGAGATGATAATTGCCATAAAACATTGTAATAAACATGCTAGGGTCCACATTTTGTTCGACGACCCTGTTCAGGTTTTTCAGCACCTGTGAAGGAGACGTGCCCGAATCCGGCAGAGAGTCCATCGCATATTTGATCATCGACATGCATAACGCGGCCGGTATTCCTTTTCCGATCACATCTGCAATGGCGATGTTAATCGATTCCTTGTCCCGTACAAAATGATAATAATCACCGCTCATTTGCTTAGCCGGAACACTGACCGCTCCGATTTCAAGCGCTTCAACTTTCGGGATCTTCGTCTCGAGCAGCGTTTGCTGGACATTTGCGGCAATTTCGATTTCCGATTTAATTTCCTGCTGAATTCCTCTTAATGTCTGATGTTCTTGATAGGCCAAACCGTATCCAATCATCACTTCAATTAAAAAATCGAGAGAATGGAACACATAGTCCGGAAGATCCGGATATAATTCAGACAGAACTTTTCGGTGTATGCTGATAATCTCTTCCGGCGGCACTTGATGTTCAATCGTTTTTCTGCTGAATTTCTGCCCCTGATAAAGGGATGTCTCTGTTAATTCAGATATATAACGGCTAAGCAGCTGTCGATAGCGCTGCTCAATCACTTCCCTGAAATCCATTCCTTCCCTCCTACCGCAGCCACTTTATGGCTTGTATATCCGTTCCATTTTCCGCGTCCGAATGCAATTCAAATTGGTCCATCAGACGCTTTACCCCCGGCAGGCCCGCTCCGAGGCCGCCTGAGGTTGAAAAACCGTCTTCCATCACTTTTTTGATGTCAGCGATTCCCGGCCCCTCATCCTCCGCTATGACTTTCAACCCCTTTTTACCTTCTTCCTGAACCTGTTCGATGCAGATTCGGCCTTTTCCGGCATACAAATAAATATTACGCGCCAGCTCTGAGATGGCTGTTGTGATTCTGGCCTGGTCCACTGTGCCGAACCCCAGTTCTTTGGCGACATTTCGCCCGAGCTGTCTGGCGGCCACTATGTCCCATTCTGTCAAAATCTTCACACAGGATTGGTCTGCCATATTTATTCCCCCAATTCCCGCTGCAATGTCTCGAGCCCCTTTTCGAGATCGAGCGCCGTCTCGATCTCGTCCAAAGAAATGCCGAGTTCAATCAATGTCACCGCAACAGCCGGCTGGATGCCAGTCAGAACGACTTTGGCGCCCATCAGTTTTGACATTGTAATAACATCGCCAAGTACTTTGGCGATGAATGAATCGATGATGTCCACCGAAGTCAGATCGATCACCACTCCGTTCGAACCGGTTTCATATATTTTGTTCAGCAGGTCCTCTTGAAATTTCAGAGCGGTTTGGTCATCGAGCTCCACTTGAATGGATACCAATAAACAGTTATATAGCTTCAAAATTGGAATGTTAGGTATCCTCAAAACTTATTCCTCCAATGAAACAATTTTTCGGTCTGTCATTTCTAATGCGGTTTGAATTCCTTTTTGCAGGGTATTTTTTGTAATAACCTGAGTTAAATCGATTCCCAAATTCACAATCGTCTGCGCGATTTCCGGGCGGATTCCAACGAGCAGGCATTTTGCGCCGACCAGTCTGACAGCTTCGGAAGCCTGCATGATGTGGTGTGCGACCATCGTATCGACGACAGGCACGCCCGTAATGTCAATGAGGACGACTTCGGACCGGTGTTTGACGACGCCGCTCAACAGGTTTTCCATAATCTTTTTGGCCCGCTCCGTGTCGATCGTGCCGACGAGAGGCATCACCGTAATATTTTCAAAAACCGGGATCAGCGGCGCCGAGAGCTCCTGTAATGCGACCTTTTGAAGAGCGACGGTTTTCTCCCAGGAGATCGCATACTGATTCAAGATTTCGCTGTTGATCGGTTCGATAAATTTATCGATTTCCCATATCAGATCATAGCATTGCTGATCTTCCGGGACGTCCTTGTTCATTTCATAGTACAGGTGCTTCCAAAAAGCTGATAATCCCGACGACAGAAGCTTCAGCGGAACGCCGAGCTGTACGGCTTTTGAAGAAAACTGGTAGATGGTGTCGATCGATTTTTCATTCCCGTCCCCGGACTCATTCATAAGGATATGAATGTATTCATTGCTGATCGTCTCATACATGTGTTCAGTCAGCTTCACGTTTGTCATGTTGCTGTTTAGGTCTTTCAGAATATCCGCCAAATTCACGGCGAGTACATTTTGGTTCTCCGAGATAAATTTTAACACTGCTTGATTCGACATGTTCATCCCCCTAACTACATCTGATAACATTTTTTGGACTAACAGTTCCATTATATCGTTTGTTATTTTTGAACACAAAAAAAGTTGCTCTTTCGCCTCGAGCAACTTTCATCAATATTAAAAATCAATGAGTGCCAAACTGATTTGTAAGGCTTCGTTGACCTTTTCCATCATTTCATCATCGAGATGGGTGATTTTGTCCGTTAATCTTTGCTTGTCAATCGTCCGAATTTGTTCGAGCAATATAACGGAATCTCTTTCAAAACCGTAGCGTTTCGCATCAATTTCGACGTGGGTAGGTAATTTTGCTTTCTGTATTTGGGCTGTTATGGCTGCAACAATAGCAGTTGGGCTGAAGCGATTGCCGATGTTGTTTTGAATCACTAAAACCGGGCGCACCCCGCCTTGTTCTGAGCCAACAACAGGAGATAGGTCAGCAAAATAAACATCGCCGCGTTTAACAATCAAATGATTATCCTCCGCTTACTAAGCGCTCTACTGTGTTTTCAGCCTCATACTCTGCAAATTGAGCCTCAGAAGAGATGTTCAAATTAATCTTGGCCATCTCCATATAACCGCGTCTCATCGATTCCCGAATTTGTCGATTTTTGCGCTCGCGCAAATACATTTTTGTGGCTTGGTAAATCAGTTCATTTCTGCTCCCGTTATCTTGCATGACGACACCATCCAGTTCTGATACTAAAGCTTCTGGCAAGCGAATCAATATTTCAGTTGTTGCGCTGGATTCAGACAAAAACATACACCTCCACCAAACTTACGGATACAACACTCTATCCATTCCATCCATAATGATATCATTATTCTTTTCGCAAGCAAAGTTGTTTTTCCGCTAATTCATCAATTTTCAGGATTGATCAGGCAAGATCGGATTCCTTATTTCCATTATACTCCCATTTTCCAAAAACATACGGGGCACCCTTGAACTTATCATACAGGTAATTTCATAATTGATCGTCTGCAAATGTTGGGCGATTTCGTCGACTGAAATCCATTCGTCTTTTTGCTTCCCGATCAAGGTAACCTTTGTGCCGACAGGGTATTCTTCGGCGAGGGAAATCATGAACTGGTCCATGCAGATTCTCCCTGCTATTTTTTGGCGTTTTCCGTCGATCAGCACTTCCGTCCCGGCAAGGCGCCTCAGCCATCCATCAGCATACCCGACGGGAACTGTCCCGATCCATTCGTCGCGTTTGGCCGTATATGTCGCCCCGTAGCTGACGCTCTCGCCTTTTTTAATTTTTTTCACATGGGTGAGTTCGGTATGAAGCGAAAACACTTCCCGCAGACGAAACGGCAGCTCGTCTTTTATTTCGGTTGACGGCGCCAAACCGTACATGCCGATGCCGAAGCGGACGGCATTAAAGAGCTGTTCCCTGAAGCGCAGACCCGCGGCGCTGTTTGACGAATGCACCATTAAACGGTCAAGCGGGAGAGGGCTGATCAATTCTTTAAAGCGGTCAAGCTGCATGTCGAAATAATCGGTGTCCTTTTCGTCCGCCGTCGCGAAATGAGTGAACACGCCCGTACAATTGAGTTTATCGCTCGATTCGGTCATCTCCATCATTTCTTTGATCTCTTCTTCCGTTTTGCAGCCAAGGCGGCCCATGCCCGTGTCGATCTTCAAATGATATTCAAGAGAAGCTTCGGTCTCACCGAGAAAACCGAGCACGTCTTTCAGCCAGCCGGCTGAGTAGCCCGTCACGGTAATGCGCTTTTCCGCGGCAATGCCGGCATATTCGGGCGGCACTGCGCCTAGGACAAGAATCGGTTCTTCAATCCCCTGCGCTCTCAGCGAAAGCGCTTCATCCAGTAAAGCCACAGCAAGAATGGACGCCCCTTCTGCAAGAGCCGCCTTCGCTACCTGTGCATCCCCGTGTCCGTAGGCATTCGCTTTAACGACGGCCATCAAGTGGACATGCTCGCCGATGTGCCGCTTCATATTGCGCACGTTTTCTTTTAAAGCCGTTAAATCGATTTCGGCCCATGTCTTTCTATAGAATGGTTTTAAGCTCATCATGACACTTCCTGTTCCTTGTTTCAATCGTCCTTCCCATCATACTAAAAAGTTCGGAGAAAGGGAAATTTTGTACGGGAACAACTGCCCAGAACAAGAGAAAAATTGCTGGCACGCTATACATTTTACGGAAAAACTGTCGAAAACATACGCTTGCGCCGGAAATATAAAAACAGCCTGCTTTCCGCTTCAGGGCGGAAAACAGGCTGCTGGATAGGCACAGTCTATTTTGAAGACTGGCCTTGCATGCTTTTGGCGACCATCAGAAGTTCATCTTGAGAAAGGTCTTCTGATGAGATGAAATAGTCGACTCCGTCATAAGTCCATGACAACGATTTATCCGTCAGTGCGCCGACCGTGAAGCCGAGGTCAACCGGCTCTCCGTTCATGGACACAGAAGTAGATGTTTTGGCGACGCGGGCTTTTTCCTGAATCAATGTAAAGGACTTTTCACCGCCGTATGTGATGACGATTCGTTTGCCGTCTTCAGTCGCCATTTCTTTCTCCTCAAGCTTTTTCACGCCCTGAGGCACATCGAGCGGCGTTTTGACGGCGAAAGAGTCTGACACGTCCGCGCTTGTCGCTACGTCAATTTGAGACAGCGTCATATTTTTCTTTTCATCAAATGCGTCTTTATCGAGCGGCTTATCGAATTCAAAGCTTGTAAACTCAACCTTTACCATCGGTTTGCGGTCCGTGTCCATCACCTTAACCGATGAAGGAGCCATGTTTTTTTTATGGAAAACGATTTCCTGGGTCGGCAGCATCTGATTATGCTGATAATTCGTTTTCGTTTCAAAAATGTATTTTGAATCCTTTGCGGAAAAAGAAGCTTCCCCATCATTTTTGACATCTTTTACGAGCGATTCGAATAAGTATACTTGGCTGCTGTTATTAGGCCAGTCGCTGTGGAAGCGGAAGCTTTTATTCAGCGACGGAGTCAAAACAAACACGCCGTTTTCATTGCGCAAGATCACCTGGCTCTGGTCTTTTTTCGGGTTTTCCAAATAGACCCGGTAAAGAGAAGGTTTTTTATGCCAGATTTCCACATTGTACTCCTGCGGTTCATTTCCCGTTTCAATCGTCATTTTCGCTTTTGCCTTATAGGACGTGTATTCTTTTGCCTTCTTGTCGAGCCCCGTCACAACATCTTCTTGCGATTTTTGGCCGCAGGCAGAAAGCATAAGGATTACAAGCAGCCCCGTTAAAAGCAAAACAAAGCTTTTTCTCACCTTTTTTCAACCCCTTTTTAATCATTGATGTAAAAAGGAAGAAACCGCTTGTTCGACTTTAACGGTACGCCATAAGAACAGGGCCGGCTGTATCGGCGTGCGTACCATAAAAGCCTGCAACGACTCGTCTCCCTTATTGCACTACCCAATATATGAGCGTGTCTCAGACAATATGCAGACTAGCATGACAACCTTTCAAAATCATTTTTCTCCTCCGTACTAATCACCGCTGCCTGTTCATAAACGTGTTACTATATATGTACGAGATCATTGTAAAGGGGCTTAAATCATAAGCATGTTTATCAGAACAGAAAATTTTCAGACGTTTATCAGGCTCTACCCGGTCACATCCGCCATACTGGCCCTGCAGCTTGCCATCTGGATTCTTTTTTTACTTCCGTTGACGGCCGTACAGATGTGGTCTGATTTATTGATTGGATTTAACTGGGGGATAGCGAATGGAGAATGGTGGAGGTTTGTGACACCGATCTTTATTCACGCCGGGTTCGGCCATCTGCTCTTTAATTCGATGTCGATCTTTTTATTTGCCCCCGGGCTGGAACGAATGCTCGGGAAACTCAAGTTACTCATCGTTTATATTGGGACAGGAGTGATCGGCAATATCGGCACGTATTTCATCGAACCGCTGGAGTATATGCATGTCGGTGCTTCAGGAGCGATATTCGGATTGTTCGGTGTGTACCTGTACATCGTGCTGTTTAGAAAAGAGCTGATGGGAAGCGCCAATTCCCAAATCATCGTCACCATCCTCGCCATTTCGGTTTTGATGACGTTTGTCAACCAAAATATCAATATCATGGCGCACATCTTCGGACTGCTGGGCGGACTCGCTCTGGCTCCTCCGTTGTTAAATAAAAGAGTGAACGGCTTTTAACCGTTCACTCTTTTTTCATAAGAATACCATGCAAAAATATCGTCCGAATCTTTCTCCTCGACATCAGCCACCGAAAACTTCTCCATTAAAGCAGATGATTTTGTTGATGTATGGATCGAAACAAGCTGTCTTCTGCGCTGGAAATACGAGCGGCTGACTTCGAACACCTGCATGCGCCTGCGCTGAATGACAGCGGTTGTTCTGCCGATGAAGCGCGATGACATGATGATTTTGCTGCCGCTGATCTTCCAGCCGGCATCGCGGTATGATAAGTAGCCGATGATCCAGTAAAAAGGAATCAATACAGCGGACAAATAGCCCCACGGCGGAAACAGAATAGAAAGCGGAACGACGGCGAGAACCGGCCAGGATGCGCGCAGGATATAACGGCGCAGTGCGCGTTTCGGCAAGCGGTTCAAATCGTCTTCCGGCGCATAATCCGGAATGAGTTCTCCGAGGTGCTGTTTGATCATTTTTTTGCTGATAATCGGAAATAGGACGGCTGATTTATCTTCTTCCAAAACGTTTCCGCCTGCGCTGACGATCGTGACGGCTGCAAGTCCAAAAGGCTGCCTGATCAGACTCTCCTTAATTTTAATCGCTTGAATCCGCTGCAGCGGAATCGTGATTTGATGCTTTTCAATCAGCCCTCTGGAAATGACGATTTCTTTCTCTTTACGCACGACTGTAAAATTCGCGTATTTCAAAAGCATCCCGACAATGCTGAGAAGCCATGCAATGAAAAGGGCAACAAAAGCAGCTAAGGCGATGACAGTCGCTCCAGCGCTATTCAAAAAAGCAAAACGGTCATACAGCCAGTCCAAATCAAAGAAGTCGTCGACTTGAGTGAAAAAAGCGAATACCCCTGAAATAATGACGCCGATCCCGCTTGATGTTGACGCTGCAGTTAATAGCTCCTGCCCGGTCATTTTGTACATCATTTGTGGTTCTTCCGCTGTTTCCTCCGCCTCTGCAGCAGTCTCTTCCTGGGGATCCGTGACAGCGGCTTCAGTGCCTTCCACCGCTTTTTCCCTTTCGAAAAGCGCTTGCTGAATACGTTCGGCTTCTGCCTGGGTAATGGCGACCAAGGAAACTTCCGCTTCCGTTCCTCCGCTTGCCGTTTCGACTTGAAGCTTCACCAGCTTGAATATTTGCTGAATGAGGCCTGCGCTCGTGTTGATCGTTTGAATCCGTTCGATCGGAATATACCTTTTTTTCTTATTGATCAGGCCTTCCTCTATTCGCAATTCATCCTCTTCGATACGGTATGTAAATTTGCTCCACTTAATGATGCTCGTCACGACCAAAGCAATGAAAAACAGCACGGCCGCGGCGATCGCCAGCATTTTGACTGTGTGCGACTGATTTAAAAAAAGCACTACGCCAAATGGAATGATAAAGTTTTTAACGGTCTCAACAAGGCCTTTAATAAAGTTGAGAATGACGGCGGCGGGGTGCATGCGTCTCGGTTCAGACATCATCTTCAGTCACCCTTGCCAGCCTGGAAATGGAGTCCCTGAGCTGATCCGCCTCTTCAACATCCAGAGCGGGAATGGAATGGGTCGTCGCGGCTGTTGAAATTTGCACGGAGGCGAGATTATATTTTCTGAGGATGGGGCCCTGCGATGTATCAACATGCTGGACTCTGACCATCGGAACGATCACGCGGGTCACCACAAAGATGCCGTGCTGAATATCGATTTCGTTCTCATGGACTTCGTAGCGCCATATTCTGTGGCGGATATTCGGAATAATAATAATGATGCCAAATGAAATCACCAGCCAAACGGCTGCTGACAAAATGCCGATCCATACCGGCCATTTAAATATCAACCCTGCGGCAACAAGGCCTGCTGCAGCCAGCATTAAAACGAATGATGTGATACAAGCTGTAATTCTCCAGACTTTTACGCCATCGCGGCTTATTTGATTTTTCGGCTCGCTTCTCAAAACTCGATTCCCCCAATCTAGTTCTATTTACGGTCTTAGGCTGAAAATGTTTCGGATAAAGACTTTCGTTTTTAAAAAAAGGCGAATCCGTAAAAAAGGATCCGCCTTTTGATTATGAATTATATGATTTTTTTTGGCGTCTGTCATTCGAAGAACGCTTTTTATCATAAGATGAACGATTGTTCTTTCCTCTGTAGCCGCCGCCGTCTCTGCGTTTTGATGAACGGGGGTGGTGACTTTTATTTCGCTTCGTTCTGAGCGGAGCCTCTTCCGTCAAACGGACAGGCGTGTTGTCCGGCTCTTTGGTCATCATTTTAATGGCAGCCGCAACAACTGTCACAGAATCATGGTCTTCCAATAATTCCGCTGCAGCCGTCATATAGAAGTTCAGGTTATTTTCCTCGATGATCGTCCGGAGGCGGTCAACCGTCACCTGCTGCTGTCCTTCAATCGCCTCATCTAGAGTCGGTGCTTTCATGCGGTCCATTTTGCGTTTTGTCGTCTGCTCGATGGCGCGGAGCATGTCTTTTTCGCGCGGTGTAATGAAGGTCATCGCCATTCCTGTTTTGCCTGCGCGTCCCGTTCTTCCGATGCGGTGAACATAGCTTTCAGGATCTTGCGGCACATCGAAGTTGTAGACGTGCGTTACCCCTGAAATATCAAGGCCACGCGCCGCAACGTCTGTCGCAACGAGCACTTCAATTGCGCCTTGCTTAAATTTCCGGAGTGCCACCATTCGCTTCGCCTGAGTCAAATCGCCGTGGATTCCTTCAGCTGTATAACCGCGCAGATTAAGCGCTTCTGTTAGTTCATCGACGCGGCGCTTTGTCCGGCCGAATACAATCGCCAGTTCAGGAGACTGGATGTCAAGAAGACGTGTCAGCGTATCAAACTTTTTGCGTTCATGTACTTCAAGGTAGAACTGCTGAATGTTTGATACTGTCATTTCCTTCGCTTTCACTTTCACGTGCTCCGGGTTGGTCATGAAACGTTCTGCAATCCGTTTAATCGGAGCAGGCATTGTTGCAGAAAACAGCAATGTTTGATGCTCAGCGGGCACATTGGAAAGGATGGATTCGATATCTTCGATGAATCCCATGTTCAGCATTTCATCCGCTTCATCAAGCACAACGGTGTTCACTGTTTGAAGACGCATTGTGCGGCGGTTGATATGGTCAAGCAAACGGCCAGGTGTTCCAACGATAATATGAGGATTTTTCTTAAGCGCGCGAATCTGGCGTCCGATATCCTGTCCACCGTAAATCGGCAGCACGCGAGCGCGTTTATCCTGTCCAATTTTATATAGCTCTTCAGAAACTTGAATGGCTAATTCACGAGTAGGTGCGATAACAATGGCTTGAATGTTAGGAGACTCGGGGTTGATTTTCTCAACAAGGGGGATGCCAAATGCAGCCGTTTTTCCTGTTCCCGTTTGCGCTTGTCCGATCACATCTTTATTTGCAAGGCCGAGCGGAATCGTTTGTGCCTGAATCGGTGTTGCCTCTTCAAATCCCATACGCTTGATCGCTTTTGTGAGATCAGAACTTAATTGAAAATCTTGAAACGTTATTGTCAATGTATTCAAACTCCTTCTGCTTACTGTTTCAGTAATCGTGTTTTATCAATAAAAACTGCCCTTTGTGCAAAGGACAGGTCCATACTTATGCAAAGCCCGAATTACTTTACATGTTATATTACCATTCCGTTATACGTTTTTCAACAAGATGAAAATGAGCAGTGTGCTCTCTCGCCGGTTCGGCAGCCATCTATAGACCCGTCCGCGAAACGTCAAGCCCGCCTGGTGACGTCTTTTACACATTGTAACACAGGCTTGTGCGGCTTTCGACAGCATACACTCATTTTTCCCTGCCCGCATCCCCGATTATTTTTTGCAGATTGCCGTTCAATTATTTATTTTTTTATGGATTCAATCGGCGTTTTTTTGAGAAACGCCTCAACGGTTTGAAAGAGGACAGCGGAGTTTTCTTCAAGGCAGACATGGTGCTTGGATTCCGGCAAGAGGCACAGCTCTTTCTCTTCGGAAGGTATGGTTTCATAAAGATAATACGCGCTTGACAGCGGCACGATTGAATCGCATTCCCCCTGAACAATGAGCACAGGGATCTGGAGGTTTTTCAAAGCAGGCTTTGTCATCTTAACGAGCTTGCGAAACTGAAATGCTGAAGACACCGGGGTGCTTGTCAGCTTTTGTTTGTACCTTTTGTAAAGCAGATTATCCTCAAGCTTGCCTTGCAAAGAATCTTTGATCACATTCTTCAAATCCTGGATCAGCTGTCCCGGGCTGATGTACTGGGCAGCCGCGCTCAACAGGACAAGGCGGCTGACCGGATATTTTCCGGCTAAATAGGCGGCAATCATCCCGCCCATTGAAAATCCGATTAAAAATACCGTATCACACGTTTTCAACAAACGGACAAGCTCCACTTCCGCGCAAGCGATCCATTCCTGAAAACAGACGCCTTTTAAAACCGGCATCTCCCCGTGCCCGGGCAGCGTGATCATTTCGACTCGCCAATCGGCCGTTTGTTTTAAATGAGAAGCCAGCGGTTCCAATTCATACGGTGCTCCGGTAAATCCGTGAATGCATAAACATCCTATCATGACCATTCACCCGTTTTCTTTTACTGATGATCACATAAAAAACGACTTTATGATTCAATGTTCCCTTACAAATCTTTTATAACATCCTCAAGACGCATGCCTCTGGACGCTTTGACAAGGATCAGATCCCCTGTATTCGCTTTTTCTTTCAATGTCTTTTTCAAACCGTCTTTGTTTTCCGGGTTGAAATGAAGGACGCGGTGTTCGGGAAAATGTTTAAGCGCCCCTTTTGCAATATATGCACCGAGATCCCCGTACGTAAATAAAAAGTCGATTGAGTCCGGATTGACTGCCTGCCCGATGTCTTCATGAAACGCTTTCTCTCCTTCGCCGAGCTCCAGCATATCGCCGAGAACGAGCATTTTCTTGCCGTATCCCTTCATCTGGTCGACAAGCTCGATCGCCGCTTTCATGGATGTCGGACTTGCATTATAGGCGTCATTAATGATCGCAACGCCGGCCCGTGTCTTTACAAGCTCAAGCCGCATACCGGTCACTTTCAGTTTCGTCAGCCCTTCTGCAATATGAGTCCTGCTGACATTCAGAAGGTCTCCGGCCGCAATCGCAGCTAAAGCGTTTTTCACATTATGCTTTCCGAGCACCGGGATGAAGAACCGGTTTTCGATCCCTCTGACGCGGAATGCCGTGCCCTCTTCCGTCTGCGTCATATCCTCAAGCTGATAGTCGAAAGCCGGATCCTCTCCAAACGTCTTTGTCTCGTAAAGCGGCTGGTTCAGCCTTTCGGCGAGCAGCGGTTCATCTCCGATATAAATGAGTGTGCCCTCTTTTGAAAGCCCATTGACAATTTCGAGCTTTGCCTCTGCAATTCCTTCTCTTGATCCAAGTTCAAGGAGGTGCGATTCGCCGATGTTTGTGATGACGGCGATATCAGGTCGCGCCAGACGTGTCAGAAAATCAATTTCCCCTTTGGCGCTCATCCCCATCTCCAAAATGGCGATTTCCGTATCTTCCGGCATCGCCAGAATCGTCAGGGGCAGGCCGATGTGGTTATTATAGTTTCCTTCTGTCTTATGCACTTTATACTCGGTGCCCAACACAGCATGAATCATGTCTTTTGTCGTCGTTTTCCCATTTGAACCGGTCACGCCGACGATTTTCACGTCCAGCTGATGCCTGTATGCCTTCGCAAGCTTCTGCAGCGCTTCCAGCGTATCGTCAACTAAAATGACCGGCTTCCCTTCCGGAGGATTCGGTTCGCTCCGGTTCCACAGCACGGCTGCGACGCCTTCCTGAAAAGCCTGCTCTGCAAAAACGTGACCATTGAACCGCTCGCCTGCAAGCGGAATAAACAGTTGGTCTTTCGCCAGTTTTCTCGAATCGGTTGAGACGCCTTTGACGAGACGCCCTTCAAAAGCTTCATTCGTCAAAACGCCTTCCGACATTTCAGCAATTTCTTTTACCGTTCTCGTTATCATGTATGTCCCTCTCTTTCTCCAGCAAGGAAAAGAGACACTACCACAAATAAGGATAGTGTCTGCAGCTGTATATAAGGGCGAACCGCTTTCCCCCGGATTCGGTCCGCTCCGTCCCGTTAAAATGTATGTTTGATCTGCTGTTTTTCTTCGTGCCGATCGATTGCCAAAGCGACAAGTTTTTCAATCAGTTCAGCATACTCAACCCCTGATTGCTTCCAGAGAAGCGGGAACATGCTGAACGGTGTGAATCCCGGCATCGTATTGACTTCATTGATCAGGACCCTGCCTTCGTTTGTAAGGAAAAAGTCCGCTCTCACAAGGCCTGAGCCGTCAATCGCCTGAAACGCTTTGACCGCCATGCTGCGCATTGTTTCGTATTCGTCCTCTGTCAGGGAAGCCGGAATAATCAAATCAGTGTCGCCGTCTTCATATTTTGCTTTATAGTCATAAAAATCTTTCTTCGGAGCGATTTCCCCCGCGACTGAGCAGACAGGTTCATCATTCCCCAGAACGCCGAGTTCTATTTCGCGTCCGATGACGCCCTCTTCAACGACAATTTTCCGGTCATATTGAAATGCAAGCTCAAAGGCTTGGTCAAGCTCTTCACGGTTTCTGCATTTGCTGATCCCGACGCTTGATCCAAGGTTAGCCGGTTTTACGAAGCACGGATAACCAAGCTCCGCTTCCACTTGATCATAGCTTTCTTCTTTGGAGTGACTCCAGGTTTTTTTCACAAATGAAACGTATTTCGCCTGGTCAAGCCCTGCCTGTGCAAACAGATGCTTCATGACCACTTTATCCATGCCTGCAGAGGAAGCCAGGACTCCGTTGCCCACATATGGCACATTCAATAGTTCAAGCATGCCTTGAATGGTGCCGTCTTCCCCATTCGGTCCGTGCAAAAGCGGGAAAACAACATCAATCGAGTCTTCTTTTACATCAGCTTCGCCCGGAAACATATCGCGGTTCAGCAATGCCGGAGAAAATGTCTGGCCCGTCTGTTCAAACTGAAGCATTTTCACATTTGAAACCGGTTCTGTCAGTTGCGGCCCTCTCACCCACTCGCCTTTTTCTGTTATATAAATCGGGTGTATATCAAATTTTTCAGTATCTAATGCTTTCGTGACGGCCAGCGCGGTTTGCAGAGAAACGTTATGCTCCGCTGATTTTCCGCCGTATACCAATCCTAATCTTGTCTTCAATTCGTACTCCCCCCACTGGATTCATCTTTACTATCTTATCACTTTCCCGGGAAAATGATCTAATTATTTTAATACGGTCTAAAAACAGCATATAAAAAGCATTTGTATGTAAATCCTTTTCATTTTATATTAAAATGGCATTGAAAAGGAGAGGTTGCAATTGAAAAAAATCACAACAGAAGCACAATTTAATGAACTGATCCAATCCGATAAAGAAATCATCGTCAAATTTTATGCTGACTGGTGCCCGGACTGCACACGCATGAACATGTTCATCGGAGACATTCTTGAGGCTTATCAGGAAAATGACTGGTATGAGCTGAATAAAGACGATCTTCCTGAACTTGCCGATAAGTATCAGGTCATGGGCATTCCAAGCCTGTTGATTTTCAAAAACGGCGAAAAAACGGGTCACCTTCACAGTGCAAATGCCAAAACACCTGAAGAAGTGAACGAGTTCCTGGCTGAACATATTAGCTAATTCGTTTAAAGTTCTGATTTTTTGTCTGAACCGCAGGACATGGGAGCGCCCATGTCCTTTTTATACAAGACGGGACAGCAGCAATATTTGTTTCATAAAAGTGAGCTTTCATTAATAATTCGACACGAGTATTTCCCGGGAAACGAAAATGTCGAAATTTCGCAAAAAGTTCTTGATTCGTTTTTTATATTTTTTATATACGTTTTTGGATAATAATTCATATTTTTCAATTTTTTCTATATTATTTTAAGGATGTCTCTTTACATTCGGTGATACTATTTAGTATAATACCCTTAATTGATAATGATTATCAATATCACTAAAGGTTGACGAGGTGATCACATGGCCCCTCAATTAAAGAAAGCGGTGGAAATGAGAAAGAAACAACTCATTCAGCGGCTTATCCAGCTTGGCATATATAAAAAAGAAGAGCGCCACCTTTACGAATTGTCTTTAAGCGAACTTGAAAGCGAATACCAATCCAACAAGAAAGGCGGATAATCATGTCAAAACGGAAGATTAAAACCTTTCATCAGCTTGTCGAAGAATATAAGAAAGAAATCGCCAAGAACCCGAAAGAAATGGAAGTCATTTATGACAAGATCGACCGCAGACACGAGAACCGCCTTTTGGCAATGTCTAAAGCAAAACAAACTTAAAAAAGAAGCCGCTCATTTTGAACGGCTTCTTTTTTACTATTCACTGAATGCAATGCCAGCAAGCTTGCCGATTGTCGCATCATCCATCGGCGGATTGTGGAGGCCCGCCCGGACATCGCGATAGAATCTTTGGAGCGGGTTCGTTCTCGCCAGGCTCTTCGCTCCGACGACTCTCATCGCCCTGTCTACGACAGCAATGGCCGTATTCGTTACTGTATGTTTAACCGCTCCAAGCTCACCTGTTAAAAAGGCGCGGCGCTCCGGGTCATCATAAAGCTCTGCGACATGATACATAAAGTGGCGGGCTTTCATGAGTTCCAAATCGATTTCGCCGATATGGCGCTGAACAGCAGGCACTTCTTTAATCGGACCTTTCAAGCTGTTCGGCTGATAGTCTTTTGCAAATTGGACGGCATAATCTCTCGCTGCTTGTGCGATACCTAGATAAACAGCCGGTATATGAAGCAGCCAGCCGTTGACTTTATCCATTCTTTTACCTGCCAACAGCTCGACAAGCATGGATTCGTCGAGACGGACATCGGTCAGCACCAGATCGTGGCTTCCCGTACCCCTCATCGCCGCCATATCCCACGTTTCTTCTATTGCCAAGCCTTCCGCATCTTTATGGATCAAGAAAACGCCGATCGTTTGCTTCTCTTCAATCCAAGCGGTGACAAGAAAGTAGTCGAGAACCGGAGACATCGTTGTAAATGTTTTACGTCCGTTTACGATCCAGCCGCCGTTCTTTTTGATCGCATGGGTTCCGGGGCGTCCTCCTCTTGTCGGGCTTCCCGTCTGCGCTTCACTTGCAGCTCTGTTGATCAGCGCACCCTTTAATGCTTCATGTGAAATCGATGAAAACACATGCCGGTCCCAGCTGTTTCCTTCCGCCAGTTCTCCCATCACGCTCAAGTGCCAGCCGATGCTGAGAGCTGTCGGTCCGTCTCCTTTGGCAAGCCGTTCCTGAAACAAAAGCATATCGTAGAGTGAAATGCCTTCTCCCCCGTATTCTTTTCCGACCGTCAGCGCTGTGTAGCCTGAATCCCGCAGCTTTTGAATATGTTCTGCGGGAAATTGGGCATGTTCGTCATAATACGCTGCTGTTTTCTCAAATTCATCCGCCAGTTTCCCGATTTTACCGAGCCATTCCTGCTGCCTTTCCGTTTTCACAAATATTGAACACACACCGGCATCCTCCTGACCAAATTCCGATAGATTTAATAAGTATTATAGTTCGTTCACGGCTTGTTGTGCAAATGATACCCTTGGCAAAACAAAAAAGCGCACCTTCAGCGAGGTGCGCTTTTGACTAAACGGCTTGACCGCCGCGACGGTCAACCTTCATACCGAGATAAATCAGCATGTAGGTTAAGTAGCCCATCGTGATCGTGAGACCGCCGAAGAAGAAATCGGAAAAAAGCGGTTCTTCATATGCGGCGATTCCGGCCAGCACGACCCAGCTTCCATAAAGATACGCCATAAAGAAGCGGACGCCGTTTTTCAATTTATATAACAGAAACAAACCTGCGAGCGAAAAGAGCCCGAGCGCCAGTCTAAAATAGACAAGATGATCGAAATTAAAGGCAAAAGAAACAAATGAAAATGACAACAGCAATACAATCGGCAATGCCGTAATAAATTTTTTCATGGATGTCTCATCCCCCGTTCCCTTATCCTAAAATTATAATTTAGGATAGGAAATTCACACGGTAATTACGACATATTTCACAAAAATGTCATTCCTTTTGTCACACTTTAGACAAAATATTTTATACTTTCATATCGCGTTTACAAAAGGCCCACCACGCCGTTCCGAGAAAAAACACGAGATGGAGAAAGACGATGACGAGTGAAAACAAAGGCGTCATCCCGCTAAAAAGCGGCTTGGCCTCTCCGGCGTATTGCGTTAAATCAGTATTAGCGAACAACAAAAATTTACCGAGCGGTTTTTCCAAATACGACATGATCGTCACAAGCATTTTGGCGCCGTACAGTACGACGATCGACACCATGATGCTGAGCGCGCTGCTTTTAAACAATGCAGAGCATAAAAACGCAAAGGAAACCATCATCCATACTTCAAACCACTGCGTACCGATCATTGTCACCGTATTGATAAAGAGCGGCTCCGCTTTTTCGTCGAGCTTCACGCCGAAAAAGAGCAGACCGAACAATAAAGAAAATCCGTAGTAAATGATAAAGAGCCAAATGCTTGCGAGCACGCTCGTCACGTATTTTGAAACAAGAATTTTTTCTCTTCTGACAGGGCGGATCAGCAAAAATTTGATCGTCTTTTTATCATATTCAAAAGATATAATTGAAGCCGCCACCACAATCGAAAGCCCCTGCAAAAGGATATTCAGGTTTGGGGTGAATGAAAAATAGCCGATAAAATGATCCTCTGTCCCGGCGCTCATCAGGATTCTTTTCGTTATGAGCGCGAGGAGAAATTGAAAGACTGCGATCAGCGCCAGCGATACAAATGTTACTTTTCGCTTCAGCAATTTAACATGCTCGTTTTGAATCAGTTTAAACATCAGTATTCCTCTCTTCCGTTCCATTCGTCCGCGCCATATATTCATCCTCAAGAGACTGCTTAAACGGAGCGATCGAATAGACGTCAATCTCATTGGCGACAAGCTGTTGATTTAAAGCAGGAATTTGCGCTTTCGCCACCTTTACGGCGAGGAGACCTTTTTCGGCGTGGGCTTCGTATCCCTGGTCTTTCAGCCACTGAAGCGCTTTGTCATAGGGCTGTACCTCCAGCATCGCCTTTTCCTGCTTTTCATCCGCATCATTGAGGACGACGGTTGATTTGATTTTCCCTTGTTGAAGGATGACGACCCGATCGCACAAATCTTCCACTTCCTTCAGCAAGTGGGTCGCAAACAGGATCGCCGTTCCTTCTTCTTCGGCAAGCTCACGCAAGTGTTCGCGGAAATCTTTCATTCCCGCCGGGTCCAATCCGTTCGTCGGCTCATCCAAAATCAGCAGCTTCGGCCGGTGAAGAATCGCCTGGGCAATACCGAGGCGCTGTTTCATTCCGAGCGAGTATGTTTTGACCTTGTCTTCTGCGGCATCTTCTAGCCCGACCCTGCTGATCACTTCCGCCAGTCTATCCCGACCGATTCCAGCGTGCATATTTGCATAGTGTTTCAGATTTTCATAGCCTGTCAGATACGGATAAAATTCAGGATTTTCAACGATGGCTCCGACCGACCGGATCGCTTTTTCAAATTGGCGGTCAATCGGAAAGCCGTTTATGACAATTGATCCGCTCTTCATTTTAATTAACCCGGTAATCAATTTAATAAGGGTCGTTTTTCCTGATCCGTTCGGTCCAAGCAGGCCGATGATCTCCCCTTCATCCGCCGTTAAGCGGATATCCTTCAATATTGTTTTGCCGTCTATGATTTTATCAACATTTTCTATATGTAAAACAGGCTGCTTTGTCATAGCCCCCTCCTCTTTCCCAAAAAAATAAACAGTGCCGAAGGCACTGTTTGATTATATCATTTTTGAGTTACACGGACACTTCACTATGAGGGGCTTCGATTTTGCCGTGTTTCTTTTCCGTTTCGGTGACGATGACTGCGCATGCTGCATCACCTGTTGTATTGACAGCCGTACGAATCATGTCCAGAAGTCGGTCAATTCCCAATATTAGCGCAATTCCTTCAACTGGAAGGCCAACTGTTTGAAGAACCATGGCGAGCATAATCAGTCCGACACCCGGAACACCCGCTGTTCCAATGCTGGCAAGCACTGCGGTGAGAACAACCATCAACAGCTGTGTCAGTGACAGGTCATTGCCGTACACCTGAGCGATAAAGACCGTCGCTACCCCTTGCATAATCGCCGTGCCATCCATGTTGATCGTAGCTCCAAGCGGCTGAACAAAGCTTGAGATCGGCTCTGGCACTTTCAGCTTTCTTTGAGCGACATCCATCGAAACCGGAAGCGTCGCGTTGCTGCTTGACGTACTGAAGGCAACAAGCATAACCTCTGAAAAATCTTTAAAGAATGTGAGCGGGTTCCGCTTTGCCAAAAACGCAATCGCTGAGCCGTATGTGACGATGGTGTGGATGAACAGCGCCAGAATGACGACGATCATATAAAGCCCCATTGCTTTAATGGCGTCCCAGCCTTGACTTCCGATTGCCCCGGCAATCAAGCCGAACGTACCGTACGGTGCGAACTTCATGACGAGATTGACGAGATACATCATTAGATCGTTACCTTGTTCAACCACTTTGAGAAGAGCGTCCGCTTTTTTGCCGAGCATCGTAATTCCGAGACCGACCAAAATGGAGAAAGCAATGATTTGCAGCATATTTCCTTCAGCCATTGCCTGAACCGGGTTTGTCGGAATGATATTCAAAAGCGTTTCGGCAATGCTCGGCGCTTTCTCAGCTGAATATTCCGCAGCGCTTGTATCATATGTTCCGATGGTTCCCGGTTTGATGACCAACGCTAAAATAAGTCCGATAATAATGGCAATTGCCGTTGTAACTAAAAAGAAAGAAATCGTTTTGGCACCGATTCTGCCCAGTTTCTTTGGATCTCCAAGTCCTGCTACCCCTAAAGTGAGAGAAAAGAAAACAATCGGTACAACGAGCATTTTAATTAAGTTGAGGAAGATCGTGCCGAGCGGCCCGAATAAAAATGTATTAAGCTTGCTAAATAAATCCGGCGAAGTGACGTTCAGTATAATACCGACGACTGCACCGAGTAATAGAGCGATAATAATTTTTGTTGCTAACTTCATATAACATATCTCCCCTTTCCAAAAAAAGCCCATGAGAGATCTCCCATGGGCTTTTACCATTAAAATTGGTTCCACATGACTCTCTTCACGTTGATGAGGTTAGCTGACGGGTTCGGACGAAGAGATGTCCGTCTTTCAGTTCGCACGGGAACAGAAAAATTCACCCCAAATGATCGGGTCCCCCACTCCTACTAAAGGATTAAACGTGTGGCGCTATTTCGTTATATAACAGTTATACCTGAAAATTCGAAATATGTAAACCAAATTTTCTGATTTACAAATATATGCTATTTTCGGGTGCCCGCTGTTCGGCTTTTCTCTTGACTTGTGACATCAAGGATATCAAGCAGGAAAACAAATATCGGAATACCGATAATTAAACCCCAAATCCCTATGAAATGTTCAGAAAAAATCAGCACGATAAACGTGAAGAAAATCGGCAGCTCCGTCTTGGCGGACATCAGTTTCGGATTGAGGAAATAGGCCTCTATCGCATGGACGATCATGATGACCAATACCAGTGATACGATATAAGCGATTCCGCCGATACTGTAGGCGATAATGCTTAACGGAATAAGGGAGAGCACAACGCCTGCGACCGGAACCAGCCCGAGGAAAAACACCATGACAGCAAGGCCGAATAGCTGAGGAAAACCCATAATCGCGAGGGCAATGGTCGTCAATGCGCAATTGATGGAGGCGATAATAAACTGAGCCTCAAGCACCTTTCCGAACGTTCTCGTGAATTTTTTACCAAAGTAAGCAATTTCCTCGTAGAAAATGGCTATTTTGCTCGTCTTAAATTTATCCATTAAGCTCAAGACCTTGTCTTTTTCGATCAATAAGAACATGCTGAGAACCAATGACATAACCACCTGCAGGCCAAACGCGCTAATATCTGTGATATATGTATAGATAAAGTTAAGACCTTTTTCCAAATAGGATGTCAAATTGATATCGCCGAACATACCGGTGATCATATCGAGAAAAGGAATGCTGTCAGGGTGAGAAGCAATATACTTTCCTTGTTTGATCAGCTGCTGAATCTGGGTGACGATCACGGGGTAATAGACCACACCGCCGATCGAAAGCGCGATGGCAAGAGCCGCATACAAACAGGAAATAATCAGTCTCTGGCTGACTTTAATAAAGCGGTTTAAAAAACCGCGGATCACATTTTCCAGACGGTTCATCAAAAACGTAAAGATAAATGTGAGCAATATGAGATTCATCATGCTGCGGAACAGATATAAAACTCCCGCCAATACAACAAAAACTGAAAAACGCCTGACCCCAGGATGCTGAAAAAATTTAATCAACGCTGCCATTCGGTACACTCCCACCAGTACTTTAGTCCTTAACTTTTAGCATTCAAACTTTTATAATTACAATTTGATGCATCATCTGTAAATTATATAACAAAACAGACCGGAAATCTCTTCAGAAGATCAATAATTAATAATATTTTAATATGAGCGCTCGTGCGGTAGCGGCAGGCATCTTCCATAAAAAAGGAGGGGCTGATGTTCAGCCCCTCCAGATTATTGACAAAATCCTTTCAGCGTGACCCTCAACCCTTGCAGTCTAGGAAGGCCGAGCATTGGGGCGGAGCGAATGTTGCAATTCGTGAGCACCGACGCGCAGGCCTGACAACGAATGCGAGGGTTTGTCGACACGCTGAGAGGGACTGTTTGTCAGCCCCTCTCTTCACCGTACATTAACCGCTTCTTCTTTGGCGTCCGCCTTTTTCACCGTTTTCTTGATAGAACTCCTTGTCATGGTTTCGGCTTGTGGCTTCTCCGCCTTTTTGACCGATCTCCTGGTAGAATTCTTTGTCATGGTTTTTGCTTGTGGCTTCTCCGCCCTTTTCACCGATTTCCTGGTAGAATTCTTTGTCATGATTACGGCTTGTGGCTTCTCCGCCTTTTTCACCGATTTCCTGGTAGAATTCTTTGTCATGATTACGGCTTGTGGCTTCCCCGCCTTTTTCGCCGATTTCCTGGTAGAATTCTTTGTCATGATTTTTGCTTGTGGCTTCTCCGCCTTTTTGACCGATCTCTTGGTAGAATTCTTTATCATGGTTTTGGCTTGTTTTTTCTCCGCCTTTTCTGCCTGCTTCTTCCCTGCTCATTTTGTTGTTGTCATTATTGTTTGCCATTTTCGATTCCTCCTTTTGAAGTGTTATGGTTTTTACATTCCACATTTCAAAAAGCGTAAACACAAATAGCACATTCACGAAAGAGTCCGGGAATCATGCAATCATCCGCTGCCTTTTACCGTCCATTCCGGTACCGGAGCCGGCGTATTGTTCTGCAGCGTCTTAGATATCTCGGCAGGCTCTTCAAACAGGGTAATGTTGATGGATTCGAACGTACCTTTCTGATTCGTTCTTTCATATATTGCATCATGATGATCGGCCATAAAGTTCAAATAATCGCGCTTTGATTTCCAAAGCACCAGGACGACGGCTTCCGGCCCGTTTTCTGTTTCCATCCATCCACCCCACTGTCTGATGAATCCGCTGACGTTTTGCAGCGGAGCCCATTTGGCCTGCGCCTCGCTGAATGCATGAAGCTGTTGTCCGGCTGGTTTGCACCGTATCAGCTTCAGCACATTCCCTTCCGCGAACGGGACGGTTTCCGCATTAGTTTTTTCTATACAAAGGTTAACCGACCTTACATCAGCGCGCGTCCGGTGAATGACGCCTTTCGGAATCAGCAGGGAATCGTTCGCTTTCAGGACTTCTGTGGGACGGTCCTGAAAGTCGATCAACAGCTCTCCTTCCAAAACAATAAACAGCTCATCTGAGCCGGGATGGAAATGCCATACGTATTCGCCCTCCAAAACAGCAATTCGCATACAATGGTCGTTCACTTCCGAAACGGAAAAATTGGCATGCTTTTCTGTGACTTCCTTTGTCAATTCAAGAAGACTCGTTTTGCGATCCATCAGCTTCACTCCTCTTTCATTTGATTTTCTCCCGAACTTATTTTACCATTTGACTTTTGAGCGTTCGCCTTTTAAAGTGTTGGATATTGGTGAAAAAACGGTTTGAACCTATAGAAGAGGTGTACATCATGCAAAATCAAAACGGAAAAGCTTCAGGGCTTTTGCCGCTGTTTTTATTTGTTTGTTTATTCGTTGGATCAGGCTTGATCACAGGCGATTTTTACAGCCTGCCAATCGTGGCCGCGGCGCTTGCGGCATCGGTTGTCTCACTGGCGATGAACCGTAAGGAGAAGCTCAGCCAAAAGACGGAGTGGTTTGCGAAAGGCGCTGGACACCCCGATATTATGATCATGGTGATGATCTTTATTTTGGCCGGCGCGTTTTCATCAGCCGCAAAGGCGATGGGGGCCGTTGAATCAACCGTTAATCTTGCGCTTTCGTTTGTACCGGGGCAGTTTATGGTTGCCGGTTTATTTATCATCGCTGCGTTTATCTCTGTGTCGATGGGCACGTCAACCGGAACGATTGCTGCGCTCGCTCCGATCGCAGCAGGGATCAGCGCCGAAATCGGCGTTCCGGCGGCCTATTCGGTTGCTGCGGTTGTGGGGGGCGCGATGTTCGGTGATAACTTATCATTTATTTCCGATACGACCATTGCCGCTGTCCGCACACAAAAGACGAAAATGTCGGACAAGTTTAAAACGAATTTCCTGATCGTCCTGCCTGCCGCGGTTGCCACGGTCATCCTGCTGATGGTGTTTTCAGCCGGAGGGCATCCTGCCGCACAAGCCGGGACTTACAGCTGGGTGAAGGTGCTGCCGTATCTCGGGGTTCTGATATTCGCCCTTCTCGGATTTAATGTTATGGCCGTTATTTTCGGCGGCATCGTGTTAGCCGGAGTAATCGGTATTTCCGACGGCAGCCTGACGCTTCATACGTATTTAACCGCGATCACCGAAGGCATCGGCGGGATGTCCGAACTGATCATTTTATCGCTTCTGATTGGCGGAATGGCGGAAATGATGAAGCGAAACGGCGGGATCGCATTTCTCCTTCAATTTGTATCGCGGAGAATCCGTTCAAAAAAAGGAGCGGAAGCGGGCATTGCCGGCCTTGTCAGCGCGGCAAACCTGGCGACGGCCAACAATACGATTGCCATCATTACAGCGGGGCCGCTGGCAAAAGATTTATCCGACCGGTACGGAATCGACAATAGGAAATCGGCGAGCATCCTCGATATCTTTTCCTGTGTGATACAAGGATTGATTCCTTACGGCGCGCAAATGCTGTCAGCTGCACAAATCGCGAAAATATCGCCTGTCAGCATTCTTCCTTATTCTTTTTATCCGATTTTGATCGGCGTCTGCGGCATATGCGCGATTATCTTCAGACTGCCTCGCTTTACGGAAAAAGCGTAACTCTATGAAAAAGGCTGCCGTTATCGAAACGGCAGCCTTTTTATCACTCTGTTTCTGCGGCGTCCAGCTCCGCAAGCCTTTCCATGATCCTCCGCTTTTTATACATCATCATTCCTGTTTCGGCAACGCCGTTCACCATTGAACGGTTTGAGATTGCGCCAAAGAGGATGCCTGCGACGGGCACCATTTGAAACAGCTTTTTCCATCCGAAAGAATCGCGGTATGTATAAACAACCTCCCGCCAGCCTTGAATTTGCGAAATCATATTTTCCCGTGAGCCTGAATGTAGATGGTATCGGCTGAGTTCCTGAATGATCACCCTTTTCCCGACAATATCAGCGGCGCTGAGCTGCAGGCATTTAATAATGAACATCCGCTCCGTTTTTTCTTTAGGATCGTAGCCGTAAGACACCGCGATGTCCTGTAATGTCTTCAATGAAAGGCCGAGGATGGCGGGAATATCGACGGCAAGCGTGAATAAGCCGCCGACACCTGTTGTCGCTCCTTGGACAGCCGCGGTATTCGCCCTGTTTTTTCCGAGGTTTTCACACATTTGATCCATCACTTCCAAAGGAGCCCTTTGAATATCTTCGACCGTTTCGATCGTTTCATCCGGGAACTTTTTTTGAAACTGGCGGATCAGATGTTTTTCGGACGTTAAATATTGGCCGCCGTTTTGAATAAAGCCGCCGATTTCGTCGAGCAAGAGACCGATTTTATCTTGAATGAATGCCGGTGTAAGCTTGTCCAGAACCTTGAACGGCAGCCGCCCGATCCTTTCCCAAAACCACGCTTTCTGCTGCTCTTTTTCCCATTTTTCAATTTTTTTCAGTTCGTTTTCCAAATCTGTTTTATCGTTGCGCACAGAAGGTTCGCCCTCTCAATCGTGTTTTTTTATAGTATACAATGATTCACTTTATGAATCCGTGTTTTTTGATCGGCAGCCGGAGGGTAAACCTTTATGTAAAAGGAGGAATGATCAAATGCCATGGTCAATGGAAGACTATCCCGCTTCATTGAAACATTTGGACAAACCGGTAAAAAAGAAAGCCATTGAAATTGCGAATGCAATGGTAGACGAAGGATACGACGAAAGCCGGGCGATTCCGATCGCGACGAGTCAGGCGAAGGAATGGGCGGATAACAGGAGCAAAAGCGAACTCAAATCCTATGCGGAGGAAGCTGATGAAACGGTACGCGGTGACAGCGGTTCGAGCAGCAGGCCGGAGCTTGCGGAAAAGTGCGAGCATGTCATTAAACACGAAAAAGGCTGGGCAGTCAAAGCCGAAGACGCCAAGCGGGCCAGCGAAGTAAAGGATACAAAAGCAGAAGCCGTCGAACGGGCGAAAGAAATCGCCGAAAACAAAGGCACTGCCGTCATCGTCCATAAAAAAGACGGCAGTGTGGAGCGGAAGATCAGGATGAATTAACGGGGCGCTCCGTTTTTGGAGCGTCTTATTTTTTCCCCGCCAACTCCAATACAGCATCAGCTGCTTTTTGATAGCCGCCGGCATCGCGGAGCGAGCGGCCGATTTTGGCGGCGCCGTCTTTATAGGAGCGGTTTTCAAGCATATCTTCAATCGTTTTTTGTAAAACAGCCGGAGAAAGTTCATTTTTATCAAGCTTGATCCCGGCCCCTGTCCGTTCCACCTGAGCTGCGACGAAAAACTGGTCAGCACCCATCGGAATGACGATGAGCGGCGTATCAAAATACAGGCCTTCATTTGTACTGTTCATGCCGCCGTGGGTGACAAATACATCGGCTTTTTTCAAAACCTCCAATTGCGGGATATACGGCCTCACGATAAAATGATCCGGTATGGTGCCGAGATCCGCGGGATCCGTTGATTTCCCAACAGCCATAACCACCTTGCCGTCAAAGTCTTTCAACGCTTCGATACACATATGATACAGCTCTTTTTGCTGATTAAAGATCGTGCCCATCGAGATCACGATGACGGTTTCCCCCTCCAGCTCAGCGAACGGGAAGCTGCCTGGATCCTGTCTGCTCGTAATCGACGGCCCGACAAACAAATAGTCATTTCCAAATCGCTCGGCATGAGGCTGAAACTCCCTGGAGGTAAAGACAATCGTAATGTCCCCCGGACAGGAGAATACGTCAAACGGCTTGTCGAGACTGACGGGGTACCGCTCACTTAATTCGCCAAGGGATTGCTTCAATTTTTCAAAATACGGCGAGCTTTCAAGGTCGCCTTGCAGGGTAAACGTTTTTGCGAACGTCTCGTCCATTGCAAATGTCGTACATAACGAAACGCTCGGCAGCCCAAGCATTTCAGCAATGATTTTCCCCGCCAAAAAGTGATGGTCATATATCACATAATCATAAGACTCGTCCCTGACTTCCTGGCAGATGAGCTGAACGATCTCATCGACTTTACCTGACATATTGTATACCAACTCGGCAAAGTCCATCTTTTCTCTTTCTTTCCCGGGTGATAAAGCCTCTCTGAAATCCGGGTATAAACGGACTTCCGCCCCTGTTTTTTTAATTTTTTCAGCGTATTCCTCAACTGCATAATAGACGATGCTTTCTCCTCGTCTTTGCAGCTCCTTTGTGACGCCAAGAGAGGGATTGATGTGCCCCTCCCCCGGGAAATTGATCATCAGTACATGTCCCATCACAGCTCTTCCTTTCTCATACGAAAATTTATATAAGGAAATTTACTACAAAAAGACAAATGAAGTAAAGAAATTTAATTAAGTTAATAATACATAAACATAACTATATAACCATTTGTCTGTTTCTGCATATCTTTCCTTTAAATTTTTTTGCCATTCAAATGAGCGTATATTATTAGAGAAAACAGGCTCTTTATTACTTGACAGCCCCAATCAGAAGACGATTTTCCTTTTTTTAAAAGCAAATTAAAACACGGCCGATCGAGGCACAATACATCATAAGAAACAACCTACGGAGGTTTTGCCATGGATACGAAAGCAACCAGGATCGAAAAGGATTTTCTAGGCGAAAAAGAAGTTCCGGCTGACGCCTATTACGGCGTACAAACCATGAGGGCCGTGGAGAACTTTCCGATTACAGGCTACCGGATTGATGAAGAGCTGATTAAAGCTTTGGCAATGGTCAAAAAAGCGGCGGCTCTCGCCAATATGGATATTAAACGTTTATATAAAGAGCTCGGCGAAGTCATTGTAAAAGCGGCCGGCGAAATAGCGGAAGGGCTCTGGCACGATCATTTTATTGTCGACCCCATTCAAGGCGGCGCCGGCACTTCAATGAATATGAATACAAATGAAGTTATCGCAAACAGAGGTTTGGAGCTTTTAGGAAAAGAAAAAGGTGATTA
Organism: Bacillus paralicheniformis; assembly: GCF_001042485.2. Classification (GTDB taxonomy): domain Bacteria; phylum Bacillota; class Bacilli; order Bacillales; family Bacillaceae; genus Bacillus; species Bacillus paralicheniformis. The sequence continues at coordinate 87,877 of NZ_LBMN02000008.1, forward strand.
CTTCCATTTAAGCCCGAACACACATGTCAATATGGCCCAATCAACGAATGATGTGTTTCCGACAGCCATTCATCTGGCCACATTGAATCACTTAAGACAGCTTATATCGACGATGGAACATATGCTGGATGCCTTCCGCCAAAAAGCGGAGGAGTTCGATTCCGTTATCAAAATGGGCCGCACTCATCTTCAGGATGCCGTTCCGATCAGGCTCGGTCAGGAATTCGAAGCCTATTCCCGGGTCATCGAACGCGATATTCAGCGGATCAGGCAGTCGCAGCATCATCTCTATGAAGTCAATATGGGGGCCACCGCTGTCGGCACAGGTTTAAACGCTGATCCGAGATATATTCAAAGCGTTGTCGAACACCTTTCAGATATCAGCGGCTATCAGCTGAAAGGCGCAGACCATCTTGTCGATGCCACACAAAATACGGATGCCTACACAGAAGTATCGGCTGCTTTGAAAGTCGGCATGATGAACATGTCCAAAATCGCCAACGATTTGCGTTTAATGGCGTCAGGCCCGAGGGCAGGGCTTGCCGAGATCCGGCTGCCGCCCCGCCAGCCCGGCTCCTCCATCATGCCCGGCAAGGTGAATCCGGTGATGCCTGAACTGATGAACCAGATCGCATTTCAGGTGATCGGCAACGATCATACCATCTGCCTTGCATCAGAGGCGGGGCAGCTTGAGTTAAACGTGATGGAGCCCGTACTCGTCTTTAATTTGCTGCAGTCGATTAAAATCATGAACAACGGATTTCGCGTATTTACCGATTACTGCATCACCGGGATTGAAGCGAATGAGATCAGGCTGAAAGAATTCGTCGAAAAAAGCGTAGGAACGATTACGGCCGTCAATCCGCACCTCGGCTATGAAGCTGCCGCACGAATTGCAAAAGAAGCGATCGCCACAGGACGGTCAGTGCGCGAGCTGTGTTTGCTCCATGATGTTTTGACAGAGGAAGAATTGGATCTCATTCTGGATCCGTATGAAATGACGCATCCGGGCATCGCAGGCGCTTCGCTTCTCGAGGAATAGCCAGCCGTCTTTCTCAATATGCTTTCAAGCGTTTATAGACGCCCGAGACGGGCTAAACATGTAATATAAATCAATTGAAAGAGGTGGAAAGACAATGTTAGGATTTCTCGTTTCTTTAATCGTAGCCATTGTCATCGGTTTAATAGGAGGCGCAATCGGAGGCCACGGTGCACCAGGAGGTATTATCGGCTCCATGGTTGTCGGCTTTATCGGAGCCTGGATCGGCCACGGGCTGCTTGGAACGTGGGGGCCTGATATTGCGGGATTCGCCATCTTTCCGGCGATAATCGGAGCCGCAATTCTCGTCTTCATTTTAAACCTAATCTTCCGCGGGAGAATGGGTTCTCAGGCATAATATCCGGCCAGCATCGCCCAAAAGCGGTGCTGGTTTTTTGTTTGGGCGAAACCGTTTGAGCATATACTATAGCATCTTATGGTTGACAATTGATCATCGCGGGCATATGATGATGATATAATTTTTGCACTAAGGAAACTTTTATGTACAAGGAAAAACAACTGAGAATCTAGGTGAATCAAATGGTCAGTCACGATTTGTCCAAACACTCGCAAATATCAAAAGAAGCTCAAGATGCACTGGACGGAAAAAGCAAAGGCTTCAAAAGGCTGCTCCCTTTTTTGGGTCCGGCGTTTATCGCGGCTATAGCTTATATTGATCCCGGCAATTTCGCCACAAATATCGCGGCTGGTTCGAAATACGGCTACTTGCTTTTATGGGTGATTCTTTTTTCAAATATTATGGCTTTGCTGATTCAGTCGCTGTCTGCCAAGCTCGGAATTGCAACGGGTAAAAATCTGCCCGAAGTCGCCCGGGAAGAATTCCCTAAACCGGTCTCCATCGGCTTGTGGATTCAGGGAGAGCTTGTCGTGATCGCGACCGACTTGGCTGAATTTATCGGAGCTGCTCTCGGTCTCTACTTGCTGTTCGGCATACCGATGCTTGAAGCATCGATTATTGCAGCCGCCGGATCTTTCGCGATTTTGGAACTGCAAAGGCGCGGCGTCAGGCCGCTAGAAGCGGCGATAACAGGAATGCTGTTCATCGTCGTGATCGCTTTTGCCTTTCAAACCTTTTTTGCAAAACCTGATATCGGTTCGGTTTTGGAGGGCATGTTTGTTCCCCGCTTCGATGGTGCAGACAGCATCCTGCTGGCGGCGGGAATCTTGGGAGCGACCGTGATGCCGCACGCCATCTATCTCCATTCCGCTCTCACCCAGCGGAGAGTGATCGGAAAAACGGAAGCGGAAAAGAAGAAGATATTCCGGTTTGAGTTCATCGACATTTTAATCGCCATGCTGATTGCCGGAGCAATCAATGCGAGCATGCTGATCGTCGCCGCTGCACTGTTTTATAAGAACGGCATTTTTGTCGAAGACCTTGATGTGGCCTTCAGCCACTTCAGCAGCATGGTCAGTCCGCTTTCCGCCGTACTGTTCGGCGTCGGCCTGTTAATCGCCGGTTTATCAAGTTCGTCTGTCGGAACGCTTTCAGGAGATATTATCATGCAGGGCTTCATTAATTTCAGGATTCCGCTTTATTTAAGACGGTTCATTACGATGTTGCCGCCTATCGCTATTATTGCTTCAGGGGTAAATCCGACAACCGCTCTTGTCTTGAGCCAGGTCGTCCTGTCATTCGGGATCGCATTTGCCCTTATCCCGCTTATCTTATTTACGAGCAATAAACGCATTATGGGGAGCCTGAAAAATGCGAAGTGGATAACAGCCGTCTCCTGGCTGATCGCCGCCTTAATCGTCGCCCTTAATATTTTCTTGATTTACGATACATTTTCTGGTTAAAGCCGACCTTGGTCGGCTTTTTTATATTATACTGAAGAAAAGGGGGATTCTGGATGTTTAAATTAATGGTGCGTGATGATCTTTATTTAAAAATGCTCGAACCAAAAGATGCCAAAGCAGTTTATATGCAGATCCAGCAGTCTAAAGATGTGTTGCGGAAATGGCTGTTTTGGGTGGACGGCACAAAGCAGCTGGAGGATACCGAAGCTTTTATCGAAGAATGCATGAAACAGGCCGCTGCGAACAACGGGTTTCAAGCGGGAATATGGCATCAAGGCCATTTTGCCGGAATCATCGGACTCCATTATATCAATTGGATCAACCGTACGACTTCGATCGGCTATTGGCTGGGGGAGCCTTTTCAAGGAAAAGGGCTGATGACTGATGCCTGCCGGGCGCTGATCGACACGCTTTTCAGCGAATACGATTTAAACAGAATTGAAATTAGAGCCGCTGTTCAAAACGTAAAAAGCCAGGCTATTCCGGAAAGGCTCGGCTTCACGAAAGAAGGCTGCCTCAGGCAATGCGAGTGGCTCCACGACCACTTCGCCGACCATTTCGTATACGGGCTCCTGAAGGAGGAATACCTCGCCCGCAGCAAATGAGTCCGGGATTTGTCACACGCATTTTATACTGCAATCTGGTATGATAGATAAAAAAATATGGAGTTTTGATTATGAAAGTATTTATACTGTTTTACCTATGGATTGTCCCGCTCGTCATCGGGCTGATATTTTTCCGGGTGACCCAGCGGACAAGCTTTAAAAAAAGGTTTTATCCAGGCTATATCATGATCGGTCTTGCTGCGGCTGTATTTGCCGTCTGTTACCTGATCGGACAGCCTTACCTCGGGAATTTCTTCGGCGGCACAATGCTGTTCGGCACCCTGCTGCCGTTCATGGCTGCCGCCATGAAGAAAAAGAAATAACGAATACCAAAAACCCCGGCTTTCCCAAAACATGCCGGGGTTTTTGATTACTTATTTTCTCTGTTTGCACCAAAACCCGCTGATTCACAAATCGGTTTTCAGACTACTGGGCTTTATTTGTTCACTAGATCAACGTCGATCACCTGATAGAAAGCGTTTTCAGTATCAGCCACATCCCAAACGGCCAATATCACATGATACCCGGAGCGGTCTTCTGGAATGTAAATTTGGTGAGATAAATGGCGGGATGCAGGGGAACCATCATGCGGAACGGTTCCAATCCGTTCGAAATCTGCACGCTTTAGCGGTTTGTCAGGATCCCAGCCTTTTTTGGTGATATAGTAGTGCCATTGGCTGGTGTTGTGGGGGGCGGTATATGTCCAGGTAAAGGTGTGTTCTCCGCCGGTCATGATATGTTTAAACCAGCGATTTTCCGACTGCTGATCAAGAATCCCGCCGAACAGTCCGCCCGCGGATGCTATTTGTCCGTCTGCCGGGCCGTCATGCGGAAACCCTTTTTTCGCTTCCAGGCTTTGCGGCTCATACATCACGCTTCCGCAGTTCAGATTGAGAAGTCCGTAAGCCTCACTGCACAGAGCCGCTCTGCTCCCTGGTTTTTCGACAAAACCATGAGCGAAGGCGTGCTGAGGAATGATTGACATCAACAGCAATCCGGCTGATAGTATGAAAGCTGTACTGAAGGTACTTTTCTTAAAATAATCCACGTTTCAATCCCCTCTCTTTTTATTGTGTTGAGACGGGTTTTGATGCAAAAAGAAAAAACGCGGATATCCCAATACTATCCATCAAATTTTAACATCTGAACATGATAAAGCCAAGGGACGATCTCCCTTGGCATCATACTAAAAAATCCTTTTTAAACTTTTTTTCAGCGGCGGCAAGTCGAGCTCTTTTTTCTCAACCAGTTTTTTGATCATATATTTGCTGTAGTTGACAGCTTGTGTATAAGATATTTTTCCCGGAAGCGGCGGTTCATCTGCTATGGCCACATCGATAATCGACGGCTTTTGTGATTGAAAGGCATTTTTCAAAGCCGGAATGAGCTCTTCGTGCTTTGTCACGCTGAAGCCCTTCCCGCCGCAGGCCTCGGCAAACTTGGCATAATCGACGTTTTCAAGCGCTGTTGCATAATTAACATGCCCTTTTTCCTGCTGTTCATATTGAATCATTCCCAAGTTCTGATTATTTAAAATCACGACAACAATGGGCAGGTCATATTTGACAGCAGTCGGAAAATCGTGCATGGACATGCTGAAGCCGCCGTCTCCGCACACGGCTACAGCTTGGCGCTCCGGATTGGAAAGCTTTGCGGAAATCGCGCCTGGAAGACCGCATCCCATCGTGCCAAGCCAGCTTGAAATCAGAAAATCCTGATTGGTCATATTAAAATGGCGCGCCGTCCAAACCGTCACATTTCCGACGTCAACAGACAGGACCGCATCATCGGCGACTGCGTCCTCAAGCCTTGCAATCACCTGCTGAGGCTTGAGCGGTTCTGTCGCCACCTGTTCGTCTTTTTCAATTTCATAACGCCACTTCCTCATATGTTGTATACAGCTTTCCAAAAATGCGCGGTTCGATTTCCGTTCAATGGTTTTCGTCAGTTCCATAAGCCCTTTTTTCGCATCGCAGACAAGGCCGGCGGTGACAGGATACCGTTTGCCGATTTTCGCCGGGTTGTTATCAAGCTGAATAGCCGGCGCATCTTCCGGAAGATAATCGCGGTACGGAAAAGAAGTCCCCAGCATGATCAACAGATCGCTTTCCTCCATCGCTTCATATGCGGGTTTTGTACCGATGTGTCCGAGATTCCCGAGCATGTGCGGGTGCCGATCGGGTACGACTCCTTTCCCGGGGAGCGTAACGATGATCGGTGCGGCCGCTTTATCGGCAAACTCGAGCAGCTCATCTCTTGCCGATTTCATTCCCTTTCCGGCTAAAATCACCGGCTTTTTCGCATGATTAATCAATTGTGCACACTGCATCAGCTGGCTTTGCTTCGGTTGAAGATCGCCTTCAATATAAAGCGCAGACGTATAAACCGGCTTCCGCTTAATCTTTTCCGCAAACAGATCATCGGATACGCTCAGTACGGCGACCCCTTTTTGGCTGTAGGCGGTACGGATCGCCTGATTTAAAAGGTCAGGCAGGGCTTCGGCCGAATGAACCTGCTGATTAAAGACAGCCACATCCTCAAACATTCGTTCAAGACCGATCTCCTGAAAGTAATCTCTTCCGATTTCATTTGAAGACACCTGCCCTGTAATCGCCAGCACAGGCGCCCCGTCAGCTTTGGCGTCATACAATCCGTTCAGCAGATGAACGGCACCCGGGCCAGCTATCGAAAGGCAGACGCCGATTTTGCCTGTCAGCTTCGCATCAGCTGCGGCAGCGAGAGCAGCGGTTTCTTCATGGCGCACTTGAATGAAGCGGAGGCTGTTTTCTTCATGCCGCAATTCATCGATAAATTCGTTGACGCTGTCCCCCGGCATGCCGTAAACATGATCAATATTCCATTCCTTCAGCAGTTCTGCAGCTACTTTTCCTGCGGTTTTGTTTGCCATATCACGTCCTCCTTTGTTTCTTCCATACCACTTTTTCGCTGCCGGGAAACGTGATCCGGCATGCTGACGAAAGTGAAGGAAACCACGACAGCGGCTGTTTCATGCTTTGTGTTCCCAGCCGTGCTCATCTCGCATAAAGATCTCTCCGCCACACTGCTGAACTTGAAGCCATGCCCGGTAAATCCGGCGGCACCTATCCTAAGCACCACTCCATGTATACATGATCAAATCTACTAAAAGGCTGCCACTCATTTTGATATGCCCCAGCGAAGTTAGACAATAAAATGTCATGAAGCGGTTAGACTGGCATGAGTCCGGAATTGTATGGCACTCATGCCTTTTCATTTGGTCTTCATCCTTTAGAGCAATTGCGGCGCAGTTCATTCACACAAGTGTTGAAACTTTTTTTAATATTTAAATTGTTATAATTTAGGTTCGGAGTTATAATTTAACAGAAATAAACCGAATTTGCATAGCATCGATGAAAGTTAAGATTGTTAAATCCTTCGTCAAACACAGGGGTGGTCGTGGCGGCAACTATTATAATCTGCTTTTATAAAATTTTTAGCATTTGATACTGGATTGTTTATCCAATCATCCTGATCTGATGGGTCAGCAGTGCTCGTACGTATGTGAATCCACCTGTCATGCGGCATTGTATCAAGGTTACTCCATTTTAGAAGGACAAGCTGGTCTATTCTATTAATGCAGATACCACGACAATTTCAATCCGCTTGTTAAGTCTCCTCGGCACGTTAGGTATTCATAATGCTGCAGATTATCAGTTTCAAGTGCTGTGGAAGCCATCTGTCTTCGAGATTCGGTTGTTGCGATCTGAAGGTAATTTCACTGAAACTATAGTCGAAACACTCAAATCTTCTTATCTTATTAACCGTATACTTCATAGTCTAAGTTTCGGGTGAAAAGGAGAGACGCGGATCGTCAAGGTAAAGTCCCTCTCTTTAATAAAAGAATTTAGAATTGGAGGCATTTACATGTTATCAGAAATAGAAAAGGGGCTTGAGGGCCTGCGTGTAAAACTTGATCGTATTGATGAACAACTGTTGGATACATTGAAAGAACGTTTAGAATGCTGCATTAAGATTGGATTATACAAACGCGAGTATAATATTCCGATGATGCAGCCGCACCGAATTAACTTTGTCCAGGAACGGGCAGCTCGATACGCTGACGAGAATGGTTTAAGTCAAGAGTTTTTGCGTAACCTTTATGAGCTCATTATTTCTGAAACGTGCAGGGTTGAGGATATCGTAATTGACCATTCAGAAAATCGGAGACAGGACATTTCTTCAAGCCTGGCCGGCCAAAAAAGAAAAAGGGAGGATTTGTTTAATGGGGGCAGGGATACAAACACTTCTAATTGACAACTATGATTCATTTACTTACAACCTGTATCAATTGATCGGCGAAGTAAATGGCCGACCGCCAATAGTTGTCCGTAATGATGTGGACTGGTCACAAGTGCCGATTGATGAGATTGACAACATCGTGATCTCCCCAGGCCCCGGTCGACCGGAACGGGTTGAGGACTTTGGTATTAATGCAACTATTATTCAAGAAGCTAAGCTGCCAGTCCTCGGAGTCTGTCTTGGACATCAAGGCATAGCTCATTTGTTTGGCGGGAAGGTGAACCACGCTTCTGAGCCTATGCATGGACGAACATCAGTCATTCACCATTCAGGGGTTGATATCTTTGACGGGCTTCCTCCTGAGTTCTCTGTCGTACGCTATCACTCCCTTGTCGTTACTGATCTGGGTGATGATGTGGAAGCGATTGCGTGGACAAAAGATGAGTTGATTATGGGGCTTCGACACCGCAATCTGCCGATTTGGGGTGTGCAATTCCACCCCGAGTCAATCTGCAGTCATTATGGGCACGAGTTGCTTGCCAACTTTAGAGACCTGACTCCGAAGCGCACTGAACGATCCAGACCGTCTCCCAAATTAAAGGAGCCTTCCCATTCTAAAAGCGATTTCTACCGGATCCATTTTCGAAAATTATCGGGATTTCCTGACGCTCAGTTAAGTTACCAGACACTATTTGCTGATGCACCTCATGGATTCTGGCTTGACAGCAGCAGTGTCATCGAAGGCTTGTCACGATTTTCCTATCTTGGCGATGGTGCGGGAGAGAATGCTGAATATTTGACCTATAGAGTAGCAGAGGGTGTTGTAAAAGTACAACGTTCGGGTCAAGAGACGGAGTTCATTCAACAGTCATTTTATGATTATCTTGATGAGCAAATCTGCCGTCGGGCAACATCTACTCCGGAAGGCCTTCCCTTTGACTTCAATCTCGGCTATGTGGGCTACATTGGCTATGAGCTAAAAGCTGAAACTTGCGGGAGCAGCCGGTATCAATCTGAGATTCCTGATGCAGCCCTGCTTTTCGTTGACCGCATGCTTGTTTTTGATCATCTTGAACAGGAAGCCTATCTGTTGTGTCTTTCGACTGGGGATGAGGATAAGCAAGCACTCAACTGGCTAAATACGGCAGAGCGAATCTTGAATGACATTCCTGCTGCAGCAAACGATTCGGACAAGGATTCAGTCCTTACATCCGTGCCAGACCACAATATCCCAATCGAGTTTCGGCATAACCGGCCTTCTTATCTTCAACTGATCAACAATTGCTTAGAAGAAATCCGCAATGGTGAATCCTATGAGATATGTTTGACTAATTCAGCAACTGTTTATACCCCTATAGATCCTTGGATTACGTATACGCATCTGAGAAGAATCAGTCCGGTTCCCTATGGGGCATTTTTAAACTTTGCGGATGCAGCAGTACTAAGTGCCTCTCCGGAACGGTTCCTCTCAATCGGTGCTGATCGTATCGTTGAGTCCAAACCGATCAAGGGTACCCGGATGAGAGGCAGGACTTCTGCTGAAGATCACCAATTACGAAATGAGTTGCTAAGTGATGAAAAAGATCTCGCAGAGAACTTAATGATCGTTGACTTAGTCAGAAATGACCTTAACACTGTTTGTGAAATAGGATCTGTTCATGTACCTAAGCTTTTCGATGTAGAAACATATGCACCAGTTCACCAGTTGATCTCGACGATTCGCGGCACTATACGTCCGGACAAATCAACGGTTGATTGCGTCCGCGCTGCTTTTCCAGGCGGTTCGATGACCGGTGCTCCGAAAATTCGGACGATGGAAATCATAGACCGACTCGAGAAGGGCCCCCGCGGTGTCTACTCGGGCAGCCTCGGCTGGTTTGGACTGAGTGGAGCTGCGGATCTTAGTATTGTTATCCGCACAGTTGTTGTGACCGATGACAAGGCGACTTTTGGTGTCGGAGGAGCGATCGTAGCATTGTCAGATCCAGAAGAGGAATTCAAAGAAACTCAGGTTAAAGCGCGAGCTATGGTCTCAGCTATCGCAGCAGCGGAAGTCTCTGCAGTGGGAGGTTCAAGATGAGTCAGGAAATAAGGCAGTGTGTGATTGCGGGAGGAGCCGGCGGCGTTGGCGGGATGTTTGCAGACCTTCTTGAAGAATCGGGTGTTGAAGTATGTATTATCGATATGAATCCTCCTTCCGTTCGTCGACAATTCATGAAATGTGACATTACGGTTCCGACTCCACAGGCCAAAGATAAGATCCAAAAGGCCGACATGGTGATGCTCGCTTTACCAGAGACCGCGGCTCTTCAAGCAGTAAAAGTTGTCGGGACGTTAATGAAGCCTGATTCTCTCTTGGCGCACACTCTTTCTGTACAATCACCCATATTTAACAAAATACACGCTTTGGGTTTGCCTTTCGAAAGCATAGGTCTTAACCCTATGTTTGCTCCCAGCCTTAGTATCGTGGGTAGACCGGTAGCTGTCATCGTTCAAAACGATGGGCCTAAAGGAAGTCATTTGATTCAGATGATTTTAGATTGGAAAGGTCGTCCGGTGCTATTAGAAGCTGAGGAGCATGATCAATTGGCCGCGGCTTTGCAAGCACTCACTCATGCAGCGATACTCACCTTTGGATTGGCGCTCGCAGAATTAGATGTTGACATTGCAAAACTTGGTTCTCTTGCACCCCCTCCGCATGCAACTATGCTTGCGCTACTGGCACGGATTAGTTCTGGAACACCGGATGTGTATTGGGACGTCCAATCCGTGAACCACCAAGCAATGACGGCTCGTGCTGCACTGGCTGAAGCAGTTGCATCGTTGAATGAATCGGTGAGGGATCAGTCCGTATTCACCGAACTGATGCGTAAATCCCGAGAGGTATTTGGATCTGAAATAGCCCATTACCAAGATCTCTGTACTAGTATCTTTGAAGGGCCAATCGCACCAAAGGAGGGAAAGCACAGCCAAACCAATCCCCCGGTTAATTGAATTTTATAAACAACTGATTCCTTTGAACAGCTTTCCGGCATAAATAGAAGTATGAAAATATCGTGTAGATTCGCGACTTTTCCACTGACAAGTTCGCTAGTTTTGTGATATTTGGTCACATTAAAACAGCCTGCCGTTTCCGGCAGGCTGTTTGATGATTATTGATCAAGCTTCAGCTTCTTCAGCTGTTCGGCGAGCGCGTTGTTGATTGGCTCATCTTTGTTTTGCTTTTTCATGTAGGAGTGTACATCGCGTTTTGATGCTTTTGAATTTTTGTCTTTTGCCCTGCGCTTTTCGAAAACGGAGAGTTTTTCTCTGTGGCCGCAGACGCAGGCGAATGTCTGGCCTTCTCCGTGTCCTCGCAGTTCCATGCGCTTATGGCAGTTCGGGCAGCGGGCGTTCGTCTGTTTGGCGACTGTTTTGCGGTGGCCGCACTCCCTGTCCTGGCAGACGAGCATTGTGCCGCGTTTGCCGTTTACTTTCAGCATCAGTTTTCCGCAGTCAGGGCAATGGGTCCCTGTGATATTGTCATGCTTAAACGTTTGATTGCTGCTTTTGATTTCTCTGATCGTCTGCTTTGCGTACTCCTTCATTTCTTTGATAAAGGCGGAGGATTTCAGTTTTCCTTTCGCAATGCCTGACAGCTTCTGCTCCCATTCAGCGGTGAGGGCAGGAGATTTTAAATCTGACGGAACAAGCTCAAGGAGCTGTTTTCCTTTTGAGGTGATATAGATATCTTTTCCTTTTTTCTCGATCAGGAATGTGTTGAACAGCTTTTCGATAATGTCGGCGCGTGTTGCCACCGTCCCGAGTCCGCCCGTCTCTCCGAGAGTCTTCACAAGGTTTTTTTCTTCTCCCTGCATAAATGCGGCCGGATTTTCCATCGCAGACAGTAATGTTCCTTCATTAAACCGCGCCGGCGGTTTTGTTTCACCCTTCGTCTCTGTCAAAGACCGGACGGACAGCGTGTCGCCTTTTGCGAGTTTAGGAAGGGTTTGATCCTTTTCTTCCTCGTCATCATCTTCGTCTGCGAAATCGTACACCGCTTTCCAGCCTTGCGACTGAACGGTTTTCCCTTTTGCCGTAAAGGTTTCTCCACCGATTTCGGCGAACACTTTAGTTTCTTCATATTCAAACGGCGGCATTAAAACGGCGAGAAAGCGCTTCGCGATCAAATCGTAAAGCTTTCTTTCCTTTTCGCTTAACGCACCGAGCGCAAGCGGCTCTTCCGTCGGAATAATCGCGTGGTGATCGGATACTTTCGCATCGTTAACAAAGCTTTTATTGGCTTTAACGCCATGCTTTAAGATCCGGGTCACATGCTGAGCATAAGGCTTCACCTGCATGCCTTCCAAACGGTCTTTCAGCGTAGGGACGATGTCATTAGAAAGAAATCTTGAGTCCGTCCGCGGATAGGTGACGAGCTTATGCTGCTCATAGAGCTTCTGCAAAACGGACAGCGTTTCTTTTGCGGAAAATCCGTAGCGTTTATGGGCATCCCTCTGCAGCTCGGTCAGATCATAAAGTCCGGGGGCAAAGCTTTTTTTCGCCGTTTTTTTCAAGTCGACGATAGCGGCCGGTTTTCCTTGCAGCGCTCCTGCAAGCTGTGACGTCACAGACGCGTTGAAAGTGCGGGTCTGCTTCGTTTTCTTGTCCTGCCACGTCAGCGTCATACCGTCAACCGCTGCACGCAAGCCGAAATAAGGGACGGGTTTAAAGTTCTTGATATCTTCCTCTCTTTTCGCGATCATCGCCAATGTCGGCGTCTGTACGCGTCCGCAGGAAAGCTGGGCGTTGAATTTCGTTGTCAGCGCCCTCGTCGCGTTGATGCCGACGATCCAATCGGCTTCAGCTCGAGCCACGGCTGAATGGTAAAGGTTTTCAAAGTCTTTGCCGTTCTTTAAGTTTTTAAATCCGTCTTTAATCGCTTTGTCTGTGACCGATGAAATCCACAGGCGCTTCAATGGCTTCGTAATCTTTGCTTTTTCGATGATCCAGCGGGCGACAAGCTCGCCTTCCCGGCCGGCATCGGTTGCTATGACGATGTCTTTGACGTCTTTTCTGATCAGCTGCGATTTAACCGCCTGAAACTGCTTTCCGGTCTTTTTAATGACGACAAGCTTTAAAGGCTCGGGGATGATTGGCAGATCTTCAAGCCGCCAAGACTGGAATTCCTTTCCGTATCCTTCAGGGTCCGCCAATGTGACCAGATGGCCGAGCGCCCATGTCACGATATAGCGGTCGCCTTCAAGATATCCGTTTCCTTTTTTATGACACTTCAGCACGCGGGCCAAGTCACGGCCGACTGAAGGTTTTTCTGCTAAAACGACTGTTTTAGACAAGTCCATCACATCACTTTCTTGTTCATGCATCCTTTTATTATAACAGATGATACAGATGCAGCTCTAATGTTCATGATTCCTTTATTTCAATTTCAGAAAAAATGACGTGTGTCACGGTTTGGGCATATGGTGATGTTTCATTGATAAACGCTTCGATCTGCGTCAGGCTCTCTGCATTGATTTTCAGCATATAGCAGGCGGCTCCCGCGATCCGGTAGCAGAATTCAATATTCGGGAGGCGTTCGATATACGCTTTAAACCTTTCGTATTCCCCGTTTTTCACCGTTGCTTCAATGATGCAGGATACGGGAAGGCCGACCTTTTGGTAATCGATGTCAAGCGTATATTTTTTAATGACGCCGAACGATTCGAGCCGCCTGACCCTTTCGGTCACAGACGGCGCGGAAAGGCTGATCTTCCTGCCCAGCTCCCGCATCGATAAACGGCTGTCTTTCTTTAATTCGGCTATGATTTTAAAATCGAGGTCATCAATTTTCATATGTAACTTTATTCCCTTCATTCTATTTCATCATTTTAATATTATCATGAAAATTCTTTCGTTCGAAATTCATTTTTCACTTCTGCTTATATATGATTATGAAGAGGTGATCATCATATGACAAGAATCAATTTTTCAGACAGAGGAGAGACGCCGTTTCAGCGGCTGCTCGGACACTCCGAAAGCCTGATGTCAAACTGGACGGCTTTAGCTGAGGAGCTGTCAGGAGACGGCTTTTTATCAAAGGAACTGAAGGAGCAGGTGCGCCGCGTGCTGGCTCAGGGAAACGGATGCGAATATTGCAAGGCAAAGGGGAAACCCGAGATCCCGAATCAGCAGAAAACGAGCTTTGCAATGGGGTTTGCAGAGGTCTTTTTGGCGCAGAGGGAGCGCGTGTCAGACAGGCAGTTTGATGTTTTAAAAGAAGTGTTTTCAGAAGAAGAAATAACGGAATTGACCGCATTTATTTGTTTTACGACTGCTCAGCAATATTTCGGCGCTTTAATGAAGCTTCCGGCAGACGCATAAATCCAACGGAGAAAAAACCTGTCATATTTGTCCCCTTTTGGTTTATAGTATAAAGGTAGACTATCACTCCACAGGAGGTATACTATGCTGCAAACGCCGATTGGCCGCCTTCGGTTGATGGGTTTTATTGAAGGCATTTCGCTTTTAATCCTGCTGTTTATCGCCATGCCGCTTAAATATTGGGCGGATTATCCGATGGCCGTTACGATTGTCGGATCGCTTCACGGCGGATTGTTTATTTTGTATTTGTTTGTTCTGTTGTATGCGACTTTTGTGCTGAGGTGGTCTGTGAAATGGCCGGCTGCCGGTCTTGTGGCCGCATTTGTTCCGTTCGGCAATTTCCTTTATGACCGGGGACTAAAAAAATATGATCAGTAAAAACCGCCGGGAAACCCGGCGGTTTTTTTGATCACTCATTTAAAAAGCGTTTCAGCTCTTCCTTGTTTTGTTCAAGGTCTAAATCGAGGACCGCCCCGTATGTTGGATCGTCTTTGTTCGTGAATGATCCGTCAACCGGGAGCCTGAAGCTTTTGGTTTCTTTTACGCTTCCGAGCAAAAAGTCTTTGCCGAGGGAGAAGATGACGCCGTTCGGAATGTTTGTTTCAATATACGGATCGACGAGCCCCCACAGCTTCGGAAGCTGGGCGATATTTCCGATGCTCATCGCTTCTTTTTGAAGCTCTGAAAAGATTTCCTGCTGTCTTCTGACCCGTCCAAAATCGCTTTCTCTGTCATGCCTGAACCGGACATAGCCCAGCAGCCTATCACCGTGAAGAATTTGTTTTCCCGGCTGCAGTGTCATGCCGATTCCGTACGACATTTTTTTCGGAACGTCGACTTCGATGCCGTCAGGCGCCACCGCATCAACGATTTTGGCAAAACCTTTAAAATCGATGATGGCATAATAGTTAATGTCCAAATCAAAGGATTCTTTTAATGTTTTTCTGACGAGTTCCGGGCCTCCGTATGCATAAGCCGCATTGACTTTTTGCTTGTCATATCCCGGTATGTCGACATAGCTGTCCCTCATAATCGAAATCAATTTAGGCTGTTTCTGCTTTTTATTATAATGGATCACCATCATCGAGTCAGACCTTGAATGGTCTTCCCCTCTTGAATCGATCCCTAGAACGAGGATGTTCACTTCATCAAGATCAGAGCCTTCCCCGTTAAATTCAAACTGACCGTCTTCTTTAAAATCCCCGTCAGATTCGGATAAGCCTTTTTTGTATTCAAAGTAGGTATAACCCGCTGCTGCTATGATAACCAGCAACATTAAGGTAAACAGGCGCTTTATGATTTTTCGCCTTTTTCTTTTCGGTTTTCTTACTCTTACTCTAACCCTCTCCACTTTTATCACCGCCACACATAAGACTATCACAGGATCAAACAGCGGGCAATTAATAAAAGAAAGATCAAGCCGTCTAATCGTGTCGAAAAAGATAATCTTTTGTTTTCATTTCTTTCATTTTGAAAGAAAAATGATCGAATTTTGATCTTTTCGTCAAAAATCGACTACATCCACTTCGTCATCCATGCGATATAGTAAGAAGCCGGGATAAACAGAACTTGGGCAAAAATCGTCCCGGCCACCCTCGATGTTGCCATCGTGATCGAAGCCCATTTCAAATAGGTGTAGCTCCGCCTCCCTTTTGCTACGTCATCTGCAAGTACCGAAACCTTCGGATCGACAAACAGCGCCAGCAGCATCGTCGCCACCCCGTTGACAAGGCCGGAAGCCATCACCGCGGTCGTATGCCTTTCGGGCACGAGGACGCCCGCATAAAGAGCGGCAAGAACGCCGATTGTATAAATCGCCGTGATGGCCATGTTCAAGACAAACAGCCGCTTCGGTATGTAGCAGAACCGAAAGTCTTTCACATATTCCAGACTCGGTCTTCTCGCATAATGCTTGGCATGCTTGAAGATATTTTTTGAGAACGCCTTGCGAAACACTTGCAAAACGGAGCCGTTTTCCCCTGCCAAATGAACAATCGCTCTCGAAAATACGGCGACAAACGTCGGCAGAAGCAGCATTCCGAAAATTGTACCGACGGTTGAACCAAAGATTAAAAACCGAAATTGGCTGCCGACGAGGGAAAGTGCGTCCGCACCCGCAACATCGACAAGCTTCCCCGTCACAGGCTGCTGAACCATGTTTGACATTCTTGAGACGATGACCATCACATTAAATAATGACAGCGCCGATGCGATAAATCCGACTCTCGCGCCTGACAGACGAGCGGCGTATGCGAGCGTTTCGATGGAATGGATCAGCAACAGAAAACAAAAAATCAATAGTACCTTAGATGTTAAAAAGTCCATTTCTCTTCCTCCAGTCTATAGGTAAGACTGTTTTCAAAACGCAAACGTTTCGGCAAATCAAAAACCGCCCCGGCAAAAGCCGAAGCGGTCTCAATTATCATATTTATTCGAGCAAATAATTTATCCGCTGCCAAAGGCGGTCATTTGAATTTCGTAAAAGATCAGCATCTATCGTTCCGAGTTGAAAGTAAACACCATGGAATTTCTGATACAAGACAACGAAAGCCCTACCTCTCATTCGTCCTTGCGGCTCCGAAGCCGCGCCAGTGTGAATTGTGAAACAAAAAGTCTTTTTTCCCTCTATCCTGTTAGGGGCGGGTCAGAGGAAGAAATCAGTATCTTCTAAGAAAGAAAAAAGAAGTCTACTTTCCATTTATTTGCTCTTTTGCGTGTTCCTGTTTTTTATTATACTACAGTTCGTCCTTGATGACAAACTGTTAAGCACAGCGCGCTACAGATCCAGCGTGACCGGGGTGCTTTCACCTTCATTCATCAGTCTGATTTCCGAAGGCTCAATCTCAAGCACGGTCAAGTTCGGATCGTCTTTTCCGTCAAACCAGCGCTCAAGCTTTTCATCCCAGATTTTGTCCTTTAAATCTTTTGAATGGTTGAGCTTTGCCGTACCTGTGATTTCAAGGTATGCATCGCCTAATCCTTCGCCGTTATAACCCAACAGCACGTGGACGTTCGGATTGTTATCAATTTCTTCTGCCTTGTGCGTCTCATCGCTTGTCGGTGTATAAAGCGTCAGCCCGTCGTGGAAAAAGGTCATGTAGCGGGAATGAGGTTTGCCGCTTTCGACCGTTGCAAGCGAACCGATTTTATGATGATCGAGAATGTCGAGCACTTTGTTCTTCAATTGCTGCTGATCCATTTTAAGTTCCCTCCTTTGTATCGTCTCCACTGTTACTTTTCCACAATGTCTTGTATATTAAACAATTGAACGGAGGTTTTTGACGTGAATATTTTCATATCGTTTGATTCTGAGGCTGATATGGGCTACATTGCTTTGACGGAAAACCGTGCCGGGTCTGCCGCAGCAACCGATGATATCGGCAATACGGCTTTGGCTGCAGACTTTGACCGCCATCAGCGGATGATCGGTGTCGAATTTCCGGGGAAGGCGGCTCCGGAAATAGCGCGGCTTGGAACGCTGACCGGCAGAAAACACAAACTTGAACCGGCTTTCCTAAACGGCGCCCGCGTTCATCGGTTTCGACCGACGTCACAGGAAGCGGTCAAAACACTTTGTGTGAACGGTGTTCAATTTTATTTTGCCGATCATGACGGACAACGCTTCATCGGCTTTGATGTGTTTGATCGGACGGAAAAAAGCGAATGAGATTGGCTCCCATTCGCTAAATTCTCGGGTCTGTAAACACATCGTGATCATCGGTGCTTGTTGAAGAAAACTCCGTAACCACAGCACCTTCACTCCCCGCTTTGAACCAATGTTTCGTATCCGGCGGAATCGTGTACTGTTCGCCGGGTGTGAGCTGAATTTCGTGCCAAACGGTGAAATGCTCGATATCCTCGTGCGGCGGCAGAACGGCCGGGACTTCCGTTTTTTCTCCTTCTACATACAAATACACTTTTCCGTATCTGCACCTGAATGTCTCTTCTTTCCCTTCCTGCCCGTCTACGGGAGGATGCCGGTGTTCGGGGCATGTTTGTTCAGGGAATAATACAAGCTCTTTGGCACAGTAGCGGTCTGTGTTGACATAGACGAACAGCTGAAGTCCCAGCTTATTCAGCTTATTTAAACCGTAGTCCATGATTTGGATGTTTTCTTTATCATCGTCGCTCAGCGCGATGCCCGCTTTCTCGTAGTATTCGATTACGTCTTCCTTTGTCACCTTCACACGAGCTTCCCCCTTTTATGTCGTGATAAAGTCTCCGCCGTTGACGTGGAGGGTCTGCCCTGTCATATACGAAGAATCGTCAGATGCTAAAAGCACATAGCAGCCCACATGATCCACCGGCTGACCTGGACGGCCCATCGGTGTATTTGTACCGAACTTCGCCACTTCCTCACCTGAAAATGTGGACGGGATCAGCGGCGTCCAAATCGGTCCCGGTGCAACGGCATTGACACGGATGCCGTCTTTGACGAGCGCCTGTGACATCGACCGTGTAAATGCATTGATCGCACCTTTTGTTGCCGTGTAGTCAATCAGCTGCGGATTGCCCCGGTAAGGGTTGATCGATGTTGTATTGATGATCGCGCTGCCCGGCTCCAAATAATCGATCGCTTTTTTTGTAAAGTAGAAATAAGAGAAGAAATTTGTTTTAAATGTTTTCTCAAGCTGTTCACTGGAAATCTCTTTAATGCTGTCTTTTGGATGCTGTTCGGCCGCATTATTGACAAGAATATCAAGACGGCCCAGCTCCTTTACAGTCTGTTCAACCGCGTCATTGCAAAATGCTTCGTCTCTGACGTCTCCGGGAAGCAGCATGCATTTGACGCCTTCTTTTTCAACCCGCGCTTTCGTCTCCTGAGCGTCCTCATGTTCATTTAAGTAGACGATCGAGATGTCCGCGCCTTCTTTAGCATAGGCAACGGCAACTGCCCTGCCGATTCCGCTGTCGCCCCCTGTAATCAGTGCGACCTTTCCTTTCAATTTATCCGTCCCTTTGTAATTTTCATCTTCATAGATCGGACGCGGGTTCATGACGCTTTCGATGCCGGGCTGACGGTCTTGCGTCTGTGCCGGCTGTCCGTTTGTCTGCTGATTGCGCAAATCCATTTGTGATTCCTCCCTTTAGCTGATATTACTAGACTTTTAACCGGAGAAATTTTTGTTTAAACATGACCGTGTGCGCGAAAAATGAAGAAAGCCCCGGGTGACCGGGGCTTTTACCACTCTTTATCCTGTATAAACCGGTGAAACAACACGTTCAGCCTTCCGTACAGCTGCTCGCGGTCTCCGGTCTGGTACGCTTTTATACTTTCGTCACTTTCAATCATCGAAGAGCTGATCAAGCTCAAAATCTCGGAACCTTCCGGAGACAGATCGGCCGGCGCCAGCATGATAAGCATCCGCGTCATCTTCATGACGCTTCCGTCCATCCCTTTGATCTCGAACGGTTTGGATAGATCATAAGCTTTAAAGAGGGGAATCGCGGCCGCTTCGCTTTTTAAATGGAACAGTGCGAAGGTGGTTCCGGGAATGCCGAGGCCCCCCTGTGCTTCTCTTGTCATCAGCCCGCCGGCCATCTGCCCTGCATCCGTAACCAGACCTTGATCTTCAAGGGTGCTGCAAAGGCGTTTGACCGTATGTTCCAGGCTTGATTCAGCTTCCAGCGTTTCAACTGTAAAATGGCTCAGTAAATGTTGAATGCCGGCTGCGTAATGGCCGATTTTCCGCGCAATCTGAAGCATATCAGGAAACGGCTCCGGTTTTTTGGGAGCCATCCGCTTTTTCCGAAGGATGAGCGGGATTTTCCGGGTGAGCTGGTGTTTGATCTGTTTCACATCTTCTGTGTCAAGGAGCGGACTGACGGTGACGCAGTCAATGTTTTCATATGGGATCGGCACGGTTGAAACGATGATGTCATAGGCACCGGTATTTTTCGATTTCAGCTCCATCAGCGAGGATATCTCAAAGGAAGCGATTTCAGGAAGCTCTTTTTTCAGCCGCGAGGCCAGCATCTTTGATGAACCGATTCCGCTCGAACAAATCACGAGCGCGCTGATGTCTACTTTTTGTTTGCTCATCTCAAGCGCCGATCCAAAGTGAAGGACGATAAAAGCAATTTCTTCATCTGGAAACCGGATTTCCGGAAAAAATGTTTCGACGCCTTCCTCTATGGCCATATATAAGAGAAAATAATCTTTTTTGACCTGTTCTGTTAACGGATTATGCACTGACATCTTTTCTTTGATCCGGATGATCGCCGGTTCAAGGTGGGCGATTAATCCTTCATAAAGCGAATGGTTGCCTGTTAAATTCGTGCCCGTTTTTTGCGAGATGAAATCGATCAGCTTTTTCGTCCTGAGGGCGGTATCCAGCTCGATATCTTCCGCTCTGTAGTCGATTTTGAAGCTTTTGTTGGCACTTCTTAAATGCATCGTTATATAACCCGCCTCAGCTTCGGGGATCTTCACGTGAAACGCATTTTCAAGCTCCTTTGCAAGCGCAAGCGCCAGTTCAAACTCTTTCGTACGCTTCAGGTCCGTCAATTCTTCTTCATTCATATTAATCATTTCACCGAGCTGTATCCGCTCGATCGCAAACGTCAAGTGGACGACGAGAGCGATGTATGCACTGTCGGAAAGGGAAAGCCCATACTTTTCTTTCATCTGAAACAGCACTTTTTCCGCTTTCAGCAATTTCCCCCTGCTGACGACACCGAATATTTTCTCCGGCGCTTCGTTCTTGCCTTTAATATTCATTTCGATTGTTTCCAGAAACTGCTGAACATCGAGCTTGTCGGCCATCAAGTTTCCGACGATTTTTCGCTTGGCATCCTCCGGCCCCCTCAGCTCTATGCCGTAGCCTCTTTTTCTGATCAGCGACAGGCCGAACGGAGCGATCCACTTCTCCAGCTCGTCAAGATCGTTGCTGATCGTTGCCGTCGTCACCTGCAAGTCATTGGCGATTGTATAAAGCTTGATCGGTTCTCCCGCTTCAAGCATCGCGCATAAAATCAAAAGCTTTCGTTCATCGGCACTGTATTCGACATGGCTGTCCCGGGACAGATCTTCAAGAAGCCGCTGTTTGTCTCTGTAGACACCGACCAGTTTCAAGCCTTTTCCCGGCTGCTTATCAAGTTGAAGACTGTACTTGTCCAGAACGGATTTAACCGCTTTGAGCTCGCGGTGGACCGTTCTTGTGCTGACTTCAATATAGTCGGCAATTTCATTGACTTTGACATAGCGGTTTTGATGCAAAAGGTATTTCATCAATTTTTGTTCCCTTGCTGTCATATACATAAAACGCCGCCTCCGGTGTTGTCGTTTTTGCGGGAGTGAAAGGGGGTCCGGCGGTTGAAACGGTATCCCTATCATAAAACGCTGTTAAGAAATCTTCAATTCGAACTAATTAATTTTTTATTAAAATCTTCAAGAAGTGAAGAAACATCAGCCCACAGCTGATGTTTCCAGGTTAGGTTGCATCTGCGCCGCCCTGTTCATACATTCTGTTTCGGCAGCCCCCGCCCGGCTGCCGAACTTTTCCCGATTCTATCTGAAACTATGCTTTCAAATGGCTGATCACCAGTTTGAATAAAGAATGATCCTCTTTTAGTCCGCATACATCTCGAAGCACGCCTTCATAGCCTTTTTCAGCGATCATGCTTTGAAGCTCAACGGCTTCCGGATCATCGGCACAATCAAACTGCAGCGCCAAGGCAATACCTTCTGCAAGGCGGACAGGTTCAAAGCCGAGGTCGCAAAGCTTTCTGGCCGGGCCGACAAGACGGTCATCCCTGCCAAGCTTGCGAAGCGGCGACCTGGCCACACGGGTGACATCGTCTGATAGGCATTCATTTTCAAAGCGCCCGATAATTTTTGTCATATATGCCCGGTGCTCTTCCTGTGTAAAATCGTATGTCTGAACAAGGTACCGGCCTGTTTCTTCAAGCGCGCCTGCTACCGTTTGACGGACCTCCGGGTGGTGAATGGCGGCTTTTATCGTCTTCAAACCTTTCTTATAGCCGGCATACGCCGCCATGGCATGTCCGGTATTGACCGTAAACAGCTTTCTTTCGATGAATGGCGCGAGATCCGGTACATATGTCACACCTTCAATATCCGGCACTTTTCCCGCGAATTCCGTTTGATCGACGGCCCATTCGAAAAAAGGCTCCACCGTTACTTTCAACAGATCATCATGATGCTGGATCGGCACAATTCTGTCGACTGCCGAGTTCGGAAAACCGACTGAATCGCTGATTGCGGCGCGCTCTGTTTCAGTTAAGCGGGCAAAAATCTCCTCGCGAAGATGAGCGCTGCCTCCGATCATATTCTCGCAAGCTATGATGTTTAAAGGCTGTGTATTTAGTTTTATCCGGCGCTTCAAACCTTCTGCAATCGGCTCTGCGATCAGCTTAAGAACCGCAGGACCCACCGCAGTGGTGACAAGGTCGGCTTTCGCTATGAAATCATACAATTCGTCAAGCTGGGTCGCACTGTTGATCGCCCGAACCGGGCCAATCGTTTCCTGCTTCCTTCCGGCATCGGCCAATTCGACGAAATAGCGGCCCTTGTCGTTCAGTTCCTTGATCACGGCATCGTTTACATCGGCGAACACGACATCATACCCCGATTTGCAGAGCAAGGCTCCGATAAATCCCCGGCCGATGTTCCCCGCACCGAAATGTAGTGCAATCATATTTGGTCACCTTCTTCAAAAACCGCCATTAACTCGTCTTCATTTTTCGCATTGATGATCCGTTCGACGTTGTCCGCTTCTGAGCAGACGATCGCAATCTTTGACAAAATGTCCAAATGCTCATCATTTTTCCCGGCAATGCCAAAGATCACTTTAGCGATATTGCCATCGCCGTATTCGACACCTTCCGGAAGCTGGATCACGGATATTCCGGAGTGAAGAACATCCCGCTTGCTGTCTTCCGTACCATGCGGAATAGCGATTGCGTTCCCCATGTAAGTGGAAGTGAGGCCTTCCCTCTCCAACATTTTCTCGATATAATCCGCGGTCACATAGCCGGCGTCAACCAGCGCCTTTCCGGCCAGCCTGATCGCTTCTTCCTGCGTTGCGGCAGATTGATTGAGATGAATGTTTTCTTTTGCAAGTACTGGTTTCATTGGGAAATCACTCTCTTTCATACATGTTGTGTGAGCCTGATTGACAGGCTCACGGATTCTCAAACTTTACTTTTTAAGCTGATTGATCAGTTCATCGTATTTTGGACTGTTAAGGAAATTTTCCACTGATATGTGTCTAGCGTTTGGAAGCTTCGCTTTTGCGCGTTCCGTTAAGTCTTTATGCGTAATGACGATGTCGGCATCTCCAGGCAGATTATTGATCGATGTATTGGATACGTCGATATCGAGTTCTGCTTTTTTGACTTTGTTTTTCAAAATCGATGCCCCCATCGCACTGGAGCCCATTCCGGCATCACACGCGAAAATGATCTTGCCGACATTTTCGTAAGTTGCCTCTGATTCTTCCGCTTCATCAGCCGAAGTCAATGCAGAAACGGCTTGGCTCTTCTTACCTTTCATTTGCTGCATTTTTTCCGCTGCGGCTGTTAAATCTTCTTCGCCGGCTTTAGACGTTTTCAAAATCAAAGAAGCTACAATGAATGAAACGGCTGCCGCGACGAGAACACCAAGGATCACACCGATGTGGTTGCCTTTCGGCGTCATCGCCAGCACCGCAATAATGCTTCCCGGTGAAGGAACAGCCGCCAGCCCCGCATTAAAGATGGAGAATGTCAGCACACCGCTCGCTCCGCCCGCTATTGCAGCCAGGATTAACAGCGGTTTCATCAGAATGTAAGGGAAATAAATTTCGTGAATCCCGCCAAGGAAGTGAATCACTGCAGCGCCCGGGGCGGTCTGCTTTGATGTGCCTTTTCCAAAAATCATGTAAGCTAAAAGAATCCCGAGACCCGGACCTGGGTTCGCCTCCAAAAGGAATAAAATCGATTTTCCTGTCTGGGCGGCCTGTTCAATACCAATCGGGCTCAAAATACCGTGGTTAATCGCATTGTTAAGGAAAAGAACTTTCGCAGGCTCTACAAAAATACTTGCCAATGGAAGCAGATTCGCATTGACGATCACTTCCACGCCGGCCGCCAATGTTTTGTTCAAGCCGAGCACCACCGGACCGATCGCAAGAAAGCCGAGCACTGCCAAAACGAAACCGAGAATTCCGGCTGTAAAGTTGTTGATCAGCATTTCAAATCCGGAACGGACCTTATCTTTGAAAAGCCTGTCCGTCAATTTCATCAGGAAGCCGCCCAGCGGCCCCATGATCATCGCGCCGAGGAACATCGGAATGTCCGCACCGACAATAACACCCATCGCTGCAGTCGCACCGACGACGCCTCCGCGGTGGTCGTACACCATCTTACCGCCCGTGTATCCGATCAAGAGCGGCAGCAGAAATTTGATCATCGGATCAACCAATGAAGCAAGCGCCTCATTCGGCATCCATCCCGTCGGAATAAACAGGGCGGTAATGATCCCCCATGCGATAAATGCACCGATATTCGGCATGATCATTCCGCTCAAATAGCTTCCGAAACGTTGAATCTTTACTTTGAAATCTGGATTTTGTCTTTCTTCCATTTCATAACCCTCCTTTGTTGTCCTTTAAAGCCTGTGATAAAAAAATGATGTCGAATAATGTCGGCTCCTTGTCTTTATATTAAAACGCTTACAGATGACTGCTCAATTGAAAGAAAACGGCACTTTGGCAGGAGCCGTGTGACAAAATTTAATAGTTTCATTTTTTAGTCTGGTTTCGGCTGCCGCGGCCGACTCGAGGAAAATAAAGGCTCGCTGAAGAATTGCATAAAAAAAGACCATTCCTGATTGGAATG
This sequence comes from Bacillus paralicheniformis, assembly GCF_001042485.2. Lineage (GTDB taxonomy): Bacteria > Bacillota > Bacilli > Bacillales > Bacillaceae > Bacillus > Bacillus paralicheniformis. The sequence continues at coordinate 112,825 of NZ_LBMN02000008.1, forward strand.
GTCTTTCTTCATCATATTCAGCTTTTCAGCGGCCCGTAGCCCGACGCTCGCAAATTTTCCGCCATCGCTTCATACCCTCTGCTGTTTGGATGTACGCGGTCAATTGACAAATATTCTTGTTCGTGTCCTTTAAAGACAGCATAAGTATCGATCACCTTGATTTGCGGAGCGGACTCGAGCTGTTTTAAATGCCTGTTAAAGCCGGAAATCCATTTGTCCGCTAATTCGATCGACGGAAAAGGGTTGTATAAATTGAGAAGACGGACGAGGTAACGCGTATCTTTGTCTCCCTTTATGTCTCCGATTTTCTCAAGCATGCCTGAGTAGTTTTTCTGACAGTGTGAGGAAGCTTCCAAAAAGACGTGTTCATCCTTTTCTTTTTCATATATCTCCAGCGATTGCAGAAGGTCATTGCCGCAGCCCGTTATCGTGATGACGTCCGCTTTTTTGACCTGTTCCATGATGAACGGCTCGTTCAGCATCGCCAGAATGTCCGACGTTTCAAGACCCGATTTCGCAAATACAAGCAAAGAAACGCATTCGTTCAAATCCTCTTCCATTTTCCTTTTATAGCGCTGGACAAACCCCGGCTCAAACAAACCTGCACCGACCCCGACGGTTAGAGAATCGCCGAGAGCCGTATATTGAAGCGTCATATCCTTTCCCCCTCCGGTATGCCGTTTTTTCGCGGCAGCTATCATATATGTACTCGGGAGAGGCTCGAAAGGATACTTTTCTTTTTTCCTAAAAACCTAACTTTCTCGAAATGTCAAGCGCCGCCTTTTTCACTCTTTCGGTCAAATAAGGAAGACGGTCTTTCTGAAAGCGGGCTTCAAACCCGGCGATGCTGATCCCCGCCGCGACTTCGCGCTTATGATTGAAAATCGGCGCGGCGATCGCAGAGGTGTAGTCTTCGAGCTCCGAATGACTGACCGTGCAGCCGCTCCGGTACGACTCATTCAAAATACGGATCAGCTCGTTCTTATCCCGGATCGTACCGGAAGCGATCGGCACCAGCTCTGTTTTCTTGATATAGGCATCCCGCTCCTCTTCAGGCAAAAATGTCAGAATGCTTCTTGCGCAGGCTCCGGCATATAAAGGGGACCGCCTCCCGATCGCTGTATAGAGGCGAACGGTCTGCGTGCCCTCAATTTTTTCTATATACATCGCTTCATTTCCCTGCCTCACGATCAAATGGACGGCTTCATCCACGTCATCGCGGAGTTCTTCCATGATAGGCAGAGCGATTTTTCGGATATCAAGCCTTTCTGAAACAAGGTGGCCGTATTGCAAAAACAGCAGTCCTAAAGCATACATCCCGTTCTCGTCACGGTCGAGAAAACCCATTTCTTCGAGAGAACAAACCATGCGGTAGACAGATGTTTTCGGCATGCCTGTCAGCTCAATCATGTCGCCCAGTGAGAGCCTTTCTCTCGTCAGGAACAGATTGAGCAGGGTCATAGCTTTGACAACTGTTTTGTTTTTATGTTCCATGCCTTCCCCCTCCTGATACACATCACACCTATCATAACATGTATTCAAGCTTCAATCGGGCGGAAAGTTCGCTGATTTTCGTCTCCCGTTCGATGTAAATGCGCTCTGCTTCCTGAAGGCTGACAAGCTGAAACTGTACCTGCTCGCCCGGCATCATCTGCGTCACCTGTGAAAAATCGGCGGATACGATATGGGCGATTCTCGGATATCCGCCCGCTGTCTGTCTGTCTGCGAGAAGAACGATCGGATTGCCGTCAGGCGGCACCTGAATCGTTCCGAACGATACCGCTTCAGAGATCATTTCCAGCGGCTGAGTGAGTTCGAGCGCTTCTCCTTGAAGACGGTACCCCATCCGGTCGGATTTGGCCGTCACCCGGAATGTATCCGCGAAAAAGCGTTCTTGCGATGATGAGGTGAAGCAAGCGAACTGATCGCCTTTGATGACACGAATGACCGGATTCTTTTTTAACGGGAGAAAATATTTGCGGTCGACAGCCCACTTCGGAGCCCCAAAGCCCAAGCCATCGCCATGGTCTGCAAGCTTTCTGTACATCGCTTCCGACAACGGCGTCGGGCTGCCTAGCGATAACACGTCTCCCTTTTGAAGCGCCCTTCCTTGAAAACCGCCGAGCCCTGCTCTGACATATGTGCTTTTGCTTTCCATCACAGGCGGCACATCAATCCCCCCGGCTACCGCCATATATGCACGGCTACCGCGCTTGCACATGCCGAATGTCAACACACTGCCTTCTTTGATGAAAACCGGACGCCAAAGCGGGACTTCTTCGTCATTTACCATCAGTGAAAAGTCAGCGCCCGTCACCGCTATAAGAGCCGGTTTTTGAAAGCGGAGAGACGGCCCCGGTCCCATCAGCGTCACTTCAAGCGCAGCTTCGTTCTGGCTGTTCCCCGCGAGCAGATTGGCAATCCGCAAAGAATCGGCATCCATGGCCCCGCTGACAAGCACGCCGTATTTTTGAAAACCTGCACGGCCCAAGTCTTGAACCGTCGTCATCAGACCCGGCTTTAACACTTCTATGCTCAAGATTTTCCCTCCTTCAGCGCGTGATACTCCTCTTCTGTCACGCTGACAAATTTCACGATATCCCCTGCTCTCAGAAGGCTCGGAGGCTGTTCATAAGGCTTGAATAATTCAAGCGGCGTATTGCCGATCAGCTGCCAGCCGCCCGGCGTTGAAAGGGGATAGACGCCTGTTTGCATGCCGGCGATTCCTACTGAGCCGGCGGGAATCGTAGTCCGCGGAGAGGACCGCCGCGGCGCGGCTATCTTTTCAGACATTCCGCCTAAGTAAGGGAAGCCCGGCGCAAAGCCGATCATATAAACGAGGTACTCACCCGAGGTGTGAATATCGATGACTTCCTGTGCAGTCAGTCCGTTGATGTCGGCCACTTCCTCCAAATCAGGGCCGAAACGGCCGCCGTAACAAACCGGAATTTCCACCGTACGCTGATTTGTTTCTTCTTCCATTGTGAGCTCTTGGAGATGATGTTCGATGAGGGCTTTTACCTTTTCATACGGAGAATCAACAGCCTTGCCGCTCTCCATCTTGCGGTATACTTCAAACGGCTGATAGAAAACGGTCACACTCGTGAAAGCCGGCACACACTCAATAAAACCGGGAAACGGATCGTTTTCAATCCGCTTTGTCAGTGCACTGACGACACGATGCGTCTGTTCGCTTATCCCCTCTCCGAGCTGAATGATAACCGCGGAGTCGCCGAGCGGAGACATTGTCACATTCGATAGATTTTTCATTCTGTTTCACCTTGCCTTTCATCCCCTTAAATCAAAAATCAATACAGATAAACCACTCTGTATTGATTTTGAGATCCTATAACACGCCAAATTGTTCGTCCCGAACATCGGTAACAAGCATATGGCCGGGCGAATGCGTGATCATCAGCTCCGGCTTTACGTGCATGGCGACGGCCTGAGGGGTGACGCCGCATGCCCAAAATACCGGAACTTCTCCTTTTTTTATCGTGACCGCATCGCCGAAATCGGGTTTTGCGATGTCTGTTATACCGATGGCTTCAGGACTGCCGATATGGACAGGTCCTCCGTGAACAGCGGGAAACCTTGATGTAACCTGAACGGCACGCACCGCCTGCTCTTCCGGAACCGGCCTCATACTGACAACCATCGGCCCTTGAAAACGGCCTGCCGGGACACAAGGAATATTCGTTTGATACATCGGAACATTTCGCTTTTCTTCAATGTGTCTGACAGGGATTCCGTTATTGATTAACGCTTGTTCAAACGTAAAGCTGCAGCCGATTAAAAAACCGACCATGTCGTTTTCCCATAAAGAATGGATATCGGTCACTTCATCCGCCAATTCGCCGCGCCTGTATACGCGGTATTTCGGAAAATCGGTGCGGATATCGGCATCCGGCGCCGTGATGGACGGAACCGGAGATCCGGGATCTGTGACATCGAGAATCGGACACGGCTTTTGATTGCGCTGGCAAAACAGCAAAAACTCAAAAGCGAGCTCTTTTTTCAAAATCACCAGGTTTGCCTGGGTAAAACCCCCGGCCATCCCGGCTGTCGGACCCGTTATTTCGCCTTTTCGAATCAGGGCCCTGACTTCGTCAGGGCGCATTTCATTTACATGACGCAACGATATCATCCCCATAACTTAGGAATTTCATTGATTAACGTATAGCCTCCCATGATGGCCATAACAATAACGACCAGAACACCCGGAATTGTAAGCCAGATCGGATGCCTGTAGTCGCCGACAATATTCTTCTTATGCGCGCCGATCAGAAGGGATCCGAGTGCGATAGGCAAAATTAAGCCGTTTAATGCGCCGGCAAGAACGAGAAGGTTGACCGGCTTTCCAATTGTTACAAAACAAAGCGTTGATACAATAATAAAGACAATTATAATGCCGCGCGAATTCTTTTCGATTTTCGGAGAAAACGTTTTAAAGAATGATACCGACGTATAAGCAGCGCCGATTACAGATGTAACGGCAGCTCCCCACATGACGAGGCCGAAAATTTTGTAGCCGATATTTCCCGCAGCAAGCTGGAAGACAGAAGCCGGCGGGTTATCCGGATTAATGTGCAGGCCTTTTGAGACGACTCCAAGTACAGCAAGGAAAAGCGCAATTCTCATGACAGATGTGATCAAAATGCCGGAAACAGAGCTTTTCGTTACTTCAGGAATCGCAGCCCTCCCTTTAACACCCGCATCAAGCAAACGGTGTCCGCCGGCAAATGTAATGTATCCGCCGACCGTACCGCCGACAAGCGTCACAATCGCAAGAATGTCGATATTATCAGGCATGATCGTTTTTGTTACTGCTTCTCCAACCGGAGGACCGGTCGTAATCGCAACGTACACCACTAATAAAATCATGACAAAGCCCGCGATCAGCGTAAACCGGTCCATCGCTTTTCCCGCTTCTTTAATGACAAAGATCAAAACCGCGATCGCGGCGCTGATGATCGCACCCGTCTGCGGTGTAATGCCGAATAAAACCTGGAGGCCGAGACCGGCGCCTCCGATATTGCCGATGTTGAAAGCAAGCCCGCCCAGAACGACGAGAAATGCGATGACATAGCCGAGTCCAGGAAAGACGAGGTTGGCGATTTCCTGCCCTCTTTTTTCAGAAACCGCAATGATTCTCCATACATTGGTTTGAACGAAGATATCTAAAATGATGGAAACGAGGATGACAAAGCCGAAGCTTGCAGCCAAGCTCTGTGTAAAGACTGTGGTTTGCGTTAAAAATCCCGGCCCGATTGAGGATGTGGCCATTAAAAAAGCGGCGCCCAAAAGCAACGTCCAGTTGCTTGATGACGCTTTTGTTTTTTTATTTTGTTTCAAATGGTATTCCTCCTTTTGTCAACATCATGTAGAAAAAGCTTGTATTTTAATATCTGCTGCTCTGAGTTCACGGCGGATTTTTTTCGCAAACTGAAGCGCGTGTGCACCATCTCCGTGAATGCACACCGTATCTGCTTTAAGGCTGACATCCGTTCCTTGCAGGCTGCGGACTTTGCCTTCTTTGACCATGCGGATCACCTGACCGACGGCTTCATCATCATCATGAATCAGCGCATCATTCTGGCGGCGGGAAGTCAGCGTTCCGTCTTCCTGATATGTACGGTCGGCGAACACTTCGTGAGCCGTTTTCAAACCGGCTCTTTCACCGGCAAGCACAAGTTCGCTTCCCGCCAAACCGAATAAAATCAGTTCCGGGTCTGTTTGATAAACTGCACGCGCGATCGCATCCGACAGTTCCCGGCTTTGCGCCGCCATATTATACAGTGCGCCATGGGGTTTCACATGCTGCATGGTCACACCTTCGGCTTTTAAAAATCCTGAAAGCGCACCGATTTGATACACGACAAGATCGTATGCTTCTTCAGGCGAAATCGCCATATTGCGGCGCCCGAATCCCGCTAAATCGGGAAGTCCCGGATGCGCGCCGATTTTCACGCCTTTTTCCGCCGCCATTTTGACGGTTTTGCGCATGACGCCAGGGTCTCCGGCATGAAATCCGCAAGCGATGTTGGCTGATGTAACAAATTCGAGAATCTCCTCATCGAGCCCGATTTTATAAGCGCCGAAGCTTTCTCCAAGATCGCAGTTTAAATCAACTTGATTCATCAAATCCCCCCTATATATTGATGCACATTCGGTCGAATTTTAGTATATCCCTCATTTTGTTCCGATTTTTGGAACCTTAATTCCGAATAATCAAACTTGAATAGATTATATCAAGGATTTGCCCGCTTGGCATCATATTGTTAGAAAACCTCACATAAAATAAATCGTTTTACCTAAAAACTTTTAGCTGAAATACCTAATTCATAAGGGTTTTTCAGCTCATGAATATTTTTTATTTTGTACAAAAAAAAGAGCCGCAAATCGGCTCTTTTTTCGGCTAGGATAACACCCAATGCCTGATCGCTTTTGCGACTCCGTGTTCGATATTGGAATCCGTGATCCAGTCAGCGGTTTCTTTGACGATTTCCTGGGCGTTCCCCATGGCAACGCCTAAACCCGCTTCTTTGATCATGGCGATATCATTTAAACTGTCTCCTACCGCCATCACATGTTCCATCGTAAAGCCGAGGCGCTCGCATACTTTTTCCAAAGCGGCCGCTTTATTGATCCCGATGGCGTTGACTTCAATATTGGTCGGGCTTGAATTGCTGACTTCCAATTCTTTGTTCTTTTTCAGCTCTTCCAGGACCCGGTTTCTGACGGCGTCATCCGGAATATCAAAGCCGAATTTCAGCCATTCATACGCCTGAATATCCTCAGGAAACTCGCCTCTCCACACTTTATCGACGCTGGCGGCCCAGAAATCGGTGTTGTGCAGATTGCGCAAATCCCACATCATTTGGACATGATCGGGATGTAGCAGCTGACGCTCGACCAGGTTAAAAGACGAATCCCAGATTTCACTGCCGTTTGCCGTGATCAAAAAAGAAGACAGTTCGAGCGACTCCGCCAACTCCCGGCACGTCATCAGCGTCCGGCCGGTGCTGAGCACGACATAAATCCCTTTTTCCTCAGCTTCTTTAATCGCATTTCTGTTTTCATCAGAAATGGTCTGTTCATCATTTAAAAGTGTTCCATCCATATCCAGAGCTACTAGCTTCACATCGATTCGATCTCTTTGACTGACTGACACGATATTTAAGATACCTCACTTTTTTTAGGCTTTTATCTATTCTAATATAAAAATCGGCCAGGACAAAGAAATCTTAAACGAGCTGTTCAGCCGCCTGTGCGATATGTTCTGCGGTCAAACGGTAATATTTTTTCAAATAATCGATCGTCCCGACCTGTCCGAAGGCTTCATGGACCCCGATTCTCTTGAGCGGAGCGGGATGATGTTCACTCAGCACTTCCGCGACTGCGCTTCCCAATCCGCCTATGACATTATGGTTTTCTGCAGTGACAATCGCATTCGTTTTTTGTGCGTAATGAATCACGGTTTCTTGATCGATCGGCTTGATGCAATACATATCGATGACCGCTGCATCGATCCCTTTTTCTTTTAGCAGTTCAGCCGCCTGCAAAGCTTCTGCGACCATGATGCCGCTGGCAAACAGCGCCGCATCGCTGCCGTCTTTGAGAACTTTTGCTTTTCCGTCTGCAAATGTTTCATGTTCATCATAAAGCCTGACCGCCTTTTTTCTGATCGTCCTGATATAGTGAATGCCGTACTCTGCCGCAGCCTTTTTGATCAAAAATTGGAGCATTGCCGCATCGCTTGCTTCATAAACAAAGGCATTCGGGATGAGCCGGGCGAGTCCCAAATCTTCAAAGGCCATGTGGGTTCCGCCGTTATGTTCAGCCGTAATTCCCGAATCTGAACCAAGGATCTTGATGTTTGTTTTGGCATATGCACCTGAAACAAACAGCTGGTCAAAGCAGCGTCTTGTCGCAAACTGGGCGAACGTGTGAACAAACGGGATTCTTCCGGTTAACGAAAGACCGGCCGCAATCCCTATCATATTGGCTTCCATGATCCCGCAATTGATCACTTGCTCGGGAATGCGCCGTTTAATTTTGTCCATGGAAATCGAGCTCATCAAATCCGCTTCCAACGCCACGATGTCCGCGTTTTCCTGAGCCAGTTCATAAACGGCCGAGCTGTATGCCTGCCTCATTTCGACAGCATCCAGCCTTACATTTGCTGCCGCCTCATTCATGCCCTCACTTCCTTTTCTTCAAGCGTCATGATGATCTTTTCGATTATGCGATTTTGTTCATCATTCGCTCTAATGTGGTGGCTGTTCTCCATATTTTCAAAATAAGGGATGCCCTTTCCCTTCACCGTATCAAGGATGACGGCAACCGGCCTTTCCCGCTGGGCTTCTCCTCTTTTGACCGCTTGATAAATCGCATCCGGTTCATGTCCGTTTACCCTTTCGGAATAAAACCCGAAGGCTGAAAATTTGCTGACAAAATCCAGCGGATCGATAATGTCTTTAGTCGGACCGTCCAGCTGTTGTTTATTATCATCCACAAACACATAAAGATTGTGGAGCTTATGGTGTGCCGCGAATTGGATCGCTTCCCAGCATTGACCTTCATTCAGCTCACCGTCGCCGACAATGACAAAGGTCCGGTTAGTGCGTCCTGAAAGCTTGTGCGACAGCGCGACTCCTGCCGCAGCCGAGATCCCCTGGCCAAGCGACCCGGTCGTCATATCGACTCCCGGTGTTAAATTCCGGTCAGGATGCGACGGAAGAGCCGTGCCGTTTCGGTTTAGCGTATATAGCACACCTTCTTCAAAATAGCCGGTAAGATGAAGCGCTGCATACAAGGCGGGGCCGCCGTGCCCTTTTGAAAGGATCAAGAAGTCCCGATCTTCCCACGACGGATTGGCGGGATCTATTTTCATCACCTTTCCATACAAAACGGCCAACACATCGGCGATTGACAAGCTGCCTCCATAATGCCCAAAACCGAGGTGATGAAGCTGTTTCAGTGTCAGCAGCCTGATTTGATCACGAAAACGTTCCATATTGATTTCCCTCACTGACATCATTGCCCACTCCTTTACGCTTCAGCTTTATGATCGGACTTCTCCGCCTTTCCGCGTTTAAAGCCCAGTAAGACCGCTCCAGCCACTACTGCTGCGATTCCAATTACAACTCCTCCAGACCCCAGCAGTTTCAACGCATGCCCAAGCACGATTCCTGTCGCGGCAAAGTCGGTATCGGAAAATGTCGTATTGGCAAAGCCTAAATCACCCATGACCGGCAGCAGAAACACAGGGAAAAACGTAATGATCAGACCGTTGACAAAAGACCCCAAGACCGCTCCCCGTATCCCCCCTGCAGCGTTTCCGAAGACGCCGGCCGAGGCTCCTGTGAAAAAGTGGGGAACCACTCCGGGAAGAACGATGACGGCTCCGGCTGCTCCGAGAATCAACATGCCGGTGATGCCGCCAATGAAGCTGCAAAAAAAGCCGATTAATACGGCGTTTGGCGCGTACGGAAAAATGATCGGACAATCCAGTGCCGGCTTGGAATCCGGCACAAGTTTGTCAGATATGCCTTTAAAAGCCGGAACGATCTCTGCGAGCACGAGTCTGACTCCCGAAAGAATAATAAACACCCCTGCCGCAAATGTGACCGCTTGAATAACGGAGAAGACAAGGTAATGTGTACCGCCGCTCAACTCGCGCTCCACATAGCCCGCCCCTGCAAATAAGGCTATCAAAACGTACAAGATGGTCATGGTGAGCGCAATGCTGACAGAACTGTCCCTTAAAAATCCGAGGCCCTTCGGAAACCGGATTTTTTCAGTCGAGCGCGAGCCCTTGCCTGCTGCTTTGCCGATTAACCCGGACACAGCATAACCGATTGAAGAAAAGTGGCCGAACGCGACCTTATCATTACCGGTTATCTTTTTCATAAAAGGCTGAACCATCGCCGGAAACACACTCATTGTCAAACCGAGCGAAACCGCTCCGACGCCGATCAAAAACGGACCCTTTAAACCCGCCACCGCCAGTATGACGGCGATTAAACAAGCCATATACAATGTGTGATGGCCCGTCAAAAAAATGTACTTTAATCTGGTAAAACGGGCGATTAAGATGTTGGACAGCATCCCGAAAAACATAATCAGCGCTGTCGCCGTCCCGTATTCGTTGAGCGCCATCGCGACAATCGCTTCATTGTTCGGAACGACGCCGTTCACATGAAAGGCCGCTTGAAACATCTTTCCGAACGGCTCAAGCGAACCAACAAGAATACCTGCCCCGGCTGAAATCACGATAAAACCTAAAAACGATTTCGTCGTCCCTTTCACGATTTCATTGGCCGGCTTTTTTTGAAGCAGAAGACCGATAAGAGAAATAGCTGCAATTAATACAGCTGGCTGGCTTAACACATCCATCATCAGCTTTAGCGCTCTTTCACCCATTTGCAGTTCCTCCTTTTCTGTGATTAAAGCACTCCTTTTTCCTGCAATGTTTTAACCAGTTTTGTTTTCAGTTCATCCATGTCTATAATGCTTTCAAGCACGACGATATCCCGCAGGTGGGCTGCTCCTTCCGCGATATCTTTGGCAACGACAAACAAATCCGCTTGATCAGGAGACGCTGAGCTCAAATCCGAATGATCCACCTCGATCTCCATTAACCCCATTTCCTGCAAAATATCTTTAATATTCATTTCCAGCATAAAACTGCTTCCGAGTCCTGATCCGCAAACTGCCAATATCTTCATGTTATCCCTCCTGTTTTTAATTGGATGAATAGGCTTCGATTAAACGTTTGATATGATCCAACGACTCGGTTTCCTTTAAGGAGTCCTGATTTTCTTTATTGCTGAGAAGCCGGGTCAGTTGGGAAAGTGCTTTCAGATGTGTCGTATGGTCAACCGCCGCAATGCAAAACAAAAGCCTTACCGGATACTGTTCATCATCCAAAAAATAGACTGGCTCCTTCAGTTTCAGGAGACTCATTCCCACCTTTCGGACGCCCTTTTCAGGTCTTGCATGAGGAACGGCAATCTCGGGGCCGATGATCATATAAGGTCCCATCTTTTTGACATTGTCGATCATGGCATCTGTGTATTCCTTCAAGATCACCTCCTTATCAAGCAAAGGCTTTGCCGCTGTTTGAATCGCTTCTTCCCAGCTTTTGATTTGGTCAGCCATTTGAATGGTTTCATCTGTCAGCAGATCTTTCAGCACTGGTCGTTTCCCCCTTGTTTCCGTCACTTTTTGAATAAATACAATATTTTCTAATGCTTCTCTCAGGCCTTTTTCGTCTATGATATTGGCATGCTTCTTGAGGATGTGAAGAAATTCGTCTGTCAAAAGCTCCTTTTGCTTCACGCCGAACAGTTCCCGATACACTTCATTGACAAGCCTGCTTTTTTCAGCGGGTGTCATCAGCGGCCCGACCATGTAGTATCGCTTTTTGGTTTTAAGCTCAACGGTGGAAAACACGGCATCATAACGGTCAAAGACGTCAGGTGTGAATTCCTGCAAAGACATCGCCTTCTCAACGACAATCTCTGAAAATAGCGATTCAAGCTGGCGCCTGACCATCAAGGATGAGCTGACGCCGCTCGGGCAAATGACGACAGCCGTCTTTTTCGATGATCCGGACTGTACGGGCTGTTCAAGCAATGCACCAAAGTGAATCGTGATAAAGCCGATTTCTTCTTCTGGAACCGGTTTGTTCAGCAGCGCTTCAAGGTGCCGCATCAGCTTTTGAACGATGGTAAACAATTCTTTGTGCTCTTTCTTAATTTTGCTGAGCAGGGGATTGTGAATCGGGATGCGGTATTTCATTCTGAAATATGCCGGCTTCAAGTGCCGATAAAGAGATTCCGCCACCTCGCGCCTCCTTGGAAATGTGATGCATGCTCTTGATTCAAATTCAAACACAAGCTTTTCACACAGCTGATAAAGCGGATCATGCGCCGGCTGTTGTCCGAATGAAAGCCCGAGCAGCTGGATCAAAATATAACAAAGTTCGGTTTCATGGACGGGAATCCGAAGTTCATTCACAAGCCTTACGGCTGCGTTTTTCAGCGGACTTTGCTTTAAAAGCTCCCCCTCCTCCTGGTGAAAACGGACAATTTTTCCTTCGGCCACTCTGATCGAATACATCATCAGAAAGTAAACAAATTCATTGAGCCTTTCTTCAACGAGTTGAATCCTGTATTCTTTGTAGACAAGTTCAACCGCTCTTTTCGTTTCTTGTTGTGTGTGACCGCATGAGCCGGAAACTTTTAAAATATAATGAAGGATTTCTTTGCCGTAAGGCTTTTGCAGGAAAGAAGAAAGGTGGTGCATGACCGGAACTCTTTTATCAAACTCGCTTCCTATTAAATGATAGCCGCGCTGTCTTGTATATCTGATCGCCACCAAAAACGGAGCCAGCGCCTCATTCGCTTTTTTCACATCATTCATGACCGTATTTTTGCTGACCTGCAATAACTGTGTGAGATGAGCGGATGAAATCGGCTCCCTGCGGACAAACAGAAACATGTACAAGGCTTTGATCCGCTCTTCCTGCGTAAAAATAAACGAGCGGCCGATGTCTGAACAGGCTTCGGAGAACCGCAATTCAAGCAATTTTTCCGGAACGGCCAGCCGGTTCTTTCTTTTATACTCGATTTCAGGCAGCTGCTTGCCAGTCAGCCAATGATTGATTTTGTCCAGGTCATAGCAGATTTGCCGTTTTGATAATTGAAAATGATCAAGCAGCTGATGCATTGTCGCTTCTCTGACACGCAGCAAATATTGAAGCAATTGAGCCGGACGTTTCTCGTTGATCATTTTTGCGCCCCCCTTATTGTCATCATATAATAAAGCGTTTTCATTTTGTTTGCCGATTGGGTCCAATTCATGGGACTTCCGATCTTCAAGATTGGTCTGATATCCTTCTTTTTTATCGTACAAGCATGAAAAAAACCTCTCAGAGGATGTTGAGAGGTTTTTTTCTATCAATCAGCTGTCATGCCAATATACTTTCATCAAATCTTCCGACCACTTCGGCTGTATGATTTGCCCTTTCGGAAGAAACTCTTTCATCACAGGTTTGATATCGATTACAGGTGTTCCGTCAATCGCATCCAACCCTTTCACTACAAGCTTGCTCCCGGATTTTTCAAGGAGTGTCACAACGGTTGCGCCGAGCCTGTTTGGCCTGTTTTTTCCCCGTTGGGCAAAAATGCCTGTCTCAGGATAGTTTTGATTGTTTCTCGGGCGCCTCGCCTGATATTGTATTTGATCTTCTTTTACTTGATGAAAGTAAAAGATAATGTCCAGATGAGAAAATGCTTCGATCCCTTTTAAAGCGTCCGGATGGATATCTTCAGCCAAATTAATTTCAGAAATCACATCGCCCCAATGATCATCCTTCGGCACAGTCCGCAAGTTTTTCACAAACGCGACAGGCTTTATTTCTATCAATTTTATCCCCCGCTTTCACTTCGCTTCCATAAAAATCCCGATCTCCGCTTTCGCTGCCGGTTTTCCGTTTACTGAGGCGGTTCCGTTGCCGAATAAAAACCCCCTTTTAAAGCGGGAAACTTCAAAATAAAGATCAAGTTTGTCTCCCACAAAGACCTTGCCGGTGTATTCAGCTTTTTTCACCGAAGACAGAAAGCCGATCTCAGCTGAGTCTTTGAGCGCAGTAAATGCAGCGGTCTGAGCCAGCGCTTCAATGATGATGGAAAACGGCATTTCCTTTTGGTTTTCCGTCATAAACCAGTCGTTTTCCGTTATGAATTTATATCCTTTCACCCATTTTCCCGGCTCGCTTTCTACTACGCGGTCAATGAATAGAAACGGGTATTGATGCGGCAGTACAGAATTGTTCACGCTGATCATCCTTTTTTACATGATTATACCGTACTCTTTTAATTAGCGCGATGACACAGAATGAAGCTGCTGAGCGCCCAAAAATTCCACCAAGACAAAAAGACCGGGGCCTAAGCCCCCGGCTTTGCTTCATCCATTCGATTTCAGATTGTCCGGGAAGATGGTCAGATCCACTCCCCATAAATTCGGCAAAATGTAGAACACAGCTCCGACGATTAAAATCAGTGTGAAAATATTAATGACAAAGCCGGTTCGAACCATCTCGCTGATCTTCAATTTGCCCGATGCGAAAATAATTGCATTCGGCGGCGTGCCGACCGGCAGCATGAAGGCGCAGTTTGCCGCCATTGCAGCAGGCACCATCAATGCGTACGGGTGGACATTCAGCGCTAACGCGAGCGAGGCCAGTACAGGCAGAATCATAGTCGCTGTAGCCGTATTCGACGTAATCTCCGTCAAAAACAGCACCAATGCCGCTGAGATGACAACAATGACCACAAAATTAAATCCATCTAATACCGTAAGCCTTCCGCCGATCCACTCGGCCAGACCCGTTTCTTTAAAACCGGTCGCGAGCGCCAGGCCTCCTCCGAATAAAAGGAGAATCCCCCACGGCAAGTCCTTCGATACCGACCAGTCCAATACCCTGCCCCCTTTATTGAGCGAAGGGATCAAGAAGAGCAATGAAGCTGCGAATATCGCAATCATTGTATCGTCAATACCCGGTATTTTGTCATCCCATAAAAACGTCCTCGTCACCCACATAAACGCGGCAAACCCGAAGACGAGCAGAACCATTGTTTCTTCAAAGCTCATCTTTCCGAGCTTTCTTTTTTCTTCGAGAATCAATTCTTTTCCGCCCGGAAGCTCCTTCATCTTGATCGGATGCGCCACTTTCGTCAAGTACAGCCATACCGCTACAAGCAAAATGACAACGACCGGAACGGCAAAAGCCATCCATCCACCGAAAGACACTTCAACTCCGTACAGCTTCTTAATATTGGCCGCCAAAATAATGTTCGGCGGTGTGCCGATCAGCGTACCGAGTCCGCCGATCGTTCCCGCATACCCGATGCTGAAGATCAGCGCTTTTGAAAATTTCGCTTCTTCTCCGGCTAAATCTTTTCTTTCAGATTTCATGACGGCTGATACCTGATGAATGATAGCGGTCCCAATCGGAAGCATCATCATCACCGCGGCCGTATTTGAGACCCACATCGACAAAAACCCTGTGGCCGCCATAAAACCGAGGACGATCCTTGACGTGCTCGTACCCACTACAGAAATGATATTGAGCGCGATCCGTTTATGAAGATTCCAGCGCTCCATCGCAAGTGCAATTAAGAAGCCTCCTAAAAATAAAAAGACGATCGGATCACCATAGCTTGACGTGACAGCTGCCCCTTCCAGCGCCCCGGTCAGCGGAAGCAGCACGATCGGCAGCAATGATGCAGCCGGAATCGGAACAGCTTCTGTAATCCACCAAACCGCAACCCACAACGTGGTCGCCAATACCATTCTTCCTTCATAGCTCAGTCCCTCGGGAAAAAAGAACAAAAGGACGGCGAAAAACAATGCAGGACCAAGCAGCAGCCCGATTTTCTGAGGCGTTTTATAGCTCGGCGGTTTTTCTCCCTTCATGGTTTGCTCAGACTTGATCTTTAAATCGGCATCTTTTCCCGCCCTGACAGGCATGGCGAATAAAAGCAGCCTCTTTGCTTCCCGGTGTGATCTCCAAAGCATATCCCATGCTGACACAACGCTTGATTTCATCAAAAATCCCCCTTCCCCTCTATCGATAAAGCGCTTACAATAGTAACTAAAAAGTAAGCTGCCGACTGTCGACAGTTATAACTTCATTATAACGGACAGCTAATGGCAGTCAACACTTTTTTGTCACAAAATACTCAATATTATGGTAATTTTAGGTTGGTGGTATTTTTCTCTTTTTGCTAGACTATTAGTGATTTCCGCAGTGAAAAATAAACGAGGTGAACAGCGTGAAGTTTTCGATCCAACGTGCAGTCTCTTATCATGATCAAGTCCATCATTATTTAAAAGATATGATTATTAAAGGAGGGTATCGGCCCGGCGAACGGATCTACGAATCCAAAATTGCCAAGGAGCTGCAAGTGAGCCGCAGCCCTGTCAGGGAGGCGATTCGGACACTTGAACAAGAAGGTCTGTTATTGATAGATGATAAATCAAAAATTACAGTTTATGAACCGACAATCAAAGACCTTGAAGAAATATACCAATGCCGCCAGGCGCTCGAATCCCTGGCCGTTTCATTGGCTACCCGCCTTGCTTCAAATGCAACACTGGAGCATATTTCCGAAACGCTCTCTGAAGCGCGTAAACACCAAGAAAGCCAGAGTCCGGAGTCTGCCAATGCGCTGCTTCTCCTAAATACGCGATTTCATGATCTCATCATCGAAACGAGCGAAAACGAACGCCTGCAAAAACAGCTGCTTGATTTGCGGTCGCTGACCTTTTTTTACCGGAGCAAAAACCTTGAAAAACCGGAACGCACCCTTGACATCATCAATCAGCACGAGGAGATTCTGCGTCACATGCAGGACAGAAATGACGCCAAGGCTGCCGAATCAATGTGGAAGCATATAGAGGCAGACCTTTGCTATTTAAAAGAGGTGTTGTTCGGAAGCAGTTCCGCACGCTAAAAAAGCAGGGTTACCCCTGCTTTTTTCAGCTCTGGCAGACAAATTCGGCTGTGCGGTTGATCCCTTTGATGACATCCGGAAGGCGGTCGCATTCATTCGCAACATGAACGCGCTGAAACCCTGCGGCTGCAGCCTTCTTCCCCGCTTCTTCCGTGAGGCAGACCGCCTGCAGGCGGGCAGCCGTTTTTTCCGGATGGAGGCCGATTGTCTCCGCCTCGTTTATGAACAGCTCGACGCATGTGCGATTCGCAAACATCACGATATCAACAGGAAACTCCTCGATCTCCCGTTTAACGATCGATGTAAAGCGGCTGTCGATCATCCTGTCATGTGTAATCAATATCTCACACCCGGAGTGCGGTTGATGTTGCACGGTTTCCCGGCTGCCGATCAGCAAACAGCTGCCCGAAACCGGCATTTCCGCCTGCAGAAAAGCGGAAAATCCCCGTTCTTCAAGAGCTGCTTTTACATGCAGATCTGAAGCGTAGAGCCGGCCGCGCACTTCCCTGACATCGATCTTCAAAGCGGCAAGCCGGCTGAAAAATCTGCGCAGTGACGCACTTGACGTGAACAGCAGGCTGTCAAAAGAAGCAATTCGATCTAAAACCGTATCGTCAGGCACCGTTTCGGCTGATTTCCATTTCGGCCATTCAACAACTTCAGCGCCTTGTTCACGAAGCGTCTCCACCGGGACTCGTTCTTCTTCACAGCTTTTGACCGCCATGATGTTCAGCCCGATCAAAGGCTTTTCTTCAAACCAGCTGTTCTGCCTGAATGATACGATGTCGCCGATGACGATGATCGCGGGATTTTTGATTTGATGCTCGGTTATTTTTTCCCTGATATTCTGCAATGTCCCTTTCACGCTCCGCTGCCTGCCCCATGTGCCCCATTGGATGACCATCGCGGGAACAAGGGGAGACTTGCCGTGTTTCATCAGCTGCTCGCATATATAACCAAGGTTTTTGATCCCCATGTAAAAGACGAGGGTTTGGACGCCTTTGGCCAGCCCTTCCCAATTCATCTCCGGTTTGCCCGATTTATCATGGGCGGTGACAACGGCAAAGGATGAAGCGAAATCGCGGTGGGTCACAGGCAGTCCGGCATAAAGAGGCGCGGCGATTCCCGATGTAATGCCGGGCACCATTTCGTACGGGATGCCGTGTTCGCTGACGGCTGCCGCTTCTTCTCCGACTCTGCCGAACACGCTCGGGTCTCCTCCTTTCAGCCGGACCACTTTGAGGCCTTTCAGCCCCTTTTCAATGAGCAGTGCATTGATTTCACTTTGTTTCATATAATGGCGGTCCGGGAGCTTGCCGCAGTAGACAAATTCACATGATGCTTTTGCATGCTCAAGCAGCCGGGAATTGACGAGCCTGTCATACAATATGACATCCGCCGTCTCGATCAGTGTTCTTCCTTTTAATGTGATCAATCCTGAATCGCCCGGTCCGGCCCCGACAAAATATACTTTCCCATTCCCCATCAACTGTCATCCTTCCATCTGCCGATTCTGTGAACGCGTTTGTTTTTTTAAATAAAGAGGGATCACATTGAGCGACCCTTGTGGCTGTTGACAAAAATCGCGACACGTTCGATATCGCTTGTTCAGCCGTTTAATAAACGATATATAAATCTTCACCTTCAACGACCGTTTCGTATGTCTGAACACACCCTGTGTCAGGCTCTTGGACTTTGCCGTCTTCAAGGCTGATCTTCCAGTCGTGCATCGGACAGAAGACGAATTTGCCGCTTACCATTCCTTCGGCAAGCACGCCCCCTTTGTGGGGGCAGCGGTTTTCAATCGCACGGACATTGCCGTTAGAAAGCTTGAATACCGCGATTTCCTTGTCCTCGATAAGCACTGTCTTCCCAAGCTGATTCGGCAAATCCCCGATCTTCGAAACAAACACCTTTGTTAAGTTCTTGTTCACCATGTGAATTCCTCCTCAAGTTGATTTCTCATTTTAAGAAGTGACAACATTTTCGAATAGCTGTTTTGTTGTCTTTTCGTCTTCCAAAAAGTCTTTCCACGGGTCTTTATGGACAGACAGCGCTTGATTGATGCGGTCATTCAGTTCTTTGCGTTTTTCTTTATCATTCAATATGGATTGGACGTGGGACAAGCCGACACGTTCAACCCATGCAGATGTCCGCTCTAAATAGTTGGCTGTTTCACGATAGTATTGGAGATATGCGCCTGTAATTTCGATGACTTCTTCAGCCGTTTTGACTTTCATTAACAGATCGCCTGCGCGCAAATGCGTGCCTCCGTTTCCGCCGACGTAAATTTCCCAGCCGCCGTCGATGCCGACGACGCCGATATCTTTAATGCCGGATTCGGCGCAGTTTCTCGGACAAGCGGAAACCGCCATTTTAATTTTGTGAGGCGTGTAGAGCCCTTCAAATTTTTTCTCAAGGTCAATTCCGAGGGCCATTGAGTCTTGCGTGCCGAAGCGGCAGAACTGTTCGCCTACACACGTTTTTACGGTTCTGAGCGTTTTTCCGTAAGCAAATCCTGAAGGCATATCAAGATCAGCCCATACTTTCGGAAGATCTTCTTTTTTGACGCCGATCAGGTCGATCCGCTGGCCTCCGGTCATTTTCACTAGCGGAATTTCATATTTGTCGACGACATCAGCGATGCGCCGCAAATCATTCGAATTGGTAACCCCGCCGTACATCCGCGGTACGACTGAATATGTGCCGTCTTTTTGAATGTTGGCGTGCATCCGTTCATTGACGAAGCGGGACTCTCTTTCATCTTCATATTCCTTCGGATTGATCATGCCGAGGTAGTAGTTAAGCGCAGGGCGGCATTTGGAACAGCCTTCCGCCGTTTTCCAGCCGAGCACGTTCATGACTTCTTTCGTATGGGTCAGCCCTTTTTCTCTGATTTCAGCCACGATTTCGTCTCTTGAAAGGTCCGTACATCCGCAAATCGCTTCTTTTTGTGCTGAAGCATCAAACTCTGAGCCGAGCGTATGCTGCAGAATCTCAGCGACAAGCGGCTTACATCCTCCGCAAGAGCGTGATGCGCCTGTGCAGGCTTTAATTTCATCGGTCGACGTGCAGCCCTGCTCTTTGATCGCCTGAATGATCATCCCTTTCGAAACGCCGTTGCAGCCGCATACGATCTCATCGTCGCTCATCGCAGCGGTTAAGCTCATGCCTTCCTCCTGATTCAAAGGCTGCAAGATTGAAATTTTAGAAGTATCTGAAATATCTGCTCCTTTTTGAATCATGGAAAACAGCCTGTTGCCTTCGCTGCTGTCTCCGAACAGTACGGCGCCGATCACCTGATTGCCGCGCAGAACGATTTTCTTGTAGATTCCGTCCTGTTCGTCAAACACTTTGAGCGCTTTTTTGTCTTCTCCTTCATCCTCATTAAAGTCACCGGCGGAAAAGACCTCAACACCGGAAACCTTCAGCTGGGTTGATAAAACAGATCCTTCATACGGAGCCGTTTCAACGCCGCAGATTTTTTTGGCAAGCACTTTTGCCTGTTCATAAAGAGGCGCGACAAGTCCGTAGGCAATGCCTCTATGTTCCGCACATTCTCCGACAGCGTAAATGTTGGGAACTTCGGTTTCCATGTAATCATTGACGACGATTCCTCTGTTTACCGGAAGGCCGCAGTCTTTGCCGAGCTGAACGTTCGGTTTGATTCCGACCGCCATGACGACCAAATCGGCTTCAAGCGTTGAGCCGTCTTTGAATGTTAAGCCTTCGACACGTGTTTCTCCGTAAATTTCTTCTGTCTGCTTTTCCAGCAAAAATTTCATGCCCTGCTTTTCCAGCTCTTTTTGCAAAAGCCGTCCTGCGGTTGCATCAAGCTGACGCTCCATCAAATATGGCGCGAGGTGGATAACGGTAACATCCATGCCAAGGTTAAGAAGTCCGCGCGCTGCTTCCAGTCCCAGCAATCCGCCGCCGATAACGGCTGCTTTTTTGTACGTTTTGGAAGCTTCGAGCATAATATCCGTATCCTTGATATCACGGAATGCTGTTACACCTTCTTTATCCGCTCCGGGCAATGGCAGAATAAAAGGGAGAGAACCTGTCGCCAAAATCAGTTCATCATACGGCTGGACTCTTCCCGTATCCGTGATGACGGTTTTGGACTCCGGATCAACTTTAACGACTTCTTCACCTGTATACAGCTGAATCCCGTTTTCTTCATACCAATCCCAATCATTCAGTGTAATGTCCTTAACATCCGTATCTCCTTGAAGCACTTTGGAAAGAAGAATCCGGTTATAGTTTGGGTGCGGTTCGTTTCCGAAAATCGTGATCTGAAACTCTTCGTTTGAAATTTTAAGAATTTCTTCAACGGCCCTGACCCCGGCCATACCGTTCCCTACAAGGACTAGCTGCTTTTTTTTCACTATGATCCTCCCCTTTTTCAAAACAATTCACTATACGCCCTAAACAAGTATTCTGTTTACATCTTTAAAACTATCACAAATTATAGTTAATTTTGTAAACTTTTTATGACTTTTTATGACAATTCATTCACATAATTGTCAACTGACGGACGAATTTTCACGGAGCAAACCTTAAATCCCGGCATTCTGCAAGACGGATCTAGCGTTTCCGCTATCAAATCGTTCACATTTTGCGAATCCCCCCAATGCATCGGTACAAATACGGTATCCGGCCTGATGGCTTCCGACCATTTGCTCCTGACAATGATGCTGCCTCTTTTTGACTCCACCCTGACCAGCATCCTGTCGCCAATGTTGTACTTTTCCGCCGTTTTCGGATGGATTTCCATAAATGATTCAAAGTGCCTGGCCTTGAGTGCAGCGCTCCTTCTCGTCTGTACGCCGGTTAAATAGTGAGACATTACCCTTCCGGTCGTCAGAAAAAGGGGATACTCCTCAGTCGGTTCATCTTTTTTGATCTTTGGTTCGTTCGGGACGACGCACATTTTCGCTTTTTTGTCCGGGTGGGCAAAGGATGATTCAAACAGGCGCTGTGTCCCGGGGTGCCCCTGTTCGGGACAAGGCCATAAAATGCCGCTTTCCTTTCTCAGACGTTCATAAGTGATGCCCGAATAGTCGGCAATTCCGCCGCGGCTCGCTTTTCTTAATTCATTAAAAACATCCTCTGCCGATCGATATGAGAAATAACGGCCTTTTCCAAGAGCTGCGGCGATATCGCAAATCATTTGCCAGTCATGCCTCGCTTCACCGGGGCACGGCTTTGAGGCTTCCCTTAATGTCACTCTGCCTTCCAGATTGGTCATCGTTCCTTCGTCCTCGAGATAGGATGATGCGGGGAGAATGACGTCCGCGAGTCTTGCCGTTTCAGAAAGAAACAAATCAACGGCTGCAAAAAACTTTAATTTTCCCAAAGCGGATTTGACAAAGCCGGCATTCGGGCTGGATACAACAGGGTTTGAACACATTAAAAACATCCCGGTAATTTCCCCTTCATGAACTTTCTCCATCATTTCATAAGCGGATACACCTTTTCCCGGAAGGTCTTCAGCTTTTATGCCCCAAACATCCGCAATATAGGCGCGGTCGGCTTCGTTTTCAATCGACCGGTACCCCGGCAGCTGATCTGCTTTCTGGCCGTGCTCCCGCGCGCCCTGTCCGTTTCCTTGTCCGGTGACGGCGCCGTAGCCGCAGGCAAATTTGCCGATTTTTCCAGTTGATATTAGAATATTCAGTAAATTTCTGACAGCAGCCGTTCCGTCTGTTTGCTGTTCAACCCCTCTCGCCGTGAACAGCATTCCCGTCTCCTCGCGGGCAAATTTTACTGCAGCTTTTTTGATCTGCTCGATTTGTATTCCGGTTTTGGCCGCAATGTCTTCAAGTGATAAAGACGCCACATGGCGCTTGACCTCTTCAAAACCTTCCGCTCTCTCTCTGAGAAAAGCTCCGTCTGTCAGCTGTTCTTCAATGATGACTTTCAGCATACCGTTTGCGAGCGCTGCGTCTGTCCCCGGCTTGATTTTCAAATGCAGATCGGCGATCTTGGCCGTTGCCGTTTCGCGGGGATCGATGACAATGATGTAGGCCCCGTTTTGCTTCGCTTCTTCAAAATACGGCATGATCGTCGGCTGGCACTCTGCGATATTCGTACCTGCGAGGATGATGACCCTTGCATGGGGGATCTCGGAAAGGGCATTTGTCAGCCCCCGGTCCATTCCAAAGGTTTGATTTGCAGCTGTGGCGGCCGCCGACATGCAAAGCCTGCCGTTGTAGTCAATATGCTTCGTCTTCAAGGCGACGCGGGCGAACTTCCCGAGCAAATACGCTTCTTCGTTTGTAATAGACGCGCTGCCATATACGCTCAAAGCATCACAGCCATCTTCATGCTGGATCGCTGTTACTTGCTCTTTGATGTACTGAAGCGCTTCTTCCCATGTCACACGGACGAATTCGCCGTTTTTTTTGATCAGCGGATGGGTGATCCTCTCTGAATGAAACGCGTGCTGGTGGGCGTTCATCCCTTTCATGCACAGCCGTCCTTTTGTCGTCGGATTGTCTTTTCCGACCGCCGTGTATTTTTTTCTTGTCACAATCGTCTGTTCAATGAGCTGCATTTTGCACTGCATGCTGCAAAATGGACATTGGGTGTCATACGTTTTTTCGGATTGCACTTCTTTTTGCTTTGTGCGAAAGTACTTTAGCAATCGTTCTGTCAATTCACATCAGCCCTTTTATCGTTTCTTGCTGAGCCAGCCGCTTCTCTTTTTCAAGCCGTTCGATCAGCTGGCCGCGAAGTCCGTTGTCAAATAAAACTTCCCGGATATGAATGATACCGGCGCGTTCAATCCAATGCCCGACCTTCTCGAGATAATTTGCTGTTTCGCGGTAATATTGAAGCAGGCCTTTCATGAATTCCCCCGCTTCCTCCGCCGAGTCGGCTACTGAAAGCAGCTCTCCCGGAGCAGCATGCTGTCCTCCTTGGCCGCCCGCATAAATCTCCCAGCCCCCGTTTACTTTGAGAAGTCCAATGTCATGAACTGAAGCGTACACGCAATCGTCCAAACAGCCCGACACCCCGATCGAGACCTTGGCCGGAATGAGGAGGGATTCTGCCGCTTTTTCCAAGTCTGCTGCCAATGTTTGAATCTGCGGTGATCCGCACGTGCACGTTTTAACCGCGGCGATCCTATGCTGAGGCGGCGGGCAATGCGGCATGCCGAGTTCTTCTTTCACGCGCTCTATATACTCCGGCTTGATACCAGCAAGCTTTAATCTCTGATGGTGTGTCATGTACACCTCTTGAATTTGATATTTTTCAATCACTTCTGCAATGCGCTTCAGCTCTTCGGCATTCGTTCGGCCTCCGTACATTTGCGGAATGATGGTACCCATCTCCTCTTCGTGCTCCTCATAGATGATGTCCGGACGGATCATTTTTAAATAGTAGTGAATGGCGGGCACGCAAATTCGGCAGCCGCTGCTGTTTTTCCAGCCGAGCGCCGAGATGACTTCGTGAACGGAAGAAAGATTTCTTATCTGTATTTCGTTCACGACTTCATCTTCCGTGAATGAAGTGCAGGTGCACATCGGCTGTTCCGCCGCAGATACGTAATCATCCTGTTCAGCGGTATGGAGCAGCAGTTCTTCAAGCAACGGCCTGCAGCCGCCGCATGATCCGGAAGCATTTGTACAGCCTTTGACCTCCTCGGCCGTCTTTAAACCGTGCGTCTGTATGGCTTCCATGATCGCGCCTTTGGAAACCGCGTTGCATTGGCAGATCGTTTCACTAAGCGCCATAGCAGCGACTGAACTGTTTTCTTCCGATTGAAACAGCTCTTTTTTGACAACGGTAATATCTCTTTGCTTGATAATGCTTTCCAACAGCCGTTGGCTGCCGCTGGTGTCTCCGTATAAAATCACGCCGGCCATTTTATCCCCTTGAAAGACGGCTTTTTTATAGACTCCTGACGCTTCGTCTAAAAGTTTAATAGCCGTTGTCGAGTCGTCCTCTGTGATTTTCCCTGCCGAAAAGACGTCGATGCCGGACATTTTTAGAGCTGCAGACTGGATGGAGCCCTGATAACCGGCACATGCGAGCCCGCAAATATGTCTGGCCAGCACTTTCCCCTGTTCAAACAAAGGCTTGACTAGACCATAGACCGTTCCGTTATGCTCCGCGCATTCACCGACGGCGTAGACATTTGGAATATTTGTCTCCATATAGTCGCTGACGATGATCGCCCGGTTTGTTGCAATACCGCTCACCTTGGCCAGTTCGATATTCGGTCTGACACCGGCAGCCATGACGATGAGATCGGCGCTGATCTCCGTCCCGTCTTTAAACCGCACACCCTCGGCGCGGGATCTTCCTAAAATCGCCTCTGTATCTTTATCCAAAAGAAAATGGATCCCTTGATGCTCCAGCTCTTTCTGGAGCATGGCAGATGCCGGCGGATCAAGCTGATTCTGCATGATGCAGGAAGAGTGGTGAATCACATCAACCTTCATCCCGAGGTTTGCCAACCCTCGCGCCGCCTCAAGACCCAAAATTCCCGCGCCGATGACGGCCGCTTTTTCAAACCGCTTTGATGCCTTTATCAATGCCCGGCAATCGTCTATTGTTCTAAAACCATATACCCCTTCTTTGTCCGCACCATGAACCGGGAGGATAAACGGGGAAGAGCCCGTCGCAATGATCAGTTTGTCATAAGCGATTTCGCGGTTTTGATCTGTCGCCACCGTCTGTTTCACCGTATTGATTGCGACAGCTGTTTCCCCTGTATAAAGTGTAATCCCGTTTTCTTCATACCAACTCCGGCTTTTTGTCATCACATCGTTCCAATCCGTTTCCCCCTGAAGGACAGAAGACAGCAGAATCCGATTATAGCTGAGGTGTGGTTCGCTGCCGATGATGACGATCTCAAACCGGCTCCCGCCGTGTTGTAAAATTTCTTCCGCCGTGCGAACCCCGGCCATGCCGTTTCCTATCAAAACCAGCCTTTGTTTCCCCATTTTCTCCCCTCCCTCTGCAGCTTTGCTCTGGATTATTATTTCACATTGCATCGCTAAAGCGTTTAAACCTGTTACATTTCCTTACAAAAAATTTTAGAAACAGGACGGTTTGACCAGCACCCATTGATGACGATTCAACGGCTTTGGCCGCGATGTTAAAGTTCAACATTTTATCACATTTTTTATCACGTTCTGCTTGTTTCTTTTCCTGCAATCTACTAGGCTTAAAATAAAGAACATAAGAAATGGAGGAGGAGAATGCTACCGATTAAAAGAAGACAGCAGATATTGGCGTGGGTCAAAGAAGAAGAATCTCTGCGCATTTCGGACATTTCGAAAAGGCTGAACGTCTCTGAAATGACCGTTTACCGCGACATTAAACCGCTTGTTGAAAACGGACAGGTCATCAAGACGGCAGGCGGAATTACGCTAAACAAGCCGAAGCAGCAGCTTGGGCAGCTTTGCGTCGTTTGCGGAAAAGGGACAGGCTCGAGGCTTTCCGTGCAGATTGTAAAAAACGACAGTCAAATTGAACAATTTTGCTGTTCCCATTGCGCAATGCTCCGCTATGAGAAAGTGAAAGATGACGTGTCACAGATCATCTGCAGAGATTTTTTGCTGGATACGACGATCAGTGCCAAAGCCGCCGTCTTTTTGCTGGATACGGATCTTCATTTGAACTGCTGCGAGCCGCAGGCGATCCCTTTCGCTTCTGAAGCGGATGCGCGGAAATTTAAAAAAGGCTTTGGCGGACAGCTGTTATCGTTTGACGATGCCGCGCTTCTCATCCAGAAAACGATGAAGAACAGCTGCTGCAGCCTGAAGACGTGAAATTTTGTTAAAAGATTGGATGAATGTGATGAAAAGAGCAACACTCTGGACAGTTCTCGCTGTTCTATGTATCATTCTGCTGCCAAAAGCCGCTTTTGCTCACGCATATATCGTAAAATCAACTCCAGCTGAAAATCAGGAGCTGAAAAAAGCGCCTGCAGAAATCAAGATTGAATTCAATGAAGCGATTCAGAACGGGTTTCATTCGATAACGGTCAGAAATTCGTCAGGTGAGCGCGTCGATTCCGGCAAAACGGAAATCGACCCGCAAAACGCCAAGATTATGACCGTCAAACTGAAACCGAAGTTAAAGGATGATATCTACTCGGCCGAATGGAGAGCCGTATCCGCAGATGGGCATCCCGTATCAGGCACGATCCCTTTCAGCATCGGAAACATTCAAGGCGGGCTGCCGAAAGATCAGCAAAATCAAGCATCAGGACTGCCGGCAGCCGATACCGTCATGGAACGCGTCCTTTTGTATACCGGTTTCTCCCTGTTCATGGGGGCCGCTCTTTTGCAACTCGTATGGCATCGCCCTGAAAACGGCTGGCCGGGTGACAAACGGCGCCGGCTGAAGCGGATCAAGAATGCGGCGCTCATATTGACAGGGGCCGCCATCATCATTCAGCTGCCCCTGCAAACAAAAGCAAACGCGGGCGTTTCCTGGAGCGGGGCTTTCCAGCCTTCGCTTTTGCATGAAACGCTTCTGAATACGACAGGCGGAATGCTGTGGCTGATCAACATCGCCATCATCGCCGTGCTTGTTTTTTGTTCGAACAGAAAAGATCTGAAGAGCGCGATCTTGAGCCTGTTCCTTTTTGCCGGACTTTTGTTCGTCAAATCGCTCGACGGCCATGCTGCTTCGACGAGCGCCGGCTATATGACGATCGCGATGAACTTCATCCATCTGAATGCCGCTTCCATTTGGACGGGCGGACTCGCGATGATTGTGCTGTTTTTCGGAAAAGACTGGCTGAAGCCTGACAAAAGTTTGATATGGGAAACCATTCGGCGCTTCTCGCCATGGGCGCTCGCTTCTGCAGGGCTTCTCATATTTTCGGGCCTTTTCAACAGCTTCTTCATTGTTCACACACTGGATAACCTGCTCGGGACGGCTTACGGAAAAGCGCTCCTTGTGAAAGTGGCGCTCGTTCTTCTCATGATCGGACTCGGAGCATTTCACTATTTCCGTTTTAGAAAAGTGCCGAAACAGCAGGGCGGCCGTTCGCTGAAAGCTGAATGGGCGGTCGGGCTTCTCATTCTGCTGACCACGGCGGTTTTCACCAATCTTCCAAGTCCGCCCGCGCCGCTGCCGCAGCCTTTCAGTGAGACGAAGCAGCTGACGGAAGGAAACACGCTGTCGCTCCGAATCAGCCCGAACATGCCGGGCTCAAATGCGTTTGAGGTCACCGTCAGAAACAGAAAAGGGGACGTCGTCAAAGATATTCAAAAAATCGAATTAACCGTTGAGAAAACCGGGCTTTTCGGGGATGACAAGGAGAGTACGTTCAGCCTCAGCAAAAATAAAGTCGGCGTTTTCCAAACGAAAAATTTAAATTTAAACGAAGACGGCATCTGGAAGATCCGCGTTCACGGATTAACGGCGTCATTTGAGGAAATCAGAACGGTTTTCAATGCGAAAATTAATAAAAAGGAGTTTTGATTATGTTTAAAAAAACTTTATCGCTGGGTGCAATCCTAGCATCATTTTTGCTTTTCTCCGTGCCTGTCAGCGCACATGTCACGGTAAAACCGGCCGAATCAGCAGCAGGCTCATGGGAAACATACACCGTCAAAGTACCGGTTGAAAAAGACAACGCCACAACCAAGGTCGTTCTCAGCATGCCGGACGGTGTTGAATTTCAGCAGTATGAACCGGTGCCGGGCTGGAAAACGAGCACTAAAACCGGCAAAAACGAAAAAGTGACAAGGGTGACGTGGGAAGCAAAAAACGGCGGCATTCAGCCTGGTGAATTCCAGCAGTTTACCTTCACCGCCAAAAACCCTGACAAAGAACAAAAGGCCGCCTGGAACGCTTACCAATATTATAAAGACGGCACGATTGTCGAGTGGACCGGTGATGAAAACGCCGATACCCCGCATGCGATCACAAGCATTGTCGACGCTGCAAAGCTCGGACACGAAACGGTTAACGCACACGGCGCTTCAACGAAACAAAACACTGCCGCAGAAAATGAAGACGGTCAAGGAGGACAAGGGATTCAAACCGCTTCCCTCATCCTGTCGATCCTCGCCGTGCTTCTTGGGGGTGCTGCACTGCTCTTGACAGTGCGCAAAAAGAAATCGTAAAAATGAAAGGCAGTCGGAAATATCCCGACTGCCTTTTTGTACCCATTTCAGTCCGAATCCTGCACAATCTGATAATACATGCCCGTTTTTTGATCGACCACCGGCTCTAAATAAAGCCCGTCATCAGTCTCAAATGTTCCATTCAGGCGAGCGGCATCCCCTGTATATAACGTGTACTTTCTTCCCTTTGGCGTTGTGAACGGTGAAGAAGCTTCCGCATTCTCCGTTTCCGGGTGATCCGATTTTACAATGACATAATTCAAGTCGCGGTACCATTGATATTTGCCGTTTTCCCGTTTGATGTGAGCGAGGCAAATTCCCTCTCCCTCCGAATCGCCGAATCGAAAGACGACGACTTGTTCGCCGTTTAAATCGATTTTGTCTATAATATCGTCTTTTGTGATGTTCTCGTAACGAATACCGTCCTCAATCGCTTCCTGTTCGCTGTTCACCCTTTTGGTTTGTTTCTCAGCTTCTTGAGCGCTCGCACATCCGGCGAGCCAGATCACCAAGAAAAATAAAACTGTTCGTTTTTTCATCCGCTTCCTCCGACTTTAATTGTTTTAGGCCCTTATATGTATTCGGCCAGCGTTGAATATTTCCTCTGAAAGTTCCGAAGCAGCGATTCAAAAATCAGCCAATTTATCTTACAATAGAAAAAGTTCTGAATGATTGAGTGGGGAGAGATCGGAGTATGAAAGTATCGGTTCTGTTTGTCTTGCTTGCGGCCATTTTATGGGGAACGACGGGAACAACCCAGGCGTTCGCGCCTGAAGAGGCGGCGCCTCTTGTGTTCGGCGCTGTCAGAATGGCGGTCGGCGGCATCACCCTGCTCTTGTTTGCGGCTTTGCGCGGTCAATTGAAACACAGCGGCTGGCCCGTTAAAACACTGATCATCGCAGCATTGAGCATGGCATTTTACCAGCCTTTCTTTTTTTCAGCCGTCAGCCTGTCAGGGATCGCTGTCGGAACGGTCGTCGCCATCGGCAGCGCTCCGATTATCGCCGGCTGCCTTGAATGGCTCGTGTTCAAAAAAGTTCCGCAGACGAAATGGTGGATCGCAACGGCTGCAGCGATAGCAGGCGTATCCTTATTATTCATCCCCTCCGCCTCATCGGGCGGGAGCTTTCTCGGCATACTGCTCGCACTCGGCGCCGGTCTTTCCTTTGCCGTCTACACGCTGACAAGCAAAAAGCTCCTGCAAAAGCAAAAGCCGGAGGCTGTCACAGGCACCGTGTTCTTTTTAAGCGCTGTATTGCTTGCCCCGTTGTTGTTTCTGTACGATATGAGCTGGATCTTATCGGTTCCGGGAATGGCTGTCAGCCTCTATATCGGCGTCATTGCAACCGGGGCCGCGTACCTGTTATTTACGACAGGATTGGCAAAAGTGCCAGCCTCAACGGCGGTGACGCTGTCGCTGGCTGAACCGCTCACAGCGTCGCTTTTGGGAACCGTGCTTGTCAGAGAATCGCTGCCTCTTGTTTCCTGGGCCGGGATCGCACTGCTTCTGCTGGGCATTTTTTATATTTCCTATCAGCCCAAAAAGAATAAAATAAACGCTGAACAGGTGAAAGCGTAAAAAAACCCGCCCGTGGGTATGCGGGCGGGTTTTCATGCTGTCTTGTTATTCATCCAAACCGATGGACAAATATTTCGTTTCCAAATACGGCTCGATGCCTTCCTGTCCGCCTTCGCGTCCGATGCCGCTTTCCTTCATGCCGCCGAAAGGCGCTTGAACGGTTGACGGTCCGCCGTCATTCCAGCCGAGAATGCCGTAATCTAGATTTTCGGATAAATAGATGCCGCGGCGGTAGTTTTCCGTAAAGAAGTATGCCGCTAAACCGTAAGGCGTATCATTGGCGAGCTTGACCGCTTCGTCCAGCGTCTTAAAAGTCGTAATCGGCGCAACGGGACCGAATGTTTCCTCATGCATGATCGTCATTGAAGGATCAACATCTGTCAGCACTGTCGGGTGGACAAAGTAGCATGATTTCTCATCATCGCTTTCGTATTCAGCGCCGATGAGAACTTTTGCCCCTTTATTCACCGCGTCATTGATTTGGTCGACGATTTTTTGGAAGCCGTTTTTATTGATGACCGGGCCGATTGATACACCTTCTTCAAGTCCGTTCCCGACTTTCAGCTTGGCAACTTCGGCGCGGAGTTTTTCTGCAAATTCATCCTTAACCGATTCATGAACGATCAGACGGTTTGCACAGACGCACGTTTGTCCGGCATTCCTGTATTTCGACAGCATCGTCTGTTGAACGGCGAGGTCAATGTTGGCATCTTCATCAACGATCAGCGGGGCATGGCCGCCAAGCTCCATTGACACATGCTTCACCGTCTCGGCGCTGTTTTTCATTAAATGTTTGCCGACAGGCGTAGATCCGGTGAACGTAATTTTGCGGATCAGCGGATGGCTTGTAAAAATAGAACCGATCTCTTTTCCATCGCCGATCACACACTGAAGGACGTCTTTCGGAATACCCGCTTCGTGGCCGAGGCGAACGAGCTCAAGCGCCGTTAAAGGCGTGTCAGGCGCCGGCTTGATGATAAAGGTACAGCCCGCCGCCAAGGCCGGCGCCGCTTTTCTCGTGATCATCGCCGCCGGAAAGTTCCACGGGGTAATCGCCGCAACAGGACCGACCCCCTGGCGCGTGACGATGATGCGCTTGTTCGTCACAGATGCGGGAACCGTTCTTCCGTAAATGCGTTTCGCTTCCTCCGCATACCATTCGATATAGCCGGCGCTATATATGACTTCGCCTTGTGCCTCGGCATACGGCTTGCCGTTTTCAAGCGTAATCAATTTTGCCAGCTCGTCCTTCTGCTCCACAATCAAATCGAACCATTTTTTCAGTAAGCCCGCTCGTTCTGAAGCCGATGTTTTCGACCATTTTTGAAATGCTTCATGCGAGCGTACGACTGCCTCTTCGACTTCTTTTGCGGATTGCTGGGGAACCGATTTGATTTTTTCTCCAGTCGCAGGATTATATACTTCTAGCATGCTGGTCATGTTGAATCTCCTCCCCTTTACGTTTTGAACTGCTGTTGAATAAAAGAAAACCGATCAATGTCCATCCCGCCAAGATCAGCCATTCATACGGCCATGTGAGCGCGGCCGGCATACCTGGCAAATAAAAGGCGAGAAAGATAACACTTAAGAGAATAGCAGATATACCCGTCGTTTTCCACTTATTGATTTTATACGGTCTGTTTAAATCCGGCTCTGTCTTTCTCAGCTTCATGAATGCAATCGAGACGATCAAATATCCGACTATAATACCTGTTCCCCCTGCATTGACGATCCAAACAAGGGCAGGGCGCCCGAGCAGCGGCGCAAAAAACGCCAGCGCTCCCAGAAACAAAATCGCGTTCGTCGGTGTTTTATACTTCGGATGGATGAAACCGAACCATTTCGGCACCATGCCTTTTTCCGACATCGCAAACAGAATGCGGCTCGCGCCGATGATAAATGCGTTCCAGCTCGTAATGATGCCGGCGACTCCGCCAAGGACAAGCACCGTGCCGAACAGCTGGTTCCCGAGCAGATTGACCATGGCATCCGCGGTCGCCAAAGAAGTCGTTGCAAGCTCGCTTTCTGACAGCCCCATCGTCACCCCGAATACAATCAGCAAATAAAACAAGACCGCACTGACGATCGAAATAATCAAAATTTTGCCGATAATTTTTTTCGGAGCATTAATTTCAGCCGCAACCTGAGGGATGACGTCAAATCCGACAAACAGAAACGGAATCATGACGAGGACGGACATCATCCCGGAAAATCCGTCTTTAAAAAGGGGCTGCATATGTTCAACATTACCGTTGACCAAGGCGCCGCCCAAAAGGAGAAAGCCTGTGGCGATAATCGCGATCGTAAAAACTGACTGAAAAATCGCGGCCGGCTTGACGCCGAAGTAATTGAGCGCGGTCAGGACGACCGCACCCCCTGAACCGATCAACACCCAAGTGACATACACGTCCCAGCCGCTTAGCGACCAGA
The DNA here is from genome assembly GCF_001042485.2 of Bacillus paralicheniformis. GTDB lineage: Bacteria > Bacillota > Bacilli > Bacillales > Bacillaceae > Bacillus > Bacillus paralicheniformis. The sequence goes on from NZ_LBMN02000008.1 coordinate 145,464, forward strand.
GAAAGCCCTGATGTTCGACAGGCAGGACGTAATCAATGACGGTCGGCAATGCGACCGCCTCAAATGTAATTACCGAAACATAGCCGAAAAGCACACCCCAAGCCGCGACAAAAGCCGTTTTTCGGCCGAACGCCCTGTAGACGAATATCAAGCCGCCTCCCGTTTCAGGGATGGCGGAAGACAGCTCCGCGTACGTTAACCCGATTAAGATGACGAGAATGCCGCCGATGATAAACGCGACGGTGCTGCCCATAAAGCCGGCTGTCGAAATCCAGTCGCCGGAAAGGACGACCCAGCCCCAGCCGAGCATCGCCCCGATCGCTAAAAATAGCACATCCGTCTGCGACATCGTTTTTTTCATTTGCTGTTTTCCCATCAAAATCCGCCCCTTCTTTTAGAAGATGTCAAACTAGAGCTGTTCCAGCGCTTCTTCGATGATGCCGAGTCCTTCCTCAAGCAATTGATCAGTAATGACGAGCGGAGACAGAAAACGGATAATGTTGCCATTGATTCCTGCCGTCAACAAGAGCAGGCCGTGTTCATTGGCGTACTTAGCAATCTTGGCCGCAGCTGCTTTGTCCGGCTCCCGCGTCTTTTCGTCCCGGACAATTTCAATCGCCGCCATCGCGCCAAGTCTGCGGACTTCCCCAATCTGCGGAAATTTCATCTTCCATTCAAGCGCCCGCTCTTCGATGGCTTTACCGATTTCTTCAGAGCGCTTGTTGAGCTGTTCCGATTCGATAATATCGAGCACTGCCAAAGCGGCTGCGCACCCAAGCGGACTTCCGGCATATGTGCCCCCGAGTTCCCCCGGGTCCGCCGCATCAAGCATTTCCGCCCGGCCGATGACACCGCTGAGCGGAACGCCGGCAGCCAGTGATTTTGACACCGTCACAAGGTCAGGAACGACATCAAAATGCTCAATCGCAAAATATTTGCCCGTTCTGGAAAAGCCTGTTTGGATCTCATCGGCGACAAAAACGATGCCGTGTTTTTGACAGAAGGCTGCGACATGCTGCACAAACCGTTTGGAAGGAATAATAAATCCTCCTTCTCCCTGCACCGGCTCCATGACAACGCACGCGACCGTCTCCGGAGCAACAGACGAGACGAAGAATTCGTCAAACGCCTGAATCACCATGTCATCGTAGCTTTCATCAGTCATCCCTTCAGGCTTTCTATAGTAGTAAGGAAACGGCGCCTGATATACTTCAGGTGCAAAAGGACCGAATCCGAATTTGTATGGTTTCACCTTGCTCGTCATGCTCATCGTCATGTTTGTGCGCCCGTGGAATCCGCGGGTAAAAGAAACGACGGCTTGACGCTTCGTATATTTTCTGGATATTTTTACGGCGTTTTCGACGGCTTCCGCCCCCGAGTTCAGGAAAATCGCTTTTTTCTCATGGGCGCCCGGCGCAAGCCGGCATAGCTTTTCCGCCAATTCGATATAGGCCTGATACATCATGACGTTAAAACCGGGATGAATGAGCTGTTCGGCCTGCTGCTTGACAGCTTCTACAACTTTCGGATGTGAATGCCCGACATTTAATGTGCCGATCGCCCCGGCAAAATCGATAAAACGGCGCCCGTCAATATCATATAAAACGGCACCTTCCCCTTTAGCGGCCAGATGACGGTTTCCGTTGGAGACACCCCTTGCCACGAATTGATCCCGTTTGGCTTGCCAATCTTCCGTTGTGAATGCTTTTGTGTTCAGACTCATAAAAAATCTCTCCCCCACTCTTATTTCTTATAATTCTGAATATTTTTTGGTATGATGAAAAGTACCAATCATTAATTTTCGATGGTACCAGAGGGAGGCGCTATGATTACGATACCGATTGACCGCTCCAAGGATGCGGATTATATTTATCACCAAATCTATCAGCGGATTAAAGAAGAAATTTTCAGCCGCAACCTGTTACCGGGAAAAAAACTCCCTTCCAAGCGCGAGCTCGCCGAAGCATTGAACGTCAGCATCAATTCGGTCAACGCTGCCTACCAGCAGCTTCTTGCAGAAGGTTATCTTTATTCACGTGAAAGAAAAGGCTTTTTTGTAGAGCAGATCGAAACGTTCCACGCCAGCCGCCATCCCGGCCCCCTTCAATTGGAAAAAGAACTGGTTGAAAAGCCGGAAAGCAAAGACGGCTGGATATCGTTTTCCCATATGAGCGTCGATACGGTGCATTTTCCGTTTAAAACATGGCTTCGCTGTGAACAGAAAGCGGTTTCTTCTCATATAAACGAACTCGGAGAAATGACGCATCCGCAAGGTGTCTACGAAGTGCGCCAGACGATCGCACGCTTTATCGCTTTAACGAGAGGCGTCAAGTGTCACCCCGAACAAATCGTGATCAGCGCCGGCACGCAGTCCTTAATTCACACGCTTCAGGATCTTCTCCCCGCCTCAGCCGTCTATGCGATGGAGGAGCCGGGATACAGCCGGATTTATCAACTGCTGAAAAATGAAGGGAAAGAAGTGGCCACGATTCAGCTCGATCATAAAGGAATGCGGATCAGCGAGATTCACCGTCTGAATCCGGATGTTTTATTTGTCACGCCTTCACACCAGTTTCCAACAGGAATCATTATGCCGGTATCGAGAAGGATTCAGCTTTTAAATTGGGTTTCCGACGGGGAAAACCGCTATATTGTGGAAGACGATTATGACAGCGAATTCAAGTACGGGAGCGATACGATCCCCGCCCTGCAAAGCCTTGACCGCTCTGAGAAAGTCATCTATATCGGCACGTTTTCAAAATCGCTTCTTCCGGGTCTGAGAATCAGCTATATGGTACTGCCGCAAAAGCTGCTGAAGCGATACAGAAAAAGGCACCATTTCTCGATTCAATCGAGCAGCGTTTTAACACAGCTCGCCTTGCAGGAATTGATCGAATCGGGGGAATACCAAAAGCACATCAAGAAAATGAACCAGATTTACGAAGAAAAGCGGACAAGGCTGATCGGAAGCCTTGTCAAAACCTTTAACGGCCGGGTGAAAATTAAAGGCGAAAGCGCAGGCCTTCACTTTGTGGCCGATTTTGAAACAGATAGAAGTGAAGAAGAGGTTTTATCAAGAGCAAAGGATAGACGGGTCGAGGTTTACGGCATGAACCGGTTTACGTTAAAGAAAGAGCAGACAAAACATGAAGGAACAGTATCGCTCGTGCTTGGATTTGCTAAAATCGCTGCCGATCAGATCGACAAAGGGACTGCCAAGCTTTATGAAGCGGTATGCGGTGATGAGAAGTTTTAAAAAATACCGGCAGGTTCGCTCCTGCCGGTATCAGCTTGGCTTTAGAAAGCCAACGTCTGCCCGTTTACCACCGTTCCTTTTCTACCTGGAGAACCGCCTCAATCAGTCCCGGAAACTGCTCCTCCAATTCCCGTTTGCAGAGGGAGTAATAATGATGCTTCCCTTCAATGCGGACTTTGAGCAGTCCCGCTTCTCTCAGCACCTTGAAATGGTGGGACAGCGTAGACTTTGCGATATTGAGATTTGTGCATGTACCGCACGTTTTCTCGGCTGTGTCAGCCAGGGCTTTGACAATCTCAAGCCTGTATGGATCACTCAAGGCATGGAGAACAGATATTAACTTCATTTCATTTGTTTTCATGGGTTAAATGTATCATAATCCTAACTTCAAGACAATTCGTCAAGAAGGCAAATAGGTTGCCGCCAAAGCAAAGACATGTTACGATGCAATTGTTCGATGATTTTCGAACAATCAATTCAATGTGTATACAACGTACACGCAAAGGAATTCTAAATGACATGACGGAGGTTTGAACCGATGATCGTATTGCAAGCCTATATGAAAGTAAAACCAGAAAAACGCAACGCCTTTCTCGAAAGCGTACAACCGCTGCTTAAACATTCAAGAGCTGAAGCCGGCAATGCCCAATACCAGCTGTTTGAAGATACCGAACATGCCAATACATTTGTCATGCTTGAGCAATGGAAAGATCAAAACGCAATTGACGCCCATAATCAGACAGAGCATTTTCAAGCTTTCGTTCAAGCCGCGGGCGACCTTTTATCAGAACCGCTGAATGTGGTTAAAACGCACACACCGGATTAAAGAAAGGATGACGTTTAAATGAATGAAGTATTGAAATCATTGACAGACCATAGATCGATTCGCAGCTATACAGATGAGTCCGTGAACCCTGAACAGCTGGACAAGATCATTCAAGCCGTTCAAGCCGCACCGACTTCAATCAACGGCCAGCAGGTCACCGTGATTACGGTTCAAGATGAAGAACGGAAAAAGAAAATCGCCGAATTGGCCGGCGGACAGGTCTGGATCGAGCAGGCCCCCGTTTTCCTTTTGTTCTGCGCGGACTTCAACCGTGCGAAAATCGCCCTTGAGAAAAACGGCGAAACGCTTGCGATCACAGACGGAATGGAATCCGTGCTTGTCGGAGCTGTCGACGCAGGCATCGCTCTCGGTACGGCCACAGCGGCCGCTGAATCGATGGGGCTTGGCACTGTGCCGATCGGCGCTGTCCGCGGCCGTGCAGAAGAGCTGATCGAGCTGCTCAATATTCCCGAATACGTCTTCCCTGTCGCAGGGCTTGTCGTCGGCCATCCGGCGGACCGCTCCGCGAAAAAGCCGCGACTTCCTGAACAAGCGGTAAGGCACAGCGAAACCTATCAACCTGACTTAAAACCGCTGATCGACGCGTACGATGAAGAAATATCCGAATACATGACAAAACGGACAAACGGACAGGAAACAAGAAACTGGTCTCAGGGCATATCCGCTTATTACAATAAAGTGTATTATCCTCACATCCGTGAGATGCTTGAGAAACAAGGATTTAAACTCAAATAGATACTTTAGGCTATCGGTGATCGATAGCCTTTTTTCATGCGTTCCATTCCACATTTCGATGAGCATCGAAGGTCTTTACCTTTACACTATGTAAAAAAGGAGTGGAACACATGAAACCATTTGCAAAATATAAAGCATTTCTAGACCTCCATCATCAGTCAGGCCCGTTCGTTCTGCCGAATGCCTGGGATGCGGCCAGCGCCAAAGCGTTTCAAAACTGCGGTTTTAAAGCAGTCGGCACAACCAGCGCCGGAATTGCCATGTCCCTCGGCTATCCCGACGGCGAACATCTCCCTTTTGAAACATTGCTTTCCGTCCTGAAAACCATCACGGATGCCGTCGATATTCCCGTCAGCGCAGATCTTGAAGCGGGTTACGGCCAATCACCGGAAGCAGTTGCTGAAAACGCAAAAAAAGCCGCAGCGGCCGGCGTTGTCGGTATGAATATTGAAGACGGAACGAAAGACCCCTGCCGGCCGCTTTGTGATGCAACATTAATGGAAGAAAAAATTGCGGCTGTCAAAAAACTGAACCTTCCTGTTTTAATCAATGCCCGCACGGATGTATACTGGCTCAATGCAGACGCTCCCGGTTCCCGGCTTCAAACAGCCGTCCGGCGGGCAAATCGGTACAGACAAGCAGGCGCGAACTGCATATTTATCCCCGGAGCCAATGATACAGGCACCATTGCCGGGCTGAGAAAAGATATACCCGGACCACTCAACGTACTGGCCGGCTCACACACTCCCTCTTTACAAATTCTTTCCGAACTGGGGATCGAAAGAATCAGCTGCGGATCCGCCCCGTTCAGAGCCGCCCTGTCGCTGGTGAAAAAGATCGGTGAAGACATCATCACCCGCGGCTCCTTCAGTCATATGACGGACGGAGTCCTTTCATACGGCGAAGCTGCCGATTGGATCAGCCTTCATCGTAACCCAAAACAAAATCGTTGACCTAAACAGTTCGGTCTGTTAATATTTCATTTATGAAAACTCATGGGTTTTTTCGTAACCCATGAGTTTTATCATTGCGAAAGAAGGAGCCGGAATGAACGAAAAAAGAGCAGCAGTCTTAAGGGCCGCCAAAAAGCTGTTTGCCCAAAAAGGCTATCATAACGTTGCAATGCAAGCGATCGCTGAAGAATGCAAAATGTCAAAAGCATCTATTTATAAACTGTTTCAATCTAAAGAAGATCTTCTGCTGGCATTGATCAAGTTCAGAAAGCATGAAATGCTGAACAAAAGCGCCATCATCAATACGGAAACCTCGCTGACGCCAAAAGAAAGACTCGCTAAAAAAATCGCTTTGGAGATTACGGAATTCAGGGAAAACCGCCAATTTATCAATTTCCTCTCCAATGAGGGATCGTCTCCGGATACCGCGGTATTTAAAAAGCATCTGAAAGAAACAAAATCGCTGATCATCAGCTGGCATAAAGACTCTATCATTCAAGCGTACGGCGAAGAGGTGGAACCGTTTATATGGGATATTGTCATCATTTTCCACGGTTTGATGAGAGAATTCCTGTTTTTAGTCGGCACTGGAAAAGCACAGCCCGACGTTAAAACGATTCCGCCATTCATTATGTCGGTTCTGGATCTCTTCATAGAGAAAAAGCTGAACGAAGATCAGAAAAGTTCATTAAATGAAGACATTATTGCCTCCTATACGAATTTCTCATCATGCTGGGCACCGCCCAAAAAAGAGGAATTGCTTGAAGACCTTTTGCAAAAACTGAAAAACAAGATTTCCTCGCTGCCACAAGACGACGTTTCCGTGACAGAATTGCTGTCTGCCGCAGATTTGCTGAGCGAGGAGCTTTTCGCCAATGAGCCCCGCACGTATTTAATTAAGGCTCTCCTTGATTACCTTGGAAAAATCGAGGCGCTCCAATGCGATGTTTCACAAATACAAACAATTAGTATCAAAGAATAAGAGGGATTGATATGAACACAGGAACTGAACAACAGACATACAACAGAAATATCATCGTAGGTTTGCTCATTGCAGGGGCGTTTATCGCGATCTTGAACCAAACGCTTCTGGTTACGGCACTGCCGCATATTATGGCAGACTTAAACATAGACGCTACAAAAGCTCAATGGCTGACAACGGCGTTCATGCTGACAAACGGGATTCTCATTCCGATTACCGCCTTTTTAATCGAAAAATTTTCGAGCCGCGCGCTCGTCATCGCCGCGATGAGCATCTTTGTGGCGGGAACGGTCGTCGGCGCAGTTGCGCCTAACTTCCCGGTTCTCCTTGCGGCGCGAATCATCCAGGCCGCGGGTGCGGGAATTATGATGCCGCTCATGCAGACGATCTTTTTAACGATTTTCCCGGTTGAAAAACGCGGGGCTGCAATGGGTATGGTCGGTTTGGTCATCGCATTTGCACCGGCCATCGGACCGACATTGTCAGGCTGGATCGTCGACAGCTTTACATGGAGATACTTATTTTATATTATTCTGCCAATTGCCCTGATTGATCTTGTGCTTGTCATCTTACTGATGAAAAACGTTACGAAATTGAGAGAAACATCAGTCGACATCTTATCTATTATCCTGTCCAGCCTGGGTTTCGGCGGTTTATTGTACGGCTTCAGCAACGCCGGATCAGAAGGCTGGGGAAGCAATACCGTTTTAATTTCCTTTGCAGTCGGTGCGGTCGCTCTGTTCTTCTTTATCTCTAGACAACTAAGAATCAAAAGGCCGATACTCGAGTTTCGCGTTTTCCAATCGTGGACTTTTACGATAACAACGCTCCTCGGTATGATCGTTTTTGCATTAATGATCGGTACTGAAACCATTTTGCCGCTGTATACGCAAAACGTCAGAGACGTGACAGCTTTCGATTCCGGTCTGATGCTTCTGCCGGGCGCGATAGCAATGGGTATCATGTCGCCGATCATCGGCCGGATTTTTGACAAGATCGGTGGAAAAGGTCTTGCGATTATCGGTTTTGCCATCTTGCTGCTGACGTCGATCCCGTTTGCGGATCTGCAAATGGATACTTCGCTGACATTTATTATCGTCATTTATACGCTGCGGATGATGGGCACTTCCATGATTATGATGCCTCTCACAACCGCTGGCATCAATGCACTTCCGATGCATCTCATCCCGCACGGAACAGCGATGAACAATACGATGCGCCAGATCGGCGGTTCAATCGGCACGGCCGTTTTGATTTCCGTCATGAGCAATTCAGCCAAAAACGCTGCCGCATCTAACCCGTTAAATGCGCTCATTCACGGCATGAATTCCGCCTTTATCGTGGCCGCTGTCTTGGCGCTGATCGGATTTATCCTTTCGTTTACATTAAAAAGGAAGCCGCAGGCCGACAAACAAGGGCAGCCGGCGCGCTGATCATGACACGCCAGTTCAAATCGAACTGGCGTGTTTTTTGATGGTTTGATATCTAACTAAGTTTTGGTCCCTTGCGGCTGCGTCATCTTTCATATGATTTGAATACAACGATTTCAATCGACTTCTTCTCCTTGAACAGACAAAAAGGCTGCCGGATATACACCGGCAGCCTCGCTCTTTTATTTTAATCCATTTTCGACTTCTGTCACCATTTCAGATACGGACTCAAGGCCTCCGCCTGACAGGTACCAGTAACCTGGATCAAGATATGTGATATGGCTGTTTTTATAAGCTTTTGTTGATTTTACAATTTCATTTTCAATAACTTCTTTTGCTGTTCCTTTTTCGCCGATGGCAGCGCTTCGGTCGATGACAAACAGGTAATCAGGGTTCTTTTCAGAAATATATTCGGAAGAGACGCTTTGACCGTGAAGGGAAGCCTCGATGTTTTTGTCGACAGGTTCAACGCCGAGCACATCGTGGATCAAACCGAATCTTGAGCCGCTTCCATACGCGCTGATTTGTTTATCGCTCGTTAGGACGACCAATCCTTTGCCGCCTTTTTCTTTCGCAAGCTTGTTGGCTTTCTCTACTTTATCATCGATTTTCGCAAGAGCTTCTTTGACGGCATCTTCTTTATCAAAGATTTTCCCGATCTTTTCAGTGTTCTCCTTAAAGCTTTCCATGTAGTTCTTCTGGTCAAGCTCGATGTCGATCGTCGGTGCGATCCTTTTAAACTCGTCATACTGCTCAGACTGTCTGCCTTCGATGATGATCAAATCGGGGTCAAGCTCTGCAATTTTTTCAAAATCAGGCTCTTTTAGTCCGCCGACGCTTTCGTATTTACTGTCTTTGTATTTTTTCAAGTAAGACGGGAGGGTTTGTTTCGGAAGGCCGACAACGCGATCGCTCAAGCCAAGCTCGTCAAGCGTATCAAGCATTCCAAAGTTGAAGACAACGACTTTTTTCGGGTTTTTCGGTACATCTGTTGTACCGCTGTTATGTTTAATTGTGACGGTTTCTTTTTTAGAGGAAGATTTTGCATCTGTATCAGCAGCTTTGTTTCCGCAGGCGGCTACGACAAGAACGGTTATCAATGCCATAATCAATAAAGATAGTTTTTTCAATTCAAGTCACCTCATCATTTAAAATATACACAGATTTTTTGATCTCCGATTTGTTGGATCGGAATGTCCATATCATAGATGTCTTTCAGCACCGGCGTTTGGATAATGTCTTCCGCCGGCCCCTCTTTTACAATCCGCCCGTTTTTCAGGGCTGCGATTCTGTCTGAATAAACCGAGGCAAAATTAATGTCATGAATGACAATGACGATCGTTTTACCGCGATTTTCGACAAGGTCTTTCAAGAGCTTCATTATCTCTACTGAATGTTTCATATCGAGGTTATTTAATGGTTCATCAAGCAATATATAGTCGGTATCCTGAGCGATGACCATTGCGATAAAAGCGCGCTGGCATTGGCCGCCGCTCAACTGATCGAGGTGTTTATGCTCAATCTCTCTCAGCTTCATATAATCAATCGCTTCGTCGACATATGCCCAGTCCTCTTTCGAGAGCCTTCCCTGTGAATAAGGAAATCTGCCGAAACTGACGAGCTCCCTGACAGTCAGCCTGATGTTGATCTGGTTGGACTGCTTTAAAATGCTGATTTTTTTGGCTAAATCATTGCTTTTGTAAGCGCTAATTTCCTTGCCGTCAATCAGCACTTTTCCGGCGTCCATTCCGATCAGCCTGCTGATGATGGACAAAAGCGTGCTTTTCCCCGCTCCGTTCGGTCCGATGAAGGACGTGATCATTCCTTTTTTTATCGTTAAAGTCGTGGGATGAACAACGGTCTGCTCTCCGAATTGTTTCATGATATCTCGTACTTCTATCATCATTTACGCTCCTTCAGCAACAGGTAAATAAAATAAATCCCGCCGATAAAATCAATGATCACAACAAGCGTCACCGTTAAACCAAACAGTTTTTCAACAATGAACTGGCCCCCGACAAGCGCAATGATGCTGAACAAAACCGCTCCGGGAATCAGGACGCTGTGCTTATACGTTTTAAATACTTCCCGCGCCACATTGACGACGAGCAGCCCCAAAAATGTGATCGGCCCTACAAGTGCAGTCACGGAGACGAGAACGGCGACGACGATCAGCATTTTCTTCACCGTCCGGTCGTAATCGATTCCGAGGTTGACGGCTTGATCCCTGCCGAGCGAAATGACATCAAAGTACGGATTATACCGCCAAGCGTAAACGAGAATCGCCAGAATGATGAGCGAAGCAAGCATTAAAATGTCCGTGTTCAAATTGTTGAAGCTGGCAAACATCTTGTTTTGAACAACTTGAAACTCGTTCGGATCGATCAGCATTTGCATAAAGGATGACAGGCTTCTGAACAATGTGCCGCATACGATTCCAACTAACAGCAGCAAGAAGATGTGCCTTCCCCCGCGGCGAAACATCAGGAAAAACAACACAAATGAAAAACAGACCATCAAACCGGTTGACAATAAAAAATTGCCGTTTTTACCAAGATCGGCAAGTTTGGCTGCACCGAAAAAGTAAATAATCCCGGTTTGCAGCAGAACATAGAGAGAATCGAGTCCGAGAATGCTCGGCGTCAAAATTCTGTTGTTTGTGATCGTTTGGAAAATCATCGACGAATACGCAATGGCTGTACCGACAACGATGATCGCAAAAACTTTGGCAAACCTCCGCGGAAGCGCATATTCCCATACAGACGGCAATCCGTAGAACAGAAACAAGCCGATGCAGGCTGCCGCTATCACGATGAGTATAAGCATTTTCTGTTTATGACGCATAGGCTTTTCTCCTTAAAAGCAAGTAAAGAAAAACGCCGCTCCCGATGATGCCGACCATCAAACCAACCGAAATTTCGTACGGGTAAATGACGAGACGTCCCGCTATATCGCAAAACAAGACGAAAACGGCTCCGAGAACCGCCGTATGAGGCAGGCTGTTTTTCAAATGATCTCCCCTGTAGATGGACACGATGTTCGGGATGATCAATCCCAAAAAGGGAAGCGTGCCGACCGTCAGGATGACGACGGACGAAATAATAGATACGATGATCAATCCGATATTGACCACCCGCTTATAATTCAATCCAAGATTGATGGAAAAAGACTCCCCCATCCCGGCCAACGTAAATTTATTGGCGAACAGATAGGCAATGATAACGAGCGGTATACTCAGAAATAAGAGCTCATACCTCCCCTTCATGACCAGCGAAAAATTCCCTTCAAACCATGCATTGACGTTTTGAATGATATTGTACTGATAAGCCATGAAAGTGGAGATGGCGCTGACAACACTTCCGAGCATCATACCGACGAGAGGGATGAAGATCGCATCTTTGAACTTGATTCTGTCCAAAATTTTGACGAACAAAAAACTGCCAAACAGTGCAAAAACAAAGGCAAACAGTATTTTAACCACAATTCCTGCAGACGAAAAAAGCACGATCGCAATGATCACACCGAGCCTCGCCCAATCCATCGTTCCAGCGGTGGTCGGTGAAACAAATTTATTGCGCGTTAGCTGCTGCATGATCAGCCCGCAAATGCTCAAGCTCATTCCCGCAAGCACGATGCTAATCAAGCGCGGAATTCTGCTTATGTAAAGCGTTTGAATTTCGTCCTCGTTAAAGCGGAAAAGATCAAGAGGCGAAAGCTCCTTAACGCCGATGAATATCGAGCTGATTGAAAGAATGATGAGCATTAGCAATAAGTATCGTAATTTCATGCTGCAGTAGCCTCCTTGCACAACAAAGCAAACCCCTCCGCCGACGTTAATGATTATCATTATCAATAAGAGTCTTCATATATCTTACCATTTTTTCTGACATAGTCAATAAGATTAATAGATACAAAGGTTGAAACCATGCGATTTCCCCATCTTTAGTCCTCCTCAAAAATACATTTGTTCATTCCTGAAAGAAAAACCTTGATTCTTCTTGTAAAAAGCGCAATAATTAAGATTAAATTTATTTCGAAAATTTAAACTTTGGGAGATGTAACAAATGAAAGTCGTTAAATTTGGGGGCAGCTCGCTCGCTTCAGGGGCTCAGCTAGAGAAAGTATTTCAAATTGTCACTTCTGATCCGGAAAGGAAGGCCGTCGTTGTATCAGCACCCGGAAAACGGCACCCCGAGGATACGAAAGTAACGGACCTTTTAATCGAATGCGCCGAACAGTACTTATCATCAAAAAAAGCGCCCGATCTGGTTGAGGCGATTGTCGGACGATATGCCGATATCGCGCTTGAGCTCGGACTTGACGATGTCGTGATCGACCGGATCCGGGCCGACCTGCTTCAGCTGCTCGAAGGTGATAAAACAAATCCGGAACGGTTTATCGATGCGGTCAAAGCAAGCGGCGAAGATAACAATGCCAAATTGGTAGCGGCTTACTTCAGGCACCAGGGAGTTGAAGCGCACTATGTCAGTCCAAAAGACGCCGGGCTGTTTGTGACGAGCGAGCCAGGCAACGCACAAGTCCTGCCCGAGTCGTATGACAATCTGTTTCAGCTGAGACAGCAAAAGGGCATCATCATCTTTCCCGGCTTCTTCGGATTCAGCCGGGAAGGCGAAGTCATGACGTTTTCGCGGAGCGGCTCTGACATTACAGGTTCCATTTTAGCGAATGGATTGAAAGCCGAGTTGTATGAAAACTTCACTGACGTTGACGCCGTTTATTCTGTCAACCCGGCGATCGTATCCAACCCGAAAGAAATCCGCGAGCTGACATACCGGGAAATGAGGGAGTTGTCGTATGCAGGCTTTTCCGTCTTTCATGATGAAGCATTGATCCCTGCTTTCCGGGCGCGCATACCGGTTCAGATCAAAAATACAAACAATCCGGACGCGGAGGGGACAAGAGTTGTCACCACACGCGACAATACGAACGGACCTGTCGTCGGGATCGCCAGCGACAGCGGATTTTGCAGCATTTACATCAGCAAATATTTAATGAACCGCGAAATCGGCTTCGGACGCCGCGTTCTGCAAATCCTTGAAGATGACGGACTGACGTATGAACACATTCCATCCGGCATTGATGATATTACGATCATTTTAAGGCAGGATCAAATGGATCAAGCAGCAGAAAAACGGATAATCAAACGGATCAAGGAAGAACTGGATGCCGATGAAGTGACGATTGAACACAATATTGCCCTGATTATGGTCGTCGGCGAAGCCATGCGCCATAACGTCGGAACGACGGCAAGAGCGTCAAAAGCATTGTCCGATGCGCGCGTCAACATCGAAATGATCAACCAGGGCTCCTCGGAAGTCAGCATGATGTTCGGCGTTAAGGAAGCTCAGGAAAAACAAGCGGTCCGCGCGTTATACCAGGAATTTTTCGCAAAAGTTCTCGTTTAAAAAAACCCCTTTTTTTATGGGGTTTTTTTGCTGTCAGAAAATATACCCTTCCCTAAAATTGCCTGCCTTAAATTCATTCACAAAACCGTTTTGAAAGCCGATATGTAAAGTAAATAAACTGATGGGAGAACACTTATGAATCTGTTGAAAAATATAAAAATCAGAAGCAAACTATTTGTCATCATTATCATTTCAGCGCTGGCTTTGTCGATTGTCGGCATCCAGGGGATAGGCGGGCTGAACAAGCTTTCCAAAGGTTCAGAGATCATCTATCAAGATCAATTGGTTCCCAACCAGTTGTTTGCAAAATTAAAAGCGAACAACCTTGATATTGATACGTACAAATTCGAGCTGATGGTGACGAAAGACAACGATCGAAATGAAACATTGCAAAAACACATTAAGGAAAAAAACGAAGAAAACAGCACCTTAATGGAAAAAATCGATCAGCTGAAATTAATGGACAACGTCTCTAAAAAATACGAAAATTTCAAAACCGAATACAAGAAATTGCAAGATATCAGCAGCGAGATGCTCAGCTTGGCGGTGAAGAACGAAAATGATAAAGCATATGATGTCTATCTAAAAAAGATGGAGCCTCAAAGAGAAACGGTCAACCAGCTCATTGAAGACATTCAAACCTTAAATGCTGATAACGCCAAAACAATCTATCAGCAGGATTCTAAAGAAGCCGGTTCAATCATCACGCTTCTCATCATTGTCATTGCTGCAGCGCTTGTTTTATCCATCTCGATCGGCCTCTTAATGACAAGGCTGATCACAAAGCCGATCAAAGACATTCAGGCGCTGTTCGCAGAAACCGAGCAAGGCGATTTTACTGTCAAAGGAACATATCAATCGAAAGATGAATTGGGATTGCTGACATCATCATTTAACAAAATGGTAGGAGGCGTCCGTTCGATCATTGAAACGGTCGGCGAAACGTCGCACCAAGTTGCTTCTTCATCACAAGAGCTGAGCGCCAGTGCGGATGAAAGCACAAAGGCGAGCGAATACATCTCAACAACGATCCAGGAGCTTGCAGTAGGCTCCGATCAGCAGGTGGAAAGCGTTGAAAACAGCAGAACCGTTATTATGGGAATGACCGAGTTTGCCGGAAGAATTTCTTCAAATGCCGAAAAAGCGGCCGCCACCGCTGACCAGACGGCGAAGATGTCGCTTGAAGGCACGAAAGCCATTGATAAAGTGAGCACTCAAATGAAGTCTATTAATGAAACGGTCGTCTCTCTCTCAGAAGCATTTAAACATTTAACAGAGCGTTCCAATGAGATCGGAAATATTACCGAAGTGATTACGAGCATCGCCGAACAAACAAACCTGCTTGCTTTAAACGCGGCCATTGAAGCAGCCCGGGCGGGAGAACAAGGAAAAGGCTTTGCCGTCGTCGCGGATGAAGTCAGGAAATTAGCCGAGCAATCGGCCCGCTCAGCAGAACAGATTACAAGATTGATTACGATCATTCAAAACGATACGAAGCAGACAATGAACTCGGTCATTTCGGCAACCGGCGAAGTCAAAGAAGGACTTGTCGTCGTTCATGAAGCGGGAGGCGCGTTCCAAAAAATCGAAAACTCGATTACGGAGGTCGTCACACAGATCAATGACGTGACAAACTTGGTGAAAAACCTGACAGCCGGCGCAAGCGAAATCGAAACCGCCATTTCCGGCGTCAAAGAAGTAGCCGAAACAGCAGCGGGAGGCACGCAAACGGTTAGTGCGGCAACTCAGGAGCAGCTTGCTTCAATGGAAGAAATCGCCGCCGCATCACAGATCCTCGCGCAAAACGCCGAAGAGCTGCAGCACCTGATCCAGAAATTCAAAATTAAAGATTAACAAAACCCGCCAGACGCTGTCTGGCGGGTTTCTATTCATCATCATCTCTCGCTGTCAGCGGCAGACGGATGATAAATTTTGTTCCTTTGTTTTTCTCACTTTCAATCTCTACCGTACCGTTGTGCAGGGCGACGAGCTGTCTGACGATCGACAGCCCCAGCCCGTATTCTCCGTAAGGGGTGTTCGTCCGTGATAAATCTGCTTTATAAAAACGATCCCAAATGTTTTCAATATCCTTTTCATCAATGCCGATTCCGGTATCCTCTATTTCGATCACCGTCTCCTTATAGTCTTCCCGGCCTCTCAGCCAAACGGTTCCGTTCGTTGTGAATTGAATACTGTTTTTCGTAATATTGACGAGTATCTGGATGAGCCGGTCGTAATCGGCATTGACCATCACATGATCCTCCACATCGAGGATCAGCTGATTCTGTTTCTCCTCAGCCTGAAGCGCCAGCTGCTCTTTAATGATTTCAAACACTTCGATCAGCGGATAATGCAGTTTTTGCAGTGTAATCTGATTGGAACGGATTTTTTCATAATCAAGGTTTTCGTTGACGAGGCGAATCAGCCTTTTTGTCTCCTCCGTAATCAGCTTCATACATTTATCCTGCTGATCTTCGGGTATCGTCTGGCTGTTCATCCCTTCCACTAAACCGCTGATCGTCGTCAGCGGCGTCTTCAGCTCATGTGAGACGTCAGTGATAAACTGCCTTCTTCGCTTTTCAAGCCGGTCGATTTCTTCGCTTGAGCTTTTTAACTTGCGGGCCATAATGTTAAAATCGTCGCCCAAATCACCGATCTCATCCTTATTGCGGTTTTCGATATGGATGTCATAATCTCCGGCGGCGACTTTTTTCGTTGCATCGCGGAGCTTCTGAATGCGGGCGACATGGAATTTGGACGTCAGCCAGCTTAGAAGAATAGCGACTAAGATAACACCCGCCGCCGTAAAGAGCATAAAGCGGTTCATGTCGCTGATCATTTCCTCGGTCCCGCTGATCGGAGCGGTCAGCAGAATGCCTCCCTGAAATTCATTGTTGACGATGTTGGGCAGCGCCACAACCGATACTTCCTCATTAAAACGGTTAAAATCGGTTTTGACGACCACGGCCTTTCCATCTTTAAGCTCTTTCCATTCTTCATCACTGAGCAGCAGCTTTCGCGGCCGCAAATCGGCCGGCGTCATCAAGACCTCTTTCTTTTCATTAAAAAGAAAGAAGCTGATCTTCCTGCTTCGCAAAATTTCCTCAAACGGCTTCATAATGGCCGGTGCGCCTTTTGGCCGCATCTCCATTTCGCCCATGATGCGATAGCCGTATGAAGACAGCTCATCGACTTTGCTCTCGTATGCAAAGTCTTTGACAAAGTGGGAAAACAGCGCCCCGGTAATGAGAAAAGCCATGATTAATATAGTGATGTGACTGGCCAGCAGCTGATAGAGATACTTAATCTTCATCGAACTTGTACCCTACTCCCCATACGGTATAAAGAAACGGCCGCGAGTCGCTGCCAAGCTTTTTTCTCAGCCTTTTAATATGAACATCAACCGTCCGCTCGTCTCCGTAGAATTGATATCCCCAAACCTGCTCAAGCAGCTGCTCCCTTGAGAAAACCTGTTTTGGACTTTGCACCAGGTAATACAATAAATCGAACTCCTTAGGCGTCAAATTTTGAATTTGAACGCCGTCCAAAAACACTTCTCTCGTTTTTTTATTGATTTTAAAATGTTCCGTTTCAAGCGAGTCGCTGTCAGCGGAATCCTGCCGGCCGGCGCTTTGATACCTCCGGCTCACCGCTTTGATTCTCGCCACAAGCGCCAAAGGGCTGAACGGCTTTGTCACATAATCATCAGCTCCGAGCTCAAAACCGAGCACCTGGTCTGATTCCGTATCTTTTGCCGTCAGCATAATAATCGGAACCGTGCTCTCTTCCCTGACCTTTTTGCAGATCGTGACCCCGTCCATGGACGGCAGCATGATATCGATGATCAACAAATCCCAATCATCCGATTTAAAACGGTTATATCCTTCAAGTCCGTCATGGACGAACTCTGTTTCAAATCCTTCTTTTGCAAAAAACATTTCTGTCATTGTACATACGCTTAAATTATCCTCAATCATTAATATTTTCATCGTCAATATGCCTCCGCTAGACAAACGTTAGATTCATTTTACACAGGGCTCAGCCATTTCTCAATTCCATTATGAACATTTAAAGGACTGGCAACAGTTTGGTCATAATTTATTCATAAGTAGCGGCTAAGATGAAATCAAGCATAAGGCAAAAGTCCTGCTGCCGTTTGACTTCGCAGCCATAATAAATGAAATAGATACGGAGGAATCACGCGTTATGAATTTTTTCAAACGAGCCTTTTGGAGCATGAAAGCGAAAAAAGGAAAAACACTTTTACAATTGTTTGTTTTCACGATGATTTGCGTGCTCGTGCTGACAGGAATTACGATCCAGTCGGCGGCCGTGAAATCGAGCGAACTGGCAAGGGAGCAGCTTGGAGGCAGCGTCACGCTCAAAGTTGACAGGGAAAAAATGATGAAAGAACAGCAGGAATCAGGAGAACGGAAAAGGTTTGAATCGACCCCCGTTTCTGTTAAATCAGCCGAGAAGCTTGCGGGCCTTGACCATGTCAAAAGCTATAACTACATCTCCTCTACGTCTGCTTTAGCGGACAATTTCGATCCGATCGAAAGCGGTGACGAGGATTCTTCGGCCTCAAACAGCGAACAGCCGGCCGGACCGGGCGGCAATGAACAGGGCGGCCGGCAAATGATGCAGGCTGACGTATCAATCGAAGGTGTGACAAGCACAGCCCTTGTCGACGAATTTTCCAACGGGACGTCCAAGATCACGGAAGGCCGTGCTTTAACAAAGGATGATGTGAATAAAAAAGTCGCCGTGATTGAAGAAACGCTTGCCGAAGAAAACGCTCTGAAAGTCGGCGATACGATCAAAGTCAAAACGAGCAGCGATGAAGCTACAACAATCAATTTGAAAATCGTCGGAATCTATCAAACGACTTCATCCGGAGACAATCAAGCGCAAAACTTCGCCTTTTTAAACCCTTATAACAAAATCTACACACCATATACGGCGGCATCGGCCTTAAAAGGTGACGATTATAAAAACGCGATTGATGAAGCGGTCTACAATATGGACGACGCCTCCAACATCGACACTTTCATTGCGGCTGCCAAGAAAACAGGCATTGATTTGGATACATTTACATTGGACGCCAATGACCAATTGTACCAGCAGATGGTCGGCCCGATTGAAAATGTCGCGTCCTTCTCGAAAAATGTCGTCTATCTCGTCACAATCGCCGGAGCGGTGATCCTCGGACTGATCGTCATGATGTCAATCAGGGAGAGAAAATACGAAATGGGCGTTCTGATGGCGATCGGTGAAAAACGCTGGAAACTCGTCGGACAGTTTTTGACCGAAATCTTAATGATCGCAGTGCTTGCCATCGGCATCTCAGCATTAACCGGCAGCTTGATTGCCGGGCAAATCGGGAATCAGCTCTTGAGCCAGCAAATCGAACAAACGTCAGCTAGCCAGTCTGCAGGCGGAATGATGGGTCCAGGCGGCGGAGGCTTATTCGGACAAAGTACCGCTCAAGTCTCAGCCATTGATCAGCTCGACATCCAAGTATCCTTCGGGGACTTGATGGCACTCGGCGGCATCGGCCTTTTAATCGCGCTGTTCGCGACGCTCCTTCCGTCAATATCTGTTTTAAGGCTCCATCCGAAAACGATTTTATCAAAACAAGAATAGAAAGAAGTGAAGATCATGGGTACTATTTTAGAATTTCAGAATGTCGGCTATTGGTATAAAAATCAGAATCAGCCTCTTTTCGAAAAGATCAGCATTCAATTCAGCCAAGGGCTCTTATATACGATTGTCGGGACTTCCGGCTCCGGCAAAACGACCTTTTTATCGCTGGCAGGCGGACTTGATGTACCAAAAGAGGGAGACATCCTGTATAAAGGAGAAAACATTTCAAAAATCGGGCTGACCAGCTTCCGCAATCAAAATGTATCGATCGTTTTTCAATCGTATAACCTGCTGCCGTATATGACGGCTCTCCAAAATATCACATCGGCCATGGAAATTACCGGATCTCAGGTCAAAAACAAAGAACAATACGCTTTGGAGATGCTCGAAAAAGTCGGCATCGGCGAAAAGCAGGCCAGACAGAAAGTACTGACATTAAGCGGCGGCCAGCAGCAGCGTGTCTCCATCATCAGAGCGTTCTGCTGTGACACGGACTTAATCGTCGCCGATGAACCGACAGGCAACTTGGATGAAAATACATCAAAGGACATCGTCCGGCTCTTCCAAAACCTTGCCCACCAAGAAAACAAATGTGTCATCATGGTCACCCATGATGAACAGATCGCAAAAGTATCCGATGTCAACATCCGGCTTTCAAGGGGCGGCTTTACCGTCAAAAACCGCAGATCCGCAGGATAAGAGGAACGGCATGAGCCGTTCCCCTTCTTTTATTATGAAGCAAAAGCTTCTGCAGCAGCCGCCAAATAATACGAGAGGCCGGTTTGCTGATTTTCAAGCATCCCGCGATGAAAATCATCTTCGATAAAGAAGCGTGTCTGCGTCTGAAAATCACCGGGTGTGATCCCTAAAAACTTGAGGTGCCGTTTAATAGCGGTCTTTACTTGTTCATGGTCGTGTTTAACTCCATCTCTGAGCGCTTCGGCCATTCCATTCATAAAACGGGCTGCCTCTTCAGCTTTTTCATTCATTTCTTCCGCGATGACCGGTTCTCCTTTCAGCAAGTCGACATCATATGTCTCCTTCAAATAGCGATTCTGTTCAGCGAGTGCATCCTCCCATTCCCTGCTGCTTGAAAACCCTTTAAACATTTTTGATTGATCCATTGCTTCTCCTTTCCCGGCCTGCTGAATCGAGAGATCGATCGTAGAAATCAGCTGTTTTATCCTGTCTAAACGGGCAGTAAAAAGACGTTTCTGCTCAGACAAAATCGTCAGTCGATCAGCTTCGCCGTCCAGTATTTGCTTAATTTCCTTGAGCGGAAATTCGAGCTCCCGATAAAACAAGATATGCTGCAGCCGTTCCAGCTCTTTTACCCCGTAAAAGCGGTAGCCGGCATCCGTCACCTCCGCGGGGCATAGAAGGCCGATTTTATGGTAGTGGTATAGCGTTTTGATCGTGATGTTCGCCAACCCGGCCACTTCTTTTACCGTATAGAGCATCAAACTTCACCTCGTCTGTCATGTTAAAGGGTGCCCTAAGGGCGGGGTCAATCCATTACACGGCCTTTTTTTTATTTTTTTTCATTTTCACATAAGCGACTAGGCAAATAAAAGCGGGAAGGATCACCTGCATCGGCAAATGGACATATAAAGGAACAAACTCGATTCCTTCTTTGACATGCTCCGAAATATTGCTGGCAATGGAGACAGATAAAATCAAAATGATAATGCCGATGACATGAACGATTTTGGAGGGGTTTTTAAGCTTGAATAAGACGGTCACACCATCGGTTACGGCATACATGAAAATGCTCATCTTAAAAAAACCGCCAATTACCAACACGAGCATGAAAAATACATCAAGCCTGTCCAGAAATTCGGCTACTTGAATCGTCTGGATCGTACTCAGCAATGGGAAGCGCGACCTCATATTGAGGTCGACGCCAAGCACGCTGATGTTCAATGCCACATTAAAGGCAAGGATGATGCCGCTGATGGCGATTCCCAACAGCCCCGCTTTTTTCGCCTGTTTCTTTTCCTTTAAATACGGCAGGATCAATGTAAAAACGATAATTTCGCCAAACGGAAAATACAGCGTTTGCGTGAACACGGCATTAAGCATCGGACCGGGGCCGTTTCCGAGAATGGGCAAAAGCTCTTTCGGTTTAATCAAGCCTGACGAAACAATTAAGATGAGGCCCGTGACAGCAAGCCAAAACATAATGCCAAACAGCAGCTCGCCTGAACGGGCCAGGACCTCGATTCCTTTCCTAACGGTAAAAATACAAACTGCAATCAACAAACCATTCGCGAAGATAATCGGCATGTTCGGATAAGCCGATGTCAGCAGCATTTCGCCAAAATCGCGCAGAACCCTTGCCGCAATATAACAATAATAAACAATGTAGATAAAAGTCAGGCCCCAGCCAACCGGTTTTCCAAAAATATTCATCAGCGTTTCATATGGAGAGGCATCAGGATTCACTTGGTAGAAAAAGTGGTGCATCATAAACAAAGCCAGTCCCCCGACTGTTCCGAACAAGATCGCGATCCAGGCGTCCTGTTCGGCAGATTGTCCTGGAAAAATCAGCAGAGAGCTGCTGAGTTCAAACAGAACAATCAACACGAACAGCTGTGCAGCACTGATTTTTGCTTTCTCCATTTAAAGCCCTCCTCTCTCTTTCATTCAAGAACGCCCTTCGTGATGATTCAAAATGTTCGGGTTGTTCCTTAAACCTGTTCTCCGTACATATGCGTTAACCGTAATGTCGACATCTGTATCAGGAAAATACCGGTTGCTCCATTCGCCCTCCATCTTTTCCCACACTTTTGGGTGGTTGCGATACACAACGTCACCGAATTGCAGAACATCCGTCTTGTTTCGCTTAACAACGTCAATGGTATTCTGCAATTCATTTTTCAGCTCCTTTGCCACCTTCCTTTCGATGTCGCTCAGCACTTTTGGATCATCCAGGTGAATCGGCACAGTGGTTTCGCCGATGTCCCCTTCCATGTCTACTTCAACCGAAATCGCCGGTTTGCCGTTTTTAAGATGTGATCTGATTTTTGTTTTTTGGCGGATGACATCAAATGTGACGGCGTCTTTTTCGTGATTCAATGTAGTTGTCAAATACGTTCTGCTGATTTTATTGCGCAGCCATAAAACGCCCCGCGCGGTTTTGCCTTCAAGCCAGTTGACGAGCTTGCCCTCTTTCATGACTGCCAGCCCGTCCGCTTCGACTATTGCCTCAGGAGATGTAGACTGCACGTTTTCCATCTTTTCACCCTTCTCCTTGTTTCCGGATACTTTAAAAGAAGTAATAATCGGGTGCTTTGCCTTCGATGTCAAGCACTTGATGACATCCTGCACGCTCGTCTTCATATGTTCTCCCAAATGCTCTTCAGTAAATTGCAGTGTTTTGTTTACTTTATTTGACGGGATCTTATCGATCGGCGTCAGCGTCCGGATGAATGTTTTCGCTTTTTGGCCGCGGGAAATAATAATCGTCGCCGTTGAACGAAAATCGGTGTCCCGGTCAAGAACATCAAGAATTTTAATCAAGCCTTCTTCCTTGGCGAGTTTTTCATCAACAACCACGAGGTTCGTGTGGGAGTAATAAATTTCCCTCGACATTTTCGCCGACGCGTGCCTGCTCATTTCCGTCAGATTATTGCCCGTCACAGAATAGCTTGAAACCGGCGGCCTGTCTCCTCCCTGTCCGCCTTGAAGGCCTCCTGTCACATTGATCGGATTGACGATCTGATAGCTTAATTCGTAATCTGTATTTTTACCTTTATCAATACCGATGGCGGTGATCAGCAGCAAATCTGTCAGCTCTCTTTTATCCCAGCATCCTTGAAGAAGAACAATGGCGGCCAGCAGGAGCACAATCTTAAGGCTTCGTTTCATTTGGATCACCATCTTCTTGTTTTGTCTTCATATCGCCTGATTCCGGCGGATTGGGTTTCTGGTATTCTCCTTGACGCACCTTATTGTCATTACCGATCAGTTCAGGCCGCTTCTCATGTGTCCACCAAGGCAAACGAACGATGGAGTCGCCCCAGTTTTTCAGAATAAACGGCGCAAAAGGAGTCATATATGGAACACCGAACGAACGGAGGCTGCATAAATGGACAAACATGATGATCAGTCCAAGAATAATGCCGTAAAAACCCGTCGTCGCCGCGGCTAATATGAAGAAAAACCGAACCAGCCGGGCGGATATCGCCATGGCGAAGGAAGGTGTGGCAAAACTTGAAATCGCTGTGATCGCTACGACGATGACCATCGCCGGCGACACAATCCCCGCCTGAACAGCCGCCTGTCCAATGACAATGGCTCCCACAATCGAAACGGCAGAACCTATCGCTTTCGGAAGCCGGATGCCCGCCTCTCGCAAAATTTCAAACGAAATTTCCATGATCAGCGCTTCCACCACAGCCGGGAACGGCACGATTTCACGCTGCGCGGCAATTACGATCAAAAGCTCTGTCGGGATCATTTCCTGGTGAAACGTCGTCGCACCGACGTAGACGGCAGGTGCAATAAGCGAAATAAAAAAGATCAACACGCGTAAAAAGCGGATGAACGTCGCAATGTCAAAGCGTGAATAGTGATCCTCAACAGATTGAAAAAATTGAATAAAAACGGCAGGGACAAGCAGGACAAACGGTGTACCGTCAACAAAGATGGCGATTCTTCCTTCAAGCAGATTCCCTGCGACCATGTCCGGCCTTTCGGTATGATATATCGTTGGAAAGGTCGTAAACACAGCGTCTTCAATAAACTGTTCAATATACCCCGATTCAAGGATGCTGTCGATCTCAATGCCAGCCATCCTTTTTTTGACTTCTTTCACCGTTTTTGGGTCGCACACCCCGTTGATATACATGATCGCCACATCGGTTTTTGTGACGCTTCCCATCGTCATTTTTTCAACCCAAAGATTTGGGTTTTTAATGATTCGGCGCACCAAAGAAATATTCGTGTCGAGAGATTCGATAAATCCCTCACGTGAACCGCGGAATGCCTGCTGATTTTCAGGCTCCTTGATCGAACGCTTTTCCCCGCCTTTCGTGGTCGTAATAACCGCTGTTTCCGTTCCCTCGGCCAAAATGATCGTATCCCCTGCCATCAACGATTCAAGCATCTTGTTCAATCGCTTTTCTTTTTCGACACCGCCCAGCGCAACGGCATCACCTGCAATCGTCTCAAGAACATCCCGTCCGTACTCCTTTTTCGCTAATTCTTCAGAGCTCATGATCGATTCCAGCAAAAAGTCATGGATGGCTTTCTCATCTGTAATGCCGCCGACATAAACGACGGCCAATTCGATTTTCTCGTCAGCGCCCGTTTTTAATTTGCGGATGACGACATCTGCGCTGTTTCCGGTTATTTCTTTAATCACGCTCAGGTTTTCGGCAAGCAAGGGACGCACAAACCCGGATACATTTACGGTTTCCGGGTTTTTATCTCCGCTCATAAGAGATTCTTGTTTGTTATCCTTTTGATGACGACCTTTAAAAAAGAATGGCATGGCTGTCAGAATCCCCTTTTCGTTTTTCATATTTTTCCTTGCAAAAGCACATTTATACTATTCCCGGGGGAATAGTGCTTTATGAAAAGAGAAAAAATAACGGGGAACGGAGAGTGGTGAAAAGTTGAAACTGATCGGAATCGGGCTTTTATTATTTGTTTCCTTAGAGACTTTTGCTGTCATGCTTGATGTATTTCAAGGCATGACCTTGCAAAGAGCCGTAATAAACTCCCTGACGTTTGCCATCTTAGAGGTAGGCGAGTGGATCATGATCCTTTTATTTTTGTTTATCATTTTTCTCGAAGCCTCGGCGAACTTCCGCAAGAAAAAAAGGACATAAAAAGCTCCCTATCAAAAGGGAGCTTCAGCTTGTCGACAAAGCC
>NZ_LBMN02000009.1 GCF_001042485.2 Bacillus paralicheniformis
TTCTTCCGGCTTTGCTTCTACTTTCTCCCTTTTCAGCTCATATTCTTCCGGTTTTGCTTCTACTTTCTCCCTTTTCAGCTCATATTCTTCCGGTTTTGCTTCTACTTTCTCCCTTTTCAGCTCATATTCTTCTTCCGGATGTTCAAGAGCGGCGTCTTTTGGATTTTCCATTTCACGCTTCGTCCGCTCTGCCGCAGACAAAGACGCTGTAAAAAACGGCTTTGTTTCCTCTGTATCGTCTCCGAGAAACGACTGGTAAATCGGAACCGCTTCCGCATCGGTATCAGTTTCTTCTGCTTCTTCATACGGCTGTTCTTCGTCCTGCTCTTCATAAGACCTGTCAAGCTGAATCAAAAATTCTTCCTCTTTACCCTGTTCTTCGTCGTCTGAAGGTGATCTGAAGGCAGGCTCAAGCTCCTCTTCCGGCTGGACTGCCGCAGGCATAGTACGCGGTTCTTCTTCTCCGGCTTCACCGCTTACATTCAAGAGGCCTTCAATCGCCAAATCAGCTTGAATCGTCAGCATCCTCGCATCTGTCAGCTGATAATCGAAAGCGTCAATAAAAACAAATACGTCGTTTAAATGATTGACCTTGTCTTTCGGGATGGTGATATCCACTGGGAAACAATGCGTCAGCTCTGCGCTGCCGTCCCCTTTCAGCTTTACATCTTCCACAAATCGGCTTGTCGCAGGCAGCTCTGCATATTCCCGGGTTTGATCTATGTTGTATTCGCCTGTCAGCTCTAATGACCCTCGTATGGATACATAATCATTTACTTCCTGAACGGTAATGTCAGGATCCAATGAAATCGATAATAATTCGGATACTTCCTGTCCTTTTTGAAAACAGATTGACTCTTCTACAGAAAATTGCAAACGATTGTTTTGCGGCAAACTGATATCCTCCCTTCACCTAATTTTTAAAATTAGATGTCAGTAAAGATGTATGAGAAAAGCAGGCAGAATATGAACAGAAAAATCATAAGCCGTTACCGGCACCATGCAAAAAAGAGCCGCCGGCAATGTCCGGCAGCCCTTTTCTTTATCTGGAGCGGCTGATTCTTTCGAATACGCGTTCAGCAGCTTGAATCGTATGCTCAATGTCGTCATCCGTATGAGCGGTTGACAAGAACAGCCCTTCAAACTGTGAAGGCGGGAGAAACACGCCTTCATCGGCCATCCCTTTATAATATTCGGCAAACAGTCCGAGATCAGACTGTTTCGCTGTATCATAATTGATGACCGGTTCATTTGTGAAGAAAAAGCCGATCATAGACCCCGCTCGATTAAATGTACACGGAATGCCATTTTTCCCGGCAGCTTCAGAAATTCCTTTTTCCAAACGGTCTGCTTTGCGGGAGAATTCCTGGTAGGATTCAGGAGTCAGCTGTTTCAATGTTTCGAGTCCGGCTGTCATGGCAAGCGGGTTGCCGGACAGCGTGCCGGCCTGATAGATCGGACCGCTCGGCGCAATTTTCTCCATGATTTCCGCCTTTCCTCCATAAGCGCCGACAGGAAGACCGCCGCCGATCACTTTTCCGAGGCAAGTCAAATCAGGCGTCACTCCGAAATAGCCTTGCGCACAGTTGTAGCCCACCCTGAAGCCTGTCATTACTTCATCAAAAATCAGCAGAGCGCCATGCGTCTCAGTCAGCTCGCGAAGCCCTTCGAGGAACCCTTTAACCGGAGGTACGACACCCATATTGCCCGCGACAGGTTCAACGATAACGCCGGCAATGTCCTCTCCGAATTCCTGAAAGACAAGCTTCATGCTTTCCAGATCATTGTAAGGAACGGTAATCGTGTTTTTTGCAATGCTTTCCGGAACTCCGGGACTGTCAGGGAGGCCGAGCGTTGCTACTCCAGAGCCCGCTTTAATCAGCAGGGAATCACCGTGTCCATGGTAGCAGCCTTCAAATTTCACGATTTTGTTACGGCCTGTGTAACCGCGCGCCAGCCGCAAGGCGCTCATCGTCGCCTCCGTACCGGAGCTTACCATCCGAACGATTTCTATGGAAGGAACACGGTCGATGACAAGCTCGGCAAGCTCGGTTTCCAGTTCTGTCGGTGCACCGAAGCTTGTCCCGTGTTCTGCCGTGTTTTGAATTTCTTTCACCACTTTTTCATTGCTGTGTCCTAAAATAAGCGGTCCCCATGACAAGACATAATCGATGTATTCGTTTCCGTCAATATCATAGATTTTTGATCCTTTTCCCCGCTCCATAAAAATCGGGTCCATGTTCACTGATTTAAAGGCTCTGACCGGGCTGTTCACCCCGCCAGGCATGACTCGTTGCGCCTCTTCGAATGCCGCTTTAGACTTCTCATAGCTCCGCATCCTCTAAAACCCCCAGTTCAAATTCTTATTCCGAAATCCATTTTGCCGCATCTTTTGCAAAGTACGTAATGATCAAATCGGCGCCCGCCCGCTTCATGCTTGTCAGCATTTCGAGAACAAGAGCTTTTTCTTCAATCCAGCCGTTTTGGGCCGCGGCTTTGACCATCGCATACTCCCCGCTTACATTGTATCCGACAACAGGCAGGTTAAATTCGTTTTTCACTTCTCTGACGATATCAAGATATGAAAGCGTCGGCTTGACGATCAGGAAATCGGCGCCTTCTTCCACATCGGATTTTGCCTCCCGGAGAGCCTCCCTGCGGTTGGCATAATCCATTTGGTACGTCTTGCGGTCGCCGAACTGCGGACTGCTTCCCGCGGCATCGCGGAACGGGCCGTAAAACGCGCTCGCATATTTTACAGCGTACGACATGATCGGCACATTTGTAAATCCTTCCTGATCAAGCGCATCCCTGATGGCGGCAACGAAACCGTCCATCATGTTTGAAGGCGCAATAATGTCAGCGCCTGCACGGGCTTGGCTGACAGCGGTTTTTGCCAAAAGAACGAGCGATTCGTCATTTAGTATTTCACCGTTTTCCACAAGGCCGCAGTGACCGTGGTCCGTGTACTCGCATAGGCATGTATCTGCGATAACGACAAGCTCAGGAAAGTCTTGTTTAATTTGCGCAATCGCTTTTTGAACGATGCCGTGGTTGTGATAGGCTCCGCTTCCCACATCATCTTTGTGTTCAGGCACGCCGAAGACGATCACAGATTGAATGCCGAGGCCTGCGACTTCCTCCATTTCCTCTTTCAGCCGGTCCAAAGACAGCTGGTATACGCCCGGCATGGACGGAACTTCGCTTTTAACATTCTCTTCCTCGGTTACAAATATCGGATAAATGAAGTCAGATGCTCTTAACTCGGTTTCTCTTACCAATTTTCGCATACCTGCTGTCGTCCGCAGGCGGCGGTGTCTTTGAAATGATGCTTCCATTTGTCATTCTCCCTTTCTTGAAATGCGGCATATTTCACGCAGCATTCCGTCGATTGTATAGACGTCCGGCATATATGAAGGAATTCCGTAGTCCGACAGCGCCTTCTTTGTCATAGGCCCGATCGTAATAAAAGCCGTACCGTTCTTTTCGGCCCACGTTCTGCTCTCCTCTTTCAAAATGGACATGAATGTATGTACCGTCGAGGAGCTGGTAAATGTCACAAAATCAAAAGACGCGTGTTTTGCTGCTTTCTTAAGCTCCAGAATTCCCTTTTCATCACGAACGGTTTCATACAAAATCCATTCCGAAACTTGAATTCCGAGCGGAGTGAGGGTTTTCTTGATGACGTCCCGAGATAAATTCCCTTTTAAAACGGCAACTTTATCATGACGGCCGGCATTTCGCTTCAGTGCCTCCGCCAAATGTTCAGCCACGTATAACTCAGGCATCAGATCGACAGAAAGACCCCTGTCGCGCAAATACCTGGCCGTTTTTTCACCGACAGCGGCAACCTTGGCCTTTGATGCGAAAGGAACGCTGAACCCGGCGTTCTTCAAATAAGAAAAAAAGAATTTTGCCCCGTTCACGCTTGTAAAAACAAGCCAGTCCGCGCTTTCAAGATCTGCTCGAAAGCGCTGGGCCTGTTCTCGCGGGAGGGCGGGCCGAAACGAAATCAATGACGTTAAAACAGCTTCTCCGCCCAAAGCCTCCACCTTTTCCCTGAAAGATTGGGCTTGGGCTTTATTGCGGGTGACGAGCACTTTCTTTCCCTGTAAAGGAAGATCATGCTTCATTGTCTTCCAGCTCCTGTTTCACACGGTCAATCAGTGCCTTTGCTCCTTTTTCCGACATGACCGCCGCGCATTCTCTGCCGACAGCCTCCGGATCTTTTCCTTTTACTGTTTCTCTGTATGCGGTTTTTCCGTCAGGCGATGCCACAAGACCGGTCAGTTCGATGACGCCGTCTTCGTCCATCGTCGCAAATCCGGCGATTGGCACTTGGCAGCCGCCTTCCATCGCATGAAGAAAAGCGCGCTCGGCCGTGACGGTCAGCTGTGTGTAGCGGTCGTTCAGGCGCGAAAAGAGGGACAGCAGCTCCTCATCCGAGCCTCTGCACTCGATCGCCAACGCGCCTTGCCCAACGGCGGGAAGGCAGCTCTCTGGATCAAGAAATTCGGTGACGACATCGTCCTTCCAGCCCATTCTTGACAGGCCTGCCGCTGCTAAAATAATCGCGTCGTAATCTTCAGTTTCAAGTTTTTTCAGCCTTGTATCGATATTTCCCCTGATCCACTTGATCTCAAGGTCGGGGCGCATTTGCAAAAGCTGCGCGCTTCTTCTGAGGCTGCTCGTGCCGATAACCGCACCTTGTTTCAGGTCGGCCAGCTTTTGACGGCTTTTTGAAATGAGAACGTCCCTGGCATCTTCCCGTTTTGGAATGCAGCCGACCACCAGCCCTTCGGGAAGCGCCGACGGCATGTCCTTCATGCTGTGAACGGCCATATCAATTTCCCCGGAAAGCATCGCCTGTTCGATTTCTTTGACGAACAGGCCTTTCCCGCCGACCTTTGACAGGGTAACATCCAAGATCCGGTCGCCTTTTGTAACGATTTCCTTTATTTCAAACGTGAAATCCGGATTTAATTCCTCCAGCTTTTTGATCACCCATTTTGTCTGGGTCATCGCCAATTTGCTTCTTCTTGAGCCTACAATGATGTTTCTCATGTTTTCTTCCTCCCAATCCGTCACGGGCAACCGTTTTAACTAACTAAACCAATGAAATTGCGAAAAGCTGCCGAGCAAAAAGAAATTGATTAAAAGAACAAGAAAAGACGCGGTATTCCACATGGCCGCAATCCTTCCCTGCAGCTCTTTGACAATCCTGATAAATAAATAGTATCCGTATAAAAAAAGCAGCACGATCGATCCGAGCACTTTCGGATCCGCCCAGTACAGGGTTTCAAGCGATACATACGACCAGATAATCCCCAGAATCAGACTCAGCAAAAGCATGGGAACGCCGATGAGATTAAGGACATAAGCCATATGATCAAGTTTTGGCAAATCTTCGATTCGTAAGAGCCATTTCCCCCACTTTTTCTTTTTCAATAAACGGTACTGAAAAAGATACAGCACGGAAAAGACAAACGACAATGAAAACGCTCCATACGAAAGAATCGCCATTGTAATGTGGATGATCAAGAGCTCGGACACGAGCCTTCCCGAAAGCTCCGCCGACTGCTGGGCCGTCGGTGTAAACGTGTGGATCGCCGCCATTGAAAAGCCGATGAGATTGGTGAAAAAAACGAGAAATTCCACTTTCAAAAGCTTCGTCAAAACGAGAGACAGCGTGACAAGCACCCACGCGTAAAAATAAAGCCCCTGTGCATTATTCAAAACAGGAAACTGATCTGTGTACTGCATGAAATAAAAAAGGTATACCGTCTGCAGAATCCAGACAATAGAAAGCAACCAGAAGGCCGCTTTTCCCGCCTTCCGGTTGTGCTGTAAAAAGTCTATAAAATAAAAGAGGACGGTGAGCGCGTACAACACGATTGTAACTTCGTTAAGCCTTGCTAACAATGTGTCTGTCATGTCTGTCACTCGCTCGCGATAGAAGTCAAACCCTGCTGGTTTTGCCGCTTAAACGCATGAACCGGCTGGCGTTCGTCTTGATTCTCTCCGTCAGGAAAAGCCGCTTCTTCAATATCAAAAATCTGCGTAAACAGCGCAAGCTTTTCTTCGGCATCAGCTTCTGACGCAAACTCCTTCACTTTTAAAATCGGGTCGCGCAAGAGCTGGTTGATAATGCTTTTCGTATGCTTGTTTAAAAGTTTTTTCTCTCTTGTGCTCAAGTGAGGGAGCTTCCGTTCGATGCTCTGCATCGTTTCCGCCTGGATTGTCAAAGCTTTTTCCCTGAGAGCAGAGATGACCGGCACGACGCCGAGCGTATTCAGCCATTGTTTAAAAGCGACGATCTCAGCTTCAATAATCAGCTCCACTTCTTCAGCAACGGCCTGACGCTCCTTCAGATTTTCTTCCACGATCCCTTCAAGATCGTCAATATCGTACAGAAAGACGCCTTCCACATCGCTGAGAGCCGGGTCAAGATCCCGCGGCACGGCAATATCCACCATAAAAAGCGGACATCCTTTGCGAAGCTTATTGACATGTTCGATCATCTCTTTTGTGACGACATAGCCGCTTGCGCCCGTTGAACTGATGAGAATGTCGGCTTCCATTAAAGCGCATTGCAGCTCATTTAAGCTTTTCGCCGCGCCTGAAAAACGGCCGGCAAGCTCCTTCGCTTTTGAAAATGTTCTGTTGATCACGGTAACCTGTCCGATTCCGTGGCCGTGCAGGTTTTGAACCGCAAGCTCTCCCATTTTGCCCGCGCCGAGAATCAGCACGTGTTTATCGGAAAGGTCGCCGAAGATTTTCCTGGCAAGCTCGACGGCTGCATAGCTGACGGATACAGCATTTGAAGCAATGTCCGTTTCGGCATGGCAGCGCTTCGCGACGGTGACAGCCTGCTTAAACAAATAGTTGAAAACGGTACCAATTGTCTTCTCTTCCTGAGCCAGCTTAAAACTTGTACGCACTTGGCCTAAAATCTGCGTTTCTCCAATAACCATCGAATCCAATCCGCACGATACGCGGAACAAATGTTCAACGGCTCCGTCGTTTTCATAAAACTTCAAGTAAGGCGAAATGTCCTCTTTGCTTAGTCCGAACCAGTTCGCCAAAAACATTTTCATATAATAACGTCCGGTGTGCAGCTGATCAACGACTGCATACAGCTCTGTCCGGTTGCATGTCGACACGATGATATTCTCAAGTATGCTTTTTTCTTCTTTCAATTGCGACATCGCCTGCCCCAGCTCATCCGGCTGAAAGGTTAACTTTTCACGTATATCAACAGGGGCTGATTTGTAATCCAATCCCACGACAAGTATATGCATAACTCTTGCTTGCACCCCCAACATCTATCTAAATTAGAATGATTATAATATAGAATTTATTATTCAAAACGATTATAACATATATTCACTATTTTCTCTTCCCAAAATGTGAACAGATTTTAAAAAATTGATGTGATATAGTAGAAAATGTGTTTCTATTTCTTTCACTACATCAAGAAGGTGATACTTTGAAAAAGAAATCTGTTTTGCTTCCATTGCTGTTGATAGCCGTGGCTGTCTACGCCTTTCTGCGGTCGGGCCGGATCAGCCTGTTTGACGGACAGGAAGAATGGTCTGTACTTGCGGGGCTCATCGGGCTGGCTCTTTTTTATCAGGGGCAGAAGGAAGCCGATTCCGCCCATTCCTTTGCAGGGCTCTTCATGACAGCGATCGGCGTTTATTTCACATTTAAAGAGGACTATTTCAGCCGCGCAGATGATTTTGCGGTCATCGTGCTGATCCTCGGTGCGGCGCTTCTTGTCAAATCGTTTAAGACGAAAGAATATCAATATGAGAGTCTGCTGATGATCGCAGTCGCCCTCTATCTTTATTTTTTCCGGCAGATTGCCGCCTGGCTGAAGACGGCGAATATCGAGACGGCATATGTAGAAGCTTATTGGCCGGCCGCTTTTATCGCGGTTAGTCTGCTTTTATTATTCTTAAAAAGAAAATAGTTTATTCAAGAAAAGCACTTGCATCAATCCCGCAAGTGCTTTTTCTTTTATCTCGCGATCATTTGCTCGATCGCCGACCACGCTTCTTGTTTACCCTTTTTCGTCTCGGAGGAAAACAAGATGAGCTGGTCTTCTTTTTCTATATTGAGCGTCTCTTTGACGACTTTGGCATGCTTT
This sequence comes from Bacillus paralicheniformis, assembly GCF_001042485.2. Taxonomy (GTDB): domain Bacteria; phylum Bacillota; class Bacilli; order Bacillales; family Bacillaceae; genus Bacillus; species Bacillus paralicheniformis. Next base: position 8,153 of record NZ_LBMN02000009.1, read on the forward strand.
TCCCATTTACCTTTAGGGATTTTATCCGCTTTTGTCGCAATCACGATCACAGGAATTTCATAATGCTTTAAAAAGTCGTACATGATGACATCATCCTGTGAAGGAGCATGCCTGAGGTCGACGATTTGGACGACCGCTTTCAGTTCTTCGCGGGATGTCAAATACATCTCTATCATACGGCCCCAAGCCTCGCGCTCCGTTTTGGAGACTTTCGCAAATCCGTAACCGGGCACATCGACAAAGTGAAGGACATCGTTAATGATATAAAAGTTTAATGTCTGTGTTTTGCCCGGCTTTGATGATGTCCTCGCTAAGTTTTTACGGTTGATCATTGTATTGATAAATGACGATTTTCCGACATTAGATCTCCCGGCAAGGGCGATTTCCGGCAGCCCCCCTTCAGGGTACTGCTCGGGTTTCACCGCACTGATGACAATCTCTGATTTCGTTACTTTCATTTCTCTTCTCCTACTAGCGCATGCTTTAGAACTTCGTCCAGGTGAGCGACAGGAATGAAGGTTAAGCCTTCCCGCACGCTGTTTGGAATGTCCTCAATGTCTTTTTCATTATCTTTCGGCATAATGACAGTCTTTAAGCCGGCACGGTGTGCGCCGAGCGCCTTTTCCTTCAAGCCGCCGATCGGAAGGACGCGGCCTCTTAACGTGATTTCGCCGGTCATGCCGACATTTCGTGAAACAGGTCGGCCCGTCAGCGCCGAAACAAGAGCTGTCGCCATTGTGATTCCCGCGGATGGCCCGTCCTTCGGAACGGCCCCTTCCGGCACGTGAATGTGAATATCGTGTTTTTCATGAAAATCAGGGTTGATGTTTAACTCTTCCGCTTTTGAACGGACATAGCTGAATGCGGCTTGTGCCGACTCTCTCATGACATCGCCGAGCTTTCCGGTTAAAATGAGCTTGCCTTTCCCGGGGGAAAGAGACACTTCGATGGACAGCGTATCTCCGCCGACCGTCGTGTAGGCAAGACCTGTGACAACGCCGATCTGATCGTCGAGCTCAGCCTGTCCGTACCTGAACATTCTTTTTCCTAAATAGTCTTCAAGGTTTTTGTCCGTGACCGTAATTCTTTTTCTTTCCCCTGATACGATCAGCTTCGCCGCTTTTCTGCATATCGCTGCGATTTGGCGTTCAAGACTTCTGACGCCGGCTTCCCTCGTATAATAGCGAATAACATCAAGGACAGCCTGCTCCCGTATTTGCAGATTGGATTTTTTCAGACCGTGTTCTTTCAGCTGTTTTGGAAGCAGATGGTCTTTGACGATTTCGACCTTTTCCACTTCCGTATAGCCCGCGATCGTGATGATCTCCATACGGTCTCTGAGCGGACCCGGGATTGTGGCCAGGTTGTTCGCGGTCGCAATAAACAAAACCTTTGATAAATCAAACGTCTCTTCAATATAATGGTCGCTGAACGTATGGTTTTGTTCAGGATCGAGCACTTCCAGCATCGCTGAAGCAGGATCTCCCCTGAAATCCGAAGCCATTTTGTCAATCTCGTCCAAAAGGAACACGGGATTGTTCTTGCCTGCTTTTTTCATCCCCTGAATAATGCGGCCCGGCATGGCGCCTACATATGTGCGGCGGTGGCCGCGGATTTCGGATTCATCCCTCACGCCGCCAAGGGAAATGCGGACAAATTTGCGTCCGAGCGATTTGGCGATCGATTTGGCCAGCGAGGTTTTTCCGACACCCGGAGGTCCGGCCAAGCATAAGATCGGTCCTTTTAACGAGCGGGTCAGCTTTTGGACTGCCAAATATTCGAGAACCCGTTCTTTCACTTTTTCAAGTCCGTGATGTTCTTCATCAAGAATTTGACTGGCGAGATTTAAATCAAGCCTGTCTTCTGTTGCATCATTCCATGGGAGGGAAATAAGCCATTCAATATAATTGCGGATGACAGAACTTTCAGCTGAGCTTGACGGAATTTTTTCGTACCGGTTTAGCTCTTTAAACGCGGTTTCTTTCACATTGTCAGGCATGCCGGCCTGTTCGATTTTCTCAGTCAGCTTTTGGACCTCGCCCGTTTTTCCTTCTTTATCGCCAAGCTCTTTTTGGATGGCTTTCATCTGCTCGCGCAGGTAATACTCCTTTTGCGTTCTTTCCATTGAACGCTTGACGCGCTGCCCGATCTTCTTTTCAATCTCAAGGACTTCTTTTTCGTTGTGAATCAGGTCGATCACTTTGTTTAATCTGGCTTTGACATCGATCGTTTCCAGCACTTCCTGCTTGTCTTTCAACTTAAGCGGCAGGTGGGAGGCGACGATATCGGCCATTCTTCCCGGCTCTTCAATATCTGTCACAGCGGCAAATGTTTCAGCCGATATTTTTTTCGAAATCTTTATGTATTGATCGAAGTGGTCAAGCAATGTGCGCATAAGTGCTTCATCTTCAACATCTTTTTCAGTCTCTTCATCGATTCGTTCGATTTTTACAGACGTATATTCATCTAAATCATGGTACTCAAGAATGCGGGCGCGCTGCAGCCCCTCCACCAAAACGCGGATCGTTCCGTTCGGCAGCTTGAGCATCTGCTTGATTTTTGTATAGGTTCCGAATGTAAAAATCTCGTCTTCATCCGGTTCGTCTATGGATATGTCCTTTTGTGTTGCCAAAAAAATCATATGGTCATTCATCATCGCCTGTTCAAGCGCCTGAACCGACTTTTCACGCCCGACGTCAAGGTGCAAAACCATCGTCGGATAGACGAGTAAACCTCTTAAAGGGAGGAGCGGGATGTTTCGTTTCGTTTCATCTGCCATTTTGACTGACACCTCCGTAACTTTAGTATGAACCATTATAATATACTTTTTTTATCCCTGTACAATTGTAAGCCCGGCGAAATAAAAAGGGTCTCCTGTAGTATACCCTTTCTTTCAGTTCTGAAAAAGGAAAAGATGTCCTCCGCTAAGAAAACATGCCGGCGCCTGTCGGAGAAAACCGGCCCGAAAAAAATCCCCATCTGAAATGATGGGGATTTATACGGATTCTCTTTTCATCTGAGCGCCGTCAGGCATTTCTGAAGGAGGGTTGACCAATGCAAGGTCCAGCACTTCCTGCAAGGTTTTGACGGGAATGATATGTACGCCTTCTATCCGCTTTAAAATCGACTGGACATTTTCGTGCGGAATAATAACAGTTTTTGCCCCCGCATGCTTGGCCGCTTTGATTTTCGGAATCACGCCGCCGATCGGCTTTACCCGGCCGTTCAGGCTGATTTCCCCCGTCATGGCGACAGTATGGTCTATCGGAACCTTATGAATGGCGGAGAAAATGCCCGCCGCCATGGCAATTCCTGCAGATGGTCCGTCAACCGGGATACCGCCGGGGAAATTCACGTGAATATCATAATCCGAAGCTTTTACTCCCATTGTCCGCAATACAGTCATGACATTTTCGACCGACCCTTTCGCCATGCTTTTCCGTCGGATCGATTTTGACTGGTTGCCGATATTCTCTTCTTCTGCGATGCCTGTGATATTAATCGATCCCTTATCAGCAGCCTTGTTGACTGTGACTTCAATTTCGAGCAGCGAACCGCTATTAGGGCCGTGGACGGCAAGTCCGTTGACGATGCCGACCTGCGGTTTGGAGGCGATTTTTTGTTCGTATTTCGGTGTCAGCTGGCTCGAATGGATCACCCATTCGATATCTTCAACCGTCACCTCGTCGCGCTCTTCAGTCAAAGCCATTCCGGCGGCGATTTGCATCATATTGACGACTTCGCGGCCGTTTCTCGCATACCGCGTCAACAGGTCAAGTCCTTCCTCTGCGACTTTCTTCTCAATCTTATCAGCCGCTTTTTTGGCGACCGTTTTTAATTCTTGCTTTTCAAGGTCGCGGAAGAACACTTCCAGACATCTCGACCGAATCGCTGGCGGGATTTCGTCAGGCATCCTCGTCGTCGCGCCGATCAGTCTGAAATCCGCCGGCAGCCCGTTTTGAAAAATGTCGTGGATGTGTTTGGGGATTTGCGTGTTTTCTTCACTGTAATAGGCGCTTTCCAAAAACACTTTCCGATCTTCAAGCACCTTCAGCATTTTATTCATTTGAATCGGATGAAGCTCTCCGATTTCGTCGATGAATAATACCCCGCCGTGCGCATGCGTAACGGCTCCCTGCTTTGGCTGAGGAATTCCGGCCTGCCCCATCGCTCCGGCACCCTGATAAATCGGATCGTGGACCGATCCGATCAACGGGTCGGCGATTCCCCGCTCGTCGAAGCGGGCTGTTGTCGCGTCAAGCTCGACAAAGACGGAATGTTCCTGGAACGGTGAGCGCTTGTTCTTTTTCGCTTCTTCGAGGACAAGCCTTGCAGCTGCGGTTTTCCCTACACCTGGAGGGCCGTAAATAATGACATGCTGCGGATTTGGTCCGCAAAGGGCGGCTTTCAGCGCTTTAATGCCGTCCTCTTGGCCGACGATGTCTTTAAAAGCTGTCGGCCTTACCTTTTCTGATAACGGTTCTGATAAATGGATTGATCTCATTTTCCGGAGCTGCTCCATCTCTTTTTTGGACTCTCTGTCTATCGTAACCTTTTGGGTTCTTTGATTCTTGAGCAGATTCCAAAAATATAATCCGATGATGATCCCGAAAAATAGTTGTACAAAAAGTGCAATGCTCGTCCAGCTCAACTGATGGTCCCTCCTGAAATGGTTTCGTATCTTTAAGTATGTCAGATAGTATTTCCTGATCACGGAGGGAATAAACGTACAGAAAGGGATAATTTTGCTTTTCGAACCGTCACTTTTTTCTGTATGGCGACGGTTTCCAAATGCAAAAAAAGAACCTCCTTTGGCTAGGAGGTTCTCTGCATTATGCTGAAGTTTTTTTGTCTTTATTGACGACCGTGCCGTCTTTCATAATGAGACGCGGCGGTTCGCCGTCAGTGACGGTTTTGCCTGTAATCACGCATTTTTCAATATCCTCGCGTGACGGCAGATCGAACATCACGTCGAGCATGATTCCTTCGATAATGGAACGAAGTCCGCGTGCTCCTGTTTTACGTTCAATTGCTTTTTTAGCGATTTCTGTGAGCGCTTCGTCTTCAAATACAAGCTCCACATCATCCAGCTCAAGCATTTTTCTATATTGTTTAACAAGTGCGTTTTTCGGTTTTGTTAAAATTTCAACCAGCGCTTTTTCATCGAGTGGTTCAAGGCTTGCGATGATCGGGAGACGGCCGATGAATTCAGGGATCAGACCGAAGCGAAGCAAGTCTTCCGGAAGCACTTTGGAAAGAAGCGCTTCTTTTTCAAGATCTTCATGCTTGTTGTCAGAGCCGAAGCCGATGACCTTTTGACCGAGACGGCGCTTGATGATTTGCTCGATTCCGTCAAAAGCTCCGCCGCAAATGAACAGGATGTTCGTTGTGTCAATCTGGATGAACTCTTGATGAGGATGCTTTCTTCCGCCTTGTGGAGGAACGCTTGCAACCGTACCTTCAAGAATTTTAAGCAGAGCCTGCTGAACGCCTTCACCTGATACATCGCGTGTAATTGAAGGGTTCTCGGACTTTCTGGCCACTTTATCGATTTCATCGATGTAGATAATGCCTTTTTCCGCTTTTTCAACATCGTAGTCAGCAGCCTGAATCAGCTTAAGCAAAATGTTCTCCACATCTTCACCAACATAGCCTGCTTCAGTAAGCGAAGTGGCATCTGCAATGGCAAACGGCACATTCAGGATGCGGGCTAGTGTTTGAGCAAGAAGCGTTTTTCCGCTTCCAGTCGGTCCGATCATGGAAATATTACTTTTTGACAGCTCGACATCATCGACTTTGCTGTTCGAATTGATCCGCTTGTAATGATTGTAGACGGCCACGGCAAGGGATTTTTTTGCCTGGTCCTGGCCGATGACGTATTCATCAAGAATCTCGCGGATTTCCTTTGGTTTTGGGACATCTTTGAACTCCACTTCTTCTTCAGAGCCGAGTTCCTCTTCTACAATTTCAGTGCAAAGTTCGATGCACTCGTCACATATATATACGCCTGGTCCGGCGACAAGCTTGCGTACCTGATCTTGTGTTTTTCCGCAAAACGAGCATTTTAATTGTCCTTTTTCCTCGTTGAATTTAAACATTCTTTCACCCCTTATATCCTTGTCATTCCTGTTTCTTCGTTAAAAGAAACATCGCTTGAAAACATTCGTTCCATTATGTATTGCATTTTACCACACTTTCCAAAAAGGCGATAACGTTGTGTTTGCCGTTCGGCATATTCAATATGTATGTTGATCAAAACGACATTATCTATCCTTTCCCAAAGAAAAGGTGATAAGTCAAAATTGTATAAAACAAGGCACGAAACATTCGCGCCCTGTTTTATATAAAGTATGATTATGAAACATATTAACGGTTTTCTACAAGAAAATCAATTGCTTTGCGAACTTTTAAGTCCTCTTTCATTCCTTCTGTAGAACCGATTGCTTGTTTGATGTTTTCAACAGGCATGTTGTACGCTTCAGCCATTTTAGAAAGCTCTTCTTCGACTTCTTCGTCAGTGACTTGAAGGTTTTCAGCTTTGGCGATCGCTTCCAGTGTCAGGTTGGATTTCACGCGTTTTTCAGCATCCTCTTTCATTTGCTCTTTCAGCGCGTTTTCATCCTGTCCTGAGAATTGGAAGTAAAGCTCAAGGTTCATGCCTTGCATTTGCAGACGCTGTTCGAATTCTTTCATCATGCGGTCAAGCTCTGTGTCGATCATCGCTTGAGGAATGTCAGCTTCAGCGTTTTCAGCTGCTTTTACGACAAGCTCTTCGCGAAGTTTAGCGTCCGCTTCGTTTTCTTTTGCTTCCTCGAGACGTTTTTTCGTTTTTTCAGTCAGCTCGGCAAGCGTTTCAACTTCCTCATCGACATCTTTCGCAAACTCGTCATTAAGCTCAGGAAGCTCCTTCGCTTTGATTTCGTGGATTTTCACTTTGAATACGGCAGGTTTGCCCGCAAGCTCTTCCGCATGGTATTCCTCAGGGAATGTTACTTCTACGTCTTTTTCAGCACCGGCTTCAAGTCCGACAAGCTGATCTTCAAAACCTGGAATGAAAGAGCCTGAACCGACTTCAAGGGAATAGTTTTCCGCTTTTCCGCCTTCGAACGCTTCGCCGTCTACGAATCCTTCGAAGTCAAGAACAACAGTGTCCCCTTCTTCCACTTTGCCGTCTTCTTTTACAACGAGTTCAGCCTGGCGCTCTTGAAGAGACTTCAGTTCATTTTGAACGTCTTCATCCGTTACGGCAGTATCGTCTTTTTCAATGCCAAGGCCTTTGTATTCGCCAAGTTTCACTTCAGGCTTAACCGTTACCTTCGCAGTGAAGATCAGGTTTTCGCCTTTTTCGATTTTTTCCACATCGATTTCCGGGCGATCAACAGGCTCAATGCCCGCTTCCTCTACCGCTTTCGGATACTCGACAGGAAGCAGGATGTCCAGCGCATCCTGATAAAGCGCCTCAACACCAAAACGCTGTTCAAACAAACCGCGCGGTACTTTCCCTTTGCGGAATCCAGGAATGGATACTTGCTTTACGACTTTTTTAAATGCATCATCAAGGGCTTTATTAAAGGTATCGGCATCTACCTCAACCGTTAAAACGCCTTCGTTTCCTTCTTGCTTTTCCCATTTTACTGACATGTGTTTCCCTCCAAAATCTATTCAGGTTGTGTCGGTTTTCCATTTTAAAACAAACAAACGGCTACGTCCATCGCAAGCTGCCGACTGTGTGCAGCTCATGTGTTTCTGACAGCCATCATTATGTATACAAAGATAAATAATGAACTTTAAGCGGCAAACGGATCAACTTCCGTTTTTCACAAATGCAACCACTATATTATAACACAATGCCCGCTGCTTTCAACATTTACAAATAAGAAATTTCTTCTATGTCTTTGATGAGCGCGCAGGCCTCGTCAAGCTGTCTGTCATTGAATTCATAGAGAATATGAAGCTCCTCTTTATCGATGTCGATCCCGTGCATTTCGTATCCGACTTTATGCAGCGCAGCAGCCCAGAGCTCGCGGTTTGAGCATTTCGGCTGAAACGGATAGAGGACGTAAATATGCCTTCTCCACAGCTCTTCGACCGCTTGGTACAGCGTGGGATTTTCATTCCCCAGCGTGTCATCCAGCACGCTCAGAACATGCTTTAATATCGGCATATCATCCGGTTTGACTGTCTCTGTCGGATTAATTGTCATCGAATCGCCAAATTTTGCGACAAGTGTCGGCTTTTCATGGTCTGACTCGGCCAAAAGCTGGAGAATCATCGTTTTTACGACAGGATGCGCGCTCGGATTTTGCAAAATTGTTTTCAACAAGCCGATATAGCTTGTCAGATTGCGGTCCTTCAGTCCGTGAAGAAGTTTAACCTGCTCTTCCGTGTCATTCAAAAGCCTTTCCTGATCAACCTCCTCCGTCTCGGGAAGGTCTTCGGTGATATCCTCAGGTCCGGGGTCTTCCGTCATCTTGCGGCTGAAATCAAGCAGTTTATAAAACTGTTCCGCGCTTTCAGGAGGCAGCTTATTTTCTTCGAGTACAGCTTCAATCGTTTCTTTTACTTTTTCGTATTGTCTGAGCTGGATTAAAATCGTCATATAGACTTGTAAAACGGTAAAATAATGGCCGTGGCCTTCTTTCAGCATTTTTTCACAGATGCCTTTCGCTTCTTCAAGCTCGCCGATTTCCAGCAGGCAGATGGCCATTCCCAGATAAATATCCGATTCCTCGTCATCATAGCGCTTCGCTTCAGAAAACAGCCTGAGCGCTTCATGGTAATTCTTTTCTTTAAGCGCGGCCATCCCTTTGTGCACTAAACGCTCCTTAACGTTCGGGAACGGGATGATCTTCGAGTTTTTCTTGTCATGCTTCATTTCTAAGTTCCTTTCAGGCACTTATTTTTTAACAAGTGTAACAACCCGGCCCGCTAAACACAAGAAAGAACCGGCGGCAGTATGCTGCCTTCAGCAAAAAAAGCCTCCGATCTACATCGGACAGCTTTTTTATGCTTGCAACCAAGAACTTCTCTGTTTCTCAAATTGTTCGATTTCTTCTTCAAGGAGCAATGTTAAAGAAATTTCATCGTAACCGTTCAGCAGCATCTCTTTCCAATGCGGATCGACCTCAAAGGCAATCTGCTGCCCGGCGTGGTCTGTTATCGTCTGTTTTTCAAGATCGACAGTCATCGGCAAAGACTGATGTTCATACTGTTCAGCAAGCTCTTTCCACGTCTCATAAGGAAGGCGGATCGGCAGCATGCCGTTTTTGAAACAGTTTTGGTGAAAGATATCGGCAAAAGACGGCGCGATAATGATTTTAAATCCGTAGTCGTCTAGCGCCCATGGGGCGTGTTCCCTTGAAGAGCCGCAGCCGAAGTTTTCGCCGGCGATTAAAATCGAAGCGCCTTTGTATTCCGGCCGGTTCAGCTCAAAATCAGGGTTTGGATCGCCGTTATCCAAATACCTCCAGTCAAAGAAAGCAAAGCGGCCGTATCCCGTTCTTTCAATCCTCTTTAAAAATTGCTTCGGAATGATCTGGTCCGTGTCTACGTTGATTCTGTTTAGCACCGCTGCTATTCCGGTATGGGTCTTTAATGGCTCCATCTTGTCACTCCTCTATACAGCTGTTGTCTCTTGGTAATATTTTCTGACATCGACAAAGCGTCCGTGAATCGCGGCCATCGCGGCCATCGCCGGGCTGACGAGATGCGTCCTGGCCCCTTTGCCCTGTCTGCCTTCAAAATTGCGGTTGGAAGTGGAAGCACAGCGCTCTCCTTCAGGGACAACATCGTTGTTCATGCTCAAACACATGCTGCATCCCGATTCTCTCCATTCAAAACCCGCTTCGATGAAAATCTGGTGAAGCCCTTCATTTTCAGCTTGAATTTTGACGCTTTGCGAGCCGGGAACGACGATCGCTCTGACGCCGTCGGCGACTTTTTGGCCTTTTATCATTTCAGCAGCCTGGCGAAGATCTGTCATGCGCGAGTTGGTGCATGAACCGATAAAGACGTGCTCGATTGTAATGTCCTCGATTTTTTTATATGGTTCAAGACCCATATATTCATATGCGCGCTGCGCTTCTTTTTTATCGTCTTCCTGAGAGAAGGCCTCAGGGCCCGGAATCGCTTCATCAACCGGCAGCACCATGCCAGGGTTGATGCCCCACGTCACCATCGGTGAAATCGCGCTTCCGTCCATCACGATCGTCCGGTCGTAGACCGCCCCCGGATCGGTTCTCAGATTCTTCCACTCTTCTACAGCTTTCTCAAACTCTTCGCCTTTTGGCGCATATTTTTTCGTTTTGACATATTCAAATGTTGTTTCATCCGGTGCAATCAATCCTGCTCTTGCCCCAGCTTCGATTGACATGTTGCACACCGTCATCCGTTCGTCCATCGACATGTTTCGGAATACTTCGCCGGTATATTCAATGACATAACCCGCACCGAATTTAACCCCGTATTTTCCGATGACCGCCAGAATGACGTCTTTAGCCGTCACTCCTTTTTGCAGTTTGCCGTCAACGCGGATTTCCAGCGTCTTCGGTTTTTGCTGCCAAAGCGTCTGCGTTGACAAGACGTGCTCCACCTCGCTCGTTCCGATTCCGAAAGCGAGCGCACCAAACGCTCCGTGTGTAGATGTATGACTGTCTCCGCAAACGATCGTTTTGCCCGGCAGCGTCAGCCCCAGTTCAGGCCCGATGACATGGACGATCCCCTGGTCGACGCTTGACAAGTCTGCGAGGCGGATGCCGAATTCTTCGCAATTCCGTTCGAGCGCACTGACCTGCCGTTTGGCGACATCATCTTTAATCTCAAACCGATTGACAGTCGGAATGTTGTGGTCCATTGTGGCAAACGTATTTTGAGGCCGTCTGACTTTTCTATTCTTTTGCCTTAGGCCTTCAAAGGCCTGGGGTGACGTTACCTCGTGTATCAGATGCAGATCGATATAGAGAAGGTCAGGCTTCCCTTCACCTTTTTTAATCACGTGTTGATCCCAAATTTTTTCGATGATCGTTCGAGGCATCATCTTTCTTCCTCCCTCTACCAATATCCATTTTCCTTAAACGTAAGCGGTCATGATGTTTGAAATGGCATTGTCGTCTGCCAGCGCAGCTTTTACTTCCCCTGTAATCGATTGAGTCGTGGAATGTTCCGATCCTTTTGCCAGGTCCTTCGTCCGCTTACCTGCCCGGAGAACTTGATCAACTGCGTGTTCAACAGCTTTCGCTTCAGCTTCAAGACCGAATGACGTCCTGAGCATCATAGCCGCGGACAAGATCGCCGCAAGCGGATTGGCAATGTTCTGTCCCGCGATATCAGGGGCCGAGCCGTGGACAGGTTCATATAGATGAAGTCCGGAGCTTGATAAGCTTGCCGACGGCAGCATGCCGAGCGACCCGGTCAGCATCGATGCTTCATCGCTTAAAATATCGCCGAACATGTTTTCAGTCACGATAATGTCAAACTGTCCAGGCGCATAAATGAGCTGCATCGCTGCATTGTCGACGAGCATGTGCTCAAGCTTGACGTCAGGAAACTCTTTCGCTACTTCTTCCGCCGTCTTGCGCCATAGTTTGCTTGACTCAAGGACGTTCGCTTTATCAACAGAGGTCACTTTGCCTTTTCGTCTCTGCGCCATTTGGAAGGCCTCCCTGATGACCCTTTCCATTTCCGACTTTTTATAAAACAGCGTGTCAACGGCTTCTTCCTCGCCGTTCTGATTGACGTACTGCTCGCTAGGCTTTCCGAAATACAGGCCGCCCGTCAGCTCGCGAACGATGACAAAGTCAACACCTTCGATATATTCAGCTTTTAACGGAGAAGCCCCCGCAAGGCTTTCAAATACTTTAACAGGCCGCAGATTGGCAAAAAGATCGAGCTGCTTGCGGATGGCGAGCAGCCCTTTTTCAGGCCTCAGCTCAGAAGGATTTTGATCCCATTTCGGCCCGCCTACTGCTCCGAGCAAAATGGCGTCCGCAGCTTTGCAAGCGGCGACAGTTTCCTCGGGAAGCGGCGCTCCCGCCTCATCAATTGCCGCTCCGCCGATCAGGCCGTATTCAAATTCGAATTCATGCTGATAATGTTCAGCAACGCTTTTCAGCACATCAACAGCCGCGTCCAATACTTCGGGACCAATTCCGTCACCGGGCAAAAGTGCGATTCGTTTTTTCAAATTCAACAAACTCCTTCCTTATTACTGTTATGATCCTACAGCCGCCTGTTTTGACAATCCTTCCGTATTCGTCTTCAATACGAGATAGCGGTTCACTGCGTTCAAGTAAGCTTTGGCAGATGCTTCGAGAACATCCTGGGCGACTCCGCGTCCTCCGGATTCTTTTCCGTCGATCATCACCCTGACGTATACTTGCGCGAATGCATCCTGTCCCTTGCGATTGGATTGAATCCGGTAATCAAGGAGCTGGACTTCTTTATCCATACAGCGCTTCAGCGTGTTGTACACCGCTTCAACACTTCCCGCTCCGGTCGCCGCTTCCTGGATGATCTGATCCGTTTCCTGATCTTTAAGGGAAACCGTTGCTGTCGGAACCTGCGAGGTGCCGTAATGAACCTGCAGCGAAATAAATTCATAGCCGATTTTGCGGTCTGCCGTTTTCTCCTCGAGAATCAGCGAGATGAGATCTTCATCCGTAAATTCCTTTTTCTTGCCGGTAAGTTCTTTAAAGATGTTAAAAAATTTATTGACTTCTTCTTCTCCAAACTGGAATCCGAGGTTTTGCAGCTTATCTTTAAATGCGTGGCGCCCTGAATGCTTTCCGAGGACAAGCGCATCCGTTTTTACGCCGACAAGCTCCGGAGAAATAATTTCATATGTTGTTTTTTCTTTTAAGAAGCCGTCCTGGTGAATGCCTGATTCGTGGGCAAAGGCATTATCGCCGACGACCGCTTTGTTCCGCGGCACGGCCATGCCGGTCAGTTTGCTCACTAAATCACTTGTCCGCTTAATCTCATTCAGCTGAATCGTTGATTCCGCCTGGTAGAAATCTTTTCGGAGATAGAGGGCGACGGCGATTTCTTCCAGAGAGGCGTTCCCCGCTCTTTCGCCTATGCCGTTGATGACCGATTCGACTTGATCCGCTCCGTTTTCAATCGCAGCCAAAGAGTTGGCGACAGCCATGCCTAAATCATCGTGGCAATGGGCTGAAAGCGTGACTTTGTCAGCATTGCGGGCATTTTCTTTAATATAGCGGAAGATATTTCCGTACTCGGCGGGCACTAAATAACCGACCGTATCCGGAAGATTGACGACGTCCGCTCCCGCGGCGATCACTTCGCTGACGATCTCGGCTAAAAACGGAAGGTCGGTCCGGCACGCATCTTCGGCAGACCACTGGACGATCGGGAAGCGTTCTTTGGCGTATTTCACCATTGCGACCGCCTGTTCCAGAACCTGTTCGCGCGTTTTTTTCAGCTTATATTTTAAATGGATGTCAGAAGTGGCGATAAAAATGTGAAGCCTTGGTTCAGCCCCGTCTTTGAGCGCTTCCCACGCCGAATCGATATCTCCTTTGACAGAGCGGGCAAGCCCCGTTACCGAACAGTTTTTAATCGTCCTTGCGATTTCTTTTACTGCGTTGAAATCCCCGGGGGATGAAGCGGGGAAACCCGCTTCCATAATGTTGACCCCGAGTTTTTCAAGCTGCTGGGCGATCGCCAGCTTCTCCTGCGTGTTTAAATTAACGCCCGGCGACTGCTCACCGTCACGGAGTGTCGTATCAAAAAAGTTAATTTTTCGCACCGGCTACCACCGCTTCCTTCTTCTTGCCCTGCTTGACAAACGGCATCATTTCGCGAAGCTTTCTTCCGACCACTTCGATTTCGTGTTCGTTTTCGCTTGTATTGATGGCGTTGAAACGCGGACGGTTGACTTGGTTTTCGACGATCCATTCTTTCGCGAATGTACCGTTTTGGATGTCTTTCAATACTTCTTTCATTGATGCTTTTACCTTCTCATCGACGACGCGCGGGCCTGATACGAAATCTCCCCACTGCGCTGTGTCTGAAATCGAATATCTCATGCCTGCTAAACCTTCTTCATACATCAAGTCGACGATGAGCTTCAGCTCGTGCAGACACTCGAAGTATGCGAGTTCAGGCTGATAGCCCGCTTCTGTCAGCGTTTCGAATCCTGCTTTGACAAGGGAAGTCAATCCTCCGCACAGCACCGCCTGTTCACCGAAAAGATCGGTTTCAGTTTCTTCTTTAAATGTTGTTTCAAGAACACCGGCTCTTGCTCCGCCGATCGCTTTAGCATAAGCAAGGGCTTTGTCTTTCGCTTCCCCTGTGACATCCTGATAGATCGCAAACAGCGCCGGAACCCCTGCACCTTGTTCAAACGTTCTTCTGACAAGATGTCCCGGTCCTTTAGGAGCGACAAGGAATACGTCAACATCTGCCGGAGGCACGATCTGATGGAAATGAACGTTGAATCCGTGGGCGAATACGAGTGAATTGCCCGCTTGAAGTCCGTCTTTAATTTCCGCTTCATACACTTTTTGCTGCTGTTCATCCGGAAGAAGCACCATAACGATGTCGGCCTGTTCTGCCGCTTCTCTTACCGTGAAAACTTGATGGCCGTCTTCCTCTGCTTTAGCAAAGGATTTCCCTTTTCTGACGCCGACAATGACGTCCACTCCGCTTTCTTTCAGGTTCAGTGCGTGCGCATGGCCTTGAGAGCCGTATCCGATTACCGCTACTTTTTTGCCTGCCAATACGTTTTCTTTGATATCACCGTTATAATATACTTTTACCATTTCAATCTCTCCCTTTTTATGTTTTATACAATAGATATTGTTTTAATAGAGGACGGCTTTTGCTGGGTTCCCCTCGCAAAGGCCGTGGTGCCTGTTCTGGCAACCTCTTTAATCCCGTATGGTTTCAACAGTTCGATCAGGGCTTCGATCTTGCTTGATTCCCCCGTCACTTGAATCACGACGCTGTCTTTTGCGACATCGACGACAGTCGCCCGAAACGGTTCAATGACGCCGTTTATTTCCGCCCTGCTCGACGGAGGGGAAACCACCCTGATTAATGCCAGCTCTCTTTGGACGATCGATTGATTTGTAATATCCGTGACTTTCAGTACATCAATCTGTTTGTTTAATTGTTTTGTCAGCTGTTCCGTTTCTTTTTCATCTGCCACATGCACGACAAACGTGATCCTGGAAATCCCCGCTGTTTCGGTGTGGCCGACGGTAATGCTTTCAATGTTGTAATGCCGTTTTGTAAACAACCCTGTAATTCTGTTTAAGACGCCGCTTTGATTCAAAACCGTCAGCGTGATGATTCTTTTCAAGGTTTCACCCCCACCATTTCGTGCAGCCCTTTTCCAGGCGCAACCATTGGAAATACTTTTTCAGCTTGTGCAACCTGAACATCGATGACCACCGGTTCATTCGACGTTAGCGCCGCTTCCAGCTTTTCTTCCGCTTCTTTTTCAGATGTGATTCGGACACCTTTGATGCCGTATGCTTCAGACAGCTTGATAAAATCAGGCTGTGATGCGAACTTGGAGTGTGAATAGCGCTCATCGTAAAAGATCTCCTGCCATTGCCGGACCATTCCGAGGCAGCGGTTGTTTAAGACCACGACTTTGATCGGAAGGTTCAGATCGCGAATGACGGACAGCTCCTGCAGTGTCATCTGGAATCCTCCGTCGCCGAGTATCGATACAACTGTCGCATCCTTATCCGCAAGCTGTGCCCCGATTGCCGCCGGAAGTCCGAAGCCCATCGTGCCGAGCCCGCCGGAAGTGACCCACCTGTCGGCTTTTTGGAACTGATAAAATTGCGCGGCCCACATTTGATGCTGTCCGACGTCCGTCGTTAAAATAGCTTCGCCTTTTGTATAGCGGTGGATATATTCGATCAGCTTCTGCGGTTTGAATCCTTCTGCTTCATTCTCTTCATACCAGAGCGGATATTCGTTTTTCCAGTCAGCAAGCTGCTTTTTCCATTCATCGGAATCGCTCGGTTTGCCGTTTTGCTTGATCAGCTCTGTCAGTACAAGCTTGCTGTCGCCGACAACCGGAATGTGCGTATGAACGATTTTGCCAATTTCAGCCGGATCGATGTCAATGTGAGCGACTTTCGCATATTTTGCAAAATGCTTCAAGTTCCCTGTGACCCGATCATCGAATCTCGCACCGATGCTGATTAACAGATCGCTTTCATACAGAGCCATGTTGGCCGCATACGTTCCGTGCATTCCGGCCATCCCGAGGAAAAGCGGATGGTCGGCTGGAAATCCTCCCAAGCCTAACAGCGTATGCGCCACCGGAATTTGCTGCTGTTCGACATAATTTTTTAATTCTTCTGACGCTTTCCCGTGCAAGACGCCCGCGCCCGCTAAAATTACCGGCTTTTTCGCTGCACTGACCGCTTCCACAAGCTTTCTGATCTGCAGATAATTCGGTTCCTTCGTCGGCTGATAGCCAGGAAGGTGAATCTCATGGTCGTAGCGGAATTCTCCTTCTACAACGGCGATGTCTTTAGGAATATCGATTAAAACGGGGCCCGGTCTTCCTGTTGTTGCGATATGAAATGCTTCTTTAATAATTCTCGGCAGATCTTCTGCATGGCGAACCTGGTAGCTGTGCTTTGTAATCGGCATCGTAATTCCGATGACATCAGCTTCTTGAAATGCGTCAGATCCGATAACCGAGGTCGCAACCTGACCGGTGAATACGACGAGAGGCAATGAATCGATCATCGCGTCGGCCAGACCCGTTACAAGGTTGGTCGCTCCCGGACCGGATGTGGCGATGACGACACCCGGTTTCCCCGAAATCCTCGCATATCCTTCGGCTGCGTGGATAGCGCCTTGTTCATGGCGCGTCAGTACATGAAACATCCCCGATCCGTAGAGTTTGTCATAAATCGACAGGACCGCACCGCCGGGATACCCGTAGATCACTTCGACATTTTCCTTTTTTAAAGCCTCAATCAGCATTGACGCCCCTGCCATTGTTTGTGTACATTGGGCATTTTCAGCATCCAACTGTACATTCGTCCCCATTTTTCTTCCTCCTTATCAAGTGATCATCATCACTGTTCATTCACGTGGTTTTTTTAAAAATAATTCATGTATATATGCCGCAAAGCATGTTTCCAATCTGCTTTTGCAGCTAAAAAAAGCCTTCCCGCCCACTGTTGACGCTGCACACCTTGCAGGCCAAAGGGGCGAAAAGGCTTTTCTTTCCGCGGTACCACCCTTGTTCGCGGCTTTCGAAAGCCGCCTTATGGATAATCGCTTATCCGGTTTAATAACGAGTGAACCTTCGTGACGTTCACCCGGCCAGCCTTACTAAACTTGGAAGTCGTTCAGGCTGACACTCAGAGGGGAGTTCACAAGCGGAGGCCGTCACCGGTTTCCAGCAATCCCGGCTCTCTGCAGGCGGCGTTTCCGCTGTTACTTATCCTCTTCAACGTTTGTCTTTATTCAACTGACACTTAAGCTTTGATCTTCGAGGCTGACTTTTATCCCTTCACGGACGACGCGCTCGCGGAACTTTTCAAGCATCCGGTTTGTGTGGACTCCCGGTTTGCCGTCCCCGATCTTGCGGCCGTCAACTTTAACGACCGCGATGACTTCTGCAGCCGTTCCGGTTAAAAACACTTCGTCGGCTGTGTATACGTCATGGCGGGTAAACGGCTCTTCCTTCACTTCATAGCCGAGCTCCTGCGCTATTTCGATGATGGCATTCCGGGTGATTCCTTCAAGCGCTCCGATATAGCCCGGAGGCGTCAAAAGCTT
This sequence comes from Bacillus paralicheniformis, assembly GCF_001042485.2. Classification (GTDB taxonomy): domain Bacteria; phylum Bacillota; class Bacilli; order Bacillales; family Bacillaceae; genus Bacillus; species Bacillus paralicheniformis. Next base: position 25,934 of record NZ_LBMN02000009.1, read on the forward strand.
TCCGCTTTTATAAATAAATACGTTATCCGCAGAACCTTCGGCGACATAGCCTTGATCATTGAGCATGAGCGCTTCTGTCACGCCCGCCATGTGCGCCTCGATCCGGACAAGAATATTGTTTAAATAGTTCAGCGATTTCACTTTAGGGCTCAGCACATCAGGTCTGTTTCTTCTTGTTGGAACCGTAACGATGTCAATTCCCGTTTCATATAAGTGTTTCGGGAATATTGCCAATGGTTCGACAATTATAATGACACTCGGGTGTGAACAATTGTTTGGATCGAGTCCGAGGTCACCTGCTCCTCTTGAAACGACCAAGCGGATGTAAGCGTCTTTAAGCCCGTTTTTTTCGACTGTTTTGAGAACGTGCTGTGTCAGTTCTTCCTGCTGATATGGAATCTCCAGCATGATCGATCTCGCAGAATCGTAGAGGCGGTCCATGTGCTCTTTCATTCTGAAGATGTTGCCGTCGTATACCCTGATCCCTTCAAACACGCCGTCCCCGTATAAAAATCCGTGATCATAGACTGATATTTTAGCGTCTTCTTTTTTAACGAGTTTGTCGTTTAGGTAGATCCACTGGTCTTTCTGGTCCCCCATCCCTCTAGCACACCTTTCTGTTGTAAATGAACGCTTTAAACGGTTAAAAATCGATGATGCGGGAACCCGTTTTCCCGCTGTCATTCCCGGGAAAGATGAAAAGTTTTCAAGTGATTTGTTCTTTTGTTTGAACTCATATTACGCCCCTTTACATGCAGTGTCAACCGTATTTTTTAAAATTATTAGACAATTTCGATTAATCAATCTACTTGTATACGCTTACATGATTGATATAAAAGGAAATGCAAAATTGAAAAACAATTTGAAATTTTTTATGCAATCTATAAAGATTACATAAAAAAACTGGTGTTTTATACAGTTTTGTTAGATTTTATGACTGACAACTTTTTAAAATTTCATCCCGGAAGGTTAGATTTTTTACCACATTTGTGTACAGACTCCATTTTACGATTTTTTACATAAACTGCTGTTAATCCAAAAAGAAACGGGTGAATATGATGTACCGCACCTTTCCTCCATACTCTGATCCCCGCGTGCGCCAATACCCGGGATACTTCGGCTATCCGACTACTTATGTCTATAATCCTTCAGCACACGGGCCCTATACCTATTATCCGTACGGCGGAGTGTTCACCACTCCGACTCTCGGATTCGGCATCAGCTATCCGGGAATTTCCGTTCCCGCTGTGCACGGCTTTACCGGTGGATTCAGAGAAGATTAACAAAGCACAAAAAAGAGAGAGCATTTTGCTCTCTCTTTTTACGGTTAAACGACTCCCTGAGCGATCATCGCATCCGCCACTTTAATAAATCCGGCTATATTGCAGCCGTCAAGCAGATTGCCGGGACGTCCGTATTCTGAAGCCGCTTCAACGCTTCTCTTGTAAATATCGGTCATGATCATTCTGAGCTTCTCATCCGTTTCTTCCGCCGTCCAGTGGAGCCGTGCGCTGTTCTGCGCCATTTCGAGCGCTGAAACGGCCACACCGCCGGCATTTGCAGCCTTAGCCGGCCCGAAAAGAACCCCCGCATCCAAAAAGCGTTTGACGGCGCCCTCTTCAGACGGCATATTCGCCCCTTCTCCGACGGCTTTGACCCCATTTGAAATGAGCACTCCGGCAGCCTCTTCGTCAATTTCGTTCTGGGTCGCGCACGGAAGCGCGATATCGCACGGAATAGACCAAATGCCGGAGCATCCTTCGAAATAGTGTGCTTCCGGATGCTCGCTGACATACTCGCGAATCCTTCCGTTCCCGCTTTCTTTAAGCCGCTTCACCGTCTCAAGGCTGATGCCTTTTTCGTCATAGACATAGCCGTCAGAATCACTGCAGGCCACTACTTTTCCGCCGAATTGAGCGGCTTTTTCCATCGCATACAGCGCGACATTGCCTGAACCGGAGACGACAACGGTGCTGTTTTCAAAACGCAGCCCCTGATCCTTCAGCATTTCTTCTACGAAATAAACCAGACCGTACCCTGTCGCTTCTTTCCTCGTCAAACTGCCCCCGTATTCAAGGCCTTTGCCTGTTAACACACCTGCATCATAGCGGCCCCGAATCTTTTTATACTGTCCGAACATAAACCCGACTTCCCTAGCTCCGACACCAATATCACCGGCAGGGATATCCGTGTCCGGTCCGATATGTCTGTACAGTTCATTCATGAAGCTTTGCGTAAAACTCATGATCTCCCTGTCAGACTTGCCCTTCGGATCAAAATCAGCCCCGCCTTTTCCGCCGCCGATTGGCTGGCCGGTCAAAGAATTTTTAAAAATTTGTTCGAAGCCCAAAAATTTAATAATGCTCGCATTTACAGAAGGATGAAAACGGATGCCGCCTTTATACGGACCGATTGCGCTGTTAAATTGAACCCGGTATCCCCTGTTAACCTGGATATTGCCTTCATCATCGACCCACGGCACCCTGAAGGTGATCATCCGTTCAGGCTCTGCAATCCTTTCAAGAATGCGGTGTTCGATATACTTTGGATGTCTTGCCAATACAGGGACGAGGGAATCGAAAATTTCTTTTACAGCTTGAAGAAATTCGCTTTCGTGAAGATTTCGCTGCCGCACTGTCTCGTATGCTTTTGTCACATAATCTCTCGCCATCTGAACATTTGTTTGCTCCATTTTTTCTAGCGTATGCATCTTTCTTCAGCTCCCTTTCTAAAATAAAAGCAGAACGAACGTTGTAAGATTTTCTACATGGTAAATTTTACAACCAATGCCCCATTTACATCAATCTGAAAAACAGATTAAACCATTGCTGAATTGAGATGTATAACAAAAAGCGAGAATAGACGGGTATTAAGATAGAAGAACCGTTCTTAAATGCTGAGGAGAAAAGAACCAATAAACCATAAAATACCATAACATCCGAAAGGTTTTTTCTGTGCTTTTCGTTGCGATCGGCGCATTTGCCCGTTGTACTCTCGGCAGAAAATGAGCATCTTCTCCCGTTCTTAAAATGAATCGTACTGCACAAAACGAAAACACATAGCTCTTCTTTTTCATGGCAACAATAAAACTAAAACAGGGGTGATCTGATGGACGACAAAAAAGAACTGTCAAACGTTGAAACACAAAGAAACTTTTTAACGGCAGAAGAATTTCCTGAAGGAGCATATGGAGCTGCCCAGGGCAAAGACAAGCCTGTTGAAAACAAAAACACGCCATGGAAGGAAGGTCAGCAGTACTACAGCAATTTCACATATGAATTCCGCAACCTCCACCAAGGAATGCCGCGACAGTACCCCGGGGCGCATCCAACTCATGACGAAAAGGATCAAAACGAGGAATGACCGATATAAAAAAGAGCCGTGCTAAACGGCTCTTTTAAGCTTTTTTATTGGAGGGGCTGCTGGAAATTTTGATTGTGCTGCTGGTTTTGTTGGTTTTGCTGACTCTGTTGACCTTGCTGTCCTTGCTGGTTAAATGACTGCTGCGCCTGCTGAAGTGCCTGGCTCATTTGGTTCATGGCCTGGTTTGTCTGGATCCCTTGAAGAGCCTGATTCAGCTGCTGAACAGCCTGCTGAATGCTTTGCTGAATTTGCTGATCCGTCTGCTGCATCTGCTGCTGAGATTGGGAGCTGAACTGCTGAATTTGCTGCTTCAGCTGATTGATTCCCTGGCTCAATTGAGAGCTCTGCTGGCCGCTTTGGCCCTGCTGCTGTGACCCCATTTGATTAACAGTTTGCTCCAGCTGGGCAAGCTGCTGCTGGATATTTCCGAATTCCTGAGCAAGTTCGGTATCCGTGATGTTCACTCCGAGCAGCTGCTCATGCTTTTGTTTTTGTTGCTTTTGTTTTTGCTGCTGGTTTTGCTGTTGTTTTGTCATGACAACATCCTCCTTAAAATTGATCACACCCTTTATCTTTTTCATTTTGTTCGAAATGATGAAAGGGAATTTTTAGGATGTTGTTGCTTGAAGAAAAAGGCCATTCAGAGAACTACTCTCACCTCAAGATACAAATGGAGATGTTCTTGGAAGAAGTATAGAAAGAGGATTAGGTACCTCAGAAGTTGTTATAAATGAAAAAATGGAGTGTATATTTTAATAGGATATCCAATAAATAATGGAGTTTTAAATCCGCTCCCAAAACACATTTTCAAACCAAAAATAGAGCAGAAGTTCCCATCAAATAAAAAAGCCTCAAACCCTTGTATACCAAGAAGTTTGAGGCTTTTTCCAGAGACGTCCCAGGAGAGATTCGAACTCCCGACCGACGGCTTAGAAGGCCGTTGCTCTATCCTGCTGAGCTACTGGGACATGATGTTGTTTTGTTTCGCTTTAACTATCAGCGACAAGATTTATTATATGCGGATCGGGACATAAAGTCAACAACTTTTTAGAATTTTTTTCTTCACGAGGAAGAAAAAAATTCTTCCTCATGAATGTGCTGGCAGTTGGATATGGTTCGTCAGGCTTTCGACTTCCCGGCCGTCCAAGTCGTAAAAGCGGACCGTTGCATTGTCTTTGTCAATGTTCAGTATAGCATAAGTTTTTTCTTTCCGCACCCGCGGAAGGCGGATGCTGCCGGGGTTGATCAGCAGTTTTCCGTCCATCAGTTCGCTTCCCGCGATGTGGGAATGGCCGAAACAGATGATGTCGGCGCCGAGTTCTTCAGCGCGGTAGTATACATTTAAAAGCGACTGTTTAATGCCGTATAAATGCCCGTGTGTGAAAAAAAGCTTTTTTGATCCGACGGGAACGACAATTTCGTCTTTAAACTCCCCGTAAAAATCGCAGTTTCCTTTTACCGTTAAGTAAGAGGAAAGCGCGGGATGGGAAGGATCCAATTCGGAATCCCCGCAATGGATCATGAGATCTGTTTCCTTCCCGTGCCGCTCAGCGATCATTTCCAGTTCGTCTTCAAGGCCGTGGCTGTCGCTGACAATCAGAACCTTCATGATCGGCCCTCCTCCTTTACGCTTGGTCCAATAGAGCGGACAGTTTTTTCAGTGCTTCCGCTCTGTGGCTGATTTTGTTCTTTTCGCCGCTTGAGAGCTCGGCCATCGTTTGATCTTTGTCTTTGACGAGAAAAACCGGGTCGTAGCCGAAGCCGTTTGTGCCGCGCGGTTCTTCGGTAATGTATCCTTCCACAGAACCTTCGACCGTTTTCGTTTCCTGTCCTGGAATGCATAATGCGAGCGCGCATCTGAACCTCGCGGAGCGGTCTTCTTTTTCCACCCCTTCAAGCTCTTTCAATAGCTTTTTCAGGTTGGCGAGATCGTTTTTCTCTTCTCCTGCATAGCGGGCCGAGTATACGCCGGGGCTGCCGCCGAGGTAGTCGACAGACAGGCCTGAGTCATCGGCAATTACGATTTTACCGGTTTCTTTCGAAATCGTTTCCGCTTTAATCACCGCGTTTTCTTCAAACGTCTGCCCGGTTTCTTCGATTTCGGGCGTATAGCCGATGTCCAGTAGAGATTTGACATCGTAGCCTCTCGGTTCGAGCATCGCTTTGAATTCCCTGACTTTTCCTTCGTTTTTCGTGGCTATGATGACTTCTTTCATCGTGTATCAAGCCTTTCTCATGTTATTGTTGAATGGCTGATGCAACGTCGCCGAGCACTTCTTTCTGCTTTTCGATGAGTTCGGCGATCCCTTTTTCAGCCAGTTCTAAAAGCCCGTCCAATTCACTTCTTGAGAATGTCGCTTCCTCTCCTGTTCCCTGAAGTTCGACAAAGCGGCCTTCACCTGTCATGACGACGTTCATATCCACCTCTGCCGCAGAATCTTCCTGGTAGTTCAAATCAAGGATTAATCCTTTTTCCTTATCGATTCCCACTGAAGTGGCAGCCAAAAAGTCAGTGATCGGCATCGCCTTCAGCGTGCCTTTTTCGACAAGTCTTCCGACGGCAAGCGCCATGGCCGTAAATGCTCCGGTGATCGACGCGGTTCTCGTGCCTCCGTCAGCCTGAATGACGTCGCAGTCGATCCAGATCGTCCGCTCACCGAGCTTTTCCAAATCAACGACCGCCCGCAAAGCTCGTCCGATCAGCCGTTGAATTTCCATCGTCCGCCCGGAGATTTTCCCTTTTGACGATTCCCTGATCGTCCTTTGGTTCGTGGCCCGCGGCAGCATGCTGTATTCCGCGGTGATCCAGCCCTTCCCTTCTCCTCTCAAAAAGGGCGGTACGCGGTCTTCCACAGACGCGTTGCATATCACCTTTGTCCCGCCGACTGTGATCAGGACCGATCCCTCGGGATGCGTAATGAAGTCGAGGTCCATTGTGACAGGGCGCAGTTCATTGTTTTCTCTTCCATCGTATCTCATTTTTTACCTCCGATTGTATGTACATAAACCTTTCACAATCATTCCGCTCTTCCAAAAAGCTGAATAAAGAAAGAGGCAGCTTTAATCGCTTACCTCTTTTTTTATAGTATATCAAAAATCTCTGCTTAAAAACTACCTGTGTTCACCTTGCTCGGTCTTGAAACCGGCTTGGAAAGCTTTTCTCCTTTTTCATTGACGAGCTCGGATTTTCCGTTCACAGTAACCGACACACTTTTCACATCAGGCAGTTCGGTTAATGTCAGCACAATACTATTTAACACTTCATCCGATATCACTTTCTTCTCGCCGTCGGCGCTCCCGTAGATCGCTTCGTTAAAGTCGAGAGTCACATGGCCGTCTTCAATCTTCGGCTCGTTTTCAAGCTTGACATCGCCCTGGAAATCGGAAAGCAGGCCGCTTTTATTGCCCGGTCCTTCCGTCAGCTCTTTAATCGCCGCCGTCACCTGGTCTTTTTCTTTTGCAGACGTCCGTTTCGTTACAGGAACATAGTATGTGCCTTTGTCCGATTCAGCCAAATAATAGACGGTGACCGGCTGTGTCGCTGTTATATCGGTCACACCGGCCGTATCGAGGTTGATGCCGTCCTCGCGGCTGAGTTCTTCTGAAATCGGCGTGCCGTTAACAGGCATTTCTTTCAAATCATGGCCGTTCATGCGGATCTTCACTTTATCAATCGAGTTAAACTGTGTTAACGTCCATGTAATCGCCTGTACGATTTTTTGCTCGTCTTCAGCTTTATAGTTTTTAAATTCATTTGAGAAGTCAGCGATCGCTGTTCCGTCTTCTTTAATATCAACATTGACCGCTGTATCCGCCGGCAGCACGGCTCTGAATCCGTTTGGCATGATGTTTGAAACAGGGCCGCCTTCAACGAGGTATTCAAGCGCTTGTTTAGCCGTACCTTCCTGCTTTGGCAGCGGCAGCGTCTGCGCTGTCACATAGCCGTTCTTATCAATGAGATAAAGCTCTCTCATGACCGTATCGCTTGTTTGAGCCGCTTTATCGTCGCCTGTCGTTTTGCTGCCTTTGTCTTCTGTTTTATCTTTGGTTTTGTCTGTTTTGTCTTGCTCCTTCTCCTCTTTTACATATGTGATGTCCTGCGGCGGATCTATCTCCTCTGAGGCTTGATCTGACTGAAATATTCCGCACCCGGAAAGAAGCAGCGCGGAGGCCGTAACCGAAACCGCGATTCCTTTCATTCCTTTTTTCAGCATACTTTTCCCTCCTAAGGCAGTTTGTACTATTATGTATACGAGCCCGTTTTTGAATTAGACCGCTTTTTAAAAAAATCCCTCTGAATACAAAAAACCTTTTCTTTTAAAGAAAAGGCTCATGAAAAAAGCTGCCGTTTGCTTGTGCGGCAGCTTTATTTTATAGCGGTTTCCTGAAGAGAAATGCTTTCCACATTTTTCACTTCGTATCCAAACCAATCATTTGCAATTTTTGTGAAGCGGGCGCGCTCCCCGGTTGTTAAAAACAAGTGTTCCGGCGGTTCACCCGTTTTGCTTAATAAACCGTTGTATGACAAGATCGTACTGACTTCCCTGGCCGTTTCATCTCCGGAGGAAATGATGTTGACGCGCTCTCCCATATAGCGCTGAATCGGCTCTTTTAAAATCGGATAATGCGTGCATCCGAGAATCAGTGTATCGATTGATGAATCCCTGAGCGGGTGCAGTGACGACCTGACGATTTCATCAGCCGTCTCATCCAAAAATTTACCGTTTTCCACAAACGGGACAAACATCGGGCAAGCCAGATTTTCTACCGTTAAATCTCCGTTCAGCGAAAGAAGCGCTTCTTCATATGCGCCGCTTTTGATCGTGTTTTCTGTTCCGATCACGCCGATCCGCTGGTTCTCCGTCACTTTAATCGCGGTTCTGGCTCCGGGCTGCACAACGCCGATGACCGGGATCGCTACTTCTCTGCTGATTTCTTCAAGTGCGATGGCCGTCGCTGTATTGCAGGCGATCACGAGCATTTTAATATGGTGGCGGGATAACAAATAATTTGTCATTTCCCATGTATATGACAGGACTTCTTTTCTGTCCCGGGGTCCGTACGGACACCTTTTCGTATCTCCAAGATATATAATTTTTTCTTTCGGCAGCTGCCTCATGATTTCTTTTGCAACGGTTAAACCGCCGACTCCCGAATCGATGACTCCTATCGGTTGATCCAACAAAATCGCCTCATTTTCTGTTCATTTCCTGCTGAAGTTTAATTAATAATTTTTCAAATGCGGCTGTTTCTTCCTCGGAAAACGCCTCTAACATGTCTTCCAAATAGTCCTGCCTTTTTTGAATGACCTCCTGGATGATCCGCTCTCCTTCCGAGAGAAGATGAATGCGGACTACGCGCCTGTCGGACGGATCTTTCACCCGTTCAACGAGGTTGTTTTTCTCCATTCGATCAATTAAATCCGTCGTGGTGCTGCACGCCAGGTACATCTTTTGTGATAACTCGCCGATCGTCATATCCCCGTATTCATACAGCCATTGAAGACCGACAAACTGGGGAGGGGTAATCGTATATTGGGTGAGAATTTCTCTTCCTTTTTGTTTGATGATGCCCGCAATATGGCGGAGTGATTTTTCAATATCCGCTATGTGATTCAAAGAAGCATTCGAATTCATTTTCTCTACCTCGCTCGACTCGTTGTTTTGTTTTCAAAACACTTGAGTCTATTTTCCTTCTTTTCTACACAAATTGCAAGACTTCAACATGAATATACAAATTGCACCTCAAAACAAATAACCGGTTCCCTTCTTGTTACAAGAAGGAACACCGGCTCAATTTAGAGCTCTAGCTCACCCATTCGAAGAAGTTCAACAACAGCTTGCGAACGGCCTTTCACTCCCAATTTTTGCATCGCATTGGAAATGTGATTACGTACAGTCTTTTCACTTATAAAGAGCTCGCTTGCGATTTCCTTTGTTGTCTTGTCTTGAACGAGCAATTCGAACACTTCTCTTTCTCTTTTTGTTAGCAGCGGCTTTGATTGAAACTCTTTCTCCTTCAAGTATTGTAACCCTCCTTGCTAAGGTGAGAGCTGATCTGAAACGAATGGGTTTCGATATAGTCGTGATATCATATGAAACATACGCAAGGTCGGTGACGTTTCTGACGGAGAAAAGGGTTCCCTCAAACACCTATTTTTCAGATCATGACACAGGCATCGTTTCAGGGCTGAACTTCTAAGGAAGACATTTTAAAATCCAGGCGATCAGCCGCCATCTTTTCGTAATATATGCGTGCGTTTTCTTTTTCTGCACAGCACTGATGATTTGTGCAGCCGCTTTTTCGGGCGAAGCCGTCCAAAACAGATGATCACCTTTTGCAAGAGCCGTGTCCACAAAGCCCGGCTGAATTTCGGTGACCACGATTCCATCATACCCAAGTTTTTTCACTTTTTGACGGAGCCCTTTTAAGTAATTAGAAACGAATGCTTTTGAAGCGGCGTAGGTGACGGCCCCTCCGTTTCCTCTCAGCGCGGCAATGGATGAAATGCCGACTAAATGCCCTTTCCCATTTTTGATAAAATGCTCCATCAACACGTTCGAGCAGGACACAAATCCTGTCATATTGACATCGATCGTTTCCTTTTCTTTGCTCCAATCCATTTCGCTTTCCAAATATCCAACACCTGAACAGATGAAGACTGCATCTGCCCAATTCATCTCATCAAGCAGTTCTTTCAACAGTATAGGCGAGCGTTCGCTGTCGGCTGTATCGATCTTTTTAATGTATGAAGGTCCAGGGAGGTCGTCGCGCAATTCGGCTAGCAGTTCATACCTTCTTGCAGCAAGACCGACCTCAACTCCTGCGGCTGACAGCTGCTTGGCAAGCGCCTTGCCAATTCCGGAACTCGCGCCGATGATCATCGCTTTTTTCATTTTCCTCTACCTCTCAATTATTTCTCAGGAAATGAGTGATTGCCAAGCAGTTTTGCTTTTTGTTCATCTGTCCATTTCACCGGTTTACCCGTATCTTTCGCAATTTGCACCATAACCGCCACCCCTGTAAAGCAAAGGCCGCCTTCCCCATTTTTCGCCGCATAGTGGAGGGTGAGGGAAGCGTTGCCGACAGATGCTGTTTTGACGCCGATTTTCAAATGTTCATGAAGCATGACCTGCTGAAAATAATCGCATTGCTGGCTCGCCACGACGGGAATGGCCGCGCTCTTCCCGTCTGAAAGGCGGTCCATGACGCCCAGGTGCTTGAAATAGGAAATCCTCGCTTCCTCGAAATAGACAAACGGTGTGACATTGTTCATATGACCGAACATGTCCGTTTCTGAAAAACGGACGGATACTTCATCAAAAAAAGAAAATGACTGACACCATGTGTCAAACGGTTCTTCAATATATCCCGGCAGCTTCATTGTTTTTCATCCCCTTTGGTCATAAAAACACCTCTTCGGCTTGAAGAGGTGCGTTTTTTCGTGTTATTCCGTGTTGTCGCTTCCGAAGAAGTTTTTAAACGCCTGAACGGTCGTATCCCTGTTTAATGCAGCGATTGAGGTTGTGAGCGGGATGCCTTTCGGACATGACTGCACGCAGTTTTGCGAATTTCCGCATTCGGCCAGTCCGCCGTCTCCCATAATCGCTTCAAGTCGTTCCGATTTGTTCATCGCGCCTGTCGGATGGCTATTGAATAAGCGGACTTGCGAGAGCGGTGCAGGTCCCATAAAGTTTGTTTTATCGTTCACGTTTGGACAAGCTTCAAGACATACGCCGCAAGTCATGCATTTTGACAGCTCATACGCCCACTGCCGTCTTCTTTCCGGCATTCTCGGTCCCGGTCCGAGGTCATATGTGCCGTCGATCGGTACCCATGCTTTGACTTTCTTCAATGAATCAAACATGCGGCTCCGGTCCACTTGAAGGTCGCGGACAACCGGGAATGTTTTCATCGGTTCAAGGCGGATCGGCTGCTCAAGCTGGTCGATCAGGGCTGTACAGGACTGTCTCGGCTTGCCGTTGATCACCATCGAGCAAGCGCCGCACACTTCCTCGAGACAGTTCATATCCCAAGCAATCGGCGACGTTTTTTCCCCTTTCGTATTAACCGGGTTCCTTCTGATTTCCATCAAAGCGGAAATGACGTTCATATTCGGACGGTATGGAATTTCAAACTCTTCCTGGTAAGGACTAGAATCCGATGTATCCTGACGAGTGATGATAAACTTGATTGTCTTATTTTCACTCATGATTTCGCCACCTTTTTCTTCGAGTAATCCCGTTTACGCGGTGCGATTAATGAAACATCGACATCCTCATAATGGAATTTCGGGGCTTCAAAATCGCCTGCATGTTTCGCCATTGTTGTTTTCAGCCATTCCTCGTCATTACGTTCAGGGAAATCCGGTTTATAATGGGCGCCGCGGCTCTCATTCCGGTTGTATGCACCGAGCGTGATCACCCGTGCCAATTGCAGCATGTTGTGCAGCTGGCGTGTGAATACGGCGCCCTGGTTGCTCCATTTTGCCGTATCGTTGATATTGATGTTTTGGTAGCGCTCGGCAAGCTCTTGGATTTTTTCATCCGTTTTCAGCAGCTTGTCATTGTGGCGCACAACCGTCACGTTATCTGTCATCCATTCGCCGAGCTCTTTATGAAGGACATATGCATTTTCATTGCCGTCCATTTTCATAATGTCAGCCCACTTTTCTTCTTCCTTTTTGACGCAGCTGTCGAAAACGGAAGAAGACAGATCTTCTGCGGATGTTTCAAGACCTTGAATATATTCAACGGCTTTCGGACCTGCCACCATGCCGCCGTAAATGGCTGACAAGAGCGAGTTCGCGCCCAGGCGGTTTCCGCCGTGCATTGAATAATCGCATTCTCCTGCGGCAAACAGTCCTGGAATGTTGGTCATCTGATTGTAGTCGACCCAGAGTCCGCCCATTGAGTAGTGGACTGCAGGGAAAATCTTCATCGGCAGCTTGCGCGGATCGTCACCCATGAATTTTTCATAGATTTCAATGATTCCGCCCAACTTGATGTCCAATTCCTTCGGATCTTTGTGGGAAAGATCGAGATATACCATGTTTTCGCCGTTGATGCCGAGCTTTTGTCTGACGCATACATCAAATATTTCACGCGTCGCAATATCCCGCGGCACAAGGTTTCCGTATGCCGGATATTTCTCTTCGAGGAAATACCAAGGCTTGCCGTCTTTATACGTCCAGACTCGTCCGCCTTCACCGCGCGCCGATTCGCTCATCAGACGGAGCTTGTCGTCTCCCGGAATGGCGGTCGGGTGAATCTGGATGAATTCTCCGTTCGCATAGTAAGCGCCCTGCTGGTAAACGATCGAAGCGGCTGATCCGGTATTGATCATCGAGTTCGTCGATTTTCCAAAGATGATGCCCGGTCCCCCGGTCGCCATGATGACTGCGTCTGAACGGAACGACTCGATTTCCATCGTCGTCAGATTTTGGGCGACGATGCCCCGGCACGCATTGTCATCATCAAGAACGGCTCCGAGAAACTCCCAGCCTTCATATTTCGAAACAAGCCCTTCGACTTCAAAGCGGCGAACCTGCTCATCCAGCGCGTACAAGAGCTGCTGTCCGGTCGTCGCCCCCGCATATGCCGTTCTGTGATGCTGAGTTCCCCCGAAGCGCCGGAAGTCAAGCAGCCCTTCAGGTGTTCTGTTAAACATGACGCCCATGCGGTCAAGCAAATGAATAATCGACGGCGCCGCATCACACATCGCTTTGACCGGCGGCTGGTTGGCCAGAAAGTCGCCTCCGTAAACGGTATCGTCAAAATGCTCCCAAGGGGAGTCGCCTTCACCTTTTGTATTGACCGCTCCGTTGATTCCGCCCTGCGCACATACGGAATGTGAGCGCTTAACGGGAACGATCGAAAATAGTTTTACATTTGTTCCTGCTTCCGCAGCTTTAATGGTCGCCATCAGACCCGCAAGTCCTCCGCCGACAACGATGATGCTTGAATTGCTCATGCCTGCCCCACTCCCTCTAGTAATCTAGTTCTTTTACACAAATGCCAAAATCGCTCTCAGCCCTACATAGGACAACACAACAAAGACTCCCATTGTCACAAACGTGGCGATTCGCTGTGAGCGAGGAGAAACGGTGATTCCCCAAGTGACAGCAAACGACCATAAACCGTTTGAAAAGTGGAAGATTGTTGAGAGGACACCTACAATGTAAAAGCCGAGCATGATCGGGGAGCTCAAAATATCAGCCATCATGTCAAAGTTCACTTCTGCCCCCATTTGGGCGGCAATCCGTGTTTGCCACACGTGCCAGCTGACAAAAATCAAGGTAACGATTCCTGTAATCCGCTGCAGAACGAACATCCAGTTTCTAAAAAAGCCGAATCTGTTCGCATTGTTTTTCGCTGTAAAAGCTATGTATACTCCATAAACAGCATGATAAATCAGCGGAAGGAAAATCACGAAGATTTCCAAGACGTACCTGAACGGCAGGTTTTCCATAAAATGAGCGGCGTTATTAAACGCCTCTGCTCCGCTTGCCGCAAAATGGTTGACAACCAAATGCTGGATTAAAAATATGCCTACCGGTATGACCCCAAGCAAAGAATGCAGTCTTCGATAAACAAACTCTCTGTTCCCGGCCATTGCTTTACCCCCTAGTTGAAAAGTGCAGTAAAAATGAAAGGTCTCCTATCCCCCGTCCTGTTTCAAATATCGCACTTTGTTAAGTTTTTATGACAATTTCATTTTACTCCTATGAGAAATAGGCGTCAAGAAAACGCGTACATAAATTGAAATTTTCTAAAATTTAATCATATTTTAGAAAATTTTATTTTATCAAAATATAAATATATCAGATTTTTTTCTTCCTAATTGCATGTCCCCGCTGTAATCTTTCACCCCATTTAAGCTATAATAAACGGAGAAAAGAGGGGAGACATTGGATATGAACAAATATGAAGCAAACTTAGCGCAATTAAAAGAGCTGGAAGTCTCCGCATATGGCTATGAGTTGATCAGGGAAGTGCTGCTTCCCGATATGCTGGGACAAGACTACGCAGATATGATGTACTGGGCGGGAAAAAAGCTCGCCCGCAAGTTCCCGCTTGAATCCAGGGAGGATCTTCCCGCTTTCTTTCTGGATGCAGGCTGGGGAACGCTTACGATCGCCCATTCAAAAAAACAGGAGCTTGAGTTTGAGCTCGAAGGCCCGCTGGTCTCAAACCGCCTCAAATATCAAAAGGAACCCTGCTTTCAGCTCGAAGCCGGATTTATCGCCGAGCAAATCCAGCTGATGAACGAACAAATTGCCGAATCGTATGAACAAGTGAAAAAAAGAGCCGGAAAAGTTGTTTTAACTGTAAAATGGGATTTGAAAGACCCGGCATAACTATGCAAAAAAGGCGGAGACTGCAAAAGTCCCGCCTTTTTCTTTTTAAATGACTGCTGTCTGCTTTGACAGTTCAAAAGCATCATGCAGCGCTTCAACGGCTTTCACCATATCGCCTTCGCTAACGACAGTCGAAACTTTGATTTCGGATGTGCTGACCATTTTGACCTGGATGTTTTTTTCCGCCAGCACAGCGAACATTTCCGCTGCTACTCCCGGGTTGGAGATCATGCCTGAACCGACGATCGAGACTTTGGCCAGCCTGTTTTCCGTTTCAATCTGTTCATAGTCGAGCGCGTCTTTGTATTCTTCGAGAACTTCGACCGTCCGTTTTAAGTCTTCCGTTTTCACGGAGAAAGAAATCGACGTTTGGCTTGTGCTTGTCACTGATTGAATGATGATGTCAACGTTGATGTTCTGTTTAGCGAGCGTTGTAAAAATCGTTGACAGCGTCGTCAAGCCGCTCGCCAGGCCGCATACGGTCACGCGTGTGATCTGATCTTCAAATGCAATGCCTCTTACGATTAAATTCTGTTCCATTGATGATTCCTCCTCGATTAATGTGCCGGCTTCTTTCTCGGTGCTTGAACGGACTTCCAAAGGCACCTGATAGTTTTTCGCAAATTCAACAGCTCTCGGATGCAGGACGCCTGCTCCAAGATTGGCAAGCTCAAGCATTTCATCGTAGGAGATTCCGGCCAGCTTCCGCGCTGTTTTCACATAGCGGGGATCGGTTGTGAAAACCCCCGGTACATCGGTGTAAATGTCGCATTTATCGGCTTTCAGGGCAGCTGCGAGGGCAACGGCTGTCGTATCTGATCCGCCTCTGCCGAGCGTTGTGATTTCACCTTCCGCTGTCGTCCCCTGGAATCCGGCGACAACGGCGATTTTCCCTTCATTCAGACGCTCTTTCAGCTTGCCTGTATCAATGTTCGTAATTCTTGCGTTGCCGTGAATATTTTCGGTTTCGATGCCGGCCTGCCAGCCTGTATAGGAAACCGCATCATACTCCTTGTTCTGCAAAGCCATTGTCAACAGCGAAATTGTTACCTGTTCTCCTGTTGTCAGCAGCATATCCATTTCCCTGCTGCTCGGCTGTTCGGTAATTTCCTTAGCAAGCGCGACGAGGGAATCCGTCGATTTGCCCATCGCTGAAACGACGACGACAACATCATGACCGCGCTGTTTTTCTTCGATGACACGGTTTGCGACATTCAATATTTTTTCCACTGATCCTACTGAAGTTCCGCCAAATTTTTGGACGATGAGACCCATCAAATACCACCCTTTTTGTTTTCGTTCGTGCTTGTTTATGTATGAAGAGGAAAACTTGACCGGCGGGCTTTACGTTTTTTCGTACAAAAAAAGCAATGAGAGAAATTCCTCATTGCTTTAACCAACAAAAATGCCGATGATTTTAACAACGAGATAGCCCTCCAAGAAATGATTTCTTGACAGCCTTACATTTATTCAATGTAAAGCCAGCAGGAAAAACGAATGGATTTTTCCCCGCTTCGGCGACGCTCCCCTTTCGGCTTTTTTCATCGGAATCCATCTTCCTCATCAAGCCTACTCTTGAAGTTCGCACCTCTATCTTCACCATATCACACGATCTTATTATGAAATTAGTACAAATTCTATCAGATTCTTTTTAAAAGTTCAACATTATTTTTTCAGAGCCTCTTCAATCAGCTGCGCCGTCTTCAGGGGGATGCCGAGCTTGCGGATATCTTCGGCGCTCGCTTCCTTCATTTTCTTAACGGAACCGAAATGTTTTAACAGCAGTTTTTTCCGCTGTTCGCCGACGCCCGGTATGCCGTCGAGCACCGATTGAAATGCGCTTTTTCCTCTGAGCTGCCTGTGGAAGCTGATCGCAAACCTGTGCACTTCATCCTGAATGCGCTGAAGCAGGTAAAATTCCTGGCTGTTCCGCTCAAGCTGTACGATCTCAAGGGGGTCGCCGATCAAAAGGTTGGAAGTTCTGTGTTTATCATCTTTCACCAGACCGGCAACAGGGACATCGAGCCCCAATTCATTTTCCAAAACGTCAAGGGCGGCAGACACCTGGCCTTTTCCGCCGTCGATCAATACTAAATCAGGCAGCGGCAGATTCTCTTTCAGCACCCTTGTATATCTTCTTCTGATGACTTCGCGCATTGACCCGTAGTCGTCAGGGCCTTCAACCGTCTTAATCTTATATTTGCGGTACTCTTTTTTATGCGGTTTTCCGTCGAGAAAGACGACCATCGCCGAAACGGGGTCCGTTCCTTGAATATTTGAATTATCAAACGCTTCAATTCTGTACGGCGTGTAGATGCCCAGTGCTTTGCCGAGCTTTTCAATCGCGCCGATCGTCCGCTCTTCGTCCCGTTCAATGAGCGAAAACTTCTCTTTCAAAGCGAGCTTTGCATTTTTATGGGCAAGGAGCAGCAGGTCTTTCTTCGCTCCCCTTTTCGGCTGGCGCACGTTCACGTCCAAAAGCTCCTCAATCATGTCCTTATCGACGCTGTCTGGAACTAAAATTTCCCTTGGGAGGAAATGGTTGTTTTTTGAGTAAAATTGCCCGATGAACGTCAAAAACTCCTCGTCTGCTTCCCTGTATAAAGGAAACATGCTGACATCTCTTTCAATCAATTTGCCCTGCCTGATAAAGAAGACCTGGACGCACATCCAGCCCTTGTCATACGAATAGGCAAATACATCGCGGTCAACCATGTCATTCAGCATCATTTTCTGTTTTTCCATCGTTGACTCGATATGGGCCATTTGATCGCGGAATTCTTTCGCCCGTTCGAACTGCAGGTTTTCCGAGGCTTCGAGCATTTTTGCTTCAAGTTCTTTCTTGACTTCATTGTATCCGCCCTTTAAAAAGCGGGTGATTTCTTCTGTGAGCTGTCGGTTTGTCTCCTCAGACACATCATATACGCATGGCGCCAGACATTGTCCGAGATGATAGTACAAACAGACGCGGTCCGGCAGTTTGGCGCACTTTCTGAGCGGATAGAGGCGGTCCAGCAGCTTTTTTGTTTCCCTCGCAGCCTGGACATTGGGATACGGCCCGAAATAGCGGCCTTTGTCTTTTTTGACCTTCCTCGTGACAATCAGCTTCGGATGCCGCTCGTTCGTGATTTTAATAAACGGGTAGCTTTTATCATCTTTCAGCATCACGTTATATTTCGGATCGTACTTTTTGATTAAATTCATTTCAAGAATGAGCGCTTCGATGTTCGAGGAGGTGACAATGTATTCAAAATCTTCAATTTCACTGACAAGACGCTGTGTTTTGGCATCATGGGACCCGCTGAAATAGGAGCGGACCCTGTTTTTTAAGATTTTAGCTTTCCCGACGTAGATGACGGTATCCTGCCTGTCTTTCATCAAGTAGCAGCCAGGCTGATCCGGGAGAAGGGCCAGCTTTTCTTTGATTTTTTTGTTCATCAAAAATCCTTCCTTGTTTCGGCGTTTTTTCTTCATTTCAGTTTACCATGACCGACCGTACGTTCGCTACAATTGGAGAAGGAAGATGGCGCGTTGTAAGAAAAAAGCGATCCCTTTGGAATCGCCTTTTTCACAGGTTTCTATTTTACAAATGTTTGTTGACCAGTTCTTCAAGGGCTTCTTTCGGTTTAAAGCCGACAGATGTTTCAACCACTTCGCCGTCTTTTAGTATGAGGAGAGTCGGGATGCTCATCACGCCGTATTTGCCGGCAGTTTCTTGGTTTTCGTCAACATCGATTTTCACGATTTTCAGTTTGTCTCCCATTTCTTGATCAAGCTCTTCAAGTACTGGCGCGATCATTTTGCAAGGTCCGCACCAAGGAGCCCAGAAGTCGGCAAGAACTACGCCTTCACTTGTTTCAGATGAGAATGTTTGATCAGTTGCTTTTACGATAGCCATTCTTTCATTCCTCCAATTGTGAAATTATGCTTTTTAGTATAGCATCTCCCTTTGGTTCACGCTAACATAATGCTTGATTATACATTTCCCTATCTGCGCAGTTTTACACATCGGGATTTTAGCCTTTCTAAAAATGTCCTTATTCCATGTTATTTTGCAAAAGGCGGAAATGTGCCTATGTAAAAAGCCGGCCATTTCAGGCCGGCTTTTGATCAAGTACTAACGCTCAGCTTTTTAAATTCCTCCGTGAGCAGCGGAACGATTTCAAATAAGTCGCCGACGATCCCGTAGTCGGCAATTTTAAAGATGTCGGCTTCCGGATCTTTGTTGATGGCAACGATGATTTTGCTGTTTGACATCCCTGCGAGGTGCTGAATCGCTCCTGAAATGCCGCAGGCGATATATAAGTCTGGAGTTACGACTTTGCCGGTCTGGCCGATTTGAAGCGAATAGTCGCAGTAGTCTGCGTCACAGGCTCCCCTTGAAGCGCCGACCGCGCCGCCCAGTACGTCGGCAAGCTCCTGCAGCGGTTTAAAGCCTTCCTCGCTTTTGACGCCGCGGCCGCCGGCTACGATGATTTTCGCTTCAGACAAATCGACGCCTTCGGACGTTTTTTTGACAATGTCCTTGATAACCGTTCTGATGTCCCGAATATCCGCTTCGATGCTTTCGACCGCTCCCGTTCGCGTCTCATCTTTGTCGAGCGGGGCGATATTATTCGGTCTGATCGTTGCAAAAATCGTTTCATCTTCGGAAATGATCCGCTCAAACGCTTTGCCTGAGTAGATCGGTCTTGTAAACACGATGTTGCCGCCGGCTACTTCGACGTTGACGGCATCTGATATCAGCCCTGTTCCCATACGGGCTGCAAGCTTCGGCGACAAGTCTTTGCCCATTGACGTATGGCCGAAAATGATCACGTCCGGACTTTCGCGCTCAATGATCGGCATAAAGGCTTGAACATAGCCGTCAGACGTATAGTTTTTCAAGAGCGGGTTTTCGGCTGTAAGCACTCTGTCAGCGCCGTAATGGATCAGTTGTGCCGCATTGCTTGAAACGCTTTCACCGAAGAGAACACCGATCACCTCTCCCCCTTCGGCAACCGTTTTTCCTGCAGCTATCGCTTCGAATGTCACATTTCTCAACGAACCGTCCCTGAACTCTCCCAATACGATAACTTTTTTGCTCATGTCCATTTCCCCCTGTATTTTAATGACCGTGTTTTTGCTCCCTTCGGCTTCAAACGACCTTTGCTTCGCTTCTCAGCAGTGATACAAGGTCTGCCGCCTGCTGTTCCGGCTCCCCTTCAAGGATTTTCCCGGCTTCTTTTTTCGGAGGCAGGAACCGTTCGATCGTTTTTGTTTTGGCGGCCACGTCTTCCTCGTCGATGTCCAGATCATCAAGTTCAAGCTCCTCAAGAGGCTTTTTCTTCGCCTTCATGATTCCCGGAAGTGACGGATAACGCGGTTCGTTCAACCCCTGCTGTGCAGTCGCTACGATTGGAAGCGACGTTTGGATCACTTCAAGGTCACCCTCGGCGTCGCGTTCCGCTTCAACATCTCCGCCGTTTACCGTCAGCTTTGTAATCGTCGTGATACAAGGGATGCCGAGCAGCTCGGCCAAACGAGGCGCCACCTGTCCCGATCCCCCGTCGATCGCCACATTCCCGCCGAGTATCATGTCATACTCGCGGTCTTTCAAATAGTTGTATAGGATGGCTGACGCCGTATATTGGTCCGCTTCTTCCAGATCGTCTTCAATGTTGATCAAAACGGCTTTGTCGCACCCCATCGCCAGAGCCGTCCTGAGTTCTTTTTCAGCTTCTTCCTCGCCGACTGTGACAACCGTAATCTCACCGCCGTGCTTCTCCTTCAGCTGAAGCGCTTCTTCAATGGCGTACTCATCGTACGGGTTGATGATGAATTCCGCTCCATCCGTGCTGATTTCCCCTTGTTCAATCTGAATTTTCTCCTCTGTATCAAACGTGCGCTTCATTAAGACATAAATGTTCATGTTCTATTCATCCCCTTTGTTTTCACGTTTGTTATTTCCCTTTAAAATGCGGCTTCCGCTTTTCAAGAAATGCCTGAATCCCTTCCTTCGCATCCTCCGATTGGAACACTTCGCCGAAGTATTTTCCTTCCAGCTTGAGGCCGCCTTCATACGAATACACTTTGCTCGAATTCAGGAGTTCAATGACATAAGCCATCGTCTGCGGACTTTTTTCAGCGAATTTTCGCGCGAGCTCTTGTGCCTTTTGCAGCACTTCTTCTTCATTCGCCGCCAAAATCGTGACAAGGCCGTATTCAAAAGCTTCCTTGCCGGATATCGGCTCTGATGTCCCGATCATTTCAAGCGCTTTGGCGGTGCCCACATACTTCGGAAGGCGCTGCGTTCCCGCAAAGCCGGGAATGATTCCGAGATTCAGTTCGGGAAGGCCGAGCTTAGCGCTCTCCTCGGCAATCCGGATGTGGCATGCCATTGCAAGCTCCAGACCTCCTCCAAGAGCAGCTCCGTGAATCGCGGCGATCACGGGCTTTGGAAAAGATTCTACTTTTTCGAAAATCTGCTGGCCTTTATCAGCCAAATTTGCATAATCAGACCCGTCCATCAATGATGTAAACTCTTTAATGTCAGCGCCTGCCGAGAAAAATCTTCCTTCCCCGTGAATCACGACGCTTCTGACATCCTGACGTTCTGAAAGCTCCTCAAGACATGCGGAAAGGTCTTCAAGCACTTGCGTCGATAGCGCATTTGCCGGCGGGTGCTGAATCGTAATGGTTGCGATATAGTCGTCTACGGCGTATGTTAATGCTGCCATTTTATTTCTCCTCCTTCGTCTTTTGGCTGCCGAACCCATGGATCAGCAATTCATGAATGCTGTCTGCCAGCTTTGGCAGATCGTATTTTTGATCATTCATCACCCAGGTTGTAACCGTCTCATCCACCGTACCGAAAATCATCTGCTTCGCCAGGCGGACATCAAGCGTACTCTTAAATTCTCCCGCTTCTTTTCCTTCGGTGATGATGTCTTCCAGGATCGTCAAGTACCCTTTGAGAATCTCATTGATTTTCAGCCTCAGCTCAAGATTCGACTGCCTCAGCTCAAGCTGGGTGACAATCGCGAGGTGGCGATCGCTGCTGAGCAGTTCAAAGTGCTTTTTGATGAACAGCGTGAGCTTTTCTGTCGCCGAATTTGTCACTTCCATTTCTTCGTTCATCTGCTCGATAAACTGTCCCATTTTCTCTTTGAATAGCGAGATGAGAATATCTTCTTTGTTTTTAAAATAAAGATAAATGGTGCCGTCCGCCACTCCGGCCTGCTTGGCGATTTTCGAAACCTGCGCCTGATGGTATCCGTTTTCTGCAATCACAATGACAGCTGCGTCGATAATCTGCATATACTTTGGTCTCTTTTGTTTCAATTGGCTTCGTTCCTTTCAAATTAATGAATGAATACTCATTCATGAGTTTATCGTAAATAAAAATGGACGCTTTGTCAAGAAGCTAAACTCAAATCGCACCACAAAAGCATGCCGTCAAAATCGACGGCAGACTTCGCTTTTTCAGACGCCGGTTTTTTCTTCTTGAACGAGCGCTCTTCTTAAAATCTTCCCGACTGCCGTTTTCGGCAGTTCGTCCCTGAACTCGTATACTTTCGGCACTTTATAAGGAGCCAGACGCGATCTGGCATATTCGTCCAATTCCTTCTCCGTTATTGTAACATGATCTTTCAGCACTATAAAAGCCTTAACCGTTTCTCCTCTGTATTCATCAGGGATGCCGGCAACAACCGCCTCCTGAACGGCTTCGTGCTCATAGAGCACCTCTTCGATTTCACGCGGGTAAATGTTGTATCCCCCGGCAATGATCACGTCTTTTTTGCGGTCGACAATATAAAAGAAGCCGTCTTTATCCATGTAGCCGATGTCCCCTGTAAAAAACCAGCCGTCCCTTAGACTTTGAGCGGTTTCTTCATCATTGTTCCAGTAGCCCTTCATCACCTGCGGTCCTTTGACGGCGATTTCTCCATGCTCATAAGGTCCGAGAAAACCGCCGGTTTCTTCCGAATAGATAGCCGCGTCTGTACCAGGCCAAGGACAGCCGATACTGCCCGCTTTATTCAAATCCCAAATAAAATTGGCGTGAGTGACGGGCGAGGTTTCAGACATTCCGTAACCTTCGACAAGCCTTCCGCCCGTTACCTTTTCAAACTGCTGTTTGACTTCAACAGGAAGCGCTGCAGATCCGCTCAAACAGCTCTTAATTGACGACAGATCAAATTGGTGAAGATCAGGATGGTTCAACAGGGCGATATATATCGTCGGTGCCCCCGGAAATATCGTCGGCTTTTCTTTATCGATCGTTTTCAGCGCTGCGCGCGCGTCAAATCTCGGCAGCAGAATCATTTCATATCCCTGCCTGATCGTGAAATTCAAGACGGCCGTCATTCCGTAGACGTGAAAAAACGGGACGATCCCCAGCACCTTCTCCTCCCCTTTATTCAATTGATAAAACCAGGCATCGCACATCTCCATATTGGCTAGTATGTTGCGGTGGCTGAGCATGACGCCTTTTGGCGTGCCTGTCGTGCCTCCGGTATACTGCAGGACGGCAATGTCGTGGGCCGGATCGATTTCAATCCCCGGCGGACCGCTTGGAACGGGGCGTTTCATGATGGTTCGGAAGAGGTGTGTCGTCTCATTTTCATTGATCTCAACCGACATTTGATTCTCTTTTTTTTGCACGATTGGGTACAGCAGATTTTTAGGGAAAGGCAGGTAATCTTTTATGCTTGTCGCAATGATGTGCCGGATATTTGACAGCGCTTTCATTTTATATGCCGCCGGGTACAGCATGTCAAGCGTAATGATGATGGTTGCCCCGCTGTCATGAAGCAGATGTTCAAGCTCCCTTTCCGTATACAGCGGATTTGTCTGGACGACGATGCCGCCGGAGAAAAGAACGCCGTAATACGCGATAACCGCCTGCGGGCAGTTCGGCAGCATGATCGAGACTCTGTCTCCTTTTTGAATGCCGAGTGACAGCAGGTAATCTGCCATTTTTAAAGCGTCCTCATAAACTTGCCGGTACGAACATTTTTTTCCGAGAAAATGAATCGCTGTTTTTTCAGAAAACTGTTGGGCGGATTGTTGCAGGATGGAATGGAGTGTTTGATCTTCAAATTGCAGCTCGTGAGGAATTTGTTCGGGATAATGACGCAGCCACGGTTTTTCAGTCGGCATAAGCTCCCCCCTTTTAAACAATATATTCTTGATTTCAGTATATCAAAACAATATTCAGAAAGTAATGATATTTTTTCTTTTTAAAAAAGGCGCCCTTTTAAAGGACACCTTTTTCAAGCATAAAAGATCATATAAATCAGGCCGATAACCACAAATACCCCAGCTGTGAAAAACAGGACTTTCGCTAATTTCTCCATGTTGATCCCCTTTAGATACCCGAAGCCACGACAAATGACAGGCCGACTGAAATGACGAATGAAATGAAGCCGACTGCGCGGTTGTCGTTTTCAATCTCCTTGTCAATTTTAAAGCGCGGCGTCAGAAATTCAAAAATGAAGTAGCCGATCAAAAGCAGGATAAAACCGAACAGCCCCCACCCCATCATTTGCAGCAGGGAATTATGCTGGCTGATCGATTTTTGCAGCACGTTGGCGATGCCTAAAATTTTTCCGCCTGTTGCCATCGCGACCGCCATGTTTCCTTTTTGAATCTCCTCCCAATTTTTATAGGTGGTGACGAGTTCAAACACAGATAAAAATATCACAAGACACAAAACGGAAACGCTGTAGTACGCGGCAATTTCCACAAGGTTGTTCTCCCAAAACTCTTTCATCCTTCTAGACTCCCTTTTTTATTTTAATTCGACAATGGTGACGCCTGATCCTCCCTCTCCCGCTTCGCCGAACCGGGAGTTTTTCACATTGCGGTGGGATTTCAAGAGGTCCTGAACGCCTTTTCGGAGGGCGCCGGTTCCTTTTCCGTGGATGATCGAGACTCTTGGATAGCCCGCAAGCACCGCATCATCCAAGTATTTTTCAACCCGGTGAAGCGCATTTTCATACCGCTCCCCTCTAAGGTCGAGTTCGAGCGAGACGTGATAATCTTTTCCTTTGACGGCGGCGATCGTTTTTTGTTTTTCGGGTTCAGGTGCCGATTTCAGGAATTGCAGATCCTTTTCCTTAACCTTCATTTTCAGAATGCCGATTTGAACATTCCATTCGGCCGCACCCGTTTTTTCGAGCAGCGTCCCTTTTTGACCAAAGGTTAAAACCTTGACTTCATCGCCCGGTTTTAATTCGCGCTTGTCCGTTTTTTTCTGAGCCGGCTTTTTCGCTTTTTCAAACGAAGGCACCGCTTCTTCAAGGCGTTTTTTCGCCTCGATCAGCTCATGGTCTTTAAATGCTTTATGGTCTTCCTTGATCATGCGGAGCGACTGGATGATCTCGTCTGCTTCTTTCATCGCTTCTTTGACTTTTTCAGCGGCTTTTTGCTCCGCTTCTTCATAGAGCCTTTCTTTTTTCTCCTGCCATTCGCTGATCTGCTGCTGGAGGTCGCGGTGAAGGGCTTCAGCCTCGGCGCGGATGGCTTCTGTCTCGTTCAGTTCCGCCTCGGCGCGCTTTTTGCTGTCTTCCAGCGATGCGATCATCGTATCAACTTCATTATGCTCGGCCGTCATCTCCGCTTTTGCGCGGCCGATCAGGTAATCAGGGAGCCCGAGTCGCTTCGAAATTTCGAACGCATTGCTTCGGCCGGGCACTCCGATTAACAGCTTGTAGGTCGGCGACAGTGTATCGATATCAAATTCGACGCTTGCATTAATGACATTTTCGCGATTGTAGCCGTATGCCTTCAGCTCAGGGTAATGAGTCGTGGCAATGACGCGCGCGCCAGTCTGGCACACCTCGTCAAGGATGCTGATCGCAAGGGCCGCGCCTTCCTGCGGGTCTGTCCCGGCGCCGAGCTCGTCAAAAAGCACAAGGCTGTTTTCCGTCATGTCTTTCAAAATATCGACGATGTTGACCATATGTGACGAGAACGTACTTAAGCTTTGTTCGATTGACTGTTCATCGCCGATATCGGCAAATACTTGATCAAATATGGCGGTTTCTGATCCTTCTTCCGCCGGTACGTGCAATCCCGACTGCGCCATAATGGTCAAAAGCCCGAGCGTTTTAAGCGTCACCGTTTTACCGCCCGTGTTCGGGCCCGTGATGACAATTGTCGTATACTCTCCGCCGAGCTCAATATCATTCGGAACGACTTCATCCAGGGGCAAAAGCGGGTGGCGGGCTTGAATCAGGCGGACATAGCCGTCAGCATTGACAGCCGGTTTAACCGCTTTTGTCGCTTTGGCGTATTTTGCTTTTGCAAAAATAAAGTCCAGCGTCTGAAGCACTTTGACATCGTGAAAGAGTTCATTTGTGTGCTCTGCCGTCTTTTCTGTCAGGACGCGCAAAATCCGTTCAATCTCCTGTTTTTCGTTTACTTTCGCCTGGCGAAGCGCATTGTTCATATCGACAATCGCCTGAGGCTCGATAAACAATGTCGCGCCGGAAGACGACTGATCGTGCACGATTCCTCCGTAGCTTGATCTGTACTCCTGTTTGACAGGGATAACGAAGCGGTCGTTACGAATTGTGATGATCGTATCCGACAGCATTTTTTGCGCAGATGAAGAACGCAACATTGATTCCAGCCGGTCCCTGATTCTTGATTCAAGCGCCCGCAGTTGCGTCCTGATTCCCCTTAACGTCTCAGATGCATGGTCTAGCACTTCTCCATGATCATCGATGCACGAATTGATGTCTCTTTCCAATTCGGAAAGCGGAATGAGCTTTTCTGCATATTGGTGAAGACAAGGAATCTCAACCCCGTCTTCGAACAGGCCTTCGAGAAAATGCTTCATCTGTTTTGCTGCGTATAGCAGACCCGATATTTCGGTCAATTCCGCCGGGCTTAAAATGCTGCCGATTTCCGCCCTTCTTAACGCTTTTCTAATGTCGGTAAGGCCTCCGAAAGGGGCGTTTCCTTTTAAACGCAGGACGGTTCCTGCTTCATCGACTTCTTCCTGCAGCTTTTTGACTTCTTCGAGCGAACGGGAAGGTTTGAGTTCCAAAAGCATTTCCTTCCCTAAAGAAGATGCCGCATGCTCTGTGAGCTGTTCTTTTACTTTATGAAATTCAAGTGCTGATAGCGCTTTTTGCTGCAACGTCCATTAAACCTCCTTAAGATCGATGGCGCGACAAAAATGCCTGGACTTCTTCAAAGGAGCGGGTATTTAATACATTGGCCTTTGGCGTCCATCCTTTTCTCGCTGCCGTAACGCCCGTTTTCATATCGTCAAGCATCGCTGTGTTGTGGGCATCCGTATTAATAACGAGTGTCACTCCGGCAGCATTCGCTTTCATCAAGTGTTCCATCCTGAGATCGAGCCGCGCTGGATTTGCGTTCAGTTCCAAGGCTGTATTCGTTTTCTTCGCAAGCTCGATCAGCTGGTCAATATCGACTTCATAACCCGCCCTTCTTCCGATCAGACGGCCGGTCGGATGAGCGATAATGTCAACGTGCTGATTCATCAGTGCGGTTTCAAGCCGCTTCATGATGACATGCTGCGGCTGTGAAAAGCTTGAATGGATCGAAGCAATGACAAGGTCCATTTCCGCCAGCAGCTCATCGTCATAATCTAGCGTTCCGTCAGGCAGGATGTCCATTTCCACGCCTTTAAAAATATGAAAATCGGTCAATTCCTTATTCAGTTCATCAATTTCCTTCGCCTGCATGCGCAGGCGCTCAGGCGTCAAACCGCCTGCCACTTTTAAATACTGGGAATGGTCTGTGATCGCCATATAGCGGTACCCTTTTGCCATGCAGGCTTCCGCCATTTCCCTGATCGAAAAAGCACCGTCGCTCCAAGCCGAGTGCATATGAAGGTCTCCTTGAATATCCTCGGCGGAAACGAGTCCGATGTCATCGCGGTAGTCCTCAACTTCTCTTCCTGTCTCCCGCAGTTCGGGCGGAATAAACGGAAGCCCGAAATGGGCGAAAAACTCTTGTTCGCTTGAGAAGGTTTTAATTTCTCCAGTTTCAACGGTTTCGACGCCGTATTCACTGATTCTTTCGCCTTTTTCTTTGGCAAGCTGGCGCATTTTGATATTGTGGTCTTTTGATCCGGTAAAATGATGGAGCGTCGTTGGGAACTGTTCCTCCGTCACCAGCCGGAAATCCGCACTGATTTCGTATTCAAAGGCAAATGTGAGAGACACTTTCGTATCTCCTGCGGCAATGACCTCCTTGATGTTCGAAAGCTTCAGGAGTCCTTCCCGGACAAGTTCCGGATCAGTGACAGCCATAATGTAATCGAGGTCTTTCACCGTTTCTTTGGCACGGCGCAGGCTTCCGGCCCGCGAAAACTTGATGAGGCCCTGGAGCCCTTCAAGTTGTTCTTCGATGATGTCAGCGACAGCCAAAGCGACCGCGATCGGGTACCGTTCAGGGCGTTTCCCCGCTTCACCTAAAGCCTGCAGGATTTTTTCTTCCGTTTTTTTGCCGAATCCGGCAAGCCCCTGAACCTTTTGCTGTTCGCATGCCTCTTTTAAAGACGCCGCATCACAGACACCGAGCTCCTGATACAGCTTGGCGATTTTTTTGCCGCCGAGGCCCGGCAGCTTCAAAAGCGGGACAAGTCCTTCCGGAACCTCTTCCTTTAATCGTTCCAGCGTACCGGACGCTCCCGTGTCCATATATTCCTTGATGACGGCATACGTGCCTTTGCCGATCCCGGACAGGGACATCATATCATCGATTTCCGAGAGGCTCCGGTCGTCTTGTTCAAGAGCTGCCGCAGCCTTTCTGAAAGCGGAGATCTTAAATGGGTTATCCCCTTTTAGTTCCATATATATCGCAATCGTTTCAAGCAATTTGATGATATCTTTTTTATGCATGCTGTTCACCTCTTGTTTCCCCTCGTTCATCCTGCTTCAATCATACAAATTTTTGGCTGATCCTACAACAAACAGGCCTATTCGACAGTTTTCGGGGTTCTCAAGAGCCCCGAAAAAAAACTTCCCTACAAACAGAGAAGTTTTTACAAAGATCCGTACTGATGCAGCAGATTGTTTAACATGTTTGATAAAAACGGTGTTTTATGAATGATCAAGTCAGCCATCACCGAACCGGCCATCATGTTTTGCAGAACATCGATCGGCAGAAGCGTTCCGATGAACAGAACGACAAACACGAACAGATAGATTTCCGCAAAACCGAGCACGGCTCCAAGTACTTGGTTGATCTGTTTGAGAACCGGTATGCTTGCAACGGCATCCAGAAACGATGCGGCAATTCTCAAAAGGATAATCGTCAGGAAAAAGAGAATCAAAAACGCAATCATATTGTAATAAGCGCCTTCAAGGCTTCCGTTTACAAACGCCAGCGCAGACTGGCCGCCCGTAAAGTCGGGAGACGGAATCCAGCCGAGCTTAGGTGCAAGGTCGCCGTAATAGGTTGCGGCCACAGCGATCGCTGCGATAAACGTAACCAAACGGATAAACTGGCGGATAAACCCTCTTTTGAGTCCAATAAACAAACCGGACAAAAGCAAAATGATAATGATGATATCTAGCATCGTGATGTTCAATCCTTTTCTTTAATTTGTCCTTTTAATCTCTCAAGCTCTTCCTTCAGCTTCAAATAATCGTGAACCACATTTACAGCCGTCAAAACGGCCAGTTTATTTATATCAAGATACGGATTTTTTTCGTTGATTTCTCTCATTTTATCATCCACAATCGAGGCAACGTGCCTCATATGGCTCTTGCTCTCATCGCCGATAATTGTGAATTGCTGACCGTAGATGTCAACTGTTGTTTTCGTTTTTTGACCATCAGACAACGTTTCTCCTCCATTCCAATTATGCGAGAATCCTAGTCTATATCATAACATGTTTAGAGATTGAATGGAAAGACGAGCCCTCCGCTGTTATGATACACTTATAAAAACAATGATTTAGCCTGTTTAAGCAGCTAATAAAGGAGATTAGAACGTGTCACATTCTGTTTTAAAAGTTCCCCCGTCTGTTATTGAACGGATGCAAAGCCACTACGGGCCTCACATGACTTCCCTTTCCGTACAGGGCGCGGTTTTCCAGGCCAAACCACAGGGCTGCACCATTACAGCATACCGGTCGGGGAAGGTGCTGTTCCAAGGAAAAAACGCGGAAAAGGAAGCGGAGCGCTGGACGGCGGATGCTGAAACACCGGCTGCCAAAAAGCCCGCATCCAAAAAAAGCATCCCGTCCGTCTATCAGCCGCCTGAAGGCATCGGTTCCATGTCTGTGATCGGCTCCGATGAAGTCGGGACAGGCGATTATTTCGGTCCGATCACCGTCGCGTGCGTATACGCTGACAAGGTAAAGCTGCCGCTGTTAAAGGAACTCGGTGTTAAAGATTCAAAAAACTTAAAAGATCCGCAAATCGTTCAGATCGCGCGCGACTTAATCAAGACAGTTCCTTACAGCCTGCTCGTCTTGAGAAATGAAAAGTATAATGAAATGCAGGAAAAAGGGATGAGCCAGGGAAAAATGAAGGCCCTTCTCCACAACCAGGCGATCGGCAACCTTCTCAAAAAATTGGACGGAACCCGGCCTGAAGCGATTTTAATTGACCAGTTCGCAGAACCTGCCGTCTATTTTAAACACCTGGCCGGCAAAAACGCCATCAAAGAACGTACATATTTCAGCACAAAAGCGGAAGGCATCCATCTTTCAGTTGCAGCGGCTTCGATCATCGCACGCTATTCATTTTTAATGGAGATGGATAAGCTTTCGAAAGAAGCCGGGATGACGCTCCCGAAAGGAGCGGGTCCGCTCGTCGATGAAGCGGCGGCAAAGCTGATCAAGAAACACGGCGAAGCAGCGCTCGGTCATTTCACGAAACGCCATTTTGCGAACACACAGAAAGCGGTGCGCCTGGCGTCGAAAAACTGAATACACCAAAAAGCGGGAACTCCTGACTATCAGGGTTCCCAGCTGTTTTAGCAGGAAGCTCGAGAGACCAATTCACGGAGTTCCAAGGAGTATTTCCGCTTGTGGCTATATCCCGCATTCATCCCGGCTCTTCGCAATGAAACTTACGAATTCTTTCTTCGATCCATTCACAGTAAATATTTGAAACGGAATCGTGTATTGTCTTGACAGGACGTAATGAACTTCATGCTCTTACCATCATTCATTTTATCTCCTGATTAATATAATGAGATGAGGCTTTTCTTAATCATGATATGTTCTTAGTTATATTAGAATCACGGAAATCTTCCACATATATATGGATGCGCTTATCCTACGGGAAAGGGCCTATGAGCCCGACAAGATTAGGGAGGAAGATGAAGAGGCTGCAAACATTGCGTGCTGAGATTATGGCCTATTGGCATCCCGGCATTATAATCAAGTAAAAAGCAGACCCGTCGGCCTGCTTTTTTATGTATACTGTTCTGCCTCGGATTCTCATTATCGATTGGAATGAATTTAATATCCGGCAGAAGCCATTCCTAATACAACACCAAATAAACCACAAGCGATAGCTGCGATCATCATGATTGTCCCGTGTTGGACTTTCCCATTACTTCTTACTAGATATCCAAAAATAACTCCTCCTGCACCAAATAAAATTGGAAAAAGCAGTAGTGATATACCGGTACATATCCAGCCTAAAATGATAAATGTTTGAGTACTGTTGCTCGGGTTTTTTGTCATAGTACCAATCCTTTCTGAATGGTTATTTTGAACTATTAATGATTTTATACTAAAAAAAAGAAATATGAAATAGTTTTTTCCAGCGGGCCAGAGGAATGTGACTTGGTTAACATTTATTGAGAGAAGAAATTAGGTACAAAATAAGGTTATAGAGGCGGACGGCTTGTCTATTTATGCGAAACAGCCAAGCAGTGCCTTTCTCTTGCTTCTATTCCCGCAGGCAATTCAAAACTCAGCAATCTTAGCTGAATTTCGATCATTTTCGCTAGAGAATATTACGATTTATCAGAATATTAGCAAACAAAAGGCCTATAGTTCTGTTTAAAAATCACTGTCAAATGGCAGATTTCTTGTCTGATTTTAACGAACTTTGTAGTTACATTGAAAGGTTTGTCATAAGAACCTATGTATATTTTCCTCTTTTTGGATAGAAAGAAGGGATTTCTAGTTAACTAGACGAATCTTTAGTCTGTTAAAAACTAAGGAGGAAATTTTTCAAATGAAAAAACGGTCTTTATTCTTTACTTTATTGCTTTCTGCAAGTTTAATACCTGGGGCGGCCGGAGTCGCGGAAACGGGCGGTCATAAGCATACTCATGAAGCAAAAGGGATTTATAAGGAAGCATTGCCTAAACCTAAGGAAGGTTATAAAGATTTAACAGGCAAAGTTCACATTGAAAAAACAACGAAAACAAAAGTGCTGGATGAGAAAGGAAATGAAACGAGTACGATCACATTTAAAAAGAATGTAAACAACGGTAAATTTTCGACTCAGGCAAGCACGGGCAAGCAAAAGATAAGTGTCCTCGCGGTGGCTGATAAGCAGTACCGGCAGAAACACAAAGACTGGAAAACGAGAATCGTCAACATCGTTGAAGAGGCGGACGAAATGTTTAACCGCGACCACGATATTGATTTTGTCGTGGAAGCTGTTGCCCCATGGAGTTCTTCCGGAAGCAATGCCTCTGACATTCTTGACAACCTGGCGGACAAATTCGAAGGACGGCCTTATAAATTCGTAGCCGGCTTTACAGCCAACGACAATTTTGAAGCGGGCGGCATCGCTTTTCAATACCCTGTTAAACCGGACGGTCCTGCTTTCAGCGTCACGTTCGACCTGGGAACGGAAAATACGGCAAAAGCACAAAGACACGAATTTTCCCATAATTTCGGGGTGGAGCATGATCCGCAAGGAAGCGGCATCCGTTGCATTATGAACTACGATTACGCATACACCGTCGATGTCTGGGATGCGGAACACAACAGCCTGATCGAGAAAAATAAAGTTTGGTATCAATAGTTATAAAAAGGCGTCTCCGCATAAAGCGGAGACGCCTCAGATTGTTGACAAAATCCCAAAACGGCTTTTTGTTTTGGGATTTTGTCATCTTTTCAGCGTGATTGAAAACCTTTGCAGTCTAGGAAGGCCGAGCATCGGAGCGGAGCGAATGTTGGAATTCGTGAGCACCGACGCGCAGACCTGACAACGAATGCGAGGGTTTGTCGACACGCTGAAGCGTCTCCGCATAAAGCGGAGACGCCTTTTTTGTACTGCAGCCGGGCAGCCTCAATTGGGCTGGGAACCGGTTATCCTCTCAATACAGCCTGATACGCATCCTCCAGTGCTTTCAGCACTTGGTCGTGGACTTTTGTCACTTCTTCTTCTGTCAATGTCTGTTCAGGATTCAAATATTGCAGGCTGAAGGCGACAGATTTCTTGCCTTCTTCCATGTGCTCGCCTTCGTAGACGTCAAAGACATGGACTTCTTTCAGCCATTTGCCGCCTGCTGTTTTGATGACGTCCTCAAGCTGACCGGCCGCTGTTTCTTTATTCACAACAAGCGCGATATCCCGGGTAACAGAAGGATACTTTGGAATTGGTGTATACGTGATCTCCGGTACATCCAATCGAAGGAGCTCGTGCAGGTCCAGTTCAAACACATACGTGTCGCTCAGATCCAGCTCTTTTTCAACTGACGGATGCAGCTGGCCGATGAAGCCGACTAATGAGCCGTTATGCAAAATATTGGCCGTCCGCCCAGGATGAAGCTCTTTTCTTTCAGATTGAGCGAATTCGATGCCTTCCGTGATGCCGAGCTTTTCCAACAGACCCTCGACGATGCCTTTTACGACGAAGAAATCAACCGGCTTTTTCTCGCCCTGCCAGAGGTTTTTGTGCCACAGGCCTGTCACGGCTCCGGCGACGTGTTCTTTTTCGATCGGTTTCGTATGTTCTTCAGCTTTCAAGAAAACTGAACCGACCTCATAAAAAGCTACAGAATCTGACTGCCGGGCCAGGTTGTATGCGACCGAATCAAGCAGATTAGGAAGCAGACTGTGCCTCAGCACGCTTCTTTCCTCGCTCATCGGCAGCGAAAGGATCGTTTTAAACGATTTTTCCAATGCGTAAGCCGTTGCTTTTTTATCGTTTGTTAATGAGTATGTGATCGCCTGGGAAAGGCCTGCTCCTTCCAGAAAGCGTCTTACTTTTCTGCGCTTGTCCTGATAAGGTGTCAGTCCGCCCGCAAAGCCTGTTACTTCCGGCAGTGTCGACGGAATGTTGTCATATCCATACAGTCTTGCGACCTCTTCGATCAAATCTTCTTCAATCGCAATATCGCCTCTTCTTGACGGAACCGTCACGACCAGTTCCCGTTCAGCGTCTTCAACGGCAAAGCCGAGCCTTTCAAAAATGTTGACCATTTCTTCTTTGCTGATGGACATGCCGAGAACCTTCGTCACTTTATCAACAGAAAGGCGGATGACATTCTCTTTGATATCAAGGTGGTTTTCTTCAACCGTACCTTCTAAGACGGTTCCTCCGGCATACCGACTGATCAAATCTGCCGCGCGTTCTGCAGCGAGGCGCACCCGTGCAGGATCGATGCCTTTTTCAAAGCGGACACTTGATTCGCTGCGAAGACCGAGATCCTTTGATGCTTTGCGAACGGTCTGACCGTTAAAATACGCGGCCTCAAGCAGCACTGTCGCCGTATCTTCGCGGACTTCGGAGTCCGCTCCGCCCATTACGCCTGCGACTGCCTGCGGAAGAGAACCGTTTGTGATGACAAGATGCTCAAGCGTCAATGTTCTTTCTTGTTCATCAAGCGTCGTTATCGTTTCATTTTCGTACGCTTTGCGGATGACGACCTCTTTTGAGCCAAAGCGGTCATAGTCAAACGCGTGCAGCGGCTGACCGTATTCGAGCAGAACAAAGTTCGTAATATCGACGACATTGTTGTGCGGTCTGATGCCGGCATTGATCAGCTTCGTCTGCATCCAAAGCGGCGACGGGCCGATTTTGACGTTTTTAATGATTTTTGCCGCGTACAAAGGATTGGCTTCTGTATCTTCAATTTTGACGGAAATATAGTCCGCCGCTTTTTCGGCGCCTGCCTGATAAGCCGTCTCAGGAAGCTTGACTTCGCGGCCGAGAATCGCAGCCACTTCATAGGCAACGCCGAGCATGTTCATGGCGTCGGCGCGGTTTGGCGTCAGTCCCAGTTCAAGAACCGCATCGTCGAGCGCCAGGCTTTGAAGGGCGTCCGCACCGGTTTCTGCATCGCCCGGGAAGACGAAGATGCCTTCCGCATATTCTTTCGGCACAAGCTTGCCTTGAATGCCAAGCTCCTGCAAAGAGCAGATCATGCCGTTAGACACTTCCCCGCGAAGCTTCGCTTTTTTGATTTTAAAATTGCCGGGCAATACCGCACCAACCGTGGCGACGGCTACTTTTTGCCCTCTGTCCACGTTCGGAGCCCCGCAGATGATCTGGACAGGCTCTTCTTCGCCGATATCGACGAGGCATTTATTCAACTTGTCGGCGTTCGGATGCTGTTCGCGCTCCAGCACATGTCCGATGACAACGCCTTTCATTCCTTCTCCCTTATATTCGATGCCTTCCACTTCAATTCCGCTTCTCGTAATCTTTTCAGCGAGAATCTCGGGAGTCATCCCATCTAAATCCACGTATTCCTGCAGCCATTTATATGAAACAAACATCACGCGTCCTCCTCTTTAAGCCTGTTTAAATTGAGATAAAAATCTGACATCGTTCGTATAGAAATGACGAATGTCGTCAATGCCGTATTTCAGCATCGCGATCCGTTCAACACCCATTCCAAATGCAAATCCCTGATATTGTTTGGAATCGAATCCGGCCATTTCGAGCACGTTCGGATGCACCATTCCAGCGCCGAGAATTTCGATCCAGCCCGTTTGTTTACAAACGGAGCAGCCTTTGCCTCCGCATTTAAAGCAGGAAACATCGACTTCGACAGACGGCTCTGTAAACGGGAAGAAGCTTGGACGCAGTC
This sequence comes from Bacillus paralicheniformis, assembly GCF_001042485.2. Lineage (GTDB taxonomy): Bacteria > Bacillota > Bacilli > Bacillales > Bacillaceae > Bacillus > Bacillus paralicheniformis. The sequence goes on from NZ_LBMN02000009.1 coordinate 61,641, forward strand.
TGATTTCGCGCTCTTCGCCGAACATCTTTTTCGCGACCGTTTCAAGCGTTCCTTTTAAGTCGCTCATGCTGATATCGCGGTCAACGCAGAGCCCTTCAATCTGCATAAACTGATGGGAGTGTGTCGCATCATCGTTGTCGCGGCGGTATACTTTGCCGGGGCAGATGATTTTGACAGGGCCTTTGCCTTTATGCTTTTCCATCGTGCGCGTCTGGACGGGAGACGTCTGCGTTCTCATCAGCGTATCTTCCGTAATATAAAAGCTGTCTTGCATATCGCGGGCCGGATGCTCTTTCGGAAGGTTGAGCGCTTCGAAGTTATAGTAGTCGGTTTCTACTTCAGGACCCTCTTCCACCGAATATCCCATGCTGATAAACAAGTCTTCGATTTCTTCAATAACGATCGTCAGCGGATGCCTCGCTCCTGTTTTTACAGGGCTTCCCGGAAGCGTCACGTCAATCGTCTGTTCTTTCAGCTTCCTTTTCACCTCTTCTTCCTCTAGGCGGGCATTTTTTTCGGCAATCGCCGCGGCGATTTTTTCTCTTACTTCGTTCGCCAAGGCGCCCATTTTCGGCCTTTCTTCAGCGGACAGCTTTCCCATTCCCCGAAGCACTTCCGTGATCGGTCCCTTTTTTCCCAGGTACGCAACGCGGACATCGTTGACTTCTTTTAATGAACCAGCGGCTTCCACTTTTTCAACCGCTTCTTTCTCAAGCCGTTTCAGCTCTTCCTGCATCTTAAAAACTCCTCCTTTTATGTAGCAACCTGTTATTTTAGGCAATAAAAAAAGCCCCTTTCATAATGAAAGGGACGAATCGTGGCCGTGGTACCACCCTTTTTTAAAACAAAGCAAAAAAGCTTTGCTGCTTACTTCATTGGCATAACGGAATGAATCCGGTTCACCTTTACACATCCCTCGAGAGACGCGGTCCCGGTGACAACTCAAGAGGTGAAGCGTTTTTCCGGCCTGCCATAAAAATGCTTGCAGTCTAAGGCATTTTCTCCCTAAATGGCGACATGTGAAAAAACGGAGCCTCTATCACTGTTTTTAAACATATTACATTCATTATAGTGAATTACATGATCCTGTGCAACCGGTTATCCGTGGAGATGATAAAGAAGGACCGCGGCTGCGGCCGCCACATTCAGCGACTCCGCTTTTCCGTAGATCGGAACGTACAGATTTTGGTCGGTCTGTGCGAGGAGATCCGGATCGACCCCAGATCCTTCGTTTCCGATCAAAAGCGCAAATGACTGCGACGGCTCCGCTTCTCTAAATGGCACGGCATCCTGCAGCGCTGTGCCGTAAACCGGGACGCTTTTTCCCTTTAGCTCTTCAATCAGCTCCGAAAGCTCGCGTTTTAAAATCGGAATGTGAAAATGCGAACCTTGAGCCGATCTGAGCGTTTTGGCATTGTAGGGGTCGACAGTGCCTTGTCCGATCACAACGGCATCGATCCCCGCCGCGTCTGCCGTCCGGATGATCGTCCCTAAATTGCCCGGATCTTGCACAGCATCCGCAAGCAGCAGCTTTTCGTATTGAAAAGGTCCACTTTCAGGCATTCGGCATACAGCGGCGACAGCCTGGGGTGTCTCTGTTTCGGCAATCGCCGAGAAAGCATCGTCGCTCAAAATATAGCGGGCAACAGACTCAGCAAGCGCGGCCGGGAAATCCGCTTCGTCTCGGACCATGATTTCTTTCACAACACCCGGTGTCTTCAGCGCTTCCTCAACGAGATGCTCGCCTTCTATTAAGAAAGTATTGGTTTTTGTCCGCTCTTTTTTCGTATGAAGTTTTTTCCAATCCTTCACTTTTTGATTTTTGGCTGATTCAATTCGTTTCAAATCGTTTTGACTCCTTTGTCTCGCAATAGTCACATTATATCTCATCAATGATACATAATAAACCCGAAAGCGAGGCAGAATATAGAAAATCAGATTTGATGAAATGGAGTGAAAAAAGATGGATTTGAATTTGCGCCATGCCGTTATTGCCAATGTATCAGGAAACTCGCAAGAAGAGCTTGAGCACACGATCGTCGATGCGATCCAAAGCGGTGAAGAAAAAATGCTTCCGGGATTAGGTGTGTTGTTCGAGGTCATCTGGCAGCACGCAACTGAATCGGATAAAACTGAAATGCTTGAGACATTGGAACAAGGATTAAAAACGAAATAAACCGGCGGCCTGAAACGGCCCCGGTTTATTTTCATCCTGGAATAGAAGGCTCCATCCGCAATGCCGGATCGCGCCAAATCTCCGTCCACTTTTTAATGGCAGCCGCCATGATCACCAGCCCCAGCAGCAGCATAATAATTGATAAAATGCCGTTTAAAACGCTGAAACCGGCAGCTTCCGCATTAAAATAAACGTTTTTGATCATCCAGTATCCCGCATAGTTGACCGTTACGTACAAATAAGCGAGCGGAATGAGACATGTCAGCATATAACGCCGTTTGTCCGCTATTTTTAAAATGACCGTCGCGCCGATAATTAAACCGACGGATGCCATCAGCTGGTTGGATACGCCAAACAGCGCCCAAATCGAGCTGATGTCGCCTGAATACAGCAAATACCCCCACATGAAACAGGCAACGGCGCTCGCTGCGACCGAACCCGGAAGCCAGTCCGTTTTTTTCAGCGGTTTGTACACTTCTCCGAAAAAGTCTTGAATCAAATAACGCGCCACCCTTGTACCGGCATCAATCGCCGTTAAAATAAAGACGGCTTCAAACATGATGACAAATTGAAAAAAGTAAGAGGCCAAATGGCTGAAAAACGGAATATCCGTAAAAATATAAGCCATGCCGACGGCAAGGGTAACAGCTCCGCCTGTTCTTCCTTCAAGATCGAGACCGATTTCGCGGCTGAGTTCAGGCAGGTGGACGACATTCATGCCAAGCGTCCGAAAGACTTCAGGCGAACTGTTGATGGCAAAATAATCGCCCGGCTGCAATGCCGTTGCCGCGATCAGCGCCATGATGCCGACAAGACACTCAACGAGCATCGCCCCAAAGCCGACGAATTTCATATCGCTCCACTTATCAAGCATTTTCGGCGTCGTGCCTGAACCGACAAACGCATGGAAGCCGGAAATCGCACCGCAGGCGATCGTAATTGAAATAAACGGCCAAACCGGACCAGGTGATACAGGTCCCCCTCCGCCCGTAAACTCGGTAAACGCCGGAAACGGAATCGCCGGATTGACGACGAACACCCCGGCAATCAAAGCGATAAACACCCCGATCTTCATGAAGCTGCTCAAATAATCGCGCGGCGCAAGCAGCAGCCATACAGGGAGCGCAGCTGCAAAAAATGCATAGACAGGAAGTGCGACAGCAAGCGTTTTCGTATCAAGCGTCAAGGCGTCTCCAAGCGGCGTTTCCGCGATGGACGGTCCGATGAAGACACCGGCCATCAGTAAAATAAATCCGCCGGTTGACGCTAATTTTAAGTTGCCTGTCTTTTTATAAAATAAACCGACCCCCATCGCGATCGGAATTGTAATCGCAACGGCGAACGTCCCCCACGGATTGCGTTCAAGCGCATGAAGCACAACCATCGACAGCCCCGCCATCGTGATCGTAATAATAAACAGCATCGCAAGCCCCGTGCAAAATCCCGCAACAGGCCCGAGCTCTTCTTTCGCCACTTCTGAAAGCGACTTTCCCTTCCTCCGCATGGACGCAAATAAAACGACAATATCATGCACGGCTCCCCCGATCACCGCTCCGATCAAGAGCCACAACAGCCCCGGCAAGTAGCCGAACTGCGCCGCCAAGATCGGCCCGACAAGCGGCCCCGCGGCTGCGATGGCCGCAAAGTGGTGGCCGAAAGACACCCATTTGTTCGTCGGCACATAATCTTTGCCGTCTTTCTGGAGATGGGCAGGAGTCGGCTTGTCATCATCAACCTTCAACACTTTCACCATCATAAATGTTCCGTACAAACGATAGGCGATCGCCAAAATACAGATGGAAGCGATCACAATTGTTATTGCATTCATCCAATTCCTCCCCCCTTTGTTTCTTTTTTAACATATCTCATATTTTTTGTAAGCGCAATCATCTTTTTCCGAAAAAAGACCCGGCCTCCATCTTCGCTTTTTATGACAGCTTCCTTTTGTTATAGACGAGCACCCGGACCTCTCAGTTTGATTTCATATTCTTATTGACACTTTAGCACGATCGTACTAAAATTGAGCCATGAATACGAAATCACAAAAAAGACAACTGCAAATTATTGAAGACGCTATTCAAGTGCTTGTGGAAGAAGGCTATGCGAATGCCTCGATCGGCAATATCGCGAAAAAGGGGGGAATCAGCAAAGGAGTCGTTACGTATCATTTTCCAAATAAAATGCAGCTTATGAAGGCTGTTGTTGAGTATTGCTACGGACTTGCAGCACCTTATATGGAAAAATTCATGGATGGTTCAGACAGTGCGCCGGCGACACTGCGCGCATACATTGAATCAAATCTCAGATTCATGTATGAACACCGGGCTTACGTGACCGCAATCATTGAGGTGGTATCCAACCTACGAACAGAAACCGGCGAGCTATTTTACCAGAATGAAGATGAATCAATATATGAGCCATTAGTTGAAATTTTTAAGTGGGGACAGGAAACAGAAGGGAGTTTCAGGCAGTTTTCCCCGCACATTATGGCCAGAACCGTCCGAAGCGTCATCGATTCTCTTGGGACCAAAATCGCAAATCAAGATATATCAGATAAGGAAGACATGATATCAGAAATTGTCGATACGTTCGATTATGCAACAAGAAAAATAACTAAATAGGGAGGCTATCGTGAACACTGGTGAATTTAAAAAATTGGACGGGAAAATTGTTGCTGTACGGAAGCTTGAAGGTGTGATCACTTTATGTGTGTATGCATCCATGATTCTGGCATTGCTATACTTTACTATCACATTCGGCTGGCCAAAATGGATATTGGCTGTCACATTATGTTTAGCTGTTGCCTCGGTACCGTTTGAACTTTATCTTTTGCCGAAGTGGAAATATCACTTGTGGCGATACCGCCTAAGTGAAGTAAGTATTCAAATCCATAAAGGGATCATTTTCAGACGAAAAGTATTAATTCCTATGGGGAAAGTCCAGCATGTCGAAGCAAAACAAGGTCCTATTTTAAAAAAGTACAATTTATATACAGTGACTTTATCAACGGCAGCCGGCAGCCACGACATTCTGGGATTGGCCGAAGGAACAGCCGATTCGATCCGCAAAGAAATTGAAGCCTATGCGAGGTTAAGCGATGAACAAGTCTGACACATTGATCAAACATCGTCTCCATCCGGTTTCCGTCCTTTACTTTATCGCTACAGCGATCAAAGAATTCTTTTCCTTTATTTGGTTATTTCCACTGCTCGTATTATGTATTCATAAACTAGGCGGTGACATTCCCGCTTTCCTCATCAATATCACTTTAGGCTCATGCCTTATCATGTCGTTTTTCGTGATTGGTGTATTAAAATGGCGATCATTTACCTACCAAATACATGAGAAAGCGATATATGTTGAATCCGGTTTGCTTGTCGTCAAGAAAAGATGGGTGCAGCCGGATCGTATACAATCAATTGATTCTGCGATTCGTGTATATGATCATTTATTTTCCACCCGGACTTTGACAATTGAACTTGCCGGAGGAGAAGAATCCGGCATCACACTCAGCTGCATTTCAAAAGAAGAAGAACAGCGCATTCGGACGGCTTTAAAAGCAGAAACAAAAGACAAGCCGAGCGAACATGCTGAAGACTCCATGTTTCAATTATCTAAAAGTAACCTCATTTTACACAGCCTGCTATCGCCTAAAGTCGGAATTGTGTTTACGCTGTTATTACTGGGATTGCTAAAATATATGGATATATCGAAAGAAGGAGACAGGGACACTTTGTTCACCTCCTTATCCGGCTGGTTCGGCCCCAACTGGATCATGATCACGGTGGTCTTGATGGCTATTCTATCATTCGCGCTTTCGCTATTACTCACATTTGCAAGTGATTTTCAATTCACATTAAGGAAAAATAGCAAAGGAGAAATTGAGATTGAGCAGGGCCTGTTTGAAAAGAAAAAACGAACGATCGGACAAGACCAGATACAGGCCATTCTCATCATTGAGCGTCCGATTCACCGATTCTTGGGGTATGCAGAAATCAAAGCTGTTTTGATTCGCAATCGTTCAAATGAGCAAAGCAGTAAAACCGTCACCCTACTTCCTTTTGTTAAAAAAGAAAAGGCCGAATCCATGCTTGAACCGTTTACCGGTTACCGCAAAGGAGGCCATCTGCACACGCTCACAAAGGAAGCGAAAATTCACTATATGGTTATGCCATTTATAGCCGGCTGTCTTTTTGCCATACCGATATGGCTGTTTGTACCTTCCGACTATCACAATCTGGCTGCAGTTCTGCCGCTCGGATTATTCAGCCTGGGGTGGATAGGGTATCGGATGATTGGCTGGAATCAAAGCAGCCGGTTTTTAACTTTGCAATACGGAATTTTATCCCGGAAAACGGCAATTATGAAACGCGGACGCATTCAATGGGCATCATTGAGCCAAACATTTATGCAAGAGAGAAAAAACTTAGCGTCAATTAAGTTGGCCGTTGCCTCAGGAAAAGAAAATATGAAGTTTTCGATCAGCCACATTCCAATAGAGAGTGCAGCAGATCTTTATCAACATGCCCTTAAAACAAAGGAATAATTTTCAAAACCACCCAAAACCCAGTTGACTAATAGGAATAATAAGAATAAAATAGACACATGCTTCATCTGCTGCCTTTTTTAAGGCGTAATTGGCGGGTATCATCGGATATCCGCCTTTTTTCTGTCAGCATAACGGAACGATAAAAAAATGAACGGCCATGACTAGACAGAAAGCGGCGATCCCTCCGATTCGATTGATGTTTGTTTTGACAAGTGAAGCTGAGAGATGGTGAGACAGCGAAAAAAACAATATGGTGCCGATCAAGATGACGCCCGCCTCTAAAAATGAGTGATTGAGAAACCGGGTCCGATCAAGGACCGCCGTGATAAACAGAAGCCAAAGGTATGCTATAAATGCGTACATCAAAAAGCAATATGCAGCCGAAAAAAACGACTTCATCATATCCCCCCTCCTGTTTTATAGTATTCTCCGACATAAATGCGCACACCTTTTCACACCTAAAAAAACCGGCACAGCGGCCGGATTTTTTAGATCATCTTTTTTTCATTCTGATCACATTCCAGGAAAGTTTCGGAAGGTGAGCCGTCAGCCTGCCGTCACATACTTTGGCGTCTCCGCCGCTGTGCGGAACGACGTTGTTGCGGTCTTTTTCATTCGTCGCTTTATGATCTTCGTGTTCCAGAACGATGTGCTCAGAGACACTGTACCCTTCAAAGCTTCTCATATCGGCTTCCATTTCAAGGCCGGCGTCAGTTGCGCGGTTGACGGCAAAAACAGTTAATTCTTCGGCTTCTTCATTGAAAACAGACACAGACTCCAGGTACGGCACATCCGTAAAGTCTTTCGCATCATACTTCGGAGACGATACCGCCGTCTGCAATACCGTTCCTCTGCCGTAGACGGAAGCGTGCATAAACGGATAGAAAATGGTCTGACGCCACGCTTCTCCGCCTTTGTCTGTCATAATCGGCGCGATGACATTGACAAGCTGAGCCAGACAGGCGATTTTCACGCGGTCGGCATGCTTGAGCATCGTAATCAGCATACAGCCGACGAGAAGCGCATCCTCAAAGTTGTAAATGTCTTCAAGAAGGTGCGGCGCTTTCGCCCAGCGTTCAGCTTCTTTGTCTTTTTCATTCGAGTGATACCAGACATTCCACTCATCATATGAAAGGTGAATCGTTTTCTTGCTTTTCTTTTTCGCTTTCATATAGTCGCAGACTGAGATGACCGTTTTGATGAAGTGATCCATATCCAGCGATCTCGCCAAATAGTTTGGAAGGTCATTGTCACGGTTGCCGTAATACGAGTGAAGCGAGATGTACTCGACGTGTTCGTACGTATGGTCAAGCACGGTCGTTTCCCAGTCGATGAATGTCGGCATTCCGCTTCCCGAACTTCCGCAGGCGACGAGCTCGATCGACGGGTCCGTCCATTTCATCACCTTCGCGGCTTCAGCGGCAAGTCTTCCGTATTCGGCTGCAGTTTTATGGCCGATTTGCCATGGACCGTCCATTTCATTGCCGAGGCACCATGTTTTAATTTTATGCGGTTCCTTATATCCGTGGGATTTTCTCAAGTCGCTGTAGTACGATCCTGACGGATGGTTGCAATATTCTACCAGGTTGCGTGCGGCATCAATTCCTCTCGTTCCGAGGTTGACGGCCATATTCACCTCTGCCCCGACAAGCTTTGCCCAATCCATAAATTCGTTCGTACCGATTAAGTTCGGCTCGGTTGTCGCCCACGCCAAATCAAGTCTTGTCGGCCGCTGTTCGACAGGACCGATCCCGTCCTCCCAGTTATAACCTGAGACAAAATTTCCGCCCGGATACCTGATAAACGGAACCTTCAGTTCACTGACCAATTTAATAACGTCTTTCCGAAAGCCAGATTCGTCAGCTTCAGGATGATCGGGCTCATAAATACCTTCGTAAACGGCTCTGCCGAGATGCTCGATAAAGGATCCGTAAATTCGCTTATCAACCTCTGCCACCTTATATTCCTTGTCAATCGTCATCTTCGCTTTGTGTGCAGTCATGTTAAATCATTCCTTTCAAGATGATATATAGTGGATCAGCCTTTAATTCCGCCCGCCGTCAAACCTGATATAAAGTACTTCTGGAAGAACAGGAAAATGAGAATCACGGGCAGAATCGCCAGCACAGAACCCGAAATCAACATGTCATAATTGTTCCCGTACGGACTGAGCAAAGCGGACAGTCCGATGGGGAGCGTAAACATTTCTTTCGATCGCAAAACGATCAGCGGCCATAAGAAGTTGTTCCAGCTGTTTAAGGATTGAAGAATGATCATCGCTCCAAATGCCGGCTTCATCAAGGGCGCCATAATCCTGAAGTAAATGCCGAACTCTGTGCAGCCGTCCATTCTCGCGGAATCAAGCAAATCTCTCGGCAGGCCGAGCGCATACTGTCTAAAGAAAAACACGGCGACAGGCGAGACGATAAACGGCAGAATCACACCGGCGTATGTGTCGACAATATGAAGAGAAACCGTCATTTTAAATAAAGGCAGCATGAGAATTTCGATCGGCACCATCATGATCAGGAGCACAGCTACAAACAAGAGATTTTTTCCTTTAAAGTCGTAGACGGCAAGCCCGTATCCGACCATTGAAGAAAACAAGAGCGTCAGCACGGTGGATATCACCACGAGAATCAAGCTGTTCGAAAACCATTGAAAATAAATGCTTCCTCCGTTAAACAAGTATGTGTAATTGTCAAGGCTCAGGATTTCAGGGCTCAGCTTTAAATTCAAGCCGAAGCGCAACAATTCCGAAGATGGTTTGAGCGAGCCGAGCACAAGGCAGAAAAGCGGAAACACAAACAAAAAGCTTAGTATCGCAAACAGCAGAAACAGAGCAACTTTCGCAATGTTGAGGCCTCTGGCAGGACGCATTAATAGCCCTCCTTTTTAAAAGATCCAGACAGCTTTAATGAAATGAGGCTGCAGATGAAAATGATGATCAAGAGCACGATGCCGAGCGCCGAGCCGTAGCCCATGTTGTTGTAGGCAAGCCCCTGCTGATAAATGTATCCGACCATCGTCAGGCCGATGTTGCCCGGAGAGTTGTTTTGCCACAGCACATAGCTTTCTTCAAACATCCGGAAGCCGCCGATGATGCTGATCGTCAGCACGTAGACGCTGACGGGCTTTAAAAACGGAAGCGTAATATGGTAAAACTTCTTGAACGTGCCTGCGCCGTCGATTTCGGCAGCTTCATATAATTCTTTCGGAACGTTCTGCAAGCCCGCCAAAAAGTACAGGACATTGATTCCCATCCATCTCCAGGATGCGAGCATCACCATTAAAAACATGCCGGTATGTTCGTTGTTCAGCCAGTTGTACGGCGAAGCTCCAAACTTAGCCAATATCGAATTCGCCAGCGATGTATCCATTTCTCCAAAAATCAGCCTGAAAATAATCCCCGCCACAATGGTTGACGTCAGAGCCGGGATGAATAAAGCCGATTTGAACACGTTTTTAAACTTTACGAGTTTAGAATCTAAAAAGACTGCCAGAATAAGAGGAACAGGTATTAAAATCAGCAATGTCCAAAAGGTGTATTTTACGGTGTTGAATAGTGCGGTATAAAATGTAGGATTGTTTAATGCTTGATAGTTCTCCGTCCCGATGAAGCGGACTTCCCCGGGGAGAATGCTTTGAAAGCTCATGATGACGACGCTGATAAGCGGATAAAGAAAAAATATGCAGAAGGAGAGTACAAAAGGTGCTGTGAAAATGTAGGGTGCGGCTTTTGCTGAATATAATAATCGTCTGATCTTTCTTTTTCTGCTCACCGGCGGAAACGAATGCACTGTATCTGTTTTAACAGTCTTCAAGTTATCGCCTCGCTTTACAGTAATGAAAGACTATTGCCCTTTCACTTCAGCTGCTGCTTTGTCCAATGCTTCTTTCGGTGTTTTGCTCTTCGTTTTGAGCGCTTCGTACAGGACGTTTCTGTTGACGAGATCAGAAGTCTTCGCATAATCCTCAGTAAGGTAAAGCGGATTGATCTCATCCTTTATGTCAAGAAGCACGGAAAAGATGTGTTGTCCGTTTTGAAAGTATTCTGTATATTGATTTGGTTTTTTCAATTCGTCCGAGTCCCACACATCCCATCTGAGCGGATCGAATCCGAGCACGGTCCACAGCTTGATGTTGCCTTCTTTCGATGCTTTGGCAAATTTCAAGAAATCCTTGGCCAGATCGACCTCTTTCGCCTGTTTTGGAATCACGGTGGCCGTTCCGCCCATTCCCGCTGAACGGTCTCCCCCTTCTTCCCATGCCGGCAACGGTCTGATCGCGATTTTCCCTTTCAAGTCAGGCATATAATCCAAAAAACGGCCCATATACCAGATCGGCATTAAGACAGACGCCGCGCCGCCTTGGTTCATAAACCCGTAGTATTCTTCACTGTGATGATTACCTCCGGGCGTTGTGACGGCAATTTTGTCTTTCTCAATTAAAGTCTTTAAAAATTCGAGCGTTTTTACGTTTGTCTCATTGTTTAATGTCAAACGCCCCTGCTCATCAAAGTAACCGGATCCCTGCTGGGAAACCAGCGGCAGAAATGAATTCGGATCGGTCGTTTCAATCGTTGTCATCGGCTTTCCGAGAGCTTTGACGACCTTTTTGCCCGCTTCCCTGTAATCTTCCCATGTTTTGATGTCGTCCGGATCAACGCCTGCTTTATTCATCATTTCCATGTTGTAATACATCACGGTTGTTCCGACATGTGTGTCAAGTCCGTAAAGCTTGCCGTTCTTGCTGTAGAGCGTCAGCCTCGCTTCAACAAACTTGTCGCGGTCGCCATCCACAAGCGGCGTTAAATCTGTAAGAGGAATGTCAGAGCCCTTCAAAAAGTTCGAATAGCGCCCCAGCTCAACATCGGCAATATCTGGAACCCCTTTCCCGGCTAAAAGCGAGATTGATAAATTGTCATGCATCTGTCCATACGGATACACCACTGTATTTAATTTGATTTTTCGCTCGGGATACTTTTTGTTCCATTCTTTCACCATCTCAGCATAAAACTGTTCATGAAGGCCGTTGAATGTCCAAAATGTCAATTCGGTGCCGTCCGCTTGATCAGAGGCTGGACTTGCCTTGCACCCCGATAAAAGCAGACATGCAGCGACCGTGACCATAAATATAGATGAAAGGAACCTTTTCACATTTTAACCCCTTTCACGCCTGGTCCTTTGCCTAAAAGCCCCGGCAAAAGGCCGTATTGATTGATGATTTTCAGTCCTGTATACCGATCTCTGAGCTGATGGGCGTATGCGAGCGCTTCTCTCACCAGCTCTTCTTCAACATCGAGTTCTTTGAAAGATACAGGCCCGCCGATACGCCTCATCCACTCTGCCATTTTCTTACCGTCAGGAAGCTTTTCATAAACGGAGCGAATCGCTTGCTCAGCGTGTTGATCACCCAGGCTTGTACCGATAAGAGATCGGTAAATGTCAGTCAGCATGATGGCGCTGCAGCCGACTTTAGCACCGTGGAGCACTTGCCGCTTATTGTTCTCCAACGCTTTCATTTCAAGGTAGTGGGAAAGATGATGCTCGCCGCCGGAAGCCGGCCTTGAATGGTCGAGAACCAGCATGACAAGACCAGAAAGGATCAGTGATTCCATCAATTTCTTAATCCCATCACGCGTCTTGGCAGCGATGTCATCTTTTCGGTCAAGGCATTGATCAAGCGCTTCCCTCGTGAGCCGGCTGGCGGCCGGGCAATACGGCTCATCGGCAAGCAGGCGGGAAATTTCCCAATCCGCAAGCGACGTCTCCTTGCCGAGCATATCGCCAAAACCTGCGGCTATCATGTTCTGTGGCGCTTGACACAAGAGCTCCAAATCGGCAAAAAGCGCGATCGGCGCTGTCGTTTGAACCGTCTGTTTCTTTCCTTTTAAAATCAGCGGTGCGCCGGCTGAAGTAAAACCGTCAACCGACGGAGCCATAGGAACTGAAATAAACGGGATGCCGCGCTGATAGGCGCAAAACCTGACGATGTCGTGAATCGTGCCCGCTCCGGCTGCAATTAGTACATCCGCATCAATCGGTACACCGATCAATGCACTCACCAATGTTTGCTCATCCGCCGTCACATCGCCCGCTTCATTAGCTTCCAGCAGAACCTGAACTGTTTCAGCCGTTTCTTCAAGAAGAGCCGCAATCCGCTTACCGGCTATCCGTCCGGTCGTTTCATCATAAATGACAGCGGCTTTTTTATAGGAAGCCGATTTCACGAAAGCGGGCAATTCTTGCTCAACAGCTTTGCCGCCGATCGCGATTTTTTCGACTGTAAGCGGATGATGAACGGCTCCGCATTCGCACGCACCCAAAGTGTCTTTCACATAAGAGATCAAATCTTTCATTGACAGCTTCCCTCCTCTATTGGCCGTAATACGCGTCTGCCCCGTGCTTGCGAAAATAGTGCTTATCCTGCAAAGCGCTCTTAATCGGCTCAAGAGACGGATTCAGCATCAGGGAGCGGTACGCCATCTTCGCGACTTCTTCCAAGACGACAGCATTGTGTACGGCCGCCAAGGCGTCTTTCCCCCAGCAAAACGGCCCGTGATTGTTCACGAGAACGCCGGGCATCGCCAGGGGGTCCAGATGCCGGAACGTCTCGGCAATCACTTTTCCTGTATTCAACTCGTATTGACCTCTGATCTCCTCAGGATTCATTTCTCTTGTACACGGAATGTCACCGTGGTAATAGTCGGCATGAGTCGTTCCGAGTGACGGAATATCCTTCCCTGACTGCGCCCAGCTTGTCGCCCACGGAGAATGCGTATGGACGATCCCGCCGATCGACTGAAACTGCCGGTAAAGATAGAGGTGTGTCGGCGTATCGGAAGACGGCTTCAGATCCCCTTCTACAATCTCGCCGTCCATATTCAGAACCACTAAATCTTCGGCTTTCAAATCGCTGTATTTGACACCGCTCGGTTTGATGACGACCAGCTCATTCTCCCGGTCAATACCGCTGACATTTCCCCATGTAAAGGTGACAAGCCGGTATTCTTCAAGTTGCAAATTCGCTTTTAATACTTGTTCTTTCAAAGATTCCAGCACAGTTTTCTCCTCCCTTTAAGCCATCGCTTTACCGGTGTCAGAACTAATGGACTGGATGTTTTTCAATTTTTTAAGGCGTTTCATCACGTTGTTTTGCTTTCCGAAGTACGTGTAAAGTTCCTTGTATTCCGTATAAAGCCGATCGTATAAGGCAACGTTTTCAGGAATTGGTTTGTACGTTTGATCCTTGATCTTGCCCATATGTGCGACTGCTTCTTCGATATGGTCATAACCGCCGTTCACGCTTCCGGCCGCGAGCGCTCCGAATATCGCGGAACCTAAAGCCGGCGCCTGCGGAGATCCGGATATTTTGATTTCCATGTTGGTGACATCCGCGTAAATCTGCATGATAAACGGATTTTTTTCGGCGATTCCTCCTGCGGCATACAGCTCCTCGATCGGCACGCCGCTTTGTCTAAACGTTTCAATAATGATCCTCGTCCCGTAAGCAGTCGCTTCAACCAATGCACGGTATATCTCTTCAGGCTTAGTGGCAAGCGTCATACCGAGCAGCATGCCTGTCAGATCGGCATCAACGAGTGTTGAACGGTTTCCGTTCCACCAATCCAATGCAAGCAAACCGCTTTCGCCGATTTGGAGACGGTCAGCCTTTTGAGACAGCAGTTCGAATATAGAAATCCCTTCGGCTTCAGCTTCTTTCATATACGCTTCTGGTACAAAGTGTTGAATCAGCCAATGAAAATGGTCGCCGACGCACGATTGGCCCGCTTCATAGCCAACATAGCCTGGCAGAATCCCGTCTTCAACGACGCCGCACATTCCCGGCACCATTCTGACATCTTCACCGAGCAGCATATGGCAGGTAGACGTTCCCATGATCATCAGCATCTTGCCCGGCTCTGTGATGCCGACCGCCGGAACTGACACATGCGCATCAACATTTGCGACAGCGACCGCCGTACCAGCCAGAAGCCCTGTCTTCCCGGCCATTTCTTCAGTCAGTCCGCCCGCTTTTTCACCTACAGAATAAATATCCTCTGTTAATTTTTCGCGAACGATATTTTTCAGCTTCGGATGCAGGCTTGCGAAGAAATCATCGGAAGGATAGCCGCTTTTATTGTTCCAAATCGCTTTATAACCCGCTGTACAATTGTTGCGCTTTCTAGTTCCGCACAGCATATAGACGATCCAGTCGGCCGCTTCCATAATCTCGGCTGCAGCATCATAAATAACAGGCGCTTCTTCCACGATTTGCATCACTTTTGGAACGAGCCACTCGGAAGAAATTTTCCCGCCGTATGTTTGAAGAAAAGGTTCATTTCTTTCTTCCGCGATTTGATTCAAGCGATTCGCCTGCTCCTGTGCAGCATGGTGCTTCCAAAGCTTGACATAGCTGTGCGGTTCTGACGCATACTCTTCCCTCATGCAAAGAGGAGTGCCGTTCTCGTCAACGGGCAAAATCGTGCAAGCCGTGAAATCGATTCCGATGCCGATGATTTCTTTCGGATCCGCTTTCGACTGCTTTAAAAGGCTCGGAATTGTTTCCTCCAGCACTTCAATGTAATCAGCCGGATGCTGGAGCGCCCAGTCCCGCGGAAGTTTCCGCTTTGAGACGGGAAGCTCCCGGTCTATCACCCCGTGTGTGTACTCTTTGACAGCTGTCGCGATTTCCTCACCTGTCCGGACATCGACGAGAACAGCGCGTCCTGACAATGTTCCAAAGTCAACTCCGATTGTGTAAGGGATAAGCCTTCACCCCCTTAAAACTTGCGAAGCCGATATGCAGCTTCACTCCATTTAAGTTCATTGCGAAGATTTAATATCGTCGTATCGCGATTGATCAACACCGCTTCAATGCCTGACATTTCGGCCCAATCGAGCATCTGCTCGGCTGTCAGCTGATACGAAAGGCATGTATGGTGCGCACCGCCAGCCAAAATCCACGCTTCAGCCGATGTTCTCAAAGACGGCTGCGGCTTCCAAAGTACGCGCGCCACCGGAAGATTCGGCATATCATGCGGAACCTTCTCAGCTTCCACTTCATTGATGACAAGCCTGAAACGGCCGCCCAAATCGATGAGAGAGACATTGACCGCAGGGCCTGCAATTCCGTCGAACACGAGCCGCGCCGGATCGTCCTTTGCACCCATTGACAGCGGATGGACTTCAATTCTCGGTTTGTGATCGGCAATCGACGGGCACACTTCAAGCATGTGGGAGCCGAGAATCATTTCATTGCCCGGTTCAAAATGGTACGTGTAATCCTCCATAAATGACGTTTCTTTTCCGCCGGCCATCACTTTCATCATCCTGACGAGCGCAGCCGTTTTCCAATCTCCTTCTCCTCCGAAACCGTAGCCTTCGGCCATCAGGCGCTGAACGGCCAAACCTGGAAGCTGCTTCATACCGTGGAGGTCTTCAAAGGTTGTCGTAAAGGCCGTATAGCCCCCATTCGAAAGAAAGCGCTTTAATCCAAGCTCGATCCGCGCCTGCTCTTTGACGGATTCCCTTGCCTCTTCGCCTTCCGGCCACTCATAAAGCTCCTCATATTCGGAGATGAGCTCGTTCAGACTTTGTTCTGATACAGTATTGATCTCTGTGACGAGGTCGCCGATTCCATATCCGTCGACAGACCAGCCAAGCTGAATCTGCGCTTCAATCTTATCTCCTTCTGTTACCGCCACATTGCGCATGTTGTCCCCAAATCGGGCGACTTTGATATGACGGCTCTCAATATATGCGACCGCTGCGCTCATCCATTTGTCGATCGAGTGTTTGACGTCTCTATCTTCCCAATACCCGGCAATGACTTTTCGCGGAATGCCCAATCTAGCTCCGATAAAGCCGTATTCGCGGTCGCCGTGTGCAGACTGATTAATATTCATGAAATCCATGTCGATTCTATCCCACGGAATGTCCCGGTTAAATTGGGTATGAAAATGGAGCAGCGGCTTATTCAGCTCGGACAGGCCCGGAATCCACATTTTCGCCGGTGAAAACGTATGCATCCAGGTAATGATGCCCGCGCACTCCTCGTCCCGGTTCGCCTCTTCAAACAGTTTTCTGACGCCGTCCAGCGAAGTGGCCACCGCTTTGTACTTGACTTGAAACCTTAAATGTCCGTCATTTAATCCGTTGCAGATCATTTTGGAATGCTCTTCCACCTCTTGTACGGCCTTTTCTCCATATAAATGCTGGCTGCCTGTCACAAACCAAAATACATGCGTCTTTTTTTGAATCAAATAGCTTCCTCCTCTTCTTTAAGGTTTCTGTGTAAAGATTAGCAAACTATTAAAACGCTTACAAAAAAATATGGATATACCTTATTCTCAAACTTATCGCGACTATATGTACGTACAACTAAACTCAAAAACATATTTGTACGAACAACTTCATTATATCATTTTGAAAAAAACTGTCAATTTAATTTCCAGTGTGTTTTTTATTTTTTTTGACAGATTTCAGAACAAAAAAACGGGCGGAAAAATCGCCCGTCATCTGTTAATAAGTCGGCCACCCTTGGGAATCCCAGTACAAGTCGTTGATGAGCAGCTTCGATACACCATTGTCCAACGCGTCATAAGCGTGTCTGACAAGGATCGAGTTGTTCAGAACATCCTGATGTCCCGGCCCTTTCCAGCGGTCATTGCCGGAATCCAGGATCGTCCCTCCGCCGTTCATCATATTTTTGCCGCTTTTATCATAATAGGGTCCCGTAATGCTCGTTGAACGGCCGTACGCTATTTTATATGTGCTGTTCACCCCTTTACAGCAGCTGTCAAACGAGACAAATAAGTAATAGTAGCCGTCTTTGTAGGTAATGTTCGGCGCTTCAACCGCTCCGCCGTTATTCGGCCTTGAGGCGATCGAATACAGACTTCCCGTCGGCTTCATCGTGTTTTTATCAAGCCTTGTCAGCTTGATGCCGGTCCAAAAGGAACCGAATGAGAGCCATGGATTCCCGTCTTTGTCAATAACCAGATCAGGGTCAATGGCATTAAACTGATCACCGGATGTCGATCTGATGACCAGCCCGTCATCCCGCCATTTGCCGGATGAAATCCGGTCTGTCGATGCGAGTCCTATCGCTGATGTGTTTGAACCGAAAGACGATACAGAGTAATACAGCCAATACCGGCCGTTATAGTAGCTGATATCCGGCGCCCACTGATGCGGTTCATGATTTGGTACGTACATCTTCCACCAGGACAATGGAGCTGGAAAAATACTCGGGGCAGCACTCCAGTTTCTGCCGTCGGTTGACTTAATGACACGCAGCCCTGTACCGAGCCCGGTTCCAAATGTATACCACGTATTTCCCTCTTTAATGATGGAAGGGTCATGGATGAAATTGTCCCCCTTTGTGTCCCAAAACGCAGCCTTGCCTGATTCAGGCATCAAAAAAGCCAGCAGCAGTCCGAACATCAATCCTGTCAAAGACATTCTCCGCAACACATTTTTCATTCAAATCACACTCCTGTTCTTGTAAATGAAAAAACAATGCCTCCCTTTCTTTGTCAATTTTTCAAACAATGTTTATATATGTAAACGCTGTCTTTGACATTACAAAAAAAAGCTGACAGCTTATAAAATAAGCCTGTCAGCCACATCTTTCATCAGTCAAACGTAATATTTTGAACCGTCTCTTTATCCAATCGCTTAATCACTTCGGTAATTAATTTTACCGCATGTTCATAGTCATCCCGGTGAAGCATGGCCGCGTGCGTATGGATATACCTTGTCGCGATCGTGATCGACAGGGCAGGCACTCCGTTCGCGGTAAGGTGGATCGAGCCCGAATCTGTTCCTCCCCCTGAGAGGGCGTCAAATTGATACGGAATGCCGGCTTCATCTGCAACATTCGTGACAAAGTCGCGAAGCCCTTTATGAGACACCATTGAAGCGTCATAAAGGATGATCTGCGGGCCTTTTCCCATTTTGCTTGTCGACTCTTTTTCCGTAATACCCGGTGTATCACCCGCGATTCCCACGTCAACACCGAAAGCAATATCAGGCTTGATCGTATGCGCGGCGGTTTTCGCGCCTCTCAGTCCGACTTCTTCCTGTACGGTTCCGACGCCGTAGACGACATTCGGGTGATCCGCTCCTTTCAGGTTTTTCAGCACATCGATCGCGATCGCGCAGCCGATACGGTTGTCCCATGCTTTGGCAAGCAGCATTTTTTCATTATTCATCACCGTAAATTCAAAGTAAGGAACGACCTGGTCTCCCGGAAGAACGCCCCACTCCATCGCTTCCTCTCTGTTCGACGCTCCGATATCGATAAACATATCTTTAATATCCACCGATTTTTTTCTTGCCTCCTGAGACAGGACATGAGGAGGTTTTGAACCGATGATACCGGTGATGTCGCCTTTCTTCGTCACGACCGTCACACGCTGCGCCAGCATGACCTGGCTCCACCAGCCTCCAACCGTCTGAAAGCGGAGATAACCCCTGTCATCGATCCGCGTAACCATAAAACCGACCTCATCAAGATGGCCGGCAATCATAATCTTCGGTCCGTCAGCCTGTCCGGTCTTTTTAGCGATTAAGCTTCCCAGTCTGTCTGTCGTAACCTCGTCGGCAAACGGTTCTATGTACGATTTCATGACTTGTCTGGGTTCTTTTTCATTTGCAGGAATTCCTTTTGCATCTGTTAATTCCTTTAGCATCGTCAATGTTTCATCAAGCTTTGCCATCTCTATACAGCCTCCTTAATTAACCCTCATTTACTATTATACAGAAACATCCCTTTTCAATACGACCAATATTCTGTACAGCTTTTTTGGTTAAAAAATGAAACCTTGCGGGAACTGGTTCGTATATATTGGGATATACTCAAAATTACGTTCAAGGGAGGTTCTGTTTTAACATGATTGTCATCATATTGAGACTGGCTTTGCTGGCGCTTTTGGTTTACGTCGTGTACAGGGCCGTTCAATTTTTGGGGAGTCCGGACAGAAGGCTGAAATCAGCACAGGCCAAAAAACACTTTTATTTTTTGGACGAACAGAAAAATGCACGCAAAAATCTCAAGCTGACATTTAAAGGCGTGCTTTTCGAAGGAGAAAAACACATTCCTTCAAAAGACCATCCGCTGTTCATCCATACGATTTTTGTATGGACGGAAGCGCCTGAAGAAAAGCTCAGCTCTTTCACGGAAGAAGACTTCGCAGAATTGGAAGAAAACATTAAAGCCCACTATCCCGATTGCAAAATCGACTGGGATTCGAACATTCAAAAGTGGAGAAACAAAAAAGCAGAAGAGCAATAAGCCTCATCTGCTTTTTTAATTCATCATATAAAAATAGGTCAAAACGGCTTGCACGGCCAGCAAAAAAGGAATGCCAAGCCTGAAGGAAAGGTGTTTTGTCTTATGTCTGAACCGCATCATCCCGAACCAGACGCCTGCGGATCCGAAAGCGGCCGCAACGAGCCAGATGCGGCGCTCAGATACCCTCCATTTCCCAGTGACCGCTTTTTGCTTGTCTGCTTTCATTAAGAAAAAGCCGTATCCGTTTATGAGGATCGCGTAAATCCATATGAGAGTCATATTGTTCATTTCTCCTTGTTTCGCGGTTGGGGGCTTGCGGCGGCCGGTCTCACGAACCGTTTCACATCCCGCGCGAGTAGCTTCTAACAACAAAAGAAAAAGGCCGGGTTCCGGCCTTTTTCAATTATTTATTCAATTGCGCTTTAGCAGCGTCTGCAAGCTGATTGAATGCGTTCAAATCATTTACAGCAAGGTCAGCAAGCATTTTGCGGTTTACTTCGATACCGGAAAGCTTAAGACCGTGCATCAAACGGCTGTAAGAAAGACCGTTCATGCGTGCTGCAGCATTGATACGAGTGATCCACAGTTTGCGGAAATCGCGTTTTTTCTGACGACGGTCACGGAAAGCGTAGTTTCCTGATTTCATAACCTGCTGGTTAGCTACTTTATATAATGTATGTTTTGAACCAAAATAACCTTTTGCTAATTTGAGAACCTTTTTACGACGTTTGCGTGTAACAGTTCCGCCTTTTACTCTTGGCATTAGATTTCCCTCCTAATTATACCTTTTCCGAATTACTTAATGTTGGCAAGCTGCTGCTTGATGCGTTTGAAATCGCCGGCGCTTACGACTGCGCTTTTGCGAAGCTTGCGCTTTTGTTTTTGAGATTTATTTGCGAACAAGTGACTTGTATATGCATGAGAACGTTTCAGTTTCCCGGAACCTGTCTTTTTAAAACGTTTCGCAGATCCGCGGTGAGTTTTCATTTTTGGCATGGATGTTTCCTCCTTAATTACTTTTCAGTTTTAGGCGCGAGCACCAAGAACATGCTGCGGCCGTCCATTTTCGGCTTCGTTTCAACAGTCGCCACTTCCGCGCAGGCTTCTGAGAAACGGTCCAGCACGCGCTGTCCGATTTCTTTGTGCGTGATCGCACGGCCTTTAAAGCGGATGGACGCTTTCACTTTGTCCCCTTTTTCCAGGAACTTGATGGCGTTGCGAAGCTTTGTATTGAAATCATGTTCTTCAATACCAGGGCTCAGCCGAACTTCTTTTAAGTTAATGATTTTTTGATTTTTGCGTGCTTCCTTTTCCTTCTTCTGCTGCTCGAATCTGTACTTTCCGTAGTCCATGATCCGGCATACAGGCGGTTTTGCATTCGCTGCAACCAACACAAGGTCAAGATTTGCGCGACCCGCAATTTCCAGTGCTTCCTGGCGGGATTTGATCCCAAGCTGATCGCCATTTTGTCCGATCAAACGAACTTCACGCGCACGGATACCCTCATTAACCAATTGATCTTTGCTAATAATGAGCCACCTCCATAGAATCTTTGAATTGATTTCACAACTCATTTTGACCGTTTCTTTGCATTCCACAGGCAAACAAAAAGTGCGGGCATCGAAACACCCACACTGCGAACATTGCATAGAAAAATAAGAAATGTACGTTTAACCTGCCAACTACAAGAATGTGTCAATCAGGTGAGAAGCGGGTGCTTCTGCTTGTTGATATATATTCAATTCATTATCCATCTTACATAAACAAATCCTGCAAGTCAAGATATAAAATTTATCACAACATTTGCTATTATATCAGGACACATTTGAAATAGCAATGCTATTTTTTTATTTTTCTTTCACCGGCTCTATCCGCCGATCATTTGGACACATAACGGAACGACAAACACGGTCACGACGCCGACGACGACAACTGCAATACTCGCCATTGCCGCTTCGACTTCCCCCATTTCAATTCCGACGGCGACGCCGAGGGCATGTCCTGATGTTCCGAGCGCCAACCCTTTGGCGATCGGATGCTGCACTTTAAAGATCTTCAAAAAAAGCGCGCCGAGCGCATAGACGATCACTGCGTTAAAGATGACGGCGAAGGCCGTGATATCTTGAATGCCGCCGATCCCTTTTGATAAAGGAAGCGCAATCGCGGTCGTGGCGGCCTGAGGCAGCATGCTTTTCATGACGGCTCCGTCAAGATGGAGCGCGTTTGCGATTAGATAGACGACAGCAACCGAGCAGACAGAGCCCGCAATAATGGCGCCAAGGATTTGCAGCCAATATTTTTTCAAGCTTTCCACCTGTTTGTATAAAGGAATGGCGAACGCAATCGTGGCGGGCTCCAAAAAGAACTTAATGATGTCTCCGCCGCTCTTGTAGTCCTCATATGAAAAACCGCCGATTTTTAAAAATACGATCCCAAGAATCATCGCGACAAACAGAGGCGTGAACAAGAAAAAACCATTTGATTTTTTAAATAAAAAAGTGCCGATGCCAAATGCGGCCAGTGAAACGACGATACCGAAATAAGGTGTCATAGCGTTAATAACCTCCTATTGATTCAAGAAGCTGTTTTTTTGGCAGGTTCACCCCGGTTGTCCTGACGGTCCTTTTTGCTTGCAGACAGGATGAACTGTGAAAACAAGCCTGTCGCTGCAAGCAGAATGACGGTGGCCAGGAAAATCACGAGGACGATCGGCAGCCCGTATTTCTCCATGACACCGAGCGAGTTCATCACTGATATACCCGACGGAACGAATAAAAAACCGATCAGCGAAGTGAGCGCCGTGCCAAGCGATTCGACTTGTTCCAGCTTCAGTACGTTCGCACACAGCAATGCAAACAACATCACCAAGCCGATGACAGACGGAGGAATCGGGATGGGCAGAATCGCGGCGATTCCGTTTGAAACAAACATCATAACAGCAAAAATAAATGCCTGAGTTAAAAAGCCATATTCTTTTTTCCCCTTCATTTCGTTCACCTCTTTGGCTGTGTTGGGTTCATTATATAAAAAGGCCCCGGCCAAAAAAGCGTTTTCAAAATAACTTGCCGGATACCGCCCTTCAATTGCAGAAACGGGACGCTGAAATGCAAATTATTCTTCCGGCTTTGCACATTCTTCACAATTATTTAAATTCCAGAATGTGCTAATGGAGCAAAACAGATCGTATAGTGGTTAATGAGAAAACGATTGATGAGGAGGCTCTGACTCATGAACCATTCAAGAGGAGGGCGCTTTGTTCCGGCTGGCGAATTCGCATCTTTAGCAAGACGCGGCCTGATGCCTGAAGACGCTTCGATCGCCGCCGGCGCGCCCCGATTTGCAGATTATCCATTCAAGCTTGGAGTGGCTTCAGGTGACCCGCATCCCGACGGGGTTGTCATTTGGACGAGGCTTGCCCCCGATCCGCTTGCCGAAGACGGTTTAGGGGGAATGCCCAGCAGAGCCGTCCCTGTTCAGTGGGAAGTAGCCGAAGATGAACATTTCCGCAAAGTGGTGAAGCGCGGGACCGTCTCAGCGCTCGCTGAGCTCGCCCACTCCGTTCATGTTGAAGTGAACGGCTTAAAGCCGGGAAGCTATTATTGGTACCGGTTTAAAGCGGGACGGGAAATCAGCCGGACAGGCCGTACAAAAACAGCGCCTTCCCCGCACGCCGACATCAAGGGAATGTCGTTCGCTCTCGCCTCGTGCCAAGCTTGGTACCACGGATATTTTACAGCTTACCGGCATATGGCCGAAGACCATCCGGACGTTGTTTTTTTCCTCGGAGACTATATTTACGAATATGCCATTAATGCTAAAAATCTTTTCCGCGATGTGACTTTATCTGCTGCCCATAACGCAAAAACCGTCACGCTCAGCCAATACAGACTCAGATATTCTCTTTTTAAGACAGACCCGGACCTCCAGGCCATTCATGCGCTGGCTCCCTGGGTTGTGACGATGGATGACCATGAGGTCGAAAACAATTATGCCGGCATCCATTCCCAATACAACACATCTCCGGACGATTTTCTCCGGCAGCGCGCAGCGGCGTACCAAGCTTTCTACGAAAATATCCCGATCCGCAGCACATCGATTCCAAATGGGCCTGACATGCTGATGTACAGGCGGTTCCGCTATGGAAACCTGGCTGAATTCAATGTTCTGGACACCCGGCAGTACCGCAATAATTTTCCGGCAAATGAGGCCGAACGGCTTGAGCCGTCACGCTCCATACTCGGATTTGACCAGGAGCGCTGGCTTTTTAACGGCTTGAGCCGGTCTGACACGGTGTGGAACTTTTTAGTCCAGCAAGTCGTCCTGGCTCAAATCGACCGCGATACAGGCCCCGGAGTTGAGTACAGCACAGACCAGTGGGACGGTTTTCCCGCTTGCCGCGACAGGCTTTTTTCCGCATACAAGGCATACGGCATCCAAAACCCCGTTGTGCTGACAGGAGATATTCACAGACATGCCGCTGCCGACTTAAAGGAGAACTTCGACGATGCGGGTTCAGCGACAATCGGAACCGAGCTGATCACAACTTCGATATCTTCAGACGCTGACGGCAGCGAGACCGATTCATTGGCGCCGATCTGGCTCGGAAACCCGCATGTCAAACTGTACAATGCGCAGCGCGGCTACGTTCGCTGCCGCTTGACGCCCCGGCAGCTTGAAGCCGACTTTCAGGTTCTTCCTTATATCACACGGCCCGGCGCCCCAGTCTCAACTTATGCCACATTCTCCATAGAAGCGGGACGGCCCGGGCTTCAGCGCTAAAAAACGGCGGTGAATGACGAATTCAGTCTTTCACCGCCGCTGATCATTTTTTACACCATATGCAGCCGTTTTTTCAGCTCTTTCGCGTATGTACGGCTGACAGGAATCGTGGAGCCGTCTTTCATCAGGAGGTTGTATGTCGAATTGAACCAGGGTTTGACTTCTTTAATATGATCCATATTTGCGAGAAAGCTTCTATGCACCCTGATCAACGCCGTCTGTGAAAGCTTTTGTTCGAGAACGACTAATGTATCGTGAACCGTGTATGCCTGATCAAAGGTTTTCACTGTGACGTGTCCGTCTTCTAACCCGGCGTATACGATTTCGTCCGGATCGAGAATGACGATCGCTTCGTCAATGCTGAGAGCCAGCCTGTGACGGCCCGCAAGCTGCTGCCCCTCCTGATGGCCGGGACGCATCCTTTTATATTTTTGAATCGTCTGTCTGATTCGCTCCTCATCAAACGGCTTTGTCAAATAATCGACCGCATCCACTTCAAATGCTTTCAGCGCATATTCATCATAAGCGGTCGCAAAAACGACAGCCGGAGGCGCCGACATTTTTTTCAGCCGCTTCGCAATGTCAAAACCGTTCTCCCCAGACAAATCGATGTCCAAGAAAAGAATATCGGGTTTGTGATCCGCCATTTTGTCAAACGCTTCTTCGATATGTTCAGCTTCATCGACCGCAACCACTTCTTCGGTCTGCTCTAATAAATATCTAAGCTCGTCTCGCGCAAACATTTCATCATCCACGATTAATACCTTGAGCATCTCTGTTCCCCTCTCTTTCGGTTTGAAAAGGAATCTTAAAGGATATCTCTGTTCCTCTATCAGGTTCGCTGGCAAGCTCGAGGGCAGCCTGGTGCCCGAACAAACCGGTAAGCCGCTGATTCACATTGTAAAGCGCCGTCCCGTTCCCTTCTTTTGAAGGTGCGGGCGCCTGTCCCAGCTGTCCAAGCAGCTCGGGATCAATTCCCCTGCCGTTGTCTGACACCTTCATCAAAACGCCGTCCTGCTCTCTCACAGCGCATACTTTTACCGTGCATACCTTTTGTTTTCTCGGGAATGCATGGCGAAGCGCGTTTTCAACAAGCAGCTGCAATATAAATGGAGGAATTTCCATGCTTTCAAGACCGTCCTCGATATGAAAATCAATATGATACTTGCCAGGGAACCGGGCCTGCTCCAATGATAAATAGGCTTCCAGGTGGTTCAGCTCTTTTGAGAGCGGAATCATCAGCTGCCTGGCTCCCTGCAGATTGGAACGAAAATAAACGCTCAACTGCAGGAGGAGTTTCCGCGTTTTTTCGGGATCTGTCCTGCACAGAGCAGAAATCGTATGGATGGCATTAAATAAAAAGTGCGGATTGACCTGCGCTTGAAGCGCCTTGATTTCGGCATCTTTCAAAAGCTTGCTTTGCAGCTCAGCCTCACCGAGTTCTAGCTGAGTGGAAAAAAGCATGGCAAGCCCTTCGGCGAGCTCTTCCGTCACACGGTTAAGACCGGATGGATGCTTAAAGTACAGCTTCAGCGTGCCGATTGTTTCGCGGTTGGAGAAGAGCGGCAGTACGATCGCCGCCTGCAGCGGACAGGAACGGTGCGCACACTCGATTTCATCGCGCGACTTCACTTTCATGACCTTTCCGGTTTGAATGACTTTTTTCGATAAACCGGTGATCAGATTTTTCGAAGGAATATGATGATCTGCTCCATCTCCGACATGAGCGAGAATGTTCTCTCTGTCCGTAATCGATACGGCATCCGTCCCCGTCATCCGGTGAATAATGAGAGCGGCGCTTTTGCAGGAATCCTCATTCAGTCCCCGGCGGAAAAAAGGAAGCGTCTGATCCGCTATCGAAAACACCTTATGGGTCTGAACGGCCCGCGCCTGTTCCTCTTTGCGGATAATAGACTGAATGATCGATAGAAAAATAAAGCTGCCCGTCCCGTTGACAATCATCATCGGAATGCCGATCATCTGAACGAGCGCAATAGCCTCAGCCTGCGGTTTTGCAAGTACGAGAATCATCAGCATCTGCAGACCCTCCATACAAATACCCGCCAGAGCGGCTACCCTTGGTGTCACCATCTGATGCCGTTTCCTGAAAAAGCTGCCGATATAACCGGCGATGACGCCAGCCAACAGTGAAGAAACCGCACAGCTCAAAGCTGTCGTCCCTCCCAGTGAAAAACGGTGAATGCCTGACAATAGCCCGACACCCGCTCCGACAAACGGCCCTCCGATCAGACCGCCGATTTCGACACCGAGAATTCTCGTATTGGCAATCGAGCTTGACGGATCGATCGCAAAAATCCAATCATTGTTCAAAATCTTATGTTCCCGGATTTCAATGCCTGTATAGTTGCTGATGATGCTGAACAGGGAAAAAATGAAGATGAGAACCCCTTTTCCCTTATACCCTTCCGGATGCTGGAGGTGCTGACGGAACACCTTCATATGGGCCAACATAAAGCCCAGGATAACGATGATCCCCACTCTCTCCAGCATCATGATCATGAGTTGAATCATGTACTTCCCCTTGCTTTCTTTCTGTATCGGAATTTGCTCTTATTCTATCATACCTCTCTTTATTCACACTTTGACGCGGCATGCTTTACAAAATAAAAAAGGCAGCAAACAATTGCTGCCTTTACCTTATTTGCTGCTACCCGTTTTCAAATTAACAATCAGCCACACAACTTGAATAATGAATGGAAATATAAATGCAATCAATAAAACGATAAACGCTATTAATTTAAGCTCAGGCGTTTGAGTAACACCGGCGCCATCAACATCTCTCAGCCATACGAGAGCCGTCCCCATTACAAAAACGGCCATCCAAAATATGTTGCAAATCCACCAAAATATCCATCGTTTTTTCACAAAACCATTCCTTCCATTTCTACACTGTATCTGCTTCTTCTGTCCGCATGTGAGCCCGTTATCACGAACATAAGATGCATCTTAAAAATCCCCTGCATTTCCAAACAATAGAAACCCGTTTCATTCTATCATATTCGAGAAGCTTTCACACTTTGACACTGCATTACATCACATTCTTAAATTCATTTCTTTCACATCCATTTAATCTATTGTAAAATAAATAAGAGAATTCTATAAATTAATGGCAGAGGAGAAGATCATGAAAGCCGTATTTTTTGATTTAGACGATACATTGCTCTGGGATGAAAAAAGCGTCAGCACAGCATTTTCCAAAACGTGTCTTAAAGCTGAAGAAAAATACGGAATCCATGCGGAAGAATTTGAAGCAGCGGTCCGCGAAGCAGCGCGAAAGCTTTACACGTCTTATGAAACATATCCATACACCGTCATGATCGGCATCAACCCATTTGAAGGCCTGTGGTCAAACTTCAGCGAGCCGATCAGCGAAGGCTTTCAAAAACTGAACAAAATTGTTCCTGAATACAGAAAAAACGCATGGACAAACGGATTGAAGGCGTTTGGCATCGACGATCCCGCCTTCGGGGAAGAACTCGGCGAATATTTCGCCGCAGTGCGCCGAAAGAGCCCTTTCGTGTATGAAGAAACATTTGCCGTTTTAGATGAACTGAAAGGAAAAGTAGAGCTTCTTTTGCTGACAAACGGCGATCCGAGCCTGCAGAAAGAAAAGTTGGCAGGCGTACCGGAACTTGCTCCTTATTTTAATGAAATCGTCATTTCCGGTGAATTCGGAAAAGGAAAGCCTGATCCAAGCATATTTGAACACTGCCTCAGCCTCCTCGGCATGACAAAGGATGATGCCGTGATGGTCGGAGACAACTTGAACACCGACATTCTCGGGGCTTCCAGAGCGGGCATTCAAACCGTCTGGGTCAACCGCAAAGGCAAAAAGAATGAAACTGACCTTACACCCGATCACGAAATCAGCCATTTGAGCGAACTGTTCGATATCCTCCGCGGAAAAACAGCCGACAAACTAAGCAAAAAAGCATGACTCCCGAGCGGGAATCATGCTTTTTTCTCGTTTATTTCTTTGCTTCTGCAACGGCTTTTTTAATGAAGTCTGCAAAGGCAACTGTTTCTGATTTTTGCTCTCCGTATTTGCGGACGTTGACGGCTTCGTTTTCAACTTCCTGGTCGCCGACGACAAGCATGTACGGGATTTTTTGCATCTGTGCTTCACGGATTTTATAGCCGATTTTCTCGTCACGGATATCGACTTCAACGCGAAGTCCTTCACGCTGCAGGCGCTCTTGAACTTTTTTGGCGTAGTCAAGATGCACGGACGGCGATACAGGGATGACCTGGAACTGAACAGGGGCAAGCCATGTCGGCAATGCGCCTTTATGCTCCTCAATTAAGAAAGCGACAAACCGTTCCATTGTGGAAACGACACCTCTGTGAATCACGACCGGACGATGAGGTTTTCCGTCTTCTCCGACATATGTCAGATCAAATTTTTCAGGAAGAAGGAAGTCCAGCTGTACAGTTGACAGTGTTTCCTCTTTTCCGATTGCTGTTTTGACCTGAACGTCAAGCTTCGGTCCGTAGAACGCCGCTTCCCCTTCGGCTTCGTAATAATCGTGTCCGATCTCGTCCATCGCTTCCTTCAGCATCGATTGCGCTCTGTTCCACATTTCATCGTCATCGTAATATTTCTCTGTATCTTCAGGGTCGCGGTAAGACAAGCGGAATGAGTACTGCTCAAGGCCAAAGTCTTCATACACTTCCTGAATCAGGCGGACAGTGCGGATGAACTCTTCCTTAATTTGATCGGGACGGACGAAAATGTGCGCGTCATTCAAAGTCATCCCGCGAACACGCTGCAGACCTGAGAGAGCGCCTGACATTTCGTAGCGGTGCATCGTTCCGAGCTCCGCGATCCGGATCGGCAGTTCACGGTAGCTGTGAATGTCGTTTTTATAAATCATCATATGATGCGGACAGTTCATCGGTCGAAGCGTCAATGTTTCATTGTCCATTTCAATCGGAGGGAACATTGTGTCTTGATAATGATCCCAATGCCCTGACGTTTCGTAAAGTTCTTTGCTGCCAAGGACAGGTGTATACACGTGCTCATAGCCGAGCGCAAGCTCTTTGTCAACGATATAGCGCTCGATGACGCGTCTGATGGTTGCACCCTTTGGCAGCCAAAGCGGCAGCCCTTGCCCTACCTTTTGCGAAATCGCAAACAGCTTCAGTTCTTTTCCGAGCTTTCTGTGGTCGCGTTCTTTTGCTTCCTCAAGGAGGCGAAGATGCTCATCAAGCTCCGCTTTTTTGAAGAAAGCCGTACCATAAATGCGCTGGAGCATCTTGTTGTTGCTGTCTCCGCGCCAGTATGCTCCCGCAAGGCTCAGCAGTTTGAACTCCTTGATTTTTCCTGTCGAAGGAACGTGAACACCGCGGCACAA
Organism: Bacillus paralicheniformis; assembly: GCF_001042485.2. GTDB lineage: Bacteria > Bacillota > Bacilli > Bacillales > Bacillaceae > Bacillus > Bacillus paralicheniformis. The sequence continues at coordinate 91,822 of NZ_LBMN02000009.1, forward strand.
ATCGAAGAATTCGCCTTGTTCATAGATCGATACCGTTTCACCTTCCGGAATCGCATCAAGCAGTTCCAATTTCAAATCATCGCCGATTTCGGCAAACCGGGCTCTGGCTTCCTCACGGCTGACTTCTTTTCTTACGATCGGCAGATTTTCGCCAACGATTTTTTTCATTTCCTTCTCAATCTTCGGAAGGTCTTCCGGAGTCAGCGCTTCTTCCATATCCACATCGTAGTAGAAGCCGTTTTCAATGACCGGACCCACGCCGAGTTTCACGTTTTTATACAGGCGCTTGATCGCCTGGGCCATTAAGTGTGCAGTACTGTGGCGCATGATTTCAAGCGCTTCTTCGCTGCCTTCTGTAATGATTTCGATGGCGCCGTCCTCAAGGATCGGTGCGCGCAGATCGATTTCTTTGCCGTTTAATTTCCCCGCTATTGATTTTTTCTTTAAGCCGGGACTGATTGATGCCGCGATATCTTCTGTTGTCGTCGTTTTTGCAAACTCCTTAACCGCTCCGTCAGGAAATTTGATTTTTACCATATCTGACATCCTAGTCACTCCTTTTTTTTACAAAATAAAAAATCCCCGTCCCCCTATGAAAGGGACGAGGATTAATAAACGGAATTCGTGGTTCCACCCTTTTTCCCGAAAACGCAAAAAACCCGTCGCGCTCTCGGCTTTCGGTTCTGTAACGGGAAGTCCCGTCAGTCATTACTAGACACATTGCCGTTCACAACTGATGTTCAAAGGCGGTAAAAAAATGCTCCTTGGCTTAAGAGACTTTCAGCCGTGGTCTCCCTCTCTGTCAAACCGGTGTTCATCTTTTCATGTCCTTATCGATACATAATATCTTTAAGTTTACATCGTATTATAAATCGTTTTTCACACAAAATCAAGAATGCTCTTCCAAAATGTTTTCTCGCGGATGAAAGGCGTCAAGCGAAAGAATCCGTACGCGCTCCTGAAAAATATTTTGAATGGTCTGAACCATGGCGTGTTCCCGGTCTTCTGTATAGAGGTCTATTTTTTCCGGCGCAATCGATACGAGCGGAGCCAGGAGATGGGAATCAATATACATCGGGTGTTCTCTTACGAACCGCCTGTCTATGTATTTTTTTTGTTCCCGTTCAGAAATATACTTTAATTCCCACAATACAAAATAACCGTCGTGCACAATGCGGACATGGTCAAGCATCGGCTCTTTCGACATGACGTAGTCTCTCAGCGATTGAATGAATGTCTGATATTCCTGTTCCATTTTATACTCGTCAATTGCCGCCTCCACATAAGACCTGAGGCGTTCATAATACCTCCCGAGGCGAAATGTCATAAAAGACCGAATGGAAAAGACGTTTTCCTCAAGACAAATCGTTTGGAGCTCCTGAATGATGTAATGTTCGCGAGGGGTGTCGTCCTTGTTGAGAGGAAGCCCTTCAAGTTCGCCCTCCATAATGCTGTGGGCCAGTTGAAGAATCTGCTGCTGTTCATCCCGGTCCAAAAAGTAATAATCGCCTTCAATAACCGAAAGCATGTATTCGTCTTCTTTGCATTCTGTAAAAAATCTCGTCAGAACCGGCTCAATATAGGCCTGAATACTAACAGAGGAATGGGTCTTTTCAATTCCGATCTTCCCTGGTGCTTCGTGAATCTTGATATGCCGGTTCGCATCCGCATTGCGAAGGAGATGCAAAAACGCGGCTGTATCATAATCATCTTCAAATGTAATTTCAAGCATGTTTGTCCCCCCTAACAACATCTGATACATGTATATGGGGGTGACAAATAAAATAGACGTAAAAAAAGGATGAGCCCTTAATCGAGGAGCGCCTGCACTTTTTTTCTGAACAAAAGAGGCACGGTAATGAATATCAAGTAAATTGCCGCTGCAGCTGCAATTGCTATGATGTCGCCGGTCAAGAGGCTTGACCCGAGCACATTTAAAATAACGGTGCCCGGAATGATGCCCGTAGCCGTCGCCAGGGCAAACGACAGGGGCTTCACTTTTGACACGCCTGCCGCATAGCTAACCGCGTCAAAATGAATCGGCGCGAGCCTCAAGAGCAGAATGCAGAAAAAGCCGTTTTTCCGCAAAAGCGTCCGCAGGCTGTCAAGCTTCAGCGGCATGTGCTGAAGGTTTCCGCCGAGCCTGTATGCAACAGCGAATGACAAAAATGCACCGCCCGCCGCACCGATAAAAGAATACAAAGAGCCAAACAGCGGACCGAATGCGAGGCCCCCGCTGACGGCGAAAACGGAAGCAGGTAGCAGCAAAAACGGCCGGATCATCAATAATCCGATATAGATGAGCGGGGCGAAAATCCCGAAGGATAAGACGCCTTCTCTTATATGAGCGGGGCTCAGATTCAGATATTTCGCATTCAACCATAGTCCGGCCGCCGCGATTACGGCGATAACCGTCCATTTGGCCAATGTTCTTTTTTGCATCTTCTTCATCTCCGTAATTGAAGCTCGGGATCATGTAATTACTGCCGCCGGTTTTTCCCGTCCAGCCGGACAGGCGTCGCTAAATACAGCACCCTCTCCATCAGCCTTGCCGCTTTCACCTCTTCTTTTTCGCCCCTTTGCGAATAGGTGAAATGGTGTTTCAGTTCATCAGGGTCAAAGTTGGAAGAGAAAAACGTCGGCAGCTGATGAGACATTCTGTGCTGAAGGATGGCGCCAAGCACCTCATCCCTCACCCAGCTTGACATGGACTCCGCACCGATATCATCGAGCATTAGAATCGGCGTAGACTTGACCATCTCAAGCTTTTCTTCAAGCGACTGATCGTGTATCGCATTTTTCAGTTCCCTGACAAATTCGGGGACATAGACGAGAATGGATGGATGGTCCTTTGCCGCAAGCTCGTTGGCGATGGCGGCCAGCATAAAGGTTTTTCCGACCCCGAACTTCCCGTAGACGTAGATGCCTTTTCCCTTTCCCGTTTCGTTATAGTCATGCAAAAAGCCTGTCACAAGCTGAAGGACCTTTAATCTGCTCGGATCATCTCCGTCAATATCGGCAAACGTAGCATTCAAGAGATCCTGTTGAATATAGATGCTTTTAATCAGCGACCGCTGTCTTTCCCTCTCGTCCGCTGCCTTTTTTTCCGGACACCTGTCATATTGAACATCGATCGTTTTTCCGTTCATCACAAGCTTTGGATGATAACCTTGAATCAGGTTTTTGCACTCTTTCAGACTCGGGCAGTCTTGGCATGCTTTGCTTTGCTGTGTAAATTCATAAAGCTTGTTTAGGCTCCTGTCGATCATTCCTTGATCCACTTCTGACTGGCGGCTGTTTAAAAACTCCTGAACATCCTTGTCAGAGAGCACTTTTTCTTTCATATCTTCAAGGCGTTTTTGAAAATCGGGTCTCGTCGTCACGCCTTGCAAAGCGCGTTTAATCGGCTCCATCATCTTCACCTCACATTAAAGAGCGGAATGGTTTTTCAGTTTTTTTATTTCTTCGAGCAGCTTCTGCTTCTGTTGGTCAAAGCCTTCTCTCGTTACGGAACCGGCCGGCTCTGTTTCGAGCGGTTTACTGTCGGCTTCGTCACTTTCCCGAAGCCAGTCAGGCAGCTTTTCTTCCCTGATGACTTTCTTGTTCCGGGAAGGCTTTTTCTTCCCTTCCGCCCATTCAAGATATTGGCGGTTTTCTTCTTTCGCAAGCTTCATAGCCTCTCTAACCGTGCGAACGTTTTTTCTGGCCCAGTGAGAAGCTATTTTTTGGGTGTAATTTTTCGAAAGCTTCATATCGGTTTTCAGCATGACATAATAAATCAGAACATTGATGACGCCGGGCTCTAATTTTTGGTCAAGCATTATTTCTTCTATAATTTTCAGATCGGCTTTGGATGGTTCCGCTCCGCCGCCGATATCCTGCAGCAGCTTTTTTGGCGATACCTGCTCAAGCAAAGCGATCAAATTGTCTTCCTTGGCGTTCGTTGACGACTGTTGATTCGGCTGTTCGCGGAGATTCATCGGCTGCACTTTGTCGACGAGTTCCGGAAGCGGGCCGCTGCGCTCGATTTGATACCAGTCGCTCGCCGCTTTTCTGAGCGCTTCTGTCGTGATCGTATCGTGCTCGTCAACGGCTGACATGACGACGTTTTGCATCTGAAGCGGTTCGATCCCGTAAAGAAAGGCGAGCTTTTTAATCGTTTCCTTCACTTGGTCTGTCAGCGCTTTTCTCGGGATAAGCGTGTCGGATAGACCGGCGAGAAACAGTTGAAAGTCAAAGGCGTCGTCTGTGACTGCCGCCGGTTTGCCATTCCCTTCTTTCATCCATTCACGATCTTCGCGAAGCTCCATCGCTTCGATCATATCGTCAGACATCTTCCATTCGCTCGGCTGGACAGATGCAAAAACTTCGTTGAAAGAACGGGTGATATCCCGTGCTTCTTCGGGAACAGACGGATGGGAAAAGTATTCTTTCAGCTGCTGAAACCTCGCTTTTCCGACGCGGTTGTACAAGAAGACATTCAGCATGCCGTCCTGAAAGAACTCATCCGGTCTGAGCGGCGGAATCAATTCATATATAAACAAACGTTCGTCTTCCGTTTCTTTTATAAAAGTTTTCAACAGTCCGATCCCCTCAAGCTTTTCCTTCTCTGAGTGAATCGTCTTCAGATTGGTCTGCATCGCCGCCATCAGCTGTCTGTGAGTCGAGCTTTTCCCCCAGACTCTGTTTTGCTCCAGCTCTCCCCACAGCGTGAGAAACAAGCTGAATGAAAAAGAACCGATTAGAGGCTGATACAATAGCGTGACAATTTGCCGGTCCAAGTCCTGCAGCAATCCGCAGCTCTTGACAACGTACGGATCGACAGGAAGCAAATCTTTCCAATAATTACTCATATCTTTTGTCAACCTTCCACTTTGTTTCTTGTCCTCATTTTACACCTTTTTCAGGCCTTCATGTCACACGACCGTGGTTTTATCATGAGAAAAGAGCTGGATTAATTTACAGCTCTTTACCGTTCTTTCTTTATTAAATCTTTCAGCTCGTCGATAAATACGTTGATATCTTTAAATTGGCGGTATACTGAAGCAAACCGGACATATGCGACTTCGTCGATTTTCGCAAGCCGGTCCATCACCATTTCTCCGATCATGTCGCTTTTCACTTCAGCAACGCCTTGATTTCTAAGCTCTTTTTCAATTTCAAAGCAAATATCCTCTAGCTGCTTTAAGGCGACAGGGCGTTTTTCGCACGCTTTGATCAAACCGCGGAGCATCTTCTCGCGGCTGAATTCTTCCCGGATTCCTTCTTTTTTTACGACGATGAGCGGAATTTCTTCCACTTTTTCAAATGTAGTAAATCGATAGTTGCATGATTCGCATTCGCGTCTTCTGCGAATCGATCTGCCTTCGTCAACGGGACGGGAGTCCAAAACCCTCGTCCCGTTATGCTGACATGCTGGACATTTCATTTTTTCAGCTCCCTATTCAATTGTTTGAATGTACAGATTTCTGCAGCTTTCCGTCCAGTTCGCTGTATAGCGTCGAGACAAGCCCGCGGCTGTAGCCAAAATCGGTCGGCAAAAACGTTTCCGTTGACACATTAAAATCCACCGCTGTATCAAAAGGGCGAATCGACACGACTGTCGCCACCACAAAAGCTTTTCTCGTTTTTTTCACCTCGGCGCTGATTTCTCCTCTTTCTTCCGACACCGATGTCACCTTACAGCCGTCAAGGCCTTCCAGCACTTCCTTTACAGCATTGAGCGCTTCTTTTGACGCCGCTTTATAATAGCGGCTCTTCAGCTTGTCCGAAGGATGGCGGTCAGACGTTTCGGCGTGTGTAGAAAAAAACCGGTGAATGTTTTGAAAAAGACTCATATCCCCTGTCCCCTTTGTCTTTCTTCTCTATATTTTATTAAAAAAATGGTTGATTTCCAAGGGAAAACAAATTAGGGCAAGAGAATGCCGGGGAGAATATGTTTCGGGGATTGTCGCGAGAGGAAAGAAAAAGGAGCGGATTTTAAAAGCGGTGTCCGCTTTTTCATCCAGCTCCTCTATCGGCATTAAAGTGCCTGTGCTTTGGCGTTGGCCTGTTTCACCTGAACAGGTCCCATGCCTCTCGGTATTTCAATGTTCTCTCTTGTTTCTGCTCTTAATTCTTCTGCGATATAATCGGCAGCTACGTTCGGATCTAAATCTCCGCAAGTATAAACATCAATGCTGGCATATCCGTGTTCAGGAAAACTGTGAATGGTCAAGTGAGATTCAGAAATGATCACAACCCCGCTTACACCTTGAGGTGCAAACTTATGAAAGGCTACCTCACGTACCTCAGCACCTGACTTCAGTGCCGCATTTACAAACGTTTTTTCAATAAAATCCATGTCATTCAGCTTATCAAAATCGCATCCCCACAGTTCGGAGATAACGTGACGCCCCATTGTTTCCATAGCATGGACCCCCCTTAACAAGAATTAGAAAAGTGAATTTCCAAGCAACTGAACCGGTCATTTACCACGGGGGAAAGTTAGTCCGGAGAGGTCCTAACCCTTTAAGTAATGCCGAAGCGCTCACGAACTAGAAGTTCACGAAAAATAGTATACTTTGTTTGAATATTTTTTGCAAGGCGGTTTTATCATTTGATGGTTAAGGGGTATTTATTTTTTATCCGTCCATGCTCTTATTTTATACAGCCGAAGGGTGTTTCATTCTTGAAGCCACGTATCTGATTAAATCGACAACCCTGCACGAATATCCCCATTCGTTGTCATACCATGCGAGCACTTTCACCTTTCTGTTCTCAAGCACCATTGTTGAAAGGCTGTCGATCACCGCCGAGTATGGATTCGTATTAAAATCGGATGAGACAAGCGGTTCATCGCATACATCGAGGATCCCGGACATCGAGCCTGCCGCCGCCATTCGGAACGCTTCATTAATATCTTCTGCCGTCGCATCGCTTTTTAAATCAGCCACAAGGTCAACGAGTGACACATTTGAGACGGGAACGCGCAGGGCCAGGCCGTGCATTCTTCCTTTTAAATGTGGCATGACAAGTGACAGCGCTTTCGCGGCGCCTGTCGTTGTCGGAATGATCGAAGAACCGCAGGCGCGCGCCCTTCTCAAGTCTTTGTGCGGATTATCAATATTTTTTTGATCATTTGTAAATGCGTGAACAGTGGTCACCAGGCCGTTTTCAATGCCAAATGCATCATCAAGCACTTTTGCGACAGGAGCGAGACAATTCGTCGTACAGGAAGCGTTTGAAATAATCGTATGACGCTCCGCATCAAATTCGCGTTCATTGACGCCCATCACGATTGTGATGTCTTCATTTTTCCCCGGCGCTGTCAAAATAACTTTTTTCGCGCCGGCTTCAATATGAGCTTCCGCTTTTTCCTTCGCGTTAAATTTCCCCGTCGCTTCTACGACGATGTCGATCCCGTATTGCGCCCACGGAAGAAGTTTAGGGTCCCTCTGATTGGTCAGCATGACCTTTTTACCGTTAACGAACAGGCAATCGTCTCCAGCGTTTACATCAAGCTCATATCGGCCGTGATTTGTGTCATACTTTATTAAATGAGCGAGCGTTTCCGGAGGGTAGCTCGCATTGATCACTGCAATGTCAATCTGTTCATCAAGCATCGCTTTTCTAAACACCATTCTGCCGATCCGGCCGAATCCGTTTATCGCAACTTTCACTTTCATCAAATATGCACCCCTTATTTTATGTCATTCCACATCATGATTTATCCAAAATAAGTATAACACATTATTTTTAATTAGCCATACCATTTGTTTCTTTTACAGCAAATTTACGCAGTTTTTGTGAAACAGTGAACAAAGAACTAGAAAAAATCGGCATTAAAGCATATATTTCAAATACATCTTTAGTGCTACAATTTCCAACGGCGCCAAATTTTCACACGACAGAAGGCAGTGTCTTCAAGAAAGGACAACCATGAAACTGACCAAAAACATATATTTTATCATTTCTTTTTTGGCTGCGGCCGGCATTTATTTTTTTATAGGAACAGCAGCCGCTTCCGCGGCGAACGAAGGTTATCCGAAACAGATGATCAGGCTGGAAAGCTTATCAGGCATAAACATCACGCCCGCCGGGAATCAAGATAATGCACCGCTAACAGCAAAACAGACGAGCGGGGAAAAAGCAGAAAGATGGAGGCTGGATACGTCTGACGGCAAACAGTTCAAAATCAGAAATATGGATAACGGCAAAATTATCATCCCTTCCCATTACGCGTTGTCAAACAATAATCCCGCTGTAGTCTACTATGACAATTCACGAAAAGAAGAGTTGTGGAATATTATCGGGGCTGACAAAGACGGAAACGGAGACTTTATCACGTATAAAATCGTCAGTGCGCAAAACAACAGCCTTGCCCTGACACTGGACGGCAGCGGAGTGAAGCTTGCCAAATATACAGGCAGCTCCGTCCAAAAGTGGAAGCTTCCAAGCGACGGTCTCGAAGGTTTCGCGGGCTATGCAAAGGAAACGAATGGCAAGCAGAAAACAGGCACAACCGGCGGCCTGCTTGGAAAAGTCGTCTATGTCAACAATCTGGGCGAACTGAAAGCCAATATTGGAGGTTCAACGCCCCGCACCATTGTCGTCTCCAGCAATATCGGCGCTTCAGCCAAAACGGTATTGACGGTGGGTGCCAATAAAACAATCATCGGCTCGTATGAAAAACATAAGCTGAACAACATTTACTTTAAAACAAAAACGGACTCAGGCAACGTGATTTTCAAAAATCTGATCATTGCACATGATGCATTCATAAATGAAAACAACGACATCCCTGTTTACATTACCGATTCGAGGAATTACTGGATTGACCATGTCACATTCCAGGGCCACAGCTATTCAGCAAACGGTCACGATCTCGACAAGCTCTTATACATCGGCGCTAAAGCCGATTACGTCACACTGTCTCACAGCACATTCACAGACCACAGGTACGGCTTGATTCTCGGCTGGCCTCAAGATGACAAGCAATACCACAGTATATATAATGGATATCCGCGGATGACAATCAGCCACAACCGCTTTGAGAATCTCTATGTCAGGGCGCCCGGGTTGATGCGTTACGGCCATTTTCATGTGAAAAATAATTATATCAACAATTACCATCTAGGCTTCACGATAACGACATTGGCCAAAATTTATTCTGAAGCCAATTACTTCGGTACGGGCAGCGAGAAAGGCATACTTGATGATTACGGAGACGGCTCATTTAAAGATGTCGGATCATATCCGGCGATAAAAGGACAGAAATCGCCTGAAACAAGCTGGGAACCTTCATCCAACTACAGCTATCGGACGATGAAGGCAGGCAATGCCAAAGCTTTTGCCGAACGGTATGCAGGTGCACAACGCACCGCGCTGTATTATGCGAATTACAGCCAGTTTAAAAACGACTAATAAAAAAGTGAGCGCAATTTCGCGCTCACTTTTCAATATTTGACCATGTATCAAGCAGCTGATGAAGCTGCGCTTCTGTATCTTTCAGACTGCCGCTGTTATCGATCACCGCGTCTGCCTTTTTCTTTTTTTCGTCAAGAGAATGCTGGGCGTGAATTCTGTTCAGCGCCTCGTCTTCAGTGAGCCGGTTTCTTTTCATCAGCCGCTCAAGCTGAAGCTCCATCGGCACCCAGACGACGATCACTTTATCTGTCAAATGTTCAAGCCCACTTTCATATAAAAGCGGAATATCGAGAACAACAAACCGTTCACCGGCCCGGATGGCTTCGTCGCGCTGTTTGATCATCATTTTTCTCACTTCCGGATGGACGATCGCATTTAACTGCATCCTCTTTTCTTCGTTAGTAAAAACAATTTCTCCAAGTTTTCTCCGGTCGATACCGCCTGTTTCAAGCAGCACGCCTTGACCAAATGTCTCAGCGATTTTCTGATAAGCGGGCATCCCTTGTTCAACGGCCTCTTTCGCGATTACGTCCGCATCGACGACTGTGATGCCGCACTGCTGGAACATTTGCGCGACAGTACTTTTGCCGCTGGCAATCCCTCCGGTCAACCCGATGACCAATGTCAAAGGCCTGCACCTCCTTCTTACAGTTTCCAGATGCCGATCATAATCAGCAATATACCGGGAAGAAAGGTCAGTTTATCCATCCAGTTCCATTTCGATAAAAATCGCCCCGCCTGTATTCCGCAAAATACGAACAATGAGCTCATGATGCCTACCGTAATGCTCATCGGTACAGGGGAAAAGCCGAGCGCAGCCGCGCCGATCCCTGCTCCGAACGCGTCAATAGAGAGGGCGAAACCGAGAAGGAAAGCTTCTATACCGGTAATGATTCCTGATTTATCAATGTCGGCGCTTGTCGGTTTTCTTAAAATGTGTATCACGATTCCGAGCGATTTCAATTCAAGGTTGATGAGCGTTTTTTCAGAGAAGACAAGATCCTGTTCTTTCTCCGGCCTGAAAAACTGATACAGCACCCATGCGCCGATCCCCATTAATATGACGGCTCCGAGCCTTTCTGTTACGACAACGGGCAGGAATTTCGCCAAAAGGGTTCCGATCATCATGGCAATATACATCACGGCACCAGAGCAAAAAGCAATAATCAAAATCGCTTTAAATGGGATTTTCAACTTTCGCAATCCGTAAGTAAATCCGACTGAAAAACTGTCCAAGCTGACGGCAAATGCCAGCAGCAAGAAAGATGCAAACATCATATCAGGCTCTTCCTTTCTGTTGATGCGAGCGGTTAAGTCATGCAGCCTAAAGGCAGCTTTCTAGGCTTCTTATATATATGAAAGAAGAAAACCATCCGTGTGTTGTTTACCCGAAAAAGAAACATCACACCTTAAAGCTTGCTTTTAACAGCTATATGGAGCGTATGCATCGACAGCTTGAACCATGATACGGCTTGCTGTTGTCCCTTTTATGCGATTGTCATTTTTTCTGGCACTTTATGCAAAAATGCGTGCCCCTTCCGCCAACGACTGTTTTTTCAATTGGAGATCTGCACTTTTTACAAGGTTCATCTTTCCGGCCGTAAACGAAAAGTTTGAGCTGGAACATGCCGATTTCACCTTGTGAATTGATGTAAGATCTGACTGTGCTTCCCCCTGCTTCAACAGCTTCCTTTAACGTTTGAACGATCTCTTCATGAAGAAGAACCGTCTGTTTTTTTGTGAGCTTGTTCGCTGTTGTCTCGGGATGGATACCGGCTCTGAACAAAGCCTCGTCGACATAAATATTGCCCAGTCCGACCACTGTCCGCTGATCGAGCAGTGCGGTTTTCACTGAGCGGTTTGTTTTCTTCAGGCGCTCTCTTAAGTAACCGGCTGTAAATTCCTCGCTGAAAGGTTCGGGACCGAGCTGCCTGAGAGGCAGCTCCGTCAGTTCCTCTCCCGGCTTAAACAAATGCATCGTGCCGAACTTTCTGACATCCCGGTAGCGCAGCTCGCTTCCGTCCGTAAACCTGAAAATGACGTGTACATGTTTATCAAGGGGTTCATCGTTTTGATGAAGCCCGTACTTTCCTTCCATTCTCAAATGGGAAACCATGACACAATCATCAAGATGAAACAACAGGAATTTTCCCCTTCTTCCGATCGACTGAATCGTCTGACCGGCCAGGAGCCTTGCGAATTCCTCAGGCTCCTCCGGACGTTTTATGATTTTTGTCCATCTGACATCAACCGCATCGATCGTTTTCCCTCTTACAAGCCCGGCAAGAGTGCGCCGGACCGTTTCGACTTCTGGTAATTCCGGCACATCATCACTTCCTTTTCTCTATTTTGCATCGTACCATGAAGGCCCTGAAGCGCAGTCCACTTTCAGCGGAACATCGAGCTCCAATGCATGTTCCATTACTTCCGGAACCAGTTTTTCAAGCACTTTGATTTCATCTTCAGGCGCTTCAAAAATCAATTCGTCATGAACCTGCAGCAGCAGTTTGGCCTGGAGATTTTTTTCTTTCAGCTTGTCCGCCATGTCGATCATCGCTTTTTTAATGATATCTGCGGCGCTTCCCTGGATCGGCGTGTTCATTGCCGTCCGTTCGGCAAAGCTGCGCAGATTGAAATTCCGACTCGTCAATTCCGGTATATACCGTCTCCGGCTTAAAAGAGTCGTCACATAGCCCCTCTGTTTCGCTTCTTGAACGGTTTCTTCCATGTATTCTTTAACTCCCTGGAAGCTGTGGAAATAGCGCTCAATAAACGCGGCCGCTTCCTTTCTTGTAATTCCCAGGTTTTGCGACAAGCCGTAGTCGCTGATTCCGTAGACGATTCCGAAATTGACGGCTTTCGCCTGCCTCCTCATCGCAGGGGTGACTTCTTCTTCTGATACATGAAAAACATCCATCGCCGTTTTCGTGTGAACGTCCATATCGTTCGTGAACGCTTCAATCAAATTTTTATCCTTTGAAATGTGGGCGAGAACCCTCAATTCGATTTGGGAGTAATCCGCAGCGAATATGAGCCAGCCTTTTTGCGAAGGGACAAACGCCTGCCGGATTTTGCGGCCTTCCTCAAGACGGATCGGTATATTTTGCAGATTTGGATCGGTTGAGCTGAGCCTTCCCGTCTGTGTTAAAGCTTGATTAAAGCGGGTATGCACTTTATGGCTGTCTTTTTTGATTACTTTTAAAAGCCCTTCGACGTATGTGGACTGGAGCTTGCCGATCTGTCTGTAGTGCAGAATATCTTCGATAATGACGTGTTTGTCGCGCAGTTTTTCCAGCACATCGGCTGAAGTCGAATAGCCCGTTTTTGTTTTTTTGACGGCAGGCAGCCCGAGTTTTTCAAACAAAATCACACCGAGCTGCTTTGGAGAATTGATATTGAACGTTTCACCTGCTGACTCGTGGATTTTCTTCTCGTATTCCGCTAATTTGGCGGACAGTTCTTCCCCCATTTTTTTCAATCTGTCGACATCGACTTGGACACCGATCGATTCCATCTCACCGAGAATGTGGGCGAGGGGCATTTCGAGCGCTTCAAACAGATCGAGCTGCTCGTTTTTCTCCAATTCATCAAGAAGCTTTTCGCGGAGCAGCGATATCGCCTTCGCTTTTCTGGCTAAATGGTCGGCAAGCTCCTTCTCATCCGGCACCGCCTGTTTCGCGCCTTTTCCGTAGACCGCTTCATCTGCCGCGACAATGTGTAATTGGTGTTCTTTCGCAACGCTTGCAACATCGTCGTAAGAGTGTCCCGGATTGATGATATAGGCCGCAAGGAGAACGTCAAATTCTGCGCCTTTCAGTTCGATGCCCCGCCAGCGCAAAGCGACCGCCGCGCGTTTTGCATCAAACACCCATTTCTTTTTCGACTCGTCTTCGGCCCACTCTTTAAAACGGTCCGACTGAACGGCCGTCTCTTCCGGGATGAAGAAAGCGCCATGTTCGTTGACGATCGAAAAACCGAGAATCGGCGCCTCATGATAATTGTCGCCGAGCTGTTCGACAACGAGTGAAGCCGGTGACGCAAACAAATCATCCGTGATGTCTGTTTTGATCGTGACGTTGATCTCTTCAAACTGTTCTTCTTCTTTTTCTCCCGGCTCTTCGCCAATCCTTTCGAGCAAAGAGTTAAAACCGAGATCTTTAAAAATCTTGACGACCGCTTCCCTGTCAAAACCTTCGTATCCGAGGGAATCGAGGGTGACTTCAAGCGGCGCTTCTGTCGTAATTGTCGCAAGCTCTTTGCTCATCAATGCCTGTTCTTTAAATTCTTCAAGCTTTTCTTTCAGTTTTTTTCCGCTGACTTCGTCTATTGACGACAGCAGCTCCTCTACTGTATGGAACTGTTTCAAAAGCTTGATCGCCGTCTTTTCGCCGACGCCCGGCACACCTGGAATGTTGTCTGATGAGTCTCCCATCAGCCCTTTCATGTCAATGATTTGTTCAGGTGTAAGTCCGTACTTTTCCCGGACATGTTCCGGCGTATAGTATTCAACATCTGTAATGCCCTTTTTCGTGATGGCAACCGTCGTTCCTTCTGTAGCCAGCTGTGTCAGGTCTTTGTCGCCGGAAAAAATCTTCACTTCAAATCCGTCTTTTTCCGCTGACTTGGCAAGGGTGCCGATAATATCATCGGCCTCGTAGTTTTCAAGCTCATACCTTGAGATTTGATAGGCGTCGAGGAGCTCGCGGATAAACGGCAGCTGTTCGGACAGCTCGGGCGGCGTTTTTTGTCTGCCGCCTTTATATTCTTTAAACGTTTTATGTCTGAATGTCGTTTTCCCCGCATCAAAAGCAACGAGCATGTGGGTCGGTTTTTCTTCTTCAAGCATCTTCATTAAGATCGTGGTAAAACCGTACACAGCGTTTGTATGTATCCCTTTTTCATTGCTGAGAAGAGGCAGAGCGAAAAACGCGCGGTAAGCCAGGCTGTTTCCGTCAACCAATACTAGTTTTTTTCTTTCAGTCATCTTTATCCTCCTAAGGAGCCGATTCGTCAGCTTCCATTCAACTTCGTGATCATATTTGCTTATTTTATTTTAGCAAAGTTCATTTTGAAAGGAAAATGAGAGTGATTTCGCAGAAAAATAAAAAAAGGGACGCGCTGTTGATCGCGTCCGTCCATATGGCTCCTTGGATGAAGGGGTTCACTAATGATCCTATCAGCCAAGTTTTAACCATATATATAAAAGTTGTTAAGCCTTTGTAAAGTTTGCTAAATGAAGCTACTCGGATGCGCGTTTTAAGCGGACCGTGAATTCGGTGCCTTTCCCCCGCTCGCTTTCGACGTCGATTTCACCGTCGTGGGCTTCGACTAAATGCTTGACGATCGCAAGGCCGAGACCGGTTCCTCCTGAATTTCTGCTCCTGTCTTTATCGATCCGGTAGAAGCGTTCGAATATTCTCGGGATTTCGGACCGCTTGATCCCGATGCCCGTATCCTTCACTTTGACTTGCACTGCATTTTCCAGTACATCAGCCGAAATCGTTACGTTTCCATCTTCAGGCGTATATGTGAGGGCATTGTTCACCAAATTTAAAAAGATCTGCTTTAGTCTGTGCGGATCCCCAGAAGCAACGGCTGGCATCTCCGGCTTTTCCAGGGTCAAGGTGATTCCTTTTTCCTCCGCTTTATTCTTCAAAAGCATCTCAATTTCAGCGAGGATTTCACCAATATTGCAATTTTGAATATTCAAGGTGAAGTTCTGCTGTTCGATTTTCGACAGATCCAACAGGTCCTGGATCAACGTTTGCAGACGGCTGCTCTCTTTTAAGATGATCGATAGAAATTGCAGCAGCGTCTCCCTTTCGTTCATCGCTCCGTCTAAAAGCGTCTCGGTGAACCCTTTGATCGATGTAATCGGCGTTTTCAGCTCATGGGAGACATTGGCGACAAAGTCCTTCCTCATTTCTTCAAGCTGCTTTCTTTCCGTCATATCATGGAACACGAGAACGATGCCTTTCCACTCATCATTGATGCCGATAATTGGAACTCCGTCGACTTCAAAATACCTTCTTTCAATTTTGATCGGCAGTTTAAACATTTTGCGGACCTTTGTTTCCGTCATAAAAATTTCTTCGATGAGATTAATGATTTCTTCGTGTTCGAGCACTTCGTGATAGAAATGGTAAAGAAGCTGATCGGCTTCTACGTGAAATTGCTTTTGATAAGCGCGGTTCACAAGGTGAATATAACCCTTTCCATCGATTAAGATCAGACCGGAGTCGATATTTTCGATGACGGTTTGCAGACGGTCGCGCTGCATTTCCTGTGCTCTTGTCATGTCCTGCAGGTTCTGCGCCAGCATATTGATGGACTGGCTCAGCATCGTTTCATCTTCGTTGAAAGTTCTTGCTTTATAGTTTCCTTTGGCAAGCTCAATCGCTACTTGTGTCGCAGACTCAATCGGATTCGTATATTGAGAGGTTATTCTCGCCCCAAGCCCGGCGATGATTAAAAAGGCCGTTCCAAGGCTCACGCCGAGGAGAATCCAGATCTTTTGATTGATATCTTGCAATGAATCGACAGGAGTGCTGATCAGAATATATCCATTCACATTCCCGTCTTCTTTCAGCGGCTGCACGTAACGGTAAACGGACTCGTCATCTGGATTGATTCTGAAGCCTCCTCCTTCACCGTTTAAATCCGACTCAACCGCTTCTTTGATAACGGATTGATCTTCTGCACGGCCCCCAAAATGAAAAAGAACCTGACCTTTTGTATCAACCAGCGATACATGACTGTCCAGTTCACGGCTTGCCTTCTCTAAAATGGCTCCTTGCTCCGAAGACTTCATGTTTTCACGATTTGCCAATGAAGCGACCAAAGCGGCTTCTTTTTCAATATGGCTGCTCAGTTTGGCATCGTATGAGGAGTGAAACAAGTGAACGAGCAGAAAACCGAGTGAAGCAAATACGAGAATCAAAAGCGTCAGCAGGGCAGCTAAAAGCCGGGTCCGGAATTTAATCATTCAGCTTCGGCTCCTCCATTTTGTAGCCAAGACCTCTGATTGTTTTAATGTATTCCGGTTTTTTCGTATTTTTTTCGATCTTATCGCGAAGATGGCTGATATGGACATCGACGATGCGCGTATCGCCCGCGAAGTCGTAGTTCCAGACAGCGTTGAGGAGAAGGTCTCTCGTCAGCACCCTCCCTTTATGCCTTCCCAAATATAAAAGGAGTTCGAATTCCTTAGGCGTTAGCTCGAGGCGTTCGTTTTGAAAGTAAACCTCATAATGTTCTGGCAGTATTTTCAATTCGCCTATGATCAGCTCGCCTGCATCCGGTTCTTCCGTCTCCTCCGGATGAACGGACAGCGTCTGTGTTCTTCTTAAAATCGCTTTGACCCTTGCCGTCACCTCTCTCGGGCTGAACGGCTTCGTCATATAGTCATCGGCACCCAGCTCGAGACCGAGCACCTTATCAAATTCATCATCCTTAGCGGTCAGCATCAAAATCGGATACATCAGCTTCTTCTGTCTGAGTTCCTTGCATACTTCAATGCCGTCCATTTTAGGAAGCATCAGATCGAGCACGATCAGATCCGGCTTCTCTTCAATCGCCTTTAATAAGCCGGCCTCTCCGTCCATGGCCGTCACCACATGATAGCCCGACCGTTCAAGGTTATATTTTAGAAGGGTAACAATCGATTCCTCATCATCTACAACTAATATCTTTTTGCTCATGACATGCCTCCAGGCTTCAGATTTCCCCGACATCTCTTTCTCTATCTTTTGTTAAATAAACGTTTTCACTCCTATTTTAACGAAAGCCTATCCGTTCGACAATTTGATTTTTCAGTGTTTTGCATAAAATCTCTCTTTTTCGGCAATAAACCGCTGTTTTAAGCGATGGAATGCTTCCAGAAAAAAGAATGAAAATGTCCGGGCAGATGATTATGATTAGGTATATGCTGACAGCCCGTGTTTATGTCTTGATTTTCATATGGTTTTATGTAAAAAAAGATCGCATTCAAAAACAGGAAGGCTTGTATAAAGCCTTCCTGCTGTTTTCATTATGATAATACTTTCATGACGTTTTTGACTGATTCAACGGATCGATCAAGCTGACTTCTTTCTGTTTCAGTCAGTTCAAGTTCAATGATCTGTTCAAGACCGTTTCCGCCGATAATCGTCGGAACGCCGAGGTAAATGCCTTCATAGCCGTATTCGCCTTCAAGGTAGGCAATAGTCGGCAGCACGCGGCGCTGGTCTTTTAAGATTGCTTCAACCATTTCTGTCAGGGAAGCGGCTGGCGCATAATACGCACTTCCGTTTCCTAACAGGTTGACAATTTCTCCCCCGCCTTTTCTCGTTCTTTCAACAATCGCATCGATCCGGTCTTTCGGAAGAAGCGTTTCAAGCGGAATGCCGCCTGCATAAGAGTAGCGAACGAGCGGAACCATATCGTCCCCGTGTCCGCCCAGTACAAAACCTGTAATGTCTTTGACGGAAAGGTTGAGCTCCTGAGCGACAAACGTTCTGAATCTTGCCGTATCCAAAACTCCCGACTGGCCGATGACCCGCTCTTTCGGGAAGCCCGATTCTTTATAGACGGCGTATGTCATCGCATCCACAGGGTTTGTCAGAACGACGATGATACAATCAGGTGAGTATTTAACAACTTCCTTCGTTACGCTCCTCATGATCTTTTCATTTGTAGCCACGAGGTCGTCCCGGCTCATTCCCGGCTTTCTTGCGATTCCCGCCGTGATGACGACGATATCTGAGCCGGCCGTATCTTCGTAGTTTGCCGTTCCTGTAATATTCGCGTCAAATCCTTGGACAGGGCTCGCTTCCAGCATATCGAGCGCTTTCCCTTTTGTAGGGTTTTCAAGCTGCGGAATGTCGACTAGCACGACGTCAGCCAATTCTTTTTGAGCCGTTAAAAACGCAGTTGTTGCACCTGTAAAGCCCGCTCCGATGACAGATACTTTATTTCGCTTCTTTCCCATGTTTTCTACCCCTTTTAATTGTTGTTGTTTTACCCCAAAACAGCCGTTTAAGACATATTTTTGATAAGCTCATCACCGAATTCAGAGCATTTAACTTCAGTCGCGCCGTCCATCAAACGAGCGAAATCGTATGTGACGACTTTGGATGCGATTGTTTTCTCCATAGATTTAATCACAAGGTCGGCAGCTTCATTCCAGCCCAAATGCTCAAGAAGCAGCACGCCGGATAGGATGACTGAAGACGGGTTTACTTTGTCTAGGCCAGCATATTTTGGAGCTGTACCATGTGTCGCTTCAAAGATGGCGTGTCCTGTCTCATAGTTGATGTTTGCTCCAGGAGCGATGCCGATTCCGCCGACTTGGGCAGCAAGCGCATCTGAAATGTAGTCCCCGTTCAGGTTCATTGTCGCCACAACATCAAACTCGGCAGGGCGGGTCAGGATCTGCTGAAGGAAGATGTCAGCGATGCTGTCTTTGATGATGATTTTGCCGGCCGCTTCAGCTTCGCTTTGCGCTTTGTTTGCAGCGTCTTTGCCGTCTTTTTCAGCGATGCGGTCGTATTCGGCCCATGTGAATACTTTATCGCCGAATTCTTTTTCAGCCACTTCATAGCCCCAGTTTTTAAAGGCGCCTTCCGTGAATTTCATGATGTTTCCTTTATGGACGAGCGTTACAGATTTGCGGCCGTGCTCGATTGCATACTCGATCGCAGCTCTGACAAGCCTTGACGTTCCTTCTTCAGAAACCGGCTTGATACCGATGCCTGATGTTTCAGGGAAACGGATTTTGTTAACGCCAAGCTCGTTTTTCAGGAATGAAATCAGCTTTTGAACTTCTTCAGAGCCTTTCGCGTATTCGATGCCGGCATAGATATCTTCAGTATTTTCGCGGAAGATGACCATATCCGTATCTTCAGGGCGCTTAACCGGTGAAGGAACGCCTGTGAAATAGCGGACAGGACGCAGGCATGTAAACAGGTCAAGCTCTTGTCTTAGCGCTACGTTTAATGAGCGGATTCCGCCGCCTACAGGAGTTGTTAAAGGACCTTTAATCGCGATCAGGTATTCGCGGATCGTATCAAGCGTTTCTTCAGGAAGCCATTCGCCTGTTTTGTTGTACGCTTTTTCCCCGGCGTAGACTTCTTTCCAAGTGATTTCCTTTTCGCCGTTATACGCTTTCTCCACAGCCGCTTCAAGAACCCTTGAAGCCGCTCTCCAAATATCAGGACCTGTTCCGTCCCCTTCAATAAACGGGATAACCGGGTTGTTTGGAACGTTTAATACTCCGCCGGAGACTGTAATTTTTTCGCCTTGTGCCACAATAAAACCTCCCATAATATGTAATTCTTCAATATAGAAAAACATTTGTTTCCCCCGTTTGGCGGGGGACAAACATGTTTTTTCATAGATTCATGAAATCGTTGTTTCCTAAGAAAGCCGTTAAGAGGCCGGCCGAACAAAGCTCGAACAGCCTCCTTTCAAACGGTCAGCTTCTGTCTTCAATCGGAATGAACGTCTGCATGTCAGGGCCGGTGTAATCAGCCCGCGGACGAATCAGTCGGTTATTTTCATACTGTTCGAGAATGTGAGCGAGCCAGCCTGATACCCTGCTGATCGCAAAAATCGGCGTGAACAGATCATGGTCGATTCCTAAGCTATGATAAACCGACGCAGAATAAAAGTCTACGTTTGGCGGCAGCTTTTTCTGAGACGTGACGATTTCCTCAGTCCGCTCTGAAATCTCATACCATTTGCTTTCACCCGTTAAATTCGTCAAACGTCTGCTCATTTCCTTCAAATGTTTTGCGCGGGGATCGCCCTGGCGGTATACGCGGTGGCCGAACCCCATGATCTTTTCTTTCTTTTCAAGCTTGGCGTGAATATATGAATCTACGTTTTCAACCTCGCCAATCTCAGAAAGCATTTTCATAACTGCTTCGTTTGCTCCGCCGTGAAGCGGACCTTTCAAGGCCCCGATTGCGGCCGTGATCCCTGAGTAGACGTCTGAAAGCGTCGCGACGCATACTCTGGCTGTGAACGTAGATGCGTTCAGCTCATGATCCGCATGCAGAATCAAGGCTTTGTCAAACGCTTCCACTTCAACAGGTGAAGGTTCTTTTCCATTCAGCATATAGAGAAAGTTGGCGGCAAAACCGAGTTCCGGATTCGGCTCAATCGGCTCGAGCCCTTTGCGGATTCTTGAAAAAGCAGCGACAAGCGCAGGCATCTTCGCTTGGAGACGCACCGCTTTTCTGTAGTTTGCTTCCGCATCCATTTGATCTGCTTCTTCGTCAAACAGTCCGAGTAAAGAAACGGCTGTCCGAAGAGCTGCCATCGGGTGGACTTTTCCATTCGAGTAGGATTTGAAATGGTCAATCACTTCTTTGGGGATACCGGCATTTTCAGAAAGCTGTTTTTTAAGCTCTGCGAGCTCCTCTTTGTTCGGCAGCTTTAAATGCCAAAGCAGATAAACAACTTCTTCAAAGCTAGCTTTTTCTGTCAAATCATCGATGTTATACCCTACATATGTAAGAGTATCATCAATAATTGAACTTACTGATGATGTAGTGGCGACTACCCCTTCAAGGCCGCGTGTTGCTGTCATACTCATCTCTCCCTTTTTTTAAAAATTTCCCCTTTTAAAATTAAACCAAAACCTAGGAGCAAAAACAACGCATGTTGTATACATCTTCTTCAACCCAAAAAGAAAATGCTTACATTAAATCGTTTTTCAAATAAAACAATCGTGCGTTTCTATATACCGTTCGATACTCCGATATGCTTAATAAAGATTAAGCATATTTATATTATAAACAATAATCTGATAAATTTGTAGGTTTTTGATCAAAAATGCTTTCAAAGCCTTATAAATCAAGGGTTCGTAGTTATTTATTATCAATCGACAGCTTTGTAGAATCATGTATTCTTCTGTATCTATTTGAGGGAGGTTTTGGGAAGGGATTTTTATTAAAAGTGGACAGACGTATTCCTCCAGTTCTTTCATACTAATCGGTTTATGATTTTCACCTATAATAAATTTATAAACAAAAGAAAAAGAGATAAAATCTTTTACTTGTTACTTTACAGCAAGTCCCCTTCATCCGTTTTAAAACAAACGGGGGGAGTTTTTATGAATGAAAAGTTATTATCATTATTTTGACTGATGTTCCCTTTTAAAAGAATCAGGTATGATCGATAAAGAAAACGTTTTCAAAGAAAGGGGAATGCCACATGCCTTATCGTATGAAACGAGTGTTGCTGCTTCTTGTCACCGGATTGTTTTTGAGTTTGTCTGCAGTCACTTCTACTGCCTCGGCTCAAGCAGGCGGATCGTTTTTTGACCCTTTTAACAGCTATAACTCCGGTGTATGGCAGAAAGCAAATGGTTATTCGAATGGAGGTGTGTTCAACTGCACTTGGCGTGCAAATAACGTATCAATGACATCATTAGGTGAAATGCGTTTGGGGCTAACAAGTCCATCTTATAACAAGTTTGACTGCGGGGAAAATCGCTCTGTTCAAACATATGGATATGGACTTTATGAAGTCAGAATGAAACCAGCTAAAAACGTAGGGATCGTTTCATCGTTCTTCACTTACACAGGTCCAACGGATGGAACTCCTTGGGATGAGATTGATATCGAATTTTTAGGAAAAGACACAACAAAGGTTCAGTTTAACTACTATACGAATGGTGTAGGAAACCATGAGAAGCTTGTGAATCTCGGATTTGATGCATCCAATTCCTATCATACGTATGCGTTCGATTGGCAGCCAAACTCGATTAAATGGTATGTCGATGGGCAATTAAAACATACCGCGACGAGCCAAATTCCGACTACGCCAGGAAAGATCATGATGAACTTGTGGAATGGTATTGGTGTCGATGACTGGCTCGGTTCCTACAACGGTGTAACACCTCTATACGCTCATTACGACTGGGTGCGTTATACAAAAAAATAATCTCAAAAATGATAAGAGCCTGCTGCCTCAACCTAAGCAGGCTCTTATCATTGTAATGAGAAGTTGTTGGCATGATTAGTCTTTTATACAATCTTATCGAGATGATGACAGCCCTCTTTCTGGGTTTGCTTTTTTTGCTTCTTTAGTTCTCTTTCTTTTGTGAAAATGACATCTTCATATCCTTCAATTTTTTGATGGTTTCTTCAATTTCTTTCTGTTTTCTAGCAATTTTTCTCTTTCGTTCACTAAAATCACTTGCTGCCGTCCGCGCCGCAATCATATCCGACGTCTCAGTTAGCAGAAAAAATAAACTCTCCGGCACTGAACAGAACTCCCAATTCGACAGCCATCATAATAAAGGATGCGATAACTGATGCAAGCGTTTCAGCCCGAAAGAGACGATAGATCATTTTTTCTTTTTATCCAAGCTTACCTGCTGAAGACTCCACAAATAAAAACCCACAAATTCGAAATAAACGGTCATATTTCCCCACACAGGTTTTTGACAAACTGAGCCCTCTTTTATAGAGGGCCTTATTTTTTTGCACCAGCTGACTTCTATTTACAGATTTTTAGGAGTTTTAACTGCGTTATGTATGTTTATTTTTAGTTGCGAACGTTTTTTCAAACTAAAAAACCCCCTGAAACAGGGGGAGCTGGCCCGCATTTCTAAGATGTAAAATGCTGGACAGCCTGCATGACAAGATAGGCGATCCCGGCACCGATGAGCGGGCCGACGGCAACACCTTTGAATAAAGCGACCGCTAAAATCGTTCCAAATACAAGAGCGGTGGTGATATGCGGGTCTTCCGCGAGCAATGTGATCCCGTTTTTGGCGATCAATGCTACGAGAATGCCCGCCCCGAGTGCGATCCATGCGTAATATGATTTCATCGCTTCGCCAAGCTGTTTAAAGCCGATCTCTCCAGTGGCAATCGGCACAAGGACCGCTATTGTAATAACGGTAACTCCCCAGTTAATCCCTTTGGATTGGATGGCCGGAAACAGCTTTTGATCGAGGCCGGTCAGCTTGATCAAAAGCAGGACGGATACCGCGATGATCAACGACTGATTTTTCGCGATTAATGCGATGGCCAAAAGCAGGATCAAAAATAAATTAGCTTGAGTAAACATGCTGTATTCAACTCCATTTTTTTATGACCTTTCTCATAATAACAGGACTCAAGAATAAAATGAAATAAGGACATGCTTTCTAATATCAGGAGGATGCAGAATTGAATCAATCCTATCTCACAGCTGCGCTTCGGGCAGTGTATGTGCTGTTTTTGACCGCTGCTTGCGGAGCGGTCGGCTACTACTCTTTTCCGTTAACCTATCCTTTTGTGATTGCGCTTATTCTCGCCATCATGATCAACCCTTTTGTGGAATGGCTCGATAAGCGGACCGGGCTCCCGAGAGGCGTTAATGTCGGCATCGTGCTATGCGGCTTTTTGATCGCCGGAGCCGGCTTTTTGACACTGGTCGTTGCCGAGATTGTCTCTGAAACGGCTCATTTGGCTAAAATACTCCCCGTCCAGTTTAATAAAGCCGCTCTTTATATCGAATCGTTTTTTACGAATCAAATCATGCCGCTGTATAATCAGCTTGCCGCTTTTTTTGACGGGCTCGAAGCCGCCCAGCAGGAATCGATCATTACACAGGTCCAAAATTTGGGCAGTGAACTCGCATCAGGCACCGCTTTGTTTCTTTCAAAAATTCTTGAGATGGTGCCCCTCTTTTTCGCCTTTCTGCCGAATATGGCGGCCGTGCTGATCTTTTCGCTCCTGGCCACTTTTTTTATCAGCAAAGATTTGCATAAAATACAAAACAAGGCGCGGTCTGTTCTTCCTGATCGGCTGATCTCGGGTGCAGCGGCTGTCTATGCGGAATTGAAAAGAGCGCTGGCAGGCTTTGTCAAGGCCCAGCTTACCCTTGTGGCGATGACGATGGTGCTGGTGTTGATCGGGCTTTCTGTGTTGAAGGTTAATCATGCTGTCGCCATCGCTTTTCTCATCGGGCTGGTCGACCTGCTGCCGTATTTGGGAGCGGGGTCTGTATTTGTGCCGTGGATCGTCTATTTAGCAGCATCCAAGCAGCTGCCGCTTGCGATCGGCCTCGGAGTCCTGTACATCGTCGTGCTCGTCTTCAGGCAGCTGGCCGAACCGAAGATTTTGAGCCGGTCAATCGGACTTCACCCTTTGGGAACATTGATCGCGCTGTTTGCCGGTTTCAAATTGTTTGGCTTTCTCGGATTGATCATGGGCCCCGCCCTTCTCGTTCTCATTCAGGCTCTCTTTACAACAGGTATTTTTAAAGACGTATGGCAGTTTATTAAAGGAAATGAAAAATAAGCGGCAGCCTGCTTTTTCCAATGCGGGCCGCCGCTTATCGGGTTATTTGATGATGTTGATCCGCCTGCCTTCAGACATCCTCTTCAGCTTGCGGGATATAAACGGTTTGAAACGGCTGCGCGTTGCCGGCAGCAGCAGCAGTAAACCGATGATATCCGATAAAAAGCCGGGCAGCAAAAGCAGCATGCCGCCTATGAAAATACAAAGCCCGTCCAAAATCGCATCCCCAGGCATTTTTCCATACTGAAGATCGCGCTGAACTTTGTAGTAAACTTCGATTCCTTGTTTTTTGGCGAGAGCGGCCCCGAGAAATCCCGTCAAGATGATCAGCAAAACGGTCGGCAAGACACCGATCCAATTAGCGGACAAGAGGAACAGACCGATTTCACTCGCTGGAAAAATGACGAGAAATAATAAGAAAAACTTCATTGTCTTCACCTCATAATTCTAATATGGAAGCGAACGGCCGCCCTGTCGCCTGCAAAAAAAGAAGGGAAAGCTTCCCTTCTTCTTCAATAAGCGATTAAAGTACGCTTGCACGTCCTTTGTAAACAGCTCCGCGGGCGGAGTCGACCGTAATGTCTTCTCCCTCTTTGAGAATGGAAGTCGCATTTTCCATTCCGACGATGACAGGGATGCCGAGGCTCAAGCCTACGACTGCCGCGTGGCTGGTTAAACCGCCTTCTTCAGTAATCAGCGCAGCCGCTTTTTCAAGGGACGCCATCATGTCACGATCCGTGCTTTTTGTAACCAAAACGGCGCCATCTTTCATTTTTTTATCCGCTTCTTGTGCATTTTGAGCGATGACCACTTCACCAAACGCGGATTTGCGTCCGATTCCCTGGCCTTTTGCGACCACGTCTCCGACAACATACACTTTCATCAAGTTTGTTGTGCCGGCTTCACCGACAGCTCCGGCCGTGATAACGATCAAGTCGCCGTGGCGTACGATGCCTGTGTCGAGAGATTTTTGCACTGCTTTTTCAAGCATTTCGTCAGTCGAGCTGTGGTTTTGTCCGCTTGTTGCGAAAACACCGAAGACAAGAGACAGCTTTCTTGAAACCGCATCATTTACCGTAACTGCGACAATCGGCGCCTGCGGGCGATATTTGGAAATCATTCTCGCCGTATGACCGCTTTCTGTCGGTGTGACGATGGCATTCACGTCAAGGTTGATTGCCGTATGCGCCACAGACTGGCCGATGGCATCTGTAATTGACATGCTGACTTGCTTGCTTCGTGCAGAAAGGATCTTTTTATGGTTGAGCGCTTCTTCTGAACGGGAAGCGATATTGTGCATCGTCTGAACGGCTTCAACAGGGTAATTTCCCGCAGCAGTTTCACCTGAAAGCATAATCGCGTCAGTTCCGTCAAAGATCGCATTGGCAACGTCGCTCGCTTCCGCGCGTGTCGGACGCGGATTGCGCTGCATGCTGTCGAGCATTTGGGTAGCCGTGATAACAGGCTTGCCAAGCGCATTGCATTTTTTGATCAGTTCTTTTTGAACGAGCGGCACTTCTTCAGCAGGGATTTCAACACCAAGGTCTCCACGTGCGACCATCAGACCGTCTGATACTTCAAGAATGGCATCGATGTTGTCAACGCCTTCCTGGTTTTCGATTTTTGGAATGATTTGAATATCTGCCGCATTGTGCTCTTCAAGAAGTTCGCGGATTTCAAGAACATCCGACGGACGGCGCACAAAAGATGCCGCGATAAAATCAACACCCTGCTCGATACCGAACACAATGTCGTTAGCGTCTTTTTCCGTAATTCCCGGAAGATTGACGCTGACGCCCGGCACATTCACGCCTTTTTTGTTTTTCAGCGTTCCGCTGTTCATTACTTTCGTGACGATTTCACGCTTGTCCTTGTTGACATCAGTGACTTCAAGTCCGATCAGTCCATCGTCAAGCAAAATCGTTGAACCAATTGATACATCGTGAATCAACCCATCATATGTAACTGAGATTTTTTCAGGCGTACCGATGACTTCTTCCATTGACACGATCAGCTGAGAACCCGCTTCCAGTTCGATTGAACCGCCTTCCATTGTGTGCGTGCGGATTTCCGGACCTTTCGTATCAAGAAGGATACCGATATCTTTTCCCAGCTTGCCGGCTGCTTCGCGAATGTTTTTAATTCTTGCGCCGTGCTCTTCGAAATCTCCATGGGAAAAGTTCAAGCGCGCCACGTTCATTCCGGCTTCCATCAGCTGGGTGAGCTTTTCAACAGTTTCGCTGGCCGGCCCAATTGTACAAACTATTTTAGTCTTTCTCATATTGCTTCCTCCTCGGGTTTTACACTAGATTGACAGTTCTTGAGACAAGCGGTACATGCTTTGATCAATTGTATGTTTATGATCGAGTATTTCAATGATATCATGATGCACAAGCTGGTTATTTTGAATTCCGACACAGCGTCCGCCTTTTCCTTCAAGAAGCAGTTCAACCGCAAATGCCCCTAGACGGCTTGCCAATACACGGTCTGCTGCAGTCGGAGAACCGCCGCGCTGGATATGTCCAAGCACCGATACTCTAGTTTCGAGATTTGTGGCTTCTTCAATTCTTTTGCCGAATTCAACGCCGCTTCCGACGCCTTCCGCCACAATGATGATGCTGTGTTTTTTGCCGCGCTCATGCCCTCTTTTCAGCCTCGCAATAATTTCTTCCATATCGTAGTCAGCTTCAGGGATCAAAATGGATTCCGCGCCTCCTGCCAAACCTGACCATAAAGCAATGTCCCCGGCATGGCGGCCCATTACTTCAATCACGTATGTACGTTCGTGGGATGTAGCTGTATCCCTGATTTTATCGATGGCATCGATAACGGTATTTAACGCCGTATCAAATCCGATCGTCAAATCTGTTCCAGGGATGTCATTGTCGATTGTTCCCGGCACTCCGACACAAGGAAAACCGTGTTCTGTCAGCTTTTTCGCTCCCATATAAGAACCGTCTCCGCCAATGACGACTAATCCTTCTATACCATATTTTTTTAAATTCGCTATTCCTTTTTCCCGTCCTTCTACCGTTTTAAACTCAGGACACCTTGCTGTATATAGCTTCGTTCCTCCGCGGTGAATGATATCTCCGACAGAACCGATTTCAAGCTTTTCTATTTTTCCGCTGATTAAACCTGAATACCCGTTGTAAATTCCGTATACTTCTACGTCATGGTAGATTGCTTTCCTGACAACCGCGCGGACCGCCGCGTTCATTCCCGGGGAATCTCCGCCGCTCGTCAATACTCCGATACGTTTCATCTTTTTCACCTCGAAAACATATATAATTTACCTTAACACGTTCATTGCCGCTAAAACAATGAAAAAGGGATGAAAATTTTCCGAAAATCCCTATAAAACCTTACTCATTATACAATTAAACAAAAAGTTTTTAAATAAATTTTAAGCAAACTCTTTGAAAAATCGCGGGTGAAAGACACAATCCTTTCACTTTTCACCTTTATCCATAAAAAATAAACGTGAGCCAAAGGCCTCACGTTTATTTATTTTATCCCAACAAATTGGTTTTCAGTCGAAATTTTTCCAATTGATTTATACTTGTTATATCTTTGTTGAATCAGCTCGTTCTTATCCAGTTTCAGCAAGGATTTAAGCTCTCTTTTCAGCGCTTCATCGATGTAGGCGGCCTGCTGCTCTACATCGCGGTGCGCTCCGCCTCTTACTTCTTTTATAACATGATCTATAATATCCAATTCTTTAAGGTCCGGAGCGGTGATTTTCATTGTTTCTGCCGCTTTTTTCGCGAGTCCTGAATCCTTCCAGAGGATAGCAGCCGCTCCCTCGGGAGAGATCACCGAATAAGTTGAGTTTTCCAGCATCAATAAGCGGTTTGCGACGCCGAGCGCAAGCGCTCCCCCGCTGCCGCCTTCCCCGATGACGATCGAGATGACCGGCACAGAGAGTCCCGCCATTTCAAAAAGATTCTTGGCAATTGCTTCGCTTTGCCCCCGCTCTTCAGCTGCTTTTCCAGGGTATGCTCCTTTTGTATCAATAAAGCAGATGATCGGCCTGTTAAATTTATCGGCCTGCTTCATCAGCCTGAGCGCTTTGCGGTAGCCTTCCGGATGCGGCATTCCGAAGTTGCGGCGGATGTTTTCTTTTGTATCCTTGCCGCGCTGTTGGCCGATCACTGTCACAGGAAGGCCCCGGAATTTGGCAATTCCGCCGACAATCGCTTCATCATCACCGAAATATCGATCTCCGTGGCATTCAAAAAAATCGGTAAAGAGATGTTCGATATAATCGAGCGTTGTCGGACGGTTCGGATGCCTTGCAATCTGGACTCTGTCCCAGGCTTTCAGATTTGTATAAATGTCTTCTTCAAGCCTTTCAAGACGAGCTTCAAGCTTCGTAATTTCAGAGCTTAAATCCATATCGGAATCCTGTGTGAACCTTTTCAATTCGGCGATCTTTTCACGCAGTTCGACCACCGGTTTTTCAAATTCTAATTCTCCAGCCACTCGAGATCACCTCCAGTTTGGTGCATTTTCAAAATGCTGCCGAGCGTTTTTTTCATGTCTGCTCTGTGAACGACGGAATCAAGCTGTCCGTGCTTTAACAGAAATTCCGCAGTCTGAAAATCCTCAGGCAGTTCTTCACGGATGGTTTGTTCGATAATTCTTCTTCCGGCAAAGCCAATCAGCGCGCCCGGCTCGGCAAGGTTGTAATCGCCGAGAGATGCAAAGCTTGCGGATACACCGCCTGTTGTCGGATGTGTCATCACCGAAATGATCAAGCCCTGCTCTTCACTGAACAGCTTTAAAGCGGAGCTTGTTTTAGCCATTTGCATCAAGCTGAGAAGGCCTTCCTGCATTCTCGCACCGCCTGATGCGGTAAAAATAATGAAAGGCACTTTTTCTTCTCTTGCCTTTTCGATCGCCAGCGTAATTTTTTCGCCTACGACAGACCCCATGCTTCCCATTCTGAAAGATGAATCCATCACGGCAACGACTGCCGGAGATCCGTCAACCGTCCCTTTTCCGGTGACAACCGCTTCATTCAGCGATGTTTTTTCCCGGTCTTTTTGCAGTTTCTCAAGGTATCCTGGGAATTCCAGCGGGTTTTCAGACATCATATCCTGATTGAATTCTTCAAAGGAGCCATCGTCCAGCAGGCTTTTTATACGCTGCTTCGCGTTCATTTGAAGATGGTAACCGCAGTTCATGCAGACCCTTAAGTTTTTATCCAGCTCTTTTGTGAGCATGATTTTTTTGCAATCCGGGCATTTTGTCATGATCCCTTCCGGTACATCTTGCTTTGCTGATTCCGCGGGAACGGAAGCGTATTTTTTTTTCTTTTTGCTGAATATATCTTTTAACAAAAGATTACCTCCCTTTTCTGAAGGGTTTTCTTCATGTATGCCTGTCCTGTTTATAGACTAGAACATCACTATACCGAAACTATTGTACTTTTTTTGTCAAACGGTGTCATCCTCAATTCGACATTTTTGACCGGCAAACAGCCGAATCGCACTTGATGCGGTTAGAGACTGACAAATTGATATATCAGCCTTGAGAGCGGATACAAAAGTCCGGAAAAGCGATTTGAAAAAATTTTTTACAGCCCGCATATTCCCTTACAAGTGTCCCCAATAAGAGGAAAAACTGTACATCATATTCGAGAAACAGCGCGTGACGGCTCTTTAGGCCAGAGCAATCACGCGCTGATCACAAAAATGGAGTTTTATTTTCCTTCAATTACTGCAAGCTTTCTTGTCTTTTCAGCGACTTCTTCAGGATCGACATCGATTCGTGCAACACCTGTTTCCATCGCGGCTTTCGCTACCGCTTTGGCAACGGCCGGTGCGACCCTTGGATCGAACGGAGCCGGAATGACATATTCGGGGCTCAGCTCTTCGTCGGAAACGAGTGATGCGATCGCCTCAACCGCGGCGATTTTCATTTCTTCGTTAATATGTGTCGCGCGGACGTCGAGCGCCCCGCGGAAGATGCCGGGGAATGCGAGAACGTTGTTCACTTGGTTAGGGAAGTCAGAGCGTCCCGTTCCAACGACGCTTGCTCCGGCTTCATGCGCTTCAGCAGGCATGATTTCAGGATTTGGATTCGCCATGGCGAAGATGATCGGTTTGTCAGCCATGCTTTCAACCATTTCTTTTGTCAAAGCGCCTTCGACGGAAACTCCGATAAAGACATCGGCGTCTTTGATCACATCTTTGAGCGATCCGTCTATGCGGTTTTTGTTCGTATATTTTGCGACTTCATCTTTAACAGCGTTCATGCCGTTCGGACGGCCTTCGTAAATCGCGCCTTTCGTGTCGCACATGATGATATCGCGCACGCCGAAATGATAAAGAAGCTTAATAATGGCAATTCCCGCTGCCCCGGCGCCGTTTGCCACGACTTTGACGGAAGACATCGATTTGCCAGACAGCTTAAGCGCATTGACGAGACCGGCTACCGTAACGATTGCAGTACCGTGCTGGTCATCGTGAAACACCGGGATTTTTGTTTCTTTTTTGAGGCGTTCTTCAATGACAAAACAGTTCGGCGCTGCAATGTCTTCAAGATTGACGCCGCCGAATGTCGGCTCAAGCAGCTTGACCGTCTCAACAATTTTGTCGACATCAGATGTATTTAAACAGATTGGGAATGCGTCCACACCGGCAAAGCTTTTGAAAAGAACCGCTTTTCCTTCCATAACCGGAAGGGCGGCTTCAGGGCCGATATTGCCGAGACCGAGCACTGCCGTTCCGTCCGAGACGACTGCTACCATGTTTCCCTTCATTGTATAATCGTATACTTTGCTGTTATCATCGTAAATCGCTTTGCAGGGCTCAGCCACACCCGGAGAATATGCAAGGCTTAAATCATCCGCATTGCGAACCTGCACTTTTGATTTTGATTCCAATTTGCCCTGGTTTACTTTGTGCATATGCAGCGCTTTTTCTTTCAATGACATGTTAACAAACACTCCTTCAAGGGAATTTTGCCAAAAACTTTGCTTCGTTTTCTGCTTAAGATTCTTGTAAGACGAACCCTAGAATCTTAAAAATGATAACACAATTGACCGCTTTTTTGATCAATAATGCTCAAAATACCTGCTATCTGAGCACGACATTTTTCTCACCTACAACGCTTTTCAGCCTGTAGAGGGCAGCGTGGTCAGCCTTGATGTTGTAGCTTTCCGGCAGCTGCATCGTTTGTTTCCGTTTTTCATAATAGACGCAGACCGGCGTTTCCCCTTTGTGTTCAAGCAGGATGCTGCTGATTTTCTTAAAGATATCGTGGGTGTGCTGACTTTCCTCCACTTTAATATAGACGGACGGCTGCTTTTTAGCATGAAGCGATTCGACAAGCGATGCCCCGGCGATGATCAGCTGGCGCTTTTCATTCCTTGTCTCAAGACGTCCTTCTGCAAAAAGCGATACGCCTTCTTCCAGGATCGGGGAAAGCTGTCTGAACTGTTCAGGAAAAACAACCGCTTCGATTTCCCCGCTTTCATCGCTCAGCTCCAGAAAAGCCATCGTCTGTCCCGTTTTTGTACGGATCGTCTTCATCTTCGTCAAAAGTCCGCCCAAAGCCGCCTTTTTACGGCTGGAGGCGAGCAGCTGAATAATCGGCAGCGCACCTGCACGGTCCAGCTTCTTGCGGTGAACGCTCAACGGATGGTCAGAAAAGTAAATGCCGAGCGTCTCCTTCTCGTGTGCCAGCAGGTCGACGAGCGGCATTTCTTCCGTCTCGGCGTACTTCGGCTTAATTGTCAAGCCTTCATCGAGAAAGAAGCCGAGCTGATCATTGTCTCCTGCAAACAATTCGGCATGCTCCAGCGCGACATCGACAGAAGCGAGCAAAGTGGCCCGGTTTTCACCGAATTCATCCATTGCTCCGGCAAAAATTAAAGCTTCAATCGTTTTCCGGTTCACGCTTTTCACAGAAGTCCTGACACAAAAGTCAAACAAATCTGCGAACGGCTTTTCTTTTCTTGCCCTGTAGATTTCTTTCACAGCCGAAATCCCGACGCCTTTAACAGCCCTTAAACTGTAGCGCAGCGCCCCGTTTTCCACGACGAACGGATAGCCGCTCTTATTAATGGAAGGACCTAAAACATGCAGCCCTTTCCCTTTCGCTTCATAGATGTACTGAGCAAGCTTTTCCTCATTTCCGATCGCACTCGTCAAGAGGCCGCACATAAAGTAGAGGGGGTAATGCGCTTTTAAATAAGCGAGCTGGTAGCCGATCATGCTGTATGCAACCGCATGACTCCGGTTAAAACCGTAATTGGCGAATTTTACAATCAGATCGTATACTTCATTAGCCGCTTGTACGGAATACCCTTTTTTCAAGCATCCACTAATAAAATGATTTCTCTCTGTATCGAGAATTTCCTTGTTTTTTTTGCCGACCGCCCTTCGCAAAAGATCGGCTTCTCCAAGCCTGAAACCCGCCATCCGCGATGCGATCATCATGATCTGTTCCTGATAAACGATCACGCCGTATGTATCTTTCAAAATCTCGGCCAAATCCTCGTGCGGATAAGACACGGCAACCCGTCCGTGCTTTCGTTCGATATACAGCGGGATATTTTCCATCGGGCCCGGGCGGTACAAGGCATTGACAGCGACAATGTCTTCAAGGCTTGATGGCTTGAGCCTTTTTAAAACGTTTCTCATGCCGGCTGATTCGAGCTGGAAAATACCTGTCGTATCTCCTTCTGACAGCAGCTTAAACGTCTGTTCATCTTCATAGGGAATCGCCGAAAAATCGATGGTGACCCGCTCGCTTTTTTCGATCAGCGTTTTGATCGATTCAATGAGCGTTAAATTGCGCAAGCCGAGAAAATCCATTTTCAATAGTCCCAAGTCTTCGAGATAGCCCATCGAATATTGCGTTAAATATACACCGTCATGTCCTTCCTGTATCGGTATGATATTCGTCAGCGGCTCCTCGCTCAACACGACGCCCGCCGCATGAATTGACGTATGCCGCGGAAGCCCTTCGATTTTCTGAGCCGTTTTAAATATGTCCTGAAGCTTCTTGGACCCGTTCAGGCGCTTGTCCAGTTCAACAGAAAGAGCTCTCGCCTCTTTCAGCGTCACTCCAGGTTTGGACGGAATCAATTTCGCCAGCTGGTCGGCTTCTTTCGGACTGATGCCCATCACCCTGCCGACGTCCCGGAGCGCCGCTTTTGCGGCCAATGTACCAAACGTGATAATTTGCGCTACGTGCAGTGCCCCGTATTTATTTTTCACGTATTGGATGACTTCATCCCTTCTCGTATCGGGAAAATCGATATCGATATCGGGCATGCTGATGCGCTCCGGATTTAAAAACCGTTCAAACAGCAATTTGTGCTTGATCGGATCGACATCTGTGATAAACAGCGTATAAGCGACGAGAGAGCCGGCCGCCGACCCCCGCCCCGGCCCTGTGATAATGCCGTTGTCGTGGGCAAACTTCATGAAATCCCAGACGATCAAAAAATAGTCGCTGAACGCCATGTCGCGAATCACTTTCAGCTCATACTCAAGCCGTTCGACATACTCCCTCGGAGCGGCATCGAACCGTTTTTCCAGTCCGAGAAAGCAAAGCTCAGCCAAATAATCGTCAGCATTCTTGCCGAAAGGCGCCGGATATTTCGGCAGGCGCGTCTGGCCAAGGCTCAGGTCCACCTGGCACAGATCCGCGATTTTGACTGTATTCTCCAACGCGTCCGGACGATCCCTGTAAATGTCAAGCATTTCAGCGGGCGGCTTGAGCTCAAGATGCAGATCTCCTTCGGCCTTCATGTCTTCGTTCAGCTTCTCGCCCGCTTTAATCGCTTTTAAACACGTATAAGCTGCCGCATCCTCTTTTTCGATGTAGCGTACATCGCCGGTTGCAGCAATCGGAATTCCCGTATGTTCGCTGAGCTCCAGAATGCGTTCAGAAAGAAGCGGGTCGCCCTTGTACGGCTGATACGACAAATAAAAGCTGCCCTCTCCGAAGATCGAAAGACAGCGGAGGGCGGCGTTCTTCGCCTCTTCAATCAGCCCTTCTTTCAACAGCGCTTCAACATGGCTTGTCCCGCCCGTTGTCAGCGCAATGAGCCCTTCATGATAACTTTTGAGCCATTTTTCTTTGATGCCGGTTTTTGATTTCGACTGCAACACGCTGCTGATTTTCAGCAGGTTTTGGTAGCCTTTGTTTGTTTTCGCCAAAAGAACGAGCGGATATGAAAGCTGTTCTTTTTCATCTGTTAAAACTGAGGCTGTAAGCCCGATAATCGGCTTGATGCCGCGTTTTTTGCATGATTTATAAAATTCCACCGCCCCGTACATGACCTCATCATCCGTCAGCGCCATTGCGCTGTAGCCCAGCTCTTTGGCTTTGGCCGTGAGGTCCTCTACGGAAGCGGCGCTGTTTAATAAGCTGTAACCGCTGTGTACTTGCAGGTGAACAAAAGGCATTTCTGTCACCCCTTCCTTTTTCGAGCCGTCTCTTTTCATTATATGATGGGATCGAATGAGAAACAAATGTTCTTTCTTTGATCAACAATCATACTTGTCTTTCTTTATCCATATAGTGTGATAAGGTGAGGTGATCGGAATGGATCCTGAACAGCCCTTTTTTCCAAACTTTATCAGCTGTTATTTTATTGCGCTAGGAGTGCTTCTCGGCGGTTGCTTAATCGGAGGGATCGGCGCCTATCTGTCGGGACAGCCGCCTTTAACGATTATTACAAGCCTCGCAAACCGTCTAAAAATCTGGGCGCTGGTTGCGGCAATCGGCGGCACGTTTGACGCGGTCTACAGCTTTGAAAGGGGCATTATCGAAGGCAATACGAGAGACATCGTAAAACAGCTTCTCCTGATTCTTTCGGCGATGGGAGGAGCGCAGACCGGTTATCTGATCATCAATTGGCTCACACAGGAGCATATTTCCTCATGAGAATCCCTCCTTATTATAAAAAACCGGGTTGGCAGCGTTTTTTTGCGGGAATGATGTGCGGAGCCATCATCAGCTGGGTCGTGTTCCTGTTTACATACGGCACCTTTCAGGAGAAGCAGGTCGTCTTGATAAGAGAACAGAAAGAGCGCATCAATGATTTAAATGACCAGATCACCATTTACCGGGAGGACCTTCATAAGCTGAATGAAGACAATAAAAGAAAACTGCTGATTCAAAGCGTCGACGTCAAGCTGATCAACGGCAAGCAATACAAATTGTCACAGCCCGACATGATGAACTTTGAAGAGCGTATCCGGGATAATATTTCGGATGTCATCACAAAGGATATCGAAAGCGTCTACCGGACGAAGGAGCTTTTAAAGCGGACGATTGAAAATAAAGAGTATACGATAAACGATAAAACGTACAAAGCGAAAGTCACCGAACTGACGATTTATACACGGCTTTCCGTTGAAATCAAAATCTCTTTTTCCGAATAAAATTATGGATTTTTTTTTACGATTTACATGCATTCGTCGCTTTTTTCCATATTTTAATTTAAACTGACAGTAAGCGATATGTAAGTTTTTTTAAAAAGGGAGGAAAGCAGAATGTACATTTACAGTTACCATCAGCTGGCAAGAGATAAAGTCAACCGGATCAAGCTGGGCTACTCGGCTTATGCGGAAACCGAAAGTCTCGCGTCCCTTATCAAAAGAGAGTTAAGAGCCCAAAACATCCATGTTTATGAGGATGTAACAGATATCGGATCATGGTTTATACCTGAATAAGCAGCAGCTGTGATGCGTAAAATGATCTGCTTACACTTTGCTGCTTACTTTTTCGCAAAATATAATGCAAACGCTTGCAGTTGAACTGCACAAAAAAAGAGGGACTTCCCCTCTTATTTGTTTTCTTTGCATATGCGCTCCAAGTCAGCGATGACAAGATCGGTGTCTTTCCAGTCATAGATGGAAGCACCGGCTGCGAGCGGATGGCCTCCGCCGTTGTATTTTTTAGCGACTTCATTGACAATCGGCCCCTTTGAACGAAGCCTTACCCTGATCTGGTCGGCTTCCTCCACAAAAAACACCCATGCTTTGATTCCTGAAATATTGCCGAGCGTGCTGACAAGCTGTGAAGCTTCAGACGGCGTAATATTGTATTGATGCAAAATGTCACGGGTGATGAATACCGACGCCACACCGTTTTCGGACAGAGAAACATTCTGGTAAATGTAACCGTTCAGCCTCACAACATTTAATTTCGTCTCATACAATTGATTAAAAAGCGCCTGAGAATTAAAAGGATACTCAATCAGCTCTCCGGCATATTTCAATGTCTTTTTTGTCGTGTTCGGAAATAAGAAGCGCCCTGTATCCCCCACAATGCCGGCATAGATCAGTTCGGCACCCTTTGTCGGAAGCGTCCATCCCGCTTGTTCTTTACCCGCTAAATACAGTTCGTAAATCATCTCGCTCGTCGAGCTCGCATTCGTATCCACCCATAAAAGGTCGCCGTATTGGTCTTCATTCGGATGATGGTCGATTTTGATCAGCTTGTCGCCCATGTTGTAGCGCGAATCGGAAATTCTCGCTTGATTGGCCGTGTCACAGACGATGACAAGTGCATTTTCATACACCGGGTCTTCAATCATATCCGGGGTGTACAAAAAAGCGAGGGAAGGCTCGGGCGTTCCGACCGCGAAAATATTTTTTTCAGGATAGGTTGCCCTCAGGATTTCCGCAAGGCCGCATTGGGATCCGTAGGCATCGGGATCCGGTCTCACATGTCTATGTATAATGATCGTGTCATATAATGATATGGTTCTGATGATTTCTTTTTTCATGACGCGCCCCTTCTTTACTTTGTTTTTAACCATTAAATCATAATCTGTTGTTGGTGGAAAGTGAAAGTTATGACTTTTTATTGTAGAAAGCGAACCCGATTATGTATACAATGGGTTTGTAAAACTTACAATGGAGGATGTCGATTATGCCGTTTTTTGTTTTTTTCATTGTGTTTTCAGCGATAGCTTATGGGTACTTCAAAGTAAGGTATGTGCGCACCAAAAAAGCGATTGAACGGGAATACTATTCGGCCAAGTCAAGCATGAGTCTGGGCCTGTTTATCATGTTCTTCGGCGCCAATCAGCTGCTTTTAAACCGCGGCACGCTTGCTGTCGTCATCGGCGTTATTTTTATGCTGACCGGGCTCGGGAGCATGTGGGCCGGCTACAGAGCCTATAAGCACTATGTCCCTTTGCTTGCGAAAGAAAACGAACGGGAAAACGCATAAGCGAAAAGAGGGACACTGGCCGCGTCCCTTAGCTTCTTTCCATCAGCTGAACCATCATCATCGCTTTGCCGACGAGAGCACCCTGGTGAAAAACTTCTATATCCATTTTTCCGAACTTTCTCCCGGCTTCGAGAATGTTCGGTTTTATTTCAATGACAGACTCCATTTGCACAGGCTTTAAAAAATAAATCGTCATGCTCTCTATCACGAGTTCGCCTTTTTTGTGCGACCGCAAAAAACGGTTTGCAGCTTCGGTCAAAATCGTCGTAAACACGCCGTAGGAAATCGTTCCCAAGTGGTTTGTCATTTGCGGCGTTACTTCGTATTGATAAACCGGATCCGGCTTGTTTTTGTCATTGTCCGATTCTTTGAAACCGCCTGTCACAATGTCATCGAGTTTTTCGCCGACCTGAGGCTGCTTCTGAATCATTTGAAGCGCCTTTAATACGTCCTGCCTGCTGATCATGCCGATCAGCTTTTGCCGCTCGTCAACGACGGGAAGCACTTCGATTCCTTCCCAGACCATCATCTGCGCCGCTGAAGCGACTGACGTTTTGCCGATTACTGTAATCGGGTTTTTCGTCATGACTTTTTCAATCAATACAGAGCGGTCATATCCGGCAACATCTTTTGAAGTTAAAATGCCGTGGATTTTCATCTGCTCGTCAACGATGGGAAAACGTCCATGCCCCGTTTCAAAGTTTTTCTCATACCATCTTTCGAGCTTTTCATGAGGGGATAAGCAGACCGTTTTTTCCAAAGGGGTCAAAATATCCTCGACAAGCACGACCTCTTTTTTGATGAGCTGGTCATAAATCGCCCTGTTGATCATCGCGGCTACAGTAAACGTGTCATAGCTTGTAGAAATGACCGGGAGCTCGAGCCTGTCGGCAAGCTCAATAATCTCCGGCTCCGTATCAAAACCGCCGGTCACCAGCACGGCAGCACCCGCTTCCAAAGCCTGGCGGTGCGCATCGATTCGGTTGCCGACAATCAGCAGGTTGCCCGCCCCGGTATATCTCATCATCGCATCAAGCTTCATCGCTCCGATGACGAATTTGTTGAGCGTTTTATGAAGCCCTGCTTTTCCGCCAAGCACATGGCCGTCAATGACATTGACCACTTCAGCGTATGTCAGTTTTTCAATATTCTCTTTTTTCTTTTGCTCGATCCTGATCGTTCCGACCCTTTCGATCGTGCTGACAAACCCTTTATTCTCGGCTTCTTTTATCGCTCTGTAAGCAGTTCCTTCACTGACTTTCATTTCCTTCGCAATCCGCCTGACGGAGATTTTTTCGCCGACGGACAAAGAATCAATATATTTTAAAATCTGTTCGTGTTTTGTCGCCAATCGTTTCACCTTCATCCTCTGACTGCTAGATATATTTATTATAAATGGTTGTGCAATTGAACCGCAATCCGCCTTCGCAACATCATGTCCGTCTAAGAGCGATCATTCTCCATCAGAAGAAGCGCTTTTTCAAGCCATGAGCAATAGCCGTTTTCCCGCTCCAGCGCCCGGGTCAATACAAGGTAATGGCCGAAATGAGGCGAGCGGAAAGTTATCGATTCACCCGCTTCGCGCTTCAATTCTTCGAGCTTATTTTTTAAAAAAACGGCTTTCTCCTCCCGCTTTTGAAGCTGATCGGCAAAAAGCCTTTTCGCTTCATCACGTTCCATCGAAGAGATAAAATAAGCTTTCAGCATAAATTCATCTTTTACCGTATCGGGGACCGGTTTGAATTCCGTAAGCCATCCGTGAAGTTCACGCTTTCCGGCCTCTGTGATGGAATACATTTTCTTTTCTAATTTTGAGCCTTGGATCACCGTTTCATATTCGATAAATCCTTCATCCGTCAGCTTTTTCAGCTCGGGATAAATCTGACTGTGCTTGGCGCTCCAAAATTGGCCCAATTCGGCTTTAAAGCGGCTTGTCATATCGTAGCCGCTCAAACTCCCGTGATCAAGGAGCCCCAAAATCGCGTATTTCAATACCCTCATAATATCCTCCCAAGAACAATCCGATTCCTATATTATATCATCATTAACATGTTTTGATAGACATATAACCGGTTCAACCGAAAAAAGGACCCGGATTCGGGTCCTCTAAAAACAAGTTTATTTAAATTCGATTGACTCACCGACCTCAAGCACTTTTCCGACGCCGCCGGGAAGGCTGTCCGCAAATGCATGCGGGTCCTGTTCGATGACGGGGAACGTCGAGTAGTGAACCGGTACAACCTGTTTCGCCCTGAGCCATTCTGCGGCCAGTTTGGCATCCTCCGGGCCCATCGTAAAATTATCGCCGATCGGCAGGAAAGCGAGGTCGATATGATTTAATTCACCGATCAGCTTCATATCTGAGAAAAGCCCGGTGTCTCCTGCATGAAAAATCGTCCTTCCTTCCACAGTCAAGAGGATCCCCGCCGGCATGCCGGTATAGACGATCTTTTGGCTGTCTTCTTCCGTATAAGCCGATCCGTGGAAAGCCTGCGTCAGCTTGACTTGGCCAAAATCGAACTGATGGGAGCCGCCGATATGCATCGGATGGACATTCAGGCCTTTCCATCCCAGATAGACCGCGAGTTCATTCGGAGCTACAACGAGCGAATGATTTCGCTTGGCGATTTCGACGGTATCGCCGACATGATCGTTATGACCGTGGGTCAGCAAAATAACATCCGCTTTAACCTCTTCCGGCTTTAAATCGGTTAAAGAATTTCCTGTAATAAACGGATCGAAGATCAATTGATGATTTCCCGTTTCAACTGTTACCACTGAATGACCATGATATGTCACTTTCATCATATCCACCCCTGTTTTTTAATTTCGCACGTCTAAAGAGAATGACGGTTAATCACATTCAAGCCGCCTGTCGCTTCAATGACTGTTCCCGTAATGTAGTCGGAATGTTCATCGCATAGAAAAGTGATGATCCTTGCGATATCTTCACCGGTTCCCGACCTGCCGATCGGCGTTTCCTCATCAAGTGACGCCCTCGCTTCTGAAATCGAAGCCTCTTTCATATCCCCGACGATGTTGCCTGGACAAACCATGTTGGCTGTGATGCCGGAGCCCGCTTCTTCAATGGCGATCGTTTTTGTTAAAGAAGCCAGCCCCACTTTCGCCGCTCCAAAAGCGGAACGATGCAGCCAGCCCGGCGCATGGTCTGCCCCCTGAAATCCGTATGTGATGATGCGGCCGAACCGCTGGCGCCTCATCACCGGAACAACCGCTTTAAACAGATGGAAGACAGAGCTTAAGTTGCCTTCAAGCATGTCATACCATTCATCATCAGTATAATCTGCAAGCTTTTTTCGTTCAAATATGTATGGGCCGGCATTATTGATCAGAAGATCAATTTTTCCAAATCGCTCAAGTGCGGCATTCACCATCCGGAGCAGGTCTTCTTTCTTGGTGACATCTCCCTTTACAAACTGTAAACGGTCAAGGGATGACCGCCATTTTTCTTTGAGGCGGCTGACAGCTTCTTCGTCCTGCCTGTAATTCACCGTCACTGAGTAGCCTTTTTCAAGCAGGGCTTCCGTCACTTTACGCCCCAAACCTTTTGAACCGGCAGTAATTAACGCATGGCGCACATCTTTCCCTCCCAGGCATTGGTTCTCGGTATTCGCAAATGATTGCATGTATCTACCTATACTTTACTACAAAAGCCAGAGTATATCACATGTGGAGCATCGGGAAATTTGCAATCGTCGCTGGACAGAAGAAAGCTGAAGCCCGCTGTTACGGGCTCCAGCTTTCTATTGTTTATCTGCATCAGCTAACGGCTGTGCGTCATCGTGCGCGACAAATCCGCTGAAATAGGCATCAGAGATTTGCTGAACGGTTTCTTTATCGCCGTCGGCATCATACATGTATGCGTGTTTTGACTGATCTTGTTTCATTGCCACACCCCTTTTCGATTCACAAATCTATTTTGCGTATGAAGCCGCACAGTTATGAATCGAATCGGGAAGTGTTAAAAATTGTTCAAACAATGCTTCGCCTTTTGAATGGCTTCTTCCACCTTTTTGAATCCCGTCCCGCCTTCACTCATCCTTTTTTCGACGGCATGGTGCGGGTCGAGCACGATGTAGACGTCTTCTTCAAACAGTTCGCTTGCCTTTTCGAACTCTTCAAACGGCAGGCCGCTGAGATAAATGCCTTTTTCGATACAAGTGTAGACAAGCTTCCCGACGACTTCGTGCGCCTCTCTGAACGGCATGCCCTTTTTCGCCAGATAGTCGGCAAGTTCGGTGGCATTTGAAAAATCCTGCTCCGTTGCTTTTTTCATCATATTTTTGTTCACTGTCATCGTTTTCGTCATGCCGGCAAAAATCTCAAGGCTTCCTTCGACCGTTTTCACAGTATCAAACATACCTTCTTTGTCTTCCTGCAAATCTTTATTGTACGCTAACGGGAGCCCTTTCATAATCGTCAGGAGGCCGATCAGATCACCGTATACGCGTCCGGTTTTCCCGCGGATAAGCTCTGCCATGTCCGGGTTTTTCTTTTGCGGCATCATGCTGCTCCCCGTAGCATAAGTGTCATCAAGCTCAATGAATTTAAATTCCTGCGAACACCAAAGAATGATTTCTTCGGAGAATCTTGACAGATGCATCATCAAAATGCTGCTCGCGCTTAAAAATTCAAGGATGAAATCCCTGTCGCTGACGCCGTCCAAGCTGTTTTCATATATCGAGTCAAACCCGAGCAGACCTGCTGAATATTCACGGTCGATCGGAAATGTTGTTCCTGCGAGCGCCCCGCATCCAAGGGGGGACTTGTTAATCCGCTTGAATGAATCATGATAGCGTTCTTTATCGCGCTCAAGCATCCAGAAGTAAGCGAGCAAATGATGCGCGAACGAGATCGGCTGCGCCCGCTGCAGATGGGTGTATCCCGGCAGTATCGTCTCCACATGTTCTTCCGCTTTTTCGATAAGCACGTGTTGAAAAGCCGTAATCAGCTCAATGATATGCTCTGTGTGCCCTTTTAAATACAGGTGCATATCCGTCGCCACCTGGTCGTTTCGGCTTCTGGCCGTATGAAGCTTTCCGCCGAGCGGCCCGATTTCGTCAATGAGCATTTTTTCAAGGTTGAGGTGAATGTCTTCGTAATCGACTGAAAAATCGAGTTCGTTTTTTTCCGCTTTGTGCAAAAGGGATGTCAGGCCTTCTTTTATTTTGACCGCTTCTGCTTCGGTTAAAATGCCGCATTTTTCAAGCATGGAAGCATGAGCGAGAGACCCTGCGATATCTTCTTTCACGAGCGTTTTGTCAAAGTGGATCGATGCGCCGAACTCATCGACCCATTTTTCCGGTGTTTTTTGGAACCGGCCTCCCCACAGCTTTTTCATGCTTTAATCTGCTCCTTTTTT
Organism: Bacillus paralicheniformis; assembly: GCF_001042485.2. Taxonomy (GTDB): domain Bacteria; phylum Bacillota; class Bacilli; order Bacillales; family Bacillaceae; genus Bacillus; species Bacillus paralicheniformis. Next base: position 135,103 of record NZ_LBMN02000009.1, read on the forward strand.
TGGACGATGCTGTTTACTTTCGTCGGCAGTCCCCACAGCTCGATAAAGCCGACGGCAGCGTGATGATCGAACGCATCGTCTTTTGTATACGTCGCCAGTTTTTCATCATACAGGGAGTATTCGGATTTACGCCCTTCAACGATCGCATGGCCTTTGAACAGCTTGACGCGGACGACGCCCGTGACATGCTTCTGCGTTTCTTTCAAGAAACCGGAAAGCGCGTCTTTAAGCGGAGAAAACCACAGGCCGTTATAGATCACTTCAGCCATTTTTTGTTCGATCAGAGGTTTGAAATGCGCCACTTCTTTTACTAATGTCAAATCTTCAAGCTCTTTGTGCGCCTTAATCAAAGTCATCGCGCCCGGGCATTCGTACACTTCGCGTGATTTGATGCCGACAAGGCGGTTTTCAACATGGTCGATGCGCCCCACTCCATGCGCGCCCGCCAGTTCATTCAGCTTTAAAATCAAGTCTGACAGCGAGTAATGAGCGCCGTCAATGGAAACCGGAATGCCCTCTTCAAAAGCGATTTCGATCACATCGGGGGTATCCGGTGTTTTTTCAAGCGGCTTCGTCAAATCATAAGCCCCTTCAGGAGGCGCCGCCCATGGATCTTCCAGAACTCCGCATTCATTGCTTCTGCCCCACAGGTTCTGGTCAATTGAATACGGGCTGTCAAGATTGATCGGAATCGGAATGCCGTGCTTTTCTGCATACGCGATCTCTTCGTCGCGCGACCATTTCCATTCGCGCACAGGTGCCAGTACCTCTAAATCCGGATTGAGCGATTTAATGGACACCTCGAAGCGCACTTGGTCATTTCCTTTGCCTGTGCAGCCGTGAGCCACGGCTTGGGCGTTCTCTTTTTCAGCCACTTCGACCAGCTTTTTGGCGATCAGCGGTCTGGACAGAGCTGATACAAGCGGGTACTTTCCTTCATAAAGCGTATGGGCCTGGAGGGCGGTCAGTGCAAACTCTTTCGCAAATTCTTCTTTTGCATCGATAACATATGAATTAGAAGCCCCGACTTGAAGCGCTTTTTGCTGAACAAATGCGAGATCCTTTCCCTCCCCGACGTCAAGGCAGCAGGCCACTACATCATATCCCTGTTCCTGCAGCCATTTTATCGCGACAGAAGTATCAAGTCCTCCTGAATATGCTAAAACCACTTTTTTCTTTTGCGTCATTTTGAAAAACTCCTCTCATCTCGGTGCTCTTTTTTGTATAAAAATAAGTTTTATTTAATAAAAATACATTTAATATGTATACACTTTAACAAGGAAGTCTGGTTTTTTCAACCTTTTTATAAAAAAAACTTCATTCATTTTTTATGAATGAAGTTCAGTGCATATTCAGCGTTCAGCCGGAGGGCTTTCCGGCTTTATTTTTTCATATCTTTTCTCAGTTCTCTGATGACATGGGCAAGCTCAGGCACAATCAGCTTTGACATTGCAAGCTTAACCGCCCCGCTTGAACCCGGTGTTGCAAACACGGCTTTGTTTTGAATAACACCCGCTGCAGCTCTTGAAAGGATCGCAGCCGCTCCGATATCCTCTGTATAACTCAGCATGCGGAATATCTCCCCAAATCCCGGAATTTCTTTCGAAAAAAGAGGAACGATCGACTCGATTGTTACATCTCTAGAGGCAATGCCCGTCCCTCCGTTTAATAGGATGGCATCGATACGGTCATCAAGACAGCCTTCCAGCACAGCTTTTTGAATCATTTCCTTTTCATCCTTTACAATCTCATAGGAAACGATCTCATGACCGTCTTCCGCTAAAAACTCTTTCATAAGCCGGCCGCTTTTATCTGTGTCTTCCGTTCTTGTATCGCTGACAGTAATAACTTTGCAGTTGACGCGGTCCGGCGCTTCTTTTTTATGTTCCTCAACACTCATGGCTAAATAGCCTCCTTTATACAGTCTTTTTTCATTATAAAGGGGAAGATGCATAAAAAAACAGCCTTCCTTGTAAAGAGAAGGCTGTCAGACTGTTGACAAAATA
>NZ_LBMN02000010.1 GCF_001042485.2 Bacillus paralicheniformis
TTTCTGATACTCATAAGATGTATACACAGAACCTTGGTCACTATGTAACACGCAGTTCTCAGGCAGTGTTGGCAGCTGATCAAGTGTGTCTAAGACAAAGTCTGTGTCCTGCTTATCCCCAATCGTAAAAGCAATTACTTCTCCATTGTATAAATCTAATATACTGGAAAGAGGTACAATTGTTTCTGTCCATAAGGCAAATATGTGATGTCCGTCACTAGTTTTTCAAGAGGGCGATCAGACTGAAAGTTCCGATCCAATATATTATCGACCACGGCATATGGCTGCCCATTCTTCTTGCGCTTTTTCACCTTAACCTGGCACTGCCATTGATTTTTCTGCATAATACGTTGAACCGTTTTATGATTAATACGCATTCTCTTTTTTAGTATGGCTGTGATTTTTCGATATCCATATCGATACTTGTGCTCTCGGCACAACGTGCCGATTTGTTTTTCCAAATGGCGCTTGGGATGATCTTTCGTCAGATTCTTCTTCCAACGATAATAAGATGCTCGAGAGATACCTAAATGAATACAGATATCCTGCACGGTCATTGTGCGGTGCAATCCTTCTACAAGTTCGACTGACGTTTCGCTATCAACTTCCTTTCCAATTCGTTGTACTTTTTTAACACTTCATTCTGTTGTCTTAGATAACGATTCTCTGCCTGTAGTTTCTCTAATTCGGAAGAATACTCCGGACCTTTTCCGTAAGTGTATTGCTTTCCAACAGGCTGTTCGAATCGATG
>NZ_LBMN02000011.1 GCF_001042485.2 Bacillus paralicheniformis
GGTTTTGTCCTTTTTTATCATTTTGTTTTTTTAGCCGCGTCAAAAGCTTTTACAGCGTTGACCAAGCCGTATCCGTAGCCGTTGTTCGGCGATTTTTTAAACGTTTTGTCAGTCAGAGGCGTCGCCGTATTCAGCAGGATGCGCTCGATTTCATCGACTGTGAGGTCCGGATTGGCTTCCCTCATTAAAGCGACGATCCCTGATACATGCGGGGTCGCCATCGATGTTCCGCTCATCGCAGCATACTTGTGTCCCGGATAAGCAGAGCGGATGCTGACGCCCGGTGCCGAAATATCGGGCTTGATTTCGTCATATGGCGAAGGTCCTTGCAATGAAAAATCGGCTAACGCGTTTGCGCTGTCAACTGCGCCTATCGCGAAAGATTGCGGATAGTTGGACGGATTCTCAACTGAACCCGGTCCGCCCGGTTCCAATTCGCTGACATTACCTGCTGCGAATGCAGGAAAGATATCAGCTGACCGCCAAGCTTTGACAATATCCAAATACCATTCATTGAGTCCGCGTTCACCCGCCCAAGAATTGTTGACGACATCGGGAGCCTTTTCGGGGTGCCCTTTTCCTTTCGCATCTTTCGGAGCCAAAATCCATTCTCCTGCAGCCAAAAGGGATTTTTCGTCTCCACCGTCCTCTGAAAAGGCTTTGACAGCGATCCATTTCGCAGTCGGTGCGACACCGATCTGGTTTTTGCCGCCGGCTTCTGAGCCGACCATCGTGCCTGTCACATGTGTGCCGTGGCCCAAGTCGTCATATGGCGTTTTCTTATTGCTTGTCGCATCAAACCAGTTGAACTCATTGTCTGGACTGTTCGGTTTAGAAGGGTTGTAGCCCCTGTACTTTGTCTTCAACGCCGGATGATCCCACTCAACGCCGGTGTCAATCGAAGCGACAACGGCTCCTTTGCCTTTATAGCGCTTTTTCCAGACATTAGGCGCATGAACCTGCTGAATGTTGGAAGCGGGGGAACGATCCGCAGACGTTTTCGATTCTACCGTGGGTTTTTCAGTGTTGCCGAGCTTAATTTTTTGATTTGGCAGCACTTTTTCAACCTCCGGAAATGAAGCCGCTTTTTCCATAACATCCTTTGTCGCTGTCACGGCAATGCCATTTACAATATAAAAAGATTCCACTTGCTTTGCTGTTCCTTTTTTCTCTTCTTTTTCTAAAAACGATTTTAAGTCTTTTTGCGTTCTCTCAGCTTTTGTACGCAGGGACGTCAGCACGGCTGAACGTTTGATTTCTTTTACTTTTTTCACGGTCATCACGCTTGCTTTCGCCCGGTTTTCAGCCGCTGTCGCCGCTTGCTGAAGATTCGCCTGGTTTTTCATTTTGATTAAAAAAGTCACTTTATCTTCTTTCTCAAAACGTTTGTAAAGAGCGCTTGATATTTTGTTTTGTTCCTTGGCCTTCGCTGTCGTGCCTGTTTCAGCCTGCACAGCGGCCGGAGCGAGAAGTGAACCGATGAGTGCAGCGCACATGAATGTGCTGAATAATGGCTTTTTCTTCACATGACATCCTCCTTTAAGCAATAGCAAATATAGTCGTTTCTTGCGTTTCTTTGTCTAGAAACAGAAACTATTAATAATGGTAAAAGAAAAGACTTATAGACATTGTCGTATTTTGTCATTTTTCCTTTGTCGGTTTGTAAATTCGTTCTTTTTACATATGACTTGTTCACTGTTCATAGTTCGGCCAGATGACAAGCTGAAAGGAAAATCCGTGCATCCGGGAGAAAAGAGAGAGGTTAGATGCAAGGCTTTTGAGGGAGGCGCTTCGATCAGAATGACAATTGATGCTTTTGGAGGGGAGAATCCGTTCCAGCGCATAAAAAAAGCCGCCGACTTCTTGTCGGCAGCTTTCCAATGTATTATATACGTTTTAGCGTTTATTGCGGTTTCTTAAGAAAGTCGGGATGTCAAGCGTATCCTCGGCAGGCTGTGATTGGCTGCGATGCGGCATGCTTGGCTCCTCGCGCTTCGGCTCCCGTTTCGGAGCAGGCTGATGATGCTGTTTTAAGCCTTGGTTTAAAGGTCTCTGCGGCTTAGATGCATCTTGATCCTGTTCGATAAAGCCGGTCGCGATGACCGTAACGACGATTTCGTCTTTCAAGTTTTCATTGATGACAGATCCGAAGATCATGTTGACGTCCTGGTCAGATGCAGCCGCCACAATGTCCGCTGCTTCCTGAACTTCGTAAAGGCTTAAGTTGGCTCCGCCTGTAATGTTCATCAGCACGCCTTGGGCACCGTCAATCGCCGTTTCAAGCAACGGGCTGGAAACAGCTTTTTTAGCGGCTTCTGCAGCGCGGTTCTCACCTGTCGCTACACCGATACCCATCAGTGCAGAACCTTTGTTGGACATGATTGTTTTGACGTCGGCAAAGTCAAGGTTGATCAGTCCAGGTGTTGCGATCAAGTCTGAAATGCCCTGAACACCTTGGCGGAGAACGTTGTCCGCTTCGCGGAACGCTTCAAGCATCGGTGTGTTTTTATCGACGATTTCAAGAAGACGGTCATTCGGAATGACGATCAGGGTGTCGACGGCTTCCTTCATTGCTGAAATACCGCCTGCCGCCTGAAGCTGTCTTTTTCTTCCTTCAAAGGTAAACGGCCTTGTGACAACGCCGACAGTCAATGCGCCCAGATCTTTTGCGATTTGTGCGATGACAGGTGCCGCGCCCGTTCCTGTTCCGCCGCCCATTCCGGCTGTGACGAACACCATGTCTGCACCTTTCAGCGCTTCTTCAATTTGTTCTTTGCTTTCCTCTGCGGCTTTTTTGCCGACTTCCGGATTGGCTCCTGCGCCGAGCCCGCGCGTCAGCTTCGCACCAATCTGCATTTTCGTTTCCGCTTTTGACAGGTTGAGAGCCTGGGCATCCGTATTGACTGCGATAAACTCGACTCCCTGAACGTCATTTTCGATCATCCGATTGACGGCATTGTTACCGCCGCCACCTACTCCTATTACTTTAATCGATGCTAAGCCGTCTATATTTGTTTCAAACTCTAACATGCTAAATCCTCCTAATCCGTCGAATGACTAATCTCTATTCCCAAAAGAAGTTAAATATTTTCTTCATTTTGCTCGGCTTTTTCTCAGCTTGAGCGTGCTGCTTGGATTTTGGCTTCGGTCGCTGCTGCACTTCTTTTTGATGTGTTGCCGCGACTTCCTGAACCGCTTGTTCCGGCATCTTAAAACCTACTTTTCTGCCTTGGATTTTTGCGTTGCGGTAAGCGAATTGGATGAGGCCGACTCCTGTCATGTATTGAGGTTCTCTTACACCGATATAATTCGGGCTAGCCACTCTGACGTTATTTTGAAGAACATCCTGTGCGAGGCTGAGGACACCCGGCATTCCAGCCTGTCCCCCTGTAAGCACAAACCCTCCCGGCAATTCTTTTATTCCCATGTTCCGCAGTTCCTCTGCCACGAATAAAAAGATTTCTTCGAGCCTGGCTTCTATAATGTCTGCCACTTCCCGCTGAGAAAAGGTCTGCTTTTGGTCTGTCCCGATCACGGCGACTTCAAATGTTTCCTCTTCCGACGCTTCTTCATAGAAAGCATGTCCAAACTGCTTCTTCACCCGCTCAGCTTCGTCTGTGGAAGTGCGCAATCCGATTGAAATATCCTTGGTGATGTTTTCTCCTCCCAGGGGTATGACGCGGGTCGCAAGAAGATGTCCGTCCTCAAATACGGCAACCGTTGTCGATCCTCCCCCGATGTCGATTAAAGCCACTCCGAGGTTTTTTTCGTCCTTTGATAAAGCGACAGATCCGGCAGCCAGCGGCTGAAGACAAATATCCGTTATTTCAATTCCCGCTCTTTCCACACAGCGCAGCAGGTTATGTAAGATCGTTTTAGAGCCCGTGATCAGCGATCCTTCCACTTCAAGGCGGACGCCGAGCATCTTTTTCGGATCTGTAATATCGCCTCTGCCGTCAACGATAAACTGTCTCGGAATCACATCGACGATCAGCTGTTCAGGCGGGATGGAAACGACTTGAGCGGCCTCCATCACCCGGCGCACGTCTTCAACGTGGATCTCTTTATTCTCGCTTGAGACAGCCACAACACCGTTCGTATCTTGAATATGGATGTAGTTCCCATTAACCCCGACGATCGCGTGGGTCAGCGGAAAACCTATCATTCTTTCTGCTTGTTCAAACGCTTTTTTTATAGAATGAACCGTTTCATCTATATCAACGATTGATCCTTTTTTCAGCCCCTCTGAGGGAACATTTCCGACTCCGATAATGTTAAGAGAATCGTCTGACATTTCACCGACGATCACTTTAATATTGGACGTACCGATGTCTAGACTGACGTAAAGTTCATTGTTGTTCATTCTATGGCACCTCCTCACATTTCAGTCAATTCTATTCTATTATTTGCCGAACAACAATACAATGAATCTGGTTTTACAAGTGTGTAACAATCAATACAAACCAATACGCTTCGTTTTTAGTTTTAGGATTACTGTGAATATTCGTGATATCCTATGTATATCCTCTTTTAAATCCGATTTTTTTTAATTTTTTCTCCTCGAGGCCGTCCATTTGGCGAGCAGTATTCTTCTGATGACCGCGATGTTTTGAAAAAGCCTCACGCCAAATGCAAACATACCGACTAAATACAAGTCTACACCAAGATGAACGCCCAGAAAAGCCAAACTTATGGCGAGAATAATATTGAAGAAAAAGCCCGTCACAAAAACTAGTTCATCGTATACACTTTCCAAATGGGCCCTTATTCCCCCGATCAAAGTATCAAGGGATGCAAGAATCGCCAGGGACAAATAATTTGAGTATTCATCCGGAATGGTGAAGTTCGTGCTGAACCCGATTGTAATTCCGAGCAAAAGCCCTAAAACCGGAAGCCACATTAGGAATTCTCTCCTTTTGATTTCTCGAGCGGTTTCAATGGCGCAACTTGCATTGAACCTTCGTAAGCTTTGATTTTGATTTGTTTTTCAGGCCTTTTGATTTGCAAATCCAGATTTTCTCCCGCGAACAGATCCTGCAGGGATGAAGCATTCATTCGGCTATATAGTTTATCGGCGTTTTTGCCGATGACTTTTACCGTTATCGGATAGTTGTCCAAAGGATATCCGTCGATTTTGGTTGTTCCGTTGATATCCCTGATCACCGTCGTGTTGACAACCCTTCTGTCATTGATCGATATTTCTTCCGCTTCATACATATTCAGTTCATTAATCAGCTTTTTCAGAAGGTCTGGCGGCGGATTTTGAATGGATTCTCCCGTGAGTTCTTCCGAGAAAAGCTGAGAAATGGTGATGATGATTCCGTTCCCTGTAACATCTGTGAAGCCGGCCTGTTTTTTTAAGTTTTGAAGCGTTTCATTCAACGCTTTTGTCCGCGAGGTTTCTTCTTGATGACTGTATGTGTTCAGCATTTTTTCATATTTGTCAATTTCGCTGATCAGCTCAAGCTGTTTTTTCTGTTCTTTCTTCAGATCCTCCCTGAGGTCCCAAATGTCCCGCGTATCGCGGACTTTCGGCGCTTTCAGCGAATTGAACTGCACGGACAGCATAATTCCGAAAATGAGCATCAGGATGCTCAAACTGATGAAACGATTATTTTTCTTCAACGTCCGCCCACCAACTTTTCAACGTTCATTCCCCCTGCTTTAAAAGGGGCTCCATCTCGATTTGGTCTTGTTTTTCGATGCTGACTGAAATATGATCGCGGCTCAGCTGGTCCACAAGCCCTCCTGCAATGTTCAGCGCCGGCATCAGCACATCCGGATCCCCGATGGCCGAAATGACAAACGGCGCGGGATACTGGTTGCCGTCAACCGTGATGACAGGACCGTTGCACGATATGTAAGAATGATGTGTCACACGCTGTCCGTTGATCGACACCGCGGCCGCCCCGGAAATCCACAGCTCATTGAGCAGGCGGAATATGTGGCTTTCATGTACGATATAGTTGTTGACATTCTCACCTTCCGGTATGTAAGAAGCGTCTTTCAGCGTCACCTTGATTCCTTCGCCCTGAACGCCGATTTCCCCGACGAACATTCTGTACCTTTCAACATCTTCAACAATATTGTAATACTCTTTTTTTTCCTTTTTCAAAGCCGTCTCTGTTTTCTGTACTTCCTGCTGTTTTTTGTAAAGCTCCTGTTCCAGCTTCTTATTTTGCTTTTCCTGGGAAATCAGCCGGTCGCGCAAGGAATACTCCTCTTTCCAATTTTCAGCTGTTTCTTCATGGTCTTTGTTTTCCCTGGCGAATTGATAGGAGAAAGACAGCAGGAATCCGAGGACAAGCATGGCGAGTGAAAGATTGACTGTGTGCCTCTTCAATTTCCGTCTCCCTTTTTGCTTTCATCCGTTTTTTTCAGAGGTTCAAAATAAGTCGCGACTTCCATATGGATAATGCCTTTTTCCCCTTTCGGCAGCTCTTTTACGATCGCCGGATAGCTGTTCATTTTCTGTCCGAACGTTTTCAGCGAAGCCGTCACGATATAGCCGTCGTTCATATACAGTCTGATCAGCCAAGGATTTGATTTTTGAGGCGTATAGTTAATCTCGGAAATCGATTTTTTCACGGAATCGGAAAGCTTGTTCAGCTGTTTTGCCATTTGAACGAGCTTTTCGTCTTCCTCCCAGTTATTAAGGGTCGGTCCGATGTCAGTCGGCGTCACCTCTTCAGGAAGCACCGTGCCGTTTTCAAGCACGGAGTAGTACACATTGTGTTTTTGCAAAAACGCAATGCTTTTATACTCTTCGATGGAGATGGCGATTTTGTTGGGCAGCTGTTTAGAGATTTCGGCTTTTTTGATCAATTTATTCTGCTCGATCTTTTCTGCGGCCTTTTGCTTGCTCAGACTCCAGAATTCCGTCTGTCCTTTATGGATCGAAGACAGGGAAATGATCTGGTCTTTTGAAACGTTTTTGTTTCCTTTGATCTCTACCGTCGAAACTTTGCTGATCGGCGTCTGCAGGTAAATGATGATCAGCATCATCGTGAAAAAGAGCAGAATAAAGGTGATCAGCCGGCGGTTTGCCTTTTGCTTTCGCTGTTCTTTGATTTTGGGAATCCGTTCTTCTATATTCACTACTTTTTCTTTATCAATACCGGGTTTCACGTAGGCTCACCTCAGGTTAATAAAGCAGACAAAAAGACTTTTATTTGCTTATTTTTGTTCGGAAAAATGACGCGCTTTTCGACATATGAAAGCACGGGGCAAGCTAAAAAGCTTCCATTTAGCGAAACAAACGACATACTAGGATGCCGTTTGCTTGTTTGTTTCATACATTATATCATAAGGCGATCTGAAGTAGAGAGGCCGTTTACCGTTTTTCTCCGATAATTTCGACCTCAGTGTGCATGTCGATATCGTATTTTTCTTTAATCGTTTTTTGAATGAATGCAATCAAATCCAGGACGTCTTGTGCTGTTGCGCCGCCTGCGTTGACGATAAAATTGCCGTGCATCTCTGAAACCTTTGCCCCGCCGATCTGATGGCCTTTCAAACCAGCCTCATCTACTAGCCGGCCCGCATGTTCAGGCAGCGGGTTTCTGAAGATGCTCCCTGCGCAAGGGTTGGACACAGGCTGCGTTTCTTTTCGGTAGTCTTTGTTTTTCTGCATTTGCGCAACGATCTCATCGCGTTCTTTTTGCTCCAGCTGGAGAACGGCTTCAAGACATATGCCCGGCCGCTCGTTTTGCAGGATGGACGTGCGGTAGCTGAACGCCATCTCTTCATTCGTCAGCCAATCGATCGTTCCGTCTTCAAACAGGATCAATGCTTTCACCAATACCCTGCTGATATCAGAACCGTGGGCTCCGGCATTCATGTAAACCGCTCCGCCGACCGAACCCGGAATGCCCGCGGCAAACTCGAGGCCGGAAAGCCCTTTTTTGCTGATGCCTGTCGCAAGCCTTACGACAGAGTAGCCGCCGCCGACCGTTACTTGCTCGCCGTCGATTTCCATATGGTCAAGCCCCTGTCCGAGCTTGATGACAACGCCTCTTATCCCTTCATCAAGGACAAGAAGATTCGAGCCTCTGCCGATGGCCGTCCACTTGACGCCGTGCTTCTTGATCACCTTCATCGTATCTTTGACAGCTTGAATGTTTTTCGGAACCACCAGCACGTCAGCCGGTCCTCCGATTTTAATCGTAGTATGGTTGCTGAGCGGCTCGTTTTCCAGAACTTTGCCGACTTCAAGTTCTTTTAATTCTTGTATCACCTTATCCATCGAAAACCTCCAAAATCCTTCTGTCTTATCATTTTGCATGATGTTTCAGTTCTTTCAGCACATTGTACAAGCGTTCGGCCGCGTCCGGCACGCCAAGCGACTTCGCGCGGCTCTTCATCTCTTGCAGCGTCTTTTCGTCTTGTAAAATATGATCGATCGCCTGAATTAAGCGGTCTCCATTAAGCTCTGATTCTTTTAAAACGACAGCGGCGTTCTGCTCTCCTAGTGAGCGTGCGTTCACTTCCTGGTGGTTGGCCGTAACGTACGGACTCGGAATCAATACGCTTGGAATACCGAGCGCGGTGATTTCCGCTATTGTCGTTGCTCCCGCACGTGCCACGACGACTTCGAACTCTTTTAAGTACTCGGGCATTTGATGGAGAAATGGCTGAACGACCATATTCGGAGCGGGGCCTTCTTTTTTAAGCGCAGCTGTTACTTTATCATAGTGAACTTCCCCTGTGACATAAAGAACCTGGTAATCCCGCTTTTTTAATTCGTTTTGCATCGCGATAACCGCTTCATTGATCGGAGTGGCACCGCGGCTGCCTCCGAAAATAAGGACCGTTTTTTTGCCTTCTGAAAGGCCCAAAGTGGTCATGGAACGGCCCCCTTTTATAGAGACGACTTCAGACGCCCTCGGGTTTCCTGTAAAAACAACTTTTTCTGCAGGAAAATGCGGTTTCGCTTCATCAAAACAAATGGCTACCTTATCAACATATTTGGATAAAAACTTATTGGTGAGTCCGGGAAGGCTGTTTTGTTCGTGGATAATCGTCGGAATCCCCAGTTTTGAAGCGGCGTATACCACGGGTCCGCACACGTAGCCGCCCGTGCCGATCACCGCGTCGGGCTTAAACCGTTTTAATTCTTTTTTGCATTCTTTTACACCCTTTAAAAAACGCATGACGGTTTTGACGTTTTCAAATGACAGCTTTCTTTTAAAACCCGTAATTTCAATCGCCTTGAAAGGGATCCCTTCCCGCTCGACGATATTTTTCTCCAGGCCTTTTTCGGTTCCGATATATAAAAACTCAACATCTTCATGATGCCGTTTCACTTCTTTAATAAACGCAAGGGCGGGATAAATATGGCCGCCCGTTCCGCCTCCGCTAACAACAATCCGCATCTGTTCTCCCCCTTATTCCTTATGTACACGCCGATAACCCTGCTATCTCGCAACAGGGTTATCGCCAAAATCTAGTATCTAGAATACCTGCTGACATTCAGCAGCACGCCGACCGCCATAAGCATCAAGGTCAGTGATGAACCGCCATAACTTAAAAACGGAAGCGTGATGCCTGTAACAGGAATCAGGCCGGTCACGACGCCAATATTGATCATAACCTGAATCGCTATCATCGAAATGACGCCGACGGCGACAAAACTGCCGTATAAATCGGGCGCACCGAGCGCGATTCTGATGCCTCTCCATAATAGAACGCTGAAGAGCAAAAGAATCAGCGATCCGCCGATAAAGCCGAGCTCCTCTGATAAAATCGCGAAAATAAAATCTGTCTGCGGCTCAGGCAGATAAAAAAACTTTTGCCTGCTCTGGCCGAGGCCGAGGCCGAACAGCCCGCCGGGCCCCACCGCATAAAGAGACTGAATGATTTGAAAGCCGCTCCCCAAAGGGTCCTCCCAAGGGTTCAAGTATGAAGTGATCCTTTTGATCCGGTACGGCGCCGACAGCACAAGGCCGACAAAGCCGCTCAGACCCAGAAGACCGAGAAAAACGAAGTGTGAAATTCTCGCACCCGCGACGAAGATCATAATGATGCATGTGCCGACCATTACGGTTCCTGTTCCAAGGTCAGGCTGCATCATGATGATCAAAAAAGCTGAAAAGACAATACCCAGCGCCGGCACAAAGCCTTTTCTAAACGATGTAATATTCTTTTGCTTTTCAGATAAAAACTTGGCCAAAAATGCGATCATCGCGAGCTTCATAAACTCGGACGGCTGAATGCTGAAAGCGCCGACTCCGATCCAGCTCCTCGACCCGTTCCGTTCCATGCCGATCCCGGGAACAAGGACGATGATGAGCAGAAAGAAACATACTATGATCAGTATTTTCGCATAAGTTCTCCACGTCCAGTAGTCGACATTCATGATGAAAAACATGGCGATGACCCCGATGCCGGCAAATAAAAGCTGCCGTTTCGCAAAGAAAAAGGAGTCGTCGTATTTGTAAGTCGCCCATACTGCACTGGCGCTGTATACCATAATCAGTCCAATTGTTAAAAGCAATAGCGTAATGATAACCAGCAAAAAATCCGGTGACGTTTTTTTTGTTTGCAAAGCCGAACACCCCAAGCTCTAATTCTTAGGGCTATCTTTACGAGACAAGCCCTTATTTAAGCATATGCACGGCGTTTACAAACATGTCACCACGTTCTTCAAATGTTTTGTACTGATCCCAGCTTGCACAGGCCGGGGACAGAAGAATGACATCTCCTTCGTCTGACAGGCTGAACGCCGCAGTTGCTGCTTGTTCAACATTATCGACACGTTTAACCTGTTGTATTCCCATTTCTTCGGCCAGCTTCTCAAACTTCGGTGCGGTCTTGCCGAATGTGATCACCGCTTTGACAAAAGACATATGCGGCTTTAGTTCATCGAATTCATTTCCGCGGTCAAGCCCCCCTGCCAGCAAAATGACCGGCTTTTGAAAGGCGGACAGCGCTTTTTTGGTCGCAAGAATGTTTGTCGCTTTGCTGTCATTGTAAAACAGTCTGTTTTTGATCGTCGCGACGTATTGCATCCTGTGCTTTACACCGGTAAAGCTCGTCAGCACCTTGCGGACGGCCTCATCGGAGACGCCTGCGGTTTTAACAATGCAAAGGGCGGCCAAAATGTTCTCCAAATTGTGCTCTCCCGGCAAAACGACGTCTTCAAGCGGCATGACCGGTTCACCGTTAAACATGATCACGCCGTCTTTCACGCACGCTCCGCGCTCAAGTGTCCGGCGGACCGAAAAATACACCTTCTCCGCTTTTGAACACTCGGCAAGCCGTACGACTGTCTCATCGTCCAAATTGACAACGGCAACGTCTGTTTCCGATTGATTTCGATAGACCTGCTGTTTGGCAAGCTCATAATTTTGGCGGGAATGGTGATAATCGAGATGGGCATCAAATACGTTTAATAACAATCCGATTTTCGGTCTGAATTGATAAGTCCCCATGAGCTGAAAACTCGACAGCTCTGTCACGATCCATTCGTCTCCGCCGGCCTGATTGGCCACTTCGCTTGCCGCCGTGCCGATATTACCAGCAACGAGCGCTTTTTTCGAATCGGCTTTCAGCATTTCATAAACAAGCGTTGTCGTTGTCGTCTTTCCGTTTGAACCGGTAATGCCGATGAACGGAGCATCTGTCAGATGATAGGCAAGTTCAACCTCCGTCCAGACCGGTATGCCCCGCTTCAGCGCTTCTTCGACCATCACGTTTTCATAGCGGATGCCCGGATTTTTAATCAGAATGTCGATCGAATGAAGATCAAACAGTTCCGTCGGATGAGAGCCGCAGACGACTTCCACCCCTTTTTCCGCGAGAATCCGCGCAGGTTCATTCTCCTCAAAAGGCAGCTGGTCATTCACGACAACCTTTACGCCTTTTTCATGAAGGATCGAAGCGGCAGCATATCCGCTTTTCGCCAGCCCCAGTACGAGCACATTTTGATTTTGCAATAAATCTTGAGTATCCACTTATAACCACACCTCGATGTAAATTCCTAAGACGGCAAGCAGAAGTCCCGCTGTCCAAAAAGTGACGACAACTCTCCACTCAGACCATCCGACAAGTTCGTAATGATGGTGAAGAGGGCTCATTTTGAAAATTCGTTTGCCGGTCGTTTTAAATGAAATGACCTGCAAAATGACGGACAGCGTTTCAATGACGAATACGCCGCCGATGATGACAAGCAGGATTTCCAGTTTCGTTAAAATCGCGATCGTCACAATCGCCCCTCCGAGGGCAAGCGATCCTGTATCTCCCATAAAGACTTTCGCGGGGTGCGCGTTAAACACAAGAAATCCCAACACCGCTCCGACAACAGCAACCGCGAAAATGGCGACATCGTATTGCGACTGGTTCCATGCCAAAATTGCAAACGCACCGAACGCGATGGCAGCAGTACCAGACAACAGCCCGTCAAGCCCGTCAGTCAGGTTGACAGCATTTGAACCGCCGACAAGCATAAAGATGACGAGCACCGGATAAATCCAGCCGAAATCAAATGACAGCTCTGTTCCCGGAATGCGGATGTCAGTCGGCAGCCCTTGGAAGTGGTAGACGGCATAGAATACCAGAGCAATCACGATTTGGCCGATCAGTTTTTGTTTGGATGTGAGTCCAAGGTTGCGCTTCATCACGACTTTAATATAATCATCCAAAAAGCCGAGCAAGCCGTATCCAACCGTAACAAACAAGAGAAGGATCATGTTCATGCTGACTTCGGAAAATTTCATTGTCATGACAATGGTCGTCGCGATAATCGACAATATGATCATGACGCCGCCCATCGTCGGCGTTCCCGATTTTTTCTGATGGGATTTCGGACCTTCCTCACGGATGCTCTGCCCGAATTTCAGCCTTCTTAAAAACGGAATGAAAATCGGAGATAAAAGAACGCTGATTAAAAAGCCCATGATAATGGTAAATAAAATTACTTGTTCGAGCATCGTTCTTCTCTCCTTTCCGCGTGATATAAGTAGCAGCATACGCATTTATCATATTCACTGTTTTTTTTCATATGTTGATTTATTTCATCCATCATTTCAACAACTCTTTCCTGTAGTTCTTTTTCGGTTATTTCAGCTCAAGAATGGCTCTTTTGGCCACCTCAGCATCATCAAAATCAAAGGTTTGACCGCCGATCTGCTGATAGGTTTCATGGCCTTTGCCTGCGATCAGGACGACATCGCCTTTTTTGGCGTTTGCAATGGCAAAAAAGATCGCCTGCTCACGGTTGACGATGCTGTGATAGTAAGCCCCTTTTACGCCTTCCTCCATATCGTTTAAAATGGCGAGCGGGTCTTCGCTTCTCGGATTATCGGCTGTAAAGACCGGTTCATCGGCAAGGTCAACGGCAATTTTCGCCATTTTCGGACGCTTCGTCTTATCGCGGTCCCCTCCGCAGCCGACGACGACAAACAGCTTTCCTTCCGTTAAGCCTCTGCACGTGTTCAAGACATTTTCGAGGCTGTCAGGAGTATGGGCATAGTCGACGATTACCGGAAAGTCCTGGCCGGCGTCCACAAGCTCAAATCTTCCTCTGACGCCTTTCAGCCCTTCAATTCCTTCTGTGATCGTGGCAAACGGGATATCCGCTGCTAGTGCGATCCCCGCGGCCGTTAAAACATTGTAGACGTTAAAGAGGCCGACAAGCGGAATCGTTACTTGTGCAGTACCTTTGGGCGTCACCAGATCAAAGGTTGTCCCTTTCGGAGCCATTTTGATATTTTCAGCCATGACATCGGCATCGTTTTGAATTCCGTATGTCAAAAGGTGTGCTGACGTCACTTGGGCGAAATACGCTGAAGCAGGGTCATCCGCATTCAGCACGGCCCACTTCGGTGTATCGTGGTTAAAAGATCCGCCGAGCTGAGAGAAAAGCAGACTTTTCGCATGTTTATATTCTTCCATTGTCCGGTGGTAGTCAAGGTGGTCCTGAGTCAGGTTCGTAAATGCGGCGATATCGTAATCACACCCGTGGACCCGGCCCATGTGGAGAGCGTGTGAAGACACTTCCATGACGGCTGTATCCACATCCTGATCAACCATTTTTCTAAACGTTTTTTGAAGTGTGACGCTTTCCGGCGTCGTATTTTTTGCATCGAACGTTTCGTCATGGATTTTCGTGTACATCGTGCCGATCAGTCCTGTGCGGCTCCCGGCTTTTCTAAAGATCTCCTCCACCATGTGAGAAGTCGATGTCTTGCCGTTTGTGCCTGTAATGCCGATCAGCTTCAGCTGCTTCGTCGGCTGTCCGTAAAAGGCGTCCGACAGCACGGCAAGCGCTCTCTTCGTATGGCGGACGATGATCACCGGCACATCGGCGTCAACTTCCCTTTCCGCCACGATAGCGGCAGCCCCTTTTTCAGCGGCTTGCCGGGCGTAGTCATGCCCGTCGACTGTATAGCCTTTTATACAAACAAAAAGACTCCCTGTCTTGACTTCCCTGGAGTCCATCTCAATTGAAGTTATATCAGGGTCTTCTTGGCCGGCATAGGAAGGTGCATTTTTTAAATATGTAAGAAGCTTTGTTAATTTCATCGTATCAAACCTCTCAAGTCTAATCATTCTTCATTCGTTGTCATATGTTCCTGCGTTGATTAACCGCACGAGCTGCATGCAGACATACAGTTCATATTTTAGCGTAAAAAAGAGGATACATCCAGCTAATCCTTTAAAATCTATATATTTTTTAGGAGGAACGGCCCCCGGACATCAGCCGGTTGCCGCTCCTTATCATGATCCGAATTAATCAGAGGCTCCGTCTTTATTGTCAAGGTAAATGCGAATGGTCGATCCTTCTTTTACTTTTTCGCCCGGCTTAGGGGACTGCTGAACGACGACATCGCCTTTTCCGGAAGCTTTCAGCCTGAGGTTGATCAGCAATGGTTCAAGCTCTGTCACGGAAAGCCCTATAAGGTTCGGGACCTCGATCAGCTTTTTGTCCAGCCATTGATATTTGCGTTCAATCTGATCTTTCCGCTTCTTAACGCCGAGCTGTGGAAGGCTGTCTCTCATGATGTTTCCGACGATCGGCGCTGCAACTGTACCCCCGAATTGAATCGTGCCTTTCGGATTGTCGACGGCGACGTAAACGACGATGCTCGGATCATCTGAAGGAGCCGTTCCGATAAACGAGACGATGTGATTGTTTTTTAAATATTTCCCGTCCTTGACTTTTTGCGCCGTACCGGTTTTGCCGCCCACCCGGTAGCCGTCGACAAAAGCGTTCCGCCCCGTCCCCTGGGCGACAACGCTCTCCAGCGCGTACCGGATCTGTTTCGATGCCTCTTCAGAAATCACTTTTCTTTTGGCGATCGGCGTCTGTTTTTTCACTGTTTGTTTTGTTACGGGATCAATCCACTCTTTGGCAATATACGGCGTATACAGCGTTCCGCCGTTGACAGCTGCAGAAACAGCTGCGACCTGCTGGATCGGTGTCACCGATACCCCCTGGCCGAAAGCGGTTGTCGCCTGCTCTACAGGACCGACGCGGTCAAGCGGGAATAAGATGCCCGTTCCTTCGCCTTGTAGATCGATCCCGGTTTTTTGTCCGAAGCCGAAATTTTTAATGTAGCTGAACAGTTTTTCTTTGCCGAGCCGCTGACCAAGCTCAACAAATCCCGGGTTGCACGAATTTTGGACGACTTCAAGAAACGATTGTGCGCCGTGTCCGCCGCGCTTCCAGCATTTCAGCCTTGCGCCGTCCACTTCAACGGAACCCTTATCATAGAAGTGATCTTTTTGGAGGTTGACTTTGTTCTCTTCCAAAGCTGCGGCAAGCGTGATGATTTTAAAAGTCGAACCGGGCTCATATGTGCTCCATACAGGCAAGTTCCGATTATAGACTTTAGGATCGATTGATTTGTAGTTTGCGGGGTCAAAGTCCGGCCGGCTGACCATCGCCAATATCTCCCCGTTTTTCGGGTTCATCGCAACACCGACCATTCCGTCCGGGTTATACTTCGCTTCTGCGATATCAAACTCCCGCTCCATAATCGTCTGCACCTTTGAATCAATCGTCAGCTTCATATCAAGCCCGTCTTTCGGCGGTGTATAGTCATCCGCCTCCCCCGGCATCCTCTTGCCTTTTGCATCAGAATAAAATTTCACATAGCCCTTTTCACCTTTCAACTCTTTGTCATAAAAAGCTTCGAGGCCAAGCAGACCCTGGTTGTCAATGCCCGCGAATCCGAGCACATGGGACAGATAGCTGCCGAACGGGTAATGGCGGATCGAATCTTCTGCAATGTATACGCCTTTCAAGTTGAGATCTCTGACTTCTTTTGCTTTCTCATGGGAAATTTTCCGGCCCTCGGGATTAATCCTTTCAATTGACGTTTTTTTCGTGACATGTTTGTACGCTTTTTCTTCCGACATATTCAACACGCTGGCCAGCAGTTTGCTCGTTTTGATCGGATTTTCAACCTGCCTCGGTACAACCAAAACCGATGGCGCGCTTTGGTTTGTCGCCAGCTTGACGCCGTTCCTGTCCAATATTTCGCCCCTTTCCGGCTCAAAAGGAAGGTTCCGGCTCCACGAATCTTTAGCTAATGTCGTCAGTTTATCCCCCAGAACGAACTGAACGTATCCGAGCCTTGTATCAATAATCAAAAAGATGATCACACCAAAAAGCAGAACGAATATTAAACGTTTTCTGACCGTTACATTGGAAACGCGCAAGAGACCGTTCACTCCTTATTTAGGCTTGTTTCATTTTATGCCTTGGAGCGTTTTGATAGAACGGCCCTTATTTTTATATGCTCAGGAGGCGCCGCGCCCAAACGGAAGGCTATCGACTCTGAGCCGATAGCCTTTTAGACGGGATCTATTCGTTTTTCAATCTGACTTTTACGACCGAGTTGGCTTTTAATTCTTTGCCTGCTTTTACATTTTGGCTTTTCACATAACCCTGGCCGCTCGTTTCGATATGAATGCCTGCCATGGCGCCGAAGCGGAGAGCGTCACGCTTTGACCAGCCCGTCATATCAGGCAGTGTGATTTTCCCGTCGGCCTTCAGGAAGACCCTCTGATTCGGCAGGACGGCTTCTCCCGCTTTCGGGTACTGTTCTTTCACAGCCAAGCCATCGCCGATCGTAACCGGAACAAGGCTGCTGTTTTGCGCCTCTTTTTCGGCGGATTTGGCTCGTTTGCCGGTGAAATCAGGCATTTCCAGCTGTTTTTCTTCCTGCTTTTCTTCTTTTTTGGTCTCTGTCGGTGTGATATTTAAATAGTGAAGACTGTTTTTCATCACCGGATTGAAAATTTTTGATACCGGAGCAGAACCTGTTTCCGTAGCCTTTAATTGCGGCTGCTGTACGGCTACATAAACGAGAAGCTGCGGATCGTCCTTCGGCGCCATGCCCATGAAGGAGAACACGTAGTTTTCGCGGCCGGTCAAATATCTGCCGTCTTCTCCGGCAATTTGCGCCGTACCGGTTTTTCCGGCGACATCAAATCCTTCGATCTTGTACGGCTTCCCCGTCCCTTTATCAGATGTGACGACTTTTCCCAACAGGTCGCGCACTTCTTTTGCCGTTTTGGCAGAGATCGGCTGTCCGACTTTTTCCGGTTTATATTGATAAATCGTTTTGTTTTTGTCAGAATCAACGACATGATCGATGACATAAGGCTTCATCATTTTTCCGTTATTCGCGATCGCTGTCGCGGCCTGAAGCTGCTGGATCGGCGTGACCGCTGAACTTTGACCAAAGGCAGTTGATACTTTATCACGCAAATATTCAAAATTGATTTTGCTGTTCGCTTCTCCAGGCAGGTCGATGCCCGTTTTGTCGTAAAAATGGAACTTCCGCAAATATTGATTGAAGCGGTCTGTGCCGAGTTTATCATTGGCAAGGATCGCAAACGCGACGTTTGAGGAGCGTTCAACACCTTCATTAAATGTGATCGGGCCCCAGCCGTTGCCGCCATTATGGTCTTTAATCGGCTTATCTTTTTTAGACACCGAATATGATCCAGACTTGTATTGTTCTCCTCCATTATATACGCCTTCTTGGATGGCTGCCGCCAATGTGAAAATCTTCATCGTCGAGCCTGGCTCAAAGCTGTAGGAGACAAGGTCGTTGTAATAGTTCGTGACATCGCGCACGTTCGGGTTGAAGCTCGGCCTTTGCCCCATCGCGAGCACTTTGCCCGTTTTCGGATCAACGACCGCCGCCATAATCTTCTTCGGCTTGTATTCTTTTTGGACGGTCGTCATGCTGTCTTCCAAAAACGCCTGGATTTTTTGATCGATCGTCAAATACACGTTGTCTCCGTTGTTTGGCGCTTTAATATTTTCGTTGCTGTTCGGCAGGCGCCAGCCCGTTCTGTCGGTGTCGTACGTCATGTATCCGTCCGTTTCTTTCAAATAATCGTTGAGCGTTTTTTCAAGGCCCATCATGCCTTGCATTTCACCTGTTTTTGCGTTGATCTGCGAATAGCCGATGAGATTGGAAGCGAAGATTCCGTTTGGATAGTAGCGCTTCGTATCGCGGGTGAACACGATGCCAGGCAGCTTCAGCTTTTCGATTTTTTCTTTTTGGGCATATGTCAAATCCCGCCCCGCCGATCCGAATTCAACCTGAAACGCTCCTTTTTTATTGAGAATATCGAGCACTTTCCCCTCATCCATACCGAGAATCGGCGCAAGCTTCTCAGCCGTCAGCTGCTTGTTTTTCACGTATTGAGGTTCCATCTTTTTGCTCATAATCGCGACGAGCTTGTATGTCGAAGTGTCTTCGGCAAGCACTTTTCCGTTCCGGTCAAGGATCGATCCCCGGTGGGCTTCGATCGTCCGCTTTTTCTCATACTGTTCGTTCGCCTTCTGTGCAAGAACTTCGCCGTTCACTTTTCCCGTCGCTTGAATAAACGCAAATCGTCCTACGATAACAAAGAAAAAGAGGGCAAAACAAATACTGAGTATTGCCGCTCCTCTGTTCATGAATTTATTTTTTTTCGGCATTGTGCATCATTCCTGTATGTCTTTCACTTTTTTATCACCTAATTTAAGGCCTTTTTTCCGGGCGATGTCCATGATACGGTCCGGCTCTTTCAGCATATCGGCTTCTTTTTCGAGGTCACCAACTCTGCTGCTTTCCGTTTCAACCTTCTTTTCGAGCTTTTGAATTTCAATATTGGTCTGATACGCGGCAAAAGCCTTTGAAATCATAAAAAGTGAAGCGCTGAGTACAGCCAGGGCAAAAAGCACAATCAGTACCTTTTCCCCAAGCGTTATCGATGCTCTTCTCCGGATGATAACGGATTGTTCTGCACTGTTTGTCTGTCGTTGCTGTTTTTCTACTTTATAAGCCAAATTGCTCATAGACTGATGACCTCCTTTTAATTCGTACAGCTCACTCTCGTGCTTTTTCCGCGATGCGCAGCTTCGCTGAGCGCGCACGGTTATTGTGTTCAAGCTCCTCTTCAGAAGCTGTGATCGGCTTTCTGTTGACTAACTTTAATTTCGGTTCAAACTCCTTGGGGATCACGGGCAGTCCGTGAGGCAGTTCAGGAGGCGATGACATCTCTTTAAATGTCGATTTGCAGATCCGGTCTTCCAGCGAGTGGAACGTGATGACCGATACCCTTCCGCCCGGCTTCAGTACCTCAATCGCCTGTAAAAGCGCTTCTTCAAACACTCTCAATTCATCGTTTACCGCAATTCGAATCGCCTGGAAGATCCGTTTAGCCGGATGCCCGCCGCTTCTTCTTGCCGGTGCGGGAATCGCCTCTTTGATGATATCGACAAGCTGGCCTGTTGTTTCAATAGCCGATTGTTCTCTTGCTTTTTCGATTTTCCTGGCGATTTGCTTGCTGAACTTCTCTTCTCCGTATTTAAAGAAGATTTTCACGAGATCCTCATAAGGCCATTCATTGATGACTTCCTTTGCCGAAAGGCCCGCCGACAGGTCCATTCGCATATCAAGAGGTGCATCATGATGATAGCTGAAGCCCCTTTCAGGTGTATCCAGCTGAGGAGATGAGACGCCTAAATCAAATAAAACACCGTCCACTTTCGTGATGCCGATTTCGTTTAGACGGTCTTTTAAATACCGAAAATTGCTTTTTATGAAAACGACTTGTCCTTCATGATCCGCCAGTTTTTCCTTCGCGTGGCGGAGTGCGGTTTCATCCTGGTCAAAAGCGACCAGCTTTCCTTTTTCAGACAGCTGTGAAAGCAAATATTCGCTGTGACCGGCACCGCCTAATGTACAGTCTACATATGTACCGTCTTCTTTTACATTTAAACCGTCAACTGTTTCTTTTAATAATACTGTTGTATGCTCAAACATTTCTTTACTAGTCCCACCTTTATTCAAATGAACTGATTGCAGAAGCGCCGCATGCGCAAAGATTCATTATATATCAAATCCGATCATGTTTTCAGCTATTTCGGCAAATGAATCTTCCTGCTCTTCTACGTATTGTTCCCAAATCTCTTTGCTCCACAATTCAATTCGATTTGAAACTCCGATGACCACGCATTCCTTCTCAAGCTTTGCATAATTTAAAAGCGGTGATGCAATGTTGATCCGGCCCTGCTTGTCCAATTCGCATTCGGTGGCTCCGGAGAAAAAAAAGCGGGTAAAAGCGCGTGCATCTTTCTTCGTAAGAGGAAGAGCCTTCAGTTTTTCTTCGATGAGTTTCCATTCGGACATCGGGTAGCCAAACAGGCACTGATCAAGCCCGCGCGTCAGAACGAACTGCTCGCCGAGGCCTTCTCTGAATTTCGCCGGAACGATCATGCGGCCTTTTGAATCAATCGTATGCTGGTATTCACCCATAAACATGATCTCGGCCCCCACTTTCGTTCCTCAACTCACCACTATCCACCACTTCTCTCCACAAATTTATTTTACACTGTTTTAGAACAAAAAAAAACCCTGAACTACTCAGGGTTTTTTAAAAAATTATTTCAAAGTTTGACAACTTGATGCATGTTTTGAAATGAATATGGCAAATCCTTGTATTTTTCCAAGAAATTCGGACCGTATTTGTTCAAATAATACACGATGTTCCAAATTCTCTCCTGCGGAGCGTCTAAAGGCTTGATGCTCGTTTGAATTTTGTCAAAATCACGCAAAATGTAGTTTTCTCTTTCTTCAATCCTTTTAATAACCGTTTTCTCCAAAAATTCGAGCTGGTCTTGAATGAAGCCTGAGTTTTTTTCTAAAAGGGGGCCGAGGCTCCCATCGATTTCGAGGGCTTCAGCGCGCACAGCGGAATGGATGTTTTCGATTTTTTCTTTCGCCTGTTTGACCGAATCGGTAAAACCGCTCGGAACCTTATCTTCAAAATACTGCTCTTTTTTGGCGCGGGCTCCCTTTTCAATCGATTCACGGAGTTCGATTCCCCGCTCGCCCAGCTTTTTTTCGATGTGCCGCTCAAGGAATGTAACCTGAAGCCTCGGTATGACAGGCGGCATTTTATAGCCCATAACCTGAAAAGCGCCTTTCAGCTCGCCCCAATAATTGATCTCTCCGGGACCGGCGATGAACGCCAATGTCGGAAGAAGGTATTCCTGCATGAGCGGCCTTGTTACGACATTATTGCTGAACGCTTCCGGCTTTTGGCAGATCAAATCGCAAAGCTCTGCTTCAGACCACTGAAGGTGAAGCTCTTTTATAAAAAACGCCCCGTTTTCTTTTTCGATTAAAAAGCGCTCGCCGTCGTGCTCATAAAAAAGGTTCGCATGCTGTGCGGCTCCTTCGATAATCGGTGTGTAGCCCAGTTGTTGCATGAATTCCTGCTGCCGTTTGACAGAATCGGTCAGCTCGTCGTTTCTGTTCAGCAGCTGCCGGAAAAAACGCGCTTCAAGGGCTCTGATGCCCGGGTCGCCGGAATTCAGAAGGATCAGTCCGTCTTGTTCAAACATGCCGGCAACAAGATATTCGAAAAAATCGGTGAAGGAAAGAGACTGCCTTAAACATCGGCGCAAATGGCTGAGAAGATCATTCGTATACTCCGTTTCTTCAAATGAGGCAAAAATCCCGTCCAGCCACTTTTCAGCTTTTTCGGCATCGAGCGCCGTTTTTGACGCCTGGCTTTTTTTCCAGTGAGACTGCGGGAGCTTGTGCTTTTTCACCTTGCCCCCGTCAGAAATGTAGACGTGATTGATTTCTTCCAGATCGTGGTCTTCCCCCGCAACCCAGAATACCGGAATGACCGGAACGTTCAGCTCTTGTTCTTTTTGCTTTGCAAATACAAGGATCGATACGATTTTATGTATAGTGTAAAGAGGACCTGTTAAAAGGCCGGCCTGCTGCCCTCCGACAACGACGACGCTTTTCGGATCGCGAAGCCGTTCGATTGTTTCATTCATGCTTGCCGATTGAAATTTGCTGTGATAGTCGAGCAAATAGTCAGCTAAAGCATCGCGGTCATACGTCCGGGAGGAAAGGTCATCCAAACGGACACTCCAACTTTCATTGCTCAGGCCGTAATCGAAAAACGGCTCTATCTCCTTTTTTCCATTTATATAGTCTCGAACAAAAGGGTTTTGACTTTGTATGGAAAGTTCAGTAAGCTGCATCTTTAGAACTTCCTTTCTCCAGTAAATAGTTAGCTTTCCGAAACGAGTATAGCACGTTCCGCGATTCGGTCAAAAGATTTAGCTCCATTCGTTTTCAAGCGCCTTGATACTGCGATATAAAAAGGTAAGGTGCGGAGCAGACTCCTCTGACTCTTTTGCCCGCTTCAGCAAATAGCCCATGATCGCATCGGCTTCCGTTTTTCTTCCGGCCAGCACATCGGCAAGCATCGAAGACGTGTTGCTTTTTGTCCGGCGGCAAACGGAAAGAACATGGTCCCATGCTGCTTGGCGGTCTTCAAGTTTCAAAATCCGGCTCGCTTCTTCAAAGACGAGCTTCATATAGGCCTCATACATCGGCTCTTCAAGCAGTGCGCCGTTTTCCACCCGCAAAAGAGCCGTCAGCGGATTGATGCACGCATTGACAATCAATTTTCCAGCGAGGGTCTTATACCAGTCTTCGCACCAAATAAAAGGGAACGCTTCATGAACTGAAGCGAGCTCTTTTTTCAGCCGGGAGGCGGATGGGCTTCGGAACGCGCTCCATTTTACGGCCCCTTTTCCCGTGTGCCGGAATGTGCGGTCATCCACCCTGACTGCGCCGTGTTCCACAGATCCCGTATAAATGCGGTGGCCCGTCTGCCATTTATCAAGCACGGGAATATGGGCCATTCCATTTTGCAGGAACATGATATCACGAGGCGCGGCCTGTTCCAGTTCCGGCAGAACGCCTCCGAGCTGATGCTCCTTTACGGCAACAAAAAGAAGATCGCAGTCAGGATCAAGTTCAGTCCTGCCTCTGACGTTCCTGATCATCTCTTGTTCGTCTTCAAGAAGGCGGATTCCCTTTTCTTCAATCGCTTCAGCCTGTTCCTTTCTCCGAGCGATCACCGTCACTTCATGGCCGAATGAAAAATAGTATGCAAAAAGGAGGCCGACCGAGCCTCCTCCGATGACTCCGATTTTCACATGCTCACACCCTGATTTTTTCATATACTGTATATCATAGCAGAAATGTTCGCCGTTGACTTGTAAGTTGTTTCAAATATTCAGAACCATTTCGCTTCATTATATTAGAAAATTTTTATCATTTGGATTTTTTGAAAAAAGCGTTTACAATAGAAGTAGACCACAAACAAGGGGGTAACATAATGGTCAAAGTCGAACGTTTGCTGATCAATTACAAAACGCTTGAAGAATTTAAAAAGTTCAGGGAGTACGGGATTCAAGAGCTTTCCATGCTGGAGGACCTTGAAAGCAACATGATTGAAAACGACAGCAATTCACCTTTTTACGGCATCTATTACGGGGATCGGCTCGTCGCAAGAATGAGCCTGTATAAAGCGGATGGAAAAACCAACCAATACTTTGAAGAAGGCCAGGATTACCTCGAGCTCTGGAAGCTTGAAGTTTTGCCGGGGTATCAGCGCAACGGCTACGGTACGATGCTGGTGGAGTTCGCCAAATCATTCGGACTCCCGATTCGCACAAGCCCGCGTGTCAAATCATCCGATTTTTGGAGCAAGATGGGCTTTACACCGGTTAAATACGATATGGCCCGGGATAAAGGGGAAAATCCGCTCGTTTGGCATCCTGCGAGCGAACCAAATCAAAGTTCTGAATCAGCCTAAATGAAAAAAGCCGGCCGAAAGCGGATGGCCGGTTTTCTATTTTTCAAGTGGCTCGAGATTTTCATTCGGCTCCGGCTGGAGCTTCACCTTTTTGTTTCGTTCGCCTTCCTGAAGAACGACCATTTTTCGGGCTCTCTCCATGATTTCAATCAAGGCTTTATAGTCCTCTTCCGTCAATTCAAGCCGTTTTTTCAGCGATTGATTTTCGCTTCGCAGCTTTTCAACTTCTTGTTTCAGCTCATTGATTTCTTCAGCGAGCTTTTTCTTCTCATCTATAAAGTCTTTTTGAACAGGGGCTTCTTTCAGCTTTTCAAGGTATTGAATAACATCATCGAGCGTCAGATTTTCCGCATTGCTCCCGGAAACCGTTTTGACAGATCCAGGAAGATTCGCAGAATGGACGCCTATTTTTTTGCGCAGCTCTTTACGCTGCTTTTTTGCCAGTTCAATACCTGATTGGTATTGCTTTCTGACAAAGGAATTCCAGCGGAATCCGCAGGCAGCGGCCGTTCTGCTTAAAGCCTTGCCCACTTCTTCAAAGGCTGAAAGCTGTGTGCCGCCTTCCCGAATGTGCCTTAAAACAACCTCAGCCAGCAATATATCTTCATCCTGTGTCCATGCATCCTGCCTTGTAATCGTCAAATGTTATCCCCCTCCATGACTTTATGAATTTACCTCATACATATGCGGCTGATAGAGTAGATAGACTATTTTCTTTACAGGAAATAAAAGGATGAAGGGAATAAAAAAAACACAAGACCTGAAGTCTTGTGTTTTTCATTGTTGACGATTAGTTGCTTTTTACGTCTTTTCCTTTGTATGATCCACATGCTTTGCAGACGCGGTGTGAAAGTTTCATCTCACCACAGTTTGGGCATTCTACCATACCAGGCACTTGCAATTTAAAGTGTGTACGACGAAGTCTTTTTTTCGTTTTAGAAGTTCTTCTAAAAGGTACAGCCATTATTCCCACCTCCTTAAAGAGCGTTAAGATTCATCATCTTGTTTTAAGAGCTTCTCGAGTCCGGCAAGTCTCGGATCGATCCGGTTTTTCCGGTCATCTTCTGTAATGACCTGCCAATCCTTGCCCTCCTGCGGAGCACCTTCTTCTTTTTGAACAGACTCACAAAAGATTTGCATAGGGATCTCAAGAAGGATTTCTTCTTTCACGACCGGAGTCAAGTCGATGAGGTCATCCTCAACAATATGGACGTCTTCATCTTCCAATTCCTCGGTCTTATGAAATATAAACAGTTCTTTTGTAGAAATACTGAATGGATAACGAACATCAACAAGCGTTCTTGAGCAAGGCAAGATCATCTCGCCTGAAATGGTAAAATCAAATGCAGCCTGCTTTGAGCGGAATTCCGCGCGCCCCTTCACCCGCACCGGTGAAATGCTGCGTATTTCCGAGCTTTGAGAGAGTTCGCTTAAATCAACTGTTTCATCAAATTCAAAGTCTTTCTTCGGCATTTGATTCAGCTGATGTATCGTCCATTTCATTGTATCACCTCTGAGTGAGCAACAAACATGATTATAGCTTTCATCATGTTTTTTGTCAATATTTTTTCTTTACAGATATGCGCCTGCGCTTTTCATTCGTTGACATCGTGAACAACAATTCATACACTTAGAAAAAACGCTGTTTTCGCGAGGCGTCTGGACATTCCATGTGTAAATGTATCATAACTATTTCAAGAGATGCAAGAGAGGTGAAAAAATGAAAGCGGTCGGCCTTGTTGTGGAATACAACCCTTTTCATAACGGACATTTATATCATATAAAGGAAGCAAAATCAGAAACGCGGAGCGAAGTGGCAGTTGCCGTTATGAGCGGCTCCTTTTTGCAGCGCGGCGAACCCGCCATCGTCTCAAAGTGGGCGCGAACGAAAATGGCGCTCGCATCTTATGCCGATGTCGTCGTTGAACTCCCTTACATATTCGCCGTTCAAAAAGCGGAAACGTTTGCTGAAGGCGCCGTCGCGATTTTAAATGAGTTAGGGTGTGCTTCTTTGTTGTTCGGAAGCGAGCACGGCGATATTGAGGCGTTTCTCAATACAGCCGCACATACGATAGAGCACGAAGACGGGCTCAACGAAGAAGCAAAAAAACAAATAGCGTTTGGGCTGAGCTACCCGCAAGCGATGGCAAAGGCGTTCCGGGCTGTAACCGGAGACGGCAGAAACATTGTTGACCTTTCAAAGCCGAACAACATACTCGGATTCCATTATGTGAAAGCCATCGTGCAAAAGCAATTGAGCATGAAGCCTGAAACCGTCAAGCGCCGATCCTCGGGCTATCACGATTCGGCCTTCCCGGAAGCGGACCGAATCGCAAGCGCCACAAGCATACGCAAATCGATCTTTGAAATGGGAAGCCTCGCGAACAGCCGCTTCTACCTTCCAAAGCCATCGATCGACGAGCTTGATGAATACGCCCGGACTTTCGGCATGTGGCACTCGCCCGAAGATTATTTCCCCTTTTTGAAATACAGCCTCCATACAATGGATACAGAAGAGCTGAAAGGGATTTATGAAGTGGAAGAAGGACTTGAGCACCGCGCCAAAAAAGCGATCCGAAAAGCAGGCTCATTTAAGGAATACATGGAGCTTTTGAAAACGAAGCGCTATACATGGACAAGGCTGCAGCGCATGAACACCCATATCCTCACAAAAACGAAGAAAGCCGACGTCAAGCGCATGTTAAGCGAACCGTATCCGGCATACATCAGACTTCTCGGCATGACAAAAAAAGGACAGGCCTATTTAGCGGAAAAGAAAAAAAGCTTGAGCGTACCCCTTATTACAAAGACGGGATCTTTTTCCCACCCTTCCCTTCAGCTCGACATAAAAGCGGGTCAAGTATACAGCGCCCCGCTCAAAGAGCCGGGGCGGACGATGCTGACAGAGCAGGAATATTCCCTTTCGCCGATCAGATATGACGAAGACAGCCGGATATTTTTGCGCAAATAAAACCGCCTGATGTTGCTCATCAGGCGGTTTTCACTTTATCTTCCAAATAATGAATCGCATCATCCATCGTGTCGACAGGGACGATTTTCATATCGGTTTTAATATCTTTTGCCGTTTTGACCGCTTCTTCGTAGTTAGATCCTTTTTTTCCGCCTTCGTTCGGAGCAAAAAAGATGTCGGCTCCCGCCTTATCTGCGGCAACGACTTTCTGGCTGATGCCGCCGATCGGACCGACTTTGCCTTCGTCATCGATCGTTCCGGTTCCCGCAATATGGTGTCCTTTCGTCTCGTCTTCTTTTGTCAGCTGATTATAGATCTCCATTGACATCATCAGCCCCGCCGAAGGACCGCCGATGTTTTCAATGTCCATATCGACCTCCGGCTTCACCTTGACATTGCGGTCTGTGATGAGGGATACGCCAAGCCCGGCTCTCTTCGGATCTTCTTTAAATGTTTTCAGCTTCATCTCATATGTTTTTTCTTCTTTATCCCGTTCAACTACGATTTTCACGGGGTCTCCGGCTTTTTTTGATTCGATGTAGCGGACGAAGCTCTCCGCTGAACGGAACGTTTTTCCGTCAGCTTTTTTAATTTTGTCTCCGACTTGTATTTTTCCTTCTGCAGGCATGCCGCTGACGACCGTCATGGCATATACGCCGTTAAACGTGTAGCTGACTTCTTTTCCGGCCCGCTTATAAGCGGCGATCATCGCATTTTCCTGGGAATCTCTCATCATTTGCAGCTGGCGCTTCATATATTCCTGATCAGATTCGCCTTCTTGTTTGAAATTTTCTTCCGGAAGAATTTCGTGATAAGGGCGCACTTTTGCCCACATGTATGTAAGCGGATTTGCAGAGCCGACTTTCACTGTCATTAAAGAAAAGCTCCCTTTTTCAGGATAGCCGTTATCAACTTTAATTAAAGGTTTCAGCTCAGTCGCTTCGCCGGGTTCTGTGATGTAATAAGGCAGCTTCACAAATGACAGCGCGGCCGTGATGATAACGATCAGTAATGCGATGCGTATAATTCTTTTTTTCAGCATGTATATGTAACCCTCCATCTTTATTTTCACCGGCTCACATCTTCGGTCCGGTTCCAAATTTTCAGCCTGCATGAATTCACAGATGTATGCCATACCTTCTATTGATGCTTATTAAGGAGAAGGGCTTCAGCAAGTCTCAAGCAGCTTCCGGTTCATTTGTATCGCCGATCTGCAATCTGGTGGTCTAAAATGAGGACCAGCCTTCGTATAATGATAAAGAAGTTTCACGGAGAAGGCTTCCGCACAAATCGGGCAAGCTTTTCGTTTATTTTATCATGATCCTGTTTCCAATGTGTATTCACAGCCGCAAAGGGGGTTAGAAATGGACATGTCAAAGGTAAAGACACTTATGATTGCCGTTTTGCTGCTTTCGTTTACAGCCGCCGTCATCACCCATCCGCAAGAATCATTTGACGCTTCTAAAAGTGGACTTGCCATGTGGTGGGAGGTCGTATTCCCTTCCCTTTTGCCTTTTTTTATTTTATCAGAGCTCTTGATCGGATTTGGTGTCGTCAGGTTTGTCGGGCTGCTGCTAGAGCCTTTCATGAGACCGGTGTTCCGCGTTCCCGGCGTCGGAGGGTTCGTGCTTGCGATGGGAATGGCATCAGGAAATCCGGCCGGTGCAAAACTGACTTCAAGGCTGAGACAAGAGCGGCAGATTTCACGGGTCGAAGCAGAGCGGCTCGCTTCGTTCACCAACTCATCTAACCCGCTGTTTATTTTCGGAGCCGTTGCGGTCGGCTTTTTCCATAATCCTTCTCTCGGCGTCGTGCTTGCGGCAGCCCATTATTTGGGCAATTTCGCAGTCGGGTTGACGATGCGTACTTACGGAAGAAAAGAAGAGAACCGCACCGCTGTGCGAAAGAAGCTTCCTTTGCCTTCTATTAAAGAAGCCTTAAAAGCGCTCCATCAGGCAAGACTTGAAGAAAAGCGGCCGCTCGGCAAACTTTTGAGCGATGCTGTCATCTCTTCTGTCCAAACGCTGTTAATGGTGGGCGGCTTCATCATTCTTTTTTCGGTTTTTAATAACATTCTTTCTGTGATGCACATCACCGACATTCTTTCGCACGCCACACGAATGATTTTGACTGCTCTTCAATTCCCCGGTGATTTTGATAAACCGTTATTATCGGGATTGTTTGAAATTACGCTCGGCAGCAAACTGGTCAGTGCTACGGATGCGGCGCTTCTCCAGCAAGCGGTGATTGTCAGCTTTATTTTGGGTTTCAGCGGCTTCTGCGTTCAGGCGCAGGTTGCAGGCATTCTTGCTGAAACCGATATTCGCTTTAAGCCGTTTTTTATCGCCCGCATCCTCCAGGGCATTTATGCAGCGATCTTTGTTCTTATTCTTTGGAAGCCTCTTTATACATCGTTCTATTCTCCGACGGAGCCGGCCTTCTCCTTTCTGACGGCCGGGAAAACGGAATCTTTCTTTCTGCAGATGTGGAACGCGTTGGCAGAGATTGGTCCGCTCCTTACGATCGGCACCCTTCTCATTTACAGCATTCTTTATGCCAAATCTTACGCCCCTGCTAAAAAATGAGCAGCCGGTTACGGCCGCTCATTTTTTGCAAACTTTTTTTCAAGTGCAGCCTCGACCGCTTCCGGCACGAGTTCTGCGACTGAACCTTTATATTTTGCCACTTCTTTGACAATGCTTGAACTAAGGAATGAGTATTGGTTATTCGTCATCATAAAAAACGTTTCAATATTTTCATCAAGCACTTTGTTCATCGAGGTTCCCTGCATCTCGTATTCAAAGTCAGATACCGCTCTAAGCCCTCGCAGGATGACGTTCGCCTGCTTGCTCTTTGCATAATCAATCAATAGCCCCTGGAAAGATTCCACTTGCACATTCGGGATATCCTTCGTCACTTCGCGAAGCAGCCCACAGCGTTCTTCCACCGTAAACAGCGGCTTTTTCGAAGAATTGTTCAAGACGCATACATACACTTTGTCAAACACTTTCGCCCCGCGCCTGATGATATCCAAATGTCCAAAAGTCACCGGATCAAAACTTCCGGGACAAACGGCAATGCTAGCCATCCCCATTCCCTCTCTTTCTGTATATGGTCACGCCTGTTAAGCCGTATATTTCCTGACGGGCAAGCTGAAGTCCGCCCGCCTCGGTCGGAAGGATAACTTCCTTCCCATGCTCAGCTACAATAAAACCTCTGTCAGTCAGCATATCCGCTTCATCAATCTTCGATAAAAGCGCTTCCAGCTTTTGTTCTCGATATGGCGGGTCCAAAAAGACGGCGTCAAAGCTTGCGCCCCTTTTCACCAGCGCATGGAGAGCCCGTTCAGCGTCATTCCTGTATACCTCGGCCCGTTTTTCCAAGCCCAGTGTTTTCAAATTGCCTTTTACGGTTTGAATCGCTTTAAAATCACGGTCGACAAAAATGAAGCGGTCAAACCCCCGCGACAGCGCTTCAATCCCCAATCCGCCGCTTCCCGCGTACAGATCAAGACCCGTGCCGCCTTCAAAATACGGGCCGATCATATTAAAGATGGATTCCTTTACTTTATCAGTCGTCGGCCTTGTCGACGTGCCGGGAACCGCTTTTAAGGCACGTCCCTTATACGTCCCAGAAATCACTCTCATACTTCCACCACTTTTTCTTAAAACTCGAAAAAAATCATTCCTATCTTATCATAAAGTGTTTTCTGGCACAAACACCCAAAGTACAAATTCATATGTATAGCAAAAAGGCTCAGTGGTGATAATAATAGCAACAGCATCGATTGATGTTGTTGCCAACCGCGGAGAAGACTTACGTTTCCCCATAAGTTCTTCCTCCGGTTTCTCCTCTCCCTTTGCCTTCTCCTTGATTTTTAAGGAATAGAAGGACCCCGCAGAGGTATTTCTGCGGGGATTTTTTTAAAATAAAGCAAGTTAGAGCCCGGCTTTATAGTCGTATTCTTTCGCTTTATCCTGCTTGGATTCAAACTCCATTTTCAAGAACGGTTTGTATGAAAGATCCACCTGTTTGACAAAAGAGTACGAACGTATTTTAGCGATGATTCTTTCGGCATCTTCCATATTGCAATAAACCACTACATATTTCAGCCGCTTTGAAACGTAATGAACATTTCCGAATTTCCTGAGCATTTTCGCCTGCTTCAAGGAGTGCAGCCAAACGATTAAGCCTTGACGCCTGATTTCCAAATTGTTCACCTGCCTGTCGCTCTGTGCATGAAGTTCTAAAAAAAACGAGACTCGGGGCGACCGAGCCTCATCAGGAAACTTTACAGCCGCAGCTTCCGCCTGACCCGCAGCCGCCGCCGCAAGATGAAAGATTATCAAAATAAGGGTTTCCAGTCGGTACTTTGATATGTTTTGATACAGCCTGACCGATTTCCACGCTGACTTCATCTAGGATAGATTGCAGCTCGGTTTCCGCCTTTTTAAATTCGGCTACTGTATCGTGAAGGTCAAGCTCCCGTTTGATTTCCCTCATTTTCTTGGATATCTCTTTATAATCAGGATGATACTTGCCAAAGCGCTGCACATCCTCATACTGTTCTTTTATTTTCGTAAACGAAGCGATAATACGTCCGGCCTCTTCATCTTCGCGGAGACGCTTGTAGCATTTTCTGTAATGTTCAGCCGCCTCTGATTGAAGAATCATGTTGGCCAAATCATATGCTTCATTTTGAAGCCGCAACGATTCCATTGTGGCAAACATAGACATGCACCTCCAGCTATAGTGTATCACAAAACAGCCGTTTTCAAAAATGTCTGTGCCGCCTCCAAACTATTATTTTCCAAAAACTTCGCTTGCACAAGCTGCATCGCGCCATTCTGAAACGCCCTTGGGTTTTGGTTTATGGGTGGCGCAGCCGGCCAGCAAGAGGCACAACATGATTACAAGCCAGCACTTTTTCATCACAGATCAACTCCTTTACACCTAGCTTTGCCAGAATGACGCGATTTATCATCATAAAAAAAAGACTCAGGCTTTAAATTAATCCTGAGTGCGCATCGCATGAAACATTTGAAGCATCATCTGGGCCATCTGAATGCCGCCCGATAGCTGGTTGACCCTGTGAGGAATCGTTTTTTCATAAAAGTTCATCATATCGAGATGAAAGGCTGACAAGTCATTCGGATTCCGCGAAAGCTTGCGGTACCAGACCGGCTGCTCACGGATGAACCGGCGGCGCTCTTCATCAGCGAACACATACTCTTGCACTTCTTTACGCATGTCTGACTCCTTCCCTAATCTTTTCGGAAAGAAAACGGATGCTCGCCGCCGCTTTGATTCTGCTGTTTTTGGCTTCCGCCCGAAAACTGGCTGAGCAAGCTTTGCAGCGAAGAAATAGACTGGCTCATTTTATTGATCTGCTCATTCATTTGATTGGCATCCATCTTTCGGACGGCCGTCACCATTTTTGAAATGAAATCGTTTTTGCCGCCAGCAGAAGGCTCCTTTTCTGCCGAAGCTTCTTTTTCCCTGTACGGATCCCAAATCGAATCGTCTTCCCCGAGCAAAACCCAGTTTTCATATACTTCCTGCCAGCTTTTTTCTTGTTTCCGGACTTCGGAAATCAACTTAGGATGCCGTTTAATAAATTGCTTAAATTCATCAATGGATGATTGCGCGTTTTGATTTGCCAACGTCTACACCCCCTCCGAAAACATATGCCTGCTATAGTGTAATCCGCCCCGGCAAAATGTGTTCGCCTAAAAATTCCTCTTTTTATAGGAGTCCGTGCGGAAGAGTGAGCAGCAGACCAAACATTAAAAGTTTCATGGTTTTCTCTAAAAACTAAAAACCCGGGTATGATCCCGGGCTCTAGTGCCATTCTTTAATAAAGTTCTGCGTATAATATTTCTCGTCCACCCCGACTCCGAGATGAGTATAGTCGGCATTTAACAGCGCTTTTCTGTGTCCTTCGCTGTTTAACCAGCCTTCAACCGCCGCAGGCCCGTCGACATAGTTGAGCGCGATATTTTCCCCCGCCTGCTCAAAGTTCACTTTCCCTTTTTCCAGCCTGTCTTTGAGCGTGCCTTCTGTTTCTGACACATGGGAGAAATAATGGTGCTCTTTCATGTCGCTGCTGTGGCCGTATGCCACTTTTGATACGCCTTCATCCCAAGAGAGCTGGGAAAGACCGTGTCTTGCGCGGATGACATTCGTCAAATCAAAGATCTGCTTCTCATTTGCTTTCTCGATTTTTTTCCAATCCGATTCTGTCAATGCTTGAGGTTCGATCAGGGTGCCTCTGTAGACAACTTCATACGGCCTTTGCTTGATGAAAGTCGGCGCATCAAATGCCCTGATGCTTGACAGCGTCCCCTCGAATTTATCCATATACAGCTGAACATAAATGTCTCCGACTTTCACCGTCGGCCTTGTATTCATGTCTTCCTCAGAAAACTCAAAACGGTATGAACTGCCTTTATATTGAACATTGACATACGGGGCGATCTGGGCGGTTTTGAAAACTTCCCTTGACGGCCGTCCAATTTTAAACGGAGCGGTGTTCAACCCGTCGCCTGTCGCAAACAATGTCACGGCCTTGCCGCCAAGCAAGCCGATTTGAACGTACTGTTTTGCCCCTTGGCTATAGACCCACCATTCATAATCATATGCTGAAGGATCGACCCTGTCCGGTTTCCCCAGTTTCTTTTCGATCGTCTCAGCCGACTCTCCGATAAAAGAAAGCAAGCCGGAATCGGGAATGTTCAAGGATTTCTCTTTTTTCGCATCCTCGTTTGAGACTTGCGGCTTGTCTTCCTTCACAATTTTCTCAGGTGTTGAACCGTATTGAATAAACAGGGTGTATGAAGCCGCAACGATGAGAAGGATCACAATCGCTCTTAATATATTTTTCAAACTTTCACCTCCGACTGACGGATCAATCTATCCATAAAACGGCGCACCGCATCAAAAACTTGCCTTTAGTGTCATTTAAACAGAACTGACATGAATTTTCAATGATAATACAGCCTATTAAGATGTGCGACAAAATATGTTTTAATGAAGAAAATCTCCAGGCCTCTCTTCGTTTTCCGATATAAATGTCAGCGCGTCGCCAGCCTGCCGGTTTGATTTTTTGTGGGTTGAAACATCGCCTAGCGTAATGATGCCCGCAAGCGTCTTTCCCCGTGTAACCGGAACCCTCCTGATCTGATAATCTCCCATGAGATCAACCGCTTTTTCAATTGAATCGTCTTCACTTACCGTAATGAGATCCGTCGTCATGACATTTGTAATTTTTTGCGAATTTGGTTTTTTAACGGCGATCCCCCGCAGCACCAAATCCCGGTCAGTAACGATCCCAACCAGTTCCAAACCGTCATCAAGCACAACCGGAATCGCTCCGACATTTCCGTCTTTCATTTTCACGGCAGCCTCGTACACATTATCAAGAACTGTACAATATAATATTTCCTTTGTCATAATATCTTTCACACGTGTCAATCAGAAGACCTCCTCTTGTCTTTCGTTTGTTCATATTGTCGTCAAGCCGCCCGCGATTCATACTGTTCACAAAAATATTTATATATCGGCTAAAGCCAGGATTGAAAGTTTAACGCTTTCATACTATGATTGTCAGTAAAGGTAATTTTTTAAAGGGGGTTTTACGGGATGAAATTTGAAGAATCCGGTATCGAAGGCTTGACTGCTGACCTTAACCGGTTAGACGACATCATGGAAAACGAAGGGTTCGTAAGAGCTGGCCAATGGGATTATGAACGCGTCACATATGACCGCAAATTCGATATGGTGGAAGGCAGGTACTACCTCCGCGTGTTCGGATATGCCGTCGAAGGCGATGTGGGCGCCCGGCGCGCGGTCATCAAACTGATGACACCGCTTCTGGGCAAATATTATTATCCGCATGGAGTGGAATACGGTGAAAACGAACATTTCCCGCCGCAGCTCCTCAAAACAAGCAAGACGGTGCTGAATTCAATCAAAGAAAAAGTTTCAGCGCTTGAAGTGTAGCAGACGTACATAAAAAGGGTACAGCCCCTCTGATGAGGCTGTACCCTTTTTTCATCTTAATGAACCGTAGACGGCGAGTATCGTTCTTCTTCCAGTTCTTTTTCGTCTTTGGCTCTTTCCTTCCTCGCCCATCCGAAAAAGATAATCGCCAAAAATGTCCCGTACACGATTTCCTGTAAGATTTTCATGACGATCGCGCCAAGCTGCTGATCTTCCAGAACAGGCATGCTGCTGAACATTTCCGGACCTGTAAGCGTCATTCCGCTCAGCGTATCGAGAGGAACGCACAGTTTCATTGCCTCCGCCCATGCGGAAGGATCTGAATATGTCGAATACAGGGTCGTATCGCTGAACATGATCAGCGCGCACGCCGGTGTCAGCAAAATGCCGTCAGCCATAATGTAGCCGAGTTTCAAAAGTCCGTTCATTTGCGGAAGCTCCTCGACCTTGTGAACGAGCGGCCACCACATGAAAAACGCCGCAATGAAGATCAGCACCGTAATGACGGCATGATAAACGGCATCTGTCTTAATAAAATCAAACACCAAAGGAATGTGATACATCGAAAATAAACCGTTAAACACGATAATCGCGATCAATGGTTTTGAAAAAAACCGGAACAGCGGCTTGACGACCGGCAGAAAAATGACCTTTTTCCAAAACCAAGGCGGTATGCCAAGGATGATCAAAGGCGGTACGATCAAATACAAAACCGCCATTTGCGCCATATGCGCGCTGAACATAATATGTCCCAGCAAATCAATCGGACTGCCTTTAGACGCGTATAAAAGAAACATCGCTGTCACGAATAAACCGATTTCTTTCCTGGATGCCCGCTCTTCTTCTGATCCAAATCGTTTCATCAGAAAAAAGTAAAGGACGGTTATGAAAACGACAGCCCCTAGGAAATAGGGGCTCCACAGGGCGCGAAAACCGAATATTTCAAGGCTGCCCAACATGAGGCATCCTCCTTTCTGTATGTCGGTTCGATTACCACCAGATAAGCGTTACAAAAGCCAAAACGGTAACAAAAGCGACCAAAACGCCCGAATAAAGGAACAAAGTCGGCGCTTCATGCCCCCGCTGACTCATATGCATGAAGTAGTACAGCTGAAATGCAACCTGAATAACGGCCAGCAGCAGAATGAACGGCACCGTAAACCATACGCCTGCATCTGAGGCGACCGTTAAAAAAGCGACAAGGGTCAAGCCGATCATCAAACCGAATGAAATAACCTGATATCTCATGTCCTCCGCGTTTTTCTTTTTGCGGTAGGCAAGATCTGTTTTGGGATTCCCTCTGTTTTCGTTATTCACCATTTTTATCCCACCATCCCCATCAAGTATACAACGGTAAAGATAAACACCCAGACAACGTCGATAAAATGCCAATAGAGGCTTGCGACAAAAAACTTCGGCGCGTTGTAAAGGCTTAATCCGCGGCGCGCATTTCTGATCATCAAAGAAAGAATCCAGAGCAGCCCGAACGTAACGTGCGCACCGTGCGTGCCGACTAGCGTATAAAAAGCGGAGCCGAGAGCCGAGCTTTGAATGGTGAACCCATATTCGTGAATATAATGGGTGAATTCATATATTTCAAGCGCCAGGAAGCCTGCACCGAGCAGAACAGTGATTCCGAGCCAAACCTGCATCTTTTTAAAAGCAAAGTTCTTCATATGATACATGGCATATACGCTCGTTAAACTGCTCGTTAAAAGGAGCATTGTCGCCAGAAAGACCAGCCCCATGTCAAACATCTCAGTCGTTTTCGGCCCTCCTGCATTTGAATTCTTCAGCGCAAGGTATGTTGCGAAGAGAGACGCGAAAAGAACCGTCTCTCCTCCGAGAAATAGCCAAAAGCCGATAAACTTATTTTTTCCTTCTAATGTAGCTTTTTCAGGAGAAGCCGGGAAGGTTTCAGCCGTTAATTTCTCTTCTGTATGCATTATGCCTTCACCCCTTTGTCGTCATCATCCATCAGTTCTTCTTTATGAATATGATACCCGTGGTCATCAATTACAGACCGGAGAAGCATCATAAATAATGTGATTCCTAATCCAATCAGAATGACAGGCAGCCCCCAGGCAAATTCCGTCCGGTACATGAAGCCGAAAGCGGATATAAACAGCCCGAGTGACATGATGAACGGGAGAATCGATCCGTTTGGCATATGGACGTCCTGAAGCGGCTCCGCGGCGGTCATTGACTGCTTGCCGGCTCTTTTTTCGATCCATAAAGCATCAAGGCCTCTGACCAGAGGCAGCTGTTTAAAGTTGTATTCAGGAGGCGGTGAAGAAACGGCCCACTCAAGCGTTCTTCCGTCATGCCAAGGATCGCTGCCGACTTTTTCCCCTTTGGCAGTCGTCACGATAATATTGATCACGAGTATGATGACAGCAGCCGCCATAAACACAGCTCCGATTGAACTGATTAAGTTCGCCATGTCAAATCCCTGATTCGGCAAGTATGTGAACACGCGTCTCGGCATTCCCCACAACCCGAGCCAATGCTGGATGAAGAAAGTCAGATGGAACCCGATGAAAAAGAGCACAAATGTTATTTTGCCCAACGCTTCGCTCAGCATTTTCCCGAACATTTTCGGCCACCAGTAATGAGCGCCGGCGAGGATGGCAAACACCACTCCGCCGATGATGACGTAATGGAAGTGAGCCACGACAAAGTACGTGTCGTGGAACTGATAGTCAGCCGGTGCAGCAGCAAGCATGACACCTGTCACCCCGCCCATGACAAACGACGGGATAAAAGAAATCGCATAAAGCATCGGCGTTGTAAACTTAATGCTCCCGCCCCAAGCCGTGAGCAGCCAGTTGAAGATTTTAATTCCGGTCGGGACGGCAATGGCCATCGTCGCCACCGCAAAAATGGCGTTCGCCACAGGCCCGAGTCCCGTTGTAAACATATGGTGGGCCCAAACCATGAAGCCTAAAAAGCCGATCAATACGGTCGCAAATACCATTGAAGAATAACCGAACAGCCTTTTTCTCGCAAAAACCGGAATGATTTCCGAAAAGATTCCGAACGCCGGGAGTACGAGAATATAAACTTCAGGGTGTCCGAAGATCCAGAACAGATGCTCCCAAATGATCGTATTACCGCCTAATTCCGGATTGAAAAAGCTCGTTCCGAACAACCGGTCCAGCATCAAGAGCGCGATGCCTACGGTCAGCGGCGGGAACGCGAATAAAATCAAAGCCGAAGCGACGAATGTCGTCCATGTGAAAAGCGGCAGCCTCATGTATGTCATGCCCGGCGCCCTCATATTGATAATCGTCGCGAGAAAGTTAATTCCGGCAATCAGCGTACCGATCCCGGCAATTTGCAGACCGAGAACATAGAAATCGATCCCGTGCCCTTCGGAATGAAGGGAAAGCGACGCGTAAGACGTCCAGCCGGCATCGGGTGCCCCTCCCAAAAACCAGCTTAAATTCAGAAAGATGCCGCCGAAAAGGAACAGCCAGAAGCCGAGCGAGTTCAAAAATGGAAACGCAACATCCCTCGCGCCTATCTGCAGCGGAACGACGGCATTCATCAGTGCGAACAAAAGCGGCATCGCTGCCAGGAAAATCATCGTTGTACCGTGCATCGTCATGATCTCATTGTAGACTCCGCCGCTCATGATGTCATTGTTCGGTATCATCAGCTGAACCCTGATCAGCATCGCTTCGATTCCGCCGAGCACAAAGAAGAACCCGCCGCCCAGCAAATAAAGGATGGCAATCTTTTTATGATCGACAGTCGTTAAATAGTCCCATAATACAGCCCCAAAACCTTGCTTTTTCTTAAGCGTACTCACAATGTAACCTCCCTCATTCTCCCTTTGAAGCGTTAGTCTTCCGTTTTTAACCCCTTTAAATATTCAGTCAGTGCATCAAGTTCCTTGTCGCTCAAATCAGGGTATGTGCCGGTCATTTTGTTGCCCGGTTTTATGCTTTCAGGATCCTTGAGCCACGCTCTCAAGTTTTCATCGCTGAATTCCTTCACACCGGCGATCGTCGACCGGTCTCCAAAAGTCGCGAGGTTCGGAGCCGTTCTGGCCGCTTCCGCCCTTTGGTCTTTTGAATCGGTCGCATGACAGCTCAGGCAGTTTTTCTCTTTGAACACTTTTTCTCCTTCAACAGCGAGATCGGTTTTCGCCCCCGCTTTATAGTTTTCCATATCGCTCATCCATTCCTTGAACTCATCCTTCGAAACCGCTTTAACTTTAAAGTCCATTAAAGCATGGGAAGGTCCGCAGAGCTCGGCGCATTTCCCGTAGAAATAGTCTCCGGCTTTTTCAGCGCGTTTTGAATCGAACGTTAAGAAGAATTTGTTTTCATTGTCTGTGTTCGTATCAATCTTACCCCCGACTGAAGGAACCCAGAATGAATGTTTGACATCGGAAGCTTTCAGCTTAAAGTAAACGCGTTCATCGGTCGGCACGACCAGCTCCTGGCTCGTCACCACGCCGTAGTCAGGATATTCGAATTCCCACCAGTAAAGGTTCGCCCGGACATTGACGACCAGCGCCTTCTCCGGATCCCTGTTTTTCTTATCCATCGGTTTTGTATCAGCAAGATCAAAGGTCTGTGCGACAACAGGAACAACCAGGATAAGAAGGAGAAGAATTGGAATAACAGTCCATAAAATTTCTAAATTGCGGTTTCCTTCAACCTGTTTCGGGATGTGGTCATCACCGAGCTTAGATCTTCTGTACCTGACGATGACAAATACGAAAATGAAACTTACCACCACTACAACAACAACCATGATCAGCGTGCTGAGAATCATTAGGAAATACTGCTGATCAGCCACCTCGCCCGCCGGCTGCAGCGTTGATATGAACGGTTCTCCGCACCCTGCTAAAACGAGCGCCAAAATAGTGAACAGCGACATCAGACGCCATTTCTTTAACATTTCTTCCCAACCCCTTTTCAATCAATCCTTTTGAAACTTTCACTGTTCAAACGTTTATAGGACACCTATTCATTCATCTGACTCCCCACTTAAATTAAAGCACTTACATTTCCTCATTTCTTAAATAATGAGGTTTTTTACTCAAAATACCATCTATGTATGAACGTAAAGCCGCCTTGTTAAACATAATCGAAAAAAATCGATAAGGCGGCTTTTACATGATTGTTGTCTGTTTGAAGTGTTAAGTGACAGCCTTCAATGTGATGAATTATAGAGTTCTATCCAATTTTAAAAAGTGTGAATACGACCATGGCAACGAAGAATATGGTCAAGTAATTTAATGAATATACAAACATGAGCGTTGCCCACTTCATGATATTTTTGCTTCTGTAACCGACCAGACCGCAAACGAGCCAGCCGATATTGAGTACCGTTCCCAAAATGACGATCGGCAGTCCGAGTCCGCCCAGGAAAAACGGCAGCGGCATTAAGCAGGCAATCCAAATGATGATTTGCCTTTTCGTCACTTCAAAACCGTGTACAACAGGCAGCATCGGTATATTTGCAGCTCTGTATTCCTCCGTTTTCTTAATCGCAAGCGCCAGAAAGTGGGGAATCTGCCAAATAAACATGATTAAAAACAGCACCCATGCCTCAACTCCGATGGAGCCTTGGACAGCGGTCCATCCGATCAAAGGAGGAACAGCCCCTGACACACTTCCGATAATCGTATTAACGGTATAGCGGCGCTTTGACCACATCGTGTATAGAAACACGTACGTAAAGACGCCGACAAAGCCTACTGCGGCAGTTGTCAGATTGGTCATCAGCAGCATGATAAAACCGAGCGCAGTCAGCAGAATGCCGAACCACAATGCCTGTGAAGGCTGGATTTTACCAGTCACCGTCGGCCTTGTTCTCGTCCGCTGCATAAGCTGGTCAATATCACGGTCATAATAGTTGTTGATGACGCATGATCCTGCGATAATAAGCGAGGATCCCGCTAAAGTGAACAGCACGATATCAAGGTTTCCTAGAAAGCTCAGA
The DNA here is from genome assembly GCF_001042485.2 of Bacillus paralicheniformis. GTDB lineage: Bacteria > Bacillota > Bacilli > Bacillales > Bacillaceae > Bacillus > Bacillus paralicheniformis. The sequence goes on from NZ_LBMN02000011.1 coordinate 41,078, forward strand.
TTTGAAAAGTAAAAAGCGAGCCACAAGCCCGTAAAAGTTGTTATCAGGTTCGAGTAAACAATCCCGACTTTGATAAGGGCGAGGAAATCTTTCCATGCTGTCGTCTCTTCTATTTGTCCATTCATTGCTGTATCAGCTGTAATTCTTGTTTCAGCCATAATACTAACCCCCCTTACTCAAACCTTCATCACGTCAAGAGAAGCGGTATATTCATAAAAAACCTACAACTCTATCATACAAGATTACCGGTTGGAAAAAAACAGCCTATTAAATATTAATCGACAAACCGGTTTATATTTGTGAACTTTTTATGACTTTCTTTACAGATGAAGGAAAAATTGTGAACAAGAGCGGAAAACCACTGTCATTCTAATATAGTTCTATCAAACGAAGCCACAATTATCAAGTCTTCAAAACCAATAAAAATGTGAACGCCTTCTATTGCATTTTTGTGAACAATAATCATTATGAATTGCAGCAGAACATCAATTCGCTTACACTTGAAGGTGGCAAATATCTTTTTATTAGTCAGTTTGCATTAAAAAAGGAGAATTGAATTTATGAATAAAGCATTAAAAGGCTTGGGAATTATCACAACTATCGCCATGCTTTTCGTGCTGATCGGCGGCGCCCTCGTCACAAAGACGGGTTCGGGAATGGGCTGCGGCAGATCTTGGCCGCTTTGCAACGGAAGCATATTCCCGGCTCTAACCCTTGAATCGATTATCGAATGGAGCCACAGGTTTGTCAGCGGCACATCCGGCGTCCTTGTGCTGGCTCTCGCCATTTGGACATGGAAAAAAATCGGCCATATTAGAGAAACGAAATTTCTTGCGGTGATGTCGGTCGTCTTCCTCATTCTTCAGGCGCTCCTGGGCGCTGCGGCGGTCGTCTTCGGGTCTTCGGCCCTGATCATGGCTTTGCACTTCGGAATCTCGCTTATTTCCTTTGCATCTGTTCTGCTGTTGACGCTCCTCGTGTTTGAAGCTGACAGCAAGCAGAAAGCCGAATCGTTTTATATAGGAAAAACCATGCAGTTTCATATGATAGGAATCATTATATACACATATGTCGTCGTTTATACAGGCGCATATGTCCGGCATACGAAGTCAAGCCTTGCGTGCCTTGACTTTCCGATGTGCAGCACACAAAACGGCTGGCTCCCAGGGAAGTTTCACGAATGGGTGCAGATGGGACACAGGGCTGCGGCGCTTCTTCTGTTCGCTTGGATCATTGCGGCAGCGATACATGCGGCCAAACAGTATAAAAATCAAAAACGCATTTATTGGGGCTGGATGATTTCCCTGATCCTGATTATCCTTCAGGCTGCCTCAGGAATTGCGGTTGTCTACAGCAGGCTGGATTTGGGATTTGCACTCGCCCACGCTTTCTTCATTTCCTGCCTGTTCGGAATCCTTTGCTACTTCCTGCTGCTTGTTGCGCGCTATCGCAGACAGGCGCAAAAATAACAATAAACGGTTGATCCCCCGCCTGTTGCGGGGGATTTTTTCATAAAAAAAGGCCGCCGACAAAAGTCAGCGGCCGCACTTTTATTTTTTCAGCTCAATGAGGAGGTCGCCGGTTTGAATGGCTTCTCCGTTTGTCACATGAATGTTTTCAACAGTTCCTGAAAACGGAGCCTGAACGGTCGTTTCCATTTTCATTGCTTCATTGATCATTAAATGATCGCCCTTCTTCACTTGGTCCCCTTTGCTTACAAGAAGCTTAATCACCGTTCCCGGCATGGACGCCGCGATATGATTCGGGTTTGAACGGTCGGCTTTCACCTTTTGATGAACGGACGATTTAATGCTTTCGTCTTTAATGACCACTTCGCGAGGCTGGCCGTTCAGTTCAAAGTAGACGACTCTCGTTGCATCAGGACGCGGTTCGCCGATAGAGACAAGTTTGACGATCAGCGTTTTCCCTCTTTCGATCTCGACTTCGATTTCTTCGCCGAGCGTCATGCCGTAGAAGAAGGTCGGTGTATCAAGCACTGAGATGTCCCCGTACAGTTCCGCTGTCTTAACATACTCGGTAAACACTTTCGGATAAAGCGCATATGCAACAGCATCCTGATCGGAAAGCTCCAGATCATGCGTTTCCTTAAACTCCGCTTTTATATCGTCAAACGAAACGGGTTCGAGAAGTTCTCCAGGGCGCACTGTAATCGGCTCCTGCCCTTTCAAAATCAGCTTTTGCAATTTCTCAGGGAATCCGCCGTGAGGCTGGCCGATATACCCTTTAAAAAGCTCGACTACTGAGTCAGGAAAATCGAGTGATTCTCCTCTTTCGTAAATATCATCTTCCGTCAGGTTATTTTGCACCATGTAAAGTGCCATATCCCCGACGACTTTAGATGACGGCGTAACCTTTACGATGTCCCCGAACAGGTGGTTGACCCGGCTGTACATTTCTTTCACTTCATTCCAGCGATCACCGAGGCCGACTCCCTTAGCCTGCTGCTGAAGGTTGCTGTATTGGCCGCCAGGCATTTCATGCTTGTAAATTTCGGTATGAGGCGCGTTCATGCCGCTCTCAAACTCGCTGTAGTATTTTCTGACAGACTCCCAATATTGAGACAGCGACTCTACCGCATCGACATTCAGCTGCGGACGGCGTTTATCGCCTTCAAGCGCATGATAAAGCGAGCTTGCGCTTGGCTGTGATGTCAGGCCCGCCATAGAGCTGACCGCTACGTCGACGATGTCGACGCCTGCTTCTATCGCCTTCGCGTACATAAAAATACCGTTGCCGCTCGTGTCGTGTGTATGCAAGTGGATCGGAATATCGATCGTCTCTTTCAAAGCTGACACCAGTTCGTATGCTGCTTGAGGTCTCAGCAGGCCGGCCATATCTTTAATGCCGAGAATATGCGCCCCCGCTGATTCAAGCTCTTTTGCCATTGACGTATAATATTCAAGGTTATATTTTGTTCTGTTCGGATCGAGAATGTCTCCGGTATAGCAGATCGCGGCTTCGGCAAGTTTGCCCGACTCGCGCACTGCATCAATGGCGAGCGTCATCCCTTTAACCCAGTTCAAGCTGTCAAAAATGCGGAATACATCGATTCCGGCCGCAGCGGATTCGCTGACAAACTTTTTAATCAGGTTGTCAGGGTAGTTTGTATACCCGACGGCATTCGAAGATCTCAACAGCATTTGAAACATCGTATTTGGAATTTCCTTCCGCAGCTTCTCAAGCCTTTTCCACGGGTCTTCTTTCAAGAAACGGTAAGCGACATCAAAAGTGGCGCCGCCCCACATTTCAAGGCTGAAAAGCTCAGGCCAGAGCGCAGCTGTCGGATTGGCGATTTTCTCCAAATCATGCGTTCTGAATCTTGTCGCAAGCAGTGACTGATGGGCATCGCGGAACGTCGTATCAGTGAGGAGCACTTCCTCTTGATCTTTCACCCATTTGACGAGCCCTTCAGCTCCGCGTTCATCAAGAATCTGTTTTGTTCCGCTCGCGATCGGCTGATCGACATCCGTTTTGACGATCTGGGGCTTGTCGAACTCCGGCTTCTTCTTTTTATCAATGCCCGGGAAGCCGTTGACCGTTACGTTCCCGATATACGTCAGCATTTTTGTTCCACGGTCTCTCTGCTTAGGAAAGACAAAGAGTTCCGGTGTTGTATCAATAAATGACGTGTCGTATTGCCCTGTGAGAAATTTTTCGTGTTTCGCCACGTTTTCAAGGAAAGGAATATTCGTTTTGATTCCCCTTATCCTGAATTCCTGTAGGTTGCGGACCATTTTGGCCGCCGCCTGTTCAAACGTCAGCGCCCAGGTTGAAAGCTTAACAAGCAGCGAGTCATAATAAGGCGTAATGACAGCGCCCTGAAAACTGTTTCCGGTATCAAGCCTCACCCCGAAACCGCCGCCTGAGCGATATGCCATGATTTTGCCTGTGTCAGGCATGAAATTGTTTGACGGGTCTTCAGTCGTAACCCTTGACTGGATCGCATATCCGTGCAGCGTGATGGCATCCTGGTTCGGAATGCTGATTTCGCTGCTGCCCAGACTGAGTCCGGCAGCAATCAGGATTTGTGTCTGAACGATATCGACACCCGTCACCATTTCCGTAATGGTGTGCTCCACCTGAACACGCGGGTTGACTTCAATAAAGAAAAACTCATCGTTCGCAACTAAAAATTCGACCGTACCGGCATTGACATAATCAACATTCTTCGCAAGCTTAACGGCAGCATCGCAAATCTTTTCCCGGAGGGACTCAGAAAGCGAAACGCTCGGCGCTATTTCGATAACCTTTTGATGACGCCTTTGCACAGAGCAGTCACGGTCGTAAAGGTGAACCACGTTACCTTCTTTGTCTCCGATGACTTGAACTTCAATGTGCTTCGGCTTTTCGATCAGCTTTTCGACATACACTTCATCATTACCAAAAGCGGCTTTCGCCTCTGATTTTGCCCTGTTATAGGATTCCTCCAGCTCCGATTCGTCTCTGACGATCCGCATGCCGCGGCCGCCGCCGCCAAGCGACGCTTTGATGATAAACGGATATCCGAACTCCTCCGCAAATTGTTTGACCTCCGCGATATCAGCCACTGGGCCGTCGCTCCCCGGTATGACGGGAATTCCTGCTTTTTCAGCTTGTTCACGGGCTTTTACTTTGTCTCCAAACATATCGAGGTGCTTGGAGGTCGGTCCGATAAAGATGATGCCTTCCTCTTCACACCGCTTGGCAAACTGAATGTTTTCAGACAGGAAGCCGTAGCCCGGATGGATGGCATCCACATGGTTGCGTTTCGCAATCTCGATGATCCCTTCAATATCAAGATAAGCATCAATCGGCTTTTTCCCTTCGCCGACCAAGTATGCTTCATCGGCTTTGTATCTGTGGTATGATCCGCTGTCTTCTTTAGAATAGATCGCTACCGTACGGATATTCAGTTCTGTGCAGGCGCGAAATACGCGGATAGCGATTTCCCCTCTGTTTGCAACAAGAACTTTTTGAATAGACTGTTGTGACATGTCGTTCCCCCTCATCCGCTGTTTTAAGTATGTATCTATTCTAAATGAATCGGATGGACATTGTACACGCTTAGTTTTTTAAAAATTTATACTTTTTTTATATTGATTTTCTTTGGTTTTTGTAGTATCGACAGGCTGTTTTCGTTTGAACCGGTCAAAGTATTCATTAAACATGCTGATGTTCACCAATATCCCCGCGCTTGCCATCAGCAGAATGAGCGATGACCCTCCATAGCTGATAAACGGAAGCGTCACCCCTGTCAAAGGAATCAAGCCGGATATGCCGCCCAGGTTCACGAAAGACTGGATGGCGATCATGCTTGATATCCCGATCGCAAGCAGGCTTCCAAACGGGTCGTCGCATTTTCTCGCAATATAAAACCCTTTTAAAACGATGAAAGCGAGCAGCAGCACGACAAAAAGGACGCCGAAAATGCCGAGCTCCTCGGCGATGACCGCCATAATGAAATCGGTGTGCGTTTCAGGCAGATATCCATACTTCTGCACGCTTTCGCCGAGACCCAGGCCGAACAGCCCTCCCGAACCGATCGCCAAGTAGGAGTTGACGACTTGAAAACCAGATTTCTGTGCGTCTTTAAACGGGTTTTGGTAGCTTTCAAACCGATTCATCCGTCCTTCTGTTAAAATGCTGTCCCAGTTGAAATAAATGAGCGGGCTGACGAGCACAAGGACAGCCCCGGCCAAAAGTACGAGCTTTAACAGCGTTTTGCCGCTGAATCCCGAGCACAAAATAATGCACAAAGCGATTAAAGCGATGATAAAGGCCGTTCCCACATCCGGCTGAGCAGCGACCAGTGCGCAAATGAAAAGCGTGATGATCGCGGGAGGGGCGATTCCGGCTCCCAAGTTGTCAATATAGCTTTGCTTTTTGGCATAGACGGAAGAAAGATACAAGATGACGGTCAGCTTGACAAACTCCCCCGGCTGGATGCCGTAATTCGAAACCCTGAACCAGCTTTGGGCATTCCCGGCCACGTGTCCGACAACGAACAGCCCGAACAAAGCGACAACGGAAATGAGCAGCAAAAACTTTTGGAATTTTTGATTGGCAAAAGCCTTATACGGAAAAAGCGCCGCGCATAAAAATATGACGGTTCCGAGCACCAAAAACATCAGCTGCCTGTCAAAAAAGTAGCTGCTGTCTTGTCCGTACCTTGTCACGGCTGTGATCATGCTTGAGCTGTACACCATGACGAGCCCGAACCCGCACAGCAGGAATACAGCGAAGATTAATGAATAATCATAGGATTTGAGCATTCTTTTTATCATATTATTATCCTCTTCCTTACTTGCCTTCAAAATGTGTTTGTGGTAACTCCTTCGTTATTTTACTACACTTTCTTAAAAAGCACGAAAGATACCCTTTTCATAAGACTTCGAATCTCGTCTGAAAGAAAAGTCCGTCTGTTCCAAGACTGCCGTTCTATTTTTTTATCGGCATACCATGCGTCTTCGTTTATTCGGCACGAACAGCATTCATTCCTTCATCAGCGGACGTTTTCTTTCTCATTCCATAACAAAAAAAGCCTGCCGGCAGTTTGTTTCTATCGAAACGTCGTCGACAAGCTGACTCAGACAGAAAGATTCTTCTGAGGTGTTCATTTATTTTTTTGTAAATGCATCATGTAATGCAGACAATTCACGTTCCAGCCTGTAAAGCAGTTCTTTACCCTCTTCTTCATCCACTAATCCAAGGCGGACAGCAAAATCAATTTCCCTAGAGAGTCCGAACATTTGTGTATCTAAAACCTCTTCATAAAGAGGACATTGAGGCATCGTTAAGTTGTCCATTTGCACTTGAATCAGCTTTAAGATTTTATCAGCATCACGTTTTAACAGGGCAAGTGCTTTTTCACGATGGTCGACTACAATCTCAGACGCCAAAAGTATCCCTCCGTTCCCCAGGCGAGTACCTAATTCTTCTATTTATGATAAAGCCTCAGCCGAAAAAAAGCAAGCTATTTCTGTCCTTTCGCCGTATTTCAAAGACTCGCATTTTAAGCTTCCGCTCACGTTTTAAAAAATGCTTAAACTGTAGTTCGCCGATAACAGCTCTAAAAGCCGGATTCCAGCGATGCTGTTTCCCTTTTCATCAAGCGAGGGCCCGAAGATGCCGATGCCGAAACGGTATGGGGATAGACCCATGATTCCCCCTGAAACCCCGCTTTTGGCGGGTATGCCGATTTTGATTGCGAATTCGCCGCTGGCATTATACATTCCGCATGTCACCATAAATGTTTTGCAAATTCTCGCGATATCCTTCGGTATGATTTGTTCTCCCGTTTCGGGATGCTTGCCGTTCAAAGCAAAAACAGAACCGATTTTCGCCAAGTCTAAGCTGTTCATTTCAATGGCGCACTGCTTTGTATACACATCCATGACATCCTCAACCTCAGCCTGAAAAATACCGTGCTCTTTCATGTAGTAGCACATCGCCCTGTTGACCATCGAGGTTTCAAATTCAGATTCGGCGACCTTCTCACAAAAGGTAATATTCCGGTTATTTGCCAGTTTTTTAATAAAATCAAGAAGCCTGCCGATCTTATCGGCATTCGTCTCTCCTTTAATCATGCTTGTCACCACCAATGCTCCGGCATTTATCATCGGATTCAGCGGCTTCCCCGGGTTGACGGTTTCAAGTTTGATGATGGAGTTAAACGGATCACCAGTCGGCTCTTGTCCTACATAATGAAACACTGTTTCCGGACCGTGATCGATCAGGACGAGAGCAAGCGACAATACTTTTGAGATGCTTTGCAGAGTGAAGGCTTTTTCCACGTCTCCCGCTGATATACACGTCCCGTCCGTAAAGTAGACCGCCGCCGATAAATCGTCCTCCGATAATTCAGCCAAAGCCGGTATGTAAGATGCAACCTTTCCTTTGTCCGTCACTTTTTTCGCTTCCGTGACAAAATATTCAAGCTCCTCATTATCCCGGCAATTCAAGTTTTTTCCCTCCATCCGAGCGTCGTTGCTGTTATCTTTCCCGGAGAGGGCTTTTGTTATGAGAAGTGACAATTTGAAAGAAAGCGCTTATAATTTTTGTGAGGGAGTGGTAGAGACATGAGCATTGTAACGATCACAGGAAATGTAAAGTATTCGATTACGCTCGATCCGAGCGTTTGGATTTTTGATGACCGAAAATTTGATCTCGATCAGTTCTTTTCAGATTTCAGAGAGGTAAAAGATGAAGAAGACGACCTTGTGATTGACCGGGAACGGCAAATCAGGGAAGGTACTGTATCGCCGCCGACACTGAAATCAGAGAAAAAATATGAAAAGGAGAAATTGCTTGACGGCACTTTCGGGATCAAGCTTGAACCTTTTTTAAAAAATGCGGAGGTGACAGGCTCCGCCGTCAAATGCCTCTTCAAAACGGAAGGTGAAGACGTTTCCGTTCCGATCGAAGAAGCGGGCGGCATGATTCTCTGCTTCAGCAACAATGGCAAGCCGCTTGGCGAAGACGGGCCTGTACACGTTTATTTTCCCGACGGTTCAAACAGGATGACTCCTGTGAAACGAGTAAAAGAAATTCACATTGTTTAAAGCTACAACACTGCAACGGGTGCGCCGGAGGCGATGAAAAACTCCGCCTCCTCTTTCCCGGCCGGGCTATCGGCACTTGCCGGCAACCCGGCCCGCGGGCCATGCAAGTTGCAACCCGGGTTAAACGCCCGGGTTTTTTTATTTACAGCAGATCGGCTGCAAGCCTGGCGAGCCGGGAGCGCTCTCCTTTTAAAAGCTTCACGTTTCCGGAAATTTTTTGATCCTTAAAGCGCTCGACAACATAGGCCAGGCCGTTGTTCATCGCATCTAAATAAGGATGGTCGATCTGTTCGGTGTCTCCCATCAATACGATTTTACTGCCTTCCCCGACGCGGGTCAGAAGCGTTTTGACTTCATGCTTGGTCAGATTTTGAGCCTCATCAATGATGATGAATTGGTCAGGAATGCTTCTGCCCCTTATATATGTGAGGGCTTCGACTTGAATGGAGCCCATCCCCGCTAAAATATCATCAAGCTCCCCCGGCTTTTTTGCATTGAACAAGTATTCCAGGTTATCAAAAATAGGCTGGACCCACGGACGAAGTTTTTCTTCTTTTTCACCCGGAAGATAGCCGAGATCTTTTCCGACAGGAACGATCGGCCTTGTGACAACAAGTTTTTTAAAATTCCCCAGGTCTTCTGTCTGCAGCAGCCCTGCTGCCAACGCAAGCAGGGTTTTTCCTGTGCCGGCTTTTCCAATCAGGGTGACAAGCGGAATATCTTGTCTTAAAAGAAGTTCCAAAGCCATCGTCTGCTGTACATTTCGCGAACGTATGCCCCAAACCTGTTCCTGATCGAAAACAAGCTTTTTAACGGCTTTTCCGCTTTGATCTACGATCCCTACGGCAGAGGATGATCCGCCGAGCGCGTCCTTCATGACGACAAACTGGTTCGGACGCAGCATCTCACTGCTGATTTCGTGAAGCGGCAAATCGTGATGTTCAAAAAAGGAATTCATCTGATCCGGGCGAATGTACACGTCTGTATAACCGCTGTATATATCATCATTGTCGACAACCCTGTCGTGCAAAAAATCCTCTGACATCAAGCCGATGGCATCGGCTTTGACACGGATCAGCATATCTTTGCTGACAAGGATAACCGGCCTGCCGTCTTCTTTCGTTTCCTCTTCCAGGCTGAGGTTTTTCGCTACGGCTAAAATACGGTTGTCGCTTGTTTTTTCGATAAAAATTTCTTGAAGCTGCTGAAAAGAGCGATGGTTCAGCTCGATTCTCAAGCTTCCTCCGTTTGGTAGGGGAACATTTTCATACAGCCTTCCTTTTAAACGCAAATCATCTATCAATTTAGATACGCGCCTTGCATTCCTCCCAATTTCATCCATGTAGCGTTTCTTTGAGTCGACTTCCTCCAATACGACAGCCGGGATGACAACCTCGTTATCTTCAAAAGAAAAGATTGAATTCGGATCCTGCAATAACACATTCGTATCCAGCACATAAATTTTACTCAATCTTCCGCCTCCTGATCAGGATTTTTAGCCTTTTCTTTTCAATTGGGTTAAAAGCTGATGGAGCGCCCGCTAAAATATATGTTTTTGTGAATAAAGATAGAAGGTTAATTCAACAATAAAAATTAATGAAAGCATTTTTAAGGAGGCAACCTCAAGTGCGAATCTTTTTTTTGATCCTAATTCAAACCGTTATGCTGCTTTCAGCCTGCGGCATTCAAAATAATGCCCGAAATGAAGCGAACGAGCTTCCCGGCAACAAACCGATTCAAGTAAAAAACAGCTCCCAAGAGCCGGTGAACCGTAAAGACGGGCAAGCCATCTCGCGGCGCCTTGTGAAGATCACCGAAAGCGTTCCGGGTGTCAATGATGCAACCGCCGTCGTGCTCGGCAGGCTAGCCGTCGTCGGAATTGATGTGAAAGACAATTTGGAGCGCAGCAAAGTCGAATCTATTAAGTATTCCGTGGCTGAAGCGCTGCAGAATGACCCTTACGGAGCAAACGCCGCCGTTGTCGCAGATCCCGACACCGTCAACCGCCTGCGGGCAATGGGCAGGGAAATTCAAGCGGGACGCCCTGTCAAAGGGATTCTCGACGAGCTGGCAGCCATCGTCGGGCGCGTCCTTCCTGAAGTGCCGAACGACGCAACAGACAATCAGCAAACAAATCCTACAAAATCCAACAACGACCAGTTGAATGACAGAAACCAGAAACAGCTTGAAAAGGAGCAGAATAAGCAATCAAACAAGCATATGAAAAATCGGCAGCCATAACTTTTAAAAGCCTGTGCCACTGTTTTCTTGACGGCACAGGCTTTTTCCTTTTTTCTATAGGAGAAAATTTATTTGTCCGATTGATTAAGGTATAATGAATCGTAAGTGAGGTGAATCAAGTGAGGGTAAAGTGTTCATTGTGTGACAAAATCGAAAAAATCGATGATGACACACTCATTGCCAAACGTCTCCGAAACCGGCCGATACATACTTATATGTGCCATGAATGCAGCGAACGAATTAAAATCAAAACAGAAAACCGGATGAAAACCGGCCGTTTTAAGCTATATCCGCACAGAAAAGATAAAGAGCAGATCAAGTCATGAAAGCATGGACAAGCTCCATGCTTTTTTATCGGCTTTTTTGTTACACGAGTAACAAAATTAAAGATTATAGTTGATAAACATTTTCATTTGTAGTATGTTAAAATTGTTTCATGCGTAACAAAAAAGGAGTGATTCATCATGGATTTTGATGTACTGATTGCAGGCGGCGGCCCCGTCGGTCTGATGACGGCTTCCGAGCTGGCTTTGGCCGGTGTCCGGACCTGTATTGTCGAACGGCTGAAAGAGCCTTCGCCATTCTCAAAAGCGCTCACGCTGCATCCGCGCTCAATCGAAATACTTGAAATGAGGGGGCTTGGAGAACGGTTTAAGGAAATTGGCAAGCCGAGCCCTTCGGGGCATTTTGCCGGTCTAAAGACTGGATTGGACTTTTCTGCGCTTGATACGCAAGCCAATTTTACATTGATCATCCCTCAGTACGAAACCGAGAAGGTGCTTGAGGAACATGCGCGAAATCTCGGTGTCTGCATCCTTCGCGATCATGAAGTTCTCGCTTTCCGCGAGTATGAGGAAACGGCCGAGCTCGTCGTCCAGGGACCCGACGGCCTGTCCTTTCTAACCGCTTCCTATATCGTCGGTGCTGACGGAGCCGGAAGTACCATCCGCAAGCAGGCGCGTATCGCTTTTTCAGGAACTGATGCGAATATCACCGCAATGCTTGCGGATGTGTCGCTTGAAAATCCGCCGGAATCGCATTTTTATACTTGCGTGAACCGTGAAGGCGGCGTTGTGATCGTGCCTTTAGACGACGGCATTTTCCGCGTCCTCATAACGGCGCCGCACATGCCTCAAGCTTTGCTTCACGAGCCCGTCACACTGGAAGAATTAAAAAAAGAACTCAACCGCATCTGCGGCACGGACTTTGGAATTGACAGCCCGGTTTGGATGTCCCGCTTCGGAAATGCCAGCAAGTTGGCAGAGCATTACCGCTCCGGCAGAATTTTCTTGGCTGGAGATGCCGCGCATATTCATTTTCCTGCAGGAGGGCAAGGTTTAAATGTCGGACTTCAGGACGCAATGAACCTTGGCTGGAAGCTCGCAGCAAAGATCAACGGACGGTGCCCCGACTGGCTGCTTGACAGTTACCATAATGAAAGACATACTGTCGGGGAAGCGCTGCTCGTCAATACACAAATCCAAACAAAGCTGTTTGATTTTACACGTGAAGGCCTGTACCTCCGCGAATTATTATCCGGCATTCTCGGATTTTCAGACGTCAATCGCTATCTGGCAGAACAAATTGCGGCGCTCAGCGTGAAATACAAAGCAGATGAAAAGATGCCTGAACATGAGCTGAACGGAAAACGTCTCCCAGATATCGATCTGACCCTTTCAGATGGTACTGTCAAACGGCTCTACACTTTTCTCCGTGATGGACGCTTTTTATTAGCAGCATTCGGGATAGAAACGAAGGAATTTTCCACCATTCCTCACGTCCGCCGTATACAAGTGAAAGCAATTGACGGCAGGCCTGAATGGAATGGGGTAAAAGCAGCGCTGATCCGTCCCGACGGCCACGTGGCCTGGGCTGTCGACGAATCCATGGAAAACGCGGAGCAATTGATTGCCGATGGTATCCACCGCTGGTGCGGGAACTCTCACATTCAGTCTGTTTAATCATTTTGTTTCATGCGCAACAAAATGATATAATCAAAGCAGAAACATCGATTAAAGGAGCCGATTTTCTGCATGGAGCATTTAACACACGCAAAACAAGAAATATTCGATTTGTACATCAGGCTCATTCATCAGCAAGAGCAGCAAGAAACCGTCATGAAAGAGCGCATCTCCGCTGAAATGAAAAAGATGGAACGCGAATTCGGAGCTGAACTGAAACTCAACATGTCTGACATCCATACGATCAGCTGCATTGGCGACCACGAACCGATCAACGTCACCTCGATTTCCGAGAAAATGGGATTTTCAAAAGCGACGGTCTCAAGGATCACCGCAAAGCTGACCGAAAAAGGCCTCGTCAGCAAGACACAGCTCAGCGACAATAAAAAAGAAATCTACTTCCGCTTAAGCCATAAAGGGAGAAGTATTCATCACCTTCACCAGCGTGAGCACGAAAAAATCGAACAAAGGTTTAAACGATTTTTAAGCCGGTATTCAGCAGATGAGATTCTTTTTGCCAGGGCTTTGTTTCGGGACTTATTAACAGCGGATTTTCTGGCGGATACAAAAAAGACATAGCCTTCTTTGGCTATGTCTTTTCTACGTATTCGCCCCCGTCTGCTCTTTTTTCGAACGGTGCAGACGGATTTTGTAAATCGAAAGGATTAAAACGGCTACGATCAGCCCTTCTCCAACCGGCAGAAAAACGCCGAAAAAAGTTAAAAACGTACAGCCTAGCGCCAGAAAAAAGTAAATGATCGCCGTTTTCAACAGCGGCAGCCGTTTGGCGAACCCCAGTTTAAAGACGACCGCAGACAGGACGAAGATGGTGGCATAAAGCCACCACATTCCCGCCTCAGGATTCTGGTCCACTTTATAAAGAGCGGCAAAAAACGACAGCCGTTCACTTACATCAGTCAAAAAGATTCCCCTCCCCTTTGCTTAGTTGGGTTGCTCTTTTTTTAGGTTCTGCAAATGTTACGACAATCCTGCCAGCTTTTTCTTTTTCGCTGCTTTTTCGCGTTCGTTTTTGTCGAGAATTTTCTTTCTCAATCTGATGGATTCAGGCGTGACTTCGCAGTACTCATCCTCGTTCAAGTATTCAAGCGATTCTTCAAGCGACATGATACGCGGTTTTTTCATGCTGACCGTCTGATCTTTCGTCGCTGAGCGCACGTTTGTCTGCTGCTTCATTTTATTGATGTTGACGACAAGGTCGTTTTCACGGTTGTGCTCGCCGACGATCATGCCTTCATATACTTCTGTGCCCGGCTCGACAAAAATCACGCCGCGTTCTTCAACGCCTTGAATGCCGTAAGCTGAAGCTTTCCCGGTATCCATTGAAACAAGCACACCTTGGCGGCGTCCGCCGACTTGCCCAGGCTCAACAGGCTGATAGCTGTCAAACGTATGGTTTAAAATCCCGAAACCGCGTGTAAGGGAAAGGAATTCGGTTGAGTAGCCGATTAATCCGCGTGAAGGAACGTTGAAAATCAGGCGGACCTGCCCGTTTCCGTTATTGATCATGTCGATCATTTCACCTTTGCGCGCGCCCATTGATTCCATTACAGATCCGGTATGCTCTTCAGGCACATCGATTTGCACACGTTCAACAGGCTCACAGCGAACGCCGTCGATTTCTTTAATGATGACTTCCGGCTTCGATACTTGCAGTTCAAAGCCTTCACGGCGCATGTTTTCGATTAAAATCGACAAATGCAGCTCACCGCGACCGGATACGACCCAGGCGTCAGGAGATGGCGTCGGATCGACTCGAAGGCTGACATCTGTCTGAAGCTGCTGTTCAAGGCGCTCTTCAATCTTCCTGGCCGTGACATATTTTCCTTCGCGACCGGCAAAAGGACTGTTGTTAACCGCGAACGTCATTTGAAGCGTCGGCTCGTCAATGCGCAGAACCGGAAGCGCCTCTTGATGCTCAATCGGGCAGACGGTCTCTCCGACATTGATGTCTTCCATTCCTGATACCGCGACAAGGTCGCCGGCTTTCGCTTCTTCAATTTCGACTCTTTTCAAGCCCTGGAAACCGAAGATTTTCGTTACGCGGAACGGCTTGATAGAACCGTCAAGCTTCATTAAAGCAACTTGCTGTCCGACCTTCATCGTTCCTCTGAACACGCGTCCGATTCCGATACGGCCGACATAATCATTGTAGTCAAGCAGAGCGACCTGGAACTGCAAAGGCTCCTCATGGTTATCGACAGGACAAGGAATATGGTTGACAATCGCTTCGAATAAAGCTTCCATATTTTCATCCTGCTGCTTCGGATCAGCTGAAGCGGTGCCGTTGATCGCAGAAGCGTAAACAACCGGGAATTCAAGCTGTTCTTCATTGGCATCAAGCTCGATAAACAAATCGAGCACTTCGTCAACGACCTCTTCAGGCCGGGCAAAATCGCGGTCGATCTTATTGACAACAACGATTGGCGTCAAGTTTTGCTCAAGTGCTTTTTTCAGCACAAAGCGGGTTTGCGGCATGCAGCCTTCATAAGCGTCAACAACAAGCAGAACGCCGTCGACCATTTTCATGATCCGCTCAACTTCCCCGCCGAAATCTGCGTGTCCCGGAGTATCCAAAATATTAATGCGTGTATCTTTATAGTTAATCGCTGTATTTTTCGCTAAAATCGTAATGCCGCGCTCTCTTTCCAAGTCATTGGAATCCATGGCGCGCTCCGCCACGTTTTCATTTGCACGGAATGTGCCAGCCTGATGGAGGAGCTGATCCACAAGCGTCGTTTTTCCATGGTCAACGTGGGCGATAATAGCGATATTGCGAAGATCTTCTCGAAGTTTCACATTTTCATCTCCTAAAAAATTTAGATAATCTTTCATATTATAACTGACGAACGAAGTTATTTCAATTTCTTTCAAATATCCAGCTTCGGTTGACCCTTTCTATTCAGCGCGATTTTCTGTAAACTAAGAGTAGACTTCATACTAAGGGGATGGGAAAACAGTGAAACAAATCAAATGGATATTCTTATTATTCGCACTTGCTGCAGTGATCAGCATCATGATGATCGGCGTTGCAGTCGCCGAAAAAAGCGCTGCCGGCGTCGCAATTGCCGTCGCAATTCTGATCGTCATTATGGGGAGCGGTTTTACTCTCAAAAAAAGAATGCGCGAAAAAGGCCTGCTTGAATAAAAAAGAGCCCCTTCCGGCTGAAGGGGCTTTTGATTATTAAATTCCAAAAAAACTGGCGGCAGGTTGCCCGCCAGTTCTTATAAAAAGAATAAATAAATCAAAAGCATCAGCAAGTAGCCTCCGCCAAAAAGCGCTGCCCCTTTGAGAATCAGCCTTTGATAGTATGCTTTCCTGAATTTTTGTTCTTCCGCTTCTCCTGCTTCCGTTGGCAATCTGTCGTCATCATGAAAATTGACAGGTTCCCTCATCATGTCATACATTTCCCGGCAATCTGCACACGTTTTGATGTGCGCCATAACCAAATGTTCCGTTTTGCGGCTGCAATCGCCTTCTATGTATAGAGGCAGTAAATCTCTCACAAGATGACATTTCATATTGTTAAACCTCCCTGCCTTCCAAGCTTTTTTTCAGCTCAAGGCGGGCCCGGTGAAGATTGGTTTTTACCTTTGACAGTTTCCAATCGAGCACTTCCGCTATTTCCTCATAGGAAAGCTCCTGAAACTCTCCTAAAATAAGTACGGTCTGGTAATGTTCTTTCAGCCGGTCAATGTGATGTTTCAGCTCCTCCTGCCTTATGGCGTTTGCCAAATGGCGCTCAGGCATTTCAAACGTGTGCTGTTCCATGTCGCCGCAGGCCGTCACATCGGAAAACCGGATTTTTTTATCTTTTCTGTACCAGTTGATAAACGTATGATGCGCGATCGTATACAGCCATGTTTTGATCGAGGAATGGCCTCTGAAAGACTCCAGGCCCGCAAAAGCTTTCAGAAACGTATCCTGTGCCAGGTCTTTCGCCGTCTCAAGCTGATGGGTTCGCCTGTACAAATAGTACATAATGTCATGATAATATTCCCTGTACAGTTCTTCAATCGTCTGTTTTTTATTGGAAGCCATTTAGAAAAAAAACCACACCGTCATCCAAATCGAAAGGAGCAGGAAAGCACCATACAACGAGTAAACAAAAACCATGATATGACGGAGCTGCTGACGATCATCTGCCTTTTGTATGCCGGGAAGCGTTCTATTCTCGACTGCTGCCTCTTCAGCCTGGCCTTGAAAAAGCTGCTCATGCTCTTTCATCCAGATCACGGTTTCCTCTTCCAGTTCACCTTCTTGATAGAGCTCATACAAATCAAGAAACACCGCTTTTTTTTCTTCACTTGTCATCAAATTGTTTCACCTCATTTGTTAAGGCATCAACCAAGTATGCATCATGTTCGTTTGAGCCGAACGGCTGGATGATGACAAGCCACGCATACCGGCTCTTTTGATCCCCGTCTGAAACAATCACAAGCTTCGTCCGTTTATAATAAACCAACCCTTTTTGATAGTGTTCAGACACTTTCCGAAAAGCCTTTTCCCCGTCTGCATATGTGTAGGGGGGCTTTTCATCCGCTTTGCGAAAATATTTTCTCACCGTCAGATAAGCTCCCTCTTCATGCTTCGTCATGGTCCAGCTCGTATTTAATACAGCATCGCTTTCTTTTTTCTGAAATTCTATCAGATCCTTTTCTAACTCCACCCTTTTCAGCTGAGAAAGGTCTTGATCAAATAATGAAAGCAAGCGTTTTTCGAGCTCTTGTCCGCGATAAGGCAAGGCGCTTTCAGATGTGAACGTAATAGCCGTTAATGCACCTGTTACAGGATGGAACGCCATCTCCGTTCCGTCGCTTGTCTTCACGTTTATGGATGCCGAGTTGAGGCTGGATGGAAATAATAAATCAATATCTGTCAGCTGATAAGCTGAGACGGGTATACCCAGCTTACGATAGACCGCTTCAACACCCCGCTCGATATCCTGACCAGAAACGCGGGCTTGTTTCACGCTTTCTAAGTTGTAAACAGACGTGTCCTCGGAAAAACCTATCAGTGTTTCCTTCCTCCAAGTAAACCCCATTGTGCTTAATTCAGGATCCTGGCCTTCACGGTAAAATTCAACAGTAGCTTCGTCGTCATCACGGCTTACTTTTGCCTTGATTTGTTTGTCAAGTTCGCGGCCGTGTTCCCGCAGAAATTGCTTCGACCGCTTGATATACGCCTGATCGGACAGGATATTCCCGCTAGGCTCTTTTTGATTGTAATAATTGGTGATCACCCCCGTCCAGCCGTCAACGTACGCCTCGTAATCCTTCGTTTTAAAATGATAAACGTTGTGAAAATCCTGGTTGGTGGCTGACAAATAGATCAAGCTGTCCGTCGGAAAAAACGAGCTGACAGTCTGCTTCGCTTCTTTAACCGAAACAGGTTGAAAATTGGCATCAACCACGTCTGAAACCTCAGGGTGTGAGATTGTAAAAGCGGCATCTGCCAAATTGTAAAAAGGGTTAAGAAGTAGTGTGAAAAATACGGCGGTGCCCGCGGCTAAAACACGCTTCACCATCAAAAAAGGCTTTCTCGAGCCATTCAGCAAGTGATATGTCATAAGAAAACCGAGCATGGTCAGAAATACGTTCAGCGGAAAAAATTCGTAGCCGAGCTTTTTGATGAAGAAACCGCCGATCGTCACAATGTAAAAAATCAAAAGGAGAACGTAACGGTTTCTTTTCCAATAAAGCTGAAAAAACAAGCAGATCATCAGCCCCGGAACCCCGATGAGCAGCACCAATACAAGCAGCAATTGTTCGAGATCAGCCCCGTTTTCCTTTAAATAGACAGCAGAGCCGAACAGCGATTGGAAAAACGGCATCGTCATCACCGCAATGTCAAATGCAAAAAACAGCCCCTTGCCCCCTTTTTCTGCGAGTGTCATCATATAATGAAATGAGACAAGCAAAATATAGCCGAACAGCAAAAACTGCATAAAAGGCAGGAGCGCATCTTGTTCTTCTATGTACAGGTTTGAAAACTCAGCGGCTTTCATTTGGTGAGCCAATTCAAACGAAAGGGCGCCTACCAAAATCAGCCTGAGCGCGATGCCTGCGTAAAAAAAGAGGCGCCGCCTGCTCACTTTCGGATGAAATGACACGACATACAGAAGGGCAAGGCCTGTCAAACACCACTGAATGACAAGCATGCTCTGCCTGCTTAAAATAAAATAACGTTCAAAATGGAGCACATAATCACTGAATAGTTCAATCAATTTCCACCACAATTCCTTTACATCAAATTAAGGCCTCATCATCATAGACAAACGAAGTAGCATTATGTTTCAAAAAATCATAAAAAAATGAGACCTGTTGTCAAACAAGTCTCATTGAAGCATCAAGCAAGGGGCAACACCATAATCAAATATCGTTTTCCCTCTTTATCTTTTTCCGTTTTCAGCTGTTCAAATCCCGAACAGGCGAGCATGTTCAGCCACGCGTCCTTTTCATATGGCACCGCCGCAAACAACGCTTTATGTCCCTTTTCTTTCAAACGTTTGCCGATCGTTTCAATCACTTCTTTTGCCCGGCCTTTTTGGCGGAAATCGGGATGGACAAGAAGCGTTCCGAGCCAAGGCTTGCCGTTAGAAGGCGCCCATTCGAGATGAAAGCTCAGAGCCGCCGGCAGGCCCCTGTCTTCCCACACGAGCCATTCACCGTTATACATCGCATAAGCACTCATATAGCGTTCCAGGCTGTTTCCGTCAAGCTCTTCCTTCGCCCACCCGGGGCTTGCTTCGGCCAGCTCCTCAAAAAAGGCGAAATCGGAAGAAGAGAAAGACCTGCTATTCATGCGGCAAATATTCGTTGAAAATCGCCCGGTGAGCTGCCGGATTGCCGGCTACGATGCTGTGGTTTTCAAGAAAATTGAGCGGCTTCCCGTCAATTGTCGTATATGTTCCGCCGACTTCATCAAGCAGGATGCAGCCGGCGGCGTAATCCCAAGGAGCGAGTCTCATCGTCACATACACATCCATTCTGCCGGCTGCAACATAAGCAAGTTCCAAAGCCGCTGAACCGTATGACCGGGTCCCTCTGACGCGCTTGACAAGCGGAGATAATACGCTTGGATCGATCCGTCTGTTCTCGGTGATCCATGTCGCATTGATGGCCAGAATCGATTCTTCAAGCGGCACTTCTTTCATCTTGCCGAGCTTTGTATCATTCATGTAAGCACCTTCGCCTTGAAAAGCATGATAAAGCTCGTCGTGAGTCACATCATAAATCAAACCGATTTTGCCTTTTCCGTTTTCAAAAATGCCGATTGAAATCGCAAAATTGCGTTTTTGATGAATAAAGTTCATCGTGCCATCGATCGGATCGATGATCCAAACGATGCCATCCAAAGATGTAAGCTTGTCCCCCTGGCCTTCTTCGCCAAGAATATGATGATCCGGAAAAACCGATTGGATTTTTTCAATGAAAAAACGCTCTGTTTCCTTGTCAATGTTTGTGACAAGGTCATTTGGATTCGATTTCGTTTCGATTGTCATCTTTTCTTTCATTGACTGCTGAATTCTCTGACCAGCTTCTTTCACCCAGCTTTTCGCCAGGCGGTCGATTTCCTTCCAGTTTGTCATCACACTACCTCTTTTCTATGTATACCTGTTGATTTATTCATAGCATACTGATATTAGCCGGGAAAAATCAAGAAAAATGACAAATGATCAGGCGGCCCAGATAAAAACGAACCTCTCAAACGGTTCGTTTTTATTATGGTTTCAACCATATAATCTAATCCATTCTTTTCTGAGTCGTTCCAGTTTGCGCTTGCTCAACTCGATTTGGGTTTCATCCTTTTTTTCCATGGCTTCAAAAAGCGTTGCAAGTTCATAATCGACCTCAAGCCTCCAAACAGCGGCCCGATTGTCTTTTTCCTCTTTCAATCCTTGTTTCACAATTGGTTTCATGTGCCCTACGCCCCCTCCAGAGAAAATTGATGTCAAAGAGAATCCTTCTGGTTTTAGTCCTAAGCGTGATTTATATTAATTTCTTATTCATATCGTATGAAGTGCTCAAACATTCGCAACGTTATTCTAAAAATTGTGTGTTTACCTAACGATTCCCCAAAATCCGCGAAGCGAAACGTAATTTTTTGTTTGAAAAGCCGACTGTGATACAATATCTTTACTGATTGGACAAGGAGGAACACAATGAGCAGTCTGCGTTTTACTGAAGAGGATTTTCGTACATTTACAATAGAAGGTTTAGATGCGCGGATGAGCGTTCTGAAAGAAACCGTGCGCCCGAAACTTGAAGGGCTCGGCGATCATTTTGCGCCTGTACTGTCCGCATTGACAGGAGATGAAATGTTTGTCCACGTCGCAAAGCACGCGCGCCGCTCGGTCAATCCGCCGGACGACAGCTGGGTTGCTTTTGCAAACAATAAGCGCGGCTATAAAAAGCTGCCTCATTTCCAAATTGGTTTATGGGAAACCCACGTGTTCGTATGGTTTGCATTGATCTATGAGTCTCCTCTCAAGCAGGAATACGGCCAGCTGTTTAAAAAGCATCTGCCGGACATTGAAAGCAACATTCCAAGCCGTTTTGTCTGGTCGGCCGATCATACGAAACCGGGCGTCATAAGACAGTCTGAGATGGACGATAAAGAGCTGGAGAACCTGTTTGAACGGCTCGTCAACGTGAAGAAAGCAGAAGCGCTTTGCGGTATTCAGCTTGCAAAAGACGAAGTCCTGCAAATGAGTGAAGAGGCGTTTCTATCCGAAATCGAAGCGGCTTTTGAAAAGCTCGCCTTCCTTTACCGCCTGACGCAGAAAGTATCGGTTTAAACAAAAAGGGATGGCCTGTTGTGCCCATCCCTTTTTGTTTTGGATTTTCTCATTACATTTTAATTTTCGTATTTTCCGTTTGTTCCTTTGCTTTTTTGACTGCCTGATACGGAGAGTAATCGCTCGCTTCTTCAAACTGACTGCAGAGCTTTTTTTCCTCGGCTTTTCCCGGAACGATTTCTTTAAAGCGGCGGTAAGCACTCATTAGTACATCGCGCTCTACGCCTTTTTCATAAGCGAGCTCAACCGTCTGAAAAAACGATATGACGTCTATCGCTTCCTCTGTGCTCCAGTCTTCATTCATCGGATATTGGTATCCTTCTTCCATTTGGTTCATCTCCTTGTGCAGTTCGGCCTGACGGCTTGTTTGGCTTTAGTATTGGTTTTCTTTTTTGCGACTATCCAAAGGGACAGAGAAGCCTTAAAGATGATAAAATGTTCTTTACATTCTTTCAAGAACATAATATAATTCATTTGTTTTATGCCATCAAGCAAAAACGCAAAATAACTCAACGATTTTTGATAAAGAATAGTCTTTAAGGAAATAGCAGGTTTATCATGAAGGTGGGAAAACAATTGTTGCAGCACGAAACACCCCTATATACCGGATTAAAAAAACACGCCGGCAAAAACCCGATCCAGTTCCATATACCCGGGCACAAAAAAGGCTCCGGGATGGACCCTGAATTCAGGGCGTTTATCGGAGAAAACGCATTAAGCATAGATTTAATCAATATCGAGCCTCTCGACGATCTGCACGCACCGAAAGGAATTATCAAACAGGCGCAGGATCTGGCGGCTGAAGCATTCGGAGCCGACTACACGTTTTTTTCCGTTCAGGGAACGAGCGGCGCTATCATGACGATGGTCATGGCCGTATGCGGACCCGGAGACAAAATCATCGTGCCGAGAAATGTTCATAAATCGGTCATGTCAGCGATCGTCTTCTCAGGCGCAGTACCGATCTTCATCCATCCGGAAATTGACGATGAGTTGGGAATTTCACACGGAATCACCCCTGAATCAGCGAAAAAAGCGCTGCTTGAGCATCCTGACGCAAAGGGGCTTCTTGTCATCAACCCGACTTATTTCGGCATAGCTGCAGACTTAAGAAGCATCGTGGAGCTGGCTCATTCATTTCATATCCCTGTGCTTGTTGACGAAGCACACGGCGTTCACATCCATTTCCACGAAGATCTGCCTCTTTCTGCCATGCAGGCCGGAGCGGATATGGCGGCGACGAGCGTTCATAAGCTCGGAGGATCCCTTACACAGAGCTCGATTCTCAATATGAAAGAAGGTCTTGTTTCAAAAGAAAGAGTTCAATCGATTTTAAGCATGCTGACGACGACATCGACCTCCTATTTATTGCTCGCTTCACTTGATGTCGCAAGAAAACGCTTAGCCACAGAGGGACACGAACTGATCGAACAAACGATTAAGCTCGCTGATGAAACAAGGGATCGCATCAATGAAATCAACGGTATTTCATGCGTCGGGAGGGAAATCCTCGGCTCCAAAGCGGCTTTTAACTATGATCCGACCAAATTGATCATATCTGTGAAAGACCTCGGGCTGACCGGGCATGATGTGGAAAAATGGCTGCGCGAGTCATGTCAAATCGAAGTGGAGCTTTCTGACTTATACAACATCCTGTGCATTTTTACACCGGGAGACCGGAAAGAGGATGCGGATGCGCTGATCAAAGGCTTAGCCGACATCGCTCAGCAGGCCGCCTCTGCTGCGGAAAACAGACGCAAGCCTGAAGTGCTTCTGCCAAACATTCCAGCGCTTGCAATGACACCGCGTGACGCTTTTTATGCAAATACGGAAATTATTCCGTTTAAAAAAGCCGCCGGCAGAATCATTGCCGAATTTGTGATGGTTTATCCGCCAGGGATACCGATCTTCATTCCAGGCGAGATCATTACCGAGGATAATATCAACTACATCGAAAAGAACCTCGAAGCAGGGCTGCCTGTTCAGGGACCGGAAGATGACACCCTCCATATGATCCGCGTCATTAAAGAACAGCAAGCAATCCTGTAAAAAACAGAAAAGCATGCGGCACTGTAAATGGCCGCATGCTTTTTTCTATTCTTCCTCTCTAAGATGGCAGTTGCACTGTCCGCACGTTCCGTAAAGAATCGTCACTTTCTCATCTTCAAAATGCTGAATGGTTTCATTGCAGTCTTGACAAACGATCGTGCCCATCTTTCATTCCCCTTTTCTTTTCAAAATGGAAGCGTTTAAATTTGTTACCTTTATAATATTATGTCACATTAATATTGTCAACGGTTAATTGTATAACACATTTAAATCATTTTTGCTCTTTTTTTTAAAAAAAGGCCATTCATGTTATATATGTATTCCTGCTTAAAGCTTATGCAGAACGCTTCCCTGCTGATTCCGACTATGTACCCATTAAATCCGTTCAATCTGCAACGTCTCATAAATAAAACAGCAGTTATCAATTGTGTAACAAATGGGTAACAACGAAAGATTATTTCAATTATCATGATAAAATAGGAATTGTTTACTAATCGAACAGGAAAATCGGCTTGCATTATATAGAGAGGTGAGGAGACGTCATGTGGTTTCGAGCGATATTCACCGCCGCAATTTGTTTCCTTTTTTTGACGAGTGGATGTTCTTTATCTCACATCATGCCTGACCATGAGCAGCAGCAAAGCGCCAACCAACGCCACCTCAAGCTCATCTTTTTTTCCGATGACGAGCATATGGGGCAGGAAGTGGCTTACTATGATGCGCTTTTGGATTTAAAAAAAGAATTTCCCGAACAGGTTTCAAATATGGAAATTTCACATGAAAAAGGCCAGTGGAAAAAAGAGGTTAAAATCTTTCCAAGCTTGCTGCTTGTTCATGATAAAAAAGTACTGGTTAAAATTGAAGGAAAAATAAAAGATAAAGATAAAATTGTAAAGCTTCTTCAAAAAGAATTGAAGCATTAAAAATCCCCTGTGTATGTGCTAGGGGATTTTCTATCTTGAGCGATTGCTAAAATACATAAAAAAACCCCCTGATAGGGGGTTTTTTTATTTAATTATTTTACAACGTGAATCGGCATGCCAATGGCAACTTCTGCAGCTTCCATTGTGATTTCTCCCAATGTAGGGTGAGCATGGATTGTCATGGCGATATCTTCAGCAGTCATGCCTGCTTCGATTGCCAAGCTCAGCTCAGAAATCATGTCAGAAGCGCTTGCTCCGGCAATTTGTGCACCGATGACTAAACCGTCTTCTTTGCGTGTTACAAGTTTAAGGAAACCGTCAGTTTCGTTTAATGACAGCGCACGTCCGTTTGCAGCAAACGGGAATTTGGCTGCAGTCACTGCAAGACCTTCTTCTTTAGCCTGTGCTTCAGTGTAACCTACAGATGCAAGTTCAGGCTCAGAGAAGACGACCGCAGGAATTCCGAGATAGTCGATTTCCGCTGCTTCTCCGGCAATCGCTTCAGCAGCGATTTTACCTTCATAAGAAGCTTTATGTGCAAGCGGAGGACCTTCGATGATGTCACCGATCGCATAGATGTTCGGAATGTTTGTACGGCATTGTTTGTCCGTTTTGATGATGCCGCGGTCCGTCATTTCAACGCCTACTTGTTCAAGTCCAAGCTCGTCCGTGTTTGCAACGCGGCCGACAGTGACAAGTACGTAGTCCGCATCGATCGTTTGCTCTTCGCCTTTCACTTCGAACGTAACGGTTACGCCGTCAGCTTTTTCTTCTACGCCTTTAGCCATAGCTTTTGTATGGATTTCAACGTTGCCTTTTTTCTTCAGGTTGCGTTTAACAAGAGAGCTCATTTGCTTCTCAAAGCCTGGAAGGATTTCTTCTCCGCCTTCAAGAATGACAACTTCAGTGCCGAAGTTTGCATATGCAGTACCGAGCTCAGTTCCGATGTAGCCGCCGCCGATGACAACGAGCTTCTTAGGAATTTCTTTCAGTGCAAGCGCGCCTGTTGAATTCAGTACGCGGTCGCTATATTTGAAGTTTGGCAATTCGATAGGGCGAGAACCCGTTGCAATGATCGCATTTTTGAACGTGTATGTCTGAGCTGAATTCTCATCCATCACGCGTACAGAATTGCTGTCTACAAAGTACGCTTCGCCTTTTACGATGTCGACTTTGTTGCCTTTCAGAAGGCCTTCCACACCGCCGGTAAGCTTATTAACGACAGAGGCTTTCCATTCTTGAACTTTTGTAAAGTCAACTTTTACGTTTTCAGCAGTGATCCCCATCTCTTCAGAATGCTTTGCATTCTCATAGCGGTGGCCTGCATTGATCAGCGCTTTTGAAGGGATACATCCGACATTCAGACATACGCCTCCAAGATTGCCTTTTTCAACGATTGTTACTTTTTGTCCAAGCTGAGCAGCGCGGATGGCAGCTACATAGCCGCCAGGTCCCGCACCAATGACAAGAGTATCTGTTTCAATAGGGAAATCTCCTACTACCATTACATTACGCCTCCATTAAAATTAATTGTGGATCGTTCAGCAAACGCTTGATGTGATTTAATGCGTTTTGTGCAGTTGCGCCGTCGATCATACGGTGGTCGAAGCTTAGAGAAAGAGCCAGAACAGGTGCAGCGACGATTTCGCCGTCACGAACGACAGCTTTCTCAGCAATGCGGCCGATTCCAAGGATCGCAACTTCCGGATGGTTGATAACCGGTGTGAACCATTGCCCGCCGGCAGAGCCGATATTCGTAATTGTGCAAGAAGCGCCTTTCATTTCAGCAGGAGCAAGTTTGCCGTCGCGTGCTTTTGTCGCAAGTTCGTTGATTTCATTTGAAATCTCAAAAACAGCTTTGCGGTCCGCATTTTTAACGACCGGCACAAGCAGGCCTTTGTCAGTGTCTGCCGCAATACCGATGTTGTAGTAGTGCTTCTGAATCACTTCATCTGTATTGTCGTCAATTGATGTATTCAGGACTGGATATTTTTTCAGAGCTGATGTTAAAGCTTTTACCACGTAAGGCAGGTAAGTCAGCTTAATTCCTTGATCAGCCGCAACTTGTTTAAACTGCTTGCGGTGAGCGACAAGATTTGTCACATCGACTTCGTCCATTAGTGTAACGTGTGGAGCGGTATGTTTTGAGTTGACCATAGCTTTTGCGATGGCTTTGCGGATTCCGCTCATTTTCTCGCGTGTTTCAGGGAATTCGCCTTCAGGCACTTGAACCGCCGCTGCAGGTTTTTGTGCAGCAGGCTCTGCTTTTTCTTCAGCTTGAGCAGCCTGAGCGTTTCCGGCAGTTCCTGCGTTTAAGAAGCTGTCGATATCTTCTTTCAGAACGCGGCCATTTTTGCCCGAACCTGAAACATTCACGATATCAACGCCTTTTTCACGGGCATACTTGCGTACAGATGGCATTGCAATGACGCGCTTATTCGGATCTGCATCCGCTTGCTCGTTTGCTTCCGCTGCTTCTGCTGGTGCATCAGTTTCTTGTTTGTCAGCTTCTTCCGCTTTCGCTTCGCCTGATTCGTCGCCTTTGAATTGAAGATCTTCGTAACCTGGTGCATCAAATGTGATGATTGTCTGCCCAACGGTTGCGACTGTTCCCTCTTCAACTTTTAATTCTAATACTTTTCCTTTAACAGGTGAAGGAATTTCTACAACTGCTTTATCGTTTTGGACCTCTGCCAAAACGTCATCTTCGTTTACCTCGTCGTTTGGCTTGACGAACCATTTTACGATTTCGCCTTCGTGGATTCCTTCCCCGATATCCGGAAGTTTAAATTCAAATGCCACAGTTTTCGACCTCCTAAGATTATTACGTAGTTGATATAATGGTCAGCCTGCTTATTTAGGCTGACTGTCAGTAGACGGCTACAGTTTCTCCGACTGACTGTGGAAATGCATGAAGGGAAAAAGGCTGGTATCAGCTTTTCCCTTATTGTTCAGATCTTATTAGAATTCCAATACTTTTTTCGCAGTTTCAAGCACGTCTTTATGGTTTGGAAGCCATACGCTTTCAGCTTGAGAGAATGCGAATACCGTATCAGGAGCAGTGACGCGAAGCACCGGAGCTTCGAGGCTCAAAATCGCGCGGTCGTTGATTTCGGCAACAACGTTTGCAGCCACTCCAGCCTGTTTTTGCGCCTCTTGAACGACGATCGCGCGGCCTGTTTTTTCCACAGATGCGATGATCGTGTCGATGTCAAGCGGGCTGACTGTGCGAAGGTCGACAACCTCAGCAGATACGCCTTCTTTTTCAAGCTCTTCCGCAGCTTTTAATGACTCGTGAACCATCGCTCCGTATGTGATGATGGAAAGGTCTGTTCCTTCGCGTTTCACATCGGCTTTGCCGATTTCAATTGTGTATTCCTCTTCAGGAACTTCCTGACGGAATGAACGATAAAGTTTCATATGCTCAAGGAAGACAACCGGATCGTTATCGCGGATCGCGGAGATTAAAAGTCCTTTAGCATCGTACGGAGTTGAAGGAATGACGACTTTAAGTCCAGGCTGCTGTGCAACGAGTCCTTCCAAGCTGTCCGCGTGAAGTTCAGGCGTATGAACACCGCCGCCGAACGGAGAGCGGATTGTCACTGGTGAAGTCCAGCGGCCGCCGGAACGGTAGCGCATCCGTGCCATTTGTCCGGAAACTGAGTCCATCACTTCGTACACAAAGCCGAAAAATTGAATTTCCATTACAGGACGGAAGCCTTGTAAGCCTAAGCCGAGTGCAAGGCCGCCGATACCAGATTCAGCAAGAGGAGTGTCAAATACGCGATCCTCACCAAACTCTTTTTGCAATCCTTCAGTCGCACGGAACACGCCGCCGTTAACACCGACGTCTTCTCCGAAAACTAAGACATTTTCGTCATTTTTCAGTTCTGTGCGTAACGCATCAGTGATTGCTTGAATCATTGTCATTTGCGCCATGGCTTACTTCGACTCCTTCTCTTTATAAATTTCCTTTTGTTCTGCAAGGTTGTAAGGAAGCTCTTCATACATGATGTCGATCAGGTCGGTCACTTTTTGCTTCGGCTCTTCGTCAGCTTTTTTGATCGCCTGCTTGATTTCTTCTTTCGCTTCTTCAATTACCTTGCTTTCTTCTTCTTCAGACCAAAGGCCTTTGTTTTCCAAGAATTTGCGGAAACGGACAAGCGGATCTTTCTGCTCCCACTCATTCTCGATTTCTTTCGTACGGTATTTCGTCGGGTCGTCACCGGCCATAGTATGAGGACCGTAACGGAAGCAAAGCGTTTCGATCAGGGTAGGGCCTTCGCCGTTTACAGCGCGCTCGCGTGCTTCGCGTGTCGCAGCGTATACAGCAAGGGCATCCATGCCGTCTACTTGAACGCCGACGATACCTGCAGCCGCAGCTTTTTGTGCGATTGTTTGAGCTGCTGATTGCTTCTCAACAGGTGTAGAAATCGCATAGCGGTTGTTTTGAACAACGAAAATAGCTGGAGCTTTATACGCACCGGCAAAGTTGATGCCTTCGTAGAAGTCACCTTGGGAAGCACCGCCGTCTCCAGTATAAGTGATCGCCACAGCCTGTTTGCCGCGTTTTTTCAAGCCGAGTGCAACACCAGCCGTCTGGATGTATTGCGCACCGATAATAATTTGCGGCGACAGCGCATTGACATCATCCGGCATTTGGTTGCCGCGGAAATGTCCACGAGAGAACAAGAATGCTTGATAAAGCGGAAGTCCGTGCCAGATCAGCTGCGGAACATCACGGTAGCCCGGAAGAACAAAGTCTTCTTTTTCAAGCGCGAAATGCGTAGCAATTTGAGACGCTTCCTGACCGGCAGTCGGCGCGTAGAAGCCAAGGCGGCCTTGTCTGTTCAAAGAAATAGAACGCTGATCCAAAATGCGTGTATACACCATGCGGCGCATTAATTCTTTTAATTGATCATCAGATAGATCAGGCATTGCCGCTTCATTAACGACTTCGCCTTCTTCATTCAAAATTTGAAACGTTTCGAACTGCTTTTTAATGGCATCGAATTGCTTTTTGCTATCAACGATTGCTTTTTTCGTTTTTGCAGCCATATAAAGTCACCTCTTCCTTTCTTTTGACAGTCATAGACGTGTATCCCTTATACATACAGAATTAGGGTGTCCTAAATTGACGGGCGCAACTCATATTTATTTCTTATTAGCCGCTTTGATGGTTGTCGAAACTTTTATGTAAGGACAGCACAACGCGTTCTAAAACTGTATCATTTATAGTTTATGACAAACTAATACAACAAGTTCCACCAAGGCTAAGTTTACACCAGTCGATCATGCTCGTCAATC
The DNA here is from genome assembly GCF_001042485.2 of Bacillus paralicheniformis. Classification (GTDB taxonomy): domain Bacteria; phylum Bacillota; class Bacilli; order Bacillales; family Bacillaceae; genus Bacillus; species Bacillus paralicheniformis. The sequence goes on from NZ_LBMN02000011.1 coordinate 70,939, forward strand.
GATTTCATTCCTGAAATTCAATAAATGTATTCGCTTTACTGAATTTCTGTTTCAGCGCTGTTCAGACTGTTTCAAACTGTTCTAGTATAGACAGCATTCTGTATTACAATAGCAATACAGATTTTGTCGAAAAAAGAGGGCTGAATATTCAGCCCTCTTTCATCTCAAATCCCGCAGCCTTGTAAAAATCCTTTCTGGCTTTGTTGTAATCCTTTGTATACTCATTGAAATGTTTGCTTTCTTTCAGCACTTTGTCATACGATTGATTGATTTTTTTCAGCTGTGCCTCAAGGTCATCCAGTTTAAGACCTTTGTTTTTGAGCAGCTTGTACAGCTCTTTGTCAAGGCCGATTGCGTTCTGATAGGCGTCATAAAGCGAGTCGTAGGCTTTGTAGCGCTTTTCCATAAAAGAAGCAGCGTTCTCAGCTTTTTTCCTGACCTTCTGATCTTCGATTTTTTCCGCCGACGCTTTATTCGCTTCAAACTCCTGCTTTGCTTCGTCTATGCTTTCTTTCTCAGAATTCAAGTGCTTCTCGCGGTTTCCGGCTTTCTTGAGCGCTTTGTCGGAGAGCGCAGCGATTCGGTCAAAATCATCCATATTGAGCCTGATCATTTCCTCGTAAAGCTTAGATTCGGCCTTTTCCAGACTTTTAAGGGAACCCTGCTCTTGTTTAAAAGGCTCTTCCAATTCCACGATCTTCTCCAGCGAGCCGTGAAAAGACTCGACAGGATCTTTCCAGAGACAGCCTGATAGTACAAATGCTGCCGTGAAAAGAACAACGATGCCTGCTGGCACCCGCATGTTTGAAAATTTCACTTCGAACTTCCCCCAATCTCGACAAATTCCACTATAAAATGAATTCGTTTGTTTGACAACAGAAGTCTAAAGCGTATGGACAAGCCGATATCAGATCGGTATGCCGCCGCCTTCGCTTTTAGACCAAAACATTTAGGGAAAATTCCTTGAAGTTGGGCATTCGACTATACAACCGTTGGACTTTTACATAATTTATATTAGACGCCATGCCTACCAAAAAGAAAAGGCTGGCGTAAAATAACGGAGGAGGTCTTCATATGTACGGTTATTGCTGCCCTGGATACGGGTACGGCGGCGGTTATGGATACGGCTACGGCCGCACATTCGCTTTGATCGTCGTTCTCTTTATTTTGCTGATTATTGTAGGGGCCGCTTATTTAGGCTGCTAGCCCCTGATGAATCCGTCATGACCAGCCTCCTTCGGCTGGTCATTTTATCATGCACAGAGATTGCGCGAAAAGAGCAAGATCCGCTATACTTTACATAATGAATCGTTGGGAGTGAAGATGTTGATCACAATGGAAAACATTGTCCGCGACGGGCACCCCGCTTTAAGAACCGTCGCCGAAGAAGTTCAATTGCCAGCTAGCGAAGAAGAAATCAAACAGCTGAGCAACATGATCGAGTTTGTCAAAAACAGCCAGGACCCTGAAATCGCTCAAAAGTACAACCTTCGTCCTGGTGTCGGCCTAGCCGCTCCGCAAATTAATATCAATAAACGAATGATCGCAGTTCATGCCGAAAATGAAGACGGGACACTTTACAGCTATGCGCTTTTCAATCCGAAGATCGTCAGCCACTCTGTTCAAAAATGCTATTTGACAAGCGGCGAGGGCTGCCTGTCTGTCGACGAACCGATTCCCGGATATGTTCCGCGCTATGAACGGATCCGGGTCAAAGGAACGACACTTGATGGCGAAAACGTCGACATCCGCTTAAAAGGATTTCCGGCAATCGTATTCCAGCATGAAATCGATCATTTAAACGGCATTATGTTTTACGACCATATCGACAAAGAAAACCCTCTGAAACAACCCGAAAACGCAACGCCTGTCGGCAGATAATGCACATAAAAAAACGGATCAGACATGATCCGTTTTTTTATGGTTTCAAAAGCCCGAGGGCTTCTACCGCGTATTGAATGCCGTCTTCATCGACGGGCTTTGTGACAAAGTCGGCTATTTTTTTCAGCTCGGGCACAGCGTTGCCCATCGCCACTCCGGTTCCCGCAAACTCGATCATCTGCAGGTCGTTCAGACCGTCTCCAAACGCGTAAGTATCCTCTCTGTCGAACGGAAGCTTTTCAATGACTTTTTTGATTCCTTCCGCTTTCGAACCGCCAGAAGGCAGCACATCTGTGGAGCGCTCGTGCCAGCGGACGAGATCAAACTCCTGAAACCGGCTGTACCGCTCTTCCTCGTCTTGCGTACAGAACAAGAGGACCTGAAAAATGTCCCTACCTTTAAAATAGGCGCGGTCCTCTTCCGGCGGATTGACTTTTAAGCTGCCGATTCCTTCGTGGACGAACGGATGGCCGGCAGATGTAGTGCGCATCCCCTCTTCTCCCATGAAGACGAGGGGATGGCCGCAGCTGTCCGAATGCGCAAGCAGCGCTTCCAGTGACTGTTCGGCAATGGGGTTTTTATAAATGACCTCTCCTTCAAAAACGACATATTGTCCGTTATAAGAGACAAAAGAATCGATGCCCAATTCTTCAAGCACAGGCCTGACCATAAACGGCGCCCGGCCTGATGCGATGAAAACATGATGGCCTTGCGCTTTTAAATCGGAGACAGCCTGTTTCGCGGTGTCGGGAATCCGTTTATCATGATCATAAATCGTTCCGTCGATATCAAAGAAAATCAGCTTTTTATCCATGGCAGTGAATCCTTCTCCCTTAGCTAGTATGATTGATGGTTCTCCTGTACATCATACAAAAACTGCGTACGCGAGAAAACCTTTTCACTCCAAAATCAAAACAAAATCAACATGCCAATAATATCCATGTAACAATAGACGGATTCATCATATAATAGAACTAAAGAGATACGGTAGTGACCGGACAAGTCAGAGAAAGGAGGAATCCGTATGCTACGCCGACTGCGGAAAAAATTAAAAAAACAGCTGAATGGCATGATGCGCAGAAAGTCGATTGCCTAAAAGGACCTTCACTCATGTGGAAGAGTCCTTTTTTTCTCAAGCGCTTTTCTTATGAGGCAATTTCGAATATAATAGAAAGATGAGTCTAACAATCGGCAGTTAAGGAGAGATTTGGATGATCTATAAGGTATTTTATCAAGCAAGCAATGACGAAGTACCTGTTCGTGAAAAAACAGATTCAATTTTTGTGGAAGCTCAATCTGAACGTGAAGTCAGATCTAAATTAAAACAATACAACTACAATATTGAGTTTATACAGCAAGTTGAAGACGCTTTTTTAGAATATGAAAAGCAAAGCGAAAATTTTAAAGTATTGGAGTTATGAATGAATGAAATTTGTAAAAAATGATCAAACGGCTGTATTTGCCCTTGGAGGACTTGGGGAAATCGGCAAAAACACGTACGGGGTCCAGTTTCAGGACGAGATCGTGCTCATCGATGCGGGGATTAAGTTTCCGGAAGACGAGCTCCTCGGAATCGACTATGTCATCCCCGACTACACTTATTTAGTCAAAAACGAAGAAAAAATCAAAGGTCTTTTTATTACGCACGGCCACGAAGACCATATCGGCGGAATTCCGTACCTGCTCAAACAGGTGAACATTCCCGTTTACGGCGGACAGCTCGCCATCGGCCTTCTCAGAAAGAAGCTTGAAGAGCACGGTCTGCTGCGTCAAACAAAGCTTCATATCATTGAAGAAGACGATATCGTCAAATTCAGAAAAACGTCGGTTTCTTTTTTCAGGACGACCCACAGCATTCCGGACTCATACGGGATTGTCGTAAAAACACCGCAAGGAAACATCGTACATACCGGTGACTTTAAATTCGATTTTACACCGGTAGGCGAACCTGCCAACTTGACCAAGATGGCCGAAATCGGAAAAGAAGGCGTGCTTTGCCTGCTTTCTGACAGCACCAACAGTGAAATCCCTGATTTCACGATGTCAGAGCGCAAAGTCGGAGAAAGCATTGATGATATTTTCCGAAAAGTTGAAGGGCGGATCATCTTCGCAACCTTCGCGTCAAACATCCACCGCCTGCAGCAGGTGATCGAAGCAGCTGTTGCAAACGGACGGAAGGTTGCCGTATTTGGACGAAGCATGGAGTCGGCGATTGAAATCGGCCAAACGCTCGGGTATATTAAGTGTCCGAAAAATACGTTTGTTGAAGCGAATGAAATCAACAGGCTTCCTGCCGGCAAAGTGACGATTCTTTGTACCGGAAGCCAAGGTGAACCGATGGCTGCGCTATCCCGAATTGCTAACGGCACACACCGGCAAATTTCCATCATTCCCGGGGATACGGTCGTATTTTCATCATCTCCGATCCCGGGCAATACAATCAGCGTTAGTCGCACAATTAACCAGCTTTACCGGGCGGGCGCCGATGTCATCCACGGAGCTGTGACTAACATTCATACATCAGGACATGGCGGACAGGAAGAGCAAAAGCTGATGCTCCGCCTCATCAAGCCAAAGTTTTTCATGCCGATTCACGGTGAATACAGAATGCAGAAAATGCACGTCAAACTTGCGACAGACTGCGGAATTCCTGAGGAAAACTGCTTTATTATGGACAACGGCGAAGTGCTTGCTTTGACAAGCGAAGAAGCCTCAGTCGCAGGTAAAATCCCGTCAGGCAATGTCTATATTGACGGAAGCGGCATCGGCGACATCGGGAACATCGTGCTTCGCGACCGCCGGATTCTTTCTGAAGAAGGGCTTGTCATTGTCGTTGTCAGCATCAACATGAAAGAGTTCAAAGTGTCCGCAGGACCTGACTTAATTTCCAGAGGATTTGTCTACATGAGAGAATCCGGTGATTTAATCAACGATGCCCAGGACCTGATTGCAGGACACCTTAAAAAAGTGATGGAACGCAAAACGACGCAGTGGTCTGAAATTAAGAACGAGATCACAGACACGCTCGCTCCGTTCCTCTACGAAAAAACAAAACGCCGCCCGATGATCCTTCCGATTATTATGGAAGTCTAATCGCGGCTTGAACAAAAAACGGATGCACCGGTGTGCATCCGTTTTTTTATGGTTGAATCGGGATATGCCTAAACGCTTTAACATCAAACAAGCCTTCTGTCGTCATTTTAATGTCGGGGATAACAGGAAGCGCTAAAAAAGAAAGCGTCAGAAAAGGATTAAACGCTCCTGAAAATCCTGTCTCCGTTAATGCTACATGAAGAGATTTTAAGCTTTCGTTTACCGTCTCAAGCGGTTTGTCCGACAAGAGGCCGGCAATCGGCAGAGCGACGGATTGAAGCTCCTTCCCTCCTTTTGCAATGGTGAGGCCTCCCCCGATTTCTCCGAGACGTTCAACCGCTTTTAAGATGTCTTGATCATTTGTACCGACAGCGATTAAATTGTGGGAATCATGAGAAATCGTTGTCGCGATGGCGCCTTCTTTTAAACCGAAGCCCCTGACAACGCCGAGTCCGATTCCTTTAACGCCGCGATGGCGCTCAATCACTGCAATTTTCAACAGATCGCTTTCCAGATCCGGCTGAAAAAAAGCGCCGCTTTTCGGCTTGGTCAGGGACAGCTTTGTTTCAAGCTGATTGGGGATAATGTCAATGACCCTGATTTCACTCCCTTGAACGATCGGAATTTCCAGATCATCCTCATGTAAATCAGGGAGATGGACAGATTTGAGCAGAGCAGGTGCCGCTTTGCCGTCCGTCCATTCGCTTTGTTCTGCCCCGCTCCAGATCACGCCGTTGATCATCGTCTTTGAAATGCTGACGTTCTCAAAATCGCTGATGAAAAGGAGGTCTGCGTCATAACCCGGGGCAACCGCTCCCTTCGTCTTTAACCCGAAGCATTCCGCTGCATTGAGGCTGCCCATTTGATATGCGAGAAACGGGTCAAGTCCCTCTTGAATGGCAAGCTTGACCTGATGGTTAATGCTTCCTTCATCGACCAGTTCATCCAAATGCTTATCATCCGTACAGAAAAAGAAGCGTCTCGCATTTTTCTCATTAACCGCAGGCAAAACATGACGTGTATTCTTTGCCGCAGAGCCTTCTCTCAGCATGACGTACATTCCTCTTCTGACCCGTTCAAGCGCCTCTTCAGGTGTCGTGACCTCATGGTCTGTCAGCACGCCCGCCGCTCTGTAGACATTGACGAACCCAGCTGACAAGCCGGCCAGATGTCCGTCGATCCGCTTGTCCGCTTTATGGGCATCCATGAGTTTTTGCACCATATCCGGCTCTCCCGCTTCAACGGCCACATAGTCCATCACTTCCGCAAGCCCGAGCACCTCTTCGCGGCTGTAAAAAGGATGTAAATCCGCAGCGTTCAAAACCGCACCCGATTTTTCAAATGGTGCCGCAGGCACACAAGAAGGGAGCATAAAACGAATGTTCAGCCTTGTCATCTTAGCCTGCTCCAACATGAACTCAAGACCCCTCACTCCTGAGACATTCGCGATTTCATGGGGATCGGTGACAACGGTTGTTACACCGTGGGGAATCACCGCTTTGGCAAATTCGGGCGGCGTCACCATTGAAGACTCAATGTGGACATGACCGTCGATAAAGCCTGGAACGATCATTTGTCCTTCTGCGTCAATGGTATTCTCCCCCTCATAATCGCCCAAACCGACGATGGCCCCGTCTGTGATAGCTATGTCTGTCTTCAACCATTCCTGATTAAAAACATCCATGATCTTTCCGTTTTTAATTACAGTATCCGCTTTTTTGCGATGACTGGCGGCGCCAAGCCGGTGAATGAACATCTCATTGTCCAAAGATATATGTCCCCTCTCATTTTTATATGGATATGGTTCAATATCGTAGCCGAATCGTTTGAAACAGTCAATGAAAAGATCAAAAAAACCGCGGGCAGTGGGGTTCCCGCGGCTGATCGATGGCATTTTAATGTTGAAAAACTTTTTTTTCAAATCTCTCAATGTCAGGATTTGAGCCGATGACGATTAAAATATCGTCTTTTTGAATCTCTTCGGTGGCAAGCGGAGATACGATGACTTCTTTCCCCCGCTTGATCGCGACAATATTAATTCCGTATCTGGCCCGGATATCAAGATCAAGCAGCGTATTTCCGGCCAGTTTGCCGTTCGCTGCGATTTCGACAAGGCTGTGTTCATCAGAAAGTTCAAGATAATCAAGCACATTGTTGGAGACGATGTTGTGGGCGATTCTTTTTCCCATTTCACGCTCCGGATGAACGATCCGGTCCGCTCCGATTTTGGATAATACTTTTTCGTGATAATCGTTTTGAGCTTTGACGGTAATCATTTTCACACCAAGCTCTTTCAAAATCAGCGTTGTCAAAATGCTCGCTTGAATGTTCTCCCCGATCGCTACAATGACGTGGTCAAAATTGCGCAGTCCAAGGTTTTTCAGCACTGATTCGTCTGTAGTGTCTCCTATCACAGCATGTGAGGCAATTTTGGCGTATTCGTTTACGCGATCTTCATCTCTGTCGATCGCCATTACCTCAAGCCCTTCTTCACTCAATGCTTTACAAATGCTGCCGCCGAACCGGCCGAGTCCAATTACTGCAAATTCTTTTTTCATCGGTAATTCCTCCATGGGTCAATCTGAACAAATTCTATCATATGAAGTGGAATTTTTCCTCTTTTATTTTATCGTTGCGCGGCTGCAGCATCCTTGCTGAATATCGTTTTCTTCAGATGCCGCCCCTTTGTCGATCGGAAGCAGGATGTGGAATGTGCTTCCCTCGCCCAATTCGCTGTCGATTTTCATTTCTCCGTTGTGAGCGCCGATAATATTCAGGCAAATCGTCAGCCCAAGACCCGTCCCTTCTTCTTTCGTTGAGAAGAAAGGCTCCCCGAGCTTTGCCAAATCGGCTTGGGAAATGCCGCCCCCTTCGTCTTTGATGCTGATTTTCACATAGTCACCTTCAACCTCCGAGGAGATCGTGATTTTTCCACCGTCAGGCATCGCTTCTATCCCGTTTTTTATTAAATTGATGAATACCTGTTTGATTTGATTTTCATCGCCGTTTATTTCCCACTCCTCCCCGTGCTGAAACGCTTTTTCGATCTTAATGTGGGAAAGCACGGCGTTGGTCTCAAGAAGCGTTGCCACCTGCTGAAGAACCGAATTGATGTTGATCTTTTTAAATTGAACCTGGTGCGGTTTGGCCAGTACAAGCAGTTCGCCGAGCACGGAATCGATTCGTTTAATCTCTGAGAAAATAATGTCAAAGTAATCTTTCCGGTCGGGATATTCCGCTTTCATCAGCTGCAAAAATCCGTTTACCGATGTCAGCGGGTTCCTGACTTCGTGAGCGATTCCCGCGGCGAGCTGCCCGGCCATCGCCAGCTTCTGAGACTGCATAGCCAGCCGCTGATTCGACTTGAACAATTCCATCTCCGCTTTTTTCCGTTCCGTCACATCAGTCAGCGTCCCCAAGCTGCTCGTAAATTGACCGTTTTTATAATAAAGTTTATAGTGAACTTCGCCCCAGAACTTGCTTCCGTCTTTGCGATGGTAGAGCACCTCGATCCTGCCTTCAGGCTCCTTGTTCTTCAGCTGGGCGATCAGGTGATTCGAGATCCGTTCTTCATGGTCAAAGTAATCGTTGTACATCGTTCCAAGACTCTCTTCAACACTGTATCCGGTCAACGTTGTCCACGCCTGATTCAAAAATGTAATGTATCCTATCCGGTCCGTCTGAAAGACGATTTCCTGAAGGTTATCCATGATGCGGTTGGTTTCTGAAGAAAGCTCTTTATATTTCTTTTCGCTTTCCTTCAGTTTATAGACAAGCTGATTGGACTCATCGATATAAAGCGTGAGCCACCAAACGCTGATTAATGTCACCAGTGTAAACAGCAGATCAACCGTCCAATTGATTTTATTTCCCAACACCCCATAGAATAAAAAATTCCAAAACATGATAAAAGTCATTGCCAGCACGGTTGCAATGATTCGTCCTTGATATCTTTTCATACCCCCACCTGCCACTTGTATTTCTCAGTCAATTGTAACATTCTTTACACCACATTTGAGAGGATTGTTCGAAGTATTTATCGTCTCTATGGCTGAATTTTTCAGTGACGGCGGTTTTATCTTCTGCCGACGCAAGAAAAAGCCCTTCTGATGAAGGGCTTCAAATCTTATGCTTTCACTTCGTTTAAGGCAGCTTTTATTTCTTCCAAAAGCAATTCGGCCCCCTCAGGACTCAGCGTAATTTTCCCGTTTCCGTACTCGCGGTTTTCAGAAGTGATTTCACCGGTCATTAGGCACACACCGTGCGGTTTATATTTTTTCAGGACAATTTTATCTTGGTCGACAAAGAATTCGATGCTGTCCTTGATCGAAATATCCAAAGCTCTTCTCAATTCAATCGGCATCACGATCCGGCCGAGTTCGTCTACTTTTCTCACAACTCCAATTGCTTTCAAAACTTTCGCCTACTTCCTCTTTTGTTTCTATTTTTCTAAGATATTGTCTTAGCATAACGATAGACGAACGAAGACTGAAAAAGGTTTCCCTTATTGAACGTTTCTTTGACAAAAATTCGGTCATAAAAATGAATATTTTTCTCATCATGTCAATATGAGGACAGCATTTTACAGATTGGTTTCAAACTCGTCACAAACCCCCAAAAATCGCCGATCATTTGAGAAAATTTAAATGAAATTCATTTTTTCAGCACGAAGAAAATTTCGTTTTTCGGAAAAATTTTAAATAGAGATTGGGTGAAAACATGTTTCAAACAACCGAGATCGGAATTGATCTAGGCACAGCTAACATATTGGTTTACAGCAAAAACAAAGGAATCATTTTAAATGAGCCTTCCGTTGTCGCCGTGGATACGGAAACAAAGAGCGTATTGGCGGTCGGAACAGAAGCCAAAAACATGATCGGAAAGACACCGGGAAAAATCGTCGCGGTCAGACCGATGAAAGACGGAGTCATCGCCGATTATGACATGACGACAGACCTCTTGAAGCAGATTATGAAAAAAGCCGGAAAGAACATCGGCTTTACTTTCAGAAAGCCGAGCGTCGTCGTCTGCACGCCATCCGGTTCAACCGCGGTTGAACGGCGTGCGATCAGCGATGCTGTCAAAAACTGCGGAGCCAAGCAAGTCCATTTGATTGAGGAGCCTGTCGCTGCCGCCATCGGCGCAGACCTGCCTGTCGATGAACCTGTCGCAAACGTTGTCGTCGATATCGGCGGCGGCACGACAGAAGTGGCGATCATTTCATTCGGAGGCGTAGTCTCATGCCACTCGATCCGGATCGGCGGCGACCAGCTTGATGAAGACATCGTGTCATTCGTCAGAAAAAAATACAACCTGCTGATCGGTGAACGGACGGCCGAAGAAGTCAAGATTGAGATCGGCTACGCATTGATTGACCATGAGACGAAAACGATGGAAGTCAGAGGGCGCGACCTTGTCACAGGCCTGCCGAAAACGATTACCCTGGAATCAATAGAGATTCAGAAGGCGATGCGCGAATCGCTCCTTCATATTATCGAAGCCATCAGAGCGACGCTTGAAGACTGTCCTCCCGAGCTGAGCGGAGACATTGTCGACCGGGGCGTGATTTTAACCGGAGGAGGCGCGCTATTGAACGGCATCAAAGAATGGCTATCACAGGAAATCGTTGTGCCCGTGCATGTTGCTGCAAATCCGCTCGAGTCTGTCGCCATCGGAACGGGCCGCTCTCTTGAAGTGATCGATAAATTGCAAAAAGCGGCTAAATAATTTTTGTTTTCGCGTCTTTTTTCCCTGCTTCTTTCATATCGTGAGGAATGGAGAAACGATAAGGAGGAAGAACATGCTTAGAGATATGGGAAGACGCCTGGCCATCACCGTTATTTTAAGCGGTATTATTCTCGGGGGGATGAGCATCTCCCTTGCAAACATGCCAAGCTCGCCCCCCGGCCAAACGGCCAAAATCAACCGTTAAAAAAGATGCAGCCTTACCGGGCTGCGTCTTTTTTTCTTTTCAATCAAATATTTGATATGATGTTATGGACAATAAAGGAGGTTTTGCCAATGAATTCGTTTACTGATAAACTGAGCAAATATGCGAAGCTTGTAGCCGAAGTCGGTGTAAACGTTCAAAAAGGACAGAAAGTCGTTATCAACGCGTCAACAGAAGTACGCGATTTTGCACGGCTCCTCGTCAAAAGCGCCTATCAAAGAGGGGCAAAAAACGTAACGGTCCGCTGGCAGGATGATGAGGTGACAAGGCTGAAATATGAGCTGGCCCCAGCGGAAGCCTTTGAAGAATTCCCTGAGTGGGAAGCGAAAGGTCTGGAGACGCTCGCTAAGGAAGGCGCCGCTTTTATTTCCATTGTCTCTTCAAGCCCTGATCTTTTGAAAGGCATCGATTCCAAAAAAATCGCGGCCCAGCAAAAAGCCGCCGGAAAGGCGATGCATACATACAGGCAAATGATTCAATCGGATAAAGTCAGCTGGACTGTCGTCGCAGCACCTTCACCGGCCTGGGCCAAAAAAGTATTCCCTGACGCAGATGAAAAGACAGCGATGCAAAAGCTGTGGAATGAGATCTTCAAAACGACCCGCGTCGACCGTGAAGATCCTGTCCAGGCGTGGAAAGACCACGATCAAACTTTGCGCGATAAAGTAAGCGTCTTAAACGACAAGCATTACCAAGCCCTTCATTACCAAGCAAAAGGAACAGATTTGACGATCGAGCTTCCTGAGAAGCACCTGTGGGTCGGCGCCGGAAGCACTAACGAAAACGGCATCGAGTTCATGGCCAATATGCCGACAGAAGAAGTATTCACCGCTCCGAAAAAAGACGGAGTGAACGGCACTGTTTCAAGCACAAAGCCGTTAAGCTACGGCGGCAATCTGATCGACGGCTTTCAGCTGACATTTGAAAACGGACGGATCACCGATGTCAAAGCTGAACAAGGTGAAGAGATTTTAAAAGAGCTGATCGAAACGGATGAGGGTTCACACTACTTAGGCGAAATTGCGCTCGTTGCCCACGATTCGCCGATTTCCAAGTCCAATATTCTGTTTTACAACACGCTGTTTGACGAAAACGCCTCAAACCACCTCGCAATCGGCAGTGCGTACGCATTCAACATCGAAGGCGGAAAGCAGATGTCGCGCGAAGAGCTGGCGAAAGAAGGATTAAACGAAAGCATTACACATGTTGACTTCATGATCGGTTCAGGAGAAATGAATATAGACGGAATCACAGCAGACGGAAAAAGAGAGCCGATTTTCAGAAACGGCAACTGGGCGATCTAAAGCCTTCCGCACAAAAGGACCTCAGAAGTTTTCTGAGGTCCTTTTATATCATTTCCGCATGCTGCCAGCCTTTCTAACTTCCGTACATAGATGGAGCTATAAAGCCGTCCAATGCCCTGCCTCCTCATGATTTGGGCAAACTGCTTAAATGTTCATGCTTCAGCTTCCAGCTTCCTGACTCGTCCTTTACAAATACGTTTGTCGCACGGCCTGCCCCTTGAACCGGTTCACCCCTAAAAAACCCTTTCCATTCGTATGTATAAAGACAGACGGCCTGTTCGTCCGTTTCCGTGATCCAACTGATATGACTGGCGCTGTATACTTCGTTTTCGATTTGCTTCCAGGCGTTTTCAAAATAACGCTGAATTTCCTTAACGCCCGAGCACGTTTCATCCGAGAACCAGTACACAGCGTCGGGATGAAGGAGCTTTTTGACATTCTCAAACTCATGTGTGTTTGTTGCTTGAATATATTGCTCAAGAGCCTTGCGGCATGACACGGCAACCATCTCCCTTTTTATAAAAAAACCCGCTTTTTAAGGCGGGTTTTCTATCATTACGCGTAAAGTTCAGCAAGCTTGTCCTGAACCGCTTTGTCTTCCAAAAATTCATCATAGCTCATCTGTTTATCGACGATTCCGTTTGGCGTGATTTCGATGATCCGGTTGGCAATTGTTTGGACAAACTGATGGTCATGAGATGTAAACAGCATAGCGCCTTTAAAGCTGATTAAACCGTTATTCAGCGCTGTAATGGATTCGAGATCCAAATGGTTGGTCGGCTCATCAAGCATCAGCACATTGGCGCCGGACAGCATCATTTTGGACAGCATGCAGCGGACTTTCTCTCCCCCTGACAAAACGCTTGCTTTTTTCAGCACTTCTTCCCCGGAGAACAGCATCCGGCCCAAAAATCCGCGCAGGAAGCTTTCGCTTTGGTCATGCGGCGAAAATTGGCGGAGCCAGTCGACAAGGTTTAAATCGCTGTTTTCAAAATACTCGCTGTTGTCTTTCGGGAAAAACGCCTGGGATGTTGTGACGCCCCATTTAAACGATCCGCTGTCAGGCTCCATTTCCCCGGCAAGGATTTTAAAGAGCACAGTAGCGGCAAGCTCATTCCGGCCTGTAAAGGCGATTTTATCTTCTTTATTCATCATAAAGCTGACCGAGTCAAGCACCTTGACACCGTCAATCGTTTTCGACAGGTCTGTGACAACAAGCACATCGTTTCCAATTTCGCGTTCAGGTGTGAAATGTACGTACGGATACTTGCGCGATGACGGCTTAATATCGTCAAGCGTAATTTTTTCAAGCAGTTTTTTTCTTGATGTCGCCTGCTTCGATTTTGAGGCGTTGGCGCTGAATCTGGCAACGAACTCCTGGAGCTGTTTGATCTGCTCTTCTTTTTTCTTATTGGCTTCCTGATTCATTTTAAGCGCAAGCTGGCTTGATTCATACCAGAAATCATAGTTTCCGACATAAATTTGAATTTTGTTAAAATCCAGGTCGGCGATATGCGTACATACTTTATTCAAAAAGTGGCGGTCATGCGATACGACGATAACCGTATTCTCAAAATTGATTAAAAACTCTTCAAGCCACTGGATCGCCTGAATATCCAAGTGGTTGGTCGGCTCATCGAGAAGAAGGACGTCAGGCTTTCCGAACAGGGCCTGTGCAAGGAGGACCTTCACCTTTTCGGAACCGCCCAAATCCGCCATTTTCTTCGTATGCAGTTCTTCAGCAATGCCGAGGCCTTTTAACAAAATCGCAGCTTCCCCTTCGGCTTCCCAGCCGTTCAGCTCGGCGAATTCGCCCTCAAGCTCTGCGGCGCGGATTCCGTCTTCATCTGAAAAATCGGGTTTCATGTAAATCGCGTCTTTTTCCTGCATGACTTCATAAAGGCGTTTATGCCCCATGATCACGACTTTCAGCACTTCATGCTCTTCATACTCAAAGTGGTTCTGCTTCAGGACGGCAAGGCGTTCGCCCGGGCTCATATGAACCTCGCCCGTCTGAGGCTCGATTTCACCTGATAATATTTTCAAAAAAGTGGACTTTCCGGCGCCGTTTGCTCCGATCAATCCGTAGCAGTTACCCGGCGTAAACTTAATATTTACATCTTCAAACAGCTTCCGGTCCGCAAACCGCAAGCTGACATTTTGAACAGCTATCATTTAAAATCCTCCATCTATACTTCATTAAAAAGAGTATAACACGAAAATTCCGCAAGAGAAATGCTTTGCTTTTTTACGATAAAGTTTTAAAGAAAAATATATCAAAAAAACACTTGTTCACACTTTCTTTGTGACAATATGTTACAATTATTGAAGAATGGGGGAAGGAATAATGAAATTAAAAGATGATCCTGATATCATCAGGTGGATCAATTCAAGGCCGCGCCAAGCGCTTTTCGTGTCAGTGGCCATGGTGATTTCTACGATGTCTATCGGGCTTTTCAAAGGGTTTGATATGTGGACCTCGGACTTTTTGATATTTTCCTGTCTGCTGATCGGCTTCGGCCTCCTTGTGGGATGGCTGCAAAAGATATATTATAAAAAGGTGATATTTGAAGAAAACTCGGATCGTTAGACGGAGGAAGACATGAAGCTTATCACTTTGACGGAATACTGCATGTTTATTTTTTTCGCAGGGGTTTATCTTGCCGTAACCGGCTTTACAGCACGGGATGTGGGCCTTTACATCGGGATTGCCATGATTTACGTGTTCGTTCATATCGCGGCGAAACGAATGCTGTCAAAAAGGGGAAAAGAAGCCGCGGAAATCAGAATCTTATACAGCGTTCTTCTGATTATGGCCTCTGTGTTCGTTACCGTACTGTTTATCGCAGTACTGGCATCATTATCCGCATAAATCAAGCAAAAATGCCTGATTGTCCAAATGGACATCAGGCATTTTTCAGTCTGTTTTTCGGATTTCGTTGAACGGGAAAAACACAAATTGTGAAGTCCCGGCCACTCGTTTTTTATCGATCAGTCCGAGTCCGTTCCGGCTGTCCATCGATCTCTGGCGATTGTCTCCCATCACGAAATACTTGCCTTCCGGAACCTTCACAGGGCCGAAATCGCCCGTCAGTTTGACGCCGACTGCTTCCGCCTCTTTTCTGTTTTCCGAAAGATACGGCTCAGACACCTTTTTCCCGTTTATGTACAGCGTGTCGTCTTTCATTTGCACGGTATCTCCCGGCAGGCCGATCAAGCGCTTCACATAATGGACATTTTTTTCATCGCCGTCGATAATGACGATATCTCCCCGCTTAAATTCGCCTACGTATTTAACCGTTTTATAGACGAACAGCCGCTCTCCGTCGTGCAGCGTCGGATCCATTGATGTACCTTCGACTAAATACGGTTCGAATAAAAATGCCCTGATCAATAACGCCAGAACGACTGCGATAATAATGGCTTTTACCCATTCAAAGAGAGAGTTTTTATTTTGGGTGGATTTTTCTTCAGTCAAAACGCTTCCTCCTAAAAACAGTCTGTCACAGCATACATGCAAAATAAAGCTTTCCTATACTTTATCACAAGTTCCTGCCGAATACATAATTCCCGCGTTCACTTCCGGCAAAAACGGTAAAAAAGAAAGTGCCACACAGGGATTACTGTGGCACTTTCAGCACTTATTTTTCAGTTGGAACCGGCTTTTTCAAGATGCCGAGAATGAGAGCCGTCACAACCGCACCAATCAAGATACTGAGGAGATACAGCAGCGCATGGTTCGTCGTAAAGAAGAGAACGAATATTCCGCCATGCGGCGCTTGCAGTGTGACATGGAAAAATTGAGACAAACCTCCGGCAACTGCTGATCCGATGATAGAAGCAGGAATGACGCGCGCCGGATCGGCTGCCGCAAAAGGAATCGCACCTTCAGTAATAAATGACAAGCCCATCACGTAGTTGGTAATTCCGGCTTCGCGATCCCGTTTTGAAAATTTATTTTTAAAGAAAGTCGTTGCAAGGGCAATTCCAAGCGGAGGCACCATACCGCCCGCCATGATCGCTGCGTGAGGTCCAAAGTTTCCAGCTTCAATCATCGCGATACCGAATGTGAAGGCCGCTTTGTTGATCGGACCGCCCATATCAATCGCCATCATACCGCCTAAAACAATACCCATTACAACAAGGTTTCCTGTTCCAAGACCTTCAAGCCAATGTGTCATGCCATCCATAATATACTTGACAGGCGTATTGACAACATAATGCATGATGATTCCGGTCAAGAATATTCCAAACAACGGATAAAGAAGGACAGGTTTTAACCCGTCAAGCACTTGCGGCAGACCAGCGAACACTTTTTTCAATAGGACAACAATATAACCAGCCAAGAAACCGGCAATCAGTCCGCCTAAGAAACCGGCGCCGGCTTGCGTCGCCATGAAACCTCCGACCATACCAGGCGCAAACCCCGGACGATCCGCGATGCTCATCGCGATAAATCCTGCCAATACAGCGACAATTAATCCAAGTGCTTGAGTTCCGCCTATAGTATTTAATACAGCTGCAAACTCATTATAAGTGGGATCTCCCGGTTTGGTCGCGTTAATTCCCCAGAAGAATGAAACCGCAACTAAGATCCCGCCCCCGACGACGAATGGCAGCATGTTGCTGACACCGCTCATCAAGTGTTTGTAGAAACCGCCGCCTTTTCCTTTGGCAGCTCCGTCTTCAGAAGCAGATGCAGATGCACCTCCGCCTTTACCCTGATAGATAGGCGCGTCTTGTTTCAGCGCCTGCTCAATCAGCTCTTTCGGACGTCTGATTCCTGCTGTTACAGGTACTTCAATGACATGTTTGCCTTGAAAGCGATCCATTTCAACCTGCTTATCGGCGGCGACGATGATCGCAACCGCATCTTCGATTTCCTGCGCTGTCAGACCATTTTTAATACCGCTTGAACCGTTCGTTTCAACTTTGATATCAACGCCGAGCTCTTTCGCTTTTTCTTTCAAAGCATCGGCGGCCATGAACGTGTGGGCGATCCCTGTCGGACATGCTGTAACCGCAAGGATTTTTCCTTTTGCTGATGGTGCAGATGCTTCTTCGGCCTGCTCTTCTTCTTCATCATCTTTATCATGCTGATTGATGATGTCGATGATTTCGTCTTCGGATGAAGCTTCAAGCAGCTGTTTGCGAATCTCTTCCCTCATAAGCAAAGTCGACAGTCTTGACAATGCTTCCAAGTGAGTGTTATTCGCGCCGTCTGTAGCAGCGATCATGAAAACAAGATGGCTTGGCTGGCCGTCAAGGGATTCATAATCGACGCCGTCTTTTGAACGGCCGAACGCGATCGCAGGCTCTTTAACGCTTGCCGTTTTCGCATGAGGGATGGCAATGCCTTCGCCGATACCGGTGGAACTTTGTTTCTCACGGTTGATCACGGCTTCTTTGTAGCCTTCTTTATCATTCAACTTGCCCGCCTGATCCAAAACGCTGACGAGTTCTTCGATAACGTTTTCTTTCTGGCTGCTCTCAAGGTTTAACTTGATCGTATGCTTCGTTAGTAGCTCTGTTATTTTCATAACCTTTCCTCCTTTAAATCGCTTTGACTTGAACTTCCGGAAGCAGCTTGTGAACGAGCTCTTCCGTTCCCAGCTCCTCTGAAAAGGCGGTTGCGCTTCCTGACGCGACACCTAAGCGAAAAGCTTCTTTGATGTCGAGCTGTTTTTCAATGCCTGCGAGAAAGCCTGCAACCACTGAATCTCCGGCGCCGACTGAGTTCACGAGCTTTCCTTTAGGTACGTTGGCATGGTAGACGCCGTCTTTTGTAAATAAAAGTGCGCCTTCCCCAGCCATGGAAACGATCGCGTTTTCGGCCCCGCGTTCAACGAGTTTCTTACCGTAAGGCACCGCTTCTTCCGCTGAAGTGATGGTTGTTCCAAACATTTCACCGAGCTCGTGATGGTTCGGTTTCATTAAAAGCGGCTTCATTTCTGCTGCTTTTAGGAGTGCCTCACCCGAAATATCAACGACAACCCGGACATTTTGCTCTTCACACTTTTCTGCAATCTTTTCATAGGTGTCCTGCGGCAATGAAGAAGGAATGCTGCCAGCCAATACGACAATGTCCCCTTCTTTCATCGCTGAAAACTGGTCTAAAAAGGCCGCGAAATCTTCTTGGCTGATGACGGGCCCCTGCCCGTTGATTTCCGTCTCATCCCCGGTCTTCAATTTGACATTGATGCGCGTGTCTCCATTCACCTCATGAAAAGCCGTTTCAAGCTTTTCTTCTTCGAGAAATGATTTGATGTACCCCCCGGTAAAACCGCCGATAAAACCGAGAACTTTAGAAGGTACATGGTGTCTGTTCAGTACGCGTGAGACATTGATTCCTTTGCCTCCGGGATATTTCGTGTCATAGACTGAACGATTCAGCCCGCCTACGGAAAATTCTTCAACGTGAACAATATAGTCGACCGATGGGTTGAGAGTTACAGTGTATATCATGTTTTCACTACCTTTACGACAGTTTTTTCTTGATAGTTATCAAATGAATGTTTTGCAGATCCTGCTGTAATGATAGTTGCTTCGTCTAAACCGGCAAAGGCAGAAAATGAAATTTCCCCAAACTTGGAAACGTCAGCTAAAATAAATGCTTTTTTCGCCTGGTTGACAGCTTTTGTTTTCAAAAGCGCTTCTTCAGGATCCGGAGTCGTAAATCCCGCTTCTTTATGAATGCCATTGACGCCGATGAAGCTTTTGTCAAACCGGTATTGGCTGATGGCTGATAAAGCCGAACCGCCCACGATTGCTCCGGTTTTATACTTCACATACCCGCCTAATAAATAAAAAGTAATGCCTTTTTTACCTAATGCCTCAATGTGCATGACTCCATTTGTGACCACGATAATATCCATCTCCGGATCGATAAAATCGATCATTTGCAATGTGGTCGTTCCGGCATCAAGGTAGATACAATCGCCTTCTTCAAGAAGTGAGGCCGCTTCTTGAGCGATTTTTCTCTTTTCATGAAGGTTTTTGGATGATTTCTCTAGCATGTCAGGCTCTGTACGAATATCGGAAAGCCTCGATGCCCCTCCATGAACACGCTTTAAATATCCGCGGGCTTCCAGCGTCGACAAATCTCTTCTGATCGTTGACTCAGATGCGTTCGTTAAATTCATTAAGTACTGGATTTTCACGACATCATGCTTTTCAATCTCGTCAATAATCAACTGATGCCGTTCGGGAGTCAACACATTATCACCCCTTTTGGAAACGCCTTCATTTAGCTTACAATTACATTGTAAACGCTTTTTCGACATAACTCAACAAAAATCTTTCAAATTCATTCAATAACCATCAAAATCTTTCACATTTTAACATATTATCGTGATATGTACCGTTTGTAAACTGTATAAACTATAAAAATCCGCAAAAATATGTGACATTATTATTATCTATTCCTTCAAACACCATTCAGAAAAACCTCATGCTCGCCGCATGAGGTTTTACAATAATGCATCAGCCTAATGAACGTTCTAAAAATACTTGCCATAAGCCTAATAAATAAGACAACATCAGCATCATAATAAATATGACGAAAACGCCGATCCAAGCCGCCCGCTTTGAAGCGCCCGCTGCTTTTTGCAGTCCTACCGCCACCAGCACATACGCCCAGATTGTAAAAACATCAAACATCTCCAGGACGCTCAGAAGAGGCTCTTCGGCCGGAATATATCCATCAAGAGATGAGAACGAAAACGCGATCTCAGAATTCGAAGCATAATACACCAAACCGATGATGACGTCTCTGATAACAGGTACAAATGTGGCAAAGACAGACAGAGACACCATGCAGGCAAAATTGGTGTTTCCGCCGCCTATTTTAGCAATCAGCCACAATACTAAAGCGCTGAGCACGAAGAATATGACAGACTGAAAAACATTACGGGCGGCTTCTAGTCCAGGATCTATATCCAAACCAAGAAACTCACTTAGTTCCCAACAAACAAGATAAACGGAAAAGGCGGATAACGCCAGCACGATGATCATCGGCAGCCAAATTGCGGGCCTTTCTCTCATTCTTTCAAACTGACGGACAGGGCTCGTGATGATACCGAACAGTGACGGTTTTTTTACTTGAGTTGCTGTTTCTATATTGGCTTCCACTCTAAAATTCCTCCTGTAATACCTCTTTCATAACATAATGATCAATTTTTCAGCACTTTTAAGTCTATCATTAATGTAAGAAAAGTATTTTTAAATTTAGTTTAATTTTCGCATACAAAAAAACCGCCTCTAAAGGCGGTTTCAGCGTGTCGACAAACTCTCGCATTCGTTGTCAGGCCTGCTAAGTCGATGCTCATGAGTAGGAGCGGGTGTTTCAAAGTGACGCTTATCGGCTGACGACTATATGCCGCTTTACTCATACCTCAATGCATCAATCGGATGAAGGCGGGCCGCTTTATTGGCCGGGATGAGGCCAAAGATAACCCCGATCGCCATGCTGAACAGGACGCCTCCGAGGACCACCTGCCAGGAAACGAGCGGCGGCCAACCGGCAAAAAACGAAACTAGGGCGGCTCCGCCGTATCCGAGGCCGATGCCAAACACCCCGCCAATCAGCGTGATCAAAGACGATTCTATTAAAAATTGCATCAAAATCTGGCCTCTTGTTGCACCAAGCGATTTTCGAATCCCGATTTCCCTCGTCCGTTCCGTGACCGACACCAGCATAATATTCATGACGCCGATCCCGCCAACGAGTAAAGATATGCCTGCAATTGAGCCGATGAACATCGTCATAATTGTTGTAATCTGGCTGATCCCGGCCGCTATGGCCTCCATGTTCATCACTTCGTACGAGTCCGTGGTGCCGTGATTGTTGTTGACGGCCGCGGCAGCCTGCTTTCCGACGGCTTGCAGATGGTCGGCAGATTCAGCTTGAACGGAGACAGAGTCATAGTCGCTGATGCCGAAGGACGATTTTAACATTGAAAACGGAACATACATCTCATTCATCCCCAACGCAAGCAGCCCGGCTTCTTCTTTTAATACGCCGATGATTTCAACGGGCTGGCCATTGATCCATACGACGCGGCCGAGAGGCGACTGCTGAGAAAAAAGTTCCTCCGCAAGTTTCGGCGAAACGACGGCGACCCTGCTTCCGGCATTGTAATCCTCTTCTGAAAACTCTCTTCCCTTTTCGACTTCCATCGAGTTGATGCTGATATATCCGTCATTAATGCCGTTTACAGCGGCATCCGTTTTTTCATCCCGGAAACGGACATTCATAGACTCGGTAGTTTTCGCAACGACATGCTTCACGCCTTCGAGTGACTTTAAACTTCTGATGTCTTCTTCGGTGAAGCCGGCGTCTAAATAGGCGTTGGGATTGGACGTCAATTCTTCATTGCTGGGCTGATAATAGATTTCGACCGTGTTGCCGGGCCCGCTGATCGTCTGCTTGAGCATTTGCTCTCCTCCTTGCCCCGCTGCAACAACGACAATAACAGAGCCTACACCGATAATGATTCCGAGCATTGTTAAAATCGAGCGCAGTTTATGGGAAAGGATGGAACTTAACGCCATTCTCAAGTTTTCGATGAGATTCATTGCACCGTCCCCCTCCGCTCTGTTTCCGGCGAGACGATCACACCGTCCCTCACCATGATGATCCGGCTTGTATAATCTGCAATCTCCGGTTCGTGGGTGACGAGCACCACCGTCGTTCCTTCCTCATTCAATTCGGTGAATTGCTCCATGATATCCCGGCTTGTTTTCGTATCGAGCGCTCCGGTCGGTTCATCGGCCAATATCAGCTTCGGTTCATTGACGATCGCTCTTGCGATGGCTACACGCTGTTTTTGGCCGCCGGAAAGCTCGTTCGGCAAATGGCGCATTCTGTCCTTGAGCCCGACTTTTTCAAGCGCCCGTTCGGCCCGCTCCCGCCGCTCTTTTCTTGGAATGCCGGAGTAGATCATCGGAAGCTCCACATTCTTTATGGCATTCAGTCTCGGCAGAAGCTGAAACTGCTGAAAAACAAAACCGATTAAACGGTTTCTGACGCCGGCAAGCTCCCTTTCACCATATGATGAAATATCCTCGCCGTCCAGCCTGTAAATACCCGATGTCGGGCGGTCAAGACAGCCGATAATGTTCATGATTGTCGATTTTCCGGAACCGGAAGGCCCCATGATGGACAGATATTCACCCGGCTCAATTTTCATATTGATCTCCCTGAGAACATCAATGGTTTCCCCTCCGATTTGGTAGCTTTTTTTCACGCGGGAAAGCTCAATCATTGAAGCTTCACTTCCGTTCCGCTTTTCATGTCCTCGGCCGGGTTTGCGATAACCCGGTCCTTGTTCGTCAGACCGCCGGTAATTTCAACGACGCCATCTGCTTTCTCGCCGGTTTTGACATTGATCCTTTTCGCCTTTCCGTCTCTGACGACATACACGTATGATTGATCATCATCCTGCTTGACGGCATCTTCAGGAAGAGCCTGAATGGTTCTTTTGTCCGTCTGGATTTTGAGAATCATATTGAAGCCGGGCTTTGCTTTAGGACGCTCCCCTTTTATTTTGACTTCAAACGGATATTGAACAGCTTGTTCCTTTCCTCCCGCAGCACCTGCAGACGCCTCTTCTTCGGGAACCAATCCGACTTGAGAGATTCTGCCCCGCCACTCTTTATTTTGGATGACATCCGATGTGATGGTCACGTTCTGTCCCTTTTTCACTTTCAATGTGTCATACTCTGACAACACACCTTTAACGACAAGCTTGTCCTCGTTACCTATATGTATAACCGGCTTTTGAATATCCGATTGCTTTAAGGCGGCTTGTTTATCAGCGGTGATCACTGTCCCGTCAATGCCGCTTTTTACTTGCAGCGCTGCAGATTTTTTCGCGAGCGTTTCCTTTTGCAGGTCGGCTTGTTTCAGCTCAAGCTGAAGCGATTTTTCTTCCATTTCAAGCTGGGACCGTTCGTCATCCATTTGCCTTTTGGCTTTTTCCGCTCCCAGCTCAGCCTTCAGCTCGTCTTCCTTGCTTTTTAGACTGCTGATTTTTCGCTTTACCTGTTCAAGCTGGAGTTCCTTCGATTGAATGGATAAAGCATTCTGTTCTTTTTCCAGGCGAATTTCTTCGTTCGTATAGGTGAAAAGCACATCTCCTTTTTTCACCTTGTCGCCTTCTTTTACTTTGATGTCGGCAATTTTCCCTTTTTCGGGTTCAAAATATTCGTATTGTTCGTTGGCAAACTTTAGGGCGCCCGGAACCATGACTTCAGAAGAAATCTCTTTCTCTTCCAATTTGACGGTTTGGACCGCTGTTTCAGCCCCTCCGCCCGTTTGCACCGAGCGGTAGAGGTTGAGTCCGATAAAAAGCGCAGCAGCCCCAACAATGATAATGCCGATCCATATTTTTTTCATTTACATTGCTCCTTCAAATGTATCGAAGAAATTCCTCGCGATTCCGCCTGTTAAAGCGAGCAAAATGGAGATCACAAATAAAATGATCACACCGGTCCAAGCCGCTTTTTTGGAGATGCCCCCAACCTTTTGGAGACCCAGTGCAACCAGTGCGAGCGACCAGATGGTGAAAATATCAAATACACCTAATACCGATTTGAGCGGCTCGTCTGCCGGGATGATGCTGCTTAAAGACGTGATGGCGATCGTGGGATCAATATTTGAATAATAGATCACAAGCCCGCCTATGAATTGCCCGATAGCCGCAATAAAATATGTAAAAACAGACAGCGAAAACATGTGAACAAAATTGGTTGTTCCTCTTCCGATTTTGACAATCAGCCAATAGATTAAAGCGCTGATCAGCAAGGCAATCACAAAGCCGATGATCCCGCCGATGATCCCGCCGATGATCCCGATTCTCTTCATAGTGGCTTCAAATGTTTCATCATCTCCCGGCATTTCCGACAAATCGGTAGATAACACCGTTTTTTCGCTGAGCATATACGCGCCGGTAACCGACAATAATAAAACAATAACAAGCGGAAACCAGACAGCCGGCTTTTCTCTCATTCTCTCAAACTGTTCTCCGGGATGGGTAATCAATCCGAACAATGACGGATTTTTTACTTTTTCAGTTTCTAAATGCGTTTCCATATGTATCCCCCTTAAAAAATGAATTACCAGTTTATACGCAGAATCATCTAAAATGTTTCACCTCTGTTTTCTCAAAAAAACGCCCCGGCCGCATTTCAGAATATGCGGCCGCGGACGGTTTCAGAATATGCGGCCGCGGACGGTTTCAGTTTAGTTTCGCTGAAACATTTGATACTGCGCTTTCACCAGCTCATAATACATTCCACGTTTTTCGATTAATTCCTGGTGATTTCCTTCCTCTATTTTCCGGCCGTGGTCAAGAACCAGGATTTTATCCGCATCCCTTATCGTTGAAAGCCTGTGAGCGATCATAATAGCCGTTCTGCCATGGAGCAGGGTTTTCAATGCAGCCTGAATCTTGACTTCCGTTTCTGTGTCAATACTTGCGGTTGCTTCATCAAGGATCAGAATGCGAGGGTCTGCCAGGAGCGCCCTCGCGAATGAAATGAGCTGCCGCTCACCTGCCGATAATACATTGCCGCGTTCTTCCACTTCTGTGGCGTATCCATTCGGAAGCGCTGAAATAAACGAATCGGCCCCGACAGCTTTTGCTGCTTCGATCACTTCTTCATCGGCGGCATTCGGACGGCCAAAACGAATATTTTCCATAATCGTTCCGGAAAAAATAAACGTATCCTGCAGCACGATGCTGATTTGCGAACGAAGATCGGAAAGCGAGATATCGGTAATCGGTATTCCGTCCACTTTGACAGTCCCGCCTGTTGCATCGTAAAACCTGCTGATCAGATTCGCGATCGTCGTCTTCCCTGATCCTGTATGTCCGACAAGCGCGAGCGATGTTCCCGCCGGCACCTCAAATGAAATGCTGTGCAGCGCCTTGCGATTCCCGTCATAAGAAAATTCCACCTGTTCAAATTCGATCCGGCCTTTTAATTCTTTAATTTTGACCGCATCTTCCTTGTCTGCCACACTCGGTTTTTCATCCAGAAATTCAAATATCCTCTCTGACGAAGCCATCCCCATCAACAGCTGGTTGTAGACTTGGCCGAGCCTTGAAATCGGCTCCCAGAACATTCCGAGATAGAAGGCGAATGAGACAAATACACCGATCGTAATCGTTTCATTGATGATTAAGCTTGTGCCGTACCAGATTAAAATGGCCGTCCCGACGGCGTTTGTCATTTCTACAAGCGGGCGGAATGTCGCATTTTTTTTCGTCGCTCCCCGCCAGGCTTCAAAGTTCTCGCTGTTGACGCCTTCAAAATACATCATATTCTCTTTTTCCTGCGTAAATGCCTGAGTGACCCGGATGCCTTGAATGCTTTCATTCAAATGGGAATTCAGTTTGGACTGCTTTAAGCGCACCTTTTGCCAGGATCGTCGGATTTTCCTTCTGAGATTGGTTGAAATGAAGAACATAACAGGCAGCGTCACCATGATGGCGATGGTCAGCTCAGGACTGAGCGAAAACAGAATGACGATAATACCGAAGAGGAGCAGGATATCCATCAATAAATTGATGACTCCGCTCGTAAATAATTCCTGCAGAGAATTGATGTCATTCATGATCCGGACAAGGATGGAACCTGCCGAACGCTCATCGAAAAAGCGATGCGACAGCCGCTGAACATGCGTAAATAAATGCTGTCTGAGATCATAAATGACATGCTGGCCAAGCTTGTTCATCCAGCGGATTCTCAACACATTGCTAACATAATTGACAAGATATAATCCACTGATGACGGAGATCAGAATCGCAAGAAGATTCATATCCCGGCCTGCGATTGCTTTGTCGAGCGCATAGACGCCGATCAAAATCGGCACCGTCAGCCGGATCGCCGCCGAGATCATGACCGTTAAAAAGGAGAGCGGCAGCAGATTTTTTCGGTAAGGCTTTAAATATTTGAGCAGCCTCCACATCTGCGCCCAGTTAAAAGGCTTTTCAATGATTTGGTCTGAAGTATAAAAAAACCGATTCATCAATGTTTGTTTTTTCGCCTGATTTTCCATAGCAAGAGCCTCCTATCCTGCAAAATGCGGCTCATTCAACACATTTTGATCTTTATACTGCAAATCAAAAATCCGTTTGTATAAACCGTTTTCTTCCAATAATTGTTCGTGTGTTCCCCTTTCCTTAACAACACCTTTATCGAGCACAAGAATTTCGTCGGCATGCTTTAAGGATGAGATTCTGTGAGCGATGATGAACGTCGTCCGATCCCGCATCACTTCCCGCAATGCAAGCTGAATACGGTGCTCCGTTTCCATGTCAACGGCACTCGTCGAATCATCGAGGATGAGAATGCCCGGGTTCAGACAAATCGCCCTCGCAATCGCGATTCGCTGTTTTTGGCCACCGGACAGTCCGAGCCCCCTCTCGCCGAGCATCGTATCGTATTGGTTCGGAAGCTCCATGATAAAATCGTGCGCCTGGGCTCTTTTCGCGCTTTCGATGATCTCTTCCATTGATGCATCAGGATTTCCATAAGATATGTTTGATCTGATCGTTGATGAAAATAAAAACGATTCCTGCGGGACGACGCCGATATTGGAGCGCAGCATTTTTAATGAGTAGTGTTCAAGCGGCTTGCCGTCGATCATGATCCGGCCGGATGTCGGCTCATAAAAGCGGCTCAGCAGTTGAATGATACTGCTCTTTCCTGACCCCGTCGCACCGATTAACCCGATCGTTTTGCCGCGCTCGGCTTGAAAAGACACTCCATGCAGTGCTTCAGCGTTTTCTTTTGTATATTGAAGGGAAACATCGCTGAATACGACATCGCCGTTCAGTCTGCCGTTTTTCACCGCATGTCCGCTGTCGGTGATTTCCTCTTTGGCATCAAGAATTTCCAGCAGCCGCTCTCCTGATGCTTTCGCTTGTGAAAACAGGTTGATGACATAACCGAGGTTCATGATCGGCCACATTAAGTAATTGACAAGACTGAAAAAAGCGACAAGCTCCCCCGGTTTTAAGCTGTTTTGCATCACGAGCCAGCCGCCGAACGACAACAGGGCAACGAGGCAAATATTGCCGATAAACTCCATCAGCGGAAAGAATTTAGACATGATAAACGAAGCGTTTAAGTTTTTATTTCGAAAATGGTCATTTGAATGAGTAAAGTTTTGAATCTCAAAATCTTCTTTTGATAAAGATTTAACGGTATTCATGCCGCTGATATTTTCCTGAACTTTCGTATTTAAACGGGCGAAAGATTTTCTTATGTTCCGAAAAGCCGGATGCACTTTTTTATCAAACCTGTAGACAACCGCTCCTAAAAACGGCAGAGAAGCAATCGTTACCAGAGTCAGCGGCACAGAATAAGAAAACATGACAGACAGACTGAAGGTGACAAGCAGGATAAAGCGAATCGCCTCAGCAAAACCGAAAGATAAAAAGAATCTGATGCCTTCGACGTCAGCCGTAAGCCTCGACATTAAATCTCCCGTTTTAGCGCTGTCATAATACTTGAACGGCAGACGCTGCAACTTCGCATACAGCTCTTTTCTTAACCGGTAGACCGAGCGGATTCCGAACATATCTCCAAGATACTGATGAAAAAAAGTAGCTGCGCCCTTCGCCGCCATGACAGCGATGAACCCGAGGCTGATCCATATGACCAAACCGTACCTTCCGCCGAGAATCACTTCATCAATTGTCATTTGCAGAATAATCGGGTAAACAACAGTGATCGCCGTCATCAGAAGCATCGACACAAGCGACCACAAGAACATTCTTTTATAAGGCCAATAAAAATCTTTTAGTTTTTTAAGGGACTCCATTTGCACCAGCACCTTTCCAATTCATGTAAAACAAGGACACATCATCTAATATATCGGTTTGCGAAATAAAATTCCACCGATTTTACAAAATTCAGACTTATTATGGAGTTTTCCTCCTTCTTCCGCTTGAAATAAATCCTTTTTAAAATGTGACAGTCAATAAAAAATAGTTTCTTGTTGGCAAAGGAAATTTTTTGATGAATGAAGGAAGATGATGTAAAATAATAGAAAATGTTATCAAATTATGAATGACGGAGTTGATTGCAATGGCGAAAAGAGAGGCTTTAAAAAAACAGCTTCTCCTCTTAGGTGAATTGGAACAAAAAATCTGGAAGGACTTCCGGAAAGAACGCGAAGGGATTTACGCAAGGTTAGGAGAACTTGACAGACAAATCCAGCGACATAGACGTTCCACTAAAGAGTATTATGCAGCACATTGCGTAGACATTATTAAACAGCAAAAAGGAAAAATTGTAACGACAAAAGAACTGAAAATGAAACTGAAAGAAAGAACCAATTTTAACGTTCACCGTATTAGTGAGCTTTATGACTTGATTCAAAAATTAGAACCAAACATTTCGAAAGAACGGCGCGGCTGTTTTATTTATCTGGAAAACGGTTCGAAAAAAAACGTCGGTCGGTAACAGGCTCTATGCCTGAACCGACCGACGTTCTCAACCTCCGCTGACCGGGGGAATAAGAGCAACCGTATCTCCAGACTTAACCTCACTGTTTCCTCTTCTGTACACTTCGTTGACAGCGATCATCGCTCGGTCCGTCCCCTGAAGATTGTAAGTTTCTTTTAAAAACTGTCTGATGTCGTCTGTTGTCGTTTTTTCTTCATTTATATCAACGCTCTGCGCACCCGCTTGTTCGGCAAGCTGGGCAAACAGTAAAATTTTAATCAAAGGTCAGCACCTCTTTTTCTGTCGGAAGCCGCTGCTTCCAAATCTGGTTTCCCTTCCGGGTATTCAGTTGTCTCAAGCTGGTCGCCGATCCAAGTCTCGCCGTCCTCCCAATGTTCTTTTTTCCAAATCGGCACAATTTGCTTTATCCTTTCGATCGCATATTCGTTCGCTTCATATGCCGCTTTCCGGTGAGGTGACGACACCGCGATCACCACGGCCGCGTCGGAGATGTCCAGCCTGCCGATGCGATGGGTAATCGCTGCAGCTGTACCAGGCCATTTTTCATTGATTTCTTTCCCGATCTGAGCAAGCATGCTGACCGCCATTGGAACATATGCTTCATATTCGAGATAGAGTGTCTTTTTTCCATTTGTCCATTCTCTCACTGTTCCAATAAACGTCGTGATGGCACCGGCTTCCCTTTTTTCAACTTTTTTGACGATATCTTCGATGACAATCGGCTCTTTTGTTATAACAAATCGTTCAGACAAACGCCTTCCTCCTTTAGATGATTCAGAATAAAAGCCACGGCGCTCGGGTCTTCAATATGAAAGGATGGAACATCCGTTTTCGGCTCGCTCTTTTGATAAATGACGGCGATGATGCCGTCCAATTCCTCCAAGAGCTGACAGTCCGCTTCGTTTCTGACCATGACAACTTTTTGATATGGCGCATGTTTAAATCCTTCGATGAGAAGACACTGAACCGCTAAAACTCCATAAGCGGCAATCAGTTGATCAAGCGTCCACTCGCCGCGCGCCCTCAGCTGAAAAACGCCTGCTCCTTCGACGCCGGACGCAGCCGCTCCAGCCCGAAAAAAGCGGTCGGAATCCTTTCCCTCGGCGAAAACATCCGGTTCTCCTCCATGTCCGTGGTGTTTCAGGCAGCCAATCTTGACTCCGAGCTGACCGAGCTTTTCCGCTAGTTTTTCAACGAACGTCGTTTTGCCGCTGTTTTGGTACCCTACGATCTGGAGGATTGGAAAATGTGCGGCCACAGCTCTTCACTTCCGTTCTCATCCCGGTATAACAGAACATGCACTCTTGCCCCGGCCTCATAGCCTCTCGTTCCGCCCGGCAAAACCATCAGCGCATTGGCATCTGCCAGCGACGTGACGGCGCTTGATTTATCCAGGCCGACAGGCTCCGCATGAAGCGCCCCGTCTTTAATGGATACAAACGAGCGGACAAATCTTGTAAACGGATTAGGCTTTGGAAAATCCTTGCTTAAAACCGCTTCTGCACATAAAGAATACGGCTTTTGATGATGCAGCCAGGTGTGGAGGGACGGCTTGACAAACAGCTCAAATCCAACGAAGCAGGCTGACGGGTTCCCGGAGAGCCCAAACAGCAATTTGCCGTTTAATTGAGCAACAGTCGTTACACTTCCCGGACGCATGGCCACTTTATTAAACAGGACCTCGGCCCCGAGCTTTTCGTAAATTGCCGGCAGAAAATCAAAGTCCCCTACGGACACCCCTCCGGTCGTAATCAGAAAATCCACCTTGTCCAAAGCTTTTTCCACCGCTGCAAAGCTTTCGTCAAATCGATCAGAAATCTTCCCTAAATAAAGGGGGGTTCCGCCTGCTTCTTCAACCTGGGCGGCCACCATGCCTGCATTGCTGTTGCGGATTTTTCCGGGAACGAGGGGATCGCTGACATTCAGGAGCTCCGTTCCGGTGGCAATGATGCCTACCACAGGCTTTTTGACTGCAGGTACCGCTGCATATCCGAATGTTGCAAGCAAAGCGACGACACCCGGTGTGATCCGGGTTCCTTTCTTCACAAGCACTGATCCTTTTCTCGCATCTTCTCCGGTTTTTGAAATATTTTCTCCCGGCTCCAATGAGCGTTTTAACACCATATAGTTTTTACCGTCTTCTGAGTAGGTTTTCGTCAGCTCAAGCATGACTACCGCATCAGCGCCCTCCGGAATCTGCGCTCCGGTCATAATTCTGACAGCTTGAAAAGGACCGAGCGTTTTACCTGACACGGCTCCGGCTCCAATGTGATCAACCACCTCGAATTGCAGCGGATTTTCCCGTGAAGCACCGGCGGTATCGCAAGCTCGGACAGCAAAGCCGTCGTACGGCGAACGGTCAAAAGCGGGCACGTCGTGATCAGCCTTTACATCTTCGGCTAAAAATCTATGGAGACTCTCCTCAAGGTGGATCCACTCTGTATCTCCCTGCTTCCAGTGCCGAGAGACACGCGCAGCGGCTTCAAAAACTGGAATGGGCGTTCTTTTTTCAATCATTAAAAAAACCTCCTGTTGTTACATTCCGATGACTCTCGCCAATATGGAGTTGGCTTCTTTTATATCATTTGTGCCGTGAACAAGGGCTCTTCCATCGTTAAATATGACGATTCTGAATGTCTCGTATTGTACATGCAGCAAATAATCATTCGCATCCACTTTTCCGATGCCCGAAAGTTTTTTCATGAGTTCCTCTTTAGGCAGCCGTTTTAACATATCGCTGCGAATTTGGACGGTCTCTCTTCCGCACAGAACGTCGGCTTTTTTTTGGCTCATGTTGCTGAGGAAAGGAAAAACCGGCGTTTCTCCGCACGAAGGACATGTCTCATTGCGGCCGATCTCCATTCGGAAGTGGGTGTTCGCCCATAAATCAAACGTGACAAAAGCGGTTTCAAGCGTATCTTGGTTGTCCGTTAAGATTTTTAGAATTTCAGCTTGCTGATAAGCCGACACCATTTGAACGGCCGGCGAAATAATCCCCGACGTGTCGCATGTAGCCCCGCCAATCGGAACATCTTCAAACAGGCAGGCAAGGCACGGCGTTTTTTTAGGAATAATCGTCATATACATGCCCTGACTGCTGACACAAGCGCCATAAACCCACGGAGTGCCCGTCTCTTGGGCAAGGTCATTGATGATCATGCGGGTCTCAAAGTTATCCGTTGCATCGATGACAGCATCCGCTTCTTTGATCAGCGGTCTGAGTGTTTCCACGGTGCCGTCGGCAACATATGTACGAAGCTCAACATCGCGATTGATCTGGGAAAGACGTTCTTTTGCGGCTGCCGCTTTCGGAAGCCTTTCCTCAGCGTCTTTCTCTGTATAGAGCTGCTGCCTTTGCAGGTTGCTCCATTCCACATAATCGCGGTCTATAATAGACAGTGTACCGATGCCTGCGCGCACAAGCCCCTCGGCAGCCGACGTGCCGAGCGCCCCGGCTCCGACGATCAAAACATGGCTCTGCCTGATTCTGTCCTGACCCGCCTGTCCGATGTTTTGATATCTGATTTGTCTTGAATACCGTTCATGCATCAGGATGATCCCCTTTACTTCCTTTTCTATATCATATCATTTTTCCGTCCGCTGTTTTTTGAAAAACACTTTCCGAAAAACCCTTGCAATCTATAATAAAATATTTCATCCCGGAAAGAACGGTTCTATTTTATCTAAATCCGACTTTTTATTGACATTTATAAATTCCCACGGCTCTGCCCCGACCCTATCAGCTTCAATATACTTGACGCGGATGCGGTCGAGGAAACTGCTGATCTTCAGCTCGTTCTGCTGAAGCTGTTCGAGGAGGACGGATTTCACCCTTCTGCTGTAGACAGCAACAAGCGGCTGCGCCCTTCCGTCTGCGACCGGCACGACGGCGTCATCCGCCGGGGTCATCTGCTGTTTTAAAGCCGATATGGTCTCCTGCCGGACAAGCGGGGTATCACAGGCCGAAAAAATATAGCATTCCCCTTCCGCCCGAACCATGGCTGTGTACATACCTGCAAGCGGCCCTCTCCCACTGAACGGTTCGATATCTTCCAGCACCGCTTTTTCCCCGAATTCTTTAAACCGCTCCGTCAGCCCCGGACGGCTCAATATCAGGACATCGCCTCCCAGCGCACGTTTGCACCATTGATAAAGCGGCTTGCCTTGCCAGCGGGCAAACGCTTTCGGTTCCCCAAAACGGCGTGAAAGGCCCCCCGATAATATGACATGTATTTCTTTCATGCAGCTCAACCTTCCTTCGCGTGTTTCTGCCTGCGAACATCATAGCAAAATTTTAGAAATCCGAACAAGTCTGTAAAATCTCTTTTTCAAAAGGCATGCCGTGTTTCATTTATGCATATTGTAGTTGTAACATTAATAGGGGGCTGGTCACCATGAAAAAAACAACGGGTTCGCTGCCTTATTTTCATGATTTATCACAGGAAAACCTTTTTTTAAAAGCGGAGCTGGCAAGGTCACATCAATTGATCCACGAGCTTGAAGCAAGCTATTTTCATCAAAAAAATCATAAGCTCAGCCAGGAAAACGCAGCGCTGAAGCAGCAGCTTCAGCAGCTGTCAATCGAACTGGAGCGGATTTCGGCAAACAAGGAAGACGAGTCGGCCGAAACGCTCAACCGGATAAAAAGCGAACTGCTGGGTAAAATCGTTGTTCTTCAGGAGCTCCTTCAAAAAGAAACCTATGCAAGAAAACAAGAGATAGAAGAAAAGCACCGCCTTCATTTAACAAATGTAAAAGCCGAAGAAGAGAAAAAAAGCTTACATAGCCAAATAGAATATGAAAAGCTTCATGCGGAAAAAGAAAAAACGCTGAGGGAAAAAAAGGAGCATGAGCTCGAAAACGCTGCACACGAAAATGCCCGCCTGAAAGACGAACTTCATGCTAAAGGTCTTCAGCTCAAACAAATCGAAACAGATGTTGCGGTATTAAAAGAGCGGGTGACAGAAACGAAAAACCGCCTTTTGGAGGCTGAAAAAACAAAAGAAGCGCTGTTTTACGAAACGATTTTATCCTATAAAAGGCAGCTCGATGAAAGTGATAAGTGGATCGCTTCTCATTTTGCCGATATTGATACATCTCAGCAGACGGAGAAGGCGCTTGAACAAAACGAAGAGCTTTTTGAACGGTCAGAGCAGATCGAGGCGGTACTTCAAACAGTTACGGAGCAAGTCGATCAGCTCCAACAGCAATTGAGCGTCATCAAACAAAATGACATGAAAATGGATCAGAAAATAACTGAATGGAAAAAGCAGACGAAAGAAGAAACAACCCCGCAAAAATGGGTCTATCAAATTAAACGCAAAGACAAAGAAACAAAACCTTTAAATTGAATACCACTTTAAGGAATAATTTGGATTTTATAAAAAACCGCTTGAGTCGATTGTCTCAAGCAGTTGATTAGGGCGGCGGCGTATATAGCGGCCGCCTTGGTGTTCCTCAAAATGGAAACGCTATCTGGAAAAGCAAGGGTTTGACTATTGCTGCTCTGTCTCGGTAGAAATCTCACCCTCTAATATATATTGACCGCGGTATGGTTTTTTGACTTCCGGGTACATTTTAATCAGGCTTTGCATAAAGGTTGTCATATTAGGGATCTCAAGTCCGCTCTCTTTTTCGATTTCTTTTTGAAGTTCGGAGCTTTTGATGGCCGCATTATGGCGTTTTAATGTTTTAATCGCCGCTTCACGCAGTTTTGCAGCTTTTGAGCCTGGACGTGCTGTACCCCTTCTGCGCCTTGTCGTTCCATCTGGAATTCCGGCAGGCAGTGAGGAGGTTTGCGGAGAAGTCTGCTGCTGGTTCTTTTGAGATGCTTGCGGCTGCTGCTGTTGTTGCTGATAGCTCTTCATCTCCTGCGCAGCTAATTCAGCTAAAACAGGGAGAGATTCCGTTTTACGCTCCGGGCGAAAATCTTTTTTTGTATCATTAAAGCTGGATGGACGATCCAATTCACGCAGCTTTGCATATATATTATCCCGCTCAATTTGATACTCCCTAATCACCTTAACCTCAGCCTCATTCAGCTGCTCCAATCTTAAACGCAATGCTTCCCTCTCGTTAAACATACCGTTTATACCCTCCTATCAGAATAAATAAACCTTCCAATAAAAATATTAGATTACCAAACTAATTTTATCAACTATTTTTTCGTTTTTCTACTGTTGCTTTCCGTTAAGAAAATAGAACTAAATTTCCGGAAAACTTGAAGCCTGAGGAGTTTTCGAAGCATTTCGGCCTACTCTAAACTCATTGTCGAAAAATGGTAAATAATGAAGGAACATAGAAAATTACTTTTCAACGAAACATAATTTAGGAATAGACTCTACTGTTTAATCGTGATGGAAAGTGTGAAATATCAATGATTAATCCGGCTTATAAATCCAGAATATTCAAAATTGCCAGATTTCACTTGTCGAATTCGCAGTTTGTTGTGTACAGGGAAAGTCAGAAATACTCCTGAAACAAAAACAGGACATAAGACTCATCAAGTAAAATAAACAGTGTCTAATGATCCATTTGTCGAAAGGGGCGGATAGAGGAAATTTTTTTGCTTTTTTTGCAATGAGGAGCCGAATAAACAAAAAACCCCATGAAAACGGGGCTTTTCATCTTTATTCAGCAGACTGTTCTGTTTCGGCAAGAACACGGTTTACACGTTTTTCGAGCATTTTCATCCCGCTTCCTCCAGCTTGAAAATGGCGAAGCTGGCCTGTTTTATCAAAAACGTAATAAGCCGGAACATATTCGTTTTCGAAAGCGTCAGTCAGCTTATGGTCGCTGTCAACAAAAACAGGCTGAGTAATATCATGTTCAGCGGCAACCTCTTTGATTTTATTCAAGTCTAAATCGTCTTCTGAACGCGGCATATGCACGGCCACCACGTTTAGTTTATCGCTGTAGCGGTCGCGGAACTCATTGACTTGCGGCATCGCCTCTTTGCACAAGTGGCAGCTGATCGACCAAAAATGAATTAATGTCGGCTTTTCTCCGATAAGCTGCTCTTTTGTCACTTCTCCGTTTAACCACTCTTTTGCGCCGGTCAGTTCCGGCATCGGCTGGCGTAATTTCATGATTTTTCCTCCATTGTCATTTTTGTCGATTAAAAAGGTCTAACAAATGTTAGACCTTTCCAATCTGATTTCTAATTTGAGAATAAAAATTAAAGAGTTGCTTGACCCGGTTTCCAGTTTGCAGGGCAAAGACCGCCTGTTTGCAGCGCTTGAAGCACGCGCAATGTTTCGTCTACATCACGGCCGATGTTGTTATGGAACACTGTTTGATATTGAAGTTCGCCTTCCGGATTAATGATGAACAATCCGCGAAGCGCCACACCTTCTTCTTCAATCAGTACGCCGTATTCACGGGATACTTCATGGTTTGTGTCGGCAGCAAGCGGGTATTTCAGCTGGCCGAGACCATTTTCTTTGCGGTCTGTGTTAATCCATGCCAAGTGAGTGTGGATGGTGTCAGTTGAAACGCCGATTACTTCTGCATCAAGGTCTTCAAACTCGTCATAGCGGTCAGACATTGCTGTAATTTCTGTCGGGCACACGAAAGTAAAGTCCATAGGATAGAAGAATAGAACCGTCCACTTATCATTCTTCATGTTTTCTTCAAGGCTTACTTTTCCAAATTCTTTGTTTGCAAGAACCGCTTCCATTTCAAAGCGCGGCGCTTGTTTACCTACCATGCGTTCTGCCATTTTATGTATCCCTCCAATTGTGATTTTTGGGTTCTGCTACCCATATCAAAATGAGAATTTAAATATTAAATTCTCATTTAGTTAATAACATCACATACATAATTCATTATAATACTTACCATATTTTTAGTCAATATTAATTGATAATAAATTTAAATTAGCGGTTGTTCTTTTTTTAAGCCTTTAAAAAAAGTGTAACATGCCTCCGGATGATGAAACAACCGTTTAACACCCGACAGCCGTTTTTTTGGAAAAACAAGTTAAAACCGAAGCTGGAACTTCGGTTTTATGTTTATTACTGAAGTTTTTGCTCAACCTGCTGACAGATTTCATCGGCAGTTAAACCAGTCGCCTGAATGACAGATGCTCCGGTCATCGTATCTGAAATCCCGAGCATGTCAGTGTCCAGACCAGTGACAACACAGCAGTCGCAGCCTTTTGCATCGTCTTCGGTTTTCATCGTTACAACCTCATACCCTTTTTCCTTCAAAGCAGCCTCGACATCAGAAAGAGATTGTTCGATTCCGATTTTTTTCGACATGAAGAAACACCTCCACCAATTAAGATGCCACGTTTGCTGATTTTTTATACCAGCCGCTTGTTCTAATTGGCTTTGGAAGAGAAATAAGCCGTCATAACGCGGACTGCCGTCTCAAGCGCTTCCTCTTTCGGCTGCAGTTTGGCATGGTGGAGTCCGTAAGGTGAATCGACGCCGAGCCAAAACATGAAGCCCGGATACTTTTTCAGCATATAGCCGAAGTCCTCTCCTGTCATCGCTTCTTTTGAACGGATGACCTCTGCAAGGCCGTTTTCAGAAACGAACTTCATAAAGTCTTCAACTAAACCGCTTGAATTATAGACCTGATAATATGCTGCCGGATAGCTGACTTTACCGATGCATTGATAAGCCGTTTCCAGGCCGCTCACCATCGCCTCGATCCTTTTCTTCACCTGTTCCATTGATCCCGGGGACAGCGTCCTGATCGTCCCTTCAAGCCTTGCTTGCTGAGCGATAATGTTTTGTGCTGATCCGCCTGTAATCGTCCCGATGGTAATGACAGCACTGTCCAGCGGATCGACATTCCTGGCTACGATCGACTGCATTTGCGTAACGAGCGAACTGGCGGCGACCACCATATCTTCTGCAAGGTGGGGATATGCGGCATGCCCGCCCTTTCCTTCAAGTTCGATTACAAGCTCTGACGTATTGGCAAAGAGCAGCCCGCTTTTCGTTCCGATCGTTCCGACCGGGAGCTCAGGCGCGATGTGCAGCGCTGTGATCATGCTCGGCTCCCACTTTTTAAACAAATCGCTTTCAAGCATCGGTTCAGCGCCGCCCGGCCCTTCTTCAGCAGGCTGGAACAAAAACAACAGATCTTGTTTAACCGGGTTGCGGACGAAATGATCGATGATGCCGAGGGCAATCGTCATATGAAAATCATGCCCGCACGCATGCATCCGGTTCTGATGTATGGAAGAAAAAGAATATCCGGTATCTTCCCGAATCGAGAGCCCGTCCATATCCGCCCTGTAAGCCAAAATCTGTTCAGGGGCTGTCCCTTTAACCTTTACAAACAGTCCGGTTCTCCACTTTTCGATTTCAATCCGGTCTTCCGGATGCTTTAGTAAGTGGTTCAAAAGATAAGCCTGTGTCTTATATTCCTGAAAACCGAGTTCAGGAATTTGGTGCAGATCTCTGCGAATCGCTGCTAATTCGTCCAATTTCATCTTTCTAACCTCCCCGGCGATACGAAAATGCGTGGATTGTCACATCCACGCACTTTTCGCCGCCGCTTCTTAAAGCTGACGCAATTCCTGTTTGATTTCTGTTTTGCCTTTTGTTTTTTCATCGATGTCTTTGATTTTTTTCGCAGGCGTTCCGGCAACTACTGTGTAAGGTGCCACATCTTCCACAACGATTGCGCCGGCAGCAACGACGGCTCCTTTTCCGACAGTCACACCTTCAAGTACGACGGCGTTTGCACCGATGACGACATCGTCTTCAATAACGACAGGTTTTGCTGAAGGGGGCTCAATGACACCGGCAAGCACGGAACCCGCTCCAATGTGGCAGTTTTTGCCGACGGTAGCTCGTCCGCCCAGCACGACATTCATATCGATCATCGTTCCTTCGCCGATTACAGAGCCGATGTTGATGGAAGCTCCCATCATGATAACGGCGTTGTCGCCGATTTCCACTTGATCGCGGATGATCGCACCCGGCTCGATTCGCGCTTTAATATTTTTCAAATCGAGCGTTGGGATCGCCGAATTGCGGCGGTCGTTTTCGACAACATAGTCTTCAATTTTACCTTTGTTTGCTTCGAGCACAGCTTGAATCTCCGCCCATTCACCGAATACTACCCCAGTATGCCCTGTAATAAAAGGCTTGGCTGAAGCGCCGAAGTCAATTCCTTCAAGGTCGCCTTTCACATACACTTTAACAGGTGTTGATTTCTTACTATTTTGAATAAATGAGATAATCTCATTTGCATCCATCATTTTCATTATGTAAGTCCTCCTTCTCTTTTTCTCCTCATTACTGTATCAAAGGAAAGATTTAAAAACAAGAAAAAAAGGAAAGGGGGCGTCCCGTTTCCTTTTTTAGCAAATGTCATGCCGGCACTTCACATTTCTTTGCAAAATCCCTGCCGAATTGAAGCAGCATGTCTTCTTCTTCATCTTCCGGATTCATTTCGATTTTGACGGACGGAAGCACCGTGTCTCCGCCAAGCTCTTTGATTTTGTCCTCAAGTATGTCGACGGCACCGCAAAAATGCTCGTAAGAAGTATCTCCGGACCCGAAAACGGCAAACATCTTATCTGTGAAATCCATCCCTTCCATATCATCGTAAATATCCAAAAACTCATCCGGGAGATCCCCGTCGCCCCATGTATAAGCGCCAAATATCATATACTGATAATCGTTAAAGAGCGCCGCATCTACATCCATCGCTTCATGGCGGTCAACTTCGGCCCCGCCCTCAAGAAGGCCTTTCTCGATTAAATCGGCCATTGCTTCTGTATTTCCAGACATGCTTGCATAAACCAGCAAAACTTTCCCCATCGTTATTCCTCCTATAAAACGCTATAAAATCAGTGGGCTGCAGCAGGCTGTTCATAAGGCCTGACAAATTTGCATTCATAAAGACCCGCGCAAAAGAAGTTCTCCTTTTGATTGGCGACTCTGAATCCATGCCCTTTAATCGTGTCAAACCATTTCAGCTCTCTTTCAAAGAAATCAAGCCGGTAGATTCTTGAAAATCCGTCTCGGTCTTGAGCCGACGTGACATAGATGATTCCGTTGTCTTCGGACACATCCAGGAATGATTCTTCATTCTCAACAAGGCCCTGGCTGATTTGTATTTCATCATTCGTGTGGATGTTGACCAAATTGACGGCACCGTGATTTCCTTTTTTAGATCCCATCGCACAAACCAGCCATTCGCCTTCAAATGCGATCATCGAGGCGGTCATGCGGCCGGTTTCTTTTTTGATCAAAAAAGCCGATTCTGCTGCCAAATCGTATGCCCAAACACCACCGTGCACTTCATGAATCTGCGTTCCGATGTAAAGGCGCTCCTCATGGAGGCACAGAGAGCGGATAACGGGCGGATGACTCAAAGCGGAAAACGGCTTGACGATTTTCCATGAGACGCCGAAATCCTCTGATATGTAAATGCAATGCTTCCCATGGGCACAAACAAAGCCGTCCGTTGTCCCTGTGATCGACCAAATCGTAGCGTTTGTCGGAAAGCTTGAGATTGACCAGGTTGCTCCTTGGTCAGACGATCTGATAATCGTTCCCCTCTCCCCTGCGCCGAATAAATAATCGCCGATATAGGTGATGGAACATATTTTGCTTTTTAATTGAAAGAGCTTTGTCCAGCCTTGCTCAAGTGAATAGTGAAAAATCCCTTCCCGCTTGATGGCGACAAAGTAACCGGAATGCTTTGCCGAAGCGACGGCCGTCGCACCTTTATGAAACATGGGTCTCAGCCTGCCGCTTTTCGTGTTCTGCCCATCTTATAAAACCTTCGGCAAATTCCTTGCAGCACTCGGCATCTTCATCCGTTTCGGGGGCAAGTTCTATTTTCAAGGTCTCTCGATAAAGGTCGGCGCCGGTTCGTTCTAGCATGCTGTAAAACGTGTTGACCGCTTCGCAAAAGCGGGGGTATGCATAGTCGCCGGATCCGAAGCATGCCGCTTTCTTTCCTTTAAGGTCAAGCGAAGAGACCTCGTCGTAAAACGATTCCGCTTCATAAGGAAGATCCCCGTCTCCCCATGTGTAGGTGCCGATTAAAAGAAGATCGTATTCAGCCAATGAATCGGCATCGACATCATCCATTTCCTGAATTGCGACATCAAAACCGTTCTCCTTCAATGTATCTTTGATGATCATCGCGATATCCTCCGTGTTGCCGGACATGCTGGCATATGCAATTAATGCTTTAGACAACAGAATCACCTCTGAAATTGATAATGATTTTCATTATTATATAGATACACTTTAAATGATAATGATTATCAATGTCAATAAATCGCACAAAAAAAGCAGCCCTCTTTTTTGAGTCCTGCCTTTCTGATGTTTATTCAGTTGCCGTACATTCTTTCACAACCTCTACAAACGCCTGTACTTGCTTCAGTTGGAAAGCCGGCTCATAACCGAGCAGCCACGTATCTCTGCCGATTGCTTTTCCTTTAGCGTCAAGCAGCGGGATTTGATGAACATGGCTCCCGCTTCCGTGAAGCGTCACAGATGGAAGGATCGCATAGCCGATTCCGTGGAAAGCCATCTGTTTGCATGTTTCAATTTGGTCGACAATAATGGTCTGCTTTGGCGACGTTTTAAACTTTTGATGCCACCAGTGCTGAATTTCCTGATAGTACGAACTGTCGCTTTTGAACTGGATGAACGGCCGTTCCGTTTTGGCAATGTCCTCAATGTTACGGATCTCTGTATCGACAAGGTACAATTCGTCCCGCATCAAGTAATGCTTCGGTCCTTTCCATTCCGGGTTTCCTCTGATAATGCCGACATGAACATGGTCTTCGTAGAGGCTTTTCAGCATTTCGCTGCTCCATCCGGTCACGAGCGAAATTTTCACGTTTGGATATTGTTTGACATAGGTTTTCAGAACGTTGGGAAGCCAATGCTGCCCAATGATCGAAGCGGCCGCCAATTTGAGCGTACCGTGAATCTCGCCCTCCAACTCATCGATATTCTCTCTCACTTTTTCCTGTTCCAATGTCACATCTTTTGCGAACTGGATGATTTTTTCTCCGGCAGACGTAACCGTCAGCCCTTTTTGCGATCTCAAAAAAATTTTCGTTCCCCATGATTTCTCAATGGTCTGCAGGCGTTGGGACAAAGCCGGCTGGGAAACAAACAGGCGTTCAGCCGCTTTCCGCATATTTAATTCTTCCGCCAGAACGACAAGCATGTGGAGCTCTTGAAGCTGCATGGACATTCCTCATTCCAATAAGTTTTTCTTATCATACATTTAATCAAACGGCTGTTTTTTAATCAAGCGGAAAGTCAGGCTTCGGAGAATGTGCGGAGGGTTTGGTGGAGCGCTGCAAATAAAAAATAGGCCGCTGCCGCGCCTATTTATTCAACGTTCTCAAATGCTTATTCAGCTGTTTTAACACGACACGCCTTGTAAATATGCCTTCGAAAACCTGCTCTTCATTTTCGACACATACAAACGCGTTGTTGATGACCAGTCCGAATCCTTTTAAGATCGGGTCGTCAATTTTCAAGCGTGGGATGTCTGTCAGCATGACTTCTTCAACATGAATCTTGTCAAGCTTCTCAAATTCGATTCGTTCCAAGCCGAAGATTTTATCCATGATCATATTCGTTCCGATTAATCCGTGCAAACGGAAAGAAGCATCAAGTACAGGGATCGCGGTATATCCGGTTTTCGTCAACACGAGAAGGGCATGTTCCAGATTATTTCCGACTTGAACATGGGCTACTTTATCAGCATCGATCATAAACTGACCTACTGTCGTTTCAAGAAGTTCATCTGATTGCATACTAATCATGATTTTTCGACTCCTTTTCAGCTTTAATCCATCAACGCATATTTTCCCTATACTACAATAATATAAACGATATCAATATTTGTCGAAAACTTTCCTTTCTTCCAAGGTCAGTTTATCATTCCATATCCTTTTAGGAAACAAAAAAGATACTCTAATGAGTATCAATTGATATAATCTGACCTAATTTTCAGACCGGACACGGTCGTATAAGGTAACCAGTTTTTTATATGTCAGGCTATCCACATTTTTTGTACCCGTTTCTATATCATTGATCTCACTGCTTAGTAGCTCTACGGCATACTCATGGTCCAAAAGTACGTTCAGCAACAGTTTTCTCTCTTCTTCTGAAAAGCGTTCCATTCTTAACCAGCCCCCTAATTGATTTAGCTAGAGTCAGAAACAATATGTTCTCTCTAGTTTCTATAGGGCTAGAATATGAAATTGCAATTCAAACGTCAACCGCACATTTCGACATCTGTTCGATTTTCTTTCAAACAATTATTTTGTGTACCGGTTTGCATAGCTTGAAGCTGTATAGGAGTCAGGTTTAATTTTGGCACAGATTCCCATGGAGGTGATCCGGCCCGTCATTTCCTGGATTAAATCCTTTGTCATTCCTTTTTTTCCGATATCCAAATGAACTTCAAGGGTTAAATCTGCTCCCTCGTCTGTAAACGGAAGAAGCAGATCCATAATTTCATTAAAGTAATCATTTAAAAGATATGCGGCAATCTCTTGGCTGTAAGCTGTTTCAAGCGATATTTTCTCCCTGAGGCTATGTATCGGTCTGTTGACAACCGTGTTTTTCAGACAGCCCCACGCTCCTTTGCCCTTGCGGTGCAAATGGATAGCCGTGATAAACTTTGTGCAGTTCTGATGTATTTGCGAGTCTGTTCCGACGGACAGCAGATAGCTTGCCCGCGGATCTTGGCGTATGAACGCCTTCAGTCTCCCGATCACTTCAGGAAATGTCATTTGATCTTCAGAAAGATTATAAAAAAGAAAAGAATCAGCCATTGGAATGCCCCTTTTCATTTTTGATCTGCACCGAAGATGGAACGATTCGTCTGTCTGCTATCCTTTTTTGGTCGGTATATTTTTCAAGCTGAACCCGCAGCTGTCACATCTGTAAATTACATTCTGATTGGACTGGGCTGTCAGCACTTGATCCATATGCTCGGTTGTTTTGCAATTCGGACAAATAACGCTTGGAAAAGCTTTCATGCCATATCCTCCTATTGCTGAAGCAGTTCAAAGATTTCGATTGAAATCATATCGATGTTGTCAAACGGAAATGTGGTAGGCTTATCGCCTTTTTGATAAACTGTCAGCTCAAATGTTTGGTTTTTTTCAAAATATTTTACGCTGCAAATTTTTTCTCCGTTTACTTCAAAATTGCGCTGCGTCGGTTCTCCGGCAGCCTCCGCAGTCTCCTGCAGGCTCTGCAGTCTCGTGATGATACCCATTAATTGTGACATTCTAAAAAAGACTCCTTTCAAAAAAACAACTTCAGGATCAACAAGTATTAATTATAATACAAGTTCTACACGCATCATACCACAAAGTATCAGCCGATGACATTTTTCCTTTCTGATCATGAAAAAGAAAAACCGCTTTTCATAGTTTGAGTTTTCTTTTTTCATGTCATACATGAAAAATATTTTTTTGACTGCAGAGGAGCCTTTTTAACCACCAATTTAGATTTATGGGGCAACAGGATTGTCTTATTCCTGTCCCACACCTAAAGCCCAAAAATCCCGCAGCCATTTGCAATGCAGGATTCCACGCAAATAAAAAACTTGGCGGGGGCAGCGCCAAGTTTTTTAAAACCTTGATCTGATAGAGGGGTTGGGGAACAGAGAGGTTCATCTCTCTATAATTAAATGATAATGATTATCAGTATCATTGTCAATGAATTTTTTAAAAATTCTTTTTCTAGCTGAAAAGTTCGGCCAATGTCCAGTTAACATCGATGACAAACAGCGGGAATACAGCGTGGTCTTCTTTCTTGTTATCCGCAAAATTCGAGTTTGTTTCTT
Organism: Bacillus paralicheniformis; assembly: GCF_001042485.2. Taxonomy (GTDB): domain Bacteria; phylum Bacillota; class Bacilli; order Bacillales; family Bacillaceae; genus Bacillus; species Bacillus paralicheniformis. The sequence goes on from NZ_LBMN02000011.1 coordinate 115,459, forward strand.
TCTCATCCGGTTGTTCGGCCATCATGTCTTCTCCAGCCGGTTTTGTATCAGATTGGCCGATAGCCGTTACTTTGAAGCTGCCGCCGATATTCTTTAGCGTCACCGTCTGATAATTTTTTTGATATGAAACAGGACCGCGGTCTTGATCTCCAACACATTCGTATACGGTATAGCTTCCGTCTTTCACCGCCACTTTTGTGTTTTCATCATAGCTGAAGAAAGGGATTGCAACTTCCGGCGCGTCTGTCCCGTAAAAAATCCACCCCGCTTGTTCGGGGAAGGCGTTCGCCTCCACGTACTTCGCTGCCATGGCGTGTTCCATATAAGGTTCCAAGAGGGATATCATGTCTTTTTTCGTTCTTTCCTTTTCGGTCAGCTGAAAATGGACGTCGGATACGGATTGAAGGGTCTCAAATAACGACGCTCTTGTCGGTTTTTCTCCGGCTTCGGCAAAATCCGCACAGAGGAATACAAAAGCCGCAGTCAATAGTCCGCACAGTAAGGATGACCAAACGTTCTTCATATGATCCGCCCCTTTTTTAGCATATATATTCACATTTTCCTTTATATACGCAAAACAAACCTCTCGGGATTCATTTTTTCGAAAAGAAAAAGCGGCGAAAGGCCGCCGCTTAAATTAATCCGTCTTGTTCGTATAAATATGAGTAGGACAGGTCAATGAACAGATACAATTCTTCATCCATCGGATAGGAAAATGTTCTGATCATTTCCCCCGTTTCGATATCGCTGTACAAATCGCTGAAAAACCCTTTTCTCATCGTTCTCATCCTCATGATATTCTCGAGAAAATAAGGGCGCCAGCTCCAGTTTTTGCCGATGTACTCAGGCTGAAATATCCATGCTCCATCATGTTTAAACACGTTTTTCGTCAGCTGAATCCCGTCTTCATCGCACATGTAAATTCTAAAGCTGCAATCGGTCAGTTCTTTTCCGAGATTGAAGAGAAACTCATCGTCTGACTGAGCTGTTTTCTTTAGCGATGTGACAAGCTGATGAATCCGTTTGTAAAACTGCTCAGAGTGGTCGTACAAAATGGTTAGCTTCTTCTTCTCATGTGTGATAAATTGGTGAAACTCGGCATGCAGCCGGTCCTTTAATACATTCCGTTCGATAAATTCATCCTTCGGCACTTCAAGATACTGCCCCTGAAAATACCGGCCTCCGTTTCTCCATGCGTATTGCAGCTGAAAGCTCGCCTCAATATCCTCGTAAAGCAATGCGGCGCCGATTTTTCTGGCAAGGAGTGATATGCTGTAAAGCACATATTCATAGGATGGCGAAGGAGAAGACAGCTTGAGCGGCTGAAGGTCGATCTTTAACAGATCAGGGGAAAGAAGAGCGATTCTGTCGAGGTTGCTGCTTTCCTTTCCGATATTATCAACAGCGACTTTAATTCCGTATGTACGGTAATAGGTCAGCAAATGATGCAGCTGTTCAATATCCCCTTCAAACTTTTGCTCCGTGATTTCGATAACGAAACGGTTGAGCTCGAGCCCTTTATCCTGATATTCCATCAACAGGTCGAGGAACGATTCACCGTGATCCATCATCAGCACATTTGCATCTTGATTGACGAAGATGAGCAGGTCGCGCCCGCTCTCCAAAAAATGATCAAGCGCCTGGCGAATCACCTTGAGATCAACCTCTTTCTTGTATTCTTCAGGAATTGTCGGATCAGAAAAAAACGGCCCGAGACTCTTCACTTCAGATTCTACCTTGATACGCCCCAGCACTTCATAGCCGATCACCTTTTGTTCTTCAGCACTGAAGATCGGCTGATAGTATGGAATAACATCTTCAATGTTCGTTAAAATATCGAGTGGATCCAACATGGCATATCACCTGCTTCTAATCTTTGTCTGATTATACCATACTGGCCCGCACCTTTGAATTTGAAATCTTAAAACGGACGGGGATTCAGCCATTGGCCGCCGTCCATCGTCACACACTCCCCGTTGACATATCCCGCCTGTTCAGAAAGCAAAAATGCGGCGAGTCCCGCGATTTCTTCAGGAGTTCCCAGCCTGTTGAGCGGAACGCTTTTGATTGTCGCGTGCGCGGCTTCTTCCGATTCAAACAATTTTTCGGCACCGCCCGTCCTCTCGATCGGACCGGGCGCGATGGCATTGCATCTGATCCCGTATGCACTTCCCCACTCGACGGCAAGCGTCCTCGTCAGCGACAGGACACCTGCTTTTGCCGCCGCGGAATGAACGACACCGGCACCCGCGCCCCATGCATATGTCGCGACCATATTTAAAATCTGGCCGCGTTTTTTTTCCTTGATCCAGTAGCGGCCGGCTGCCTGGCTGCAATAAAATGTGCCGTTCAGCACGATATCGATGACCGCCTTCCAGCCGTTGACCGACAGTTTTTCAGCAGGGCAGATAAAGTTCCCTGCGGCATTGTTAACCAAAGCGTCGATCGTACCAAAGCGTCCTGCCGTCTCTGTGATCATCTGTTCCACATCTTCAACAGACCTGACATCCATCCGGCATATAGCCACCTGCCCCGTAAATGTTTCAATTTCTTCTTTGGCCGCTTCAAGCGTTTCTTGCGTTCTGCCTGTAATCATCACATTCCAGCCTTCTTCGACTTGCTTTTTGGCGATCGCTTTTCCCATTCCGCTCGACCCGCCGGTCACGATTACAACTTTTCTGTCCATATCCATCCCCCTTGTTTATGAATGAGTATTCATTCAATTCATAGTTTATCATATAAGTTAAAAAAAATTAACAAAACACGCGGACTGTCCTAAAATGGCTTTTCTGGATGATATAATGTAGAGATTCTATTAAAGGTTGGTTGCTTATGAAAAATCCGTCCAGAAGACAATTTTTAAAAGGCTTCTTAGGCCTTGCTGCAGCAGGGCTCTTTACCGCTGCCGGCGGCTTGGGCTATGCGCGCTATCTCGAGCCGCACATGCTTGAAACAAACTTGATTCCCATTCGGCATCGTCTCATTCCTAAAGGGTTTGACCAGTTTCGGATCGTTCAGTTCAGCGACACCCACTTAAGCGAATACTTTACAGCAGACGAGCTTTCAAATGTTGTCAGCCAAGTGAACGCCCTTTCCCCGGACCTTATCGTATTCAGCGGGGATTTAATAGATAAACCGCATCGCTACCGGGAACACGAGCATGCTGTCAACGCCTTAAAAAAGCTTTCAGCCCCCTATGGAAAGCTTGCCATATTCGGAAACCATGATCACGGCGGCTATGGAACAAAAGTCTATCAGACGCTCATGGCATCGGCCGGTTTTCAGGTGCTGCGAAACGACTTCATGAAGCTTGAATTGATAGACGGAAGCGTAATAGAGATCGCGTCACTCGATGATTTGATGCTCGGCAGCCCCGACTATGAAGGCATCCTGTCAAAACTGAGTAAAAAAGCCTTCTCGATTTTGCTCGTCCATGAGCCAGACGCTGCTTTAACGGTAAAACAATACCCCGTCAATTTGCAAATATCCGGACACACCCACGGCGGACAAATTCAGATTCCCGTATTTGGTCCTTTAATCACGCCTCCGTACGGAGAAATTTATACGGAAGGGATGTATGAAACAGCTGGAATGAAAATCTATGTCAATCGAGGAATCGGCACGACCAGGCTGCCGCTCCGCTTTTTGTCAAAGCCTGAAATCACCGTGTTCCAGCTTGAATCCACTTAATCCTTAACCGGCCTTTTGGCTCAAAATGAAAGGCATCTGCATACATTAAGTAAAAGCATTCCCGCTCATTTCATCCAATCCTCATTAAAAAAACGAAACTTCCCCAGCCTCTTTCCGTCTATATATTAGCAGCGGAAAAGGCTCTCTTTTCGTTTTGAAAAGGAGATGTGCTGATTATTGCTGATGTACCAAGTAAAATCTGGAGAAACTCTGGAAAGCATCGCCGCCGATTTCAGAATGACCCGGCAGGCTTTGCTGCAGGCGAATCCGGGCTTAAACGGCGGCCAAGTGTCCGCAGGCCAATCGATTATCATTCCCGGCATTAGAAACCCGGACACAATCCCTTACCGGATTGTCGTGTCTCTCAGCGGGAGAACGCTCAGATTATATGAGCAAAACAGACTTGTAAAAACATATCCGATTGCCGTCGGAAAAATCCTCACACAGACGCCGAGAGGCGAATTTGTCATTGTCAACCGGCAGCCAAATCCGGGCGGCCCGTTCGGCGCCTACTGGCTGAGCCTCTCAAAACAGCACTACGGCATCCATGGCACGAATAACCCGGCGTCAATTGGCAAAGCTGTTTCAAGGGGATGTATCCGCATGCACAATCAGGATGTTCTGGAACTTGCTTCTATCGTACCCAACGGAACCCGAGTGTCCATTACACCTTAGACCAGTACATTTCCAGACAAATGCAATTTGAACAATACAACATCTTGTATTAAGATATAATGGGACCTTTAGGGTAAGGAGCGTATATATGGATCTTTTTAAAAATCGTAATTTCGTCCGACTTTTTTTCGCAGCTTTCGCTTCTCAAATGGGAACGACAGTCGGAAACATGGCTTTCGCTTTTTTCTTGCTCGACCGGTTCAGCAGCCAGCCGGCCTACACGACAATCGCCGAGCTGATGTATTCCTTGCCGACGGTTTTTGTATTCTTTATCGTCGGGGTGGTCGCTGACCGTTTTGACCGCAAGAAAGTCGCGGAAAACTGTGATTGGATCAGAGCGGGATTGACTGTCGTTCTTTTCTTTGTACTGTATCTTCAGATCATACCGCTTGTGTTTTTAGTTCTATTTATCAGAAGCGCGGTTACAAAATTTTTCTACCCGGCCGAAGCAAGTTTGGTCCAGGCCATTTTAAGAAAGGATCAGTATGCAAAGGCAGCCGGACTGAACCAGATGCTTTTCAGCCTGTTTCTATTGTTCGGCGTAGGAATTGGAGCTTTTATGTACAAGACGATCGGCCTGCATGGTGCTATCGCTCTTGATTTTGTGAGCTTTATCGTATCCGGCTTTTTAATCCGTTCCTGCGATATTCCGCTAGAAGCGCGGCAGCCGAACGGGCAAAAAGGCTGGAAAAACATGACCGTCAAAGATTCGATGCACGATTTTAAGGAAGGCATCGTTTATATATTAAAAAATAAATTGCTTGCCTCTCTCGTATTCGGATATTTTATCTTCGGACTTGTCAGCGGGGGACTTTCGGTTCTGCCGATGTTTAAAATGAAGTATGAGCTGTCCCCTGACAGTTATGAGTGGCACACATCCCTCTTTACAATCGTACTGGGTATCGGACTTTTGACAGGGATTGCCGTCGCCGCTCTGCTTGAAAAAAAAGTGAAGCCGGCATACATGATGTCAGTCCCGATTTTTATTGCGGGTGCCTTTATCATTTTGCTTGGCTTTACAGATCAATTGCCCGTATATTACTCGGCTGCGTTTCTTGCCGGGATATGCATCGGACCGATCAACACAGCGCTTGGCGGCTGGATTCCCAAAATCGTCCACCCAAGGCTGATGGGAAGAGTCAGCGGGTGGACCGATCCGCTGACAATGATGGCGCAATCCTCAGCGCTTGGCGTGATCGCTGTTTTATTCCCGGGAATCATCGCCGATGTGGATTATATATATTACGGTTTGGCGGGAATTATTCTGCTGGCGGCGATGTACTATTTTATCGTCCTGCCTAAATTAAGCGCCGAGAACGCGGAAATCGACGTTCAAGCGGCGCTGAAGAGACAAAAAAATACAAAAGCAAAAATGAACTCTGTTTTATAAAGATGAAAACGCGCGATTCCTTAAAAAATCGCGCGTTTTTTCTATGAGATATTTGCATTTTCTGTTCTATTTCGTATAATTTAGACATAAGCCTTGCAACTTTAGGAGGTGATCTAGAAACGAATGGATAGGAGAGAAAAAATGGACGACCATAATCATACGAAAGAATTAAAACCGACAGTTGAAAACCTTTCAAAAGCGATTTATACAGTTAATCGCCATGCAAAAACCGCGACTAATCCCAAATACCTGTATCTTCTGAAAAAGAAAGCTTTGCAAAAGCTGCTTAATGAAGGAAAGGGTAAAAAGGTAGGCCTTCACTTTTCGAAAAATCCAAGATTCAGCCAGCAGCAGTCAGATGTGCTGATTTCTCTCGGAGACTACTTTTTTCACATGCCTCCAACAAAAGAAGACTTCGCAAGCCTTCCACACTTAGGTACATTAAATCATTCGTATCGGAACCCTAAAGCTCATATGTCCTTGAATATAGCGAAACAGCTTCTTCAAAACTACACGGGAATTAAGGAAAAACCGCTCGTCACAAACCGGAAGCGCCCTGCCTCAAAGCCCGTCTTCAAGAAGCTTGGCGAAAGCTATTTTTAATAAAAAAAGCCTCAAAAAGAGGCTTTTTTTAGTTCTTGAAAATATATTTATCAAGCTTTTCGATCAGTTCGTTGAGCTCTGGCTTGCTGATTTGTTCGTCAGCTCCGACTTGTTCCCCTTTATGGCGAAGATCGTCTGTAATCAAAGAAGAGAAAATCAAGATCGGCAGCTCCGAACTCAGCGGGTTATCTTTTAACAGCTTTGTGAGCCGGTGTCCATCCATCTGCGGCATTTCAATATCCGTGATCATGAGATCGACTTTTTCGTGAAGGGCTGTGCCGTCTTCCATCAATTGAAGCACATGTTCGTAAGCCTCTTTTCCGTTTTCAAAAGACACGATGTTGTTATACCCTGCTTCATTCAGCTTTTCCACCAAAAGCCGCAAGAGGAGCGGAGAGTCTTCGACAATCATCAGCTTTTTGTCAGTCCGTCTCTGATCAAATTTTTCATCTTTCATTTGATAAGGGTCCGTACCTGACTCAGACTCAAGATCAAAAATGATTTTTTCGTAATCAGGCAGGAAAATCATTGTGCCGTCGAGCTTAATGATGCCGGTAAGGTGACGGTCCATTCCTTGATTTAAAGCGGTCGGCTTCTCGATTTCTTCCCACGACACCCGGTGAATCTGCGAAACCGATCCAGTGTGAAAGACGATTTTCCGCTTGTTGAATTCCGTCACAATGTATTTTTCTTGATGCTCGTCCTCACCGTGTTCGACGCCGAAGAAAGAGAATAAATCAATGACGGGAAGAATTTCCCCGCGCAATGTGATCATGCCCTCCATATGCTTGTGCGAATGAGGCACTTTCGTAATGTCAACCGGCTGAATGATTTCTCTGACTTTCATGACATTTATGCCGAAAATGTTGAGACCAACTTCGAACTTCACGATTTCTAATTCATTGGTTCCCGAACTTAATAAAATTTCCTGTTGGTTTGAAGACACTGATATCCCTCTCTATCCTACTTTGTGTTTACTTTTTATATCGGCGTCTTTTGTTAAAAGTTGATGCTCTGGGTTAAGCTTTTGCCTTAACATTTTGATGAATGATCAGGCCGATCGCTGCCAATAACACTAAAGATCCGAAAGCCATTCTGCTGGCCATGTTCCCTAAATCCCTGAACAGCAAAGTAATCGATCCGTACAGGACCGGACCGAAAATGGAAGAGATTTTCCCCGACAAAGCAAACAATCCGAAAAATTCGCCTCTTTTATGCTCGGGCGTCAGTTCGATAATCAGTGTCCTTGATGCGACCCATGTGCCTCCAAGCGAGATACCGAAAAGGCTTCCCGCAATCCAAAACAAGACTGTTGACGTCGTGCATGCTCCAATCGTCAAAGCGGTGATCATAATGGCGGCGACAAGACTGACTGCGTGTTTAGCGCCGATCTTTTTTGTTACAAAGCCGAGCAAAAATGAACCGATGATGCTTGAGACCGTTGAAACAAGGTAAAGTAATACAAATTGACCGGTCGTAAAACCGATGACCGTTTTTGAATAAACCGCCATCATGGCTATTGCTGTAGCAAGCGCATCATTCAGGAAAAAGTAGGCGATCATGAACAAGAAGACCGGTTTGTACAGGCGAATGTCCTTGAACGTCTGCACGATTTCCCTGTATCCGCTGAAAAACGATTTTTTTTCTTTCGGTTCCGGTTTTCTTTTCTCTTTCGTGAAGAGCAAATACGGAAGTGAAAAAAGTAAAAACAAGAGAGCCGACGGGATGAAAGCACGGTGAAAATCCTGGTTCCCGACCAGAAGGTAAACCGTTAAGCCGGCCAAAGTACCGATATATCCGATCGCAATCCCGAATCCTGATAAGAGAGGAATTTCTTCTTTTGTACCCAAATCAGCCAAAATCGTATCATAAAACACCAAGCTTGAATGATAGAAAAACTTTGCGGTCACAAACATGACAACAACAAGGATCAAAGATAACGGAAGCCCGTATATGTCCTTCTGAAACGAAGCGCCCGCAAAAACCCCCATTAAGATGGTGCACAAAACACAAATCATCGTAAACAGACCGATGTATTTTTTCTTTCTGCCCGTCCGGTCAATCAACACCCCGAATAAAGGCGTGAAAATGACGAGCAGGAAGCTTGCGGCTGCGTTCGAATAGGAGATAAAAGTGCTTGCCACCTGATTCATGCTGGCGTTTTCGCCGACTGCCTCCTGCAAATAATAAGGAAAAAAGATCGTCACAATGTTTGATGAAAAAATCGTGTTTGCAAAATCGTATAACGCCCAAGATAGAATCGGCAACGTCAAAAAGAGCTTGATTCCCGTTCTTTGCGCCCGCTTTACAGCTTGTTCACGTTCCGGCTGAGTATCCATCTGGATTGATGCCTCCTTATTTTTATTCCTGCCGTGAAACATTTTCCTGAACAAGACAGCACGCATTCATGCTGAAAGCGTGCTGTCTTTTACCCGTTATTTTTTTACGACAATGGTTCCTGCCAACATATCATGAAGCGCCTGGCGCCTTTCTGTGAAAAAGGCCATAATGTAGCCGACCAATAAAATCGGAGAAAGAAAGCTTTTGGCCAGAAACCTTCCGGCCGCACGGCCGAAAGAGATTCTTCCGCCTTCTGCTTTCGCCACCTGAACGTTCATGATTTTCTTGCCGAGCGTCCCTTGCCATTTGGATGATTCCATCAGCGTGTAATAAAGAAAATAAACAATAAAAGTAATACTTCCAACGATCGCTATGGTTTTGAACATGCTGATGATAAACGTAAAGATTTCCTGATCGCTCAAATACTCGGGATCAGTCTCCATCATGAGCATGATATCCGAATTTCCCAACATCAACGCCGCTGTTAAAACGTACGTGAAAATATATGCGGGAATCCCGAGAATCAATCCGTCGAGCAGGGAAGCTACAAAACGCGCGCCGATTCCGGCATACTCGCTCCTTTCAGGAGCAGTTTCGTGTTTGTCTAATTCCAATTCCAATGTGCTTTTCCTCCTAACATCTTGACTTCTATATACTACTAAGATTCGCTGAATATTATCAATACGTATCACGTTTTTTTAAAGTTAAATTAATGTACGGCTCACAAGTTTTTCATTGACTTTGACATTTATCGTGTTACAATGGTCAAGGATTTTTCAGGAAAGGTGTTTATGATGGGAACAATTGTAACGATTAAAAATCATGAAATGACCATTTTAGAAGGGGTCAGCCGTGCTGTTTACACAGAAATGCTCAAGGATGCTTCAGACAGTGAAGAACAAATATATATTTCGTGGAAAGAAGATGTTGACTTCGATTACGGCTACTAAACGAAATATAACGTAAGACAATCGTTTGATTGTCTTATTTTTCTATCTGCTGCCATCCGCATGTCCGCATACCTTGCATTGTTTTGCATATACTTGTTACGAGTTTTTATAAAATTGATTGATTAAAAGATGACAATTGGTCTGATGATGGTAAAATAAGATAAACCATAACATTTTTAAGGTGATGCTAAATGGAACATTTGCTTAATCCAAATGTAAAAGAAATCGAAATCTCAGGGATCCGCAAGTTCTCAAACCTTGTATCCCAGTACGAAAACGTAATCTCTTTAACAATCGGCCAGCCTGATTTCTTCACCCCCCACCATGTCAAACAGGCCGCCAAAAAAGCGATAGATGAGAATCAAACATCTTACACTCACAACGCCGGATATCCCGAACTGAGGCAGGCTGTACAGCTTTATATGAAGAAAAAAGCCGATTTAAATTATGAAGCGGAAAGCGAGATCATTGTGACGACCGGAGCCAGCCAGGCCATCGATTCGGCATTCCGCACGATTTTATCACCTGGCGATGAAGTCATTCTTCCGGGGCCGGTATACCCCGGATACGAGCCGATCATCAAAATGTGCGGAGCGTCTCCATTGATCATTGACACCACGTCTCACGGCTTTAAGCTGACAGCAAAATTGATCGAGGAAGCGCTGACGCCGAAGACAAAATGTGTTGTTCTTCCTTATCCGTCAAATCCGACGGGAATGACGCTGTCCGAAGAAGAGCTGAAGGACATCGCCTCCCTTTTAAAAGGTCGAAACGTCTTTGTGCTTTCGGATGAAATATACAGCGAACTCACTTTTGACAGACCGCACCACTCCATCGCGTCTGTACTAAGGGACCAGACGATCGTCATCGGCGGACTTTCCAAATCCCACAGCATGACAGGCTGGAGAATCGGATTTTTGTTCGCGCCGAAGGAAATCGCCAAACATATTTTAAAAGTCCATCAATACAACGTATCATGCGCTTCATCGATCTCTCAAAAAGCAGCTCTGGAAGCCGTCACCAACGGGTTTGATGATGCGCTGATCATGCGCGAGCAATATAAAAAACGGCTTGACTACGTGTACGACAGACTTGTGACAATGGGCCTCGATGTGATTAAACCGTCGGGAGCATTCTACATTTTCCCGTCCATCAAATCATTTGGAATGTCTTCCTTTGATTTCTGCATGTCGCTTCTTGAGGAAGAGGGGCTTGCGATCGTGCCGGGCAGCTCGTTTTCTGAATACGGGGAAGGCTATGTGAGGATCTCTTACGCATATTCTCCTGATACGCTAAGGGAAGGTCTTGACCGGCTGGAGTCCTTTGTTTTCAATAAGAGGCAATCGATACAGACTACGTAAACAACGGCTTTTACGCCGTTGTTTTTTATTTTGGAAATGAAATCTTAAATGTCGTGCCTTTTTCTGCTTTGCTGTCGACTTCGATTGTTCCGTTGTGATTTTCGATGATATTGAAGGTGACCATCAAACCGAGGCCTGTTCCTTTTTCCTTCGTCGTCAAAAACGGCTCGCCGATTCGCTTCATGACATGTTCAGGTATTCCTTCTCCTTCGTCCTCCACCTCGACGATGACCGAATCTTCGGTTTCTCTGACGGTCAAATGGACCGTACCGCCGTTCGGCATGGATTCGACGGCGTTTTTGATCAGGTTGATAAACACTTGCTTTAATTGATTTTGATCCCCTTTAATATAGATATTGTCCGGGAGGATCGTATTGATCAAAATGCCGTTTAAGTTGGCCTGCGTTTCTAAAAGGGCCGTCACTTCGCGGATCAGCCTGATCAGATCTAGCTTTTCTTTCAATGCGTTTTGCTGCGGCTTTGCCAGCATGAGAAGCTCGCTCAAGATCAGTTCGATTCTGCTTAATTCGGAAAAGATAATATTAAAATAATGTTCATTTTCTTCCATCGTGGGCTTCATCAGCTGTAAAAACCCTTTAATCGCGGTGAGCGGATTGCGGATTTCGTGGGCGATCCCGGCTGCAAGCTGTCCGGCGATCGACAGTTTTTCCGAACGGACCATCAGCTCCTCGGTCTGCTTGCGTTCAGAAATATCCCTTAAAATCACCTGAACGGCCGTTTCCCCGAAAAATGTCGTAGGGATGCAAACCATTTCTGTATAGATGAGCCTTTTTTCAAATGTATACCACGTCTGCTTTATGATTTCAGATTCGGATTTTCGGTCTGTAATCCGTTCCAGCCTCGCTTTGACATCTTCGTGGTCGCACGGGTGCAGATGTTCATAAATATCTTTGCCGATTAAATCCTCATACGTTTTTGCTTCAAACAGACGAATGCCTGATTCATTCATAAAGACCCATCTACCTTTATGAATAACGGCTATCGTATCGATTGAGTTTTGAATCAAGAGCTGATAGCGCTCCCTGCTTTTTTGCAAAATGGTCTGGAATTTCTTCCTCGATGAAATGTCAATGAGCAGGAGCAGCTCCGCTTTCTGGTTTTGATAAATGGTCGGCGCCGCCTTGACTTCGAGGTGAATCTGCGTGCCGTCGAGCTTATGCCAAGTTTGCTCGATCATTCCGACATCAAGTCCCTGCTGCATCCGCTTGATACGGTTTTTGACGATGTCATGGTACTCTTTCTCGATAAAATCGTAGGAATACTTTCCGATAATTTGCCGTTTGTGCTCGGCTCCGAGCAGGTTGACCATGGCGTCATTGACGTAGACTATTTCCCCTTGAACGCTGATGCACAGAGGGTTTGGCAAGCCTTCCACCATGGCTTCGAATTCCTCTTTTGCCGGCAGCCTGGCAGCTTCTTCCGGTGTGTCTTCCTCTTTTATGGAGCTGCTTTTCTTAGAGGGACGGTCTTCAAACACTTTCATTTTGAGTACAATCTCGCGTTCTTTTTCTCCAACATGGGTCGTCACGAAATCGATCGATGCTTCGATCCAGATCATCGTGTAGTCTTTTTTCACAAATCTGAAGGTGCAAGGCAGCAAATGATGCTCATTGTAAAAATAGCTTTCTACCAGAAAAAGATCGTCTTCGTGTAAATAGTCCTTCAAATACGTACCGATCAGTTCATTCTGCTCGTAACTTAAGAGCTCTTTGCAATTTGCAGATATGTATATAAAACGGCCGTTAGCTGACAGGACTGCCTGTAAATTCATATGTGGCTTATATTGCTCAAAACGTTTTGTTTTTTGTTCCATCATATCCCTCCTTTATACCCTATTCATGACCAGCATTCATTAAAACTATTTTGCTTAAAAGGATTCGCTAAAATGCGAGAAATCTCCTTCAAAACTTCTAGCATTCGTCAAATTTTGATAACAAAAAAAGAACCCGGAAAAAATCCGTGTTCTTTTTTGTCTAATCCTTGCTGTATTTTTTTTGCAGATCGACATAGGCTTTGACGATTTTGGCGGCGATGTTTTTGTTGATTCCGCCTTTATCAGTGGTCATAGACGGAACAACAACGCTGAAAGCAACCTCAGGATTTTTCGAAGGATAGTAACCGGCAAAGGTTAGGTTGTAACTCATCGTTCCCCACCAGCTTCTGTTCGTGCCGTAGTAAGGCGCCTGTGCTGTTCCGGTTTTGCCTGATACATCAAGTGAACCGAATGTCCCGGCTGCTGTTCCACCAAGCTGAGTGACCCGTTTCAAACCGGTTTTCACGATTTCAATATCGCTTTGGGAGTTGTTGATTTTATTGAGCACATTGGCCGAACGCTCTTCAATGACAGATCCGAGCTTTTCGCTTTCGGGTTGGTGAATACTTTTCACGACTCTCGGCTGCACTCTGTAACCGTCGTTGGCAATCGCGGACATATATTGAGCGAGCTGCAAAGGCGTATATGTGTCAAACTGCCCGATTGCTTCATCGAGAAGGAGACCCCCGACTATTTTTGGGTTTGTCTGCATCCCGGCCGACTCCTGCGGCAAGTCGATGCCTGTTTTTACCCCAAGGCCAAATTGATTGAAGTAATATCTCATTTTATTTAAGTCCTCTAGGTTCGCTGGAAGCGGGCCGTTCGGTACATACGTAATTCCTGCAATCCTCATGGCCACATGAAACATATAAACGTTTGAACTTTTTTGAAGCGCTTTGACTTCATTAGCCCATCCAATTGTGTCGGTATAGGAACCTTTTATAACAGGCCCTGCGAAAGTCAGCTTTCCGTTATCCAAATACATCTGCCCATGCGGCATGCCGTCCTGATAACCGGCCAGCACGGTCGCACCTTTGACGGCTGATCCCATTTCATACTGGGTCGTAAACGCGCCGATTGAATAGTCGGTGATTTTGCCGTCGATGATTCGCTTTCCGGCCATGGACAGGATGTCTCCGTTATTCGGATCCATCATGACGACGAACGCTCTGTCCAGCATGTAGTTTGAGCCGCGGAATTTATTAAGCTCCTCTTCGATAGCCTCTTCGACTTTCTTTTGGAGCTCCATGTCGAAGGTGAGCTGCAGATCGTACCCGCGTCTTCCTTCATCAACCGTTTCCTGGCTGATAACCTTGCCTGAGCGGTTTTCTGTATATTGCACTTTCGCTTTTTTCGGATTTAAATATTCTTCATATTGATACTCGAGATAACTTTTTCCCACTCTGTCATTCCGGGCATATCCCCTTGTCAGGTAGAAGTCTTCCCGGTCCTTGATGAGCCCTTGCTCAGGCGTTGTGACGCCTCCGAAAATGGAGTAGAGCGTTTTTTCATAAGGATATTTCCTGGTCCAGTCCATGATGACGTCAACGCCGGGAAGCTCTTCAAGATGCTCGGAAACGCGTGAGACTTCCTCATACGTTAAATCGTTGGCCGGCATCTGTTTTGAAGCCTTCTCATCAAGGAGCTGCGCATCGTTTTTCCCCTCGGTTTTCGGGCTCATCGCTTTGACGATCTGCGGCTCATACGCATAGCCGCCTGAAAACCTTCTGAAAATCGCGGCGACTTTAAGCTCGTCTTTGTCCTTTTCCAGCGCTTTGATCTCTTCCGCCGGAACGCGGTCTACCTGCAGCTTGTATGTTTGATCAGACTTGAGGGTTTTCTCGCCGTCTTTCAGAAGTGCAGCAGCTTTTTTCGGATGTCTGGCAAGCCAGTAATCTTTCAAATCTCTTTCTTTCAGAAACGATGGATCGATATCGATCAATTCTGCGAGTTTTTTGGCTGTGCTGATTTTTTCCTCCGTTTTTGTGCTTGTCATCATCGTATATGTGATCGCGGGAACGCTTTGGTTGTCGACAACCACCCGCCCGTATCTGTCATACATTTTACCCCGCGGCGCCGGGTATGACGCAATTTTCGCCTCGGTTTTCGAAGCTTCCTGCTCATACGCTTCCCCATTGACGATTTGCACGAGGCCCAGCTTGACGATCAGCGCAGCGAACAAAGTGAACACCGCAAAGAAGTACAGGTTGATCCGCCATAAACGCGAACGCCTGCTCTTTTTGATTTCAGCCGGATCATGTTGAGATTCTGTCACTGAAACTCTCTCTCCTCTCACAATATTCAATTTTTACATTAATTAACTGAGATATATTGTAACACTTTTGTAATGGTTGTTACAATCTAAAGTTTTTAAAAAAGCTGTCAATCTCTTTTTATATTAAAATTTAACTAACACATTTAAATTTTACCACGTTTATGACAAGACGCGTAAAAGAGCGATCTGGTTGCATATTGGCAGCAAAGGGTTTTTCTTTTTTTATGTCAAAATTAACAATAATACCTTGTCAAAGGGAATATATGGATCTATTATTTCAAAAAAGCCGTGTTATGATTCTAGTGTACGAAACAACAACAACTACAACATTTAGGAGGATTACTGTTTATGAAAAAAGCTTTTCTTTTATCAGCAGCAGCTGCAGCAACGCTCTTCACATTCAGCGGCGTTCAACACGCTGACGCTAAAGAGCAGCAGCAAGTACAAGTCAAAACCGTTCATTCCATAAATGTAACTGATCTCGCAGGCAAACTGAATATCCAAAACATGAACCAGCTTTCTAAAGCTGACCAGGAAAAAATTCAGTCCCTGCTTCATTCTTATAAGAAACAAGCCACTCAACAGCCTAAAGCTTCTGCACCCAAGTCTTCTGCACCTAAAGCTTCAAAGCCTGAAAGCACGCAGACTCAAAAACAGGAAGCTTCAAAGCCTGCGGCTTCAAAAGAGCAGACTTCACAGCAAAAGCAAAATACAGCGCCTTCATCTTCTTCTGTAAGCGCGTATGAAAAAGAAGTTGTTGAGCTGACGAATGCGGAAAGAAAGAAACAAGGGCTAAAACCTCTTACTTTGGATGAAAAACTGAGCAAGGTTGCCCGCACGAAATCTCAAGATATGAAAGATAACAATTACTTTGATCACAACAGCCCGACTTACGGTTCTCCATTTGACATGATGAAGAAATTCGGCATCACATACCGCACTGCCGGAGAAAACATCGCGAAAGGCCAAAAAACGCCTCAGGAAGTTGTCAAAGCTTGGATGAACAGTGAAGGCCACAGAAAAAACATTATGAACCCTAACTTCACGCATATCGGTGTTGGATATGTGAAAGACGGCAACTACTGGACTCAGCAGTTCATCGGAAAATAAGAACCAGCAAAAAACCACTTGCATTGAGCAAGTGGTTTTTTTCGTTATTTATATTCTGTCCAAAGCTTGTACACACTTTGGGTGCCGCTGTTTTCTTCGCCTTTTTCCACAAGGGTGTCGTAAAGGCTTTTCGCAAGCTCGAGCCCCGGCATTTTCTCGCCCATCAACTCCGCTTCTTCTAGCGCGATGCCCATGTCTTTAACAAAGTGTTTGACGTAAAAGCCCGGTTCAAAGTCGCCTTTCAGCATTCTAGGCGCGAGATTTGAGAGGGACCAGCTTCCCGCAGCGCCGGTCGTAATGCTTTTTAACACATTGTCGGGATCGAGTCCGGATTTTTTGGCGTAGGCCATCGCTTCTGCGACACCGATCATACCTGCAGCAATCGCAATCTGGTTGCACATTTTCGTATGCTGCCCGCTTCCGGCCGGCCCCTGATATTGGATATTTTCACCCATGATCGAAAAGATCGGGTAGCATTCATCAAAGGCTTTCCGTTCTCCTCCGACCATAATGGCGAGCGTGCCGTTTCTCGCGCCGACGTCCCCGCCTGAAACCGGAGCATCTAAAGTGTAAAGTCCTCTCTCTTTTGCAGCATCCTCGATTTGTTTGGCGAGAGAAGGCTTGGAAGTCGTCATATCGATGAGGTAAGAACCTGTTTTGGCATTTTCAATAATGCCTTCGCTTCCAAAGTAAACTTCTTCAACGTCTTTTGGGTAGCCGACCATTGTGATGATCACATCAGACGACTGCGCCAGTGCTTTGACGGATGATTTCCATTCCGCCCCTTTTTCCACGAGGCTGTCCGCTTTCTGTTTTGTTCTCGTATAGGCGCTGACGGGATAGCCTGCAGCCAAAATATGCGAGGCCATGCTGTTTCCCATTACACCGAGTCCGATAAATCCGATTGTTTTTTTCATGATGTCATCCCCCTTAAATCGCTTTTACCATTCCGCCGTCTATCAGCAGTGTCTGTCCAGTCATATATGTATTGCATTCTGATAAAAGAAAGCTTGCATACTGTGCAAAGTCGTCAGGTTTTCCGTAGGAGCCGAGCGGAATCTCTTTCTCATAGCTTTCCTTCACCTGCTGCTCGGAAAGGCCCGTTTTCTCGGCTTTCAGCCGGTCAAGCTCTGCCACGCGGTCTGTCGCGATTCTTCCCGGGGCGAGCGTGTTGATCAAAATGCGATGTTCGGCCAACTCTTCAGCAATGGATTTTGTCAGACCGACGATTCCCATTCGAAACGTATTGGAAAGCAGCAGCCCCGGAATCGGTTGCTTGACTGATGATGAAGCGATATTAACGATGCGTCCTCCATCCTTTTTTAGATATGGAAAAGCTTCGCGGATTAAACGGACATAGCTGAGCAGATGCAATTCAAATGACGAAGTCCAGTCAGCGTCTGTCAGATCCAGCAGGCTGCCGCCCTTCGGTCCTCCGACATTGTTGACAAGCATATCGATCGTTCCAAATGTGTCAGCGGTCTTTTGAACGAGCGCTTTGATCCCGTCGGCGTCTGCAAGATCGCATACTTGATAAGAGATGGCTCCGCCGCCGAGTCCGCTCAGCTCTTCCGCTGCTTTTTTCAAGTCCGCTTCGTGTCTCCCGGACAGCATGACATTTGCCCCTTCTGTCGCAAGGGCTTTTGCGATCGCATTGCCGAGTCCTTTGCTGCTTGCTGCCACAAGCGCCGTTTTGCCATTCATCTTTAAATCCACAATCATCACTCCCTTCATACTTATAGTGTAACACGTATATTCTGAAAATTGGGATTGTGAGCGTTGAAAAAGGGGAAGTCCCTCTTTCAACAAGAGGGACTTCTTTATTACACGTTAAACTTATTGATCGCATTTAATAATTCTTGGTTGGCCTCGCTCAGCGCTCCAGCAGATTTGGCGATACTTTCCAGCGCTGTCAGCTGCTCGTTTGTCGAAGCGCTGACCTCTTCCGCAGCCGCTGCAGACTGCTGGGAAATGGCTGAAATGCTCTGGATCGAATCGGACATTTTTTGCTGTTCTCCGCTCATATCAGAGATTTCAGAGTAAATGTGGTCAATTGAGTTGACGAGCGCCTGCATTTCTGCAGTAATTTTGCTGAGCGCTTCTCCTGTCTCGTGAATCATTCCATTTTGTTCTTCATTCATCTTGCTTGCTTCCGTCATCGCTGAAACGGCTTCTTTCGTTTCCAGCTGAATCTGCTTGACCGTTTCGCTGATATGCTGTGAAGAGACCGCCGATTGTTCGGCAAGCTTTCTCACCTCTTCTGCAACTACCGCAAAACCGCGTCCGCTTTCGCCGGCACGGGCTGCTTCAATGCTGGCGTTCAGAGCAAGCAGGTTTGTTTGATCAGAGATCGCCGAGATGGCTGTAACAACGTCTTCGATGTTTTTCGTTTTTTCTTCAAGCTGCAAAAGCATATGTTCCACTTTCTTCGTCTCCGAGTTGGCTTCATTTGATTTTGCAAGCAGCTGCCCGAGAGCATCGATTCCTGTATAGCTTGCATCTTCTGATGTTCTCGAAAGCTTCTTGATGCTGTCGGCATGATGTTCAATTTCTTTAATTTTGACAGACAGCCGTTCGGATTGTTCATTTACATTTTCGATCTCTGCCGCTTGTTCTGTCGCACCTGTCGCCACTTCTTCGATTGCTTTGGCAATCTCATCGCTCGCAGAAACCGTTTCTTTTGAAACAGCGCTTAATTGATCGGTCGTTTTCGATACTTTTCCGGACGAGGTTCCGACTTGCACAATCATTTCTTTCATGTTTTCGACCATCTTGTTGAAGTCTTTTGTTAATATACCGATTTCGTCTTTTGAGGCAGCTGCTGTCTGGACCGTCAAATCACCGCCCGCGACAGCCTTTGTTTTGGCAATCAGCTGCTTAATCGGGCCTGTGATCGTTTTGGCAAGGAAATAGCTTAAAATGATCGCCGCTGCCAAAGCAATGATTGAAACGATCATGACCATTTTGTTCATTTCCTGTGCGACCCACATCAGCTTCGCCGTGTCGAATTGCGTACCGACTTTCCAGCCCGTACCACCGACGGTCTGATAAGCGATCACAGTATCTTTGCCTACTTTGATTCCGTCTTTGGATGACGGGATGTCCCGATATGTTTTGTCTTTCGATATATCGTCACCTTGTTTTGACGGGTGGGCAAGCATTGTCCCGTTTTGGTCCAAAATAAATGCGTAGCCGTCATATGGCATCTTTTGATTTTCGATAATTTTGTTTAATGAATTCAATGAAATATCTAAGCTGATGACGCCTAATACTTTATTGTCGACAACGACTGCTTTAGCCGCTGCGACCATCATCTCTCCAGACACGACATCTTGATACGGCTCTGTCCAGATCACTTGATCAGACGTTTTGGCAGCCGATGTGTACCAGGGCCGGGTCGTCGGGTCAAAATCTTTATCAAATTCGGCTTTCGGGTATATCCATATATCTTTTTTTGAAGTCGCTATATACGCATTGGTGACAAATTCGTTTTTATCCTTGATTTGCTTTAATTCGTCGTTGATCAGTCTGCCCAATAATTTATTTTGATCATCTTCTAAAAATGACTGCGCCATTCGACTGTCGCTCATACGATTTAAAGCGATTTCATAGTTTTCTAATTGAAGCTCGATATTACCTTTGATCGAGTTAAGCAGACTTGAAGTCGATTCTTTTGCTTGATCTTCAAGCATCGATTTCAACAAATGTGTTGTGGAAAACTGTAGGACGATAACCGTCAAAATCAGCAGGATGGCAACAAATCCGGCAATTTTGACATGCAGTTTTTTAAACAAATGAAACCCTACTTTACATGCACCTTCATATTCTTTTTATCGGCCAAAATTTCGCAAAATTAAGATAGCCTGCTAAAATAACGGTATAATGAAGGAAATATCAAAAGGAGTGATGGGCGATCTATAAACAGTTTTACGTCGATAACGGCATTTCTTATCAGCAGGTGGACATCCGCAATTACAACAACAAAGATATTCCCGATTTGATTGCACTCCAAAGAGAATGCTTTCCGCCTCCGTTTCCGGAAGACCTTTTGTGGAATGAAAAGCAGCTCCATTCCCATATTGAACGATTTCCCGATGGTGCACTTTGCGCGGTTTCCGAAGGCCGAATCATCGGTTCGATGACGGCGCTCATGACTGATTTTGATCCGCATCATCCTCACCACAGCTGGGACGAAGTGACAGACAACGGGTATATCGGCACACATCAAAACGATGGAAACTCCCTTTATGTCGTCGATATTTCCGTGTCCCCTCACTATCGAAAACTCGGCATCGGAAAGCGGCTGATGCAGTCCATGTATGAACTGACGGTTTTTAAAGGGCTCAAGCGGCTCATTGGCGGCGGACGGATTCCCCATTATCACAAGTCGGCTGAAGAAATGACGCCCGAACAGTATGTTCAAGCTGTATTGGACGGGGAAAAGCGCGATCCCGTGCTCTCATTCCTGCTCCAGTGCGGACGATCGCCGGTTTGCGTGATTCCCGGCTACATTGAAGATGAGGAATCGCTTCATTATGCGGTCTTAATGGAGTGGAAAAACCCTTTTTTAACATCTCAAAACAAAAAACAGAGCTTTTCCGGCTAAAGCTCTGTTATGTGAAATATTCGATTTTTGCTTCGGGAAAATAGTTATCAATATACGTTTCAAGGGCGCTGCGAAGCTCTGCTTCTTCATCCTTCTGGTATATATATTTGCCAATCCCGTATCTGCCCCATTTATAGCGCCGTTTTTCTTCATCCAGTTCGAGCTTTGTCTTTGGATAGTTTTTTTCAATGACTCTTTTTGCCGGCTTCGTGAATCTGTGCTGGATCATTTCAAAGGTAATGTCGCGCCTAGCATGCTGCGGCAGCGCACGATCGAGCTTTTCGAGCAGCACTCTGTAGCCTTCCTGCCAGCCGTCATGAATATAAATCGGAGCGATGATAAAACCAAGCGGATAGCCTGCTTCCGCTACTTTCACGGCGGCTTCGATCCGTTTATCCAAAGGGGATGTGCCGGGTTCAAAACTTTTGATGACATAATCGGCATTTACGCTGAAGCGGAAACGCGTTTTTCCGTTGTGCTTGGCATCAAGCAAATGGTCGACATGATGGAATTTTGTCACGAAACGCAATTTACCGTGGTCGGATTGACCGAAATGCTCAATTGCACGCTTTAATGTGTGTGTCAAATGATCAATCCCGACAATATCAGATGTGCAAGAAGCTTCAAACCGCGTATCCTCGGGAGCGCGTTCTTTCATATACTGGTCCGCCTGATCAAGTATTTCCTCCACATTGACGTACGTTCTGATATACGGCTTGCTGCCCATTGTCGTCTGCAGATAGCAGTAATGGCAGTGACCCATACACCCTGTTGCAAACGGAATCGCGTATTCTGCGGACGGTTTTGATGAATCGAATTTCAATGTTTTTCTGACGCCGATGACCAAAGTGGATTTCGCATTTCTGTATTTTTGCAGGTGGCCTTCCCCCGGGATATTCCTCACCTGATTGTGTGAAGTCGTTTCCCTGATCTCAAGCCCCATGTTTGAAAATTTATCCCTCAGCTCTTTTCCCAGCGGGTATTCCAGCGCTCTCGGTTCAATATAGACGAGCTGGGGAACAAACGGTTTTACCATTGGAAACAGACACATCCTTTGCTTATTTCCGTTACTTTTTGCATTTAGAGGATGTGATATACCGGTAATATTTTCATACCCCGTCAAATAACTCACGGTAAAGCCGTTCCGCCTCTTCATATGAAGAAAAAACTGCATCATCTTCGGCAAAGGCGTGATATGTATCATACATAAACAATGCCAGTTCACCTTCGTGAAGCGGGTGATCAACGACTTCAGCTTCCTTTATATGCGCGACATTGGCGGCATGCGGGTTCCGGTAAATGACATAGACCTCATCACCCGGTTTGAATGGCTGCCTGGGCATATCAAAATCCCCCTTTCTAACTATTGGTCACATGTATTATTTCCGCCGCAGCCGAGATCATTCAGATCAACAAAAAAACCCGGACGGGCATTGGTTATGCCTGTCCGGATTTTCAATCGCTTATGCCATATTGAAGGTTTCTTTTACGAATTGTACAACCTCTTCTGTTGTGCTCATGGACAGAATTTGCTCTTTGAACGATTCCGTCTCTTTTTTAGAAAGCTTGCTGATTTGCGTTCTTGCCGGCAGGATTGACGTCGCGCTCATTGAGAACTCGTCCAGTCCAAGACCGAGCAGGATCGGGATCGCGATTTCATCTCCCGCCATTTCGCCGCACATGCCGACCCATTTTCCTTCTTTATGGGCCGCTTCAATGACAAGCGTGATCAGGCGGAGAATCGCAGGATTGTACGGCTGGTAAAGGTAAGATACCCGCTCATTCATCCGGTCAGCAGCCATCGTATATTGAATCAGGTCATTCGTTCCGATGCTGAAGAAATCCACTTCTTTAGCGAATTGATCAGCGATCACAGCTGTTGAAGGGATTTCAACCATCATACCGACTTCAATGTCTTCGGAAACTTGTTGACCTTCAGCTTTCAGCTTTTCTTTTTCTTCTAAAAGAATTGCTTTCGCTTCTTTAAATTCGTTTACAGTCGCGATCATAGGGAACATAATTTTTAAGTTTCCATATGTACTTGCCCGAAGCAGCGCACGAAGCTGCGTTCTGAAAATCTCTTGCTCATCAAGGCAAAGACGGATCGCTCTGTATCCCAAGAAAGGGTTCATTTCTTTTGGCAGTTCTAAATATGGAAGCTCTTTGTCTCCGCCGATATCAAGAGTACGAACGACAACTGATTTGCCTTCCATACGCTCAAGAACGGTTTTATAGGCATCAAATTGCTCCTCTTCAGTCGGAAGCTGGTCTCTGCCCATGTAAAGGAATTCAGTCCGGTAAAGGCCGACTGCTTCTCCTCCATTTTCCAGAACGCCTTTTACATCATCAGGTGTACCGATATTAGCGGCAAGTTCCACATGATGTCCGTCATTCGTTACAGTCGGTTCATTGACAAGCTTCGCCCATTCGGCTTTTTGCGCCAGGAAGGCTTGATGCTTTTCTTCGTATTCGCTGATTGTTTCCTGGGCAGGATCAACGATGACATCGCCATTGATACCGTCAACGATCACTGTTACGCCGTTTTGAATGCCTTTTGTTGCCGCTTTTGTGCCGACAACGGCCGGAATTTCAAGCGAGCGCGCCATGATGGCTGAGTGGGACGTCCGTCCGCCGATATCTGTTGTAAACCCTTTAACAAAGTTGCGGTTTAGTTGCGCTGTATCAGACGGTGTCAAGTCTTCGGCTACGATGATGACCTCTTCGGAAATCAGACTCGGGTTCGGAATTTCAACGCCGAGAAGATGCCCTGTGACACGCTTGGTGACATCGCGGATGTCTGCGGCGCGTTCTTTCATATATTCGTTATCCATCGACTCGAACATTGTGACGAACATGTCGGCCGTTTCTTTTAAAGCGAATTCCGCGTTGACGGAGTCCGATTTGATTTTGTCTTTAATCGGGTTTAACAGTTCCGGATCGCTTAATACTAACAAATGTGCAGAAAAGATTTCCGCTTTATCTTCTCCAAGCTCTTTCAATGCATGGTTTTTAATGATTTCAAGCTCTTTTTTAGAACGCTCGATGGCGTCTTCAAAACGATTTACTTCCGCATCAGAATCAGAGATGTTTTTCTTTTCAACCGTTAGATCAGGCTCCTCAAGCCGATATGCTTTGG
Organism: Bacillus paralicheniformis; assembly: GCF_001042485.2. Lineage (GTDB taxonomy): Bacteria > Bacillota > Bacilli > Bacillales > Bacillaceae > Bacillus > Bacillus paralicheniformis. Next base: position 139,429 of record NZ_LBMN02000011.1, read on the forward strand.
CGATCGCAATACCGGCTGAAGCGCCTATTCCTTTTAGTTCAAGCATTATTCGCCTAAACCTTCGCTTTTCATTGTTTCTTCAAGTGCGGAAAGAGCATCATTTTCATCAGCGCCGGAAGCAGAAATCGTAATTTCAGCACCTTTAGCAATACCTAGTGACATAACACCCATAATTGATTTAAGGTTGACGGTTTTTCCGTTATATTCCAAATTAATATCTGCATCATATTTGCTTGCTGTTTGTACAAGAACAGTCGCTGGACGAGCGTGGATTCCAGAATCTGCAGTTACTTTAAACGTTTTTTGTGCCATTTTTTATCAATCTCCTTTTAATTTAAAGCTTTTAGTACATTCACAATATTATATCATACAGCCGTACATGTCATCTGACAAGTACGGCCATTTTGTGAATTTATTTTTCAACGCGGACGATATCGTCCTGTGTCAGGCTGACATTGCCTTCTGCCTTTAAGCTCACGCTTTCGCCTTCTTGAAGGTTCGTGAACACGATCGGCGTCATCAGGGAAGGTACGCTGTCCTTCACTTTTTCAATGTCGACTTCAAGCAGTTTCTGGCCCGGCTCAACCCGGTCACCTTCAGAAACAAATGCAGTGAAGCCTTCACCTTTCAGGCTGACCGTATCGATTCCAAAGTGGATCAGAATTTCTCTGCCGCCGTCAGACTGCAGACCGATCGCATGCTTTGTCGGGAACACGTTCAGCACTTTCCCTCTTACAGGTGACACAACTGTGCCTTCTGCAGGAAGAATCGCGAATCCGTCGCCCATCATTTTTCCGGAGAATACTTGATCCGGAACATCTGTAATCGGATGAAGCTCACCAGCAAGCGGTGAAACGAATACTTCTTCACCTGATTCATTTTGAAGAGGCTCGACCATGACTTCTTCGATTTGCTGCTCTACTTCCTCGGCAGCGTTTGGTGCTTTTTCAGGACGCGGCGTGCGGCCTGACATAATGTCTTGCATTTGCGATTTTAAATTGTCGGATCTTGGTCCGAAAATCGCTTGGATGTTATTGCCGACTTCCAGCACGCCGGATGCGCCGAGTTTTTTCAAGCGCTCTTTGTCAACTTTCTTCTGATCGTTGACTGTGACGCGAAGTCTTGTGATACAAGCGTCAAGGTGTTTGATGTTTTCTTGGTCACCCATCGCCTCTAGAATTTGATAAGGAAGATCTCCTGCTGCTTCTTTGCCTTCATCAGCGGATTCTGCAGCTGCATCTTCGCGTCCAGGCGTTTTCAAGTTGAACTTGCGGATGGCAAATCTGAATCCGAAGTAGTAGACGACAGCCAGGACTAAACCGACAGGAATGACAAGCCACCAAGCTGTACGGTTCGGCAGAATTCCGAACAGGAAGTAGTCGATCAAACCGCCGGAGAATGTCATCCCGATCTTAACATTTAAAATGTCCATCATCATGAATGACAGGCCGGCAAACACACAGTGAATCGCAAACAGAATCGGAGCGACGAACAAGAATGAGAATTCGATCGGCTCAGTGATCCCTGTTAAGAATGATGTCAATGCTGCTGAACCCATAATACCGGCAACAAGCTTTTTGTTCTGCGGTTTTGCCTCATGATAAATAGCGAGCGCTGCCGCAGGAAGACCGAACATCATGAACGGATACTTACCGGTCATAAATGTACCCGCTGTCAAATCGACGCCGTCTTTGATTTGCGCCATGAAAATTCTTTGGTCACCGCGGACAATTTCTCCCGCCTGATTCGTATAGCTGAAGAACTCGTACCAGAACGGCGAGTAGAAAATATGGTGCAGACCGAACGGGATGAGGGCCCGCTCAATCATTCCGAAAATGAGAGCTGCGACCGCTTCATTTGCTGCAAGCAAGTTTGTCGAAAAGCTGTTCAGCGCGCCTTGGATCGGCGGCCAGATAAACAGCATGACGAGTCCCAGCAGCAATGCACAAATCGATGTAATGATCGGAACAAAGCGCTTTCCGGCAAAGAATCCTAAATACTGCGGAAGCTCGATTGTGTAGAATCGGTTGTACATGGCAGCGGCCAGGACACCGACAATAATACCCCCGAATACCCCCGTTGCCAATGTCGGTATGCCGAGCATTGTCGTGTATTCCGGATGGTTTTGAGTAAAGAACTGTGCTCTTTCAACTGCGTCGCTTGGAATCGAACCGTTTTGAAGAAGCACTGCACTCATCGTGACATTCATAACAAGATATCCGATAATAGCGGCGATTCCGGCAACACCGTCGCCGTTAGCCAAACCGATGGCAACCCCGACTGCGAAAAGGAGCGCCAAGTTGGTGAACACGACGTCACCTGAACTTTCCATCACTTTCGCAACAAGCTGAACGGTGCTGTTCGTTAAGAATGGTGCGACTTTTGTCATCTGCGGATTTTGCATGGCATTACCAAGCGCGAGCAGAATCCCTGCAGCCGGCAGGATCGCAACAGGAAGCATCAGCGCCCGTCCAATTTTTTGCAGAACGCCAAATAGCGATTTAAACATGTTTTAACCCCCTCTAAGGATAGTTTGACCTTACAGCAAAAATTCATGACAACTTCGTTCAAAAGACTGCTTTTTCATCCAAATAAACCGTTTACATTTCGCCTTTAGAACGACAAAAAAGGCATGGGTGAAAGCGGGTACACTAAGAAACAAAAGACAGCGTCTTCATTTCTTCCCTTTTTTCACTCATGCCTGATCGAATCAGTAACACGTTATAAAGGCGTTATGAAATTTTATTAGTTAAACGGTACAAATGCAATGTCAAATAAACGGCTTCTGCCTCATGAACCGGTTTCTTGAGCGCTTGCTGCAAGATCTTGATCATCTTCCAAGCAGTATTGTAACACAGCGGATATTCCGTTTTCAACAATAACATTAATTTTTCCGGCTCCTGAATCGGCTCGTCCCGTTTAATCCTGTCGATCGTAAAGCGCAAGTGCCTGATCAGCCGCAAATAGTTCACACTTTCCCTGTTGACCTGCATCTGGAACGAATCCTCGATGACCTGGACAAGCCTGGAGATCAGTTGGGAATGCTGATTGACTTCAGAAAGCGGGCGGTTCGTCATCGCACTGTGGATATGAAGTGCGATAAACCCGATTTCGCCTTCAGGCAGCTGAATGTCTGATTTTTCATTTATCATATCGACGGCTTCTTTGGCGACTTCGTATTCCTTCGGATAAAGCGATTCCGTCTCAAGCAAAAACGGATTCTTCATATCAAATCCCTTTTCTAAGCGCTTAACCGCAAATGCGATATGGTCCGTCAACGCGACATGAATGTGTTCGTTCAGCGGCTGGCCGATTTTTTGCGCGATATGGTAGATAACATCATTGGCGATATCAACCATTTTTTCATCGACATAAGTGAGGAGCTTCTTATACTGCGATTGTTCCTTATCATTTTCCAAGATAAACATTTTTTCATAGTTCTCATGTTCGATAAGATCTCCGCGCTTTTTGCCAAAACCGATTCCTTTGCCAATCAAGACAACTTCTCTGTAATCATCATGGAGAGCGATTAAAACGTTGTTGTTGAGTACCTTTTCAACGGTAAAGGATCTGTTCACGATCCTCAGCTCCTTTTTGTCATCAATCTCTCATATCGTACAAAACTCATGAAAGCGCGTCAATTTATTTTGACCTTTTTGATGAAAAATGTCGAAATTTGATCACTGTCTGGAAAATGATTGATGTTTTGATTACATTACACAGTCGCCCTTTTGATCAGCTTGTATGGAACGGTCTGTTTTTCCGGGCCGGCACCGCCGATTCTTTTTCGCAAAAGGCGAAACGCATGCTTCCCCATTTCCTTTATATTAATTTTGATCGTTGAAATGCCCAGCACTTCACTGATTGGCTGGTTGTCACAGCTTAAAATGGCGAGGCTTCCGGGAATATCCACCTGATGACGCTGCGCTTCAAGAAACATACCAGCTGTTACTTGGTCGTTGGCGATAAAAACAGCTGTCGGCTTCTCCTCCATCTCTCTCCATTCAGAGAACAGCTTTTGCCCGTCGGTTATCGTCAGCGACCGCTCGAATACCCATTCTTCCCGGTAAGGCTCCCCGATCGCGGCCAAAGCTTCCTTGTATGCCTCAAGGCGAAAATGGCTGTTCATGCCATTTTTCCTTGCCAAACCAATGGCGATTTTTGTGTGCCCCTTTTCAATCAAAAAATCCAGTCCTAACCGGAAAGCATCTTTGTGCGGAATGCTGACCGTTGAAAAATACCGTTCGCTTGAGTCCTGGCACAGAATGAACGGACCGGTCTCATGCCAGTCCAAAAGCGCTTCATCAGACATCGCTTTTGAACAGAAAATCAGGCCGTCCACCTGTCTTTGTTTCAGCTGCTCCAATGCAAAAATTTCTTTTTCCAATTGATAATTTGTTTGATAAAGCGAAAAGTGAACGCCTTCCTTTGCAGCTTCTTCAGCGATTCCTTCCAGCAGCTCGCCGAAATAAGGGAGGCCGATGGTCGGCAGCACAACACCTATCATATTTGAAAAGCCTTTGGATAAATGAACGGCATGCATATTCCTTGCATATTCGAGACGTTCAATCGTCTCAAGAACTTTTTGGCGTTTTTCTTCTTTGACATACGGATGGCCGTTGAGAACCCTTGAAACAGTCGTGATGGAAACCCCTGCGGTTTCAGCTATTTCCCTGATATTTGCCATTCGTTTCCCTTCTTTCTTTCAAATCTTTTCATACATGCCGGATCATTTCGCGTCATAAAGAAATTATATCGCTTGGAGACGTGGATTTTGATCGTTTTCGAAATTTTTTTCGGGGTTCTATAAATATGAAGAAAACAGTGAAGAAGATGTACGGAGAAAAAAACCGGCTGATATGAAAATATTTCACAATCAGCCGATACACGAAATATTTTTATCTAAACCATGCTTTTCCAAGGTTATTCATGAAATTGTGATCATTGAAAGGAACGTTTGCGCTTCCGAAATCCGTCGTGTTCAATGCGTTTCTTGCGGCGGGCGTCAAATCTTCCCATCCGATGAGAGGCTGGGTTCCGCCCTTTGCGCTGTCCACATATAAACTGTGGTTAATCGGTGCTTGAGGAGCATCATAGCGGATTTTCGGATGATCACCTTCCATGATCTTGTTGTTTGGAGCTGTTTTTTGAAATTTACCGTGCTGAGAATAAGCGATGGAAAACACTTTTGGATTTTGATTTGCCGGGTTATCGATCCATACGACGATTCCTTCCCAGTCATGTCGATGGCCGAATGCATTAAAAGGCAGAGGTGAATCTTTAGGAAAATACCATGCGTACATAATCGCCCATACTCCATTGTACCATGCAGAGCGGGAGTACACTTGTCCCACGCTTTTGCTGCAGTGTCCTTCGGGCGCTCCGGTAGGCTCCAGGCCTCCGCTTGTATTGCCTTGTGCGTCAACTGCGGGAAAAGGCACGCAGCCGCTTGCGACCTTTAAATAAGGCTGAAAACGTTTGGCCGCTTTTTGAGAAACCGTCACAGGGGTTACTTCACTGAAGCCTTGCACTTTGTCATGATCAATCACTTTCGCGTCAGCTGCCGGTACGATACTGACAAAAGCAAATATCGACAAAAACAGTACATATCCTAATGTTTTCACTCTTTGCTAGCTTCCTTTCATAGATAATGGACTTCAAATCATTAGAGAAGTTTTTTAACGCTTATTTGTGTGGGGGTGAATCCGCAATCATTGCGGGGACTGAAATATCTGGATGAGAGATGAAATTGTCTGCGGCAGATTTAATTTGTCAGCGTTTGTCCCATTTAATCCCTCCCTTCTTTTGAGCTTAGTATACAAATTTTTCACATGAGAATAATGATGCAATCCGATTATCTTTTGATCAATCTAAATCCCCATAATAAAAACAAAAAGGCGCTGTAGATTCATTCATCAAACGATCATCAGAAGACTTTTTCAACGTCAATCATATTAAGCGGCTAGGCAAAATTCCTGAAAACCCTGACATCAGGGTTTTTTATTAATTTAGGGCTTGATATGGAAAGCGTTTCATAATTTAGAATGAAGGCAGCACCGGTGCTGAACACGTTTTCATTCCAGAAAGGGGAAGAAAAATGGGTATCTTCATTCTGATTCTATTATGTATCGTTATCGTACTGTCTTCAAAAGCAGCGATGAAACCGCTTAAAGAAAAACACGAGATCAAACCATTCCGTTCCTTTGACGATTTTTTCATTTCAAAGGATTGACGCGGGTAATAAGACAAACGATTCACGTCAGCATAAAAAAGAACCCGCGCGCGGGCGCGGGTTCCGTTTTTTATGAAATGACAGTCAGCTCTTTTGGATACTTTGTCAGCGCTTCTGCTCCATCGGCAGTGACAAGTACATCATCCTCGATGCGCACCCCTCCGATTTCCGGCACATAGATGCCGGGTTCAATCGTGTATACCATACCTTGTTTTAAAAGCTCATCATTGTTATGGCTCATGGACGGGTATTCATGAGGCGAAATCCCGAGCCCATGCCCGAGACGGTGAGGAAAGTAATCGCCATAGCCCGCTTTTTCGATGATGCCGCGCGCTTTTAAATCAAGATCGCCGATTCTGACACCGGGCTTACTCATCTTAAGCGCCTCTGTTTCGGCCTGAAGCACCGTATCATATATTTCTTTTTGTTTTTCACTCACATTTTGATACACGAGCGTTCTTGTAATATCAGAGCAGTATCCGTCAATGATCACGCCTAAATCAAAGAGGACGAAATCGCCCGGCTTAAGCGTGCGGCTGCCCGGGTTTCCGTGCGGCTGTCCTGACTTTTCTCCGAAAAGGACCATTGTGGAAAACGACATCCCCTGGACTCCTTTTTTCTTCAGCTCATACTCGATTTTAGCGACGACATCGATTTCCGCTATCCCCTCTTTTAATGCGGCGGCTCCTGCTTCGACTCCGTAATCGGCAAGCTTGGCCGCTTCACGGAGGATGCTGATTTCTTTTTCGTCTTTGATGACGCGGATTTGGTTCAGCCTTTCTTCCGCAGAGACAAGCTCCGCACCGCTTGTGACCGCCTGCAGCATTTCGGCGCGCGACAGAGCAAGCGTTTCTTTTTCAACCGCCACTTTTGAACATTGGCTGTTTCGCTTTTGAAGCGCTGAAGATATGAGTTCCCAAGGGTTTTGATGATCCCCGTATCCGATGATCTCATACGCCCAGCCGGCTGCTCTCGCCTGACCGGCCTCCATTTGCGGACAAACAAAAAACGGCTCTTCATCTTGAAAAATAAAAACGCCCATCAGCCGTTCGTGCGGTTCTGTATAAAAGCCGGTAAGATAAAATACGTTTTCTTTTGAATGAATAAAAGCCGAAGATATGTTTTTTTCTTTCAGCCAGGAAGAGATTTGTTTAATTCTTTCCATGCTCCTTTTCACTCCTTGAGACAGTTTCCGTACCATACATTTAACATGTAAAAGCATCACATCCATTGTATCAGTTTTTCCCGTCTCTTGCTCACCGCTTATGTATTGTGGGGATGCCACCCGCTTCGATTATTGCCGCCTCTTCCTCAAACAGCCCTCTGATGTGAAAAAACGGCTGCCGTTAGCATGCAGCCGTTTCTTTATTTAGGATTTCAGCAGCCTGAGACCGTTTAAAATAACAAGCAGCGTGCTGCCTTCATGTCCGATGACACCGAGTGGCAGATCAAGAATTTGAAGAAAGTTGCTGCAGATTAAAAGACAGATCACACCAAGAGAGAAAATCACGTTTTGTTTAATGATCGTATTCATTTTCCGGGAGAGCCGAATCATTTTGGTCAGTCCTGTCAATTCGTTTTTCATTAAAACAACATCCGCTGTTTCCAGTGCGACATCTGTGCCTCCCCCCATTGCGATCCCCACATCAGCGGCGGCAAGGGCCGGTGCATCATTGATTCCGTCTCCCACCATAACGATTGTTCCGTATGTTTTTTTCAGCTTTTGCGCTTCCTCTACTTTTCTGTCAGGAAGGCATTCTGAAACGACGATTTTCAAGCCCGCTTCTCGTGCGATGGCCGCTGCGGTTTCAGGCTGGTCCCCGGTCAGCATTGCCGTCTGAACACCAAGCGCATTCAGCTCTTCGATCACCGCTTTAGCTTCCGGTCTGATTTGGTCTTTTAATGCAAAACACCCCGCGATTTTTTCGCCTTTTTTCACGAACACAATTGTTTTTCCCTGCTTGGCAAGCTCCTGAACAGCCGTCGTGAGAAATTGCCCGGCTGCCTCTTCCCCGACAAATCCGGCTTTGCCGATCAGCCATGTCTCTCCATTATATCGAGCCTGAACGCCAAACCCTGACGTCTCCTCGATCGACACATTTGCGGGAAGCTCGATACCTTTTGCTTCTGCATACTCGACAATCGCTTTGGCAAGCGGATGGCCTGACTGCTTCTCAATCGCAGCAGCAGCCTCCAAGCATTCGCGCTCCTCGATATCAGCAGCTAAAAGCATATCTTCCACGCCGGGCTTTCCGTTCGTAATCGTTCCCGTTTTATCCAATGCAACGATTTTGCTGTTGCCGAGTTTTTCAAGAAAAACACTGCCTTTGACAAGCAGGCCGTTTCTTGCGCCATTCGAGATCAAAGACAGCGCGGCAGGCATGATTGAAGCGACAAGGGCACACGGCGAAGCGACGACCATGAACACCATCGCTCTGTAAAATGTCTCGCTCCAGCTCCAGCCAAGCAGAAAATGTGGCAGAAAGAGCAGCAGTCCGACAGCAAGCAAAACCCCTTTAACATAAATATTTTCAAACCGCTCAATAAACGCCTGTGACGGCGAAACACTGTTTTGTGCAGACTCAACGAGCCGAATGATCTTTTTGAACAACGAATCTTCATTTGTCTTTGTGACACGGACGGTGAGCGATCCGCTCAAATTGACTGTACCCGCAAAAACCGCGTCTCCGAGGGTTTTTTCCGCGGGGATTGATTCACCCGTTAGTGCCGATTCGTCGATACTCGTTCTTCCCGATTCGATCTCCCCGTCTGCCGCAATGCGTTCCCCGGGTTTAATAAGAATGAGGTCGCCCGCTTGAAGATCGGCCGCCGCCACGGTTCTTGTTCTTTCTTCTTCGAGCAAAACGGCTTCCTCCGGCTCCAATTTCATCAGAGATGTCAAATCGCGTTTGCTTTTATTTAATGTATACGTTTCAAGCGCCCCGCTGAGAGAAAAGATAAAAATTAACACGGCCCCTTCAGCCCAGTAGCCGATCAGCGCTGACCCGACCGCCGCAAAAATCATCAGAAGTTCAACATTCAGCGTTTTTTCCGCCAACGTTTCTTGTATGCCTTCTTTCGCTTTGGCAAAGCCGCCGATACAAAAAGCTAAAATAAACAGAACAACGGACAATGTTTTATTGCCGGACAACAGCCAGCCTGCAAGAATCAACAAACCCGACAAAAGCGCAGCAATCAATTCCCCGTGCTGCCTCCAATTTTCAAAATGAAACGTGTGACGGTTCTGCTGCGATTGTTTCCCGATCTCTAATTGCATCTCCAATATCCTCCCTAATTGAGAATGTAATTCATCGTCAATTTCCTTCTTAAAAAACAAATTGCCGCCTCATCGGCAGCATAAACATGGAGTATTTTATTTATATAAAGGGTATGACTGCTTCTTGTCCATTGAACACACCCTTTTCTATTTCTCATTATAGCACGGCTTTCTACGTTTTCAAATAATAATTATTATAATTTCTTCATGATATTAATTATCATTTAGATTTCAAAAAAAAGCTGAACCCCCGGCTCAGCTTTTCCCTGCCCATTCTTTCATTTGTTCCACAGTAATGGGTCCGACAACCGATTTCTCCAGCTCTCCTTTTTCGTTAAAGAAAAATGTTGTTGGAATCGTCATGACATTGTAGGCTTTCATCATTTCGCCCTTTTTGTCAAAAACGATCGGAAATGTCAGCTTGTTTGCTTTAATAAACTGTTTCACCTTCTGTTCGTTTTTTTCGGCATTCAGCAGATTCACGGTCACGAGCTTTACTCCGGATTGCTTGCTTTCATAGTAGGATTGGAATCGCGGAAGCTCTTCACGGCACGGCGGACACCAGGTCGTCCAAAAATGAACGATCGTCTTTTGGCCTTCGGCGGGAATGACGACGCGCTGCCCCTCCACCGTGTTCATCTGCATGACTGCCGGAGAAGCATGTTTTGCAGAGGCCTGCGGCTGAAATACGAAGGCTCCGAAAAAAAGCAACAGGATGAGCGGATAAATAAGACTGATTCTTCGCATATGAACTCCCCTTCTTTTTAGTATTAGCTTCCCCGCAAAAACCAAAACTATGAAGAGGGTCAATCAGCGGCTTTCAATTCTCGGAGATCGGGATTTGTTTGTCAAAAAAAGCGTGACGCCCAGCTCTTTGCAAATCGTCACATAATGCAGCGCCGTCAGCAAAATCATTCCGGTATTCATCGCTAGGATGATCCCCGTCATCTGCAATGTCTGCATGGATCCGAGAACATACATCATCAAAAACGACAAAACACTGGCCCATACATTATGATAAAAGGCATCTTTGGCCAACCCCATTCCGATTAAACAGGCCTGAAACGGCATGGCAAAAAAGTGAAATAAAAAATACGGCCACAGCATTTTCAGGTAAAACGACGCCTTAACCGAATCGAAAAATAAGTGGGTCAGCGGCTCTGCAAAGTGATACATCACCATAACGGACGGTATGCCGTAAAACAGCGTGATGAAGATCGCCTGTTTAATCCGTTTGATCACTCTTTCGTATTGTCCGTAAGCGTAGCTTTCGGAAATGCTCGGGATCATGACGACCATCAGTGAATGGGCGATGAAAGCCGGAAAAAAGCCGATTGTCATCGCCACCCCCGAAAGCATGCCGAACTGGTCGATGGCCGATGTTCTCGATACGCCAGCGGCAAGCAGCGTCCCCTTCACCAAAAAAGGTTCAACTGCGTTTGTCACAGCGTGAAAAACGCGCAGCCCTGTCGTCGGGATCGAAACAGTGAGCAGGCGCTTTAAAACATCATTTCTCCGCAGGTGGATCTGCTGCCCTTTTTGAGCGGCGCGCCTGACCAAAACAAACTGAGAAAACAGATAAACAAACACGACCACTTCACTTGCAACAAGGACAAACAACGAGATCAGAAGAGAAGTATCCAATTCAAAGGAATACCATTGAAAAAATAAAAACAAGCCGATGAGCTGAAAGATTTTTTTCAGGGCATTCGCCGTTGCGATTTTACCCATTTGCTGAACGCCCATGAAGTAGCCTCTCGCGATCGACGTAAAGGCAACCGTAGGGATCATCCCGATCACAAGCCCTCTGATCAGAGGGTGGTAAGAATCAAAAACCGGAATAAATGGAAGAATGATCACTGCAGCTGCCGTGGAAAAAACCGTGCAGACCGCAGTCATCCGCAATGCATGTTTCAGCATGCTTTCGTGCAGCTTCGGGGTGGACTCGGCGATAAACTTCGATATCGATACAGGCAGCTCAAGGCTCGCAATCACCACAACTAAAAAAATGGAAGGCAAAACACTCATGTAGAGCCCCATGCCATGCTCGCCAAGCTCCCGTGCAAGAATCATGTTGATGACAAATTCAAGACATTCTGCAAAAAAAGCAGCTAGCGAAAGAAGAACAATTCCTTTTACAAAACGGTTCATGAGGTCTCTCCTTGTCTCACGGGTTTATCCCATCATATGAGACAAGTCTAAAAATTATTTTCTTTTTCATTGAAAATTGATTTTCATAAAGTATCAAAAACAAATTTTTTCTTGGGGGGTGAAAAGTGAGAAAGAATTGCATATAAAAAGCAGTCAAGGCGGATGGCCCTGACTGCTTTTTAGATCGCAAAGACATGATTGCCGATGCGCTTCACGACTTTTCTTGTTTTAATCCAGTCATCAGAAGCGATGTCGGGATTATAGAAAAATAAAGCGTCTGTTTCTTTTTTATTTTGATCTACCGCTTCTTCCACAGCTTCAACTGATTCGCGGTCTGCTTTTTTCTCGATGCTGCCGTTTAGAACGGGCTCAAAAGCGTTTCTTTGATAGATCACGCTTTTTACGCTGTCAGGAAATCGGCCGTCTTCCACCCGGTTCAGGACGACATTGGCAACAGCCACTTTTCCTTCAAATGACTCGCCTTTCGCTTCGGCATGTACAAGCCTTGATAAAAGATCTTTTTCTTTATGTGAAAGATCCGTCGTCTCTTCATCAGCTTCTTCTTTTTCCTGCTCCTCTTCAGCCGGCAGATGCGCGGCTTCAATGAAGCTTTTTTCATCTGTTAATTGAAAAGCAGGATTTTCTTCCTGTTTAAGGCTTTCCATCAGCCGTTCCATTTCCTGTTTATCTTTTTTCGAGAACAACATGACAGCTTGAGCATGTTCGATTCTTGCTGCCGGCAGCATGCAGATTAAAAACGCAGCTAGCGCAGCAAATTTCGATTTCATTTCCTTCCTCCTTGTCAAATCTTCATCGAAAAAAACATATGTTTTACACTAACAAGACGAATCGCTGATTTCATTGCCAAAATGTTGGCATCCCTTCCATCAAACTGTCCGGTTGTCACATTATTGCAGACGGCCGGACGATTTCATGCAGAGAATACCAAAATCTCCAGAAACATATGGCTTCACACAAATAAAAAAAGCTTTCTCAGCCGGTCTGAGAAAGCCTTTTTCAGCTTCTTGCCTCTTTCATATATTGAAATATAATATCTCCGCCATGCTGGGCAATGCCGCGAAAATGCTTAAAATCTTCCTGCTTTGTTAAGATGGCTCTGAAAGAAAGAAAATCTTCTTTTTTTACGTGGAGTTCATGAATGCTCCCTGACCTTAATTGCTCGATCTGATCGATGGCATTTTGCTCTGTCACCTGTTCTCTCCCCTTTTCTCTCATCATCTTTAACTAATTAACTATAACATTAAGTCACACCGGGTACAACAATAGTGATGCCGCTTCCCAAATTGCTTTACTTCTCCAAGAAAATATTGCAAAATACTTTCAATAGGTTAATTTACTTTAAAGGAGAGGAAGTCACTTGAAAATTGCAAAAGTCGGGAACGTCATCGAATTTAAAAACGGACTCACCGGAATCGTAGAGAAAGTAAACGAAAACTCTGTGATCGTCGATGTTACGATTATGGAAAACTACAGAGACTTGGAACTGGACTCCTTAACCGTCGTCAATCATAAAAACTATAAAATTATTAAAGATTCCCTGCATTAATCAGCCGCCCTTTACAGCACATATTCACGATTTCCACGCAGCTTTATTTCCACAAGTTTTTCTGCAAAAGGAAAAACCGTCTGCCACCCGGGTCCGGCGGTTTTTTTCCTCTGTTCCCTGCATCGTCCCGAAGAAGTTTGTGAAGCATCGCGCCGCGCCGTAATCGATGCCGCTTTTTGATTGAACAGCTGAAAAAACCGGCGACCGTGCGGAATGAAATGAAATACCCGACCGCTTTCCGGCTCCTTAAAACATTATTTTAAAATAGATCTCCGTATCAGTACATTTTCAATTTCATGATCAGTTTAGGAAGACATTATCGTCCAAGCGTGCTTTTTCTTGGATTAAATCCTAAGTTTTTATCGATTCTATTGTCATTCAAGTAAATGCTGTAAGTCCCTGGTGCCAGCTCTTCCATGTCTTCAATATCCTGCACCACTTGATTATAAATGCGTTCACTTGGCCTTGTATGTGCTTTTTTCATATATAAATTTATATTGATATCACATGATTTTGGGGTGATTTCTTCATCTTCTAATTTTTCCTGCCAGTCTTGTTTGCTTCTTTTCGGGTTTTCTAAATATGCTGAATAAAGGTCATCCTTCCAATCAGCAGTTAAAGAAACAGCATAATAAGGCGTCTGATATCCCTTACCGCTTGTGTTATCAACGGCTGCCTGCGTTTTGCCTACAATCGGCTCTTCTTCTGTTAGCTTCTCTAAATAGTAATCTAGCGCGGCAAATTCGTCTTCAAAAGCCAATGCGTATATCGCGCTTGTAATCGAGTCTTTCACGTCCAACTCCGATGAACGGATCGCGTCAGTCTGCACCTCTTTCTTGTCCAAATCAATTTTAATTTTTGCACTTGTGTAGAAATGCAATTTTCCGACCGATTCAGCATACACAGTAACAAATCCATGCCCTCCGACAATGTTATGGACTTTTACCTTTGTTCTATATTGATCCAAGAAATAATCTTTTACGGTTTTTTCAACCTCATCTCGATGCGCTTCCGCGATCTCAGCGGTTTCTTTCTGATAACCCCTGCTCTGAATATGAAAATCTTGTCCTGTGTAATCTTGGACGCTAATGTCAGACTCCTCTCTGTTCTGACATCCGCCTATAAATAAAAGTAAACCAATTCCAAGCGCTGCTGCTTTTTTATATTTCAAAACTGTATCCTCCAGTTCATACTGCAATAACCTTATACGTTTTTATTGAATCACGTTCCATGTTTGCTAATTATTAGGCACGCTTCATTATAAATCATTTGAAGTGTATTTTTGGTATTATGCATAAAAAATAAGACAATAGAACTAATAAAATTTGTGTCATTCTCGCTTTTTGAGTTCTTTAGTTCTAGGTAAAAGTTCTTTCCAAAAAGAATAGACGTGCAATGATGCACGCCTAATCAACATGAATATCTTTTTATTATTGTGAACTTGTGCGTTTTTGAAAGTGGTTTCCCGATAACCAACTATCATATTAAAGCTTTAATCCCTATAATCTTAAAATGAATTCACCTTTCGTTTATTACACTTCACACCAAACTCCGTAACAAATTATAATAAAGTGTTTTACAGCCTATTTCATCATGCTCGTTGTCTTCCCATCTTAAAAATGCCCAAAACTGTAATTTATCCATTTTTAAAGGAAACTTATGATTGATATACTCTTCTTCACAGTCCTTAATATGTGGAAAGTCAGCAAGTACCTCTGTACAAGCTACGCTCAGCATTTCTATTTCATCGTCTGTCGGTTCCCCGTTAAAATAGCCTTTCCAGTATAACGTTTCATTTTCTAACTTGACTGCGAGTCCCCTTAATTTGTATGGAATTGCCCCCAATAAAGCGTAATGGCAACTGATGATTAAATTATTCAATGCCGAATCCATATTTTCAATATTCACCTCAGTATATTAAGCTTTTTCTAAAGTATACCCTTCCTCACAAGATTGAGCTGAGCTAAATCGTTCCGGCTATTCATGGGAACGTTGTAGAAGTAAGGAAAAAGGTTCACTCATTTTAAAAGGGTTCTTTAATATCCGCAATCTTTTCTTTTATGGCGTACCCAAAACATCTATGACGGACTAATATCGACATCCTCATTAGGGAAATATCACGACAGGTTCATCAAAAATTAATATAGATTTCTCAGGGATCTGAGTTTAACGGGCACCGTTTATTTGGCTCCTCAGTCATTCGCTAACTTTCTCGTAAATCTCTTCGAAAATCTCTTTTTCCACCGGGTAAAGCTCACCCTTCATGCCTGTAACGATGTAATGCTTTACGGTAGGTTTAAAACAAATACTAGAAATGATATCACAACATTATTTATTATCAGGGGTAATAAAACTGATTAGTTAAACAAACGTGAGATAAAAATAGAAAAAAGCCCGCTCAATCGAGTCGGACCTTTTATTAATAATCGCAAATTTTATCTTTACATTCGGGCTTTCTTTCAGCATCGACTGTGAAGGACCCTACTTCGTCATTTGACTTATCATAAATACCCCATATTTTCTTTTGCTTATCACCATTTAGATACCCTTTAATATCAATTCCGCCCATTGGGTTCACTTCGTAGTCATCAGAATAATCAATTGACTTAATGTCCTCATAATTCGTTTTAATAAAGTCTGTCATTCTTTCCTTAGCCAAATTATAAAGCTCTTCTTTCTCTCTGTTATCATTTTGTTGCTTCATAAATATTCCTCCAAATGTTATAATGACCAGAGCAAGAAGGATAATTATGTATTTTTTCATAAAACCATCCTTTCCTCATAACATTTTACATAGTTTGCGGGGTTATGTACATGAATAAAAAGAGCGATATTCCTAATTTAACAGATAAGGATTATTATTTTCTTAGCCAAAACACATATAGTAGCAATAAAATGAAAGAAGCTTTCAAGGATAGAACACCTATAGAGAGTAAATCAAATAAGGCTTATTACGTTGATAAAATTAAAAGGGACTCTGACACCGGACTCGACGCGTATGTATTTGTTCAAGCGAAGAAAAAGGACGGTAAATGGGTTAAACCTGACACACCAAAAAACGTCGTCGTAGCCTTCGCGGGAACAGATCCTAAGAACCAATTCTTCCAAGATGTTATTGACGCTGACGGCGGGAACGTTGTAATGGGAATTGACCCGAAAAAGAAGGAACACTACATAGTCGAAAAAGATGCGAAAGATACTTCTAAAACACTCGGAAAATATAACGGAACTCCGACACAAGACTCGATGCTTAGCACCGGTAACTACAAGTTAATTACGAAAACGTCCCAAATCGGGCAAGCTGACAATCTGGTGCGGGAAGTTAAACAAAAGTATAAAGGCACCTCGACGGTCATTTCAACAACCGGACATTCTCTCGGCGGCGCAGAGGCTGAATACAGTGCGGTCAACAATAATGTCTATGCCGTAGCGTTTAACAGCCCTTCAATCGTCCACCTACACTCTGCGGAGCAGCAAAAAAAAATTAATAACGGTGAATATGACCGATCCATAAAATCGATTATCAACCCGGATGATATGGTCGGGGCCGGCTGGTGGAACGAGTATGACCGGCACAACGGTACGACAATTTATACGAAGGACCCTGAATTATCAAATGCGGTGCGCGAGGCGAGAATGCAGGGCGATGTATTCCAACAAATCGGGCAAAACGCTGGGTATTTCTTTCAGACCGCAATCTTAGGAATGCCTGATACGCATTGGGTCGGAAGTAATAACTTCACCTTCGACGAAAACGGCAACGTTCAAAATATAGAGGGCGATGAGCTCATTTATGACAAAAATTTAAAAGCGATGCTCCCACCGGAAGTTGCATCCGGAAGTGGCGCAATTAAAGTAACACCCGCCGTTGCCAAACAGCTCGCGCAAAAAGTAAATGCGATGATCAACGATCTGCGGACGATGAAACGCGAAGCCGAAAACGCTTATCAGGAACACGACGCCGAAATCAACGACCTGAAACACGATACCTACCGTCAAGTCGGCCACGGTTTATACGACAAGCTGACACTCGAAGATGTAAACAATACGCTGAAAAACCTGGCGCAGTCGTTTGACAAAAAAGGCAATCCGCTCTTTTACGATGTTCATGCCGAAAAAGCGTACATCGCCTCATTACAAAATACGATTTCAGATTTAGAAGACATCAGCAGGCACCTTGCTCAGATCGCAAAAGATTTTAAATCAAAAGATAAAATGCTGGCAAACTGGCTTAAGCTTTAGGAGATGACATAATGGAAAATTTCAATAAACTAGCCTCACTCAACAACTTAAACGGTGATCAAGAAGATACGCTCCTCATACGGCGCAATCAGCTTCAAATGCTGAAAACGGGCATGAGGGTATCAGCCGCAACGAAGCTTGAAGGCATTAAAACGACACTAAGACCGAAGTTTAAGATAGACGATATACAAAAAGAAATGAACAGCGTCTATTCATCGCTTCTCTACAGCTTTGAAGGAAAAGCGCAAGAGGCGCTTGCTCAACGAATCAGCCAAAGCGCCCAGCAGCTTATTAACACGGAGCAGGACGGAGAAAGTTTTGTGAATGGATTTAAGACGAGATGAAGGCGCCTTAATTGGCGTCTTATTTTTATTTAAATCTAACAACATTCTCTTTTCTGTTTTCACCACACTAATCGTCTTCGGTCTTCACCTCAAATAACTCCTCGACTTCAACCCGAGTCTTCACGTTATGGGCAAAGACATGCCAATCGGTAGCTGTTTTATTGTCTCCTTGTTGACACATATTCCTTTATGGTACGTTTGAGCTTTTTCACCCTAGGATTTATTTGACGATATGGTTCTGCTGAGTTCCGGTTAACTATCGCATAACCAGCGTTTTTCAATCCATTGACTGTCTCGAACCTGCGTTCATATAAGCTATCGTTCGAAAGACGCTTTAAGCTTGATCTTTTCGTTTGGCGGAAGCCGCAAAGGTCCAAAAGAGGTGATGTATACTCCGCTGACGTATTTCTTTGCATAGCTTTATAAACGCTTGTCTAAAATCAAAAAGATATCATACCATAACAACAACAAAATCACCTTTATCAATAATTTTTTATTGTAAAACGATAAATAATGTGTTAAATTCAAATCGACAAAATAAGTGAGGTGCTCTTTATGAAACGTGGATCAACACTCTTTTTAAAGATGGCTGTTATTCTTATTGGAATCCCAGTTCTTGCTTTGTGCATATTTTTCGTGCCGAAGATAGCGAATTTTGCAGCTGATTTGTATCCAGATATTTCTTATCTGAAATATCTCGTTTATATCGATTTGTATGCAGCGGCGATACCTTTTTACTTTGCTCTGTATCAAGCCTTTAAACTTTTAAGCTATATTGACCACAATAAAGCTTTCTCGAAATTGTCTGTACGGGCTTTAAAGAATATAAAATACTGTGCAATCACCATCAGTATTTTATTAGCGGCAGGCATGCCGCTCTTCTATCTCATCGCGGAGATGGACGACGCTCCTGGCATCATACTAATCGGACTGGTCCTTATTTTTGCTTCAATGGTTATCGCCGTCTTTGCTGCTGTTCTCCAAAGGCTATTGCAAGAAGCGATTGATATAAAATCAGAAAATGATTTAACAGTCTGAGGTGAAAACAATGGCAATTATTATCAATATTGACGTGATGCTTGCTAAAAGAAAAATGAGCGTAACGGAACTTTCTGAGAGGGTTGGAATCACAATGGCGAATCTTTCTATATTAAAAAACGGAAAGGCAAAGGCTATTCGATTATCAACTTTAGAGGCGATTTGCAAGGCTTTAGAATGTCAACCCGGAGATATTTTGGAATACCGAAGTGATGAAGACACCCATGATTAAAAATTTAGCCTATTCGGCGGTGATCTTATGCGCATACCCGTAAATCTGTTTAGCTGCAATACTAAGCTGGCCTCGCATATATTCAGAAAAAAACTTCGGAGGCACACATGATGAGAGCACTAAATCAACTCGTTCGTTTTGGTTGGGAGCAGTCCTTGTCATGTTTATTTCCTGTCGTTATTTTTGCCTCTTTGGCAATTACACAAATCATCCCTCTTCCCTTCCTGCCGCGGTATGACTGGCTGCTCATCATCTGCCTTCTCATGCAGTGGTGGATGGTGTATTCCGGGCTTGAAACAAGGGATGAACTAAAGGTGATCACATTGTTCCACCTTATTGGACTAGCTCTTGAACTTTTCAAGGTGCAAATGGGCTCCTGGTCTTATCCAGAGGAAGGTTACTCCAAAATCTTTGGAGTGCCTTTATATAGCGGCTTTATGTATGCAAGTGTCGCCAGTTATCTTTGCCAGGCGTGGAGGAGGCTTAAGGTTGAACTGGTTAAGTGGCCGCCGTTTTTCGTCGTTGTACCTCTTGCCGCTGCGATTTATTTGAATTTTTTCCTCCATCATTATTGGATTGACGTCCGCTTTTGGTTATCTGGACTTGTAGTAATTGTCTTTTGGAAATCATGGGTCATATACGAGGTTAATGGAATTCGTTACCGTATGCCGCTCGCACTTTCTTTTGTGCTCATCGGATTTTTTATATGGATAGCCGAAAATATCGCAACGTTTTTTGGAGCCTGGACATATCCAAACCAAACCAGCGCGTGGAGTCTCGTTCATCTAGGAAAAGTGAGTTCATGGCTCTTACTAGTGATTGTCAGCTTTCTAATCGTGGCCACATTAAAACTGGTTAAGGAGAAAGATTCCACTAGAGTGGATGCCGGTCAATTTTTATAACTTATTTTAAAGGGTATCAAAGAGCTATGGGACCTGTTGCAGACATCAATAAAAAATTTTCTTTAAGCTGATCATTCACATATCGAATTACTCCTTTAGTAGGTCATAAGACTTGATCACCAAGATTCATTTTCCTGGAGAAAACGTTGAATCCTCCGTCCTCTTACGTATCCTATTAGTTGGAGATCGTTGGCGAATGGATTACGAAATAAAAGGATATGATATTACAGTGGTATACGATTATAAGGAATAACCGGACGGTCTTTATGGCCGGTGAGACAACTGCGATTATCCGCTATTCAAGAGCCCGGTGAAGGACGAAATTTACCTTCGGATGCTGCAAATGTGGCATAAATAAGAGCATATAGAATTCAGGCGCCTTAACAGGCGTCTTTTTGTATTGCTTTAATTGCGGTATGCCGAAAATTTTTTCATTTTTCAACCTATTATCTCCCTAAGTATAGTAATATATTTACAAAAAGGAAATAAAAAGGGAGAGGTGAAAGTGAAACAGTTAATACCCTCGTCAAAAGTCGGAGTGAAAATCCACGAATGGTATAAAATGATAAGAGAGTTTAGTGTACCGGATGCAGAGGCTTTAAAAGAAGAAGTAGAGAAAGAAATTAATCAAATGGAAGAGGATCAGGACTTACTCCTTTACTATCAGTTGATGTGTTTTAGACATCAATTAATGTTAGAATATTTAGAACCTACTAACAAAAGAAAACAAGGACAATCAATACACGAATTGTTGGCCCAAATCGAGGAGCCTCGAAGAGATTTAAATGGCCTCCTTAGTTACTACTCATTTTTCTTTAGGGGCATGTATGAATTCGAGAAAAAACAGTACATCAAAGCGATAGAGTTTTATCGAAATGCAGAAAAGCAGCTATCTATCATTACTGATGTTATAGAACAAGCCGAGTTTCACTTTAAAATGGCTGAAGCGTACTACATCATGAAACAGACGCATGTGTCCATGTATCATATATTAAGAGCCTTTAAAATATATAATAATCACGAACTCTACAAAGTCCGTAAAATCCAATGTTTATTTGTAATCGCGGGTAACTATGACGATTTAATGTGCCACGACAAAGCCTTACCCCACCTGGAAAACGCACTCGAATTAGCGATAGAGATTAACAATAAAAGACTTATTAGTTCTGCCTATTTCAATATAGCCGATTGTCATGAATGTATGGGGGACATTGATACAGCGGTTGAATATGCTGAAAAAGCCGTAGAGATTAACCTAAAAGAAGAATATAACAACCTACCACAATCATTGTATTACTTCACTCAACTTCTTTTTAAGCAGAAAAACTACGAGCGCGCAATCGAGATATTTCGTATTGGCAAACAAACGGCTCGAAAATTCAATGATACCCTATTCACTTCCCTATTTGAATATCTTGAGGCCTTATATATCTATTCTGTGAATAAAGAAGAGATTTTAGAGGTATTTAAATACTTGGAGGAGAATAAAATATTTGCATACATAGAAGAGCTTTCGCTTGAAGTCTCCAACCAATACCTTGAAAGAAAAGACCACAGAAACTCAATCGAGTTCCTTCAAAAAATGATGTATGCGCAAACACAAATTAAAAAAGGGGAGTGTTTATATGAGTATTAAAAAGCTCGTTATTCCCATTTTAGCCGCCGCGATATTAACGATGGGCATTAGCGTTGTTTCAGCAACCGACCAATCTGACGGCGTATATCAAATCGCTACCCGCAAGCAAACGTAAGAAACGCCCCGCATTGGGGCGCTTTTTCATGTCTACAGTTTCTTAACGTTAAACATCGTAATAAACTTCTTATCAGCTGTCGATAAAATACGGTAAGATTATCGTATACCATTCCGACTCAGTGCCAACCTTCCTTTACAAATACTTCAACGCTCCTCCCGTCTATAACGATCGATTGCTTCTTTCGTAAGCTCTCCAACATCTTCACGTTACATATTTGTGTGTAAACGTCAGAATGAGACATGCTCTTGACACTATGTTTTAATCGCCGCTCTTCGTCTCTCCTGTATATACCTCCCATCCCCTCCTCAAAGTCAGAATAACTAAATTTTTATGTTTAAAGAAAAAAACAGAAAACATCTTTTTAACAGGAGGACAAAGCTATATTTTTTCACGAATTAATGAACAAACAAGACTAAAAACAGATAAATACCGAACGCTAGAGCATTCGCAGTTAACGACGAACTGACAAGCGGAGACGTTAACGAGGCGAGTGACGACGAAGTTTCCTCCTCTTTACCCTTCAATTAACAATTCGAATCGTATTTCATATACCCGGACTAGCATTCGACCAATACGCTGTAATTGTTCGTGGAAATTTCGAACAAAAAAGACGCGTAACAATACGCGTCTCGGTCACACAGCGATGCACCTCTTACCGATTATCAATCGTCTCCGGATACAGATCATGATTCATCATCCGATACTCGGCCATTTTTTCATACTTTGTACCGGGCTTGCCGTAGTTTGTGTACGGGTCGATCGAGATTCCGCCTCTCGGGGTGAATTTGCCCCAGACTTCGATGTAGCGCGGATCCATCAGCTCAATTAAATCGTTCATGATGATGTTCATGCAGTCTTCGTGATGGAATCCGTTGTTAAAATCTCGTCATATCAACGCTCTCACATCCGGTCACACAAAACGGTCACACTGCGGTCACACTTTCGCGACTAAATCGTCCAATTTTCCGACTAATTCCGCCTGCATCGAAGGCAAAACATGACTGTACGTTCCGAGCGTCGTTTTGATATGTGCGTGGCCTAAACGCTCCTGAACAATCTTCGGACTGATTCCGATACTGATTAAATACGTCGCGTGAGTATGTCGCAAATTCTTCGGAGGGATTTTCGGGAGCTCAAGCTGCGCAATTAACCGAGTAAATGCCCGTCGATAGTTATTCGGATGTACCCACTTACCGTGCTTCGTACACACTACGAGATCATAGTCGATGTAGTCCTCGCCGAGAATTTCTTTTTCGCGCTGGACCATTTTCTTGTGTTCGATTAAGTATTCGATAAAGAATTTCGGTAAATGGACGGTCCTGAAGCCCGCCGCAGTTTTGACCTCGGGAACTAATCCGTAATTACCTTCGTCGTCTATCTTAGCGAGAGTTTGTCGAATTGTTAAATAACCCTTTTCGAAGTCTATATCGGACCACCGCAATCCGAGAACCTCCCCCATTCGCATGCCTGTAATAACGGATAATACCATTCCGATAAAGTAACGAGTTAGTGACACGATACGGTTGCGAGCATCCAAAAACGCTTGTACATTCGACTCGTTCCATACTTTAGAAATGCGATTTTCGGGAGGAAGGTTTACATCGTCAAGGATGGCGAGGTCGAACGCTCCTTTTCGGGAAGCTTTCTTTAAGACTTCGGCGACAACACCGAAAGCTGTCCGGATGGTTGCCGGAGCAAGTTTCCGTTCATTGTGAAGTCGATTAATATAATGCTGCAAGACTTCCTCAGTGATGTCTTTAATTTTAAACGTTCCTAGATATGGAAGTATGTTGTAATCAAGCTGCTCGCGGTAATTGACGATTGTACTTGATCGAAGTCTAACCTTTTTCGATTCAAACCATTTTTCAGCGAAGGTACTAAACACGCTTTTATTAGGGTTATGAGAATTTTTTTCCTTATCCACCTCTATTATGACCTGCTTTAAAACCTCTTTCGCCTCTCGTAGACTCGACATTCCTTGCCTTCTTTTTTGAATTCTAGCACCAGTTATCGGGTGAACCCCGCCAGAATATACAAAATAATATTTTCCGGTTTTCTCGTCTTTCTTAATCACTGTCATTATCCTCACTCCAATTGAGCGAAAGATTAATGCTAGTTGTGATGTCCTCTATTATATCACTATGACCCCTTTTTAGGGAGTCACACGTCCTCCACTGCAACCCAAACGATCTCCTTAAACGGAATGTCAACGCCGTCAATCCGCAAGGTTCCGCCGATTGGGTCAACGGTTTCGATTACTCCGCACACCATTTCCGTCGTCCAATTCCGCCAGTAACGGATCTCGCAATCCTGGCCGGTCCTGTAAGCGTATTGTATTTTCGATTCAAAGTCCGACCACTGCTCCGGATCAATCGACGGCTTCCGCTCATATGCGTGATCGATTTCGGATTTAAGTTTCCGGATACTCGCGATATGCTCCGGCAAGAATATCGACGTCCACTTCATCGTTCCTCTATCGCGTAATGTCATACGATCGTCCTCCTTCGGTACTATTCGGTTGTCATGACGAAAGTATAACACGAACACACGTTCTTATCAATTGATTTTTCGTTTATCACATTTTGTGATAATCAAATCTATTCCGCTTCAAGGAACGTTTCAAACTCCGCCAATAGTCCACGATTTTCACGGGCTTTTACCGTCCATGCGGCTTGTCGGAAGCTAGCGTATAGGTAGTCGTCAAAGCGTCTAATTTTCTGCTGTTTTCGTTTCAGAATCGCTGCATGCCACGCTTCAACGAATGACTGCGGATGTTCTTCGAGTACTAGCGCCGGATCTACGCTTGCCTTAGCCCGCAGTAAGATTCCGTAGTATTTATAAATTTCGTCTGCGTCGAAGTAGCGCGCCATTGCGGAGTAGATTTCGTTTGGTAACGCGTTTTTAAGACCGCAGGCCGGCACCGTATCTATTACGTGATTTTTTGAAAGATTAATAGAATGCGATGGTTCATTCGTAATTTTAGGCGCTTCATCCGTTGGCTCCTTAGGCTTTTCGGCATCCCCACGCGTGGTCATTGTCGACTGGTCAACCGGAAGAATGACGATGATATTGGCGCCGTGTCCGCCGTTTATTTTCCGTGTTGTCGCGACCTTTTGGATGATCGAAAGTGATGCGAGTTTGTTGACGGCACGACGCGCAGTCTTGACGGACTTACCGATTATGTCCGCGAGTGTTTCCGCTTTGAGATGCGCTGCGCCGGCGAACTTGACCGCATAGCGAGCGATCGTCTTCAGCGTCAGCCGGTCCGTGTCGTTTAATTCGTATGTATTGCGTTTGATATGTTCGTAGACAGCAGCGTTGAGTTCGGCCGTCGAAGCGAACGTTTGGTGTTCCGCTAGATAATGCACATTTATTGCCCCTTTACGTAATATCGTAACGTTATTTTATATTACGAAATTACGTAATGTCAACATATTTTTCTTTACCATATTACGAAATTGCTGTATACTATACTAAACTAATTAATAATGCTGATATAGTGAGGTGTGCGGATTGCTTTATGTTAAAACTGATCGAATAGATGAAATATTGAAAGAGCGAGGGTGGTCGAGAAGTAAATTAGCTCAAGAGGCAAATGTGAGGCCTGCAAGTGTGAGTGAATTGTGCAGCAACAGCCGTTCGACTATAAATCGTTTGACTCTGTTCAAAATCATGAAGACACTAAACATCACAAATGTGTCTGACATATTAGAAATCCGAGAATGAGGTTACGAGGAAACAAAAAACACCCCCTCCTTAAACGGACGGGGCTTTGTCTTACCTATTCAAGCTTTAGTTTACGATTAAACTGTACAAGTCCTTCACCAGAAACCGCCGATCTGCGAACTAGATCAAGCTGCAAATCAACTGTTTTGATGTCTTCGGCCGCAATATCTTTTATTCTCCAATAAGACACGGAAGTATAATTTGTATTGCGACCCTCCATGGCGAGATTGTCACTCTCGTGAAAATAAATTATATCTGATGATCCGACCGTTTCGCTGGAATTGATTTTTAAAGAATATACAGCCGGGGAAGCGATATATGTGTCGTCTGAATTATTTATAAAAGACGACTTAATTCCTATAGCATCCTTCGTCACGAAAAGCTCTTCTAGTTTTATTTCAATCCCATCAACGGATGCTTGATAATCAATCGGATATGTATCTTTTTCTTTTGGCTCTTCTTTTTGTAATTCAGCAACATCATTGTCTACAGTTGTTATATCCTCATCTGAGGCTTCTACACTAACCTTTTTACCGCCAGCTTGGCATGCCGATAATATAAAAAGAACACTCACTAAACACCCCACAAATAGCTTATACTTCATTTTTATACCCCCCTCTATTAAACTTGATTATACTTTGAAAGCAGGCACCTACGCAATAATACGCAGGCGCCCGCCAAAAAGTTCCGTTGCCTATTCGCCTTTTGTCCGCGCTTTCTTCGTCACGTCGTTATTTTTCCAGTACGCCCACAGCGAAGTAACGCCCATGAACACGAGCGAAATAAATTGCTGCACGCCTTCCTCATCGACCGGAATCGGACTGTGCCCCGTCATCGTAAGCGTCTGGTTAACTAGTGCCAGCGCAAGTAGTACGAACCGGGCGACTGTGCCCGCGGTAATATTTTCGATTGTCTTTACGTTCATAATATCGTCTCCCTTTTCGATTAGTTTACGGAATAGCCGGCTTTTTTCAGCGCAGCAGCGAGTTTAGCTTTCGTATTAGGTCCGTAAATTCCGTCCTGGCTCAATCCATACATCGACTGGAACCGTTTGACTGCGTTCGCCGTTTTCGGACCGTAATAGCCGTCGATTCCGTTGTTCTTTGCGCCTTTGTCCGGGTAGAAGTAAACGGCAGCAAGCGCGGTCTGAACTTGAGTTACCTTCGTCCCTTTCGTCAGTGGGCTCGTTACTTTAAGGACTCCGCCCGGCAGTGTGAACGTCTTTTTAGAAGATCCGGATTGTTTCGGGGCCGCAGCCGGTTTAGACGTCCCTGTAAGCTTCAGCACCTGACCAACGAAAATTTTATTCGGATCCTTGATGTTGTTCCAGCTCTGAAGATTCGCCACGCTTACTCCATTCGCTTTAGCAATAGCGGAAAGTGTGTCGCCTTTCTTAACGGTATAAGTCGTGCCGGATGGTTTAGACGCTTGACCGCCGAGAGCTTTCAATTCCGCAGCGATAGCCGCTTTCACCGCTTCCCAACGTCCCTCATCGAGTACACGGTGCGGGCAGTATTTTCCGCTCCAATCCTGGTGTTTCTTAACGCGATCAACGCCCCAACCGCGCTCTTTTAAAAGCTGAGCGATGAATTTAATCGCAAGTTTTTCGGCCGCTTTATACTTAGCGCCGCCTGACTTCGAATAGCAAACCTCGACACCGATAGACGAACGGTTGCCCGGTCCGTTTCCGTCTCCGCAATGCCAGGCGTTCCGGTTAGTCGGAATCCCCTGAACGACCTCTTTATCGTCGACTGCGAAATGGTAGCTCGTTGAACTGCCGTTCCGGTTCATGTACGCAATCTCATTCGCTGCTGGAGCGTCGTTCGCCGTATTGTGGAACGTGATATACTTTGCGTTCATTGAATACGGACACTTGAGCGAATGTTTGCTTGACGCGACTAGATTTTTTCGGACTGAAATCGTCATTTAATCGTCTCCCTTTTCGTTAATTTTGCGCATATAAATAGCCCGCCGGACTCTCACCGAACGGGCTCATAAAAATAGCGCAATCCCCGAGATCGCCAACCCGACGACCGTGAGAATTACGCCCCATAACCATTTCGTATTTGCTTTCATGTCGGAGATATCCGCTTGGCTTTCTTTGGCGAGTACCAACGCTTCATCCGCCTTTTCATGCGCTCGATCTGCCGTATGTTTTACTTCGTTGAAATAGTCGACCTTCGTATCGATTCGTACTAACCATTCGCGAATGTCGGCTATTTTATCGTTCATTTCGTTGTTCGATGATTCGCCCAATGACTACGCCTCCTGTTCGCTATTAGTTACGTTCTCGTCTTCGCTTGGCGGCGAATCAGGATCGTAAGGATCTCCGGTAATTTCCTCGTATTGTTCCGGCGTAATCCGTCCGGCAGCCACAA
>NZ_LBMN02000012.1 GCF_001042485.2 Bacillus paralicheniformis
TTGTCAACAGTCTGAAGCTGCCTGATCAGGCAGCTTTGGGATGTCCGGATATGTCGATAAATGCCGCAGCTCACTGCCGGCGGACAGCGTCTTTAATGTCTTCATACTTCTTCATCGTTCTGGCAAACAGCTCGTCAAAGACTTCCGGCATGGCATTTTGAATGACCTCCGCCCCTTCTCCGGTTATGCCGCCTTTTGTCGCCACCCGATCAAGCGTTTGTGCAAACGTCATGTCTTTTTCCATTAACAGCTTGCCCGTTCCCAGCAATGAATGAATCAGAAATTGAAACGCGTCTTCTTTCGTAAGACTGCTGTTTCTGACGGCAGCTTGAGCAAATTCTTCAAAGATCGAAGCGATGAACCCTGGTGAAGAGCTTGTTAAATTGCTTGCAGCGTCAATATCTCTCTCATGTATCTGTTTGACTGTGCTGAAAACGGAAAGATATTCTTCCAGCCGGCTTTTGTCCGCCTCAGCAACTCGCTCGCCGTGGACAACAAGCGAAACACCGATCCCGGCTTCAGATGTGAGGGTCGGAATGTATCTCGTCACCTGTCCGCTTGTCCAGTCGTGAAGCCGGTCAAGCTCGACCCCCGCGGCAATCGAAACAATGTGGACATCCTTCTGAAGAAACGGCTGTATGTTCTCAAGCGTTTCCTTTACCGCCATCGGCGGTACACAGATGAAGATCAGGCCGCACTGTTCGGCGAGCTCTTCGGCTGATTGACAGGCGACATTCGGGTAAAGTTTTCTCAGCTCCCCTGTTTTCCCGTCATTCCTTGAGCTGACGACCACCATGTCATCGCTGATTTTCTCCTGATCAAGCAGTTTCACCGCAATCATCTGCGCCATGCTTCCGTATCCGATAAATCCAATCTTTTTCAACGTTTAGAACACCTCTGACATGTCATATTATAAATAGCACCCTATTTATTCTATCCTTTTTCTTTGACAATTTCCCACAATGTTTTCATGTTTATCCCACAGTCTTTGATTATGATTGAGGCATCAAAGGATATGATAACAATAGGAGCGTGAAAATGATGGAATATAATAGAGAAGATCAGCTTGAAACGAAAAACGAACTCATCGTCTCCGATCAAAAGCCCGACCAGGCGATAAAAAAAGCAGAACAGCAAAAGCGGAGACTCTCATGGATGACGCCGATCCTCAGCGGCATCATCGGGGGAAGCCTCGTTCTCGGTGTCACGACATACCAGCATAGCAAAGACGAAACGGCCAATACATCCGTCCAGACACAAACTAACGAGACGTCAAACTCATCGGCTTCTTCCACTAAAGCGAATACCGAAAAATTGTCCAGCACGAATTCGTCTGACATTTCAACAATGGTGGAAAATGTATCTCCTGCCATCGTCGGTATTTCAAACTATCAAAAACAAACGGAGAGCGGTATGTTTGGTTTTGAAAGCAACAGCAACAGCAGCAGCTCAAGCGAACAAGAAACAGGCACAGGCTCAGGTGTCATCTATAAAAAAGCAGACGGCAAAGCATACATTATTACAAATAACCACGTTGTCGAAGGCGCATCTAAACTGACGGTTTCCCTGTCCAACGGCAAAGAAGTGGAAGGAAAATTGCTGGGCAGCGATTCCTTGACAGACCTTGCCGTTGTTGAAATTTCCGCTGAACACGTCGAAAAAGTCGCATCTTTCGGCGATTCGTCAAGCTTGAAAGCGGGTGAATCGGTCATTGCAATCGGAAATCCGCTCGGCAAAGATCTGTCCCGAACGGTGACGCAAGGCATCATCAGCGGTGTTGATCGGACCGTTTCCGTTGATACGTCCGCAGGCCAAACCGAGATGAACGTCATTCAAACAGACGCGGCCATCAATCCCGGCAACAGCGGAGGCGCCCTTTTGAATACAAAGGGCGAAGTGATCGGCATCAACAGTATGAAAATCAGTGAAAGCGGAGTGGAAGGCATCGGATTTGCGATTCCAAGCAATGATGTCAAACCGATTGCAGAAGAGCTGATGTCTAAAGGAAAAATTGAGCGTCCGTTTATCGGAATCGGCATGATGGATCTTGAGCAGGTGCCGGAAAACTATCAAACAGGCACCCTCGGATTAAGCGGCAGCCAGTTAAACAAAGGCGTCTACATCCGCCAGGTCGCTTCAGGCTCCCCTGCTGATAAAGCGGGCCTTAAAGAGAACGATGTCATCGTCAGCTTTAACGGAAAAGAAACCGATACGGGAAGCGCGCTGCGCAACCTTCTTTACAACGATGCAAAAATCGGGGATACGGTAAAGGTTACCCTCATTCGAAATGGCAAAACAATGACAAAACAAATGACGCTTGACCAAAAAGAATCCGCATCATCTTAACAGCATGCCCCCTTTTAGGCTGTCGGCTGCGCCGGATGCCTTTTATATAAAAAAACGAGGTCCTTTTCGGGACCTCGTTTTCTATTGAATCGGTTTCAGCCGCGCTTCAATCTCTTTCCGCCGATGTTCCAGGTACGGCGGCAGCGCAAGGCTTCGGCCGAGCTCATCGATAGATTCATCAACGGCAAAGCCCGGCCCGTCAGTCGACAGCTCAAAAAGTATGCCGTTCGGTTCTCTGAAATACAGCGCCTTAAAATAATAGCGCTCCACAATCCCCGAATTCGTAAAGCCGTTCTCGTTGATTTTCTCATGCCACTGTTTAAGTTCTTCTTCATCTTTGACACGGAATGCGACATGATGGACGCTTCCTCTCCCGGGACGCTCTCTTCTGCCGTCATCTGACTCTTTCACATGCACCTCCGCGCCTGCTCCTCCTTCACCCGATTCAAAAATGTGAAGCGTACGGCCGGTTTCATCAGCCTGTTCCTCACCGATTTTATGAAAGCCGAGAATATCGGTCAGCACCGCAGCTGTCGGACCGGCGTCCTTGACAGTCAATTCGACCGGGCCGAGCCCCCTGATCGCGACCTCCTCAGGAATGACGCCGTTTTTCACAGGCACTCCATGATTTTTTCCCTTTTCATCAGCCACAAGCATCATGTTCTGTCCTTCATGGTCTAAAAAGCGGAGAACGCTCCGCCCCGCACGCGTCTCGATGTCGTAAGTCTCTGCGCCGAGCTCATGAAGCCGCTTCTTCCAAAATTCGAGTGCTTGTTCGCCGGGAACCCGAAGTGATACGGACGAAATGCAGTTCGTCCCTTCCCGTCTCCTGGCAAGCATCGGAATTTCGAAAAATGTCAAATCTGAACCCGGAGACGCGACTTCATCACCGTAAAACAAATGATACATCGTCGGCTCATCCTGATTGACCGATTTTTTTATCAGTTTCATGCCAAGCCCTTTGACATAGAAATCCAGATTATGTTGAGCGTTGGCAGTTAAAGCGGATACGTGGTGGATGCCATTTACGTTCATTCTATCATCTCCTCATTAAATATCTCGAATTCGAGATTTCTTCTTTCTCAAAAATAGGCGATTTGATTTGAAAAGTCAACCAAACCGTCTTACAGACCTTCTTTCCTGTCTGCCCCTAAAAAAACTAACAATAACTCCGAAATGACTTAAAATGGTTCGGTTATTCCTGCCCCCTTCGGGTTTTACGACCTTAAAATGTTTAACATACACAAAAAATGCGAAAATCTGAAAATTTATTTAATTTTTCTTTTTTAAAAAAGGTATTACAATATAAAAATAGTTTTCTATAAAAGAGATTACATCAATGGGAGGCATCGCAATGAATGCAGAAGCAAACGGACTAAAAAAAGAGATAGGCTTGTTATTTGCGCTATCTCTTGTGATTGGAACGATCATCGGTTCCGGCGTGTTTATGAAGCCCGGCAGCGTGCTTTCCTATTCCGGAAACGCACAAATTGCTCTTTTTGCCTGGATCCTTGGCGGAATCTTGACGCTAGCAGGCGGGCTGACAATCGCCGAACTGGGCGCTCAAATTCCGAAAACGGGCGGGCTTTACACATATCTTGAAGAAATTTACGGCGAGTTCTGGGGGTTCTTATGCGGCTGGGTGCAGATTATCATCTACGGACCGGCCATCATCGGCGCACTCGGATTATATTTCGGCTCGCTAGTGGCCAACTTGTTTTCCTGGGATAAATCATGGACTGCACTCATCGGCATTATCACCGTCGCCTTTTTATGCATCGTCAACATTGTCGGAACAAAATACGGCGGAGCGGTACAGACGGTCACAACGATCGGAAAGCTGATTCCCATTGTATGTATCATTGTGTTCGGTCTATGGCATGGCGATGAACATATTTTCAGTACAGTTACGGAGAGCATCGCCAGCCAAAACTTCGGAGCGGCGGTATTGGCGACGCTATTCGCGTATGACGGCTGGATCCTTCTTGCGGCACTCGGCGGAGAAATGAAGAACCCGGAAAAAGTGCTCCCGAAAGCGATGACAGGCGGGATACTGATCGTCACAGCCTGCTACCTGTTCATTAACTTGGCGCTGCTTCACATTCTTCCTGCCGATCAGATTGTCAAGCTTGGTGAAAATGCGACAAGCACAGCCGCTACAATGCTGTTCGGACCGATCGGCGGCAAGCTGATCTCCATCGGAATTATCGTCAGCATCTTCGGCTGCTTAAACGGAAAAGTTCTGTCTTTTCCGCGCGTGATCTTTGCGATGGCTGAGAAAAAACAGCTTCCGTTCTCCCGCTGGATCTCGCATGTTCATCCGGCATTCCATACGCCTTGGATCGCGGTCATCGTCCAGATGATGTTCGCTGTCATCTTAATGATCATCAGCAATCCGGAAAAGCTGTCAGAGGTTTCGATTTTTATGATTTACATTTTCTATGTCATGGCGTTTTTCGCGGTATTTATTTTGCGGAGACGGAAGAACGGCCAAGGGAGAGCTTACAGCGTGCCGCTCTACCCTTACCTGCCTGTTGCGGCTATTCTCGGGTCATTGTTTGTTCTTATCAGCACGCTTATCACTGACTTTTACAGCTGCCTGTGGTCAATTTTGATCGGCCTCGTCGGTCTCCCGGTTTATTTTTGGATGAAAAAAAGAAATAAAAACGGCTCAGCCGCCTGAGCCGTAAGCCGCCGGCTCATGAGCCAGGCGGTTTTTTTATCCCTTCACAGACCCGATCAGAATGCCTTTGGCAAAATGCTTCTGCAAAAATGGATACACGGCTAAAATCGGAAGCGTCGCAATGACGATGACGGCCAATTTGATCGATTGTTCAGGCGGCACCGTTTCCATCATGTCATTCGTCGTCCCCGTCAGATCCGAAAGAATCGTCACTTGGCGCAGCACCATTTGCAGCGGCCATTTCGCGCTGTCATTGATGTACAGCAAAGCATGGAAAAAGTCGTTCCAAATGCCGACCGCATAAAACAGCGCAAAAGTTGCAATAATCGGCTTTGACAGCGGCAGCGCGATCCTTAAGAACACGCCGATTTCTGAACAGCCGTCAATCTTTGCCGACTCTTCAAGCTCTTTCGGAAGCTGCTGAAAAAAGTTCTTAATAATAATGAGATTGAACGGATTAATCGCCATCGGCAATATTAGCGCCCAGTACGAATCGAGCAGTCCCAGTGATTTGACGACAATATACGTCGGAATCATTCCTCCGCTGAAAAGCATCGCAAAAATAACGAGATTCAAAAGCAGGTTTCTTCCCTTAATGTGCCGTTTCGCAAGAGGATAGGCCATCGTAAATGTAAAAAAGAGCTGGACGATCGTTCCCACAACCGTAATGAACACAGACACCCCCATGCTCCTGATAAATGTCGGCGTTGAAAAAATATAGCGGTACGCGTCAAGCGAGAATGTCTCAGGAAAGATAAAGAAGCTCTTTTCCGCCAGCTCGGCCTCCGTTGCAAAAGATCCCGCGATAATATACAGAAAAGGCAAGACGGTTATCAGCCCGCAGCAGCCGAGAAAGAGCACATTAAACCAATCGAATACCCGCCCCGCTTTTGTGTTATGGATCGTTTCCGCACCGGACATCCTTTTCACCTCCATTCATTAAAACAGACCGTCCTGGTCAAACTTTTTCGCGATATAATTGGCGCCGAATATCAGAATGATTCCGACAACCGATTTAAAAAGCCCGACTGCCGTACTATAGCTGTATGCACCTTGCGTAATTCCGACAACATAGACATACGTGTCAAAAATTTCAGCCACGCTCCGGTTTAAAGAGTTGGTCATTAAAAAAATCTGTTCAAAGCCGATGTTTAAAAAACTGCCGATTCTTAAGATGAGAAGCACGACGATCGTGCTTCTGATGGCCGGAAGGGTAATGTGCCACATTCTCCTTAATCTGCCTGCCCCGTCCATCACTGCCGCTTCATACTGCTCCTGGTCAACCGAAGCGAGCGCCGCCAGAAACAGGATCGTTCCCCAGCCCGTCTCCTTCCATATGCTTTGCAGCACAATCATCGGCCTGAACCATTCGGGATCCGAGAGAAATGCAATCTCTTTGCCCGTTATGCTTTGCAGCATTTTATTCATCACGCCCGTATCAACTGTAAAAAAGACAAATGTCATGCTGACGACGATCGTCCATGAGACGAAATGCGGAACATATATAAACGTCTGAATGCACCGTTTATAGATGGCATGTCGCAGTTCATTCAGCATGAGTGCGACAATCAGCGGAGCCGGAAATGCAAAAATCAAATCGAGAGCGGCGAGCATGAGCGTGTTGCGGAGCAGGCGGAAAAAGTCAGGGTTCATAAAGAAATCTTTAAAATACTCGAACCCGACCCATTCGCTCTGCCAAAATCCGAGATAAGGCGAATAATCTTTAAAAGCAATGAACACGCCCCACATCGGCCAATATTTAAATATGAGAAAATATAAAACACCGGGAACAAGCAGAAGATAAAGCCATTTATCCCGTTTTACGGCTTGCAGCCCAGTCGGTTTCTTTTCTGTCTCAACAGCGGTTTTCCCTGTTTTAGCGGTGATTTCCACGTGCTGCATCCCCCCTTTCGTATACTGGTTGAAGATCTGAGCTATTTCGTCTCCTTGTAGCGTTTGTTCAGTTCTTTCATCAAATCTTCACCACCGCTTTTATACCAAAGCTGCACGGCATCTTGAAAGCCTTTTTCATCGATGTCACCGATGATAAACTGCGTTTTGGCATCGAGAATGATGTTGTCAAGCTGTGCCCCTTTTTGGGTGTAAACATCTGAAACGAGCGATTCAGCCGGATTGAATACGGCGATTTTTTCCCCTTCTTTGAGAATCTGTTCACGGTGTTTGAACAGCTTTGATTCTTGTTTTTCCACATGGTATCTTTGTTCGGGAATGCCCATGCTGAACTGCGCAAGACCTTCGTGCTCATAAAGCAGTTTTTTATTATTTTTTTCAAGGGACGTGTACGTTCCGTTCTCAAGCTTATAGTTGCGCCCTTTTATACCGTTGTTGGCAATAATTTGTGCCTCTTCATCGTTCATTTTATCCAGGAAGCTGAGCACTTCTTTCAATTCTTTTTCCGTTTTGACGCTCGCTTTCGGAATGGCAATCATTCCGGCGTATCCCGATGTCGGGAATGTATACGTTCCTTTCGGGCCTTTGACCGTTCCGGTGACGTCGATCACATCCTTGTTAGCGGGATCTGCTTCTTCCATTGCGCTTTGAATTTGTGAGGCCCGCGAACCGGTATCGACGATGACACCCGCTTTTCCTTTGACGATTGGATCGTTCCACTTCGCTGAATCCATGACGGCGAAGTCTTTATTGATCAGTCCCTCATCATACAGCTTTTTGAAAAACCGCAGTGCTTCCATATACTCTTCTGTCGTGAAGTCCGGAATGAGTTCACCTTTTTCGTCTATTCCGTAGCGGTTTGGTGCGCCGAACCACGTCTGCATAATATCCCACGGGCTCCCGTTTCCAAGCCCCATCCATTTCGGCACCACCATGCCGTACGTATCGTCTTTCCCGTTTCCGTCGGGGTCTTTTTCTTTAAACGCTTTCAGCACGTCGTAAAATTCGTCGATTGTTTTCGGCATCTCCAGACCGACATTTTCGAGCCAGTCCGTTCTGATGATGATCGAAGCGCGGATCAGGTCCCTCGCCCTGTAAATACCGTAAATCTCGCCATTGATGGAACTGTTCTTCATCACTTTTTTATCGGCCTTTCCGAGGTTCGGGTAGTCTTTTAAATAAGGTGAAAGCTCCCAAAACGCACCTGATTTGACAGACTTGATAAACCCCGGGGACTTGTCCGTGACGACGATGGCTTGCGGCAAATCTCCCGAGGCCATGACGATGTTGAATTTATCATTATAGGAAGAGTTCGGAACCCATGTCACTTTGATTTGTTTTTTCGTGTATGTTTCGAGCGCTTTTAAAGACGGGCTGTTTTCTCCCGGACTTTCCGGCGACAAGAGCGGAGCCATAATATGAATGGCATCCTTTTCTTTTCCTTTCCCGTCTTGATTGGCCGTCTCATTTGCGCTGCACCCCATCAAGAGCAAAAAAACAGCGGGTGCAGCGAGCCATTTGTTTCCCTTCAGCTTCAGTCTTGCCATTGTACAATTCCCCCTTTTGATCGTCTCAATTGTTCCACTTAAATTTAAAGCGCTTACATTTTTCCGACAACCTTCATTTTTTGCCTTCATGTGCGAGCGGGATGTTCTTTCATTGCCTTGATGATCTTTTCTTGCATGTCCAGATCGGGCGGCATATCTTTAAGCAGCTCGAGCACGGCTATCAAGTTTAGGCACCATTGTGAGACGCAGTTTGTTGTAACCCAGGGAATTTCCGTGATCGTTTTCCAGGCATGGATTTGTTTTGGAGTGATCGGCAGCGGTGTATGGCTTTGTTTTTCATCGAGCAACAGGCGCCACACTTGTTCGGCGAGCTTCCGGTCTTGGCGGAGCCGGGCAGCGTAAGCGGCCATGGCAGCGGAGAACATCGGCCAGTGAAATAAATCATCGTGAAGCTTCCCGCCGCTCCTTTTGCGCTTTTCTTCATCAGTCAGCAAATAAAATTCGCCGAATTCCCCTAGCATCTCCTTCCATTCCACATCCTCAAGCAGTTCTGCAAGCTCCATCCATGTTTGCGGAGCGCCGAAGGCGATGACCATATGATAGCCGCCATGATTCCCGTCCCCCATATGAAGCAGATCTGAAGCTTCAGGATCGTATCCGAAAGTCGGTCCGGACAACAGACGAAGCGGCAGCGCTTTAAGCCGGCCGATCCCCCGTTTGATTTTATCAAGGTACGCTTCATCGCCTGTCCGCTCCCATTCCGTCAGCCAGTTGGAACAGAACGCCGCCCAGTCGGGGCCTACTCTTGCGTGGGCGGGAAACTCTTTTTCTGGATAATAAGCTCTCATCGGATCAAGCGTCTCAAGCGCTCGATCGGCATCTTTTACTTCAGATAACACGTCTCCCGTTCTCTCGTCCGCCGTCAAAAAGTAATAAGGCTTATGAAGGCCGGCCATGCTGATTCTCGCTTCCTTGCACCCGCAGCCCCAATGGAGGACATTGTGCCTTGAACCGAGGCCTTTATACTCCCCGAAATGATAGCAGTCGACTTCGCTAGTGTGACGGGTCATCGCTTCCGCCATTCTGAAGATGTCTTCCCTACCGGATCTGAAAAAAGACTGCCAAAGCCAGAGGTTCGGAACGAGTTCCGTATTTTGCCATGCATAGCCGCCAAGGTCGTACCGCCATACATGCCGGATGGCATCGTACGTATGCATCACATCACCGTAATGCCAATAGCCGTACCAGCTCCGCTGATCGACTTCGTTCATGTAAAACTTGAGAGCCTCGTCAAGCTGATCTTCAAGCACAGCCGAGAGCGGGCGCCGTTTATCTTTCAGGCTCCAAACGCCCAGCACGCGGGTGTGATAATAATAGTCAGGCTCACAAATAAGCAGCGGGGGATTTTGCCATTCGTCCGCCGCTCTATTCAGCTCTTCATCGATCGGCGGATTTGCAAAACAGGCGAGGCTGACTTCGCTCGTATTGGCAATGCCGACGGCCGTTGACCTCATTTCGGCAAACCCTTCATATGCGCTTTCAACATGAGTGTCTTTTGAATAATGACGGAAATCCATCGCTTCAGCTTCAGGAGGCCAAAACCATACCGCCAATTTCGTTTCCCCGCCGGCAAGACCTTTCGCTTCAAGCGATGACGGATATTTTTCAAAGAAGTTCCTGAGCCCGAGTGCGATGCCGCCGTTTTCCCCGCCTGCATACATCAGCCCTTTCGCTCTCTCCCCATGAATCGCGTCCACCCAGGCGCAGCCTTTGCCGGTTCGCTTTTTTAAGCGCCAGTGAACAGGGGAATCCTGGATGAGCTTGAAATCGTTCCAGACGGCGTTTCTCTCGGCATCGCGCACGACTGCCGACTTTTCCGGTACAGGCTGTCCCGCAATCTGTCGTTCATAGAGTCCGTTTGTTTCATTGAATCTTCTCGTCACAAGCAGCTGAGAAGCCTCTCCGTAAATCCCTCCGTCGGCCGCATAGCGGATATGCCTGTTTCTCGGCGCTCCGCTCAAAACCGCGCTCATCTCGAAACCGAGTCCTTTGATCCATTCTGTTTCTGCTTCACAGTCGATGAAGATCGTGTGCACGATCCGGATGGACGGATCACCGGCATAGAAAGACAGCCTGACGGTAAAAGGGAGCCAAACATCGATGCCTCCGCCGAGGTGGACGCCTTCAATCTTGACGACTGTCTTAACCGGACCGTTTTGTTCGATTGCCGTACGTTTGATCATGCTCTCAAACCGTTCAATATGATACATGCATTGTGAATCTGAGCCGCTTCTTTTTTCTTTTAAAGCGATGAGCCGCCCTTCTTTCGCCATCATTTCCCCGGAAATGGAAATCGAACGGATGAGTTCCGTCCCCGATTTTCCAAGCCTGCAGACTATCGCGCCCGTATTCACCGTGATTTCATCTTTCTGCTCACTGACATTCATGACGGTTTTAGGGACGCCGGCCCCCCCTTTTTTCAATGTAAATCGGCTACCGCTTTCTTTAGGGAAGACTGCGGCATGCCCCGTCCATTTAAGCGAGCCGTCAGGCCAATACGCGAGCGGCCATGTTTGCAAACACGGGGCGTTTTTCGAAGCAATGGCGACCGTCTCTCCTTTTTGCAGCACTCCTTTTGCCCAAGGAACTCCCCAGGTCACCCCGCCGAACGCGGCAGGCGCCCTATTCAGCCATTTTAGTTCAGTCTGTGCTTTCATAAGTGTTCCTCCTTTCTGTTTAACCGATTGGTCAGTGAATATTTTCCTGTTTAGCCTTTTGACCGTCAATATTCCTTTTTTGCTTATATTGGAGAGGTGTCTGCTCCTTTTTTTGCAGGCATCATCCCTTTTTTAGCAAAACGAAACAAAAAAGCCGCGGGCAAGCGCCTGCGGCGATTCATTTATTCTCTGAAAACAAAACCACGCGGTATTCGTGCGGGCCGAGTGTCACGCGTCCGGATACGGGCCTGTCGGACAATAAATCGGTTCCGTTTCCGTCAAGTGTCACTGCGCCTCCTTTGCCGTCCATATTGATCACGACCCAGACAAGACCGTCTGCTCCTTTCCGGGGCGCGACGACTGTTCCGGGAGTGGCATCGGTTTTCTGTGTAACACCCGCTTCTTCTGCGTAATGACTGATCAGCTTTTTCATCATGATGTCACCCGCTTCGCCTGCCGGCATCGACCCGAGCATGACGATTTTTCCTTTTCCGCATTTATGCTCTGTGATGAACGCTTTTCCTGACGCCGGGCCTTTTTCAATTATCCCGACAGCTTCGGTGCCGCCGGCTTTAAAAACAGCGCTCCACAGACTCAGCGGCGCCTTTACGCCAAACGCCGCTCCACTCGAGTTCCGCTCATCCATCGGAAATGTATAAAGCGTTTTGACTCCGGAACTTTTTTCCAACTCCCCTAA
This sequence comes from Bacillus paralicheniformis, assembly GCF_001042485.2. Classification (GTDB taxonomy): domain Bacteria; phylum Bacillota; class Bacilli; order Bacillales; family Bacillaceae; genus Bacillus; species Bacillus paralicheniformis. The sequence continues at coordinate 11,863 of NZ_LBMN02000012.1, forward strand.
TCCGCAATCAGTGTGAACCGTATGATTTTCTGTTCTTCCGCCCGTCAGCGGACCCGCAATCCAAATGCCGCCACTTTGTGCAAAGGCTTCGGCTTTTTTGATAAACGCAGGCGGAAGATAGTGAATAAACGGCGTAAACAGCAGTTTATAGCCGTCAAGCGAGCTCCCTTCAAGAATGACATCTCTGTGAATGCCCATCTTTAACAATCGGTTATAAAACTCGGTGATCAGTGTTCTGTAGTGAAGACCCCGATGTGGCTCCGTTTTCAAAAACACCTTTGCACGATCCGAATAGACGACGGCTGTTTCAGCCTGCAAAGGGTCCGTCGCCAGCATGATGTGCTCAACCTCCCGTCTCGCCTGCTCGACTTCGAGCACATGATCATATCCCACATCAGGCTCCCCCCATGCGCTGATCACTGATCCATGCGGCTGTTCAGATCCGGCTCTCTGCTGACGCCACAGCCAATAGCAGAACGCGGCTCCGCCAAGAGCATAAGAAGAGACCGCTTCAGCCTTCAAATAGCCGTTTTGATGAGGCACGGCATAGCTTTCAAGCGAAGCGCTGTAGGAAGGGCTCGTTTCCATTATCCAGAACGGCCGTCCTTTTTTAATGTTTCTCCATAAATCACAATTAAACAAAAAGGCGTCACTGTTTTCCTGGCTGGCGTACGTATCAAACGAGGCGAAATCAAGGCTCTTGAAAAGATCTTCATGATCAACGCCGAACATGACGCTGCTGTTATGGGTGATCGGGGCGTTGGAATATGTTCTGATCACCTCAGCCTGCTCACGCGCAAATTCAGAAATCTTGTCCATCGAAAACAGCTGATACATCGTCCTTAAAGAAGAATTGTGCAAAAACGGGGTCGGTCCGGGCTGCGGAACTTGCTCGAAGCGCTGATACGTTTCGCTCCATACGCCTGTACCCCAAGCCTCATTCAGACGGTCAATCGTCTGATAGCGGTCTTCCAGCCATTTGTGCCATAATGTGTTGCACGTTTCACACATGCATTCTGCGACATGGCATTTGAATTCATTGTCAAGCTGCCACCCGATCAATCCCGGCAGTTCTCCGAGCTCTTTGGCGATATGTTTGATGATCAGGCGGGCCCGCTCTCTAAAATACGGATGGTTTGTGCAGGCATGCTGCCTCGAACCGTGTCCCATCGTCTCTCCTTTTTCATTCACATGCATTCTTTCCGGATGCCCGTGGGTCAGCCAGATCGGCGGTGTCGCAGTCGGTGTGCACATGACCGTTTCAATTTTGTTATCGTGGAGCTTTCGGATGACGCCGGCAAAAAATCCGACATCGATCCTTCCTTCTTCCGGCTCCATCCTTGACCAGGCAAACTCCCCGATTCTGACGACATTAATCCCTGCTCGCTTCATCATCCAGATATCTTCATCCAGCACGTCCTCATCCCATAATTCGGGATAAAAGCAAGCGCCGTGGTACAGTTTTCCGTTCATCTTCATACCGTCTCTTTAACAAACGGCAGACCGAGCTCTCGAATGCCGATAGAGACAAGCTTCGCCATTTCCCGGGCCCCTTTTTTCGTAAAATGTGTGTAGTCGTTGACATTTTCCGAGATCATAAAATATTTAAATACCTCGCTGTACCCTTTTTCTGCAAAATGCTGCAGGCTTTTGTCCATTAAATCGATCAAGCGGACGTTTTCTTCACTTGCCACCTGCTTCATCGCGATGCAGTAGTCCGGGAAATCGTTCAAAAAGACGCCGTCCTTGTAATGGAGCCTTGCGACAGGCGTGATGAGAAGCGGCGAAGCTCCTTTTTGACGCGCGCCGTCGACGTACATTTTCAAGTATTGTTTATACGTTGTATACGGCTCAGTATAGCGTTCTGGTTTGTCTTTCGACGCGTCATTGTGCCCCATCTGAACGAACAGCCAATCGTTCTGTTTGATTACATCTAAAATCGATGCAAGCCTTCCTTCTTCAACGAACGTTTTTGAACTTCGGCCCCCGATGGCCCGGTTGATCACCTGTACATTTCCGGATACATAAGACTGGAGAAATTCGCCCCAGCCTCCTTGAGGCGAATCCGCCTTATAATTTTGCACGGTCGAATCGCCGGAAAGATAGATGCTGATTGTCATCACGACCACTCCTTTTTATGAAAGAATTTTATCAATTGTGTCGAGCTCTTCAGCTGAGAATCGAGCGGACTTAAGAGCAGCGGCATTTTCTTCGATCTGTTCGGTTTTGCTTGCACCGATCAGCACCGAGGTGACGCGCGGATTTTTTAAAAGCCAGGCTATCGCCATTTGCGGCAGGGATTGGCCGCGTTCGGCCGCCACTTGATTCAGCTTGCGGACTTTGCCGAGCACGTCTTCTGTGATGCTCTCGGCCTGCAAAAACGGACTGTTCACATCTGCGGCTCTTGACCCGGCGGGAATCCCAGTCAAATATTTCGTTGATAAAAGCCCTTGAGCAAGAGGTGTAAACGCGATCGCCCCGGCTCCTTTTTTCTGCAGCACTTGCAGCAGGCCGTTTTCCGGTTCTCTGTGGAACATTGAATATTTGGGCTGATGGATGAGGAGCGGAACCCCGTATTCTTGCAAAATATCGGCCGCCTTTTCGGTCTGTTCGGCGCTGTAGTTCGACAGACCGACATATAAAGCTTTTCCTTGCCTGATGATATGGGCGAGCGCTCCCATCGTCTCTTCCAGCGGTGTATGGGGATCAGGGCGGTGCGAATAAAATATATCGACATAATCTATGCCCATTCGTTTTAAACTTTGATCAAGGCTTGCGACGAGGTACTTTTTTGACCCCCAATCGCCGTATGGTCCGGGCCACATCGTATAGCCGGCTTTCGTGCTGATGACCATTTCATCACGGTAGCGGGCAAAATCGGTTTTCAGCGCTTTTCCGAAAGTTTCTTCGGCAGAACCGGGGGGCGGACCATAATTATTCGCCAAGTCAAAGTGGGTGATTCCCAGATCGAATGCTTTTCTTAACAGTGCTTTGGCATTTTGAAACGAATTGGCTTCTCCGAAATGATGCCAAAGCCCTAAAGACAAAGCAGGCAGTTTTAAACCTGAATGCCCGCAGCGGTTGTATTTCATATTTTCATAGCGTGTATCACTCGCCTGATACTCCATATGAATCCCTCTTTTCATTTTGGAATGAAATCGCTTACCATTCATTTTATGGGAACAGGCTGTGAGATTACAATCATACTTTTTTGTATATTTAATAAACCTGAATGTACCGGCGATCTCTGTCACTCTTCATGTCTCTTACAGGGAGCGGTATAAATATTCGGCCGGGGCGGCTTGTCCATTCCGGTTCCCAAATAAAATCCGGGGTGAGGCGGCTGATTGTAAGCGACATTTTGCCAGGCTACCCCCAAGCGGTAGACGGGATCGTGCATGAACGTATAGAAACGATGTTCAGTCAGCTCGGTCGTTGTGTATATTCGCAGAGCATCGCTTCGCGTGGTGCGGAATACGACATCTTCGCGCCAATCGCCGAATAGATTGGCCTGAAGCACGGGCGTCCCTTTCGTCCAATTGTTAGACAGCGTTCCCTCAGCAGTGAGCAGATTGACCAGCCTGCCGCTGTGATAGTCCCATTTATCAATTTTCGGGATGCCGGCGGGTTCTTTCCAATCGTGATCAAGCAGCTCGCGGAGAAGATCGCCGTCCCACCAAATCGCAAAATTGGCAGAAGCCGGAGCGGCGTCGCTGAGTTTTTCTCCCTTACTCGTATAGAGGCCGTATGCTTTTCCTTCATTACCCGGGGGATCGATCGCCCAGACAAGCGCACCTTTATAGCGAGGATCGATATGCGCGGCCATTCCCCGCCCAACATCTGTATCGGCCGGCACTCCCCAGAGGATTTCCCCTGTACCCGCATCGCGAAATGAGAGGCCGTACGGAAGGCGCGGGTCTTCATGCACTTGAAAGACTTCCAGCCCGGGCCGATCCGGGTCAAGATCACTCACATGCATGGCGTCACCGTGTCCAAGCCCTGTCGTATAAAGCCCTGTTCCATCATGATCCACGGCCATCGCACCGTAAATGATCTCATCTTTCCCGTCATCGTCGACATCAGCGACGCTCAGACTATGGTTTCCCTGCCCTGCATAGCCTTCGTTACCGGGCTTGTCGCTGTCAAATGTCCATAGCTTGGTCAGCTTGCCGTCCCGGAAGTTGTAAGCGGCAAGCACCGTTCTTGTGTAATAGCCGCGCGCCATAACAAGGCTCGGCCTTTCACCGTCCAAATAGGCGATGCCTGCCAAAAACCGGTCCATGCGGTTGCCGTATCCGTCTCCCCAGTCCTCAAGCCTGCCACGGGGCGGATCGTAATCCACGGTTGCCAATTCCCTTCCCGTTTCCCCGTGAAAAATCGACAAATATTCAGGCCCGTCCAAAATTCGTCCATCTTTATTTCTGTAATCGGCAGCCTGATCGCCGATCACCCGTCCGGTTCCATCAACCGTTCCGTCAGCCGTCTTCATGGCGATTTCCGCTTTTCCGTCGCCGTCAAGATCATAGACCATCAATTGGGTATAATGGGCGCCCGCGCGGATGTTTTTCCCGAGATGAATCCTCCACATGAATGTCCCGTCAAGCTTATAGGCATCGATGATGACTTCTCCGGTATAGCCGTTGTGCGCGTTATCTTTCGAATTGGACGGGTCCCATTTGAGCACAATTTCGTATTCTCCGTCGCCGTCGAGATCTCCGATGCTCGCGTCATTGGCGCTGTACGTGTACTGTACGCCGTCAGGTGTTGTCCCGCCATCAGGCTTGTTTAACGGAACATCCAAGTACGGCTTCTGCCAGACAGCTGTTTTGTGCGACGTCTCGACTTCCTTATCTCCAAGAACCTTTGTCACATAATAGACAGATTCTCCGTTTCCGTGTTTATCAAGAAAGTTGGTCGATGATGAAACGGGTGTTGAGTTGATTCTGTGACCGTTGCGATATAGGTTAAAAGCTGTTTCTTCCGGATCTGTTCCTAAGAGCCGCCAGCTGAGAAAAACCCCTTTTTTTGTTTTTATGGCCACAAGTCCGCGGTTTAAGTGTTCCATTTGCCTCGGTTTTGCCGCCGTTTTCAGCGGCCGAACGCGTTCAGCTGCTGCATGTACGTCTTTTTCTCCCATCGTCCTCTCTCCCCTTTACGGTTTGGAATGGTGAAACGGGAGAACCGGAGACCGGCTCTCCCGCGCCTTATTTTTTGAGCGAGTGTTTCAGCGGATACATGTTCAAATCGGAGATTTCTTCTGTCACGAGCCTTGCCAACTGGCTGGCACCGAACTCGTGAAAATGCACCCTGTCCTGGATTCCGTCTGGATAATTCAGGCTTTCTCCCGGCTCTAAAAACATAAATACGTTTTTAGTCGCTTCAACGCCGATCTCGTTGTAATAATCGATGCTTTTTTTATTTAAATCGATCACCGGAACGTTCATTTCCCGTCCGAGCTGTCTCATTGCGTTCGGATATTCTCCGATGCTGTTGTAAAAAACGCCCGTTTCATCATAGGTTCGTTTACTTTGAGAAGTGACGAGCACAGGCCGTCCTCCTTTTTCGCGGGCTTTGTTAATGTAGGTTCTCAAGTATTCCTGAAATGTCGTATACGGATCTGTATGACGGGCCGCATCTTGCCCGGCGTCATTGATGCCGAACTGAATCAACAAATAATCGCCCCGTTTCATCCGGTTCAAAATCGTATCCAGCGACCGTTCATCCACAAAACTTTTCGCGCTTCTCGCGCGTTTCGCCTGGTTGTCGATGACGATTTCATCCGAGAAATAGCCGCCTAAAAATTGCCCCCTGCCTGCCATCGGCGCATAACCTGGTTCATAATCGGAGACCGTGGAATCTCCCGCCAGAAAAACCGTCTTCTTGTCATCCGTTACATGATAAGCCGTCTTCGTCAAGACCAGCGCATTGAGGCGCGGCGCTGTTCTCGCTGCTATGGCTTGAATGGAAAGGCGGCCGCCGGAAATATGAATCGGAAACGTTTTTTCGTTGTATCCGCCCGCTTCCGCTCCAAATGAATAGAGCTGAATCATGCCATTTGCCCGTACGTCCATGTTCGTTTTTGCCCGGGCATCTCCGGTTATCAGCCGGACATGATATTGACCGTCAGGCAAATCGACCGTAAACGCCGTTCCATCCGGTATGCAAAAGTCTGAACGAAGCGGATCGGCGATACCGCGGTCCGTACAAGTCACCTTTGTTGTGTCGTCAAATCCGTAGCCTTTTAAAGGGGTATAAGCCGATTGCGCGTCTATCGGAATAAAGCCCGAAGCAAGAGGCCCGTCACCGAAATCAAACCGATACACCTTCGAAATTTCGACGGCATACACTTTTGGCTGAGGTCCTTTCCACTCCAAATCGAGACGCCCGTCATCCACCGTAACGGTGAACGCTTTTTCGGCTGAACTTCCCTTTGCTCCGGCCGGGATCGTCCCCATTTCCTCTCCTTCGGCATAAAGCTTCAATTCACCGCGGGATGAGGCAAATACGGTTACGCGGTATTCGCCAGGAGAAAGAACCGCCAGAAAAGCCGTCCGGTTCACGACACAATAGTCTTTCTTGAGCGCTTCTTTTTTTTGCGTCTTTTTGCACACAGCGTTCCCTGCCCGTGAAAACCCGTAGCCTTTACCATTTTGATACGCGGAGGCCTCGTTCACTTTCACATAATCCTTCTCAGCGGGACCTTTTCCAAAATCGAACAGAAAAAGATCCTGACTGTGATGTTCGGCAGCGGCTTTCGGCTGCGCAGGTCCCTCAATCCCCGTGCTGAAGAAGAAAAGGAGAAGGATGGCCCATACGCAACGAACATATCGCTTCATTATGCAGCTCCCCTTTTCCATCAGCGTGTATAAATGTTCGGCTTCTCAGGTGTCTGCATGCCTTCGCCTAAATAAAAGCCGGTGTGCGGCGGCTGGTTGTAGCCGACATTCTGCCAGGCGATTCCGAGGCGATAGACGGCATCATGCATCAGCGTATACAAGCGGTGTTCCGTCATATCTGTCGTCGTGTAGATGCGCAGTTCGCTGCTGTCATCTGCTCGCCAGATCACTTCTTCGCGCCAGTCTCCGAGAATGTCAGCCTGCAGGGACGGCGTCGCTTTTGTTCCGTTATTTGCCGAAGCTCCAGATGCTGTCAGCAAGTTAACGGTTCGCGAATTTCGATAATCCCATTTATCAATTCTGTTGCTGTCCAGAAGCTCTCTTTGGAGATCGCCGTCCCACCAGATGCCGAAGTTCGTTGATGAAGGCAATGTGCTCCCGATTTTTACGCCTTTTGCCGTATAAAGACCGCCGTTCGCCCATACTTCCGCTCCTTCGTAGCGCGGATCGATATCAGCAGCCATCCCGCGTCCGACATCCTTGCCTGCGTGCACTCCCCAGATGATCTTTCCCGTTTTCGCGTCCCGGAAAGACAATCCATAGGGAGAATTGCTGTTTTCATGCACTTGAAAGACTTCGAGTCCCGGTCTTGAGGGGTCCAGGTTTCCTGTATGCATGGCATCCCCATGTCCCCATCCGGTTGAATAAAGGCCTTTACCGTCATGATCGACAGCCATCGCTCCGTATATGATTTCGTCCTTTCCATCTCCGTCAACATCAGCGACGCTCAAACTGTGGTTACCTTGACCGGCATAGGCGCCATTTCCGGGAGCGTCCGAATCGAACGTCCACAGTTTGGTCAGCTTTCCGCCTCTAAAGTTGTAAGCGACAAGCACTGTTCTCGTGTAATAACCGCGTGCCATGACAAAACTCGGCCGCTCCCCGTCAAGGTATGCGACACCGGCCAGAAAGCGGTCAACCCTGTTGCCGTAGCTGTCTCCCCAATCGGCTACATTTCCCCGGGCAGGTTCGTAGTTGACCGTTGTAAGCTCAGCGCCTGTATCGCCTTTAAAAACCGTCAAATACTCAGGCCCTGACAAAATTCGGCCTTGGGCATTGCGATAATCGGCGTTTGCATTTCCGATCACCTTTCCCTTGCCGTCTTTCGTCCCGTCGGCTGTCTTCATGGCGATTTCCGCTTTTCCGTCGCCGTCAAAGTCATAGACGAGAAACTGTGTATAATGGGCGCCGGCGCGAATGTTTTTGCCAAGGTTGATTCTCCACATCATGGTCCCGTCAAGCTTGTATGCGTCAATCAGCACGTCTCCCGTGTATCCGTCCTGTGAATTATCCTTTGAATTGGAAGGATCCCACTTGAGAATGATTTCATATTCGCCGTCTCCATCAAGATCGCCGATGCTCGCATCATTGGCGCTGTATGTGAATGACACCCCATCAGGCGTTTTTCCCCCGGCCGGTTTTTGCAGCGGAACAGATTTGTATGGTTTATTCCAAACTCCGGCGGTTTCAGAAGGAGCCTGCTCCACGCCGTTCAAAACGGCGCGCACCTGGTAAACGGCATTCGAATCCCCGCCTGCATCCTGATAATTTGTACTCGATGTAATCGGGGAACCGTTCAGCTTCTTTCCGTTTCGATACACATTAAATGAAACAGAAGCGGACTCGGTTCCGAGCAGCCGCCAGCTCACAAAGACACCGTTCCCCGTTTTAACAGCGACAAGCCCCCGGTTCAGCGACTCCATTTGCCTTGCCTGCACAGCCGTCCGCCCGTCTGCTTCCGCTTGTTCCGAGAAGCCGGTCACAAGCGTAATGAATAAAAGAGATGACGCAGCCAACAGTTTTTTCCACCTTTTATTTCCTTTTTTCATCATCTTCTCCCTTCGCCTTTTTGTAAGTGCTTACTTAAAAGGGATTCTATTACGGCTTCCATTTTTATTCAATTGCACTTTTTTGCCGAAGGGAAAAGATGTGTTCAAGTCCGATTTAAAGCGGTTCTCCTTTTTCAATTGATACTTTTTTGCTCACTTTTCTCATTTTTGCACGGTTCAGCTAGCCTTCCAGGCGCAAAAAACAGCGATGTGCAATGAACATTAATACAAGAGCAAACAAACTGACACCATAAAATGGAATCAGTCCCGGAACCGTCAACAGCACATAAACGACAAAGCCTCCAGCAGCAGCCATTCCGGCCGTCGTCAAAGGACGAACGAGACCGATCAGTGCAGCCTGTGAAAAATAGCGGGCAAACGGCAGCTGAACGTGAACGTAAAGCGGAAAAATATACACGAAAACTACGACATACATGAGTCCGGCCATCAGTGTGGCATAGCTGATGATGATTGAAAATAAATCCTCACGGACGCGGAAAAATTGATAGTTTACTAATAAAATTGTGCCGGCGGCGAGGAGGATGAGGCCAAGTCCGTTTGTTTTGAAAAACTCTTTTTTATACGTTTGATAAAACGTTTTGAATACCGGTGCGTCCGTCCGGCCGAGCAGCCACTTGCGCACGACCGTGAACATCGCGGCCGTGCTCGGAGCCCAGCCGAAAACAACGCCTCCTCCCAGCGTGAATAGAACCCAGAGCGCGTTCAGCCAGGCGATTTTCATGATCGCTTCACAAGCGCCGTACATCATCGCCATCACGCCTTTTTCCCGCATGTCCGATCCCCCTTTCAGTCGCGCAGCAGCCTGCGCACTTCAAAGTTGGCGTAGGCTGCTTTCAGCGGAGCCATTTGCCTGAAACCGATTTTTCCTCCGCCGTAAACCGGGCCGAAACGCCTGCCATCATCCTCCCATTCTAAAATGGGCAGCCCGTTGATTGAAAAATGAACGCATGCCCCGTCTTTTATGAGCTTCATCCGGTAGGGAGGCAAAGCGTCATTAGCGGGCGGAAGCGGGTCGGCTCCCTCACAGACGAGGTGAAAACCGCGGCTTTTCCTGAGATTGCATGTTCGGAATGCTCTTTCATCAGCATGCTTATGTCTGAAATATGACAGGTGCAATGTATTAATGTCCCCTGAATGATATTGCGGATAATTCCCTGTTCTCTCCGCCAGCCGTCCGTCGAATAAATCTTCCCCATTCATGCCGGTTGCTGCAAAAAATATCATGCATAAGCCGGGCTCCCGCACAGGATAGAAATCCCACTTCACAACTATTCCATCAGGGAATGTCTCAGGACACCAGTAAACAAAATGGGCATCGTCCCCATATTGCTCAGCGTCGAGTTCGTTCTCCATCTGCAGGCGGCCGTGCGGAAAACGAACGATTCCTTTCCCTTCCATTACCCAGCCGCGGAGATCTTCAGAAGATGATAAAGGGTTTTGATACATCAGGCTTCCTTCTCTTGCATTACACTCCGGCACGGAAATCGCTCCTTTCACAATGAAGATAAGCCGCTAGAGGCAGACCGAGCTCTCTGATTCCTTCTGTTACCAGCCTGGCGACTTGGCGGGCCCCTGCCTCGGAAAAATGGGTATTGTCTTCGATTCCATTTGGATAATGAGGGTGTTCATCCGGCTGAAAGTGGACGAACAGCCGTTTTGAGCCTTCCATTCCGAGAGATTCATAGAGCGCTTTTGTTCTGGACCATAAATCGATCAGCGGCACTTCGAAGCGGTCAGCGAGCGCCTTCATCGCTTTCGGAAAATCCCCGAGTGTATCGGCGGGCTTTCCGTTTTGATCAAAGCGTCTGCGCTCTGCAGAAGTGGTCAAAACCGGAGTCGCAAGTTTTTCGCGAACCGCTTCCACATAGCGGACAAGATGCTCCTGATAGGTTGTATACGGGTCTGTTCCGTACGGCTTTTGATCGTTGTGGCCGAACTGGATCAACACATAATCACCAGGCGCAAGCCGCTCCGTCATGTCATCGAGCCGGCCTTCATCAATGAAGCTGTTCGAACTGGCCCCGACTTTTGCCATATTCACGACCGCAGCTTCATCTGAGAAAAACAGCGGAAGCATCTGTCCCCAGCCGGCCATCGGCGCTTCATGCGGGGGACAGTCTGCGACGGTCGAATCCCCGGCCAAATATACTGTCACTTTTGGCTTTTTGTCTGTTTGTTTCATAACACTCTCCCTTTCACGAAGATTCCTGATGAATCTGCCTGTAGCGGCTCGGCGGAATGCCGACCTGCTTCTTGAAAATCCGGTTGAAATAGCTGTGTCTGTAGCCGACCTCTTCAGAAACGTCATGGATTTTTTTATTCGTTTCAAGAAGGAGCTCTTTCGCTTTTTCGATTCTGAGACGGGTAACATAGTCGATAAAATTGATGCCGGTTACTTGTTTGAAAGCTTTGCTCAGCGTATACGAATTCGTCCCGGCTTGATCAGCGCAGCTTTCAAGCGAGATATCGTTCATATAATGCTGATGAATCATCTCAAGCACCTGTTCGACAAGCCGTTTTTGCTGTCTGTTTTTCCTGCCTTCCATTTCTTTAAGATACGGGCTTACGACACGCTCCATCATCCAGCCGACGGCCCTTTCCGGCTCCCTCAGCTCTGAAAGCTCCTGCAGCAGATTTTTTCGGCTGAACAATTCATAAGGGTGAAGGCCGGAATGAAAGATCTCTTCCTGGATCTTTGCCAACAGCTGCATCATGCCCGGCTGGATGCGGATTTCCGTCTTTCCTTTATCGGACAGCTCCCGGATGAACAGCCTGATCCGCCTTTCGACTTCATCCCTTTCTTCAAGCCGCAACGCCCTGACGACCTCTTTTTCAAGGGTGAACGGATAGTATGATTCAGCGGGAGGCATGTCTTCCCGCCGGCTTAAATCGATCACCTGGCTGGCGTTTTCGAACTGTCTGTAATGCCTGCCTTCTTTCACCTCTTCATACATGCCGGGAATGTCTTTTAACATATCAGCGGTTTTAGATACCGTCACTGTGACGTGTAGTCTTGATATGCCGCAGATCACATCCGTCAGCTCACGCACAAATTGGGCGGTTTCTTCCTTGAAGGCTGTTTTCCTGCTGCTCATCAGCAACACAGCGAGCGATAACGAACGGACATCGGTCATATAAATATGTTTGAATGTCCTGCCAGCCAGTTCGCGCGTAATGTTGCCCAGCAAAAAGCCTGCCAGACTTTCATCCTTTTTTGTAAAAGCTCCGTTCCCTTCGTAGAGACCCGTCAGCTGGATATCGATGATGGTAAACACATTGTCTTTCGCTTCCCAGCCCCACCTTTTCAGACGATCTCTCAAATTCCTCTCTGATTCATCTGCAAAGTATCCGCCGAGAAGGCGCTGAAAAAAAACGTTTGCAGCCTGTGGCATTTCCTTTTTCAGTCTGCCGCTTTCCTCAGTCAGGTCTTCCCAGCGCTTCTCGAGCCAATGAAATTCATCCGGAAAATGGGCGGCCTTTCCCTCTCCTGAGCAGAGCTTGATCAGCCTCGCGACAGGTGAATAAATTTTGTGTGACGCATACCATGCCAGAATGAAAGCAAGAACGATCCCGGCGATGCTGACCGACGCGACGAGCTTCGATAAAAACAACACCGGAGCTGTAATCGCCGACATCGGTGAAGCCGAGACATAGGTCCATTCCTGGCTCAATCTGTCCATTCGTCCGTATGAAACGGAATACGCCCCTCCGCCCCAATCCATCACAAAGGAGCCCTGTTGATTTTTTTGTTTCTCAAGCCTTTCTTTTAAAGCGCTTTCAAAATCGACTTTGCCGCCTTTGCTCCCAGAAAAAACAGGCTTTTGATTATGCTGAAAAAGAAGCGCTGTTCCCTTTGAATACGGTGAAAGGCTTTCCAGCAAATGCCCCATTTCTTTTTCGTCAAGCGTCAAAATCAGCGCGCCGAACGGCTCTGAGATGCCTCCCGGAATTTTGTGGACAAGCGCCATTCCGTACGGCGCGCGGCTTATGTCTTTCCAATAAACGTTTTGACCGCCTTCAAGCAGCGAATGATAGGCCTTTAAGATGTTCCGGTCTGTCATTCCGCTGTATTCCGGGTTTAAGAGAATCGGCTCCTTCCCTTGAATAAACAGTTCAACCTTGTGAATGAGCGGATTTTGATCCTGAAGCACAAACAGCGATTTTGAGAGCCTGTACGTCGTTTGAAAATCCGTTTGCAGATCGGCATCGGCCAGACCGTTCATCAGGCGCGGATCATATGCAAGCTGGGAGAGCATGATCTCAAGCCCTTCCAGCTTGTCATCGATTTGGCTGATTTGGCGTTTCACCTGGTTTTCGTGCATTTGTTGGAGCTCTTTTTCAATTTTTGCAGCGGAAAACAAATAGATTCCTGCACCCGTCAATAAACCGGGAATACACGCAATCAGCAGAATCAGCACAAAGCTTTTTTTGAAAAAACTCCCTTTTCGCCGTGAAACATACCTTTGATGCAGCTTTTTCATCCCTCTCCCCCCACTGCAATGAAAAGAATGTTTCTTTTTCAATTTCTATTGGAACGCACGCGACTTGGAGCGGACGACGTCGGCCAAAAAAGTCAGGGCAAGCCCCTGTCCCCAGCCTTGAATCCGTTTATACGGAACGTCTTTGTAACCCTGCGCATCCCGCATCACCGCTGTGCCCGCTGAAACGCGTTCCACCCTTCCGTCAGGCGCGACCGCATCTGTTATAGCTGAGAGCGCCTTCTGAACGGATTTGTGGTATAGCGAGCCTCTGTACAGCAGGCCGGAAGCAATCCCCGCAGATCCCGACACTTCAAGATATGAATCAGGATCCGTCAGTACGGTGTGCCATAAACCAGAAGGATGCTGAAGCCTGACAAGCGCGCTCAACAAGTCTCGAAGCGAACCGTCAATGATCATATATGAAGGATGCGTAACATCGATCAAAGGGAGCGCTTTTGCCATCGTCAAAGCTGCCCATCCGTTTCCCCTTCCCCAAAATATGCCTGACAGATTGTTTTTGGCCACATGGTCCCATCCGTGATAATAAAGATTGGTCTCCATGTCCTGCAAAAATTCTTCATGGCCGTGATACTGGCGCAGCCCGTCTTCAAAATATTCCTCGCTGCCGACAAGTTTTCCGATTCGGAGAAGGAACAAGCCCGCCATCATCATCGTATCGACCCATGCCTGTTCAGGGAATACATGTTTCTCTGAGTTGACGGTGTGCTGCAAAATCCCGTCTGCGAATCGGGGCGCTTCGCGGAGCACATAGTCCGCCATTTGCCGGGCGGTGTCAAGATAACGGTCATCTCCTGTCGCCTGGTAGAGCGACAGAAGGGTATGCCCGATGGATACCCCGTTGATCGACAGCTTAGGCAAGCCGTCTTCAAGTTTTTCATCCGTCCAGTTTTTCAAAAGTTCGAGGTATTCGTCATTTTCGGTTGCTTCATACGCCTCAGCGACGCCGTAAAACGCGACGCCGCCCGGCCAATCCCATTCGAAATCCATCTCAAATGTCCGCTTGACGATTCTGTCGATCACTTCATTCAGTTTTTCTTCATCAAAAACAAGCTTTGTCATGCACTTTTCTCTCCTTTGTTATTTTAATCCGCTCATGCTGATTCCTTGGACGATTGATTTTTGAAAAACGAAAAACACGAGGATTACCGGGACGAGTGAGACGACTGACATCGCAAACATCGCCCCCCAGTTAGACGCCGTTTCCGTATCTAAAAACAGCTTTAGTGCCAGAGAAACCGGGTAAAGCTCCGGCTTGTTCAAGTAAAGAAGCGGATTGATCAGCTCCTCCCACTTCCAGTAAAACGAGAAGATGGCGGACGTCGCGAGCGCCGGCGCGATCAATGGCAAAATGATTCTGAAAAAGATGCCGAGACGGCTGCAGCCGTCAATTTTTGCCGCTTCATCTAGTTCTACCGGGATCGTCCTGATGAACTGAATCATCAGAAAGATAAAAAACGCGTGCCCGAAAAATTGGGGAACAACGATCGGCTTGAATGAATTCAGCCAATCCAGCTTTGCAAAAATGATGTATTGCGGAATCATCAGCACCTCGTGCGGCAGCATCATCGTCACCATCATGCAGCTAAACCAAAATGCCTTCCCTTTAAACGGGATCCGCGCGAATCCGTAAGCGATGAACGCTGAGGACAAAACCGCGCCGACCGTCGAGAGGCCGACGATAATAAGCGAATTTTTAATAAATGTGATGAACGGCTGTCCGGCGATCCCTTTCCAGCCCTCCGTATAATTGGACAGGATCAAAGGGTCCGGGATGAGCGAATGGGATGTGGCGAATATGCTCGCACTTTCTTTAAACGAGCTTGCAATCAGCCAGATAACGGGATACAAAAGGATGATCGCAAGACTGGCAGTCGCGATATGAAACACGAGATGCCCGGCTCTTTTCTTTCCCTTTCCTGTGGGAAGCGGGGCAGGCGCTGCCCGCCCCGAAATGTCTTTTACCGGCTTCACCAGCTACCCCTCCTTCGATTCGTAATGCACCCATAAGGATGAAGTTTTGAACAATATGAATGTGACAAGGCCGATCAGGATCAGCATCACCCATGCCATCGCCGATGCGTAGCCCATTTGGAAAAAGTTGAAGGCCCGCTGGAACAAATAGAGGGAATACAAAAGCGTCCCGTCAAGCGGACCGCCTTCCCCTTTTGAAATAATGTAGGCCGGCGTAAAGGTCATGAAGGCTGAAATGGTCTGCATCACCAGGTTAAAAAAGATGATCGGGCTGAGAAGCGGGAGCGTAATGAGAAAAAACCGCTGAAATCTGTTTGCACCGTCGACGCTTGCCGCTTCCTGATACATCGGCGGGATATTTTTCAATCCGGCAAGAAAGATCAGCATGGAAGAGCCGAACTGCCACACCGACAAAAGAATCAAGGTCCACAATGCGCTTGTCGGGTCCTGATACCAAAGAATCTTCTTGTCAAAACCGAGGAAGAATAAAAGCGCATTGATAACACCGTCATTGCCAAATACATTTCGCCACATAATCGCGACCGCCACGCTGCCGCCGATAATGGACGGGAGATAAAAAAGCGTCCGGTAAATGCCGACACCTTTTTCGGCTCTGTTCAAAATCACCGCGATGAAAAGCGCAAACGCGAGGCGCAGCGGAACACCGGCGAGCACGTAATAAAACGTCACTTTCAGCGAGCCCCAGTACTTTTCATCATCTGTCAGCATCGCCTTATAATTGTCAAGGCCGACCCATTTGGGCGCGGTGAACAGATCGTAGCTTGTAAAAGACAGAAACAGCGAGGCTCCCATCGGAATGACGGTAAAGCATAAAAATCCGATAATAAACGGGGAAATAAAGGCGTAACCCGCCAAATTGTCAATTCTTTTTTTTCGCTTCACGTTCACTTCCTCCTGCATTTGATGAGCGGCCTTCCTCCACTTGCCCCGCTTATCATTGTTGGTTTCTTTTCAGTATCGCGTCCGCTTCTTTTCTGAACTTCGCGGCTCCTTCTTCAGGCGTGATCTTTTTAAACAAAATCTGGTCTGACGTGTCTTTTAGCAGTTTGATAACTTCGGCGCTGCCGATCGGTTCAGGCGGTTCCGCTTCTCCTGCGGACTCCGAAGCCCGTTCGACATATTCGAAAATCTTTTTCTCCTCTTCGCTCAGTTCTTTCTTCACCGTTTCCGCAATTTTGGAGGAAACCGGCACGCCTCTTTCTCCTTTGATCAGGGCATTGGCTTTTTCATTGTTAATAAAGAAGTCGATGAATGCAGCAGCTTCTTTTTTTCGCTCGGAGCTTTTCGGGATTGAAAACAGCATGCTCGGCCTTAAAAACAGCGCTTTTTCTTTCGCCTGTTCAGGAGGCAGCTTTAATGAAAGAGGCGCATCGGTCAGCTGTGCGAACGCCGAAAACTGATTTGAATAATTCCATGTTGCAGCCGTTCGGCCTTTAACGATAAAATCGTCCTCCATTCCCTTCACTTGCGCGCTTTCATCAGGTGTCGGCGATGCTTTTTCATCAACGAGCTTCACCTGCCGCTTGAAGTAATCGACAAACAGCTTGTCGTCTGAATAAGCAAGGCCTGTGCCGTCCTCTTTATAAAAGCGCTCGCCCTTCGTCCTCAAGTAATAAGGGAAAAAGACATCAGGCGGATGCATGCCGTTTGAACCGTATTGCCCCGTCTTCTCCTCGACCTCTAGCGCCAGGTTTTCAAAATCGGTCCACGTCCAGCTGCCGTCGTCAATCTCAACGCCCGCTTCTTTTAGCATGTCGTCATTTGTAATCACCGACAGCACATTCACACCGAGCGGGAAGCCGTATAACTGATCACCGATTTTGCCGCCTTTGATCGTCTTTTCATCAATCGCTTCGGTATTGATGGTCCCGTCCTTGACGTACGGAGTCAGATCTTCAAGCTGGCCTTTCTTGCCGTATTGGGATAAATACGCCATATCCATCTGAATCACATCTGGCAGCTGACCCGCCGCAGACATCGGGGCAAGCTTTTTCCAATAATCGTCCCAATTCGCAAACTCCGCTTCGATTTTGACATGCGGATGTTCCTTTTCATACAGCTCGATGATTTTTGATGTATAATCATGCCGAGGCTGTCCGCCCCACCACGCGACCCTCAAGGTAACCTTCTTTTTGCCGTCCGCACCGGCCGCCTCTTCAGTGTTTGAACTGCATCCGAACAGGCCGAGCGTCAGCAAAACGCAAAATGAGAAAAACACAAATCTTCTCATCAACATTTCCCCTCCTTGTTTTGTAAGTGCTTACATTTCATTTTAAATTCAACTTTTTGTCCCAGAAACTCAAAAAACAGAGAAGAATGTTAAAAAAACAGAGATTCCGTCAATACGCAAAAAACCGCCGGATATACCCGGCGGCATTAAAACGTGTTTTCTTCTTTTTTTCGAAATTCTGACGGGGTGAGTCCCGTGTATTTTTTAAAAACAAGGCTGAAGTATTTCGGATTATGGCCAAACCCCAGTTCCTCTGCCAGTGCGCCGATGGCCGTGTTTTTAGACTTCTTCATTTTCGCGATCGCTTTTTCGATGCGCACCTTTGCGACATAGCTTGAAAACCTTTCACCGGTTTCCTGTTTAAACAGCTTGCCGAGATAATCCGGATTCATGTACAGCATGTTGCGGGCTGCCCATTTCAGCGAAAGCTTCGGATTTGAGGCTTCCTTTTCGATGAGATCGAGCATCCTCCCGATTAAAACCGATGTCTCTCCTTCATCTTGGACGATCTGTGCGTATGCCTTTTCATACATCACGGAGGCTTCGCTGATACTGCCGCTTTCGCTGAGTGATGCTTCAGGTTCAAATTGAAGCAGATGGCGTGAAAGCTCTTGGACGCTTTTCATTTTTTCCTCAAGCACGGCGGGAGCCAATGCTCCGTCTACTGCACAGACAAGCACTTGTTGAACGCGGGCCGAAGCGATGACAGAACCGTTCAGCACCTCATCCGCAATCGACTCAACGCCTCGTGCATAGTCTTTGTCATCCCCGTCCCGGACGGAAAACAGGATCAGCCTGATGACCTTTTGCTCTGAAAAGAAGCGCAGGCACGTTTCATCCTCGATGCGGCCGCCCGTAACCAGCTCTTTTAGCATCTGCTTCATAAGATGCGGCTTCATCATCTCCAGATCGGTTTTCACTTTTTGTGCCGATTCCTCTTTTTTCAGCTCGCCGATCACGCTTTGAAGCGAATCTGTAATGTGGCTTTCATTGCAGGGTTTGAGCAAATAATGCCTGACTCCGTATGACATTGCTTTTTTTGCATATTCAAACTGGCCGAAGCCCGTCAGCAAAATAAACCGGATTGACGGGTGGTCGCGGGATACTTTCTCGATCAGTTCGAGTCCTCCCATCCCGGGCATTTTAATATCGCTGATCACAATATCGGGCCGCTCTTCCATAATCAGGCGGTAGGCGTCAATCCCGTTTTGCGCGGCTCCGATCAAAGACGTCCCGAACGAATTCCATTCGATCATGCTGGAGATGCCGTCGAGAATAATCCGTTCATCGTCCGCCAACAGCACTTTATACATCATCACACCCCGCTTTGAAATGGTATTTTAATCATCATTTCGGTTCCCTTGTTCTTTTCGCTTGAAATCGTCAAGCCGTACCCTTTGCCAAACATCAGCTGAATGCGCTCATCGATATTTTGCAGCCCGATTCCTCTGCCTCTTGTCCGGACAAGCTCTTTTCTCGCTTTTTCCAAAAAGTCTTCATCCATGCCCGGTCCGTTGTCAGCAACCGTTAAATACACAAGCCCGCCTTTTTTATATGCTTTAATGTGAATATGGCAAGGTTCAATGAAGGGCTCGAGACAGTATGTAATCGCATTTTCAGCCAAAGGCTGGAGAACAAGCTTAGGCACGCGGCATTTTTTCACCGCCGGCTCAATGTCGAGCTCAAAAACGAGCCGCTCCTCAAAGCGAAAACGCTGAATCGTAAAATAGTGGAGCACAATTTCAGCTTCTTCCTCGATCGTCAGCACGTCGGTTTTCATATTGATGGCATTCCTGAGCAAAAACCCGAGAGATTCAGTCATCTTTGAAATTTGCGGCTGATGGTTCGTTTTTGCCAGCCAGTTGATCGACTCGAGCGTGTTGTATAAAAAGTGGGGGTTGATTTGCGCTTGGAGCGCTTTAAATTCCGTCTCTTTCAGCATCAGCTGCTTCTTGTAGTTCTCGGCAATCAGTTCATTGATCCGTTCAACCATCGTAAAAAAGTTGCGGTTTAAGACGCTGACTTCATCCTGCCGGTCTGAAGGAGCGCGAGTGAGCGGCGCCAGTTTAAAATCGCCGTTTTGGACATTTTTCATGGCTGCCACCAGCTTCTCAATCGGACTCGTAATGCCCCTGGCCATTTTTCTTCCAAAGAGGACCGCAATCAGAAAGAAGAGGATAAAAAGGGAAATCAGGATCGTCTTCATCGCAGAGATTTTCGAAAACATAGCGTCAAAGGGGATCAGGCTCCAATACGTCCAATTCTTATACGCTGATTTGACATATGAAACGAAAAAGCGCTGGCCGTTTTCCTCCACAATGTCATATCCGTTTTCAGCATGGGAAGATAAACGAAGTCCATCGGTTTGGCTGAAAGGTATTTCAGAAAAAAACAGCTCCCGCCCGTCCGACATCGCAATCTTGCCCGCGCCTTCCCCCCAGTCTTTCGGAAGATCGCCAATCACCCGTTTTAAATCGGCGACAATCACCACTGTTCCCAGATGGTCAAGGTTTAAACGCTCATAGGAGCGGATTTCCCGGACGGATAACAGCTCGCCGGTTTCACCCGGCATGGGCTCCCACGTGTTGCTGCCTTTTTGGCGCGACGCTTTTTCGATCAGCGCATTCTTTTGCTCCCGCAATGCTTCGGTTAAATTCGCCCCTGCGGAATACTCGGTGCCGGAAGCATCAAACAAATGAATCGATTTAATGTACCGCTTAGAGCCGGTATATTCGGCAAGCTTATCCCAAATTTTGCTTTTCATCCGGTAGCGCCCGTATTTGTTTTGGCCTCGGCCGGCTTTCAGAAGGTTCGCTTGGATGTCAGCGTCAGTGGTCAGTTGATATGACACATCCTCAATCTTTTTCAATTCATCTTCAATGCTTTTTGATGATAGCATCAGCACCTGTGACGACTTCCTGTAAATCTGCTGGTCATATACACGGAACGCGTATTGAACGCCGCTCAAGATCAGGATGAGCGAAACGGCCATGATCAGTGAAATCAAGATAAACAATTGATCTTTAATTTTTAAATGCTGATAGCGGTTCACCGAACGAACACCTTCATTTCAAGCGTGTGACGGCAGCCTGCTTATCTGTCCGGCGCCCGTCGATTGCTCGGAACGCCTGAAACGAGAGCTTCGTCAAAATGAAGCTTAAAGCGCTGCCGCTGAAAAACAGAAGAAATGTGACATGAAATAAAGCGAGCAGAATCATGCCAAACGCGCTGATCAGCATGAAAAACGAGGTGAGCGGACGGGAAAAGCCGATGATAAAGCTGTATTTCAGCACTGCACTCCGTTTTAAATCGTAGTGGACATCAATTGGAAAAGCGTATAAGAGGATGATGGCGTAAATGATAAACAAACTGATGAACAGGCTTAAGATAACCGGCTGATCGTGAAAATAGACGGCCGCAATTTGAAAATCAACAATCAGCAATAAACCGACCAGACCCAATATCAAACCGAGAACGCTTGCTTTGGCCCATTTCTTTTTAAACGCCTGAAAAAACGTCTGAAACACCGGGATATCCGTCTTTCCCAGCGCCCACTGTCTTGTCACAGCGAACATCGCGGCAGTCGCCGGCGCTAAACCGAAGATGACCGCTCCCGCCAGCGTGAAGCCGATCCACAGCAGATTCAAATAGGCGAGCCGCATCACCCACTCGCAAAAGCGGTAAAATCCATTTGCCAACGTGTGAATCATGGTCTCCCTCCTTCGCAAATTTAGTAAACGCTTACAAAAAATATATTTCTCTTCTTTCGAAAAAAATCCTTTTTTCCCCGCTGACAGACGGAAGAAGGCTTGATCTAAAAGCCTTAGACCAAGCCCCTTGCTTCCGCTATTTAGCCGATGTCTTAATGTTGACGCCGACCGCCGTCCCGTTTCTGCTCGAATCGGCAACCCCCATAAATGTTTTGTTCTCCCGGTCAATGAAAATGCTTTGGACATTGCCGATTTCAACCGGATTCGCGCCGAATCTGTGGCCGAAGTCATTGAGCTTCAGTCTGACATCCTTCGGCATTCCGGATTCATAGCGGTACGAAGTCAGGCTGTTCGTATAGATTCTCGGCTCTTCAATCGCATCCTGAAGGCTCATGCCGTACTCAAAGTAATTCAAGATCGTCTGGAAAACGGAAGCAATGATCGTCGTTCCTCCCGGGGAACCGACAGTCAGCACCGGTTTTTCGTCTTTAAACACGATCGTCGGCGTCATGCTTGAAAGCGGCCTTTTATTCGGCTGGACTTCGTTCGCTCCGCCTGGAACCGCATCAAAATCGGTCAGTTCATTGTTTAAAAACAGTCCGTAACCGGGCACTAAAATCCCCGTTCCAAAAAGCTGTTCAATCGTAGTCGTATAAGAGACAACATTGCCCCACTGGTCCGTGACGGTAAAATGTGTCGTCTCCCCGATCGTCTTATCTTCAGGCTGAGGCACGATTTCATAATTCGGCTCTCCCGCCTCGTATTTCCACGGATCGCCCGCTTTCACATCGCGGTTCATCGAATCAAGGCTGATCAGCTGCTGCCGCTCCTTAATATAATCGGGATCGAGCAGCCCTGAGAGCGGAACATCGACAAATTCCGGATCGCCTGCATATGCCGCCCTGTCCGCATAGGCGAGGTGCATCGTTTCCGCGAGCAGATGATATTTTTCAAACGATTTTGGATCGTATTGCGATAAATGAAAATCGTCAATTAATTTCAGCATCTGCAGCATGAACACTCCGCCTGAGCTTGGAGGAGGCATGCTTGCGATATCATAGCCGTGGTACTCGCCCCAGATCGGCTTATCTGTTGTGACCTCATAGCGGGACAGGTCATCAGGTGTCATCGAACCCCCGAAATCCTGCACGACATCCGCAATCGCCCGGCCGATTTCTCCATCATAAAAGGCTTTTGACCCATCTTTCCGTATTAATTTAAACGTCTTGGCCAAATCCTTTTGTACGAGAATATCGCCTTCTTTTAAAGGTTCACCGTCCGGAAGGAAAATATCCTTTGCGGCCGTTTTGCTCAGCTTGTCCTGATGGTCCTTTATCGCATCGGCTAAAACCGAATCGATCGGGAACCCTTCTTCTGCAA
This sequence comes from Bacillus paralicheniformis, assembly GCF_001042485.2. Classification (GTDB taxonomy): domain Bacteria; phylum Bacillota; class Bacilli; order Bacillales; family Bacillaceae; genus Bacillus; species Bacillus paralicheniformis. The sequence continues at coordinate 34,423 of NZ_LBMN02000012.1, forward strand.
GCTTAATTGAAGGCGAGATCAAGTCTTCCATTTTCTTCGTTCCCCACTTTTTATGCGCTGCTTCGAGCCCTTTCAGCGTTCCCGGCACACCGACCGCATTTCCGTGTCTCGACCTTTCTGAAAAAGGAATCACCTTTCCGTCTTCATCCAAAAACATGTCAGGTTCGGCACCCTCTGGAGCACGCTCCCTGCTGTTGACAATCGACGTTTCCTTCGTCTCGCTGTCGTAGACCATCATGAATCCGCCGCCGCCGATTCCCGACATCATCGGCTCCGTTACATTCAGTGCATACTGAATCGCAATTGCTGCATCAATGGCATTCCCGCCCTTTTTCAAAACCTCGGCTCCGATTTTTGATGCAAGCGGATGGGCCGTAGCCACCATACCGTCTTTCCCGACGGCGACTTTATCACCATCTCCGCCGCTCATGACCCCTTCTGCTTTTGACACCGGACTGAACAAGCAACCAACCGCCAAGCAAAACGCAACAACTAAGAAAGCTAACCGTCTCATCAGATCACATTCCTTTCCAGTTTATTACTACTATAACAGGAAAGTGAACTGAAAATAAGGAAAACTCCCAATTTTCTATTTTTTTGAACCTAAACTCCCAAATTCAACAAAAAAACCCTGTCATTCGTTCTTTTGACACAATTAGCTGAAAGGAGAAAACACCTATTATCATCATAAAATCCCGGATGCAGCTGGTGCTTGCGCCCATCTAAAAGATGTGAATATCTAAAAATTAAATGGTTTTTTTCGACTGCACCTGTTTTTTTTCGACAAAAAGTTATATAATATTTTGATGTGTGCATTGTCTCATTTAAACAATGGAGGGTTACAAATGTTGAAAAGAAAAAAAGACAAGTTTTCCGTGCTTTTGATGGAAATTGCAAAAAATTTAGACGAAACAGCTGAGTATTTTGTTAACTATAAAGTGACGAATCAGACAACCCTTAAAGAATTCGCGGATACCTTAAAAGAGTATGAGACAAAAGGAGATAATTATGTACATACGATGATTAAGGAGCTGAACAAAGCATTTATCACGCCGATCGAACGCGAAGACATCCTTCAGCTTACAAACAGCCTCGATGATGTACTCGACGGCATCGAACACTTTTCAGCCATGATGGAAATCTTCTCGATCACATCTTCAGATGAGCATATTGATAAATTCAGCGGCTATATCAGAGAATGCGCAAAAGAAATTCTGCTGACGATTGAATTGCTGGCGGAAAATCGCCTGAATGAAATTCAGCCGCACGCCATTAAAATTAAAGAATACGAACATAACTGCGATAACCTGCACCGCAAATCGCTGAAGAATCTTTTCGGAAAAGAGACCGATCCGATTAAAGTGATCCAGTACAGGGAAATCTATGAGACGCTTGAAGAAATCGCAGATTCATGCCAAAGTGTAGCAAACAATTTAGAAACCATCATAATGAAAAATGCGTAACGAGGGATTATAATGGATCTTTTATTTGTATTAACCATATTGATTGTCATCTTTGCTTTGGCATTTGACTTTATCAACGGGTTTCATGATACGGCAAATGCGATCGCCACCTCGGTATCGACAAAAGCGTTAAAACCAAGGCACGCCATTATAATGGCGGCTGTCATGAACTTCGCCGGCGCCATGACGTTCACAGGCGTAGCGAAAACCATTACGAGCGATATCGCCGACCCTTTCAAACTGGAAAACGGATCGGTCGTGATCCTTGCAGCTCTTATCGCGGGCATTACATGGAACCTGGTGACTTGGTATTTCGGCATTCCCAGCAGCTCATCCCACGCGATCATCGGAGCGATTGCCGGAGCTGTCATTGCATCGGAAGGATTCGCCGCGATTAAATACCACGGATTTATTAAAATTATCGAAGCACTTATATTATCGCCCGTTTTGGCGTTTGTTTTAGGATATTTGATCTACAGCATCGTCAAAGTCATTTTTAAGAACAGCAATCTGGCCAAAACGAATAAGCGGTTCCGGCGCGTTCAAATCGCGACAGCTGCCATACAGTCCTATACGCACGGCACGAACGATGCACAGAAAGCGATGGGTATCATTACGATGGCTTTAATTGCGGGTAACTTGCACAGTACAACCGATATCCCGTTCTGGGTGCAGTTTGCATGCGCCACAGCCATGGGACTCGGAACATCTGTCGGCGGCTGGAAAATCATCAAAACCGTCGGCGGAAAAATCATGAAGATCCGTCCCGTCAACGGTGTCTCTGCAGATTTGACGGGAGCCCTCATCATCTTTGGTGCGACGATCGTCCATTTGCCTGTCAGCACGACACACGTCATTTCTTCATCCATTTTAGGCGTGGGCGCTTCCCACCGGGTGAAAGGCGTTAACTGGGGCACCGCAAAGCGGATGTTGATCACATGGGTCATTACCCTTCCCATTTCGGCAACTATCGGTGCATTTGCCTATTTCATACTTGATTTATTCTTTTAATCAGCACACTCCCGTCCGAATCCAGGACGGGAGTTTTCATGTTTAAAAGAAAGCCGGCATAACAATAGAATAGGAACTGCACTATTTCTCGGGAAGAGGGAAACCAGTTATGCTGCTATTTTATCAATTCCTTGTTTGGCTCATTGTTTTGGCGCTGGCTCTGTATGTAGCTGCCGTGTGGCGTTTTGAAAAAAAGCTCACCGAAAAAACGGTCGCGATCCGAAAAACGTGGTACCTGCTTTCACAAACCCGCTTCATTACTTGATCGTTGCCGTTTTTTTCACGCTGACAGACGCTTTTATTTTCTTAAACGCCTACTTTAAAAAGCTCGGCAGCTCCGAACTCGCGACAGACACAAGAATGCTTCTCGAAGAAAACAACGACCTCCTCCACACATATCAAAACAGGCTGAAAACGTTTCAATACCTATTGAAAAACGAACCGATCCACATCTATTATGGAAATATAGAAGCGTATGCAGAAGGGATCGAAAAGCTCATCAAACGGTTTGCCGAAAAAATGAATATATCCGCTGCACTTTGCGAATATAATTCAGAAGAAAGCAAGGATCATTTGCTTGAGCATATGGAAAACCGGTTCGATGTTCAAGAAAAGCTTGAGCGCAAAGACGTTTATTATGAAGAAAACGGAAAAATGGTCCTCATTCCTTTTTCCATCCACGATTTTGACTATGTCATGAAGTTAACCTCAGAAGACCTTGTCACAGAATTTGACTACCTCCTGTTTACTTCTTTAACAAGCATCTATGATCTTCTGCTACCAAACGAAGAGGAAGGTGACGACTGATGGAGCCTGCTTTTCAGCAAGACCATGAAAGCGCAAAAAAGCGCCTCGCCTTTAAAATGTTTAAAAGGCAATCCAAAACCAATATCGCGAAATACGAAGTCAGCCCCCATACCGAACGGATTTTCCGGCAAAACGAACGGCTGATCGGCGAGTATAAAAGAAAAAAAGCTTAACGAGGACGGGAAAATTCTCCCGTCCTTATTCCGTTTTCCCGTTTCATACATACAATAAACCAATCAACTAAAAGCGCTGAATTAGGTGATGCTGTGAAAAAACTGAAAAAACAAGTCAAACACGTCGATTTCGCAAAATTTGGCCTGTCAGACTATACCTCTCTTCTCAGAAGAAGAAGCGAGAAAATCATTAAAACGCTGAACAAAAGAAAAAACAAACCGTGAAGCTTGGACTTTCCCCCTCCTTCCCTGCTGAGTAGGGGGGTTTTTTATGCCTCCAGCAGCAGCAAGTGCATCATAAAGGATGCCCCTGTCCGCCTTCTGCAACAGATTGAGGCAGCTTCTCAGAACGTATCGGTTTCACAAACAAAGCGACGCAAATAGAACCTGCCACCGCCAGCCCTCCCGCAAGCAAAAAAGCGCTTGTGAAAGCCCCGGTATACTCGACGATGTACCCTGTAACCGTCGGACCGATAATACCGGACGTATTGGCAAGAAAATGCATGAATCCGCTCACGCCCCCGACCCTGTCCGGATGAACGATATCCTGTATAATCGCCCAGTATGTGATGCCGGTCAAATACAAAAAGAAAACCGATAGTGCGACAAGGGCAACAGCTCCAAACGCAGTCGTGACAAGCCCGGCAAACCCAATGCATACCGCCGCAGCCAAAAGGCAGCACACAAGCACGGCTTTTCTCGAAAACATCTGTTTGCCCGTCAGCTTGAACAGATAGTCCGATATAAATCCCCCAAGCGCGAGACCGAGAAATCCGACAACCCACGGTATCATCGTTGCAACGCTCATATCGTGTATGCTCAGCCCCCGGGCTGACGTTAAATAGCTCGGAAACCACGTTAAGAAAAAGAATAAAATATAGTTGTAAGAAAAGAATGCGAATGCCGTAAACAGCACGGTCGGCTGCTTCAAATAAAAAGACAGCGGGATCCCGGTATCCTTTTTCGGATGCGTTTCTTTTTCAGGGGACAAACTGCGGGAATCGTCCGGCTTATCTTTCATGAATTTCATCCAGAACCAAGTCCAGATAAGCCCGATGATCATGATCAACACAAAGGAAGCTTTCCACCCCCAATGGATCGCGATCAATCCGACGATCGGTCCTGAAATGGCTCCGCCGAGCGGCGTTCCGCACATCGTCATGCCGAGCGCCCTTGCTCTTTCTTTTTGCGGAAACCAATTGTTGACCGACTTGCTCGTTGCAGCTGACAGCGGACCTTCCCCCATGCCAAAAATGACGCGGATGATAAACAGTGAGACGAAATTATATGTCAGTGCAATGGCGCCGCTGAAAACCGACCATACGACCATTGCAGCCGACAGCGTATGTTTCGCTCCATACTTATCTGATGCCCAGCCGCCGATAAAATTAAAGATGGCATATCCGATGAAAAAACTGCTGAACAGCATGCCCATCTGCGCCGGACGTATGTTCAAATCTTCCTGAATAAAAGGAGCGGCGACAGACAATGCTGAACGATCCAAATAATTAATCACTCCCGCCAAAAAAAGCATCACGATGACAAACCCGCGGCCGTTTGAAAACATGGGCAACCCCCTCTTTCCGGAATTTAGAAAACGTTTTCATTTTATGCGTTTTTACAGATGGATCAACACTTTCACAGGATTGGTTTCCGGAGCAAGTGCTGATTGAAATCCGTCAACAACATCGCGGAACGCAATCTGACCGGTAACAAACCGGTTCGCATCCGCTCCGCCATCCCTGATCGCTTTCATCACCGTCTCAAAATCGCTTCTTAATGCGTTGCGGCTGGATAAAATGGTCAGCTCCCGCTTGTGGATTTCAGGATCGGGCATGACCAGATGGCCGTGAACCAGTCCGACATAGATCAGCCGGCCCCCGTGGGCGGCGTACTGATAAGCGCTGTTCATCGATCCAAGGTGCCCTGTCGCGTCAAAGACAGCCGCCGGATAGTCGCCGTTCGTCAACCGTTTGATCTCATCTGCCGCATGTTCTCCCGCTAATACAACTTCATCGGCTTCAGCCCATTCACGGCTAAATGTGAGACGCTCATTTCTGACATCCATCGCGATGACTTTCGCCCCCTTCAATTTTGCGAATCTCATCACGCTGAGCCCGATAGGCCCCGCTCCAACGACAAGCACCGCTTCCCCTTTTTTGATATTTGCCCTTTCTGCAGCGTGGGCGCCGATGCTCAAACATTCAATGACAGCAGCTTCGCTGAGCGTCAATCCTTCTGTTTTTAGCAGGTGGTCTGCCGGGATGTTTATGTATTCCCGCATTCCCCCATCTGTATGGACACCGAGGACGTTCAGATTCACGCAGCAGTTGGGCCGGCCGCTCCGGCAGGCCATGCATGTCCCGCATTCCAAATAAGGAATAATTGACACTTGATCGCCAGGCTTAAGCATTCCGCCGGTATCATCGATGCTGACAATTTCACCGGACAGCTCGTGTCCGAGCACTCTTGGATAAGAGAAAAACGGCTGTTTTCCGCAATAAGCGTGAAAATCCGTCCCGCAAATTCCGATCCGTTTGATGCGGACCAATGCTTCCCCATCCTTAAGTTCCGGCATATTCACATCCGTCATTTTAAAATGATAAGGCTTTTCACACACAATCTGCTTCATGTATCGGCCTCCCCTTTATCGCATGGTTTAGACACCGGCATAAGCCGTAAACCCGCCATCCACCGGCACTGTTATACCGGTAACAAATCCGGACATCTTCTCATCCGCCAGCCAAAGCAGCGTCCCCAGCAAATCTTCCGGGCTGCCGAAACGCTTCATCGGGGTGTGAGAGATGATCTTCTTTGCTCTATCGGTAAATTCGCCGTTTTGATCAAGAAGAAGCCGTTCATTTTGATTGGTTAGGAAAAATCCCGGGGCAATGGCGTTGACCCTGATCCCCGTTTCAGCCAGATAGACGGCCAGCCATTTCGTAAAATTGTCGATGCCCGCTTTCGCCGCGCTGTATGCAGGCACTTTCGTCATCGGGATTTGAGCGCTCATTGAAGAAATATTGATCACGGATGCCCCTTTTTGGTTCAGCATCATTTTTGCAAATTGCTGTGTTGGAATGAAAGAACCGAGGAAGTTTAAATTGAGAACAGAACCGACATCATCGCAGTTCAGATCAAATAATGTCTTGATGTTGTCCTGGAAGAGGTGCGCGGAGCTGAATGTTTCATCTGATGTCGTGCCATTGGGGAGATTGCCGCCGGCCCCGTTCACCAATAGATCACAGCCGCCGAATCGGTCGGCCACAACGCGCTTCGCCCGTTCAATGCTTCGTTGATTGATAACATCACACTCAACGGCAATCGCTGCGCCGCCGGCTTTTCGAATAGCTTCGGCCACAAGCTCTCCTTTTTCAACGGTTCGATTAAGAATGGCAACTTTCATACCCTGCCGGCCGAGCTCTCTCGCCATCGCGCCGCAAAGCACCCCGCTGCCGCCTGTGATGACCGCAGTTTTCCCCGCTAAATTTTCATGGATTTCAAGCATTGTGAAGCCTCCCGTTTTTCTCTATTAAGCGAATCCCATATGCCCCATAAATACATGATACCGAGCGCCCTGTCATACAGACCGTAGCCGGGCCTGCACTTTTCATCCCAGATGTGGCGGCCGTGATCCGGACGCACATAGCCTGAAAAACCTGTTTCATGATAGGCTTTGACAATCCCGCAAATGTCAACGGTGCCATCTTTTGTTCTGTGCGATGTTTCGATAAAATCGCCGTTTTCGTAGACTTTGACGTTGCGGATATGGGCAAATGGAATCCGGTCAGCATACGCATGGATCATGGCGGAAAGATCGTTTTCGGGATTGGCCCCCAATGAACCGCTGCACAGTGTCACGCCATTAGCCGGATGATCGACAAGCTGAAGCAGCCTTCCGATGCTTTCTCCTGAAGTCATGATGCGCGGGAGTCCGAAAACCGGCCACGGCGGATCATCGGGATGGATCGCCATTGTGATTCCGCAGCGTGCGGCGGTTGGAATGATGTGTTCAAGAAAATAGTGAAGATGGCTCCAAAGATCCTCCTCCGTCACATTTTGATAGGCTTCAAACAGCCTTGTCAGATGCTCCAGCCGCTCCGGTTCCCAGCCCGGCATCGTGAATTCGGGGTGCTTGGCGATTTGATCGACAAGCGCAAAAGGGTCGATTGTGTGCACCTTTGCGTGCTCATAAAACAGAGCGGTGGAACCGTCTGGAGCCTTTTTGTATAAATCGGTCCGCAGCCAGTCAAATACAGGCATAAAATTGTAGCAGATCACCTTTACGCCGGCTTTGGCCAAATTTTCAATCGTTCGCTTGTATTTTTCAATATACAGATCTCTCGTCGGCAGCCCGAGCTTAATATCCTCATGTATGTTAACGCTTTCAACAACTTCAATGTGAAAACCGTGCTGTTCACACTGCCGCTTCACTTCTAAAATTTCTTCCAATGGCCATTCTTCACCTGGCGGCTGATGATGAAGCGCCCAAACGATCCCCTCTACACCGGGAATCTGCCTGATCTGCTCAAGGGTGACGGAGTCGTTTCCTTCTCCATACCATCTGAAAACCATTTTCATCACACTTCCTCCTCACCGATTCAATAAGATAAAATGATCTTTGTGACCTGATGGGGACAGTTTTTCGCTTTTTTCAACGCCTCTTCTATTTCCGTAAAAGGCATGATCTCAGTCACAAAAGACCGGGCTATTTCAGGGTTTTCATTCAAAAATTGAATGACGCCGGGAAATTGATTGACGCTGTGTTTAGTCCCGTAAATTTCAATGTCTTTCTTTGTGAGAAGAAGGCCCGGAATCGTCACATTCTCCCCCGTTAAGCCGACAATGACAATGCGCCCGGCGGCAGCTGCCAAACTGATTGATTGCTCAATCGTCGCGGGAATCCCGGCCGCTTCGAACACAATCCCCGCTCCTTCTCCGTCTGTCAGCTTCAGAATCATTTGCTCGGCATCCTCTTCACCAGGCTGTATAACGGCATCCGCACCGAATGCCTCGGCAAGCTCAAGCCTTTCCCGTACGGGATCAACAGCGATTACACGGACGTCAAAGCGCTTTTTAAGCTGTGCCAAAATCGTTAACCCGATCGGACCCATTCCCAATATGACAATCGTTTCTCCTGTTTGAATATCCGCCCGCCGAACCGCCTGCGCTCCGATTGAAAACGGCTCGCACAACGCGGCGGTCGCAAAATCCATTTGCTCAGGAATCGGATGGACATGCGTTTCCGGGACAATGATAAAATCAGCGAACCCTCCTCTGCGAACCGATCCGATCATATCGATGTTCACACAGGCGTTTGTCCTCCCTTTCCGACAAGGGTAGCAGCCTCCGCACGGAATAGCCGGTTCAATTACGACCCGTTCGCCCGCGGATCGCTCCCTCACCCCCGCCCCCGTTTTTTCAATGATGCCTGCGAGCTCATGGCCAAAAATCTGAGGGTACTGTGCATATGGATTTGAGCCGTCGTAAAAATGCACATCACTGCCGCAAATCCCGGCGGCCTTTACCTTGACAAGGACTTCGCCGCTAGCCGGTTCGGGACGCGGAATGTCGCGAAATTCAATTGAAAATGGCTTCGTCATCACCGCAGCTTTCACATCACCACTCCTTTAAAAGCGCTTACTTTTGAAATAACCGGGAAACTCATTAATGAGCATCTGTTTATCGACGATCACCAGCTGCAAATGCTCTTCGGCAATTTTCTTGGCTTTCGCCTTCTGTTTTGTTCGAATCGCTTCTGTTAATGCTGCGTGCTGCTGATGAATGTTGTTCCAGTTAAAATCGGCGGCAAGCCTTAAAAAACGGATTCTTTGGAAGGGAACGTTCATCTGCTGAATCGCAGCCCAAACATTCGCTTTTCCGCAGCCTTCAAAAATCGTCTGATGAAAAGCTTCATCCAATTCAAACAAACTTTCATAGTTTTTCTGTGTGATCGATAATTCCTGCATCTTCACATTCTGCTCCAACTTAAACATAGCTTCCTCCGGAAAGTCTTCACACGCCAGTTCAGCTACAGCCTTTTCCAGGTTTTCCCGCATAAACCTCGCTTCCTCCACCAGATCAAGGTCGATCAGCGATACGCGGGTTCCTTTCTGCGGATAGACTTCGAGAAGCCCTTCTCTCGACAGCTGCAAAAAAGCCTCTCTGACCGGAGTGCGGCTGACTTCATACCGTTCTGAAATCTCTTTTTCCGATATCAGCTCACCCGGCACAAGCCGAAACTTCATGATCTCTTCCTTCAGCATCTGATAGATTTGGTCTCTGACAGAACGCGGGTTTAATTGTTTCATTGTCATGACTCTCACCTCCTCTCCGCCATACTACCATACAAGTATGGTTGTGGGGTAGCTGTTTTTTGAAAATTTTAAAAATATAAAGGAACTTTCAAAAGTTCCTTTATTTCAAGAGAGCCAGCATTTTCGCTTTTGTCTTCGGGCCGTATATCCCGTCCGCCCCCAAACCGTACATCAGCTGAAAACGTTTCACCGCATTTGCTGTCTTCACTCCGTAGTATCCGTCGATCCCGTGGTTTTTGGCCCCTTTATCTGGGTAATAATAAAGAGCCGCAAGGGCTGTCTGAATTTGTGTGACGGCCGTTCCTTTCATCAGCGGGCTTTTCACTTTATAAATGCCGGCGGGAAGAGTCCATGTCTTGCTCTTACCGCCCGCTGACGCTTCAGCGGCTGCGAGGGCTTTTTCGGTTGACGGGCCGTAAATGCCGTCGGCTTTAATTCCCGCTTTCTTTTGCAAAGAAGCAACCGCTTGCACCGTCTCGTTTCCGTAGCTTCCGTCCGCCCCGTATTTGGGCAGCGAAAAACCGGCCGCGATCAAGCGCGTTTGCAGCTTTTTCACATGAGCGCCTGACATTCCTTTTTTGAGTATAATGCCCGACGATGAGCTTGTTTTGCTGGTGGAGGCAGCCGACACGGATACGGTTTTCGTTCCCAAAATGGCGTCTACTCTTTTACGGAAAGCTGACAATTGGCCGGCATCTTTCACCCACGGGGTTGGACAGCTTTTGTTGGTGACATCGTAATGGCGGACAATCCGATCTGTGGACAAACCGTATGTCTTGCACAAATCAGCTACAAGCTCCGCCGCATTGCGAATCGTCTTTTCATGGATTGTACCGTCTTTTTCCACGCACATTTCGACCCCGAGCGCCATGGTATTGGCATTCGGCTTCAGGAAGCTGACATAGCAGCGGTTTTGATCATGCGCATGATAAGCGACTTCCTGATCGGGAATAATATGCTGTGCCTCATGGCGGTCGACAAAATAGTGAGCCGAGGCATAACGCTTGTCAATAATGCAAGTGCCATTGAAATAATTGCGCTCATTTAAAGCGGAGGCCCCGGGCGTCGCCGTCCAATGCATGACAATTCCATTGACTGCCGCAAGCTTCAGCCCGGGACGGGTGTATTGATTGATTTTTACAAAGTTCTTGATGACTTTGACCAATTAAAACACTCCTTATCAAATTAAAAAAGAACTGCCAATGGCAGTTCTTAAAAGAAAAAAGCCCTCTTACCAAAGGACTCTTAATCTGTTCTATATTTTTTCTTTTGACTGACAATACCGAAAAGCTTTTTTAGTGTTGTTAATGGTGATGTAACAAAAGCACTGATTTTTGAGAAGAAATTTGATCCTAACAAAGCCGAGATCAAAATTGCAATTCCGAAGTAAACTATAAATTGTGTATCAGCTTTCCAATCGGCCATGAACTCCGTCCTTCTCAATAAAAATACAAAGACAGGATGGAACAAAAAAATGGAAATGGAATGATCTCCCCATTTTGTTAAAACACTTTTTTCTCCCTTTACACTCGTTAATATAAGTAAGCAAAGCCCCCCAGATAATAAATAATGCAACATTATTTTTGCATGGTAACGCTCTCCTTCATTTAAGAATCGCTCCATTCCGAAACTTCCTCTGAATAATGATTCCAAATTAGGAGTGTATTGAATATAGAAAATAGCTGCAACCGCTGTAACCACAAATAACCCTTTTGCAATATTCTCTAGGATTGATTCATAAATCATTCTCAATTTATTTTTAGAAATGAAAAATCCCGCAAAGAAAAACGGAGCAAAAGAAATTGTACGCTGAAAACTGAGTGTATACGAGGTGAAATTCGGATATATTTCCTTTATAAACTCGACGACAGGTTCAGTATACCAGCGCGAATAAAAACTAAGTGCAAAAACAATCAGAAAGATAATAGTCTTGCCAACTTTTCCTGGTCTTAATTGATGGATACCCCACGCCAAAGCATACCAAAAAATCATGCTTACGATATACCATAAATGAAATTGGGGTTTACCAAAATGAAACTGCAAGGTTTTGTAATCACCTATAAAATATAAGTACCAATCAAAAAATGATTGAAAAATAATATACAATATAAAGAAGTTGATTATTTTGCTTACTGTTGCTCTTTTGGCTAAAAAACCGCTTATAAAAATAAATAGAGGCATATGAAAAGCATAAATCAATACAAAGATTTGATAGTAATTGCCCTTATACAATTCGATTAAATGTCCAAAGACTACTAAAAATATTAGCAATCCTTTAATGTTACTTATTTTCAAGTCTTTTTCTATCAACAGGCTTCCCTCCTTTTTTAAGGATATACGAAGGGAAGCAGCAGTACAATAGCGATTATTTTTTTAATATGCCTTGTTCTTTAAGGGTTTCTTTCTGCCTCCGACCTCTGCTCGTAATATAATTATTTTTATACCATGCAATAAGTGATGCGGTAATTGTAAAAGCCGCAGACCCGGCCACATACAGAGCGTCCGCCAATGTATTAATCTGATCTTCACCAATCGGCAAAACCGGCTTACCAAACATGATCAACGTCTGATTGACTAACGCAATAAAAAGAAGCACCGTTCTGACGACCGTGCCTTTGTCGATATGTTTCATCATCTTGTCCTCCCTTATCTCTGCAATAAATTATAAAAAACAGCGATCGCTCCGCCGATGATGCCGGTGCTGACCGCTGTAATGATCGCGCCTGTGATGCTGCGCTTGATCCAAGTTGTATTCTCTTCGATTTTGTTCAGTTTTTCGTTAATTGAGATGATTTGCTGATCGTGGCGGTCTGATGTTCGTTCGAGTGTGCTGACGCGCTGTTCGAGTGATTTTTGATCAGCCTTAATTCCATTCAACTCATTCTCAAAGATGTTTGTTTCATTTAAGATCGTCAACGAATAGTTCCACTCCAATCTTTATACACTTTCCATATGTCTTCATATTAAATAAAATGTTGCTTATCCAATTTGGGACATGGTGACATATGCAGTCGCAATGGTTATAGCCTTCCCAGTATTCCTTGGCGTAATGTAAAAAGTAACTTTATCACCCGCTGCAAATTTTTGTTGCAGAAAAAGTACACATGTATTATCTGTTGTTGCGGGGTACCAGGTTCCCAGTCTTTGATACTCTTTTCCTCCGACATAACAACTTAATATATTCTCTGAATTAACCGTAATGTTTTTGCTAGTAACATACAGCCTTATTAAATAAAGACCGCTATTTTTTAAAGTTATTTCCGAATTTGATATATTATACTCTTCTAAATGATCAGCTCTTGTGACGCCAAACACTAATTTTGTCGGAATATTCTCCGACGCAGAAACAGAAGAATGTTCATGATCATAAGTATCTACATATGTTCTTTTATTAAAGTCTTCAACTGTCATCACTTTTTTCCAGCCTTTGAAAATGCCGTCAGTGTGTATTGTCCCTAACCATAATGAGTTGTCATAGCTTCGCCAAGCTTGTATCGTCTTTCTTCCGGCACCGGTTTCAATTACATCGTAATTGAACCAGGAGTCGTCGTTTTCTACAGGGTTGTTTTGAACAACATGGCCCATAGCATAATAAAAACCTGTCGGCAGCGTTAACAAATCCGTTCCGTCCGGCAGTTTTGTGCGCGTTCCATTACTATCTGTAATTTTATATAACTGTGCATTGTTCCATTTTTCCCGTTCATCTTCATTCACATGGAGATTTGTATTTCGTTCATGAGCATCAACCTTGGCTTGCGCACCATTAGTCGTTTCTTGGGTCTGCCATGGCGTCCATGTTGTTGAATCGGATTTTCTAAATCTAAAATACGACTGTTTCCCTTCGTACGATTCATAAGCAGCCTGAACTAAAGTATTGCCGAAGCTCATGACAAGCAAAAATATCCGATTTGATGAAGGTGGTGAGTTGATTCCTTCATTATAGATGAGATACATGCCTGTCTCTGTCAAAGTGTTAAAATCTGTTGTTTCTGAACTGCCTCTGTAAAAGACTTTTCCGTTATTTTCGGTTAATTTATATAACTGCCCTGCGCTCCATTTTTCCCGTTCTTTGTCAGTGATGTGAATCGAATGGTCGCTGGCATGCGCATCAGTATACGTTTTAGCCTTTTCTTCAGCTTCCTCAGCCCGCTTTGCAATCCGTTCATCGTTCACATTCAGCTGATCTATCGCTTCGTTAAATAAATCGGCATGGGCGCGGTCTGTTGTTTCAAAGCGTCTCGGTTTTTGGATGTCCACCTTGTTTCAGCTCCTTTAATAAATGTCGTCGATTTCGAAGACGAACTCGATGTCGCCGTCTTTTTGCTTGTCTGTCATCGTTCTGACCGCTGTGAATTTTCCGGCTTCATCGACAAGGGCAAGCTCGTTGATCGTCTCTCCTGCCAGTTCGCTTTCTCCCAAAGTGCATGTATAGCGGACTTTCGCCGGCTCCATGAAGACAAAGCCGTCGATTTCCTTTTGCAAGAGTTCGTTTTTCAGCGCCTGTTCGTTGCCCTGTAAAGCAACGGGTTCACCTTTATCGTTTGTACCTCCGTTTCCGAAAGCCATTTTTGTGATTTTGGTGAGCTTGCCCCCCTCAGCCCGTGCTTTTGCCATTTGCTGTCTCGCATAAAGCGTTGTCACTGTTAATTGTTGTGCCATTTTGATTTCTCCTTTACAATGCGATTTTTTGCGCCGCTGCTGCCAGCTGCTTCGTTCCGTTGAGCAAAAATGCGCCGTTTAACGTCCACCACTTCTCCCTCATTTCTAGCGCGCCTGCTTGCTTAAATTCATGCTCGCATTTGCAGCTGATTTTGAAGGACTGGATCTGTTTGTTTTGATTGGTAATGCCGGTTTTCATGCCTGCTTTTGTTTGCTGTTTCCGCCGGTTTTCAGCGGTCGCCTTTATCGTCAAGCTCGAGGCGGACCGGATGTATTGCCGCTTCTTGTGGCGCAGTGTGAGCTGCTGTTTAAACCTGCGGGGCAGACCGTCGATTTCTCGAAAACCGTTCAAGTAGAATGAATCATCAAGCAGATACTGTCCGTCCAAATAAACCGGTATCGTACCGAAAAATCCGTTTTTGCTTCTTAAAACAAGTCTGTTATGAATGCTTTTCGGCGGCCGATATTCATAATGAAACCCGCCCCGGAATGTATAAGCCAAATGGGCGGGCTTCATATGATTGACGGTTTGAATAATCGAAGGTATAAACTGCAGATCTTCACCGTTTACGCTCAGCAAAAAATGATACCGTCCGGCCGTCAGTCTGACGGAGGCGGACGGCTGTTTTAAAAAAGCATTAACCGCGCGCTCGATCGAGCGCGCAGTAATCGGCGGAATATTGGACATCTTGGTTAACAGTCGCGCCCTTCGAATATCAACGCCGTCTGAAGCCTCGCGTCTGACATTCAAAATCTTTTCCCACCTGTCCAGCCCCCATGTGGCCGTCGTGACGAAAAGCTGGTCTGTTATATCGAAAATCTCTTGATTTTGCTTCTCAAATTCGGGCGCCTCGGCCGCTAAAATGTCTTGGATCTCCCGGATTTCCGTCAAGTATGGCGGCAGATGAAAAGCCATTTCATCAATCTTGCTCAATGATGGTCACCTGCCCCAGCTTTGGAATTTCCGTTTCTGTCAACTGCAGATTTTTCGCTTCCCCGTTGATGAAGACTTCCGAATAGTCACTGACAGAGGACGATTCATAGATCATGTTGTTGATTTGCGAGAGACGGATGACGCTTTCTTTAAAGGCCATTTCTTTAAACAGCTCTGTGATTTTTTCTGCAATTTCCTGTTTGGCTTCATCGATCGTCCGGCCTGAATCAGGAATGATTTTTGCAGATATGCTGACGTCTTTCCAGACCGCACTTTCAACCGCAGTATAAGCTCCGATCGGCGCCATACCTTCCCCTTTTCCCGGATCGGGATCGATATATTGCTTGACTCTTTCGATTAATGCATCAGAGGCAGGTTCCATTTTCGCGTTTGTAATGACAACCTTTACGGTTCCCTCGCCATTCCACAGCGGAAAGACCTTCGCTTTGCCCACGCCGTCCACTTCTTCGGCCCATTGTTTGTAATGCATCTGATTCGCGCTGACCGCTTCGCGGCGGACGCGGATCAAATACCTTTCATACAGCGATTCATCCGTCTCCTCATCACGGCCGGGAATTTCAAGACTTCCCATAACCGCCTTTTCAAGCCCTGGAATGGTATCGAGCGGAAGTAAAGGCCGCCCAGACAGATTGGCGTTTCCTTTTGTCCCGGCCGTTTCACATTCAAGCTTGCCGTCTTCGAGCATGGTAAAATATAAGTCTTCCAGAAAGAAGCGGGTTCCGGGGGGAACCGATACGCCATCCGTAAAGGCTGCTGACCAAATGGCTTTGGACGCTTGATAGCGCTCAAGACCGGCCTCAGCCGCCCTTCTGTCCAAATATTCGCCCTCAGCCGTATCCGCATAAACCAAATTCAGCACTTGATCAAGCCAAATATAAGAAAGCGCCAGCTCGGCAGCTGCCGGGGCAAGCGCATTCCAAATGACGCTGTTTTCACGCTTGTCAATTTCATCTGAAATCCGCTCAAGCATGCGTTCCATGATCTCTTCAAATGTCTGGTTTTCAAACATCTTCCCCTATCACCTCCTCGATTTCCAATGTCCCTTCATCGGTTTCAACCGAAAAAGACACATGGAAGGCATCGCCTTGACGCTCAATCTCGAAATCAGTTACCGCAGAAATTCGGTCGTCATATATGAGGGCTTCCTCAATCAGTCTCGGTATCTCCATTTCTTTATAAGCGTCGGTCGTTTCATGATCTGAAAGAACCTCCTGCAGTTCATTTCCGATATTATGGCTGTAAACGGCATATGTGTAACGCTCAGTTCTCAGCGCCATGTAAACCATTTGTTCGACCGCTTCGAGTCCTGAAATCATATCACCCGTCATCCTGCCCGTTTCAAAATCAATTTTGTACGTTTTTGAAGTCTCAATCACTTCGCTGTCATCCTCGATATCTTCAAAAGATACTTCCGGTGAAAGAGCCATCCGAGCCACCTCCTACTCCTACACTCTGTCTATCACGAAAAACGACTGCCCTCCAGGCATGGCGGCAATCATCACGTGGTCGCCGGCATGCAATTGGCTGTAAAAGCGAATCGTTTTGTCTTCTCCGTCAATCCGGATCTGTTCCGTATGTTCTGTCAAATGCCTGGCCACCACCAGTAAGTCGGAGGGGATCACCAATTTATCATGATTGCGGAGCTTCAGCTTGAGCGGAGAAGCGGACACGACTTCAGCCGGCATGACATCAACAGGCGATTCAGCGTTTACGGCTCCAAGAGCCAGCTCTTTTATCGCATCGCTTAATTTCATGAAGTCGCTCCTTCAGGTATTGTATTTTTCGCGACGACATCAATCGTCATCACATGCTTTGTCCCTGCAAAATCGTGTTTATCTTTATCAACCCAATAGGTTTCTTTAATTCCCGCTTCCGGAATCGATATATAAACCGGCAGTCCGCTTTGGACTTCCGGTATGCCGAGCGCCTGTATGCTCTTCAGCTCTTTTTTGACGCCTTTCTTTTCAGCCTGTATCTTCTTCGCCCGGTCGCGCAGCTGCGCCTCGTTAATATCATCCGAAACCGTTTCTGTGTACTGGAGAACGCCGAATCTTTTCATACCGGCTTCATCGCTGGCTGATGCGGTATAGGTTTTGTTATCTTTCTGCTTTCTCAGTTTCACCCGGGTTGCTGTTTCATCAATTGACGTACTGTAAGCGTAATCGGTAATGTTCACACCTGTTTCCAAAACCCAGATATTCTCCGGTTCGGGCCACGCTCTTAAACACAGCTTTCCCTTTTCGGCATACAGCCGATAGTTTTTTCCGGTTTGCTTTTTTGTTTCCCTCAGCGCTTTTAAGATGATGTCATACAGGCTCGTATTGTCTTTAAAGACGAGTGATTTAATCGTATGTCCGGTGCTTGCGATCGCGCCTTTGGGAATTTGAAAATCGTTCGCAATTCGTTTGACAATGTCAGCGGCTGTTTTGTTCGAGAATACATAGACATCCTGGTTTTTCACCAAGTACTGAAGCATGTCGTACGCTTTAAACGTAAGCGTATATTCTTTCGGCACCCTGCTGAACACAATTCCGCGAAACAGTTCTTTTCCTTTCCATTTAAATAAAACGGTATCGCCTTCCTGCACGCTGTAATATTTATGGCTTCCCTGCTTGATCACAATCGACGCTTCGATCGAACGAGGGGCCTGGTACCTTTCTCCTTCCAATGTGACGCTTTCGGTGACAAGTTCATACCATTCGCTTTCTTTTATGACAAATAATTCGATCATCGCTATCCCCTGCTTTTGATTTAACAGAAAAACGCCGGTTCACCCGGCGCATCTTTTTATGGTATTTTCAGCTTTTGCCCCGGAAAAATCCAGTGCCCCGGCTGTTTGATGTTTCGCTTGCTTCGTTTGATCATCGCCTGTTTGTTCGCGTTCCAAATTTTCCGCCATTCCTGACTGTTTCCGTAAAAACGGCCTGCGATGTGCCAGAGCGTATCGCCTTTTTTGACGGTGTACATTTTTGGAGCCGGTTTGGACGGCCGTTTTTTCTTCGTTTTCTTTTTTTGCTTGATCTTCCGAGGTGATGCTGTTTGATACTCTTTTAATGTGAGATCAAAATCCCGGTCACCGATATCCTTTTCACCCTCACGATGCGAAAAGTTTTCGATGCTGCATGTGAAATTGATCTTCGTGCCCGTGACGAGGAATTGAACCGGTTTTTTTGCTTTCATCCACTTCTCGATTTTGAGAATCGCGTTCTCCGGTGAAAGAAACCCTTTATATTCCGCAAGCGGAGAATACTTTTTCGGAAAATGAGACGAAAATGAAATCGTCTTTGCTCCCGGTTCATTGATAAATGTAACCTCGCCGAACTTTGACACCTTTACAGACTCGTTCGCAAGATTATTGCTGACGTCAAGCTGCTCGGGAAGCACAGGGAGGCGCAGCTTTTCCTTTCCTTGCGTCAGCCAAAATTCGTACACGGATTTAGTCATAAGCTACGCTTCCTTTCGTCCCAATATGGATATCCCGTTCAAGCTCATCGACAAGAGCGCGCTTGATTTTCGCAATCAATGTTTCCTGGTCGCGCTCACTGTGATAATGATTGTCGCCGGTAATATAGATGTTGACTTCTTTGGCGCCGTTTCCAGCCGGCTGCCGGGATCGGGCCCCGCCTGCGGTGGCTGCAGCCGCCTGACCGCTTGAAATGGAACCGGATCCTTCAGCGGGGTTATGCACTTCCATTCCGAGCGCGCCTGCAGCCCGTTGAAGCAAATATCTGCCGCGGATGCCGCGCTCTTCGGGAATGATCCATTCGCGCTTGCCGCCTTCACCCACGCGGGCGATCTGCTCGCTGGTGATCAGGCCGCCGTTGGCATAGCCTTTATAAGCTCCGCCTCTTGCCATGCTTTTAATCCCCGGTGTGTTAAATGGCGACCCGTATCGTGATTTGATGTAATTGATGGCCGCTACCGCGTTGTGAACAGGATTGAAAATATCATTCATTCCTTTTCCTTTGTACGCATTAAACGTTTGGCCGATCGTCTGCATCAAACCTCTGCTCGGGTCTCCCCGCTTGGCGTTAATGTCCCAGCCGTTAGAGGCGCGCGGATTTCCGCCGGATTCCTTTTGAGCAATGACAGAAAGCGGCTGCAGCCACGACGCCGGTGAACCGGTAGCCATGATCGCCTGCATCAGCCACGACTTTACATTTCCGCCGACGGCGCCGATTCCGGAAAACGCAGCAGCCAGTGAGCCCGCTTGTTTTTCCGCAAAACTTTTGACATCGACAGAACTTAAACCTTTGACAATCCCGACCGACGCAAAACGCCCGAGATTCATCATAACCCGGGACGGAGAATGAATATCCAGCTCTTCGCGAAACGCTTTTTCCACTTTTTTCGCCAAGTTGTTTGCAGCTTGAGAAACTTCGCTGCCTTTTCCATTCATGCCGCTGATAAAGTGTCCGACCATTCCTGATCCCCAGCCTGCAGCCGACTGTTTCGAATCAAGGAACGGCTTGTTGATATTTTTATCAACATACTGCGATGTCCCGGTCGGTGTTGCATTTTGCCCGGAAGCGAAGTTTTTGACTGTATTTGCGCCCCAGGAAGATGACGTCTTCACCGTTGTTTGATAAGGCGCATTTACTTTTGCTTGAAGAAAACCGCCCGTTCCGGTCGCGGTAGTATTTTGCCCGGAAGCGAACCCGGCGACCGCCTGTTTTCCGTAATTAGACGATTCTGCCGGCAGGCTGCTAAACGGCTTGCTGATGTTTTTTTGCTTCCATTGATCAAGGGAAGGAGCGTTTGAGCCAATCCCTTTGTCAAAGCCGCCGGTGAATTCCCGACCGAAAGCCTGCGCCTCTGCCGTTATATTCCCGACGCCGACAGCAGGCGACACAGAAGCCGAATATGAAGCGGTGCTTGAAACCGGAGAAGAAGCTCCCCCGTCTCCCGCCGCGGCCCCCATATCGTCAACAACGCGCATGCCGAGCTTGGTCGCTGCCTGGGCAAGCAGCATCTTCCCGCGGCCCCGGTTGTTTTCCGTCGGGATGACAAATTCGTTTCCGGCTTCACCGATCCAGGAGATGGTCGGTTTTGTGATGTAGCCGCCTGTTGCATTTTTATCAGGATTATCTCCTGTCATGAAGTTGATGACAGCATCAATACCGCCGCCAACTTTATCCCATATTTTACCTACCCATCCGAATGCTTTCTCAAAACCGTCGCTGATCAATCCGGCAATCTTTACAATTGGCTTTTGAATATTTTTCTCAAACCAGCCGGCGACGCCTTCCCAAATGTCTGTTACCGTTTTTTTGGCCGCTTGAAATTTTTCTCCAATGGCTTCTTTTACGGTTGAAAACGTATTTTTTATCGGATTCCAAACCGTATTTATAAACCATGAGGAAACCGCGCCCCAAACTCTTTTGATCATGTTCCAGGTGAATTGAAAACGATCCCAAATCCCAGTTGCCACTTCAATGACTTTTGAAACTACGGGATTCCAAACATTTTCCGCAAACCAGCCGGCGACCGCCGTGAATGTCTCTTGTATCATCGTCCAGGCTGTTGTCAGCTGATTCCAGATCCCTGTCGCTACTTCAATCACCTTGCTGACAACAGGATCCCATACATTCTCTGCGAACCAGCCGGCGACCACCATGAATGTTTCCTGAATCATCGTCCAGGCTGTTGTCAGCTGATTCCAGATCCCTGTCGCTACTTCGATCACCTTGCCGACAACCGGATTCCAGACATTTTCCGCAAACCAGCCCGCAACTGTCATGAATGTTTCCTGAATCATCGTCCAGGCTGTGGTCAGCTGATTCCAGATCCCTGTCGCTACTTCGACCACCTTGCCGACAACAGGATTCCAGACGTTATCTGTAAACCATCCTGCTATCATCGACCAGTTTTCTTGAATGGCTCCGAGTGCCTCAGCCGATTTATCTTTTATCGTATTCCACGCTTTCTCGACACCGCCGTTGTCATCGAACATCTTCCCGAAATATTCACCGATACTTGAGCCGCCCAAGCTTCCGACCATACCTCCAATGGCCCCGCCGATTGCCGTCCCCCCCACAGGGAGAATAGCTGTGCCAATTGCAGCACCTGCTGCTGCGCCAGCTAAACCGCCGCCAATTCCTCCGCCTGCCGAACCGACTTTTTCGCCTGCGTTTTCTTTGTTCATATCCATTAACTCAGTCGCTGATAAAAGCGCTCCAGCATATGGGAGGGCTTTGCCTCCAACTTTCCCCACTTTTCGAAGACCTTTCATAAACTTGCCGCCGGATCTGTTTCTTCCCGGTCTTGTTTCTCCATTAGTGGAGGTTTCTTCACTTCCTGGCCTGCTGCTTGTTGCAGGTTCATTGATTATAGAACCTCCGCCTCCACCACAGCAGCAACAACCGCCTCCACTTTCTTCACCTTTAAACACCTTACCGAGAATGGCATCAAATGATTTGTCCCAAATCTTCTCGGGAAGCCCCTTCACCCATTCAACAAATTTACTTTTACCCGCCTTTAGAATTTCAGTCCATATGGCCTCAGCTTTCCCATCCGAATCTTTTTTGTCTTCTTTTTGTTCCGTTTTTACAATTGCGTCAATTTTAAGGATACGTTTAGCCTCAATGCTGTTAAGCTTTTTTTGCAAAGCATTCAATTTCCCGGTCGCCTGGTCGTTAATCGTAAGGGTGGCTTGATATTCCCTTGCTAAATGATTTTTCAAATAGGAGGAAATCCTGCTGGCTGTCTGGGTGATTTTATCAATGACATAGAGCGTTGCAGAGTATCCTTTTTGCAATGCACCCTTCATGTAGCCGGAAATTTTTTGAACAGCCGGGGTGACTCGGTCATTAACGGCTGCAGTTAAGAAGTATTCAGCTGATGACAATTCAGACATGATGCTTCTGATCTTTTGAATGCCCGGTGTTGCCTGATCATTTATTACAATTGAAAATTGATAGTTGTCAGGCAGCTTTTGTTTAAGCTGATTTGAAATATTGTCGATGGTTTTGCCGGCCTTATCGACTGCTGAAATTTCAAGCTGCCATGATTTCAGGTTGGCTTTTAAGAAAACATTAAGTTTTTTCAATGTTTTCTCTGCTGTTTTCGTTTTTATTTTCATTGCGAACGGGCGGCTGAGTTTTTTTCGTCTTTTTTCCAGGTCTTTAAACCCCTTCTGAATCCTTCGCAGCTTCTTAGATACCCGGTCTTCAAGTTCAAAACGTGCCGTCAGTTTTGCCATGGATTATGTACCTCCTTTCCGCGCTTCTTTTTCCAAGATTTGAAGTTTGTAGCTGATGAGTCCGTATAAAAATGCTTTAAACGGTTTTGGGGCTTCGTACAGCTCCCGGAGCTGGGATGGAGAATAGTGAAGTTCGTGCATCGCAAAATAGAGATACACCGCTTCTTTATTCCCATCCTTGATTAGTTTTTTGCTTCTTCTTCCAGATCTTCAAGATCGTCTTCAAAGCCGTTGATTTCAATCGCTTTGTTGAGCCAGTTCGCATATTCCCCTCCGACTGACAGAACGCGTTTGGCTACTTCGACCGGGTCGGCCGTTTGATAGGCTTCTCTTAATTCCTTTGAACGGAAATCAGGATAGATCGTCGATTCAATGGCGATTCGGGCGTAAAAGCGCTGGGTGTCGAGATCCTTGACGCGGCCCCTGCCTTTGATGTTTTTATAAGTCGTATTTTCTTTTTCAAGCTCGTCAATGCGCTCGGTTGTAATCGGCTTAAACACAAACGGAATGACATTGCCCTTTTTATCGACGAACCGCTTTGAGATCGGCACTTTGATTTCTTCGGCTTCAACGGTGTGTCCCGGCATAAAAAAGGATAAATCATATACTTTTTCTTCTTGTTTTTCGCTCATGTCTGCTTGCTCCTTTAACATTCAATTTTTAAATGAAAAAGCACCCTCGGCTTGACGAGAGTGCTTGGTGTTATATGTCCTGACTACTAGCCTATGTTTGAAAAGCGGGATACGGGGCTCTTTTTTAAAACGTATCTTTCAGTTTTTCAGGAACGTCAAAATCTTCAAATGTGAACGGCACTTCTTCTTCCAGCGCTTCTGAATCGACGTCAAGGCCGGCGATTTTGGCCGAGTCAAAATTCACATCATACAGTGTGACACGTTCCGTTCCGCGGCCTGATGACTGGTCGTCAAGGACGGCCTGGAGCGTGAAATACGGATCTTCGCCTTTTTTTACATAGTTCATCATTAATGTGACAAATTGAGACGTGACTTTATAAAATGTCGCCGTTCCCGTGCCGTTTGCACCTGTTGTCTTGTGGCCCGTCATGCGGCGGCCCATAATATTGACTTCGGCTTTATTCTTTTCGACGTTTGCCTCAAATGTTTTGATATGAGCCATCTCTTGTCCGTCGAGAAAAAGACGGCCTTCTTTTCCGGAAATCGTGTTTTGCGCTTTTAATGCCATATTATTTTACCTCCACATTAAAGTAGAATTTTTCTGCTGCATCAACCGGCTGAACGGCCAAATCGATTAAAAACCCGTCGCGGTCTTCATTCAGTGTGATGGCAATATCGCTTTCAGAATCAAAACCGGTAATGCCGCCGGCTTCCTGAAGCGCCGTCATATACTGAATGATCAGCGTTTTGACGTACTGCAAACCGTCGTCAGAAGCAGGAATGTCGCTGCCGCTTGCTTTTCGCGCTTTGATTAAAGCCTTTAATTCGCGGGTCAAATTATTGTTAACTCCGTCAAGGACGCGGATGATTTTATTTTTCGAGAATTTTTTGTTTTTGTCGGCAGTGAAACTCGTTAAAGAGTTGATGTCTTTTTCGACACTGACCGATTGATCGCGTGCATCAAACGTAAATAAAAACTCGCCTTTTTTCAGACGTTCGATGACCTGATCTTCATCCAGACGGTTCAGAACATCAACAGCTCCTTCGTATTCGACAAATGTCAGCGACTGGTTAAAAGTCGCGCCTGCGCTTGCTCCGGCAACCCATGCCGTCGCTTTTTCAGGCGTGATTTCTGTGCCGTCTTCCAGCACGACGCCTCCCGTTACATTGATGATGCCTTCATCGTCTCCGGCATAATCGGCGACTACGCCTTGGACTTTCTGGCCCTGCTTATCGCGGAGGCGTTTGATGAAAGCGGCAAAAGTGGCTTTCAGCTGTTCATTGTCTGCAACCGGAAGTGCGATCGTATTGAAGTATTCCGTTTCGGCCGCATCTAAAAACGCGGTGTAATCGGCAACGCTTGCTGTTCCGTTCTCTCCGCCTTCCAGTTTTGTGCCCGCTGTCAGTTCAAGCGCGCCTTCCCCTTGAAACGCGACGTACGCATTTGCGGTAAGCTCTTCTGCCGTTTTGACGGTTTGTCGGTCAGCTTCATCTGTTCCGACAAAGGTTGTGACATCAAACTTTTTAGAATCGAGCACATTTTCGGAAATGCGGATTGAAATGTCGTTCCCTTTCTCGCCCCCGTATTTTGCCGTTACACTCAGCGTTTCGCCGATTTGGGCTTTCGCCGGCGCTCCTGTGTTCAGACGGTACAGCAAAACGGTCTGTGCGTTTTTCTTCGCTTCGCGGAAAAGCAGAAGAGACGGATCATCGATGTTCAATCCCACTTTTTTATTTAAATCTTCAATGCTGGAAATCGATACGAATGATTTCGGCTCCCCCCAGCTCATGACGACAGGAAGGGCAACTGTGCCGCGCTCCCCGACGGAAACCCGCTCCTCTGCTGTCGTTTTAAAATTAAAATAAATGCCGGCACGATCTTTTTCTTTGCCTGGTGTAAATGTTCCGCCGTTCATTAATTCATGACCTCCTTGGCTAAAAATGTTTGAATAAGCTGACTTGCCTCAAGCTTTGAAATCTGCTCTTCTTTCACATGAAAAAGAGCACCGTCGAGAACTTCCGGTTTAATGCCGAAAAGCTCTTTCGCGTGCTCCCTCAGATCCTCGATGTAGAACAGCGCTTCTCGTTCCTCAAGAGGCGCCTTTTTTGCTTCGGTCTTTGTTTTTTTGCTGACTGTCAATTATTTCACCCCGTTTGTAAAATCGATTGTTTCCAGAGAAAGTTCGTTTTCCCGTTTGTACCAGTAGCGGCTGTTCCATTGAATAATAATGGACGCGGTGCCGGAATCCCCTATCCTCGTCTCGATCTGGCTGATCCTCAAGCTGTCTCCCGTGTCTTTACCCGACCGGTCAATGAGCGGGATGATGTGTCGCGCTTCCCTTACGGCGTCTGCAATGCGCTCGGCATGATCGTGGGCCTGCTGTGAATCATGGTGAAACAGTTTCACATTCAGGGTGAAGACTTTTTTAAATGTTGAAACTGTATCATTTTCATCAAAAACAGAAGGGGGAGGAAAATATAGCGACGGTATTTGAAAATGGTCGGGTATTTCCTTTTCATAACAGACGACAGGAAAGACTTGATAAAAGAAATTCATAACAGATCCCGTTTCGTCGTTCAAAGCTTCACCTCCTTAAAGGGAATTCAGCCATGTTTGCAGCTCTTCATTCAGGCGTTTTTCAAATAAACGCTCAAATATGTAAAGCGCATGCTCCCAATAGCCTGTTCCCTTTACCCATTGCCGTTTTAAAACCATGCCGGACGAAGAAACGGGATCGTATTGAAATCGGCCGCTGTGCCATTGTCCCGGAATCCACCTGACTTCCTCTTTTCCGCCTGTCCAATGGCCGTCATTTACGAATGAGGCGTACTCTAACTCCGTCCCGACTTCAAGCGTGAGTCCGCCTTTTTCGATTTCCCATATGTTCCCTTCAGCCCCTCGCTTGAAAGAGCGCATAAGGCTGCCGGTATCAATCGATCCGGCGCGTACGATTTCGTCGCGGACCAGATCTAAAAAATCGGTTCCCGTCTGTTCAAGCCACTTGGCAGCTTCAGTTCGAAAGCCGCTCTGCCCCGCTTTTTCCAACGTCCGCGATAGCTGTTTCAATCCTTTGATTTTCATAGTTTTTCATCCCTGACCGCTAAGACTTCCAGGTGATGGCCTTTGATGTTGCGCGGCTGCTGGAGCGTGTAGCTGACACCGTTCCAGACCGCAAGATCGTGAAGGCGCACATCTGCATCCGCCGGAAAATGGGCCAAATATGAATGATAAATGACCTGTTCGGGATCTTGCTGGACGATCGACTGATTTTTTTCCGTAAAATAGCAGGGAACGTTTTGAAGATCGGGTGTTTCCCCGTATGTGCGAATCGGCTGCAGGTTTGGCGCGGGAATGCCGTACCTTGCTTCCTCTGCATGATCTTCCTTTAAATGATAGATATCGCAACGGTCGCTTAATAGACTTTTGTAGCTCATAGCGGCCGCACCTTGAATCGGACAGATTCATAATCAAGAATAAATTCTTCGAGCAGTTTATAGACGTCGGGCTTCGCCAGGCCACCGCTTCTTGAGAGCGTATAGGAGTAGTCACCCAATTTCTCAGATTTGTAGCCTTTCAAAAGCGATTCATCACCGTTTTTCAATGCAAAGTACTGTGCCAGCTGCAGCAAAGCGAGCCTTGCCTTTTCCGGCAGCGGATCATATTTTTCATCTGTAAAACGATGCCCCGTGATCTGCTCGGCTTCCGCTTCGGCTTCAAGGATATCCTGCCGCAGCAATTCCTGCGGTCGGTTTTTCACGGCTTCAATAACGGAATATTGAATGATATCGTCGGGCGTGATCAGCATGTTCATCACATCCTTCCAGAGCTTTTAGCTGTTGTCCGGGGCGCTTTCGCTTGTGCTCGGACTCGTTTCCCGCCGATTGGCGATGCTTTCAGTGAAAACGTTCGGACTCAGGCATTTACTCTTTTACATTGACGATTTTTGCAACCGCGTCTTCTTCTTCGAATTTGCTGTCCAGTTTTGCCGTCAGGACAATGATAAATTTGCGCGCGCGAATGTCTTTATCGACTTCAATTCTGATATTGCGCGAGAAACCGAGAATAATATTTTTCGGATGCGTCAAAATAATGTCTGATGCTTCGGCGGCTGCATCTCCTTCTCCGTACGCATACGGCTGAATATTTGAGACCCCTTTAACAGGCACGCCAAAAGCGGTTGAAAGCCCGCCCTGTACAGCCGCATCCCCGAGAGTGGTTTGACGGTCTGCGACGCGGTCTTTCCATTCGATCTCCTGACCGAGCGATGTGTAGAATCTGAATTCCTGCGGAACGCGCATATATTTTGCCGGAACAGCTTTCAGTCCCTGTTTGAAAAGCTGTCGGCTGATTTGCTCCCCGCCTGCATCGACGATGTGAGAGACGGACTGCTTCCGGATTCCGTCAAGTTGAGCAAGGTATGGATCTGAAGACGCAACATCACCGTTGACGATCAGTTCTTCAATATCCACAGCGACCCGTTCCGCCAGCATTTGCATCAGCGTCTGTTGAAGGCCGTCTTTTTCAATGTTATTTTCGAGCGTGTCATAAGTAATGTTGACTTCGGCAATGACTTCTTTCGCATTCAGTTCAACCGTGCTGGTCACCGGTGCGGTTAATTGGTCCTTCGCCAATGCTTTACCTTCATCAGCCGCTCTTAAAATCCGCTGGCCAAAACCGATTTTTTCAAATTTTTGCGAGTCGTTTTCCATTTGAATCACACGTGATTCGCTGAAAATTGTCGGCGTGTTTTGCACCATGCGAATAAATGCAGAAGCCTGCGCCGGATTCATTAATCCTCCGCTTTTCAACGTCGCAAGCGACATCTCGGCTTTACGAATAATCTCTTGATTTCTCATGTTCTTCCTCCTCCAAATTAAAGCAATCCGCTCCAAATCGATTTTTTAACTTCTTCTTCTCCTTCTTTTTCAGCCGCTGCCTGCTTTGAGGCACCTCTCATCTTTTCGAGTGCTTCGATGCGCGCAATCAGAGGGGCGAGCATGTCCTCGACGATTTCCTTCACATGTGCATCCTGGTCTGTCTGCTGCTCTTTTTCGTCCGCCGCTTTATCTCCTTCCAAATCGTCAAGACGTTTGAGAAGCGGAGCCAAGACGGCTTCAATCGTTCCTTGAACTTCTGATCGTTTCATCTTTTTTTCTTCCTCTCCCGTTTTTTGTTTGTCGCCGGCAAAAAACTGCTTAAACAGCTGAAAGAAACTGCCGGTCTCATCAGAGCCGGCGCGGGGCGGGTGTTCGACAGTTTCGGCAGTGCCCGCCATGCTGTAGCCGGTGATGCTTCCTTTTTTAATCTGTTCCCAGATCTCATCGCCGGCTTTTGTCACCAGCACCCAAGAGCCTTTCACAATCGTTTCGCCGTTTACTTCAAAATCAGCCGGCGCAACATAGGACTCCACGACTTCTCCGACGCCTCCCTGGAAATTGTGATCCTTGTCGATCTTCCGGGCATTTTTCAGAAAACCGTGGGCGGCTTTTTGGATTTCGTCAGCCGTCATAAAATCGCCGTGGGCATCCGCAACGTCCGGCTCGTAGACCACGCCGTAGACGAGCTTCTTTTCATCCTCGGCTTTTGCAATCAGCTTGACTTCCTTTTGAAATGTCGGCGGTTCACTCGACTTCGTCATAAAAAATTTCTTTTTGTTCGCCGCTTTGTCGACATAACTGACGAAATTGATCTTGGCATTTTTAAGCTCTCTCGGCACGAAGTGTTCACCTCCTTTCAGTGATCTGCTTCAATGTCTCGACGGCTTCCTGCAGTTCAGGGAGCAGCGCTCCGGCTTCTGCTTCAGCACTCTTTGCGCTTTCCTGGTAACCGAGCGGTCTGCTGAATTCTTCCTCCGGCCATTCATCAAGCGTCTTGCCGAGCACTCTGCCGGCCAGGTCGCGCAGATCATTTGCAGATACCGCCCCCGC
This sequence comes from Bacillus paralicheniformis, assembly GCF_001042485.2. Lineage (GTDB taxonomy): Bacteria > Bacillota > Bacilli > Bacillales > Bacillaceae > Bacillus > Bacillus paralicheniformis. The sequence goes on from NZ_LBMN02000012.1 coordinate 63,569, forward strand.
TTGAATAAAAGGACCGAGCACTTTTGCAATCTCAAGCGGATCGCGAAAGTCCGGTCCTTTCAATTGAAGCCTCGCGTGGAAAATGTTTAAATCGCGGAGAAACAGCGTATTCAGCTTGCCGATCAATATTTTCCGCTCCGGTTCAAAAACCTGTTCTTCGGTGATTTTGCGGGCGGTATCGGCTGTCGCCCTGTTATATTCATGGGCATCACCGGTGTAGAGCGGTGGGAGCCTGAAGGAAGAGCGGATTTTATTTCGCGTTTTCTCGTCATATTCAAGAAACAGCGCATCTTCCTGCAAAATTTCGGCGAGGGATTTGATGTCCACTTTCACCGGCGTAATGTCCTGGCTGCCGTGAATGTCTTTTTCCTGGGCGATCCCCTCCGCTTCGATGAGCAAAAATTTGTGGGCATTTTCAACGCCTTCCAAGTCGTTCATGTATTCCTGCAGCTCTCTGTACGAAGCCTCTGAGAGCATGCCGTTTTCAACCGTAATGACGGCGGGTACGTGCCGGCCTTGTCTGAAGTACATATAATTCAGCTCTTCCGCTTTCCGCGCTCCGTACAGGTTGACGATATTTCCGATCCAGCGCGGAACGCCGTAGACGCCGCTGCCGATTTTAAAATGGATCGCTTCATTCGCGCTTCGTTCAGGCGGAGTCTGTCCGTTAAACGCACCGGTGGTCATATCCATGACGCGCGGATCGCCGTACTCTTTAAAGTACACCTTCCTGCCGTCAATCATCTGAACGTATTTGCGGAACCTTTTCTCCCTTTTGAACGTTTTCAGCGATCCGTTTTCCATGTAGGCGAATTCAACTTCGATCGGTTCTGTCAATCCGCATACGCGCATATTTTTGACATCGAGGTATTCAATTCCGGCCGGCTGCCCCGCACCGTTTCTGAGCACCTCCAAAAACCCGTTTCCCGTTTTTTCGCGGTCCTCTATCATATGGCTTAAAATCGTTTCAGCCGATTCATCGAAATGAAGATGGCGGCAAAAATCTTCAAGCCTTGTCCAATCGGTCTCAGCAGCCTTTTTCTGATCGGGCGTCACATCCGCACCATTAAAATCAAAAGCGTACTCGACATCAAGCCCGAACCCCGCAATATTCGTTTTATAGGCGTCAATGCACTGCTGAAGAATGGAAGAATATTCAGCAATGGCTTTCAGTTCTTTCAAATTGTACGGCGGTGCGATAATCTCATCTCCGTAGATCTCCGAAAATTGATCTTCATATATTTGTTTTGTTACAGGCTCGTGAAAACGGGATTTCATGACTTTCGCTCTTACCGTTTGCTGAGTGGACATACACTATCTCCCCCTTTTCCTGTTCGGACGTTTTCTCGCTTCCGGCTCAGCCTTCAAATCGGTGACTTCATAATCATCAAGCGCGTACCATAGCGCGGAAAGCGTGTGAGGATCAATTGTAAACTGATCCTCTTTCAGATTGCCGTCTTGATCCGTCGCATAGGTCAGCGGCTGCAATTCGTAGATCGTATTGGCACATCGGTCAGAACAGAATATTTTTTTAAACCGCTTGATTTTTTTCGTATATTGCAGGCGCGAGCCTTGGAACTTGCGGGCTGCGGTCATGTTGAAACCGTTCTGCCTGAAAAACTGAATGCTTTTCGGCTCGGCCGGATCGGCTTTGATCAGCTCCTTCGTAACCGCGAATTCGTTAAGCTCTTCAGCCGTCTTGTCGTCTGTCATTTTATTTTTGTAGTACTCCCAATAAATATAGAGATATTTTTTGTCGGGATCGACGGCCGCCCGGACGACGGCATTGTATGATTCCTCAAATCCGAAATCCATTCCGGTTCTCTTCAGCGGGTTGGAAATGGCGGAGATCCGCCTCATGACCTCCTCATGCTCCATCACTTCAAATTGCGGCAAAACCCTGGTGCCGTTTACCCCGAACCGTCCTTTTCTGGCAATCCGGTACAGGTCAGGGTCATATGCTTTCATATCATCAAGCTGTTTGAGGTAGCTTTTCGGCAAAAACAGGTTGTCATCAGCTGTGGAATGGTGGTAAAACGTATCACCGACGACAGCGACCCGCTTTTCATACAAAACCTCATCATCCAAAATAAACCGCTTGTTCCGCTCGTCCTTGAAAAAGTGTCTGTACGTCCAGTTTGACTGGCTGACGGGGTTTGTCGTCAACATCATATACAGCCTGTGATCAGGATGCCTCAGCCGGCCGATCAGTTCCTTGAAGCCTTCATACTTCACTTCCGAACATTCTTCGATCCAAATCAGCGAGATGTTGTTGACGGATTTCAATTTCGCCGGGTTATCCATCCCTTTAAAAATAATCCGGCTGCCGTTTGCAAACCTGATGTGCATCGGTGAAGAAACCGCCTCGGCCGCCTTTTGAACACCCAGCTCATCGATAATGGTAGCGAATAAAGAAAAAGTCGAATCCCTGTGTGTTTCAAACACTTCCCTTACAACAAGAGCGGTGCGCTTTTCCTGCAGCAGCTTTAATACGACTTTTAAAGCGGTATGATAGCTTTTCGACGAACCGTATCCGCCGACAAGAAATTGAAACGTCTGATCCCAGTTAAACAAATAATCTTCAAAATGCGGATTGACTTCTTTCATGATCAAGCCGAATCACCTTTTCGGGTGATGACCACTTCAACGGATCCTGATTCCGCATCTTTGTCGGCTTTTTGTCTGGCGAGCTTCAGCTTCTCATTTTCAATTTTCCGCTTAAATGAATCAGGGAAAAGGTCGAAATACTGCGAGAGCTTCTCGAGCGCCTTCATTTTATCGGCCAGCTTGATTGCGATTCCTTCTTTCCCGAGTTTCGCTTCTGTGATAACTGTGCCATCGACGAGGTCGGAATGTTTCACATCGACAAAGCTGATCTCTTTCATAACCGGATTGTTTTCTTCATCAAACAGCGGTCCGGACTTTCCGACAGCCTGTACCTCTTTTTTGCCGAAAGTCACATAATCGGTGATATCGGCAAACGCGATTTTTACATAGACTTGGAGAACATCCATCGCCTCGACGAATATCTCCCCTACCATTTCTTTTTTGATCCGCCTGATTTCATCGGCCACCTTTTCGTTTTTCAGAAGCCGGCAGCCTGTCACATGAGCGCTGGCCGGGGAATAGCCCGCTTTTACCGCTGCTTGGGTGGCATTGAAGCTTTTCACATAATAGATGCAAAACAGCCGCTGCCGTTCATTCAGCCCTTCATTGCGGATGTCTGCTTTTCCTCGGCTCGTATCATCCCCGTTTACAGCCTCTTTCCAGCGGTCGCGGATTTTCCAAACGCTGACTTTTTTATTCGAAACGCCGAGTTCTCTTGCGATTGCGAGATTCGTAATGTTTCCCCCGTATTGTTGATAGAGACGAAAAGCTTCATCCCTTTTTGGATCCCTTTTCCTTGGCATTGTTCATCTTCACCGCCTCTCATTCTCGGAAACAGTAATATTTCATCGCTATATGAATCTTCCTTTATGAACAGGATGCTTAGTTATATATTTTTCTCTTTTCACTTATAGGTGGCAAACGTATGACAAAAGACAGATATATCGTTATGCCATACAATCGAGAGGCTTTTCGATTTGTTTTGTGATTTTCAGCTGCGCTCGTTTCACATTGGTTTGAACAGTAGACTTTTTGATGCCGAGCATGGCGGCAATCCGCTCATAGGAAAACTGTTCGACCTTATGTAAAATGAAGATTTCTTTTTGGCGTGCCGTAAGGGCAGACAGCGCGGTTTCAATCCGGGCTTTATCGTACGCTGACACTTCTTGAGCCGGTTCAAATGAAATCTGTTCTGAGAACGTGTCGATGATCAGCGGATCTTTCAGCAGCATCCGTTTATAAGCGTCTCGCCTGTCAATCGCCCGTCTGATTCCCGGCTCCCTTCCGTTTTCAAGCCAGTCGATCACATATTCCAAATCGGTCATCATGTTTCTGATCAGTTTTTTATCTTTTAATTGTTCAGCAGTCAGCCCTTGTTCATCCTGATAGGCCCGATACAGCTTTTTCGTGTTTTTCAGCGCTCTTTTATATTCGAAAAGCAAATCTTCCATTTTGTGTACCTCCGTTTTTTGAAATAAAAAAGGACACCAATCAGCCGCACAGTAAGATGTGCATCTGATCAGCGTCCGCAGGCTTTCCGTCTTGGACTAATATTCAAGTTGTAGAGCTATAGCTTATAGCCGATTTCAAACTCGACCCTTGCGAGGTCTCCCTTTCTCGTTTCAATGACAGTTTTGCCGTGTTCAGGAGCCTCGGCCTGCCATGCTGTGCCGTTCATTCCGTCAAGAACGATTACCGTCACCTTTCCTTTTTTAAGGCGGCTTGCAAGCGTCGTATCGTTGATATTTGTTAACTTTGCCGGATGGTTCATCTTTTTTCCTCCTCTTCAAATTCCGCTTTTGCGACGACTTTTTCTAAAATATTCATCAATTGATTCTCAACTGAATCACTGGAAGCAGGCCGTTTTCGCTTCAAATAGGCAAGCGTGAGCTTCGCTGCGGTCAAAAGTTCGGGAGCCGCGGCGATTAAGCGGGCATTTTTTTCCTTGGAATATGCGCTGTAGTCGGCAACTTTGGCAATCACCCGCCCGCTGGAATAAGGAAACCGTTTCTTTTCGGCTTTGTTGTAAGCTGAGTAAATGTACAGGTCGCTATTTGTTCTGACGACGCGCCATGGTGACGGGCTGTACGTCGCACTTTCGTTCTTCACGTTTGTCTTCCTCACTTTCCGTCTTCTTCGTGCCATCGTTTCATTTGTGCGTCTCTTTTTGCCGCTGTCCAGATGATGAGAATCATCGCTTTTAAACATTTAAGCACCTTGTTTCACCCTTGTTTTCATTTTTGCAATCAGCGCTTCCAGATGTTTGATCACATCCGTCAAATCACCGCTTTCGGCGCGGCAGTTTGGACAAGCGCGGAACATCGTTCCGATCCTTGCGTCCTGATGGACTGATTTTCTCCCGTTACATAGCGGGCACATCAAACCATCCCCTCCAGTCTATGATTGATGCCGAAAGAGCTCCCGTTCACGATGACGAGAAAGTCCTGGCACATTTCAACCAGCCTCGTTCCGAGCGCTTCGTCTATGCTGACAATTTCTTCAACGCTTAGCTCGCTGGACAGCATGATCGGCTTATGGTTCAAATAACGGTAATTGACGACGGCATATGTCTGTTCGATCTGCCATTCTGTCGCCCGCGGCCTGCCTCCCACCGGTTTAAACAGGTCATCGAGAAACAGCACCTCGACTTGCTTCATCCGGTTCAGCTTATCCTCAAGCAATGAGAAATCCTGTTTTAAATCATTGAATCCTTCGACAAACGGAAAATAAAGAACGGGTACGAAGAGCTTCCTCATCAGCTCATTGGCGGCGGCCGTCAGCAAATGAGTCTTCCCTGAACCGGGTCGTCCCAAGAGCGCGATGCTGTTTTTGCGGCTTTCCCGAATGTCCCGGTAAGCTTGTACATATTCAACGGCGCATTCATACGCCTCTTTTACAGATTGGTGCTTTCCTTTCGTCTTGAACTGAGCAAAATTTAAGTTTTTAAATTGTTCGGTGATTTCGCTCGATTTCAACAGCTTTTGCGCTTTCCGCCATTCGCGGCAGGCGCATGATACCCATACTTCCATCGTGCCGCGCCGTTCGATAAATCCGAGTTCATCTTTGCATTTCGGACAGTCATACCGTTTTGCGGCGGATTCTTCCGGTTTGTCCCCCTGTGATAGACGGCTCCTGTTTCTCAGTTCGTCCATGATCTCTTCGATTGTTCTTTTGGACATTGTTCTCCCTCCTGACAGTTGTTTTCTCTTCCGCTTCAGCCAGCCGGCCGATTATATATTTTTCACAGTAGCTGAAGACCTTGATCGTTTCATTGCGGCTTCGGCGCCGCGCCTCATACTCTTCAAAGCATTGTTCAAGCCATTTGATTGTTTGCGGAATAGACACTCCGCGGGCGACAATCCGGGCGATGGCCTGGTAGTCTTTTGACGAGGGATGGACAGGCTTTCCTTCCTGCAAAGACCTAAGGGCGGCAAATCGGTCTGCTATTGTTTTTATGGAAGTCATATTATGTTTTGTGTTGATTTGTGTGATATCTTTATTGGATTGGACAAGGATGTCCGCACGGCCAGTCTCTTCTGTCCGAACAGAACTGCCTGACCGGACATGGCTGGCATAGGCAAATTTCTTTGAATGTCTGACTGACAAAATCATTCCGTAAGGCGCTCTTGTGACTGCAATGTAGCCGTTTCGTTCGAGAAGAGCGAGCCATCTTCTAACCGTTTTTTCGTTGACGCCGAATTGAAGAGCCAATTCTGCGGCTTTCAGCGGTTTGTTGCCGAGCACGATGCCCCATGTCATCCCATCGCGTTCGATTTCCTTAGTTGTTGAACTGATGCACCATAAAAACAGCCAAATGGCATTGCCTATTTTCTCGTAGTGCACAGGTGTTAAAAGCCCTGAGTAAACGGAAAAGGGATAGCTTTGATCGAGCGGACGGGACATTCATCTTCCCCCTTCCTTGTGCCTTCTGCGGTTCAGTCTGAGATACCGTTCGTATTGGCCTTTACGATCGAATTGGAATACAGGCTTTCCGTCTTTCGTAAAAGCGATGAATCCCCCGGCTTCGCCGAGCCGCCATTGATCAAAACGGTCTGAGCTGTAGGAAATCACAATTTTACCCATTCTGCCTCCTTGTGGATATCCGGCGGGTCCGCCATGTCTTCGCATTTGCTCTCTGTCGGCTTCCTTTGGATAGCCGTGCGTTCGAATGTGTGTGACCATCGGATGTTCAAGATTCATGACATCGCCTTCTTTCATACAGAGTTCCTTTGATACAATATGTATCCAAACAGACCTGAAAAAGATCGGGAAACAGCAATCGATCAGGAACTGAGTAAAGCGTTTCGAATTTCAGCATCGTTTCTCTGCCGGGATTGCGTGTTCCCCTTTCGATTTTGCGAACATAAACCTCGGAGAGTCCAAGCCTTTCCGACACTTGCTTTTGGGTCCATACCCTCTTACAACGCTCTTCGATCAACCGTTTTCGCACATGTTCTCACTCCCTGTTTTTGATACAATACGTATCTGATGATTTGATTATATATGATACACTTCTTATCATCAATACTTTTTTGATACTTTTTTTATCATATATTTATTTCGATACATTTTGTATCTATAATAGAGATAAACATGCCGAATTGAGGAAGAGAGGTCATTCTATGTTAGGCGGCAGACTGAAGAGCCTGAGAGGAAAACGGACACAGGAAGAAGTTGCAAAGCAGATCGGTGTATCGCGGGCCCGCTACTCCCATTACGAAAACGGAAGAAGCGAGCCGGACTATGAAACATTAAAAAAACTCGCCGATTACTATAAAGTGACGATTGACTATCTGTTGACAGGAACGGAAAAGAAAAAAACGATTGAAGACGAAATCGCAGATCCGGATCTGCAAATTGCATACCGAGACATGCAGGAATTTTCCCCCGAAAGCAGACAGCAGGCCATCGAGTTCATTCAATACTTAAAAGAAAAAGAGAAAAAACGAAAGCCCGGAGATAAACAAAACGGATAAAAAAGGAATTTTTATTAAACATTACCTGATGAGCGCCGATTTAATAGTTAAGACGATAAAAAAGGGAAAGATTTGCTAAAGAGGCTGCTCATCGTATATGATAGATCTGCATGAAAACATGACAGCCCCTTTGACGGGCTTTTCTTTCCCGCTAAAAACAGAACATTTGTTCGAAAGGGTGTCTCGTATTGAAGTTTTACTTATCTCACCTAGAAGAATACGTCAAAAATATGTATCAAAAGTTTGGTTTTTTTGAACCCCACCACATTGATATGAATCGCATAGCCGCTCATTTTAACATTTGGATTCACTATGAAAATGTCAACAGCATGATGATTAAGCATGACGGCATGTACAGCATCATTCTCAACAGCAGCCTTTCAAAGGAAAAGCAGTGGGAGGATTTTGCCCATGAGTTATGCCACGTATTAAAGCACGCGGGAAACCAGCTTTATATGAATCAGATGTTCAGGGAGCTGCAGGAATTCCAGGCCAATCAATTTATGTACCATTTTTGCGTCCCTACTTTTATGCTTTTAAAAATGGATTTTCCCCAGCTGCGATGCCAAGCCGCTAAAATGATCGCCGACCTCTTTAAAGTCACGGAATCGTTCGCTGTCAAACGGATCGAGCTCTTTGAAAAACGGCAAGCCGGGATCCAGTTTCATGAGGCATGGATGGCGAGCCTTTCCCAAGAGAGCGAATCAGCGAATGCTGCTCGCCTTAAAGAAGAAGACGAACTTGCACGCTACCGTCGGGAAACCCGCCGCCCGTACACAACGGCAAACGGCGTCGGCAAAATGGTCGCGGCAGAAAGCCGGCCGGCGTATATGCTGAGAAAATAAAAAACAGCCGGCTCAGCTCCCGGCTGCACTCGGCCCATATGCGATGCGGGCTCCTGCCTTCAAAGCTTTGACATAGCGGGAAAACACCTCATTTTGAGACGTTCGCCTGCCCTTTAATGTGAATTGCTCAAACATCGCCTTCCGCTGGGCAGTGCTGATTTCAAACTGCACGCTTAACCCTGTTTGGCAGCGATTGTTGATGCTTGCAGGGTTTGTACCTGAAAGATATCCCCTTTCAGCCGCCAGCTCCGCAGAAAATCCGTGCTTCTCCAATGTCTCCGCAAACAACAAGGCGCGCCTTCGATCTGTCCCCCCGATGAGCGTATGCCGGCGGAAAGGCTCGTCATATCCGTGGAACGCCAGTATGTATCGATGTCCTGCAGCCATTCGCACGGCAAGCGGGCAGTCAAAATGGGCGCTTGTCACATGAAGACTCTTATTGCCGCGCCTTTTCAATCCTTCCAATAAATAAACCGAAGAACCCGCTGCAAAAGCCCTGACAATTTCACTGATGCCCGGTTCGATCCCGCCCCCGTGGGGAGCCATCACAAGCAGTGCGCTCCCTGCATCCCGCGCAGCCACCGAATAATCGGTTCCTTCTATTTCATTTTCTGCCATCTCTGTAAAGCTGCCGTATTGGTCAGTTAAAGCCTGCTTCATCTCTTGATTTTTTGCACCTGCCTGTCCTGTTTTTATGTAGTGTACCGGGAGTCGCAGCGGTTGTAAATATGTTCCCTCTAGGAAAATAAAAATCTCTTTATGAGATTTAAAAGATTAAAGCAATTGAACCAAAATCGAAAATCACCTAAGGCACGAAAATAATTCTTCTAGTAAACACGTCGGTTTTAGAACAAGCAAATACGAAATATGATTAACAAAGTAAGGTTGCCGGCTGACAGCCTTTTTCATTTGGGATCCTATCCTCTTTGCAGCCCTTATGAAAACGCTCCAAATATGATATATGGCGATTAATTAGGTCTCGAAAAACACCTTAGGAATTTTTCAGAACGCTCTCTCCACTCCCCCCTTCCACACAAACTTTAACCCCAAAATCTCATTAATAACTCACAACCGGATATTTTTCTGATATCATGAATATACACTGCATGATTAGGAATGAATGTTTAATGATTAAAAAAACTCTCGGTACCATGTTCGCAGTGACTATGATCTTTCTGTTGATCCTCACTGTGTTTACGCTCTTATTCGGGTCTTATTATTTCGGCGTTGCCGGCTTTTTCGCGATTTTCGGCGTGACATACGAATCGCCCTGGTCGCTCTTCTGGTATATCCTTTTATCCTTTGGCCTCGGTGCGCTGTTTGAAATCCCGGAAAAGATTTTGAGCTTTATGATCGGTCATAAAGCCGTGACCTTTATGATCGAATGTTTTTTTACGTGGCTTGCCATCCATCTCGCTGATGAATTGATGGACAGCATCACCATCCCGCTGGATGTGGAAATCATCGCCTGTCTGTTTTTATTCGTCATTCAGCTGGCATTTGAAGACAACAAAGAAAGAAACCGGACATACGAGGATTGAGAAACATTCGCGAAGGGAGAATAGAACTGTGACGTTTATCATTTTAATGGCCGGAATGTTTCTTTTTATTCAACTCAAAAAACCGTTCCGCAAGAAAATCTTCGGCTACGTTTTTTTGGCCGTTTATTTAACGGTGCTCGCACTCTATACCATCAATTCCACTTTTGTTCACCTCATATCTGACAGCCTTTTGTCGATCTTGGCAGTGATCGCTGTGGCGCCGCTGCTTGCCGGCTTTCTGAAGCCTTCAGCGGATTCCCGGTGAACCGAATATGGACAAATCGTCCTTTTTCTAAAACAGGCCTTCAAAAAAGGTCTTTTTTTTCGTTAAAATTATATAGACCGATCAGTATAAAATCATAAGGGAATGATAGGATGGCAGAAAAAATGAGCAGCCGCGACAAAATATTGCGGGCGGCTTCACGATTGTTCCGCAAACAAGGCTACCATGCCACAGGTCTGAGCCAAATCACAGCCGAAAGCGGAGCGCCGCGGGGATCGCTTTATTATTATTTTCCCGGCGGCAAAGAAGAGCTGGCGCAAGAGGCGATTCAATTAACCGGGGAAAGAATCAAAGCGTATATATTGTCAGCGATCAGCCATGAAGCTGATCCTGTCAAGGCGTTTCAATCTTATATCCAGATGATGGCTGACGGAATCGAGGAATACATCATGGAAGAAAACGATGATATTCCAATCGTATCCGTCGCCGCAGAAACGTGGTCGTTCAGCGAAAGGCTCCGCCAAACTTGTGAACAGGTTTATCAAGACTGGCAGCTTGTCTATCAGGATAAACTGCTCCAGTCAGGCTACGCGCCGGAAACGGCCGAGACGCTGAGCGTCGCGATACAGGCGATGATTGAGGGTGCGTATGTGCTCTCAGTGACGAAAAAAAACGGTCGGCCTCTCAGTGCAGCCGCCGAACAAATTCCTTTTTTACTAAAACGATCATAAAGGGTGGGAAATGCAAATGGAACATGCTAAAAAAGGCTCCTTCATGATTATCGCCATTTTAATCGTCGGAAATTTTCTCGCTCTGATTAATGAGACGGTTATGAATGTGGCTTTGCCGAAGATCATCGACGATTTCGGCATTTCAGCGAATACGGCCCAGTGGCTGTCAACCGGATATATGCTCATGATCGGCATCGCTGTGCCGATTACCGCGTTTTTAATGCAGCGCTTTACGACAAGGCAGTTGTTTCTGTCTGCGATGACATTGTTTACAGCGGGAACCTTTCTGGCCGGAATCGCTCCGGTCTTCCCGCTCGTTCTCGCCGGACGGATCATCCAAGGCTCAGGTACAGGTTTGATACTGCCGCTTGTGATGAATGTGATATTGACTTTGATTCCGCCGCAAAAACGCGGAACGATGACCGGAACCCTAACGCTCGTTATTTTATTTGCCCCGGCGATCGGTCCGGTCATCTCAGGCTATATTGTCGAGCATTATTCATGGCGCGTTGTTTTCTTCATGATGCTGCCAGTATCGGTTTTCATGATTTTTTATGCGGCGTTCCGCCTGAAAAATGTAACCGAACTGACGTATCCGAAAATTGACATATTATCTATTCTTTTATCGACTGTCGGGTTTGGCGGAATCGTTTTCGGCTTCAGCAACGCCGGGGAAGCTGCGGGCTGGAGCAGTCCGAAAGTGATCATCGGACTGGCAGCCGGTGTCATCGGATTAATATTGTTCGTCATGCGCCAGCTCAAATTGAAAGTGCCGATGCTTGATATGAGGCCGTTTCAGTCAAAAATATTTTCCGTCTCGGTTATCCTGATGTGGATCGTGATGATGCTACAGTTTTCGATGATGCTGATTTTGCCGCTTTACTTCCAGATGGCGCTTGAGCTGTCACCGCTTTATACAGGCATTCTTATGCTGCCGGGCGGCCTTGTCCTGGCGATGACATCTCTTGTTGCAGGACGCCTGTTTGATAAGCTTGGCTTTAAACCGCTGTTGATCACCGGGTTGATCATTGTGATTGCCGTCCTTTCGCTGTTTACGAATATTTCAAGCGATACGCCGATGGCGGCGGGAATGATGCTGTACGCCGGCTTCACACTCGGCGTCGGGTTAACGATGGCTCCGATCATGACGCTCGGTTTAAACCAGGTGCCCAAACCGCTGTACCCGCATGGCTCGGCGATTATGAATACGGTCAATCAAGTGTCAGGGGCCATCGGTCCGGCATTGTACACGACAATTCTGACGACCGTTTCGAATCGCTTTATCGCGCATTCTTCAGGAGCCAGCCGTCAGGAGCTGCACATGCAAGGTATGACAGAAGGCGTTCATATGGTTTATTTCGTAGCCATCGTCTTTGCAGCAGCTGCTCTTGTGATTTCGGTTTTTGTGAAAAGCAGTCGCGGGGAACATCATCCAGCATAAACATCGATCCATCAAAAAAATGCAGGAGGCATGAAGCGCCTCCTGCATTTTTTTATATTAGTTTAAAATTTTGACCTTTACGGTTTTGACGCCCCAATTGAAAGCGTCTTTTTTATCTGGAATAAATACGTCTATTTTATGGCCTTTAATGGCGCCTCCGGTGTCTTCAGCCGTCGCTTCGCCGTAGCCTTCCACATATACTTTCGTACCGAGCGGAATCACGCTTGGATCAACCGCGATGACTTTTGCATCACGGTTCGCATTCAGGTCGACTCCCGTTTTTGTGATGCCTGAAATGCCCCCGTCATTTGCCGTATACGCAGTTGCAGTCACTGTGATTTCCTTTTGCACGTTGACAGGCTGATCGTTTTGTTTTTGCGCGGACTCTTGTTTCACAGGCGCTGCAGCAGCAGCCTCTCCTGCTTCTCCATTTATCGCAATCGTTTGCCCTGCAATAATCAGGTCCGACTTCAGATTGTTCCGTTTTTGAAGATCGCTTACAGTTACACCGAACTCTTTTGCGATTTTTGAGAGCGTGTCCCCTAGCTGAACGGTGTACTGCTTTTCTTCAGATTTTTCTTCTTGAGAAGAAATGTTCAGCTTTTGACCCGGTAAAATCAGATCTGATGAAAGCTGATTCCATTTTTTTAAGTCCTTGAGGTTCATTCCGTAGTTTTGAGAAATCCCCCAGAGCGTGTCTCCTTTTTGAACTTCGATTTCTTTTGCTGAGGCAGTCGCTCCGAATGCAGTCGCCGACATAGCTGCGGCTGCAGCCAAGGACATGATTGTCTTCTTCATAAGTTAAATCCTCCCTTGTTAGCCCTTTTGAAACTAACAGGGAAAATCGTAACACAGCAAAATGTCACCGCTATGACAGATTGATGCGAATTTCGTTACAGTTTTTTTACTGATAAAGTTTGATTTTATGTAAAATTCTGATTTTCAACAACATGATTCCTTTATGTTTCAGACGTCCTCTTTCCTGCTCTTGACGCTGGTTCAAGCTGGAATTCTTTTTCAGTATAAGATGTTTTTTCAACATGAAGCTTTTGTGTTTATGAGAAGAGAAATTCGGGAAAACGAATCAATAAACGTAATTTATTTTCCTAAACATATAACCCCAGTCGCTTTTATGTCGTCATATATTAGAAAACAGCGGAGGAAAATTTTTCTCGCAAATCTCTTGTAATCCATCTGTAATTATTGTAACATTTGTAACATAAGAGATATATTTAAGGAGAGAGGAACATGAAAAAGTTAATCGTTTGTTTATTAGCTGTTTTACTCATCTTACCTGCCGGAGCATCTCTCGCAGCGAAAAACCAAACATCAGGGAATTTAACAAATAAACAAGTCATGCAAATGACTTTGCAGGCACGGGAGCACTTTTGGAATACGATGAGCGGCCACAATCCAAAAGCGAAAAACTCAACTTGCCAAACCAAAACATTTGAATACCGCGGTCTTCCATATACGTATATGTGCAGTGAATTCAGCACAAAAGCAAAGTTAACAGATTACTTGGCACCGGTTTTCACAAAAGACGCCATTAAAAAAGGATTTGAAAAATACAACATTATGTCTTATAAAGGAAAAATGGCCGTTCCTGTCGGCGATGGGGACAACCTCTTAGGATGGGACAAAGCAACAATCAAACTGATTTCTCAAAAAAACAATACCCGCACCTATGAATTTTCCGTACCGGCATTGGATGGATCGGTGACTGCGAAAAGAAAGATCACGTTTGTGAAAGAAGACAAAAAATGGAAAATCAATCAGCTCGATGCTGCCATCTAAACGAAAAAAGCTAATGTCTAAAAACGGACATTAGCTTTTTTCCGTCAAACGGTCAGCTCAACGATGTTGCCGTCAGGATCCAGGATGACGCTTTCATAATACCCGTCACCCGTGACGCGCGGCTTTCCGGCAACCTGGTATCCTTCCTTTTCAAAGCGGCTCGTCATCTCGTCAACCTCTTGCCGCGACCCTAAGGAAAACGCCATATGTGCATAGCCGGAAGCGTTTTCCTCTCCTTTTGCAAGGTCGGGACGTCTCATCAGCTCAAGCCGTGTTCCCGATTCAAACTGAATGAAATAGGATTCGAAATGCTTTTTCGGATTGACGTATTTTTCATTCGCCTTTCCGTGAAAAAACCGGGTATAAAAGTCTTTCATTTCCTCTAAATTGTTCGTCCATATAGCGATGTGTTCGATTTTCATAAAATCTCCCTCCCATTTCATCATACCATATAGACCCTCTGCCTTTTTTTACACCTTTTTAAATTGATAAGTATTCATAAAAATCCCGATGCAGATCATGAAGGCGCCGATCAGGATGCTGATTGTGACCGGTTCATGCAGCTGCAGCCAGCCGAATAAAAGGCCTAATACGGGAACAAACATTAAAGCCATCGATGCTTTTGACGCTTCGATTTGATTCAGGATCCAAAACCAAATGACGAACGTCAAAGCCGTAGAGAATAAACCGTTAAATAAAAGAGATAAGATCGCCTCATTTGACCAGTGAATCGGCCGGGCCGGTTCCAGTATAAAAGAGAAGATCAATAACATCACCGCCCCTGTGAGAAGCTGCCATGCATTCATATGAATCATATCTGTATCTTTAAATTTCAGTTTGCTGTATACATTGGCGATGCCCCAGCTGAGCGCTGCGATTAAAACACAAAGCTCTCCAAATATGACATTTTGATCAACATGCAGAATCCCTCCTCCTAATATAAACAAAAGACCGATCAACCCGGAAAATAAACCGAGCATTTTATACACATTGATTTTCTCGTTTAATTTAAAATGACTGATGACAGTGACAAAAATCGGCATGGTATACACCAATACAGACGTTTTTCCCGAATCGACAAACTGCATGCCGTAAGTTAACACCCCCATATAACCTAAACCCATCAATAAACTCATCACCAGATAATGCTTGATATTCTCCTTTCCTATTGAACGCTTCCTTCCTTTGATCAAGAGAATTACAAACAAAGGAACGGCTCCAATGAACAGCCGCAGTGCCGAAAATAAAACAGGGGGAATGTCAGTGATTGCGATTTTCATCGTCACCCAGGTATACCCCCAAATAAGCGTTACAGAGATGATCCCCAACAGTACTTTAAACATAAACCGTCACCTTTCTTCTTTGTTTCATGTACAGCATATGCTATATTGGATGATAACTGAAATACATTTTTATTATCGGAGGTATAACCATTTGGTTATGAACATGAACAGCCTTCACATCTTTGTGAAAGTCGCGGAGACACTAAATATGACAGAAGCCGCCAACGAGCTGTATATTTCACAGCCGGCCGTGAGCAAAGCCATAAAAACCATGGAAACGTCGCTCGGGGTCAAATTGTTGATTCGGGATAAACAGAACAAGTTAAAGCTTACTGACGCGGGAAAGGAAATCGCCGTACTGGCCAGACAGATGATTGTGATTGAAAACAAAATATACCAAGTGGCCGATCAAGAAAATCATCTGCTCAGGGGGAAAGTCAAAGTTGGCTCGTTCCCCGCCGTCTCAACGAATATTTTGCCGCAGGCTATCGCCTCCTTCAAGTCAAAGTATCCGCTCGTACAAATCGAGCTGGTCGAAGGAACCTCCGACCAAATCAAGCAATGGGTCGAAACACGCCTGGTTGATTTAGGCATCGTCGCCTCTCCCTTTGACGGTTTCGAAAGTCAAGTATTGTTTCAAGACCGGATGGCGGCCGTCATCCCTGAGCAATATCATCACTTAAAAGACGCACCTTTCATTGATCTGAAAAAACATCAAAATGAATTGATCTTTTGCAAGGGCGGGCACGAAGTCGCGGTATCTCAAATCTTTCAAAAACACCGCCTCGAATTAAAAGAAAATCTGACTGTGCAAAACGCGGAAACATTGGTCAATATGGTCAATAACAACTTGGGGATCGGCTTGATTTCTAACTTTTCGCTTTCCTCCGTATCCCATCGGTTGATCAAAAAAGACATCTCTCCTCAAATTATCCGCGAGGTCGGCATGATTACACCCTCATTTGAAGAAGCAACACCGGCGGCTGCCGAGTTTATGAAAATGATCATCGAGTCGGAAACGGTTCGATCATTTTCGTAAACAGAAAACGCCTCAGCACCGATCAAAGGGCTGAGGCGTTTTTTAAAAAATGCTCATCAATCATGGAAATTCGTTCCGTCCGTCGTTTCTTTAACAATTCCGGCGCGGATGACGAAATCTCCGAAATGTTCTCCTTCATTGCGTTCTTTCGCATAGCGCGGAAGAATGTCGCGAAGTTCTTTTAAAATTTCTTCTTCACCGATGTTTTCCCGGTACATTTTACTTAGACGGCTGCCGTCAAAAGCGGCGCCGAGGTACATGTTGTACTTGCCAGGGGCTTTTCCGATGAAGCCGATTTCGCCGAGCGCATGGCGGGCGCAGCCGTTCGGGCATCCCGTCATGCGGATGGTAATCTCTTCATTCTTCAAGCCGTTTTCTTCAATGATTTCATCAATTTTGTCAATCAGCTTTGGCAAATATCGTTCCGCTTCGGCCATCGCCAATCCGCACGTCGGCAGTGCGACGCATGCGATCGAGCTGCGGCGGAGCGCTGTATAATGCCTGCCGTCAGTCAAACCAAACTGTTCGATCAGTTCGCTGATCTTTTTCTTCTTTTGGCTTGTGACATTGGCAATGATCAAGTTTTGATTGGCTGTGAGGCGGATATCGCCGGTATGAACTTTGGCGATCTCCCTTAAGCCGGTCATCAGCTTGTAATCATCATAATCAGTGACGCGGCCGCCCTCAACAAACATTGTAAAGTGCCATCTTCCGTTTACACCCTTTACCCAGCCGTAGCGGTCGCCGTTATGCTCGAAATGATACGGCTTTGCTTCAGCGAGGCTCCAGCCGAGGCGGTTTTCCAGCTCGTTTTTGACCGTTTCCAAGCCGAGGCGGTCAATTGTGTACTTGAAGCGGGCATTTTTGCGAACCGAGCGGTTTCCGTAGTCCCGCTGAATCGTAATCGTTTTTTCGGCGACATCATATAACTGATCAGGCTTGCAGAAGCCAATGACTTTGGCAAGCTGCGGATACGTTGCTTTGTCTCCATGGGTCATGCCCATGCCGCCGCCGATCGCGACGTTGAAGCCGATGAGTTTGTCATCCTCCACAATCGCGATAAACCCAAGATCCTGGGAAAATACGTCGATATCATTTGACGGCGGAACGGCGATGCCGATTTTGAATTTCCGCGGCAGATACAGCGGTCCGTACATCGGTTCGACTTCTTCCGCATCAGGCGTGCCGGCCACTTTTTCTTCATCAAGCCAGATTTCATGATACGCACGTGTGCGCGGCAGGAGGTCATCACTCAGCTTTTTCGACCATTCATACACTTCTCTGTGGATTTCTGATTGATACGGATTGGAAGCGCACATGACGTTCCGGTTAACATCCCCGCATGCTGCAATCGTATCCAGCATGGCTGAATGGATCGATTGAATCGTTTTTTTCATGTTCCATTTTAAAATGCCGTGCATTTGGAAGGTTTCCCGGGTTGTCAGCTTCAATGTGCCATTTCCGTATTTCCGGGCAAGCTCATCCATGACAAGCCACTGCTCAGGCGTTGCGACACCGCCCGGCATCCGGACGCGCAGCATGAACTGATACGCCGGCTCAAGCTTTTGCTTTTGACGCTCATTGCGGAGATCGCGGTCATCCTGCAAATAGCTGCCATGATGCTTCATCAGACGGTTGTCGTCATCGGAAATTCCGGCTGAAAGCGGCTCAAGCATCGATTCCTTCAGGGTGCCGCGCAAATAGTTGCTTTCTTTCTTAATGCGTTCTACATCACTCGGCGGGCCTTCAGGCGCTTTTAATATTTCGTTCCCCATGTTGAAAAAGTCCCCTTTCAATCAAAATCAGTATACATCGCGCTGATAACGTTTTTGCTTTTTCATTTCTGCCAGATAGGCTTCAGCTTCCTCGCGGCTTTTGCCGCCTTCTTTTTCGATAATTTCAAGCAATGCGTTCTGAACATCTTTGGCCATGTTGTTCTTGTCGCCGCAAACGTAGAAAGTCGCTCCTTCTTCAAGCCACTCAAACAGTTCTTTGCTGTGCTCAAGCATGCGGTGCTGTACATATACTTTTTCTTCCGTATCCCGCGAGAACGCGACATCCATTTTTGTCAGCACGCCGTCACTCAGCCACTTTTGCCATTCTGTCTGATATAAGAAATCGGTGACGAAGTGCTGGTCGCCGAAGAACATCCACGATTTCCCCGGTGCTCCGGTTTCTTCGCGCTCCTGCATAAATGACCTAAACGGCGCAACACCTGTGCCCGGACCGACCATGATAATCGGAGCCTCCGGATTTTCCGGCAGCTTAAAGTTTTTATTCGGCTGAATAAAAACAGGCAGCGTGTCGCCAGGCTGAAGGCGTTCAGCACATAAAACCGAGCAGACCCCTTTTCGGTCTCTGCCGTGCGTATTGTAGCGGACAGCGCCGATCGTCAAATGCACCTCATCCGGATTTGCAGCGAAGCTTGATGCGATCGAATAAAGACGCGGCGGAATTTTTCGAAGAATCGAAACAAAATCCTGCGGAGCTACTGCGATCGGACCGAAATCCTGAACGAAATCAATCAGGTCGCGGCCTGCGATATATGCTTTTAATTGATCCGCGTTTTCCTGAGCGACAAGCTCGCGCAGCTTTTCATTTGCAATGAGTTCTGCCGCCTGCTGAATAAATTTTTTTGTCAGCACCGTAATTTCATAGTAAGAAGTCAACGCTTCTTTCAGGGAAAGGTTTTCCCCTTGATCAACCGTGACGGTAGCATTCGGATCCCATTTCAGCTCGGCCAGCAGCATGTTCACGAGTTCCGGGTCATTTTCCGGAAAAATGCCGAGCGCATCGCCAGGTTCATAAGTCAGGCCTGAGCCTTCGAGCGATAATTCAAGGTGGCGCGTTTCTTTATTTGATCCGCGGCCGTTTAAATTCAAATTTTCCAGCACTTCCGCTCTGAACGGATTTTTTCTCGAATATACCGTTTCTCCTCCTGCTGCTTGCGGTGCTGCCGTTTGAGCAGGTGCTGAGCTTGCGCCCTGTTCCTGTCCTTCGTTTAAGCTTGAGATGACACCCTCAAGCCATGCTGCAGCCGGTTCATCATAATCGAGATCGCAATCGACGCGCGGATGGAGCCTTGTGCCCCCCAGCTCACCAAGCCGCTGATCAAACTCTTTTCCGGTCTGGCAGAAAAATTCATACGACGTGTCGCCAAGAGCCAGCACAGAATAACGGAAATCATCGAGCTTCGGAGCCCGTCTGCCATGGAGAAATTCATGGAATGACAGCGCGTTGTCCGGCGGATCCCCTTCTCCGTGCGTGCTGACGACGATGAGAAGGTTTTTTAATTTTTTCAATTGGTTCGGCTTAAAATCGCTCATTGCAGAGACGGTAACTTGAAAGCCCCGTTCTGTAAGCGTCTTAGCCGCGTTTTCAGCAAGTCCCTGTGCATTTCCTGTCTGCGACCCGAATAAAATGGTCACTTCTTTGGAAACAGGCTGGGCCGGACTTGCAGCCGGAGCTTCCGCCGGCAATGTTTCAAGCGCCGCCGCGGCATCGGCGGTTTGCACAGCCGCCAGATAACCGCTCAGCCAGGCTTTTTGTGATGCCGTCAAAGTTGGCAGAAGGCGGTTGAGGAGCTCTGCCTGCTCCTGGTTAAAAGGACTGTTCATTACCTGAAGTTGCAACGATATCCACCTCACTAAGGAATAAAAAAATTATGACTTGTTTGAAACGGAAAAGGATTACATTCATCATATATCCACTATTCCTATAAATCAAATCGGTTTTATTGACGCAAAACATCTGTCGATCACGGCTTTGCTGCAAAGAAATATTGTAAGCGCTCACTCACCACGTCCCCTTTACCGCTCGGCGTCAGCCTGCTTCAAACCAAACATTCCTAAAAAAGATTCTAATTTAAAGTTTACTGGAATACTCAACATTAGTAAAATATATATTAATTATCACAGCTATTAAAATTTTTAATAAAGGAGAGATTCGTGTGCATTATGATGCGCTGAAGACATTCGTTACCCTTGCAGAAGTCAAAAATTTCACAAAAACGGCCGAGCTTCTTCTCATGTCACAGCCGAGCGTGAGCATGCACATTAAAAATCTTGAAAAAGAGTTCCAGACGAAATTATTTGAACGCTCTCCGAAATATTTGAAAATCACGCCGACCGGTGAAATTTTATACGACCGCGCCAAACAAATGATCACCATATATGAACAAACGCGGCAGGACATTCTCGATCACCACAACTCGATCAAAGGCGAGCTGAAAATCGGTGCAAGCTTCACAATCGGCGAATACATTTTGCCATCGCTCTTGTTCGACCTTCAAAAAGAATATCCTGAGCTCGAACTCAAGGCGGTCATTGGAAACACGGAAGAAATCGTGCAGTCCGTCCGCCTGTACAAAGTGGACATCGGCTTGATCGAAGGCCAGACAAATGAAAAAGAGCTTTCTGTCCACGCCTTTATGCAGGACGAATTGTTTATCACCGCTTCAAGTAATCACCCGCTTGCCGCCAAACAGGACGTGACAATGGCCGATCTGCAAAATCAAACATGGGTAACACGCGAAGTCGGCTCAGGTACACGCGAATACTTAAACCATGTCATCCGTTCAAACGGTTTGAAAGTCAAGTCGTTTCTGACGATCAGCAGCAACCAGGGGATCAAAGAAACGCTCATGACAGGCATCGGCCTGTCACTCCTGTCTGAAAGCGTCATTGAAAGAGACGTGCAGCATGGAAACCTTTCCGTGATCCGGCTGAAAAATCAAACCTTTACCAGGACGCTTTCATATATATATTCACCCGTCATGCAAGACAAAAAAAATGTAAAAACCTTTATTAACGCTTTGAACCAAAGAACAGCTTCGGAATGATGATCCGTTCTTCCTGCCCGCTTCACGAAATGTTTGTTTTCGTTTGTCCAATGTGTGAATCATCACTGGAAACGATTGACTGCCGGCTGGAGATTCCATATCCTGGAACTATCACATAGGAAAAGAGATGATGGTTATGAAGTGGTTAAGTAAAAGTTTAGTTGCTTCATCATTACTGGCAGGTATGCTTGCTGTTTCGGGAAGTCCCATGCATGTACAAGCCCAGGAACTCTCTAAAACTGAAAGTCTCTCTTCTCACGCATCTGCACAAGGAATCTTCGCCCCTCAGGCGATCGTCATCAACAGGCCGATGAAAGTCGGACAGGAAGATCAATACGTCGGCATTTCAAACGTGTCCTACAGCGGCAGCGCCATTACCGTCAGCGTCACCTCGGACCGCGTGTACGTAAAAGCCGTCAGCCCAGGCAAAGCGACATTTTCGTATCTCAATTCATTGGGACAGCTGGTCATCAACAATATTACGGTCACCCGATAACACTTAAATCCGCGGGAGAAATCTCCTTCCCGCGGATGTTTGATCAACTCCAACATTCACCGCGTCTATATAAAAACACCAATCACATAGAATTGGTGTTTTTGCCGTCAACGTATTTAATTATTTTCGCCGGATTGCCGCCGACGATGGCATTGTCCGGGACATCTTTTGTCACGACGGCTCCGGAAGCTATCACTGCATTGTCGCCGACCTTGACGCCGGGATTGATGACCGCTCTGCCGCCAATCCAGACGTTCCGTCCGATGATGACAGGTATCCCGTACTCCGCACCGCTTATCCTTTCGGACGGATCGAGCGGATGGGTCGCCGTATAAATATGAACGCCCGGTCCGAGCATACAATGATCACCTATCCGGATTTCGCATACATCGAGGAAAACACAGTCAAAATTGGCGAAGAAATTTTCCCCGACATGTATATTAAAGCCGTAATCACAGCGAAACACCGGTTCGATGTGGAGCGTTTCCCCTGTTGAACCAAACAGCTCTTTGATCAGCTTGGTCCTTTTATTGTCGTCGATTTCGTTCGAATGGTTGAATTCATTCATAATGTTGCGCGCCTTGAGTCTGTCATGGCACAGCACCGGATCAGAAGCAAGATAAAGCTCTCCGTCCAGCATTTTTTGCTTTTCTGTTTTCATTGGTTTTTTAGTCTCCTTAACTGCATTTTGATATTGGCTACATCAATTGCAACACGAGATTGAACACTTTTACAATAAAATAGACATTGATGAGCAGCAAAAGCAAGATAACAGCCTTCCGCTTCTCATGTTTAATTTCATAAACGAATTTCCACATAAAAAAGATTGCTAAAAATACGATTAAAATACTATCAACACTTTTAAGTATCAGATCCATCCAATTCCTGCTCCCTTTTGACTTCTATATAAGACAATATTTTCATAACGCGCGGCGTACTGCAAGACTCTTTCCCAGTTCTTTAAAAAAAAATCGAAAAACTGTTGACGAACCCATCTAATCTGCATATAATAGAACTTGTCAGCAAAACAAATACCCAGTGTTACATATCATGATTCCGTAGCTCAGCTGGGAGAGCGCTACCTTGACAGGGTAGAGGTCGCTGGTTCGAGCCCAGTCGGAATCATACCAACAAACCCTTGTATATCAAGGGTTTGTTTTTTTATGCATTACTTTAAATACGCCCTGATGAATTGAATTGTTGGCGAATTGTTGGCAAAAAACTTCTTTAATCAATGACATTGATGCTGCTGGAGCATGTCAGTTTGCATCGAGAATTAGAAACTTACCACAATAGAGTGAAAAAAGCCGGTTCTTGATATGGCCCAAATAAAAGACACGGAACGTGTTATATGCGAGGCGATGGAATTCAACTCGGTTCTGATCATTAGTGTATACAGAGACGGTTTTATTGAAGAAGTAACAGGACATGTTAATTATATAGATGAAGTAAAACAGAGGCTGCTGCATGTGAAGTATTTAAAAGGGATACAAATTTTATGAATCTGTTTAATGTGATTTACGCAAAGTTTAAAATAAGACCAAGTAAATTTCTCCCCGAAAATTTGTCCAAATAATGTTATAATGAAGAAAAAGAAGGGTATGCAAACTATGGGAGATATTGTTTCAGCTTTTTTGGACAAGAGTCCACCTTGGTTTTTTATCATTTCTAGTATTATTCTAATTGTTATACTCATAATTATCGGTGTTTTTGTATATATTGCTGTAAAACGATTTGCTGATAATGCAAATAAAGAAAATAAGGTTATCAAGCTTTTAGAAGAAAGAGAAACACTTAAAAATGAAAATCTGCACAATAAGCTACTTACAGAACAACTAACTGTCGCTATCTCCAATGCTAAAACCTTTGTCGATTTGTTAGTGTTAATACAAAAAAACCGATCAGGTTCGACTGGCGATGATGTACTACATGCCATCAATAAAATTTTGGAGGGACTTACCGCTGTCATTAAAACTGACATTGGCGAAATGCACAGATGCGGGTTTTGGATAAATGATGACACAGGTCTTAGGTTACTTTGTGGAAGTTCGGGCTTTCCTCTTGATTATCCGGGTAATAGAGTTTTAGATATAAATCACTCTATAGCTGGACGATGTTTTAGAAAATCAGAATCAATAAATATTGTTGATGTGACCAAAGATGCTGACTGGAAAAAATCAGATTCTTCTAATACATATAGCTCACTGATATGTATTCCAATAAGTGAATGGGGAGTTGTTACCATTGACGCAAAAAGAGAAATGAGTGATAATACGTTACAAATAGGACAACTTTATTGCTCTATTATAAGTGGCATTTTAGGTGAATATTACGAACTTGTACAAGATGAAGATATTGGTGACCAAAACCTTGACAGAGATTTCGATGATTTTGTTGATGAAGTTGCTGCTAATGTTGAATCTTAATCTAAGGAGTTGATTAAATTGAACAGCAAATATACACTCCAAAAAACAGCAATAACCAAGCTTTTTAATGACAATAAAATTTCAAAAGAAGATTTGGAACTGATGTTAGCAAAACTTGAAAGAGAAGCAGACTTGATAGATCAACAAAAGAACAAACGAAAAGAATTAATTAAAAAAGCTCGATATAGAATATTCGAACATGTTTAAAAACCCCTTCCACTTTAGAAGGGGTTTTTTATTTCTATTTTAATAAAGTTTTAAGCTTTGCTTTAGTGTCAGATCCATAAATGCCATCTGCAGACAACCCGTGCATTAACTGGAAACGTTTGACTGCGTTCGCCGTTTTCGGTCCGTAATAACCATCTATGCCGTTATTCTTCGCTCCTTTGTCTGGATAGAAATAGAGGGCAGCTAGAGCCTCTTGAATCTGTCGGACGCCTGTCCCTTTCATCAGTGGGCTTTTCACCTTATAGATGCCAGACGGCAGCGGGTAGGATGTTTTTTTGCCGTTAGAGGAAGGCTTTTTCTTTTTCGCTCCAATGGCTGCAAGGGCCTTTTCCGTTGCTGGACCGTAAATTCCATCCACCGCGATACCCGCTTTCTTTTGTAACGCTTTGACAGCTTGCACCGTTTCATTTTCGTAAGACCCATCAGCCCCGTATTTCGGCAGTGAGAAGCCAGCGGCAATCAAACGTTTCTGCAGCGCCTTGACCTGGGAACCGGACGCCCCTTTTTTCAGAATGGTCCCTGTGGATTTGCTTGACTGGCTCGTTGATGATGTTGTCTTTGACACCGTTTTATTTCCAAGCAGGGAATCGACTTTTTTCCTGAATGTCGTCAGCTGGCTGGAATCGCTCACCCACGGTGCCGGACAAATTTTGTTTGTTACATCGTAATGGCGGACGATTTTGTTAGTAGAAAGACCGTAACGCTTGCACAGGTCGGCAACCAATTCAGCGGCATTCTGAACCGTTTCACTGTGAATCATGCCGTCTTTTTCGACACACATTTCAACGCTGATTGACTTTGTGTTGGCGTTCGGTTTAAGAAAACTCACATAACAGCGGTTTTTATCATGTGCATGGTACGCGACTTCATTTTCAGGAATGATGTGCTGCGCTTCTTTACGGTCCACAAAATAATGAGCTGAAGCTTTGCGTTTAATGGCTATACATGTGCCATTGAAGTAATCCCTCTCATTCAATGCAGAAGCGCCCGGCGTCGCCGTATAGTGCATGACAATCCCTTTCACTCCTGCCAACTTCAGCCCTGGACGAGTATATTGATTGACTTTCACAAAGTTTTTCACGACTTTAACCATTTGAACTCCTCCAATTTTGTTTTAAATAAAAAAGGCTGCCAGCCGGCAACCTCATTTCGTTAATCCCTTTTGTTTCAAAGTCTCTTTCTGCAACTTTCCTTTGCTTGTGACATAGTTGTTTTTGAACCAAGCGACCAACGTCGTGACGATTGTAAAAATCGTGGAGCCGGCCAAATACAAAGCGTCGGCCAACGTATTGACCTGATCCTCGCTGATCGGCAAAGCTGATTTTCCAAACATGATCAATGTCTGGTTTACCAATGCAACAAAAAGAAGCACCGTCCTGATGACCGTGCCTTTGTCTAAGTTTTTCATATTGTGTTTACCTCCTTATTTCTGCAGTAGATTATAAAAAACAGCGATTGCGCCGCCAATGATGCCGGTGCTGACCGCTGTAATGATCGCGCCGGTGATACTGCGCTTGATCCAAGTTGTGTTTTCCTCGATCTTGTTCAGCTTTTCATTGATAGAGATAATCTGCTGATCATGGCGTTCAGAAGTTCTTTCCAGGGTGCTGACACGTTTCTCAAGCGTTTTTTGATCCGCCTTGATCTCTTTAATCTCTTTCTGAAAAACTTCGTATTCGTTTGTTTGCGACATCTCCCTTAATCCTCCCGTTCTCACATCGTTTTCACCTCCTCCGAGGCAAAATAAAAACACCGTTTTTTACGGCGTGATCTTACAAGAAATGAGTAACCACAAGGTTTTTAATTTTCACGTCTGTTTCTCCGTTATTGGTCAACATAAGTCGCGGAGAGGCAGCTAATAAATCAACCTTCTGAGCGTCTCGGTCATTATTTTCTAATACAATGACATCTTCATAACCCTTCAGGGTATAGTTGCTTGTTCCCGGGATGATGTAAGTCATGCGAACACTCAGATTCGTCTTTTCATAAAGATAAATCGCGAGTCCAAGCTGATGACCTGCCGATCGATTGAGGTTATGAAAGAAAAGGGAATTCAAAGTCAAAAGGAATTAGCTGAGTTGGTTGGTACTACAGAGGCAACAATAAGCAGATTTAAAACGAATAACAGATATGACATCACAACATTATTTATTATTAGTAGAGGATTAAACGTGCCTATAGAGTATGTTAAGGAGATTAAAGACGAACAGTAAACCATATAGTGCGGTAGGGCATGAAAAAGCGCATATAAAGAAAAAAGCCCGTCTCTGGTGAGCGGGCTATTATTCTATCATCGAGTACACAACTCATCTTTACATTCTTCTTTAGGTTCAGCATCCACGGTATATGACAATATTTCTTTATTTCCCGGATCATACAAACCTTCAAACTCTTTATCTCCGTTCGTATGTCCCTCTACTGTTATACCTCCCATTGGATTAATATAATAATCATCGGAAAAGTGGATATTATCAACATCTTTATAATTGGTTTTTAAAAACTTTTCCATATGATTCTGAGCTTCTTCAAATAAAGCAATCTCTTTTTCTTTTTGATCGTGCTGATGCTTCATAAAAAATCCCCCAACTGCTATAATTATTAAAATAAGGATAATTATGTACTTTTTCATTTGAAAATCAACCCTTTCTTATCCTATTTTACAAAAATAAAGAGGCGATGTATATGAGCGACAAGATAAAAGTTCCAAAAATAACAGATAAAACTTATTATACGCTAAGTCAAGAATCTTACAATCGCGATAGATTAGATAGTAAGTTAAAGACAGGGAAACCAATACAAACAGATCAAAAAACCTATTGGTTTGTCGAAAAGATTAAGAGAGACCATGATACAGGACTAGATGCCGTAGTTTTTTCCCAGGGCAAAAAAACTGAAGGTGGTAAGTGGGTAAAATCAGATAACCCTAAAAATGTCGTCGTAGCCTTCGCAGGAACTGATCCTAAAAGCCAATTCTTTCAAGATGTTGTTGACGCTGACGGCGGTAACGTTGTTATGGGTCTTGATCCGAAAAAGAAATCGCAATACATAATCGAAAAAGATGCGAAGGATACATCAAAAACAATAGGAAAATACAACGCAACCCCCTCACAAGACGCGATGCTTAGCACCGGTAAATACAAATTAATTACGAAAACGTCCCAAATCGGGCAAGCTGACGATCTGGTACGGGAAGTTAAACAAAAGTATAAAGGCACCTCGACGGTTATTTCAACAACCGGACACTCTCTTGGCGGCGCAGAGGCTGAATACAGCGCTGTGAACAATGATATATGCGCAGTCGCATTCAACAATCCTTCCGTCGTTAAATTGCATGCTGAAGAAAAGCAAAAGGAGATCCGAAGCGGCAAATATGACTCGTCTGTAAAAGCGATTGTCAATCCGGATGATATGACTGGTTCCGGCTGGTGGGATGAGTACGAACGACACGCAGGCAGAACAATATATACCAAAGACCCCTCTACTTCGCGTGTGGAACGACAAATACGACTAGATCCGAAGTATAACGGCGGTATATTTGGCACAGTGTTTAATGTCGCTGTAGACTACATTGCTACGACAGCAATGGGAATGCCGGATACACACGGACTCAACAAAGGCAACTTTACCTTCGACGAAAACGGCAATGTTCAAAATATAGAGGGCGATGAGCTCGTATACGATAAAAATTTAAAAGCAATGCTTCCACCGGAAGTTGCATCCGGAAGTGGCGCAATTAAAGTAACACCCGAAGTCGCTAAGCAGCTCGCGCAAAAAGTAAATGCGATGATCAACGATCTCCGGACGATGAAACGGGAAGCCGAAAACGCTTATCAGGAACACGACGCCGAGATCAACGATCTGAAACACGATACCTACCGTCAGGTCGGCCACGGTTTATACGACAAGCTGACACTCGAAGATGTAAACAATACGCTGAAAAACCTGGCGCAGTCGTTTGACAAAAAAGGCAATCCGCTCTTTTACGATGTTCATGCCGAAAAAGCGTACATCGCCTCATTAAAAAATACGATTTCAGATTTAGAAGACATCAGCGGGTACCTTGCGCAGATCGCAAAAGATTTTAAATCGAAAGATAAAATGCTGGCAAACTGGCTTAAGCTTTAGGAGATGACATAATGGAAAATTTCAATAAACTCGCCTCACTCAACAACTTAAACGGTGATCAAGAAGATACGCTCCTCATACGACGCAATCAGCTTCAAATGCTGAAAACGGGCATGAGAGTAACGGCCGCAACTAAGCTTGAAGGCATTAAAACGACACTAAGACCGAAGTTTAAAATAGACGATATACAAAAAGAAATGAACAGCGTTTATTCATCGCTTCTCTACAGCTTCGAAGGAAAAGCGCGGCAGGCGCTCGCTCAGCGAATCAGCCAAAGCGCCCAGCAGCTTATTGCGACAGAAAAGGACGGAGAGAGCTTTGTGAACGGATTTAAGACGAGATAGAGGCGCCAAAATAGGCGTCTTTTTTCGTTAACATACCACTGACTGACCGTTGACTTATAGGATTGCTATCGCCTACCTTTACAGGGTAGAGGTCGCTGGTTCGAGCCCAGTCGGAATCATACCGAATCGAACGGCAGGAAAACGTTGATTTTCAACGGATTTTCTGCCGTTTTTGCGTTTGATTTTTTCCATTCTTACCTCTCATACTCTATATGTCTTCATTCAACAAAAAACAGTCGCTGATCGAAAGAGTTATGGTAAAATATTGTTTGTACAAAGTTCGGGCTCACTCAAGGGAAGTTGGCTCATCCCCTATGAAAGGGGGTGAGGCTTATGACAGCATACGAAACAATCTCGTTAATGATTGCTTTCGGCATGTTAATTGCCGTGTTGTCGAAGAAAGAAAAATAGACTTCCCTTGAGCCCTGGTAATGTTCAAAGGGAAGTCTATATTTAAAATGACTGAGCCAAGCCCTTGTTGGGCCGCTTTGTACAATCGACTCGACTGTTGGCGCAGTCGGGTCTTTTTTATTTTATGCATTTCTTTTAAAAAAATACACCTGAACGTTTGAGCGATACGTTGATGACGCACCTGTGGTCTTTTTATGATTTTGACAGTCTATCTTCAAATTCATATTACCAATTTCAACCCACTAAATCAACTAATAGTGTCATTCACCTCTCGGGATAAATGAAAATATTCGAGGGTAAACCGTGCTTCTTCTTCCAATGCTTTTGAACAACCACATTATTTTTTCATAATTCACAATATCCAAAATAATCCAAAGTAAGTCGAATTAATCACCTCCAACTCTTTAACATTCAGACGAAAAAATGACTTTTGTTTGATTGTTTTTTAAATATGGATATTTTCTGGGTTTTCCACTTTATTTCAGGACTACAAAACAAGTCCTTTGTCTGATTGAGAGAGACCGAACCCCTGCTAAAATAAAGTGCGTGTTGTTGGGAAATATTTCTCAAAGGGAGGACCGATTGTTAAAGGATATGGAGATTTGAAAGGAGAACAACTGTGGCTAAGACGATTATTTCTGGTTTCATTTTATTTTTTCTGCTTATTTTTTCGGGAGCTGAGCCAACATCAGCGGCTTTTTGGGATACAAAAGGAGACAACGTTATTCATGATCCTTCCATGATTAAAGAAGGAAATACATGGTATACATTCGGTACTGGTATCGGCAATGGAATCCGCGTCATCAAATCGACAGACGGAAAAACGTGGAGCCCAGCGCCAAGTATTTTTACAACTCCATTATCATGGTGGAAAAAGTTCGTGCCAAACCATGAAAAAAACCAATGGGCGCCTGATATCAGCTATTACAATGGTCGCTATTGGCTTTATTATGCGGTATCCGCGTTCGGCTCCAATACTTCGGCGATCGGACTGGCTTCAACAGACCGGATCTCTTCCGGAAATTGGCGCGACGACGGGCTTGTCACCCGGACGACGACCTCGAACAATTATAATGCGATCGACCCTGAGTTAGTCATTGATAAAGAAGGAAATCCGTGGCTGTCCTTCGGCTCGTTTTGGAGCGGCATCAAGCTGACAAAGCTTGATAAAAAAACGATGAAACCTACAGGGAAGGTTTATTCGATCGCATCAAGGCCGAGCCATGGCGGAGCGGTTGAAGCGCCGTCTATCACATATAAAAACGGCTACTATTATTTATTCGTTTCGTTCGATAAATGCTGTCAAGGTGTGAACAGCACGTATAAAATCGCTTACGGCCGCTCAACAAAAATCACGGGACCTTACTATGACAAAAGCGGCAAGAAAATGACGGAAGGCGGAGGCACAATCCTCGACTCCGGAAACGACCAATGGAAGGGCCCGGGCGGCGCAGATATCGTGAACGGCAACATCATCGTCAGACATGGTTATGATGCGCTTGACAATGGAGCGCCTAAGCTGCTGATTAATGATTTATACTGGGATTCCAAAGGCTGGCCGAGGTATTAGCTTTTAAACCGAGCAGAAAAATATCTGCTCGGTTTTTTCTGTTGTTTTAGCAGTCCAGCTTTGCAAGAGCTCCATCCAAAAAAATGTTTAATCTTCCATATCTTCAAAGTATCGATCATTTTGATCAACTTTTTTGATAAATCCCTCTATAGAGTCAGCTATTTTTTTATCAAAAAAGAATACCGATGACTTATCGGTATCATTTAAATCAAGCGTTAAATATACACCTTCATTTACCTCATAAAAAACAAGCCTGTCTTCATCTTCATATATATCATCTAAATCAGGGTCAAATTCGTAAATATCTTCCCTTAAAGTGATATCTGTGATAGTAGCGGGATCTAAAAATCTGTTTATTGCACTTTTATTCCCTCTTATAAACCCGTACCCAATTTCTAAATAAAATTCTCTGAGTTCTTTAGGAAATCGAAAACCAAGTCTATCTTCCGCTTTTATTAGATCGTTTTCTTTTAGCTCATAAAACTCATGATGACTATTTTTTATAAAATTAAATTTGTTCAGCCTCATGAACCTCCTTATAGATGGCATCAGAAACGATTAATTTTCTTCCTGACAAACAACGTTCATACCTTGCTGCTTGATTCCACTATCCGCACCGCTTCTTCCTCTGCGCCATTTTGATAAATAATCAAGCGGGTTGCGACACCATCCTCCAAAATAAATTCCACTTCAACAGACAATGACCTGAGGAAAAAGCGCGTTTCCGAAGCTGGAAATAATTCAAAACGGATCTGTCCGGTGATTTGCATATAAAGCCGGTTCTTATCAACTGTCACATCAGCGGCGGTGCCATCCTGAAGTGAATAACTTCCGACATATCTTTTGTAAATGGCCGGATCGATCTCTTTTTTCTTTTTATCGGCAGGGCGATCAGGGATTTTGTAGGCCTTGTCAAACAGGATATTTTCAACGGCTTCAAAGATGGCCTGTTCATATTCATCATCCTGTTCCACATTGCTCAAATAAATGAAGGTTTTTCGTTGATCGATATATCGGATCATTACGGTTGAATAGCCTGGCCAGCCGCCGCTGTGACCGACAATTCGCCCTGTTTCAGGACTGTCCCGAAGCACCCATCCACACCCGTAATCTACAGACTCTCCGTTTTTCAGAGACGCGGGAGTAAAAGCAAGCTCTTTTGAGACTTGATTGATCAAACAATCTGTATATAAGGCCTGGTCAAACAAATATAAGTCATGAATGGTTGAGTTTACGGTTCCGTCCCCCTGAATCCCGTCAAGATAGGAGACATATTTTGTTTCTTCAACATCATCAGGCAGAACGTACTGTTCTGTATGCACGTCATACACATATCCATACGCATAGTTCTCAATGGTTTCAGGTTGAAGCCTTCTGTTATACACCCTTGAGTTCCGCATTTCCACCGGTTCAAAGATATTTTTTTTCATATATTCGGCAAAACTCAGACCGGATGCCTTTTCAATGATAACCGCAAGCAGCACATATCCCGTATTGCTGTACAGCCAACCTTC
Organism: Bacillus paralicheniformis; assembly: GCF_001042485.2. Classification (GTDB taxonomy): domain Bacteria; phylum Bacillota; class Bacilli; order Bacillales; family Bacillaceae; genus Bacillus; species Bacillus paralicheniformis. Next base: position 96,006 of record NZ_LBMN02000012.1, read on the forward strand.
ACCCGGGGCAAAATAGCGTTGCGGCTGATGATTCATCAGCATATCAACGATATCTTGATTAACAGCAATCTTGTTATGATCCCAATGTTGTAAAAACCACTCCATATAATCGGGCAGACCCGCCGTATGTGTCAACAAATCGTGAATCGTTATGCCTTGATAAGGAAATCCGGTTATCCACCGTTCTACGGGATCCTCAATATTCAATACCCCTTGCTGTGCTAATTGACGGATGCCCAAAGCAGTGAACGGCTTGGATAGCGATGCTAATTCAAATAAGGAATCCTCCTGCAATAAACGCTTATCTGCCAAGTTTGCATAACCGAAGGCGCCTTGAAAAAGAATGTCTCCGTCTTCAGCGACTAATACCGCCGCGTTGATCTGCTTTTTTTCATTTAACACACTAAACAGGTTAACAAGTTGTTCTCTTTTTTTCTGTTTCACTTTTCCACCTCCCTTTCTTTATACGCATATGGAAATAAGAGGTTTCAACTAAAAAAAGACAAGACTGCTTCTTGTCTTTGAAATCGCTAGTCTACAATTCTAATAAGTTTCAACATCCTTTTCACAAGTCACTCATTGATCTACGGTGCGACTCATTAGCCCCAGCACAAACGAATGTCAAATCGATTTTTGATTTCGGCGAAAAAATGTTGCAAACAGCAATAAAACGTTGCTCAAAAGACTTGCCGCCCCTAACCAGACGAGCCATTCCGCCTTTGTCCCCCAGGAATATCCAATGATGATCAGAGCAATGCAGCTTGAGAAAAAGGGTCCTGTCCTGTCTAATTTTGTGCCGCGGCGAATGGTTTCCTTTGTCTGCAGGAATTTATCTTTTGCATGATAGAGCTTCTCCTTTCCTTTGATTTTAAAAGTTGTTGCTTTTACATAAAGATTATTTTTCATCATTTTCTCCTCCGTAGCGGCGTTTCTCAAATTCTCCGAGAATCTTTTCTGTATCTAATGAATTTCCTACGCCAAGCTGAATGTTTGCATTCTCCTCAAAGCCGTCTTGTTCTTCACCGTCAAAACGGTAAAGCTTTTGCAGCAGCCACCAAAATGTCGCAACCTCTTCGGCAGCAAACTGCTGAAACAAGTCAGCCAAGAAATAGACGGACCTTTCGGAACAATCCACCAGCGCTTTCTTTCCTTCAGCGGTCATTTCAATATTAATAGAGCGTTTGTCTTTTTGATTTGGCACTGATTTAACATAACCTTTTTTGATCAGACCTGTCATCAGCTTGTTGGCGGTCTGTTTGGTTGTGCCAAGCTTTTTGGAGATATTCGTAAGCGTGGCAGTTTCAGTCGGCAAATGCGCGATGGCGATGAGTGCCATGTGTTGCCTCGAAGTTAATATTTCCATGTATTCATCACCTCGGGTTTGCACCTTATTGACAACTGAAAACAATGTCGCATAGCTTTGCTGCATCAAATGTAATTCGTTGATTAAGCTGTTGGTATCCATTTGTTCTCTCCTTTGAATATAGTCAACATGCTGACGAATATACAATACTCTTACTCGTTAATTTTGTCAACATGGTGACTATTTTTTCGTGATTGATCAATTGGACATTCCGTTTTACACTATTTAATTATCTGATAATTAAAAATATAGGATGAGAATAGGGGGAATATAATGAATTCTTCACTCATTTCAGCGGATGATGCATGGATGCTTTGGGGGTTTATTGCGGTGTGGGCGGCGGTGAGTATTTATTTGGAGCAGCGGTATCGCTGGGCTGCGGCAGTATCGGGGGCTGTACTGGCGCTGGGCGGATCAATGCTGTTTACGAATGCGGGGATTCTTCCGGCCGAGTCGCCCGTCTATGATGCGGTGTGGTCCTATGTTGTTCCGCTTGCGATACCTTTGCTGCTTTTTCAAATCAATGTGCGGAAGATCCTGAAAGAAAGCGGCAGGCTTTTGATGATCTTTTGCATCAGCGCCCTGGGCACTGCTGCCGGAAGCGTGATTGCTTTTTTTCTGTTTAAGCAGCAGATTCCGCACCTTGAGAAAATCGGCGGGATGATCAGTGCCTCTTATATCGGCGGAGGCGTGAATTTTGCGGCGATGGCCGCGAAGTTCTCAACTCCCGGTGAATATGTATCATCGACGGTGGTTGCGGATAATTTTATGATGGCTCTTCTTTTTTTCATTTTAATGGGGATACCGGCGCTTAAATGGTTTCAAAAGCGCTTTGGCGTTCATGAAGAGACGGCCGGCAGCAAAAATCAGGCGGAAGCCTATTGGAAAAGAAAAGAGATGTCCTTGCAGGACATTGCTTTAAACATCGGAACCGCCTTCGCGATCGTTGCTGTGTCTGTAAAAACAGCGGCCTTTTTCAAAGAGCGTTTTTCTTCTGACGGCGGGTTTCAGTTTCTTGCCTTTATCTTGGGTGACCAGTTCCTGCTGCTGACGACGCTGACAATTTTGCTGACAATCGCCTTTCCCCGCTATTTTGAACGGCTGCGCGGCACACAGGAAATCGGGACTTATTTGATTTACTTATTCTTTGTGGTGATCGGCATTCCGGCAGACTTGCGGATCATTCTCATGAACGCACCGCTCCTTTTGGCATTTGTGTTTGTGGTTGCCATGTCCAACCTGCTCGTAACGCTTGCCGCAGGAAAGCTGTTGCGTTTTCGGCTCGAGGAAATTCTCTTGGCCTGCAACGCATCTGTCGGCGGTCCGACAACAGCGGCGGCGATGGCGATCGCCAAAGGCTGGCAGAGCCTCGTCGCTCCGGTTATGCTGGTCGGGACGTTCGGATATCTGATCGGCAATTATGTCGGCACCCTCTTGGGCACATGGTTTTCTACCCTGGTTTAAACGCAAAAAAAGCCGCAGATTCCCTGAAGAGTCTGCGGCTTCTTTTATGATCGGGCGAACGCTCCGGATACGGCTTCCAATGCACGGGCAAAATCGGCCTGCAAATCATCGGCATGTTCCACACCGACGCTCAGCCGCAGAAGGCCGTCGGTAATCCCCCGTTTTTCCCGCTCTTCTTTCGGCATAGCGGCGTGTGACATTTTTGCCGGATAGGAAAGGATCGACTCCACAGCGCCGAGACTGACGGCAAAGACCGGAAGAGAGACGCGTTCCACAATCTTTTTCACGGCTTCTGCATTCTCCAGCTCGAACGAAAGGACGGCGCCGGCGCCATATGACTGGTGCCTGTGAACTGACGCACCCGGATGCGAAGACAGCCCCGGATAATACACTTGTTTGACGGCCGGATGCTTTTCAAAAAATTCAGCGAGCTGCTGAGCTGTTCGAGATGCTTTTTCAAGCCGAACCTGCAGTGTTTTCAGCCCTCTCAGCACAAGCCAGCAGTCTTGGACGCCGAGAACAGCGCCGAACGAATTTTGCAGCTTATAAAGTTCTTCCCCGAGCTTTTTGTCTTTCACAACGGCAAGTCCTGATAATACGTCGCTGTGTCCGCTTAAAAACTTCGTCGCGCTGTGTAGCACAACATCGACGCCGAGCTCGAGCGGCCGCTGCAGCGCCGGGGTCATAAACGTGTTGTCAAGAAACGTCAGACAGCCGTGCGCCTTGGCAAGCTTGACGACGCCTCTGATATCCGTAATGCCGAGCGTCGGATTTGACGGTGTTTCAAGGTAGATGACTTTTGTATTTTCCCTTATGTTTAAAGCAATTTCATTTAAATCCGTCATATCGACGAAAGTATGTTCAATCCCGAAGCGGCTCAGCACTTCCGTAATCATCCGGTAAGTGCCGCCGTACACATCTTTTGTGACAAGCACGTGATCGCCCTTTGACAAAAGCAGAAAGGCGGTGGAAATCGCGGCCATTCCGGATGAAAAAGCAAATCCCCTCGTCCCTCCCTCAAGCTCGGCTATCGTGTCTTCAAGCGCCGTTCTTGTCGGTGTTCCTGACCGGCTGTAGTCATATTCGCCGAATTTGTCAAAAGAGCCTTGATGAAAGGTTGAGGCGTGCTGGATCGGCACGCTGACGGCTCCGGTTGCTCCGTCCGTTTTATTTTGGTTATGAACAAGCCGTGTTTCAAGCGTCCAGTTTTCATGACTCATGCGGAACCGCCTCCCCTTTTACTTTTTCCAGCGCAGCTTTTAGATCCTGCTTTAAATCGGAGACGTGTTCGATTCCGACTGAAAAGCGCAGAAGTCTGTTGCAGACGCCGTTTGCAATTCGGATGTCTTCCGGGATATCCATATGGGTCTGTGTCGCCGGATAGGTGATGAAGCTTTCGACTCCGCCGAGGCTTTCGGCGAAACAGATCGTCTTGAGATTTTTCAGCAACGGATTAACCCATTCTTCTTTTTGAACGCGGAATGACAGCATGCCGCCTTTTCCCGGATAAAGAACATCGGCAATTTCCTCCTGCTCTTCCAAAAAGGCCGCAAGTTCCCGCGCGTTTTCCTGATGCTGTCTCATCCTGAGAGCGAGCGTCTTCATCCCTCTCATTAAGAGCCATGAATCGAACGGCGATAAAACCGCGCCGATGGCGTTTTGGTGCTGGAACATTTCCTCAGACAGCTCTTCGCCTTTTGCAACGACAAGCCCCGCCAAAAGATCGTTATGACCGCCCAAATACTTCGTCGCGCTGTGAATGACAAGATCAGCGCCGAGCTCAATCGGCTTTTGCAGAACCGGTGTATAGAACGTATTGTCAACAATGAGCAGCAAGTCGTGCTCTTTGGCGATTTGCGCGATTTTTTGAATATCAGCTTCCTGCATGAGCGGATTTGTCGGCGTTTCTACAAACAGTGCCTTTGTATTGTTCGTGATTTTCGACTTGATACAGTCTTCGTCTGAAAAATCGTCGTAGAAAAAGCGAAGTCCGTATTTCTTCCATTCGTTTTCAAAAAGGCGGTACGTTCCCCCATATAAATCGGACGAAACGATGAGCTCATCCCCGCTTTGAAACAGAGCCATGATCGTCTGAATGGCAGCCATACCGGAACTGAACGCAAAGCCGCGCGTTCCCCCTTCGAGTTTCGCGATTGCATCTTCAACAAGCTGTCTTGTCGGATTTTTTGTGCGAATGTAATCAAACCCTGTGGATTCCCCGATCCCTTTGTGCCTGTACGCAGAAGAGAAATAAACGGGAGGATTGACAGTTCCCGTTATTTCATCACTGCGGTTGCCGATTTGCGCCAGCGTTGTTTGTACATGTTCAGTCATATGACACCATCCTTTTAAAAATAAAAAACCCCTTCTTCATAAGAAGAAGGGGGATTATGCGCTTCTTCTTATCTTCCAAGCATCTGCTTGCTGGATTTAGCACCTTGGTACACTGACATCGTCAGTGCAGACCGGTTGCTGAGGTTTCAAAGGGCCAGTCCCTCCACCTCTCGTGATAAGAATCTCTTCAATTTTCTGATTGTTCTTTACTTTAACCTAAGTCAAGACATTTTTCAAGGGTCATTTTTAAATCTTTCCTCATATTGAACATGGTATGATGAAACCAAACGACGGAACCGGAGGAATCAGATGCCAAAAACAGAGCGATTAATCGAATTGATGATGACCGTTCATACAAAACGAAAATTTACGGCCGGGGAGCTCGCAGCAGAATTCGGGGTTTCCTACCGCACGATTCTCCGCGATCTGGACGAGCTGAGCGCGCTCGGCGTCCCGATCTATTCTGAAACAGGCGCGAACGGAGGCTATTATTTGCTGAATGAACCTGTGCTTCCGCCGCTCTTTTTTACACAATCAGAGGCGGCGGCTATGTTTTTCGCGTATCAATCTCTGCAGTTTTTCGGATCGCTTCCCTTTGATGCGGAAACGCGGATGGTTTTAAAAAAGTTCTACCGCCACCTTCCCGTGGAAACACAGGAGCGGATTGATGCGATGAAAGACAGAATCGTGTTCTGGAATCCGCATCGTCCAAAAGCCGCCGAACATTTAGAAACGCTTCTTGATGCAGCCATCAATCAATCCGTTTTGACGGTCGTTTATGACGGAACAGACGATTGCGCGGAGAGATCCATCCAGCCCATCGGCTTGTTCAGCTGGAACGGCTTCTGGTACTGTCCGGCCTATTGCTTTAAAAGGCAGGCGTTCAGACTGTTCCGCGCCGACCGCATCCTTCGGGCGGAAAAAGCGGCCAGCCCGCTGGCCCGCCAGCTTCCCTATCGATCGGTTCTCAGCTGGATCAAACATTCGGAGAGCGAGTGCTCTGAACCGGTGCGGCTGCAAGCGGAACTGACACGCAGAGGAGCCAGGCGGGCTGCGGCTGATGTGGACTTATTCAAGATCCTCACCATGCGGGATGACGGGACGGGGGCGATCGATGCAAACCTCCCCAGACCAGAACTTGAGTATTTCGGGGAACTTTTGTGGAACCTCGGCACTGAGGCAACTGTCAAAGAACCCGCGGAAATCAAGCTTCAGCTGAAACGAAAGGCTTCTGACATTTTAGCAAGGTACGACTGACTTTTTTTTAGAATCGTGACAAAGCCTGTCAGGATTAGGTGATACTTTTAGAATAATGCCAAATGGAAAGGATGAAGCAAATGAATCAAGTTCAAGCCCTGCGGAGCGATTTGTTCCACGAGATGGAGACGGGCATCCGCTCCACGTGTCATCTTCTGAAAAAAGTGAAGGAATCTGACTGGTCTTACCGGCCCGCCGACCGCATGCGAAGCCTGAAAGAACTGGCAAGCCATCTGACGGCCATCCCAGAAGCCGACATGGCTATCATGCAGGAAAAGGAAGAGGCCGCCATCTCCCGAATTGAAAAGAAGTATAGTGCATTGCAGTCGGCTGACCAAATGGCTGAAGCGATGCAGAAAGGATTCGCCGCTTTTCAAACGTATATGACTTCCCTCTCCGACGAGGAATTTTTGACGAAAAAAACAAAGCCGTTTTACCTTGATGAAGGGATGACCCAAAGCCGCTGGCTGACGGAAACGCTCACCCACGTCTTCCATCACAGGGCCCAGCTGTTTAATTATTTAAAACAGCTCGGCTATGACGTCAACATGTTCGATCTGTATCTTTAAAAGGTGTTCATATGAAGCTGCCTCTGACAAAAAAAGAACGGTCAAACTTAAGGACAGCCAAGGTAAAAATAAAAAACACGGCATATATGGATCTGTCCGTCCTTGCACATACGCTCGGTTCGTCTTTGGAGCGCGCCGCATACATCAAGGCGCTCGCCCAGTTTCAAACCGCTCCTTCCATCGGGCCGAAAATGGCGCAGTGCGCCGTTGACCTGGGCTACTATTCCCTTGGCGACATCAAGCATGAATCAGGTGCGGATTTGATCATCCGCCTCGAAAAACTGAAAGGCTACTGGGAAGATCCTTGTGCAGAAGATGCGCTGCGATGCATCGTCCATTACGCCAACGATCCCGAAAGCGCTAAAAGCTGGTGGGATTTCACAGAGGAAAGAAAAATGTACCGCGAACGCTGCGGATACCCTCCGGATAGACCGTCAACGCCCTGGTACGAAAAAAAACGGACATAAAAAATCACGGCTGCCGAACAGTTCGGCAGCCCTTTTCGCTTCTTTCACAAGAGAATTTCGTGTTAAAATGAATGGAAACGTTCACAAACATTATTTCTGGAGGAATTCATCTTGGCTATGAAAACAGGAGTCATTCAGGAGAAGAAGCTTTTTTCGGAAGAGCTCGGCGAGGAAATGGAGCTTCTCGTCTATTTGCCGTCATCCTTCTCGCCGCTTTACAAATATCATGTGATCATCGCACAGGATGGACATGACTATTTCCGCCTCGGGCGCATCAGCAGACAGGTGGAAGAACTGCTGGCGAACGGCGAAATCGAAAGAAGCATCATCATCGGCATTCCGTACAAAAACGTACAGGAAAGAAGGCTTACATACCATCCGGAAGGGTCAAAATTCGAAGCGTATAAACGTTTTTTGGCAAATGAACTCGTCCCTTTCGCCGACAGTGAGTACCCGACATACCAAGTCGGATCAGGCAGGACGCTGATCGGAGACTCGCTCGGAGGAACGGTTTCCCTCATGACGGCGCTTGACTATCCGAATATGTTCGGAAACGTCATTATGCAGTCACCTTATGTCGACCGCCATGTTCTCGATAAAGTGAAACAGTCCGATTCCCTGCAGCTTATTTCAATTTGCCACCAAATCGGAGAGAAAGAAACCGCCGTCAAAACGACTGATGATCAAATTTTGGATTTCACCGGTCCAAATGAGCAATTAAAAGAATTGCTTGAAGAAAAGCAGACAAACTACGATTTCAAAGCTTTCGACGGGGATCACAAGTGGACATACTGGCAGCCGCTCATCACCCCCGCTTTAAAAAAAATGCTGTAGCTCTCTGTATATCGGCCCATCTTTGATATACTAAACCATATCAATTGTTTAAGGAGGGAACAAAATGAAATACGGTATTGTGCTATTTCCATCAAAAAAACTTCAGGACATTGCAAATTCCTACCGAAAACGCTATGACCCGAATTACGCTTTAATTCCGCCCCACCTTACATTAAGAACACCTTTTGAAGTGTCCGAAGACGAGATCGCGAGCGTCGTAGGACACCTGAGGGAACTTTCAAAAGAGCTGAAACCGGTCACGCTGAAGATTACAAAATTCAGTTCCTTTGCCCCTGTCAATAATGTCATCTACATGAAAGCCGAACCGACAGAAGAATTGACGCAGCTTCATGAAAAAATGTACAGCGGCGTTTTGGAAGACAAACCCGAATATGCGTTTGTTCCCCATGTCACAGTCGCACAAAAGCTGTCAGATGATGAGCATTCCGACGTCCTCGGCACGCTGAAAATGAGAGACGCGTCCCACGAAGAAGTCATCGACCGCTTTCACCTGCTTTACCAATTGGACAACGGATCTTGGACCGTCTATGAAACTTTTATTTTAGGAGCGTGAAGAAAGCCAGTGGAAGCCGTCATTGTGAAGAATCAACAACAGCTTGAAGACGCCTTCTTTGTTAGAAAGGAAGTCTTTATCAAGGAGCAGCACGTATCACCGGAAGAAGAAATGGATCATCTCGATCAGGAATCTTCACATCTCGTCATCTATGACGGAAAAGAGCCGATCGGCGCTGGCCGGCTACGGCTTGTCGACGGCTATGGCAAACTTGAACGAATCTGTGTACTGAAAAGCCACCGCTCCCTCGGCATCGGCAACCTGATCATTCAGGCGCTTGAAGAGGAAGCCGCCAAGCAAGGCGCGGTTCAATTCATGCTGAACGCGCAGACACAGGCTGTTCCCTTTTACGAAAAACACGGCTATAAAGTCGTGTCTGAAGAATTTTTAGATGCGAATATCCCCCATGTCAAAATGGTCAAAAAGTAACCGTTCCGCTTTTTAAGCGGAACGGTTTTTCTTTTCCTCAGAAAACATTTCATAGTTTGTTCATCTTTTGTTTATCGTTTATTCAACATTGTCTATTAAAGTTGTTTCTAAGCTTTTACGAAGCCCTACACAAAATAGACGGGAGGTAAACAGCCGAATGCCGTTATGAACAAAAAAAACATCACCACACTCGCCCGTTTCGGGATAGTCGGAGCCGGAAACACACTCGTTGATTTCGCCGTGTTTTTCATCCTTACGTCCCTCCGCGTACCCTATCTGGCCGCACAGCTGTTTTCCTATTCGGCAGGCGTAGCAAACAGCTATATCTGGAATCGGACATGGACGTTTCAAGTAAAGGAAAAAGCACATGGCGCGGAAATCGTCCGGTTTATCATAATCAATCTTGCAGCAGCGGGCGCTACATTTGTCCTTCTGTATATTTTTCAAAAAGCCGGCCTTTCCCTTTTTGTCAGCAAAATGTCCGCAACAGTCGCAGGAATGGCGATCAACTTTATCGGAAACAGGCTTTGGGTGTTTCAAAAACCCGGAACAGATTCATAAAAAAGACCAGGAGTGAATAACCATGAAAGTAAAAAAAGCAGTCATCCCAGCAGCCGGTTTGGGTACAAGGTTTTTGCCGGCAACAAAAGCGCAGCCGAAAGAAATGCTGCCGATTGTCGATAAACCGGCTATACAATATATCGTGGAAGAAGCTGTTCAATCAGGAATAGAAGACATCCTTATCATTACAGGAAGAAATAAGCGTTCGATTGAAGACCATTTTGACCGCTCTGTTGAACTGGAGCAAAACCTGTTCGCCAAAGGAAAAAATGATGTGTTAAAAGAGATACGCGACATCGCCGATATGGCGAATATTCATTATATCCGGCAAAAGGAGCCCCTCGGTCTCGGACATGCGGTGTTATCGGCCAAGCATTTCATCGGTGATGAGCCGTTTGCCGTCCTTCTCGGCGACGACATCATGGTGTCAGAAACGCCGGCGCTTCGGCAGCTGCTCGAAGTATTTGAAGAATATCAGACAGAAGTAATCGGCGTTCAGCCAGTCGATCCGGCGGACGTGAGCAAATACGGCATTATTCAGACGTCCGCGCAAAAGAACAAAGTATATCAAATTGACGATCTTGTGGAAAAGCCGTCTGTCAAAGAAGCCCCTTCAAATATCGCGGTTATGGGCCGCTATGTGCTGAGGCCTTCGATTTTCCCTGTGCTCGAACAAACGAAGCGCGGTGCGGGAAATGAAATTCAGCTGACTGACGCACTAAGGGAAATCTGCCGGGAACAAAGCATGTATGCGCGCAAATTGGAAGGAAGCCGCTTTGATATCGGCGACAAGCTGGGCAGTTTTAAAGCGAGTACGGAAATCGCTCTTATGCGGGACGAGATGCGGCCAAAACTGCTCGCCTACCTGGAAAGCGTCCTAAAAAAAGAAGCGCAGAAAGGAGCATGGCAATGACATCCGTACTCGTTACAGGAGGAGCCGGATACATCGGCAGCCACACCGTACTCGAATTAACAAAGCAAAACCGCTCCGTCGTCGTGCTTGACAATTTATCTACCGGACACAGGGAAGCCGTCAGCGGGATCAGCTTTTACGAAGGCGACATCGGTGATGCGGCACTTGTCAAAGCCATCATCAAACATCATGATGTCGATGCTGTCATCCATTTCGCCGCCAAAAGCCTTGTGTCCGAATCGATCGAAAAGCCTGAGCTCTACTTTAGGGAAAACACGCTCAAGTCTTGTGCATTCTTCGAAACGGTCATCAAGGAAGGCGTCAAAAACATCGTCTTTTCGTCGACCGCCGCCGTATATGGCATCCCGGAGAACGTCCCGATCAAAGAGATAGCCCCCCTCTCCCCTGTCAATCCTTACGGGGAATCGAAGCTGATGATCGAAAAATACTTGCACTGGGTCGGGAAAACGCACGGTGTCAAATGGGCAGCCCTCCGCTACTTCAACGCGGCCGGCGCCGCTTTAAACGGAGCGATCGGCGAGGATCACGATCCTGAAAGCCATCTCATTCCCCTCGTCCTGCAGACGGCTTTGGGACAGCGAAAGCAGCTGTCCATTTTCGGAGATGATTACCCGACGCCGGACGGAACATGCATCAGGGATTATATTCACGTCCTCGATCTGGCTTCCGCCCACCTGGCGGCTCTTGACAGGTTATATGAAGACAGACTGAAGCAAAATGTTTATAATGTAGGGACAGGAGCCGGACATTCCGTAAAAGAAATCATTGAAACCGCGGAAAACATGACAGAGCGAAGCATTGCAGCAAAAACGGACGAGCGCAGAGCGGGGGATCCGCCAGTGCTTGTGGCGGACAGCCGGACACTGATGGAAGATACCGGATGGAAGCCGCAATACAGCGATTTACAAACCATCATTCAAAGCGCGTGGCAATGGCACAGGGCGCATCCGGACGGTTTTTGAGATTCGCTTGTTTCCCGCGCGGGCGGCAGGGAAACATCCCGGCGGCTGCTCCAACGTTCGGCTGATGAAATCAAAAGCAGGGAGAAAAAACGAAAATGGGAAGCATAGTGAATGATATTTTAATGTGGCTGACCGATCTTGGCTATTTCGGCATTGCAATCGGTTTAATGATCGAAATCATCCCGAGTGAAATCGTACTGGCCTACGGCGGATACTTGGTGTCAAGCGGCTCTATTACGATGACAGGGGCCGTGATCGCCGGCGTCATCGGGGGAACGATTGCTCAATTGTTTTTATACTGGATCGGCTATTACGGCGGAAGGCCGTTTTTATACAAATACGGAAAGTACTTATTGATCCAAAAGCATCACATTCAAACGGCCGAAAAATGGTTTGAGAAATACGGCGGAGGCGTTGTCTTTTCCGCCCGCTTCATTCCCGTGGTCAGGCACGCCATCTCCATTCCGGCAGGAATTGCGAAAATGCCGATTTTAAAATTCACAGGTCTGACCGTGCTGGCCATCATACCGTGGTCGATATTATTCGTCTACCTCGGCATACAGCTCGGCAGCCGGTGGGACCATGTTGAAAATGTGGCGAGAACGTACACGACTCCGATTATGATCGGAGCGGCCGCTATGATTATTCTGTATTTCGGACTCAAAAAACTGCGCAAAAAATAACGAAAACCCCGGTATAAAAGCCGGGGTTTGTTTCATCTTTCAAACGGACTCGTTAACGTAGCGTCCGCTTTCCGCCTTTTCCGCAACACGGCGGTTCAGCGTTTTTTTTCGCTTCTTTTCCAAGACCCGCCTAAAAGCCGCAGTCTGGTTTTCCTCTCTTTTTTCGACTTCGCGGTAGGCGCGCTCGCTTGGGATATTGGCGGTTTTTTGTATATGCGCATAGTTCGATTTTTGGCTGATGCTGCGATTGGCGTACTGTGTATATTGATCATGATGGACAGGCGGCAAATATCCCATTCGATCTCCTCCTCATCAGCTTTAATTCCCAAAAATCTACTGTTTTAAACGGTTTTCATTTGATATGATAGACGTTGTCTCATAACACTAGACGATTACCCATTAATTGGAGGACCTCTTTTTGAAATGCGCCCGATTCAATAACCGAGACATTCATATACATACATATTCGAGAGAACACCTGCAATTCCTCTTTGATGAAGCAAGAAAAGACAGAATCACGTGTAAACATTGCGGCTTGCCTCTCAGACTGAAATTGTCGATTCATGAAGAACCACATTTTTTCCACCGGGAAAACGGGGATTTTTCTCAATGTGAAGCAGCTTGCTTAAACGAGAAGACAGAGCAAACCAGACAGAACGACTATACAGAAAGCGGCGTGTTCCGTCTCCCGAAAGGCAAAGCGATCGGAGAGGAAAAGAAGACGGATGCGGACTTCTGGACGCCGCCTCGCGAAGCTTCCATCCATTCTCCTTTCTCCCCAGCGGAAGAAACGGCCCCGGAACCGGTCTTTCCGAATGTGCCGCTGAATGAGAAACAGCTTGCCGCCGTGACGGCCCCCGAAGAACCCCTTCTCGTTCTGGCCGGCGCGGGAAGCGGAAAAACACGGGTATTAACCGCGCGAGCGGCTTATATGATATCCCGGCTCGATATCCCGCCTTCCGCCATTTTGCTCGTCACATTCACGACAAAAGCCGTGAAAGAAATGAAAGAGCGGATGGCCTCGCAATACGGATTGCCGATGCAGACTGTGAACCGCCTCGTGACAGGCACCTTCCACAGCTTTTTCTACAAAATTCTTTATCACCATGATCCGGCAAGATGGAATGGCGAGCACCTGCTGAAATGGGAATGGCAAAAAGAACAATACATCAAAATGGCCCTTGCCGAAGAAGGGCTTGATGAAAAAGATTTTCCGGTTGATCAGGCGATCCAGCAGATCGGCTACTGGAAGAACGCTTATCTTCCGGGCGAACAGATTCCGCTGGAAGACGAATGGGAAAAGCGGGTTCACCGGCTGTACCGTCAATATGAAGAACAAAAAGCTGCGCGGCGCCAATTTGATTTCGACGATATGGCATCTGCATGCTGGCAGCTGTTTCAAGAACAGCCAGACATTTTAAAACGATATCAGACGCGCTTTCACGCGATTTTGATCGACGAATTTCAGGACATTAACCCTGTTCAGTATGCCATCATCAAGCTGTTGGCGAGCCCGGAAAACAACCTGACCTGTGTCGGGGATGATGACCAGTCAATCTACGCGTTCAGAGGCAGCAGCCCTTCTTTTATACTCGATTTTGAAAAAGATTATCCGAAGGCGAAAACGGTCCGCCTCACGACGAATTACAGATCGAGCCATCCGATTGTGGCAAGCGCTGATATGGTCGTGAGGAAAAATAAAAAGCGTTTTCCGAAAACATTAAGTGCCGCGAGAGATGACCGCCAAAAACCGCTTATATTTTATCCTTATGATGAAGAGGAAGAAGCGATTATGATCGTCTCTGATATCCAAGAAAAAATTGAAATGGGCGCTAAGCCTGATGACTTCGCCATCCTATACCGGACAAACAGCAGCGGGCGCGCAATCTTTGAACGTCTGCACCAGTCAGCTATTCCGTACACGGCTGAACAAGGCGTCCGGTCGTTTTACAGCAGGAGAATCGTCCGGCAGATCCTGGCTTATCTCTACTTAAGCCAAAATCAGGATGACGCGGAAGCCGTCAAACAGATTTTACCCGCCCTCTTTCTCAAGCAGTCCGCATTAAATACGCTTAAAGCGCTCTCGATTACCGAAGATTGCACGATGGTTCACGCGCTTGAAAAACTAACCGACATCAAACCGTTTCAGCTTGATAAAATAAAGAAAATCGTTCCTTTTTTCACAGGCTTAAAAACGATGAAACCAGTTGAAGCGATCTCTTTCGCAGAGGAAAAAATGGGATTTTCCGATTACTTAAAAAAGCGCGGTAACGAAGGAAACAAGCTCGAAAAAGGGTCTGACGATCTGCGGGATCTCAAAACAGCGGCAAAAAAATTCAAAACGATCCCCGAATTTCTTGAGCATGTCGATCATATGAGAGCAGCGGAAAAGCAAAAAGCTGACGGATACGGTGTTCAGCTTTTAACAATCCACCGTGCGAAAGGGCTTGAATTCAAAACGGTCTATATCCTGGGGGTGCAGGACGGCTCGATTCCGCATGACTTTGCCCTTGAGACAGCGAGAAAAGGCGACGAAACCGCTCTTGAAGAAGAGCGGAGGCTGCTGTATGTCGCCATGACCCGGGCCGAGGATCGTCTGTATATCAGCGTCCCTTCCGTCAGAAGGGGCAGAACGGCATACCGCTCAAGGTTTTTGCAGCCTGTTTTACGCCCGAATCCCCAGGTCCAGCTGCAATAAAAGACACCGTGCCCTCCTTTTATCGGAAGGCGCGGTGTTTATTTTTTGCTGTTCATCATTTTCGCGATCGTGTTGAAATCCATTTTTTCCTTGCCGCTTACAATGGATTCAACAATCTTATCTTCCATTTCCTTCGGAACCCGTTTGTTCGCCAATTTAGCGACACGCTTAATCACACTGCGGACCGTATTTTCATCCTTGAAGTTGGCATTTTGCAGCGAATTCGCAAGCTGCATGACCTCATTCATGCTGACGCCCGTTTTCTTTTCGATGTTTTTGAAAAATTGATTGTCCATACCTATGCCTCCTTTTTGGGAGTGATACGCTATCTTATGCATCTTTGAAAAGCCTTGTGCTTTTCCCGTTCAAAAAGAAGAGGGCCCGGCACACATGCCGCCGCCCTCTTCGCTTCAACTCAAAAACTAATATTTAAAAGAAGCGCCGACAATAATGAGAAGAATAAACAAGACAACGATCAATACAAACGTTGAACCATAGCCGCCGCCATAGCCTCCGCTGTAGCCGCCGCCGTAGCCTCCGCCACAAAAGCCCATCTAAAGCACCTCCTTTTCTCCCTACACGATATGACAGTTGATAGGATTCGCTTGGATTGATGCATAGGGCTTCCGTGGATTATTTATAGATGCCCGGCAGACTCACGTCCTCTCCCAGCCATTTTTCAGCATTCTCTGCAAACGCTTCGACCTGCCTGCCGAACTGTTCGGCAGAACGGTCAAATGTCTCCAGTTCCTTCTGCTGCTCAAAGATCACCCGGTCATGGCCGGCTTGCGTTTGATCGTGCTTGCGGCATATTGATTCAACCAGCTGTTCAAATACATTCATCGCTTTTCCCCCTTATGATGGTGTATGCATCAGAAGAAAAATTGGCAACAAAAAAACCGGACTGTATCCGGCTTTTTTTGATATTAATAGGTTCTCTTCTTTTTGCCGCATCCGCAGCCTTTTTTCTTCACTTTTTTTGAGAAAGTGGACTGATGATTGCTGGAAGCGTTCGTTAATCGGCCTTGCTGCCTTCTTTTCACTTGTCTCATTGCATTCCTTCCTTTCTCATGCTTATACGCCATTATATGAGTCTTCTTTTCATAAGTTGCCAATGATAAATCCCCATTCAATCGAGCCATTTGGACACGATCGTTTCCAGTACCCCAGCAAGGCCTGCTATGGCAAGCAGAAGAATCAGCCATTCGGCAATGGTCGGAACAAAGGCGTAAAGAACAAGCAAAAACGCGGTACACCACACACCCGTGCACCAATAACAGCTCAACAGCTCGCCGATCCACGCTCTCACGCCTTTTCCTTTCATGACAAGATACGTCTCGGTCTCTCCCGTTTTTTCGTTTTTTTCTTCAACCTCTTCGTGAAACAGGCTTCTAAACGGCGCCATGATCGTATCAAACACGACCAGCCGTGTCAGCCGAAATACCGCGATAGAAAATAGAATATATAAAAGCCAGCTTTGTATCACAGGGCTCCCCCTTTCCTGCTTCCAAATATATGCCGGAACCGCCTTCCCTAAAACAGCAAATTTGGGTGCTGAAATGTATGTTTTCCTCATTCCGCTAAGTTACCGGTCTGCATTTAATAAAGTGTGGATAAGAAAGGAGTGAAAGTTATGTCGTTTCATGAAAAAGCCGAAGCGCTGTACGCAAAAACATTTGACGAATTATACCGGGAATATGACCAGCTCATTGAAGTGATTGATTCCGAACATGTCACTGTAAACACGGCAAACATAACAGCAGCTCTCTCTTTACAAGCCACTGTGATCTCTTTGACGATTTTATCGGCTCAGCTTGCGATCGAAGACGAGGATACAGCAGACATCGTAACAGAACATGTTTTAGCCGTACACAGGCTGCAAAGCAGGAGAAGAGTCATCATCAAAGTCATCGGCAGCCGCAATGTCACCATTACGCTTTCCTCGCTGGAGATCCTGCTTTCCGTCCAAGTTTTAACCGAAGTGCTGATCGCGCTTATCACAGAGCTTGACATACTTTAAGCCTTCCTTTCTTTCTAATATTTTTTGAGAAATTGAGGTGAAAAACAATTGGCAGATCGCGAAAAGCTTAAAGCGGAAGTAAATCCGCTGACAAATACGCTTGTGCAAAATATCCTTAGAAAACACGGCGTTTCAAAAGACAATGTGCGAACGCTGTCTGAGGAAGAAAAAGAAAACATCTTAAAAATACTCGAAGATTTAAAGGCGCAGTCCGAGGCTCTCATCCAGCGGCAGCAGGAAAAGAAGAAAGAAGCGAACAATGAATCATCATCACAATCCGAAGAACGCCCGAGACGAAGAAGAGAACGTTCAGGTAAAAATAAATTAAGAGAAAAGCTGAGACAAAGAAGGCAGCAGGAGAACACCGCCCAAACCGAAGAAAAAAATGGGGATTTGGAGTAGGGTATCTGCCATATACAAGTTCGAGCCTTCAAACATTTAATAATAGTAAATGGAAGGAGGAAAACAAATGGAAACTAGACCATATTCTTGGGTTGCGCTAGATCCAGAATGCGAGCATCCGGGAACTGAGTATTATCCGAGACACCCTAAGAAACACGTTTGTGACGATTACAACTGCAAGTGCGGTAAACACGATGCATTTATCAATCAGGAGCTCGACCAGCTCAACCTGAACAAACAGCTGTCAGATGAGACAATCATCATCAAGGATTCTTGCGATATCCGAGTCTCTACAGAGGATACTCAAGTTGTCGCATCTGTTATGACTGCGGTGCAGACGGCAATTGTTACAATCGTTCTGGCAATCATTGACGATGCTGATCTTGCCGAGCTTGTATCACAAGACTTGCTGCAGGTAACAGCAAACAAGCAAACAAACCGTCAAAAATTAATTATCGACAATTCACGCGATGTCACAGTTACAACAGAAGATACCGATGTCGCCGTCTTGGTCTCTACAGCTGTCCAAACGCTTACCGTTGTTATAGCAACACTTATCGTCGGACTCCTTTAATACAAAAAAGCAGAGCCATCAAGCTCTGCTTTTCTTCATTTTTATAGACGATTACCCACACCAACAAGGGCACGGGTACATATGTTGTTAAAGACTAAAGTCAAATATCCCTATAAAAAGGAGCTGAAATCCATGAGCTGCGGAAAACATCATGGCCGGCATGAAAATTGTGTATGCGATGCAGTAGAACAAATTATAAAAGAACAGGATGCAGTTGAAGAAACATGTCCGACGAGCTGCTTCGGCAATCTGCTGAGTCCGACGGTTTCCGGTAAAGACACCATTCCGTTCCTTTTGTACGACAAAAAAGGCGGTTTATTTTCAACATTTGGAAATGTCGGCGGATTTTCAGATGATATGCAGTGCTTCGAATCGATTTTCTTCCGGGCAGAAAGTCTAAAAGATTGCTGTGCAACGCTTTCAATCCTGAGGCCTGTGGACATAAACGGCGACACATTAAGCGTCTGCCATCCTTGTGACCCTGACTTTTTCGGGCTTGAAAAAACGGACTTTTGCATCGAGGTTGACTTAACTTGTTTCTGCGCAATTCAATGTCTGTCACCTGAACTAGTTGATCGCGCAACAGACAAAAAACACAATCAGCACCACGGTTAAAAGGTGTCGGACTGCATCAAGCCGGCCGTTATGATCGGCTTGATGCCAGTCTTTTCACGAAAGCTGCCGGCTTTCGGCAGCTCCTTTTACCAATAGAAAAGCCAGGCCGAAAAACGAAATTTTATATCCTGAACTGGGAGGGATCATAACATGACAAAATGTTCAGCTGAAAATTGCGTGTGCGAAGCCGTTGAAAACATTCACGATCTGCAAAACGCCATTGAGGAAGAAGGCTGCCCGACAAGCTGCTTCAGCAACCTGCTTTCCCCTTCGAGGCACTTAGGCGACACCATTCCATTTATTATATACACCTCAAAGTCTAAGCCGTTCGTAGCGTTTGGAAATGTCGGAGAACTTCAGGCAGGCCCTTGCTTCAGCACTGTGTTTTTCAGAGTTGAAGACATTAAGGACTGCTGTGCTACATTAAGACTGTTGATTGCCTTTGATGAAAATCGCCGCGTTCTCGATTTCACAGAAGAAAAAGACAAAATTTGCGATGTGTTCCGCTTGGAAAAAACAAATTTCTGCGTCGAAGTGGATCTGGAATGCTTCTGTGCGATCGAATGCTTAAATCCGCAACTGATCAATCGTTCAAATTAAAAAGTCCCTGAATCGGGACTTTTTTTATCATGTAATTTAAAAGCCAAGCGGGTGCAAGGAAGTAATACTCTCGATTTGCAGTTCCGCCGGAGCCCCTTTGCTCGACGTTTTGACAAATACGGAACCGCCTTTCTTTCCGGCGATCGTTCCTCTGTATGTCTTCCCGTCTGCTTCAATGAGGCAAAGGGTTTTCGGCATATTGCCGGGAAGGCTTGCCAAAAAGTCGATTTTCTCGGCGATGGTCATCTTGCTGAGCGGCTTTTTAATCGGTTTGACTCCTTTTTCTGACCGATTCGCCTCATCGCTAAGCACCGCTTCGGCGCCATCCTTTTCGTCTGGCCGGACGGCTTCATCCTGCTGTTCCTTTCGCCGGGCTTTTTGTTCGGAAGCGTCGGGTTTTGCTTTCTTCTTTCTTTTAATCAGAATATCCTGCATGTTCGCTTCTGCCTTATCATAGTCCGGCTGCACAATATACATGAGCGGCTTTTGCTCCGCATCGTTTTTTCTGCTAGACATCTTGATCCCTCCGATCTGTTCATGGTATATCTATATGCAAAAAAGGAGAAATCAGAAGAAAAGAAAAAGCAATCCTTTAACGGATTGCTTTTTAGCGTTATGTTATCGCGCGATGATATGATAGCCTGAATCAACATGCAGGTTTTCGCCGGTCATACCGCGGGAAAGGTCGCTGAACAGGAAAGCAGCCGTGTCGCCGACTTCTTCCGGAGTCGTCGTGCGGCGAAGCGGTGCGCGTTCTTCGATTTCTTTTAAAATCGAGTTGAAGTCGCTGATTCCTTTTGCGGACAATGTCCGGATCGGCCCTGCGGAAATGCTGTTGACGCGGATTCCGTCTTTTCCGAGATCGCTCGCCAAGTATTTGACGCTGGCATCAAGCGATGCTTTCGCAACACCCATGACATTGTAGTTGGATACAACGCGCTCGCCGCCAAGGTATGTCAGCGTGACGATGCTTCCGCCTTCAGTCATAATGCCGCGCGCCGCTTTAGCGACCGCTGTCAGTGAGTAAGAGCTGATATTGTGTGCGAGCAGAAAACCGTCGCGGGTGGTATTTAAGTATTCTCCAGCCAAGTCTTCTTTGTTTGCGAAAGCGATGCAGTGTGCAATGCCGTGGATGACCCCGACTTCTTTTTTGATGTCGGCGAAGCACGCTTCAATTTCCTGGTCATTTGTGACATCACAAGGAAGTACGATTGAATCGTTCCGCTCCAAAGAATCGGCCAGCTCCTTGACCGATTTTTCAAGCCGCTCACCCGCATACGTAAAAATCAGTCTTGCGCCTGCATTGTGAAGCGAGCGGGCGATTCCCCAAGCGATGCTTCGTTTATTTGCTACACCCATGACGACGATATTCCGGCCTTCCAGTGATAAATTCATATGTATGAAATCCTCCTAATGATTAACATTTTATTAGTACCTGATCATAATATATAGTATCACAATTAATAGCAGGCTGACAATTTCAGAATATAAAAAGCGGCAGAGACCGTTTTTGATGTCTGCCGCGATATTTTTCATTTTTATTGCGGGACTACAGTTCCAACCCTGCATTGGATATCTTTTGATATGCAAAATGGTTGGTCGGTCCGTGGCCGGCTCCGAAATCAAGGCTGTGTGCAACCGCTTCGTGGACGAAAGCCTCAGCGATGCTGAAAGCTCCTTGAATGCCGTTTCCTTTCGCTGTTTGCGCGGTAAGAGCGGCGGCAAATGTGCAGCCTGTTCCATGGGTATTTTTCGTCTTAATATAGGTGTTCGTTTTTTCCGTGAACACCTCTCCATCGAAGAGGAGATCGGTTACTTTGCCATCCTCGGGCTGATGCCCTCCCTTGATGATAATGTTGCGGACGCCCATTTCATGCAATTCACGAGCCGCTTTTTTGCGGTCTTCCATTGTTTGAATGCTTCTCCCTGTCAGCACTTCGGCTTCGGGTATGTTCGGCGTTACCGCATAAGCAAGCGGAAGCAAGTGCCGTTTCAATGTTTCAACTGCTTCCTCATTCAATAGTGAAGCGCCGCCTTTGGCGATCATGACAGGATCGACAATCACACGTTTAAGCTCGTATGTTGCAATTTTTTCAGCAATGACCTCAATCATCTCCGCGCTCCACAGCATCCCTGTTTTCACGGCGTCAGGTTTTAAATCTTCCGCCACTGCATCAATCTGCGTGCCGAGTGCTTCCGGAGATAGCGGGTAGACGCCGTGAACCCCTGTTGTATTTTGCGCAGTGACCGCTGTCAAAGCCGTCATGCCAAAGACGCCAAGCTCCTGAAATGTTTTAATGTCGGCTTGAATGCCGGCGCCGCCTCCTGAATCCGACCCGGCGATTGTTAATGCTTTGTATATGCTCATGATGTTTGCACTCCCTTCGGCCTTTAGCCAATCCACCTGTGATATATCGTTTTCGCGCGATTGATATCGTTCGTTCCGTGAATCAAAGCGCGTCCGTCCCGAAAAATCACGAACTTAAAATCCTCCGTACGGCAAGATAATAAATAAGGATTTCCCGTCACATCCAAACCGGCTTTTTTTAATCTGGCGGCAAGCGGCTCCAGCTCCGGCGGCTGTTCCGCGGCCGGCCTGATCTGAACCGTTTGTCTGCCGCAAAGAACGGCTGCTTTTGTTTCGTTTTCAGCTGAAAGAAACGGAAACTCGCCTTTTCCGCACGTCGGACACGAGCCATGTTTAAGCGCGTCAGCCCGGACTTCAGAGCGCTCATTTGTCCAAATATCAAATGAGCGAAGCATTCCTGACGGTTCATGCCCTGTCAGCAGCTTCAGGGCATCTGTTACCTGGTAAGCGGCAACCTGCTGAACAACCGGACCGATCACCCCTGCTGTGTCGCACGTCATGGTATTCGCGGGCAAATGCCCCAAAAGACAGTGAAGGCACGGCGTTTTCCCCGGAATGACGGTATATGTGATGCCATAGCTTGCGACACACGCGCCGTACAGAAAAGGGATGCCTAACTTGACCGCCGCATCGTTCATGATCAGCCGCGTTTCAAAATTATCGGTCGCATCGACGATCAGGGACGCTTTCTCCGCAAGCTCGAGCGCTTTTTCCGCGGTAACATCTGCTACAATGCCGGTCACTTGAACAGAGCTGTTAATCAGGCGCAGCCTTTTTTCGGCAGCGGCTGCCTTTGGCATATGATCAACCACATCCTGTTCCGTATAGAGCTGCTGCCGCTGGAGATTGCTCCATTCCACATAATCCCTGTCGGCAATCGTCAGCGAACCGACTCCGGCCCTCACCAGCATTTCTGCGCTGGCCGCGCCCAATGCCCCCGCACCGATCACCAGGACGCGGGCGCGACTTAATTTTTCCTGGCCGTCCGGTCCGATCGGGTGAAAAAGCTCCTGTCTTGAATACCTGCCTGTCAAATCGTCAACTTCCCTTCTTCAGGACTGCTGGCGATGCCGTAGTTCTTTTCCGGAATTCGTCCAGCAAGGTATCCGAGTCTGCCCGCTTCAACGGCGAGCTTCATAGCCTTCGCCATTTGGACCGGATCTTTCGCCCCGCTCACTGCCGTGTTCAAAAGCACTCCGTCAGCGCCGAGTTCCATTGCGTATGCCGCATCTTTCGGAGAACCGATTCCGGCATCCACGATTACGGGAACTTTAGCCTGTTCAATGATGAACGACAGGTTAAGCGGGTTGACGATTCCCTGTCCCGAACCGATTGGAGAGGCCCCGGGCATAATGGCGTGTACGCCGAGCTCTTCAAGCTTTCTCGCAAGGACGACATCGTCCGATGTATACGGCAGCACAATGAAGCCTTCTTCAAGCAAGGCTTCTGACGCCTTCAGCGTTTCTACCGGGTCAGGCAGAAGCGAACGGTCACAGCCGATCACTTCGACTTTGATCATGTCGCAAAGACCGCTCGCTTTAGCAAGCTTGGCGATCCGGACGGCTTCCTCAGCCGTTTTTGCTCCGGCCGTATTCGGCAAAAGCGTATAACGGCTTAAATCAAGCTGCTCCAAAAAATTAGGCTGAGACTCTTCAAAAATATTCATCCGTCTGACGGCAAAGGTCAGGATCTCCGATTCAGATGCACTGACAGCCTCTTTTTGAATTTCAAATGACGGATACTTCCCTGTGCCGAGCAATAATCTTGATGAGAATTGACGATCTGCGATTTTTAACATAACGGTTTATCCCCCTCCGACAAAATGAACGATTTCGATGACATCGTGTTCTTCCAGTTTGACTGTTTGATATTGGTCTTTTCCGATAATCTGCCTGTTTCTTTCAACAACGACAACACGATTTTCCAAACTGTAGGATGCGAGCAAATCGTAAATCGTGCCGCCGTCATCTCTCCACTCTATTTTCCGGCCGTTGAGCTGAATGTTCACCTGTGCACAGCCTCCTTTCGCTCCGCTTTAAACGCCTCGGCCCACTCTGTTTTGACCGGATTGCCGAGGATCATGTCAGCTATCATCTCACCGGTTGCAGGTGCCAGGAGGATGCCGTTTCTGAAATGTCCGGCAGCAAACAATATCCGGTCATTTTCAGGGTGTCTGCCGATATATGGATTGCCATCCCCTGTTTCCGGGCGCAATCCGGCCCAGCATTGGTCGATGTTCATGGATTCAATGTCAGGGAGCATCGACTTGGCCTTTCGGATCAACTCCTCGATTCCGCCAAGTTCCGGCTGTTCATTCCAATCCCCGGGCTTCATTGTCGCGCCGACGACAAGCTTTCCGCTATGGCGCGGAACGATGTAGCAATGATCATGGTAAAGCGTCCTCGTCAAAGGGATGCCGTCATTCCACACAGACAGGCACTCCCCTTTGACAGGATAAAAGCTTTTGTCTATGCCGATCTGTTTAAAGAAAGCACCGCTCCACACACCGCTTGCAATGACAACGTGCTCCGCCTCCGCGGTGCATGAAGCAGCAGTGACGCGGACGGCCCCCGCTTCAGATTCGATCGATAAAACGGGGGTAAACTCGAAGACCTCGGCACCGAGAATCCGGGCCCCCCTGGCAAATGCCCTGCACACTGCGGCCGGTTCGACATGGATGTCGTCCCGAATGAAATTAGCGCCGAGAATCCCTTTTCCGGCATGCGGTTCCAGCTCATATACTTCAGCGGCTTCAAGCCATTCCACTGAATCCAGTGCAGCCATTTGCATCAGGTGTTCGCGGTCGCTTTCTGAAAATGCCAGCTTTAATATCCCTCCGTCATGCTTTCTGATATCGATGCCGCTTAAGTCTTTCAATTCGCCCGTCAGCCGCTGATAGGCTTTTTGGCTGGCTCTGGCAAATTCGAAAAAGGTACCGGGTTTATCGCATTCCGCATGGGCGCCGAGCATGCCCGCCGCCGCGCTCGTCGCTTTTTTGCCGACTTCTCCGCTTTCAAACACGGCCGTTTTTTTCCCCGCTTTCGCAAGATGGTAAGCGATGGATGTCCCGATGATGCCTCCGCCGATCACGATCGTATCATAGCGCTTTCTCATATGAATCTCCCTTCGCGAGACAGGCAAGCCGCGCGGCCGCCTCATCCGGTCTGTCATGAGAAAAGATCCCCGACATCACGGCGATGCCGTCTGCCATTTTGACTTCCGCCAGTCGTTGTTCGGTAATACCCCCGATCGCAATGACCGGAATGCGGACAGCCGCCTTCACTTCAGCCAGACTGAGAGCTCCTCTTCCTTTCCGGCCCTTTTTACAGTCCGTTTCAAAAATGTGGCCGAACAGCACGTAATCTGCACCTTCAGTTTCAGCCTGAACCGCTTCTTCTGGCGAATGGACGGACTTTCCGATTTTCAAATGCGGAAAACGGCTCCTCACACTTTTGACGGAAAAGCCGTGTGAAGGCAGCTGAACCCGGTGAATGTGATGAAACAAAGCGATATCAACCCTGTCGTTGATGATCAGTTTCCGCTTATCAACCCCTTCTTTGGCAAGGCGGTCGATTAAACTTGATATTTCACTTACTTTTTTTGATCTTTCCCTGATATGGATAAAGTCAACGGCATTTTGAATCGAGATGATTTTTGCAGCAAGCTCTTCCACAGAGTGCTTGTCATCGGTGATCGCGTGCAGATGCAAGCTGATCCACCCCGCTTTTTGACCAGCTTTCTTTTTGGTAGGCCATATCCCAGAAGCTGTATTCGTAGAAGCTGGAGATGACGAAGTTCTCCTTCATCTTCGCGCGCGTTTTCTCATCGGCGTTTTCAGCCAGCTCATCGAAGCGGTTGATCTGTTCTGTCACAAGTTCTTTAAACCAGTCGCCTCCGTATGTCGCGATCCATTCCTGATAAATCGCGCTGTCAGGCCTGCACGTTTTTAACGTTTCGCCGACGTCATAATAGAGCCAATAGCAAGGAAGCAAAGCGGCCAGTATTTCCGCAAAACTGCCGCTCACGACAGAACGGTACATATGCGATGTGTACGCATACGCTGTCGGCGACGGCTGAAACGACTCCAGTTCTTCCTTTGTGATTCCCAATAGATCGGTGAATTTCCTATGGAGCGACATCTCGGCTTCATATGTGCCTTTCGCGTGTTCAGCCATCCGGCTTGTCGTATATAAATCGCGAGCATATGCCGCACCAAAGGATTGGACTTTGGCAAAGTGGGTCAAATAGTAGGAATCCTGCATGACATAGTATTTAAATCGATCAACCGGAAGTGTGCCGTCTCCAATCCCTTGAATAAACGGATGGACAAAACTGCCTTCCCACCATTTTGCAGCGCTGTTTCGGCATTCTTCTGAAAACTTCATTTCGAGGCTCCTCCTTCGATTCTGAACATAAAAAAACCACTTTCCCGCAAGGAAAGTGGTTTGGAATTTGCATAAATACATACTCAAATACCGTGCCACTTCCCTACGCAGGTTTGAACCTGTTCAGGTTATGAGGGTCTAAAAGTCACACTTTTATCTCAGCCCTTATCAAGGACTCCCCTAGTGGAAAACATTTCTTGTTCATTCAGTTTATACTTTTATCTTATCACGAATTGCAAAATGGTCAAGCATCAGTCTCCAAGCGTTTTTCTCAATTCCGCAATATATTCGCGCGAACCGGTGGCGATCAGCCTGTCACCCAATTGCAGCCTTGTATCCCCGTGGGGCACGATGCTGTCCACCCCGCGGAAAATTCGGACGAAGATAACATCTCCCGTAAACGGAAACTCCCTTAACAGAACACCGTCAAATCGCTCATTGCTCATATTGATCTGATACAGCGACGCATCCTGGTTCGTCAGGAGTTTCATAACGCCAGGCGCCTCGATAAGCGCGCGCAGCAGCGTTTTTGTAGAAAGCAGAATAGAGAATGTATCAATTCCGTTATCTTTCAGTCTGGATTCGGCGTCTGGAGAATCTGCGCTGGCGATAATTCTCGCGACTTTCTGCTCCTTCGCAAAAAGCGCGATCCCTGTATTGCGCTCTTCGCTGCCAGTGGCCACGACGAGTATATCCGTTTGGAAAACGCCGAATGATTGAAGCGTCTCGTATTCATAATCAGGCAAAACTTCAACATCAAACACCGGATCCGCCAGATTTTCTTCCTTTTTTTCCTGCCGGACATGCAGGATTCTGACGTGATAATCTTCCGGAGAAAGTTCGAGCGTGACTGGCAGCGTCATTTGATTTGCGCCGATAAAGGTGATCGTCTTTTTCTCTTTTTCGCTTTCCGTTTTCGGCATTAATTTTTTAAAGCCGGTCGGTGTGATGATGCATGTAATGACAGCGACCAGAATCAGCGCGCCGGACATCTGCGCGTCAATGACGCCGATGCGCTCGCCGATCGTTGTCGCCGCGATCACCAAAGAAAGCGTGGAAGTCAGGAGAAAACCGGAAGCCAGCACGGTTTTCATGTCATACCACTTTTTCAAAAACAGCACCGGAACGACTTTGCTGATTAACAGAGCCACAAACAGAAGCGGGATCATCACTAAAATTTTCGGATTGCCAAACAGTGACCAAATGTCCAATTTGACGCCTGTCATCACAAAGAAGATCGGGATGAGGAATCCGTATCCGAATGAATCGAGCTGCTGAACGAGCTCCTTGTTCGGCGAAAGCAGCGAAACAAGCACCCCGGCCAAAAACGCGCCAAGTATGTTTTCTGCACCGAGCGACTCGGACAGCGCCACAAGTACGATGATCAGCGTAAATATCGCCCTTGTGCCGATCTGGATCGTTCCTTTTGACAGCACTTCGACAAAAGGCCGCTTTTTAAATATCCTTCCGAACAGGTATAAAACGACGCCGGCGGCAAATAAGATCATCAGCAGCCACATATTGCTGTTTTCGTCCCCGTAGATTGAGGCGAACACTGCAAGCAGAATCATCGTGACAAGATCGGCAATGACGGCGACAAGCAAAATAATCTGGCCGATATTTGTCTTCATGAGACGCTCTTCTTTCAGCGTCGGAACGACAACCCCGAGCGAAATTGTCGAAATGATCAGCGTCATTAAAAAGGCGTTGTCAATAAATCCTGCCATGACAAAGCTGTAAGAAAGGCCGAGCGATAAAATAAAGACGGCAATAAAGATGACCGAAGCCGTTTTAAATGTATTCGGCGCTTCCTTTCCGCTTGGAAGCAGCTGCTTTTTCTTTCCTTTTTCAAATGCGGAAAAATCGATTTCAAGCCCGCTTAAAAACATTAAAAAGATAAATCCGAGCATCGATAAAGTTTCGAGCCATGTATCGTGCTGGGCGACCAGATCGAACCCGCTTTTTCCGATAATAAGACCCATGATAATTTCAGCGACAACCACCGGTATGCTTAACCTGAAACGGTGCAGCAGGATGGGCGTTAAAAATGCGATAATCAGTACGACAACTAAAGATGAGACAGATGTGTGCTCCATAAACTGGTACCTCCTCTAAAACCGGTTTCCGGGTATGATTAGCGTTCCCTTTTTTAAAAATAAAAGGGACATCTTTTTAGACATTTTCATGTGGGAAAAGAACCGTCTGAACTCTTTTCTCACAGGTGTAAAAATCGATTTTAACAATGCTCGCTCAGAAAAAAAAGTAATATGCCTGATTTTCTCCGGCGAAAGTCGCTGAAGCTTGATTTATATATGGACTGGGCAATGTATATACATACGCAGACAGGAGGCAGAAAACGCATGAAATATGATGTAATCGGCGATATTCACGGGTGCTATGACGAAATGATTGCGCTGATTGAAAAGCTCGGTTACTCGCTGTCATCGGGGTTTCCCGTTCATCCGGAAAACAGAACACTTGTCTTTCTCGGGGATTTAACAGACAGAGGGCCAAAATCGCTGGAGGTCGTTGAATTTGTAGGACGGGCCGTTGAAGAAGGAGCTGTGCGATATGTGCCCGGCAATCACTGCAATAAGCTGTACCGTTTTTTCAAAGGCAATCCGGTGAAGCTGCAGCACGGGCTGGAGACGACGGCGGCGGAATACAGAAACCTTCCGAAACATAAACAGAAGGATATCAGAGACCTTTTCATGCGCCTTTATGAAAACGCCCCTCTTTATGAGATCCTGCATAACGGCGAACTTGTCGTCGCACATGCCGGCATCAAAGCGGAAGACATCGGCAAAAAGCCTGTCGGAAAAGTAAAACAGTTTGTGCTATACGGAGATATTACAGGAGAAACGCTGCCTGACGGACGGCCGGTCAGGCGGGACTGGGCCGCTCATTACAAAGGCGATCCGTGGGTGGTGTACGGCCACACTCCTGTCAAACGTCCGCGAATGATACATCATACGATCAATATCGATACCGGTTGTGTATTCGGCAACAGGCTGACCGCTTTCAGATACCCCGAACTGACAACCGAATCTGTCCCCTCTTCATTGCCTTATGATGAGTCAAGATTCCGTATGGAGCCATAAAAAAAGAGAGCTTAATTCAGCTCTCTATCAACTGACTCATATCATGCGGAACCGGCGCTTGAAACGTCAGCTCTTCCATTGTGAAGGGATGAAAAAACGTCAGCGTCTCACTGTGGAGCGCCTGCCGATTGATGAAGCCACGGGTTCCTCCGTACAGCGTATCACCGCACAAAGGATATCCGATATGACTCATGTGAACTCGGATCTGATGGGTTCTCCCGGTTTCCAGACGGATGGAGACATCCGTCATACCGCTGAAGCGCCTGTTCACCCAAAAATGCGTCACCGCTTTTTGCCCGTCGGGGATCACCGCACGCTCGATGATGCTCGATGATTTTCTGCCGATTGGCGCATCGATCGTTCCCTGCTCTTCTGCGATCAAACCGTGGACGACCGCCCGATATTGCCGTTTGACGGCTCCCTTTTTTTGCAGTCCCGATAAAAGCGAGTGGGCGAAGCGGTGCTTGGCTACAAGCATGACACCCGATGTGTCGCGGTCAAGCCTGCTCACCAGGTGAACGGTCGCGCGCACGCCCGTCCGCTGGTAATAATGAATCAGACCGTTCGCCAAGCTGCCTGATGGATGCTCGCGCGAGGGAATCGACGACAGGCATGGCTGTTTATTTAATACGAGGACATGGTCATCTTCGAACAAAATATCAAGCGGAATTTCTTCCGGGCGCAAAGATTCGCTCATTTTTTCCGGAGGGAACTGTATGACGAGCTCGTCCCCTTTTTGAAGAACGTATCTGACCGTTACATGCCCGCCGTTTACCAAAAGATCCCCGCCGCCGAATTTGATGTCCGTCAGCATCCTTTTTGAAATGCCCAGCCGCTGGACGTATTCTTTCAAAAGAACCCCGCTGTCCTCTTCTGTTATGATCTGTTTCATCAAAAAATCGCTCACAGCAAACCTTCCTATTCTCCTTTTCCGATAAAGGAATCCTGGACCCTTTTCCAAAACGGAAACGGCCGAAAGCGGGCAAACCTGATATTTTCGTTTGCGACGCGGCATTGAATTGACTTGACGTCTTTATGCAGCAATGTCAAATGGTCAATCGCGACTTGAAACGTCACATCATTAATCGGTTTAATTAAACAAGTGTGGTGCTCAGGCAGAATGAGCGGCGATCCGACCGTCCGAAACACCCGGTTGTTGATCGACGCCATTTCAGCCAGCTGGACCGCTCTGATGGACGGATGAATAATCGCACCGCCGAGCGCCTTGTTATATGCCGTGCTTCCCGATGGGGTCGATAAGCAAAGGCCGTCGCCGCGGAACGTTTCGAAAAGTTCCCCTTTAATTTCGACATCTGTCACAAGCGTCCCTTCGATGCTCTTGATCGTACATTCGTTCAGCGCCAAATATCTCGCTTCATCGCTGCCGTCATTGTAGCGGACGATAACTTCCAAAACCGGATATTCAACAATTTGATACGGCGTTTTCGCAATCGCGATTACGAGTTTTTCAATCTCGGTCGGCACCCAGTCGGCATAAAAGCCGAGATGTCCTGTATGAACCCCGACAAAGGCCGTTTTGTCGAGGCGGCCGCTGTATTTGTGAAATGCGTATAAAAGCGTTCCGTCACCACCGACGGAAATGACGATATCCGGCTCTTCTTCATCGCATTCAAGACCGAAGTCGAGCAGATATGTTTGAATTTTGCTTTTTAATGAATCGGAAACATCATTTCCTTTGGACGATACCGCAAACTTCATCATTCCATCTCCTTTCCCCTAACCGTCATCCTCATCCTTTTTCTTGCGTGAAAATGCCACGTGAGCCTCCTGAATCTCGCCCCTGATCTCGGACATTTCCATATCGAGCCTTGATGCTGCTTCAGAAGCTCTTTGAAGCCTTAATTTTACTTTTTCCGGAATGTTGCCGCTGTATTTATAATTTAAAGAATGTTCGATTGTCGCCCAAAAATTCATCGCCAGCGTCCGGATTTGAATTTCAACCAAAATCTGTTTTTCCCCGTTGATTGTCTGCAAAGGGTACAGCACGACGAGGTGGTAGGAGCGGTAGCCGCTCTCTTTATGTTCCGCGATATAGTCGCGCTTATCCACGACCGTGAAGTCCTTTCTCGCCAGAAGCATATCGACGACAATGCGAATATCCTCAAAAAATTGGCACATGATTCTGAGCCCGGCAATATCTTGCATGCTTTCAATGTTGTGCAGAGGAATGTTTTTCCGCTTGGCCTTCTCAAGAATACTCGGAACAGGCTTCACCCGCCCTGTCACGAATTCGATCGGCGAATGTTCCTCCTCGTATTCGTAAAGGGTCCGGATCCCTTTCAGCTTCACTTTCAGCTCTTCAACAGCCTGCCGGTACGGCGCTAAAAATTGCTCCCATTGTTTTTCGTCCATAAACCTTCCCCCAATTTCATCGCCTTTTTTTCTAGAGGAATATCCGTTTCACTCTCTCTTCCATTTCTTCGCCATAATTTGCATTATCTTTAATATTCTCTATTAAATATCCGAGCTCATCATGGAACCCGTTAAGCTCCAGCTCCGTGTTTCCGATATGTAAAAACACAGGAAGATTGGCGTCGAGGGCCGCTTTAAGATCGGACCAGATGCCTTCGTTTAAAATGACGTATTCAAAGGAATCGTCCTGTTCAAGTATGTATACAAATGCAAAATGATCGGAGTCTGTCAGCATGCGTTCGGCCGGTTTCCGCTCCGCTCCGTCATTGATTTCGCTGGTCAACACCAGCCGGTCGTTTCGCAGATTGGCTTCTGTAATCTCAATTCTGTTCTGCATAATGCTCTCCTTTACAATAAAAGTACAGATTCATTTTATCATATCAGCTTCAATATTGATAAACGTTCCTTCTCAAGAGATAATAAGGAAAATGCAATTTTACCAGCTGAGAGGATGAAAAAATTAAAGAATGAGCCAGGAACTTGAAATCGAATTTAAAAATATGCTGACAAAAAAAGAATTTGAGAAAATCAAATCATATTATCAATTTACTTCCGAGCAATTTGTTATACAAAAAAACCATTATTACGATACGTCCTCCTTTTCTTTAAAAGAAAAAGGAGCGGCTTTAAGAATTCGCGAAAAACAGCAGCGATATGTACTGACATTAAAAGAGCCGGCACCTGTAGGTCTGATGGAAACCCACCAGGAGCTGACCGGGAATCCCGAATTTGAAACGTTCACGATTCCGCATGGACCGGTATACGATCGCCTGAAGCGCCTCGGCATTCAACCGGACGAGCTCATCCTTTTCGGAACGCTTGCGACAAGCCGTGCAGAAAAAAAATTGCCGCAGGGCTTAATTGTTTTGGATCACAGCCGATACTTAATGGTAGAAGACTTTGAAGTTGAATTCGAAGTGACAGACTATGAACGCGGAAAACGGGATTTCTCTGAACTGCTGAAATCGTTCGGCATCCCTGAGCGTGAAACCAAAAATAAAATCGTCCGATTTTATGAACAAAAACTTAAAGATCAATAAGGTGGGAAAACAATGAACGTCAACCATTTGGCCGCCCTCTTGGAACTCCAGGCGATACGGTCGTTTTATCCGGCTTCAGACAGCGGTCCCGAAGATGCTGGTTTTGATTTCAGCTCGATTTTAAACCAATATTTAAGCAATGTCGGCGGTTTGGAGTCTTCACAGCCCGCGGTTGTTCCGGCCGTGTCGACAGGGTCTCAGCTCCAGGCGCCGCTGACAGCCGAAAAGCCTGCGGCAATTGCGGCCGTCCCATCTGCCGCAGCGAAACCCGTCTCTTTCGGCGGCCAAAATCAGAGCATTGACCAGATCATCAAAAACGCCGCAGAAAAATACGGAGTCGATGAGAAGCTGATTCATGCCGTCGTCAAGCAGGAATCGCGCTACCAGGAAAAAGCGGTCAGCCCGGCCGGCGCCATGGGCCTGATGCAGCTCATGCCGTCAACGGCGAAAGCGCTCGGCGTGAATAACGCTTTTGACCCCGTACAAAATATAGAAGGCGGAACAAAATACTTAAAGCAGATGCTCGATAAATACAGCGGGAATGTGAACCTCGCATTAGCGGCCTACAATGCCGGACCGGGAAATGTCCAAAAATACGGAGGCATTCCCCCTTTTAAAGAAACGCAAAATTATGTAAAAAGAATCACCTCAAATTACTATGCTTAAGCCGGAAAGGATGCTTTCCGGCTCAGATTGTTGACAAAATCCCAAAACGACTTTTAGTTTTGGGATTTTGTCATCCTTTCAGCGTGATTGAAAACCCTTGCAGTCTAGGAAGGCCGAGCATCGGAGCGAATGTTGGAATTCGTGAGCACCGACGCGCAGGCCTGACAACGAATGCGAGGGTTTGTCGACACGCTGAGCTGGAAAGGACGCTTTCCGGCTTTTTTGTCCGCATTTACTTCCTCTTTGATCCTCCCGGTATTAAAAATACACATTTAAGAAGCGAATATGATATGATATTTGAAACAAAATCAGCGATTTTCGCCCGCAGGCAGAAGTCGGTTTGTTTGTAGAAATGGAACGAGGTTGCTAAAATAAGTATATACAATCGTGAAATAATAAATGATGCACAAGATAAATATTTTTTTGCGATAGGAATCGGTATATTTTCCTATTAGCCATATTAAAAGGAGTAGTCAACATGGGACAATCGTTTAACGCACCTTATGAAGCGATTGGAGAAGAGCTTCTATCGCAACTTGTTGATACTTTTTATGAGCGTGTAAAGCGGCATCCGCTGCTCTACCCGATTTTTCCGGACGACTTAACGGAAACGGCAAGAAAACAGAAGCAATTTTTAACGCAATATTTAGGCGGTCCGCCGCTTTATACAGAAGAACACGGACACCCGATGCTGAGGGCGCGGCACCTGCCGTTTCCAATCACACCGGAACGGGCGGACGCATGGCTTTCGTGTATGAAAGAGGCAATGGATCATGTCGGTTTAAAGGGCGAAATAAGGGAATTTCTTTTTGAAAGGCTGACATTGACAGCCAGACATATGGTAAATCAGCCTAAAATGGAGGATGGTTCACATTGACACTAAATCAGCGTGACCAATTTTTCTTCCATTGCCATGGACATCCGCAAAAACCGATGGAAATTTATATGTTTGTCGACCCTTTGTCTCCCGAATGCTGGGCTTTGGAGCCGGCGATCAAAAAGTTGAAAATCCGCTACGGCCGTTTTTTCACACTAAGGATCATCGCCGCATGCAGCATCACAGCGCTGAACGTTCAGAAACGTAAAAAGCACCGCCTCGCAGAGGCATGGGAAAAGATCGCATGCAGATCAGGCATGTCTTGTGACGGGACGCTCCTGCATGACAAAGCGCTCTCCGCACCATACCTCGCTTCACTCGCTTTAAAAGCGGCGGAACTGCAAGGCAGAAAAGCAGGGCTGCAGTTTTTGAGATGCATGCAGGAAAGCCTGTTTCTCAATCGGCAGGATATCACCGAAGAACAGGTGCTGCTGGCGATCGCAGAGCATACACAGCTCGATCTGGAGGAATTTAAAAGGGATCTTCATTCGCAGAGCGCCGTGAAAGCCCTGCAATGCGATTTGAAAATCGCTGCCGAAATGGAAGTGGCATCTGTCCCGACTCTTACGTTTTTTAACAGTCTCCGCGAAGGAGAAGGCTTAAAAGTAACCGGAAATTATTCATACGAGATTTACGAAGAAATATTGTTTGAGATGCTCGGTGATGAGCCGAAGCCTTCACAAACACCTCCGCTCGAACTTTTTATCGAATACTTTCAATTTGTAGCCGACAAAGAAATTGCCGTCGTTTACGACTGGACGCTGGAAGAGGTGGAACGGGAAATGAAAAAGCTCGCGTTCGCCCGCAAAGTCGAAAGAGTGGAAGCGAAACACGGCATGTTCTGGCGCTATATAAACGGACATCATGATGCCGGACCGCTTTATCAATGCGAAAAATAGCACGGGTTTCTCCCGTGTTTTTTTTCGCGCTAAAACGAACGCACGTTCCTATTTGAAGCAGTAAGAAACCGCGCCGGGATAAGCGCGGTTTCTAATTATGTCTTAACGACAACAAAGGGGATGGGAGAAATTTTTCACGGTCAAACAAAGGGGTAAATGTTTGTTTGTGATCAATTTCACATCTTTATAATATCAAATCATGTCGAGTTTTGACAACTGATTTCATTAGTTTTCACATTTTTGTCACAAAAACATAAAAAATAGATGTCCATCATATGATCAAAGTAACAAAGAAAACGAGCCCACCGCACGTTGCCATACCGCGATTTATGCGAACTGGCGCCCGGTTTTGCTGCCTTTTTGCGCCTCGTCTCCCCCTGTGAAATTTTATCAGTCCTTAGGAGGGTTTTTATGCTTCAGATCATTTTAGGACTTGCATCAATATTATTTTTTTTCGTCTTGAATATTTTAGGTATGATGAATATGTTTCCCCTTTATATTACGTCCCCTCTCTTATTTATATCAATCCTTTTTACGCTCAGCCGCCTCAACCACCGTAAAACATTTAAAGGTTTTTGACCTCATCGAAAACAAGGCTGCCGGTATAACCGGCAGCCTCTTCTATATACTCGCCTATTATGAATGATTGACTTTTTGCAAAAGTTCTTCCATTTCGTTCAGCTGCTCTTCAAACTTTTTGCACGCAGCTTCGATCGGCTCCGAAGATGTCATATCAACACCGGCTTTTTTCAGCACTTCAATCGGATAATCCGAGCTACCCGCTTTCAAGAACTCAATATAGCGGTCAACAGCCGATTTGCCTTCTTTTAAAATCTGCTGACTGAGTGCCTGAGCTGCACTGAAGCCTGTCGCATACTGATACACATAATAATTGTAATAGAAATGCGGTATTCTTGACCACTCAAGACCGATTTCCTTATCAATCTCAATATTGTCACCGAAATATTTCTTATTCAAATCATAGTAGATGCTCGTTAACAGCTCAGGTGTCAGCGGTTCCCCTTCCTGGGCTTTGCTATGGATCTCATGTTCAAATTCGGCAAACATCGTCTGTCTGAAAACCGTTCCTTTGAAGCCTTCAAGCATATGATTCAAAATGTAGAGCCGCTGTTTTTCATCGTCGATTGTATTCAGCAAGTATTCTCCCAAAAGTGCTTCATTCGTCGTAGAAGCTACTTCGGCTACGAAAATGCTGTAGTTTCCGTACGGGTAAGGCTGATATTTTCTCGTATAGTAGCTGTGCACGGAATGGCCGAATTCATGGACGAGCGTAAACAAATTATTGACGTTGTCCTGCCAGTTCATCAAAATATACGGATTTGTTCCGTAAGTTCCTGAAGAATAAGCGCCGCTGCGTTTTCCTTTGTTTTCATACACATCGACCCAGCGGTTGTTCAATCCTTCTTTCAGGATGGATGAATATTCTTCCCCTAAAGGCGTCAAACCTTTTAGCATATAGTCCTTGGCCTGCTCGTAGGTAACTTTCATTCCAGAGTCCTTTACCAGCGGAGTATACAGATCATACATGTGTACTTCATCAAGCTCAAGCACTTTTTTTCTAAGCTCAACATAGCGGTGAAGAAGCGGGAGATGCTTGTTGATCGTGCTGACAAGATTGTCATAGACTTCTTCAGGAATGCTGTTTCGCGACAAAGCAGCTTCCCGCGCCGATTTATAATGTTTAACCTTCGCATAAAAGTTGTCTTTTTTCACAGCTCCGCTGAGCGTGGAAGCGAGCGTGTTTTTAAAGCGGCCGTATGTTTCGTAAACCGCCTTGAATGCCGCGCGGCGGACATCGCGGTTCTCGCTTTCCAAAAAGGTGACATAATTGCCGTGTGTGAGCTGTACCTTTTCTCCATTTTCATCGGTGATCTCCGGAAATTCCATATCAGCGTTATTCAGCATGCCGAACGTGTTGGAAGAAGATGAAAGAACATCAGACGCTTCGGCCAAAATTCCTTCCTCCTCCTCGCTCAGTACGTGAGGACGCTCTTTATTGATTTCTTCGAGAGCATGCGAGTAAAGCTTTAACTCCTCTTTTTCCAGCAGGAACTGCTGAAGCTTTTCTTCTTGAATCGATAGTATTTCCGGCACCATGTAGGCCGTCGCGCTCGCAGCCTGGGTATAGAGGTTGGCCGCTTTATCATTGAGACCTTGGTAAAAAGAATTTCCAGTATCCTGATCATAGCGCATGTGAGCGTAAGTATACAGCTTCCCGAGACGCTCCATCACCTTATCCTGATAAGTCAGCGCTTCATATAGATCATCGGCGGAATGGCCGAGCCTGCCCTTGAATTCGGAAAGCTTGGGCAGCAGTTCTTTAACGGCTTGAAATTCCTCGCTCCAAGCATCATCTGACGGGAAGATATCCTCAAGTCTCCACGTGTCTTCTTGCTTCACCTCTTCTCTTGAAGGCAGTTTCTTCGATTTTTTTTCTTCAGCCACTGTCAATCCCCTCGCTTTCTTTACTCCAAGTCCATTGTTGTCCAATAAACTTGTATTGTGTTTATCTTCTGTTTTTTCACCGTCTTTTGTCAAATCATATGCGAAAAAAAAGACGCAAAATCCCGCCGTTAAAAAATAAAATACATATCTTTTGATCTGAAACAGCCCGGACACCACCTTCCTTTCTTTAGGTTGAACGAAAGGCTTGATAATCATTCGGAAAAATAATGTTCATCCCTTTTTAACAGCGCCTCCAGCCGCGGCTCCGGAGCAACAGGACCCGCGGAATAATAAAATTCCTCTTTCCTCTCTAAAAATCCTTTTTTATGCAAAAAACAAATGTATTCACAAACGGCATCAGCAGCCGTTTGCTGCCCGCTCCATCTCAGCTTCAGCCTTTTGCCCTTGACGAGCCAGTCCATATAATGAACCGCAGACTGCAGGCGAAACGTATCATGCTTCGTTATAAATAAGAAAAGGTGCCCTTGCCACACATAAACCGGGTGGGCAAAAATATAGCCTGACGGCACCGGGAGAAAGACTTCTGAGGGGAAAAAAGGGAGCGGGAGCCGGAACTTTTCATAAAAGAGCGCGGCCATCTGCTTCGCTTCTTTTGATAAAAAACGCACGGTCGACATTCGAAAGCTGCGGATGTTTTCTTTCCAACCTTTAAGCTGGAGAGGCGAACAGTTTTCCCATGCGGTTAAATCATGCCAGCCTGCTTCAGCAAGTGGGAGAAAACGCAAGGATGCGGATGTTTTGTTTGTTTGAAAGGGAATCAAGTGTTCGAGGATGATGAAAGCCTTTTGTTCGGGGCAAAAAAACAGGAGCTTAGGAGGCTTATCCCTTTTCTGAGCGAACTGCCAGTGAAACCCTGAAAGCTGAAAAAAACTCCTCGTCAAGCGTCTTACCCGGTTACCGCCCAGAATCCACAACGGCTCGATTCCCAGTTTGAGAAAGCCGTCCGTTCTTTTTCGGTACGCTGCTGCATCGAGATTCGCACATTGAAATTCAACTGCAACCTGGCGGGTTCCGTATTCCAGAAGCAAATCGGGCCTTTGTCTGATCTCTTGCAAATACGGTTCAAGCACCGGGTGGAAGCCTTGTCTGCCGAGCCATTCGTACAACAGCCGTTTTCCTTTCAGGTGATAGGAGCTCTCCGGTTCATGTTGCACCGGACATGCTGCACCCTGCTTATGAGCGAAGTGCGGGAGCTTGACAGCACCGACTTTCAGGTCGAGTTCACACCGGCAAACCGGACAGTAAAATAAATGTCTTTTTCTCAACCGCTTGAGATCTTCGGTTTTGTATCCGTCGGCAAGACAGATGATCTCTTCTTGATCGATCATTGCACTGAACATATTGTCTCTCTCCTTCCTGTTTGATCAAGTATTCAACATGCGCGGAAGCTTTCCTTTTTTTGAAAACGCTTCAAAATCAGGCCGATTTTATATAAAGTAGTATTATAGAACTCGAAATTTTTAGAAAAGGAGTTTTTGACATCAAACGGAAGCTGACCACCAAGCTTACATTGCTGATTCTCACCCTGCTATTCATCTTGCTTTCTGTTATGAGCGGCCTCTATTTAATCATTTTAGAAAATTCGTTAAAAACACAAATTCAAGCCAGAGCGCTCGATATGGCGAAAACGCTCGCCCAGATGCCTTCCGTCCAGGAAGCCTTTGAAACGGACGATCCGTCCCGAATCCTTCAGCCAATTGCAGAAAACGCGAGAAAGCAGTCCGGTGCGCAATACATTGTGATCGGCTCGGCGGATGCGATTCGCTATGCGCATCCGCACCCGGGAAAAATCGGCAAACCGATGGTCGGCGGAGACAATCAGCGCGCTCTTAAAAAAGGGGAAGCATATATTTCGGAAGCCGTCGGCACGCTTGGCCCGGCCATCAGGGGCAAAGCCCCGATCCTTAATGAAAACGGCAAAATCGTCGGAATCATCTCAGTCGGTTTTTTAAAAGAAAATATTCAGGATACCGTCTCGCAATATCAGACAAAATTAATATTTTTATTAGGATTTGTCGTGCTGATGGGGGTTTTGGGAGCCGTCTATATTTCCCGCAATGTCAAAAAGTCCATTTTCGGTCTTGAACCTTATGAAATTAATCAATTATATACTGAAAAACAGGCGATTACAGAATCTGTGCACGAGGCCTTGATCGCCATCAACAAACATGAAGAAATCACGCTCTTGAATAGAAAAGCGTGTGAGCTCCTTCGCGTCGAAAGCGAAGATCAGTGGCTCGGCAAACCGATTTCCGAGCTTCTTCCAGATACGCTGCTCCCCGAAGTGATGAAAACGAAAACGGCGCAAAAAGATCAGGAATTAACGATCGGAAATGAAGAATTAATCGTCAACAGAGTGCCGATTTTCGAAAACGAAAAAATCCGCGGGGCCGTTGCAAGCTTCAGGAGAAAGACGGACATTGACGAACTCTCCAAAAAGCTGGCGCAAACTTCGCAATACGCGGAAGGTCTGAGAGCCCAGACCCACGAATATTCAAACAAGCTGAACACAATCGCGGGACTGATCCAGCTGGAAAGCTATTCTGAAGCGCTCGAATTGATCCAAAAAGAGAACAAAAGCCATCAGGAAATGCTGCGATTTCTCATCCATTCGATTCCTGATCCGCTTCTTTCCGGGTTGCTGCTGGGAAAGGTCAACCGTGCAAAAGAGCTGCACATCAACCTGGAAATCGATGAAAGCTCAAAATTGGACGCTTTGCCGGACGAAATGGACAAAGGCAAATTCATTACGATTTTAGGAAATTTGATTGAGAATGCTTTTGACGCCGTTTCCCACAAAAAAGACCGCAGCATCCTTGTCTTCTTGTCAGACGGGGGAGATCACATCTTAATTGAAGTCGAAGACTCGGGAGACGGTATTCCCGAGGAGGAACAGGAGCGGATCTTTCAAAAGTTTTATTCGACAAAAGCGGCTAATCACCGCGGTCTCGGCCTCTTTTTAGTCAAAGAAGCCGTCAATGCGTTAAACGGACAAATCAAAGCGGATAAAAGCGACCTTGGCGGAGCATTGTTTACTGTCGTGATACCAAATAGAGAAACGCTGGGGGACTGACCTATGAAAGCATTACAAGTGTTTATCGTAGAGGATGACATCAGGAACGCTGACATACATCAAAAACTGATCAGCAAAATTGAAGGATTTTCTGTTATTGGAATCGCAGAAAATTTTCAAGATGCAAAGGATTTGCTTCCGGACGTGAAGCCCGATCTTGTCCTGCTCGACATTTTTCTGCCGGACGGCTCAGGCATGGAGCTTCTCTGGCTGATCAGACAAAAGCTCAGACATACAGACGTCATGATGATTACGGCTGCGAAAGAAGTTGAGTATGTCGAACAGGCGATTCGCGCGGGAGCCGTCGATTATTTGATCAAGCCGATTATGTTTTCCAGGCTGAAAGAAACGCTGTTAAACTATCGGTCCTACCGGCTCAAGGTAAATGAAATGTCTTCAATCGATCAGACAGACGTTGACAGCTTGATGGCAAAAAGGCGAAGCATCATGAAAGAAAAACAAACCGCTGAAGCCGATTATCCGAAAGGAATCGACGGCCTGACGCTGAAAAAAGTAGCCGGCGTTTTAAACAAAAGTGAAAACAGCGATGGCATCACCGCCGAAAATCTCGGGCGCACCATCGGTGTCAGCCGGACGACCGCAAGGCGCTATTTAGAATTTTTAGCTGCGGAAAAGCATGTAAAAACAGAACTTTTTTATGGAACCGTCGGACGTCCCGAACGCCGCTACAAGCCTGTGAAAAATGAAAGTCCGGAAACGTAGCGTTCCGGACATCAAAAGCTCAGCCTTCCAAATCGATCGACTTTTTATTTTTGTTCTTCATTGCCCGGGAAATCGGCGGTACGATGAGCGACAAAAGAGCCGTAATCAATAAACCGATTGTGACGGGACTTTCAATAAACACGGACAGGCTTCCTGATGACAGCGTCATCGCTTGTCTAAACGATTCTTCCATCAAACTTCCGAGAATAAAAGCTAAAATAAACGGAGCCGCCGGAAAAGACAGCACTCTCATAAAATACCCGAGGATTCCGAAGAACACCAGAATATAAAGATGCACGACATTAAATGTCACAGCATAGACGCCGATCAGGCAGAAAACAAATATGAGCGAAATTAAAAGCTGCTTCGGAATCAGAAGAATTTTTGACAAGAAAGGAATTAACGGCAAATTTAAAATCAGCAGAAATAAATTGCCGATATACATGCTTGCGATCACGCCCCAGAACACGTCGGGATGATCCGTCAGCATGAGCGGTCCCGGCTGAACGCCGACGACCAAAAGGGCGCCGAGCAGGACGGCCGTTGTTCCTGATCCGGGAATCCCGAGTGTCAGAAGGGGTACGAATGCGCCGCTCGTTGCCGCATTGTTCGAAGTCTCAGGTGCTGCGACCCCTTTGATATTTCCCTTGCCAAACGTTTCAGGATGTTTTGAGATTCTCTTCTCTGTAATATAAGAAATAAATGATGCAATTGTCGCCCCTGCACCGGGCAGGATGCCGAGCAAAAATCCGATGACCGAATGCCTTGCGATCGGTCCCGAAATCTCTTTCATTTCGCTTTTCGTCACCTTCAGGCTGCCGACCTGAGACGCTCCTTCCGTCATCGGCTTGTTCCGCGTCTTGATCAAGAACGCAACTTCAGCAAGTGCAAACAAACCGAGAGCCACGATCAGAAAATCGATGCCTTCCAGAAGGCTTGCCACACCGAATGTAAACCGTTCGGTCCCCGTCTGCGGATCAATCCCGATGGTAGCGGTCATAAAGCCCAATGTCGCAGAAATCAGCGCCTTGACTGTCGATCCTTCGGAAAGGCTTGAAATTGCCACCAAGCCGAGCATCATCAATGCAAAATATTCTGTCGGTCCAAATGTCACCGCAATGTTTGCCATTGTCGGTGCGACGAGCATCAGCGCAACTACGGTGATCGTTCCGCCTGCAAAGGAGCAAATTGCAGCGATGGCAAGGGCTTTTCCCGCTTTCCCCTGCTTTGCCATCGGATAGCCGTCAAACGATGTTGCGACAGTGCCCGCTACTCCGGGGGCATTTAACAGAATCGATGACGTCGAACCGCCAAAGACCGCTCCGTAATAGACACCCGCCATCAAAATTAACGCGGAGGCCGGGTCCATTCCGTAACTTAACGGGATCATAATGGCAATCGCAGTGATCGGCCCGAGCCCAGGCAGCATCCCGATAACCGTCCCGATCAGCACCCCGATAAAAGCGAACATGATATTCTGCGGAGTCAGCGCCACCTGAAATCCGTATAATATACTATCTAACATGCACTTTCCTCCTTATGTTCGATTA
Organism: Bacillus paralicheniformis; assembly: GCF_001042485.2. Lineage (GTDB taxonomy): Bacteria > Bacillota > Bacilli > Bacillales > Bacillaceae > Bacillus > Bacillus paralicheniformis. The sequence goes on from NZ_LBMN02000012.1 coordinate 138,948, forward strand.
AAAAGGCATAACCCCCTGCGGAAGCATGATGTTGAGCACATAGTTGAATGAAAAATAAATTGTGCCGCTGAAAATCAGTGAAACGAGCGCAGCCGTTGTCCAATTTCGATATCCCAACACCGCGGGCAAAACGATCAGCAGCATTACCGTAGAAAGCAAAAATCCGATGAATTCCAAAATCGAAATGTAGATCAACAGAGAAGCAACACAGAGCATCATGACCTTGACGTCTTTTTTCTTCAGCTGAAACAGCTTTTTCACCGTTGTATCTTTTTGATCTTTTTCAAAAAACAGAAATACACCCAAAATGAGAAGCAATATGCCTAAACTTTTCGGCAGCACGTCCGCATCGATCACCGCGTACGGATAGCTGTCTAAATTATAGCTGAACGCCAGGTAAATGGCTGCCACAGCCAAAATGATGACAGAAACGGCCCGGTTTGTGATTCTCATGGTTTACACCAGCCTTTCTCGATTTCAGCTTGCCGGTCGCCGGCTGTGCCGGGCAAAGCTTTTAAGTCGCTTTTCCATACCGGCAACCGCGCGGAGACCATTTTATTTGCCACCTAATCCGATATCATCAAGGAGCGCTTCCATTTCTTTATATTGAGCGTCAAGATAGTTTTTGAATTCTTGATGGCCCATAAACTTATCCGTCCATCCATAGCTGTCCCGAATCGATTTCCAGCTGTCTTTTTCCATCATCTCTTTGATTTTTTCTTCATAATATTTTACGGCGGACTCGCTCATTCCCGGAGGTCCCATAAATCCTCTCCAGACCGTAAATTCATCATCGATTCCCTGCTCTTTTAAGGTCGGAAAATCTTTGACCGTATCTCCTTTCATGCGTTCGGGAGCGGTGATGGCCAGCACTCTGACTTTTCCGGCTCGCGCCTGTTCGGCCGCTTCACCGACACCCGTCGAGTAGACGTCGGCTTTTTTACCGAGCAGCATGCTCATCCCGGCGCCGTCTTGCGCCGTAATGTATTTCAGCTCTTTCGCATCAACGCCAGCCTTTTGAACAGCGCTGACAAATTGCATGTGGTCCATGCTTCCCGGAGAAGACGTCCCTACAATAGAGGCTTTTTTCGGATCTTTTTTCAGCGCATCCACAAGATCTGTCATCGACTGATAAGGCGAATCTTTATGAACGACAAACGCTCCGTAGTCGGCAATCACGCTTGCGATCGGCGTAAAATCATTGTGACCGTACTGGGATTGTCCGTTTAAAGGCACGAACAAAATCGGCGGAGATGTAACAAACAACGTATGGTTATCACCTTTTTTGCGGTGGACATACGACCATCCCGACGCTCCCCCGCCGCCCGGTTTATTGACGACAGCCATCTTTTCAATCAATTTTTCTTCACCCATAATTTTCGAGATCGTTCTGGCCGTTGTATCCCATCCCCCGCCGGCTCCGGCAGGCGCAACGACCTCAATTGCTTTCGAAGGTTTAAAGTCTTTTTCGTTCGCGGCTTTATTTGAAGCCGTGTTTCCGCCGCATCCTCCCAAAATCAGCGCAAACACAAGCAAAATTGTAAAGCCGTAACATCTACCCCTCTTTGTCATGTTGTGCTCCCCCTTCATTGTAATCGCTTTCATTATAGCTTCCCCGACTTTTCGTGCACAGTTTAACTGCATAATATTCTTTTTGTTCATAAAGTTCACAAAAAGTCTTCCTCAAATAGAGATGTAATTTTTGTTAAAGGATAATTACGGGATCAACTTCTGACCAATTAAAAACCCCTCTCCGCAGAGAAGGGTCAGTCTTTCAATTTGATATTACATTTTTTAAGGAAGGTACATCGCAAATTTGCCGTTTGCCACAAGGCTGTTCAGCATGTAAAGACATGATCCGTAATAATCTTCTGGAATATATGTGCTGTTAAACGCATTGGCAAATCCCGTCCTTAATGATGCATCGCTTGCTGCAGTCGCGCCGCCCGCATTGGCGGCGATCAGGCCAACCGGGCTTCCTTTTTTGACGGCCGTCCCATTCAGCGTATATTCATGGGCCGTTCTCCCATAGTTTTCCCGTTTCATAAACGTCAAGAACTTGTTAAGCGCTTTTTGCTCGCTGGCGCGATATGCGTTATCTGCCGAGGACCAAAGTGTATGATCCATAGCGATATGAGACACCGTCCGCCAAGCATCATAGCTGAAATTTCGGTCTGTTTCCGTTGAGGAATGAGCCGCATCGCTTACGCCGTCAAAGCCGGCTTCGTCGGGAAACAGTCCTGTGGCCGCATTGGTGACGGTTGATCCGTTATTTAACACGCTTTTAAACGTTGTTTCTGACAAGTATGTTCGAGATTTGTTTGCTGCATCTTTCCAAAAATACTGCTGGCTGCTTCTGGCGCTTTTAGCGAACAACTCGAAAAAAGCAGGAACGTGGTAGGATGGGTCCGTCCAATTGACATAAGGGCCGAATCGAACCATCGCATAGCGCTGATCCTTGGTGTTTTTAATAAACACTCGCGATTCCTTACCGGTGTTGGCGTATTCTCCATCACCGGCCAAAGCGTCAAGCATGTCTTGAGCCCGCTCTTTGTAATCATACGGGTATTTTTTATCTCCCCAGCGGCCAGATGCCATCATGAGCGCTGCCGCAAACCAGACCTCGCCGTCAGATGCAACATTCTGATCAATGGTTTGCACGTCTGAGCCGTTCGTTTTCATATGCCAGCTATGGTAGCCGTACAAACTGTCGTTTCTGTCGGAATGGCGCATATATTTACGGACGAAATCCCACAGCTTTTGGAACTTATACTCATCATTCATTTGCAGCGTAATCATCATCCCGTAACTCATACCCTCTGTTTTGACGCTGTAGTAGCCATTTCCCAGGTTATCGTCCGTCGGCGAAGCGATGTAAGCTGAACCGTCCTTCATATAATGAAACAGCGATCCGCCTTTACCATCGCCTTTTGTATCAAAGTATTTTTTATAGGCCTGATTCAAATTGTTTTTACCCGTTGTTCCGAGAATATCCGGAGTCTTGGAATGTACGGCTGCCATGGCTGTTTGAGAATAAGCGGCACAAAAACATGTTAAACCAATAAAGACAGCCATGATCCATTTTAAACTTTTTCGCATCAAATCAATCTCACCTTTCAAAATTTGTCATAACACCAATCCATCTTAATCAATGAAACTGGAAGTGTATAGATCAGATTGACCCTATTCGGTTTGGGCCGAAATGATCGTTTTCTTTTGAAAGTGGTGAGCCGTTTGAAAGATGTAGAACGGGAGGAGGGAAGTTGTGGAGAATTGAAGCTCTTTGTTATATTTGTTCCAGAAAGTTAAAGCCGGCTTCAAAAGAAACCGGCTTTTTTATGCGAAGTGCTTTTTTATTGTATGAAGAGCATGATCCGCTGCAATCAGTGTTCCATACTCTTTCAGCATATGAATCGTCGTCTTTGATTCTGAGGCATACTCCAGCAGAATGCTCAGCTGGTTTTCCACCTCTTCATCGGGCAGTTCACTGAAATCCACGAATAAATAATAGCGGTTCTCGTGAGAGTACAATGTCGTTTGGCAGCCGCTGATAGACATTTTTGACAGTGAGATTAAATCCTCAAAATCGTCAAACTTTAAAACAAACTGCAGTTTCTGCTCTTCTGCCTGCTCTTCTTTTTGAAAGTCGTCAAGCAAAGCATCAAGGCTTTCTTCTGCTACATGCTGTTTTTTATCTTCAGGAATCGGCAGTTCCAGCTTTTGTCCGTCTTTGGACAGCTGAGCTCTTGTCACAATGATTTCCAATCCCTTATCAAGGGCCTGCACTTGAATCCAAAGGGGGCCTTCAACGGCAAACTCTTCTTCTTCGTGCACTTCGTCCATCATTTCCCAAAAAAGCTCTTCACTGCGTTCTCGATTGTACCAAATTTCTTCTCTGTCAAACCCGCGGTCTTCGATATCACCGTAGGAAATATAAAACTTAACCGTATGTTCGTTTATTCTTTCGATTTCCATTTGCCAACCTTCCCTTCTTTGTAAGATGTTGAAGGGATAACTAAGCTCCCAATTAATTGTACTTTACTACACTTTACCCATTACGTCCACTTCTTAACCTTATCCATAATCAATCTTTATTTTCTATTTTATGATAAAAAAGGCGGAAAAGAAATAAAAACGCCTCCAAAGCCAAGCTAACATATTTTCCGGCCTGCTTCATATATTAGTTGTACAAGCAGCAGCTGTAGATGCGGGTGCCTTTTAGGCAAGTCCCGATGCAAAGGCAAAGCGAGGTGCCAGTTGATGGAACACGATGTACTGATGTCGTTCCTTGTGATCATCGGAATCGATCTCATACTTGGCGGCGACAACGCTGTTGTGATTGCAATGGCAAGCCGTCATTTGCCTCCACGGCAAAGACAAAAAGCGATCATCATCGGCACATTGATCGCCATCATGATGAGAATCGCGCTAACAATGGCAGCAGTGTACCTGCTCGCGGTTCCTTATCTGCAATTTATCGGAGGAATCTTCCTGTTGTACTTAGGATATCAGCTTTTGATTGAGAAAAAAGATGCCCAGCATGTCAAAGGCGGGACATCTTTATTTAAGGCGATCCGTATCATCGTGATTGCCGATTTGTTCATGTCGCTCGATAATGTGATTGCGGTCGCTGGAGCTTCGCACGGACGCCTGATGCTAGTCGTTGTCGGCTTGATGGTCTCCGTCCCGGTCATCATTTGGGGCAGCAGGCTGATTCAAGCGGCCCTTGCAAAGTTTCCGCTCTTCATATACGCGGGAAGCGGACTGCTCGCTTATACCGGCGGCGAAATGATCGTCAGGGAGCAGGAGTTGTCTTCCTTTATGGCGCAGCACAGCACCCTCGAAATGCTGCTGCCCGTCCTGACGGTGATTTTTGTGATTCTAGCCAGTATTTATTATGAACAGACGAGTGAAAAGCATTAAAAAAAGAAGGCTGAAAAATTCAGCCTTCTTTTAGTTTGCGAGACGCTGCGCTTCACGAAGCTGGAATGTGCGCACTTTGCGCGGCAGGAAGCGGCGGATTTCGTCTTCGTTGTATCCAACCTGCAGGCGCTTTTCGTCAATGATGATCGGACGGCGCAAAAGGCCCGGATGTTCATTGATGAGCTGGTACAGCTCTTGAAGCGGCATTGTTTCAAGGTTGACGTTCAGTTTTTGGAACACTTTGGAACGGGTTGAAATAATTTCGTCTGTTCCGTCCTCCGTCATTCGTAAAATCTCTTTTATTTCATCAATTGATAAAGGCTCTGAAAAAATATTTCTTTCCGTATACGGAATATCATGTTCTTCTAACCATGCGCGCGCCTTTCTGCAAGACGTGCAGCTTGGGGATGTATATAATGTAACCATATTGCTTCACTCCTTAAAAAGTAGAATGAAATTAGCGTATTCTTAAATTGAAATAAATCTAAAAAAGTAATCTTTATTGAGTATTATACTATAAAAAAGTAAGTGTGAACAGTCTGTAACAGAAATTTTTTGACAATCCAGCGACTTTTGCTTTTTTATGCCATCTGTTATTCTCATTTAGCTCAATTCATCGAAAATGTTCTTTTGTTTATGATCGTCAACAATCGTAAGGACGTCATCCACATCTTCATAAGATTCTCCATACCACTTCTCATCTTTGTATGTATGGATTTTTTCGTACGTTTCTTTCATCGCGTCAAACACTTCTTTCTCTGTGTTTGATTTTGGAGACCAATACAAAATCTCCATTTTGTTCACTTTGCCGGTTGCGAGTGACCGGCGACGGTAACCAATCGACTCAGCGTGTTTAAAGTTTTCCTTTTGATAAAATTTAAGACGTTTCGCCGTATCGGCATCATCTTCATCCACGGGCTCGACTTCGAGGAGGATCGGTTTGTTTTTCTTTTTCAGCTTCTCAATCAGCTTGGAACCAAGTCCCTGTCCTCGCGCGTCTTTAGAAACGAATAAATAGTCGATGAAAATAAAAGAGTCGAATTCGGCGTACATCAACACATGATGACGGCCTTCTTCTTTATGGTAAATATCGTTTTGTTCCTTTAACAATGCTTCCATGTGCTCTTTTGATTTCATTTCTTCAATTGGGAAATACTCGCTAAGCTTCTCATACCAGTTCATTGATTTGCTCCTTATGGATGTTCTAATTTCACACTTTAGATATACCCGCTTTCTTTTTAGTTTAAACAAAATCTTTTTAGAAAGGAGCTTCAGTGAAGCTGAGCATGTTACCTACATATACTAAGACGGTTGTCTCCCGCGAAGGTTTCAAATTTTTTCTCAAAAAATTGCCGGCGGTTGTTCGGCATAAAAAAAAAGACAGCCTTGTGACGGCTGTCTTCCTGCTTCGTTTATTTGGTTTGATAGGCTTTAAATTCTTCCTCTGTACACATGACGAAATGGCCGGGCTTTACTTCGCGAAGCTCCATCTGTTCGTCGCCTTTCAGCTGGTGGACGCTTGGATCATACGTCTTCCGCACGCGCGTGCGCTCATAATCCGGATCAGGGAGCGGAATGGCGGAAAGCAATGATTTCGTATACGGATGAAGCGGATTTTCATACAGTTCATCTGCCGGCGCCAATTCAACAAGCTTCCCAAAATACATGACGCCGATCCTGTCGCTGATATATTTGACCATCGACAGATCGTGAGCGATGAAAAGGTATGTAAGCCCTCTTTCCTTTTGCAAATCCTTCATTAAATTAACGACTTGCGCTTGAATGGACACGTCCAGAGCGGAGATCGGTTCATCGGCAATGATGAATTCCGGCTCGACCGCAAGCGCCCTTGCGATTCCGATCCGCTGGCGCTGTCCGCCGGAAAATTCGTGCGGATAGCGGTTCGCGTGCTCTTTATTTAAGCCGACGAGTTTGAGGAGTTCATGAACGCGCTCAAGCCGCTCTTTTTTCGTTTTGGCCAAACCGTGGATGTCAATTCCTTCTGCGATGATGTCGGCAACCGTCATCCGCGGGTTCAAGGAAGCATACGGGTCCTGAAAAATCATCTGCATCTTCCGGTTGAATTCGAGAAGGTCCTTGGCAGACTTTTTGTCGTGGACATTCTTTCCCTTAAACAAGACTTCTCCGGAAGTCGCTTGATACAAACGAATGATCGAACGGCCAGTCGTCGACTTTCCGCAGCCGGATTCACCGACAAGACCGAGCGTCTCTCCTTTGAAAATGTCAAAAGAGATTCCGTCAACAGCTTTCACAATCCCTTTCGGCGTTGAAAAGTGCTGTTTTAAATTCTTGATTTCGAGCAGTTTTTCTGCCACATCATTCACCTTCTTTCACTTCAACCGGTTTTTCATACTGATTTTTAAACTCCTTCATCTTGCTTTTGACAGCGGCCGGCGGCTCAACTTTTGGAGCGTCCGGGTGCAAAAGCCATGACTTCACATAGTGTGTATCAGATATTTTAAACATCGGCGGTTCTTGTTCAAAATCGATTTTCATTGCGTAAGGGCTTCTTAATGCAAAGGCATCGCCCTTCGGCGGATTGGTCAAATCAGGCGGAGAGCCCGGTATCGCCATTAATTCTTCATCACCGTCGTTGTCAAGGCTCGGCATTGATGCCAACAACCCCCATGTATACGGATGCTTAGGGTTGTAGAAAATCTCGTCGACCGTACCGATCTCCACAATTTGTCCCGCGTACATGACGGCGACTCTGTCTGCGACATTCGCGACAACGCCGAGATCGTGCGTAATAAAAATGATGGATGTCTCGATCTTTTTCTGCAATTCTTTCATCAGCTCTAAAATCTGCGCCTGAATCGTCACATCAAGAGCTGTCGTCGGTTCGTCCGCGATTAAAAGCTTTGGATTGGCTGCAAGCGCCATCGCGATGACGACGCGCTGCCGCATCCCGCCGCTGAATTCGTGCGGATACTGGTTGACGCGGCGTTCAGGCATCGGAATTCCGACCAGGCTGAGAAGCTCTACCGCCCGCTTATTGGCCTCTTCTTTTGAGATCTTTTCATGCTTAAACAGCACTTCTGTGATTTGACGGCCGACTTTCATCGTCGGGTTCAAAGAAGTCATCGGATCCTGAAAGATCATGCCGATCTCTTTTCCCCTGATTGACTGCATTTGTTTTTCCGTTTTCGGAACCAGATCTTGTCCGTCAAATAAAATTTGTCCGTTTTTAAAATAGCCCGGCGGCATCGGAATCAGTTTCATAATCGCCTGCGAAGTGACGCTTTTGCCTGATCCGGATTCTCCGACGATCGCAAGCGTCTCTCCTTTGTCAACATGAAAGTTGACGCCGCGGATCGCCTGTACTTCTCCGGCGTATGTTTTAAAAGAAATGGCTAAATCTTTCACTTCAAGTAAGTGTTTCATCTTTCTCACTCCTTTATTTACGCAGCTTCGGATCTAAAGCGTCGCGCAGTCCGTCGCCGATAACGTTGAATGCAAACATGGTCAGACAGATAAAAGTAGCCGGGAAGAACAGGCGCCATGGGTAATATTCCAATCCCTGCACACCGTCTGTAGCCATCGTTCCCCAGCTTGCAAGCGGCTGCGGAACCCCGAGGCCGAGGTAGCTTAAAAACGCTTCATAGAAAATAGCCGTAGGCACGGTTAATGTCATGGTGACCAAGATCGGGCTCATAATGTTCGGCAGCAAGTGCTTTCTGATGATGCGCGAGTTTTTCGCTCCCAAAGTTCTTGAGGCGAGCACAAACTCCTGATTTTTGAGCTGGAGTACTTGTCCACGGACGATTCTTGCCATGTTGATCCATCCCGTAATAACCATCGCGACGATCATCGTGATCAAGCCTTTTCCCATCACTACGAGCAGCAGGATCGTCATTAATAAGGAAGGAATCGCCCATAAAACATCTGCAATTCTCATCATAATTTCGTCAGTACGTCCGCCTCTGATGCCTGATATCGCACCCCATATCACACCGATCAAAACGTCGATCAGCGCGGCAGCCAGTCCGATTGTCAGCGAGATGCGTGCGCCGACCCATGTACGGACGAATACGTCCCTTCCAAGGTCATCTGTTCCAAACCAGTGCTCGCCGCTCGGCGGCTGGTTCGCATTCGTTAAATCCGTTTCTTCATATTGAAAGCTTGAGAATACCGGCGCGAAAATAGCCATCAGAGCGATCAGGATCAGAACCACCAGTCCAAACAGCGCCAGCTTGTTTTCTTTAAATCTCAAGAATACGTCTGTCCAAAATGAAAGGTTTTTCTTTGAGATCTTTTCGGCTTCGCTATGGTCAACAGCTGCAGGTTCAAACATGTCTTTTGGTATTTGCTGCATCCTATTACTCCCCTTTCTTAGCGCCAAACAGTTTAATGCGCGGATCAATTAAGCCGTATAAAAGATCGACAATCAAGACGCAAAGCAGCAAGATTGCCCCGAAGAAGACGGTAACACCCATGATCACCGTGTAGTCTCGGTTCGTAATGCTGGTGACAAAGTGCATGCCGAGTCCCGGTATACCGAATACTTTTTCGACGACAAACGTTCCTGTCAAAATGGACGCCGCCATTGGCCCCATATATGTAACAACCGGCATGATGGCATTTCGTATCGCATGCTTAAACGTAACGGCCGGTGTGCTCAAACCTTTTGCACGTGCCGTGCGGATATAGTCGCTGCTCAACACTTCAAGCATGCTCGAACGCGTCAAACGGGCGATAAACGCCATCGGCATCGAGGCGACTGCGATGGCAGGAAGCACAGTATGTCCCCATGACTCCCATTGTGCGACAGGGAACATGCCCAGCTTCATTGCCAGCACGTATTGAAGAAGTGCAGCCATGATGAAGTTCGGAACAGAGATCCCGACAACCGCAATGATCATCGCTGTGTAGTCCTGCCACTTGTTTCGCTTCAGCGCGGCGATCACGCCAAACAATACGCCGAAAGCGAGCGCAAGGCAAATCGCTTCCAATCCAAGTGTAAAAGAAATCGGAAAACCTGAGCTGATCAAGTCGTTCACAGTTTGTCCCTTATATTTAAATGACGGCCCGAAATCCCACTTTGCTACCGATACTAAATAATCGAGATATTGTTTAAAAAGAGGCTGGTCTAAACCATAGTAGGAATTGAGACTGGCTTCAATTGCAGGGGGAAGTTTCCTCTCGCCTGAAAAGGGTCCGCCCGGTATCGCTCTCATCAGGAAGAAGGTAGCTGTGACGATAACCCAGAGAGAAATTAACATATAAACAAGACGACGGCCTAAAAATTTAATCAATTTTACACACCTCCGAATATTCAGTCTATTAACTTCTTTTCATAAATAAAAGTATATGGGGGGAAAGTCTAAGCCCCATATACTTTCATGCAATTTTATTCAAAATGCGCGGTTTTGAAATAGATCTCACCAGTACCAGTTAGAACAAAGTCTTTTAAGCTTTCATCATGAAGATACGGCATTGTGTAGAAGTAGATCGGTGCGACCGGCAGCTCATCCATGATGATGCTTTCTGCTTCTTTCATCAGCTCGATGCGTTTCGCTGAATCAGTTTCTCTCGATGCTTTATTCAGCAGCTCTTTATACTTTGCGTTTTCCCAGTTCGTATCATTGTTTCCGCCTTCTTTGTCGCGGTATGTTTCAAGGAAGTTCATTCCGTCGTTAAAGTCGGCGGTCCAGCCTAAACGGCCGATTTGATAGTTTCCTGCATGGAGCTTATCGATGTATACGTTCCATTCTTCATTGCCTAATTCGACATCTAAGCCCAGTTCCTTGTTCCACATTTCCTGAACGGCTTGAGCGATTTTTTGGTGTGCTTCATCCGTGTTGAAGGAAAGCGTGATTTTCGGAAGGTCTGACGCTTTTTTCAAACCGAGCTCTTTCAAACCTTTTTCCAAGTATTCTTTCGCTTTATCAACATCATGGTCTTTGAAATAGCCTTTATTTGACTCAAAGCCGTGGACTGCCGGCGGCACTAATCCCATCGCAGGCAGCTGTTCCGCTTGCGTGATGTTTTTGACGATCGCTTCGCGGTTGATCGCGTATGTCAGCGCCTTACGGATGTTGACATTGTTCAGCGGAGCCGCTTCAGTGTTGAATTTGTACAGGTAAACCGATGCGAACGGATCAATGTTCAGGCCTTCTTTTTTCAGGCTTGGAATCGCATCCGTTGAAATCTGGTCAAGCGGCTGTCCTACAAAGTCTAGCTCGCCTTTTTTGTACATGTTCAGACCAGTGTTCGGATCGTTGACCATCGCCATATTGATTTTCTTCAGCTTAACAGCGTCTTTATCCCAGTACTGGTCGTTTTTCTCCAGTACGATGTTTCCGCTGTGCTTCCATTTCGCCATTTTGAAAGGTCCGTTAGATACGTAGTTCTCATCTGCGTTTGTGTACCATTTCGCATTCTTCTCTGCTACCTTTTTATTGACTGGCATATATGTGTAGAATGCTGTCAGTTCAGTAAAATACGGTGTCGGTTTTTCAAGCTCGACTTTTAAAGTCTTATCATTAACAGCTTTAACGCCGACATCTTCAATTTTCCCTTTGCCGGTGTTCGCTGCTTCTCCGCCTTTTAAGTAGTAAAGCTGATACGCATATTGCGATTCGTTTTTAGGGTCGAGCGCCCATTTCCATGCGTATTCAAAATCCTCTGCTGTTACAGGATCTCCATTTGACCATTTCGCGTCGCGGAGCGTGAATGTGTATGTTTTTTGGTCGTCGCTGACTTCGATTTTTTCGGCTGCCGCTTCAACCGGCTTTCCATCTTTACCGATTGTCGTCAATCCTTCAAAAGTCTGACGAAGCACGTTTGCAGACACCGAATCGTTTGCGAGTCCCGGATGTAGTGAAAACGGTTCTGTTTTAATGTTGACATTTAATGTGTCTTTCCCTTTGCTGTCTTTTTTACCGCCGTCACCGGAGCTTGAGCCGAAGCCGCAGGCGCTGAGGACGAGTGTGAAAATGAGCATTAAACTGATAAATGACAAACGCTTCTTCAAAGAGAAACCCCCCCAATTTCTTGTTTTTTTAGTTCCTTACTCCTGAACATTCAGATTTATCATAAAAAAGTAATAGGCCCACTTGCCATACTTTTTCCTCTGTTTCGTCTTTTCTGAATATTTGTTATGTAAGAAACCTGTAACACCGAGGTGAACAAATTCATTATAATTAATAGAATAATTTATTGCAATATTAATTTTCAATTATTTTTTTATTCAAACTATTTATGATTGTCAGGTTTTCTGCCAAATGTACAAATACACTTCTCTGTTTTAAAGCGTAACCACATTAAAAGGAAAGTTTATGTTTTACAGGTTAAAACGTTTTACACGTATAACATTAACCATTCTTTATATCGAACCAGATGCCGCCGCGCCAACTTTATTCAGCCCGGTATTCGTTTTCTTTTCCCCAAGGCTGTCGACTTTCATTTAAAATTTATATATAATAAAATTATGAATAACATGCGATGAAGAAGAAGAGTACACATTTCTTCCCATTTAAAGAGAGTCCGCGGTGCTGGGAGCGGATAATGGCGAATGTGGAATGGGCTTCGGAGCAGCTGACCGAACACGGATAAGTAGGCTCAGCCGGAGAAGACTCCGTTACAAACGTCTAAAGCGATTTCATTTTGACCATAATGAAATAATCAGGGTGGCACCACGGTTCATTCGTCCCTTTTCTTTTAAGGGAAGAATGGGCCTTTTTATTTTGAAATGGAAAGAGGGATTCACATGAAAAAAACGATTTTTTCCGGTATCCAGCCGAGCGGCTCTGTCACCCTCGGCAACTATATCGGAGCGATGAAGCAGTTTGTCGACTTGCAGGATGACTACAACTGTTACTTCTGCATCGTCGATCAGCACGCGATCACAGTACCGCAGGACCGGCTCGCGCTGAGAAAGAACATCTGGAACCTTGCCGCGCTGTATTTGGCGATCGGCCTCGATCCGAAAAAAGCGACGCTGTTTATCCAATCGGAAGTGCCTGCACACGCCCAGGCGGGATGGATGCTTCAGTGTGTCGCCTACATCGGCGAGCTTGAGCGCATGACGCAGTACAAAGATAAATCAGCCGGAAAAGAAGCTGTCGTCTCCGGGCTTTTGACATATCCTCCATTAATGGCTGCGGACATTCTGCTTTATGGAACAGACGTCGTCCCTGTCGGAGAAGATCAGAAGCAGCATCTTGAATTAACCCGGAACTTGGCGGAGCGTTTCAATAAGAAATATAATGACATTTTTACGGTTCCGGAGGTTAAAATACCGAAGGTCGGCGCCCGCATTATGTCACTTGCCGACCCGCTCAAAAAGATGAGCAAATCAGATCCGAACCAAAAAGCGTTCATCACCCTGCTCGACGAACCAAAACAGCTTGAGAAAAAAATCAAAAGCGCTGTCACGGATTCCGACGGAATCGTCAAATATGATAAAGAAAACAAACCCGGTGTATCCAACCTTCTGACGATCTATTCGATTCTCGGACAAGCCTCAATCGAAGAGCTTGAAGCAAAATACGAAGGCAAAGGCTACGGCGAATTTAAATCAGACCTTGCCGAAGTCGTCATCGGCGCGCTGAAACCGATTCAAGACCGTTACCACGAATTGATCGAATCTGAAGAGCTGGACCGGATTTTGGACGAAGGCGCCGAACGCGCAAATCAAACAGCAAACAAGATGCTAAAAAAAATGGAAAACGCGATGGGACTCGGCCGAAAAAGACGCTGATCCAAAAACACCTTCCGATTGTACGATAATCGGAAGGTGTTTTTCATAGAGAACAGCCGCAGCTCCGCATTCACTTGCCTCCGGATCACGATATTTCTATAATAAATGATTCAAAACACATGTCTCCAGTCCTTCATTGACCGCTTTGTCAGAAAGACAGCTCATATTTTTTATTTTTCAATATAGAATTTTCGCTTTTACAAATAAAAAGACCGCCGTACTTCCGGCAGTCTTGATTCTTAATTTAGTTGACTTTAGACTCATTCTCAATTTCCCAAAGCTTTTCAAAAAACGGCTGTCCTTTAATCAAATTTTCACAAAAGTCCCTGTGTTTGTCTGACCATCCGTCGATCGTCTCATTGAAAAGCATGTCCCAGATTTCTTCAAATGTCATGCGCTTGATCTGTTCATACATATACGGATTCCATTCGGTGTACCAATAAGCGATCTCGGCCCGATTTTGGAGCCCTTTGAGCTGATCGAGCGCCATGAACAGCAGCTGTTTGAGCTGGCGTTCTTTTCTCGTTAATCCTCTGACATGCTCCGGTGATAAAGATAAAATGTGGTATTCTTTGGAAGATTGCAGCTTCTCTGGTGCAAACTCGTAAGTTTCCGCTTCAACGTCCTTCACCATTTCATAAACGAGCTGCTCCTGTCTCGGAATGAGGCGGCTTTTTCTTACCGGTATTGTGTAACCGGCCGTATCGACCGCGAGAATACCAATGCCGTCCGTTACGACGAAACAATGATCAAGCTGTGTCCGCTCATGATTTTTACGAATATACGCTTTTTGATGAACCTCGTTCAATAATTCGGCCGGAAGCTCTGACAAATCATTTTCTATGTAGTGAAACAAAACGGACGACACCCTTAACAAAGGCACCTGGTCAAGCAATTCAACACTGTCTTCCTTCCGCCATTCATGAAAGTGGCAGACGTTGTAGCCATTTTCTTCTCCCTCAAACCAATTCACCCACACATCATGAAGAAACAACATTTCTAACCCCTCACTTTTAATAAAAACTGTTGTCCACAGTATAGGCAAGGGGGCAGGAATTTATTCCAAGCGGATGAGATTATGGCAATCGCCGTTAAAAAAAAGCCAAGGGCGGCAATCCCTCAGCTTTTTATTTCATATTCTTCGGATCAAGCGTATCGCGGAGTCCAGACAATGGGCAAAATCATGATGACTGAATGAAGCAATTCACACATTATTTATTCAACACGTTTGTAAAAAAGCTGTATTCTTTAGCGTTTATTTTTTCTGATGAAGGAATTGATCTTAAAGAAGACTGAAACACCCAATAAACAGATACAAACAGCATGGCAATTCCTCCTATAAAGAAAACCTTATCGCTGCCGATCAATGACGCGGTAAACCCTCCCAGCAAAGATCCAAAAGGAGCTGCTATGCTTGTCAAACTTGCGATAAAAGAAAAAACTCTCCCTATAAACTCTTCCGGCAGTATGCTTTGCAAAATGGACATGAAAATGACGTTTGTCACGCCGATGGATATTTGAGACAAACCAAATAAAATAATCGATATGTATGAAGAGGTGGCGATCGCCGAAATACTCCATAAAACCCCTGAAATGAAAAATCCGTATATCGTAAGTGATCCTATCGCGAATCGGCCAAACACTGTTGCGAATATTGAACCTAACAGTAAACCGCATGACATGGAAGCCAAATAATATCCATAGTATTCTTCTCCTCCTCTAATCGAAGAGAAGCTTGGCAAAATCACAATCGTCGCACTAAGCATGAAGTTAGAAATCATCGAGCCCAAGAGGATTTTTGGAATGAGGGAATGACGAATGAGTGTAAATCCCTCTTTTATATCCGTTGTATAATTGTGTATGACTTTTTTGAAGTGGAATCGGGGCTTATGTTCTATCTCATTTTTTTGTTCTAATTTTACGCACTTAAAAAACAGCGCCGCTAACAAAAAAGTGAAAGAGTCAACTAAGTATATGCTTATAGCTCCTGCCGAAGCAATCACAATACCTGCAATACCAGTAAATATAATATCTGTACCTTGATATGAAAATGACATAAGTGAGTTTGCTTTAACTAGATCTTGACTTTTGATTATTTTAGGCAGTGCGGCAGATTGCGCAGGATAAGTAAATTGCTCAATGAATACGATAAGAGGCATAATCATCATGATGATCCAAATGTTCAAATATCCAATGAAATAAAAAAGCGGAATAATCAACACCAAAATAGCTTGGATGAGTTGACTCCAAACCAAAACTTTATTTAATCTGACTTTATCAACAATCGGACCTGTTAAAAATTGCAAAACAGTTGGGAACATCGTCAAAAAACCAGCTAATCCGGAATAAAATGTACTTTTTGATAAATCAAACACAAGCCACATTGCCGCAACTGTATACATACTGTCCCCAATATTGGTTACCAAACGCCCTAATATCAAAAATAAAAAGTTTTTATTTTTCAATACGCTTAACATCGTTAAAACCTCTATTCATTTAACAAAGCGATTTATTTTTTTGCTACAGCACCCATTTGTTCATCTAACAGTTCCAAAAGATCTTCAGGAGTTGGAAGACCTGCTTCTGTTTGAACAAAGTGAGATACCAAAGATTTACGAATGATATTCCCTTTGGTACCTCATTTATGAAAGTGTTCTTTATCGACTAACAGGAAACATTCGTTCAATGTCCACTACATACATTCATTGAAACTAAATCTATTGACCTTCCATTTTGTTAAAATATTTCCTCTGTAATACACTGCATAAATCATTTAATATTCTTCGGATCAAGCGCATCGCGGAGTCCGTCGCCTAAGAAGTTAAAGCACAGCACAGTGAGCAGGATCATCAGGCCCGGGAACAGCGGATACCACCACGCCTGGATCATGATCGTAAAGTTCTGTGCATCCTGAAGCATGTTTCCCCAGCTTGCCATCGGCGGCTGAACCCCGAATCCAAGATAGCTTAATGCCGATTCCGCAAGGATTACGGTACCGACGGAAAGCGTCGCGGCAACGATAATCGGCCCCATCGCATTCGGAAGGATATGAGAAAAAATGATTTTGTAATTTCTTGTACCGATCGTTTTCGCCGCCAAGACGAACTCCCTCGACCTCAAGGACAAAAACTCGCTCCGGACAAGGCGCGCTGTCGTCGTCCATCTCGTCAAGGCGAATATTAAAATCAGTTTATCTATGCCCGGCTGGAAGATGGTGACCAGCGTGATTAACAGAAAGATGTCGGGTATGGATAATACAATATCCACCAGTCTCATCATAATAGCGTCGATTATTCCGCCAAAGTAGCCGGCGATTGCGCCGACCACCGTACCTATCGTAATCGATCCAAGTACAGAGGCAAAGCCTACAAGTAAAGAAACCCGAGCCCCATAAAGTAAACGGCTGAAAATATCTCGGCCAAACTTGTCTGTTCCCATTAGATGTTCACCACTTGGCGGTTTTAGCTTATTCAGAAGGTTTTGCTGTTCCGGCGGGTATGGAGCGATCACCGGAGCAAAAATCGCTGATAGGATAATAATAAATAATAAAACTCCTCCAATTACCGCCAGCTTGTTTTTATAAAACTTTTCAAAAAAGATTTTTGTCATTGTCTCGGGCTTTGGTGCGACATTTTCCTGCAATGTGATCTCCGGCGAAGGTGTCGATGGATTTGTCTGTGTCATGAATCAATTCCCTCCTTCATTAATACTCAATCCGCGGATCGACCATTGCATAAAGAATATCCGCAACTAAATTCCCAATGACAACAAGTGTGGCTGAAATAACCGTCATTGCCATAATGACAGGATAGTCCCTCTGGAAAGCAGAGTCGACAAACAGCTTTCCAAGTCCTGGCCAACTGAAAATCTGTTCAGTAACGACAGCTCCGCCGATGAAAGAAGGAATCATCAGACCAAAGATCGTAATAACCGGAAGCAAACCATTTCGAAGCCCATGCTTGTACACGACACGATTTTCTTTAAAACCCTTTGCTCTCGCTGTCCGCATGTAGTCTTGCCTGAGCACATCAAGCATGCTCGATCTCGTGTAGCGGGTGAGTCCCGCCATATCTGCGGTCGCCAGGACGAATGCAGGCAAAATTAGATGATGAATGCGATCCCATAAACTAAAATCGGCATTCAGAGTCATAACGCCCCCGGTTGGAAACCATCCTAAATTAACAGCAAGAAACATGATTAGAATCAGTCCAAGCCAAAAATTTGGGACAGCAAGACCGATAAATGATGTGAATGTGATGCCATAATCCAATTTAGAATATGGCCGCCTAGCTGAAAGCACTCCAAGCGGGATCGATATGAGGAGAGCCAAAATGGTTGAAACGAGCATTAACAATAACGTATTCGGCAGCCTCGCCATAATCAAATCAGTCACTGGCGTTCCTTTTCTAACGATTGAAGTACCGAAGTCACCTTGAACCATATTTCCGAGCCACTTTAAATATTGAACGTGTTCAGGTTCATCCAACCCGTATTTTTCAATGAATTTTTCACGGTCTCCCGCGCTGATGGTCGGATCCATCATCAATGCCATTGGATCTCCCGGCGCTGCTTTCATAATCGCAAATGACAAAATTGTAATACCAAATAATATTGGAATCGACATGAGCGTCCTTCGAATGATATATGTAATCATTTTTTATCCCCTTTTTTAAAAGTCATTAAGAAGGAAGGGAAGGAAGCTGCAAGCTACACTTCCCTCAAGGGATTCTCGTTATTTTTGATCCAGCCACCAGTCTTCGGCTTTATAGAAATCTTCTTTCGGATGGAATACGTAGCCTTTCATATTTTTAGGCATCGCTCTATGGTAATTCGTATAATACAAGAATGTATACGGCTGATCTTCCGCCAGAATTTCGTAAATATCTTCATACGCCTTTTTATATTCTTCACGGTCCTTCAACGTTTTAGCTTCATCCAGCAGTTTATCAAGCTTTTCATTTTGATACCAAACATAGTTTAGTCCTTTTTCAGCTTCTTTCGAATGGAAAATGTTGCTCTGATCAGGGAACGTAGCAAGGCTCCAGCCCATGATCATCGCATCAAAATCCCAATTCGGCGGGTTCATTTGTTCAATTAAAGCACTCCATTCAACAATCTGCGGTTTTGCTTGAATCCCAATTTCTTTTAATTGCTGCTGAACAACAACCGCGAGGTCTTCCCGTGTTTTGTTTCCTTGGTTCGTTTTAATAACGAAAGAAAACTTTTTGCCGTCCTTATCTAAAATCCCATCACCATCTGAGTCTGTCCATCCTGCTTCTTTGAGCAGTTTTTTTGCTTTCTCTGGATCGTATTCAAACGTTTTAAACTTATCTTTGTTATCCGGGTAGTTCCATGAAAGCGGGCTTTCCGGGATGTTCGCGATTTCCCCATCTCCATCTAGAACTTGGTCAACGAGCGCCTGGCGGTCAAGCGCATGTGTCAGCGCTTGGCGAACCTTTTTATCCTTAAACAGCTCATTTCTTTCGTTCCAGCCGATATACGTATAATTCAAACCTAAATCGGTTTCCATCTTCACATTGTTAAATTTCTCGGCCGTTTTATAGTCTGGTCCTGGTGTAACGACCAAGTAATCGACATCTCCAGCTTGCAGCTGTGACAGCGCTGCATTTGAATCCGGAATAATTTTATACGTGATCGAATCTAAATGAGGACGCCCGGCATAATAATCATCAAAAGCCTCAACCTTTACATATTGTCCTTCTTTCCATTCTTTAAATTTAAACGGTCCTGTTCCAATCGGATTCTTTCGATTGAATTCGTGTTCACCGAGTTTGCTGATTGGGACATCTTTTAAAATGTGCTTAGGCAGAATACCGTAACTGGCAAGTGTAACATTGTAAAAATACGGATCCTGCTTCTTTAATTTAAACTGCACTTCATATTTACCTTTTTTCGTGACAGACTCTATCATTTTAAAGTTTGAGCCGCGTTCTCCAACGTATTCATCACTCATCGGAATGCTGTAAGTAAAAACGACATCGTCGGCTGTCATTTCTTCACCGTCGTGAAACTTGACACCTTCTTTTAGCTTCACATCGAATGTTAACCCATCCTCCGATTCCTTTACTTCATCAGCGAGTTGGTTTTCCACTTCAAGTTTCTCATTAACGTCTAACAAAGTGTTGTAGATCAGTCTTTCAATATCTGAACTTGCTGTATCAGTTGAATACAGTGAATTAAACAGCGTCGGTTCACCTGTGGATCCAGCAATCAGATCTCCGCCCTGCTGCGGCTTCCCGTCAGATTTGCCTTCTTTTTCATCCCCTCCGACTTCGCCGCTGTTGCAGGCCGTTAGAAAAATCGATAAGATCAGCAGCAAGCTTAAAATTGAAAATCCTGTTTTGCGTTTATTCATTTTATGAATTCCCCCTTATTAAACTGTTGTCCTTCTTTCCACCCGATTGACCCCCGTTTTTTAAAGAAGACATTCCCCCTCTCAAGGATTTAATATGTGACGGCCTTCCCCTTTATTCGTAAAGGTGACATGCCACGAAATGGTTTGTTTTCACTTCCTTGAAAGCAGGTTCGGCTTCCGCGCAAATCGCTTTTGCGGCCGGACACCTCGTATGAAAGACACAGCCTTTCGGAGGGTTGGCGGGACTCGGCAGCTCGCCTTTTAAAACGATTCGCTCCCGCTTTGTTCCGCCTTTCTTCCTAGTGACGGGAACGGCGGACAGAAGCGCCTGCGTGTATGGATGAAGCGGGTTGCCGTACAGCTCATGCTTGTCTGTCAGCTCCATCATTTTGCCGAGATACATGACGCCGACCCTGTCGCTGATATGGCGGACGACGCTCAAGTCATGGGAAATGAACAAATATGTCAGATTGAATTCTTCCTGAAGCTCTTCCATCAGGTTGATCACTTGAGCCTGGATTGACACGTCCAATGCGGATACCGGTTCATCGGCGATAATAAGCTCCGGATTTAAAGCCAGCGCCCGCGCGATTCCGATCCGCTGGCGCTGCCCTCCGGAAAATTCGTGGGGATAGCGGTTCGCAAACGACGGGTGCAGCCCGACCTTAGCCAAAAGCTCTTCGGCTTTTTCGTTGCGCTCTTTGAAATTGTACATATGATGCGTGTTGAAGGGTTCTTTGATGATGGAACGCAGCGTTTTTCTCGGGTTCAGTGAGGCAAACGGATCTTGGAAAACCATCTGGATGTTTTTGCGGACGCTCTTTCTCAATGCTTCTTCCGACAAACTTGAAATGTCGCGGCCTTTGTAAAAGATCTGTCCTGTCGTCGGTTTATAAAGGCGGATCATCGTCCGTCCGGCGGTCGACTTTCCGCAGCCCGATTCACCGACAATGCCGAGCGTTTCGCCGCGTTTAAGCGAAAAGCTGATGCCGTCCACCGCTTTGACGTCGCCGATTTTTTTCTGAAATATCCCTGAGCGGATCGGAAAGTACTTTTTGACATCTTTCAGCTCCAGAAGGGATTCTTGCGGATTCATTTCCTCTCCGGGCTGTAATCGTTCAGCTGATGAAGTCATCCCTTATTCTCCCTCCTCATATAAAAAACATCTGACAGACCGGCCGTCCGGACGCGTCTTCAAGTCCGGCTGCGCGCCCCAGCATTTGTCGCCCGCACTCGGACACCTTGGAGCAAACCGGCAGCCGGCCGGAAGGTTGTCAGGTGTCGGCACATTTCCTTTAATGGCTGTTAATTTTTCAATGGAGCCTTCAATAACAGGGATGGAGTTTAACAGTCCTTTTGTGTAGGGATGCAGGGGTTCATCGAATAGTTCATCTACTGTGGCATTTTCAACAACTTGTCCGCAATACATGACGATCACGCGGTCCGCAATTTCGGACACAACGCCGAGATCGTGGGTAATGAGAAGTATGGAGGTATCGAATTTGTCGCATAGGTCTTTCATCAGTTCCAGCACTTGCGCTTGAATGGTGACGTCAAGCGCTGTAGTCGGTTCATCCGCGATGAGCAGCTTCGGATTGCAGCTTAAGGCAATGGCGATCATCACCCTCTGCCTCATGCCGCCCGACAGGCGGTGCGGATATTCTTTCATCAGCTCGCCTGCCCTCGAAAATCCGACAAGCTTTAATAATTCTACCGCTTTTTTGGCAGCTTCTTTTTTCGATAGCTTTTTATGATAGATCAGCACCTCTGTGATTTGTTCGCCGATCGTCAAAACCGGATTGAGCGAGGTCATCGGCTCCTGAAAAATCATCGAGATTTCATTTCCGCGGATCTTGCATAAATCTTGTTCTTTGTATGTAACGAGATCCCGTCCTTCGAGCTTGATGGAACCGTTCATGATCTTTCCGCCCGAGCCCTCGACGAGTCCCATGATTGACAGAGACGTGATGCTTTTACCGGATCCCGATTCACCGACCAGCGCCACGGTTTCTCCTTTTTTGATTGAAAAATCGACGCCGTCCACTGCGGGTATCGGCTGTTTTTTTCTGAAAAAATAAGTTTTTAAGTCATTGACTTCCAGCAATGCGCTCATCCAGATTCCCCTTCCATAGACCAGAAGTTAAATATTACGAAAAACTAATATATTACTTTTTTAGAATTTTCTTAATATGACTGAATTATCTTAAAATTTTATAGTTGTATATTATTACATAATCATTACAAAAGCAAGGAGTTTTTTTATTTTTTGTAATAATATTAATTTAATCCCATAATTTTAGTATTTTAAAGCGATAGCTTTATAAAGTCTTCTGACGGGAAGGATAAAATGTCGGCAACCTTCAAATTTCGAGCCGATAAATATTTTTTTACAATACTGTAACCGACAGCATATCCGAGCATGTCGGGGTAATGCCCTTTTCCAAATAAAATATTGGAGAATAGTCGGCTATCATGTCGGCGCAGCTCGAAATGAGGCTTTACGAACCGATCCTGAAAATGACGAAGCTGTTTTTCGGAGTAATATGACGTCCATGCAGCTGTTTCGGCTTCCCCCAACCGTTCGAAAACGGCATATTCCGCGATGCCTTCGAGAATGATTGTATCAAGCAGCGTCATCTTTTTTTCTTCTTTCGGCATATTTTCTAACCGGCAAACGTGATTATATTCGTGTGTCATGATCGCAGAAATCGATGAACGGGGAAGATCGGCCGATAAAAACAAAAATAATTTGTCGCTGAACGCAAGGCCTGATTTCGAGCCGAATTCGACGCGGATTTTGCGGTTTCTTTCATCGACCGGCAGGATGAAAATCGGAACATCCGGCCCATTCCATCTTTTGCAGAGCAGCTGTTCTTCCCGTCTGACATGCTGAAATACGCTGTTTTTCTTAAGCTGCTTCATCGTACGCTCGCCGTCCGTCCACGAACGGAACATGCCGTGGGTCTGCAGGTGGCTGACAATCGCCGCCGCATCCGCTTTTGAAGCGCCTTTAAAATACGGCAGGAGAAAGCTTGACAATTCCCGCACGGATGAAGCCTGTTCAAGCCATTCATACGTGCTTGCTATACTCATTTAGATCACACTCCTTTTTCATCTGTATGGTATGCACGCTAAAAAAAACGGCCACCATCTAAAATGGCAGCCGTTTATATTGCGGTTATTCATATTTTTTGAAAATCAGCGTTGCGTTGTGTCCGCCGAAACCGAGCGAGTTGCTGAGCACAACATTTACGTCCTGGCGGCGGGCTTGATCCGGTACATAGTCCAGATCGCAATCTTCATCAGGCGTTTCGATATTGATTGTCGGAGGAATGATGCCTTCCTTAATGGCAAGGACGGAGAAAATCGCTTCGATGCCTCCGGCAGCCCCGAGCAAGTGCCCTGTCATCGATTTTGTCGAGCTGACGGCAAGCTTGTAGGCATGCTCTCCGAACACTTCTTTAATGGCGATCGTTTCAAATTTATCATTGTACGGCGTGCTTGTTCCGTGCGCATTGATATAATCAATGCTATCAGGAGACAGACCCGCATCTTTGATCGCTTCTTTCATGGCTCTGACGCCGCCTTCCCCATTTGGCGCAGGGGCCGTGATATGATAGGCGTCTCCCGTTGATCCGTAGCCGACCACTTCCGCATAGATTGTCGCTCCGCGGTTTAACGCATGCTCAAGCTCCTCAAGAACGACGATTCCCGCTCCTTCTCCCATGACGAAGCCGTCGCGGTTTTTGTCAAACGGGCGGCTTGCCGTTTTCGGATCCGGATTAGTGGAGAGCGCTTTATTGGCGGAAAAGCCGGCAAACGACATTCTTGTAAGCGGGGCTTCCGTTCCTCCGGAGATCATGACATCTGCATCGCCGCGCTGAATGACTTTAAAGGCGTCGCCGATTGAGTTCGTACCCGTCGCGCAAGCCGTCACCGTACAAGAGTTGACACCTTTTGCACCGAGAGAAATCGAAATCTGGCCGGTCGCCATGTCAGGAATCATCATCGGTACAAAGAACGGGCTGACGCGCCGCGGTCCTTTTGTTAAAAATGTTTCGAACTGCTGTTCAAGCGTTTCAAGGCCGCCGATCCCGGAACCGACCCAGACGCCGACCCGGTCTGCGTTGCTCTCATTAATGTCGAGCCCCGCGTCTTCCACGGCCATTTTCGCCGACACAACGGCATATTGTGTGAAGCGGTCCATTTTTCTTGCGTCTTTTTTATCCATGTAATCTTCTATCTTAAAATCTTTCAGTTCCGCGGCTACTTTAGCTGGATACTCGTCCGCGTTCACCCTTGTAATCGGGCCGATTCCGGAAACCCCGTTAACCGCGTTGTTCCAGCTCGTTTTGACGTCATTACCAAGAGGTGATAAAGCTCCTAATCCGGTAATGACTACTCTTTTACTATTCATAAGTTGCACCTCACCTTTCTTTTATCGGCCCCAGCGCATGGCGATGGCTCCCCATGTCAAACCTCCGCCGAAGCCGACCATCACAATGACGTCACCGTCTTTTATTTTACCAGCTTCAAGCTCTTCCACAAGAGAAATCGGAATAGAAGCAGCTGATGTGTTTCCGTATTTATGAACCGTTTTAGACATTTTTTCGACTGGAAGCTCCAAACGTTCGCGCGCCGCTTCCATGATCCGGATGTTGGCTTGATGCGGCACCAAAAAGTCGACATCCTCTTTGGATAATCCGGCTTTTTCAATGACATTCACACTGGATTCACCCATTTGGCGGACGGCAAACTTGAACACTTCTCTGCCATTCATGATTGTATGATCTTTTTCATCCAAGTACAAGTGCTTTCCGCCTCTGCCGTCTGCACCGAGCTCAAAAGACAAAATCCCTTTATCGTCGCTGACAGGCCCGACAACTGCGGCGCCCGCTCCGTCTCCGAACAGAACAGCGGTATTGCGGTCATCCCAGTCCGTAATGCCTGAAAGCTTTTCAACTCCGATGACAAGCACATGCTTATACGTCCCGGCTTCGATAAACTGTTTTCCAGTGACTAAACCGTACATAAAACCGGCGCACGCTGCGCTGATATCCATTGCACAGGCATTGAATGCACCGAGCTTTTCTTGAATCATGCAGGACACTGTCGGGAATGCCTGGTCAGGAGTAACGGTGGCGACGAGAATCATATCAAGATCTTCCGCCTCGATGTTTGCGTCTTCCATCGCTCTTCTAGCGGCGGCCACAGCCATGTCGGATGTTTTCTCATCTTCAGCTGCGATTCTTCTTTCTTCTATGCCTGTTCTTGTACGAATCCACTCGTCAGAAGTTTCAACCATTTTTTCCAAGTCGAAATTGGTCAGCACCTTTTCAGGGATGTACCGGCCGATTCCAATAATTCCAGCTTTCATAGGAAAGACTCCTTTATTCATGATTTTTTCCAACTAATGTTATGAGTTATTATTAGTATCTGGTACTAATCCTACCCTATTTTTTTTTAGTTGGCAATATATTCGTCTAATCTAGCAGATCAAAACATTCATATAGTAGTGATATATATGAAAAAGGAGGGATGAAGAGTGGCGAACGACGATTTTTTCACAAAAATGATGTTTGGCGCAAACGCACCCGGCAGGCATGAAGAGACGGAGACGGATGCGGAAGCGGAAACCGTCGAAGACGCTGAAGTATCCCAGGAAGCCGATTATATGCACGTGTTGAATCAGGTTGGAGAAATTATGGATTCGCTCGATGAGCTGAAGCCTGTGTTTAAAGAAATCGGCTCAATGGTCAGCGCTTTGAAAAATAAGATTTCCATATAAAAAAGCCACTTCTTCTGAAAAGTGGCTTTTTAAGCGTTTGCGGGCGTTTAAGTCAGGCGTCTGAACCAGCTTCCGCTTTACCGAGCTCGTAAGCCTCGGCCATCACTTTCGTAAACAAGTTCATGAATGGCTCAAGCATTTCCGGGGAAAGTTCGATTCCCGCTTTTTCCATCTCTGCTTTCGCTTCCGGAACGTATTTCATGGCAATTTGCAAAAATTCCATTGATTTTTCGTGCATCTTGATCACCTCAATGTTCGTTTGGCAGTTTGTTTGTTTTTTTGTATTCGTCAATCAGCCGATTCATCTTTTCTTGAAATGACTGATCGACAACAGGGCTGAATTCTCCCATTTCGATGACGCCGTCTTGAATGTCAAATGAGCGCTTGCCGCCTTTAAGCGTTCCTTTATTAAACTCGTCGGCGGTGAGTTCATAAGCGTCGTCTACATGCTGTATGGTGCTTGTCAAAACGACATTCTCACCCAATTCCGACTGGTCGCTTACATAGCCGATAGCGTACAGCCCGTCCTTTTTGATTTGTTCAATGACAGGGACATTATACCCGTCTCCGGCCGGATACACAACATCCGCGCCTGCCTTCTTCATTTTTTCATACAGTTTGACGGCATTTTCGCTGTCGTCCCACTGGCCGACATATTCTGTCATCACCTCAATGTCCGGATCGAGGTATTTAGCCCCTTCGGAAAATCCTTCTACTTCAGGCTGCCATTTATACGTTGCGAGCACGCCGATTTTCTTTGTTTTTGACTGATGGGCCGCCGTCATTCCGCCGAAGAACCCCATCGCTTCTCCTTCAAGCGATATGCTTGTCACATTTGGGTGATCGGCTTTCGAGTTCATTAAAACAAAATGAATATCAGGATAATCTTTGCATATCTCATTAAAGGCTTTTTCATATTCGCTTCCGTGCCCGTAGATGAGGTTGACGCCTTTTTTGTGAAAATCTTCTACAGCCATTTTAATGGCAGCGTCATTATCGATTCCCTCTTTATAATAGACGTCGACATTGTAGACGGATTGTATTCTTAATAATCCTTTATATCCTTTGGTTCCCCATACTTGGTCATTTATCGTATCAGGGACAAGCAAACCGACTTTTTCAATTTTCCCTTTCAGCGGCGATTGTCCGCAGCCGCTTAGCGCCAGGAGAATGAAAAAAATCGCGACAAGCCTGTACACCATGCCATGTTCAACTCCCTTTCGAAAAACAGCAATTCAAATCTATCTTTATTGTATCCTTTCAAGTGTAAATTAGGAAGATCTTTCTTATTTTTTGTCGAAAAATGTAGACATTTGTCTGATCCATTCTTCAATGATCTCATCGGCTTTATCGTATGGCGTCTTCTGTACAAACTGCAAATCTGAAAAATCTTTTTCAACAGCACAGGCAGCGGCTTGTGCTGCCGCGTCGTTCACAAAAAGCGCTCCGTCCCTGTTTTGTTTATCCTCTGCCCTGACGTCCCACGGACCGAACAGATCCGGAAGCACGATCAGTTCAACACCCTTTTCCTCCATGCCGGCGCGTAAATCCTCTTCGAATTGTTCCTGGTAGACAAACAGAATAACAGGCTTGTTTTCAACGCCTGCAGCCAGCGCTTCTTCCGGCACTGAGCCTGTGTATTGGATGAAGACTTGTTCGTACGGGGCTTCAAGCTCTTTTTCGATGAGACGGAAATGCTCGTTTCTTCCCAGCCACATCAGCCGCTCTTCGAGGTACATCAGCTTTTTTTCGTCGCTTGTCTGTTCCAGCTTTACATCTATGTCAACACCCTCTTCAAGTAGATGTTCACAAAATGAAAGGCCGAAGAACTCATCTGCTCCATATACAAGTGCCGGCTTCATTCGATGGACCACCTTTCGTTTCAGCTTTTTTAACCAAGCAAAAAACAGCCCTTTTCATCATTTTCGGGCTGCTATTATTCTATTCTCTATAAGACTTTTTCATGCGTTTTGAAAAAGTTCGCGATTGCTGAATGAATGCGCTGAGGATGTTCGGACAGGTGCAAGGTAAGCCCCACGCTGTGACGGCCTTTAAGCTGGCGCTCCTCAAACGTTTTGGCATGGATCATATACGGATACGGTGAGCCGTTCAGTCTTTGCCAAATATGAACGGGTACGAGATTGTGGTAAGGGGATATGCTTTTGAACGGATAATCGGCTGCCTTCCGCTCCGTAATTCCGTAGCTTTCGGCAATTTCTTTAATAAACTGTTTGTAGAAAAACTTGTTTTCTTTTTCTCGTTTATGATGAGCCTGAAGATCGAGGCAAGGATTAACCATCGCTGCAGAACGTATTTGGTTCGGGATCGAGCGAAGGAGCTCATCTGCAATGAGGGCCCCTGTGCCTTCCGCCAATAAATGAATTTTTTCATTTAAAATCTCTTGTTTGAACACGTAATGAATCAGCTGTTTGGCGTATGCAACCGCTTTTTCGGAGCCCCAGTGCCTGCCGAACAAATTGCTGTTTACCAGGGTATAGCCTTTGTTTCTCAGGCTCGTTAGAAGCTGATTTCTTCCGTAATGCTGAAGCCAGAAGCTCGAATCTTCCCCGACAAAATGGTTCCGGTCGCCGAAAATGAACACCAGAAAACCGTTCGGCTTGTACGGAAGATGAACCACGTTCCATTCTGAATCCATTTGAAAAAAACGTTCGGTTATTTTCATCACTTGCCTGCCTCCTTCCTGCCGTAATCTGCTCATTATTTTATGTCGTACGTGCAGCAAACGAATAAGGAAAAGTCCCAGTCTTCATGATGAAAAGTAAACTTTAATGAAATACCCTTTCTGATATTTCTGAAAACAGAGTTGAAAGCCCTGTCTTGTTCACTAAAATGTCTTTTCCAGCTGGCTATGTATATGGTATGATAAGTTTTAGAATTGAATGAGAAGGACGAGGTGGGAAACGTGCGATTTGTGGTCGCTTTTTTCTGGACATTTCTTTTGACGCAGATGGCCTGCTATATTGTCGGCGCCATGAACGGTGCTGGGTATGACCTTCAAACCAGTGTCATTATGGGCTTTATCATCACCGCAGCCGTTATTGTTCTTGGAGAAATTATGCCTGTTAAACAGGATGCAAGTCAACATTAAAACCCCGGCTTTTGAAAGCGGGGTTTTTTGCTTTAGATAGACAGCCGTCCGACGGCTGTTTTTTTAAGGCTTTCTTTTATATGTCCAGAGCCGGTTATGGTTGGAGGTTTCAGGGAAGAACTCGCCGGCGCTCAATTTGATTTGTTGAGGGTTCTGAACCATGCTTCCCGTTTCGCCGATCTCCACATACACTCCATTATTGGGCGCTTTTTGGCCCGGCCGGAATTGACGCTGCTGTCCCATTTGCTTCACTCCCTTTTATTATTAGATTGCCCCACTCTCCCAAAAAACATGTCGATTTTATCTTTACATCTGTTTGCTTTGTATAGTTTAATGAGAAAAGTGTTCCGAAAATTAAAACGAACCGCCCGTTCATTCCGTCTTTTAAAAGGGCGTCACAACTTGTGGGAAACGGAGGAGTATCATGGATTTTTTAATGTTGATCAAGTATATCCTTTTAGGGTTGCTTCAGGGACTCACAGAGCCGATTCCTGTTTCTTCAAGCGGCCACTTGGTGCTGGCACAGCACTTTTTAGGCTTGAACATTGAAGGCTTCAGTTTTGAGCTTTTAATGAATGCCGGTTCTTTAATTGCCGTATTGCTCGTCTATAAAAACGATATTTTCAGGCTGGCGGTAAACGGACTGTCTTATGTCACATCAAAAAATGAAAAAGGAAAAGCGGACTTCAGGTTTATCATCTATCTGATCATCGCCACGATTCCTGCCGGTGTCATCGGTGTTTTATTTGATGATGAGATTTCGGCTTTCTTTAAAGACGGCGTCCGGATCACCGCGGTTACTTTGCTGATCACGGGTCTGGCATTGTTTCTCATTCGCAATTTGCGCGGCCGCAAAAACGACGGCGAAATCAGACTGAGAGACGCCGTGATCATCGGCTTGTCGCAAATGGTTGCACTTGTTCCCGGCATCAGCCGTTCGGGAGCGACGATCGTCCCTGCGATGGCGCTCGGCCTCAAATCTGAAACCGCGCTCAGGTTTTCATTTTTACTGTACATACCGGTCAGTCTTGGCGGGACCATTTTAAGCATTACCGATATTTTTCATGATCCGCGTTTAGGGGAGCTTTTCCTTCCTTATTTGTTTGCGTTCATCGCATCGATTATCGCTACATACTTTTCATTGCGCTGGTTCATGAATATTATGGCGAAAGGAAACTTGGTTTATTTCTCGATTTACTGCTTTGTCATCGGCATCGCCGTTTTGATATTCGCCTAAAAAAACAGCTGATCAATTGTGATCAGCTGTTTTTTATTTAAGATAACAGTGCTTTTAATAAAGCTTTTTGGACGTGCAGGCGGTTTTCAGCCTGCTGGAATACCGCTGAATTCGGGCCGTCGATGATCTCTGCGGTGACCTCTTCTTCCCTGTGGGCAGGAAGGCAGTGCAGAAAGACGTAATCCGGTTTGGCATGGGAGACAAGCGCTCTGTTGACCTGATAAGGAGCAAAGATATTCATCCGTTCTTCGGCTTCTTTCTCTTGGCCCATGCTTGTAAACACATCAGAATAGATGACATCCGCTTGTTGAACGGCTGACACGGGGTCATTTGTGATTGTGACGGCCGCTCCGGACTCTTCGGCGAATCCCTCGGCCAGTCTTACCACTTCCTGATTCGGCTCATACCCTTCAGGCGAAGCAACCGTAATGTCGCATCCCACTTTCGCACAGCCGATTAACAGCGAATGCGCGACATTGTTTCCGTCTCCAACATAAACGGCTTTCAGCCCTTTTAATGTTCCTTTCGTCTCTTGAATCGTCAAGAGGTCACTAAGCGCCTGACACGGATGGAAAAGATCGGTCAATCCGTTGATCACGGGAATCTCGGCGTGCTTGGCAAGCTCTTCGACTTTTTCGTGTTCGAATGTGCGGATCATAATCGCGTCGACATAACCCGAAAGCACTTTCGCGGTATCTGCGATCGTTTCCCCTCTGCCCAGCTGCATGTCTTTACTGCTTAAAAACAGGGCGTTTCCGCCGAGCTGCGCCATTCCGGCTTCAAACGATACGCGCGTTCTCGTCGACGACTTTTCAAAGATCATCGCCAATGTTTTTCCTTTAAAGATGTCTTGAATTTTATTTTGCTTCATCGCTGCTGCCTCTTTCAGCAAATAAACGATCTCTTCTTTTGAAAAGTCTTTCAGGCTTAAAAAATCCTTACCCGTCAGATTGATTTCCCGGGTCGCCCCGATGTTTACAGTAGACATGTCTCCACTTCCTTTTTATATAAATCTTTAAGCGACACGGCTTTAGTCGTTCCATGCCCGCTCGTCAAAAATGCCCGCACCGTCTCTTCCTCTGTCATCACCGCCACACCGTGGGTGACGGCTTCCATTCGCTGCTTGCTCGCCTCTTTTGATTCGGCTAAATGGATGTGCAGCGCTTTGTCTTTCCGTTTGATCCAGCCTGGAAAATCGTCCGACTGTACGGTGAAACCCGCCTGTTCTGCGAGAGAACGAAGCTCGCCGGCCCCTTCCATGTAAATGCAGCCTTTCGTTTGCCAGATTCCCGCAAAGATTTTCTTCAGGGCGCTTTCCGGATTGAAGCCGACATACATGCCTTCTCCGGTCGATTTCATTTCCGGTCCAAGCTTCAAATCGACATCCTGAATAGCGTGCGATGAAAAGACCGGAAACTTCACGGCAACGCCGCGTGAGTTTTTGGCGGCGGGCTTCAACTCTTTGAGTGACGAACCGGCCAACAGCTGCGCCGCAAGCGGGATCATCGGAACCCCCATCACCTTGCTGACAACCGGAACCGTCCGGCTCGCCCTCGGATTGACTTCAAGGATGAGCAGTTCATCCGCGTCCGCTATAAATTGAATGTTCATAATACCTTTAAATCCGAGCTTGCGGACGATTTTTGCGGCAGCATCCCGCGCGGCGCTTTTCATCTCCGGAGTGACCGAAGGCCCCGGCAAAATCGCGTAGCTGTCACCTGAATGCACGCCCGCTTTTTCAATATGCTCGATATAAGTCGGGATGTAGAGATCGTCGCCATCGCTGACAAGGTCGATTTCAAACTCTTTTCCCGATACGTATTGATCGATCAGAATCGGGTAAGGCATTTGCGACGCTCCGCCCAGCAGCTCTCTGAGCTCTGCTTCGGAGTGAACGATCATCATGCCCATGCCGCCGATCACATATGACGGCCTGATCAGCACAGGATAGCCGATTTCGTTTGCTTTCTGCACCGCTTCCGCTTTTGATGAAGCCGTTTCTCCTTTAGCATGAGAAATGCCGAGCTCGTCAAGAAGCTGATAAAATTGATCACGGTCTTCAAGTATGTCAAGGGTTTCCGATGATGTCCCAAGCAGGGTGATGCCCGCTTTTTCAATCGCTTCAGCCACATTGATGGCGGATTGGCCGCCGAATTGAACAATCGCAAAATCGATATCTTCCGCTTCAGCGACATTGAGAATATGCTCGGGTGTAATCGGTTCAAAGTACAGGCGGTCTGCCATTTCATAATCCGTGCTGACGGTTTCCGGGTTGTTGTTCAGCATGATCGTTTCAAACCCGAGGTTTTTCAGCGTCATGACGCCGTGCACGGCGCTGTAGTCAAACTCGACTCCCTGGCCGATCCGTATCGGGCCGGAACCGATGATCAGGGCGCGCTTTTTCGTTTTTTGAGAGATGTCTCCGTCGCTTTTCCCAAAATACGTCGAGTAAAAATAGTTTGTCTTCGCATCAAATTCAGCTGCGCATGTATCGACGATTTTAAAGGATGCGGCTATGCCCATTTTCTTGCGGAGCGCGCGCACTTCTTCTTCCGTCTTTCCGGTGAGGGAAGCGATCGTAAAGTCGGTAAATCCCTTTTCTTTTACCTTTTTCAAAAGGCTGACGGACAGCGCGTCTCCCTGTTCCATCAACATGTTTTCCAGCTGAATGATGTTAGAAAACACATGAAGGAAATAGTTATCGATTTTCGTTTTCTCGTGTATCTCGCTGATGGAAGCCCCCCTGCTCAGCAGCTCCATGACCGCAAAGAAACGGCGGTCATCAGGAGTCTCAAGCAGCTTCCACAACACTTCTGAAGATGCGCCGCCAAGTTCGGGCAAATGGGTTCCTGACGTTTTCAGCTCAAGGGATGCGACCGCTTTTTGCAGGGCCGCTTCAAGATTGCGGTCAATCGCCATGACTTCTCCCGTCGCTTTCATTTTCGTGCCGAGCTTACGGTCGGCTTGTTTGAATTTGTCGAACGGCCAGCGCGGAAATTTGACGACGACATAGTCAAGAGCAGGCTCGAAGCTGGCGTATGTCGAATCTGTGAGCGGATTTTTCAGCTCGGCAAGCGTGTAGCCGACAGCCAGTTTAGCCGCCATTTTTGCGATCGGATAGCCGGTCGCTTTTGAGGCGAGTGCCGATGAACGGCTTACTCTCGGATTCACCTCGATGACATAATAATTTTTGCTTTCCGGGTCCAGGGCGAATTGAATGTTGCAGCCGCCGACGACATCGAGCGCGGAAATGATCTTTAAGCTGGCAGAACGAAGCATTTGATAATCCGCATCCGTTAATGTCTGCGACGGGGCGACAACGATCGAATCCCCCGTATGGACGCCGACCGGATCGATGTTTTCCATATTGCAGACGGTAATGCATGTATTGTTTCTGTCACGCATGACTTCGTATTCGATTTCTTTAAAACCGGCAATGCTTTTTTCGACAAGACATTGGTGAATCGGGCTTGCGAGGAGGGCGCTTTCGATTAAAGGCAGGAACTCCTCTTTCGTCGCCGCGATGCCGCCTCCTTTTCCGCCCAATGTATAGGCCGGCCGCACGATAATCGGAAAACCGATTGAGAGCGCAAAACGAAGCGCATCATCTTGATTGTCAACAATTTCTGAATCCGGCACAGGTTCGTTCAGCTCCTTCATCAAGGCGCGGAACTTTTCCCTGTCTTCGCCCTTTTCGATCGTATCAACAGATGTTCCAAGCAGCTTTACCCCGTATGTTTTAAGAATGCCGGCCTTTTCGAGCTCGACAGCCAAATTCAGCGCTGTCTGTCCGCCCAGATTGGCGAGCAGTCCGTCCGGTTTTTCGCGCTTGATGATTTGTGTGAGGCTTTCCACTGTCAAGGGCTCAAAATAGATTTCATCTGCAAAAGATTCATCGGTCATGATGGTCGCCGGGTTGCTGTTGACGAGAATCACCCGGTAGCCTTCGCTTTTCAGCGCCATGCAGCCCTGGGTTCCGGAATAGTCGAATTCAGCGGCCTGCCCGATGATAATCGGCCCCGACCCGATAACGAGAATGCTTTTGATGGTTTGATCTTTAGGCATGGGCGATCTCTCTCCTTGCTTCGTTCAATTTCTGCAAATATTCGCCGAATATCCACTCGCTTTCAGCCGGTCCCGGATGGGCTTCCGGATGAAACTGAACGGATATGACAGGCAGTGTTTTATGCATCAGCCCTTCTACTGAACCGTCGTTGACATGATAAAATCTGACGGAAAATTCATTTTCGCTGATGGTGTCCCGATCGACGACATAGCTGTGGTTTTGGCTTGTCATGAACACGCGTCCGGTCTCTTTGTCCATGACCGGATGATTGGCTCCCCTGTGGCCGAACGGAAGCTTATACGTGTCGCTTCCGAATGCGAGCGCGATCAGCTGGTGCCCGAGACAGATGCCGAGAGTCGGATAGGAAGAGATGATATCCCGGAGTGCATCCATATATGGAAGGATCGCTTTCGGATCGCCCGGCCCGTTTGAAAGGACGATCCCGTCCGGATTCAGCTTTGAAATGCCGTCCATCTCTTGATAGGGAACGACCGTTACTTTACAGCCCCGGTTTGCAAGCGATGAAGCGATCGACTTTTTATAGCCGAAATCGATCACCGCAATATGCGTATTGCCTTCCCTAAAGGCGCCGTTTTCGTTTTGTCCGGCAACCTGTGCCGCATAGTTTTCCAGCTGGCGCGGAGCCGGAATGCCGTCCTTTTGTTTCGTCAGTCTGGCATTCAGCGTCCCCTTTGCCCTGATATGCTGAACAACTGCTCTTGTGTCCACGTGCGATAAAAGCGGAACATCCCACTTCGCCAAGTATTCCCGAAGGCTTTCTGTCGCCTGATGATGGGAAAACCTGTCGCACGCTTCATAGACGACAACCCCTTTCACCTGAGGCCGTTTGCTTTCATCATCGCTTTCGTTTATTCCGTAGTTGCCAATCAGCGGGTACGTAAAGACAATAATCTGGCCTTTATAAGAAGGGTCTGTCAAAACCTCCTGATAGCCGGTCATGCCCGTAAAAAAGACGACTTCACCGGTGCAGCCGTCAAGACCGTCCAGTTCACCGCTGAAGGATGTACCATCTTCAAGAACTAAATATCCTTCCATCTTATGCCCACCTTTGATGAATAAATAATGATATTCATGAATTTTTATACTTACATATCGAAAAAAAATTACTGTTTTACAGCTGAATGATCTGCCATGACAGCTTTCAGTTTTTCCACGGCCGCTTTGATTTCACTTTTCGCAACCGTCAATGGCGGCAGAAGTCTGATGACGTTCGGACCCGCGGGAAGAACGAGCAAACCTTCCTTTTGAAGCGCTTCGATCAGCGGCTGTACAGGTTCCTTGCACTCGATTCCGGCGATCAGCCCTTTCCCGCGGATATCTTTTACAAGCGGAAATTGAAGCTTTTCTTTCAGCTGTTGATGCAAAAATGCTCCTTTGGCGCTCACTTCTTCAAGAAAGCTGCTTTCAAAAATGGTCTCCAACGTGGCGTTTGCCGCAGCCATCGCCAGCATGTTCCCTCCGAATGTCGAGCCGTGGGAACCCGGAGAGAACGCTTCTGAAAGCTCTTTTTTCCCGATCACGGCTCCGACCGGAAAACCGCTGCCCAGTCCTTTCGCGACGGTGATGATATCAGGTGACAGCCCTTCGTATTCATATCCGAAAGCTTTACCGGTGCGTCCAATTCCTGTTTGAACTTCGTCGACGATAAGGAGAGCCTGCTTATCGCGGCAAAAATCTTGAACGCTCTGCAGAAATTCCCTGCTCGCAGGGATGACGCCGCCTTCGCCTTGAATCGGCTCGAGCATCACTGCCGCGATATCTTTTTCATCCTGCAATTCGGCAAATGCTTTCGGCTCGTTGTAAGGTAAGTAGTGGAATCCTTCAAGCATCGGTCCGAATCCGAGCTTGATCTTTTCCTGTCCGGTTGCGGCCATTCCCGCATACGTGCGTCCGTGGAACGATTGCTGAAACGTTATGATTTTTGTTTTTTGCGTATGTTTTCGTGCGAGCTTCACCGCCCCTTCATTCGCTTCTGCCCCGCTGTTGCAAAAGAAGACGAGATCGCCTGCACTGTTTTTGGCAAGAAGCTGTGCAACCTTTTCTTGAAGCTCATTTTGAAACAGATTGGAAACATGCCAGACATCATCAAGCTGTTTTTTGACAGCAGCTGTCACTGAATCGGGGCAATGCCCGAGATTGCAGACCGCGATTCCCTGGACGAAATCAAGATAAGCGTTCCCCTTCTCATCCTGAACGATCGTGCCTTTCGCTTTTTTAATATTGATATTCCAGCGGCTGTACGTCTGAAATAAATGACTCACGATACGGCCTCCTTTTGTTTAATGATTTTCGTGCCGATGAAATCGTCTTTCGTGAGGAAAGATCCTTTTCCGCTCACGATCATCACTTCATCCACTTCATCTGTGAGGGCTTCTTTTGCAGAATGCACTTTTGGTATCATGCCTCCCGAGATCACGCCTTCAGCAATCAGGCTTTCGATGTCTGCCGGCGTCAGCTCTTTCAGCATTTCTTCGTTTTTCATAATCCCTTTAACGTCTGTCACAAACATTAATTTGTCAGCGTGCAAGGCTGCCGCAACAGCCGACGCCGCCAAATCGGCGTTCACATTCAAAGTCTCACAGCCATCCGTCATCGAGAGGGGGGCGATAACCGGAATAAAGCCTTTTTCCATGAGCGCTTCGGCCATTCGGCCGTTTACTTTTTTAATGCGCCCGACCTGACCGTATTCTTTTTCATTTAAATAGTCGGCAAGGAGCAGTCCCCCGTCTTTTCCTGATACGCCGACAGCCGGAAGGCCGTGCTTTGTCAGCTCGGCAACGAAAAATTTGTTGATCGAACCGGATAAGACCATTTCAGCGACTTCAAGAACCGCTTTTGTCGTCTTGCGCTGTCCGTTGACGAATTCGCTTCGAATATTGAGTTTCTTCAGCATCTTTGTAATATCAGGCCCGCCCCCGTGGACGAGTGCGATTTTCCAGCCGCTTTCGGTCAGCTCTTTCAGATTTTGAAAAAATTCGTCCGATAGTTCGCGGATGACGCTTCCGCCGCATTTAAAAACGATTGTTTTATCCATTGTGATCCCCTTTTTACGTCCGATAGCTCGCATTGATTTTGACGTATTCATAAGTTAAATCGCAGCCCCAAGCCGTACCCTTTCCGTCACCTTCCTGCAAGCGAACCTCGATTTTCACTTCGCTGTTTTCTAAATATGTTTTGGCCAGCTCTTCTGAAAACGGCTGCGGTTCGTTATTTTTAAAAAGGCATTGGCTGCCCAGGTAGATTTCTACCTTCTCCGGTGTCACAGCAGCCATGCTGTCTCCGATCGCGACAATGATTCTGCCCCAGTTCGCATCCGTTCCGTAAACCGCGGTTTTTACAAGGTTTGAGCCGACGATTTTTTTGGCGATGATTTGCGCTTCAAGATTGCTTTTCGCACCGTTCACTTCAACCTCGATCAGCTTTGTCGCCCCTTCCCCGTCTCTCGCGATTTGTTTGGCGAGGTCTGTGCAGGCAAGCTGCAGGCCTTTTTTGAAAACCGGCCAATCTTCGTGTTCTTCATGGAGGCGCTCATTTCCGGCGCATCCGTTCGCCATGACGAGCACCATATCGTTAGTCGATGTGTCGCCGTCGACTGTGATCTGGTTGAATGAAACGTCCGTAATTTCCCTTAATGCCCTTTGCAGCGCGCTTTCTTCGATGCATGCATCTGTTGTGACAAAGCCGAGCATCGTCGCCATATTCGGGTGGATCATCCCCGACCCTTTGGCTGCTCCGCCAATCGTCACTCTTTGACCGCCGATCATCAGTTCATAGCACGTTTGTTTGATCACCGTGTCTGTCGTTAAGATCGCTTCTTCGAAATCGCCTTCGGCAGGCTCAGTCTCGGCGAGAAGGCTGATGCCTTTTGTAATGCTCTCCATATTGAGGTATTCGCCGATGACGCCGGTTGAGGACACGGCCACCAGTTCCGGCTCGATCCCAAGCATATCAGCGCTTTGACGGCGCATCTCATATGCATCTTTTAAGCCCTGCTCTCCCGTACATGCGTTGGCATTTGCGCTGTTGACGATGACGGCTTGCAGATGCGCGCTTTTTTTGAGACTTTCCTGCGTCACCTTGATCGGCGCAGCCTGAAAGTGGCTTTGCGTATAAACGGCGGCGCTCACCGCCGGTCTTGAGCTGATGATAATTCCAAGATCCTTTTTTGAATAGCGGAGGCCGCAGTGAACCCCTTTTGCCAAATAGCCTTTAGGCGAAGCGACATTTCCGTCTGTTTTTTTTATGCTGTCTTGACTCACCTGAATCATATGTTTGTTCTCTCCCGTCTTATGGATAAATTGGCGTAAATTCAAGCCCGGCGGTTTCGCTCCAGCCATTCATAATGTTGAAGTTTTGAACAGCCTGACCCGCGGCTCCCTTCATCAAGTTATCGATCACTGACACAATTGTCACTCTGTTCGTCCGTTCATCAACGGTAACGCCGATATCGCAAAAATTGCTGCCGTACACCTCTTTAGTTGCAGGGAACGAACCGGGTTCTCTCACTCTGACAAAGTATGAATCTTTATAAAATTTTGAAAAAATAAGTTGGAGCTGTTCGGCATCCATGCTGTCTTTCAGTTCTGTGTAGATGGTCGCCATAATGCCCCTTGTCATCGGAACTAAATGCGTGCTGAATGTGATCGGTTTAAATGCGGAGTCCCATTGTTTAACAATCTGCTCGATTTCAGGCGTATGCTGGTGTTCGTTTACCTTATATATTTTGAAATTGTCATTGATCTCTGAAAAGTGAGTGCCCATCGACGCCTTTCTGCCTGCTCCCGATACCCCTGTTTTCGCATCGATGATGACAAAAGATTCGTTGATGCTGCCGCTTTTGACGAGCGGCGCCAAGCCGAGAAGAACCGCTGTCGGGAAACAACCTGGATTGGCTATGTACTGCGCCGTTTTAATGTCTTCCCGATTCAGCTCAGACAGTCCGTATACCGCTTTTTGAAGCACGTGTTCAGGCGCGGCTTCCCTTTTATACCACTTTTCATAGACGCTCGGGTTCTGCAGCCTGAGATCGCCGGACAGGTCAATGATCGGTATGTCATATGCATCAAACTGTGGCGTCAGCCGGCTGGATACCCCCGGAGGCGCAGCCATAAATAAAAAATCGATTTCGTTCGCAATTTTCTTTACTTCGATCGGTTGCAGGTGTTGATCTGTCAGTTTCATAAGGTGCGGGTATGCGGCATCATAGCGGGCTCCCTCATCACTCGATGAATACAATATGCATTCATCTGCATAAGGGTGCAACTTCATAATCCTCATAATCTCTGCCCCTCCATAGCCAGTAGCACCTATAATACCTATTTTCAAAACAAGTTCACCTTCTTGGTCTTTGTGAAATTATTTAACATTATAACATGAATAAAAATTAATTCAATTGTATATTTAATATTTTTTGTTCATCTTTCATATTGGTTCTTTCCTCCCGCCGGCGGTCCTTTTTCAGCGGCTTGGTCGTGCTCCGTTCCCATCTTCCCGGATTCTCCGCTTTTCAAACCGGAGAATGTGCCGGCTGGCGTTTTTGCAATAAAAAAAGAACGCTTGTACAAGCGTTCTTTTTATAACGGGAGTAGCGATCTGCCTTGATACGCCCGTGTTATCTATTACGGCGGCTCCCTTTTCAAAACAGAAAGAGCCTGTCAACGGTTGAGCAGGCTCTGGAAACGTTTATTGGATGCCAAGTGCGATTTTCGCATATCGCGACATTTTGTCCCGTGTCCAAGGCGGATTCCAGACGATATGAACGTCAACTTCCTTGACTTCGGGAATATCTGCGAGCGCTTTTTTGACTTCATCCACAATGATCGGCGCCAGCGGACAGCCCATTGAAGTCAAAGTCATAGTCACGTCAGTTTTGCCGTTTTCATCCATATCCACGTCATATACAAGGCCGAGATTGACGATATCGACGCCCAGTTCAGGGTCAACGACCTGTTCAAGGGCACCCATGATGTTCTCTTTTAATGCTTCATCCACTCTTCCTCACTCCTTTTTTCATCAGTATAACGCACTTCTTTCATTTTCTAAACCGATAGCACTTAAAGGTGCGCATCAAACCATTCGACTGTTTTCAAAAGGCCTTCCCTTGATACTTTATGCCCGGCCCGCTCATCTT
Source organism: Bacillus paralicheniformis (assembly GCF_001042485.2). GTDB lineage: Bacteria > Bacillota > Bacilli > Bacillales > Bacillaceae > Bacillus > Bacillus paralicheniformis. The sequence continues at coordinate 179,323 of NZ_LBMN02000012.1, forward strand.
CGATAAAATGCAGCAAATCAGGCCGAGTTTCATACAGCGGAATCGTCGATTCATAGAAGCGGCGCGCCAAAGCAAACGGAACGGTGCCATCCTGTTTGCCGTGCCAAAATAAAAGCGGCCTCATCTTCAATTTGTCCGGCTGCAGACTCAAGTCAAAACGCTTCAGTTTATCGCGCTGCTGTTCGATTTGTCCTTCTGTGAAAGGAAGTTCAATTTTCTTTTCACGCATAAAAGCGAGCTGTTGATCAAAAAATTCTACATAGGCGGGACTGCCCATTAAACTGACGGCAGTTGTAATCCATTCGTATTGTGTCAAAGCGCCGAGCGTGACAATACCGCCCATCGAAGTTCCGGCGGCGCCGATACGGCCCTGTTCAATCAGGTTTTCTTGTTCAAAGTGGTTTTTCAGCACTTCGAGCTCTTTGATTTCATTCGTGACGATCTCCCAAAACCTCGGGGCGAGCTCTTCCTGAGTGAGCTGTTCTTCCCTCTCCCCGTGATAAAGAGCCTCAGGCAGGACCACGCGCATTCCTTTTTCGGCAAGCAGATATGCGAAGTGAAGGTTATGCTCTTTTGCGCTTGTAAAACCATGTATGAAGAAAACAAGAGGAAGAGCTTTCTCTTTTTTCTCCTCTTTTACAATATGCAAAAGAGGAATGTTTGAAATATATTGCTTCTCGATTATGATCACGACTGTTTCTTCCTCCTTTTAGGATGTCCATCATCATAAGTTTAACATGTAGACAATAAAGAAGGTAAAAAGATACACTATAGGTAAGTCAGAACTTTCAAATTCACAACAAAGGAGCATTTATGGAGACAAAACCATATTTAATTGCATTGGACTTAGACGGTACATTATTAAAAGACGACAAGACCATCTCGGAAAGCTCCAGCGACGTCATCCGCAAGCTGCTGGAAGATGGACATTACGTGTGCATTTCTACGGGAAGACCGTTCCGAGCAAGCTCCGTGTATTATGATCAGCTCCAGCTCGATACGCCGATCGTCAATTTCAACGGAGCGTTTGTCCATCATCCTAAAGATCAAAGCTGGGGACGCTTCCATACATCTCTTGATCTCGAGGTGGTCAAACAGATCATTGAAGTCAGCGAGACATACAACGTACATAATATCCTTGCTGAAATTGTCGATCATGTTTATTTTCATTATCATGACGAAAAACTGATTGATGTCTTTACGATGGGCAGCCCGAATATTACGGTCGGAGATTTAAGGACAAACCTCGGCCAGGATGTGACAAGCGTACTGATCCACGCAAAAGAAGAGGATGTTCCGGCGATCCGCTCCTACCTGTCAGACGTTCACGCGGAGATGGTCGATCATCGAAGATGGGCGGCTCCGTGGCATGTGATCGAACTGATTAAAAGCGGCATCAATAAAGCGGTCGGCTTAGAGAAAATCACGGACTATTACGGGATACCGCCTGAGCGGGTCATTGCCTTCGGCGATGAAGACAACGACCTTGAAATGCTTGAGTTCGCGGGCTGCGGCGTGGCGATGGGCAACGGCATCGAAGGGGTAAAAAGCGTTGCAAACAAGGTTACAAAATCAAACGAAGAAGACGGAATCGCAGTCTTTTTGAAGGACTACTTCGCTTTATAATATTATAATTTGCCATTCATAAACGGCTTTTCAAAACGGCAATACTATGAGAAGACGGCCGCACCGGACCGTCACTCGTGTTAAGGGGGAATTTCAAGATGGGTAAACGCAGCAAATCAAAACGGTTTATTCAGCAAGGCAAGGATTCGCTTAAACAGCATGCCGCCAGGTTCCCTTACCGCTCCACATTAGAAGAGGCTGAACAAAAGAGCGGCCCGACGGAATGCGGAGGGCTGTAACATGAGAAACGAACTGTTTCAAATGGCCAAAGCAGCCGTTCATGAAGCTGAAGCTTCGACGGATTCAGGCGAAAAGGCGAAAGCCGTTGCAAGAGCCAAAAACGCCCTTTCCTCGGCATACGCCAATTCAACTGATGCCGAACGGCGCCAGCTTCACGATCTTCAGGAGCAGCTAGATCAACGATCATAACAACACGCCGGCTTTTTGACAGCCGGAGAGGAGTCTGTGCCATCGGCACGGCTCCTTTTTTATGTTCAAATTTCAAAACATAAAAATTTGACATCGGAAGCAAAAGGAAGTACATTATAAAAGGCGAACATTTTATATAACAAACAAATAAATATTCGTTTTTGGGGGTTTTTATATTGGAAAACGTGTTTGATTATGAAGATATTCAACTAATTCCTGCAAAGTGCATCGTCAAGAGCCGCTCTGAATGTGATCCGTCCGTGCAGTTCGGCGGAAGAACATTTAAACTGCCTGTGGTGCCCGCCAATATGCAGACCATTATAGATGAAAAGCTGGCTGTTTCATTAGCGGAAAACGGTTACTTTTATGTGATGCACCGCTTTGAGCCGGAAACACGGATCGATTTTGTAAAAGACATGAAGGCGCGCGGTTTGTTTTCTTCAATCAGCGTCGGAGTCAAAGATGACGAATACGCGTTTATCGAAGAGCTGGTGAAAGAGAATCTCACGCCTGATTACATCACGATCGATATCGCTCACGGTCACTCGAACGCCGTCATCAATATGATTCAGCACATTAAAAAACATCTTCCGGACAGCTTCGTGATCGCAGGAAATGTCGGAACGCCCGAAGCTGTGAGAGAACTTGAAAACGCCGGCGCCGACGCTACAAAAGTCGGCATCGGTCCCGGAAAAGTCTGCATTACAAAAATTAAAACCGGTTTTGGAACGGGCGGCTGGCAGCTGGCTGCGCTGCGCTGGTGTGCAAAAGCGGCGAGCAAGCCGATCATTGCAGACGGCGGCATCCGCACTCACGGGGACATCGCCAAATCGGTCAGATTCGGAGCGACAATGGTCATGATCGGTTCGCTGTTTGCCGGACACGAAGAATCGCCGGGGGCAACGATCGAAAAAGACGGCAAGCTTTACAAAGAATATTTCGGTTCGGCTTCTGAGTACCAAAAAGGTGAAAAGAAAAATGTCGAAGGCAAAAAAATGTACGTGGAGCATAAAGGCGCGATCATGGATACGCTGACAGAAATGGAACAGGATCTGCAGTCATCCATTTCTTACGCGGGAGGAAACAAGCTCGATGCGATCCGCAACGTAGACTACGTTATCGTTAAAAATTCTATTTTCAATGGGGATCAATATTAACGGTCACAGGGCGGTGTTCAGGCAGCCGCCTTCCCTTCTGCCTGACAGCATACAAAAAGGCATCCTTCCCGGGATGCCTTTTTTGACGGCTATTTCACTTCAAACGATTTGCCGGCCCTCAAAGTTGCAAACTGTTCCGATCTTCCCAAAAATGTCACGTTTACTTCATATGTGCCGGGTTCAGGCACCTCTTTCCATACATCAGTAAAATCGTAAGACTCTTTCGGTTTGAGCGTCATCGTCTGGAACGCCTGCGTAAACATTTTTCCTTTCGAATAGCGGTACCTTTCATTCCCTTCTTTGTCGCTGACGATCAGTTCAAATTTCTGTCCGCTGCTGAATTCAAACTCTGCCACATCATCCGTATGGTTGACAACCGACATCCGAAATTCGATTTCTCCCTGCTTCTGAACGGGTTCAACCGTTAATGTTACACTCCCGTTATTCACTTCCCCTGATACCTCCTTATCGGGGACTTGATCCCCGTTTTGCCCGCATCCACCGACAAACAGCAACATTACAATCATGGAAATCAGCCGCATTCATTCACCCTTTCATTAATCTTTGCGGAAAAACCCTAAAACCTGCGTTGTCTGCACGACGTTTGTGAAAGCATTTGGATCCACTTCATTAATGATTTTTTCCAAGTCGTATAATTCGTATCTTGTAATCACAATGATCATCATTTCTTTCTGTTCATTCGTAAAGGCGCCTTTCGCCGGAACGGTTGTAATGCCGCGGACCATCTTTCCGTAAATCGCTTCTTTGATCTCCTCCGCTTTCTTTGTGACAATCATAACGGTGAGCTTGGCGTGACGGGTGTGGATGGCATCGATCACCCTGGTTGTCACATATAGTGTAACGAGCGTATATAATGCTTTCTCCCACCCGTTCAATAATCCTGCTGTTAAAATGATCGCACCGTTTAAAATAAAGAAATAGGTGCCGACCGGTTTGTCTTTCCACTTCGCCAGGATCATCGCGATAATATCCAAACCGCCCGTTGAAGCCCCGTATTTAAGGGTCAGGCCGATTCCGACCGCGGCGATCACCCCGCCGAACACGGCGTTCAGCAAAATATCGTTTGACAGGCTCGCCTCAGGGAGCATTCCTAAAAAGACCGTCGTCAAGGCTACGCTCAAAATGCTGTAAACCGTAAATGAGCGCCCGACCTTCAGCCAGCCCAGAATCCCGACGGGAATGTTTAAAATAAACAATAGCGTCCCCGTTGAAAAGTAAATCGGGCTGTACTGGTCAAGCGCACTCGATAAAAGCTGCGCCACCCCCGTAAAGCCGCTGGCGTAAACATCGGCGGGAATCAGAAACAGATTCAATCCGATGGCATTTAACAAGGCGCCGATGATGACAATGAACAATTTTTTTGCTTCAGCTATGACCATATTTAGTTCCTCCGCTACTTTCGTATATATTTGGTTTACCCTTAAAACAATATTTTGAAAACGTCAATGTAAAAATATATGATATAGTTGACCTAAAAAACGAAATATACCGAAGGACAGTTTGGCGTCCTTTTCCACCATTTTTTAGAAAGAAGGGGTTCAAATGAACGTTCACCTTTTAGCAGACAGTGCGGCAGATTTGCCGAAATCTTTTTATGATGAACATCACATCTCATTTATTCCGTTAAAGGTGCTGCTTGATGAAAAAGAGTACGATGACCTTCTGACGATTCAGCCTCTGGACGTTTATGAAGCGATGCGCGAAGGCAAAGCGCCGAAAACGTCCCAGCCGTCCATGATGCGGTTCAAGAATGCATTCAGGGAGCTGGCCGGCGAAAACAAACCCGCTCTCTATATCGCCTTTTCTTCAGAGCTTTCCGGAACATACCAGACGGCTGTGATGGCAGCAAACGAAGTCAAGGAAGAGTTCCCTGATTTCGATCTGCGGATCATCGACTCAAAATGCGCTTCATTAGGCTATGGGCTCGCGGTTAAGCACGCCCTTAAACTCGCAACTAACGGCAATACAATACAAGAAATTGAATCGTCTGTAAAGGACTTTTGCGAACATCTTGAACATATTTTTACCGTAGATGACCTGACTTATTTGGCAAGAGGCGGTAGAATCAGCAAAGCATCGGCTTTTGTCGGCGGTTTGCTGAATATTAAACCGCTCCTGCATGTTGAAGACGGCAAGCTTGTCCCCTTGGAAAAAATCCGGGGCAAAAAGAAGCTGCTCAAACGGATGATCGAATTGATGAAAGAAAGAAGCGTCGATTTGAGCGGACAGACGGTCGGCATCAGCCACGGAGATGACGAAGAGACGGCCGAAGAGGTCAAACGGATGATCGAAGCCGAATTTCAGCCGGGGGAAATCGTCGTCAACATGGTCGGTTCAGCGGTCGGCGCCCATTCCGGCCCCGGAACATTGGCGGTCTTTTTTCCGGGGAAAGACAAAAGATAAGGTAAAACAGAGGCCTGCTTGATAAAAGCAGGCCTTCTTCGTCAGCTGTCTTCGGTGACTGTTCCTTCAGCGGCGGCCGGTGTAAGCGCTCCATCAAGAAAACCGGCAGCCGCTGTCGCGACATCAGGACCTCCAGACCCCTCGACCACTTTTTCCATTGTGATCGGACAAATTTTGAACGCACCGCCAAAATTGACGACTCCTCCTGCCGAAACACTTTGAATGTAAACTGAGCAGCAATGTTTCATACCAAGTCTCCTTTTTTTGGGTCTTATGATATGTGTATGCTGGCGGTACAAGGAGGCATAAACTTCCCGGCAAAAAACATCGCGGTTGGGAGAGTACATAGTTTTGCCGGCAGTGTGCAAGCTAAAAGCGACATTTTGACAGGAGGTGCTTCCTCATGAAAGATGATGATAAAAAGCCAGTTGACAACAACGCCGTCAACCAGCAGAAAAACCGGCTCGCTGAAAAGAACAGACAAGCCGGTAAACACCAGGAATCAAAGAAGCCTGATCACTTGTAAAAAACCGGCGGCGTCCTCATCGGACGCCGCCTCATATTTATTTTTTCTCGTATGTCCAGCCCTCTTCCTGATAGATTTTATCCTGTTTCATCAGATGGCCGAGCGCCCTTTTAAATGCTGCTTTGCTCATGTTGAAGCGCTCTTTGATATCCTCAGGGTCACTTTTATCCCAGAACGGCATCGCGCCGTTTCTCGTTCTCATATAAGTCAAAATTTGTTCTGCATCAACCGACAAGGCATCCTGCTTTCTTGGCAGAAGCGACAGATTAACAGAACCGTCTTCTTTTACTTTGATCACCCTTGCGGTCAGCTTTTCCCCAAGCCTCGGCTCTTCCTTTCGCTCAGAAGAATGGATAAAGCCTCTGATGCCGGTTTCGGAAATCATAAAAGAGCCTGATGCGATCAAGCGGTAGATCGTTCCGGTGAGCTCTTTATTCATCAGACCGGGTGAAGCTTCACTAAACAGCTCGCTGATCTTATCCTCCGGCGCCGGTTTGGCAAACATCCTTCCGTGCCCCGTGATTTTCAGCATACAGTACAGCCTGTCCCCTTTTTGCGGCCATACTGATTCATACGGCGGGAGATGCTCTGTCGCAACGAGGGCGTCCTTCGAGAGCCCGACATCGACGAAAACCCCCATGCCGCTGACGGCATCAACGACTTCCACCCAGCCGTACTGTTCAGCGCTGATCATCGGCTTTCTCATCGTAGCCGCCAAGCGATCTTCATGATCGACATATAAAAAGACATCGACCTCTTCTCTGTCTTCAATATCCTCCGTGATCTCGCTCTGATGCAGAAGGACCGCCGTTTCGCCGTCCGTCAAAAAGTAACCGTAATCGGCTTTATGATCTATTTTCAATGTTAGCTGCTGTCCTGGTTCCATACTGTTTCTTCCTTTCTTATCCGCCTGTTTTTCTTTTTCTTATTATTCCTCCAATGTTAAAATTATTGCCGGATCGCGGCCAGGCAAACCGCTCGATATTGGAAGTTTCACCTTATTCTACTATAATTGACTCATAAGTAAAATGGATGGAGGTTTTCACATGGCGAAAGAAAGCTCATTTGATATCGTCTCAAAGGTTGAACTGCCTGAAGTTCAAAACGCAATTCAGACCGCTCTCAAGGAAATCGGCACACGCTATGATTTCAAAGGGTCAAAAAGCAGCATCACACTCGAAGGAGACGAGCTCGTTCTCGTATCGGACGACGAATTTAAAATGAACCAGCTGAAAGACGTGCTTGTCGGCAAACTGATCAAGCGGAACGTCCCGACGAAAAACATCGAATACTCAAAGCTTGAGAACGCTTCAGGCGGCACGGTCAGACAGCGCGGAAAACTAGTTCAGGGCATCGACAAAGAAAACGCGAAAAAAATCAATAACCTGATAAAAAAATCGGGTCTGAAAGTTAAATCGCAAGTGCAGGATGATCAAGTCCGCGTAACCGGAAAAAATAAAGACGACCTTCAGCAAATCATCGCGATGGTGAGGGAAGCCGACCTGCCGATTGATGTCCAATTTATAAATTTTCGATAAATTCTTAATTTACTGTTGATTATTCTCCCGATTTTCGGTAAATTGAGTAAAAGTAATCAATAGAAACTAAATAGCTGTTCTTATCAAGAGAGGCAGAGGGACTGGCCCGATGAAGCCTCAGCAACCGGTGAATGAATATTCATGACCAAGGTGCTAAATCCAGCAAGCAGTCTGCTTGGAAGATAAGAAGACGGACAATGTCGATGAAAAGTCTTCTGCTTCACAGAAGACTTTTTTGTTTATCAAAAATGCTTAAGGGGGAAAACGATGGGTTTTTTGGAGGATATAAAAAGCAAAACGTTAATCGCGGACGGCGCAATGGGCACACTTCTGTATTCCTACGGGATCGACAGGTGTTTTGAGGAACTGAACATCTCCAAGCCCGAAGAAGTGAGACGCGTCCACGAAGCGTATGTACAGGCCGGCGCCGATATCATTCAAACGAACACGTACGGCGCAAACTTCATCAAGCTGTCCAGATACGGGCTCGAAGACGAAACAAAACAAATCAACGAAAAAGCGGTCCGTCTCGCCCGCTCCGCCGCCGGTTCTGCTTATGTTCTCGGTACGCTCGGCGGAATCCGGACGTTCAACAAAAACTCGTATTCTCTCGAGGACATTAAAAGAAGCTTCCGCGAACAGCTCTATCTTCTGTTAAATGAGCAGCCGGACGGACTTCTGCTCGAAACCTATTATGATTTAGAAGAAGCGCGCGAAGTTTTAAAGATTGCCAGAAAGGAAACAGAGCTGCCGATCATTTTGAATGTCTCAATGCACGAAGAGGGCGTTCTTCAGGACGGAACCCCGCTTGCGGACGGTCTGAAGCAGCTGGCATCCCTCGGCGCAGAAGTCGTTGGCATCAACTGCCGCCTCGGCCCTTATCATATGATCAGAGCGCTTGAAGAAGTCCCGCTTTTAGAAGACGCCTATCTTTCCGTCTATCCCAACAGCAGCCTCCCGTCCCTTGTCGAAGGCAGGCTTGTTTATGAGACAGATGATGAATATTTCAGGGAAAGCGCGGAGGAATTCCGCAATCAAGGCGCACGGATCATCGGCGGCTGCTGCGGAACCACGCCGAACCACATCAGGGCGATGGCTGAGGCAGTCAAAGGGCTTCCTCCAGTCACCGAAAAGCACGTGAAAATCAGAAAGAAAGCGGCGCTTGCTGTTCAAAACGAAAGGACAGAGCCCGTTCTCGACGATCTGGCCAAGCAAAAACGGTCCATTATCGTCGAACTCGATCCTCCAAAACAATTAAACTTTGAGAAATTTTTGCACGCCGCTAAAGAGCTTCAATCAGCCGGAATCGATGCACTGACATTGGCGGACAACTCGCTTGCCACACCGAGGATCAGCAATGTCGCCTGCGGCGCGCTCTTAAAACAGCGCCTCGATATGAGGTCGCTGATCCATATTACATGCAGAGACCGCAACCTGATCGGCCTGCAGTCCCATCTAATGGGGCTCGATACACTGGGGCTGTCAGACGTGCTGGCGATTACCGGCGATCCGTCGAAAATCGGCGACTTTCCGGGAGCGACTTCCGTCTATGATCTGACATCGTTCGATTTGATCAGCCTGATCAAACAGTTTAACGAAGGCTTGTCATATTCAGGTAAACCGCTCGGCAAGAAAACAAATTTCTCAGTGGCGGCCGCCTTCAATCCGAATGTCAGACACATTGACAAAGCGGTGAAACGGCTTGAGAAAAAAATCGCCTGCGGCGCAGACTATTTCATTTCCCAGCCTGTCTATTCAGAGGAGCAGCTCATCAAAATCCACGAAGAAACAAAGCATCTTGAAACACCGATCTATATCGGCGTCATGCCGCTGACCAGCAGCCGCAACGCGGAATTCATCCACAACGAAATCCCCGGCATCAAACTGTCCGATTCAATCCGCGAAAAGATGGCGCTGGCGGGAAATGACAAACAAAAACAGGCCGAGGAAGGGCTCGCGATCGCCCGCTCCCTGCTTGATGCGGCGTGCGACCTGTTCAACGGCATTTATCTGATCACACCGTTTTTGCGGTCTGATTTAACCGCCGAACTGACGGCATATATCCACCAGAAAGAAAAGGAGAAAACAAATGTCTAACATCAATGACCAGCTGAAGAAAAAAATCCTCGTCCTTGACGGTGCGATGGGAACGATGATCCAGAATGCCGGTTTGTCCGCCGCTGACTTCGGCGGCGAGGCCTATGAAGGGTGCAATGAATTTCTAAGCATCACGGCACCTCATATCATTCAGGGCATCCACGAAGCCTATCTGGCCGCTAAAGCCGATATCATCGAAACCAATACATTCGGAGCCACACGGCTCGTTCTGGACGAGTACGACCTCGGGCAGCGCGCCTATGAAGTCAACCTCGCTTCAGTCAAACTCGCCAAAGCGGCCGCCGAAAAGTTTTCCACACCTGAATGGCCAAGGTTTGTCGCCGGCGCGATGGGTCCGACGACAAAAACCCTTTCCGTCACCGGCGGCACGACCTTTGACGAGCTGATCGATAATTACGAGGAACAGGCAAGAGCGCTGATCACAGGGGGAGCCGACCTCTTGCTGCTCGAAACGAGCCAGGATATGCTGAACGTTAAAGCGGGCTTTATCGGCATCAGGCAAGCCTTCGAAAAAACCGACAAAACCCTTCCCCTCATGGTATCAGGCACGATCGAACCGATGGGCACGACACTGGCCGGCCAGGATATCGAATCGTTCTATATCTCACTCGAGCATATGAAGCCGGTCAGCGTCGGTTTAAATTGCGCGACGGGCCCGGAATTTATGACAGATCACATCAGAACCCTTTCTTCCCTTGCGAGGACGGCCGTCAGCTGCTATCCGAATGCCGGCCTCCCCGATGAGGAGGGACAATACCATGAATCACCGCAATCGCTCGCGAAAAAAATCAAGGCGTTTGCAGAAGAAGGCTGGCTGAACATTGTCGGCGGCTGCTGCGGAACGACGCCCGCCCATATTGAAGCGCTGGCCGATGAAGTAGCCTCGCTGCCGCCGCGGACGGTCCCTTCGGAAAAAAAGCCGCACACCGTCTCAGGGATCGACGGACTAATTTATGAAGAAACGATGCGTCCCCTTTTTGTCGGGGAGCGGACAAATGTCATCGGATCGAGAAAATTCAAGCGGCTGATCGCTGAACAGAAATTTGAGGAAGCATCCGAAATCGCGAGAGCCCAAGTGAAAAACGGCGCCCATGTCATCGACATCTGCCTTGCAGACCCGGACCGCGATGAAGCGGAAGATATGGAAGGCTTCTTAACAGAAGCGATGAAAAAAGTAAAAGCCCCGTTTGTCATCGACTCGACGGACAAAACGGTGATTGAAAAGGCGCTGAAATACTCACAGGGAAAAGCGATCATCAATTCGATCAACCTTGAAGACGGCGAAGAACGGTTCGCTGACATCCTCCCGCTCGTCAAACAGTTCGGAGGGGCACTCGTCGTCGGTACGATCGATGAAGAGGGAATGGCGGTCACCGCGGAAAAGAAGCTGGCCGTCGCCGTCAGGTCGCATCAGCTGCTCACCGAAAAGTACGGAATACCGGCCAGCGATATCATCTTCGATCCGCTCGTCTTCCCTGTCGGAACAGGTGATGAACAATACATCGGCTCAGCTAAAGAAACGATCGAAGGCATCCGCCTCATCAAAGAGCGGCTCCCTGAATGTTTAACGATTCTCGGCGTCAGCAACGTCTCATTCGGTCTTCCGCCCGTCGGCCGGGAAATCTTAAATGCTGTATTCTTGTACCACGCAACACAGGCCGGGCTTGATTACGCGATCGTCAATACGGAAAAGCTTGAGCGGTTCGCTTCCATTCCTAAAGAAGAAGTCGAAATGGCTGAAAAACTTCTGTTTCACACTGATGACAAAACGCTCGCATCCTTCACTGACTTCTACCGCGGAAAGAAAAAAACGGACAAACAGCCGAAAACATCTCTTTCCCTGGAAGAGCGCTTGGCTGAGTACGTCATCGAGGGTACAAAAGAAGGCTTGATTCCCGATCTCGAACAAGCGTTGAAAAAATTTGCCGCCCCGCTCGACGTGATCAACGGTCCGCTTATGGACGGCATGGCGGAGGTCGGACGGCTGTTTAACAACAATGAGCTGATTGTCGCTGAAGTGCTGCAGTCGGCAGAAGTCATGAAAGCTGCCGTTTCCTTTCTCGAACAGTATATGGAAAAGAAAGACGACAGCGGCAAAGGAAAGATCGTTTTGGCAACCGTTAAAGGCGATGTCCATGATATCGGCAAAAACTTAGTCGACATCATTTTAAGCAACAACGGCTACAAGGTTGTCGATCTTGGGATTAAAGTGACACCGCAGGAATTAATTGAAGCGGTCCGCAAAGAGAATCCCGATATCATCGGTCTGTCCGGCCTGCTCGTCAAATCGGCGCAGCAAATGGTCGTTACAGCGCAGGACCTCGACAAAGCGGATATTTCCATCCCGATTATGGTCGGCGGAGCCGCGCTTTCAAGAAAGTTCACGAACATGAAAATTTCGCCTGAATATAAAGGGCCGGTTTTATACGCGAAGGACGCCATGGACGGCTTATCGCTCGCCAATCAGCTGCGGACGGACCCGTCGCAGTTTCTCGAGAAAAAAGAAGCCGCTGCACCCGCCGCCGTCGCGGAGAAAAAGCAGACGAAAGCCGTGATTGAAATGCTTGAAAAACGGGCGCACGTTCCGCAGGCGCCGGTCTTTCAGCCGGAAGACTTGAAGCGGCACTATTTGAAAAACATCGACCTTTCCTATATCGTGCCGTATGTCAATGAACAAATGCTGCTCGGCCATCACCTCGGCTTGAAAGGAAAAGTCAAAAAGCTCCTGGCTGAACAGCATCCGAAAGCACTGGAGCTGAAAGAGCTGATTGACGAGTTGCTGAGAGACGGGAAAGAGCACGGCTGGTTCGACCCCGCCGTCGTCTATCAATTTTTCCCCGCGTACAGCGACGGGGATTCGCTCCATATTTTAGACCCCGGGAACAAAGACAGCATCCTTGAAACGTTTGTTTTTCCTAGGCAGGAAAAGCTTCCGTACCGCTGTATTTCCGATTATGTCCGACCGAAAGGAGAGCTCGATTATGTCTCGTTCTTTGCCGTGACAGCGGGCAGACATGTAAGAGCAGCCGCAAACCGCTTTAAGGAGGAAGGCGACTACTTGAAAAGTCATGCGGTACAAGCGCTTGCTCTTGAGCTGGCCGAAGGACTCGCCGAACGGACGCACCAAGTTATCCGCGACCGCTGGGGCTTCCCTGATGCACCAGACTTCACGATGGAACAGCGTTTTCAGGCGAAATACCAGGGACAGCGCTACTCCTTCGGATATCCGGCCTGTCCGAATCTCGAAGATCAGGAAAAACTCTTCAGACTCATCCAGCCTGAAGGAATCGGCGTTCATTTAACAGATGGCTTTATGATGGAGCCCGAAGCTTCCGTATCAGCGATCGTTGTCTCCCATCCGGAAGCCAGATATTTCAATGTTCATTAACCCGAAGACCCTGCTTGCCGTTTGCGGCCTGCAGGGTTCATTTTGTATGGACGTAACATATGCCGCGAATACTTCAGGATTTATAATGAGCAACAATGGATTCAGCCATGTTGAGTATCTTCCCGTGCAGTTCTTTAGGTTCAATAATCCTTATGTGCTCTGCGAACCCGAGTATATACCTTTTCGCTTCTTCTTCCGTATCAAAAGATAATGTAACGGGGATCCACCCCTCCTGATCGACCTCATTTGTTTCGATGATCCGCACAAAATAATTGGTAAACGACAGCCTCGGCAAGATGTCCTGCGCCGCCTTCACCCGCACTTCATACGTCGGCAGCCTTTCGATAAATTCCTTTGTTGAAGACTGCCATACGTGAGCAATATCAAAGTTTTCGGGCCTTTCAAATGTTTCGCGGACAGGAGTGGCAGAATGAATCCGTGAAGCCCTGTAATTTCGAATCTCCCCATTTTCTTTAGATGCAATCAGATACCAGTTTGACCCTTTAGCTACCAGTCCAAGCGGTGCTACAATTCGATCAGCTGTTTGTCCATCTGCCCGCTGATAAACGATTTTTAATTTTTGATCTTTCCATATGGCATCTTTCAGCACTTCAAAGGATGCTGCTTTTTCTTTCTTATGGCGCCATGCACGGGTATCAACATATATTCGGTTCCACACGTCTTTTGCGTTTTGACGATATACCGAAGGCAGCGAGGCTATCAGTTTATTTCGGGCTTCTTCGGATATGCGGGTTAATCCGAGATCGTCCAGCAATTGTTCAGAAAGCGGGACAAATAATGCGCGTATTTCAGATTCTTTTAAACCGGTTAAAGTGGTTTGGTAATCATCAAGCAATGACCAGCCTCCGTTAATCCCGCGCTCGGCCACAACGGGAATTCCAGCTCCGCTTAACGCTTCCATATCTCTGTAAATCGTCCGCTCCGAGACTTCCAGCCTTTCCGCTAATTCTTTCGCCGTCATTTGTCCCTGCGCCTGAAGCATTAAAAGAATAGATATCAGTCGATCTCCTCTCATATGACCACCTTTTTTATCAATGGATGAACTTATTTAATAAAATATGACAATGGTTGTCAAGATTCAGCTTTTATAATGAGCATATCTTTTATAATGAAAGGAATGGGATGAATGAAACCGCTGAAAGGAAAAATCGCTCTCGTAACAGGCGGAAGCAGAGGCGCCGGCCGCGCCATCGCTGTCGAACTTGGAAAAGCCGGTGCAACCGTGTATATGACAGGCCGCAGCATCAGGGGGGCTTCCACGAATCAATGGCCCGGTACAATTGATGACACCGTGTCACAAATTGAAGCTTCCGGCGGAAAGGGTATTGCTGTAAGATGTGATCATACGAACGATTCAGAAACAGAGGCTGTCATCGCTAAAATTCGCGAAGAACAAGGAAAACTGGATATCTTGATCAACAATGTATGGGGTGCGCACGATCTGGGTGTCGAGGCAAAGCCTTTTTGGGAATTGTCATTAAAAAATTGGGATACGATGTTCACCGCAGGGGTGCGCGCCCAGCTGGCGACGAACCACTTCGCCGTGCCGCTCCTTCGCGAAAATAAACAAGCTCTTATCATTCATACGACCTTTTGGGATGAGAACAAATACACCGGACAGTTTTATTACGATTTGGCCAAGAACGCCATCGTCCGGATGGCGTACGGTCTTTCATTGGAATTAAAACGGGACAACATTGCCGTTCTTGCCGTTTCGCCGGGATTTATGAGAACCGAACTTGTGCTGAAGTACCATAAATCAGATGAGGCGGATTGGCAGGAGTCAGAAGATTTAAGGAAAACCGAAACGCCTTATTATGTCGGACGCGGAATCACAGCATTGGCCAAAGATCCGGATGTGATGGAGAAAAGCGGACGTGCGTTAAGAGTTGGTGATTTAGCCAAAGAATATCAGTTTACAGATGTGGACGGACGGTATATTCCGCCATTTACGATATAGGGATTAGGGATCGCCTCTCGGGGGAAATGATTCTTTAAAGGCAGATCAGGTGAAGGCGTTTATCCTGCTTTGATCGTTTCCGCCAACGTTATATAATGGAATGACAGTCATGATTTCAACAGCACGCGGAATTTCGTTCGCCCAATCTGAACTGCAACTGAAGGAGGAATCATATGATTGAAGTCAAACCTATAAACGCGGAAGATACGTATGAGATCAGGCACCGCATTCTCCGGCCGAATCAGCCGCTGGAAGCATGCAAGTATGAAACCGATTTGCTCGGGGGCACGTTTCACCTCGGCGGATATTATCGGGACAGGCTGATCAGCATCGCCTCCTTTCATCAAGCCGAACATTCAGAGCTTGAAGGCCAAAAACAGTATCAGCTGAGAGGGATGGCGACACTTGAAGGGTACCGCGAGCAAAAAGCGGGCAGTACGCTTATCCGCCATGCCGAAGAGCTTCTTCGGAAAAAAGGCGCAGACCTTTTATGGTGCAACGCCAGGACATCTGTGAGCGGGTACTATAAAAAGCTCGGCTTCAGCGAACAAGGCGGGGTCTACGATATACCGCCGATCGGACCTCATATTTTGATGTATAAGAAATTGACATAAAAAACCCCCGCCGGAAGCGGGGCATTCTCTGCCGCATGAGCATTAAAGCTTTGCGGCCTCTTTTTTAAATTGCGCAAGCGCGTTTGTCACTTTTCCGAATTCGGAGGCATGCGGGCGGTCATCTCCGTCCTTATAGCCGTAGTCGACCATCCGGTTTCTGTTGAGGCAGAGCTTCGTCAATTCCGGCTTGAATAAGTCGAACAATTCGAAGCGCTCATGCAGTTCAGGGAATCTCTGCTGATATTCCAAAATCGCATCAGCCAAAGCTTTCCACAGGCGCTTTTCAGGAAGCAGACCGTCATTTTCCAAAATGTTGGCCACATAGCGCAAATGGCAAATGAAAAGCCCTGTAAAGATAAACTGCACAAGCCCTTCCGGCGGCTCGCTTCTGAGAACGACTTTTAAATCTTCTGTCAAACCGCTCAGTTCAGGCAGCGGCTGGTCGCTGATATTGACGTCATCTACAAAATCTTTAATCGCCAGCCTGTGCGGCTGATAATCTTTTAAGACGAGAATCGTATTTTGTCCGTGCGGCGAAAATACGGTTCCGTAGCGGTACATGAAATGCAGAAGCGGCGGCATCACGGTGTTAAACAGCTTTCCGATCCACTCCTCCGCTGACAGCTCCGACTTTTCGATCAGGCGCCTGATAAACGGCACGCCGCCTTGATCAATGTATGTTAAAGAAGCGAGCGTAACAGGCTGCTCTCCATCTTCCAAATACGTATAAATGCTTTCTCTGAAAATAGCGCCGAGCATTTCCAAATATTGATACGGGGCTTTTTCAAGAGCATGATAGTATTGGTGATCAACGTTCAGACTGGCATTTTCGCCCGGCAGGATCACCCTGCATTCATCTTTTAGAAATGCGTCGTTTTCGGCGATCCCTTTAATATGCTCAGTAATTCTCGGCGCGATCACCGTCCGCTCCGACGGCAGTCCTCTGTATACAAGCGTATTTAAAATGCTCATCGGCAGTTTAATATGATGCTTGTGTTTGTTTGTGATGTTTGTAAAGGTCCTGATCGACTGCTGCGGCAGGTACTCGTCTCCGCCTTCCCCTAAAGGAATGATCGCTTTTGAAGCAATTTCTTCCGGAAACTGCTGAATGATTGTATTTGTCCACTGCCATTTGTGGACGGGCAGATAATAATAGTCTTCACTGGCTGCGTCCTGCTTTTCTATCACTTTAGCGAACTGCCTTAAAGTCAGCTCATCAAGCTCTTTATGAATCAGCGTTTCATAATCGAGTCCTTCAACTGAGTGGAATGACGCGGTCTCTTTGTGTACAGCGATCCACAGCAGCCGTTCGGCTCTCTGATTTTCCGGTGCAAACCGGAGGTAGTCATCATAGCCAAAACCGATTCTTCCTTTGTTGTAGACGATCCACGGATGGCCTGTCATCTCGCCTTCAATGACGGCATAATCGGCTTCGGTCAGCTCGTCAGCCGTAAGCGCATCCTTTGCCAAAAGATGAGCATCCGCCAGCATCGTATGGTTGAACTCTTTGATCAAATGCCCCGCTGTTTCCGGACTCATCGGGATATGCGGCTGGATATCGAGGAGAAATTCAATCGCGCTCACTTGTTTTGTCCATTGTCCGCTCTTGAAGACTTCAATCGTCTCCGGCATCGCGTCAAAACTGTCAAACATGCGGGGTTTGGCGGCAAACCGGTACACCTTATCCTCCGCCGTTCTCAGCTCATACCGGTTGATGCCGTCTTCAGTTTCAATGAAATCGGGCTTGATGATATCCTCATACATATACTCAGAAAGCATCTTCGCCAGTAATCGCCGATTGACTTCTGTCCACCTGTCCGGATTGAGGACCCTCTTTAATTCATCTTGAAACAACATGAAAATGCCTCCTTTATTAGCCGTTTGGCACCGCGGTTTTTTCGGTGATTCCTGTTCCGAATGTCTGGAAAACCGTTTTGTGGCTGACGTTGTATACTTCTCTCCCGGCTAGCTGATTGATGATCACCGAGTTCCGGTAAGCGCCGAGTCCCAGGTCAGGCGCTCCGACGCCGTGCGTGTGCAGCTCTCCGTTTTGAACGAAAATATGGTTTTTTGATGTTGCAGCTGTCACCAGTCTATAGTCGCGCGTAATGACATAGCGGCCGCCCGCGTCCTTTTCAATCAGGCTGTCAACAGGTGCCAGACACTCCGGCAGCCTCTCTTTATAGCCCGTCGCCAGGACGACCACATCTGCCTGCCGCTCAAACCGTTCTTCATTCACCCGGTTTGCGCAGTGCAGAATCAGCGTTTCTCCATGCTGTTCGATCTGCTTGACTTCTGTCATGGACTGAAGATCAAAAGCCGCTTCCCGCCCTCCGCAGGTCCGCTCATACAGAAGATGATAAATATCGCTGATCGTCTTCGCGCTGATTCCTTTATAAAGGAGATCCTGCTGCGTTAGCAATTCATCTTTTTTCCACTGTGGAAGCTGATAGAAAAAATCGATATAATCAGGCGAAAAATATTCGAGCCCGAGGTTCGAATATTCCATCGGGAAGAAGCCTTTTGAGCGGGTGAGCCAGCTGACATGCTCCGCTTCATCTTCACCGACGAGGTCATAAAACACCTCGGCTGCGCTTTGACCGGAGCCGACGACGGCCACCCTTTTCCCTTTAAATCCGTCGGGCTTTCTCATTAAATACTCAGCTGAATGGAACACCGAGCCTCCCAAAGCGTCTGAGAGCGTTTCGGGAACGTGCGGGCCCGTCCCAATGCCAAGCGCAACATGCCTCGTGTAATAAACGGCTTCCCCGCCGTTTTCCCGATTCACGACCCGCACTTTAAAAAGCGCCTCCGGATTCGATTCAATGAGCGATATGCTTTCAACATTCATCCCGAAGCGGCACGAGTCAAGCTGTTCTGCCACCCAGCGGCAGTAGTGGTTGTATTCCTTTCTCGGAATATGAAAGTCTTCCAGAAAATAAAAAGAATACAGACGGTTATGCTGCTGGAGATAGTTTAAAAAGCTGTATTCGCTTGTCACATCGGCCATGCTCACCAAGTCGGCCAAAAACGGCACCTGCAGTGTCGTCCCTTCAATCAGCATGCCGGGATGCCAGTTAAAGCTTTCATTTCGTTCAAAAAACAGCGCATTAATCTCAGGCACGGAATCGGCTAATGCGGCAAGGCCAAGGTTAAACGGCCCGATGCCGACGCCGATGACATCATATACATCAGTGGCTCTCTTTGTAGAGTTCATCTTTTTTCCCCTTTTCAAAAAAACGTTCTCGTTCGCAAAACATCAATAATCCGGTTTTATCAGGGAGATTCACAGGTTTAATCGGGCGAAACCCGCATTTTTCAAAAACATGAATCATTTTTTTGTTGCGGATATCCGGCTCTGCGATGACCTTTTTTGTGTTAGGCTCGGCAAATTGCATACAGACCATCGCTTTTAAAAGCGGAAGGGCCAGCCCTTTTCCCAAGTACTCTTTTTCTCCGATCAACAGGTGGATGCCCTGGTCAAAAGGTTCATTATCATAGTGGTGTTCAATGACGTCCCCCTTGACCCAGTACGACTCCCAGTAGCTCATGGGCACACCGTCGATAGAGCCGATGTACAGCGTTTGGTGGGGGTCTGTGATGGCCTTGTGAAAATGGTCTTCAAATTTTGCAAACGGCATGTTTAAATGCCAAAACGGGATGACGTGCTCCTCCTGCATCCAGCGATAGACGAGCGATACGTCTCTTGCATAGTCCGCTTTTTGAAATGTGATCCGGTCGTTCATTGGACGGCCGCCGCCTCCTTTAACAGCGGATTGCCGACAGACGTATAACGAGACTGGGTTTCAAGCGAGCCCGTCAGCTCATCCATGTCGTAAAATCTCGTCAGCAGATTGGCCTTGCACGGAAGCTCCGAAAACCGAAGCAGGCTGTCCGTCAACTCAGTGATGCCGTAAATGTGTTCCGCTTTTTCAAGCCGCTCTCTGATCATGGACAGGAGCGTTTCTTCCCGGATCAGCCCTTCGCAGCCAAACCCGTTCACCAGCCCAAACAGATGGTTGAAGAAGAAATAATAGCGCAGTCTCTCAACAGCCACGCCGTCCGTGCAGATCGTCTCGCTCCTTTCGCTCAAGTCTTCGATCAGCTTGGAAAGAATCCCGGCTTTTGATTCGCTGTAGTAATAGCCTTGATTATCCCTGTAGTAAAACGTCTCCGGATAGCCGTTTTTTAAGCGGATAACGGCGTTTTGCTGGTGCGCTTCAATCGCCAGCCCGTATGTTTCAAACAGCCATAAAACAGGCTCTATCGAAATGGATAAATATTTGTCAAACCAATCAATGCTCACTTCTTCCGTTGTCCGCCCTTCTTTTAACGCCAGCCCGCGGATCACAGAGGACAGCCGTGACTCTTTCCCGAAGGCGTGATCTTGGCAAAGCCCGGCGACCAGACATGCCGAACGGTCGTCTTCATAAAACGGATTCTCCCTAATCACGACTTCAAAGCCGGACTCCCCGTTCTCCCCCCGAATCGAGATGTAGGCAGGATCTGTGATAACGCGAAAGCCCGGAAACTCCTGTTTTAACCTTTGACCGAGTTCTGTCTGAAGCAGCCGGGCCATTTCAACACCTCTGTCCAATTCTTTCTGCTTGTTCACACGAAGCGAATTCGTGATTTTGATCGGGACCGAGAATTTGTACATATAGCGCGAGTGCTTGCTGTAAACCGTGCGGACAGAGGATGTCGCCGTGAACGTCCTGCCCTTTGCACCGAGATATGTAAGGAGACCTTGATCGATCAATTTTTGAACATACGGCTCCTCCAGCAAAGCTCTCGCCTGGAGCGGGTGTGCGGGAAGAAGCGCAAAATTCGGATCGGCCGTTTGCTCGTCTAGCCACGCATTATCAATCATCGGGTCGTTTCTCAATTCCTCTTGTATGACTAGCGGCGCTTTTGTTCCAGTACTTGAATCGTGCAGAACGAGCGAGGCATGCGCCTTAAAGTAATGAAGCTGAAACTCCCCTTTCAATTCAGGTGAGAAAATGTTTTCCTCTTCAGGTTTCATGCCCTGCCTGCTTTTTGGCGTCGGGTGCATCAGATGACCGAGCAAGAGCGACTGCTCCGCTTCGATAAACGTAAAATCAGCGCGGCTAAGCTCATTTTGATCACCGGCCCGTTCTTCCACATAACGGCTGATATTGCGGCAGCTCAAAATGACTCTGAGCATGAATTCATCCTCGGCACCCCCGCGGTTTTGCTGAAGAAGCAATTCTTTTGAAGCGAGGGAGACGAGCGTGACATAGTCGAGCGGAAGCGGCTTGTTTTGGGTTGTTTGATAGTAAAGCGGAAATGAGAAAAGGTGCCTTCCCGTCTTCGACCAGTACTTGATCGGAACGATCAGCTCGATTTGCTGGCGTTTTAGCGGAACAATCAGCGTTTTTTGAGAGCCGTCCGCGATCTCACGGGTTTTGATGCCGGTTTCACGCAAATAGCAATTTAAAAAACTTTGAATCGTAGCGTTTTCTGCTATTTCTTTAAATGAACTCATCTTGTTACCCTCCTGCTATTCGTATAAAGACTTGCCAGCTCTTGAATCCTGCCGAGAATGTCGTCAAGATCCGAAAGCGTCGTCCGCGGATTCAGCAGCGTGAATTTTAAATACGTTTTCCCGGCTGCTGCCGTCTTGGCGATCACCGCCTGTCCCGTTCTGAACAATTCTCTGTGGATACATTTATTCAAACGGTCGTTCTCTGCGTCGTCTTCTGAGGCGAGGCAGCGGAAGACGACAGCGTTCAGTTCAGGGTGCGGATTTAGCAGTTCGAACCGATCGCTTGCTGAGATTTTTTCCGCTGTCGCTTCGGCCAATGCGAATGTCCAGTCAATCATCTCTGCGAATGTATCTTCTCCAAGCACACGCAGCGAGACAAACAGCTTTAAAGCGTCAAAGCGCCTCGTCGTCTGAATCGATTTATTGACGAGATGAACGATTCCCTCCGCTTCATCCTCTTCAGGATTTAAATAATCGGCATGATAACCAATCAAGCGGAAATGCCTTCTGTCTTTGACAAGAAAAGCGCCGCAGCTGACTGGCTGATAAAACTGCTTGTGGAAGTCGACGCTGATGGAGTCGGCCCTGTCGATACCGGCCAATTTATAGCGGCGGGTTCTGCTCAAAATCAACGCCCCTCCATACGCGGCATCAACGTGAAGCCAAAGCCCGCCGGCATACGCGGCATCCGCAAGCTCGGAAAGCGGATCGATGCTTCCGAAGTCCGTCGTACCGCATGTGGCAACAATCGCAAATGGATGTAAGCCCGATTCCTCAAGCAGCGTTGTTTTTCGCTTTAAATCGTAAAGGCTCATCCGCTTTTCATCATCTGTATCGACGAGTACGACGGCGCGCTCTCCGAGTCCGAGCTGGGAAGCCGACTTTTTCACGGTAAAATGAGCATCCTTTGAACAGAGGATCCGCAGCCTGTCCGCTTCCGGCGGCAGTCCGTCCTTCTGTACGTTCCAGTTCCACTGCTTTTCACAGAAAGCATCGCGGGCCAACAGAAGCCCCATGTAATTAGACTGTGTGCCTCCGCTCGTAAATGTTCCGTCAGCATCCTTTCCGTACTCGAACTTTCGGCAAAGCCACTGCACCATTTCTTCCTCGATCAATGAAGCCGCTCCGCTTTGATCAAACGAATCCATCGACTGATTCAGCACACTGATCAGCATCTCTGCAGCGAGTGCCGGGATGAGCGGCGGACAGTGCAAGTGTGCGGCGCATTTTGGATCTTCAACATGAATCCGGTGCGGCAAATAGGCTTCTTTTAGATCGGCGAGAACATCCGCAAGCGGTTCTCCCGCTTCCTTAAACGAAAACAAGTTTTTAATTTCGTGCTTTAATTCATTCGGCATCTTCCCGCTGTAGGGCTTCATTTTATTTTCCCAATCGGCCCACAGCGTCTCTACAGCGGCCTCGGCCGCGTCACGGTATGCTTTGATCCCCTGTTCGCCGTTGTGCATAAACAGGGAATCAAAGTTTTTCTGTTTACTTGACTGCTTCATAGACGGCCTCTTTGAAGATCGTGATGATATCGTCGATTTGCGCCTCTGTTACGATGAGCGGCGGCAAGAAGCGGATCACGCTTCCATGGCGGCCTCCCGTTTCAACGATCAGTCCTTTTTCAAAGCATTTTCTTTGAATCACGCTTGCAAGCTCCGCATCAGCCGGATAGCTGCCGTTTGTGTTTTGTTTTTTATGCGGTGCGACAATTTCGGCGCCGATCATCAGCCCCCGTCCCCGGACATCACCGATTTCAGGAACGTGTTCCTGAATGTCTTGCAATTCCTGCATGAGCTTCGTGCCGACTTTTTCTACATGTGACAGTACATCGTGCTCTTTTATATATTTTAACGTTGCACTTCCGGCCGCCATCGCCATCTGGTTCCCTCTGAATGTACCGATATGCGCCCCCGGTCCCCACTGATCAAGGTCTTGATCATAGATGACGACAGACAGAGGAAGACTTCCGCCGATCGCTTTTGAAAGGACGATGACATCCGGTATAATGCCGGCGTGCTCGAACGCAAACATTTTTCCGGTTCTGCCGATGCCGGTCTGCACTTCATCAATGATTAGAGGGATTCCGCGTTCTTTTGTAATTCTTTTCATTTCTTTTATCCATTCAGCCCGAGCAGGAACTGAGCCTCCTTCTCCTTGTACGGCTTCAAAGATCATCCCGGCCGGCTGTAAAATTCCGCTTTCCGGATCATCCAGCATATTTTCGATATATGCGCTCGACAGCTTGTGGCTCGCCTCTCCTCCTCTTCCAAACGGGCAGCGGTATTCATACGGATATGGCAGGAAATGCACATCAGGCATAAGTCCCTGGACATTTTCCTTTGGAGATAAATTACCGCTCAGCGCCATCGTTCCATGAGTTGCACCATGATAGGCACCGTGAAACGACAAGATGGTTCTTCTCCCCGTTGCCGTTTTGACAAGCTTGAGAGCGGCTTCGATCGCATCGCCGCCGGTCGGACCGCAAAACTGGATCTTCGCCCGTTTGGCAAACGCCTCAGGAAGGCTTGCAAATACTTCGCTGACAAACTCTTCTTTGATTTCGGAAGTGATATCAAGCGTGTGCAGCGGGCGTTTTTCATCAAGCATTTTTTGAATCGCTTCAATCACAACTGGATGATTATGACCAAGCGCAAGCGTCCCCGCTCCTGCCAGGCAGTCATAATATTGCTTTCCATCCGCATCAGTCACCAAGACGCCTTCCGCGGTTTGCATGGCGAGCGGAAATCTTCTCGGATATGAACGCGCATTAGACTCTCTTCTATTTTGCTGCTCCAAAAACACTTGATTTTTAGAACTCGTTTGTACAGGCATAGAAAGCATCCCTCCAATTGATAAAGATTATCATTTTCAATGACAAAAAAAGTGTATATTTTGTGACACCGGCATGTCAATAAGATTCAGAAAAATAGGGCGTTTCTCACAATGAGGCAACATGAAGATTTCCTCTACTGCAAATCCAGCTGCTAATATGAATCAATAGTTCCTTGAATGATATGTTAATGGAATTTTTTGGACTGTTTTTAAATAACCCGAGGCCTGAAATAAAAAGGAGCGGCTGCTGAACGTCGATTTTTCAGCAGCCGGTACAGCCGGGACTCACATGAGCTTCCCGGCGAGTTCTGCGATCGTTTGAATGCCGTAGCGAAGCTCTGGCAAAGAGGCGTACGAATAGGACAACCTGATGCTGTATTTAGCTTCTTTATCGTAGAGGGTGCCGGGATTGATGAGGATGTTTTTCTGTAATGCTTGTTCGAACAAAGCGCTGAGCGAGAGCGGCTTTAGAAATGTGACCCAAATGTAAAACCCGCCTGAAGGCTTTTCCCAGCGGGCGATTCCTCTGCAATAGGTCTCAAGACACCGGAGCGCCTCATCCCGCCTTCGTCTCAGTTCATCTTTGATCCAGCTGAGATTTTCATCATAAAGTCCGCTTGAAAGCCACTTTGCAGCCACCCATTGCGACAATGAACTTGAGCCGTAGTCAGTCTGCATTTTAATATCGGCCAGCCTCTCGATGACGGGCTCCGGGCCTGCGACCCAGCCGATGCGAAGGCCGGGGCTGACGGTTTTCGATAGTGTACTGACATAAAGAATGCTGCCTTCTCTGTCCATGGCCTTCAGCGGCGATGACGGCGGACCGTCAAGCCGCAAGTCGCCGTATGCGTCATCTTCAATAACCGGGAGCGACAGCCTTTTGCTCATTTGAATCAGCTCACGCTTCCGGTTTTCCGACATCAGTTTGCCCGTCGGATTGTGAAATGACGGAATCGTGTACAGTAAATCGGCGCCATGCCGTTTTTTTACCGCCGGAATGACGGACGGGTCTAATCCCCCGCCATCCATTGGAAGCCCGCAAAGCCGCATGTCCATCGATTGAAAAACGTGCAGCGAGTATAGGTATGACGGCTTTTCCGTCAACACGACGGCTCTCCGCTTCAAAAGACCGATCGATATGAGCTGCAGCGCTTGGAGCGCTCCGGAGACAATCAGAATCGAGTCGGCCGATACACGCACACCCTTCCGGCCCAGATGCTCCGCCAGCACCTCTCTTGTATAGCGGCTTCCTTTCGCTTCTTCATACCCGAGCATCAGCCTATCAGACGGTGCGCGGCGAAGAATCTCTTCCATCTGTTGATAGGGCAGCAGTTCAGGCGCTAATTCACCTGTGCCGAGCCTGATGATCCCTTCTGTAAACTCCTGCCTGTTGATTTCCTGAACCGTCATTGAATTGGGACGGTGAATTCCCGAACGTACATAACTCGTCCAGTCAAGCGGCGGCCCCGCCGTCAATTGTGACCATGTTTGATTGGCCACCTTTGTGCCTCCGCCCCGGTTGCCTTCAAGAAATCCTTGGGCTGTCAGCTCGTCCAGAGCCGCGGTAACCGTGCTTCTATTCACTTGAAAGATGGAGGCCAGCTTGCGTTGTGAAGGGATTTTCGTCCCGGCCGGCCATTCCCCCTGCAAAATCTTCTCTTTTATAATCTGTTCGATTTGCTGGTATAGCGGAATATCTGAATGTCTGTTCAGCTGTCTGTGCACTTCATGTTCAGCTCCTTTTTTAAAGGATAACATTTGGCTGGGCAATTAGACCAGCCAAATGGCCGGAGACATTCCCCGTTTCTTGCTCTACAATAAAACGGATGTTTTGAATGAAAGGGGTTTTTGCAGTCATGAACGCAGCTATTCACGGAATGATTCTCGCTTTTGGACTGATCTTGCCGCTCGGCGCGCAAAATGTCCTGATTTTTCAGCAAGGGGCTGCATCATCGAGCATTTTGCGTGTCATGCCGCTTGTGATCTCCGCATCGTTGTGCGATTCCCTCCTGATTATACTGGCAGTCACAGGTATTTCCGCGGCTGTCGCCGGCCTTCCTGAAGTTAAATTTGTCCTTTTGACCGGAGGACTTTTGTTTCTCATTTATATGGGATGGATCACATGGAGGAGCAAACCGGCGGTAGGAAACGCGTCCGAAGCTATGCCGCCCAAAAAGCAAATCGCTTTTGCTGCGGCCGTATCGCTCTTAAATCCGCACGCCTTGCTCGATATCGTCGGCGTGATCGGCACCAACTCTTTAGCGTATGAAGGTGCGGATCTTTGGCTGTTCACCTGTGCATGTATGATCGTTTCGTGGCTATGGTTCCTTGGACTTGCCGCAGCGGGAAGACTTCTCAAACAGCTCGATTCACAGGGGATCGTCATGACCTTGTTCAATAAAGGATCTGCGGCTGTCATGTGGGGGCTTGCCGCCTACCTCGGCGCCTCGCTGTTTACCTGATCCTGCGGGAACGCGGCTTCTGTCCGCATAAACCTGAGAAGCAGCGAGCACAATAAGGACATCCGGTAACGCGGTGATCGAAGAGCATGAAACAAAAGGCGGACAAAAAGCAGTATTTTACTATTTACATACCATCATTGATCGGGTCATGCTGCAACAGTCGATCATCAGGCCTCTGATCATGAGCGCCGAAGAAGAGTCAATATATCGCTGTTTAAAAACCTTTGTTTTGCACGTTGAACCGATCGTATCTTTAGAAACCGCAAAGGAGTGGCTGATGTCCGGTTCGATCATCATCCATGATCCGGACAGGCAGCAGTGGTTTGCCATTCCCATTGAAAATCGGGTCGGCCGGCAGATCGAACCGTCTCAAACCGAAACGGTGATGTACGGTCCGAAAGACAGTTTTACCGAGCAGCTCGACGTCAATCTTTCTTTGCTGCGGCGCAGGCTGCCTTTAACCAATTTAAAAGCGGAAAGGCTGACGGTCTGTTCGCTCAGCAAAACATCTGTTGTTATCGTTTATATTGCCGGATTAACCAATCCGGAATTGATTGAGGAAGCCAGAAAAAAAATCGCGGAAAC
Source organism: Bacillus paralicheniformis (assembly GCF_001042485.2). Lineage (GTDB taxonomy): Bacteria > Bacillota > Bacilli > Bacillales > Bacillaceae > Bacillus > Bacillus paralicheniformis. The sequence continues at coordinate 206,515 of NZ_LBMN02000012.1, forward strand.
CGATTTTGACATGATCTTCGATTCCGCACAGCTCACTGAATTGATTGAAGATCATCATCATTCGATTTTTCCGCAGTTCCAGCAGACCGAGCGTCCCGACATTTCCGCATACAATTTAAGCATTGGCAAAGTCGCCATTTTGGTCGATCAGACGCCGTTTGTATTACATGCACCGATCACGTTTTTTCACCTTTTTCACTCCGCTGAAGATTATACGACGCGCTGGCCGGTTGCCAGCTTTTTTAGAATGCTGCGCTACGCCAGTTTTTTTCTATCTATTTTGCTCATCCCTTTTTATGTGGCTTTGTCGACTCATCATTATCATATGTTTCCGCTCCAGATCCTTTATGTGCTGATCGAATCAAGGAGCAAAGTGCCGTTCACCCCGTTTTGGGAAGCGGTTCTTATGCTACTCGTCATTGAAATTATTAAGGAAGCCAGCGTGCGGATGCCGACAAAATCAAGTTCAACATTAGGGGTTATCTCAGGGATTGTGATTGGAGAAGCGGCGGTGCAGGCGGGCTTTGTCAGCAAAGTACTGATCGTTTTGGTCGGCATCTCAACGGTCGCGTCATTTTTGGTGCCTAACTACATCGTAGCTAAAGGGCACACTTTGATTCATTTTACGATGCTCTTGTTCTCCGCCTGCCTCGGTTTTTTCGGATTGATCTTCGGAATGATCGGACTGTTTGTTCATTTGAACGGGCTTACTTCTCTCAAGCAGCCTTATTTTGCGCCGATTACTCCGTTATATTGGCGCGATTGGCTCGATCTTTTTATACGAAGTCCTTTGATCTGGCTGAAAAAGCGCCCCGAATATCTGCATACCTTGCAAAAATGGCGGTACGTTAAAAGGAGATGAAGCGGCTTGAGTTCTTTTCAATTATTCCACAAGACACGGCCTCTCGGCGGAATTTACATCGCCCTCATCGCCAACCGTATGCAAGTTCTTTTTTTCATCTTGGTTCTGCCGATGTATCTGGTTCACCCTTACATGATGTTCGTTATGCTCGCTGTCGGAATGCTGTCACAGTTCAACTTGTACCTGTTGTCCAAATGGCTGTCTTCTCCAGCGGCCGCAAAAGGCTATGAAGGCTTTGCCGCTCTCTTCGGCGAACGCAAGCTGCGCTTTTTTATCCTGATCGGCTTAATTCAGCTCGCGTTAAAGATCGCGATCATGATCACAAGCTACGCCGAAACGGTAAGACACTTCATCTTTCCCGCCATCAATATCAACTGGCTTGTGATCTTGATTCTGGTGATCAGCGGATATGCGGCCTCCCGCGGCATGGAAAATACGATGCGATTTGTCATCATTGCCTTTATGTCATCATTTTGGATCGTGTTCATTTTTATCAGGTTTTATATCCCCCCGATCGCTTCCTTGACCGATTTATACCCGTTGATTCCTTTTGACTGGACTGAACATTCTTGGAAGGCGCTGCTCGTCATGTGGTCTTCTTTTTCCAGTCCCGAGTATTTGATTTGTCTGGCTCCATGGTTCAGCAAGGAAGCTAATGTGCTGAAATGTTTATCGGTCGGTAATGCGATTTCACTCTTCGAATATTTGTTTTTGTTTATCGGTGCATTATTTTTCTACGGCTCCTCTTATTTGCTGGAAACCATTTTTCCGGTGATAAACATGCTCCGCTATTTGCAGTCGCCGATTTTGGAGCGGATCGATACGTTTCTACTGTCTGCCCATATGTTTCATTTTGCGTTTGTAATCGCGATTTTTTTACTCTGCTTTTACGGAGGCCTCCGCATTTTGTTTAAAAGAACGGCCAAGCCTGTGACGCGAAGAGGATTTCTGTTCAGCTTCCTATTGCTCATGGGATGTTCGCTCATGTTAAGCACCTGGTTTTGGCAATCCGGAAAGCAGCAAGATATGTGGTTTTTGATCGAAGTATCCATCGGAGCCGTCACTTACGCATTGATTCCGGCTATTCTTGTCATTGCCGGAAAACGAAAGGGGCGCATGCAATGATCAACGGGAAACGCCTCATATTAAACGGCTGTATCGCACTTGTGATTTTCATGACGATTGAGGGCTGCTCTCCATTTGTTGAAAACAATGAGATTGAAGAAATCTCACCGGTTACCTTTTGGTATATCAAAGAAGGAAAAAAAGGAAAGATCTCAATGAGCACCACCGTCCCTCCGGTGGGCCTTGAAAAGAAGCGGCTGTTCAGCACCGAAGTCAATATGATCAAACAAGTCGGCAAGCGATTTAATTTAAATTATTACAACGAGCTGAAAAACGGGCAGCTGAGAATGGTGATGATCGAAGAAAATCTCGCTGAAAAAGGCATACTTCCGATTATCAACACGCTTCTGTCAGACCCGAAAATCGGCCCTCGCCTTTATCTCATCGTCGTCAACGGCGATTTTGACAAATATATACTGAACGAATTGAAGCAAAGCGAAAATTTTGACTTTTATCTTTATCAGACGTTAAGGCATTTTGAAAGAGCCAACCAGGGTGAAATGAGCATCGTTAACCTGCATCAATTCAAAAACCAGCTGTACACCCACTATTCAGATCCTTACGTACCTGTTTTCAGAACCGATGGTAACCAGTTCACATATGAAGGAACAGGAATTTTCCGAAACGACAAATTCTTGAAGACACTGACCGGCATAGACGATCAAATTTTTCAGCTGCTCAACAATAACAGATATCTGAAGTTCCTCACGATTCCCAACTTGTCAATCATAATCGGCCAAGCCCGCTCAACCGTCACATTTGACTTGAATCAAAACAATACAGCTTTATCAATGAAAGTCAGCATAAACGCGGGCATTGAAGAATACACAGGCGACAAAAACCTGCAGGATCAAAGCGAGTTCAGCGCACTTGTCCATGATGTGGAATCCGAATTGGAAAAGAAAACAGCGGACATGATAAAGGACATGCAAAACATTCGGGTTGATCCGCTTGAAGTCGGCGGTGAAGCGCTTTTTCCGTTTACGAAGCCGATGAGCGACAAAGCGTGGCTGAATCGGTGGGAGAAGATGGATGTCGAGGTGGACTATCAGGTGAGTCTGAGACCGAATGTGAATGTGCAATAAGGGACATACAGTTGATTGAATACGCTGAGAGAAAGCGGCATCGGGCGGAGAAATGCTTTCTTCCGCCCTTCTTTCTGTTGATCCTATTGACCGCAGGATGATCTCCGGCATACTTTGTCTTTATCACAGCCCGTTTATGAGCCCCGTTTCATACCGTAAGCTGTTTCGTCTGATACTGAATCTTGACGGTCTTGCCTGTTGACCAGGATTCTGTGGCCGCAAGCGCGATTTCCAGATTGACTGCCGCATCCACTTCAGTCACAATCGGTTTCGTTTTGTTGCGAACACACTTGGCAAAGTGCTGCATCTCTAAGCAGTACGCTTCATGGAACCTCGCCTGGAAATCCGGAATGATATTATAGCTGCTCCCCTGCCCGGTCCGCACGGTAACCGCCGGGTTCCGCAGCGCCCCGATGGAGATGCAGCCGTCCGTCCCGATAATTTCGGCGCGTATATCGTGGCCGTAAGACGAATTGCGGCTTGCTTCCGCATCACCCGCCGCCCCCGAATCAAACTCCATATAGGTGAGCGCTTGATCGACATCATGGCACCCCGGCATGAACGCGTGCTTCAAAACTCTTCCGTGGCCGGAAACAGCAGTAATTTCAGCCCCCATTAATAACGCGCGATATCATAATTGTGAATCGAACAATCGACAAAAATACCGCCGCTTTTTTTAATGAATTCGGCCGGAGGAGAGCCAAAATCGCGCGTAAACCCTTTATAATAGATCGGTTTGCCGATCTCTCCGGCATCGATCCTCCTTTTGGCATCCGCATAAGCAGGATCAAACCGCCTCATAAACCCCACCTGGCAAATCACGCCCGTTTCTTTGACTTTAGCAATGACTTCAATCGATTCTTCAAGATTTAATGTCAGCGGCTTCTCGACGAAAATCTGTTTGCCTCATTCGGCCGCCTGTTTGATCACTTCGGCATGGGTAGATGTCGGTGTAACGATGACGACGGCATCAATTTCTGGATCGTGGAGACATTCAAACGGATCTTCAAACCACTTTTCAACACCCAGTTCAGCGGCAATCTCCCTCGCCCTCCCCTCTGTCGGATCGGCCACAGCGGCGAGCAGGACCCCGGGCACCTCGGTTTTGAGGTTTTTCGCATGGTAATAGCCGAGCCTTCCGCGCCCTAATACGGCGCATCTCACTCGTTCTGTCATTTTCTTCTCTCCCTTCTTACATATTGAAAGCGCTTTATTAATTAGAGAAAGCGCTTGCTCATTTCAATTTTGATTTTACCCTGTATTTATTTTATCCGCAATGCTTTTTAGGATTTAACGAGAGCAAGCGCTTGCTCTTATTTTTTAAAAAAAGAGCGTTTTTTTCTATCAAAACCCGCTCTTTTCTGCATGTGCATCTTTTTTAAATGGAGGTGCCGTCGACTGTCTGACGACAAGTTCAGGCATGAGAATGATTTTGTTTTTCGAACTTTTCTCGCCGCTGATTTCTTCGGCCAGCAGCTCGGCCGCACGGCGGCCCATTTCTTCAATCGGCTGCGACACTGTCGTAAGCGGCGGATCGGTCATTTCGGCTAAAAACGTATTATCAAAGCCGATGACAGATAAATCCGTTGGAACTTGGAGCCCCCATTCCCTTGCAGTCTGAATGACTCCGCACGCAAGCACATCATTCATGGCGAAAACGGCGGTCGGAATGTTGCTTTCGAAAATCTGAGCGGCTGCTTTTTTGCCGCATTCCAGGGAAAAACCGGTACCGGCGATGAGCGATTCATTCACTTTGATGCCGGCTTCATCCATCGCTTTTTGGAAGCCTTTCAGCCTGTCTTTTTCTCCGGTTGTCGATCCGTCGCCGGCGATGCAGGCGATTGTCTTATGGCCGAGCGAAATTAAATGCCGCGTCGCTAAGTATCCGCCCATAAAATCGTCGATGACCACGACATCCAGCGGAACAAGGGCGCGGTCCTGAGAAATCATCACGAGCGGTATGCCCTCTTTTGCAATATCCTCGAGCGCATCCATGCTCTCCTGATTTTCGATGCCGGTCGCAAAAATGATGCCGTCGACGCTTTTTTGCTTGAGCACCGAGAAATACGTTGCCTCCTTTTTCGGATCGCGGTCGGTACTGCATATCATCATGCTGAATCCAAGCTCGCCCGCCCGCTCTTCAACGCTTTTGGCAAGCTCTCCGAAAAAAGGGTTTGCAATATCGGGCGTCAACAGGCCGATAATGTTCGTGCGCTTTCCGGTAAGCGCAGAAGCGTGAACATTCGGCTGATAATCGAGTTCTTTCATGACGGCATGCACTCTTTGCCTTGTCGACCTGCTGATTCTCCCGGTATTGTTGATCACCCGGGAAACCGTGGAAATCGAAACGCCTGCCGCTTCCGCTACATCATAAATGGTTTTTTTCATTTTGGTCCCCTCTAGTCCGCTGATGAAAGATATCTAATATTACATTATAGAGCGTGTCAGCTACCGCCGCAAATCAGCTCCCACTCCTCCCGCAATATTCCGTATCTGATTGAATCATAATAGACTCCGTCATAATATCTGACTTTGCGAATCCGGCCTTCCATCTTAAACCCCGCTTTTTCGGCGCACCTCATCATCCGCCTGTTGCCGGACCACGTCGTCATTCCGATTCTCGGCACATCGACGTTTTCAAATAGGAAGCCGACCCATAATTCTACGGCTTCCGTGCCGTAACCTCCGTTCCAGAACCGCGGATCATAGATGCCGATCCCGCATTCCAGCCAGCGTGTCGGCCGGCACTCCCAATAGTAAGAAACGGTTCCTTTCAGCTCTCCTTCGATCTCAATCGCCAAATAGCGCGGCGGTTTTTCTTTTAAAGCCGGCACAAAAGAGTCGAGAAAATATTGAAACGGTTCGGGCTGAAGCGGAAAATAAGGGGCATCCCATTTTTTCCATTCAGGGTTTCGGGTTCCGTAAATCATTCTCCATAATCCGGGCAGGTCATCCATTGTGATCGTGCGCAGCTTTACTTTTTCACCATTGATGGATGCCAAACTTTTCTCCTCCTATGCTTTGAAAATATCACTCAATATTTCTCTTCATCATCTTTCTGTATTCAACAGGCGAAATCCCTTCTATTTGTTTAAACAGCTTTGAGAAATAAGTCGGATCATCGATTCCGACTTGTTCGGCAATCGATGACATTTTGTCGTTTGTCGAAGAAAGGAGCCGCTTCGCTTCAAAAACCTTCGCCTTATTGGCGTATTGGCCCGGTGTGATGCCGAACGCCTTTTGCATGCAGCGGGTAATGTAGTCCTGGTGATAGTGAAGGGCAGCCGAGAGCTGCTCCATGCTGAGCTTCTCCTTATAGTGGCGGTCGATGTAATGCTGCACTTCAGATGCCACACGCTCACTCGCCGAAGGAATGTGGAACGCCTCCTTCTGCAGGTGAATCAGCAGCTCTTCGAACAAGAGCTGCTTCCGAAGAGGCAGGTCGGAATTTTGGGCAGAATCGTCAATCAAACGTCTAAACTGCTGTTCAATAAACGCTTTTTGGTCGATCTTTCCCTTTCTCGGAATCTTTAAATGATATAATGTCGGCGTTTCAAACGTCCCCTTCTTCAGCTTGAGCTCGGTCCAGTTCTCACCTCCCTGCTGTGCAAAGCCATAAGACGGCTCCTGAAAGTGCAGCCAAAAATAGCGGGTATCGTCTTGACAGCCTTGGTGTCCATAATGCTCAAGCCCCGGTACAAGGATGATATATTCCCCTTCCCGGATCTGATGGGGGTCGCCGTCCTCAGTCAAAAATAGTTCCCCCTGTATTACATATAAGAGATCAAACACGGAATATTCACGCCTCACATGCTTTTCCCCTTTTTTGAACAGTCCTTCTCCGCCGGTAATCAACACAGGGAGCGGCGGAATTGTAAAGATGATATGTTCCATGTTCTCTCCCCTTTTCATCAAGTCGTATTTCTCCAAGAAGTATCGGTTTCGTCTCTTCTTATTATAAGAAAATGGCGTTACACTATAAAACGGATTTTTTAAAAGAAAGGGGTCAAACGCCATGAAAAAAACAGCACCTCAAAACCTCTCTTTATTCGCATTGACCTGGCCTATATTTATCGAGGTTTCATTATATATGTTAATGGGCAACGCAGATACCCTGATGCTCAGCCAATATTCCGATGAGAGCGTGGCAGCCGTCGGCGTCAGCAACCAAATGCTGAACTTGATCATTGTGATGTTCGGTTTTATCGCCACAGGAACAACCGTTATTATTTCTCAATTTTTAGGAGCGCGGCAAAAAGCCGAAGCGATGGAAGTCGGCTATGTTTCCATCAGCGCCAATTTTATCATCAGTCTATTCATCAGCGCGGTGATTTATATATTTGCCAAACCGCTTTTATTGATGATGGGCCTGTCCGCCAACCTGCTGGCCGAGGCCGGCATCTTTCTCCAGATCGTCGGCGGACTGTCCTTTATTCAAGCGCTCATTATGACGTTCAGCGCCATTTTGAAAAGCTACGGGCATACAAAGGACACAATGGTTGTAACCATCGGCATGAATATCCTGAACATCGCCGGCAACTATCTTGTCATATTCGGGCCGTTCGGCTTTCCGGTTTTAGGCGTGGCCGGCGTAGCAATGTCCACTTCGATCGCGCGCATCATCGGCCTGTTCGCGATCGCTCTGCTCGTCAAAAAGCGCGTCGGCATGCCGATGTTGTCCAAACGGCTGTTTGTCTTAAAGAAAAGCCATCTGAAAAAACTGCTGAAAATCGGGATACCTTCAGCAGGGGAGCAGCTTTCGTATAACGCGTCACAGATGATTGTCACCTATTTTATCACGCTGATGGGCGCGCAGGCGCTGACAACAAAGGTCTATACCCAAAATTTGATGATGTTCATCATGCTTTTCGGCACAGCGATCAGCCAGGGAACGCAAATCTTAATCGGACGCCATATCGGCGCGAAACAATTTGATGAAGCGTACAGCCGCTGTCTGAAGAGCCTCTGGTGGGCTCTGGCCATTACAACATTTACTTCCGTTCTCTTCGCTGTGTTTTCCAAACAGCTGATCGGCATTTTCAGCAGCAATCCCGATATTATCGCAACGGCCAGTATACTGATCCTTTTGACGATTATCCTGGAGCCTGGCCGCTCGTTTAACGTGGTCATCATTAATTCTCTCAGAGCTGCTGGAGACGCGAAATATCCGGTTTATATGGCGATTGTCTCAATGTGGGGAATCGGCCTTCCGATCGCTTATATTTTCGGCATTCAGCTCGGATTCGGCCTGGCGGGAATATGGTTTTCCTTCATCGCCGACGAGTGGGTCAGGGGAATTTTGATGTACAGAAGATGGAGATCTAAAATGTGGCTACAAAAAGGCTTTGCGGCATAACCTGCTTTCAACTGAAAGCAGGTTTTTTCATGTTATAAAACATCACAAGGATTTCATTCTGTGAATACAGACCTCTCTGATAATAGGTCTAATAGATTAATTTTTTTAAAAATTCGTATTGATTTTCAATTTGATATTACGTATGATAATAAACATAACAATACACGTAATAAAACCTTACACCAAAAGGAGGATTTACATTGTGAAAAAAATCGAAACGATTATACGCCCTGAACAGTTTCCCCGCCTCCGCAAAAAGCTTGAAGAGGTTGGCATAAACGGATTAACGGTCTCAGAGGTTGCCGGCTGCGGGCAACAGCGCGGGAAACAGGCTTTGTTTCGCGGCACCTCCTACGAAATCAAGCTGCTGCCTAAAGTGAAAGTCGAAATGGTGATTGAATCGGAGAGCGTTGATGAAATTATCCAAATCATCGAAAGCACATGTTCGACAAATACGGTTGGCGACGGAAAAATCTTTGTGCTCCCGATTGAAAATGCGGTTCGAATCCGGACAGGGGAATCCGGAAAAGAAGCGATTGTGTAAAACGACCGGCTCCATCCCGCCTCTTTTTGCCGATACTTTAAGAAAGGATGATTCTTATGAAAACCAAGGTATCTTTCGTCCTGTTCCTCAGTTTTTTCCTCGCAGCATCAGCTCTGGCCGCCGAACCGACGGCGCAATCGGTCAATGATTCGGTCAACATGACATGGGTGGCCATCGGCACTCTGCTCGTCTTTTTTATGCACGCCGGTTTCGCGATGGTTGAATCTGGCTTTACGAGAGCTAAAAACACGTTAAACATTTTAATGAAAAACTTTCTGACGGTCTCTATCGGCTCCATCCTTTATTTCTTCGCCGGATACGCGTTGATGTTCGGGGACAGCGCCGGCGGGTTCATCGGCACAAGCGGTTTTGCTTTAGCAGGTGATCAGGATGTCGGATTTTTCGTCTTTCAGGCCGTGTTTGCCGCTACGTGCGCGACCATTATTTCCGGCGCTGTCGCTGAACGGATGAAGCTTGGCAGCTATATGATTTTGACGCTGTTTATGACCGGTCTCATCTACCCGGTTGTCGGCCATTGGACTTGGGGGGAAGGCTGGCTGTATGACCTCGGATTTGTTGATTTTGCCGGATCTGCGATCGTTCACATGACAGGTGCTGCGGGCGCGGTTGCGGCTGTCATCTTTCTCGGGCCGCGGATTGGAAAATATGCAAACGGAAAGGTCAATGCCATTCCAGGACACAGCATTCCGCTGGGCGCACTCGGCGTCTTTATCCTGTGGTTCGGCTGGTTTGGGTTCAACGGCGGAAGCACGCTTGCGGCTGATCCCGCCGCCGTCCCGCATGTCATCACCACAACCCTTTTAGCCGCGTCGGGCGGAGTCGTCAGCTCGGCGCTGTTCACTTATTTCCGCTACGGCAGGATCGACCCTTCCCTGACGCTGAACGGCGCGCTTGGCGGCCTTGTCGGAATTACCGCGGGCGCGGACGGCGTTTCATTTACAGGCGCGATATTAATCGGATGCATCGCAGGTGTCATTTTAGTTGTCGGCGTTCAGTTTATCGATCAGGTGCTGAAACTTGACGATCCCGTCGGCGCCATTGCCGTTCACGGTGTTTGCGGTGTTTGGGGGACGCTTGCAGTCGGGCTTTTCAATACATCGAGCGGTCTCTTTTACGGAGGAGGAGCCGCACAGCTCGGCATTCAAGCCGTCGGCATTTTGGCGATCGCAGCCTGGACCCTCGCTGCTACATCGGCTGTCACTGCAGTAATGAAAGCTTTCACTCCGATCCGGGTATCAAAAGAAGAGGAAATATCCGGACTCGATTATGCCGAACACGGTTCTTCGGCGTACGAGTATAAAGAAAGCTACATCGAACAGGGCGATGTTGACGTCAGCTCCGCTTTCGGAACCGATCTTGTCTCACGGCTCAACAATTTAAAGCCGGGACCGTCTTCCAAAACAGAACAGGTTTGACTCTCTTCCATCCAGTCTGCCGATCATTGAAATCAGCGGCGGTGTTCAAATAACGCCGCCGTTTCTTTTGCCAAAACGCAGAACACCCGGCTTATGCCGGGTGTTTTATGTTATTCCTCAATATCAATTCGATAATTCTCAAACCAAGTATGGATTTGGGCAAGGTGTGCGATCAACTGCGGTCCCTTCATCAATTGTCCGTACCAGGGAACTTGAAATGATGCGCCCTCCGTCTCAATCAGCCGCTCCAGTTTTTTCTTGTCTAAGAAAACATAAAGCGCCGAGTCTTTTTGCTCCAGCAATGACTCCAGCCAACGAATGACGGCCTTCGTATAAGCGGGGTGGTGCGTTTTCGGATATGGACTTTTTTTGCGATACAGCACTTCATCAGGCAAAATGCCTTCAAGAGCCTTGCGAAAGATGCCTTTTTCACGGCTGCCATGCATTTTGACATCCCACGGAATATTCCAGACATACTCGACAAGCCTGTGGTCCGCAAACGGAACCCTGACTTCGAGGCTCGCCCCCATGCTCATTCTGTCTTTTCGATCCAAGAGCGTTGTCATAAACCAGAGCATATTTAAGTAAAACAGCTCTCTCCTTCGTTTCTCCGCACCCGTTTCTCCTTCAAGCAGCGGTGTTTCTTTAACCGTTTCCTCGTATTTCGCCTTCACATATTCGCCGAGGTTCAGTTTTTTCTGCCAGCCGTCCTGCAGAAGTGCGATCCGTTCTTCCATTGATCTCATCCATGGGAAACCTTTCACATCTTCTGCCGAATGGAACCAAGGATAGCCGCCGAAAATTTCGTCCGCGCATTCCCCGGAAAGACTTACGACAAAGTCCTTTTTAATCTCGCGGCAAAACCACAGCAAAGAAGAATCGACATCAGCCATCCCCGGCAAATCACGGACCAGTACGGCTTCTTCCAAATAAGCGGCCAGCTCCTCTTGGGAAATCACGCAGTTGTGGTGAACCGTTGCGAATGCATCGGACATTTTTTTAATCCACGGGCCGTCGGCGTTTGGCTGAAATGAACTTGACGTAAAATATTGTTCATTGTCTTCATAATCGATCGAAAACGTATGAAGCGGCCCCTTCCCTTCTTCCTCAAAATGCTTGGCGGCCGTTGCGGTAATGGCGCTCGAATCAACCCCTCCTGATAAAAACGTGCAAACCGGCACATCAGACACAAGCTGCCTTGTGACGGCGTCCTGAAACAGCGACCGCACATTTTCCACCGTTTCGTCAAAGCTGTCGGTATGCTTCTCGCTTTTCACATTCCAGTAGCGCCAAACCGTTAAACCGTCTTTTGAGAAAATCATCGCATGCCCCGGGCGGATCTCTTTTATTCCTTTAAAAACACCGCTCCCCGGCGATCGCGACGGCCCGAGGCCGAAAATTTCGGCCAGCCCTGAACGGTCGACCTTTGCTTTCACTTCCGGGTGAGCGAGAATCGCTTTGATTTCAGATCCGAACAGAAATGATGAGCCCTGTTCGGTGTAAAAGAACGGTTTAACGCCGAGCCTGTCGCGTGCCGCAAAAAGAAGATCGCGCTTTTCATCCCATACCGTAAATGCAAAAATTCCGTTCAGCCTGTCGATGCATTCCTCTTTCCATTCCATGTATGAATGAAGCAAAACCTCTGTATCTGAGTGGCTCTTGAATTGATGCCCCCGCTGCCTAAGCTCTTTCCGCAAATCCTCCGTATTATAGAGTTCGCCGTTATAGCAAATCGTATAATCGTACCCTTGGTGTGTGCGGGTCATCGGCTGTCTGCCGCCTTCCAGATCCACAACTGCCAAGCGTTTATGTCCGAATAAAACATGGCGCTTTCCCCAAATATTCGTATCATCAGGTCCTCTGTTCGAAAGCGTATCAGTCATTTTCTCCATGACAGACTGCTCCTGAACAAGCGGCTTCTTAAAATCGACCCACCCCGTTATTCCACACATTGTCGATCAGCTCCAATTCTAATGTTCTTCCTCTGCTTTAGGCTTCACTTCCTTTGTCACTTTACCTATTTTATGCACCTTAAAATAATAGTTGAATTGTCCAACAGAGTCTTGTATGAGACAAGCCCGTTTTGGAAAAAACGAAATAAGAAAGGAGACCGCCCATGGACACCGAACGCCAAAAACGAATTTACGCCGAAAAGCGCAAATGGATTTACGGCAAAATTTTAATGGAAGACGGGATTTGCCTGATTGAAAACGAAGAAGGAGATTTATTTTTGGTTGAAAGCCTGAACAGTCCCGGAGTTTTCATCAGCATAGACGGAGAATGGCAAAAAGCCGAACTGTTTGATCAATTTGCCGTCACGGAAAAGCCGGAGACCGTGAAGCTGACAGGCGGAGAATCGATCCGTTATCTGAAAACGGTAAAACAGGCATTTCTCGAATTTTTGAACGATCTGGAAGACGGACAGTTCTATTCTTTTTTGGATCAGCTGAACAGCCTCGGCTTTTCCGTCTTTGACTGCGTCTTCGCCTATAACGGCTTGAGCTTTTGGCCCGGGAAAAAGGATGTGAAGGGCGTTTCGTTTTATCAATTTTCTCATGATATGAAACAATGCGCCCTGCAGCATCATTACGAACGAAAAGAGGAATGGAAGGACAGATTCGAATGGACCGCTTCAGACGGGGAACGAATCGTGATGATTTCAACCTTCAAGCCGCCGACATAAAAAGACACCAGTTCTCATAAAGAACCGATGTCTTTTAATTAAAACACTTTAAAGCCGAGTGGAAGACGGAGCCCAAGCACAACCGTCAAGAGCAGAACGACAATAAAGCCGATCCAGATCCCGGTGGCCGCTTTTCCGTTTTTCCTGCGAATTAAAAGCATTTCCATGAATCCGATGGTGATGAGGCCGAGCAAGGCCTTCGCTATGTATTCTCCGTTCCATGCCGTGAACTTTAAAAAGAGCTGCGCCCCGGTAATGATAACGATAATATAGAATAAGCGGAGAATCATATGTGTAATTTTTGCGCCTTTGCTGTTTCCAGATGAGTAAAGTCCGTAAGCAACGAACACTAAAATGAGCGCGATCACCCAAGACGTGATATGCATATGCGTCATATTCATTTTTCCCCCTATCAAATCAGGTATCGTTCTTATCTTATCATGAACCGGTCCATTAAACAAAACAATGTGAACGCTGTCATTTCCGCAGCAAAAAAGACGCTGAGATCATTCATCAGCGCCTTTTTCATTTATTTGCGTTTGTTCTTTTTCATGCTTTTCGTTATCTGTTTCCACCGCTTTTTTTCCTGCTGCGCCGCCCGTTTATCCGTTTTTCTTTCGAGGTATTCGAGCTCTTTTTTTAATTTCAGGTAGCTTTGGAACCGGCCGGCATCGAGTCTGCCGTCAGCCAGCGCCTCCTGCACGGAGCAGCCGGGTTCTGTTTGATGCATGCAGTCTGAAAATCGGCAGTTTTTTGCAAGCTGGTCAATATCGCTGAAGCTCTGTCTGAATCCTTCTTCCGATTCCCAAAGCTCCAATGCCCGCATCCCCGGCGTATCGATTAAAAGTCCGCCTTCAGGCAGCAAGAACATTTCCCTGTGTGTCGTCGTATGCCGCCCTTTGTCGTCATCTTCACGGACGGATTGGACCACCTGCCTGTCTTCATTCAGAAAAAAGTTGATGATCGTTGATTTGCCAACGCCTGACGACCCTAAAAGGGCGACGGTTTCTCCTTGTTTCACATACGCTTTCAACTCATCCATCCCATTGCCTTCATGAGCGCTGATGACATGAATCGGCACCCCGAATGCCACGGATTCCGCCTGGCGCACCTTTTCTTCAATCCGGTCAGCGATGTCGGCTTTGCTCAAGACAATGACGGGATTGGCTCCGCTTTCCCAAGCCAGCAGCAAATAGCGTTCGATTCTTCTCACATTAAAATCCAGACCGAGCGCATTGACGAGAAAGATCGTGTTGACGTTTGCTGCGGTGATCTGTTCCTCTGCCGGCTCCCCCGCCGCTTTGCGCGAAAATTTGCTGAACCGGGGAACGACCTCCGTGATCATCCCTTTCTTTTCGCCACCGCGTGGGCGCATATACACCCAATCGCCGACAGCGGGGTAGTCTCCGCGGCTCTCCGCTTCAAACCTCAGCCTGCCTGAGATTTCGGCCAGCCACTCTCCCTCTTCCGTCCATACCCGGTACAACCTTTTATGCTCAAGGGCGATCCTTCCTAAAATCAGACCTTCCTCGTCCTTTAAAGCTTCCATGATATATTTGATGCCTAATGCAGATAAATTCAATGTGGTTTCCTCCTAAAGATCTGATGATTTTTCAAACAAAAAAAGAGCCGCAAATACACGGCTCTCTCAACATATAAACACTCCATGAGCCGCTTCGACAGCCCATGGAAATATCACCAGATCCATTTGAAGAATACCAGTCGAAATATTACATGGGCTGTGCAATGATCGTTTGTTGGGCAAAAAAGACAATATCCATTCTCATCACACATCCCTCATTTCTAAAAAGTTTGACAGCTTCATTATATGCTAAAGCCAATCTTTTGACAATCCTTTATTTCACTGGATTGGAAAGCGTTTCAGCCAAAACTCTGCCTGAACCTTCCTTCGAGATCCTCCTTTATCAGGCAGGGATAACATTTCACCCAGTGTCTCAAATCATTTTACAGATCGGCTGAGCGGCTTGTCTGTCTTCCATTTCATTTTAGCCAGTGATTTTATTGAATATGAAATCACTGGTAAAAAATACGATTAAACCAGCCATTAAAATCAAAAATGAAATATTAAATCCTGATTCTATAAAAAATGAATATGCGGAACTTACCGATAAAGCAATCATATAAAAAACAAATCCTACTTTTGTCGCTTTTTCAGTACTTTTCTTTTCCTTTTCCGTCATTTTTCTAAAGAACAATTTCTTTCCTCCCAAACATCAATCATTATTGATAAACAATCTGCGAGCAGCCATAACACATGTCGAAAACAGGCTGTGTACTTGCCGTTGATTCGAAAAATAGCCCCCTGGCAATCTCGCATATTTTTATAAAAGTTTTTTATTTCACTGGATTGGAAAGCGTTCCGATCGGTTCGATCGTAATGTCGACTTGATCGCCTTTTCGGAGGAACTTTGGCGGATTAAAGCCTTTGCCGACTCCTGACGGCGTACCGGTTGCGATAATATCCCCCGCTTCAAGCGTCATTCCTTTAGACAGCGTTTCAATCATGTCCGCAATCGGAAAAATCATGTCCTCTGTGCTGCCCGACTGGCGGAGTTCGCCGTTCACTCTTGTCTCAACCCTCAAGTCGCCTGCGTCTTCAATCATTGATTTATGTACAAGAAACGGCCCCATCGGGCAAGTCGTATCAAGGCTTTTGCCGATAAAAAACTGCTTGTGCCTCTTTTGCAGATCGCGCGCCGTCACATCATTGATGATCGTATAGCCGAACACATAGTCGAGGGCTTCAGCTTTCGGGATGTTCTTTCCCGTTTTGCCGATGACAACCGCGAGCTCGCCTTCATAATCGAGCGCCTCTGTCACGCCTTCGTGGGCATCAATCCCTTCCATGTGGCCGATAACCGAAGTCGGCGCTTTTGTAAACACCATGATATGTTCGGGAATATCTGCTTCACTTCCCATTTCAATCGCATGATCCCGATAATTTTTTCCGATGCAGATCACGTTTTTCCGCGGTTCGGGAATCGGCGCAAGCAAATCAACGTCTGACAGCGGATAAATATACGAACCGCTCTCTTCGCTGTTTTTCTTTTTTGACCATTCCACTAGCTGTTCGACATGGCGGACAAACTTCTCTCCCTCGCTTACGCATTCGATAAGCGTTTCAGGTATCGTTTCAAGCTCAAACAGCTTTTTTTCCGCCTTTTGCAAATCCATTATCTTCTCATCCATGACAAGCCCTACAAATGTACGGCTGTGTAGCTTTGCTGTCGCAAACTTCATAAATATTCCCCCGCAGTATGATTTAAAACTATTCTACATATTCTCTAAAAAAACGAAAATTCCTTTTCGCTTTCAGCAAACAGCTTCGAAAGTCCCGGGCGTTCCTTCCCGGAAAAGAAAATGGCGGCTCACCATGCAGTAAGCCGCTTCTCTTATTTTTTCCGGTAGATGACTTCGGTCAGATTTCCGTCAGACCATTTTGTAATGGTTTCATAGCCGCCTCGTTTATGATGGTGAGTCTTCTTGCAGCGATGATGATCGGGGCGTTTACTTCTGCATTTATCCCGTTTTTTGCAATCGTGAGGCTTTTTGCTTTTATCCGGTTTTTTACAGCCGTCAGGTTTCTTGCTTTTGTCAGGCTTTTTGCAGTCATCAGGTTTCTTGCTTTTGTCGGGTTTCTTGCTTTTGTCGTGCTTGCTTTTATCCGGTTTTTCATGGTCGTCATGCTTCTTGCTTTTATGATGTTTTTTGCTTCTGTCCGGCTTGATCCCCCACCAAAGATCCCAAATGTTATGCGGACGCCGCTCTTTTCCCGAGCCGGCGGATTCTTCGGGTTCCCGGTCTAAATAATGGTCTCTGCCTTCGCTCTTCAGCTGATCTACCGCCTCTTTAATGTCATGATCATGGACACCACTCATCTTGTAACCTCCTGTTCTTCCTTTTTTATGTCCTGATTTATCATACGCACCGTAAAGACAAGTGTACTGAGGCAAATGACTGTTTTTGTTCAAACTTAGGCGGTCCGCTTCCGGGACTGGCTGTTTTCACATATGATATGTCAGCTGAAAAAGGAGGAAATGATGATGAGTGCCACTGCCTTGCCGGCCTTCAGGCTGCACATTCATCCGAAGCATCTGCTTGAGTTGAAAAAAGACGTCTGGAGTGATGAAGCCGTTCCGGGCATGCTCTTGACCGGTTCAGCAAAGACGCCTGTCGCAGTGTCATACAGAGGGGCCCATACCCGCAAACTGACAAAGAAGTCCTATTTCATTCAATATCCGGACAGAAAAGAAAAGGCTGAAGAAGCTGCGTTTCATTTGAACGCCGAATATCACGACCCGTCTTTCATCAGAAACAGGCTATCCTTTCATTTTTTTGAACAAATCGGCGTTCTTGCGCCAGCAGCATCGCACGCTTTCCTTTATCTCAACGAAAAAAAAGAAGGCATCTATTTAAAAATCGAATCTGTTGACGATCATTTCTTAAAGAGGAGAAATTTAGAAAGGGGGGCCATTTATTATGCCGTTGATGACGATGCTAATTTTTCTCTGCTGAGCTCCTTCGATAAAAAGGCTAAGCAAAATCTCATGCAGGGATATGAAAGAAAAACGGGGTCAAGCCGACACGATGATTACCTCCAGGAATTTATCTACTTTATTAATACCGCCAAAGACGACATATTTGAAAAGGAAATCAAACGCTATCTCGATGTCAAACAATATTTGCTATGGCTCATCGGCGCCGTCTGCACCCAAAACTTCGACGGCTTCGTCCATAACTATGCGCTTTATTTAAACGATCGCACAAAAACGTTTCAAATTATTCCATGGGATTATGACGCGACATGGGGATGGAATATTCACGGGGAAGAAATGGAACATAACAGGATTCCGGCGAAAGGCTATAATACACTGTCTGCGAGACTGCTCGACATCCCGGCTTTTCAGTCCCAATACTTCAATTTAATGAAAAACGTCTTGCACCGCCAATTTACAATCAGCCGGCTTTCGCGGTTTGCGGTAGACTGGCATGAGACAATCGCGCCTTTTCTTGAATATGATCCTTATACAACCGTCACATACAGCCGACTCGAAGATGAGCAAAAACAAATTTTCCATTTTATCGAACAGAGGAAGCGGTTTCTGCTTTTCGAGCTTTCCCGATTATAAACGGGCGCTCTCCTTCAAAAAAAATGTCACATTTTTTGTCATATTGGCGAAAAAAATCCCTTTAACACAAAATAAGGTATACTAGCAATATCAAGGAACATCATTGCTGAATACCTGAAATCACCGACTCAAAATACAAATCGAAAGTTGGAGACTGCCATGATGAACAATAAAATTGAAGCAAAAAGACTGGCCTTATTTGAAGCTGCCGAAAAATTCGGCATCAACTCCAAAGAGGCCATTCAATGCAGTCAGGAATTGGACAACTTGCTGAACCAACGAATGCAAAAGGATGAGAACTGCGTGATACATGCGGAAGAAAGAAAAGGCCGCCATACATCATGACCTCCGACTGCAAGCTGCGCCTGATGCCCGGCCTTCCCTCTCCTCCGTTTCCTCATCCAATGATTTCAGGTCGCAGCTTTGGCTATTCGGCCATTGTTTTTTGAACATAAATCATCGTGCACACACCGTAGGCAAGAATGATCGAAGGTGTAAAGGACTCTTGATACGGAATATAAACAAACCCGTTCAAGAATAACAAAAATCCGCTGTTCAAAAAGAAATACCCTGCGATTTTGGCCAGCTTATCCTGATCCCTTACTCTTTCCCGGCGAAATCCCCGCAATATCCAAGTTTGTTTTTTTATTCCGACTGCATAGGCTGCTGAAAAGAACAGCAGGGCTGCAGCGATTGACACCAAATTCCATTGAAAATACATGTCTCCTACCCCTTCCCTTATCGCACCGTTTTTTTATTCATACGTTTTCCCCTCTGATGAGTTTCACCCGCATGTGATCAGCACTCACGAAAAAACCTCTTTTTTTATCACAAAAGCGCCTAAGCAACATAGGATATGGTGTATAGCCCATAAAAAACGTTTGATTATTTAAAGGGTGTGCCATCATGCCAGCTATTGTCGGAGCTTTTAAAGTAAATGCCGTCGGTACGAGCGGCGTTGTTCATGTCGGAGACTGCATCACGATTTCTCCTTATGCAGAAGTTAAAACTTTCGCAGGCGCCGGCAGTTTCAATACCGGAGACGGACTAAGCGTATATAACCAGAACAGCATCACCAACACATATGACAACGATATGATTGATCAGCCGATCGCAGGCAACCTGTAAGGAGGTGGGGGCATGAATTTTTATATCAACCAATCGATTCAAATCAACTATTTAAGAGTCGAAGGCATCAGCAACTCTTCCGTCTTGCAGATCGGGAGCGCGGGCTCCATTAAAACACTTTCCAACCTTTATAATACAGGGAGCTACACGGAAGCAGCCCCGCCTGTCGCCGGCGGCGGAGCTTTCCAAGATGCTTTTGAGGAGGGGCCGTCATCGACTTTCGTTCCTCTCATAGCTCCATCTGTTACAACAGGCTAAACGGGGGTGTGATCACTTATGAAGCAAAACAATCCCTCATATTCTCAAAACTGGTACAGCTATGTGCAGCAGCAGGCTGCTCTGATTGAAAATCTCGAAAGGCGAATGGCCGTATTACAGGCAGAATTGAACAACCTGAAAGAAAATCCCGGCACAAGGATTGACCGGATTGAATACAAATTTGACCAGCTGAAGATCGAGCGTCTTGAAGGAACGCTCAACATCGGGCTTAATCCGACAGATCCTGACCAGGTGGAGAACTTTGAAATCAGCCAGCAGCCGCCGGGTATCGGAATGCTGCAGCAGGAACTCGACGGCCAGCTGATGCAGCAAACGAGACAGCTCGTCGATGCCTACTTAAACGAAGAAACCCCTCGTTTGCTGGAACAGCTGGAAGACCGGTATGACAGTAAACTGGACGATACAAACCGCCACCATATCATCGAAGACATCAGAAAGCAAATCGACAGCCGCATCCGCTATTACGTCAAACATGTGCAGCCTGACGAAAACATCCAGCCCCGCGAGCATGCAGAACGGCTGGCCGATTATGTGAAGCGTGATATCGCGCGGGCAATCGAACACTTTCTCAAATCGATTCCTGACGAAATGAAAGGAAATGAAAACGAATGAATTTTACCGTTGTGAACCGCTGTTTCGATGTAGGCAATATTAATATTACCGCAGTTTCAAGCTCATCTGTTTTTTTAATCGGAGATACAGAATGCATTTCCCTGTCATCAATTTTTGATACACCGCCTGAATCTCTCATTGTCGGGCCGTTTGTCCCGCTGGCGCCGGAATCAAGATGATCAGAACGTCAAAAGTAAAGTTTATGAAAGTTCATTCAGTAGGGATCACCAGCACGCTGCAAATCGGGGATGTCGAAGAGATTATTCCTAAAGTGAAAATTCTCGCTGTTCAGCGCTACCTTTCACTTTTTTTCGGAAATGAAGGCTCATTTAATCAGGAAGATTTCCCTCTCTTTCAGCAGCCGATACCACATTTATTACCGGAAACCGGCGTCTCATCAGCTTTTTTCCATGAGGTTCCCGTCATTCGAGTCAGAGCTGTAAAAATTGCCGGGGTATCTTCTTCTTCAGTTTTTCAGGTTGGTTCGACGCGCCGCATGATTTCCGAGGCGAGAGTCAAACATATCAGAAAGCTTCCTCCTGCAAGGAACTCACAATAACCGCCCGGCCGACATATACTAGTTCAGAGACTTCTATAAAGGATGTCGATCAATCATGCCAGCCATTGTCGGACCCATTAAAATCAATGAAATCTCAGGAGGAGTAGTGAATTTCGGCGATTCTTTTTATCTATCTCCAAAAAGCTCTTCAAAGTCTGCACTCGGTTCTGGTGCTGGTAATACTGGAGATTTCCTTATCGTCAACAATGGTATAAACGCGACAAATTATATAGACCCGGATGTAAGCGACCAGAATGTTGTCGGAAATGCATAAAGCAGCCTCTTCCACTAGAAGAAGGCTGCTTTTTGGTTACCAGGTTAAATCATTTCAAGCGATACAGCTGTGCCTTTGCCGCTCGGTTCAGCCGGATGGACAATCAGCTTCTTCGGCAGCCTGGCCCGAAGTTCCTGAACGTGGCTGATCACACCGACCGACAGATTGTCAGACTGAAGCTTCTCCAATGCGGTCACGACCGTATCCAGCAAATCCTGATCAAGCGTGCCAAACCCTTCGTCCAAAAAGAAGAATTGGAGCGGATACTCTCCGCGAAGCTGGATCTGTGCCGAAAGTGCAAGCGCAAGCGCCAGTGAAGTCAGAAACGTCTCCCCACCTGACAGACTCGTAACAGGGCGCTTGACTCCGCCGTTGGCATCGTCCCTCATCACAAAACCGCCTTCTGAGTCGACTTCAATCGCATACCTCTGTCTTGTCAGTTCGCCGAGTCTTGCAGATGCGTCTCTTGTGACGCTTTCAAGCTGCTCTTCTGCCAAGTATTCAACAAAGCTGTTTCCTTTAAAGACGGCTTGGAGTTTATCAAGACGGTCGATGTATGTCTGCCATTCAGCCAATGATGCTTCAAGTTCCTTAAACCTTTTATGGTTCTCGCGGATGACGGCGAGAGCTTTGCCGGCCGCGCCCCTTTCTTCCAAGGCTTTGCTGAATGCCTCCTCAGCTTTGTCCTTCGTGACGGCGGCTTTTTCCCAACTCTCCTCAGAAACCGATCTCCCATCAAGCTTTTCCGTAATCCGCTTGATATTGGACTCGCACTGTTTTGTCTGATCCCAATGCATTTGAATGTCTTCTTTCAGCCGGGCAAGATCATCGCGGTCTAAAATGCTCGCTTTCACTTCAGAGGCCTTTTCAAACGGTGTACCTCCGGATTTTTCCTGCCAGATGTCCGCCGCTTTCGCAAGCCTTGCTTCCGCTTCACGCAAAGCGAGCTCACACCCTTTTGTCTGTCCTCTTAAACGGCTGACTTCGGATTCGGTCTCTTTGAGCCGTCCGTAAAGCGTCTGTTCCTGCTCATGCAGCTTGGCCAATTGCGTTTTCACGTCTTGAAGCTTTTTGTCGATTGCAGCTGTATCGGGATAGCCCATCAGCTCTTTTTGATAATCGTTTATTTCTTTATTAAGGCTTTCGACAGCATAGCGGAGGTCGAGCTTTTCTTTATCAAGCGCAAACAAGCGCTCGGTGAGCTTCTCTTTTTGCTGTTCATGTTTTGTGAGAAAGCCGACGCTCGTTTCGATACGCTTTTCGAATTCCTCTGCGGCCAGATCTTTTTCTTCAATCGTTTTTTGCCATTTTTCAGCCTGTTCATAAGAGAGGCCGTCGAATTGTTCGCCGAAGCTTTTTCGGCGTTCATTTAACTGGTCATTTAATTCGCGGACGCGGTTTTGAAGCCTGTTACGCTCCTTTTCTTCATGGCTGAGTCGCTCGCTGATTTGGTCGCGTTTCTTGCAGAGCTCTTTATATGTGTGAAGGAGCTTGGACATCCTGCTTTTTGTCTCTGCGAGATCCTGTCTGATTCCTTTCCATTCAAAGCTGATGCGGTTGTACCGTTCGGGAATGGTGCCTTCTTCTATCGATGCAGCGGTTTCAGGCAGTTCATGTTTGCTCTTGACTAAAAACGGGCATTCGCTCACCAGGTGGTCGGATTGCTGTTCGAGTGCCACTTTGGCCGAGAGAAACTCCTGAGCCAGCGCACCGGCTTCAGCGATGATGGCTTCCGTTTTCTCCAGTTCGGAATCCGCCTCTTTAAAGGACAGGCTTTCTATTCCGACGCGGGCGGGCATTTCATGATGTACAGATCCGCAGACCGGACAAGGCTCTCCGTCTTTGAGCTGCTTTGCCAGTTCGATTGCCAGCTGATCACGGTTTGCCTGTTCCCGTTTTGCCGCAATCTCTTCTTTTTTTTGAGATGCCACACGGATGGTCTCAGAGAGCGATCTGTCTGTTTCGCAAACGAGCGCGTACGCTCGTTCGACAGCGGCAAACAATGCCTCAATGCGTTCGGTTTCAGCTTTTACCTTTTGATCCACCGCTTGCTGTTCTTGCTGGAGCTCTTTAATCAGCGTCTCCTGCTGACCAAGCCGTTCCTTTTCTAAAGCGGCATCGTTGTTAAGCTGTTGAATGTGAAAAGCAAGCTGATTGGCATTTCGGCAGTTTTTACGCTCTTCGCTAGATACCTGGACAGATTTCAGCTCCGCTTTCAGCTGATTCTGCTTGGCTGTCCCGCGTTCAAGCAGACTTTTCACCTTGGCCAGCTCGTCTGCCGCATGCTTGATTTCCTCTTCTTTCAAACGCTGTTCGCGCTGCTTCTTCTCGGCCTCGGCCTGTGCGGCTAGCCGCTTGTTTTCAATTTCCTTCAAAGCGGTGAGCTGTTCTTCTTGCTTGAGAAGCTCCGGTTCCTTTTCATTTTTAAGACGCCTGAAATCCTCGTACTCGCGTTCTGTTTTTTTATGAAGCTCTTCATATTGTTCTAATTGTTCCCGCGCTTGTTTTTCTTCCCGGTGTGCGCGTTCGGCATCTTCCCGCGCTGCCAGCAAGGCGTCTGCATAAGGCTTGAGCGTATTTGCCGTTTCGGCGAGGTGCAGGCGGCTTTCTTTTTCCTGAATCTGTTCCTGTTTCTTTAAAAGCTCCGCCTCTTTTTTCAGATAGCTTTCTTTTTCCTGCTGCAGGTTCCAAATCTCCTGATACTCCGCAAAGCGCTGCGCTTCTGCGTCTCGTTCGCGCTTCTTGCTTTGCAAAAGGCTTTCAGCTTCTTCGAGATGCTGTTCCGCCTGTTTCAGCGCCTCTTCCCCCGCATCGCCCAATCCAGCCTGCTCGGCAAGCATCTCATTTTTTCTGGCCTGCGCTGTTTGCGCCTGTTTCTTCAGTTTTTTGACGAGCCTGTCCCCGTATTGTTCGAGGTTGAACAGGCGCTGAAGCATCTGCCGCCGCTCCGCTCCTTTTAAGGAAAGAAATTCGGCGAATTTACCTTGCGGCAGGACGACTGCCCTTGTAAAATCGTCGATCGTCAAGCCCAGCAGCTCTTCGATTTTCCGGTTTACTTCATTCGCTTTATCGGCCAGAACGATTTGTTCCTCTTTCATTTCAATGAAGCGGCAGATCGATGTTTTGACCTTGACGGCATCTGTCCGCTTAAAGACCCGTTCCACTTTATAAGCCGTCTCATGGCCTGTCTGCAGCTTAAACGTAAACGATACGGCAAGCTCATCTTCGGCATGATTCAAAATACCGTGCGTATTATTGGCGGCCCGCTCCACCTTCCCGTACAAAGCGAGAGTCATCGCGTCAAGAATCGACGACTTGCCGCTTCCGGTCGGCCCGAAGATACCGAATACACCGGCATCGCACAGGCGCTCAAAATCGATCACCTGCTCCTGCCTGAAACTGTGCAGCCCCTTAATAGACAGAGAAATCGGCTTCATGTTTCATCACCCTCTTCCTGTTCCGATCCTGCGGCGAGCTCCAGAAACAGTTTGACGGTTTCCTCATCGGGAACCGCTCCACCGGTTTGTCTTTCATAAAACGCTATAAACCGTTCTTCAATCGGAACGTTTCTGGACCGGATCTTCTCTTCATCCGAGGCGGCTTCCTCAAAAACCGGACGAATATGGATGATGCCTTGATGCGCTTTTCTCAAACGGTGAATTTCTTCAATCGACAGCTGGTCTGTCAGATGGATTTCAAGGTCGATCCACGCGTTTTTGTCCCGCTCTTCCTCCAGCCAGCTGTATACTTGGGACATCCCTTTTTCCGCCTTCCATTTAACGAGCGGTTTTCCACTCGTCAAATGGACCTCTTCCCATGATGCCGTTTGACCGGGTGCGGCTTCGACAATGGAGACCGATTTTGCGTATCCCGCTTCAGAAAAGCTGTAGGCAAGCGGTGAACCTGAATATCTGGCAAGCGTGCGGGCCCGTTTGATCGTCTGCGGGCGATGAAGATGCCCGAGCGCCACATAGGCGGCGTTTTCCGGCAGGCTTTCCGCAGCCACCGTATATGCGCCTCCGACTTCGATCGGCCGCTCAGAATCCGTCTGGCTGCCGCCCGCCACATAAATATGGCTTGCCGCAATCTGCACCGCATCCTTTCTCGCCTTGCCGCACATACGCTGAAAGGTCTGCTTGATTTTCTCATCATACTGGTCGCGCAGCAGTTTTTCGTCAAATGTTTCCGACAGCACTTCATTCAGTCTGGACTCGGAAGGATAGGCGAGCGCTGCGACTGACAGGATCTCCCCACTAGAAGCGACTTCTATTTCAACTGGCTCAGTCTTCGGGTACCCGATCAAGTGGATGCCATGGTCTGTCGTTAACGGAGAGGCCGCGGAAAGGCGGTCCGGATTATCATGGTTGCCGGCAATCACGACGACCGGACGGTTTCCTTTGTCAGACAAGGCGGAGAGGCTTTCATAAAAAAGCTGTTCAGCCAGTGCAGGCGGATTCACTGTGTCAAATGCGTCTCCGGCCATGATAACGGCGTCGATCTTTTCATCTTTTACGATCCTTGTGAGCTCTTCAAGAAAGTCCGCCTGTTCTTTCAGGCGGCTTCTCCCTTCAAGCGTTTTTCCTAAATGCCAGTCCGCTGTATGTAAAATTCGCATGTGTGCCTCACCTCTCTTTTCATTAAAGCTCCCCCCGAAATCGTCAGGGGGACGCCGGTTTCATATTAAAATAAGAGCACATGTCCTCCGTCAAAAAAGTACAGTGCACGCCCTTTGAGCGGCATTTTAATCATCGTTTCAACGGCTCGTGCATAAAGCTGAATTTGTGTTTCGTAACGCTTCCTTAAAATCGGTTCGGCCCCTTCGAATCCGTTTCGGTACTTTCCGTGTATCCGGTCGGTTTTGTAATCAAGAAGGTAAAAACCGTCCTCCGTCTCGAATAAACAATCGATAATTCCCTGTATCAATACAGTTTCGTCGGCTGACTCAAGATCAGGATAAACCTCTTTGGCGGACAGCGTCATGTTAAAGGGAACTTCCCGTTCGACGCGGCGGGCGCCGAGAAGCTTTTGTCCGATTTCCGTATCAAAGAATGCGAGAATATCGTCTTCCTCAATCGCTGCCCGCTGGTCTTCTGTTAATAGCTCTTTCTCAACAAGCCTGTCTAGGAGGCGGCTGAGCTCATTCATTTCAAGCGCACGGGTCAGCGGAATATGCTGCATGACGGTGTGCATCGCCGTCCCTCGTTCGGCCGCGGTCAGGCCTTTTGCCATCATAAAGGACGGCCGTTTAAACAGGAGAGCATCCTTAGTTGGGCGAATCAGCGAGCGGTCGCCGTACTCATACTCCTTCTGCCTTTTCATTTCTGAGACAGACTGTTTTGTTCGGACTTTGGCGGCGTCTTTGTATGGATATGACCATGTCAGCCTTTCTCTGACTTGTTGCTCATACTCAAACGAACCATCGATCGGAAGCCCCATTTGAATTTGGGAGAGCCGGCCGTGTCTTTCTTCACCGGCCTGATCAATATCTTCTGCTTGAAGATCCGCGGCCGACAGCCAGCTGACCTGAAAGCGCGCCGGATGTTCACGGATCTCATCAATCACCAGCGGCGCGCCGGATTCATCCATATCTCTGTGTCTCATCAAAGCAGGTCCGATGAAATCCAGGTAAGATTTCGCCTGAAACCGTTCATAATCCGGAAGCAGCCACTCAGACCCCGCCGCTTGTGACCGCCAGTCGGCAAGCAGCTTTTCTTTATCCTTAGCCGTCCCGACCAGGTACAGCTTTTCCTTGGCCCGGGTAAGAGCGACATACAAGACGCGCAGCTCCTCTGATAAAAGCTCGCGGCGGAGCTTTTTCTTCATCGCGATCAGCGGCAGCGTCGGATAGCTGATCCGCCACTTCGGATGAATAAACTTCGTTCCGAAACCGAGTTCTTTATCCAGCAGATAAGACTTGTTCAAGTCCATCATATTAAAATTCCGTCCGAGACCGGCGGTAAATACGACAGGAAATTCAAGCCCTTTGCTTGAGTGGATCGTCATCAGCCGAACAACGTCTTCCTGTTCGCTCAGAGCTCTTGCCGTTCCGAGATCATCACCCCGCTCCTGCATCCGCTCAATAAACCTTAAAAAGCGGAACAAACCGCGGAACGATGTCGCTTCATAGGATCTTGCCCTGTCGTAAAGCGCGCGCAAATTGGCCTGTCGCTGTTTTCCGCCCGGCATTCCGCCGACATAATCCAAATACTTCGTATCCCGGTAGATTTCCCAGATCAGCTCTGCCACAGAGTGGTTTTTCGCATACGCTCTCCACTTTTTGAGCAGGGCGTCAAAGCGGCGAAGCTTTTCGCTGAGCCTTTCATCGCCATCTGCTGCAGCAAGGTATGCTTTCATCGCTTCGTAAAACGGCGCTTTTTTATCCTTGATTCTGATCAAGGAAAGCTCATTTTCATCAAGACCTACAACAGGCGATCTGAGAACGGACGCAAGCGGGATGTCCTGATAAGCATTATCGATGATTTTTAATAAAGACAGTGTGACCGATACTTCTGTCGCTTCAAAATAACCCGTTGAGAGGTTCGCGTATACCGGGATCCCCTGCTGTTTAAACTCGTCCATAATTTGCGGCGCCCAAGGCATCGACCGCAAAAGCACCACGATATCACGGTACTGGATGTTCCGTGACGCTTTCGCTTTGGCATCATATACTTGAAATTTTTCTGTTATCAGCCTGCGGATTTGTCCGGCCATCGCTCTTGCTTCAAGCTGGACCGCCTCAAGCTCTTCAGCCTCTTCATCCTGCGCGCCGCTCTGGTTTTCGATGAGCAGAAGCTCCGTTATTGTCGCTTTGTTCGACGGATAAGACGCGCCAAGCTTCAATTCGGCCTGTTCGTCATATTCGACTTCCCCGACCTTTTCTCCCATGAGCTGCTTGAATAAAAAGTTCGTGCTGTCCAAAATATCTGAACGGCTTCTGAAGTTTTTATTTAAATCGATTTTTTGACCGGAACCCGAGCCATTGTCTGTAAAGCGTTTATATTTCGAGAGGAACAAAAGCGGTTCTGCCAGGCGGAACCGGTAAATCGACTGCTTGACATCGCCCACCATAAACAGGTTCCCCTCATGCTCCTCTTTGGCGACGAGCTTTAAAATCGCTTCCTGGACCAAGTTCGTATCCTGATATTCATCAACAAGCACTTCATGGAACTGATGGCGGTAAAACTTCGCCGCTTCGCTCGGCACGGCTTCGCCGGCTTGGTTTTTCCCGGATAAAATCGCAAGGCAGTCGTGTTCAAGGTCTGAGAAATCGACGATCGCTTTTTCCTTTTTCGCGTCCGCAAACCGCTTGCCATACTCCAACACGAGCTGGACGAGCGTCTGAATGACCGGCTTCATTTCCCTCAAGCTCTCAAGGTGCTGCTCGGGAGTTCGCATAAAATAATCGCTTTTCAGCTTTTCAAGTTGCTTTTTCGCGCTGTTGCGGAGATCTGCGGCCTCATCAACCAATCGAGGATCGTACGCATCTCCTTTGCACGGCTTCAATCTTTGAAACGAAACGGCCGGTACAAGCTCGTACAGAGCCGAAAAATCATTCTGCTGCTGAATCAGCCTGTCAATCTGCGCTAAATCATCGAGGAAATTTTCGGCGCGCGGCGCAGGCCCCCTTGGCTGCTTTGTCAAATCAAGCGCACGCGTCAGCTTTTGCCGCATCCCCTCCAGAACGAGTGCGATGTCTTCTTTAATGTAAGAATAAAACGGCAGAGCCTCAACTTTCGTATCTGAAGCCGCGTCATACAGATCAACAAATGTGTGAAGCCAGCCTTCCGGATCGGGATGCGAACGGGAAAACTCGTAGACCCGCTTGACGAGATGCTGCAAATCGAGGTCATGACGGTCTGTCGTATATCTGTCCACAAGTTCAAAAAAGGCCGGATCTTGCTTTTTGTATTCTTCTTCAAACAGCTCGTCCAGCACCTCATCGCCAAGCAGCTCGCCTTCCGTCTGATCGGCGATCCGGAAAGCCGGATCAACATCGATCAAATAATAGTATTTGCGGATGACTTGAAGACAGAATGAGTGCAATGTTGATATGCTCGCTTTGTTTAATAAAGCAAGCTGTCTGCGCAAATGAAGCGATCCCGGATTTTCGGCAAGCTCTTTTTCGAGCGCTTCGCCGATCCTGTGCTTCATTTCAGCCGCAGATGCATTCGTAAAGGTGACGACAAGCAGCCTGTCGACATCTACGGGATGTTCCTGATCCGTTATTTTCCGAATGATCCGCTCAACCAGCACGGCCGTTTTTCCGGAGCCGGCCGCTGCCGCAACTAAAATGTCCCGGCCGGATGAGACAATCGCCTTCCATTGGTCATCAGTCCAATTGCTGCCCTTCGGTTTAGAAATCTCCATCTGTCTCATCCTCCTTTTTCAGCCGCTCCAAAATCACGTTGTCTTTTTCGGGTTTTAATATCCGGTATTCGTTTTCCTCAAGCGATTCGTCAAACTGGCAGAATGACCGGTACGAACAATATGTGCACGGTGTCCGGTCTTTTAGCTTGTAAGGCTCGATCGACACTTTACCGTCTGTGATCTCCTCGCCGGCCTTCTGAAATGTCCGGCGGATATGGCGCCTTAATACATGAAAATCCTCTTCTGCAATAACGTCAGAGTCCGAACGGAGCGAGCCGTCTTTTTTTAAGCCTGCGCTGATCATGTTCGACCTGCCTTGTTCCAGCGTGGTATCCATCAGCTTGACCGCTTCCTGGTCTCCCAAGAGCAGCCCTTTCATCTTGAACTTTTTGAAAATCTCTTTTTCTATTTCATCAAGGCCGAGCGGCACTGAAGCCTGGATCATCGGATCGTGCACATGAAAATAAAGCACGCCTGCAGGGGATGCCTCCATGCCGAGCCAATCGGTTGAATGTGTGATCGACAAATCGAGATATGTCAGCATTTGCAGGGCGAGGCCGTAATACACCTCGGCCAAATCGAGGCCTTTATCGCTTGATTTATAGTCGACAATCCTAAGCAGCAGCCCTTTTGAGCTCTCCGCTTTATCCACTCTGTCGATCCGGCCGACAAGCTCCATTGTGCAGCCGTTCTTCAAGGTAAAACGCATTGGAGGAAGCGGACCTTTCCCCCCGAATCCGAGCTCGATGCCGACGGGGGCAAACCCGCTTGCTTTTGCATGCTCGCTTAAAATGCCCGATACCCTGGCAATGATTTTTTGCAGCTTCTGCTTCACGTAATGATGACGGTTCGAACTGAGCAAAATCTCTTTTTGCAGCTTTGGCGCGAGCCGTTCAACTGCATCGCTTGACAAAGTCTCGCATTGGGCTTTCGTTAAGTCGCGCCAATCCAGTTTAAGCTCGTGAAGCCGATCTGAAATCAGCTTCAGCGCCGAGTGGAACAGCTGACCGATATCCGGAGCTTCAAGCTTGAAAAATTGACGTTCCTTCAGCTTTAAACCGTGCGAAGCAAAATGGGAAAACGGACAGGCTTTGAACGTCTCCATCCGCGACACGCTTCCCTGAATGTGCTCCCCATATAAATCGCGGCTCACATGCCGGTTCAAGTTTTCGACCTTGTTTCTGAAAAACAGGCTGGACAGGATATTTTGAGAAAAGATGCGGTCAGGCTCATTCATTAAAAAGTTGTATGTACTCCACCATACATCGCTGATCGCATACTGCCTCGTCCAAATGCCGAGCTGCCCTGCCAAATGGCTCAAGGCGGCGCCTTTATTCACGAGAAATTCAAGCTGGGCTTCGTCGTCCAGCTGCTCGGGTTCATGAATCAGCATCTTCTCTTCGCCGTCCGGGAACAGCTCATTCAGCCGTTTCACTACTGTTGAAGGAAGCAGCGTCTTCCCTTCCGAATCTGCGATCGGATAGGAGACATAGAGCTTTTCAGACGGGCTGGAAAGCGTCATATAGATCAGAAAATTCTCATCCAAGAGCTGCTCTCGACCCGTCGCAGCCAGCTGTGCGCCGTTTCGTTTCAGCCACTCCCGGTCATCGTCTGAAAGCACGCCGTCGTCCGCAGGCCTCGCCGGAAGTATACCGTCGTTTACACCGATGAGAAATGTGCATTTCGTGCCGTACATCCTTGAAAGGTCCATATTGCCGATAAACACTTGATCAAGAGCGGGCGGAATCAGCGCGAATTTCAAAGACTCCAAGCCGGTTTCAATCATTTGCTGAAATAAAGCAAACGATATCCGCTCTGTGCCCATCATTTCAACAAACTCGTCCAACAGTTGAATAACGGCATCCCATACTTGCTCATGCTGGCGCGACTCTGCAATCCTACCGCTTTCTTCGGCCAGCCGCCTTTCCTGTTCAAGCTTCATCGGAACATCGGCTTCTTCAAGATAAAGGTAAACGGCTTCGGCCATTTCCCTGACGGTTTCAGCTTTTTTCAAGCGCTTCTGCAGCCTGTGGATCGGTGGAACGATCCAGCCCTTTAGTTCATTGAGCATATTTTCCGTTTCAATCTCTTTGTCTGTCTTGGCAAAATCCTCATCCAGTGAAGCGTACCTTCTGTAAACAAACGGATCTTTGCTTGTCCATCTGTCTCCTTTAATGCCATACGCAATACAGTAGTTTTCAAGCTGGTCAATCTGTTCGCGCAGCCGTTCCTTCGGCTGTCCTTCCGGGAATAAAAGTTCCGTTTTGACACAGCGGAACACCGCTTCATACCGCCAGTTTCCTTTAATGATATCAAGCGTCGAACGGATCAGCTCAATGAGCGGATGATTTTGCATCGATTCCTTGCCGTCTATGAAAAAAGGAAGTTCACAGTCTTTAAAAACTTCTTTTATCGTATCTTTATAATCTTCAACATTGCGGGCAATAACGGCGATATCCCTAAGCCTGAAGCGGCCCTGGCGAATTAAAGAATGAATCTCGCGCGCAATTCCTTCAATCTCGGTTCTTCTGTTCGACGCCTGCATGATGCGGAGCGATTCCGTCGGTCCGCGATACGGTTTTGCAGGACGCTCGTCAAAATAGCGTTCAAGGTGCCGGAGCTCCGAATGTTGCTGGTGCCGTTTCGTTTCTTCCAGCCGCACTTCTGACGGATCAAGGCCAAGTTCCTTCGCCTTCTGGTAAAGGTCATAGTACGCCTTCCCGGTCATTCTGAACAGATGGAGATCATTCGGGCTGTTTGCCGTAAACGGCTTATCCGCCGTCAGCGAAAACGTGATCTCTTCGGCATGTACCATCAGCTGTTCTAGTACGCTCATCTCCTGAGGCGTGAATTGGTGAAATCCGTCAACGTAAACGGCAGCGTTTCTAATCTCTTCCGCATACGGAATCTGTTCGGCTAAAAGGGTCAAATAATCTTCAGATTGAACATATTGATTCTCCAGATTTTCCTCAAGCTTGCTGTACAAAATATATAAGTCGTGCAATTTATCGGAAAGAATCCGTTCATCTTCGTATTCCGACTTGCCTGTCCCTTCCATCATATCCCGGATGCTTTGAGGCGGCAGACAGTGCCGTTTAAATTCGGTCAGCATCCGTTCCACCTGCTCCGTAAATCCGCTTTTATCGCTTGCGTTTTGATAGACTTTAAACTCGCCCTTATGCTCTTCAATCAGTCTCCGCAGCAGCATCTGAATGCCCGTTCCCGTCAAGAACGGCCGGTTCATGCCTCCGGTGTGTTGGAGCACTCGCCAGGCAAGCCGTGAAAAACTGTACACTTGGGCGCGGATGGTGCCGCCCAAATCTGGTGTTTTGCTAAGCTCGTATTCCATTAAAAACGTCATTTGATCCGGGACTAGAAAAATGATCGGTTTTCCGAGCGGTTCATCGCGAAGTTTTTCTCTGATTTCATTCAGGATAAAGGTCGTTTTCCCACTCCCGGATCTGCCTGATAAAAATACTGCTCCCACTAAGCCCGTCTCCTTTCTGTTTCTTACTCTTTATTCTATCGAAACATCCGCAAAATAACCATTCTCCAAAACTGTGAAAAAACCGTATGAGCACTTGCACCCCATACGGCTATTTTTGCTTGAACTGCACAAAAAACAGCATCAAAAACGAGATGATCGCGATAGAGGCGACCCACATCCATGCCAGCGTCATATTGCCCGAATCGATCGCCAAGTATATCGCCGTCGGCACCGTCTGCGTCACCCCCGGGATAATGCCCGCAAACATCAGCGTTGCGCCAAACTCGCCAAGCGCCCTCGCAAAGCTGAGCACAATCCCCGTCATGATTCCATTGGATGCAAGGGGAACGGTGACAAAGAGGAACACCCTCCATTCGTTTGCTCCGTCAACCCTCGCTGCATCCTCGATGTCGCGGTCGACAGCCAGAAATCCGGATTTTGCAGACTGATACATTAACGGGAACGCGACAACCGCCGCGGCGATCACAGCTGCCCACCAGGTAAAAATAACCGGCGCTTGAAACACGTTTTCAATCAAGCGTCCGATCACGCTCTGCCTTCCGAAGATCACAATTAAAAAAAATCCGACAACGGTCGGCGGCAGAACGAGCGGCAGCATCATCACCGTCTCGATAATGGACTTGCCTTTAAAGTTTCTGTTCGCCAGGAGCCTCGCTGCAGCAGTTCCAAGCAAAACGGCGATGATGCCCGCTGCGGCTGATACTTGGATGGAAATTTCAATTGGGGATAAGAACTCCTCAAGCATAACGGCGGT
This sequence comes from Bacillus paralicheniformis, assembly GCF_001042485.2. Taxonomy (GTDB): domain Bacteria; phylum Bacillota; class Bacilli; order Bacillales; family Bacillaceae; genus Bacillus; species Bacillus paralicheniformis. Next base: position 240,237 of record NZ_LBMN02000012.1, read on the forward strand.
CAGCCCTTCTTAAATCCGTACTTTTCCATCGCCTTGACGGCTTGGTCGCTTTGCAGGAATTGATAAAATTCCTCAGACTGTTCCCTGTGCTTTGTATTTTTCACAATTCCGAGCGGATAGACAATCGGTGTATGCAGATCGCTTTTCGCCGTCTCTACGGTCTCGACCTGATCTGATGAAAGGGCGTCCGTCCGGTAAACGATTCCGGCATCCGCGTTGCCTGTTTCGATATAAGAAAGGACCTGCCTTACATCTTTGCTGTAGACGACTTTAGATTGCACTTTAGACCATACGTCAAGGTTCGTCAACGTTTCTTTTGCGTATTTTCCGGCTGGCACTGATTCAGGTTTGCCGATCGCAATTTTTTCGACTTTGTCATCCGCCAAATCCTTGAAGCTGTTGACATGCTGACTTTTTCCTTTCGGCACGATCAGCGCCAGACTGTTTTCGACCAGCTTGACAGAGTCTTTTTTGTCAATTAAACCTTGATCAACTACTCTATTAAATTTGTCTTCAGCAGCAGAAAAAAACAAATCAGCAGGAGCGCCCTGTTCGATCTGCTGCTGCAATGCACCCGATGAACCAAAATTAAACTTTATGGAGACATTCGGATGATCTTTCTCATATACGGAGGAAAGTTCCGCTAATACATCTTTGAGACTCGCAGCCGCGGAAACCGTAATTTGAACTTTTTCAGACTTCCCCTTGGCTGATCCCCCTTTTTCCGCCTGGCAGCCGGCGAACAACACAACCGACATCAAGACGGCCACGGCCGTCAATATTACCTTTTTCAATAGTCTCACTCCATTTTGATATGTATATCACCAATTCGGCACTAACAACCATTTTACGTCAAACTTCATTTTTTTAAAATAGATTGTACTCACCGCACATCATTTTGACACATGTTCGAGGCTCAAACTTTACCATAGGCACATGCAAGCCATCACATACATATAATGGCAGGACGTCAAATATAAAGTGTTGAGGTGAAAAACATGTGGTATGTTCAGCCGTATCTTCCCGCATATCCCGCCAGGCAAAACGACAGGCTGGTCAAAGATCTTGAAAAAGCGATAAACGGAGAGCACAGCGCGGTCGTCTGCTACCAAAAAATCGCCCAAAAGGCGCCGGATTCCGAAACAAAAAAGCAGATTTTAGAAATCAGAGAAGATGAAATCCGCCACTTTAATGTGTTCCTAACATTTTATACGTCTCTTACCGGCCGAAAGCCTGACATTTCCATTACGGAACCTTGTCCGGAACAGTATCGAAACGCGCTGGAGTCCGCATTTAAAGACGAACAAGAAACGGTTGATTTTTATTTGGACATCGCAGACTATGTGAAAGACCGGGCGATACGGGAGGCGTTCAAGCGCGCGGCAGCTGACGAACAAAACCATGCAGTCTGGTTTTTATACTTCTTGTCAAAGAGGTGATCCCGTTCCTCCCGCCTTGATCAATATACCCTTATAGGGTATATTTTTTAAGTAGCGGACTTTTATTTTGACTAAAGAGGTGCTAAAACATTGAACGTGCTGCTTGTAGATGATGAAATCCGGATGCTCGATCTGCTGGAGCTTTATTTAGAACATTATTCATGCACAAAAGCCGCCACCGGAAAAGAAGCCCTGGATTTAATAAAAATGAGCCATTTTGATCTTGTTATTCTCGATATTATGATGCCTGAGATGGACGGATGGATGATTTGCCAAGAGATCCGAAGATTGACAAGCGTTCCGATTATCATGCTCACCGCTAAAAACGGGCAGGATGACATTGTGCGCGGACTGAACTGCGGCGCAGACGATTATTTAACAAAACCGTTCAGCGAAAAAGTGCTGCTTGCCAGAATAGAAGCCGTCCTGCGCAGAACCCGCCGGTTTCATGAAATCCGGTTCCGCGGTTTAATCTGGAATAAACAGCATCATACCTTGCATGTCAATCAACGGGAAATCGGCATTACGCCAAGTGAATTCGATCTGCTCGGAACGCTCTTAAACCACACGGATCAAGCGCTTTCGAGAGACCAATTGATTGAGAACATCTGGGGGTTCAACTCTGATATCGAGGCCCGAACCATCGATTCGCACATGAGAAATTTGCGAAACCGATTGAAAAAAGCGGGCTTTCCGGTTGAAGATCATCTCCGGACCGTCTACGGCGTCGGCTACAAATGGACAAGCAAAGTAACCGGCGCATGAAAAAGATTTCATTTAAGCTCGCAGGTTCATTTTTCATTTTAATCCTTTTCATCGAAGCCATCCTTTTTGCGGCGCTGTATACAACGATTATCAACACAAGAATAAACGAAGAAATCCGCGCGCTCCAACTAAGGGGCAACAGCCACAGAGACGTCCTCGAAAAACATTTTGACAAAAGGACGATAGACCACGTCACCCTGATGGAAACCGAAGCCCGGACAAACGTGATCATAACGGACCAAAATAGACGCGTATTGGCGCAGTCTGCCCCGGGAGACATGACGGAACACCTTCATTTCGAAGAAAAAAACATCCCGAGGAAAGGGACCGCTTTATCGTCCCATTGGAATACATCAAAGTACATTTGTACGATCAGTCCGATCATGAACGGGCGGAAAACGGCCGGCTACGTCTTCATGTATTTGGAGACCTCCTCGATAAAATCCTTGGTGACAAGCATTACGAAGCGGTTTTTCCTCAGCTTCGGCTTAACCGGCGTCTTAACGGCCGCAGCTATTCTTTGGTTCAGCCGTGTATTAGCGAAGCCGATTATTAAACTGAAGGAGGCAACCGAAGGCATCAAAAACGGTCAAGCTTCGATTCCGCTTGATATCAAAAGGAACGATGAACTCGGCGAGCTCGCCGCATCGATCGAAAGCCTTTCTTCAAATCTCAGCAGGCTTCAAAAAGAACGAAACGATTTTCTGTCAAGCGTCGCTCATGAGCTGCGGACTCCGATCACATATATAAAAGGTTACACAGATGTCGCGATGAGAGATAAACTCGATCCACAAGCCAGAAATCAGTATTTGTCGATCATCAAAGAGGAAGCGGACAATTTAAACACCCTTGTTGACGATTTATTTTTGCTGACAAAACTGAAACAGCCGGGATTTCAAATCAGTAAGAAACAGGTTCACCTGCACACATTCATAAAAAAAGAAGTTCAGAAAGCGGCGGTCGCTTTTTCAGAAAAACGAATCAGCCTTTCATTCGACATCCCGACGGCTCTTTATGTCTCAGTCGATGAAGTCCGTTTTTCACAAGTGGTCTCAAATTTGCTGAACAACGCCCGCCAATACTCCGATCCTGATTCAACAGCGGTCGTCACCGCAGCAAAAGCAGAGGACCAGGTCAAGATTACGGTAGCGGACGAAGGCTGCGGCATTCCGGAAGAAGAACGGGATTATATTTTTGAGCGCTTTTACCGGGTCGATAAGTCGAGATCCAGACAAACCGGCGGTACCGGGCTGGGCCTGGCCATCGTGAAAGAAATCATCGAGCTTCACGGCGGGCAGATTGCAGTGAAAAACAGAACCCCGAAAGGAAGCGAATTTATCATCACGCTGCCTTCTAATGTGTAACAAATGTCGAGATGTCTGCACCAGTTTTGCACATTTCCCGGGTATACTACTCAGTAATCTGAACCAAAAAGGAGGAAAACACCATGAAATTGAAATCCGGTTTACTTTTTGTCATGCTTGTTTTCGCGCTTCCGCTCGCAGCATGCCAAAATTCCGGCTCGGGAAACACGGGCGGACATGAGGAGCATCATACGAAGAATCATTCGGAGATGAAAGAAAAAGACGCCGCTTCTCTTCCGAATGATTTCAATAAGCGGGCGGAAGAAGGGCTTCTGGTGAAAAACACAAAGAACACGACAAGACTTGACGCAAATACACCGGAAGAAATGAGCATCAAAACCTCTCAAACGATATGGCCGGCCACTCATAAACAAAACAGGCCGGGCGCAGTGATTTTAGTTTCGGGCGGATCATGGCAGGCAACTCTTGCATCAGCTGATCTGATCCATCACCCGAATAACGGACCTGTTTTAATCGCAGAAAAAGGGAAAATCTCCGGGCAGATTCAGAATGAAATCAAGCGCTTGAACCCGACGGGCACTTCAGACGGAACGCAAATCATGGCTGTCGGAGAGTTCGAGTCAAAAGCGCTTCAAGCTTTGAACTCTTTTAAAATAAAAGAGCTGAAAGGGAAGAACGAGGCTGATCTGGCAAAAGAGATTGACAAAGAATACGCGGATGCAGCCGATGAGTATCCGAAAAGCGTTATCATCGGATCATCTGAGGAAGATGCGGAACTTTATTCGCTCCCGGCTGTAAACTGGATCGCCCACATGCCTGAGCCGATCCTGTACGTGAACAAAAAAGGCATTCCCGAAGAGACGGCCGCAGCATTAAAGAAAAGGGACGGCAAAGCAAACATCTATATTCTCGGCCCTAAAAAAGCCGTTTCAGAAAAAACGGAGGATGCATTAAAGGAATATGGAACAGTCAAAAGAATTTCCGGAGATACGCCTGTCGCAAATTCGATTGCGTTTGCGAAATTCAGCGATAAAAACACCGGTTTTGGGTGGGGAATCACAGATCCGGGACACGGACTGTCGTTCGCATCAACGGCCGCGCCCGAGCTGGCGCTTGCCGGAGCGCCATTTTCCCATTTGGGAAAACACGCTCCTCTGCTTTTACTCAAAAATGGACAGGCAGACAGTACGATGTACAGCTATTTATCCGAGATCGAGCCTTCTTTTCGGGACAGACCGCAGGACGGCCCTTATAACCATGCATTCATTCTCGGATCAGAAAATGAGATTTCATTTCGAACGCAAGGCGTTCTTGATGACATATTGGAAATTAAGTCAGTGGATGGAGGACATTCCGGTCATTAAGAAACACAATGGAGGGGCTCTTACAGAAGAGCCTCTTTTTTGTACCAGATGCCGTAAAAATCAATCCATCCTTCTTCGTTAAGCACAATGCCTTGAATGGCTACCCCGCTTTAACGCGAATATTGTTTTGATATAGCGGAATCGTGTAAACCTCTTCTGCCAAGGCGCGGTCCGCCTCACACAGAAGGCTGATCCGCTTGGAATGCTCATCAATGAAACGAAGCTGATCCCTCATCAAGGCGGACTTCCTCTGCCATTCCCCCGGCATATGGACGTGTAAAAAGCTGTTTTCCGTTAAAAGGAGGTGAAGCCAGCTCATTTCTTCCGAACGTCCGAATGTCGCACTGTCGTGAATCAAATCGGCTTTTGCGATCACTTCTTCCTTCATGAGCTCATCCGCTTTCATATAACAAACCTCTAGTGCGATGCCGTACCGCCTGCACCTCTTTTGGATCCATGACGCATCCTCCCGGTGATCCGGTTCGGAAAACGTATAAAGCCGAAGCGGATCGCCTTTGTAATGGCCTTCCATAAGCAGCTTGCCGATGTCGTCGTCCCCGTATTCAGGCGGAAGATCCCGGTTTAGAAAGCCTCCCGCCGGAGCCGTCCGTTGTCCGGCTAATTCACTGACCATATGTGAAGGGGAAATGATTTGCCGCAAAGCCTTCCTGAACGCCTTATGCTTGAGAGGCCCCGATTTGTTTGCATTCACCGAGATGTACTGAACATTCCTTTCCTCGTGCCATTCATCGAAAACCTGACTTTGTTCTTCTTTTTCCATATAAAAACCGTAGTCGACAAGAGAAAAATTGCCATCCATATACCATAGTTCGATCCGGTCTAAAAAAGCCCGCCCTTGAAAATATCGCTCATGCGCTTCAAGCGCGAGAATCCGGTCATCCCGGCGGACAAGTCTGAAAGGACCCGTCCCGATCAACAGTCCGTCATTCTGATGGCGGTTTAAAATAGACAGCCTTTCATCGCAAAGATGATGCAAAAACAGCGAGTTTTTTGCCTTTAAACAAATATCAAAACTATATTCATCCCTGACCGCAACATTTCCGATATCCTCTGCGAGCCATTTGCATTTATTTTCATCATCCAGCATAAAACGCTCAAACGAGTATTTAACATCCTCAGCTGTCAATGTTGTGCCATCATGGAAATAGATCCCTTTCCTCAAATAGAACGTCCACGTTTTTTGGTCGGCGTCACATTCCCAGTGGTGGGCAAGATGCGGCATAAAACCTCCTTCCTTTTCATTAAAACGGATCAATGTATCACATACCTGCTTAACGACATGGCTCTCTGAACGCAGATAAATACGGCACGTATCAAGACGCTTAAAATGCTCTGGCTCCATCGCGGTCATGAGCCTCAGCACATCTTTTTGCTTGCTGCCCTCCGATTCGGTCTGAAAGCCGAAAACGCGCTCAAGCCACTCTTTATATGACGGCAATGCGTCCGGACACGAATGCTGATATGCTTCGAGAAGGTGTCTCGCCCGGTCGATTTTACCTTCTTTCGTATCATTTTTCGCCGTTTCAAGCAGCAGTTCACAAGGTTCTTTTAAAAAGCGGATTTCTGATTTGTTTCCTCTCCCCCTTCCCCTTTTCCAAGCAATCCACTGCAAACCTTCAAGTTTCGCTAAAATCAGTTTTGCGTTCCTCGGTGTGCAATACAGAATATCCGCGATTTCACTGACTGAAATCTCTTCTGCCTCCCCTTCGCTTTCGCATTTAATTCCCGCGGTAAGTTCCATGTAATGTTCGATCGATTTCATCTCCGTTATCCCCCTCTTTATAAAAGGGGAAATTTCTCCCCTGGTTTTCTGTCCTTTTTACTGATGATTTTCCATTTTACACTAATTGCACTGCTATGTTGAAGGAGGATATGAAATGAACCGTTTAAAACAAAGGTACGGTTCTCCCGTGCTGATTTGCTTCTTCGGAGAGTTCCTGACCGGAATAACGGGAGCCATGCTGGCCCCTTTCCTCCTTTTTTATCTGTATGATGTGCTTGGAACCGGCATATTGCCGGTGATGCTCGTCATCGGAGCAAGACCGCTGACCGAGGTCGCGGTGACGCTTGCCGCAGGTGGACTGACGGATCGGATCGGAAGACGGAAGGTGATCCTGGCGGCGCTCGCCTTTCAGACCGTCTCTGCCGCCGGTTTTATGATGGCAGATCACATTTGGCTGTTCGCTCTTTTTTATGTGCTGAACGGCATTGGGGGAGCTTTGTACATCCCTGCGCAGCGGGCCCAAATAACGGACAGCACCGAAAGCGGGCGTCGCTCTGAAGCGTTCGCTGTCCTTCATGCCATTGAAGGGTTGGGCGCAGCGGTCGGTCCGGCCGCCGGACTTGCAGTCTATTCCTATCAGCCAAGCCTGATGTTCGGCTTTCAGGCATGTGCGTTTTTTCTGTATTGGCTTGCTGTTTATTTTAAAATGCCCGAGGTATGGCGGTCAAAAAGGCAAAAGGAGATTTTGGAGAGGGAAAAACTTCTTTCCGCAAAAAAGGTATTTTTTCAGCACCGTCCGGTTCTGTCCTTGATGTTCTTGTCGGTCCCCGTCAGCCTGTTCTATGCTCAACTGGAGTCAAACTACCGCCTTTATCTCGAAACTCTTTTTGAAGATTTCCTATTCACCTTGACTGTTTATACAGTGTGCCGCGCCCTTCTTAGCATTACGATGCAAATTCCGCTTGTCAAATGGACGGAAGGACTGAACATCCAAACGGTCGTTTCCATATCATATGTATGCTACGCTGTGGCAGCGATTGGTTTCGCTTTTTCATCATCGATCTTTTGGCTGCTCTCGACTGCCGTTTTATTTACGGCGGCAGAAAGCATGCTGCTGAATCACATGCAAACCTTTGTCTCGCGCCTTGCTCCCGATCATATGCGGGGCAGATATTTTGCATTTTTCGGCCTGCATTGGGATATTTCCCGGACAATCGGTCCTTTTTTAGGCGGGATGATGTTCATCAAGTTCGGCGGGGCAGCGCTATTTCTTGCTATTGCAGGAATCGTGGCTGCCGGCGGACTTGCACAATACCGAACAGTATTAACATTATCTTCCTGGCTAAGAAAAAACTAATTCTTTATAGTACCTGGTACTAGAACAAAGTGCTATAATAGAAACAGTTTTTATTCGGGAGGCAAGGAGGCATTATGATTACATTAAAAAAACAAACGATCGGCGGGCTTTTAAAATCAACCGCCGGCCGGTTTCCGAATCATGAAGCGGTTGTATATTCTGAGCTCGATTTAAGATATTCGTATCAGGAGCTTGTTGAAGAAACCTCTAAAATTGCAAAAGGGCTGCTCGCGCTCGGCATTCAAAAAGGAGAGCATGTCGCCATCTGGGCATCCAATATACCGGAATGGATTCTGCTCCAGTTTGCGACGGCAAGAATCGGCGCTGTGCTCGTCACCGTCAATACAAGCTATCAGGCGAGAGAACTTGAGTACTTATTGGAACATTCCGATTCCACCACCCTCTTTCTAATGGACGGCTACAAAGGGACATCCTATATCGATATGGTCGACGAGATCATAAAAAATCCGGAAAAGCTGCCGAAGCTGAAAAATCTCGTCTACCTTGGCAAGAATAAAGTCCCTGAACATATGACGGCTTTTGCCGACATCGCCAAACTGGGCGAAACGGTCTCTGATGCCGACCTTTTCGAAAGAGAGCAATCACTCACACACGATGATGTGATCAATATGCAGTATACGTCGGGAACAACAGGCTTTCCAAAAGGTGTTATGCTGACTCACTACAATATCGTCAATAATGCGGCGATCGTTGCCGACAGAATGGGGCTGACGAGCGAAGACAGGCTGTGCATTCCGGTTCCTCTGTTTCACTGCTTCGGCTGTGTGCTAAGCACGCTTGCCTGTGTCGCGTCAGGCGCGGCCATGCTGCCGATCATCGAATTCAAACCGGACATCGTCCTGCAAACGGTCGAAAAAGAGCGATGTACAGGACTGCAGGGTGTGCCGACAATGTTTATCGCCGAGCTCACCCACCCCGATTTTGCAAACTATGACCTATCTTCATTGCGGACCGGGATCATGGCAGGCTCCCCGTGTCCTAAAGAAGTGATGAAAAAAGTGATGAAGCAAATGAATATGACGGATATCACAATCGCATACGGACAAACGGAGTCTTCACCCGTGATTACGCAGACAACGGTCACCGACACGATCGAACGCCGCGTTGAAACCGTCGGTAAAGTGCATCCGCATGTAGAAATGAAAATTGTGGATCCTGACACGGGGGAAACGCTCGGCCCGGACGAGCAAGGTGAACTGTGCACAAGAGGATACCTCGTCATGAAGGGATACTATAAAATGGACGAAGCCACCAAAAAGGTCATTGATGAAGACGGCTGGCTCCATACCGGCGATTTGGCCGAAATGGACCGGGACGGATACGTGAGGATTACCGGCCGCTTAAAAGATATGATCGTCCGCGGCGGTGAAAACATATACCCGCGTGAAATAGAGGAATTCCTTTATGAACATGAGGATATTGTCGATGTACAGGTTGTCGGCGTTCCTGATGAAAAATACGGGGAAAAAACGGCGGCCTTTATTAAATGCAAACCGGGCAAAAAGCTGACGCTTGAAGATGTCAGAGATTTTTGCAAAGGACAGCTTTCATATTACAAAATTCCGGAGTACGTATTTCTGATCGACGAATACCCGCTGACCGCTTCCGGAAAAGTCCAAAAGTATGTGCTTCGCGACCGCGCAGAAGAGCTGCTTGCGAGCCCTGTGCAGTAAACAAAAAGCCGAAAATACCAATCGTATTTTCGGCTTTTTGCTGTTTAAAATACTTTTTTACTGTCGCGCTCTTCCTTCAAAATTTCGACAGCTTCGCGGAAGCGCTGTGAATGAACGATTTCCCTTTCCCGTAAAAATGCCAGCCCGTCATTTAAATCCGGATCATCCGACATGTCAATCAGCCATTGATACGTAGCCCTCGCTTTTTCTTCAGCCGCTATATCTTCATATAAATCGGCAATCGGATCGCCTTTTGCCTGGATGTATGTAGCGGTGAACGGAACGCCGGCAGCGTTATGGTAAAACAGGGCTTTGTCATGGTCTGCGTAATGATCGCCGAGCCCGGCTTCCTTCATCTGTTCGGGTGTCGCGTCTTTTGTTAATTTATATACCATCGTCGCAATCATTTCAAGGTGAGCAAACTCTTCCGTACCGATGTCCGTCAGCAGTCCGACGACTTTGTCAGGAATGCTGTAGCGCTGGTTCAAATAGCGAAGCGCCGCAGCCAATTCGCCGTCCGCTCCGCCGTATTGCTCAATCAAAAATTTGGCAAGTCTCGGATTGCATTCTCTCACCCTAACAGGATACTGCAGTTTTTTCTCATAAAGCCACATGAACCTGACTCCCTTCCTCTATTAAACTTGCCACGGCCAGGGACTTTTTTTCCAGCTCCAATAGGATTCCGTCTGATCCGGGCTCCCTTGCGTCAAAGGGCCGTATTTTGATTCAAACTTCGCTTTCAGTTTTCTTGAATATCCGGCATACTGGTTGTATTGTCTGATGGCGTCGGTATCATCGGGATGTGTATCAAGGTAAAGCATCAGCTCAACGATGACAAAATCGACGGCCTGAATTTCATGGAGCCTTTGATAATAGTCTTGCGGTAAAGAGTTCGTCACCCCCCTTACCTCCCATCTTCATACGGATTTTCATAATGATCGTAAAATACGGGCCAAAGCGTCCCTTTTTGCAGCGCCTCCATCGGGGAAAACTGCGGAAGGCCGCGGGGCTGAAAACCTAGATATAGATTTGGAGGGGTTCTGTAATATCTTTTACCGATCGGAGGACACGGATCAAAAGCGCTGTGAAACGGACGATACGATTTGACTTTGGTGAATGATTCCTTGGAATGTTTCATATCGGTTCACCTCTATTTGTGATCGAATCTAATTTAATGTATTCATATGTTCCATCTGTTATGTTCAAAATGAACGATCAGTTTTTCTTATTAATCTTTTAAATAAATTCGTATTTTACCAATCACTAAAATTATTATATAGTGATATATAGAAATACTTTACTTAGTGAACAAAATGATTGCAGTAATCAGGAAGAAGGTTTTTCATTTGAGGGAAAAAAGAGATTTCCTTCGGGATATATTATTGATATTAATCAGCAGTTTTGGGGGATTTCTTCTCTCTTTGACCGGCATGACGATCGGCTGGATGGTCGGCACAATGACAGCAGCCGCTTGTCTGTCGCTGTTTCGCCCGTCACCGTTAAAGGCTGCTGTCAGACAAAACGGCATCCATCATGGCTGGCTTCAGTTCGGCCAAATGCTATTGGGAATTGAGCTCGGCCAGAAAATCAACATGTCCGTGATTTCGATCTTTAAGGAAAATTGGCTGATTGTCGGCGTCATGCTCCTCCTTTCCGTCGTGTTCGCCATGCTGTCAGGCTTTGTCTTGTGGCGGTTCAGCAAGACCGATATGCTGACGAGTTTTGTGGGAACGGCCCCCGGCGGGCTTTCCGCGATGCCGGGCATCGCTCAGGAAGTGGGAACGAACACGGCAATCGTCAGTCTCGTGCAGATGATACGTGTGCTTCTGGTCGTCATGACCGTTCCCTTTTTCGTTTTTTTCATAAATGCGAAGCAGCCTGACGCCCATGCTGCCGGCAGTCAAGTGATCGCCGCGGGAACATCGGCATTTGAAGCGCCTCATCTCGCTTGGACTGCGCTGATCGTGCTGGGCGGATTCGGGGTATGCAAAGCGATGAAAGCACTGCGGTTTCCGGCGCCATGGCTGCTCGGAAGCATGACCGGTGCGGCCGTTCTGCAAATCGCAGGCGCTTCAATGACCGGGCTCAGCGCAACAGCCTGGTGGCCCCACGGCTTTTCAGTGCTGTCGCAAATTTGTCTCGGCGCGACGATCGGTTCAAAAATCAGCAAAGAAATGTTTATCGGCGTCAGAAAAACGCTGATCGTCGCACTTGCCAGCTCCGTCGGACTGATCATTGCGATGATTTTAAGCGCCGCCGTCACCGCTAAAGCGGCAGGCATTTCGCTGACAACGGCCATATTGGCATTTGCTCCGGGGGGAATCGCGGAAATGGCGACAACATCTGTCACGCTTCACGCCGACTCTACGTTCGTCGTCGCCGTCCAAGTGTTGAGGGTGGTGCTCGTGATCGCAATGCTTCCTCCATTCTTCCGATTGCTTCATCAAAAGTCGGAAAAATATTCACACCCCCGCCTGAAAAAAGCCCGAGCTGAAGGCTGATCCCTTCGCTCGGGCTTTATTTTTTTATTCAAATTCCGGCAGCCAGTCGCCGTGTGCTTCGATCAATTCATCGCACATGCTTACGATATCATCCATCGATAATTCCGCAGCGGTATGCGGATCAAGCAATGCAGCATGGTAAATGTGCTCTTTTCTTTTTGTTATTGCCGCTTCAATCGTTAACAGCTGTGTATTGATATTGGTGCGGTTTAAAGCCGCCAGCTGTTCAGGCAGCTCGCCCGCGGCGCACGGAGTGATCCGGTTCCGCTCAGCGACGCACGTCACTTCAACGACGGCTTTTTCCGGAAGGTTTGTAATCAATCCTTTATTCAAGACATTTCCGCCGAATGTAAACGGCTGTCCGGTTTCCATCGCTTCGATGATTCTTGAGCCGTATTCGTTTGACCGCTCGTGGGTTAAATGCCGGTTGCCGACGATTTCGCCGCGCATCTTTTCCCAGTTTTGAATCTGCTTCTCGCACCTTCTCAAATATTCGTCAATCGGAATATTCAGCTCTTCAATCAGTTCGGGATAACGGCTTTTGATAAAATAAGGGTGGTACTCCGCGTTATGTTCGGACGATTCGGTCACATAGTAGCCGAATTTATCCATCAGTTCAAACCTGACCATGTCACCATGTTTCGTTTTCTGTTTTTCTTTTGCCCGTTTTTTAATTTCTGGATACAAGTCTTTTCCGTCTTGCTTTACTTCAAGAAGCCAAGCCATATGATTGATGCCGGCGATTCTTTCTTCGATTCGTTCATGCTTCATGCCGAGGGATTTGAAAAGGTCTTTTGTGCATACTTGTACGCTGTGGCAAAGACCGACCGTTTTCACGTCCGTGTATCGAAGCAGCGCACCGGTTAAAGAAGCCATCGGGTTTGTGTAATTTAAGAGCCAGGCGTCGGGCGCCGCGCATTCGATGTCTTTTGCCATATCCAACAAAACGGGAATCGTCCGCAGCGCCCTGAATATCCCGCCGATTCCGACCGTATCGGCAATCGTCTGTTTGAGGCCGTACTTTTTCGGGATCTCAAAATCGATGACTGTGCCCGGTTTATAGCCGCCGACCTGAATGGCATTGATCACATATTTCGCCCCCGCCAAAGCTTCTTTTCTATCGTCATAAGCACGGATCGATACCGTGTTATTATAGCGGTTTTTTAAATGCTCGAGCATTTCTTTAGATTCTTTGAGACGCTGCGGATCGATATCATACAAAGCAAATTCAAATCCGTTGACCGCCGGAACCATCAGGCAGTCCCCCAGCACATTTTTCGCAAAAATCGTGCTTCCAGCTCCGATAAAAGCAATTTTAGTCATTCATATCTTCCTTTCCCCGAGAAATTTCCGCTAACCTTTTAGCGCTCCTGCTGATAATCCTTTTATAAAGTACTTTTGCAGGAATAAAAATAGAATCGTCATCGGCAGCATCGCCATCAGCGAAGCCGCAGCCACCAAGTGCAGGTTGTTCGCATTTTGCCCAAAGAAGCCGGCAATCGCCACAGTCAAAGTCTGCACACTTTTGTCTTGAAGGAAAAAGATCGAAAACTGATAGTCGTTCCAAATGAATACACAGGCAATAATGCATATCGTCGCAGTCACCGGTTTTAATAAAGGAAAGACGATTCTGAAGAAAATGCCCGCCGTGCTCGCCCCGTCGATTCTTGCCGCCTCTTCAAGCTCTTTCGGAATCGTCGAGCGGATAAATCCGGCATACAAAAAAATCGTCAAGGGCATATAAGCCGCCGTATTATTCAATATCGCGATTTCGAGCGTATTCAGCATGCCGAGCTCCACCACCATTTTGTATAAAGGAACCATGGATGTCAGCGGCGGAATGATCATAATGCCGATAAACAGGAAGTAAACGGCTTGATTGAGCTTTGTTCTGCGCCTGGCGAGCGGATAGGCCGCCAGAGAGCCGATCACAATCAACAGAGCCGCCGAAGCAAAAGTGATCACAGCGGTATTGAAAAACGAGCCGGCCAGACCTGCTTTATCCCATGCTTCTGCGAAATTACCGAGGCTGATTTCGTCAGGAAACTTCCATTTCGAGCTGAAATCCCCCTTTGCTTTCAGCGCGGTCGTCAGCAAAATATAAAATGGAATCAGGTGAAAAACGGTAATACATACGGCCAGCGCCGTCCACAGCGCCCGCTTCTTTTTCTCTTGGCGATTCATCTAGGCTTCGACCTCCTTGCGCTTAAAATAAATAAGAGCCGTAAAGCTGATCAGCAGTATCAACGCCGCCATGAAAACCCCCTGAGCGGCTGCATAACCTGCATCCTGCCTTTTAAAATACAAATCGTACATAAAAGTCGACATCGATTGCGAAGCATTTCCCGGACCGCCGCCTGTCAGCGCTAAAATGACATCAAACAGCTTCAGTCCGCCGATGATATTGATGACCATATTGATTGTGACAGAAGGCATCAACAGCGGCAGCGTAATCTTCCAAAACTGCTGAAAACCGCTTGCCCCGTCGATTTGCGCCGCTTCATAAAAATCTTTCGGAATGCTTCCGAGACCAGCTAAATAAATGACCATCGCAATACCGATAAACTGGTATGAATTGACAAATACGATGATCCACGGATTGATTTCCGGGCTGCTCAAGGCGTTTACAGGACCTGCCCCGAATAATTTCAGCACATCGTTCAAGGCGCCTCCTTCATAGGTGAAGAAAAAATACCAGATATACCCCATGATCAGCGGGCTGATGATGACGGGCAAATAGACAACCGTACGTGTCAGCGCTTTCATTCTGATGCTTTTAAACAGCAGGAGGGCATAGAGAAGACCGATGACATTTTGCAAAATCGTACTGCCCAGTCCATACAGCAGGGTGTTTCTGACGACAAGCCATGTGGCCGGGTCGGCCAGCATCCGTTTATATTGGACAAAGCCGATCCAGTCATACGACTGTGAAAAACCGTTCCAGTTCGTAAACGTGATTTTTATGCCGCTCGCAAACGGATAAATCATAAAGATGGATACAAGCGCCAAGGCGGGAAGATACATCCACCAGAGCGATCCGTTTTTCTTCACAAATCCCCTTTTACTTTCCGCAATAGTCAGACTTTTTCCTTTAGCTAATTCGCTCATCATTTCACCCTTCTTTTTTCATCATGATGATAACGACCCTTTCTATTGTTCTTGTAATCTGCTGTATTCCTGTTTCATTTTTTCCGATACCTGCTTCGGCGTTAACGTGCCGGCCAAAAGTTCCTGTCCCGTCGTCCCCATGACGTCCCACATTCCGCTCGGGAGGTAAACACGGTCAAAGTACGGTTCGATTTCGATTTCTTTATATTGATCATAAAACTTAGAATAGTAGTTTTCTGCTTCTGTGTTGGTTAACGCTTGAGGAAATGAGGTGGCTTTGGCGATCTTTTTCGCATATTTGGGCTGTGCGGCGAATTCAATAAACCGCTTTGCTTCTTCGAGGTGTTCTGAGTCTTTCCAGACAGCAACGGTATGGCGCTCTCCTCCAATCCAGCTCGGTTTGTCGCCTTCAAAAACGGCTGGCGTCGGCATCACGCCTAACTGGATATCGGGGTTGACTTCTCTCGTATCAGGGCCGATCGATGTGACCGAGAGGGTAAAGCCGATTTTTCCTTGTGCCATTAATTCGACCAATTGCGACGGTTTTGCCGTTAGGACATCTTTATTGATCAATTGCTTTTCCTGCATTTCTTTAAAGGTTTCTGCGAGAAGTGTGTAGGCGGACCAGTCGAATGTGCCGTTTTCCAAAGCTTTTTTTTCATTGCGGCGATCATCTGTGATGAGAAGCGGGGTGGCAAACTGATCATAAAACTGAGCTAAAGCGCCTTTATCTGAACCGGCGAACCAAAAAGGAATGACATTCCCATTGCTTTTTTCTTTGATCGTTTCCAGCGCGTGCATCAGTTTGTCCAACGTGTGCGGAGGCTTGAGACCGTATTTCTTCAACAAACCGGCATTGTAGACGATCCCGTCTTTTGCCTGATTGAAAGGGTAGGCATATACTTTGCCTTTTTCATCCTTCAAAATCGGATCGAGGTTTGGATCGAGATGCTTCACCCAATCCATGTCTTTTAAATCTGCGGTGTATTCCCCGTAGCGGATTTTTGCCCAGCCGTGCGTATCGAACAAGTCAGGCATGTCATTTGCCGCCATTTTGACGCGCAGCATATTTTCATAGTCCGGGCCGGGGAAGCTGATATCGATTTTGATGCCTTCATTTTCTTTTTCAAAATCATCTGCGATGCTTCTGAGCGTGTTTTTTTCACTGTCGTTTGTCATTGTCGAAAACATTGTAAGTGTGACCTCTCCGTTCTTTCCGGCATTCTTTCCCGAGCAGCCCGCTGCTAGTGCAGGCAAAATGATCAGGAGAATAAAAGAGAAAATGATTTTTTTCATCAATTTCACTCCAATTATGAAATTTTGGGCGGTGGATAATGCGCTTTCATCATTTACTATAATTTAGTAAACCTGTTTGCCTCACCTCCTTGAAAAGCGCCTGATCCTTACCATTAGCTCCGCTTGCTGAATCCGCAGCTTTCCCGAATAATCAGCTCTGAAGGTACGGTCACTTTCAGCGGGAGTTCCCGTCCTTTCATTCTGTCGAGCAGCAGTTTCACACCCGTCCGGCCCATCTCTTCTGTATGAACCTTTACGGTAGTCAATGGCGGATTAGCAAATTCGGATGCTTCAATGCCGTTGAAGCTGACGATGGCAACATCTTCGGGAACCTTGAGTCCCGATTCTCGAAGAGCCCGGAGCGCGCCGATGGCCATTGAATCGCTGGCGATAAAAAAAGCTTCGGGAACGTTTTTCTCAAGAAGCGCTTTTTTCATCAGCTCATAGCCTTGCTGCATCGAATACTCGCCGACATAAATGTGCTTCGCGTTTTCCGAACCGGCCATCTCCAGAAACGCAGTCAGCCGTTTGTCTTCGATTTCAATGGCGCTTGTCTCCTGATCGCTGATTCGAAAGTGCTCTTTTTCTCTTCCGCCGATATAACCGAGCCTTGTATAGCCGAGCGATTTCAAATGGTTCAGCGCCCTCCCCGTCGCCTTCTCAAAATCGACGACAACCGAGTCGCGCAGTTCTTCATTGTCTGTATGGTTGATGTACACGACGTTGTTGAGCGCCCCCATGCACTGCTGCAAGCCGGCAAAATCGATCCTTCCGATGACGATTAAGCCGTCGACATCGCCTGCAGGCTGATTTGAGCGGATGCTGCTCAGCTGAAAAAACTTCGTAATAAACGCTCCTCTATCAAAACACTCGCTTTCAATTCCTTGCCTGATGGAATAAAAGTATGGATCGTTCAGCTCTTCTTCCTGTGATTGGCAGACAACAATGCCGATTCGCGGGCTTTCCCCGCTTTCTGTGGCATATACGTCGCGGCGCCTGCGCGTGCTTTTATAGCCGAGCCGGTCTGCTATATCCAAAATCCGCTGCCTTGTTTCAGGAGCCACTGCTAATGACTGGTCATGGTTCAAAACCCTTGAAACCGTTGTGCTTGATACTTTAGCCTGAAGCGCAATTTCTTTAATCGTCGCCATTTTCATCCCGTCCTGTCTTTAGAATCCATATTCACTAAACTTTACTAAAGACATCATAACAAACAAAGAAAAAGTTTTCAATATTTTAAAAAAATCAGAAATTAGATTTCTCTACAAAAAAACCCGCCCCTTAGCTCAGGAGCGGATGTTCAAAATTCATTCCGGGTATCCGATTTAACCGACCATCTTTTCAGCAATCTGCATGTCGCCGGATGGCGAATGAGTTTCTGCCGCAAACCATCCCGAACATACGACGGCAGCAATCGCAGCAACAATGAACAGTTTTTTCATCACATTCCCTCCACTTTTTTCATTTTTTCTTCCGCTTTAATCGCTTCCAAAAAGAAATGTGCGGCCTCTTTATAAAGAGACTTTGATCTGTAAACATTGGCCGTTAAGAGTGAAAGTTCTCTGGCACTGTCGTAATGCTTTGCTTGAAAGAGGATTTCTATGTTGTCTTTGCAGTCTTTAACCGCCTGTTCACCACCTCCAGCATAAGCCGCATATAAAATATCGATTTTAGCGTCAAATATTTCATTCGCCGCAGATTGCGACCTTTCCTTCCCTTCTTTGTAAAAGGCTGCGGCGCGTTCATAGTCTCCGGTTTTAAACAGCTCTTTGATCATTAAAAACACGGCATTGAAATAATAATCCGATGCAGCATATGCATGATCATTCAAAACGATGTCTAAAAATTGAATGCTCTTGTCCGATTTGTCCATCGCCGCATAAAGCAAGGCAAAATTATGAAGGAGCTGCATTTCTTTAAAATGGTCGCCGGCTTTTCTGACAGTATGGATTGCTTCTGTTAAATATTCTTCCGCCTCTGTATATTTCCCCATCTCGGTATAATTTCCGGCCATTGTAATATAAGTTGAGACAAGGTTCATGTCATGGTCGCCATGTCCTTTGAAAATTTCCATCGCCTGCCGGGTATGGTTTAAAGAGACGATATTCTGGCCCAAGTAATAGTAGAGCTTTCCGACTTTATCGTGAAATTGGGCAACTTCAATTTCATCATGTACATGAGCAAGCTTCTTCTCGGCAATTTTATAGAAGCTGATTGCCTGCTCATAATTTTTTTTATACACTTCATAAGCTCCTGAAAACAGGTAGTAGTAATAGGATGTCATATGTGATGCAGCACTGTCGCCGGCCGTTACGTCGTGCTGCTCTATCTTTTTGCCTCTCGCATCGTAGAGCATAATTTTATGCCGCAGTTCCAGCAAGGAATAGTAGATCAAAACTTCCTGATCTTCCTCCATGTCTGCCAGCAGCGGTTTGATTTGTTCAAACAGCCTGATCGACTGTTCAGCATCGCTTCTTCTAATTGCGCGGTACCATGTATTGAGCATGTTGGCGACTTCTTCCGCGGCGATTTTGTTCATATGGAGCTCCTTTCTGCCGATATTCAATTTTTTTGTATTTTATTCATTTCTTATCATACTATATTTTTCCCCTTATATAAATTAATAGTAATAGTTCATTTTGCACAGTTTTTTTGAATCCCCCACTGTTCCCGCTCCTTTATTAGGTCAAATGACTCTTCAAGAGATGAGAAACCGGGACTGATAAGACAGCAAAAAGCACCCTTGCTGAAAGGGTGCTTTCATACACTACTGCTTCAATATGAATACGAACTTATATAGGCATAAGCGAGGGTTCCGCTTGATGGATGATAATATTTCCACATCGCATATGAAGAACGCTGATCGAGAACATAAACCATCGATTTGTCTGACCAGGGAGCACTTTTCCGTTTCCTCCAGCTGAGCTGCAGCTCAGTTCTTTTCCGTCTGTGTTTCTTTTCACATATGCATTTGCCTCCAAGCCTGAGGGCGCTGCTTTTCCCAGCGTCATTTTAGCCCATGCTGTTTTGCAGACGTTGCTGAATTTTAAAACCGCGCTCCCGAATTGTTTATTATTTGCATCTATCAGTCTGGCTGTCGCCTTTGTTATGCCGCTTAGCGCAATTACAGTGAAGAAGTCATAAGCTTTTACTGACTAATGATCTTTAGCTGCTTTATCTACAGAGGGCAAATTACTTTCATCTATTAAATATGTTGCAATCAATGCGATGACTAACAGAGCTGCCGCAAAATAAAATCCTATATTCATACTTCCTGTATTGTCTGTAAGCCAGCCCGTAATATATGGAGCTAAAATGGAACCTAACATTCCAACAAAGTTGTAGAATCCAAATGCTGTACTTAATGACTGCTTTGGTGCATTATTTGCTACAACAGCAATTAAAACGGGATTAACGCTAATTTTCCCTACAATTCCATACACAATTAGTGTTATATACAGAATTGGTAAGCTATCAAAGTAAACAATTGCAGCTGTTGATAAAATACCAAACGGTAACATCATGAGCAATACAGGTTTACGCCGGCCTAACTTATCTGACAGCCAACTAAAAAATAATGAACCTGGAATCGCTGCCCATGGAACAAGTGATGCAACAAAGGCGATATTTCCTCCGGTTAAACCGCGTGCTGTTTCTAAATAGTATGGTAACCAAGTAATAATCATAAAGAATCCGTAAATAGAGCAGAAAATAATAATATATGCCAAAATTAAGTTTCTATTAAATAAAGATGAAAACTTAAACGGTTCAGCGGTACTTTTAACCACTTTATCAGTTTTGGGCTTGTCTTTAATGACAATTGCCATTGCAATACCGATAAGTACAACCGGCACTCCGATGATAAAAAATGGAATTCTCCATCCGAATCCCCATTCTCCTACCACATAACTGGAGATATAATAGCCAATTGAAGTACCAAAAGCCATCCCTGCATTAATTACAGCACTACCTAATGTTAAACGGTTCTTCGGGATCATTTCGGATGATATTCCATATTGCGGCCCATAATATACTCCCTGAGCCATACCAACCATAAGCCATGCAGCGATAAATAGAAAAACTGTAGGCATCATTCCTGTAACTGCTGCGAGCGACCCAAATAGAATAACACCCGGAACCAACACGCGTTTTTTTCCAATTTTATCTCCTAATATTCCTGCAGGAACGTTCATACTTGCATAACCGATGAAAAATATACTCATAATTAAGCCAAGTTGTGCCTTGCTTAATGAAAACGCTGATTCAATATCCCCCATAATCGGGTTTAATATTGTTCGCGTTGCATAAAGAGCTACCCAACCGAAGAAAAATACGATAACAACTTTAACCCAATAGGGAATCAGTGGTTGTTTTCCTTTATCACCAACTGATCCCGTCTCTTTTGTCATCAAACTTCCTCCTTCAACTTTTAAATGATCCATTATTCCCCACTCATCCTTGACTTTCGATTTAGACTTCATAGATTGTTTCTTTTCGAAATCTGTCTGCGCAGCATTAAGAGAAAGTTTTAAAGTAAATGACACATCAAATGCGGTCGCATCTGGAAAAAGGAGGAATTTTGTCTTTTATCCTCCTTATGAACAACACGGATTGTCTTATTTTGTTATGCGCGTCCCCGCTTTTCCATCTAGCGCAGCTACCGCTTGATCCAATGAACAGATCATTGCCTCTTTACCTGACTTTGCAAATTCTATAGCCGCTTGGATCTTTGGCAGCATACTGCCAGCAGGAAATTGCCCTTCTGCCACATATTGTTCTGCTTCTTCTACTGTTATTCGGCTTAGTTTTTGCTCATTTTCTTTGCCAAAATTGATAAATACATTTGGTACGTCAGTCAACATCATGAAAACATCGGCATTTACTTGTTGTGCAAGCTTTAATCCTGAACGATCTTTGTCTATTACTGCTTCAAGTCCGTGTAATAGACCGCTGTCGTCACGATATACAGGTATACCGCCGCCAGAGGAGATAACAATCGTTTCATCAATTAAACGCCGAATCTCTTCTATCCCATGATCACTTTCGGTTCCGGGGAAGGCACAACTCGTCTGTAGCCTCGCCCTGCATCTTCTGACATCGTAAACCCTTTCTCTTCTAATTGCTTCGCCTCTTCCTCTGAATAAAATACTCCTATTGGTTTCGTTGGTTTTTCAAATGCTATGTCATCCTTGTCAACTTCAACCATTGTTAGAAATGTAGCTACATTCGCAGCAATGCCCCGTTCTTTAATATGGTTTTTTAAAGATTTCTCCAGCATATAACCAATGAATCCCTGTGATTCTGCATTACAAGCATAGATTGGCAGTGGTTCAACGACATTTTTGGCAGCTTCGTTTTGAGCAATAATATTCCCCACTTGCGGACCATTGCCATGTGTAATCACAATTTTATGTCCTGCTTCTTTGATTTCAATCATATGACGTGTTGCAGAGATTACATTTTTGAGTTGATTGGCATAAGTTGCTTCTTGTTTTGGCTGTAAAATTGCATTACCTCCTAGTGCCAGTACTACTCTTTTCCCCATTTCTTTCACTCCTTTGTTAAAGCCATATAAATTCCGTATAAAGTATCCATCCCAGAAGAAGAACCTACTTTTATAAGGCTTTTCATACTTTTCAAAGATGGATCATGTTGTAATCTTGTAATTTTCGAACTAAATAAACCTTCTAAAGCACAAGTTAAAAAGCGCGTGCTAACAAGGGTTGTTAAGGGTTTTCTAATGAGATTCCCCAATGTTTCGAGGTGGTTTTGTGCGATAAAAGAGTTGATGAAATGTCCATATAATATACCGACCAGTATATCGTCACCTGTTGGGGTTAAACCTTGGCCTCGTCCGATAAAGTAACGAAACTCCTCTTCTAAATTTTCAGTTGGATCGTGTAATTTATTTATCAAGTCCGACACATGAACTGATTCAAAATCAGTAGATTCATACGATTTAAATGAAATCTGTTGCATGTTTTCTTTTAATTTATTGATGTTTGCATGTTTAAAATCCGTATATAACGGAAGTATTTTGGCATTAAAATTGAGTTTAAAGCAGTTATGGGAAAGATGGTTATTGCGAACGTGTAATGAATCTCCCACCTCAAGACCTGCTTTTAATGTTTGCTTCGTTTGTGAACCAAGCAAAATTCCAAATGGAAAGGTCCCATTTTCATTTGTGCCGATAAATATCAATTCATCATTCTGATCAACAATATTTATACCTTTTTCAAAAATGCTGTGCACAGTAAATGTTTTTCCCTCAATTAATAGCTGAAGTGCGATTGAACCAATCGCACTTGCCTGTAAAATCATCCTTGAAAACCCAGTTTTTCAGCATATGCTGTGATTGCTTTCTCAAAACATTCGATTGGAGGATGAACTGTACCAGCACCAATTTGCCCATATCCGGCAATTTTATGTGCAATGCCTGTGTTGATTACCGGCGTGATGCCTGTTTCAACAACTTTACGTGCATCAATACCTAAACACGCACCTTTGAAGTCCCACGTCGGAATCACAAAGTTCGGATTTTCTCCAACACAGATCTCAGCCATTTGATTGCTTGTTTCAAGCGCATCATTAAATCCGCCTGTTCCAACAAAACGTGTTACTGCAGGGGCAGCAATCATTGCTACACCGCCAACACCGATTGTTTCTGTAATCGCTGAATCTCCGATATCTGTGTTTGCATCTTCCGCTGAGTAGCCGGTAAAATATAACCCTTGTGGTGTATGAACAGGTGCTGTAAACCACTCATCTCCCATACCTGCAATACGGATGCCAAAGTTTTCACCGTTTCGGCACATTGCGGTAACGACTGTACCATGTTTGATTGTACGCGCTGCATCCATCATTGCTTTTCCTGTCGCCATGGCAATGTTTAAGAAAAATTGGTCTGTATCAGCTAAAAATTGGATCACTTCTGTTCTTTGTTCGTTTTCAACAACATCTAATGCTGCAATTATTGGAGCAACTTCTTTTAAAAACACCAATGACGCTGCAATATTGCGCTGGTGAAATTCATCCCCCATTGCTATAGCTTTAGCCATCAATACATTAACATTTAAGCCTCCATCAATTTTTCTTAATGCCTTACTTAACACCGGACCCAACACATCTTTCATCCAGTGCAGGCGATTGATTACCTGCTCATGATAAGCACCGAAGCGTAATACTGCACCGATGCCTTCGTTCATTTGACAGTACGCCTCGTTGCCGCTCTCTTTGTTCACCACAACAAGAACCGGCATATTAGGTGATGTAATGCCTCCCATTGGTCCAACTGCATTCACATGATGACATGGAATAAATGTAATCTTATTGTTTTCAAGCAGTTCACGCGCTCCCTCTTCATCTTCTGCCCATCCTTCAAAAAGAATCGCTCCAACACAAGAGCCTTGCATAGGATCTGTCATATTTTCATATTTAATTGGAGGCCCGGCATGTAATAACACGTAATCTTCCAATTCAGGAATCACAGACTTGGCAGGTACAACATCCGTTAAGAATGGTTCAGCTGCTATGATCTTCTGGATAACAGCTTCGTTCGCTTCATTTATTGTTTTGTACCCCATTAGATTGTCTCTCCTTCATAGTAGTTTAGAAATTGAAGTACTTTCATTAACTTTTCATCACCGCCAGCAATTGGCCGCCAGTTAAATTGAACACACTCTGATCCGCTGTTCTGAACAGCTGCTGTAAAACTTTTCAGCCCAATATTGATGACAC
The DNA here is from genome assembly GCF_001042485.2 of Bacillus paralicheniformis. GTDB lineage: Bacteria > Bacillota > Bacilli > Bacillales > Bacillaceae > Bacillus > Bacillus paralicheniformis. Next base: position 264,567 of record NZ_LBMN02000012.1, read on the forward strand.
TTGGCTTCTTATTAATTAAGGACACAATTTTTTCGTCTACTGTTAAGTCTTCTTGGGTATGTTCAAATTTTTGTATATCAAGGACTGGCTGTTCCACTTTTCCTCGTGCCAGTTTAATCGCGGTACGAACCATTTGGTCGTTTGTCTCACAAATGATTGCACCACTTTCTTTTAAGGTTTCAATTTGCTTTTCATAACCTTGAGGATCTTTAGTTGTACCTACAACTGTTACAAGAACTGCAAGTTCGCGGCCTCCCTGATGTGCATTGGCTAACATACGTTTAATGGCTGGTGCTAATTCACTTGCCATATCATCATGACTGCCATAGCCAATAACGTTATCAATCATGATGACTGCTGTTTCAGGATCGTTTCCCGATGTTTCAAGCATTTCGATACGCTTTTCAGGATCAATCATCGGGTGCGGCTTCCCTTGGGTATAAATATCATCGCCTAAGTCAATAATTTCATGATGTTTTGTTTTTAGGATATAGGCTTCTTTCTTCTCTTCAAGTACTTCCTCTTTAAATGCCTCTTTCAATAACATAGCTGCTTCAGATGCCAAAGTACCACCTGAGTAATAACCTTTAATACCAACTTGTGAATCTTTTAACGACACATTTACATCTTCAGCCAATGTCGGTTTAAAATTCGGTTTGTCACCATTGGATAATTGAACAGATACAACCGCTGCTTCTTCAAGTGTATACGCATGATAAATATTTTCTTCCTGATAAGTTGGTTGATCTCCTAAAAATAACGTAACAACCGGTTTTTCAATATTTCTTAATACGTTTAATACTTTTTGCTGCACTTCCTCTGCAGGCGGTTTAGAAATTACTGTAATCACTTTTACTTTTGGATCTTGGTTCAATGCTTTGATACTATCTAAAACCGTGATAGCACCAACCTCTGTCGATAAATCCCGACCACCTGTACCAATTGCGTTTGTTACACCTTTACCATAACGGTCAATGATGCTTGTCACTTCCTGAATCCCTGTACCTGATGCACCCACAACGCCAATATCTCCTTCATTCACGATATTTGTAAATGCAAGTGGCACGCCATGGATAATTCCGGTCCCGCAGTCTGGTCCCATTACTAATAATCCTTTTTCATGCGCCTTTTGTTTCAACTTAACCTCATCTTCTTTAGATACATTGTCGCTGAATACAAATACATGTAACCCTTCATTCAATGCATTTTCCGCTTCCATTGCTGCATACTGACCAGGAATGGAGATCAATGCCAAATTAGGGTTGTTCGCAAGCTCCATTGCGCGCTTCCAGTTATGTGCTTCTTGGCCTTTAGATGCGTCTTGTGAAGCGGCATCACCTTTTAAAGCTGCTTCTACTTCTTCTTTCACTGCCGCTACTTTTTCTTCTTGATTTGTATCTATAACGATAACAATGTCATTTGGATTTGCTTTTTCCAATTCATCTGTGCCTAAACCCGAAGATTTAAAAATATCTTTGTTAGCTGGTGTTCCCATCATGATCGATACTTTGTTTACACCATCTATTGCAGATAACTTGTTTGATAAAAGCATTAACACGATAGAATCTTGATAGGTGTTTTCTTTTATAATTGTGTATAACATAATGATCCTCCATTTTGTTATTCTGCAAATCTATTCTTTCCATGATAGCGATTGTAATGAACATCGCCTGAAACGAGGTAGTTATAAATATCGTCTACAATTTCAATTCCTTCTTTATCATATTTGGCACTTCTTAATTTACCGCGCTCACCCGGATAATAAATTTCTCCATAGCCTTCAGCTGCCGGTTGTGCTTTTAATTCATCGAGCATCGTCGAAATCTGTTGTTTAAAAGCAGTTAAATCTGTGAAGTATGCGGGATTGATAACAATATGAATTTGCCCTAAATCGCGGCCTTTTGTCAGATCTTGATACATGGAGGATACATGTACGCCATGAGGTACTCCAAGAAGACTGCCCGATAAAATATCCACCATCATCATCAATCCATAACCTTTTGGACCAGCAATTGGCACAAGTGCATGAACATCTCTTGCATTCGTTGTTGGTGCACCGGCTGCATCTACTGCCCATGTTTCCGGGATCGATTCATTTTTACTTCTGGCATCCAATACTTTTCCCCATGCCTGAACAGTTGTCGCCATATCAAATGTGATTATGCGTTCATCAGCCGATGGTACACTATAAGCAATCGGATTGGTGCCAAAGTATGGTTCTGTTCCTCCAAACGGTACGACCATTGGATCTGATTGGCACATACTTAAAGCAACCATGTCCTGTTCTGCTGCCATTTCAACAAAGTAACCCAATGCACCACTATGCGAAATATTCTTCATGCCTACAACAGCCACACCTGAATTTTTTGCCATTTCGATTGCTTTTTCCATCGCTTGTTTTGCTGCTTGGTGACCTGGACCATTATCTCCGCTAAAGACAGCGGATGCAGGTCCTGTTTGTTCAAATGTGTAGTTTGGGTTTGCTGTAATACCGCCTTTTGCGATTCGTTCGGCATAGTATTCCACACGTACTGCTCCATGGGAATGGATCCCTCTATGATCGGCGAATGTCAATACATCTGAAACATCGTGTGCGGCTCCTTCATTTAATCCAGCTTTGATTAGCTTCTGTTTGATTAAATGAAACAGCTCCTGCTTAGATACTCGCATCTGATCCTCCCCCCTTCCATTACATAATTAGTAAATGTTGTCTGACTCTAAATAATCTAAAATTTCCTTTGTAACTGGGATACCTGTTTTTTTATACTGTTTCATCACATCTATTTGAATTTCACCGGGATAATACACTTTGTCAAATCCTTCAGCAGGCGGGTTATCATGTAATTCTTCAACCATTTGAGATATTTTTTCCAGGAATTGCTCCTTCCCGCCAAAGTATTCAGGATTGATCACGAGATGAAGCTGCCCTAAGCGACGGTACTCTGATAAATCTTTATACATGGAAGTGACATGCTTGCCAAATGGCAAGCCGAGTAAACTCCCCGATAAAATATCCACCATCATCATTAACCCGTATCCTTTAGGCCCAGCCATTGGTAATAATGCATTTACCTTAAACGGGTCTGTTGTTGGTGCTCCATTTTTATCAACTGCCCATGAGTCTGGAATAGATTTGTTTTTACTTCTTGCATCTAAGATTTTCCCCCAGGCTTGTACCGTTGTTGCCATATCAAACAGTATTGGACTGCCATCTTTTCGAGGCGCACTAAAAGCAATTGGGTTGGTGCCAAAGTACGGTTCGGTACCGCCAAATGGCACAACCATGGGATCAGATTGACATACTGTTAATGCCACCATACCTTCTAATGCTGCTTGACGTGCATAATAACCAATCGCACCACTGTGTCCCATTTCTTTTACACCGACAACACCGATACCTGATGTTTTTGCTAATTCGATTGCCTTTTTCATTGCTTGATAACTCACATAATGTCCTAACGCATTATCTCCATGGTAAATCCCTGATGCTGGACCCGTTTTTACGAAGCTTAAGTCGGGGTTCAGGTTATATCCACCCTTTAATGTACGTTCGGAGTAGTATTGCATTCTCACTGCACCATGTGAGTGAACACCTCGTTCATCTGCAAAGATGAGTAAGTCAGCTGTTTTATCCGCATGTTCTTCAGGTAAGCCTGCTTTCACTAATTTATCTTTCATTAGCTGCCGGAGACGATTACTTTCTACATACACTAATGGTTCACTCATTAAAATTGCCCCTCTTTATAGATTAATATCTCTATTCGCATCCTTTGAATAAATATACGAGAATGGTTCATCTAAACCAATTGCATAGGTTGCTTGCGGCGTATAAGCTCCCATAAAAATATAGTCACCTTTGTCAACTGGCATCCACTCGTTGTCTAAGTTGTAAACACCTCGTCCACTTAATATATAAGCACCATGTTCTTGAACGTGCGTTTCAATGTAACCATGCGAAGCACCCGGCTTAAATGAAAGAATATGAATGTTCATGTCATATGCGATTTCTTTTGGCAGTAAATCTTGAATTAATACTTCTTTCATCCCTTCATAGGGTTCTTGTTTGATGTTATTCACATTACCTGTAACAATTTCTGGCGTATGTCCTTTAAGCGGCTGATAACGCTTTTTGTATAAAAACAAACGGCTGTCCTCACCATTATTATGATTATCAAACGTCAATTGTAAGTGTGGAGGTACATATAAGAATCCGCCTTTTGCCAATTCGTATTTTTTACCATCCGCAAAAGCGTTGATTTTACCATATTCAACGTACACAAATGATTGGATACCATCACCGGCAAAACCGGTTTTGTTTCCGCCCTTGTTTTTAACTGTTACCAAATAATCTACAAACCTTGCACCTAAACGCGGGGATCCTAAAATGGTTACATCACAATCTTCAAAGCCAGGTACAACATTATTAACCAAGCCATCGGGTGTAATTACCGCATAATTATCCTTTTTTATTACTGAACGTGTTTCTAATAAACCTTCTCTGTATCCTTGATTATGATTTAAGTAACTCATGAGTATCTGGCTCCTTTTCATTATTATTCCTTATAAGCTAGTTCAAACAATACATCTTTCAATACTTCAATCCCCTTCACAAGGTCTTCTATCTTCGTTTCTTCATTGGTATTGTGGCTGATTCCGCCAATAGAAGGTACAAACAACATTGCTGTAGGGACAAAATCCGCAAAAATTTGTGCATCATGACCTGCACCAGATGGCATCAATTTATAGCTGTCCCCCACATTATCCTTAGCTGCTTGTTCAATTATTTGAATGATTTCTTTATCCATCAATGACGGTGCTTCATCCATCCATAAATTAATGTCATAAGCCATGCTGTTTGCTTCTGCCACCGCTTTAACTTTATCTTCAATTTCTCTCGCAAAATCATTTAATAGTTGTTGATCAATATGACGACAGTCTATCGAAAAGGTAATTTCTCCAGGGACGACATTTACCGTGTTTGGAACAGGAGTGACATGTCCAAACGTTAATACAAGAGGCTCTCCAATTTCTCTAGCTCGTTTCGTTAAGTCTGTTACAATCTCACTATATGCAACAACTGTATCTCTTCGTAATGACATCGGTGTTGTGCCAGCATGGTTTGCTTCACCTTTCAAGTTAACTGAGTAACGTTTTTGACCGACAATCCCAGTTACAACACCAATCGCTTTATTTTCCGTCTCTAATACTTTCCCTTGTTCAATATGTACTTCAATAAATGCTTTAATATCGTCACGAACATCATCTGTTTTACGGTAATCAAAACCGGATTCATGCATAGCATCTTCGAATTTAATTCCTTCAGCATCTTCTATTGTGTCAACATCCTCTTTTTTGGCTAGGTTAAAAAAGTTTTTACTTCCCCAAAATGTATATGGAAATCGGCTTCCTTCTTCTTCTGCGAGCGATAATACTTCTATTGTTCGTAATGGTTGACCATATTTTTCTTTTAAATATTTCACAGCAACCAGTGCAGATAAGATACCGAATTGTCCATCTAGATGACCGCCTTCAACAACTGTGTCGATATGTGATCCTGTTAAAATAGTTTCTTCAGAATATTTACTTCCAACAAGACGACCAGATAAGTTCCCAACATCATCAAAGCTTACTTCTAAACCTTCTTCCTTGAATGTTGCTTCCAGTTCGCGAACTGCATCAATCCATTCAGGAGAGTATAACAGCCGCGTAATTCCCCCTTTTTCTAAACCGCCAAATCTTGTGAATTTCTTATCCAACGTTTCAAAGGTTGATTGAATATCCATTCTTTTTCTCCCCCTCTCTTTTATTTACTTTCATCATAGAACCCTATTTACAACCATTCATTGACATAACCAACAATAATGAAAAAACATTTTATGCACTTTTAACAAAGACACCTTTTAATCAATTTACGGTATCTAAATAATGGGCTAATGCCAGATATAAAAAGAAACTGTTGGCTTTCGATTACATAAAAAAATACGCTTTATAACAAATTAAATTTGCATTGAATTTCTCCTAAAGAAAATCGCAGATCGCTCGCTTCAAAAGAGCGAAACTTCTCTTTTACCAATCAAATAAATAAGGTGCAAATAAAAAAATGACCCTATAAATCAATAAAAAACATTGATTTATAGGGTCATTTATCTGTTTCATTACATCATAAATGATATGCCAAGAGTCAGGATACATATTGATTAACAACTGCTGCTGTAATAGCGAAAGATTGTGATGAAGTCAACTTTGCCATGCTCACTTCAGCTGTATTAGCTGCCATAAGAAATGCTGATGACACACTGAATTTGCGAGTGTAACACAATCTCAGGTCGCCTTCACACCTTCCTATGCCTCAAATTCCTGACGGGATAGCTAGTCCGTCACTTAAGGAATAAATCTTCCTACTTTTTCATTTAAAATCCCTTTTTCTTTATCATAGATTTCGACACCGCGAAGGATTGTTTTCACTACCTGAGCACCAATTTTGCGGCCAATATACGGACTAATTTTGTGTCGATATGCTAAGTCCTCAGCCTTTAATTCATAAGGTGCATCTTTCTTAATAAATACGAAATCCGCATCTTTCCCTACTGCAATACTGCCTTTTGATGATAGATTAAAACGTTTCGCAGGGTTTGTAGCAATAATGTCTGCAAATTTGGATAATGACATATTACGTTTTTGCACACCCTCATCAAATAATACGTCAACATTATTTTGTACACCTGCGATACCCCCCCAAGCTTCAAATGCATTATCCGTAGCTTTTAAGTCTGGGGTACATGGTGAATGGTCTGATGTTACGAATGAAATATCTCCGTTTAATACCCGATTCCACATGCCTTCTAAGCGTGATTGTTCACGGATTGGCGGAGAACATTTTACAACTGGTCCGATATGATCCAGTTCTTCTTTATAGAAATATAAATAGTGTGTACATGTTTCGCATGTAATATCGACCCCTTCCTGTTGTGCTTTGACAATTTCATCTACGCCCTCTTCACAAGCTATATGAACGATGTGTACACGACATCCCGTTTCTTTCGCAAATAGAATTATTTTTCTAATCGGTTCTACTTCAGTAAATACGGGTCGAGAATCTACATAAGCACGTAATGAGGTTTCACCATTTTTAGATGCTATTTCCCCTAACTTGTCCGTAATTGCAGCATTTTCAGCGTGTACAGATAATATTTTGCCTGTCTTCGCAATTTGTTTCATACCTTCGTAGAGGGAATAGTCGTCCACATTCATGAAATCTCCTTCTATAGAACGGTCACCACATGTTGCTAAAAAACATTTATATGCAACAACACCATTGTTATCTAACTCTTGAATACCCCCATCCAAGTTAAATGGTACTAAACCGCCGTAACTCGCAACGTCTACAGATAATTTTCCTTTTCCAGCTTTAAATTTTTCTTGAATAGATTCCTCATCTACCGTTGCTGGCACTTGATTTAATGGCATTTCGATGATCGTTGTGACACCGCCTTTTGCAGAGGCACGTGTTCCTGTGTCATAGCCTTCCCATTCATCACGATAGCCGCCGCCCGGCTCTGTGATATGAACATGTGCATCAACCATACCCGGAGATACAATCGATCCTTTTGCATCGATAATTTTTGCACTTGTACCCAAATCCTGACCGATTGCTGCGATTTTGCCATCTTTAATCCCTACTTCGACTTCTTGTTCACCATTTTCCAGAATGACTAATCCATTTTTGATAATTGAATCAAAATTCATTAAAATCATCCTCCTCTTTTAATGGTTGGATATAAAATACTGCCTTTCGCAACCGCCAGCATTAATCCCCCGGGTAGCCAAACCACCAAAAATGCAAATCATTAAATTTAAGATAGCACTTATTTAATGTTTCACCGATAGCAAAGTTAATGATCAAGAATAATAAATGGCAACCCCGCCCCACTATCAATGAAAACGGGACGCCATATTTTGAACCTGTGTATCCGTTTGCAACAAGTCATAAGGCTATCCGACAAGTGATATCGTTGCTTGAAATGGTGATGTAAAACATCACCAACAGCTATATAATCCGGAATATTATGCACTAGTCCCACCCCCAACGTTAAAAAAAGTAAATGAGGATGAAATTCTTTGTTCAAGTGATCTTCGGCATGATATCTTTGTTATAATCACACTTTTCAAAAAACGAAGAATCATGTTCAAGCATTAATGATTCTCCTTTAATATTTTTAACTAAAGGATTATACGTATAATTACCTTCAAAAACAGTGTACGATCAGATTGAAAAGTTATCCTTGTAACATCTGACATATTTCATTTTTATTTTATCTTTTTCTAACAAAGATAAGGAGGCAGCCTTTATGACAACATTAAAAGAAATATTATCTGTACTACAATTTTCAGATTTAACATTGCTAAATGAGCAGGGCGATTTGGAACGAGTGGTAGAAATGGTTGATATTACAGAAACGCCTGATATTAAAAATTTTACAACGCCGCACTCACTTATCGTCACAACAGGAATGAGCTATCAGGATGATCAATCCGGACTAATCAGTCTTATTAGTGAGTTAAATGATATACAAGTTGCTGGTCTAGGTATCAAGCTATCCCGATTTTTAAAAAAATTAGATGATGAGGTTATTGCATTTGCAAACAAATTAAAATTCCCAATTATTGAAATTCCGGAAAGTTGGAATTTAGGATCCATTACTCATCATATATCGTCATTTATCCTGGATGAAGAAACAGAAAAATTACACTTCGCATTAGATATCCAACAAGAGTTAAATGCTATGCTTATGCAAGGGTTAAGCCTGAACATGATGATTGAACGTTTAAGTAGACTTATAAAGGTTCCTGTCATGCTGCTAAATTCTTTTCATCAAGTTGAGTCAGCGAGTCATCACTTTCATCAACACTCAGAACATGTTCAAAAAAACCTCAATTATTTCCGAAGATATTTAAATTCAGAGCAAATCGAACCAAATCACAATGGTGTTTTCCAGGAAGAATATGCTATATTTAAGGTTCCTGCATTTAAATATTTTCCGTATTATCTAATGATTTCAAATGTTAATTTGCTCAACTATCCGTTTAGTTTATTAACAATAGAACAAGCAGTTAACACACTTAGTCTCGCAATTTATAAAAATAGTAAAATCAAAGAAGCAGAGCAGCAGGATACGAACCATTTTTTTACATCTCTGATGTCCGAACATCCTGATAACCTTGTTTCACTAACACAACACACCGACCTTTTAAAAAAATATCACATTCAACCCTCTAAATTCTACCAAGTGATGATTTGCGGGATAGACAAAGAAAAGAATGTAGAAAATAGCGCCTACTTAAATGAGCGATATCAGATGACTTTTGAGTGGTTAACGCATAAGTTTACTGGGATTGACCCTTCCATTAGTATATATATGTCTCAGGGTGAACGCAGATTTACGATACTTTTACAAAGAAGACATCATTATTATTTGGAATACTGCAGATATATCCAAAAAGAGTATCAGCTATTTTTTAATAGCTCCCTTTCATTTGGCATTGGTAATGAGGTCTCCGAGCTTTCACAATTACCACTGTCTTTTTTCGAAGCGAATGAAGCTTATGATAATAAATATGAACAAGGCGAAATAGAATTTGTAGAGCCCTATAAATCTAAAAGCGTAGAAGAATTATTACAACTCATTCCAACGAATAAATTAAAACCATTTATCATTTATACACTCGGTCCATTAGCTTATCCCCAAACAACGAAGGAAAAAGAACTAAGGTTTACGTTAAATGTCTATATGGCAAACCAATGTGATCTTACAAAGACCTCAGAGGATATTTTCATTCACCGTAATACTGTGAAATATCGTATTAAAAAATGCGAAGAAATATTAGGTCAATCTGTAGAATCTCCTGATACATCCCTGAGCATTCGATTGGCATTATTTGCTTCAGAGAAAATATCGTTGTAAATCAAAAGTAGAACCACCGGAAGTTTTCTTTTCTATTTATTTAGTTAGCTACTGTTTTATTCTGTCTTAACATAACCACAAGGAAAAATAGCAACGCTGCTGCTGCGAGAAGGATGGTTGCAATATAGAATGCTAATACTTGCGAGCCGGTTACATCACCAATATAACCAGTAAGTGTTGGTGCAATAACAGATGAGCTCATTCCAAAGAAGTTAAAGAGAGTTAATGCTCTGGCCACTCTATCTCCTGATACGGAATCAGATACATAGGTTATTAAAACTGGATCAATCGCAAGTTTACCTAATAAGCCATATAAAATTAATGCAATATACAGCACTGCAGGATTTGGTGCAAATACTGTCAAACTAATTGTGATTGCCGCAGCAATTAATAGAAATAAAATTAAACGCAGACGCAAATGTGCATGTTTGTCTATGTATTTAGTAAATATCAAAGCACCAGGCACTGCAGTGACTGCAACTAGTGCAGCTACATATCCTACTGAGCCTTGAGCAAATCCTTTTTCTGCTACAAGGAAGGATGGCAGCCAAGTGACAATCATATAATAGCCATAGCATGTTGCAAAATACACAAAATATACAACTAATTGTCTTGGAGAAAATAAGCTTTCATTTAGAATCTCTGTGCTTTGTACGGCGTCTTTCTTCTCTTCAGCCACTTCCTTGTCTGATGTTTTATCTTGTTTAATAAACAACACAAACACAAATGTTACAGCTACGATAACGATAGCTGTTATAAAAAGCATATAATTCCATTGAATTTCAAAACCGCCTACTAAAACCGATGATCCGATTAGTCCAATTACCATTCCTAATGCTGAACCGCTATTTATTATCGCATTGGAAAAGCTTTTTTTATCTTTTGGCGTATGTTTGGCTGATAAGGAAAAGGCTGCACCGTAATATGAACCAGTCGAAATACCAGCCAATAACGAACCAATGTATACTTGCATGATAGTTGAACTTGTGCCAATTACAAATGCAGCCAGCGCAAAGACGATAAATGCAGGAATTAACACCTTTTTCTGTCCAAATTTATCGACAAGTGCTCCTGACGGAATTTGCATACCCGTATAGGCAAAGAAATAAATAGAAGCAACCAACCCCATTTGTGTATCACTAATATGTCCTAATGATTCTTGAATCTGTGGATATATTGGCGTAAGGATTGTACGGTAAATCCAAATAGCTACCCACCCTAAACACAATGCAATAATGATCTTTTTGTAATAATCGGGGTCATGTTTCTTTGTTTTTTCCACGGTATGACACGCTCCCTTTTTATTATTTAATTAAATTGTAGGTTATAAGCCAGTCAATAACATTGTTCACTTTCAACAAAAACAAAAGTAACATTATACATTTTAGACAAAAGGTATCTGCTTAAAAATATCAATGAAAGATTCATCGATAGAAGCTAGTCCTATTTTTCCCAGCTCTCCCATTTCTATAAAAGCAATCAGGTAAAAAAGATGGCTCTTTTTTTAAACAAACCTACAATTTATTAAAAAAAGCACTTCCCAAATAAACAGGAAGGCTCCCCAAACGTTGATATAGCAGCGTTCTTAACATTTCAAGAACGGAGTTGCACGACGGGCGCCCTTAAGATCGTCTTTCTTTCTCTTTGAAAATTCAAAAATTCTCCGATATATATAGCGAATGCCGCTAAATAAGGAGGAGAGCCGGATGAGAAAGTTATGGAAAATCGCGGTGTCCGCTGCAATGTTCGTCGGTTTTTCCGCAAATTCACCCCGCATTCAAGCGGAAAGCAATAAGCAGGAAAACGAAGTCATTGTCGTATATAAAAATGCCAGCGGAAAAGAAAACGTCATCGAACAAGCAGACACGGTAGAACACGTTTACCGGCACATTCCCGCAGCTGCTGTTACTGCGGACGACAAAACAGTGCGGGAACTTGAACAAGATCCCGACGTCCTGTATGTCGAAGACAACCTCCCGGTAGCTGCTGCCGACAGCACCGTTCTAAAAGCTGTCTCCAGCAGCACAGCGCAAACCGCCTCCGCGTTTTCACAGTGGAACATCAAGCCGATTCAAGCCGCACTGGCTTGGAATAAAGGTTTGACAGGGAAACAGGTGAAAATTGCGGTTATTGACAGCGGGATTTCCCCCCATGAAGAGCTGTCAATCGCAGGCGGTGCATCGATGGTCGGCTATACCGCTTCATACCGTGATGATAACGGCCACGGAACACATGTTGCCGGAATCATCGGAGCGAAGCATAACGGACGGGGGATCGACGGTCTCGCGCCCGGCGCGCAGCTGTATGCCGTAAAAGCGCTGGACCGGAATGGTTCGGGGGATCTGAAAGGCATCTTACAAGGCATCGATTGGTCGATCCAGCACGGAATCGATATCATCAATATGAGCCTCGTCGTTTCAGGCGACAGTCAAGTTCTCCACGATGCAGTAGATAGAGCATACAAACGGGGAATGATTTTAGTCGGTGCAAGCGGAAATGCCGGAAACGGAAAATCCGTTTATTACCCGGCCGCCTACAGCAGCGTCATTGCCGTCTCGGCCACCAACGAAAAAAATCAGATCGCCTCATTTTCCAACACCGGCAGCGCCGTCGAGTTTGCCGCTCCCGGCACATCGATTATCAGTACATCTTCCGACCGCGGCTATGCAATCGGAAGCGGCACTTCACAGGCAACGCCGCACGTCACCGGAATGTTTGCTCTTTTGAAACAGCTGTACCCAACCGCTTCAAATCCTGAGCTGCGCAAGAAAATGCAGATTTATACAAGCGACTTGGGCGCTCCCGGCCGTGATCATTTGTTCGGCTATGGATTAATCCGCTTCAAAGAGATCACACAGCCGTTGGAGAAAGCGCAAAAAGCAGTCGGACAAGCGGAAAAGACAAAGAAAAAAGCGGACATTCAAACCGCGCAAAAAGCGATCGAACCGCTGCCTGCAAACGCCGATAAAACCGCTTTGAAAAAGAGGCTCGATGCTGTTAAAGAGCAGCTTAAAAAGACAGCCGAAAGCAAAGTAAAACTCGCAGAGAAGCAAAAAAAGAAAACCAATGCCGACGCAGCCCAAAAAGCGGTCAATGAACTCGACAGCGGTACTTTCAAAACGAATTTGCAAAAACGGATCAATGCGGTCCGCTCAAGCCTCTTGAACACCGCAAAGCAGGCCGTTGCAAAAGCTGAAAAAGCGGCCACAGACTCAAACCTCGACAAAGCGCAAAAAGCGATTAATGAGCTGCCTGCCGGAAAAGACAAATCAAATCTGCAAAAAAAGCTGAACACCGCGAAAAAGCAAGCCGCGTCAGCCTATAACAAAAAAGTGGCAGCGGCGAAAGCCAAAGTTAAAACGGCCGAACAAAAGAGAACGAAAAAAACAAAATCGGCAGCGCAATCAGCGGTCAGCAAGCTGAAAGCATCCGCCGAAAAAACGAAGCTGCAAAAACGAATCAATGCGATCAAACTGAAATAGCAAGAAAAGCCCGGAATCCCGGGCTTTTCTTGCGAATACGTCTTTTTTGATGCTGTTCTGCTCGGACACGACAATTGCGACATCGTATTCCTTTCGGCCGGGCGCTTGCTTTCCGCCGCATTCTCCAATCACTTTTTATCAATTCTTTCCGTCACAATCCCGACGATGTCCCGGTCTGAAACAAAGCCGAAATGGCGGCTGTCAAAGCTGTGGATCCGGTTGTCCCCGAGGACGAAGTACTCATTTTCAGGCACCTTTTCCTCTCCGGTCACTTCCTTCAGCGTAAAATCCCCTGTCAAGTCCCCTCCGGCAGTGACGGCCTTTAAATCGTCCAGATAAGGCTCTTTGATCTTTTCTTCGTTGATATACAGCTGATCATCTTCATACCGGAGGGTTTCGCCCGGAAGCCCGATCACCCTTTTAATGAATATATCTTTGTCAGGTCCTTTAAACAGCACGATGTCAAATCGGCTGATTGTTTTAAAGTGGTGGGCGAACCTGTTGATCAAAAGTTCGTTGCCCTCCTGAAAGGTCGGATTCATGCTGACGCCTTCTACTTTATATTCAATGAAAACGGCATTTTTGACCTGAATTCCGACGACGATGACAAGCAGCACCCCGGCTATGACCAAAAAACGCTTTTTCAATTCTGTGTCCCCCTAGTCTTTCTCTCTCTGGCTGAATCTCACGTTCAGACGATGTTCAACCCGTTTTCCGGCGTACCATAAGATCAGCATGACGATGATCACGGCAGCTGTCCGCAAAGGCTGGGTAAAAAGCGCCTTCAGATCATGGCCGACAAAGCTCACCATAAAAATCATCACGAACTTGCCGCAAAGCACCGCCAGTGAAAAAGGCAGCAGGCTGACTCTCGAAAGTCCTGCCACAACATTTACCGCTGCCGAAGGCGTGAATGGAAAGCAAAGCAGGAGAAACAGCGGACCGAAGCCCCGTTTTTCCACCCAGATCATCAGTTTTTTTACGGATGGATGCCTGCGGATAAAACCGAGTGCTCTTTGCTGGCCGAAATGGCGGATAAAAAGAAAAACTGCTATAGAGCCTAAAGATGCCCCGATCCACGTCAACAAGAACCCCTGCCATAAACCGAACGAATTTACATTGGCGACAACAAACACGAGCAGGGGTAAAAACGGGAGCAGCGCTTCAATAAACGGCAGCAGAACGGCTACAAAAGGACCAAAAGCTCTGTAGCTCTGAAAAAACTCTGTTAAATTCTCTTCTGTAAAATAGCTGAATAATTGCTCCAACATTGATTCTCCTCAGGGCGGTTGTCTACTTCTATTCTACACTTTAAATCAAAAACTTTAAATCATCCGTCTCGGTGTTTTCTGTATTAGTCTGAAACAACTTGATCATTTTAGTCATTTTTTCCCGTTCTTGATTAAAAGGCCGTCTTTCGTGTAAAATAAAAACAGAACAAACGTTCCTTATCAACAAAAGAAATGAGGAGAAAAGCCATGACAAGAATTCCCGCTGAAGCCAGGGATATGATTGAAAAGGCGATTTACCTCCCGATGACCGTCAGCATATTAAACCGGGACATGAAAATCATCCAGCAGGGGCCATTCAAGCTGAAAGACCCCTATCAGCGTCTGATCGAACAGGCGTTAAAGCTTGCCCAGCGCGATCTGTACGACGTGAAAAATGAACTGCGCCGGCGGAAAATCAAGGTGCACGAAGTGTCACGGGACGAAGCCTTTACGATGTACTCCTTTATATATGAAGGATACGAAGAAGAGCATAACTATTTTAATCCCCGCATCCGCAATCAGGTATCCGCGCTTCTTGAGCACTATTTATTCAAAGCCGCTCCCGATCAATAGCGCTTTTTCAGCTCCCTGAGGATGAATTCGTATATCAGCTGATTCCTGTCTTCCTTCGGATAGAGCATAAATTCCTGTTTCTTCTGCATGGCGTTTCCTTCAATCCGGTCGATAAATTTTGTTCTCAGCCATGCCGTTCGGTAAACCTGGTTTTCAAAAGATGTGATGGATACGGGCAGCTCCAGCGTTTCCCCGTTGACAAACGTGACAAACGTGTTGTCATACTTTGCCGCGCAAAACTCGTGAACATGCGCATGGGAAAGCCACCCGCACTGAGGACGAGTTGAGGAAAATGTGGGAAAAAGAAAAATATTGTTTGAGTGATCCACCATGATCGGCGGTTTATGGGAAACTTTAATGACCTCATATGTGCCCGCTTTTCTCCCCGCATAGCTCGACCCGAAATAGCGACAGCTTCTTTCGATGATCTGAAACGGCTTCATATTGACGAGGAAAGTCCTGTCGGTCTCGAGTATTTTTGAGGCGGGTTTCTCCCCCTCTCCCAGAGGCAGGACAGCCATTGTCGAACTGTTTACTTCATACGTATCTTTTGTCATATCCTCTGTGCTCATCTTGATCCTCCTAATCGTTAGTAAATTTATACTATTAATCTAACATTATCCTTTACAAAACGACAGGATTTTTTCCAATTAATTTGAAAATATGTTTTTAAAATGCAATTTTTATATTTTGTTCGATTAAATCCGTGTTTCTTTGTCCAAATATACAAACTTTTATTCTCATAAACACGCTCCTTCGAATAATTATCTAAAAATTATAAATACTTATTGATTTTTTGTTGCGTAATCCATATACTATAAAAAAGGCATCAGGGGGAATCTTTATGAAAGAGAAAAAGTCGTACGCTGAGCTCATGAAGTCCCGCAATACCCAAAAGGTGAAAGAACTTGATGTAACCATCACGGATATCTACATTCAAATGGTCCTTGATGAATCGCTTTTTAAACGGCGTTTGCACACGCTGAACAAGAAGATTAATGAAGCATTAGACAAAGGAGATAAGCAATCTTTCCTTGAGCTTTCAAGAGAATATACAGCGCTGAAAAAGCACGCATAACGGCCAATCCCTCCCGGATTGGCTTTTTTACGCGGAAAAAGCCGGCTTATGAAATAGTCCCGGCCTTTTTATCCGTTAATAATCGTTCCGCCGTTGACATGGAGCACTTGGCCCGTCATGTAGGAAGAATCGTCGCTGGCTAGAAACAAATAGCTCGGCGCCACTTCAGCAGGCTGTCCGGGCCGTTCCATCGGCGTTGTTGAACCGAATATTTCGACCTCTCTCTCCGTAAACGTCGACGGGATCAGCGGCGTCCAAATCGGACCCGGTGCCACCCCGTTCACACGGATGCCCTGATCGACGAGCGACAAAGCGAGCGAACGCGTAAATGATGTAATCGCTCCTTTCGTCGAAGAATAATCGATCAGCCTTTCATTGCCGGCATAAGCCGTAATCGAAGTGGTATTGATGATTGAGCTGCCTTTTTTCAAATGCGGCAGCACAGCTTTTGTCAAATAAAACATTGAAAAAATATTCGTCTGAAACGTTCGGATCAGCTGATGGCTTGTAATTTTTTCGATTCCCTTTTGCGGATGCTGTTCAGCCGCATTATTGACGAGTATATCGATCGTTGGGAATGCTTCCTTTGCCTGGCGCACAATATCGTTGCAAAAAGCCTCGTCTCCGATGTCTCCTGCGATCAGCTTGCATCCGACCCCTTCTTTTTCCACATACCCCTTTGTTTCTTCTGCATCGCGGTGTTCATTTAAGTAGACAATGACAATGTTCGCGCCTTCCTTCGCAAACAAAACGGATACGGCACGGCCGATTCCGCTGTCTCCTCCCGTAATAATCGCGGTTTTCCCGGCCAGTTTCCGCTCTCGTTTCGGCCGGTCAAAAACGGGCCGGGGATCCATCAAATACTCCAATCCCGGACGCTGTGTTTGGTGCTGGGGAGGCAGTACTTTCTTCGGCTGCTTGCTCAAAACGATTCCCTCCTTCACATCGATTCAACCTTACTATTTTATGAAAACGCCCCTTTTTTATGACAAGCCGTTTCACATGCATGAATATTTCTCAATTGGGAAAATTTAAGAACAAAACAGATGGATGATGGAGGGAACTTTGTGAGCAATCAAGAACAAAAACTGCCGGACTCGCCTGAATCGTATTGGAGAAACAGTACAGATCTTCCTAAGTTCGAAGAACTGTCTGAAGATGTCAAAACAGATGTCGCCGTCATCGGCGGCGGCATGACCGGACTGACGACTGCTTATTTACTGACGAAAAAAGGCTACAGCGTCATCTTGATCGAATCCGGGCGGATACTCGACGGAACAACCGGCTATACGACAGCCAAAATCACCGCACAGCATGATCTGATCTATGATGAGCTGATCGGGCACATCGGAATGCCAAATGCGAGACTGTATTATGAAGCAAACCTCAAGGCGCTGTCCTTTATCAAAAACCTCGTGCTTGAGCAAAAGATTCCGTGCGATTTTGAAGAACAGGACGCATGCATTTACACAACTGAAGAACAATCGGTACAAAAAATCAGAAAGGAATATGAGGCATATCAAAAGCTCGGGATTGACAGGGAATTCATCAAAGATCTCCCCGTTCCAATCGATATGAAAGCAGGACTTGTTATGAAAAACCAGGCCCAGTTTCATCCGCTCCACTATTTGAAACACCTTGCAGAGGCCGTCCTGGAAGCCGGCGGAAAAATTTACGAAAACACGGCGGCTAAAGAAATCAAAGAAGGCGACCGGCCAAAAGTGCTGACAAGAAACGGGCATCAAATCTTCAGCGATTATGTCGCGTGCTGCACGCACTTTCCGTTTCATGATAAAAAAGGCTTCTATTTTGCAAGGCTTGAGCCGAGCCGGTCATACGTGCTCGCCGTCAAGCCGAAAACGCCGTATCCAGGCGGCATGTATTTAAGTATAGATCAGCCTTCACGCTCGCTCCGTTCGGTGACGATTGACGGAGAAGAAATGGTTCTTGTCGGCGGTGAAAGCCACAAAACCGGCCAGGGAGAGGATACAATCAAGCATTATCAGGCGCTTGAATCATTTGCAGAAGGCGTGTTCGGCATTGAATCGATCCCTTACCGCTGGTCAGCGCAAGATTTAATCACGCTTGACAAAATTCCGTATATCGGGCCGATCTATCCGAAAGAAAAGCGCATTCTCGTCGCCACCGGCTTTCGGAAATGGGGCATGACAACAAGCACCCTCGCCGCGCAGTTGATGACAGACCATATCGCAGGCGAAGACAATCCTTATCAAGCCGTCTTTCAACCGGCCCGTTTCCACCCGGATCCAAGCATCAAAAAAGTCATTTCCTATAACGCGGATGTTGCAAAACACTTTGCCGAAGGAAAACTCGAACAGCCGATCAGGAAGCCGGAAGACCTTGTCAACGGAGAAGGTGCGGTCGTATCACATGCCGGGAAACGTGCGGGTGCTTATCGCGATGAAAAAGGCGAGCTTCATCTGGTTGACACAACATGCACCCATATGGGCTGCGAAGTCGAGTGGAACGACGGAGAAAAGACGTGGGACTGTCCGTGCCACGGCTCAAGGTTTTCGGTCGACGGCGATGTCATCGAGGGTCCTGCCGTAGAACCTTTGAAAGATCCGGAAAGCTGAGGTGTACAAGTTAAAAAGTAATGAAAAATTGCCGATAAAAAGATAAATGCTGGAAATTTCATAAAAACGGCAGTTTTATCATTAACGATTACAGGGGGATACGATCGTGTTATTCAAAAAGGATAGAAAGACAGAACGATCATTCTTTGCTGAAGAAGGTCCTGACCAAACAAAAAGAATCAGGCTCAATCAGCACGCAGAATTTAAAAAACAGCTGGCAATGGTCGATTTGACGGATGAGGATCTTTGGGTGCTGAGCAGGCTGAAGCCTTTAGTCACTGAACATATCGAAACCATCGTCACCCGGTTTTACCAAAACCTTGAGCATGAAAACTCTTTGATGGAGATCATCCATGACCACAGCTCAGTTGACCGTCTCAAAAAGACATTGACGATCCACATCCAGGAAATGTTTTCAGGTGTCATCGACGAAGCCTTTTTAGAAAAAAGGATCCGGATCGCCCACGTTCATCTTCGGATTGGGCTCTTGCCAAAGTGGTATCTGGGGGCATTTCAAGATCTCCTTCTTTCCATGCTGTCAATCTTTGAAAACGCATTATCCGATGAGGAATACAGGCGGTCAGTCAAAGCCGTCACCAAAATTCTCAACATCGAACAGCAGATCGTCCTCGAGGCCTTTGAAGACGAGCATGCAAGGCTCCGCAGACTTGATGAAGAGAGCAAAAATGACCTTCACCGGCAAATCAAAGATACTTCCGGTTCTTTGGCCGCTTTATTTGCCGAAACAACGGGCGCTGTACAGGAATTGGTCGACAAATCGTCCGAAATCGCCGAAACGTCAAGAGCCGGAACGAAGACAGCTGTTTCTGTCGAACAAAAATCGATCGGCGGAAAAAAGGAGCTTGAGGAGCAGGAACACCAGCTGAATCAAATGGGAAGCAGCATGACGCAAATCGAGCAGGAAATTAAAAAGCTGGAAGAAATCGCGCTGCAGATCGAAAAGATTTTCGGAATCGTAACAGGCATTGCCGAGCAGACGAATTTACTTTCGCTCAACGCCTCGATCGAATCTGCAAGAGCGGGGGAGCACGGCAAAGGGTTCGCAGTCGTCGCAAACGAAGTCAGAAAGCTGTCCGATGATACGAAAAAAACCGTCTCCACCGTATCTGAGCTCGTCAATAACACAAACGCGCAAATCTCGATCGTCACGAAGCATATTACAGATGTAAACCAGCTCGTGAACGAAAGCAAAGACAAGATGTCGGAGATCAATCATCTATTCGATGATATCGTCTCCAATATGAAAACGAGCAAAGAGCAAAGCGGCCGAATCGAAGGCGATCTGCAGGCATTTTTAAGCGGCCTTCAAGATGTGAATGCCGCCGTGTCACAAGTCGCGGTTTCAGTCGATTCTCTCGTAGAGCTGACAAAAAAATAAGCTGCTACCGTACACAGGTCAATTCATGACCTGTGTATTTTGCTTTTGAAACCTGATTCTATTACGTTATTTGAAAGTCTGCTATGCAAGTCAAAGATATATTCACAGCCATAATGGCAACGCTCAGTGATGTTTTCAATTCCGCAGAATCGGCGCTACGCTCCTGTTTGAAAAAATCGTGTAAATGTTGTTCTGTGCCAGTCATATTTCGTGGTTCTGTTTTTTAAATTTAGTATAATAGCCATATCACCGAAAAACGCGAAAGCCGACATCGAAAGGAGATTTTTCAGAATGACTGCGATTTGTTTGATCCGGCATGGCGAGACAGACTGGAATGCTTTAGGAAAACTGCAGGGAAGAACCGATATCCCTTTAAATGAAACCGGTCAAAAACAGGCAAAAGAAACCGGGGCGTTTTTGAAAGGGTCCGACTGGGACGTCATCATTACAAGCCCTTTAAGAAGAGCGAAAGAAACCGCTGAAATCATCAATCAATACCTGGGACTTGAAATCATTGAAATGGAAGATTTCATCGAAAGGAATTACGGAGATGCAGAAGGGATGCCATTCGAAGAAAGAACGAGGCTCTACCCCGATAAAGAATATCCGAATCAGGAATCAAAAGAAGCGCTTGCCGAACGGCTGATGGCCGGCGTTCAAAAGGTCAGCGAGCGGTATCCGGACAAAAAAGTGCTGATCGTCGCACACGGAGCCGCGATACACGCCCTTCTGTCAAAAATCTCAAACGGCGACATCAACCTGGAAAATACGAAGCTCGTCAATGCGTGCCTAAGCAACATCAAATTCCATGAAAATAAATGGCATGTGAAGGATTACAATCTTTCACACCATTTGTCAAATTAAAAAAAGACGGCAAGGTTGATGCCGTCTTTTTTATGCTCTCCCCCGCCTCGCTTCGCGGCGCAGTAAATAGATAAAATACGGACCGCCGATAATGGCTGCGATCAATCCAGCCGGTATTTCAAGCGGCGGCACAAGGCCTCTTCCGGCGGCATCGGCTATCAAAAGAACGATGCCGCCGACGAGAGCTGAAACGGGAATCAAGATCCTCGTTTCAGCCCCTGCCAGCTTTCTTGCGATATGGGGCGCCATCAGCCCGATAAAACCGATTGTTCCCACGGCGGTCACAGCCGCAGCTGTCAGCAGGACCGCACCGGCAAGCAGCAGAAATCGCGTTCTTTCGAGCCGGATGCCGAGGCCGACGGCAATCCCGTCCCCTGATTTGATGATATCGAGCGGTTTTGCCGCAAACCATATCGGAGGAATGACCAGACAGCACCATATGAAAAGAGACAGTACATCATCCCAGTCTCTCCCCCACAGACTTCCATTCAGCCAAATTAATGCGTTGTTGACATTCGGGCTCCCCCTTGAAATGAGTAGCTGAATACCCGAATGGCAAAAAGCATTGACCGCGATCCCGACAAGCGCCAGCCGCACAGGAGAAATCCCGTTTCGATAAGCCAATAAATAGACGAGAGCCGCAGCCAAAACGCTTCCTGAAAAGGCGGCGCCTGTCAGCAGAAGCGGACTTTGCTGTGAAAACAAGACCGTAACGATCACAGCGCCCAATCCCGCTCCTCCTGTAATGCCAAGCGTGTCAGGGGCGGCCAGCGGATTTTTCATCAGCGATTGTGCGACTACACCTGCGATTGAAAGCGCCCCTCCGGCAAGCACAGCGAGAAGGATGCGCGGCATTCGAAATTCCATCACCAAGAAGCGGACTCCTGCATCCCCTTGCCCTGCCAGTGATTTCATTACGTCCCACAGTCCGATGTTTTCATCGCCGATCGCCAAATTGAGTACAATGAGCATCAACAAACAGGCGCATAACGCAGAGAGGACAAGCGCCGATTGCCCGCGCCGTCTTTTCATTTTTCTTTCCGCATTGTTCATCATGCCGCCCCCTTTTTCCGTCTTCTCGCCAAATAGATGAAAAACGGCGTCCCGATCATTGCCGTGACAACTCCGACCGGCGTTTGGTACGGAAAATAGACAAAGCGGGACAGAATATCAGCAAACAGCAAAAGAACGGCTCCAAGCAATGCCGAATACGGAATCACGAACCGATAGTCAGCCCCCATCAGATACCGGATCATATGAGGAACCATCAAACCGATGAAACCAATCGGTCCGGCAGCGGACACCGATGCTCCTGCCAGCGCGACAACAGTGAAAGCGATGAACAATCTGCTGAGCCATACATTTTGTCCCAGCCCATGTGAAACATCATCTCCGAGACTCATAACGGAAGCCGCCCTCCCTAAGGCCAAAGCCGCCAACAAACCCGCAATGCTTACCGGAATCAACAAATGAAGCTTATCCCACGAGCTCCCCGCTAAAGAACCGGAAAGCCAAAACAATAGCGTTTCCGTCGACTCTTCATGAAAAATGAGCAGCATTTGCGTCATCGAAGCAATGATCGCCTGAATGACGACACCGATCAAGGCAAAGCTGATATCCCTGTCGTGTTCACTGAATACTGAGGCAACCGCGTACACGACCAGCGCGGCCGCGGCACCGCCGGCAAAAGCGGCTCCCATCGCTGTCTGGGGAGCGGCAAGCGCAGGAAACATCACCGTCAAACATACGACAGCAAGAGAGGCCCCTGCATTGATTCCGAAGATGCTCGGAGATGCCAGCGCATTTCTTGTCACCGCCTGCATCAGTGCGCCCGCGGCCCCTAGATTCGCGCCGATGAATGCGGCGGCCAAGGCGCGCGGAATTCGGATGGACTGAATAATCGCGTGCAATTTTGAACCGTCGTACATAAACACAGCTGCCCAAATGTCGGGCAGCGCAATCGTTGACGAACCGATTGAAACAGAAAGCGCAAAACCCACGAGCAAAAGAAAAACAAAAATGAGCGGTGCAAAACGTTTCATATATATCAAAACAGGTCACTCCTTTAGAAAAAAACAAGCGCATGCTTTTGTAAAAAGCATGCGTCAGATTGTTGACAAAATCCCAAAATGGCTCTTAGTTTTGGGATTTTGTCATCCTTTCAGCGTGACCCTCAACCCTTGCAGTCTAGGAAGGCCGAGCATCGGAGCTGACTTTCACAGGAGGTGATGACGGCGGCGTTCAGGCAGGACGTCTGGGCAGTTAGCCGCCGATCCTATCTCTATTCGTGAGCACCGACGCGCAGGCCTGACAACGAATGCGAGGGTTTGTCGACACGCTGGCGCATGCTTTTGTAAAAAGCATGCGTCATCCCATCCAGCAAGCCGGCAGGCTCTTAAGATTTCTTTTGATCCTCAGACAGAAGATGCTGACCGATTTCATCTATCAGCGCATCTGCTCCGTCAATACTGCGGCGGAGCGACCAGGCGAATCTGTCGGCTTCATAAACCTTGCCGTTTTTGACAGCGCTGAGCTTTTTCCAAAGAGGGTCTTTTTCAATGGGTCTTTTCCCGTCTTCATCGACTTTATCTTTTTCTCCCGTCATCAGGACAATGGTGTCGGGGTCTTTCTCAAGCAGCTGCTCAAGCGTCATTTTAATATTGACGGATTCACCGTTTTCGCCATCGCCTTTGCTGCTGTCTCTGACACCGTATGTATAGCCGATTTTCGTCAGAAGCTGAGACGTGAAAAAGTTTTCGTCGCGCACAGTGATTGCTTCATTTGTGTTTCCGAGCAGAAGAATGCTCTGTTTCCGGCTCCCGAATTTCTGTTTCAATTCATTCAGCTTTTGTTTATGTTCAGCCAACTTTTTCTCCATTGCGCTTTCTTTGCCGACGGCTTTCGCAATCGTAAGAGACGCGTCAAGCGTGTCCTGATAATCTGCATTCAAGTTTTTCAGCGCGATTGTCGGCGCAATTTTCGCCAGCTTATCATAGACACCGCTGTGCCTGCTCGAATCGGCAATTATTAAATCGGGCTTTAAAGAAGCAATTTTTTCAAAACTTGGCTGGGCGCGCGAACCGACTGAAGTATACCCTTTGATTTTTTCTCTGACATTCTCGTTAATAAACTTAGGTTTGCCGTCGTCCGCAATCCCGACAGGCTTAATGCCCGCATCAAGGAGCGCATCAATAAAACCCAATTCAAGAACCACAACTTTTTTCGGATTGTTCTTTACTTTCGTTTCTCCTAAGTCGTGCTTAACTGTCACGGAATCCTGACTGAAGGTTTTTGTACTTTCGCTTCCCCCCGAGCAGGCTGTCAACACTGATATCATCAATAGGAATAAAATAGCAAAATACTTGTGCTTCATATGTATCTCCTTTTCTGGTAGTAGACGAAATTATTATAGCAACACTTCATACCAATGACAACGATAATCATTATCATTATAAAAAAAGAAAGGAGCCTCCTTCTCCTTTCTACACCCGTTCATTCACGGAATCCCCCGCTTTGCTTTCTCTGCTGAGGGAAAGAATGATGACCGTGATGATCACCATTACCGTACCGGCACCTTGAAAGGCATTGAACGGCACACCCAGCCAGACCGCCGACGACAAAACAGCCGCTAGCGGTTCGGCGCAGCTCAGGCAGCTCGTTTCTTTTGCGGAAAGATAAGAAAGGCTGCCGATGTATAGGGCAAACGCCAAAGCTGTGCCGCACAATACAACAAACAGAATGGCTGCCGCCTCCCCTGCCCCAATGTGCGAAAGGTCAAACCGAAACGGCGGAAACAAAAAAGAAATTCCGGCCCCTCCGACGAGCATACCCCATCCCGTAACCGTCAAAGCACCGAACGATTGAATTAATCCTCCTGCAAAAACCGTATAGAAAGCAAGCGCTCCACCGGACAAAATGCCCCAAACGGCGGCCTCGGCCGGAATATACAAACTGTCCGGCCTTCCGCCTGTCAAAAGAAGAAACACGCCGAAAAGCGCCAATAAAGTAAGTACGGCATCTTTCCACTTAGGCGGAAGTTCTTTTTTAACATATAGGTAAAACAATACGAAAAAAGGCGCCAAGTATTGAAGAATTGCAGCAGCCGCGGCATTACCCTTTTCGATTGAAGCAAAAAACGTATATTGAACAGCAAGCATTCCAAAAATGGAAAATACTAAAATCGAACAAATATCTGTTTTTTTCTTCCATATCTTACACACATGTTGAAAACCGTTTTTCATTGAAACATATAACAAGAGAATGACTCCCGATGCCAGAAGCCTGACAGAGACAAGCGAGCCGGCTTCAACCGCTCCCCTTTCAAATATGTACTGTGCAGCGCTTCCCGATAATCCCCACAATGAAGCCCCTGCAAGCACCATCAATACACCTTTCACATGAGCTGATTTCATATCTTTCACCCGTTTCTGTATGCGATATATTGCATATTTTAATAGATGATCGACAAGGCCGCAACCTCCTTCGGCAAAAAATGATCTCATAAAATAAATGAATAGTATTTTCATAAAATGAATCAGATGGAGCAATCTCCTGTCATTCGCGGCCCTCGGGACCTCTTTCCCTGCCAGGCTGAAGCGGTCTATTCATACTTTCGAACTGAACATTTTTCTAAAACAGTTATTAATAACCAAAAAATTTTAAATTGGTCCTCCAAAAAAATAGGCCTACCATATAATTCATTTTTTTTCTATAATAAATTAACAGAATAATTGGAATAGATTATATTATCCTTCTATTTAAATTATTCTGAATAAAGAGGAGGAGAGTGAGTAATGATGAGGAAAAAGAGTTTTTGGCTTGGGATGCTGACGGCCTTCATGCTCGTGTTCACGATGGCATTCAGCGATTCCGCTTCTGCTGCTCAACCGGCGAAAAATGTTGAAAAGGATTATATTGTCGGATTTAAGTCAGGAGTGAAAACCGCATCTGTCAAAAAGGACATCATCAAAGAGAGCGGCGGAAAAGTGGACAAGCAGTTTAGAATCATCAACGCGGCAAAAGCGAAGCTAGACAAAGAAGCGCTTAAGGAAGTCAAAAATGATCCGGATGTCGCTTATGTGGAAGAGGATCATGTGGCCCATGCCTTGGCGCAAACCGTTCCTTACGGCATTCCTCTCATTAAAGCGGACAAAGTGCAGGCTCAAGGCTTTAAGGGAGCGAATGTAAAAGTAGCCGTCCTGGATACAGGAATCCAAGCTTCTCATCCGGACTTGAACGTAGTCGGCGGAGCAAGCTTTGTGGCTGGCGAAGCTTATAACACCGACGGCAACGGACACGGCACACATGTTGCCGGTACAGTAGCTGCGCTTGACAATACAACGGGTGTATTAGGCGTTGCGCCAAGCGTATCCTTGTACGCGGTTAAAGTACTGAATTCAAGCGGAAGCGGATCATACAGCGGCATTGTAAGCGGAATCGAGTGGGCGACAACAAACGGCATGGATGTTATCAATATGAGCCTTGGGGGAGCATCAGGCTCGACAGCGATGAAACAGGCAGTCGACAATGCATATGCAAAAGGGGTTGTCGTTGTAGCTGCAGCAGGGAACAGCGGATCTTCAGGAAACACGAATACAATTGGCTATCCTGCGAAATACGATTCTGTCATCGCTGTTGGTGCGGTAGACTCTAACAGCAACAGAGCTTCATTTTCCAGTGTGGGAGCAGAGCTTGAAGTCATGGCTCCTGGCGCAGGCGTATACAGCACTTACCCAACGAACACTTATGCAACATTGAACGGAACGTCAATGGCTTCTCCTCATGTAGCGGGAGCAGCAGCTTTGATCTTGTCAAAACATCCGAACCTTTCAGCTTCACAAGTCCGCAACCGTCTCTCCAGCACGGCGACTTATTTGGGAAGCTCCTTCTACTATGGGAAAGGTCTGATCAATGTCGAAGCTGCCGCTCAATAACATATTCTAACAAATAGCATATAGAAAAAGCTAGTGTTTTTAGCACTAGCTTTTTCTTCATTCTGATGAGGGTTGTTCAATATTTTGAATCCGTTCCATGATCGTCGGATGGCCGTATTTAAAAATCTTGACGAGAAACGGCGGGTTTGCCTCGCTCAGCCCGGCTTTTGAGAGCTCTTGAAACGTCGAAACCGCTGCATCGCTGTTTTGCGTCAGTTCAATCGCATACTGGTCAGCAGCTTTTTCCTGATGCCTCGAAACTGCGTTCGTAAATGGAGACGACGCGAAAGAGATAACCCCCATCAGCATCAGAAGAAGCGGAAGTGCGGCTAGATCGGATTTTCCCGCAATATGAAGGCTTCTTCCATAGCGGCCGATGATCCGCTTGTACAGCTTGTCGATCACATAAAAGACAGCAAGGGATAAAAGCAGATACCCGCCGAGTCCTATGTAAACATGCTTCATCACATAATGTCCCATTTCGTGCGCCATGATGAATAAAATTTCCGGCTCATCCAGCTTGTTCAGCGTGGTATCCCAGAGCACAATCCTTTTATTGGCGCCGATTCCTGTTACATAGGCATTTAACGCATTCGTTTTTTCAGACATGTTCACTTCATAGACGTGATTCGCAGGAATATCCGCCTGATCGGCCAGCTTCAGAATGCTTTGTTCAAGATCTTTATTTTTCAGCGGATAAAAGTCATTGTATAAAGGATCAATGACAACCGGCTGGAGAAAAAATAAAAACAGCGTAACCGGAACCGTCAGACACCAGGCATAAAACCACCAGCGTTTTTCATGCTTTTTGATCAAATAGTAAAAGACGATCACCGCCGCAGCCGTTATCGGAAAACTGATCCAGAAGTCGATCACCTGGTCTTTGATCCAGCTCGCGGTTGTCTGGGTTGATATGCCGTAGTCAAGCGAATATTGATAGCTGATCCAGTCAAGCGGCAAAGAAACGATCGTGACGATCAGAAACAAAGCAAAAACATATGCCGTGATTTGAATGCTTCTCCTCTTCGAGGTCTGCTCCGCCCAATTTTTCATTTTCCTGGATAAACCGGCAATCAACAATATAAAAAATAAAAACCATTCAAACGGAATCCGGATAAAAAACATAAAGTCCTTTATTTTCGAGTACTCTTCCGTCAGCATGAGTTCTCTTTCGTTCATAAATGCCGCCGGGTCTGCGCTTGTCCCTTTCAGCGCCTCAGGAACGGAGGGTTCACCGGCCATAAAGAGATACCAATAGAAAAAAAGGCCGTACAGCACATACAGGAGACCGGCTCCCGCGATCCATTTCCGCATGGCGAATCACTTCCTCTCACATAGCAGTTACTTCTATTGTAAGCTTTTCATGCGAAAGTTAGAACCAAGCCTTACAATGAGAGCAAGAGGCCGGCGCCTGCGAGCGTCAAAATCGTCCCCATCACGACGACTATGACGCTTGCTCCAAAATAGGAAAATAAAAATGCGATAAGAGCGCCGGCAAGTCCGTAGAGCATACCGCTTTGCACGAAAAAAACTCCCGGAAAAATGAGAGCCCCTAAGACGGCGTACGGCACATTTTTCAGCACGCGCTCCAAAAATCCGGGAAGCTTCAGGCTTTCAAAAGCAATGAGCGGCACCATCCGCGGCACATATGTAACGGCAGCCATGCCGATAATCATCCAGATGATCGGGCTAAACATAGTTTCTCTTCCCCTCTGTTCTAAATTGGTACAGCCATTCAATCAGGACGGCGGATAAAAGCGTAGCGCAGACGATCGACCATCCTGCCGACAATATTCCGTTCATTTGGAAAACGGTATTGAATAACGCAGCCGCCCCCGCCAGCAGCAGGACTTTTCGCTGTTTTTTCAAAGGCGGCACCAACAATCCGATAAACATGGCATAAAGGGCGATGCTCATGCTTTCCTGGAGAACAGCCGGCATGGCGGCCCCTGCAAAATGCCCGGCCGCACTCCAAAAAACCCAGCTTACATATCCGATCGAACCGAGGCCGATCATATACCCGGTCGTTAGCTTTTCCTTTCTTAGAGCAGCGACGGCAAACGATTCATCTGTCACCGCGAAAAATGAGTAAAACGCTTTTTTCCAAGGCGAATCTTTTTCTACCAATTGATTCAAAGTCGCCGAAAATAAAAAATGTCTGATATTCACAATGAACGTCGTCATAACGATTTCGATGATTCCCGTCTGAACGGCGAGCATGCTTAAAGACATATACTGGGACGCTCCTCCGAAAACAAGGGCGCTCATCAAAAACGTTTCAAAAAGCGACAGCCCCGTTGTTTTCGCCAAAAGCCCGAATGTCAAAGCGACCGGAATGTAGCCGACGGCAAGGGAAACCCCTGAACGAAGCCCGTCTAGAAAGTTGAGTGAATCGTGCTTTTCCATCTTGACACCTCTTTACGGATAATAAATGAGTGTATAACATGATGCCGTTTGTTCCGTGTTGTTTTCGTACGTATGCACGGTGTTTGCGGTGAAATGCATCGCATCGCCTTCGTTCAGGCTGCAGGTGTAATCACACGCCGTCACCGCGATCGCTCCTCTAGAGACGAGCACATACTCTTCAATCCCTCCGTGGTGAGGCTCTGATTCGTGTACACAGCCGGGCGCAAGTTCAATATAAAAGATTTCAAACTTCTTTTTCTGGTCGAAGGGAAAATGCGGAAATGCCGCGTATTTTTCTTCTCCGGCCAAAACGGGCGTTTTCTCATGCTTTCTGACGACCGTCGGCTCCCCCGCGGGCTTTTCTGCCAAGGAAGTAAATGATACTTGCAGCCCGTTTGCGATCTTCCACAAAGTTGTGATCGTCGGACTTGAAGAGCCTTTTTCAATTTGCGCGAGCATGCCTTTGCTGACGCCAGTCATCGATGACAATTGATCAAGACTGTAATTGCGGACTTTTCGCAGCCTCTTTATGTTTTCTGCGACTTGTTTTTCAATCGAATTCATCTTCTGCCTCCTCTCAATAAATTGAACATTTGTATAATTTATTGAACATTATAGCATAATTTTTTAGGATGAAAAGCCATTAAACGGAGAAAATAAATAGCCTGAGGTGATCATTCTGAAAAAAATAATGGGGATCATACTTTTTTTCGGTATTTTATCTATCACTGTCTTTTATGTATTCCACTTGATGGCGGAGCCTTTCGACTCAAGAAATGCCGAAGAAATCATCTTGAAGCAGGCAGATGACAGCGAAAAAACGGTCAGCATCAAAGATAGGCACAACATAGGCGTTCTGCTTGATACATTTAACAAAGGGAAAAGAATGAAAGAAAAGTCGGCGCATAGCCTGCCTTCTCCGGCGTATCACGGATACATCAGCATGACCGACACACATCGCGTTCACTTCACCGTCTGGCTGAAGAAAGATGAAGCCGTCATCCTGAAAGAAGAGGAGGGCACATATTTTGTTCTCCGACAAAAGGAAAAAGACGCTCTTCTCAGAGAACTGCAGAAAAGGGACGCGGCAGGCGTCCCTTTTAACGTGTCAAGATTGATTTGTCAAAATGTCTTTTAAAGCGCGCCTTAAAATTTTGCCGGTCGAATTTTTCGGTATTTCATCCATGAAGACGATTGCCGCCGGGCGCTTGTATTTGGCAAGATGCTTTTTGCAATGCGACAAGACATCATCCTCTGTCAGCGTTTTATTCTTCGGAACGACATAGCACTGGACGGCTTCTCCCGTATTCGGGTCTGGCACTCCGATCACCACCGCTTCTGCGATTTCCGGATGAAGGTAGAGCACTTCTTCGATCTCCCTCGGATAGACATTATAGCCGCCGACGATAATCATGTCTTTTTTTCTGTCGACGATATAAAAATAACCGTCTTCATCCCGTTTTGCCAAATCACCTGTATACAGCCATCCGTCTTTAATCGTATGGGCCGTTTCTTCCGGCATGTTGTAGTACCCTTTCATAACATTCGGCCCTTTAACGATCAACTCCCCGACTTGACCGGCAGGCAGCTCTTCCCCGATTTCATTGACGACTTTGTTTTTCACATTGAGAATGTTCGTGCCGATCGATCCTGGCTTGCGGCCGGTGCTGAACGGGTTAAAGCATGTAACAGGAGAAGCCTCCGACAAACCGTAGCCTTCTAAAACGAGAACGCCGAATCTTTCTTCAAAACTTTTCAGGAGAGCAACAGGCATGGCTGCTCCGCCTGAGATGCAAATCCTGATGGATCGAAAACCGGTTTCATCCGCCCCTTCATACTGGTACAGGTAATTGTACATTGTCGGCACGCCTGAGAAGATCGTCGCCTGATGCTTTTTAATCAGCTTGAAAACTTCGGCGGGGCTGAATTTCGGCACGATCAAAATCGCTGCGCCGTTCATGAGCGGCGCATTCATGCAGACCGTTAAACAAAAAACGTGGAACATCGGCAGGGCGGCGACGACAAGGTCAGATTCATTCATTGTTAGATAGCGGGCTGTATCATTTGCATTCGAAAATAGATTTTGATGTGTGAGCATCGCCCCTTTTGGTCTTCCCGTAGTTCCTGACGTATAAAGGATGGCGGCCGTATCTTCGGCGTCGATTTCAGGAAACGGCCGGACAGGAGGTTTCATAATGTTTGTAAACGATTTCAATTTCATCTTAACCTCAGTGCTTTCCGGTTCGCGAAGCGGCTCTCCCGTTTCGCAAAGCACGACGCAGCTGACTTTCGGAAGGGATTCATGCACCTTTTCGTAAAGCGGAAGCAGCTGTCCCAGAGCCACGATCACTTTTGCGTCGCCATTTGTCAGCATATAGCCGATCTCAGTCGGCGTATAGGCCGGATTGATCGGTATGACAACGGCTCCGGCCTTCAGCGCACCGTAAAACGCAATCACAAAATGCGGGGTATTGCCGAGAAGCAAAGCAACATGATCTCCCTTTTCCACCCCGATTTCGCGCAGACCTTCTGCAAAGCAATCAATTTTCTGCTGTAATCCCCCGTATGTTTCCGTCTGTTCCCCAAAAATATAAGCGGTTCTGTCAGGCTTTGATTGAGCTGTTTCCCCTAATTTTGAAACTAAATTCATTCTCCCACCCCTTAAAAATGAATGAATGACCATTCATTTTGTGATAATCAAAATCTATTCCCATTATAGTAAATGAACAGAAAACACTCAAGGGCTGTTGGGAAATATCTTCCATTCCTCTCAAGTTAAAAAGGAGCCGCGGAAACCGCAGCCTCTCTTTTAGTAGACAAGATCCAAAAATTCTTCTTTTTGAATATTGCCGAAGTAATGCTTGATGTCGACGCCTTGAAGGGCTTCTTCAATCGCTTTTCTTTCATACTGTACGCCTGTCAGCTTCTCTTCAATATCGCTGACATCGCCGACTCCGAAAAAGTCACCGAATATTTTGCACTCGCAGATCACGCCTTTTTGCACTTCCAGGCGGATGTCGACCGATCCCGCTTGAAATCGTTTTGAATGCTGAAGATTGAATTTCGGAGACTTCCCATAGTTCCAATCCCAGTTTTGATAGCGTTCCTTTGAAATTTGATTGATGATTTTCCAGTCTTTTTCAGTCAGCTTATACTCCGGTATTTCCCCTTCGGTATCAAAAATATAGCGGAGAAGCATGCTTCGGAATTCCACTGTCGTCATCTTCTGATCGAGAAATTCGCTGATATTGGCTACCCGGCTCCTGATCGATTTGATGCCTTTTGATTCGATTTTATCTTTTTTTACTTTTAAAGCCGATACGACATGTTCTATCTCAGAATCGAACAACAGCGTGCCATGGCTGAACATTCTCCCTTTCGTTGAGAACTGGGCGTTTCCCGAAATTTTCCGGCCGTTTGCCATCAAGTCGTTTCGGCCGCTCAGCTCCGCATCGACGCCAAGCCGCTTTAAAGCGGCCACAACGGGCTCCGTAAACTTCTTAAAATTATGGAAGCTGTTGCCGTCGTCTTTCGTAATAAAGCTGAAGTTCAAGTTCCCGAGGTCATGGTAGACAGCTCCGCCGCCTGACAGCCTGCGAACGACAATGATCCCGTTTTCATCCACATACTTTGTGTTGATTTCCTCAATCGTATTTTGGTTTTTGCCAATGATGATCGACGGCTGGTTGATATAAAACAGCAGATACGTCTCTTCAGGATCGAGGTGCTTTAAGCAGTACTCCTCAATCGCCAAGTTGATCCTCGGATCTGTAATATTTTGATTATCGATAAACAGCATGTTTGTCAGTTCCTCCTTCTATTCTCCCCACACATAACCGGTGTGCGCCAGATCAACCGCGCCTTTATAAATGGTTTTGGCCTCTTCTGCTAGTTTTTGATGTTCCCCGAAATGCGGGAGGTGTGTCAAGAGCAGATGTCCCGCACCCGCTTCTGCAGCGATGCGTCCCGCTTCGAGGCTGTTCATATGACCGGCGCTTCTCCCATCCTGATCCGCATAAAAATTGCACTCCGAGATCAATAGATCGGCTCCTGCGCTGAACGGGATGAAAGCTTCCTGAAAGCTCGAATCGGCTGTATAAACGACAGAATGAACACCGTCCGTCACCCTCATAGCAAAGCAGTCAACAGGATGAACCGTCTTTAAAAACGTGAACGTAAACGGTCCGATTGCCAAAGACTCTTTCGGATCATAGGCCAATCCAGCGGTATGCGTTTTATATGTAAGCTTTGAAAACTGCTCTTCATCAAAAGGATGTCCATATATCGGAAGGGCATTCGCTCCCTTGCCGAGGAATGAGCCGACCAGTTTGGCAAATTGCAAAGGGCCGACATCCGCAATATGGTCATGATGATAATGGGATAATATAACGGCATCAAGCTCCTCAACGGGCAGAAACAGCTGAAGCTTCGATAAAACGGCACTGCCGCAGTCGATTAAAACGGAATAATCCCCGGATTGAAAGAGATAGCCTGAAGTCGCTTCATTTGCAGCCGGAAATCCTCCGCAGCAGCCGATGACTGTCATCTTCATATATACACACCTCTTTTTTGTGTCTATCGTCCCCCTATTCAATATACCCATTTTTCTTAAAAATTGCATGTTTTATATTTTGTCATAAAACAGACATTGATTTCCTGGATACTGTTATAATACAATGATGACAACAAACGAATTGGGGGAATCAACATGCTCGCTAAAATCACCGAGTTCTTCAGAAATTTGCCTTCCAAAAAATGTTCAAAATGCGGCCACGATATTGATGAGCAGCACGAATGCTACGGAAACACTTGCTCTAAATGCTTAAATGTAAAAGATATATAGACGTCATTAAAAAATGCCCCGGCGGATCTCCCCGGGGCGTTTTTTTGTCATAAAGTTAGTTATAAAGAGAGAGATTCTTGTCAAAATTCATTATTTTAATAACTTTTTACTATTTCACTTAGGGAAATATACACCGATGAACGTCCCGATTTGAATTTAAGCTGGGATAATCATCTCATATTTGAATTTTCAATATATTCAGACGTTATTTTTTTAATGGACGAGTTGCATTTTCTTTCGCTATACTTAATTTACGATCTCAAGTTTAATATTCTAGTATAAAATTAAGATTGCGTTGGGAGGGCATCTATGAAAAGACTTAAATTCGGATTAGCCACACAAATTTTCCTGGGGCTGATTTTAGGTGTTGCAGCAGGAGCGATTTGGTTCGGAAACCCTGCAGTCGCAACGTATCTGCAGCCCGTCGGTGATTTGTTCTTAAGATTAATCAAAATGATTGTGATTCCTATTGTCGTTTCAAGCTTGATTGTCGGGGTTGCAGGGGCCGGCAGCGGCAAAAAGGTCGGCAGGCTCGGTTTTCGGACGATTCTGTACTTTGAAATCATTACGACTTTTGCGATCGTGCTCGGACTTCTCCTTGGAAACATCGTTCAACCTGGACACGGCGTAAACTTTTCTGGTGCTGAAAAACAGGATATCAGCCAATATGTAGAAACAGAAAAAGAGGCAAGCACCAAATCTGTCGCAGACACGTTCCTGCACATTGTGCCGACAAACTTTTTCCAATCGCTCGCTGAAGGCGATCTGCTTGCGATCATTTGCTTCACTGTTCTGTTCGCACTCGGAGTGTCAGCCATAGGCGAAAAAGGCAAGCCTGTGCTTTCCTTTTTTGAGGCAACGTCTCAAGCCATGTTCCACGTCGTGAACATCGTCATGAAATTCGCGCCGTTCGGCGTTTTTGCTTTAATTGGTGTAACGGTTTCAAAATTTGGTTTTTCTTCGCTTTTATCATTGGGAAAGCTCGTTTTGCTTGTCTATCTTGCTCTTGCTTTCTTCCTGATCGTCATTTTTGGGATCGTCGGCAAGCTGTGCGGTATCAATATATTTAAATTTTTGGCCTATATGAAAGATGAGCTTCTTCTTGCATACAGTACATCAAGCTCTGAAACTGTGCTTCCGCGCGTCATGGAAAAAATGGAGAAAATCGGCTGTCCGAAAGGCATTGTGTCGTTTGTCATTCCGATCGGCTACACATTTAACCTTGACGGCTCTGTCCTGTATCAGGCAATCGCGGCGCTGTTTCTGGCGCAGGTCTACGGCATCGATCTGTCCATTGGGCAGCAGCTCACGCTCATCCTTGTCCTGATGGTCACTTCTAAAGGAATGGCTGCCGTTCCCGGCACATCATTCGTCGTTCTTCTCGCGACTCTGGGCACGATCGGCGTTCCTGCTGAAGGGCTGGCCTTCATTGCCGGAGTCGACCGGATTATGGATATGGCGAGAACGGTCGTCAACCTGACCGGAAACGCTCTTGCCGCTGTGGTCATGTCAAAATGGGAAGGTGAATATGACGCCGTTAAAGGACAGACCGTCTTAAATCAAAGGGAGCCGGCAGATATGAAAATGTCCGGCTGACAGCCCGCAAAAAAACGTATGTTTCCCGCTTTTGGAGAAACATACGTTTTTTTAAAAATATGCAATTTGCTCAAGAAACCTGTCCAAACAACTTCCTTTCGTTTACATACGATGTACTGTAGTTAAATTAGAAAAGAAAACTGGAGGGAAGTTTAATGTATTTTTACCATGACCATTGCAAGAAAGATTATGACTTTGACTACCACAAGAAAGACCACGACTGCAAGAAATACTACTACTACTATTATTACTACTATTATCCATGCTATAAGAAGTATGATTATGACTATGACTACAAGAAGTTTGACCACTTTGATCACTGCAAAAAGAAAAAACACTATGATTACTGGTAAGTAAACGCCATCCTCTACGGATGGATGACTTCCACTCTTTTTTTACTCCCAAGGGACCGGGGTCCTTTGGGAGCTTTTTTATGCCATGTCAGACAGGACATAATGATACAGCAGCTTTGCCGTCTGCTCCAGGGACGACTGATGCGTCCTTTCAAACGCGTGGGATGCGTCAATTCCCGGGCCGATCAGCCCGTGGACGATATCATGGCCCGCTCTGATGGCTGCTGAAGCATCTGAGCCGTAGTACGGGTAAATATCAAGCTTATAACCGATTCCGTGTGTTTCACAAAGGGCTGTCAGACGCTTGCGAAGCCCGTAGTGATATGGCCCGCTGGCATCCTTCACACAAATGGATACCGTATATTCGTCGGTTGACTGCCCATCGCCGATCGCTCCCATATCAACAGCCAAATATTCCACCGTTTCAGGCGGGATATTGGAGTTGCCGCCATAACCGATTTCTTCATTATTGGAAATTAAAAAATGTGTTGTGTAAGGCAGTGTCATCCCTTCTGTGTTGATCGTTCTGATCAGCTCAATAAGGAGGGCGACGCTTGCTTTATCATCAAGATGACGCGATTTGATAAACCCGCTCGGTGTGATCTCAACGCGCGGGTCGAAGGAGATAAAATCACCGACATTGATGCCGAGCGCCCGGGTTTCTTCTTCACTGCGGACCGGTTCGTCAATGCGGACCTCCATATTCTTCTGGTTCCGCTCGGCTTTTCCGGCGTCTTTGTAAACATGCACTGATGTCTGATGCATTAAGATCGTGCCGGTGTAAGTTTTCCCTGATGCTGTTTCAATTTTGCAATACTCGCCTTCAATCGAGTTGTAATTGAACCCCCCGATTAAGTCAATTTTCAGCCTTCCGTTCGGCTTAATCTCTTTCACCATCGCTCCGAGGGTATCGACATGAGCGGTGAGCATCCGGTGCCGGGCTTTGTCGCGGCCCGGTATCGTCGCGATCAGGCCGCCCTTACGGTTAAACTTTGTTTCGACTCCTTCTTCCTGTAATAGGCGATTGATATAGTCTATGATGTCATACGTATTTCCGGTAGGGCTCGGGATGGAGACGAGCTCCTTGATGAGCTCCAGCGTTTTCTGTCCTGACATTGTTCATTCCTCCCAACTTGTGATGTTTATAGTATACATCAGATCAATATTTTAGTACCAGATACTAATACTAGGTGTTATAATAAAAAAAAGGAGAGTGAACTTCATGAAAACTTTATCAAAAGCGCGAATTTCCGCCATCGGCACCTATGTTCCCGAAAAGCGCATGACAAACAAAGACTTTGAAAAAATCGTCGATACTTCTGATGAATGGATCGTTCAGCGGACAGGAATGAAAGAAAGGCGAATCGCAGGAAGTCACGAATTCACATCAGATCTTTGCATAAAGGCCGTTGAAAATCTACAAAGCAGATACAACGGCACGCTGGACGATATTGACATGATCATCGTCTCTACCACAACGGCGGACTATGCTTTTCCAAGCACGGCATGCCAGGTTCAGGAGCACTTCGGATGGAAAGAAGTCGGCGCGGTGGATGTAAATGCGACTTGCGCGGGATTAACATACGGATTGCATATCGCCAACGGCCTGATCACTTCCGGACTGCATAAAAAAATTCTTGTGATCAGCGGTGAAACCTTATCCAAAACAACCGACTACACAGACCGCGCGTCTTGCATTTTGTTCGGCGACGGCGCGGGCGCCCTGCTTGTCGAACGGGACGACAATTCCCCAAGCTTTATTACTTTTACCCAGGATACGAAAGGTGACGGAGCCCGCCATTTATACAGAACCGGCTTGCGCAGCGACCTTAAAGGGGAGCCGCTCTCAGGTGAAGGAAAAATGGTTCAAAACGGCCGCGAAGTGTATAAATGGGCGGTCAGATCCATTCCCGAAGGCGTCAAAAAGCTGCTTATCCAAGCTGAAATGGAGCTGAAAGATATCGATTGGTTCGTCCCGCACAGCGCGAATTTGCGAATGGTCGAATCAATTTGCGAAAAAACCGGAATTTCACTCGAAAAAGCGCTGACGAGCGTCGAATGGTTTGGCAACACCTCATCCGTATCAATCGTTCTCGCCCTTGATGAAGCCGTCAAAAACGGAAAGTTGAAAGAGGGCGATAACTTGATTCTGTTCGGTTTCGGCGGGGGTCTTACATATACGGGACTGATTGTAAAATGGGGCGCGCCAGCTTCCTGATTTCAAAAAAAAAACATCTTTTCTTGCCCTTGCCGGGCTTGAAAAGATGTTTTTTCTTTTATGCGTGCTGCTCTTCAACTTTTCCTTTTCTCAGCAGCACTTTAAAATAAATCAGCGTCAAGGCCATCATGACGATCGCAACACCGCCGAGCACGGCAGCCTGCTCCCACATATACGCGTAGTCTCCGCTTGAAATCACCGCTCTGTATCCCGCAATGCTGTAGGTCATCGGCAGTGCGGAATGGATGACTTGGAAGAACTTAGGAACAAGTGCAAGAGGGAATGTTCCTCCGCTTCCTCCAAGCTGAAGCACGAGCAGAATGACGGCAATGAAACGTCCCGGATTTCCCATGGTCGCAGCCAAAAATTGAATGATCGCAAGACATGTAATGCTCATGATCATACTGAACACATAAAATCTCCAGACGCTTTGCACTTCAAGCCCGATGCCAGAGAGAATGATCGTGCAGGCGATCGCCGCTTGAAGAATCCCCACTGCAAAAAGTACGCTGAATTTACTCATAAACCAGCCGAAAGCTGATTCAGGCCGGACGGCCGGCTCTTTCACATCAAAGACGACGGTGATCATTAATGCACCGACAAATAAGCCGAGCGACAAAATATACGGGGTTAATCCTGTTCCGTAGTTGGAAACCGGATCGATTTTATCGCCTTTCACATCGACGGGATCTGAGAACATATTGTAGTTTTCGTCTCCCGCTTGAATATCGCCGGTCTGATCAGCAGCGTCAGACAGCTTGTCAAACAGCTCCCCGCTTCCGTCAGACAGCTTGCCAAGACCTTCATCAAGAGATTTAGCCCCTTCTGCAAGCTTGGAAGAACCGTCCTTCAGTTTATCAGCCGCGCTTTGCAGATCGCCGAACTTCCCGACTAACGTCTGGCTGCCTTCGGCGATTTTGGATGATCCGCTTTTCGCCTCCGCGAATTTTTCGTTGTAAGCACCCAAACCGTTTGTCAGCGCATCGAGCCCTTGCTGAATCTTTTGCGATCCTTTATAAAGCTTGTTCACATCCGAAGGAACTCGCTTCAATTCCTCAAGCTTCTGTTTCAGCCCGGATAAATCGGGAAGTTCGCTTACATCGGGAATTTGCGCTTTCAACTTGTCAAACTCAGGCAGCTTCACCGTTCCCATTTTTTCATCGACTTGTTTCATAAGCGCGGCTTTCTGTTCTTGTGTCAGCATGTTGCTGGATTCAATAATTTGTTTGACTTCACTATGCTGGTTTTTCAATGCCGCTTCAAGCTCATCAATATTTTTTGAAATCTGACTGATTTCTTTTTTCGCCTTTTCGGCGTTTGAAAGCGCCGTTTCAAGCTGCTGAATCTTTTCATTTGAAATGGCTTCTTCGAGTTTGCTTATCATCTGCGCTTTTTCATTCATCTGCTCCAATCCCGCCACAATCTGAGGCATGCCTTGTTGGAGCTGTTGAGCACCGC
Organism: Bacillus paralicheniformis; assembly: GCF_001042485.2. Taxonomy (GTDB): domain Bacteria; phylum Bacillota; class Bacilli; order Bacillales; family Bacillaceae; genus Bacillus; species Bacillus paralicheniformis. The sequence continues at coordinate 304,600 of NZ_LBMN02000012.1, forward strand.
TGTGCAGCTGGCCGCTTTTTTCTAAAAATTGCGCAAGCCCTGAATCAAGTTCATGAATTTTGTCATTCAGCGTATTGAATGCCGCGCCGAACTTCTCCATTCCGTCTTTGTTGAACTGAATTTGGCTTTTCGCGAGCTTTTCAAGGTTCTTTTTCAGCTTTTCGCTTCCTTCTTTCGCATCTTTCAGTCCTTTATCCAGTTTTCCGGCACCTTCGCTGGCTTCACCGAGACCTTTTGCGATTTTGCCGAAATTGTCAAAGATGACTTCAGCATATTGCTCCGTGATTTCAGAACCGACTGAATGCTGAAGCTGTTCAATCGCTTTATCGCTGATCTGGGCGCCGACATAGTTTCGTCCGGCGTTAGTATGATAAATCAGATTCAGCTTTTTCGGATGTTTATCCATCACCGTGCTGGCATCCTTCGAAAAGTTTTCAGGAATTTCTACAACCATGTAGTATTCCTCATTTTGCAAGCCTCTCAGCGCTTTTTCCTTCGTCGTAAAATGCCAGTCGAATTTATCGTTTTTTTTCAGTTCTTTGACAAGGTCGTCGCCGATGTGAAGGTCTTTTCCTTCATATGTCGTTCCCTTGTCGGAATTCACAACCGCTACAGGGAGCTGATCGACGTTTCCGTATGGGTCCCAGTACGCCGCCAAAAATATGCTGCTGTAAATCAGCGGTATAAAGAGAACCCCGATCACGGATATCAGTAGTTTTTTATTGGTTATCAGTTCTCTCCACTGGTTTTTGAAAACATTCATGTTGATACGCCTCCTAGTTAGTAGCCGCTCTCTATGCGGATAAGCACCCCTTTAAACAAAGAAAGGATAATCTAACGAGATAATCCTTTTAAAATATACATTTTCAGCATCTCTGCCAACTCTTCATCTTTCAGCGGTTCATGGTTTTTTTCCCAGTCAAAGATGAGCGCAATGTAAAGCTTGAAGATGACAAACGCGTTCAGCTCGGGATCACACGGTCTAATATCGTCATTTTTAATCGCTTCTTTAATCTTTCTCTTAATATAGCTGATGACCATGCGTTCCAGCTTTTCAATCACTTCGCGGGCCGCCGGTGTGCCGAGCTCCGCACCTTCCTGAAAGATCTTAATGGTCAGCTGGTGCTTCTTCCTGTATTCCAATATCGCCATCATCGCGCGATGGGCATTTTCGTGAAAAGGCAGATCAGGATCAATCGCTTGATCAGCCGTTTGCTTCATTTCAATCAGAAGCGAAGAAAAAATGTCGTCGAACAGTTCCTCTTTATTCTTGAAAAAAGTATAAATCGTACCTTTGCCGACATTGGCAAGCTTCGCCACCAGATCCATCGTCGTCGCTTTGTAGCCGAATTGTGTAAACGATTTTGTCGCCGCTTCTAAAATCAGTGCTTTTCGATCTTTGCTCACGGTTTCTCACCCCGAAATTGACTATTTGAACATTTTGGTCAGTAAGTACAAAAAGTAATGTAACACACCTGAATATAAAATGCAATAATTTAAATGTTATCTTTTCCATAAACAAACTTTAAAATGATGAAAGCTGTAAAAAGAGTGAAATAAAAAAAGCCGCCGAATGGATTCGGACAGCTTTATTTGCTCTTCTTTATTCGAAAAGGTGTGAGAGTACATCGGCTACGGCCTGCTTGCCTTGGTCAATGCAATCCGGAATGCCGACCCCTTCAAAAGAGGCCCCCGTCATGAAAACGCCCGGATATGACGCCTGTAACCCTTCCCTGATCTCTTTCATTCTTTTCTTATGGCCGACATGGTATTGCGGCATCGCTTCATGCCACCTTGTGATGCAGGTCATTTCCGGCTCGCCGTCGATCTTCATAATCCGCCTTAAATCGTCGAGGACGATTTTCACCATCTCGTTATCCGACTGTTCGACAACGGACTCATCGCCGGCTTTCCCCACATAAGCCCTTAACAGGACTTTTCCTTCAGGCGTTGTACTCGGCCATTTTTTGTTTGTCCAAGTGCACGCCGTAATCGAAAAATCGCTGTTTCTTGAAATGACAAAGCCTGTTCCTTGATGCTCCATTTGGACGGCTTCTTCCGGAAATCCGAGCGCCACATTGGCGACAGATGTTGACACCATATCTTCTAAACCCTTCAGCCAATCCGCTTTTGGAAACATCGCGGCAGCTGCTTTATGGGGAGCGGTGACCACGGCCGAATCGGCGTGAAGCACCTTGCCGTTGTCAAGCTTCATGCTGTAGCCCGAGCCCGCGCGATCAATGCTGACGACCTTTGTGCCTTTATAAACCTTTGTGATATCGAGCTGCTTTTCCAGTTCTTCAACAATCGTCTGCAGGCCGGTTTTCACCGTCTGGAACTGGCCTTTCTTTTTGTTCGCAGGCTTTTTGGCGCTCTGGGCGCCGCGCGATTTTTTCATCCCGATGATCAAGCTTCTGTACTTCTGTTCTGTCTGGTAGAATTGCGGGAAAGTCGACATCAGACTGAGGCGATCAATGTCCCCGGCATAAATGCCTGACAAAAGCGGTTCGATCAGGTTCTCCACCACTTCACCGCCGACGCGCCTTCTGAAAAATTCTCCGAGCGACTGGTCTTCCTGCGGCTTGCTCGCTGGAAGCAGCAAATCCATTCCGGCTCTCAACTTCCCCGGCAAGGAAAACAAGCCGGTTGTCAGAAAAGGTCCGATTTTTGTCGGCACCCCCATCACGGCTCCTTCCGGAATCGGATAGAGCGTTTCGCTGACAAGAACATAAGACTGGCCTGTCGCGTTGTTCACGAGCAAGTGCTCCAGCCCGAGATCCTTCACGAGCTGAGGTGCGCTTTGCTTCCGTTCCAAAAATGAATCCGGCCCCCGTTCAATCACATAGCCGTCTTTGTGTACCGTCTGTATCTTTCCGCCCAGTCTCGGACTTGCTTCAACAAGCGTGACTTCGGCCGGGAGATCGTTCTTTTTGATTTCCTTCTCCAAGTAGAAGGCGGCGGCCAATCCGGTAATACCGCCGCCGATGATGACAATCTGCCTGCGTTCTCCACTCATTTACAATCGCCTTCTTTACTGTTCTTTCTCCAATTGTTTTAATACAACATCCGCTAAAGCATCGATAAACTCATGTTTTGCGTTAGGCATTTCAGGTCTGTAATAGCTTGCTCCGATATCGTCCGTGACGACTTTGCATTCATAGTCGTTGTCATAAAGGACTTCCAGATGGTCGGCTACGAAGCCGACGGGAGCATAAACAAAAGCGCTGTACCCTTTTTGCTCTGACAAGTCGCGGGTCAAATCCTGAACATCCGGCCCAAGCCACGGATCAGGGGTGTTTCCTTCGCTTTGCCAGCCGACGGCGTAATCTTTTACACCCGCCGCTTCGGCAATCAGCTTCGCTGATTCTTTAAGCTGTTCAGGATATGGATCACCCATTTCGACGATCTTTTCGGGAAGGCTGTGCGCCGATACAATCAAGACGGCGTTTTCCCTTTCTTCCGAAGGCATTTCGTCATAGGTTTTTCTCACCTGATCCGCCCAATATGCGATGAATTTCGGCTCATCATACCAGCTGTTGATCGATGTGATCGACAACCCGCCGAGCTTTTCAGCCTCGTCTTTCGCCCGCTTGTTGTACGACTGTACGCTGAAGGTGGAGAAATGGGGCGCGAGCACGATGCTGACGGCTTCTGTAATCCCGTCTTTATGCATCTCCTGAACGGCATCCTCAATGAAAGGTTCGATATGTTTGAGACCGATATATGACTTGAATACCACATCATCCTGAAGCTCGTTTAAGCGTTTTTCCAGCTGCTTCGTCTGCTCTTGCGTGATCTTTGCAAGCGGAGAAATTCCGCCGATTGCCTTATAGCGGTCTTTTAAGTCCTGAAGCATGTCAGGCTCAGGCTTCCTGCCTCTTCTGATGTGTGTATAATAACGTTCAATGTCTTCCTCTTTGTACGGCGTCCCATACGCCATAACAAGAAGCCCCATTTTCTTTTTACCCAACGTGAACACCTCTTTAAAGATCATGATCTATACGTATTTTGACAGTTTATATTGAAAAGACCAACTGAAATGCTCATGTCATCAGGCTCGATTTTTTTGAGGCGGAATACTCATGAACAAATGCCGTCAATTTTTTCAGTGTGTCAGGACTGACTTCGGGAAAAATCCCGTGACCGAGGTTGAAAATAAACCGGTCCGTCTGCATGCCCTGATCGAGAATGGCTTTCGTCCTCTCTTCAATGACTTCCCACGGGGCAAGCAGGATCGAAGGATCCAAATTCCCCTGAAGCGTTTTTGTCAGCCCTTTATCCCTGGCTTCCTGCACGCTCATCCGCCAGTCCAGCCCGACGACGTCGAGGTCAAGATCGTGCCATTCAGTCGCGAGGTGGCTTGCGCCGACCCCGAACATAATCAGCGGCACGCCTTCTTTTTTCAGCTCTTTGAAAAGAATGTCCATCGTCGGCTTGATATAGCGGCAGTAATCACCGGCATTCAGCGCGCCGACCCAGGAATCGAACACTTGAATGGCTTTGGCGCCGGAGCGGATTTGGGCTTTGACGTATACAGCCGCCATCTTCCCGAGCTTTTTCATCAAGAGGTCCCATGCAGCAGGCTGGCCGTACATAAACGCTTTTGTTTTATTGTAGTTTTTGGACGGGCCGCCTTCGATCATATAGCTGGCCAGTGTAAACGGCGCCCCTGTAAAACCGATCAGCGGAACGTTCAGCTGTTCTTCTGTCAAAATCCTGATCGTCTCCAGCACATATGGAATATGCTCCTCCGGCTCGAGTTCGCCGAGTTTTTCAACATCTGCGAGAGATGTGATCGGCTGATCGATGACAGGACCGATGCCGTTTTTAATTTCGACGTCAACGCCAATACCTGGAAGCGGTGTCATTATGTCTTTATAAAGTATTGCCGCATCGACACCGTACTGTTCGACGGGGAGCCTTGTCACGTAAGCGCACAGTTCGGGCTGATGCGTAATTTCGAACAGTCCGTATTTTTCCTTGAGCGCTCTGTACTCAGGCTGTGATCTTCCAGCCTGCCTCATGTACCATACCGGTACATGGGGGGCTTTTTCTCCTCGGCATGCTTTTAAGAATGTGTCATTAAAAGCCTTGTCGTTTTTCATCATGATATCCACCTTTCAAGCTGCAACCATACGTTCGCAAAATTACTCCTTCCAATATACCGTTTTTTTATTGAACGGTATACTCATGAGACTTATTGTTCAAGAAATTGATGAATTTCGGGTACCTAATGACCCGAAGGAAACACTTTCGGTTCGACATAATCAGTCCCTTTCCCCTCTGTTTTCGTCTGCGGATTGTATGGAACAATTTTATAGGAAGCATTGGAAAAGATGTTTGCATAAGGGATTGAATAGCTTCCTTTCCCCTTAACCGTATCAATGAGCGTTTCTTTTCCGTTTTTCCTTTCATATATTCGGTATTCAACTCTTTTATCCTCTTGTTCATGCCATTTTAATGACACCGTAATCAGCCCCATCGGCGTAAAGGAATAGTCTGCTTTAACACTTTCCAAATCTTCGAGGCGGATCGGCCTGTCCAGATCTTTTACACCTTCAGGCGCCTTAAATCGTTCAGGCTTATGGTTGGAGCGTTTTAAAATGTCTTTAAACAGCCTTGTCGGATAAGCGCTGCCGCCTTTTAAATAATGGGATTCATCCGTTTTATCGTAGCCCATCCAGACAGCTCCCGTCACTTCGGGCGTATACCCCGCAAACCAGGCATCTTTTGTTCCGCCCTCTTTTCCGGTATACGTGGTCGAACCCGTTTTTCCAGCAATCTCTCCGGAAAAATCACCTGCTTTTCCCGTTCCGCTCTTCACGACCTCCTCTAGCATTCGCGTCATGTTCCAAGCTGTTTGTTTGCTGAATACCTTTTCTGATTTTTCCTCGTGGCGGAATATGACATCCCCGTTTTCGTCCGTGATTTTTTTAATAAAGAACGGCTCGGTGTATTGTCCTGAATTTGCGAAGGTCCGGTATGCCCCGGCAATCTCAAGCGGCGACACTCCTTTCTCTAAGCCGCCCAGCCCCAATGCCAGGCCCTCATCCGGCACGTTCATGCCCAAGCGGCTGAGATAAGGCTTCACCGTTTCGATTCCGATCTCATTTAACGTCCATACGGCAGGCGCGTTTTTGCTGTAGGTCAGCGCATCCACCATTGAGACCTTGCCCTCGTACTGGCCGTCATAGTTTTTCGGCGAGTAGCCGCCGTATGACAGCTGTTTATCTTCAAGCATGGAGTACGGCTTGAACCGCTTTTCTTCAAGAGCGGGGCCGTAAACGGCAAGCGGTTTAAAAGTCGAACCCGGCTGACGCGGGGCTGTTGCCCTGTTGTAGCCTTTCGGAGCGTATTGTCGACCTCCGAGAGCGGCTACTACGCCGCCTGTCCGGTTATCGATAAAAACGGCGCTCCCTTCAGCTTTATTGTCTGTTCCGGGAAAATAGCCGTCCTGCTTCATCAACGTGTAAGCCGCTTTTTGTATCGAAACGTCAAGCGGAACACTGATCGTGTATCCGCCTTGAAGAAGCTGTTCACTCGAAATCGAATATTTGTCTTCCGCTTCTTTCATGACCAGATCAATATAGCTGTCAAGCCACGGATTTTTTGATTTTTCTTTCACATGGAGACCCAATGTGCTGCCTTGGGCTCTGACGGTTTCCTTTGAGCTGATATATCCCTGCTCATTCATCATGCCGAGAATGACATTGCGCCGCTCACGGCTTTTGTCCGGATTGAGAATGGGCGAATACGTGGACGGCGCTTTAGGAATGGAAGCAAGCACCGCTCCCTCACTGACCGTCAAGTCTTTCACATCTTTGCTAAAAAAGTAGTTTGCAGCCGCCTGGATTCCATAGACGCCGTGCCCGAAATAAAGCTGGTTCAAATACATTTCCAAAAGCTTGTCTTTGCTGTAGTCCCGCTCCAAGTTGATCGCGATAATGACTTCTTTCGTTTTTCTTAAAAACGTTTTGTCGTGTGTTAAAAAAGTGTTTTTTGCGAGCTGCTGGGTGATCGTGCTTCCACCTTCCACTTTCCCTCCCGCTAATATATCTTTATAGACCGCACGGCTCACCGATTTAAAATCGATGCCGTGGTGCTCATAAAAGCGCTTGTCTTCAACCGCGATAAAGGCATTTTTTACGCCGTCCGGCACCTCGGCAATTGAAACAGGTCTTCTGTTTTCGGTATAGAGGCTTGCGACTTCTTCTCCATTTTGGTCGACGATTTTAGAAGAAGCATGGAAAATCAGTTTCTTTTCATCAATCACATAATCCCCCAGAAACAAAATCGTAATATATCCGATTAACGATAAAAGGAATATCGCCGCTGTAATGATGATTGGAATGAAAAATCTCTTTCTCATATGGTCACCTCATTCCTTTCTATAGCTAGTATGGGAATTTTTTCTTTAAATTATGTTGCAGCATTTATAGCGGGTAATAGATAGAATTTTAAATCGTCCTTTTGTTATACTATCAAAAAAGGGGTGATGAAATTGAATTTTTACATTACATATGGAACTGTCGAGTTTTTAAAAAAGCTCGCCAAACAGCACGGTCTTGAAAACATGTTATTTATGAAAAGCCACGATTCCGCCATTCTCTTTCACGAAACCGATGGAGAAAGCGTCTTTCATTCTCCTCACCGCTACGAAATCATCGATCAGTCGGGAACTTTGGAACATTCCGGATTCGCCGTCCTCAACAACATCCCTGTCACACCGGAAGGAAGACCGCTTTTCGAAACCCGTTTTAAAAACAGAGCCGGAAAAATCGAAAATCAGCCCGGCTTTAAAGCCCTCAGGGTGCTGAGGCCGAAAGACAGCGATACGTATATCGTACTGACGCTGTGGGACACAGAACAGTCGTTTCAGGACTGGAAAAGCTCCAAACCGTTCGGCGAAGCCCATCAAAAGAAGGAATCTTCAGCTGGAATCAACCAAGGCGGAACGATTTTTTCCCGCCCATCCTATATTTCTTCGTATCATTCTGTCGAATAACTGCCTTTTAAGGCAGTTTTTTATTTCCGAGGAAATGAGCCCTTCCTTCACACTCTGACAGCCCAGGAATAAGCTGTATGAGGTTATGTTAACGGGGGGATCGGGAAATGGAAATTGAATTAACGTCCGTTCACTTTATATATTTGGGCTTTATCGCTGCAATTCTCGCATTTATGCTTCTTCGTCTTGATACCACCTTTATATCGCTTGCCGGGGTTTTTTTCATTTCATTAGCGGCTACCCATTCTGCCATTGCCTCTGTGATGGGCCTGTTCAACAGCTTAATCTACGCCGCCGGAGAACTTCTCCCGACCATTTTCATCATCTGCTTTACCGTTTCGATGAGCGAACTGCTGGCAAAGACCGGCGTTAATGAAGCAATGGTCACTCCGATCGCCAAATGGATGAAAGGTCCTGCCTTGGCCTATTGGATCACCGGAGCTTTAATGTTTATCATTTCTTCATTTTTTTGGCCCTCCCCGGCTGTCGCATTGATCGGCGCCGTCCTCCTGCCTGCCGCGCTGAAAGCCGGCCTCTCCCCGATAGCGGTAGCGTGCGCCATGAATTTATTCGGCCACGGTTTCGCTCTATCAGGCGATTACATCATCCAGGCGGCGCCTAAATTGACCGGAGATGCAGCCGGACTGTCCGTTGCAGAAGTGATGTCTGCAAGCGTTCCGCTCGTCCTGATCATGGGCTTTTCGACAACGGCGGCAGCCTTTTTTATGCTCAGGAAAGAGAAAGACAATCAAGCAGCCGCAAACAGTGAGCGGCTGCAAAGCGAGCCTGAATGGCTTCTTCCCCCAGCCCCAAGAAAATGGCTCGCACTGATGATTCCGGTCATTTTTTTAGGGGATATCGCCGCGATGCTGATCCTGGAATTGCAAGGAGACGAAGCGACGGCGCTTGTCGGAGGAACAGCTGTCTTCGTCATGATTCTCATTCATTTTATCGTCCACAAACACCGTCGTCTTGAGAAAATCACCGGTTATTTCATTCGCGGATTTCAGTTCGGCTTTAAAGTGTTTGCCCCCGTCATTCCGATCGCCGCCTTTTTTTACTTGGGCGACGCGGGTTTCGAAAAAGTACTGACAGCCGAGATACCCGGTTTTTCTAATAGGATCGTGCAGAACCTCGGTTCAGCTTTTGCCCACAGCGTCCCGCTCTCTCCAGAGCTCGCCGCAGTGGCGCTCACTGTCACGGGAGCGGTGACCGGTCTTGACGGCTCTGGTTTTTCAGGAATATCTCTAGCCGGATCAGCTGCTTCGATGTTTGCTGCGGCTGTTGACGGCAACCCGGCCGTTCTGACCGCACTCGGCCAAATCTCAGCCATTTGGGTCGGCGGCGGTACGCTTGTGCCATGGGCGCTCATTCCGGTAGCAGCGATTTGTAAAGTGGACCCGTTCGATCTTGCCAGAAAAAACTTTATTCCTGTAGCAGCCGGATTAACTGTCACAACGATTGCCGCCATTTTTCTTCTATAAAACGTGACAGCAAGGTTGAATAGCGGCTTCAGTTGTCATAAAATTATAAAAACTTGTCATTCCTAAAAGGAGGAATTTTTTTGAGCGCATCCGCATTCATCCGACAAATTAATGAGCAGCTTGATGCACACTACGATGAAATGGTCAAATTGAGGCGTCATTTTCATCAGCACCCGGAGCTTTCTTTTCAAGAAAAGAAAACAGCCGCATTTATCGCTTCTTACTATGAAGCGCTCGGTATTCCTATCCGCACCAATGTCGGCGGGGGCGGTGTTCTCGCGCACATCGAAGGCGGATCGTCCGGCCCCGTCATTGCGCTTCGAGCCGATTTTGACGCGCTGCCCATTCATGATGAAAAAGATGTGCCTTACCGGTCGACGGTGCCGGGAGTGATGCATGCCTGCGGACACGACGGGCACACGGCCACCCTGCTCGTCCTCGCGAAAATTTTGAATGAACATGCCGACCGTTTAAAAGGAAAGATCGTCCTCATCCATCAGCACGCCGAGGAATATTCGCCGGGCGGAGCCAGGCCGATGATTGAAGACGGCTGTCTTGACGGTGTTGACGTGATTTTCGGAACCCATTTGTGGGCTACGGAGCCGACGGGAACCGTTCAATATCGAACAGGACCGATCATGGCCGCTGCGGACCGTTTTACGATTACGATTAAAGGCAAAGGCGGGCATGGCGCACAGCCTCATAAAACAAAAGACGCCGTGTTGATCGGATCGCAGATCGTCGCTTCACTCCAGCAGATTGTCAGCCGCAGGCTCGATCCGATTCAGCCGGCAGTCGTTTCGATAGGTTCATTTGTTGCCAAAAACTCCTTTAATGTAATCGCTGATAAAGCCGTTTTAATCGGGACGGCGCGTTCCTTCAATGATGAAATCCGCACCTTGATTGAAAACGAAATTGAACAGATTGCAAAAGGTATATGCGGCATGCATGGTGCTGACTGTGACTATTCCTTTGAAAGGGGCTATCCGCCTGTCTGCAATCATCCGGAAGAAACGGCTTTTCTCGCAAAAATCGCCAAACAGACAGAAGGCGTCGAAAACGTTGAGGAAAGCGGCATGCAAATGGGCGGGGAAGATTTCGCTTACTACCTAGAGCGCGTCAAAGGGACATTTTTCTTTACAGGCGCCCGTCCTGAAAATCCGGACGCGGTGTTTCCTCATCACCATCCGAAATTCGACCTTGATGAAAAAGCGCTGCTGATCGCAGCCAAGGTGCTGGCAAATGCCGCTGTCTCCTATCAGGAGAAAGAGCAGGCGCTCCGCGAAACGCCTGCAATGTAACAACCAAAAAAGCAAAAAACAGCCGGATCATCAATATCCGGCTGTCTCATGTATCAACCTCATATGGAAAACGTGTCTCGCTGTTTCCCCAAGATGCCCAAGCAGCTTATAGTTAGCCGTTCCGCCTATGACCGCGCCGAAGCCCGGCACAAGCTGAAACAGCTTTACAAGATCGAGATAGTCCCGGTATTCCTGCTGAAATGCCAGCCAATCGATTTCGCGCTTTTCGGTTTCCCAATGTTCAATCATACGGAAAATTTCTTTTCGGTGAGCTTCCCCTGAGAAGGCGAGCTGAAAAATATACAGAAGAAACATCCGCTCTTCTTTTTCCTTGATATCGTATCCGTAAATCGACGCCAATTCGAACAGGCATTTCATTTTGATGCCGAGCAAAAGCGGAAAGTCCGCCAGTCCGAGAAAAATCCCGCCTGCACCTGTTCCGATCCCTTCAACGGCAGCCGCCTTTTGATACTGGGCAATCGTCTTCTGAGCCAGCTCATCTTTTTCCCTTAGCGAAAGCGCGCCTGTTTTCTTGTCAAAAGTCGTCAAATTCGAGCCGAGCAAAGTGGCCTCGACCATCTTTTTAATGCTTTCTGTTATCGCTTTATGAACTTTGGCGGGAATGCGGGCGTTGATTTTCGACTGCACGCCTTTCGACATCCGCTCAGCCATCGACGGCTTTCTGAGAAACTTCATTTTCCAGCGGATCGCTTCCTCCAAATAAAGCTGGTTTTCATTCATGCGCCTCTCACCTCTTCTTTCATCATACTTGCTTAAAAAGAAAAGGATTCATGATCTCTTGGCATTTTTCTTCAATCTGCTGTTGAAATAAGGCTTCAAAATTACAAATATAAGCAATGCGGAGCCGGCCAGTCCGGCAAGCATCCCGGTCCACTGCATCATGGCTCCGGCAACGGCAGACAAAACAAGCGCCTGGACGCTCAGAACAATGTGAAGCAGACCGAAAAAGCTCTTCCGCTTTTCTGCAGCTTTGACGGGATAAAGCTCCTGCAAGGACAAATGTGAAAAATGATCAAACAGCGGCGTCAGCTGAATTCCTGTAATGAATACGGTAAAGACGATGAGCGCCGCAGAAACCCACTCATATGTCGAAAAATAAGCGATGATGATACCAAAAATTGCGGTCAGCCTGACGACGATACCGAAATAGTCGTTTGATCTGATAAAGGCCCTTCCGTACATATATGTAAATGTCCGGCGCTGTTCATACGGAATAAACCGGAGCATCCAATCGAGATATGCTCTTCTTTTCGCCTGCTTTCTAAGATGGGGAACGTCTGTGAATAGGTTCGCAATTCTGTAGAACCGCTGCTTTCTTCTGATTTCGTCTTCAATATGCAGCTCCCATTTAAACGATTTTTTCTTATCGATCATTTTAAAATACACATACAGAGCGGCCATGATCAGGTAGACAGCTGCTGCAAATCCGTATGAAGACGCTAAAGCGAAATAGATCGCGATCGTGTTGAGAAGCAGTCTGACAATCCAGTCGGTGACCCTCATGTTTTTTTCGCCGAAAAACGTCATCCGCCATTGCATCGCTGTGTTCCATCCTTTTAAGACGAGCAGCTGAATCAGCAAGATGAAGTACGCGGAAAATGCCTGGCCGCTCGCTTCAAAATAGAGCGGTGCCAAAGCGAGGGCCGCGGCGGCCAGCGGAAAAAGCTGCGTCAACAAACTGAATCGGAAAGCCTGCTGAAAATACGGCTCCATCTTTGCTTCGAGCGGCAGCAAAAAGACGAGATCCGCTTCTTTAATTAGCGTGCGGACGTATGAGCCTGTCAAAATGAACGAAAAGATGACGGCCATCACCCAATAGGCGGGAAAACCTTCGGGCATCTCTTTCAGCCATTTGCTGTACCAGCTCGCAGCTCCTGCAAGGAAAAAAATCATGACGATGACAAGGTGGTCATTCAGCATGTATTTCAAATATGATCTTGTTTCTTTGACATACTCCTCAATTCTTGTCTTCCAAATCCCCAGAATGCTATTCATAGCTCTCTTCCTTCGTCAGTTCAAGATACAGGTCGTCGAGGCTCGCTTCTTCCATCGAAAACTGCTCTCTGAGCTCATCAAGCGTTCCTTTCGCCCGCACTTCGCCGTTATGGAGAATAATGAAGGAGTCGCAATACCGCTCTGCCGTTGCCAAAATATGCGTCGACATCAAAACCGCCGCTCCGTTTTTCTTCGCTTCGTTCATCCGCTCGAGAAGGGCATTGATCGCCAGCGGATCAAGACCGAGAAACGGTTCGTCTATAATGTACAGGTCGGGTTCGACAAGGAAAGCGCACATGATCATAACCTTCTGCTTCATACCTTTTGAAAAATGGGCAGGGAACCATTTCAGGCGCTTCTCCATTCTGAATTCTTTCAAAAGCGGCGGAAGCCTTTTCTCGAACGTTTCCTTCGAAAGGCCATACGCCATCGCCGTCAGCTCCAAATGCTCCTTCAATGTCAGCTCTTCATATAAAATCGGCGTTTCCGGAATAAACGTAAATTGGGAACGATAGCTTTCCGGATCGTCCATGAACGTTTTGCCGTTCAATTCAACCGATCCTTTGTGCGGTTCCATTAAGCCGATGATATGCCGGATCGTCGTGCTTTTCCCCGCTCCGTTCAAACCGATCAGCCCGACGATCTGCTCCCGTTCAATCGCAAATGAAACATCGCGCAGCACCGGGTTTCTTGTATACCCTCCAGTTAACTCATTAACAGTCAGTAGTGACATACGTTCGTTCCTTTCCTGCATTTTTCTTAATAGTACCAAAAACAAGAATGTATTTGAAACGTTTTCCCTCCCGCTTTTCGGCCTTAAAATAAAACGAATAATCGAATGCGCATCAGGACATTCTAATTCTTGAAGAAGGGAAAGCTTATCAACTCTGGCGAATGAGGTGTTTGTCAAAGACAAAATCGGCAAGAGTTCCTGAGTATGAAACATGTCAAGCTTAGAAATTTCTTTCATCCACTGAATTGAGAAAGCACCTGCTTTATTTGACATCTCCGTCATATAAAAAAGGTGTGACGATCAAATGAGGTGTTTGTCGCAGGAAATGTATAGGCGTTACAAGCTTTCATTTTGACGAAAATGGGGTGCTTGCAAAAGGCAGTTAACGTTTCTTCGTTAAAGCGTACCTTCTTCAGGCAGGGTGAACGTTGGAGCCGTTCATCCTGTTTTTCGTGTTTTCGCGCAAATTGTGGTAATATGTTGCTTATACATAACCTTTCCCTGATGGAAAAAGGAGGAAAAGTATGAGCGACTGTATTTTCTGCAAAATCATAAACGGAGAAATCCCTTGTGCAAAGGTATTTGAAAATGAACATGTACTGGCTTTTCTCGACATCAGCCAAGTCACAAAAGGGCATACGCTTGTGATTCCAAAAGTTCATAAAACCAATATTTACGAAATGACACCTGATGTTTCAAGGGAATTTTTTGAAGCGGTTCCGAAAATCGCCCAAGCTATCAAAGACGAATACGAGCCGATCGGCTTAAACCTTCTGAATAACAATGGCGAAAAAGCGGGGCAGTCCGTCTTCCACTATCACATGCACATCATCCCCCGCTACGGCAAAGGAGACGGATTCGGAGCCGTCTGGAAAACACATGCGGACGACTATTCACCGGAAGACTTGCAGAACATTGCAGCTTCCATCAACAAGCACCTGTAATCGAGACATTGTCCAAGGGCGCCGGCAGCTGCCGGCGTCTTTTTTTCGTTCAAAAAAACTCCACATTTATCAGATCGCCCGGCACGACTAAATAGACTTTGTTCTATATTTCACACAATTCAAATTTTTTATGTATAACCGGAACCTTTTATGTTAGGATGGTTTTATATTTTTATACATGAACAGGGAGCGATTGTGATGATACGTACAACGAACTTTAACGCAGGACCGGCAGCACTGCCTTTAGAAGTACTGCAAAAGGCGAAAGACGAATTTCTTGATTTCAACGGTGCGGGGATGTCCGTGATGGAGCTGTCCCACCGCAGCAAAGAGTATGACGCCGTTCATCAAAAAGCGAAAGCTCTGTTAAAGGAACTGATGGACATACCTGATGATTATGAAGTCATGTTTCTGCAAGGCGGAGCAAGCCTTCAGTTCTCAATGATTCCGATGAACTTCCTCTCCAAAGACAAAACGGCGCACTTCATAATGACAGGCGCCTGGTCTGAAAAAGCGCTCGCCGAAGCGAAGCTCTTCGGAAACACATCGATCATCGCGTCCAGTAAAGAAGATACGTACAGCTATATTCCCGAAGTACCGGAGATTCCGCTAGACGGTGCTTACCTCCACCTGACTTCCAACAACACGATCTTCGGAACGCAGTGGCAAAAGTTCCCTGACGCTCCGATTCCGGTTGTCGCTGATATGTCCAGCGATATTTTAAGCAGAAAAATCGATGTTTCCCAATTTGACATCATCTATGCCGGCGCTCAGAAAAACCTCGGACCGTCAGGGGTGACCGTTGTCATCATGAAAAAAGACTGGCTCGGCAAAGAAAACGAGCAAGTTGCCAAAATCCTGAAGTACTCAACACATGCCAAAGCGGATTCTCTCTACAATACCCCTCCGACTTTTGCGATTTATATGCTGTCTCTCGTGCTGGAGTGGCTCAAGGAAAAAGGCGGCCTCGATGCCATTGAGAAACGCAATCGAGAAAAGGCCGGTATTTTATACAACGCGATCGACGAAAGCGGCGGATTCTACCGCGGCCATGCGAGAGAAGACAGCCGCTCAAACATGAACGTCACCTTTACGCTCAAAAATGATGAGCTGACAGCATCATTCATCGCAAAGGCAAAGGAAGAAAAAATGTCAGGGCTTGGCGGACACCGTTCGGTCGGAGGCTGCCGCGCTTCGATTTACAATGCCGTATCTGTTGAAGACTGCGAAAAGCTGGCGGCCTTTATGAAGAAATTCCGCGAAGAAAACTGATGGTTTATCCTGATGATGGAAGATGGCGAAAAAAGGCTTCCCCATTCCTTCGAAAGTTTGATATACTACTAGAAAGCTTTCGCAATAAATGACGAGCATATTATTGGAAAGCGTAAAAAGAGCCTAGATGAGGAGAGAATAGACATGAAAACAAAAGAATTAGTGGCTATGGCCCTGTTTGTCGCCATTGGAGCGGCGCTTCACGCTGTGATTCCGCCTTTTTTCTACGGAATGAAGCCGGATATGATGCTGATCATGATGTTTATGGGAATCCTTTTGTTCCCTAGATTGCAAAATGTTCTTGTCATCGGAATCGTGACAGGCGTTATTTCCGCGTTGACAACGGCTTTTCCGGGAGGACAGCTGCCCAACATCATCGACAAACCGCTAACAGCCTTGATGTTTTTCGGCGTATTTCTGCTTGTGAAAAAGCTGAACAGCAAAACGCTTGCCGCCGCCGGATTAACTGCTGCAGGAACGGTTCTTTCCGGAACCATTTTCCTTACGGCTGCGCTGTTCATCGTCGGCCTGCCTGGAAACCAGGGGTTCATTACCCTGTTTTCTGTTGTCGTTTTACCTGCTGCCTTGATCAACACGATCGCCATGGCGGTCATCTTCCCGATCGTGCAGTCGATCATGAAGCGCTCAAGGCTGATTGAACAAGTCAAATAAAACCAGAACCTCTTCTTGAAAAGGGTTATCCTTTTTTTGAAGAGGTTTTTTTCATTTTGATGGTCAAAAAAAGGGGAATCCGCCCGATATTTTATATAAGAAGCTGAATAAAAAAAAGGAGCAGGAGCGCCAATCCTGCGCTTCCCGTGCAAAAAAGCGCTTTTTGTTTAAGAATGCGTTTCGGCGGGTAAGATGCAGAATATCCGAGAAGCCTTAAATAATAAAAGGAGCCGGCGGTAAACACAGCGCTTAAAATTGTCAAAACAATGATAATGACAGACAACCCTCTCCCTCCTTTTTTTAAAAGTATGCTAAAATAAAGCAAGCTATGCAGAAGTTTCTAAGAAGAGAAACGGATGGCCCGGCTCGAACGCCAATATCTAATCATGAGAAGACGGGTGCCTGCCAAGCCTGATCTTTAAAAATATAACCGGGGTGATGTACATGTCAAAAGGCCGATCTTTAGCAGCTGGACTGATTGTAGGCGGTGTTATTGGCGGTGTTGCAGCATTGCTGACCGCGCCGACTTCAGGAAAAAACTTGAGAGGACAGCTAAAAGCCAACTGCGGTAAATGGGAAGACACCGTCAAAAGGCTGAAAAACGACGGAATCGCATTAAAAGAGCAATTCGTCAAAACCGCCATAGAAGGCGCGGAAATCATCAAAGACGTCGGCAGCGAACTGCAAACGTCCATCCAGGAATGGCGCGAGGAAATCAAACCTCACCAGCAGGACTTAAAAAAGGAAATCGCTGAGATTGAAGAAAAGATAAAACAGCTGGAGAAAACCTTACAAAACTAATATACTCAGCGAAAAAAATGAACCTTAAAAAAGGGGTGTGAATGGAAAATTTTCACGCTCTTTTTTTGGGTAAAATCCTGATTTCACACCGTAAAGCTGGATTTTTTAAAAATTTCGTAAATTTACATCTTTATTAATCTTTATTTTATTGGCATAATAGAAATTATAAGATAAAGAGAAGCAGGTGAAGTGAATGAATCGAGCGGAAGAGCCCTATACGGTGAAAGAAGCCCTTTTATTCAGTCAAAGAATGGCACAGCTTAGCAAGGCGCTTTGGAAGTCAATAGAAAAGGATTGGCAGCAGTGGATTAAACCTTATGATCTGAACATTAACGAGCATCATATTTTGTGGATCGCCTACCAGCTGAACGGTGCATCCATTTCGGAAATCGCCAAGTTCGGCGTCATGCACGTATCCACAGCGTTTAATTTTTCAAAAAAACTTGAGGAAAGAGGTTACCTGGAGTTTTCCAAAAAGTTGAATGACAAACGAAACACTTACATTCAGCTGACTCCGAAAGGTGAAGACGTTTTCCTTAAAATCCTCGAGTCTTACGATCCGACCCGGAATGCCGTCTTAAAAGGCGCTCAGCCCCTTCATCAGCTGTACGGGAAGTTTCCAGAAATCGTCGAGATGATGTCGATCATCCGCCATATTTACGGCGATGACTTCATGGAAATTTTCGAAAAATCGTTTTCAAACATCGAAAGTGAATTTACGAGCGAAGAGGGCAAAATGAAGAAAAAACAAGAAGCAAAAGAAGCCGGGGAATCGATAGAGATGGACAAACCGCTTGAGCCTCTTAAAAACTAAGCCAGATCGTATTGCCTGATAATGCTGATGAATTCGCTCATCAGCGGTTTGTACAGACCTTGTCTGTGAAGGGCGAAAATCGTTTCGTGCACTTCAAGTTTTTCATTTAACTGTCCCGCAAAAAGCGTGAGGAGATGATCGAACATCACATATCCTTGCGCTTTTTGTGCTTCAAGCTCCTTTGAGAGCTCTTCGCACAGCTTTTCCGTTTCCTTTGCTTCTTCCTCTGATAAGCCCTTTTCGATCAACATTTTATAATACGGATACTCTTTCATATCCGCATTGTTCAATAACAGTTTGATGTAATATTCCAGCCGCTCAAGGCGTTGCTCCATAGAGTTCATATTTGTCCCTTCTCTCCCTTTCTCTTATTTTAGCCGATATTCCCTTCTGATGAAAGTTCAACACGGGAGATTTCTGTTCCTTTTACACCCTTCTAAATTCTTTGGAAAATGACGAAATTTTTTTCGAAAAAGGGATTGATTTTTCTCATCCAGAGGAGTAAATTATTCTGAGGATTTCATATAACAGTTTGTTGAAACGGAAGGATGTCATTTATGAGTTGCTGGAAAACCATCAATCTCGTTAAAGATTATGGAGGCATGCGCATCGTGCTCACTGCCGTCAGTTTAATGATTTTATTTTTTATTCCCGAATATTTAGCGATGCAGCTGATTCATCCGCAAACTGTTCAGAGAGGCGATCATGCCCTTTTGTTTGCAGGACTATTGGTTGCGGCTATAATTGCCCATAAAATTCTTCATATCTTGCCGTTGATCAGCAAGAAAAAAATAGAAAAAAAGATTTATTGGTTGAAAATGAGAACATGGAGAGAAGTTCCAAAAAACACGATGCTTGTCTCTCTTCTCTGCCCTTTTTTCGTCATCACGCCTGCTTTATTTTACGCGGGGGCTGTGATGCCGAGCTTTGCTCATTATTTCTGCATCATTTCAAGTATTCATTTCGGCTATTGTCTGCCTGATTTTCTGTTTGCCTGGAAACTGATCAAAGCGCCTAAAAACTGCTATGTCGATCAGGAAGCCGACGATTTTGATATTTTAATACAAAAATAATCCAGCCGCTCGGCACTTGGAAAATCCTTTTTTTCAGTCTATTTTCTATCTTTTTTAATAAATATTTGGTAATGTAGTATGGAGCAGAAACAGAGAGGGGGATCTCCTATCATCCTTTTTTATTTCATCTTGTTTGCGGTTTTTACTGTCTTCAACATAAACAAGCTTACAAACTCTTTATGCCTTGTCAGAGAGATTCCTGAAGAACGGCAGGATAAGGTGTTTAGAATGATTAATGTGCTGATCTTAATTTTATTGATCTCATCATTCATTGAGATTTCCTTTACGGTGTAAAGAAAAAAAGGATAGCTGCCGATCGTATTGATCCGGCAGCTATCCTTTTGTTGATTAGCATATCCAAGAAGCACCAATAATAATTAATAAGATGAACAGTACCACAAGCAGCGCAAAGCCGCCAGCGAAACCTCCTGTATAACCGTCGCCCATATTGACACCTCCTCTGCCCCAGTCGTTACATTAGTGTATGCACGAATGTCATGAAACGATTAGGCTATCGTCCAAAAGAAAAGAACCGCCTGAAAAAATGACGGTTCTTTTCTCATTTTCTAAGGTTTTAGTACAGATAAGCTGCACCAACGATGATTAATAAAATGAACAACACGACCAATAAAGCAAAACCGCTTGAGTATCCTCCGCTCATGTTATTGACCTCCTTTTCTTGATCAATATATTTGTATGAGCGGAAAGAAAATTTGACTAGACGGATGCCCCTCTGTTGAAAATCTTTTTACAGCATGTCAGAATATGATATGATACAATTCAAAGGAAAGTTTAAACTGTTATGATTAGGAGTGTTTGCATTTATGAAGAAGATTGCAATTGCGGCGATTACAGCGACAAGTGTGCTGGCTCTCAGCGCATGCAGCGGAGGAGACTCTGAGGTTGTTGCAGAAACAAAAGCTGGAAATATTACAAAAGAAGACCTTTATCAAACATTAAAAGACAATGCCGGAGCGGACGCACTGAACATGCTCGTTCAGCAAAAAGTACTCGATGATAAATACAATGTCTCCGACAAAGAAATCGACAAAAAGCTGAACGAGTACAAAAAGTCGATGGGTGACCAGCTCAACCAGCTCATTGAGCAGAAAGGCGAAGACTTCGTCAAAGAACAGATCAAATACGAACTTCTCATGAAAAAAGCCGCAAAGGATAACATAAAAGTAACCGATGATGACGTAAAAGAATATTATGACGGCCTGAAAGGCAAAATCCACTTGAGCCACATTCTTGTGAAGGAAAAGAAAACGGCTGAAGAAGTTGAGAAAAAGCTGAAAAAAGGCGAAAAATTCGAAGACCTTGCAAAAGAGTATTCAACTGACGGAACAGCCGAAAAAGGCGGCGACCTCGGATGGGTCGGCAAGGAAGATAACATGGACAAGGATTTCGTCAAAGCTGCGTTTGCTTTGAAAACCGGCGAAATCAGCGGCCCTGTGAAATCGCAATTCGGCTATCACATCATTAAGAAAGACGAAGAGCGCGGCAAATATGAAGACATGAAAAAAGATCTCAAAAAAGAGGTCCAAGAACAAAAACAAAACGATCAAACTGAACTGCAATCTGTTATCGACAAACTTGTCAAAGATGCTGATCTAAAAGTAAAAGACAAAGAGTTGAAAAAACAAGTCGACCAGCGCCAAGCTCAGACAAGCAGCAGCAGCTGACGCCAAAAAAGCTGTCCTCCCCTCGCGGGGCCGGACAGCTTTTTTTATGCGATGGAATGACTATCAGCCGATTTTTCATGCTGTTCTTGATCTTCATCCAATGAACGCTTCATGCGCTGTGCTTTTTCTTTTTCCATCCGTTCGATATAAATGCGGCCTTCTTTTTCGATAAAAGCCTGATCGATCTTTTCCTCTTCCTTTGCCGTCGTCATCAGCTTATAGGCGCTGAAAATAATGCCGACGATGCAAAGGTACACCCACCACGGAAACAGCAGCACGGCTTTTCCCCCTTTTTTGAATAAACTGTATATCAGACATTATGCAAAAGGGAGACAAGTTATGACGCTTATTTGTGAAAAACAGGCTTGTAAAAGGAACGATTATCCAATGCAAAGACGCGTTCGGTATACTCTCCCGGCTTGACCCGTTCGAGCGCTCTGTCCATCATATTGATCTTCGCGTCAAGGTTGTCGATATAGTGAAGAATTTCCGCTTCCTTGACCATCGGCGGCTTTGGACTGCCCCATTCGGGTTTGCCGTGATGGCTTAAAATCAAATGCTGGAGAATCAGCACTTCTTCTGAATCAATTTGAAGCTCTTCGGCTGCTTTTGCAATTTCTGTCACCATAATCGAAATGTGCCCCAGCAGATTCCCTTCGACAGTATAGGTCGTGGACACCGGTCCGGATAGTTCTTTTACTTTTCCAAGGTCATGCAAAATAACACCTGCGTACAATAGGTCGCGATCGAGCGACGGATACAGGTCTGCGACCGATTTGGCCAGGTTCAGCATGGAGACAACATGGTATGCGAGACCTGATACGAACTCGTGGTGATTTTTCGTCGCAGCTGGATAATCAATGAATTCCTTGCCGTATTTTTTGACGAGGTGCCTCGTGATTCGCTGAATACTAGGGTTTTTCATTTCAAAAATATATTGAGTGACCGCATCCATCATTTCGTTTTTGGGAATCGGTGCAGTCTCAAGAAAGTCATCGATTTTGACATTGTCATTGTCGCCCGCAGGTCTGATGTTTCTCAGCTTCAGCTGATTCCGCCCGCGGTAATGATGAATGTCGCCGACCACTTTCACGATCGTCTGCGGGCCGTAGGTCACTTCGTCCTGCTGCTTGGCGTCCCACAGCTTTGCTTCTATATCTCCGGACTGATCCTGCAGCATCAGCGTTAAAAACGGTTTCCCGTTGCTTGCGATTCCTTTCGTTGACGATTTAATGAGCAAGTACAAATCCACCTGCTCGCCAACTTCGTGCAGCATGATACCTTTTGCCATGATAAAGCTCCCTCCGTTTTCCTACATAAAATCATTATAGCACACACTTTTATTTGTTAGTCATCTCCTTTCCTTCCACCTTTTTCATTCCGGAAGGCAGCAGAATCACATCTTCATCGCGGAAAGCTTCTCTTACATGTTCATGACACGTAAAATACAAGATTTGCTGATCTTCGCCTGAAAGCTTTTTTAAAATGTTCAGCACTTGTTTAAACCTCTCTTGGTCGAAGTGGACAAAGCTGTCATCCAGCTGGAACGGCAATTTGACATTCTTTTGATGGGAGAGGGCCAGAGCGAATCGGATCGCTAAATAGAGCTGTTCACAAGTCGCCTGAGACAGTTCGTGTGCGCAAAAAAGAGCTCCGTCTTTCCGCATGACCATCATGGAATCATCTGTTTCAGAAAAATAAATTTTTTCGTATTGTCCGGCAGTCAATGGGTTCAGTAATGTTTCAGCCGTCTGTAACAGCTTCGGAAGCCGAACCTTCTTATGTTCATCTATCTTGTTTTGGACCGCCTGCCGGATCAGCTTGACGGCTGCCCACTTTTTGGCCAATTCGGCGACCCGCTCTTTTTGCATCCCGGTCTGATAGGCAAGCTCCGATACCGCTCCTGATTCCTCAAGTCTGGCGAGCTCTGCATGGAAATTAGCCGCCGTCTGCCTTTCTTCTGTCAGCTGCTTTTCTATGCGCGCTCTTTTTTCCTGAGTCTCGGCCAGCTTTCCTTTCAGTTCTGCCAGAGAGTGGCCTGAGGCGAGCATAACGGCCTTCTCGTCCTGTCTGCCGAGCTCTCTTTTGAGCTGCCCGAGCCTAGCCGTTAGTTCTTTTCTGGCTTGATCGCGCTTCGCCAGTCCGACGAACATCTCACGGCCGTCCGCCCCTGCTTTTTGAAAGAGTTCGGCAATTTGAGATTGGAAGTATTCCACCTCTTTCGCCAGCTCTTTGATTTGTTCGGCCGCATGCTTTAAAGACACGTCTGCTTCCTGTTTTTGACGAAGTTTCTCTTTTTGGGACTCAAGCTCGCTTTTCAGCTGAAACACCTGCTCTTGGACGCTTCCGCCCGCAAGGCTGAGGGATGTGACAAGCTTTCTCAATCCCGCTTCAAAGGATGCTTTTTTAGCATGAAGGCGGCTCAGTTCCTTCTCGATATCCCGCTTTTTCAAAATTTCCTCTCTGAGTTCCTTAATCAAAGCGTACGCATCAGCTAAAAATGACGGGTCAATTGAAAGATTCAGCTCTTTTAAATAGCGCTCGGTCTTCTCCTGATACGGACGGATATCCTTTTCCCACTCTTCGAATTTTTGAATCGCTCTTTCATATTCCGCTTCTTTCTGTCTGAGCTCAGCTTGTTTGGCGATAAGGAGCTGCCGGGTTTGGTCGTCCTTCCACAGCTCCTCCCTTAAAGCGCTGTCGCTTACTCCGCCTTTTGAACCGCTGTGGTCAATATCATCCAGCTGTTTTTGAATAAAAGCCGCCGCCGCGGAAGGCTCAGGCTTTTTTAAAATAAAAGCGGCAAATATCAGCAAAATCGGCGCGAGCAAAGCGCCCGGGAACCACTCCTTGAAAAAGAGCGCCGCAAAAGCTGCCGCAAAAGCAGCGCAAAGCGCTCCCGCAAAAGCGGTCCTTCTTCTTTTCATCCGAACTTTTTGTTCTTGCTTCAGATAGGACAGCTGAAGGATCAGCTCTTCCCGCCTTCCGGCATGACCGCCGGCGGACGCAAGGCGGCCAAGGGTTTCTTCCTTTTGTTTTCGGACATCATCGGGCATCACTTCATTGCTGAGAGCGGCATGGGCCTGTTCCGCTTCCTCCAGATCAGCCCTCGCCTGCTCAAACCGCTCGTCGAGCGACCGCTTCAGTTCGCGCAGCTCTATGTATGCCTGAACGGTTTCCTGCAGTTTCCACTCGTATTCATACGCGGTGTCCGCATTGAGGATATCGCATTCCTCGATTTGCAGGCGGTCAAGCCCCGCTTGAACCCGTCCGTTTATCTGGTGAAGCTGTTCAGTCAAAGACGCGATTTTTTCGGTATACGACTGGTAAAACGGATACGCCGTTAAAAGCTCTTCCGCTTCGGCTTCGTGCTCGAGGAAGTCTTCAGCCGGTGCAAAAGCGGCGGCGCGCTGTTCCAAACCGCGCTTTTTTTCTTCCAGCGCCTTCAGCTGAGCCGCTTTTGGATGCAGGTGGGATTCGAGCTTTTCGAGCTCGAAAAGTCCGCCTTCGGGGAAACGGCTTTCTTCTGAGCCGCCGAGGGATGCGAGCTGCTCTTTTAGCTGGCGCATTTCCGCGGCCGCCGGCAGAATCTCAATGGCCTGCTCGATTTGTAAGACGAGATGCTCAAGATCTTTGAGCAGTTGTCCGCTTTCCTTTATCGACGCCTCAGCGCCTTTTTTTTCGTTTAAGAGACGGTAATAGCCGCCTTCCCGCGCTTTCGCCTTTTTCAAATCTTCAGAAAGCCTTTTTAACCGATCAAGCTCCTGGTTCAGCTCCGGCTTCCTTCCGTTCGGTTTAAACAGCTCTTCCTGCTTTTTCACGAGGCCGGCATCCAGCTTGGAAATCGCATCAGAGCCGAACAGACTTGAAAACAGCAGAAAACGGCCGATTTTGTCGCGGTTGAATTTATGGATTTCCTGAAGGCCGAACACGTCAAATGAGTAGATCGCTTTATACAGCTGCCTGTCGACGCCTGACAGCAGCTCATTTAAAAAACCTTCCGGCTTCGTGCTACCGTCTTCCAAGTAAACGGTGACCCGCTCGGGCTTTCCGGCCGTCCGTTCGATTCGGATCCGCCCGAAATCAGGGTGTCCGACCTCAAGCATCCCCCCGTAAATGACGCCCGTTTTCGGCTCGTACCGTTTCGTCTTCGGAAAACCGAACAGCACGCTTTCAATAAACGACATGAGCGTCGTTTTCCCGGCTTCATTGAGTCCGTAGATCAAATGCAGATTTGAAGGAGACAGGCGGAATGTCTGATTGGCGAATTTACCGTATCCGTATATATGTATCGCATGTATATTCACCCTGCATCCCCCCTTATCTTTTCAATGTCTTCAGTTCATGAAGCAGCAGTTTTTCAGCCTGCGTGCGAATGTCCCGGAAGTCTTCCTCATTAAACAGCTCTCCGTGTCTTCTAAAGACCGGATGCCGCTCCAAATCGTCAAGAATCAGGCTGAAATCTTGAAACTCATGGATTTCTTGCAAAAGCTCCTGGAAAAAAGCGTCCCGTTCGATTCCCGACAAGGCGGCATCGGTTTGATCTTCGATCGCGGTAAGCCAGATGAACGCGTCTTCCTCCCGTTCTTCTTCATGGAAGATGTCAAGGATCTCGTCCGCGATGCCGGCCTGTCCTTCCGCCAAATAAGAGGGTGTTTCTCCTGTCCATACCATCTTGACGCATGCGGGCTTGCCTCTTTTTCTGAAAGATTGAAAGGCATCGTGCATGAGGCTGATCAGCTCTGTCATCTGCTTTGTCCCGGAGATATCGATGCTGGCCGTTTCCCACAGGACATCCGATACGGCTTTAAATTCGAAGGACAGTTCTCCGCCGCAAACATTGACGAGATAGCAGCCTTTCTCCCCCGTTTCCTTCATATGGCGGGATTGCGTGTTTCCCGGATAAATCACCGCCGGATCGGCGGCTGAAATGACCTGTCTTTTATGTATATGTCCAAGCGCCCAATAATCCATCTGTCCGTTTTTTAAATCTTGAAGGGAGAAAGGACAGTACGGGTCATGGCCGCTCTCCCCGGAAAGCGTTCCATGAATCATGCCGATATGCAAGGGCGCGTCGGTCGTTTTTTTGATTTCAGCGGCCTTATTGGCATAAACTGAGCGCTCGGGATAGCTGTAGCCGTAGATGCTTGCGGCGAGCCGGCCGTCTTTGTAAAACGATTTTTCTTCAATGTCTTCCGCTGAAAAGATGTGGACGTTGTCCGGCCATTCAATCGGCGTCCAATCGCCGCCCAGATGATCGTGATTGCCAAAAATCACATAGACTTGGATATTGTTCTCTTTAAGCTTTAAAAATTGTTTTCTCAAAAACATCTGTGCTTTTAAACTGCGGTTTGCTTCGTCGAACAGGTCCCCGGCAAGCAAAATGAAGTCGGCCTGTTCATCAATGGCAAGCTTAAACACATTTTCAGCGCTTTTAAATGTGCTGTTTTTGATCCGCCGGTAAATCTCCTCGGGAAGCCGGCTGATGCCGTGAAACGGACTGTCCAGATGCAGATCTGCCGCATGAATGAAAGTGATGTTTGTCAATCTTCTGCTCCTTTTCATAAAACATTCTGCTCCCATTCTACCACGGGTTGAAAGCGAATGCACGTTCTACTATTTGCATGAAAAAAGCAGCTTATCTTTCAAGCTGCTTTTCTTTTTCATTATCGATCTTTTGACAGACGAAGCGCCTGTTTAATATTTTTCAATCCGCCGCCGCTTGTGTACATGAGCACGCCGCCTTTATACACCCTCGCCCCGATGACGGCGAGAATCACAATCGTGAGAGCGGTGATGCCGATGCCGAGAGCCGCTTCCCAAAACGGAATATCAAGCACGCCGACTCTGAGGAACATGATCATCGGCGCAAAAAACGGAATGAATGAAGTGACGGTAATAAACGTCGAATCCGGAGCATTCAGTCCGAACATGGCAATCATGAATCCGGCAACGACCAACAGGATCATCGGCGAAATCATCTGCTGAACATCTTCAATCCGGCTGACGACGCTTCCGAGAAATGCCGCAAGAGTTGCGTATAAGAAGTAGCCGAGCATCAAGAAAATGACCGCGTACACAAGCGTTGCAGTAGGTACGCCGGAAACATCAAAAAATCCTTTAACCAGCTCAGCCGCATCCCCTCCGCTTTCCTGGCTGGACTGAAGCGACAGATAGCCGGCAAGAAGGAGCGCGGCAAGCTGTGTCAGGCCCAACAGGGCGACGCCGAACAGTTTGGCGAACATTTGCTGGACAGGCGGCACGCTGGAAATTAAAATTTCCATTACGCGGGAAGACTTCTCCGTCGCTACTTCTGTCGCAATCATTGAAGCGTACATCAAAACGGAAAAATAGATGACAAACAGCACAACATACACAAGCCCTGTCGCCTTTTGAAGCTCTTCCTCGGTTTTCGCGCCTTCTTTCAAGGCAACACTGTTGACTTTTACCGGTGTAAACAGTTCACTCAGCTTTTCCTGAGGTACGTTCAATTCAGCCGTTCCAACGGCGATCTTTGCTTGCGAGAGCGCCTGTTCAATCGTGGAGACAGCTGTGGAATCAGCGATATCGAGCGCTTTATACGTTCCTTTCAGCACCCCTTTTTTATCTCTCTCCAGGATTAAAATGCCCTCGAGCTTTTCGTCTCTGACGTCTTTTTCAAGCTCTTTTTCCGGCTTATCCGCTTTTTGGACCTCCAGCGCTTCATCAGTATCGAGTGCTTTCACCTGCTGGGCAAACGTGTCGTACAGCTGATTTGAGCGATCAATGACAGCGATCTTGTCACCCTCTCCGCCGTCGTCAAACATGGAAATAATCGATCCCAAATTTGTGACGAGCACGACAAGCGCAAGCGTGATGGCTGTTGAAATGATGAACGACTTCGTTTTCAGCTTGCTGATATATGTATGAAAAAGAACAATCCAAAACTTATTCATAACGGGCACCTACCTTTTCGACGAAAATATCATGCAAAGAAGGCTCTTCAAGTTCAAACTTTCTGATAAACCCGCGTCCTTGCAGCATTGTAAACAGCTCTTGAGAGACTTCTTCATTCTCGACCTGCAGGCGGACTCCTTCGGAATGATCACGCCATTTGACGATGCCGTCCGCCTCTTTCAAGAAGCTCAAGTCGCCGTCCGCGTGAATCGTGACATTCTTTCTGCCGAAAGAACGTTTGATTTCTTTTAATTTCCCTTGAACGACAGGCGTCCCGCGCTGCAAAATACAGACGTGTTCGCACAGCTCTTCGACATGCTCCATTCTGTGGCTTGAAAATACAATCGAAGTGCCGTCGTCTTTCAAAGAAATGACCGCGTCTTTTAAAAGCTCGACATTCACCGGATCGAGACCGCTGAACGGCTCGTCGAGAATCAAAAGCTCCGGCTTGTGCAGCACGGCCGTGATGAATTGAATTTTTTGCTGGTTCCCTTTGGATAGCTCCTCAACCTTTTTGTCGGCGTATTCCGTAATATGGAACCGTTCGAGCCACTTCTCAATTTCCTTGAGCGCATTTTGCTTTGTCATGCCTTTCAGGCGGCCGAGGTATACGAGCTGATCTTTCACATTCAGCTTCGGATACAGTCCGCGCTCTTCGGGCAAATAGCCGATGCTGTTTGTGATACCGTAGTTAATCGGCTGTCCTTTCCATGTGACAGTACCCTCTGTCGCATTCAAAAGGCCTAATATCATTCGGAATGTCGTCGTTTTCCCTGCTCCGTTGGCGCCGAGCAGACCGAACATTTGCTTGTCTGGAATCTCCAGCGTCAGATCGTTTACAGCTGTAAATGAACCGAATCTTTTCGTGACGTGATCGATTTTGAGCATAATAACTCCTCCTTCCAATTTACAATCATACGTTAGTCATACCATTTTAAAAAGGATTTTTTTGATTTTTATATAATTTTAAACAAATAGATCATATTTTGAGAAAGGGGAAGAGAAATGGAAAATTATTATGTAACCGTTTTCGATACTAGTGGAGAAACGCTTTTGAATGAGCGATTTGAAGCGGCTGATGATGAAGAAGCGAAAGAGAAAGGAAGAGGAATGCTGAAGGAAAAGCAATTTTTGGAGCATACACACCGGATAGTACATTCGTCCGGTAAAATCATTGTTTTCCGCAGCTGACTAAAATACGGGGTAAGGCGGCGCTGTTAGGGAAAGTCTCCCGCTGCCGCCTGCCCTTTAATCCGCCAAACACTAGTGGATCATCATAACAATGAGCAGACCCATGTTGATGAAACAGAGTAAAAACGATAAGCAAGCGACGCCTTTATTTTTCCGCAGAAAATAAAGGCCATTGACCGCCAGCACACAGATGATGACGGCATCAAACAGTCGAAACAGCAGATCCTGCAAGCTGTAGGCCGGAGCAAAAAAACCAATCACAGAGACGATCAGGATGAAAAGGCAAGAAACTGTAATATACATCGTCCATTCTTTCGCTGCGTCAGCCCGCTTATTCTCAGATGAAATCATGTCCTTAAACTCGAGCCTCCTTGTCAGTCGTAATCATTTTGTCCGCGTACAAGGAAGGGGCTTTTCCCGCATCTGCCAAAAAGCCTGAAGACGTTAACACAACAGCCAGCGACACCGCGACGAACAACAGTTTAGCTTTCATACAACGCATCTCCCCTTTTGATTTTTCGTCTTGCCTGAGCGCACTTCTCATGGTAAAAAATGGCATCTTAAAGCCGCTACATTTGATTATAGTACTGGGCTGCGTCTAAAGCCAGCTCTTCAACAGCGTCATATAAATGGTTTGACTCCAAATAATCAAATCCGATTTCCACGGCTTTCGATCCCCGCTGTCCAAATACAGTCCGCACAGAATGTTAAGCTTTGCCGCGTGTTCCCCGAGCGATGCCGCGCTTCGGATGCCTTTTTCATAACAGTCGGCCGCTCCGACATGGTTTCCCTGTTTTAGACGGACGTACATCAAGTTGTACAGCACTTTTGGAATATATGATGAACTTTCCTGTTCAAAAATGGAAAGGGCGCTCTCCATATGATCTGAGGCTTCTCGGTACGATCCTTGGAAATAGCAATTTCCCAAATTAAAATGAGCGGCTGCCGTCAAATGG
The DNA here is from genome assembly GCF_001042485.2 of Bacillus paralicheniformis. Taxonomy (GTDB): domain Bacteria; phylum Bacillota; class Bacilli; order Bacillales; family Bacillaceae; genus Bacillus; species Bacillus paralicheniformis. The sequence goes on from NZ_LBMN02000012.1 coordinate 334,483, forward strand.
CTGTTTTTGATTTTCGTGGCGTCTTCAAGCGCGTTGGCCAGGCTTTTAAGCGCGGGTCCGTATGTCATCGATTCAACCCAATTGCCGGCAATGATAAAATCGCAGAAAATCTTTTTTTCTTTTAGCGTCTCATCCCGGTTGAAAATGTCGGAAGCGAGCGTCGCATAGTTGATCGATAAGTATCTCTGGCTGATATAGTAGTAGATTTCCGCCAGCTTATCATAAAATTCCGCTTTTTCAACCTCGTCTTCCAATGCGCTGACTTTTAGTTCAGCCGTTTTATAGCAGCCGATTGCTTTGACAAACCGCTTTTATTTGAACTCATACATCCCTTTAAAAAACCAGCAATAATAGTTTAGTAAACCTGTCATTTGGTCCTTTTTTTCTTCTAAGACGCGGAGGTTTTTTTCAATATTTTCAGTCTTTTGCGGTTTCAAATAGCTGAGCATCAGCTTATGCCTGAATTCAAGCAGCTAATAGTAGAGCAGGACGTCCTGATTTTCCTTCCGCTTTCAATGATTCACTGGCGGCGATCTGATGTTTCCGAATGGCGTTGTACCAATCATTCAGCTTACTAGCAACGTATTCAGATGGAATCTTCTGTTTCAATTTCGCCGCCTCCCAAGACTTCGTACAGATCTGTATCTTATGAATCATTTTATGGAAACTTAAATTTTTTTACAATTGCTTCTGCACATCATTTCCCAAGGTCAATTTCCTGCCGGACCGCTCTTGTTATACTTGCTGACGGTTAAATTGCGGCTGGCGCTTTTCTAAAAATGCGCGGATCCCTTCCTGATGGTCGCTTGTCAGCCTCATTTTCATCTGGGCCGTTTTCTCGAGTTCAAGCGTTTTCTGCAGCCTACCGCCATTCAGCGCCTGATAGATCTTTTTCGTTTCAATCATCGCTGCCAGCGGAGCGTGCAGAAGCTTTTCAAGATAGATGCGCGCAAAACGGCCGGAGTCCCCGCTGAATACGGCGTCTGCGATCCGAAGCTCGAGCGCTTCGGCCCCCGTCAATTTTTTCCCGCTCCAAATCAATTCTTTGGCCGCAGTTTCACCGATTCTCCGCTCTAAAAAGAAGTGTCCGCCTCCGTCGGGAACAAGCCCGATGCCGATAAAATTCATCGCCAGCTTCGCCTCTTTTTCGACCAGTACATGGTCGCAGCTGAGCGCGAGGCTCAATCCCAGACCCGCAGCCGCACCGTGGACAGCCGCTGTCGTCATCTTCGGCATGCTGTAAAGCTTCACCGCAATTTCAGAAATTGTGTCAATGACGCGGGCGGAGCTGTCTTGATCTCCGGAAGACAGCATCATCTTAATGTCTCCGCCTGCCGAAAATCCTTTGCCGCTGCCTCTCACAAGGAGAAGCAGCGATTCGCTTTCCTCTGCAACACGCAAAGCTTCATTCAGTTCTTCAAGCATTTTTTCATTCAAGGCATTGTACGCCTCAGAGCGATTCAGTACAATTTCAAAAATCCCGTCTTCGTCTTTCCATTTGATATATTCCATCTTGCACCTCCGTGAATACGATTTTGTAAGATATTAGCTTAATTAATTCCACCTTTTATTTTCAATACCTTTTTTCATGTGAAAATCAGCTGAATGATTTTCCATTTCAAGATCAATTGATACTGAAATAAGCCTTTTTAGTTGAATGATTTTCTTTGTTTAGATATAGTTATTTATAGAAAGCATGTGAGGAAAGGGGGATGGGCGTAATTAAATCATTTTTGACGTTGATGCTTAGTTTATGCATGTTAACAGTACCATTCGCCGATCAGGAGCAAAACCCTGTTTTTGATCCCGAAGCGGAATACCATATGTCTCTAAACACCTCAAAGTTTGAGACACATGCAGTGAACCCCTCCCCTTTTACAAAAAGCTTTCTTAATCATCCAGGAAGAGCCGCAAATATTTCTGTCTTTGACGCACGTTTCTACACTCATTTCATTCCTCGATTCGAGGTTCAATCAAATGAATTAATTCTAAAAAAAACTTGCGCTATTCCTGTGAAATACCAATCTAATTACCTCTCCTGATTTTCCCTTTTTCACCTGCATAACTTTTCAGCCGAATGGGGAAATTTATTTTGGAGGGATATGATTGAATATTAAAGAAAGTGATCTGCCGGGTATCGGCAAAAAATTTGAAATAGAAATGAGAAACCATGAAAAAATGACGATTGTCGTTCATGACGACGGAAGAAGAGAAATCTATCGGTTTGACGACGAAGATCCCGATGAAATCGTGACCAACATCTCGCTTGATGACAGCGAAGCAAGGCAGATCGCCGCCATCCTCGGCGGAATGGTCTATAAGCCGCAGGCGCTTGAATCGATTGAAATGGCGTTTAACGACCTGATCATCGAGTGGTTCAAAATCGAAAAAGGAGCAAATGCCGTCGGCAAAACTCTCGGTGAAATCGACGTCAGGCAAAACTACGGCGTCACTGTCATCGCGATCATTAAAAAGAATCAGGAAAAATTCTTGAATCCCGGGGCAGATTCCGTTCTTGATGAAAATGATACACTCGTCCTGTCCGGTGAAAGAAAAAACCTCAAGGAAATGAAGCAGGCTTTTCTTTCCCGAAAGGAAGGGTGATGCTCTTTGGATCATCTAGTATTTGAAGTCGGCACTGCACTCTTGCTTGTCGCGATTGCTGCCTTAATTGCGAATCGGATTAAATTCTCGATCATTCCCTTTTTAATTGTTCTCGGGATGATCGTAGGCCCGCACGCTCCGACGATCGGTATCATCAACTTGAAGTTTATCGAGAGCTCGGAGATCATCGCCTTTTTCGGCAGAATGGGCGTCTTGTTTTTACTCTTTTATCTCGGACTGGAATTTTCGATCGGAAAGCTTATTAAATCAGGACGGTCCATCGCCGTCGGAGGAAGCATTTATATTCTGATCAACTTCAGTTTAGGCCTCATGTTCGGGTTCATCGCGGGCTTCGAGTTTCTCGAAGTACTGATCATCGCCGGGGTTATTACGATTTCTTCGAGTGCGATTGTCGCCAAAGTACTTGTCGACCTAAAGAGGACAGCGAATCCGGAAACCGAACTGATTCTCGGAATCATTATGTTCGAAGATATTTTTCTCGCCGTTTATTTATCCGTCGTCTCGGGGCTCGTCCTTGGTGACTCAACTTCAGTCGGATCGGCGCTGCTTTCGATTTTGATCGCTTTTGGCTACATGATATTGTTCTTTATCGTTGCCAGGAAGCTGCCAAAATTGTTAAATCGGCTGTTTAATATCCGTTCAAACGAAGTCTTTATTATCGTGATTTTTGCGCTGCTGTTCTTTGTCGCCGGCTTTTCGGAAACGATTCACGTTGCCGAAGCAATCGGCGCCCTGCTTCTCGGACTCGTGTTTTCCGAGACAGAACATGCAAGCCAGATCGAGCATTTGGTTGTACCGTTTCGCGATTTCTTCGGTGCAATGTTTTTCTTCAGCTTCGGATTGAGCATCGACCCGTTTACACTGGGAGATGCGGTATGGCTTTCAATCGGCGCCGTCATCCTCACCTTGGCCGGGAACTTTATCGCCGGCATGATCGCAGGCAGAAGGGCCGGACTTTCTCATAAAGCTTCATCCAATATCGGCTTAACGATTGTCTCACGCGGCGAGTTTTCGATCATTGTCGCCAACCTCGGAATCGCCGGCGGACTTTCGGCCACATTAAAGCCGTTTGCCGCTTTGTACGTACTGATCCTGGCAATTTTGGGGCCGCTTTTGACAAAAGAATCAAAACGGATTTTTCATATACTGAACAAAATATTTAAGTGGAAAAAATCCGAAACAAAACAAAGAGGATGACAGAAAAGGAGACTTCGCCAGGATATTGGCGAAGTCTCCTTTCGTTTTGCCCAGGGACTGTCCCGTTTTAAACCGAACCTTTTAACTGCCTTTAGCATTCTTGTCAAAAAGCCCGGACAGGTAGCGAAGCTTTTCTTCTGTATAGTGTTCAAATCTGTCATTGTACGTTTTCGGGTCTTTCGGGTTAGAGAAATGTGTGATCTTTCCCGTTCCCGGATCGACGAATTTGCTCGCAGCTCCGCAGCCGATCCCGATAATCGTCTGTTTTTCCTCCATGATCATAATGTTATAGATGCTCTCCTGGCCGGGAAGGGAATAGCCTATATTCTCCAGGTTGCCGAGAATGTTTTTCTGCCTGTACAAATAGTAGGGATGGTAACCGTGCTGTTTCGTCCACGAGACAGCGTCATCCATCATCGCGACAATTTCCTCGCGGCCAGCCACCTTATACTTATGTTTGTTTTTCGTCATTTCAGACGCGCGCTTAAATGACAGCGTATGGACGGTCAATGATTCAGGCATTAATTTTTCGGTTTCGGAAAGAGAGTTTCTGAATTCTTTTACCCCTTCGCCCGGAAGGCCGATGATCAAATCCATATTGATGTTAGACATGCCGGCATTTCGCGACAGATGATACTTTTCGATCGTTTCTTCGACGGTATGGTGGCGTCCGATCGCTTTCAGCGTTTCATTCTCGTAAGACTGCGGATTAATGCTGATTCGGTCGATGTTCCATTTTTTTAAGACCGCGAGCTTTTCCTCTGTGATCGTATCGGGCCGTCCAGCCTCAACAGTGACCTCGCGGATGTTTTTCACATCGGGAAATGAACGGTACATTTCTTCATACAATAGATCCATTTCTTCAGCGGTAATGCTTGTGGGCGTTCCGCCGCCGAAATACACGGTCGTGATGCTGACATCGTTCTCCTTGAGCCATTCACCGATTTTTTGCATTTCATAGTGAAGCCCCCACAAAAATGAGCCGACCCGTCCGGCTTGTCCTCTGATCGCATACGCCGGGAACGTGCAGTAGGCGCACTTCGTGGGGCAGAACGGGATGCCGATGTAAATGCTGACCTCTTGGCCCAGCTCATACAAATCAGGTACAGCTTTCAGCTGACGGTCAATAATGTTTTGCATCAGTTCGATCTTTTCGTCGTGAATTAAATAATCCCGCTTCAGCTCGGCATGGGCCTCTTCCTTTGGCATGCCGCTCTCCAGCTTTTTGTGAAGCAGCTTTGTCGGACGGACACCGGTGAGAATCCCCCATTTCTGAATGATCCCGGTATGCTCCTGAAGCATGCTCAAAAAAACGTAGGAAACGGTATTCTTCACCTGCTTAAACGCTTCCTTTTCCGTCAGCTTGGGGTCAATGTTTTTCGCATATTCTGCTGTAATGTCCGTATCCTTTATCGCACCGGAAGCCTTGACGCCGTTTTCTTCCCGTTCATAGCCGAGAACGATCGCAAGGTCTGCCGGCGCTTCTTCGCCAAGAGCGACTTCGCTTTCCTCAAAGAATAAGTTCGCTATATGCTCAAGCGGTCTCTGGAACCTTTCGTCTTGGAGCCCTTCTATATAAATGCGCAATGTCATCACCTTTTTCGTTTCAAAACTTTCTTTAGTGTACAAAAATAAATGGGCAAAATCAATCCGGGAAACATACATTCCTTTAGGAGACCGATAAATGAATAATCCCCGCATTCCAGTTGAAGCGGGGATCTTATAAGAATCAGATTTTTTTAATATGGAATTTTTTAAGAAACCCTTTGCTTTGCTGCATTCTGAAGTATTCTTTAATCATATAGGCGACGCCCTGTTCATCATTGGAGCGCGTCACCCAATCCGCTTTTTGCTTAACCTCCTGAGGAGCATTGCCCATTGCGACTCCGAGCCCGGCAAGCTCGATCATCGGAAGGTCGTCGATATCATGGCCGATCGCAACGACATCTTCCATTTTTAATCCGAGGTCGGCGGCGAGCATCGTCAATCCCGCTTCTTTCGAAACTCCTTTATGGACAATCAGCATTTTTTCTCCCGCTTCAATGATGTCGACGAGAGGAAACGCATTTGTGATCGTCTGCCTGATTTCTTCGGACTGACCTGTTGAGCAATAAACCTCGATCACCGGCGCGCTGACCGGTTCATCCATCAGCATGTCGCTCAGCGAATCGACAAACTGGACGGGATAAAAAATCGGGTCAGACGGGTGAATCATCGTTTTCCCCAGCAGGTTTGAATTCGTTTTTTTCCGATTTCCAATCGAATATTTTTCATGGAGGATTCTGATATTGCAATCATAGCTTTCCAGTATTTGAACAAGGTTAAATGTCTGTTCTTCGGAAATCCTTTTTTCTAATAAAGGTTCGGCGATTTTGTCCGCTATAATCGCTCCGCTGTGCGTAATCAGCTTCGCATCCAGCTTTAAAGATTTGGCGATTTTTTGAGCGGAGCGGAAATGTCTGTTCGTCACAAGCGTAACATATACACCTTTCTTCTTTGCATATTCGATCGCTTCCTTCGTTGCGGGATGAAGCCGTCCGTTTGTCCGAAGCAGCGTTCCGTCTATATTCAGCGCAAGCATTTGTTTTGACACCAGGAGGTCCCCCTTCTTTGATGACTGAATCTGTTATAGAGGATATGTCCCGGTCCCTTTTTTTAGAACAGCCCTCTTGATGTACATACTAAAAAAAGCCTGTTTTCACAGACTTTTGACTTCGCATCTTGTGGATACGATCATGATTCTCCCTCATATTCAAAACAGTGAATTCAACGCCCCTTTCGTTCAATTCACCGTATATTGACAACCCCTTTATTTGACCAGCAGACGGTGCTTTCAATCTGTCAAATTCCTCTGTACCCCTTATCATTTTGCCGCCAGTCCGTTTTTCATGATCGTATCCCGGCAAAAATGAAAGCACTTACATTTAGTATTATCGCAACTATTTCACAAATTGACAAGTCTTTTTTAAATCTTTATGAACATTATTTGTTCACTTAGTGAAAAAATCCCCTCTTGTCAAGACAAGAGGGGATTTTTTATCAGCTCTCCGGATTTCCGTAAAGCTCTTCCAAAGGCTTCATAATGATTTTGTTTAAATCAGCAATCAGCATGCTCATCCGCTGTTCTGCTTCCATCAGCTGCGAGATTTTATCATGCTGCTGGACGAGCGCCACGGATTTTTGCGCTTGTTCGACTTCTTCCTGTGTGATGTCTTCGCCGTTCATCTGTTTTTGCTGAAGGTTCATTTGAATATCGCGAAAGTTATCAAACATCTTTTTAGCAGATGGGTCGCCATTCACCTCATCATAAAGATTTTTCAATCGGGAATATTCATCGCTTTGTCGCAAGGCTTGCCCCAAGTCATAAGCCGAGTCATGTAAATTGACCGTCATCCTGATCCGCTCCTTTCCTGCCTGTATTCTTCTTATGGAATCGGCACCACTCCACTATAACAAACTATGGAGCGTTTTTCACAGTTATACGATAATTCCGTTTGAACAGGCCGTCTTCAGCCTCAGATCAAAATCACAAAGATGGCTTGCACGGCTCCGATAATTCCGCCAAGCAGACCGCCTAAATACGTGATCATTTTGAACTCCCGCTTGGAAATGGACAGCACCATTTCTTCAAGACGTTCAACAGGGAAGTTGTCCACCTGTTCCTTGACGATTTGCTCGAGCTCCAGCTGCTTGAGCACTTGATCCAGGCGGCGGCCCGCCTCTTCGAGAAGCCGGTCGGCGATCTGCGGCAGGCGCAAAGCGATCTCCCGCTCAACACTGGCAATAGAGGAGCCGATCGTTTTTTCGAAAAACGGCTGAAGCGAGAATCGTTTCAAAAGCTTTTCCTTCAAATCGAAAATGAGAGATTTGAGATTCCATTTGTCATCCGCTTCCTTGAACGTATATTCTTTCAGCTTGTCCCATTCGTTTTCAAGCAGATCCGTTAAAAGACGCGCGGTCTCGCCGTTCTTTAAAAACTTCACAATCTCCGGCTGAACGCGGTCAACCAGACTGCTGTTGCCTAAAAACATCTGCACCATGCTGCCGAGCATGCCCCGTTCTTTCAAAAAATCGTCAATCATATGTCCGAGGCGTTCCTTTCCTTCGTCGCTTTCAAAGTAGGTGACAGCCCGGCTTAAAATATAGCCGGACACCATCGGAATTTTCTCTTTCAGCTTTTTCTGGGCCTCAAGAGGGATAAGCTCTTTGAGCGGTTCATTTTCATGTGCCTCTAACAATGCGGACAGCTTCTCATCCGTCCATCTGGATACCGCCCGATCCGCTTTTTGGGCGGGATTTGAAATTCCGATGCTTTCCAATGCTTCTTCAACGGTGGCCGTTGATTGCGAGAGGTGCGCCAAGATCCGCTCCCCAACCTGCACCGCCTGGCTTTTAACCGCATCGGATGCAAGCCTTTTTTTGATCCCTTCTGTTGTCAGCAGATGGCCTGTGACCATCTGTCCCATCTGTCTCGCCAATTCATCGCGCCTTTTCGGAATTAATCCGGGTGTAAAAGGAACCCTCTTTCCAAATATGTAGACCGCTTTATATGGGCGAAAAAGCATTTTAATCGCAAAATGGTTCGTTACAGCGCCGATAAGTGCACCGACTGCAATCATAACGGCAAAAACCCCAAATACATACATGTTCTTTTCAACTGCCTTCCTTTTTACCTGACATCTTAGCTGCACAGCGTGGGCCTTATGGTCGATCCTCACCGTCTTGCCTAACGTTATTATAGTAGCTGAATAAAAGACGGGCAAATAACGGAATGGAGCAAGCCGCTTCAAAATACAATGGGTCAGATGGCAATTGTATGAAGGGCGCTCTAAAATTTTTAATCATTTCCAATTTACAAAAGCCTATTTCTGCAATCTCAAGCGTATCATGAAACAGAAGTCTATATATTAAAGTTTGCCCGAAGTTTGACAGTCTCAGCCTGTTAAGCCTTGTTTTTCATGAAGGAGGTATAATCATGATGACGCTTGGATTTATGTCGCTGTCGCACGAACATGAAAAAGCCTATGCCGAAGAACTGGCCAAAATGGCTTCGGACTATGGAATCCGGTTTATCCGTTTCACGCCCCTGGATATTTCCCCCGGTTCCCTGCTTGTGAAAGGGCTCTCCTTTCACCCGAAGTCAGGACAGTGGAATGAAATTGAAAGAGAAATCCCGGAATTGATCTATGACCGCTGCTTTTACGGCAGAGATCAGCAATCGAAAAAAGCAAAACCGATTGTCGAATGGCTCAAAAAGTATCCTAAAACAACATTTTTAGGACTCGGACTTCCTGACAAATGGACGGTTTTCAAAGCATTGAATGCCGATCCCGTCATCAAGTCCTACCTTCCTGCCACATCGATTGCAGAAAACGCCCAGGATATCCTGCGCAAGCTTGCAAAAGAAAAAGCGTGCATCTTGAAGCCTGCATCCGGATCAGGAGGCCGCGGCATCATTCACCTCGAGCTTACGGGAAAAACGGTCAAGGCCGCCTACCAAACCGGAAAACACAAACAGCTGAAGTCATTTTCGAAACAGGCTTCATTTGAAACGTGGTGTCAGAAAGTTCTTCAGCACCGCTATTTGCTGCAATCGTTCCTCGATATTCAAGACAAAGACGGTTTTCCGTGCGATATCAGGCTGCTGCTTCAGAAAAACGGCAGTGGAGAATGGGAAACAGCCGGCAAAACGGTAAGGCGGAGCTATCAGCACGGACTGCTTGCAAACCTGGCCGGGGGCTCAGAGGCGGTGAGCTTTGACAGCTGGCTTTTATCCGTGCCGAAAAAGCGCCAGGCCGTCCTTCTCGATGATTTAGAGACAATGGCGCAGGCCGTACCCCTGGTGCTTGAATCAAATCACGGACCATTATTCGAGCTCGGCCTTGATATCTGCCTGACGAAAGACGGAAAAGTCTGGCTTCTGGATGTCAATTCAAAGCCCGGAAAGCACGCTTTTATTAAGCACTCTCCTGAAAAAAGGGAGCTTTTGTATAAAGGTCCTTTGGAGTACTGCTCATTCTTAACGGCTTCAGCCGGCGCGAAAGGGGCTGAGAAAAGATGACCGGTCAACCGCTGACCGTCGGCATCCACCAGACGAGCGAAAACACGATGCTCCTGCCCGCTTCTTTTAAACAGGACGGTTTGTTATTCGCGGCTTTCGGTACAAGTGTTGAACGTTGCCACGTCTCATTTGACAGCCATTTGAAGCGCACCGTTTTATTATCTGAAAATCTGTACAAAAACCTGCGGATTCCGTACCGCGGCAAAGCCTCCCTGATTTTCCGCGACAATACCGTCTATATCGGACCTTTAATCGGGATTTTCACGGCCGGTTTTACAAAATCGCAGCTGGACCCTGTCAGAGGGAGGTCTTTATTTTTTTCGAAGCTTTTGACGATGGATCTCCCGGCAGGAGGCTACAGCTATCTGTTCGGAGCGCACCAGATAGATTGGGAAGAAGGTACAGTGCAGGCTCTCATTTTCAGGGAAAACGGCTGGGAGGAGGCCACAGTCCCCCTTCCCAACGTCGTTTACGACAGACTGCCGAACCGCAAAGCGGAAGAATCCGCCGCTCTGCGGGAAACAAAAACCCGCCTTATGGATGAATACCGGATTCCGTGGTTCAACCCGGGCTTCTTTAACAAATGGGAGATCTATAAATGTCTGCAGCAAGACGAGAGGACAGCGGAATTGCTTCCATTTTCGGCATTGGAGCCCGGTGCCGGTAAAATCGAAGACATGATCGGTCAATACGGCTTCATTTATGTAAAGCCCGCCGGCGGCAGTTTGGGCAAAGGCATACTCCAGCTTTCAAAACGGGAAGAAAACGGAATTCTCGCCAGACATGCCGAAGGCGTCACATCTTATTCGTCCGCTGCTGAATGTTTAGATGAATGGCAGAGACTGCACAAACATACTTCTTATCTCGCCCAGCAGGGCATCGAACGGATCGAAGTGGATCATCATCCGGCAGACTTCAGGGTTCATACAAACAAAAACGGAAAAGGCCAATGGACCGTCACAGCCATCGCGGTCAAAATCGCTGGAAAAGACGGAATTACAACCCACATGTCGAGCGGCGGTGCCGTCAAAACGCTTGCAGAGCTATATGATGATCCTCAGGAAAGGCTTCACACTCTGCAAAAACTGACAAAAGCGGCGCTCCTCCTCAGCCGGGTCCTTGACGAAAAGCTTGACGGTTTCATCGGGGAAATCGGCTTTGACCTCGGATTGGACCGTTCGGGAAAAGTGTGGCTGTTTGAAGCCAATTCCCGGCCCGGCAGGGGGATCTTCTCCCATCCCCGTCTGGCATCTGTCAGCAGCTTAACGAAGAAAAGAAGCTTCGAATATGCTTCCTATTTAACTGAACAGTCCATCCTTAATCCGGAGGACATGTGGCATGACCTCAAGCCGTGAAGAACCTGCTTCTTCACGGTATTTTTTTGAAAAAGCTCCACTTGAAAAGAATCTATGATCTTTTCTGTGAATGAGATACAATGATAACAAATCAACGTGTAGACAGCTCGCTGGATTTGACCCACCTGAAATCAATGAAGGAGCGTGGCGTTTATGATTTCTCATTTTCAATGGAAGCCGCTGTTTAAAAAAGAAAGGCTTCCCGGCTGGAAAATATCGTTTTATCATAAAGGGATTCACTATGAAGGAATCTATCATAAATCAGGGGAAATCGAGTGGGGCAGCACCTATCCCCCGCACGATGACGAGCCTTCCCTGAAAAGCGAAATTCATGAATTAATGCTCTTCCATATTTACGAATAAAGAAAAGGACGTTGTCGTATGCTGGAGAAATTAAAGACGCTTTACGGTGAACGGATGATTGTATCTGAGGCTGTTTCAAAACACGATGCATTATGGTTTCAAACGGACGAAGGCGAGACCTTCGGCGTTTTGAAAAACGCGGTCACCGACCGGGAAAAAGAGCTGCTCCATTGCCTGTTCCGGCCTTTCTCAGAACCGCGTCCCGAACAGCAGCTGACAAAGCGGGAGAAAGAATGGCATCAATATTTTTTTCGCAATGCCCCCCTTCCAAACCCGGGGAACATTCAGCTGATGCAAGGACATTTTTTTAAAATGGAGCATGTACCTGAAGAAAGACAGGCGATCAAAGAAGCGGTCAGCGGCTTTTTTAAAGACCCGCTTGTGGTATGGTACGACCGGCACGAAGCTGTCATCGTCCACGAAAATCCTTCGCCGTTTCTCGCCAAAAAAGAACTGTCCGAGCTTGCGCATGCACTGACAAGCGATTTCATGGCAAACCCTGTGTTTTTCAGCGGCCAGCTTCATCCAGTCAACGGATCGCTTCAAGGCAAAATCCGCTTTGAAAAACAAATGTTTCATTATATGCTGGAAGCGGGTGACATCGGAAACGTCGCCACGTTTTGCCAGTGTCTCCCGTCTTTTTTGACGGCAAAACCCGAGCGGGTTCATGCTTCTTCGTTTTCGGACGCCGTAAGAGAGGCGCTGTCTGATCCCGAGACATCCCTGACCATCAAAACGTATATGAGATGCAACCTGAATGCCTCTCTTACAGCAAAACGTTTGTTTATCCACCGAAACAGCCTGCAGTACAGAATTGATAAATTCATCGAACGGACCGGGATTGACATCAGACAGTTTGAAGAAGCAGCCGCTGTTTATTTGATGATGTATCTCCTTTAGCGGCTTTAGCAACTTGCACGAAAAGAAATTGTGCACCATGTCCATTTACACCGACCTGCCGTTTTTTATAAACTAAGACCAGATAAAGCGCTTACATAAAAGAGGGGGAGAAAAAATGGCGGAACTCGTGCTCGATCGGATATACAAAGTGTATGACAACAAAGTCACGGCTGTGGATAATTTTAATCTTCATATCGATGATAAGGAATTTATCGTCTTTGTCGGACCGTCAGGCTGCGGCAAGTCGACAACGCTCAGAATGATCGCAGGACTTGAGGAAATTACGGATGGCGAATTCACAATCGACGGGAAACGGATGAATGATGTCGCTCCCAAGGACCGCGACATTGCGATGGTATTCCAAAACTATGCCCTTTATCCGCACATGAACGTCTATGACAATATGGCTTTCGGCTTAAAGCTGAGGAAGTTTCCGAAGGATGAAATCAAACGGCGCGTCCATGAAGCGGCCAAAATTCTGGGCCTTGAACAATATTTGGACAGAAAGCCAAAAGCGCTTTCCGGCGGACAGCGCCAGCGCGTTGCCTTAGGCCGGGCAATCGTTCGGGACGCAAAGGTGTTTCTGATGGATGAACCGTTATCAAACCTTGATGCCAAATTGCGCGTACAAATGCGCGCCGAAATCACAAAGCTTCATCAGCGCCTGCAGACGACGACCATCTATGTCACCCACGACCAGACTGAAGCGATGACGATGGCTACGCGGCTCGTCGTCATGAAAGACGGAATCATCCAGCAGGTCGGCGCGCCGAAGGAAGTCTATGAAAATCCGGAAAACGTGTTTGTCGGCGGCTTTATCGGTTCTCCCGCAATGAACTTTTTCACCGGCACTCTAAAAGAAGACTTGTTTACATTTGACGGCGTTTCGGTTCGCGTGCCGGAAGGAAAAATGAAAGTTCTGCGCATCCAGGGCTATGCCGGCAAGGAAATCATCATGGGAATCAGACCTGAGGATATCCATGACGAGCCTGTTTTCATTGAAGCGTCAAAAGACTCAAAAATCGATGCGAAAATTGAGGTAGCTGAGCTGATGGGCGCCGAAACGATGCTTTATTCGCAAGCCGGCACGCAGCCGTTCATCGCCAGAGTCGATTCAAGAACCGACGTCCAGGCCGGCGATACGCTCCCTCTTGCGCTTGACATGAATAAAGCCCACTTCTTTGATAAAGAAACGGAGCTTCGCATCCGTTCTGAAGAATAGCGGATTTAAACACTCTCCATGACCGAAGCATGCTGCGGCCCTCCGTGCTGCTATGCTTCGGTCGTTTCAATTTCAACGGTTTCTTCATAAGTACAGTCCTGGCAAGTATATAAATGAACGCATACGGTTTGCGTTTGTTTAAATGAATCGAACTCCATATACGGACTGTACGGACCGAAAAAATCGGTTGCTCTCCCCGCGTCCGCCATTTCCCCGCCGCACTTCGGACAATGCCTTGTCTGGACGAGAATCCCATTGCACACTGGACACATCATCTGCTTCATCCCCCTGCTTTTTTCCTTAGCTTGCCCCATTCCCGGCCTTTTCGCCTTTCAACATTTACCAGATTGAAGCACGCATTTATTTTATCGAATCCACCATAATACGTAGTACAAACCAACATTGGGCTTTAGCCGAGAAGGCAGCGGTTTTCTTTTGGTGAAAGCCGGCAGCTGGTGCAACTCCAGTCAGCCCAACCATACCATTTTTATAAAGGAGTTTGATACAAATGGCTAATCAAAATTCTTCAAATCAACTGGTTGTCCCAGGAGCAGCTCAAGCGATCGAACAAATGAAATTCGAAATTGCTTCTGAATTCGGCGTAAACCTCGGCGCTGACACGACTTCCCGTGCAAACGGTTCTGTCGGCGGAGAAATTACAAAACGTTTAGTTTCCCAAGCTCAAGCATCTATGGGCGGTCAACAATTTTAAACAACTTCATATTCATGGATAACAGAAGGTGCATATCCTGCACCTTCTTTAGCGTGTCGACAAACCTTCACATTCATTGCCGGGGCGGCGGCCCGCACCTCTGGCATATCTTATGAAAGCCCGCACCCGCTTCTCCTTTTTTCATATGCTGATATAAAGGAGGAGTCGGCATGCAGCTGATGTTGAGCATCAATTGGGAATTGATTCAATTTGTCGGGATTTCTCTATTGAATGAGTATGTCTCAAATGTCCGCCCTTATCATGGAACTTTTTGCTTTCGCGGGGCTTTTTCTTCCGGACGATCTGACGTATGATAGATCCGATGGGAGTGATTATGTTGAAAATTGCGCTTTTTGGAGGTACAGGCCGTGTCGGACAGGCCTTTCTCAATTTTGTTGAAGAGGATGGGCGTTATTCCGTTTACGCACTTGTTAGGAGGACGGAAGGCGCCCGCATTCCGGATAAATGCTGCCAAGCGCTTACAGGGAACGCCAGGAACCAGCATGACGTCGAGTCTTTAATAAAAGATTCGGATATCGTTGTCAGCTGTTTAAACACAGATGGAGACGATACATTGACCGTCTCCATCGAACATATGATAAATGCCATGAACGCACATCGGATTAAGCGGCTGATTACCATCGGAACGGCCGGTATTTTAAACGCGAGGCAGAACCCGGACCTTTACCGCTTTGAAACAAACGAATCAAAACGGCGCTCGGCGCGCGCAGCGCAAGAACATGCCCGTGTGTACGAACGTCTCCGCGAGTCTGAATTGGATTGGACGATCGTCTGCCCGACATATCTCCCCGACGGGCCGGCATTGAAGACATACCGTTTTGAACAGGATGTTCTGCCGGACGGCGGAAAAGAAATATCGACCGGCGACACCGCCCATTTTCTTTTCAAACAGCTTGAATCAGACCAGTTTGTCAAGGCAAGGGTGGGGCTTGCTTATTAAAGCCGGGGTGAAGATCCGGCTTACCCTGTCAGGGTTCCTTTTCCCTTTTGCAGTTCATACATTTGATAGTATTGTCCTTTTTGCTTCATCAGCTCTTCATGATTTCCCCTTTCGATAATCCGGCCTTTTTCAAGAACGAGAATCTGGTCGGCGTTTTTGATCGTTGACAGCCTGTGGGCGATGATAAAGGTCGTGCGCCCTTGTTTAACAACATCAAGCGCTTTTTGAATGACCGCTTCTGTTTCCGTATCGATATGGGCCGTTGCCTCGTCTAAAATAAGAATAGCCGGATCATATGCCAACGCACGCGCAAACGAGATCAGCTGTCTTTCCCCTGACGAAAGGGTGCTTCCTTTTTCGATGACCGGCTCGTCAAGACCTTTCGGCAGGCGGGCGAGCATTTCAAGTGCCCCAACCTGTTTCAAGGCGGCTTCTATTTGATCTCTGGTCAAATCAGCATTGTCAAGGCTGACATTTGAAGCAATCGTGCCGGAAAATAAGTAAGGATCCTGGAGAACGATGCCCATCTGCTTTCTGATTTCCTGCCTTGACATATCGTATATGCTTCTGCCGTCGATTTTGACATCGCCCTTTTCAATATCGTAAAAGCGGAAAAGTACATTTAAAATGGAGCTTTTTCCTGAGCCTGTATGGCCGACCAATGCAACGGTCTCCCCTTGCTTCGCTTCAAATGAGATGTTTTTCAGCACATCTTCACCGTCATGATAGCGAAAAGATACATCTTCAAATACGACTCGCCCCCGCGCTCTTTCGCTGCCCGGCTCTTTGACGTCGACGCCTGGCTCATCCAGCAGGCGGAAAACCCGCTCCGATGATACGCGAGCCAATTCAAGCTTGGCAAACTGGTTGACAATGCCCGTAATCGGCTGAAATAAACGATTCAAGTAATCAACGAATGCATAAAGGACGCCGATTGAAATCATTCCTTCCGCGTTCAGGGCAGCTCCCCCGAAATACCAGATTAAAGCGGTGAACATCACATTTCTGAGAATGTTGACCAAGTTGTGGGACATAAGCGAATTCAATTTCAGCATTTTATTTTGGTAATGAAAGTGGCTCTCGTTCAGCTGTTCAAATTCTTCTTTTGTGTCCTGTCCGCGACGGAATGCCTGAATAATCGGCATGCCTTGAATCGATTCATTCATTTTGGCGTTGATCTCGCTGTTGATTGACCTGAGTTTATGATTGTAGCCAGAAGCGAATTTTCGATAAACGGCCGCCCAAATGACAATCAGGGGCAAAATCAACAGACAGACGCCGGCCAGCCTGACATCAAGGAAAAACAGCGCGGCGAATATTCCGGCCATATAAATGATATTTGTGACAAACGTCGAAAGAACGGTCACATACAGGTCGCGGATCGCTTCGGTATCATTCGTCACCCTTGCAACGATTTTTCCTGCCGGCAAATTATCAAAATAGCGGATAGGTAGCCTTTGAATGTTGGCGAATACATCCTGCCTCATCTTTTGAATGATGCGGTTTGCGCTCATCTGCAAGAGGTAGAATTGGCCGTAATGGAAAAAGATCGAGAAGACGAGAAGGCCGAAATAAATAGAAACGAGTGAAATCAGCCCTCCTATTTCAGACTCGTAAAAAGCATACACTTCTGACAAAGACAGGCGATCGGCCTTGTAGGTTTCCGTCCGGTCTCCGCTTGTCATTCTCAGCTCTTCTCCGGATACCGTCCGCTCTCCGTCAAAGGAAACCGGTTCCTCCACAAAGTAGTAGTTCATGCCGACTTGAAAGATGTGAACTTCCTGCAGCTTTTCAGCTGAAGGGGCTGTCCTGTCCTCCCTGATATATTCCTTTCCTTTATAGGAAACGGTATATTTCGTCTCCTCTGTTGTTTCATACCACGTTTTTTCAATTCCGAGAATATGATCGTCGATCATCTTTTTGGCGATCATCGGTCCCGTCAGCTCGGCTGTGACGGCAATCGTCAGCATGACGAGCGCCCAGATGAGAATTTTTTTGTAAAGAAGCGCATATTGGAAAAGCCTTTTTCCTGTTGTCATGCTACAGTCCCCCCTTCTTCTCCCGAAGGAAGCTGCTGTGCTTCGTATTGTTCAAAATACCAGCCTTTCCGGCTGATCAGTTCCTGATGCGTCCCTCTTTCAACGATCCTTCCATTTTCCATGACGAGAATGAAATCGGCGTGTTCGACGGCCGACATCCGATGTGATGTAATAAAGGTCGTTTTGCCTTTCCGCCTGCTGCGGATGTTTTCAATAATCGCCGCTTCCGTTTTCGCATCGACGGCGGACAGCGAATCATCCAAGATCAAAATATGGGGCTCCGCAATCATTGCTCTCGCAATTGAAATCCTTTGTTTCTGCCCCCCGGATAAAGCGACGCCCTTCTCTCCGACCATTGTCTCCAAACCGTCTGAAAGCATCTCAATATCCTTTTTCAGATGTGCTGCAGAGATGACATCGTATAAATCGCGTTCCTCGGCGAGTCGTCCGCCGAACAAAATATTGTCTTTCACCGATTTTGAAAACAACACGTGGTCCTGAGGCACATACCCGATCCAGCTGCGAAGCTGATCAAGCGGCAGGCGGTCAATCGGCACGCCCGAAATGGTGATCGTTCCTTTTCCTTTCGGGTACTGCCTCAGCAGCTGCTTGACTAACGTCGTTTTGCCGCTTCCCGTCTTTCCGACGACTCCGACCGTCTGTCCTTCTAATACGGTAAATGAAATATCGGCCAGGTTTTCCGACGCGGAGCTCGGGTACGTAAAAGCGACCCCGTCAAACACAATATCGCCCGGTTCCGCTGCTTCAGGTTCGGCGGGCTCTCTCACATCAGGCTCATATGCCAATGTTTCATTTACTCTGTCAAGCGAAGCATTTCCCCTCTGCATGACATTGATCAGTTCTCCGATCGCAAACATCGGCCAGATCAGCATGCCGAGGTACACGTTGAAAGAGACGAGTTCACCCAATGTCAGCTGGCTGCGGAAAACAAGATAGGCGCCGTAGCCAAGACCGATTAAATAGCTGATCCCGACCAAAAACTTCACCGTCGGTTCGAACAGCGAATCGATCAAAGCGACTTTCATATTTTTCTTGTACACATCAGCCGTCATGCTGTTGAACCGGCTGACATCATTTTTCTCCTGTACATAGGCCCGGATCACCCTTACCCCTGACACGGACTCAAGCACTCGATCATTTAAAGCGCCAAACGCATCCTGCGCTTCCGTGAAACGCTCATGAATTTTTTTCCCGTAAATGCTGATGGCAGCCGCCATCAGCGGAAGGGGAATGATCGAAGCAAGCGTCAGCTTCCAGCTGATCAAAAAAACCATCGTCAAAAGAATCGTCAGCATATACATCGTCGAATCGACCAAGGTCAAAATGCCGAAGCCCGCCGTCATGGAAATCGCTTTTAAATCATTTGTCGCCCTCGCCATCAAATCCCCTGTGCGGTTTTTCTCGTAAAAAGACGGGGTCATTTTCAGCAAATGGCCCATCAGCTTGGATCTGAGGATTTTTTCGACAAGGTTCGCTCCCCCAAACAGCTGATACATCCAATAATAGGACAAGATATAAACAACTGCGCCAAGCGCGAGAAATAAACCGATATAGCCGAGCATGCCGGCCTTTGAAAAAGTGCCCGCCTGCATGTCGTCAATCGCGTTGCCAAGCAGCTTCGGCGGAAACATTTCCAATACGTTTACAATAATCAATAGGACGACCGCTATCGTATAGCGGCGCCAAGAGGCTTTAAAAAACCAGCCCAGCTTCCATAAAACAGAAAACATCTAATATCCTCTCCTTTTTTAGCCGCCTTCAAGTTTTTCCTTACAATCTTTGATTTCGTTTTTTCTGATACTCGGCATAAAAAATTCCTCCTTATGTACGGTTTATTTATTAGAAAAACATGCTGCTCCGCATCGGGAACAGAATGTTTTTTCTCAGAAAAAAAGGCACACTGTGTACCAGCATGCCTTTTATATATATAAAAAGGCGCATGTACGCTTGTTCACGCGACATGCGCCTTCCTTCTGAAAATGGTTAGAGTGAAACGGATCCCTGTGCGTAAGGAAGGTATAAAAATGTCACGTTAAGGTGCTTTTGCTGTTGAACTGATGCTTTGATATTTCTAAACATGACGATACCCTCCAATCTTATTAATATTTTCCATCTTATAGTACGGCCCTTTATTTGTCAATTTGTTTTTTTGGCGAATGGCGGGCTTTTGATTCATATTCTCATATTTCGTTAGATTTGTTGGGAAAACGGGTAATATAAAAGTAAATCCATTCTGAAAGGAATGATCAATTTGTTTAAAGCTGACCGGATCATTGTCGCGTTTGACGGAAAAGAGGAAAGCAAAAAAGCGCTGAAAAAAGCGATCGACCTCTCGAAAAGGCTCGGCTCACAATTGACCGTCGCCCATGTCCATGAACCGAGGCAAGTGAGAACAGAGGCTGCGGACGAAAGACCCGCTGCCGGCGCGCCGTACCTTTACAGCGGCTTCCCGGCCGCGCCCCGGGTCCCCCACGATTCAGACTTGGCCGGTGAACCCATGATCTATGAGGACAGCGCGGAAGAAGCGATTGCGGCAGCGAAAATCATGTTAAGCGAAAACCTGTACGACGCGGAAATAGAAGTGTTGGAAGGAGACCCGGCCAACGCAGTTCTGCAACATGCTGAAAACATCGGCGCTGACCTCGTCATCACGGGTACGCGCGACCAGAACCGCCTGAAAAAACTCCTGTTTGGCAGCGTCAGCGACAAGATATCGACAAAATCGGAGATCCCGGTGCTGATTGTAAAATAACGATTTTAAAAGAGGCCGGTCAAATGTCCGGCCTCTCATCATGTTATGATCTTCTTGAATTTCTAAACCTGTTAATAAAGGAGATCATTCCCCAAACAATAAATAGGAAGACTCCTAATACTATGAAAGCATTTATTATTGAAAAATTGATCAATGCAATCTCTCCCTCTCTATGAAAACATACTTGTTGAAAGAACCTGTTTTTGTAGTAATACATAAGCATTTGCATCAGTATAAAACTGCAAGGGCACTGTTCCCGCGAATGATCCTCCACTGCTATATACAACGCCAATTGATTTTTTCCTGCTAAGCCGAATGGTTACCTTTACCCTCTATATTTTCTTCACTTTAGGTATTTCCAGAAATTGCATTTGTATTCGATTTAGACTTTCACTCCACATGACTTACATTTGTTTTTTTCTCCACCTTGCCTCGGATTCTTTGGTTTTACTTATTGTCCTCCTCTCTTCAGCCCCCACCGGTCTCAATAAACTGCCGCAAGTATGGCTGCAAAATAAAAGCCCCTCTTCAGCGAAATCCAATAACAGGAAAAATAGGCGTTCAATTTAGTAACAACCACCTAACAGACCTCATAATTTGATCTTGTGAGTACCCGGGGTATTTGACTTAATCTGACTTTGCTTATGTTTCATTCTTCTTTTATTGTGTTTTGGTCAAAAAATTTTACCGATGAAGGGGGATATTAAAATGCAACCATTCCATGATGAACTGCAGTCGTTGGAGATGGATCAATTCCAGGCAGAAGATATGACGCATTGGGATGCGGACCGTCATCACGCCAATGTTAAACACTGCGCAAGCTGCTGGAGCTGCGGAAGCTGTGCCAGCTGTTGGAGCTGCGCGGGCCACAGCTGCTGGAGCTGCGCGGGCCATTGCTGTTGGAGCTGCATGGGCCACAGCTGTTGGAGCTGCGCGGGCCACAGTTGTTGGAGCTGCGCGGGCCATTGCTGTTGGAGCTGTTGGCACGGAGGCATGTAGTTTTTTTATAAAAAAGAAGACTTCCCCTGCCTCTTTTGCCGCAGGGGTCTTCTATTGCATAAAGGACAAACGAAATTACATATAATGGTATGTCTTGTTTTTAAAACATGGAAGGAGGAAGAGCATGACACACCTGACTGCTTCCGCTCGCCTGAAAGTAAACCAGGATACATGGTTTCTTCCTGATCCGAACGGCGGCGCATATTTTAGAAATAACTCCGGGTCGTTTCGCATAAAAGGATCTTCGATTGCTCAATGGATCGAAAAACTTCTGCCGATGTTCAACGGGGAACATTCGCTTGAAGACTTGACAAAAGGGCTGCAGGCTCCGTACCGAAAGAGAGTATATGAAATCGGAGAAATGCTTTATAAAAACGGGTTTGTTCGCGACGTAAGCCGGGATCACCCGCACAAACTGGAAAGCTCAGTGCTTCAAACGTTTGAAGCCCAAATCGAATTTATTGAAAGCTTTGCCGATTCCGGCGCATACCGTTTTCAGCTGTCGCGTCAAACCAAAATATCGGCTATAGGGACCGGCTCCTTTCTCACAAAATTGGTCCGGTCGCTGATCGATTCCGGTTTTTCAAGAATCCGTGCGATCGTGACGGATGCATCCGGGCACGCTTTAGACGAACTGGCAGAAATATCAGGGCAAACAGAAAGCGGACTGGAGATTGGCTGCACCGAAACGCAACACTGGCGGGAAGCGGTGCGATCTGCCGATTGGGTTTTATATGTCTCTGACCTCGGCTTCACAGATGAGCTCCGTGCTCTTCAAACGTTTTGCCTCGAAGAGAACAAAGGCTTCATACCCGGCATCTGCCTGAAACAAGTCGGACTGGCAGGCCCTGTCTTTCATCAACAAGGAGACGGATGCCTGGAGGATGCCTGGAGGCGCCTCCATCGGTCTGCGCTCCATGAAGAACGGACGCTTCGAACTTTTCCTTCGGCAGGAAAAGACATGCTGGCAAACGTTATTGTGTTCGAATTGATGAAAGCAGCTGCTGAGCTTGCACCATTATCTAAGAAGAATCAAGTGTACCTGATTGATTTGGCAACGCTCGAAGGCGGCTGGCATATGTTTCTTCCGCATCCGGACTTCGCTTGCGGCAAGGATTCGCCTGAACTCATCTGCGACCTTGAAGCGAAACTTTCGGAGCGCCCCGGAAGAGAAGCAGAAAGCCGGTTATTCCAATGTTTCAGCGAACTGACCTCACCCGTAACGGGCATTTTTCATCTGTGGGAAGAAAAACAATTGCGGCAGCTTCCTTTAGCACAATGCTTTGTTCAGACAGCAGACCCCCTCTCTTCCGGACCTGCGGAGCTTCTGCCTGAGACGGTGTCGGTCGGTTTGACCCATCAAGAGGCGCGGCGGGACGCCGGGCTGACGGGTATTGAAATGTATGCATCAAGGTTGACGCGTTCTTATCCGAATAACGGGGAGTTCGCGATCGCCGCCGGAGAAACGCTGGCTGAAGGCGTATTAAGGGGATTGGAGAAATGCTTGGAACACCGGTTGCGAGAACGGATAAAGAGCGGAAAAGAAACGATTTCCCTCGTTCAGCTGGGCGGGATGGAAGACCGGCATTCCTCATTTTATTTAAAAGCGCTGACAGTCTTGTACGGCAAACCGGAAATCGGTTTAGGAAAAAACATAGAAGGCTTCCCTGTCGCATGGGCGGGAATTCGCGGCCGCTGGTACGGAAGTTCCGGACTCAACATCACATTTGCTCTCAGAAAAGCGCTCGAACGGGCGCTGACAGACAAAGATCCTGTGAAAGGCGCGGATGTTCTGCTGGAGCCTAGTGACCTGAAGCTTGCCATCCCCATTTCCGCTGCTTTGCAGCAAACACTGCTTTCCGCCTTGAAAAACAACCGCGGCTTGCAGCTTTATGTCTATGAGCTGCCTGCTGAACCATTTTTCAAAGAAAAACTAGCAGGTATTTACTGCGTGCAGTTGCGAAAGGAGGAACCTTGATGAACCGCTCCATTTTGGTCGTTGGCGAAGGATTGATGGCAGAAGGCGCATCACAACAATTATCTGCTGAATATAACGTGATCCGAAGGTCTGATTTTGAGAACAGCATACCGGAGGAGACTGCGTTCGCTCTTGTGCTGCACGATGCTTGGCGGCCTTTATTATATCGCGAGGCTGAAAAGGTGCTAAGGGCGGCAGGGATTCCGTGGCTTCGCGGGTTTGCATCTTTTGGCGAAGGAGTCATCGGGCCGCTCGTTAATCCGTCAGCGTCAGGATGTTCCCAATGCGCCGATAGGAGACGGTATATCTCCGGCCCCGACAGCAGAGAGACGCTTGAACTGGAACAAAAAAGCAATGGTATAAGCCGTGATCCGTGGGTTTCAATGACCGGCTGCCGCCAGATGGTCAGCCTGGTCTGCACAGAAGTCGACAACATCATGAACGGCGGGCGCGGCCGATTGAAAAAAAACCTTTACATCGTCAATTTGAAAACGTTAGAAAGTTCGCTCCACGCTTTCATCCCGGAACCGACATGCCCTATATGCGGCAGTCTGCCTGAAGACGGAGCGGAATCCGCACGGATATCGCTTCGGCCCAGCCTGAAAACGAACCCGGACAGCTTTCGCGTGCGAAACACGGACGATTTAAAACAAACGCTCGCCAAAGACTATCTGGATCATAGAACGGGGATATTCAACGCCAAAATTTATGACGCGATTCTGCCGTTCGCCGATATGATCGTCAATATGCCTTTATGGACGGGAAATGAAGGTGTCGGAGGGCGGAGTCATTCGTATGAAGACAGCGAATTGACCGCCATTTTAGAAGGTTTGGAACGCTATTCCGGAATTGAACCGCGCGGCAAACGGACGGTCGTACATGACACCTACGAAAATGTCAAGGATCGTGCGCTCGACCCGGCAAAAGTCGGGCTCCATCAAGCCGAACAATACATGCATCCCGATTTTCCTTTCCAGCCATTTCACCCGACCCGCCCGCTCCGCTGGGTATGGGGCTATTCATTTTTGCAGAATCGGCCGATTCTCGTTCCTGAATCGCTCGCCTATTACAGCCTGGGCCGCGAAGACAGCTTCGTCTATGAAACATCGAACGGCTGTGCACTCGGAGGGAGTTTGGAGGAAGCGATTTTCCACGGCATATTAGAAGCGGCTGAGCGCGATTCATTTTTGCTTACCTGGTATGCCAGGCTTCCACTTCGGCAGCTGGATCTCGACTCTTCAGGAGATCCGGAATTACGCCTCATGACAGAGAGGGTGCGAAGTGTGGCGGGATATGATCTGCATATCTTTAATTCAACGATGGAATACGACATTCCAAGCATTTGGGCGATCGCCAAAAACAGAAAACGGGAAGGATTGAATCTGATTTGTTCCGCAGGCGCCCACCCCGATCCCGTAAAAGCGGTGAAAAGCGCCCTTCATGAGCTGGCAGGCATGATGTTGAAGCACGACCGCAAATTTGAATCTGAAAGGAGCAAATATCACCAGATGCTCAGCAATCCTGCTTTAGTGCAGGAAATGGAGGATCACAGCTTCATGTACGGACTGCCCGAAGCTGAAGAGCGCCTCCGGTTTTTGCTGAATCAAAGCGGGCCTCTGCAAACATTCGACGATGCCTTTAAAAAAAGAAAGAAACACCTTGATTTAACCGAAGATCTCTGCGACCTGCTTGAAGCTTTCCGAAGTCTCAACCTTGAAGTGATCGTCGTTGACCAGACTTCACCTGTTATCGAACGGAACGGACTTTACTGTGTGAAAGTGCTCATCCCGGGCCTGATTCCGATGACATTCGGACAGCGCTTCATCCGCCTGGAAGGACTTGAGAGAATTTTCACTGTACCGAAGGAGCTCGGCTTTGCGGAAGAGCCGTTAACACCAGAACAGTTGAACCTGCACCCGCACCCGTTCCCTTAAAATTTAAGAGAATGGCTTTTTTTTCCGATTGTTCTGCTTTATGATCATAAAGCAGAACTTTTTAGGCGGTGGTTCATATGAAACAGGAATACAAGCGGCCGGTACTATTCATCTCCTCCCTCTTCATGGCCTTTTGCGCCGTTTATTTCGGCGGCAGACTGATCGGTTTCTATATGGCGGAAAACCCGAAATGGAACGGGCAAAGCGCTGACGGAAATTGGGAGGCCGTGATCAAAAAGATAGAAGGCCGCACGCTGTTCGGTGGAGACCTCTACTGGACAGGCGACCGCGGGGAACTGGACGATATATATTTGGAAAAATTGGTCGTAAAGTTTGGCGATGAAATCGTTTTGAACTCCCAAGTCGAGACGCCGATGAAAGATTACGCGGGAGGCGAATTCCCCGGCGGAGGGTCAAAAGAACAATCCGTTTCTTTTTTGGAAGAGCTTGAAGAAGCCGAATTCGCCGGCCGCAAGGTAACGGTTCAATTGGATTGGAGAGAGGGCAAACAAGCGTCCCATACAGCATTTACGCTTGATAAAAGCTCATGGTAAAAGGCGGAATATCGAATTATATTCCGCCCATCTCAATTTTGCTTCGCATCGTCAGCTCTTCCTGCGGCCCCAAATCCCGAAATCCGGTCACATTCTTCGGAAGGTTGAGGTTCGGTGCATTCGTCATCCAAGTATATGGCTCTATACAAAGCAGGTCATCCTGATCTGATGTACCGTTAAACACGACCCAGTGCTTAAAATGACCGTCGCATTGGTAGCGGACGCGAATGCCGGCGAGGCTGTCCGCAATGACGGCAGCGCTGTTTCCTTCCTGGTCTTGTTCAGCTGCCAATATATCGTCAAGCCTTTCTCCCGCTGCCATTTTTCCCGCTTTGAACTCCTCTGTCACCCGATACTCGCCTGTCGGCAGCATGCGGTCTGTCAGCGTCCATCGCTTTGAGGCAGGAAGAGTAAACAGGCACCTTTCTTTATCTCCTGCTTCGTTTAAAGGATAGCGGAAAGATGTGTGGTACCCCAATCCGATCGGCATCGGGTCTTGACCGCGGTTGACAGCCGATGCATCGATTTTCAGATGCTGCCCTTCTAACGTGTAGGTGATGGTGATGGAAAACGAGTGCGGAAAGATCGCTTTAATATCGGGATGATCCTCAGAGTCCAGCTTCGTCTGCACGATGATCCTCTCTTCTGTTGCCTCCACTTTTTCCACCGTCCATTTTTTATCGTAAAGAAATCCGTGCAGGTGGTTTTCGAGCGGCTTTTCATTGATCGGCAGCTCGTACGTTCTTCCCGCATATGTAAATCTTCCGTGATCGATCCGGTTGGGAGGAAAAAGAACAGGAATTCCGAATAAAAACGGATTCGCGTCATATTCTTCCTTTGTTTCAGGCGCTTTCAACAATTTCAAACCGCTCGGCTTCCACTTCAGTGAAATTAAATTGCTTCCCCACCCGGGCACAAGGACAGCCTCTAAATCATCATTTTCCAACCATATCGCTTCCTCATCTAAAAACCGGCTTTTCTGAACAGTGTAAGACATTCGCATTTCCCCCTATTTTGGCTAAAGGATCAGTGAAACGTGTATCAAGTACATGCCTATCTCTAATCTATTATATCTTAAAAAAGTCAGCGCTTTCAAAATAGAATGGGCGAACCTTTGAAAAATGTTTGAAATATTTTAATTTAAGTATATAATCTATTTTTCTGTTATAATACGTTTATGCACAAAAGCATCAAAGTATTAAAGAGAGATATTTCTTCTAATGAGGTGTGTGATTTGTCAAACGAAAAACGTCTATCGTTTTCCATATCGGCTCTATTGTTTTTGGCCATATTGTTCATTATTTTCACCTGCTTATTCATATTTAAAGCAGAAGCGCACATACCGCTGTTGATTTGCGTTGGTTTTTTAGCCGCTGTCGGCGCGGTGAAAGGCCATTCCTGGAAAGACCTTGAAAGCGGCATTGTCTCAGGCATCCGGAATGGCGTTCAGCCGATTATCGTCCTTTGTTTAATCGGCATCTTAATCGGAGTCTGGGAGTACAGCGGCGCGATTCCGACGGTAACGGTTTACGCGTTGAACCTGATTGAACCGCAGCACCTGCTGCTCACCGCACTTTTCAGCTGTCTTGTGATCAGTTCATTGGTCGGCTCCAGCTTTACGACGGTCAGCACGATCGGCGTCGCCCTCATCGGCGTGGCCGCGGCGGCCGGCGTTCCCCTGACATGGGCGGCGGGAGCCGTGATTTGCGGCGCCTGTTTCGGCGACAAAATGTCTCCGATGTCTGACACGACCAATTTTGCCGCAGGAGTCGGGGAGCTTCCCATTTTCAAGCATATCAGACATATGGCGGGAACGACGATCCCCGCTCTTTTGATCACGATTTTGCTTTTCTTTTTCATGGGCCGTTCTTTAACGGCGGCACCGGCTTCTACCGAAAACATTCATGCGATCATAAACGGAATAGAAGGTACAGTTAACATCAGCGTCTGGGCGCTTCTGTCGCCTCTTCTTGTGATTGTACTTGCTGTCAGACGAACGCCCGTCATTCCGTCGCTTGCAACGGGAATCGTTTCCGCCGGAATTCTTGCCGCGTTGATACAGCCTGACGCCAGCATTTCATCGTTTTTGTCAGCGATGCAGAATGGTCCGGTTTTCTCAGCCGACACTGAAGCCGTTGAGAAAATTTTAAACCGCGGCGGCCTTCAATCGATGATGGGCTCTGTTTCCCTGATTATCATCGCATTCGCGCTCGGCGGTCTCATGGAAAAAATCGGCCTGATTACAAGCCTGCTTGAAGGTGTAATCAAGGGCATTCATACGAAAGGCCGGCTTGTGTTCTCAACCGTTTCATCAAGCATCGGCATGAACCTGGCGACAGGCGAACAGTATTTATCGATCTTGATTCCCGGACAGTCCTTTAAAAAGCTGTATGACAAGCTCGGAATCGACCGGAAGCATTTGTCGAGATCGCTTGAAGACGGAGGGACATTAATCAATCCGATGATCCCTTGGGGAGTCAGCGGCGCGTTCATGTCCAGCGCGCTCGGCGTTCCCGTCATTGAATATTTGCCGTTTGTGTTTTTCCTATATTTATCGCCGCTCTTTTCAATTTTGTTCGGTTTCCGCAAGTAAAAAAACGCCGTTTCCTCATGGAAGCGGCGTTTTTCTTTTGTTAAACCGTTTTGGCTGTCTCTGACAAAATGCTGTTTTGCAAAGCGGTCTGCACATTTTTTGTGAGCGGTCCGGGCGCTCCGGAGCCGATTGTTTGCCCGTCAATCGATGTGACCGGAATGACTTCGGCTGTCGTTGACGTGATGAATACTTCATCCGCATTCAGCAATTCATCCTTTGTCACCGCTTTTTCTTCGTAATTCAAGCCGTTCTCTTCACACAGCTGAAGAACTTTCATCCGCGTGATGCCGTTTAAGATGAGCGTTGTCACAGGATGGGTGTAGATAACATTTTGTTTGGCGACGTAAACATTTGAAGACGTCCCTTCCGTCACCAAACCGTCGCGAATTAAGATCGCTTCAAAGGCGGAAGCTTCCTGTGCTTTTTGCTTGATCATTACATTGTACAACAGATTTAAGCTTTTAATGTCGCATCTCAGCCAGCGCATGTCGTCCGCAGTAATAGCCGAAACGCCGTTTTGCTGTTCTTTTTCAGGCTTCTGAATAGGAAATGTATAAGCCGTCACCTGAGGCGTAAGCCCTGCTCCGTATTGATGCTTCCTCGGAGCTTTTCCCCTTGTCACTTGAAGATACAGCCCGCCGTCCCGCCTCTGATTGATGTCGACGAGCTCTTTCAGCTGGCTTTTCAGTTCGGCTTCTGAAAAAGACAAGTCGATTCCGATTTCGGCTGCGCTTTTGTATAAGCGGGCAATGTGTTCATCAAGCGTGAACAAGATTCCATTGTAAATGCGGATGACTTCATAGACGCCGTCTCCAAATTGGTAGCCTCTGTCCTCAATATCAACCGCACACTCGCTCCGTTCCATCAGCCGGCCGTTAAAAAGAACTTTCATTTCTCCATCCCCTTATTTTTGTTGACTTCTGAATTTTCTCCATTCCATTCTAACACGACCCT
This sequence comes from Bacillus paralicheniformis, assembly GCF_001042485.2. GTDB lineage: Bacteria > Bacillota > Bacilli > Bacillales > Bacillaceae > Bacillus > Bacillus paralicheniformis. The sequence continues at coordinate 363,703 of NZ_LBMN02000012.1, forward strand.
GCTGATCAAAATAGTGCAATATTTCCAAAAACTTTTTTCCGCCTTCAGGATCAAAAAAACAGCATTCCCTATCGTTCAACATTTTCTCTTAAAATTTGATATATTTTTCCCTTCATCCTGTATTCATCTTCTATCCAATCCTGTATACTTAGACATTGTGATCCATTATTTTATGAGACTAGCATTCTATCTCATAATGGAATTGGAACGAGAAAAATGATACGGAGAGAGTGACATGCGCCAAGTATCAAAAAAAACTGCCCCATCTGTAGCTTATTTGTTGACGAAAGCAGCGTGCTTTTTCGTGTTGTGTCTGATTCTCCTGTACGTGTGGGACCTTTCACAGTCCTCTGCCGCTACTGAGAAAAGAGAGCTTACGGTGTCGGAAAACAGCCAAATGAGGCATGAAGGAGACAGCGTTCCGCTCAAAAAAGCAACGCAAGGCGAACTTCTCGATCACTTGAGCACAAAACAGCAGATCGAAAAGCGCAAGCAGGAAAAAGAGAAGCAAAAAGCTGCTGCGGAAAAAAAGCAAGAAAAATCGAAGGAAAAAACGGTTTATTTGACGTTTGACGATGGGCCTTCAGCCGTAAGCCAAAGGCTGCTGCAAATTTTATCCGAACATGATGCTAAAGCGACATTCTTCATGCTCGAACCGAACATGAAGCTTCACAAAGAAGCCGTTCTCAATATGAAGCAGCAGGGCCATGCACTTGGACTTCACGGGGTGACCCATGACCAAAAGCAATTTTATAAAGGCGCCAATTCTCCTCATCTGGAAATGAAGCAGGCTCAAAAAACGCTGAAGTCTATCACCGGGGTTGAAACCCATTTGATCAGAACGCCGTACGGAAGCAAACCTTCGCTGACCGAAGCGCAGAAAAAAGTGCTGAAAAAGAACGGATTTATTTATTGGGACTGGAATATTGACAGCCTGGACTGGAAATACAGAAGCCAAAAATTCGTTCCGGAAGTCATGAACCAGCTGAATATGCTGGAAAAGCGGCAGACAAAACAGCCGATCGTGATCCTGATGCACGATATTCCTTCAACGGTTCAATCATTGCCGTTATTGCTGACAAATTTAAAAAACATGGGGTATTCATTTGCAACACTTGATGAATCGATGACACCCGTTCATGAATAACATCCCATGTCTGATCCCCTGATGAAGGGGATTTTTTTATTTCCTCCCTCGAGTGTGATTATCTGACACACTTGTTGCCAAAAAAACAATTTTCTGATTATGATGCAGTTATCTTTATATCATGGGGTGGGTAAATGAAAATCGAAGAGTTGCATTCAACCGCGGAATATGCCAATCAATTGGCCGAGCTTCTCATCCGCGTCGTCGATGACGGGGCATCGGTCGGCTTTCTGCCTCCGCTTGAAAAGCAACGGGCGGAGGCTTATTGGAAAACAGCCGTCACACCGGATTCTTTTTTATGGATTGCCAAACAAAACGGCCGGATCGCGGGAAGTGTTCAATTGCACTTATGCACAAAACAAAACGGCCGCCACAGAGCGGAAATCTGCAAGTTAATGACAGATCCCGCCTTCAGGCGGCAAGGCATCGCCAGATCGTTAATGGAAAAAGCGATCGACAGGGCGAAACAGGAAGGCAGATCTCTTCTCGTGCTGGATACAAGGGAAAAAGACCCGTCCAACCTTCTTTACGCTTCGCTCGGCTTTGCCGAAGCCGGCCGCATTCCCGCATACGCGGAATCTGCAGACGGCGGCTTCGATGCATCCGTTTTTTATTATAAAAAATTGTGATGAAGCTCAGAAAAAGGCGCTCCGGTCTGGAGCGCCTTTTTAACAGTTAAGCTTCCGAACAAACTCGGCAATTTTTTGATGGATGACAATAACGAACAAATGATCGTAAGGTGTCTCATCGAGATTGATCATCGCTTTCTTCAACCCGGGGATCAGGTGAGCTTCTTCAGGAACAAACCTGACAGGCGCCACTTCAAGTGAAGTGCCGATCACCAAAAGCAGGTCGGATTCGTTGAGGGCTTCAAAAAGCGTGTCGAAATGCTGAACGGCATCGCCGAACAGCACGACATCCGTTTTTAATATGAATCCGCATTCTCTCCCCTTGCCATTGACGCGATGGCACCTTGGCACTTCTTCTTGAAGAATGTGGTCAAGACCATAGCGCGCCCCGCATTTAGGGCATGCGGCTGTTTGGATCGAACCGTGCAGTTCATATACATGGCGGCTTCCCGCCTTGAGATGCAGTCCGTCGATATTTTGCGTGAACACCTTGACATCCTTACCGCTTTTCTCGAGTTCGGCTAAATAAAGGTGCCCGTCATTCGGCTGATAAGTTCCAGTCATTTTCATTTGAAAAAGCTCTTTAAACTTCGGCCAAAACAATTTTGGATATCGTTCGTAATAATCACGGCTCATCGCTTCCATTCTTGACAGATCTTCCGTCCATATGCCGCCGGCTGAACGAAAATCAGGAATACCTGATTCCGTGCTCATACCGGCGCCTGTCAAAACGGTAATGCGCTCGGCATTTTCGATCAACTCCGCAAATCTCAGGGCTTTTTCCTCCATTTGGCTTGTCTCCCTTCCAAAAGCGTTACCTAAGCATTTCCTTGCTGATCTTTCATTTTCTTCAACTCAAAAAGGCTGTGCCCCGGAGAAACAAAATCAACCTGCTCCTCTTTCATAATATCAAGAATGCGGTAGTTGACATCCTGTCTGACGTCTAAGTTTTCGGCCCAGACCGTCGTATTGGTATAGTAGTTGAAGAAGATGCTTAAATGCGTATCCTTCAGGACATCGAAATTGACCATAATGACATCCGGGTTGACCCCTTCGTGCGACTTGAGCATTTCTTTGAAACGCTCCACACATCGTTCGACTTTCTCGCGCGGGGTGGACGGATCGATTTCGAGCGTAAAGGTGACCTGACGCTTTCGCATTTTCGTCCAGTTCATGATCGCTTCGTTAGCCAGCACCGAGTTGGGGACGGTCACGAGAGCTTCTCCGGCCGTGCGGACTTTCGTGCTTCTGAAGGATATATCTTCAACAGATCCGGTGACGATATTTGTTTCAATCCAATCGCCGATTGTAAAGGGCTTCTCCATAATAATGACAATTCCGCCGAAAAAGTTGCCGACAGTGTCTTTTGCCGCAAGAGCAAAAGCGAATCCGCCGAGCCCGAGTCCGGCAACAAATCCGTTGACATCATAATTGAACTCTCCGGCGATGACGCTGATTCCGAGCGCTACAATGATAAAACGGAGAATCTTGGACAGAAACGGCGCAAGAATATCATCCATATCAAGCTCAAGCCGCTTATTGATTTTATCGAACAAAACCGACGAAGCCGCCGTTAAGTTGTATAGGCCGCTTACAATGACCAAAATCACGGACACTCTGTACAGTTTATGAACGATCGCCATATGCCCATCAAAAAACGGGGAATAAATGATGGCCAGATAAATACCGAGTATCGCAAAAAACCACCGGGCCGGCTTTTCAAACGCCAGCACCACCTGATTGAAAAAGTCTGTTTTCGTCTTATTCGTCAATTTCAGTATCAGGTTGAATAAGTATTTCGTAAATATTTTTCGAAACGCGAAAAATAAAAGAAGGATACCGATGCTGATTCCGATATCGACAGCGAAATCTATTGTCATATACTTTTCGAACATTGCTTTCTCTCCCTTATTTCACTCATCAAGCTTTTATTATACTAAAACGAGCAAAAAATTTCTCACTTTATTGTGCGCCAAAAATATCCGTCGACACGCATAAAAGGCCGCCGAACACTTCGGCAGCCTGATGATCATCATATTTTATTGTTCCAGAGACAACGTGATTCGGGCCAACACCGCTATTTCTTCTTCTGAGACTGTGTTTGATCAAGGAGAGTCGCTTTAAACATTTCAGCATCTGTTTCGATCTTAATCCGTTCTTCCACTTTAATTCTCCCTTTACCCATCATCTCGCCTCCTTTTGTCCATTATAAAATATCAGAATTTTTAGTAAATGATCCTTTTGTACCATTTTGCCGAAATTTGTCGCTTGCCTCTTCTCCTGCCTTTTGTCCGCTTCAGTCTAATGATTTACTTGCATCGCCAAAATCGGGTATCCTTGTGATGGAAAGATTTTATCAAGAGGAGCTGACATGCTTGCATATTATCGCACATCGCGGAGCCTCGGCTTACGCCCCTGAAAATACGTTTGCCGCTTTTGAAAAAGCGGTGGAGCTCGGGGCTGATTTTATCGAACTCGATGTACAGCTGACAAAAGACGGCAGACTTGCCGTCATCCACGATGACAAAGTTGACAGAACGACGAACGGTACCGGTTTCGTTCGCGAGTATACGATGAAAGAGCTCGAAAAGCTTGATGCGGGAAGCTGGTTCGGCCCGGAATTTCAAGGCGAAAAAATCCCTTCACTTGAAGCTGTTCTGGGGAAGTATCACAACAAGACTGGCCTTCTCATCGAAATCAAGTCGTCCAAAACCCAGCCCGGAATCGAAAAAGCGGCCGGACAACTGATCAGCCGGTTCGGCCATTCGATGAACACGATTGTCCAGTCGTTTGACGCAGGCGCCATGAGGGCGCTTCATCACATGTATCCTTCGATTCCGGCCGCCGTTTTGATCAGACCGCGATTCGGAATGCTGCCGCGCGCCCGGCTGCGGCAAATCGCGGGGTTTGCCCGGTACGTCAGCCTGAAAGCTACGATGGTCAGCCCTTTTCTGATCAAATCGATTCACAGCTGTGATTTGAAGGCGCTGGCCTGGACGGTCAACGGGCAGAAAACGGGACGCCGCCTCAAAAGCTGGAAAATCGATGGGATCATTACCGACTACCCGGATTATTTTTGAGAAAGAAGGAAAAGTATGAAATCATCTGTTGCCGTTTTTATCGGGGGAGCCCTCGGCTCGCTGCTGCGCTACTTCGTCAATCTGCATGGCGGCACCGCCGGTTTTCCTTGGCCGACTTTTATTGAAAATGCGTCTGGAAGCCTTCTGCTCGGCCTTTTGACAGGTTTTTTTGCGGCTCGGGAAAAAAAGCCGCTCGTCCAGCTATGTTTAGGAACGGGGTTTTGCGGAGGGTATACGACAATGTCCGCTTTTTCTAAAGAGACCGTGTTTTTGCTGCAATCGGCCGCTCCGCACATCGGGGGTCTGTACTTGATGGCGTCGCTTGCCTGCGGGGTGTGCTTCGCATTTTTGGGCATCATGATCGGCAAAAGGATCAGCGGAGCGTCAGGGAAAGAAAAGGAGCGGTATCAATCATGATGGCAGTTGGATTTATGATCGCGGGAGGAATCGGCTCCGTTTTAAGATTTTGGCTCGGCAATATGCTCATGGCCATGTTTCCGCACCCACGCATTCCGGTCAGCGTGATGGTGGTCAATATTGTCGGCTCATTCGCCCTCGGCATATTCGTCAGCCTCGGCATTGACAATCAAACGGTCTCTATCGTGGTCGGAACTGGATTTTTCGGAGGCTTCACAACATTTTCCACATTCAGCGTCGAAGCGGTTCAGCTTTTGGCTGCAAAGCGTGTAAAGGATTCAGCGGTTTACATGCTGCTCACAATGGCCTGCTCACTCGGGGGATTCTGGGCCGGCTGCATGCTGATTTTGTGAAAAGATGGTGTTATGATGAAACAATGATGCTCGTTCGGCTATGAACAGGCGCTGGCGTGTGTATTTCCGTTTTTTCTTGCGCCCGCCGTCACAAAAGCGGTACCCCGCTACGTTTGATTTTAAGGAACACCACGTACACATTAAAGAATCCATTTTGAAGCATTCAAAATGGATTCTTCCCTTTTTACCCTTTTTCAATGGCCGCTGTTTGAAAGCTGTCCCAATTTGCAGAAATAACGTTCAAAACATCGTCTTTTTCTTGGTAAGCTCCAATTTGTCCCCCGTCCATCGTCACTTTATATAGGGGAAACTCATTGTGTGTCAGCCCGAGGCAGAGTGCGATGCCGGCTGCATGTCCCCGCGCCGTCTGTTCGATCCAGGCGGCGTTTTTCATTTTTGCCGAATCTTCGGGATGATCGATAAAGCCGTTCTCCGTCAATATGGCGTGCATCGCTGTTTCCCGGAGAACATGAAAGTTCGCCTTCTTCATTCCCCTGTCCCTGAGTCCGTTCTGTTTAATTACTTCGCCGTGAATGATCCGTTGATAAAGAGCGGTAACTGATTCATCGGTCAAGCCGCTGTAGATATAATCTTCATACCCGTACGCCGTACCGTCAAAAGCGTTTGTATGAATGGAGACAAACAAATCGGCCCCCCACGAATTGGCATCGTCTGTGCGCTCCTGGAGCGTGACCGTTTTGTCTGTTGTTCTGCTCAGCCTCGTCTCTGCGTTATCATACTCTTTTAATAGAATGTCATTAATTTTGAGAGCAATGGCAAGCGTCACGTCCTTTTCCTGCAAACCGTTTCCCGATGCTCCCGGATCACTTCCGCCGTGCCCCGGATCCAAATAAATCTTCATGTTCAATCTCCTCCTTTGATAATGGTTTCAAGACGTTTTTTGAGCCGGAGTAAAATCCAACTGATGACAAGCCAAGCCAAGTTCCGATCATCATATCTTCCTTCCAGTCCCCTGCGGTAAACAAGAGAGAAATCGAGATGCCGAAGACAATTGCACAGATGGGGAGAAATCGTTTCTGAATGCCGACAAGCTTTACCGTATGCACCAATCCCGTAATCAGCGGAACGAGCGCAATTTCAGAAAAATCCATGTTCTTCCTCTCCTTTCCTGAAGCGTTTGTCTCAAAAAATGACCGGCATTACATGTGTCAAACCTCCCCGCTGTTTAAAGCTTGTCTTTATCATAAAAGAAAAGCTGCCCTCTCCCGTGTCATCATCGCGTCAAGAACCTGAAAAAAAACTGAAGCGGCGCAGAAAAGAAGGGCTTGTTTGAGACAAGCCCTCGCATCCGTTAAATATTCGTGATCGCCGCCAAGCTGACAAGCAGCTTGTCCAGCAGCGATTTCTTCATTAAAAACAGCGTTTTTTCGCTGTAGCCGATTTCCATCGCGCATTTTCCCATGCTCCAATTATGAATATACCGGCATTCCACCAACTTCCGCTCGAGCTCATCCAATTCGGAGACAGCCGTTTCCATCGAATCAAGCAAAAATTGATAGAGCCTTTTTTCCGCGTCGATCTGATATTCAGCGTTTCTTTCTTTGACGGCGAGCCCGTTCTTTTGCTCCTTCTCCATCCTCCTTTCTAAATTGAGCACGGCGGCTTTGTAATTTTTCCAATTCCGCAAATGAAATTCGATCCGCTTAATATACGTTTTCCTCTCTTCCTCCGAAATGATTTCGTACCACAGCAAATCAATCACCTCTCAAACAGAACATTTGTTCCCATTATATACGAACAAAAGTTCCTGTTCAAATGACTTTTTTCTTAAAATCAAAAATCACCTTGAGCTATTTTTCGCTCAAGGTGACTTCGTTAACGACGACCGGATTTGCCGGTGCCAGCTCTACATGTTCTGTTGTTTGTTCCCGCTTAACTTCGACGTGCTTAATCAGACGCCCTTCCATTTCGAGAACCGTTATCGTGTAGGAGCCGATATGCACCGCCTGGCCTTCCGCGATATCTATGTTTTCTTTCAGCACAAGTCCGCCGACTGTTTCGACTTCCTCTTCCTCGAGATCGTCTTCAAACAGCTCATTGACCTGATCGATTCTCACTTTGCCGTCCATGATGTATTCATGATCGGAGACTTTTTCGATAAGCGGTTTTTCGTCTTCATCGAATTCGTCCCTGATTTCCCCGACGATTTCTTCAAGAATATCCTCGGCCGTCACAAGACCAGATGTCCCGCCGTACTCATCCGTTAAGATCGCCATGTGAATCCGCTCCCGCTGCATTTTGATCAGCAGCTTTTGAACAGGCACGGTTTCAATGACTTCAATAACCGGACGGACATAGGCTTCAAGGGACAATCGCTTTTTCTCAGCCTCTGACATCATGAGCATATCCGTAAACAGCTGTTTCGTATTGATCATGCCGATGACATGATCCTTATCGCCTTTATAGACAGGCCAGCGCGTATACTTTTCCTGCAGCATGACCGAAATGGCCTCATCGATCGGCATATCCACCGGGACAGAGGCGATTTCAGTGCGCGGCACCATAATTTCTTTGGCGATCCGATTGTCGAATTCAAAGATTTTATTAACGTATCTATATTCAGACGGATTGATTTCTCCGCTTTTGTAGCTTTCTGATAACAGGATTCGCAGCTCTTCCTCCGAATGGGATTCATCCTTTTCCGAAGCAGGCTTCAAACCGAATAACCCGGTCAGCACTCTGGCTGAGGCATTCAGCGTCCAAATGAACGGGAACATCACAACATTGAAAAAGTGCAGAGGTCCCGCCAGCCACAGTGTCATCTGTTCGGCTTTTTGAATCGCGATGGTTTTTGGGGCAAGTTCTCCAACCACGACGTTCAGGAATGTAATCACTAAAAATGCAATGGCAACTGAAAGAGCGTGCGATACAGCGCCAGAAACATGCAAGCTTTCAAAGACCGGATGCAGCACCTTTTTAACCGTCGGCTCCCCCATCCAGCCGAGTCCGAGTGCTGTAATCGTAATGCCGAGCTGGCAAGCTGAAAGGTATTCATCCAAATCCGACACCACTTGTTTTGCGCGAACCGCCTTTTTGTTTCCTTCAGCAATCAGCTGATCAATGCGGGAGCTTCTGACTCTGACAATCGCAAATTCCGATGCCACGAAAAAAGCGGTTAATGCAATCAGAATCCCGATGATTATCAGACTAACAATATCGTCCATTTAACCTTATCCTTCACAAAGGACAAGGAGTCACCTCCTGATGAATTCAAATTCCCTTAATAAGGCTGATGTGCGTTCTGTAAAAATGACTATGCAGAGGGCCCCATCTAACCACCTCCAAGCCAAATATATACTATTATCTTACTTTATTAAAAAAGAGTCAGTCAAATGTCTAAACTTTAAATCTAACAATATTTTCTCGAATATTTAGATAAATAAAGGTTTTCGCATCAATTTTACGCCTTTTTTTGATCAATTAACTTGTATAAACAGCTTCTAATATATTAAAATGTTTTATAACTATAACGTGATGGTTGAGGAGGGATGCAGATGGGGCAGAGAAATATCGCATTGGCGAATTAGCAGCTGCTGCAGGCGTAACAAAACGGACTGTCGATTATTATACGAATCTCGGGCTGTTAACGCCTGACAGATCATGTTCAAACTACCGTTATTACGATGAAGCCGCTCTCAAACGGCTGAAGTTTATTATGGACTGCAAGCAGCAGAGATTGGCCCTGTCCGACATTAAAGTAAGGCTGGAAAACCAGTTTCCCTCTTCAACTGTGAATGATGATGAAATTGGAAGCCTGACAACGGAAATTGATCATGTCAATGACAATATTTCCGTGCTCATAAACAGATTGAAACGGCTGAATCCCGATGAACGGAAGATTCTGAAAAGCCGGCTTTCTCCTGAAAAAATGACGGTCATCCAGTCCTTTTTACTGCTGCTTTAGTTAATCTTTTACTAAACAGGAGGTGTTACCTTCATTCTCACGCTAGAGTGAAGGTCCTAATTGGAAATAGTTAATTTGGTTTTTGTTGCTGTATTAATTGCTTTAACAGCATTTTTCGTAGCGTCTGAGTTTGCGATTATCAGAATCAGAAGCTCGCGGGTTGATCAATTGATTGCTGAAGGAAACAAAACAGCGGTTTCGGTGAAAAAAGTCATTACGCATTTAGACGAATATTTATCGGCCTGTCAGCTCGGCATCACTTTGACGGCTCTCGGTCTCGGTTGGCTCGGGGAGCCGACAGTTGCCCGGCTGCTTGAACCGCTATTTGTGAAGTGGAACATTCCGAGCTCTGTATCACACATCGTTTCAGTCGTGATCGCCTTCAGCTTGATTACGTTTTTGCATGTGGTTGTCGGCGAGCTCGCTCCGAAGACGCTTGCGATCCAAAAAGCGGAAGCCGTTTCCTTCCTTTTTGCAAAACCGTTGATCTGGTTCTACCGCATCATGTTCCCATTCATCTGGGCGCTGAACGGATCGGCAAGGCTGCTGACGAAAGCGTTTGGCCTTGAAGCGGTTTCTGAAAATGAAATGGCGCACTCAGAGGAAGAGCTGCGAATTATTCTGTCAGAAAGCTACAAAAGCGGCGAAATCAATCAATCTGAGTTCAAATATGTCAACAAAATTTTTGAATTCGATGACCGTCTTGCCAAGGAAATCATGATCCCGAGAACAGAAGTCGTCAGCTTTCCAAATGATATGAAAATCGCCGAGATGATCGACATCACGAAGGTCGAAGGCTATACCCGCTATCCCGTCGAAGACGGAGATAAGGACAACATCGTCGGCGTCATCAATGTCAAGGAAATACTAACGGCCTGCATCAGCGGAGAATGCTCCAAAGAAGACACGATTGAACAGTTTATCAATCCGATCATTCATGTGATCGAGACTGTTCCGATCCACGATCTGCTTCTGAAAATGCAGAAAGAACGCGTTCATATGGCGATCCTTTCTGATGAATACGGCGGAACGGCCGGACTCGTGACGGTCGAAGACATCATTGAAGAAATCGTCGGCGAAATCCGTGACGAATTCGATATCGATGAAATTAATGAAATCCGCAAGATTGGCGAAAACCATTACATTCTCGACGGTAAAGTGCTCGTCAACCAAGTCAACGATCTGCTCGGCATTCAGCTCGACAATGAGGAAATTGACACGATCGGCGGATGGTTCCTGACACAAAAATATGACGTCCAAAAAGGCGACATGATCACCGATCAGGGATTTGAATTCACGATCAACGAAATCGACGGCCACCACGTTTCATACGTTGAGGTGAAAAAAGCTGCGGAAACGCCGCTGCTTGAGGAAGCGGAATAACATTGTGAACAAACCGGGGGATACAATGAATTTGTATCCTCTTTTTTTTGCATTCAAAATATGTAACCACTTGATTACAGAACAAAATTCAATTATCATGTAATCAAGTGATTACATTTCAGGAGGGACTTATGTCAGCACAATCTACAAGGGATCGATTAATCGAAGCGGCGCTTGCCCTTTTCAAAGAAAAAGGATATCAAGCCGCATCCACCAGGGAAATTGCCCAAAAAGCAGGCGTCAATCATTTGACCCTTTTTAGACACTTCGGAAATAAACAGAATTTATTTCGGGAAAGTGTTATTCAACATGTGTCATCGGGAGATTTTATTGGAGAACTTGAAGGAATACTGAGCGGCGATTTACGACAAGACCTCTCATTCATTGCGAAAGCATATCTAAAAGAAAACCTGGAAAAAGGTACTGTTTTTTTACTTTACTTTAATGATGCAGTACAGGATAAGGAAGTTTGCGAATTAATCATGGATATTCCCCGCCGTCTCAATCGCTTTTTAGAGACTTATTTTGCCAACCTCTATGCCGAAAAAAAAATTTCAGGCGGCAATTTTCAAATTTTAAGCCAAATGTTTTTCGGTTTGCTGAATCAATACATTATGTTTCAACATTTGCCCGCATTCAAGGAGTCGTTCGATGATCGTATTGATGACTATGTTGAGGAGTGCGTCGATTTATTTTATACAAAACTTGAAAAGGAAGTGCCGTCTTGATTACTCTGCAACCGGTTTTGCACATACCTGCAGTTTCCAAATGGGATGAAAAAATAAACCTGAAGATAAGCGGACTCCGACCGTTTGATATCATTGAAATCATCTTGACTGTGAAAGATGAAGCTGACGCAGAGTGGAGATCACATGCTGTTTTTCAAGCGAATCGATTGGGAGAAGTCGACCCTGCAGCAGCAGCCCCAATAAAAGGAACCTACCAGTCTAAAGATCAAATGGGGCTTTTTTGGTCAATGCAGGCGGTTGAATCCTCCTGCTCGTTCCATAAAAAATCGGTTAATTCCTCCGTTTACAGGATTGAGGTGAAGCAAAAAGAACGCACGATCCTGAGTAAAGAAATAAAACGAGTGCTGCTTTCTGAAACAGTAGAGAGACAGGAAGTAAGCGAAAATGGGTTGTCCGGCACATTTTTTCGTCCGCTTGCTGTCAACCGGCCTCCCGCAGTCATCGTATTAGGGGGATCTGACGGCGGTCTTGATGAAACAATGGCAGGCATGTTAGCAAATTACGGATATGCAACATTTGCAATCCCTTATTTTCAATACAAACAGCTTCCTAAAAAACTGGTTGAAATCCCGCTTGAATATTTCCGGAAAGCGATCGATTGGCTCGGACGCCAAGAAGGACTTCATCATCGTCAGATCGGAATATGCGGAAGGTCAAAAGGCGGCGAACTGGCGCTGCTGATAGGTTCCCATTTTCCGGAAATCCGTTTTGCGGTTTCTCATGTAGGCGGCGGGGTCGTCTTTCAAGGCGTTGGATTAAAAAAATTTCGGCAGACATCTTCCTGGAGTCTGGACGGCGCACCGCTCGCCTTTGCCCCGCTGCCATTGTTTTCGCTTTCTCAGCTGTGGAATATGGTGACACATAAGCTCACAAGACAGCCTCATGCTTTTACTGATCTTTACAAAAAAGCTTTACGGAAAGTGAAAGAGGATCATCCAGCAATTATAAAAGCGGAACATATTAATGGGCCTATTCTGTTAACTTCAGGTACGGATGATTTGGTATGGCCCTCCGCCTCTATGAACGAGAAAATCGTTGAACGGCTGAAAAAGAAGAGATTTCCCTATTCTGTTAAACATCTATATTTCGAAGATGCCGGCCATAATATCAGGCCTCCATACTTTCCGACATCCGAGCGGAAAAGCCGAAAAATAGCCTATGGGGGAAAAACTGAAGCCGATGCCATTGCAGCTCAAACATTTTGGCGGGAACTGCTTTTGTTTTTAGAAAAATCAACTGCCCCAAACAACTAAAAAACCGCCTGGGGACAGGCGGTTTTCGCTTAGATAGCTCCCTTCGGGTTCGGCCCGTATTGATTTTCCTCTTTTACACTGTTTTGACAAAGCATGATCAGCAAAATAAATTGCCCAATGAGAGGGATCAGACCGATGCAGATCCAGCAGCCGCTTTTACCCGTATCATGCAATCTGCGGATCGTGACAGCCAAGCCCGGCACAAGAATGGCAAGCAAATAAACCATCCCTAAAAATGTCTCTATTTCATATTCCGGAAGATGCAGAATGGCTTTAAAAAAACCGTAGAGGACCAAAATCATGTATGAGAAAAAGCAAAACAGCCAAAATTCCTTTCGTCTCGCCCTTCCTGTAAATCCTGCATAGTTTTTTATTGCTTTCAAATACCATTTCATATATAAGCTCCTCACCAATAAATATCGTTCTAAAATACTGCCCAAAAAATTAAAAAACAGCTTCTGTGCGTGAGAAGCTGTTTTTCCTTGCGTATGTTTGAATTATAGCTGCTCCAGCTTTTTCTCTAAAGCTTTAATACTGTCATTCAAAGCCTCCGTCATCTTGACCAGCTTTTCTTTTGACGAATATTGAGCGAAATCTTCCTGATTGAGCGGTTCGCCGATGACCAGTTTCATTTTGCCTCTCTTGAAAAGCTCTTTTTCGTTGGAAGGACCGCTGTATGCGGCCGGCACAAGCGGCGCTCTTCCCATCTGGGCGATCGTGACAGCCCCTCTTTTCAATGGAACATCTTCAGATGATCTTGTTCCGCTTGGGAAAATGCCGACGATTTTTCCTTCTTTCAACAGCTTAATCGGGGTTTTGATGCTGCTTGGCCCGGGATTTTCCCTGTCGACGGGAAATGCGTTGATGCTTGAAAGAAAAGAACCGCTTAATTTATTTTCAAAAAGCTCTTTTTTCGCCATGTAATGAATTTCCATAGGCAAAATGCCGACACCCAGTGCGACGACATCCACCCATCCTGCATGTGTGCACGCAATAACGAAACCTGTGTCTTTAGGAAGATTTTCTTTATTGTATACTTTAATTCCGCCGCGCAAAGAAAGAATCGCTTTTGCAGCATAACCAGTAAATTTATACATATGGCACTTCCTTTATTGATGTAGTCGTATGAGGTTTCCCTTTATTATTATAACAATTTTTTTTATTACCTGGTACTAAAAAATGATTTTTCACAAAAAAAACCGGGGAATTTTCTCCCCGGTTTTCAGACTTTTTCTTTTGTCGGCGGCGCCATAAATTCAGGCCCGATCTGTTCTGAAATCGTATTGTCCAATATGTCGTCAATTGCTTTTTGATCACTTTCCGTTAAGCTCCAGCCGGTGATTTCGCTGACTGGACGGATTTGATCAGGGCGTCTCGCTCCCCATAAAGCGATACTTGCGCCGGGCTGATCAAGCACCCATCTTGCTGCCAGATGGAGAACCGATTTGCCGAACCGCTCGTTTGCAAACTCATCAAGTTTCCTGACGGCCTCCAGATATTCTTTAAAGCGCGGCTTTTGAAACTTAGGGTCCCGCTTTCGAAGGTCGTCCCCTTTGAACGTGTAGTCCTCATTCATTTTTCCTGACAGAAGCCCCCTGCACAAGCTTCCGTATAATAGCGTCGTCAGCCCTTGATCTTGCGCATACGGAAGAATGTCTTGCTCGATTTCCCTTTCAAACATGTTGTACGGCGGCTGTACGGTATGAAGCGGCGCCGCAGCTCTGAATGTGTCCATCTGCTCCGGGGAAAAATTGCTGACGCCGACCGCTCTGATTTTCCCCGCATCATACAAGTCTTTCATCGCTTCCGCCGTTTCTTCGATCAGGACGAGCGGATCGGGCCAATGCACTTGATACAGGTCGATGTAATCCGTATTGAGCCTTTTCAGCGAATCGTCAACTTCCTTGATGATCCGCTCCCTCGATCCGTCGAGGTACAGCTGTTCCTGCTTCCAATCAAGTCCTGATTTTGTCGCGAGAATGACTCGGTCGCGCTCTCCGTATTGCTGTACGGCTTTACCGACGATTTCTTCCGACTGCCCGAAACCGTATGCCGGAGCGGTATCAATCAGGTTGATTCCTTCATCAAACGCAGCATGAATCGTCTGAATCGCTTCTTTTTCATCGCTTCCGCCCCACATAAAACCTCCGATGGCCCATGTTCCGAGACCGATGCGCGACGATTCGATCGATGTACCGGATATGTTGATGTATTCCATGCTCCTCTCCCTCCTGTTGTGAGTCTGATATCATATTTTCCCGGAAGCTTTTTTTTAAAAACGTGTTTTGACTAAAAATCATCTTACAGCGGGACACTTCATATGCCTATTGCATATGATGATCCCAATAAACTAATGAAGGGACCTAGAACAAATGCATCCAAATCAATACCCATATTATATTCCTTTTTCTTATAACCCGGTTTGGTTTCACGAATCAGACTATGCAGGCGCTTTTCGAACACCCGGCAGCGAAGAACGCATCGTATTAAGAGATTATGGACAAAAGCCGTTTGCCGCTAATATCAACGAAGCGGCAAAACAGAACAAAACGTTTCGGACCGCTTTATGGACAGGAAGACATTTGCAAGTTACCCTGATGAGCCTCAACCCCGGCGAAGACATCGGATTGGAAATGCACCCTCACGTTGACCAGTTCCTTCGTGTTGAACAAGGCAGGGGAATCGTTCAAATGGGGCCGAGCAAACATCATTTGCAATTTAAAAGAAATGTTTACGATGACACCGCTATCGTCGTCCCTGCCGGAACATGGCACAATCTCACCAATACAGGCAATACTCCGCTGAAACTATATTCAATCTATGCTCCGCCCAACCATCCATTCGGCACCGTCCATCGAACGAAAGCCGATGCGCTGGCCGCAGAAGACCGCCGCGGTCACGGCCAATATTTTTGACAGACGATAAAAACAGCTGATAATGAAGGATATCCTCTAATCAAATAGCCTTTTAGCATATAATAAAGATCTGATATGCTTAAAGGCTTATTTTGCTGCTGTGCTTTATATTTCGGCCGTTCAGTCGTTAAAATCGCGATGAAGATTAGTTTTTTTGAACGTGTTCAGTTATTATATAGGATAGATGATTTTAAAGGTAAGAAATTGGAGGAAAAATGAGCCGTGGGCATATTTAGTGCAACTTCAAACCTTTCTTATGCGTTTATAACATAGAGGGGAGAAAAGGCAGTGACTATCGACGAAATTTACCAAATGTATATGAATGATGTTTACAGGTTCCTGCTCTCCATGACGAAAGATAAACATCTAGCAGAGGATTTGCTTCAGGAAACCTTTATGAGAGCTTACATACACATCCATTCTTACGACCACAGCAAAGTGAAGCCATGGCTTTTTCAAGTGGCACGCAATGCGTTTATCGACTATGTCAGAAAGCATAAAAAGGAAGTGACGATTTCTGACGACATGATCGGAAACCTGTTTCAAAACGCGGTGCAAAGCCCTGCTCACCAGGTCGAAATCAAGGAAGTGTTAACCTTATATATGAACCAGCTCCCCGATAACTACCGGGAAGCGCTTACGCTGTACTATTTAAAAGAAATGAACTACAAGGAAGCGTCAAGCTTGATGAATATCTCAGAGGCTAATTTTAAAAGTGTTTTATTTCGTGCCAGACAGCGGCTGAAAGCACTTTACAACAGAGGTGTTAACGATGAATGAAGATTTTAAAAAACGTTGGGAAAAATATAAAAACGGCGAACTTTCCGAATCGGAAATGCTCCGGGTCGAAGAAGAGCTTGAACAGCTTGAAGAATACCAGGACATGCTGGAACAGGAAATGAAAGACGAAGACTGGGATTTGGCGATCAGTCCTGAAAAGCAAAAAGCGATTTTAAGATACGGAAAAAATAAATCATATATGCGGATTTCCACCCTTGCTGTTATTTCTACGCTTATTATTCTGCCGATCTGCACACTCGGCAGCTATCTATACTACGGGTTGGGCGGGCATGAAAGCAAAGGGAATGAACTGGTGCAAACCGCTTCAATGACAGTTGCCGTCACAAACCCGAATATTCAAGTCGATACTGAAGCCCTTGTCAACAAAGTAAAACTCTTTGGAATCGAAACACAGTTCCCGTTAAAGAAGCAAATCGGAAACGTCACAAAAGTAGTTGGAAATGAAGAAGTGGAAATGTTCTTCGATCAGCTGAAGTCTCCGCAGATTCATCAATACAATCAGGAGCTTTCAAAAGAAGAACGTCATTTTGTCTACCCTGACGGCATCAAAGAAAAATCAGTGTCCAAAGCCGAGTCGATTTTAAAACAGCTGCCTGACGGAACCGTAACCGAAGCTTTCCTTTCCTTTGAAAAAGCATACCCGACAAAGGAGCTGTATGAAAAATTAAAAGGCTATGATATTCGCGTTCTGTGGAATGCGATTGAAACAGAGGGCGATTTAAAAGAGCATCCATACGCAGAGCCGATCGGATTTCCCGGAAAAGATTCAAACCGGATTTTTGAAATTCAGCAACCTGCCGAAAACGATGACGAACAGTTTAAAGCGGCGCTTTCCTACATGATCAAGAACAAGCATTGGGCTGAAACCATTTCAGGCAGGAAAGACCTGAAGCTTTCCAAACGGCTTGACTATGTGGAACAGAATGGTGTGAACGTGTATGGAGCCGTCATTACCGGACCGTCAAAAGAGGTTGAACGGCTGATCAAAAAAGGGCCTGTCAAAGCAGCTAAAGTAGGTGAGGTGGAATTATGGAACTGGTAAGAATCTTTAAGGAGCACAACGTATTTGGATGGGTGTCTGTCGGCACGGCCATTCTGTCCCTGTTCGTCTTAAACTTGGCCATTTTAAGCGACACGATTGCATATTCGTATAAGATGCTTCCTTTTGCGATGGCCGCCGTTCCGCTCGGAATTATCGAGCTGTTCATAAAAAAAGGACGGACCGGTCTCGGATTTCTCGGCGTCGTCCTGAACATTTTCATTCTCGTTTGCGTATGGACCATCGTCTCCATCGATACGAATCTGCAGCTCGGCTTTTAATAACTCTCCGGTTATACCGGGGAGTTTTTCATTTCAGAGCCTTGCGAAATAGGTAGCTCGCTTTTTCATACCCCATTTTCTCTTCGTAAAAACGGTGAGCGTCTGCCCGCTGTAAGCCTGATGATAAAGCGATTGAAGCCAATCCGTTCCCTTTGGCCCACTCTTCAACAGCGCCTAAAAGCTTCTTTCCATAGCCTTTTGAACGGTGTTTTTCACACGTCACCAGGTCCGCTACCCAAACATGACGGCCTTGGTTCAAAGAAACCCTCGGCAAAAAGCCGGCCAAAGCCACCGGAATATCACCGTCATACAGCGCAAATAACGTATACCTTTCAGCCTCCCGCGCTTCTTTGACGAGCTCCAAAAAAGACGTTTCATCCAAATGGGGGCGGAGCTGTCTCATAATCGGATAGACTTCCTTGAGCTCTGTTTCACAATGCAATTCCCTACAATCGAGCAACATCGTCATTCCCTTCTGTTGGTTATGAAACTACTTTAACCCGGAAACTGACCTTTTTAAAATGGCCAGTTTTGATAAAATAATACATACCAGATGAATTGAAAGGGATGATTGAATGGATATAACCCCCTTTTTAAGCCGCAGCGGCAGCGAGCCGCTTTATCAGCAGCTGTACGCGTTTTTCAAACGAAGCATTCATTCGGGACACATAAAGCCTGGAACAAAGCTTCCCTCCAAACGAATGCTTGCCAAACATTTAAATATCAGCCTGACAACCGTTGAACACGCGTATGAACAGCTGGCTGCAGAAGGATATCTGCTCAGCAAGCCTAGAAAGGGCTGGTATGCGGCCGAAGCGGAAGGAGACTTTGCACAGGCTGCACCTCCTCCTGCCGAAAAAGAAATGGAAGAACATGAGACGGCGGCGGACATGATCGATTTTCACCACGGCCATGTAGACCTCGCGTCATTTCCCGTTTCCCTATGGAAAAAAACGCTCGCCAAAACCTTTGATGAATCAGGGCACGGACTTTTTCAAAGCGGCCCCACGGCCGGAGATCTTCCGCTGCGGAAAATGATTGCGGTTTACCTCAGAGAATCGCGCGGCGTGGTCTGTTCACCCGAGCAAATCATCATCGGAGCCGGCACACCGGTTTTGCTGCAGTTGCTGTGCCATCTGTTTCCTAAAGGCACAACCGTCGGTTTTGAAGATCCCGGATTTCATCGCTCGAAAACGGTCCTGAAAACCGGCGGCTTCAATGTGATGCCTATAGCAGTCGACGAGAGCGGGATTTCCGTGCAAGATCTTGAACAATATCAGCCGCAGCTCGCATACACCACCCCGTCCCATCAGTTTCCGCTCGGAATGATCATGCCGGTCGGCCGCAGGCTGCAATTGCTTGACTGGGCAGCATCGACCGGAGCTTATATCATCGAAGACGATTATGACGGGGAATTCCGCTATGCAGGACAGCCGATTCCTTCCCTTCAGGGACTTGACCGGAACCACCGGGTCATCTATTTAGGAACCTTTTCAAAATCGCTGATTCCCTCCCTCAGGATCAGCTATATGGTTCTCCCCTTTCCGCTCGTCCAAGAAGGGCTCAACATGGCATCCTTATTTAAACAAACGGTTTCCCGCCATGTACAGCATGCCATTGCTTTTTTTATGAAAAACGGGGATTATCAAAGGCACTTGAACCGAATGAGAACACTCTACCGAAAAAAGCGAAAAACGCTCCTTGATGCCATCAAGCGTGAATTTGGCGATCATGCCGCAGTCAGAGGAGAGAACGCCGGCCTTCACATCATCCTTGAGGTGAAAGACGCCCCGAGCGAAGAGTGGCTGACCCGGAAAGCGCTGGAACAAGGGGTCAAAGTATATCCAGCCTCAGTCTCGTATGTGACTCCTCCTGAAACCCACGCGGTGCTCCTCGGGTTTGGCGGACTTTCTGAAAAAAGCATCGCAGACGGCATCAAAAAGCTGAAGACAGCATGGTTGAACGGTGGACAGTCTCGGGAATGACCCTGCACAATCGGGCACGGAAAGTCGGATGTGGGGATTCTGCTCCTGCTATTCTTGTAAACATAGGAGGTCATCAAATGGATTTGCTGAAGAACATGAATCAAGCCATGGCGTATATTGAAGAACACTTGGCGGACAGTATCGACTTTCAAACGCTTGCGAAGCTTTCTTACTGCTCTGAATATCATTTTAAAAGGATGTTTTCTTTTCTTGCCGGGGTTTCGCTGTCCGAATACATCCGCCGCAGGCGGCTTACCCTTGCAGCGTTTGAACTGAAGAACACGAATCGAAAAGTGATCGATATTGCGGTGAAATACGGCTATCACTCGCCGGATGCTTTTACGCGCGCATTTCAAAAGCTGCACGGCATCACGCCGACAGAGGCAAGGCACGATATCAGCACACTGAAAGCATATCCTCCGATGACCTTCCAGTTAACAATTAGAGGAGGAAACGAAATGAACTACCGTATTGTAGAAAAGAAGGCATTTCGGATCGTCGGAATCAAAAAAAGGGTCCCTGTCGTCTTTCACGGAATCAATCCGGAAATCGCCTCGATGTGGAAAGCTTTAAGCAGTGAAAACATCGCTGAATTAAAAGAGCTGTCAAATGTCGAGCCGCTTGGACTGATTCAAGCATCAGGGAACTTTTCCGAAGGCCGGATGGAAGAGAAGGGAGAACTTGACCATTATATCGGTGCAGCGACAACGAAGGAATGCCCGGACCGATATGAACAGCTTGAAGTTCCCGCCTCGACATGGGCTGTCTTTGAAGCGGCCGGTCCGTTTCCGGACACCCTTCAAAATGTCTGGGGACGCATTTATGCTGAATGGTTCCCGTCTTCACATTACGAGCAAACGAAAGGGCCGGAAATCCTCTGGAATCAGGATCAGGATATCAGCTCCCCAACGTTTAAAAGCGAAATATGGATACCGGTTCAAAAAAGAACAGCATGTAAGGATTAAAGAAAAAAACAAAAGCTCAAGATATCAGTTCTTTTATGCTTCACTTTTCCACCGCGTGCAGCAGTCAAAATATCGCTTCAGAAGAAAAAGAGACAATGACGCTGAGAGTGACGATATAACATTGAAGAAAATGACGTAAAATACCCAGCCTTGAAGAATTTGCACAGGCGTACAATAAAGTAGTACAAGACTTTGAAAAACGATGAAGAGAGATTAATGAGGGTGGGAATTACTCTGTTCATCTGGCTAATATTCCAGAAACAAAATAATAATAAAAAATCGAACCGTTAATATGAGAAACAACCAAGCACATTCATATTGACGGTTCGCTTCCTCAACAATTTTACACCCGTTTGTATAGTCTCCTGGGATTTTTTGAATCCCTATCTAAAAGAAGTCAAGAACAGAGTGATAAAAAATATGAGTTTATATGGTGGATTGCAACACTCTTCATGCTTCCAGTGATGATTCTTAATACTGTCTTTTTAAAAATTGACCCGTTTTGGCGGTAACTGGAAAAACAGTAAACCTGGTGAACCGATAAAATCTATTAAAGATTTCTAAGGAATGGAGTGAAAATTTATGAGCTCAAATAGAATTGATGTAAAAATACTTAATGCTGAAAATATAAATAGCCTTATATCAATAATTAGAAAATACGGTGGAGAGCCGATTAGCGAGATAAAAAAGAATATAAGCGAAGGCCATTCTATATTAACTTGTTATTATGTTGATGATCCGAATAAACTAACCTCTCTGTTAAGTGTCATCGAAGCATTAGAACAAAAAGGAGCCAAGTTGGAAATAATACAAAAAATCCGGAATTCAAGTAGAGTTATAGACTCTAATATTATTAAGAACTTGATCGACAGAGACAGACTGATAGCAGAACAAATACAGGAATATGACGATAATCTGTCGGATTAATAATACCTGATAAAGCCATGAGAATTTAAAGTAAAAAAATGAAATCGGCCCTCAACAGAGGGCCTTTTCTTTATTACTTCAGCAACGATTCAAGTTTCGCCTTTTAGAAGGTCTTAACAGATTTTAAAATTATCTTGGCGTCCTAAACCACTTATAATCATATCCGACTTGTTTTGAATACTTACTGTCTTTGTATACATACAATTCAATGATCGTATATCTATATTTTTTATCATAAGCTAAATACTGGGTGGTCGAAAAATATCGTGTTGGCTTTTTCTCAAAGAATGTTGGAAAGAATGTGTTTGCAGCTATTGCAGCCCACTTATTCCAAAGTGCTGGAAGTGATGCGACAAATCTAGCAGCTAATTCAGAAGCCGTATCCATGTTTTTTGAACTTCCCCTAAAATGGTCAACTATTTTCCATTTACTCGAAGGTGGTACAGCTTGAATATGTACCTTCCCATTTTCATCCATGACGGAAACGCTAGATAAATCAGCCATTTGCTGCAATTCAGTTTTAACAACTGTCGATCTAAATGAATCACTTTCTTCCTCAGCTGCATGTGATGTTTGCGGAATTAATGAAGAGGCAATTAATCCAGCAGCCAACGCAGTCCCAACAATTTTTTTCATTTTTTCATGCATCCTTTCATGTTATATTTGTTATGTAATTATCTGAGTTGACAGGGCGATTATACCAAATTTGTAAATTCCATCAATTGAATTTACAGAATCTTAACAAAATGGAGGGTTTCTGATGAATGAAGATAAATTAAATATTTTCGAAAAAATTGTATATGGACTGGTTATTGCTTCTTTATTCGTGTGGGCATTTTCACCAGAAGCTATTAAAGGGATTATAAAGATTATTAGTTTTCTTTTGTTAACTACTGGATTCATTATTTCTGGCTTTTTGAAACGGGAAGAAAAACTTTTTATCATTATCCTTGCTATAGCTTGGATTGTAATGGTCGCCGGTATCTTTTAATAGTAAATCACTCCATGGATTCCAATACTTATTGAGCGGCCCTCTGTCAGAGGGCCTTTTCATTATTTCATTAGCTTTTCAATTTTCGCTTTAGTCTTAGGACCGTAAATACCATCCGCAGAAAGCCCGTGCATAAGCTGGAACCGTTTGACTGCGTTCGCCGTTTTCGGCCCGTAATAACCATCTATGCCGTTATTCTTTGCTCCTTTGTCTGGATAGAAATAGAGGGCAGCTAGAGCCTCTTGAATCTGTCGGACGCCTGTCCCTTCCATCAATGGGCTTTTTACCTTATAGATGCCAGACGGCAGCGGGTAGGATGATTTTTTGCCGTTTGAGGAAGGCTTTTTCTTTTTCGCTTCAATAGCTGCGAGCGCCTTTTCGGTAGCCGGTCCGTAGATTTCATCCACCGCGCTACCCGCTTTCTTTTGCTGAGCTTTAACAGCTTGCACCGTTTCATCTCCGTAAGACTCACCAGCCCCGTATTTCGGCAGTGTAAGCCCGCGGCAATCAAACGTTTCTGCAGCGCCTTGCCCTTGGAACAGGACGACCCTTTTTTCAGGGTTGTTCCTATGGTTTTGCTTGACTGTCTCGTGGATGATGTTGTCTTTGACACAGTTTTATTTTCAAGCAGGGCATCAACTTTTTTCTGAATGTCGCCAACTGGCTTGAATCCCTAACCCAGGGAGTCGGGCAGCTTTTATTTGTCACATCATCATGCCGCGCGATCTTGTCTGTAGCACAGATCGGCGATCAATTCAGCGGCATTCTGAACCGTTTCACCGTGAATCTTGCCGTCTTTTTCGACACACGTTTCGACGCTGATAGACTTTGCATTGGCGTTCGGTTTAAGGAAACTCACATATCAACTGAACATTTTTTATGATGTGCATGGTATGCGGCTTCATTTTCAAACTTTATCCGGCTGCTACATCGGACGGTTCAACATGCGCTTTTAAAAAGGCGATATAATGGTCAATTGTATCAACCGTCGTGTAAGGCGAGACACTGTAGAATTTCTGGACATAAAGCGGCACGGGCAAACGGCTGTCAGCAGGATAAACGTATGTTTGCTTTTTCGTGCTGCCAAAATAGGTGTGACTGCGGTGCCTTCCCAATGTTTCGGCGATTTTTTCATTGAATTTGTTAATATTCCGCACTTCTTCCTCCGTGATGGCGCCGCTGATTTCTTCGTGATAGCGGACATTTCCCGGATAGAAGCGGAATGTCGTTACAGGTGATACATCATTGGTGACGGCTGCATTCGGAAAAGCCTGCAGGAGTTTTTTTCGAAATGCCAGGTTAACTCTAATGTAATTGGCCAAGATCTCCTGGTAGCCTTCGATTCCGAATGCGAGCAGAGAAGCATAAATCGGTATGCTGCTTCCCATTCGCGAACACTCTAGCGTATAGCTCGTATGATAGCTGCCAAACCCTCTGTTACCGACATAAGGCGTCTCATCCGGATCCAAATCAACGACTTTCAGTGCCTCACGGTTTTTCACCAAGAAAAGGCTTGTGATATAAGGCGTTTGTCCAAGTTTATGAAAATCAAAGACCAAGCTGTCCGCCAGGTGCAAATGCTGAAAATGTTTTTTGTAGCGGGCAAGCGTCTCAAGCACCTCATCTTCAAGATGAAGCGGGTTTCCGATGAAATCGTATCCGTTAAAAAAACCGTACATCCCACCCATCGCCGTATCGGCATGAATATAGACAGGAGGCAAACCGTAGGCGGCCTCTATTTCCTCAGTCACTTTTTTGATACCGGCCAAATCATCGATGCCAAATGAGTCAGTTGTGCCAAGCGTTGCCAATACATAGATCGGATGTCCGCCTTTTTCAATCACGGCTTGCATTTTTTCCCGCAAATCGGCCAGATCCATCGAATGATCGCGATTCGTCTTGACCTTGATCAAATGGTCCGTCCCGATTCCGGAAGCTTCCATCGATTTGTAAAGACTGAAATGCGAAAGCTCTGAACAGAACGCGTACAGGTGATGCGGCGTTCCTTGCTGATTCGCTTCAGGATACGCGCTTGCGATCGCCAGCCTGAGCGACTGAAAAACAGCTCCCTGCCCGCCCCATGTGGTAAAACCGCCGCTCTTGTGCCTGTCATAGCCGACAATGTCCGAAAGCATCGCCGTGATCTGCACTTCCGTCCTTGCTGCAGCCGTGCCGTCTACATCCCATAAATTGTTTCCGTTTAAAAGAACCATTAAAAGATTCCCGGCGATGCTGGCGGTGTTCGGCAAAGGTGTCGCGTTGGCCACATAATGCCTGTTTAAAAAACGGTGGCCGTCAAGCAATTTCAATAGCTCTTCAACGCTTTTTTCCGCCCCGAAGCCTTTTTCCGGCAAGGCGGCCTCTTCAATGACGCTTTGATAGTAGTCAGAGGAAACTTCAGACTCGCGGCCAAGCGTCATCCGGGCGGGATCCTTCAGCCTGTCCATTCCGGCCAATACCGCTTCAAGCAATGCCAGCAGCTGATACCGCGCCTCGTGATTGCCATCCTCGCTCGGAAACATCTGTTGAAAGTCTAACACCATATTCACCCATCTCCTGATCTTTTAAAATGAAAACACTCCGATTAAATTTAAAAAGACAAGTACAATTGCAAGCGGCACAAGGAAACGGAGAAGATAAAACCACACGATAAAAAAGCCTTTCCCCGCTTTTGATCCGCTCTTCATTTCTTCATATAGATCGTGTTTGGACAATTTCAGCGGAATAAAAATCGAAATAAAAAGCGCGCCAAGCGGCAGCAAAATATTGCTGACGACATAATCCGCCGCATCAAAAAACGTCTTCTTAAAAATGAACGGCTCATCGAGCACTCCGTAAGACAAGCAGGAAGGAATGCCGACGGCAAAAATCAAAAGGCCGATCGCCCACGTCCATTTTCCCCTTTTTGTTTGATCGCCTTTTGTAATAGCGGCAACAATGATCTCAATCATCGAAAAAGCCGAAGTCAGGGCAGCAAATAAAAAGGCCGTCAAAAATCCGATAAAAAACAGCATCCCGAATGGAAGCCGGTCAAAAACTGCCGGCAGAACCGTAAATAATAAAGTCGGACCCTGATCGGGCTGAAGCCCGAATGAAAAGACGGCCGGAAAAATCGCCAAACCGGCAAGCAGCGTGACGGCAAGGTTCATGATCACGATCGAGACCGCCGACTTCGGAAGGTTTTGTGACTTTGACAAATAGGAGCTGTACGTTACCATCACAGATACGCCAAGCGTCAACGTAAAGAAAGCTTGTCCGAGCGCAAAAAGAATCGCCTGCGGCGTCAGGCTGCCAAAATCGGGCACAAGCAGAAAACGCACGCCGTCGATCGCATGCTCAAGCGTCAGAGCCCTTAAAACGAGCGCAATAAATAAAATAAATAATAGCGGCATCATAATCGAACTGACGCGCTCGATTCCTTTTTGCACACCCTTCGCCACGACGAGGATCGTCATGATGATAAACGCAAGCTGCGCTGCCAGTGTCTGCAGCGGATCTTGGATGATCGAACCGAAGAGCTCCCCGTATCCGTCCTGCGTGAGACCCGACAATGAACCGGTTACTGCTTTGATGATATAAAGCAAAATCCAGCCGCCGATCACACTGTAAAACGACAGAACAAGGAAGCAGGCGGCGATTCCGATCCAGCCTGTGATCACCCAAGGCGTCCCCGGCGCTATTTTTTGATAGGTGCCGATAGCATCCGATTGGCTTTTTCGGCCTAATATAAATTCCCCCAAAAGCAAGGGGTATCCCAGCAGGATCGTAAATAGGACAAATACAAGGAAAAATGCGCCTCCTCCGCTCGTTCCAGCCACATAGGGAAACTTCCAAATCGCCCCCAGGCCGATGGCGGATCCCCCTGCAGCGAGAACAAATCCAAGTTTGGATGCCCATTTTGCTGTCATTCTGCGATCGCTCATTCATACACATCCTTTCTCTTTCTGTTTCTATTATCTCTTACGGGGCAGCTTTTTTGAAAGTGATCTTTCAAATTCTTATTTTTCCGAAAAAAACAAACAGAAAAAACCGACTGCCTTACAATAGCAGCCGGTTGAAAGGTTATGTCGTCACATATCTTCCGCCGTTGATGTGGATCGTCTGTCCTGTCATATAAGAAGAATCGTCTGAAGCGAGCAGAACATACACCGCAGCGTGTTCAGAAGGCTGTCCGGGCCTTCCCATCGGCGTATTTGTACCGTGTTTTTCCGTTTTTTCCGGCGAAAAAGTAGCCGGAATGAGCGGCGTCCAAATGGGCCCCGGCGCTACCGCGTTGACGCGTATTCCTTTTTTGACAAGGGATGCAGCCATCGAACGGGTAAACGCGACAATCGCACCCTTTGTGCTCGAATAGTCAATCAGCGCCGGACTGCCCTCATAAGCTGTGATCGATGCGGTATTGATAATCGCGCTTCCTTCCCCTAAATGCGGGAGCGCGGCTTTTGTCATGTGAAACATGGAGAAAATATTCGTTCTGAACGTTTGTTCAAGCTGTTCGGTCGAAATATCTTCGATCCCTTTTTGCGGATGCTGTTCGGCAGCGTTGTTGACAAGAATGTCGAGTCCGCCAAAGTGATTCACCGCTTTTTCGACAGATGTTTTGCAATGTGCTTCATCCCCGACATCTCCGGGAATCAAGAGGCATTTTGCGCCTTCCTGTTCGATTCGTTCTTTCGTTTCCTCGGCATCCTTGTGTTCGTCCAAGTACATGACGGCAATGTCGGCACCTTCTTTGGCGTATGCAATGGCGGCCGCTCTGCCGATTCCGCTGTCTCCTCCGGTAATAATGGCGGTTTTTCCTTTTAATTTGCCGCTTCCTTTGTAGTCGCGATCTTCCGAGAGCGGAAGGGGCACCATCTTGTGCTCAGCCCCGGGTTGTTTTTCTTGTTTTTGCGCTTTCTGTCCATCCGTCTGTCTGTTTGCCGGATTCATTCGTCTCACCTCTTCACCATTGTTTAGTGCACAGTTACCACGATACCGGCATCCTTAAACGCAAGAACTCAGCGAGACATGTTTACTGGTCAGGCAGAGGCACGCGGATGAGCCGGTCATCTGTCTGTTTTTTTTCGCCTCTTCCGTCGCCATTGTTCGTAATGAAATACAGATCATCTCCGATTACTTTTACATCTCTGATTCTGCCGTATCCGCCAAGCCATTTGACCGCTTTGGCTTCCGCAGGATCGACCCACGAAAACCCCCTCTCCCCGCAGCCCGGCCATATAGAGGACATCCCCTTTCTGCGCTAAACCGGATGGGGCCCACGTTTCTTCTCCCGAATGGATGAGCGGCGCTTTCATTCCCCGCTTCTTATCGCTTCCTTCAATCACCGGCCAGCCATAATTGGCTCCGGCTTCTATTTTGTTCACTTCATCATGTCCAGACTGCCCGTGTTCGGAGCTGTAAAGCTGCCGGACGATCCATGCGAGGCCTTGCGGATTCCGGTGTCCAAAGCTGTATACATAAGACGAGCGAAAAGGCTGATCAGCAGGGATCGCACCATCAAGCTCCATTCTTAAAATCACCCCCGCCAGCTTTTCAGGCTGCTGGGCCCATTCCCTTTCCCCCGCATCACCTGTCGTGATGTACAGCTTTTGATCAGGCCCGATCGCCATCCGGCCGCCGTTATGAATCACACCTCCGGGCAAATCGGCAAGCAGCTCCTCCGTTTCCGTCCAAGTGAGGCGGTCAAGCGTCAATTTTACGATCCGGTTTTTCAGATGGCCCCCGTCTTTGTATGTATGGTAAACGTATGCCTCCTGATTGTTTTTGAAATCAGGATGGAGCACAAATCCGAGCAGTCCGCCTTCCCCTTCTTGATGAACGGGCTTTTTCAGCTGAAGCTGCATGCGCTCCTTTTTGCCTTCGGCAATGGACACGATTCCCCCGTTTCTTTCGGTCACGTAAAAAATCTCGCCAGTGTGAGCGATCGTCCAAGGCACATCCAGACGCTCTGCGATGACTTCGGCACCGCTTCCGCCTTCTTTCGTCGCCGCCGCTTCATGTTCAGCATCAAAATCCCGGCCTTCCGAGCATGCACCTAGAAAAAACAGCATGATCAACATCAGGAATCCTTTTTTCATCGTCTCCCCCTTAAAGGACTTTCTTGATGAATACATTCAAGAACACCGGCATAATTCCCTACTTAAACATTCTAAAATCTATTAAAAAAACACGCGCTTCGCTGAGAAGGCGTGTGTCCGCATTACTGAGAAACCAATTCTCCGATATATTTAGCCGACGGCCTGAAAATCATGTTGTTGTCAGCCTGCTCCAGCACATGGGCGCACCAGCCGACCATTCTCGCCGCCGAAAAAGTAGGGGTAAACAATGCGGCATCAAAATCGATCGCCTTCATGACAGCGGCTGCGTAAAATTCGACATTCGTATAAAGCTTGCGGCCCGGCTTGTATTCTTCCAAAAGGCGGATCGCCGTATTTTCAACATGAAGAGCAAGGTCGATATCCCGGTCGCCCCCGGCAATTTCCTCAGCTTTCACCCTTAAAGCCTTCGCTCTCGGATCATGCGTTTTATAGACGCGGTGTCCAAATCCCATCAGTCTCTCGCCTTTTTCAAGCTTTTCTCTTATATAGCTTTCTGCGTGCTGTTTTTCCCCGATGCCTTCCAGCATATCCGTCACCGCAGACGGCGCTCCGCCGTGCAAAGGTCCTTTCATCGTGCCAAGTGCAGATGTGACGGCAGAAACAAGATCGGATTCCGTAGACACCGTAACTCTTGCCGAAAAGGTTGAAGCGTTCATGCCGTGTTCCATCGCAAGAATCATGTATGTTTCGAGCGCTTTTTTCTGAGCTTCTGTCGGGCGCTTTCCTTTCAGCATGTAAAAATAATGTTCCACAAAGCCAAGCTCATCCAGCGGCTGAACAGGCTCTTCTCCGTCAGTCAGCCTTTTTCTGAACGCGATAATCGACGGGGCGGCTGCAATCAGTCTGAGAGCCTGCTCCATTGTCGGCTTGAACGCAAACGATTTGTCCCCGAATGAAGAGACGACCGTGCGAAGAACCGCCATATCGTCTAATTCGGCCGGAAGGCAGCGGATCAATCGCTTGCATGCTTCTGGCAGCACACGGAATGAAGCGAGCATCTCATTGAATCGGCTGAGTTCCGTTTCCGTCGGAAATGCCCCGTTGAGAATCAGATAAGCGACTTCTTCAAATGTGGATGTAAGCGCCAGTTCATCAGCATTGTACCCTCTGTAGATCAGCTTTCCCTCTTCACCGTCAATGCGGCTGATGGCTGTTTCAACACAAGTAATCCCTTTCAATCCATGATAAACCATATCAATTCCTCCTTTTTCCTTTGTAAATATCATTATAGTTGATATAATATTTAAAAAATATTGAATTATATTGATATCTTTGATTAAAAAAATTAATCAGGAGGACTGCAATGGATTTTAAATGGCTTCATACCTTTGTTACTGCCGCAAAATACGAAAATTTCAGAAAGACGGCGGAAACCTTATTTATTTCTCAGCCGACCGTCACCGTCCAAATTAAACTGCTTGAGGAAGAACTCGGGTGCCAGCTGTTCACCCGCAAAGGAAGAAGCATTCATTTAACGAAAGAAGGCCGCGCTTACCTTCCTTTCGCCCTTCGCCTGCTGGAAGACTATGAATCGAGCATGGCAGAGCTTCACAAAATCAGACAAGGCTATTCACAGACATTGAATCTAGCGGTTTCACCGCTTATCGCCGATACGATTCTCCCATTTGTATTGAAAAAATACACGGCGCTGCATCCGAATTCGGAGATCAAAGTAAAGATCGCCGAATCAGCTGAAATCGCTCCCCTGATTTCAGCCGGCCATGCAGATATCGGATTAAGCTGCTTAAACGTGCAATCGTCAAACCTGAACTGCTATTCCATGTACAGCGATCCCGTGATTTTGGTCGCCCCTCATGACGGCCGCGTTTCAGAACAAGTGCCGCCGCTCGATGTCGAAGATTTGCTTGAAGAATATTTGCTGTTGACCCATAATCACCCCGAATACTGGGACGACCTCGTCAGGCAGCTGAGGATCAAATTTCCGTTTGTTAGAACGATGCTCGTAAGCCAGACGCATATTACGAAACGATTTATTTCAGAAGGACTCGGTATATCATTTTTGCCGCTGTCAACTGTGCGCCGCGAGCTGATGGAAGGAAGATTAATAGAGGTGCCGTGCGATTTCATGAAGCTTCCTGTTGCAGGGGGATATGCGATTAGTCTGAAAGATAATGAGAAGGTCGAGCACTTTTTGGCGTTTTTAGCCGAGTTCCGTTTCTAAACGGAAAAAAACCCGTTCATCATGATGAACGGGCTTGTCCCTGCAACATTAGAAGCGTTTTGCTCCAAGATAGCGGGGCTTCCAATAGCTGTTTGTCATATCGCTGATCGTTACGCCGTCAGAACCGGCATGAACGAATTGATTGTTTCCGATGTAAACCCCCATATGCGAAGGTCCCGGCTGATATGTCGTGAAGAATACGAAATCACCTACTGCAGGGCTTGATACGCTCTTCATCGAATTCCAGTAACCGGCTGTGTTCGTTCTCGCCACATTCGTCTGTTTGTTGAGGATGTACCAGACAAATCCGCTGCAGTCAAATCCTGATGCAGATGTTCCGCCCCATTTATAAGGCGTTCCGATAAGGGCTTTTGCATCTGAAACTAGTTTTGACGTATTCAGCGCTGAAGAGGTTTGCGCAGGCGCCTTGCTTGTCCCGCTTGATGCAGAAGGCTTTGTCGTTGATGCAGCTTTTACGCTTTTCGTCCCTTTAACTTTTAATACTTGTCCGATCCGGATTAAATCTGTTTTTAAACCATTCAGAGACTTCAGTTCATTGACGGTCATGCCGTATGTCCGAGAAATTTTCCAAAGGCTGTCTCCTTTGACCACTTTATGCGTAGCTGATGAAGCTTGCGACGCTTTTGCAGACGAAGAGCTGCTTCCATTGATCGACAGCCTCTGCCCTATGTAAATGATATCGGATTTCAGCTTGTTTTCCTGTTTAATCTTGCTGACACTTGTGCCGTACTTCTTCGAAAATCCCCATAACGTATCCCCTTTTTTCACCGTTATGGTTTGTGCGGAAGCCGCTCCCGCAAATAAAGTTGATCCTAAAACAACCGCTGATGCTGCTGTTATGACTTGTTTTTTCATGTTGTCCTCCCAATAGCAGAATATTTTATATTTTTAAAGGCGAAAATTAGCAGTTTCATTTTTTTTGAGAACGGCTGCTTCAGCCCTTCCTCTGTTTCTATTATAAGGAGGGAATTCCATCAGGTATAGTCTTGACTTACTATGTCAAATTCCTTAATTATTCGTTTTTAAAAAAAGTTTTTAAGGGTAGATAATATTTCATTTACATTTCAAAGGTAACTTAAATACTACATTTTCGCACTTTCCGGGAGCCAAAATTACAATTTTAGAAAGAGTATTAAATCCTTTATTTTACATTTTTATGATTAACTTATAAAACTGGACAAACATTCTTTTATTTGGCATAGTGACGGTCGTCGTTGCGCTTTAAAATAAAAAAGGCTGCCCGAATGCAGCCTGAAACTTTTTATAAATATCTGCGATGGACAGCCTTTCCATCATAGGAAAACATGACGGGCTTATCTTCGAGCACGGTTTCGACATGCACGCTTCTTCCCCATAGCTGGTGAAGGTAAGGCAGAACTTTTTCAAGATACTTTAAATCGAGTTCGATCCCTTCATACCAATGCTTAATGTATAATTCATTGTTCTTTAAGTAATCTCCGTCCTCAACTGTCAAATAAGGAAATCCTCCGTTGACTCTCATGCTGACAAGCTGATCGCGCACAGCCTCCCAATCCTTGTCAACGATTTTATAATCCCTTCCCTGTTTTTGAAACAAGTAGAGATCTTCCCGCATCACGAGATCTTTCGTTAAATAGTTTCTGATAAATGAAATGTCTGATTCGATCTCCCTGACTTCAAATATTTTTTCTCTCCCCGAGTTCGGCTTTACACCCATCTTCTTCATATCTTCTGTCGGGTTGTTGTAGCGCTCCTCTATGTCCTCAAATATTTTCAATCCGAGATAATAAGGATTGATGCCCGTTTTGGACGGCTGAACCACTCCCGCGTTGAGCTTGGCGAATTCGATCGCTTCACTTGATGTCAGCTCAAGCTCGCGGATGATTCGCTGATGCCAATAGGACGCCCATCCTTCATTCATGATTTTCGTTTCAAGCTGCGGCCAGAAATACAGCATTTCCTCTCTCATCATCGTTAAGATGTCGCGCTGCCAAGGTTCCAGCTCCCGCGAATGTTCTTCAATGAACAGCAGAATGTCTTTTTCCGGCTTCGGCGGAAACTTTTTTTTCGTCCTTTTCTTCTTCTCTTTCGATCCTTTGTGATCCAGTTCCCAGAGGTCGTCATAAAGAGTGGGCGGCGCGTCTGTTTCTTCTTCCTCTTCGTCATCTATGCTCCACGACAGCTTCGGCCTTACGAGCGAAGGGTCAATGTGTTCTTCAATCGCCAGCACCGCATCGAGAAATGCTTCGACTTCTTTTGAACCGTGGACCGTCTCATAATGTTTAATCCGCTCTGCTGTCGCCGACATGCTTTCAACCATATCGCGCTTCGTATTTTGAAAACGACAGTTATTTTTAAAGAAATCACAATGAGCCAGGACGTGTGCGACAATCAGCTTATTTTGAATCAATGAATTGCTGTCCAGCAAAAACGCGTAACACGGATTTGAATTAATGACAAGCTCATATATTTTGCTCAAGCCAAAGTCATAGTGAAGCTTCATTTTGTGAAATTGCTTGCCGAAACTCCAGTGGCTGTATCTTGTCGGCATCCCGTATGCGCCGAATGTATAAATGATTTCAGCCGGACAAATTTCATATCTCATCGGATAAAAATCCAGGCCGAATCCTTCCGCGATCTCCGTAATTTCTGCTATCGCCCGCTGCAGCTCTTTTTGCTCCCGTATGCTCAATACTCAAATCCCCCCCGGTTGGACTTCTCTTTATTGTATGAGCCGGGTTTTGAAAAGATGAAAGGCAGCTGTCGGTTTGACAGCTGCCTCTTTGGTCAGTTCGCTATTTGCATGTCAAGGGATGAAGCAAAGCTCTCATAGCGGATGTTTTCCATCGAAACGCCCAGATTTTGCAATCCTTCAATCACGCTTTTCATAAATGAAAGCGGGCCGCATACATAAAATTCGCCATTTGGATCTTTCACGATCGATTTCAAAAGCTCTTCATTCACCCGGCCTTTTACAGTATGATCTTCCGTCGCTTCAGCATCCCTGCTGTAGACAAACAGGAGACGGTTCGCCGAATTGGCGCCGAGCAGCTTTTCCGTTTCTTCCTTGAAAGCGTGATGCTGTTCAGATTTTGCAGCGTGCACGAATGTGATCTCGCGGCTGCTTTCTTTTTGAGCCAATGTTTGCACCATGCTCATGACAGGCGTGATGCCTGATCCGGCGCTGATGAAGTAAACCGGACGATCCGTTCCTTCGGAAAGGGTGAAGTCTCCGGCCGGAGCGCTCACTTCCAAGCTGCCCCCGATTTCCATGTTCTCATGCAGATAGCTTGATACCCTTCCGACCGGTTGCCCTTCCTCCGCTTCCAGTTTGACTGAAATGCGGTAGTAGTCTTTATTCCAGGCATCTGACAAGCTGTACTGCCTTGTTAAGAAATATGGTTCGCCGGGAATTTAAATGCGGACAGATACGTACTGTCCGGGACTGAAAGCGGGCAAATCCGTTCCATCGGCAGGCTTCAAATAAAAGGAAGTAATCGTAGCGGATTCGACCCGCTTATCCATGATGACAAACGGTTTAAATCCTTCCCAGTTTCCATCCTGCTTTTTGTCTTCTTCATACATTTGTTTTTCGACTTCAATAAATACGCGGGCGATCTCTTCATAGGCTTCTGCCCATGCCTGGAGAATGTCCTCTGTCGCAGCTTCGCCGAGCACGATTTCAATGGCTTCCAATAGGTGCTGACCGACAATAGGATAGTGCTCTGGTTTCACATGCAAACTTTTGTGTTTATGTCCGATTTGTTTGACAACCGGCAGCAGGTCTCCGAGCCGGTCGATGTTCTCAGCCGCCTGCAAAACAGTAAAAGCCAAAGCTTTCGGCTGTCCGCCGGTTTGCTGGCGGGACATGTTGAAGATATTTTTCAATTCAGGGTGCGCATTAAACATCCGCTTGTAAAAACAAGTGGTGATCTCTGTTCCCTTTTCTTTTAAAACAGGGGCGGTCGATTTGACAATTTGCATGGTTTTTTCAGATAGCATAACGCTTTCTCCTCTCCAGTCACTTTAAAAATGTATTTGAAATACATCTTTAAAGGTGCAATAAGATCTTTTTTAAATGGGACTGTTACTTTTGATTAAAGATGTATTTAAGATACATCTTTATACTAGACTTTTAATGGAATTAAAGCAATATTTTCAAGGAATGTTTTATATTTTTGTAACAATTTCCGCTCCACCCTCATAACCGAAGGCAAATGTGATAAGATAATGGAAACTTGTTTGATTGAGGTCATGCGATGAAATTAACAAATTATACGGATTACTCATTGAGGGTACTGATTTTTCTAGCAACCAAAAACTCAAACGAGCTTGTCAATATTAAAGACATCGCCGATTCTTATTCCATTTCAAAAAACCACCTTATGAAGGTGATTTACGAGCTTGGCAAGCTTGGCTACGTTGAAACGATTCGGGGCCGCAACGGCGGGATTCGTCTCGGAAAAGCGCCTGAACTGATTAATATCGGTGAAGTCATAAGACATACAGAAGATGATTTTAACCTTGTCGAGTGTTTTAACGGTGAAAAAAACCATTGTATACTTTCTCCGATCTGCGGATTAAAGCATGTTTTAAACAAAGCCCTTTCCGCCTATTTGGACGTATTGGATCAATACACTCTGCAGGATATTATCATTAATCAGGACCATATACGTAAATTATTGAGTTAACGAAGGAAGCCGCTTCCTTCGTTTTTTTTTTGCTATAAGGTAAAAATATTCACATTGATGATCGCATTGGTCACCGGGTGAAAATACACCTCGGCGTGCGCCGAAAATGATTTGCCTTCCTGATTGACGGTTACCCTGAAGACATCTTTTGTCTCTTCATCATTGACTTGTGTGCGCCCTAAATATTCATAATCCTCGAACTTTGCGCCTTCGTATTTTTCTTCAAGCGCGCTCCAGGCGATTCTCTCCCACCGTTCAGGCGCATCGGAAACACCTGCTTGAAAGTGGCTTTTCGCCGGGAATGATAAAAGCGTTAGTATGCAAAAAAAGTACGTGCAATATCGTTTTTTCATTTCCATTCGCTCCGCATGTATTGTACATACGTTAGCTTGACCGGAAATGGCGAATGTCATGCAGACATTTTTCGCGGTCTAGCGTATACCATCCTCATATTTCTAGGCCGCCAAACAAAGGAGACCAAGTTTTGCCCGGAGAAAAAAACAACCCGCCACATAAAATAATCATGACTCCTCAGAAAGAAGGGAGAGTGGCGAAATTGAATTACGCTGATTATGACAAAGCTTTGTACTATACGCACCGCTCGCAGTGGGACAACCTGCTGATCCTGATGGTGCGGACAGAAGACGATTTATTATCAAAGCGGATCGAACATTTTTTACACGCCTACAATTTTGAAAGAGATGACGCCATTGTTGAGAAAAGGCTTTATGATCTGCTGCAGTACATTGATCACGCCTCATTTTCGGGACACGAACACGAAAACGGCGTGCTTGTTTTTACGTAAAATAAGCCTGGCGCTCTAATCGGCGTCAGGCTTTTTGAAATTCGGCAAAGAGCAGAAGCTCTTCCATTACATTTTTGATATTGGCTTTGGCTGCTTCAGTAACCGTTTGGTGTTCCTCATCAATATGAATCGGATCGAGCACAAGCTGCTTTGTGATGACGTTCGCATAAACGCCGCGCGCGACAATGCGCATATTGGCGAGCGCGTTCATCCCGCCTTTGCCGCCTCCTGCACAAGCAAAAAGCGCCACCGGTTTGCCCGAGAACTGTTCATTGCTTAAAAAATCGAGCGCATTTTTCAAAGCGCCGCTCATACCGCTGTGGTATTCGGGAGATAATAAAACGACAGCATCTGCTTCTTTGACCGAAGCTTTCAGTTTTTGGACATTTTCCAGCGAGCTCTGCTCTTCATCTCCGTTGAAAATCGGTAGGATGAACTCGCTTAAATCGATAAGCTCCGCCTGATACGTGCGGGCGATATAGGAAGCGGCGATCCGCGTTCTGCCTTGTTTTCTCGCGGTTCCGCTGATTACGGTTATTTTCATTTGCTCATCTCCCGTCATTTTGTTGTAGTCCGTGTTTTACTGCAAAGAGCGCGGCTTGCGTGCGATCGGATAAGCCTAGCTTTGACAGCAGATTGGATACATGGGTTTTCACTGTTTTTTCGCTGATAAATAAAGATGTGGCAATTTCCTTGTTGCTTTTCCCTTTTGTAATTTCCAATAAAACATCTTTTTCTCTATTTGTCAATTGATGTATTTTTTCTTTCTCATCAGCCTGTGACACATGGTGAAAGACGTGGGACATGATGCTTGGATCCAAGGAGTATTTCCCTCCATAAACAGCGCGTATCGTCTCGACAAGTTCATCAGGCTCGGCGTCTTTCAGCTGATAGGCAGAGGCTCCCGCCTGGATGGCGGGAATCACATAGCTTTCGTCCGCATAGCTTGTCAGCGCTATGATTTTGACAGACGGATATTCTTTTTTTATTCGCTTAGTCGCCTCAATTCCGTCCATTTCAGGCATTGATAAATCCATTAATACGATGTCTGCTTCCCGTTTTCGCAAGACATCGAGCGCCTCGATTCCTGTCGATGCCTCTCCGACAACGTCAAAATCGCTTTTTGTTTTGAAAAAAAACAAGAGGCCTTTTCTGACAATATGATGATCATCGGCAATGATGATTTTCACCTGTTCCATCCTGCCTCCCCCTTCTCCTTCAAAGGCAAAACCGCCCGGATTTTCGTCCCCTTACCGATTGCGGAGTTGATCAAAAACGTGCCGCCCGCTTTTTCCGTCCGCTCCTTCATTCCTTTCAGCCCAAGCGTCGGAAGCCCCGCGTCAGGATCGTACTGAAACCCTTTGCCGTCATCTTCGATTTCCAAGACGGCAGACGACTGGAATACATCGATTTTCACTTGTATGCGGCTTGCACCGGCATGCTTTTTGCAATTGTTGAGAGCT
The DNA here is from genome assembly GCF_001042485.2 of Bacillus paralicheniformis. GTDB lineage: Bacteria > Bacillota > Bacilli > Bacillales > Bacillaceae > Bacillus > Bacillus paralicheniformis. The sequence goes on from NZ_LBMN02000012.1 coordinate 401,785, forward strand.
TCCTGGCTCAGCCGCCACATCAATTCCTCAACAGAAGGCGGTAGACGGAGCACACCGCTGAGCTTGAACATCACCTGAAGGCCGAGCACTTCCGCATATTTTTCAAGTGCCGCCGCCAACCCTTCTTCCAAGCCCTGGGGCCTGAGCTGCCAAATTAACGCCCGCATCTCAAGCAGCGCTTCATGAGAAAGATGTTGCATAAACTCGAGCATTTCCCTGATCTCAGGCTGGTCTGTCATTTCACCCGCCGCTTTAGCGGTCAAGCTAAGCGAAAAAAGCATTTGATTGACGGAATCATGCAAGTCCTGAGCCAATCTGTTTCTTTCGGTCAGCAGCATGTGTTTTTGCTGTTGTTCAGCAAGCCGCATCCGTTTGATCGCCATTCCGATTTGCAGAGCTACAGCTTCGAGAAGCGCCAGTTCTCCGCGGCTGAAATGAATTTTGCCCGGAGCCGCAACGTTCAGTAAACCGAACCGTTTCTTCTGGTCGCTGAGCGGGACGGTTGCATGGTGTGTGATACCTTCCGGATCTCCAGTTTTCTGTTTCATAGCCGTCGTAATCCGCCGGCAATGGATGATATTTTTCGCCCTGTCCAGCTTTTCGTCCCTATATTGTTCAAGACAGTAGCAGCTTCCTTCGCATAATAAACGGTTGTGCCGGTAAGAAAGCGCCTGGGGCAGGCGGACCGAAGCGGCCAGTTCAAAGTTCCCCTTTTCATCGATCAGAAACAGCCACGCCGTTTTGAGCCCTGTTAAGCGGAGCAGCTTTTTTAAAACAGCATGAAGCGTTTCTTTTAGATAGTTCCCTTCGTTTAACGTTTCCGCTATTTCTTTGAGCGTTTTCAATTTTTCAAACTGCGTGTCTTCCCGCAAAAGCTTCATCCCCTTAAACCGGAGTTTCTTTTATTATATCGATATTTGCTAAAAAAAAGCCGCTCTCATGAGATGAACTTTTCTAAGACTTTTGACCGAGAAGGGACAAAGCGAATCGTTAAGCTTCTTTTTCCCAAAACAATTCATCAAGCGTTTTATCCAGCGCCTTTGCAATCGCGATGCAAAGGTGCAATGTCGGATTGTATTTATTTTTTTCGATCAGCCCGATCGTCTGCCTTGTCACATTGACCCGCTCGGCAAGCTGGGCTTGTGTCAAAGACTTTTCGATCCGGGCGAGTTTGACCCGGTTAACCATATGCTCACCCGCCGTTTTCATTTAATCATCTAATAGATCTTGATTTTTCCGAAAGGATTTGCGCAACGAGATAAAGTTGATCAGAAAATGAATAAATACAAACAACATCACCATGACAATAAAGTCAACCCAACTGCCGAGATGTTCCGGTATGCCGGTAAAGATAAGCGCTAAAATGGCAAATATGAGGCCGGAAGCGAGGCTGAGGGCTGTGATTTCTTTTCTTTTTTTCCTGTACGCTGCTTGACTTGCGATCTCCGGATATTCAAACCCCGACAAAAGATAGCGAAACAATATCCAGCCTGCATAGACTGCAAAACCGATGGCGCTGATAATGTATTCGGATGACGGTCTTCCTAAAATGAAGCCCCGGATGATCACATCCAAAAATAATATAGCAGCGACGATCGTACCGGCTTCGCTAAAAAATTGCGTCATTTTCTTTTCTACGTATTCATCCCCGGTTTTGATCCATTTCATGTCAGCCATTTTCCCCTTTCAAGATGCAATTTATATCTGACTTATTGTTAAGTATATATTACATCATGTATTGCCGCTTATCAATAAAAATTGAAAACCCGCCGTGTAGCAAGGCGGGTTTTCAGCAATTATCAATTTGAAGTCGCTTTTACAATATCATCGATTTTTTTCATCACTTCATCTGTCAATTGATGGAGAAGCGCTTCACTGTCTTCATTTGTTCGGCCTTTGACCGCGAAATAAAATTTCACTTTAGGCTCTGTGCCAGATGGACGGAGGCAGAACCATGAGCCGTCTTCAAGGAAATATTTCAAAACATTGGATGTCGGCAGATCGATCGTTTCTGTTTTGTTTTCCTTCAGCAGCGTCCGCTTCCCTGTCAAATAGTCTTCTGCGGATACAACGTCTTTTCCGGCGATGGAAAGAGGCGGCTGTTCTCTGAATGTGCTGAGGATGGCTGCGATTTGCTCCGCTCCCTCTTTTCCTTTTAAGGTCAGGGACTTCAAGCCTTCTCTATAGAAGCCGAACGATTTATACAATTCGAGGAGCCCGTCATACAGCGATTTTCCCTGCTTTTTATAGAAGGCGCATACTTCAACGGCGAGCAGTGCGGCCTGGACGGCATCCTTGTCTCTTGCGAAATCGCCGATCAAGTAGCCGTAGCTTTCCTCATAACCGAATTGGAAAGCGTATTCGCCCGATGCTTCAAATTGTTTGATTTTTTCTCCGATGAATTTAAAGCCGGTCAGCGTGTCGATCGTGTCAAGTCCGAAAGAAGCGGCGATGTCGCGCCCCATTTCGCTCGTCACAATCGTTTTCAGAACGACTCCGTTATCAGGCAGCGTGCCTTTCTGCTGTTTTTGCGATAGCAGATAATGCAAAAGCAGCGCGCCGGTTTGATTTCCTGTCAGCACCGTGTAGCGGCCTTCTTGATCCTTTACAGCGACGCCGAGGCGGTCCGCGTCGGGATCGGTTCCGATCAGAATATCGGCTCCTTTTTCTTCTCCGAGCCTGATCGCATATTCAAAAGCGGCGTGCTCTTCCGGATTAGGAGAAGACACGGTCGAAAAGTCAGGGTCAGGCAGCTCCTGTTCAGGGACGACTGTGACATGTTCATATCCGAGAGCTTTCAAGCCGCGTCTTACGGATTTGTTTGCCGTGCCGTGCAGCGGGGTGAAAATGACTTTGACTTCAGTTTCCTTTGCCAGATCAGGATTGACAGAAATCGATGTCAGTTTATCAAGATACGCTTGATCGATTTCCTCGCCGATTATTTTGATCAGCCCTTTTTCGGTTAAAGCAGCTTCATCGCCGGCTTCGATCTCCAGTTCGTTTTCAATCGCATTGACATAGCCGATGAGTTTGTCGGCATCAGCAGGCGGAAGCTGCGCGCCGTCCTCTCCGTAGACTTTATAGCCGTTGTATTCAGGCGGGTTATGGCTCGCCGTGATGACAATACCTGCAAACGCATTCAGTTCTCTTACCGCAAAGGAAAGTTCAGGTGTCGGGCACAGTTCGTCAAACACGTACGTTTGAACGCCGTTTTCTGCGAGCGTTTTAGCAGCTTCCATTGCGAATTCAGGCGATTTGTGGCGGGAATCGTACGCGATCACAACGCCGCGCTTTTTTGCTTCTTCGCCGTTCGCTCCTATGTATGCGGCAAGGCCCGCCGATGCTTTGCGAACCGTATAAACGTTCATGCGGTTCGGACCGGGTCCGATCTCTCCGCGCATGCCGGCTGTACCAAACTCAAGTTTTTTATAAAAGCAATCCTCTAATTCTTTTTCATTTCCTTCAGCTTCCAGAAGAAGCGATTTTAATTCGGAATCTAAGTTTTCTCTGTTTCTCCAGCGTTCATAGCTCGTTCTCCAGCTCATGATTACCTCCAATATTCCAGCTAAATAATTGCAGCTTTTCTTTTATCATATCGACAAACAGCCGCTTTGTCCAAATTTAGCATGCCGAACGACAAAAATGAGGCTGCCTGATCAAGACAGCCTCACGTTAGGCCATTCGATTGATTTTTAACGAAATTTCATCAAGGTCATTTGACCCGATCAATTATCTGCTTTCCAGCGGGACAACAGCGTCGTGAAGAAGTCCTTCCAAGACCTGGACATGCCGGGCCTTCGTTTCGCCATCCCAGTTCAGCTTCTCGCTCATGTAGTCCGTAAGGCTGTCTTTGTAAGTGCGGACCCAATTGATGTCAAAGAACAGCGCACCCGTTCTGCGCACGAAGAAGTCTGCCGGGACGGCAGCCATTTCTTCCTCGATCCCGTAATCCATTTCTGCCAGTACATGGACAGGAATGCGGCGTTCTGCTGCTTCATCTTTTAGGGATGGAACACGATCAAACAGGCGGTCTGCGTTCGAACCGTATCGTGCGGCGATCTGTCTGGCCGTCTCTTCGGACAGTCCAGCCTTGATCCCTTCGGCTGCTTTCGCTCGAATAAAATCCTCGAGATTTTTGGAGCCGCCGATATGGCCGCCTGAGATCGGCATCGTTTTTGTTCTGCAAGGACCGAAGTCTCTGCCGCCCTCTTCTTTTAATCGGTCTCTGACAAGATCAACGATATGCTCAGCCATTTTTCTGTAGCCGGTCAGCTTTCCGCCGGCAATCGTGATCAGTCCGGATTCAGAAGTCCAGATCTCATCTTTCCGGGAAATCTCGGATGGGTCTTTTCCTTCTTCATGAATCAGCGGTCTGAGCCCAGCCCAGCTTGATTCGACATCCTCGGCCTTGATTCCCAGTTCAGGGAACATATAGTTGATGGCATTAATGACATAATCCCTGTCTGCAGTCGTCATTCGAGGATGTTCCAGATCCTCGTTGTAGACGGTGTCCGTTGTGCCGACATATGCCTTACCGTCTCTCGGAATCGCGAACACCATGCGGCCGTCGGGTGTATCAAAATAAACGGCTTGTTTTAAAGGAAAGACCGATTGATCAAAAACAAGATGCACGCCTTTTGTATGCTGAAGGTGTTTGCCTTCTTTTGAATGGTCTTTTTCCCGCAGACGGTCAACCCACGGACCCGCGGCATTGACGATTTTTTTCGCGTGGACGCGGTATGTTTTTTTCGTGAAGACGTCTTCAATGACCACGCCGGTGACCTTGCCGTTTTCATAAATAAAATCGCTTACTTTCGCATAATTGACAGCCTCGGCTCCGAATTTAACCGCTTCTTTCATGACTTCGATCGTCAGCCTGGCGTCATCCGTCCGGTATTCGACATAATAGCCGCCGCCTTTCAGACCGTTCTTTTTCACGAGCGGCTCTTTTTGAAGCGTTTCTTCGGCATTCAGCATGCTCCTCCGCTCAGCTTTTTTGACGCCTGCTAAAAAGTCGTACACCCTCAGTCCGATTGACGTGCTGAATTTGCCGAAAGTGCCTCCCTTATGCATCGGAAGCAGCATCCATTCGGGCGTTGTCACATGCGGCCCGTTTTCATAGACGATCGCCCGCTCTTTGCCGACCTCAGCTACCATTTTCACTTCAAATTGCTTTAAATAGCGAAGTCCGCCGTGTACGAGTTTCGTGGAGCGGCTTGACGTTCCGGCCGCAAAGTCCTGCATTTCGCAAAGCGCCGTTTTCATTCCGCGCGATGCGGCGTCCAATGCCGTCCCTGCACCTGTAATCCCTCCGCCGATAATAAACACGTCATACTTCTGCTTCGTCATATTCTGTAAAATATCGTCCCGTTTACGGCTTGAAAATAATGATTCCATGTTCATGTCCTCCCTTGTTGTCACGGTAAAAAATAGAAAAAGAGACCACAAACATCCAAAGCGCTGATACTGCTTTGGTGCCTGCGGTCTCTCCTCTTCTCCAACCGTTTCTATTAACTTAATTAGATTGTAACATACATGCGGCTTATTTAAAAGCCCTAGCTGCATTTACAGCTTTCTTCCACCCGCTGTACAGACTCTCACGCTCTTTTTCTTCCATTTTCGGTTCAAAACGTTTGTCAAGCTGCCATTGGTCTTTAATCTCGGAACGATCGCTCCAGAAGCCGACGGCAAGGCCCGCTAAATAGGCTGAACCGAGCGCTGTTGTTTCATTGATTTCAGGACGTTCTACAGGGACATCCAAAATGTCGCCCTGAAAATCCATCAGGAAGTTGTTTTTGACAGCTCCGCCGTCGACTCTCAGCGTTTTCACCGAGATCCCGGAGTCTTCCTTCATTGCGTCAAGCACGTCTTTCGTTTGATAGGCAAGCGCTTCAAGCGTTGCTCTGACAAAATGCTCTTTCGTCGTACCCCGGGTCAGTCCGAATACAGCGCCGCGGACATCGCTGTCCCAATAAGGCGTGCCTAAACCTACAAATGCAGGGACCACATAAACACCATCGGCAGATTCTGCTCTTACAGCGTATTTTTCACTTTCTTTGGCGTCTTTAAACATTCTCAGCCCATCACGGAGCCATTGAATAGCGGAACCTGCGACGAAGACGCTGCCTTCCAGCGCATATTCCACCTTTCCGTCGATGCCCCAGGCGATTGTCGTCAGCAGGCCGTGCTCTGATTTGATCGCTTTTTCGCCGGTGTTCATCAGCATAAAGCAGCCTGTTCCATACGTGTTCTTAACCATTCCCTCTTCAAAGCAAGCCTGCCCGAACAATGCTGCCTGCTGGTCGCCGGCTGCACCTGCAATCGGAATGTTTTTGCCGAAGAAATGATAATCGACCGTTTCAGCGTATACATGCGATGAAGGCTTGACTTCCGGAAGCATCGATTTCGGCACGCCGAGAATATCGAGAAGTTCATCATCCCATTTTAGGTCATAGATGTTGAACATCAATGTTCTTGAGGCGTTTGAATAATCTGTCACATGCGCTTTTCCGCCGGACATTTTCCAGATGAGCCAAGAATCGATCGTACCGAAGAGAAGGTCGCCGTTTTCAGCTTTCTCCCGTGCCCCTTCCACATGATCCAAAATCCATTTCACCTTCGTGCCTGAGAAATAAGGATCAATTAAAAGACCTGTTTTTTCTCTGATCGTCTCTTCATAGCCTTTCTCTCTCAATTCCTGGCATATTTCCGCCGATTGGCGGGACTGCCACACAATCGCGTTGTAGACCGGTTTGCCGGTATGTTTATCCCAAACCACGGTCGTTTCCCGCTGGTTTGTGATCCCGATTCCGGCAATTTGTCCGGCTTCGATCCCCGATTCTGAAAGCGCAGAAGCGATCACCGACAGAACCGAGCCCCAGATTTCATTTGCATTATGTTCAACCCAGCCGGGGTTTGGAAAATATTGTTGAAATTCTTTTTGCGCAATATGGACGATTTCGCCTGCTTTGTTGAAAACAATCGCCCTTGTGCTTGTGGTGCCTTGATCAAGAGACAAAATGTATTTTTCCATTTTTTAAAACTCCCCCTTATATGTCTGTTAAGATTGCGTTTTTTTTAAATGTTGACCGATTGATCAACCGACTGTTTTTTCATATGAATATAGAAACCTAACAATATCACAACTAATATAACGCTTACAATCCAAAATGTGTTGGTGATGTGCCCTTTGAATGCGGCGTTGTAAAAAACACCTGCAAATGAACCGCCGAGCGCCGGTCCTAAAACAGGAATCCACGCGTACTTCCAATTTGAACTCCCTTTGCCTGCAATCGGAAGGACAAAGTGGGCAATTCTCGGCCCCAGATCGCGGGCAGGATTAATCGCATAGCCTGTTGTTCCGCCGAGCGAGATCCCGATCGCCACGATCAGAAATCCGACAACAAGCGGATTCAGTCCGTCAGTAAACTTGTTTGCACCGATCGCTAAAAGTCCGAGAACGAGAACAAAAGTCCCCAATGTTTCACTGAACAGGTTTGCAAATGTATTTGGAATCGCCGGACCTGTCGAAAATACTCCCAGTTTCGCGCCTTGATCCTCGGTTTCTTTCCAGTGCGGCAAGTAGTGAAGAAAAACGAGCACCGCTCCTAAAAATGCGCCGATCATCTGTCCCAAAATATAGGAAGGCACTTCTTTCCAAGGAAAATCTCCGACAAATGCCAGCCCCAATGTAACGGCGGGATTTAAATGCGCTCCGCTGATGCCGCCGACGGCATATACCGCCATGGCCACGCCAAGCCCCCAGCCGAAGACGATCACAATCCATCCGGATTGATGGGACAGCGATTTTTTCAAATTAACTCCTGCACAAACTCCGGCTCCAAAGACGATGAGCAGCATCGTTCCGATAACTTCCCCCCAAAATGCTGTCAAGGCTATCCCTCCTAAAATCTATTATGAAGTGTTATTTTAAAGATGAACACCATAGGCTCACCTTTTCCACTGTGTCTATAAGACCATAAAAAAACACAGCAAACTTTCTTTACATCATTGAGTAAAGAACTGCTGTGGTCTCCGGGTCTCCGTCACAATGTATTAACTTAGTAAAATCGTATCGTATAGTGAAAGCGTTGTCAATAATTTTTCACATTTTAAATTTTTACTTCCAGTATTTTTTCCATAAATCAGTGTCTGAGGTGGTGACTGCGGAAGCCCCTGCTGCAAGCGCCTGCTCGACGTCTTTTTCAGTACGGATAAACCCGCCCGCAAAGATCGGAATGCCGGTTTTTTCTTTGACTTCCTTGATCAGTTCCGGCACCACTCCGGGAAGCACTTCTATATAGTCGGGTCTGTGCTTTTTCACCAATTCAATACTCTTCTTCATGGCGCTTGTGTCGATTAAAAACATGCGCTGGATCGCATACACTTTCTTCTGCTTTGCTTTGGCAATAACGCTTGATCTTGTAGAAAGAATCCCCGCCGGCTTCATTTCCTGGCAAATGAATTCCGCACCGTATTCATCATGCTTAATTCCTTGGATCAAATCGACGTGCACAAACATTTTTTTCCCATGGGATCTGGCCGCGCTGATGACACCCCCCAGCTGTCCAAGGTGGATGTCAAGCAGAACCCCGTATGAAAATGGGCTGTCCAGGAATGTATCAAACTGCTTCATATTGCGTACCGCAGGTAAAATTTTTTGATCGTGAAAACTCATGTTCCATCTCCTTCACTTGCTATCTTGCTTCTGTATTACACTAATGGAATTTCCGCCTCATTGCAATCCTTTATAAACAGAAGCCGCTCGCGGTCCCCGGGCAAATCATTTTACATTTACCTTCATTCATGTCCATAATTTAACACAACCAACTCGAATGGAGGGAATTTTTTATGAAAGCGATCATCCATGAAGGAATCAAGGGCCTTTCAGGGCTGAAATATACAGATGTTTCCGACAAAACGCCCGGTCCGGGTGAAGTCAAAATCAGACTGAAAGCGGCCGGGCTGAACCACCGTGACTTGTTCCTCTTTCAATCCAGGGAAGCGGGGGATGCCCCGTTTATACCCGGCTCCGACGGAGCAGGCACGATCGAAGAGACAGGCGAAGGTGTTCAGGGCCTCGCCGTTCATACAGAGGTGATCATCAATCCGAGCATCGGCTGGGAATATACGGATTCTGTTCCGCAAGTACCTGACATTCTCGGCGGCCCATCTGACGGAACCTTCGCAGAGCATGTCATCGTCCCGGCGAAGCACGTGTTGAAAAAGCCGGCGCACCTTTCCTGGGAGGAAGCAGGCGTCCTGCCTTTATCCGCTCTGACTGCTTACAGGGCGTTATTTACGAAAGGACATTTGAAAAAAGGCGAACACGTCTTAATACCGGGAATCGGCGGAGGCGTCGCCACAAATGCGCTGCTCATGGCAAAGGCCGCGGGGGCGCGGGTGACTGTAACCTCCCGAAGCGAAGAAAAAAGAAAAGAAGCGCTCCGCTATGGAGCCGACTTCGCAATGGACAGCCGCGGCCTGTGGAAAGAAAGCTTGGGCGGGGAACGGGTTGATTTGATCCTCGACAGCATCGGCCCGGCAACTTTTGCGAATTATTTCGATGTCATCGAGCCGAACGGAAGGATCATCAATTTCGGCGCCAGCTCGGGAGACAGCATCCAGCTTCCGCTGCGCTCGCTCTTTTTCCCGCAAATCAGCATCATCGGCACTTCGATGGGCAGCCTCGAAGAATTTCGGCAAATGATTGATTTTATCGAACGCCATTCGCTTAAGCCGGTGCTTGATCAAGTGTTTCCTTTATCAGAAGCGGTTGCAGCCTTTAAACGGATGAAAGACGGGGAGCAGTTTGGAAATATCGCTTTGCAAATAGGTGGGTAAACTCTGGGGGGGGGGGAACGGCGGCTTGCCATGTCATCAGCCGCCGTTTCAAGCTGCCTTTTTGGTTTCGCCGGAAAAAAAGGCCGCCTGAAAGATTCAGGTCAGCCCCATAATGAAAGCAGCCACAGCACGACCGGTAGGGTGACGATGCTGAGCATTGTACTGATAAAAGTCGCGCTTGAAACGATTTCCGGCTTTGTTTCAAACTGCACCGCCATCAAAGTTGTATTCGCCGCCGTCGGCATGGCGGCCGCCAACACCATGATCTGTTTGACCAGTCCGTCGACGGGAAGAATCAGCGCAAACCCCAAGGCAATGAGCGGAGACACGAATAATTTCAGCAAGAGCGAGTAGGAAATTTTCCGGTATTCGATATGTTGAAAGGAGATCACCGCAAGCTGCATGCCGAGAATAATCATGATCGTCGGAATCGCGGCGTCCCCTACCAATTTAATTCCTGTCATTAACTGTTCGGGAATCGAAATATGCCCCAGCTGAAAGCATATGCCGAGCAGCGCACCGTATGCGACCGGCATCCGGATAACCCTTGTCATCACAATTTTAAATCCGCCCGCTTCAGGGCTTCCTTTCGCTGCATAATATATGCCGATCGTGCTCATGACAAGCTGCTGAAGCACCATCAGCACAACGGCGATATCAAGCCCGGCCGTGCCGTAGACAAGCAGGACGACGGGAGTGCCGTAGTTTCCGTTATTCATGAAAGCGGATGATAAAACGAGAGCGCATCGCTCCTGATTGGAATACCCGTGAACATATGAAATGAGGTAGACAAATAGAATCAAAATGAAACAGAGGCCGAGACAATAGACAGACATATAGATATAATCCATCGTCAGCTTGTTCTCATAAAACGTATCAAACGCTAAAAACGGAGACATTAAATACAGGGACATTTTAGATAGGTTCTGAATATCAAAATGAAGCAGCTTTTGTCCGATGAACCCGATCGCAAATATCCCGAAAACCGGCAGTAAAACAAGCACAAACTCCATGATGCACCTTCTTTTTATGTATAACCGTTCTCATTAATACTATCAATCATATAGAAAATTCCGTTTGTTTTCAACGGGGTTTCCAGCCCGTTTGCAGAAAAAGAGCTCCCGTATACCCGGCCCTGCTTGGCTAGGTGTGCGGCAATCTTCTTCATGTTCTGGGATGCGGCTGTGAGGGAACTTGTTCACTCACATTCTGTTTTCCCTGAAACAGACAAACGATTTTGTGGGCCTCCCATATATGCCGGGTGATGACTTTCTGGCGGTTCTTTGATCTTGGCAGTGCTCAAGCAATCGGCATGTTTCAGGATTTTTATATGACCGGCAGCCTTTTCGGTCTTGCTGGTTTGGGCAAATGTAACTGCCTTTTTCACTGTCATCATGAAACTTCCATATATCACTCCCCCCCCTTTCCGCGGGCAAATAAAAACCGCAGACAAAAGAAGACAACCGATGCCTCTACTGTCTGCGGGGAGTTGCGGATGTCCGTCTATTCCGATTTTAATGAGTGCGATAAGCATTGGTTAAGGAAGGACACGAACTCTTCCGCAGGATGAATGAGCCATGAGCTTTTCCTTGTGTATCACATTCAGGTTGACGTTGCTGTCTCATTGTCGTTCAGCTCCGTTGCTTTTTTCTTACTTTGTAAGCACACCCGCCTAATCCCATTTCATCATCATCTTTTTCCAAAAACGGACGGCATTTGTATGTTTCATCGGATGGATTTGCCCTTTGTTTATGATACCCGCTTTATTTCTTGTCTGGAGCGGTCTTTCTTGTGGTATCCAATAAAATAAATGAGACCGACAAACACGGCTCCGCCAATGACATTGCCGATAAAAGCCGGAATGATGTTTCCGATAAACTGCCCCCATGTGAACGAGCCTGCAAAAATGGCTGCGGGAATCACAAACATGTTGGCGACAACGTGCTGAAATCCGATGGCCACAAAAGCCATAATTGGGAACCAGATGCCAAGGATTTTTCCTGCTCCGTCTTGGGCGCCGAAAGAAAGCCATACCGCAAGACATACAAGCCAGTTACAGCCGATGCCGGAAATGAGAACCTTGCCGAAGCTCATATCCAGTTTTCCTTGTGCAACGGCGATCGTTTTTTCTAAATAAGGGCCTGTTTCAGTCAATCCAACCAAATGTCCGAAAAAGTAAGCAACAAACAGTGCGCCGATTAAGTTCATCATCGTAACGATTCCCCAGTTAACCGCCAATTGTTTCAGTGATATTTTTCTTGAAAATAAAGCCATCGCAACGGACATCATATTCCCTGTGATCAATTCAGCGCCAGCGAGCACCACAAGTATCAGACCGACAGGAAATACGGCAGCTCCGATCAGGCTGGACAGGCTTCCCCATTCTTTCGGCAGGTCGCCGATTACCCTGATATCAAGCAAGTACCCAAGCGCGATAAATGCGCCGCCTAAAAACCCCAATACAAGCAGAGCCGGCAGCGGGAGCTGTACTTTTTTCATTCCTGCTTCAATTGCCGCATCCGCTATTTCATCCGGTTTTCGAAAAGCCATACTAAACCCCTCCATGATTTCTTCTTTTCTCACAGTTATGGCAGAAAGACAATAAAAAAAGGCAGCACTCAAATAACCTGTGTCAACCAGGCGTTTGAATGCTGCCTAACTTGTATGCATACCCATACAACAAAATCAAGCAGTATTAAGATATCGAAAGAGAATATATACAGTCCGTGCATACATTCCATTGCTTTTGCCTTCTATAACTGTAGCAATATCCTATCAAATGTGATAAAAATGTGTCAACCCTGCCGCCGTTTCTCTCTTGCGAATGTATAGTTCCCTTCATACTTGACGAGTTTCTTGCCGTCAAGCCACCAGGTAACATTGAAAAGCCGGTCAAGAAAGTATCTGTCGTGCGAAACCGCAATAATCGTCCCTTGAAATTGGCTTAATGCTTCTTCAAGCATCTCCTTCGATTCGATATCCAAATGGTTTGTCGGCTCATCGAGGATCAGCACATTATGGTTTTGGTGAACGAGCTGGGCCAAGCGGAGCCGCATCCGTTCGCCTCCGCTTAAATTTTTCACTTTTTGAAAGACGGATTGGCCGAAAAACAAAAACTTTGCAAGCAACATTCTGGCTTCGCCTTCTGATGCAGAAACATGTTCACGGAATTCGGCTAAAACCGTGCGCTCTTCCTCCATTTCGCCGACATGCTGCGTCAGATATGCGGCCGATAAATTGCTGCCAAGCTGCACGTCACCGCTGTCCGGCGTTTCCTTCCCGCTAATGATGTTGAGCAGCGTCGTTTTGCCGCTGCCGTTCTCTCCGACGATGGCGGCGCGCTCCTGAAAACGGACATGCATATTGAGATTGTCAAAAAGCAACCGCTCACCGAAGCTTTTGCAGACATCCTCAAGCCTGACGACATCTTTTCCGCTTCGTTCATCCATGCTGAAAGCTAAATCGATCTTTTTGCGTTCCAGTACGGGTTTTTTCACCTTCCCCATGCGTTCCAAAGCTTTTTCCATGCTTTTCGCTCGCCGGTGCAGGCCGTCATTCGGAGGATTGGCGCGATTCGCCCATTCCTTCAGCCGCTTGATCGTTTCCTTCATTTTTTTGATTTTCTTCTGCTGATCCTGATAGTCATGAAATTCTCTCATGAGGCGCTCTTCCCGTTCATCGGCATAATGTGTATAGCCGCCTTTGGAAAAGTGAAGCTCTCCCTGGTCGATTTCAAGAATTGAGGTGACCGCTTCATCCAGGAAATAGCGATCATGCGATACGATGACTGCTGTGCCTTTGTACTGCTTTAAAAAAGATGTCAGCCATTCGATCGCTGTCAAATCCAAATGGTTTGTCGGTTCATCCAGCAAAAGCAGATCCGGAGCTGCCAAGAGAAGCCTGGCAAGACCCGCTTTCGTCCGTTCTCCTCCGCTTAACTCCCGCCACTCGGCATCGAGTAGCCGCTCAATATTCAAACCGTGCGCCACCCGTTCGATTTGCGCACTGATGCCGTAGCCGCCTTTTCGCTGAAATTCATCTTGCAAAGCCCCGTACTTTTCCAAAAGAAGACTGAGTTTTTCCGCGTCCTTTTCAACCGCCAATTGCCGTTCAATCCGGGAAAGCTTCTGCTGTGTGTCCCATAATGATGAAAAAACGTCATAGAGCAGCTCTTTTACCGTTTTCCTGCCGTCCCATGCGGGATTTTGCTCCAAGAGCCCCGTTGATAATCCTTTTTTCCAAGTCACAAGGCCTTCATCAGGTTTCATTTGGCCGCCGATCAGCTTTAACAACGTCGTTTTCCCTTCCCCGTTTCGTCCGATCAGACCGATTCGCTCCCCTTGGTGCAGGTCCCATGACAGCCCGCTGAAAATCGTATGTCCTCCGTATGTTTGCCCGACACGTTGCAAACTGCATATTATCATCTATCTTTCCTCCGCATCCCGTGAAGAGACACTGAGCATAAAAAAGACGGCAGAGCTTACACCCCGCCGTCAGCATCAGAAAATCCGATTGTGGGCAGATGTCTCTCACTGGTATTTTTTCCAATTGAATGTGTAAAAAAGGGCAGACTGATCCCGTAATACGCATTCCCCGGAAAAAATCGCGCGACAAATATACAGATGAGCTTGCATATCCGTCATGCGCTTACCAGTTTGATTCATCTTTTCCACCTCCTTTTAATAGTTACAATATATGAAAAATAGAGAGAAAAGTCAACATGAAAAGCCGGCCTCAAGCGGCCGGCACACGAATCTGCTATTTTTGATAATGAATCCGGTAGATGTCATGGCGTCTGTCTTTGAGCTGCCGGACCGTTCCGTCCTGCCGCTGCCTTCTGAGAATTTCCAGGTCGACATCGCCGATGACCACCATTTCAATGTTCGGATTGCATTCGCCGACGATTCCGTCCCTTGCGAATTCAAAATCTGAAGGAGCGAAAATCGCGGATTGCGCATATTGGATATCCATATTTTCGGTTTGCGGCAGATTGCCGACCGTACCGGAAATAACCGTGTACACCTGATTTTCAACCGCTCTTGCTTGAGCGCAGTATCTGACTCGCAAGTAGCCTTGGCGGTCTTCCGTGCAGAAAGGGGTAAAAATAATCTTGGCCCCTTTTTCGGTTGCGATTCTGCCGAGTTCCGGGAACTCGATGTCATAGCAGATCTGGATCGCGATTTTGCCGCAGTCTGTGTCAAAGACGCGCACTTCGTCCCCCCTGCTGATGCCCCACCATTTTCGTTCATTCGGGGTAATATGAAGCTTATATTGCTTTTCGATCGTTCCGTCTCTTCTGAACAAGTAAGCGATATTGTAGATCTTCCCTTCTTCTTCAACGAAGTGGGAACCGCCGATAATGTTGACATTGTATTTAACGGCAAGATCTGTGAACAGGCTGATATAGTCTTCTGTATATTCGGTAATCCGCTGAACGGCCAGGCTCGGTGAGCGCTCTTCAAGAAACGACATCAGCTGCGTCGTAAAGATTTCGGGATAGACGGCAAAATCCGCTCCCGCGTCTGAAGCTACATCTGCATAGTATTCGACTTGGTTGGCAAACTCCTCGAAGGAATGAATCTGCTTCATCTCATATTGAATCACACAGATTCTCACCGGAAAAGCTGATTTGTAATAGCGCTTCGTCTGCGGCAAGTAGTCGACATTATTCCACTCCATCAATGTCGCATATTTGCTTGATGCTCTGTCATCCGGGAGATAGTTCGGGTTGATCCTCATCATCGTAAATCCGTTCAACAGTTGAAACGAAAGGACCGGATCATAGATCTGGTGGTGGATGACTTGTTCGACATACTCCCTCGGCGTCATCTCGGAAGCGTACTTATGATAGTTCGGAATCCTGCCGCCGATGATAATGCTCTTTAAATTTAAGCGCCTTGCCAGATCTTTACGCGCTTCATAGAGACGGTGGCCGATCTTCATCCGTCTGTATTCAGGATGAACCATAACCTCGATCCCGTACATGTTTAAGCCGTCGGGATTATGATTCGTAATATACCCGTCGTCTGTAATATCCTGCCATGTATGTCTGTCATCATATTCATCAAAGTTGATCAACAGGCTTGAACAGGAACCGATCACTTCTCCGTCAAGCTCTGCGCAAAACTGGCCTTCCGGGAAGTGTTCCAAATGGCTTTCCAGATGTTCCCGTTTCCATGGGATCATTCCCGGAAAACATAGCTCTTGAAGCCCGATGATGCTGTCGATATCTTTTTCTTCAATATTGCGGATGACAATCTTTTTTTCAAAGCGGGAAAGATCCAGTTTTTCAGACACGTCCCATTCCTCCTCTGCCTTCTTTATGATGGGTCGGAAATTTTTTCGATCAGCTGTTCCAGCTCCATTTCCGCCATTGATTCCAAACGGTGGTCATAATGCTCGAACAGCAGGCTTTTCGTTACTTTATTCGGTACAATGACACATTTCATTCCGGCTCTTTTCGCGGCGATTGATCCGTTGACAGAATCTTCGAACGCAATGCACTCTTCAGGCTTCACACCGAGACATTCCGCCGCTTTTAAATAGAGTTCCGGGTTCGGTTTGACTTCCTCAACATCATCGGCCGTTCTGATGCACTCGAAATCATCGTACAGGCCGATTTGTTTCAAATGCTGAGACACCCATTTATAATCCGAGCTTGACGCCAGGCCGATTTTTAAACCGAGCTCTTTCGCCGCGGACAAATAAGCTTCCACACCGGGACGCGCTTTTTCGCTTTCCATTCTTTTCGTAAAACGCTCTTGCCTCAATTTCGTCAATTGCTCATGGTCCAGCTTTTTTTGCAGCTGTTCCTCCAAATAAGAGAACGGCCGGAATCCGGCGGCCGTGCCGATGACATTTCCCCAAACCGACATTGGCAGCTCTGAGCCGTGCTCTTCAAAAATTTCCTGGAGCACTTCATATTCGTGCGTTTCTGTATCTAAAATAAGACCGTCAAAATCAAATATCACTGCTTTAATCATCGCGCTTTAGCCCAACTCCTTTTGACTGTTTGCACCATTCATTGTATCCTTCTTGCCGCCCCTTGAAAAGAGAAGACACTAAAAACCGGTATGTATAAATGAAGAAGAGCCTGCTGTAAGAGGCAAGCTCTTCCGTTCTTACTGAGTCCGTGCCGGAGTGGAAATGTTCGTAAGCGCCTGTCCGGCAGATTCATTGGACATTTCGTTTACCGCCAGATCCCCGAGCGCCAAAATCCCGACTAAATGGTTGTTTTCGACGATCGGCAGACGGCGGATTTGACTCTGAGCCATCATCTGTGATGCTTCTTCAAGGCTCATGTTCGGGTTCCCTGACACAACATTTGTTGTCATCACGTTTGAAACAGGTGTCTGCCCATCCTGGCCTTCCGCTGTCGTTCTGAGCGTGATATCACGGTCTGTGATCATTCCTTTTAACACGCCTTGATCCACGACCGGGATCGCCCCTATATTATGGCGGCTCATCAACTCAGCCGCTTCTTGAACCGTTTGATTGGAAGAAATTGTTGCCACTTGTCTAGACATCGCATTGCTGATTGTCGTCAATAGACTGCACCCCTTTCGATTGTTAGTATGTACAGGTCATGCACATGCTAAAAAGGAAGTTGGCACCATTTCATTGTGTTTTCCGCTTATTTCTTATATCATCTTTTCATAAAAAGAAGAGCTTTTCCGAAAACGGAACAAGCTCTTTCAATTCAGACAAACCCGGCTTTACATCAGCATTTTATTGTCGGTATTCACGATATGAAAGTCGGCAGATGTCAGAGGGAAGTACAGACCGCAGTCATTCAGCTTGCGGCAGTTTTTATCGAACAAATCACGATCTTTCAGCACCCACCGGCGCTTCGCCTTAGTTAATAAGGCATGAATCAATTGCAGGCTTGTCATAATCTGAAACGCTTCATCGAGCGTTCCTTTGTATTCATCCTCTTTCAATTCAAGCACGCCCTGCTTTTTGAGTTCTTTTATTTTTTGTTTATTCAAGTACAATGGAAATATTTGATACAGCTCTGATACAAGCTCTTCTATATAAATTTCTTGTTCTTCAGTTGCTGCCTTTACAATTCGCAAATTGATCACCCTTCATCCCTTGTTCAAATCTCTTCAAACAGAATAGCATACATAAACAATGGGCTGTGAAGGTAAGTGTTTCCTAATGGCTCAACGCTTTTTACAGAAAGGAGCAGTAAAAATGAACCAAAAAAATCACGGCTTAATCTTCAGCGCAGGCAGCCGGCATCACGGCGAACATTTATTTGCATATTTAAAAAGAGAAGCGAAAGCATCGAAGCCTGTCATTCAATACTGGATCGCAAATGAGAAAATTAAAGTGAATCATAAACCCGTGGATCATAACGTTCAGCTTGAGTGCGGAGACAGCGTAATGATCGATCTCAGAGAGGAAGAAGAAAGCGGTATCGTCCCTGAATACGGAGAACTTCCCGTTCTGTTTGAAGATGATCATATGCTCATTGTCAATAAGCCGGCGGGAATGGCGACACATCCGAATGAAGCTGGCCAGACCGGCACGCTGAGCAACCTTGTGGCGTTTTATTTTCAAATGAACGGGGAGGAGCGAAAAGTCCGGCACGTCCACCGTCTTGACAAGGATACGAGCGGCGCTGTCGTTTTTGCAAAGCACCGCCTCGCCCACGCCCTTTTAGACGAACAGCTGCAAAGAAAAGAACTGGCGCGGACATATCTAGCTGTAGCGGAAGGGAAATTCAGAAAAAAAACGGGAACTATTTCGGCGCCGATCGGCAGAGACAGGTACCATCCCGTCAGAAGAAGGGTGTCCAATTCCGGACAGCCCGCCGTGACCCATTTTGAATCGTTAGGGTATGACAGCCGGCACGATGTTACACTATGCAGGCTGCAGCTGGAGACAGGCCGAACCCACCAAATACGTGTTCACCTTGCAAGCATCGGTCATCCTTTGTCAGGCGACACTTTATACGGCGGTTCAGAAGGGCTTTTTCCGAGGCAGGCTCTTCACGCGATCGAAATCAATGTCACCCATCCGATCACAAAAGAACGCGTCACTGTCACAGCACCGCTGCCGGATGACTTGAAAGACGAAATCGGACGACTGTTCGGCACGATTGATTAACCATAAAAAGGCTGTCCATTAAGGACAGCCTTAAAGCGGTTTTGCATACATAATATAGCGCTCAGGCGCATTTCCGACATAAGAAAACGGATAGCATGTCGTTAACAGCAATTCTTCTTTTTCGTGCTGCAGCGTGATGATGGATGTATCATCTTGATCAACAATTTTCGTGTGTGTGATTTCATATTCGAAGCTTCCGTATGGAAGCTCGATTTTCAGCTTATCTCCGATTTCCAGCTCCCCTGTTCTGCGAAAAACCGTATCCCTGTGCCCTGAAAGAACAATTTGCCCGTTTTGTTTTGGATAATAGCTGTCTTTATAATGACCGACGCCTTTTTCCAAATCATCGGGACTTGTTCCTTCAACGATGGGAAGCTGAGCGCCCAGTCTGGGTATATGGAGGATGCCTGCCGCTTCGCCGTTGGCGGGCTTAAACGATGCTGGCGCTGAGGGGTGCTTTGCCGAACGGACGGATTGACTCGATGCAATGGCTTCTTTTGCTTCAGTTAAAGAAATATCGGTCTGTCTGTTCATATCGAATATTTTCCAGCCGCCATATGCAAAAATGGCAAGCCCCGCCGTCATCAGCAGAAACGATAACATCTTCACTTTCATAGTTTTGCAATACCCCTTTTCCGCATATAAAGAATCACTCCGAACATAAACGTCAGGAAGCCGTACAAAAGGAAACCGCCGTAAGAAGCCGCCGTGTCGGGCAGCTTGTGCTCTTCACGCGAATCTGACAGAAACGCATCATTTGACAGACCGTCCATCTTCTCCTCCGGCGCATCCGCCCCTTCACCGATCGTCACGCCTGCAACAGGAACAGCACCGCTCTTTGACGTATCGCCGGTATTGCCATGAACCGACTTTTCTCCGCTGTCATTGCCGGGCTTTTCTCCATCGCCCTTATCTCCAGCCGGTTTTTCTTCGTCATTCGGATCAGCGCCTCCGCTTCCCGGTTTTTCTTCGTCATCAGGATCTGCCCCGCGTCCGGGTTCTTCTCCCGGACGTGAATCATCTTCTGCTAATTTTTTGATTCGTCCTTCGGCAGCATAAGCGATCGGTTCTTTAAAGCTTTTGACAAATTCTACTGTAGCTTCGATATCTTCCGGACCTGTGACCGGATTTTTTCCAAGCCGGGAAATCGGCAAATACTTGCTGCCTGAAGCAGATGCCATAAAGTTGTTTACGGTCAGCGTATATGTCCGGTCTACATCAATCGGCGTTCCGTCCTCAAGAAAAATATCCGCGGTTTTGTTTGTTTTCGGGTCCCACGTGTAGGTAAAGCCGCTGATCGAGTAATCCGGGCCGTATGATGGGGATATTTGCGCGTCTATAATATCGTATAAATCCCTGCCTTTTATTTCAAGCCGGACGAGTACATTGCCGAAAGGCTGGATATTGAACAAGTCTCCCCATGTAATCGTTCCTTTTTTTAAATCTTGACGGATGCCGCCCCCGTTCATTAATGCGAAATCTGAATTCATCGCGCTCCGCATCCCGTCAGCAATCAGATTTCCGAGAGGGGTGTCTCCGTCATTTGAATAGCCCCCTGCCATATCGTGTGCAGCCTCACCGACTTTCTCGCTGATGATCGGCGCAACCATCCGCTCATATTTATCCAATATCTGACCGACCGCCGGATCCGGCTTGAGCTTTTCCTGATTCACATATTCGATTTCCGCTTTCTTTTGAACGATGTCCTTCGTTTCCCGATCGATTTCAAGGTCGACGATACCGATTGCCTTCCCGTATTCGTATGCTTGAACGATTAAAATATCATTGACTTGGCCGTTGACCACTTCATGATTGTGGCCGGCAAAGATGACATCGATCTCAGGATCTGCTTTTTTAGCAAGTTCGGCTGATTCACCGGTCACAACTCCGCCGTCCTGGGAAGCTGTCATATGGGCGAGCACCGCTATCGCCCGGACCCCTTTCGCTTTCAGTTCTTTTGCAGCCTGGTTGACGGCCTTTGCTTCATCTGTAAATTCAATTGAGCGAATTCCTTCGGGCATAACCATATTGGCGGCCGCCTGTGTCACGACGCCGATAAAAGCGACAGGCACTCCTTCAACTTCAATGATTTCATATGGAGGAAGAAAGCTTTCCCCGTTTGTTTTCAACTTGCAATTGGCGCAGACAAGCGGGAAATCCTGTCCGTCATAACCTTTTGTCCCTTTCCCTTCAGGGTGTTCGCCGCCGTTCAACATACGCAGCAGCTCTTCGGTCCCTTCATCAAACTCGTGGTTCCCGACGGTTCCTACATCAAATCCGATTTCCTCCATGACTTCAACTGTCGGTTCGTCCTGAAGCAGGGAAGAAACCGGCGAGCTTCCGCCGATCATATCGCCTGCGTGGACGATCAGCGTATTTTCCCGCTCGGCTTTTTTCTCTTTGATCAATGCTGCTGCATAATCCATCCTGCCGAATGTTCCATCTGTCCGGCCATCGCCGTTTAGATCGAGCTCATATTGCTGATCGATCTTTCCGTGCAGATCATTCATGCTTAACAGGCGCAGCGGAATATTGCCGCTTTGCTCTTTTTTCGAATAGCCTGCAGCTTCCGCTTCTTCAGCCGACGCAAAGAAAATTCGTCTTTCCACCGGAATCTCTCGCCACTTCTCAGGCGCAACATACGTTTTTTCCGCAGAGTCACCGACATGCCGCGTCAGCCCTTTGCCCTGCTCCCTGGCACGAAATTCAAACGGCATTTCGAGGAGCGGATCAGCGGGATTCCAAATACCGATTTTCTCATCTTTCGCCTTTTTGACGGCGCTTTGAAACAATTGATAGTCTTCATCACTTCCAACCGGCCAAATGAAATAGGTGACGGCCATCCCCTTTTGGACAAGCTGTAAATTCGTATTGACGCCGTCTTCAGTGATGACTTGGGCAAGCAGGCGGCCGTAGCTGTCTTTTGCTTCCTTGCCCACCTTCACAGTGACTTTGTCTCCCGGAGCCAATATAGACTGCAAATATTCCTTCGCCTTGTTGCCGTGCTTCAGCTGGTTTTCATCTAATTCATTTTTCGGCGTATGATAAGTTTCGGCTGTATCTATGTTGACATAGCGGACTTTTGTAGATCCGAGAACCGGCTCTTTTAAGTGAATCGTATCCCCGTCAACAACTCGTTCCACAACGCTTTCGTATTCCCCTTCAGCTGCGGGGGGAGGATGCGCGATGCCGTCTAATATCTGAAGATCGTCCTGCTTTCTCGGCAGAAGCTGCACCGTATCATAACGGCTTAACACGCCGGTAATTTCGTACCATTGTCCTTGTTCTATCGAACCGGCGGCATTCGTTTGTTCCATCACCCTTAGTGTGAGCGGATGATAGTTTTCATCGATCATCGTGATATTATAGCCGCCGCCTGCCGGCGCATCCGGCTTTGTTTCAATAAAGCCTTTCATCTTTACTAGCCGGCCTTCGTATTCAGCTGCCGTTCCCTGATCGAGCACATCTTTAATGGTCAGTGGAACAGGGTCGGGCAGTACCGCTCCTTCTCCGGTTACTTCAATGCCTGACGGTGCGGGAACGATTTCTGTCAATCCTTTGTATGTCGTGATCTTCCCCGTGACCGAGACAGACATTCCCTCTTTCAGCTCCGGAAAATCGCCTTGTGCAGCGGAATAGATATTGATTCCCGCCGTGTCGTCCTGAATAAATGTGGACAGCTTTCCTCCTCCGACAGCCGCCTGATCTGCAGTGACAATTCCTTTGATTTTGACCGTTTCATTTAAAAGCTTGCGTGCCTCGGCTATCGTTTTGATCTCAGGCTGGACAGGCGGTGCATCGCCTCCGGAAAATGTGATGGATTGAACGGATTTCAAACCGGGGGAATTAAAATATGTAGAGCGTTCGCCTTCGATGATGAGTTTTTTTCCGATGAGATGAGGGTTTGTCTTTAAACCGAACTGGTCTCTGTAAGATGCGGGTATCTGCACGGGGAGTATGTTCTCAGGTGATGTTTCCTCTTTTTTATCAGCGATTGCGATGTTATAATCGTTGGCGAAATTTCCGCTGAAACGATAATGGCCGCTCGACACAGTGTGCCCGACGACATACCCTTCAACGGCTGCATGCCCTTCGTTGTGCTTAATCGCTTCTTCTACGGTAATCGTTTCTGAAGCGCGCGATACATCCGCAAACGGCGTCAAAAAAGACGCAATCATCATAAGCGTGATCGTCAAACCAGCTAAAAAACGACACTTTAGAACATTGACCATATATTCGCCTCCCGTTTTTTGCTTCCTGTCAAGTTTATCTGATGATGATAAAGAACATATGATTTTTTTGTAAAATTTTCAAAAAAGAATGAGAACAGGGATGACCGCATTCTCATTCTTTAATCGGAAGCTTCAATTTTACGGTCGTTCCTTTTCCTTCCTCGCTTTCAAAATGAATGCTTCCGCCGTGATTTTCAATAATTTTAAATGTAACCATTAATCCGAGCCCGGTTCCTTTTTCCTTCGTTGTATAAAATGGCTCCCCAAGCTTTTCAAGCACATCTTTTGAGATGCCCTTGCCCTGATCTTCAAAGGTGATGAATACGCTGTCTTTTTCATAGTAGGAACGTATTGTAATAAAGCCTTCAGCATCCTCCATCGCCTCGATCGCATTTTTTAATATGTTGAGGAAAACCTGTTTCAGTTCATTTGAAACAGCGAGAATCTCAGGGAGATCTCCGCTCAGCTGTTTCTCGATCCGCACATTGTTCAGCACGGCCTGCGACTCCAATACCATGCAGACATCTTCAACAATCGAGTTGACCTGAACCGGATCAAATGTAGTCGATTTTGTTTTGGCCAATACGAGAAATTCGTTGATAATCGCTTCAAGCCTGATGAATTCGGACATCATCACTTCCGCATAATCTTTTTGATATTTTTTAGACTGGATCATCAGCTGGAGGAACCCTTTCAGAGATGTGAGGGGATTCCGTATTTCATGAGCGATCCCGGCAGCAAGCTGCCCGACCGCTGACAGCATTTCCGATTTCATGAGCATTTTTTCAGATCGCTTTTGGTTTGTAATGTCCTCGGATATCAGCATAACCTGATGCACGTTCCCCGCGCTGTCCTCCACAGGAATAAGGGAGATTTGCTCCCACCTGTCCTGCTGCTCCCCATCCTGGTAATTAAGCTCCCCTGACCATGGTTTCTTATCAAGGGCGTGCTTCCAGAAGCGATTGAGATCATCACAGTGAAAATGCTTGCGGTAAATGTCAAATACATCGCCGCCGATAAGGTCATCCGGATGTTTTTCGAGCATCCGGCAAAAGCGTTTGTTTGCATAAGTGACCGAACCGTCGACCGAAGTGAGCAATATGTTGGCCGGACTTTGATCAATAGCCTGTGAGCTGATATGCAGCGCCTCGTTCGTCATTTTCAATTCAGTGACATTCGTGAACGTGACAACAATGCCTTCAACCTTTTTCCCCGAAGCATAATAGGGCATCATTTTCACGGTATACCAGCCGCCGTTTGGCATTTCGAACTCTTTTACGACCGTCTTGTTTTCATAAAGCGTGCGCTTTATGTCATCGGCATACTCCTTATAGTTGAACCTCTCTGTCAGCTTATCGGCAGGCCTTGAAAGGTCCTCTTTTTTCAGGTCGAACATGTTGGCGGCTTCTGGCGTAAATAATTTCAATTTCAATTCCTGATCCAAAAAAACGGCGGCGATGTTCGTGCTGGTCAGCAGATTGTTCAGATCATTTTTAAGGGTGTTCAGCTCATTCACTTTCTTTTCAAACGCCCTGTTTAGCGCCGTTAATTTTTTGTTTTCCTCTTGAAGCTTTTGATTGGCAGACACCAAAGCGTCATTGGACGCTTCGAGCTCTTTTACCGTCCGGTACAGATGCTGGAGATGAAGCTGGCCGTCCTCTCCGCCGGATACCGGCGCGCGGGCTGCCTCTTCTTTTGCTTTTTCGATAAACAGCACATAAAGCTTGTGATACTGGCGGAAGAAACTTTTTAATGTCAAATGAACAAAGGATAGTTCTCCGCTTAAATAAATCGGAACGTTTTTAAACGACACTTTTTTCTCTTTCTTTGCCCGCTGTAAAGCGGCATTGACCTGCACGGATAAGCTCGCGGGAAAAGCTTGATGAATGTTGCCTTTTGAACTTTTCAAATATTGATCGGCGCTTTCTGAGGACGCGACAATTTCTCCCCGGTCATTCAGGATCAGACAAGGAAACATATACTGGTCGATCAAGGAAAGATAAATATCATCCAGCCTATGAAAACCACTCAGTTCATTGATTTTTTTATATACTTCTGTTTGCACCTTCGGATACACAGAATCATTACCAAATAAACCTGACATTTTTCCAACCGTCTCACTTGAGCCCAGCATTACAAAACTCCTCCTTTTCTAAGTGCAAAATCAAAAAGGAAAACACCTTTTTTGCATTTTCATGATGATTGGCAGCTGAAATCATTTACGGAGGGAGAATCCTTTACAGATCGCGCAGGGGCAATAAAAAGTTTGCAGGCACCTTCTTTAAATGCCAAAGTTCTTCATGCCGATATCCACCCGGGCATTGCAAATCGATTGTTTTTCAGTCCATATTTAAACAAAGTGCGTGAACACAAAACCGACATCGTCTTTTATTCTTTCTTCCGGCAGCCTTTATTTGAATCCGACCTGTTTCGGCTCATTTGTTTTTTCGGATATCAGACATCCATCCACTCACCGAATTCCTTTAACTGCCGGAAGCATGCATGAACATTTCATCACCGCCCGGCAGATATGTGCTCCGTTTACAAAGGTACGAGGAATCTCAAAACCGGCCTGAATTTCCTCTCCTGATCCTCAGTTTTTTCAGTTTGACGCCAAAATGACCTCATTTCCACTTTCGACCAATGAGATGATATATTGTCTTGAACACAAGACCCCCATAATATTTTCTCTGAACTAAACTATTCGACGGTTAGAATAAAATCCCTTTAAATCCAGTTTATCGATTATTCCTTTTTTGAATAAACATGACGGCAAAAACGAAATATAATAGTTGAATTACATTTAAGGAGGATACGTTAGAGTGGAACAGCAAAACCAGCCGCAAATGCAAATCAATCAAGGCAATGAAGGAATGCAGCATATGAATCATGGGGGCCACGAAGTGTTTGACATGCATGAAGTGTTGTCCGGTATGATCGGCGTTCTTGAGCAATATATGATGTTCAGAGAGCATGTCAAAGATCCGGAGCTGCTCGATATTTTGGACAGGCAGCACCGGTTTATTTCGTCTCAGTACAACATCACAACAGAATGTTTCAGAACGGGGCAAAAGCCGAGCCAGGAAACGGCAACATATATGATGAAAGAGGATCGCCAATTTGTCTACGGGTTAAAAGATGCCCAGCCGAAACAGCCGAAGCAATCCGTGCAGGCCATTGATGACGCCTGTATCAGCAGCTTTATGCTCGGCTTGATGAAAACCAATTGTTCAGCATTGGCCATGGCGGCTCCAGAAGTGACAAACCCTGTCTGCAGAAGGGTTCTCGCAGACCAGATTCCTCACTATATCGAAATGGCTTATGAAATTTTCCTTTATCAGAACAAACACGGATACTATCAAGTTCCTCAGCTTGCACCACAAGACATGCAGAAGATGACTTCAGCATTCGCTCCGGTGCAAGGTCAGCCGCAAATGCCTCCGAACGGGCAGCAGAGACCTATTCATTGATAATGAAAACGGCACGGAAGGTTTCCTCCTTCCGTGCCGTTTTTTTCGCTTCATATTTCCGTTTGAATTCTTTTTCAAAGCCGGGTAAAGACTGACCGACGGCGGCCTTAAATCCGTCTTCAAAACTTCCCCGCTCAGCCGTTTCCTCGATAATGTCGAGGATGACACCACTTCCTTTTTTCTCAGCGAGCTCTTCAATCAAATAATAACTTTGTAAATAAATATCGGTTTCATATCCGGTACGGGCTTTTTGCCACTGCCGGTCGGTCTTCAGCTTGCTCAAAGGAACGGCTGACGGCAAAGTCCGGGTTTCTATAGCGTCATGCGCAGAAGCCCATTCCGCCACTCCCTCGTGAAACCAAAGCGGATAAGCTGCCGGGTCGGCATTCAGTTCTCTCAGCTTGACGTGAAAAGCATAATGGGTATACTCATGTATCAGCACCCGTTTGTACAGGAAGACGGCGAATCCCTCGCCGCTATTCAGATGCTTTTTCTCCTCGGGCAAAAGCCCGATCATCCGCATATCATTTGAGTAAAATCCGGTGATATCCTTTAATTTTGAAAATGACTCCATATCATCACGGTTTGAAAAAAAGATCAAATCAACGCTGTCTTGAAGAGGGCTGGCAAACAGTTCCCGATTTATGTCAGCTGCATCCCGAAGCGTCTCCTTTGTCAGCTCCAGAATCGTCCTATCTTCTTCAGCGTAATAAATGCTGACACTTTCATATTTAAGCATTTTCAGCGATTCTTTCAGTTTTTCTTTTTTCCCCGAAAGAACAGCTGCCTCAGGGCTCTCTTGGCTGAACACGACAAAAACAGCCAATAACAGAGCGGATAGAGTGCCCGCCATAATTAAAATAAAGGCTGCTTTCATCTCTCCCGTCACATGTCATCCCTCCATCCGCAATGTGCTTCACTGTACTACACAATATGCGGGAAGGTTCAGGAAGTGGCCTGTATGAAAGCAGCCAACAAAAAAAGCCGCTCATTGCGGCTTTTGATTATCTTTGATTCGGGAAAATTCTGTTGATCGTTTCACCGAATTCTTCAAACATGCCCTCGATTGGTTCGCCATTTTGGATTCTGTCGCCATAATTTCTCATCCGGTCAACAAAATCAGGATTTGCCGAAACGAATACATTGTTGATGTTATTGTCTGCTTCTTTAACCTTTTTCGAGATTTTCCCTTTCAGCTCATTCGTTACGTCGCCTTTCGGATTGCCTTTCAAAACGACCGCTACATAAGCGTTACGGTTTGTCGTAATGACGTTTGCACTTCTGACTTCTTTCAGTTCCGTCACTTTGTCTGCGGCTTTATCCGCCACTTCCATATTATTATTATCCCGGTTGGCATCGCGGTTGTCTGTCACATTCATTTGGTCGTTGACGTTTCTGCCGTCGTTGACGTTTCTGCCGTCATTGACATTCGTGCGGTCGTTATCTCTGTTTGTTACATTTTGAAGCGCATTGTCCTGGTTGCGCCGGTTGTTATCCGCTCCCTGGTTTGCCATGCCGCATCCGGCTGTGAACAGCAGCGGAAGGAGCAAAGCAGCAATCGCGCTTTTTTTCATATTGAACATTAAAATTACCTCCTATAATGATTTACGTATAGTTTTTTTCTTTTTCGTGTTATTTATTTGTCTAAAGGATATTTTTTATACGCGACTTTTGTTATGATCTTGTTGAATGTAAAAATACCCAAATAAATCCGGAGGTGTATATGAAATGGAAAAAGCAAAAAGCATTTTGTATGTGCTGCGAATTAAAGACTTTGCGGTCCATCCCGATGAGACACAGCTTGTTTTTGATACAAATCTCAACGGAACATCAAACCTGTGGGCGATGGATCTTCCCGATGCATACCCGTACCAGCTGTCCTTCTTGAATCAGGATGCAAAAGGAATCGCCTACAATCCCGACGGCTCTATTCTCTATGCCGGTTTTGACCATGACGGAAACGAACAAAGCGGACTGTACAAGCTTTCTTCAAAAAACGGGTCGTTCCATTCATTAAACGGAAACCAAACAGACCGCCACTTCGAGCCCATTCCTGTCCAAAATGCCGTTTACTACTCCTCTACAAAGGACAATCCGACATTTTTAAATACATACAGATACGATTGTCTCACTGAAAAAGAAGAGCTTATTTTTGAAGGAAAAGACGGAACTTCAATACTGGCTGATGTAAGCCCGGGCGAGAAAGCCGTCAGCATCCATGTCTACTATGTCAACAGCCACAATGTCTGCATGATCCATACCGCTGAAGGTGTGACGACAGGAATCGTCCCCGATGAGACGCTGCCTCATATGGTTTATTCTTCCCACTTTGCATCTGATGATCGGTTATTCGTCACGACAAACTACGAAGCCGAGTTCTCATACCTTGCCTTGTACACCGTTTCATCCGGTATTTTTGCGCCGGTGCTTTCGATTGACAAAACTGATTTAACAGCCATCCACGCTGATCCGAGTGGAACTTTCCTTTATCTGATTGGAAAAAAAGGCGTCAAAGAGGTAATGTATGAGTACAACACAGCAACAGGAGAAAGCCGTCAGGTGGACTGCCCTTGCACATCCATTTCGAAAATACACTGCGCCTCTTCGGGCACGCTGTACATTCTCGGCTCAACGCCGACCAGGCCGGCTAATCTCTATGTATTAACGAAAGGACAGACGAAATGGCGGCAATTAACGAAACATTCGGTTCCGGGTTTCTCCGAACAGGAGCTGTCATATCCGGAGGTTGTGACATATCCTTCTTTTGACGGTCTCGCAATAGAAGGGCTGCTGTTTAAGCCGGTCCCGGAAGAAGCGAACGGCTGGACGATTATTTGGCCGCACGGCGGACCGCAAGATGCAGAAACCTTTATGTTCTATGATCTCTTTCAACTCGCTGCGAAAATGGGCTACCAGTTATTCGCCCCTAATTTCAGGGGATCAGCGAATTACGGCTATTCCTTCTTTAAAATGGTTGAACAAGATTGGGGAGACGGACCGCGCCTCGATATGACTGCAGGCATCGACTGGCTTATCGATCAAAAGCTTGCGGACCGCGAAAAACTTTTTTTAATGGGGGGCAGCTACGGAGGGTATATGTCGCTATTGCTTCACGGAAGGCATCCAGAGTATTTCCGCGCCGTCGTCGATATATGCGGAGTCAGCAATCTGTTTTCGTTTGTCGAATCCGTACCGGATTTCTGGCAGCCGATGATGGAAAAATGGGTCGGCAACCCTGAGCGGGATTATGAAAAACTGAAAGCCGATTCTCCTGTTACATACCTGGAGAATATGACTCAGCCGATGCTGATCATCCAAGGCGCAAACGATCCCCGCGTCGTAAAGGAAGAGTCCGATCAGGTCGTCGATCGGTTAAAAGCCATGGGGCGGAATATTGAGTATCTTGTTTTGGAAAATGAAGGGCACGGTTTTTCTAAAAGAGAAAATAAAATAAAAGCCTACCATAAAATTTTCGAATTTTTCGAAAGTAACCGCTTATATCTCGCGGCACAGCTTGAAGAATAAAACCGATCAGGACTGGGGATGGTATACGTAAAAAGGAGGTTGACCCTTTGTTTAGAAGAAGATCAGGCATCCATCCCGCTGTATTGGTTTTAGGATCAGCTGCATTGACCGCGGCTTTTTCTCCCGAAATCCGCAAAAGATTGACAGGCATGTTCGCGAAGGGCATGGGAGGTCGACAGCAAGGTAACGGCCGAAACCAGATGATGATGAATCCGGCTGACATGATCAAACAGGCTTTCAATTCCGGAGGACAGTCACAGGAACATCGCCAGTCAGGCCATACGGCAAACGACCAGCATCAATCAAGCCATATGACTGCCCCGGTTAATGTCATGAACGATCAGACTGCAAACCAGACGATGTTCGATAACGACCAAAACTATTCATAAAAAACGGCCCGCACGAGCAATCAAGCTGTGCGGGCCGTTCTTCTTTTACACTTCTGCTTCAATGATATTAGTACGGTCTTGGTACGTGTCTTTTTCAAGTTCATTTGTTGCTTTGCTTGTGACAAGTCCTGACGTCATGCTGCCGCTGACATTAAGAGCCGTACGCCCCATGTCGATGAGCGGCTCAACCGAAATCAGCAGTCCAGCAAGCGCTACGGGCATATTTAACGCCGAAAGGACGAGAAGCGCTGCAAATGTCGCACCTCCGCCGACGCCTGCCACTCCGAAAGAGCTGATCGCAACAACAGCGATAACCGTGAACAAAAATGACGGCTCAAGCGGATTTTGTCCGACCGTCGGCGCAATCATGATCGCGAGCATTGCAGGGTAAATTCCGGCACATCCGTTTTGTCCGATGGACAGTCCGAAGGAACCGGCAAAGTTTGCAATGCCTTCGGGAACACCGAGGCTGCGCTGCGTTTTAATGTTCAGCGGCAAAGCGCCTGCGCTTGATCTAGATGTAAACGCGAATACAAGGACCGGAAACGCCTTTTTCAAGTATGTGACAGGATTTAAACCGCTGAATGTAATGAGCAGCAGGTGAATGATGAACATGACGATCAGCGCCACATATGAAGCGATGACAAATTTGCCGAGCTTGGCAATGCTGTCGAGATCGCTCGTTGCAATCGTTTTTGTCATGATCGCCAATACACCGTAAGGCGTCAGCCTCAGAATCAACGTCACTACACGCATAATGATCGCATACACGGCATCAACCATCTTTTTGAAAAGCTCAGCTTGTTCAGGCTGTTTTCGATTGACCCCGAGATACGCGATTCCAAGGAAAGCCGCAAAAATAACAACGGCGATCGTTGATGTCGGTCTTGCTCCCGTAAAATCTAAAAACGGATTCCCCGGAAGAAGCTCGACAATTTGCTGTGGAAGTGTTTTGGCTTCCATGTCCTGCGATTTCTGTTCGAGTTCCGCCCCTCTCATTGACTCTGCCTGGCCTTGATCCACATGGACAGCCTGCAGGTCGAAAGCAAGTGCGGACGCGATTCCCACCGCAGCAGCGACAGCTGTCGTCGCGATCAAGAGGCCGATGATCAATCCGCTGATTTTTCCGATATTGTGCGTCAGTTTAAGCTTTGTAAAAGCACCCAAAATCGAGATGAATACAAGCGGCATAACGATCATCTGCAAAAGCTTCACATAGCCGCCGCCTGCAATATTAAACCAATCAGATGTCTGCGTAATCGTTTCTGAAGACGAACCATATATAAAATGCAAAGCGAATCCAAAAACAATGCCGATTCCCAGAGCGGTAAATACCCGCTTAGAAAAAGAAACATGTTTTTTTTGCATCATATAAAGGAGCGCCATCAGGCCGAGCATGACGATAATATTAATAACAACAAATAATGTCATGGTAACAAAAGCACCCCCAGAATTTTTTACATTTAAAAACTATAGTACAACAAACCTGATTGGTCAAGTAGGAATTATCGATGTATTTCAATATATGACCCGGGAATCAATTGCGCGACTGACATTTTATTCGCCGATGTCTTTCAGTGGAACAAAAGTCGGCAGCTGTGCACCGTCAAACTCTTTTTTGATCAATTCAGCGGTATCGTCTGATTGGTACAGCTCAACGATCTTTTTCAAATCTTCACGGTTCCGGTCTTCTGTTCTGGCCGCAATAATGTTGATGTACGGTGTCGCTGTTTCGTCTTCCAGTTTAATCGAATCTTTGACAGGATGGAAGCCGGCGTCAACCGCTATGCCGTTGTTGATAACAGATGCAGCGACGTCGGGAAGCACGCGCGGCGTTTGCTCTGCGGCCACCGTTGTGATTTTGAGTTTTTTAGGATTTTCTTTAATCGCATCAAGCGTTCCGTTTCCGTCAAATCCGTCCTTTAATTGAAGCAGGCCGGCGGACTCCAACAGGAGCAAGGCTCTGCCCATGTTCGTCGCTTCGCTCGGAACAGCGATTTCCGCGCCGTTTGGTATATCGTCAGGCGAATCATACTTCTCGGAATAAATGCCCATCGGAGCGATGATCGTTGTGCCGATCGGCGATAGTTCAAGATTGCGTTCCTTTTTGAATGCATTAAAGTAAGATATCGTCTGAAATGCATTGGCGTCAATGTCACCGCCCGCCAAAGCCTGGTTCGGCTGAACATAATCAGAATATTTGACGATTTCAAGCTTTAAGCCTTCTTTCTCGGCTTTTTTCTTCACAAAGTCCCAGATTCTTGTATCCGTTCCGCTGATGCCGATTTTAATGGTTTTCGCATCAGAGTCTGCCGCACACCCCGCGATCACTCCCGCAAGCAGCAGTAAAATGATAACAAATGTGAACTTTTTCATCATAGCTGTCTCCCTCTCTGTTTATCTTCTTCTCAATTTTTTGGACAGAACGTTTCCGGATGTCTGCAATCCCTGCACAACGATGACGAGAATTGCAACCGTGATGATCATCGTCAGCGTGTCAAACCTTTGGTAGCCGTATGTGATCGCCAAATCCCCAAGACCGCCGGCGCCTATCGCACCAGCCATCGCCGACGCTCCGACCAATCCGACCGTTGCCACCGTAAAACTCAGCACAAGCGAACCGAGCGCTTCCGGAATCAGAAACCGGAAGATGATCTGCCGCGGAGTCGCTCCCATTGCTTCAGCGGCTTCAATGACTCCCGGATCGACTTCAAGCAGAGAGTTCTCGACGAGCCTTGCGATGTAAGGCCCCGCATAAAAAGTCAGGGGAACAATCGCTGCCGATGTGCCGATGGACGTCCCCACAATCAGCCTTGTCACCGGAATTAAAGCAACCATCAAGATGATAAACGGAACGGAACGGAAAATGTTAATGATCATATTGACAACCGTAAAAACTGCCGGATTTTCAAGCAGATGCCCCTTCCTTGTGACAACCAGCAAAATGCCGAGCGGAATGCCGATCACGCTTGAAAATAAAAGCGAGAAAACCGTCATTTGAATCGTCTGAACCAGTGCGTCAATGATTTGGTCATATGTAACAAGCATGCTTATACCTCCCTGATGCGAATGTTTTCTCTGCGGATATATTCGAGCGACCGCCCGATTTCACCGTCTTCCCCCTGCAGTTCAACCGTCATACTGCCAAACGGAATTCCCTGAAGCTCTGTAATCGTTCCGTGCAGAATGTTGACTTCTACGTCAAACCGCTTTGCCACTTGCGAAAGAAATGGCTTCCCGGAAGATTCGCCGACAAATTGAAGCTGGTAGAGATGCTTCACATTTAATTTTTGAATCGATTCAGGTATCTCGTGGTCGATGGCTGATTTGACAAAGCTTTTGGCCGTTTCGGTTTCCGGCGCGGAAAACACGTCAAACACGCTGCCTGATTCAATGATCCTTCCTTTTTCAATGACCGCGACTTTGTCGCAGATTTCTTTTGCCACATTCATTTCATGAGTGATCAACAAAATCGTGATGTTATATTGTTCGTTGACGCGCTTCAGCAGCTTCAAAATATCGCCGGTCGTCTGCGGGTCAAGCGCGGATGTCGCTTCATCACAGAGCAGAACCTCCGGATTTGTCGCCAGCGCCCGGGCAATGCCGACGCGCTGCTTTTGGCCGCCCGACAGCTGATCCGGATAATCGCGGGCTTTATCCTCAAGTCCGACAAAATGGAGCAGTTCCGTCACTTTTTGCTTGATTTCGGCTTTCGGTGTTTTGACAAGCGCGAGCGGCTCAGCGACATTAGCGAAAATCGTCTTTGAATTTAACAGGTTAAAATGCTGAAATACCATGCCGATCTTCCTTTTAACAGCTCGAATCTCAGCTTTCGACAGAGACATTAAGTCTCTTCCGCCGACGAATACCTTTCCGGCCGTCGGTTTTTCAAGGAAGTTCACACAGCGGATCAGCGTGCTTTTCCCTGCGCCGCTGAATCCGATGACGCCGTATATTTCCCCTTTATCTACATGAAGGTCGATTCCATTGAGCGCATGAACCTTCTGTCCGCCGCTTTCATAGACCTTTTCAACGCCTTCAAATGTAATCATGATGATCTTCCTCCTCTTTTTGGCTAACAAAAAAGGCTCCCTCTTAAAAAATAAGAAGAAGCCTTAGACGACACGAAGTAAATAGAGTGGTCCGCTCTCTTCTTATCTTCCAAGCCCGTACGGCTTGTTGGATGTGGCACAGTATTCTGCTGTATGCAGAACCCGCTGCCGAGGCTTCATAGGGCCAATTCCCTCCGCCTCTCTGAATAAGAAGTGTTGATGCATGAAGTTTTACCTAACTTTACAGCTTCTTTGAAATGTTGTCAATCAGATTTGTGAAAATTTCAAAAACATGCTTTTCAATGCTTTATTTTTCGCCCTGATTATTAAATTTCACTTTTTTTAAAAAAATTGTGTTTAGCAGTTGTAATTTCGCTTAAACACTGGTAAAGTAAAGGTAATTATTTTTGTTCGAACTATCTTTAAGAAGAAAGTTTTGTAAGAGTTTTCGTCTTGGAAGTTTGTTTTAGAGCAAGAATAGTGAATTTAAGCGTTATCGCTTTAGGAGGAAATTTCATGCTAGAAGGTAAAGTAAAATGGTTTAACTCTGAAAAAGGTTTCGGATTCATCGAAGTTGAAGGACAAGACGATGTATTCGTTCATTTCTCTGCTATTCAAGGCGAAGGCTTCAAAACTTTGGAAGAAGGCCAATCTGTATCTTTCGAAATCGTTGAAGGAAACCGCGGACCACAAGCTGCTAACGTAACAAAAGCGTAAGCTGTGAACCGCTGATCTTCATACAGGACTGCTGACCGAATGTCAGCAGTCTTTTTATATTTTATTTAAAAAAGCCTCACGCCCGGAAAACCGGGGTGAGGCTTTTTCGTGAATACCGCTTATGAAGCGATGTCTCTTTTTGTGAATGCCCCAAAGGCGAGCACATGAAAAACGATAAAATAGACAGCCAGCACGACAATCGAGAATCCCAGCGTCATATCTGAAACAAGCGGAGATCCATCAAAGTATTGAGTGAGATCAGTGTTGGCAAATAAGATGTATTTCACCCATTCAAATTTTGTCGCGAGCAGGTTTGTCACCGTTCCGCCCATTGCCAAAAGGAAAATTGAAATACCTACGGCAAGCGAGCTGTTTCTGAAAACAGCTGAAATCATAAAGGCCATTGTCGCCATCATCAAAAGCGAGATTGAATTCAGCAAATAGCTGCCGGCCAAGTGCAGCAGCAGGCTTTTTTCTTCAACTGTTCCATCGGCGTACGCCAAGTGAACCTGGCTGCCGTCGCCTGCCCCGAATAAAGCAAGGCCTGTGATACCCGCGCTTGCGAACAGAATGAAAAGCAAAGCCAATGCAAAAAGCAGAACTGTAAAATATTTTGCCAGCAAAATTTTAAAGCGGCTGATCGGCCTGATCACAAGCAGCTTCACCGTCCCCCAGCTGAATTCATTCGCAACGATTCCCGCAGCCACCGTGATCACAAACAGACCGAGGAGGGGAATGATGCTGCTCGCGTCGCTGATGAACGACAGGGCCGAATAGTCCCCGTCTTCCGGCAAATCGTGCTTGATTCGATACTCATTAATGGCGGTCGACCGTTCATAGCTTTTTTCAAGTGCCGGATTATTGACCCCTTTAAGTTGTTCTTTCATATCTTTATTTTCCTGCATTAATTCTTTTTTCCAGTCCGGGTTGTGGTCTGTCTCTCCGATCGTCTTTGTGAGAACGCCCAGCCCGATGGCAGATAACAGCAAAATCGCGATCATGACGTATGTGCCTTTTCGATTAAAAATTTTGATCCATTCATTTACGATGAGATTAAACATGCTGAGCTTCCTCCTTATCTGCGGTGATTTCCAGGAACCGGTCTTCCAGCGACTTGTTCACAGCCTTCACTTCATATAGGCGGACACCGCTGTCTGACAAGTGTTTGATCAAATCAGGCACTTCATCCTTTTGAAGGCTGAGCTCTATCCCGCCTTCCGCTTCGTCAACCTTCATCTTTCTGAAAGCAGCCGCTTCCCGCATCAGAGCCTGATTGTCATCCGCTTGAAGATAATAGCGCTTCTTTTCATCCCGAGCGGGTCCGTGCACATGCTGAATATCCCGGAGCTTTCCGTTCTGGATAATGGCGATCCTGTCGCACATCAGCTCCATTTCTGAAAGCAGGTGGCTTGAAACGATGACCGCCATACCTCTTTCTCTCGTCAGCTTTCTTAAATGATCGCGGATTTCCCGGATACCGGCCGGATCAAGCCCGTTCGTCGGCTCATCGAGAATCAAGAGCTTCGGATCGTGCAAAAGGCTTTGGGCCAGGCCAAGCCTTTGTCTCATTCCTAAAGAATACGTTTTGACCTTATCGTTGATCCTGTTTTTCAATCCGACAAGCTCGACGATTTCGTCAATTTTCTGTTTCGTTACGCCTTTCGTCATGCGCGCGTATTGCTGAAGGTTTTGGTAGCCCGTTAAAAATTTATACAGTTCCGGATTTTCAACGATCGCTCCGATATGCCGTGCAGCCTTTTCAAAATTTTCTTTTACGCTGACACCGCACACGGCGATTTCACCGGCGGTGATGTTCATATGCCCGACAATT
This sequence comes from Bacillus paralicheniformis, assembly GCF_001042485.2. Classification (GTDB taxonomy): domain Bacteria; phylum Bacillota; class Bacilli; order Bacillales; family Bacillaceae; genus Bacillus; species Bacillus paralicheniformis. The sequence continues at coordinate 438,958 of NZ_LBMN02000012.1, forward strand.
ATCCGGATCGTCGTCGTTTTTCCGGCGCCGTTCGGACCCAAGAAGCCGAAAATCTCGCCTGCCTGCACGTCAAAGCTCAAGCCGTCGATGATCTTTTTCCCCCTGATCGTTTTTGATACATTTTTTAATTCTAAAAGTGTTTCCACTGTTTCTCCTCCCGCCTTTTCAATCTTTTTCTTCGATAAACCGTTTCAGCCATTCCAAAAGCGACATTCCGGATTCCTCGCGCAGCTGTTCGACATCCTTTTTTTCTTCAATTCGGCCATTTAAGACGACGACGACCTCATCCAAAATTTGTTCAATTTCATGAATCTCATGGGTGGCGATGACGATCGTCTGCTTATCAAGCTCCAAATATGTAAGAAGGCTTTTAACGATCGACTCTCTCACCATCGGGTCAAGACCGGAAAATGGCTCATCAAGCAGTACGACCGCTGCATCGCGCGCCAATGTGAGCGCGAGCTTCAGCCTGCCCCAGTTGCCTTTGGAAAGCTTGCCGATTTTTTTATCCCTGTCGATTTTCATGTCCTTTAACAGGTCCCACGCTTTATTTATACGGAAATCGGAAAACTGGGTTTCATAAAAGTGAATCATATCCTTGACGCGAAATGGATCGTAGAACATATCAAGCTCTGTTAAATAGGCAATGTTCTTCATCTCCTTTCTGGCTGAATCAGCTTTTAAAGAAATGCTCCAGAATCTCTGCACTTGATGAACAGCGCCTCGAATAATCCATAAGCATTGTAGATCAACAAGGAAATGTCCCGGATGAATTTTTGATAGCCGAATATTTTCTGAGCGCTTCATCTATCGTTCGAAAGAACATCACCTCATGTGGAAAAAACACGGAGCCTAAAAAGACAGCGATATTGACAAGAAGCAAATGACGCGGAAAACAGGCTGTTGCTGCTTGAGAGCAGAACGCTTCTGACAATCAGCCCGAAAATGAATAAACTAGCGCGGGAAATCAATTGGTATACAACAGCAATAACGCACTGTTGTTCGGATTATATAACCAAAGCTGCGTCTTTCCTTCCAGACCGAGCTGTATCAGAGTACTGCATCAGTAGTACGAGGGAAATCACAAGTAATATTGCAAAAAAGCGCAAATAAAAAAAGCAAACCCGCTGGTTCCCAGCGAATTTGCCTTTAATCCTGTTCCCGTTTTTTCATGGATTTTAATGCTTTTCGGTAATCCATATCGTCCATTTCCGTTTTCTCGGAATGTTTTTTTTCCTCTTTTGGATGTTGAAGTTTTTGCAGAATCGCCCGATAGGTTTGATCATTCATTTCGAACGGATCTTGCTGATCGGCTTCAACTTGCTCAGGCGCTTCTTCCTGAACATGAGGAATGCCAGCTTCAGCTGCCGCGTTATCCTCATGTTCGGGTTTATCCTGTGAAGACGCCGACCGCACATTAAATACCACCAGACCGATAATGACGAGGACAGCAGCGATGATGGTCAATATAATGGTCATGTCAAATCGCTCCTCACTGTCCTGCTGTAAAGCGGTCTGTCACTTGGGCGACGCGTCTGCCTAAAGCCCGGCCCAGCTCCAGGCCTTCTTCGCCGATCAGTTCGTCACTGTCGACAGGACACGTGATGCCTGCACCGTAATAAGACCCGTATAAAGCATTTTCAGGTACATTTCCAGGCAAGCCGACGACCATCATGCCTTGATGAAGCATCGGTGTTATTAAGTTGAGCATTGTCGCCTCAAGACCGCCGTGAGTTGTCGCTGTTGTGCAGAAGACTGCGCCGATCTTATTGATCAGCTTCCCTTCCGCCCAAAGGTAGCCCAGCCTGTCGATCCAAGTTTTTAATCCGGAGCTGATTGTACCGAAATGACCTGGGCAGCCCCAGATGATAGCATCCATTTCTTCGAGCTTTCTAATATCCGCCTGGCTGACATGATCGATCAGCACGTCTGCAGCCTCATGTTCCCCTGCACCTTCCGCAATGGCTTCAGCCAGCTTTTTCGTATGCTCGCCTTCACTGTCGTAAACAACATAAATTTTCATGTCAGAACCTCCTCATTTTAAGATTCTTTCGCTTCTTTAGGAGCCGGAAGCAATGTCAGCTCCTCCGCCTTGTTCTTCCTGCGCAGCTTGTCTTTTCTGACATCCCTCAAAAACAGGCTGAGAACGAGGCCGATGACACAGAACCCGGCCGCCCACATAAATGCGTCATTGATGCCCATGACATTCGAGTTGAGCTGAGCCTGTCCGGTCAAATATTTCACGACATATTGTTGTGCTTGTTCAAGAGATATATGCATCGATTGCGCTGTTGACTGAATGGTTGACTGCAATGTGCTCATAAATGACGGATCAGCCGTATTTGTCTGATCGGCCATTGATGCATAGTGGAATGTCGTGCGATTTGTATAAATCGTCGTGATCAAGCTCGTTCCGATCGAACCGCTGATTTGGCGAAGCGTATTCGACATCGCCGTTCCGTGGCTGTTTAAATGCTGCGGAAGCTGGTTCATGCCGGCAGTCATGATCGGCATCATCAACATGGACATCCCAAACGCCCGAATCGCATAGATCAACACGATGTGCATATACGGTGTATCGATCGTAAGCGTCGTAAATTCGTAGGTCGTCACAACAGTGATCAATAATCCGACAATCGCTAGCGGCCTTGGGCCGACTTTATCAAATAAAATTCCTGAGATCGGCGACATCACAAGCATGACAAGTGCGCCCGGCAGCATCAAAAGCCCCGACTGAAGCGCTGTAAAGCCGACCAGGTTTTGCAAATAAATCGGAATCAGGAACATTCCTGCATACAAAGCAACTGTAATGATGGCGTTGATCACGCTTGACAGTGAAAACATATCGTATTTGAACACTCTGAAGTCAAGCATCGGCTCTTTCGATTTCAACTGCTGGATGATAAAAGCGGCAATGCCGATCACACCGATCACAACTGTAGAAAGTACGAGCGGATCATCCCAGCCGTCTGAGCCGGCTTCGCTCACACCATACAGCAACGCCGCAAATCCGACAATTGAAAGAATCGCGCCCGCTGTGTCCAATTTGATTTTTTTAGGTTCCGTCATATTTTTAAATAGGAAAAAACCGAAAATGATGACGATCAAACCAACCGGCACAAGGCCGTAAAACATGATCCGCCAGCTGTAGTTTTCAATGACCCAGCCGGATAGCGTCGGACCGACAGCAGGAGCAAACATCATCGCAAGCCCGAAGATTCCCATTCCTTTCCCGCGGCTTTCCGGAGGAAAGATAAAGAGAATCGTGGTCATGACCAAAGGCTGAAGTATGCCTCCGCCGACTGCCTGAATGAGGCGTCCGGTTAACATCGTCGAGAAGTTAGGCGCAATTCCGCATATCAGCGTTCCGACCGTAAACAGCAGCATCGCCGTTAAAAACAAGCTCCGTCCGCCGAACCGCATAATCAGGAAGGCTGATAAAGGAATCAAAACGCCGTTGACAAGCATATATCCGGTTGTCAGCCATTGAATCGTTGTGGCGCTCACATTGAACTCTGTCATGAGATGAGGCATCGCCACATTCAGTAGCGTTTGGTTTAAAATGGCCAGAAACAAGCCGCCCATTAAAATGATGAGCAGTGACATATTTCCTTTTTTCTGAGAAGCCACTTATGACATCCTCCTTTCGCTCGTTTTTATTTCCCCCGGTTATTTTGAAATTTTCACGGATGCGTTCATTCCCGGCAGCACTTTGTCAGACGGGTTTTTAATTGAAATTTTCACAGGTACTTTCTGCGTCACTTTCGTGTAGTTTCCGCTTGAATTGCTTTGAGAAAGCAAGTCAAATGTTGAGTTTGTCGCATAGCCGATTTCTTCGACATTTCCTTCAAATGTAGTGCCTGAATCACCGTCAACGACGATATCGACTTTGTCCCCTTTTTCGATGTCTTTCAGGTCGTTTTCTTCAATGTTAGCTGTAATGTACAGATGATCCATGTCGATGGTTTTCGCAAGCGTTTGACCGGCTTGTACGATCTGGCCTTCTTTCGCTTCGTTTTTGACAATCGTTCCGTCCATGATCGACTTCACGTCAACCGTTTGTTCCCCTTTGATTTTCGCTGCTTTTTCGTCTTTTGAAACTTTTGATCCTTCTTTCAAATCCCAATCTGAGAGCTTCCCTGATGCAGGCGCCGTAATGTCGGCCATCTCGCCTGTCACGTGTGCTTCGTCGGTTTTCACATAGCTGATGCTGTCATAATAGAAATACGCACCTCCTGCTAAGATGGCAAGCACGATGATGAGTCCGATAATGTTCGTCGCAATTAAACGTCCTTTGCTCATGTTTATTTCTCCTTTCATATCCTTATATTTTGGATGAAGCCGGTTTGATCGGCTTCCGCGGTTTTGCGTTTTCCTATTTCCTGCCCAGCAACTTGCGGGACGTGTACTGAAAAAGTTGTTCAAAACTGAGCAAGAAAGATCGGAAGCGGTAAATTTGTTTTTACCTCTGCACAACAAAATAAATAGTTAACAAGATTAAATATTAGTTAAAGTAATAAAGAATGTCAATAACCTTGCACTTAAAATTTTGATTTAAATATTTTCCAAACAAAAAACCTCCGCTGCCGGAGGTTTCAATCGCGTTTTTTCATGTATATTGATGCCGTTCTTCATTGCTGAAGAAGCTCTTCAGAGCCTGAAAAACATCGGCTTTCTGTTTCAGCACATAATACTTGAATTTTTCGTTTTTAATATTTTTGTAGGCTGACATTAACGTTGAATGTCTGTTGTACTGGTTGACTTCGCCATAGCAAAAGATATTCGCTTTCTCCATAATCTCTCCGACAAGCTTAACGCAACGCGCATTGTCGGATGTCAAATTATCGCCGTCCGAAAAATGAAACGGATAAATGTTATAGCGTGTCGGATGGTATTTGTCTTCAATCAGTTCGAGGGATTTGCGGTATACAGATGAACAAATCGTGCCCCCGCTTTCCCCTTTCGAAAAGAAATCTTCTTCTGATACCACTTTGGCTTCAGTGTGATGGGCGATAAACTCAATATCGACCGTTTCATACTTTGTCCGTAAAAAACGTGTCATCCAAAAGAAAAAGCTTCGCGCCATATATTTTTCCCAAACGCCCATCGATCCGCTCGTATCCATCATTGCGAGCACAACGGCTTTTGATTCCGGCTTTACGGAGTCATTCCACGTTTTAAATTTTAAGTCTTCGGGGTAGATCGGATAAAATGAAGGTTTTCCCGTCATTGCATTTCGCTTAAAAGCGCTGAGCATCGTTCTTTTCTTATCGATATTACCGGTCAAACCCGTTTTGCGGATATCGTTGAACTCAATATCTTCGACAACGATATCATCCCGTTCTTTTTGTTCTAAATTCGGCAGTTCCATTTCGCTGAAGAGCGCCTCTTCCAAATCGATTAACGAAACTTCAGCTTCATAATAATCTTCACCGGCCTGATCGCCCGCTCCCTGGCCTTTGCCGGCGCCCCGTTTATCCGAACCGTCCCTTGCGACGATATCTCCTACCTCGCTGTCGCCGTCTCCTTGGCCGGCATGTTTATTTTTATCATAGTTATAGCGGATTTTATACTCATCTAACGATCGAATCGGAATTTTGACAACATCTTTGCCGTTGGACATAATAATGCTTTCTTCTGTAATCAGGTCAGGCAGATTGTTTTTGATCGCGTCCTGCACCTTTTTCTGGTGACGCTGTTGGTCATCATACCCTTTTCGGTGGAGGGACCAGTCTTCCTGAGAAATAATAAAATGGCCATTGTCTTTATGGGACATGAATTCCCCTCCTTATTGATAATCCCCTTAAATGGCTTCGGTTTATAGCCCTGCGGATGCAAGTCTAAAATGTTTATTGTTATCTTATGCAGGTGCAAATAACTTTTGACAAACAATTTTGAAAATGGGACAAAAGGACCCGCCCTTCTCCGGACGGGTCTTCAAGTTACCGGTTTAATAAGCTTCCTACATATTTTAAGAGTTCGTTTGCGCTAGTCGAGTTGTAGCCGTGCTCATCAATGAGACGGGCGACGACCTCGTTGATTTTCTTGAGCTGCTGTTCGTCCGGCGTTTTTGTCGATGTCGTGATTTTGACGACATCTTTCAAGTCTGCGAACAGCTTTTTCTGAATGGCTTCTCTGAGCCGCTCATGCGAATTATAGTCAAACCGTTTCCCTTTTCTTGCATAGGCAGAAATGCGAATGAGAATTTCTTCGCGGAATGCCTTTTTCGCATTTTCGGAAATGCCGATTTGTTCTTCTATTGACCTCATCAGCTTTTCATCCGGATTCATTTCTTCTCCCGTCAGCGGATCGCGAAGCTTAATTTTATTGCAGTACGCTTCGACATTATCAAGATAATTGTCCATCAGCGTTTTCGCAGATTCCTCATAAGAGTACACAAACGCTTTTTGGACTTCTTTCTTCGCCATTTCGTCGTATTCTTTTCTGGCGGCGGAAATAAAGTTCAAATAACGCTCGCGGTCTTCTGCCGAAATCGATGGATGCTGGCTAAGCCCTTCTTTTAAAGAACGGAGGACATCAAGCGCATTGATCGATTCCATGTTTTTGCGGATGATCGTCGACGAGATCCGGTTGATGACATAGCGCGGATCGATTCCGCTCATTCCTTCGTCAGTGTATTCTTTTTTCAAATCCTCGACATCGACAGAATTGTAGCCTTCAACACTCTCTCCGTCATACAGCCTCATTTTTTTGACAAGATCAATGTCTGACCGCTTCGGCTCTTTCAGCCTCGTCAAAATCGAAAACATCGCAGCCACTTTTAGCGTGTGCGGCGCAATATGAACATCAGACACATCGCTTTCAGCGATCATTTTTTCATAAATTCTTTCTTCTTCTGATACTTTTAAATTATATGGAATCGGCATGACGATAATCCGCGAATGGAGCGCTTCGTTTTTCTTATTGGATATAAATGAACGGTATTCGGTTTCATTCGTGTGGGCTACGATCAATTCATCCGCTGAGATGAGCGCGAACCGGCCCGCCTTGAAATTCCCTTCCTGTGTAAGCGATAAAAGATGCCAGAGGAATTTTTCATCGCATTTCAGCATCTCCTGAAATTCCATCATTCCTCTGTTCGCTTTGTTTAATTCTCCGTCGAACCGGTATGCGCGCGGATCGGATTCCGATCCGTATTCGGCAATCGTCGAAAAATCAATGCTTCCCGTCAGATCAGCGATATCCTGCGATTTAGGGTCCGACGGACTGAACGTGCCGATCCCCGTCCGTTTATCCTCTGAAAAAAAGATTCTTTCAACCTTCACGTCTTCTATTCTTCCGCCGTATTCCTGTTCCAGCCTCATCATGTTCAAAGGGGACAGGTTGCCTTGAATACGGATGCCGTATTCATTGTAAAAATCGTCCCGCAGATGCTGAGGAATTAGATGAAGCGGATCTTCGTGCATTGGACAGCCCTGAATGGCGTAGACAGCCCCTTCATCTGTAAGAGAGTATGCTTCAAGCCCCCTTTTCAGCATGGTGACCAAAGTCGACTTTCCCCCGCTGACAGGCCCCATCAAAAGCAGGATTCTTTTTCTGACATCAAGGCGCTTCGCGGCCGGATGAAAGTATTCTTCAACTAGGCGTTCCAAAGGCTCTTCAAGACCAAACAGCTCTTTGTCAAAGAAGCTGTATACTTTTTTCCCGTCTTTCTCTTCAATGCCGCTGTCTTTAATCATATTGTAAACGCGGGAATGAGCAGATTGCGCGACAGTCGGATTTTCCTTTACGATTTCTAAATATTCAGCGAAGGTTCCTTCCCATTTCAGACGCTGCTCTTCCTCTCTATACTGTTCAATCTTTTTTAATATATCCATAAGAACCTCCTATATGATGATAAATGCAAGGTGCCAAGTGAATCACTGTTACATTCAATCTATGCGGAGATGTCCCTTTAGATGCTTTTCATATAAAAAATGAAATGTACTTTCCTCGAATTGACAAGGATGGAGCAAACCATTCATAATAAGAGCAGAAAAGTTCCGTCCGCAAGTGCTCCTGCGGTACGGCTGACGGCATCGGTGCAGATGACAACAAGGGAATAAGGATGAGGAGGGATTTTAATGAGAACGTTGATCATGATGGGGGTCATCCTCGCGTTCCTCGTATCCATTTTTACTGCCGGATACGAAAGTAAACCCGGCAAATAAAATTCAAAGGAAAAAGGATGGCTCACTTTTGAAGCCATCCTTTTTTCGTAACATAACACTGTTTTATTCCTGTTGATCTTCATTTACTTCAGACTTAGGAGATACCCGGCAGCTGCTTTTGTATTCAACTTTCTCAATCTTGCATCCGGGCCCTATATGCACGCGGTTTCCCCTGACCATGCGGGCCTCCGTGTTTTCCAGGTAAATATCATCTCCTTCGATTGTCCCTGCTGAGAGAAAACCTCCGTTTCTATTAAACAAGAGCTCGCGTTTTTTGACAATCTTAATATGCGTGCCGCCGATATCGCCAATCGAACTGTTTCCGAACTTTAAGCCGATGTCAATCGCGCCGGCGTTCAGCAGACCCTTTACGTCCAAGCTGCCCGTCAGTGTAAAATCCTCTGCCTCACAATCGCCTCTTACGTTCAGTGCGCCTTTGAAATCGCACGTTTCAGCCGCCATATTACCCCCGATATTGATAATGCCTTTTACGGCTGCATCGCTGATGTCGGCGTCCTCAGAAACATCCGCCGTCCCGTACACTCTGGCTTTGTCAGCTTTCAGCCTCCCTCGGATCTCTGTTTCCCCGTGTACACTAAAGCTTTTGATTGTCGCATCGCCTGACAATTCGCTTGTGCCGTGTGTACTGAATTTTTCACATTCAATGTTTCCTGTGATCGTTCCTTCACCTCTGATGAGAACATGATGGAATGATCCGCCTCCGGCATTTCCGGAGCCGTGTATTTTCAAGTCGTGTTTCTTCATGTCCTATCCCTCCGCTATATTTTCCTCTTCTCTCCGACTTTTGCCGTTTCCGCCACCCGGATATCTTCCTTATACTCAATCAGGTCGATGTCGCAATTTTCGCCGATGATAACCGAATTGCCCCGGACAACTTTCGCGGCCGTATTGGCGAGTTCAATTTGATCCCCTTCAATCAGCTCGGCAGACAGTCTCGGAGGAGAAATAAGCGGCGTTAAAAACGAGAACAACTTCGATTGATGTGCAGTGCAGACGATCCGCCGGCACCCGATTTCTTTCACTTTACTTTCACCGCCGTGAACCTTAATCTCAATTTGTTCCGCGTTTAAAAGCCCGTCGATTGTAAAATAGCCTTCCGCAGTAAAATGTTCCACTTCGCAGTCTTTGCCGATTGACGTTTTTCCGCGAACGATTGCTTCGTCGCCTTTCACATGTCCGCTAATGCCGGCATAGCCTAAGACTTTAAGCTGTTCTGCTTCGACATCGCCATCCACCTTTGCAGAACCGTCGATTCTGACCTTGGAAGCTGCGATTGCGCCGTTTAGTTTGGCGTGGCCGCTGATTCTCAGCTCATCCGCTTTCACGTCTCCGTTTACAGTCCCGGTGCCGCTGCAGCTGAACCTTTCGCAGTCAATATCGCCGTTAATCGTTCCTTTGCCGTTTAATTCAACCGTTTGATACGTGCCTCCGCCTGAACTGCCAAATCCGTTTATCAATAAATTCTCCATCTTTTGATCCTCCATTTACATAAATTTTGTTTTCAATTCTTCGCTGCTCGCTGCCAGATTGATGTCAGCGGCGACCTTGACTCCTTTTTCCAACACGATGCTGCCCTCGGTGATCAGACATGTTGCAATGCCGAGCTTCCGAAGCACAATCAGCCTCCCTTTGTTCTCCGCCTCGTGCGACATGATGACATCCAGCACCATTTTTCCTTCATCCAGGCTGATGTCGCCGGATTGGAGCAGGCCTTCCAGCACATAAGCCGCAAGCGCTTCTGTCAGATGAAATGGATCATCGCGCTTTCCGGTGCATTCTTCAAAAAACGTCATGACCGCTTGTGAAACGATGCCTTTTTCAAGCAGTTCCCCGCGGCTCGCGCTAAGTTCGGACAGACCGGGTGTAAACATTTCCGCCATTTCATCAAGGGAAAGATTTTCTTTCATGCTTTGAATGGTTTCGATTCTTTTTAAAATGTCTTCCTTCGGAAAAAACGTTTCTTGTCCGGTGAACGTCGATTTCCGGATAAACCACTCTTCCGGTATTAAATTTTTCCGTTTCCATCTATAGAGCTGCCCGTATGAGATCGAAGTCAAATCCAGCAGCTCTTTTTTTGAAATTAAATCATCCTGAACCATCTGTTTCAGCTCCTTTACACACATTGTAACATAACACTGTTACATTAGAAAGTAAAAAAAGAACCCTCTGTTAAAAAGGGCTCTTTTCCTGATAAAGCTTAAGTCAAATCTCTGTAATTCTGCTGGCGAAGCGCCTCGTACACGAGGATTGCTGCAGTATTTGATAAGTTCAGTGATCTGACATGCTCTGTCATCGGCAGGCGCAGACAGCGATCCATGTTTTGTTCGATCAGCTCTTTCGGCAAGCCGTTCGTCTCTCTTCCGAAGACAAAGAAGTGATCTTCGTTTTGATCTGAATAATCAAATGAAGTGTGCGGTTTTTGACCGAATTTTGTAATGAAGAAAAAACGGCCGTCAGGATGGGCATTAAACAATTCGTCCAATGAGTCGTGGTAGACGACATTGACGAATTCCCAATAATCAAGACCTGCCCGCTTGAGCATTTTATCGTCGGTTGAAAAGCCGAGCGGTCTGATTAAATGAAGCGTTGTATCTGTTGCTGCACAAGTCCGTGCGATATTTCCTGTGTTTGCAGGAATTTCTGGTTGATATAGTACGACATGCAATGCCAAAAGTATTCACCTCTGTTTTTCTGATCCGCTGTTTATTATACCACTCATTACGATTTTGTCGTATCATCTGATATATGAAAAAACGCATATCGAATCGATGAAGTATAAGCAGGCGAATCCTCGTAAGACCAGTACCTCATCCGGCAGTCGTGCGTTTGCGCGTTCACCAGCGGCATATTGCTTTTATCCTTTGCCGTCACAAGAGCCACGTGGTCAAATCTTCCGTCTCCGTTAAAATCATAGCAAATGACATCGCCTTCGATCAGCTCTTTCGCGGCCCGCTTTTGAACCGCTCGGAGGCCGGCTTTTGACTGCTTCAAAAAGGTTCTGAGCGAATGAGCGACAGTCCAGCTGTAACTCCAGGAATGGTTTTGCATCCACCAGCCTTTTCCTCTGTTCGGATAGCCGCGCATCGGCGCATCTCCGGCCCTTATGCACTGGGAAATAAAGTTTGTGCAATTGTCTTCAAAGTTTTTGTAAGCGGGATTTCGTTTATTCCAATACGTTTCCGCATAGCGCACCGCGGCCAGCCGGTCATAGCGGAACGCCCTTCCCAGCAATTCGCGCATCTCATCATCGCCGCTTTCAGGCTCAGGATAAGACTGTGCGGCCGGACGCGGGGCCTTGGAATCTTTGATGACCATCTGATCATACAAAATGGCGCTTCTGTCTTCAATATGTTCTTCCATATACATATCATCCCCGTCTTTGCACAAGTATGCGGTATGGGTTTGATAGTTCACATGCGACGCGCCGTCTTCATCAAGCCAGTGCTCTTTTACAGCTGCTTTTATATTGGCCTTCACGATCTGCACGCCGCGTTTTTGAAAAAGCCTCCGCTTCCGTTCAATGATTTCAAAACCCCCGGCATCCCGCCAGTTTGTTTCATCTTTTCCGTTGATTAAGTAATGAAGTCTGGCTTTCAGGAGCTGCTCGATGATCTGTTTCAAGGGCTACACCACCATATGTTTGTTAATTCATTTCTCATCATTAAACATATGTCAGGACAGCCCTTAATTAGTCGCACTCGTTTCTTTTAAAAGAGCGATGCCTTTTTGGATTTCAGCTTTTGCTTCTTCATCCTGCTCGTGCGCGAGCGCGCGCTCCAATTCACCCATCACATCTGCTCCGCCGATCTTTCCGACCGCCCATGCGGCGGTTCCCCTGATGACCGGTCGCGGATCTTTGTGCATCAGCTCAATCAGTTCAGGGAGAGCGTCCGTTTCTTTAAAATGGGCAAGTGCGATAATCGCATTTCTCTGAATCGGCTTTTTGCCTCTCCATGAGCCGGCCACGTGGCCGAACTTTTCTTTAAATTCGCGATTCGACATCGTCAGAAGCGGTTTTAAAAGCGGCTTGGCAATCTCAGGGTCCGGCTCCATTTCAGGATGCAGATGAAAATCGACCCCTTTATTTTTCGGGCATACCATCTGGCACGTATCACAGCCGTAGATCCTATTCCCGATTTTCGTACGGAACTCGTCGGGCAGAAAACCTTTTGTCTGCGTCTGAAAAGCGATGCAGCGCTGGGAGTTGAGCTGCCCGGGGTTGACGAGCGCACCGGTCGGGCATGCCTCGATACATTTGTTGCATGAGCCGCATTGATCTTCGATTCTCTCATCAGGCTCGAACGGAATATTCGTAATCATTTCCGCCAAGTAAACGTAAGACCCGAATTCAGGCGTAATGATCATGCAGTTCTTTCCGCTCCAGCCGATGCCCGCGCGCTCTGCGACAGCTCTGTCCGACAGCTCACCGGTGTCAACCATCGATTTCGTTCTGACATCGCTGCGCTGCGCTTTCAAAAATTCTTCCAGCTGATCAAGCTTTTCCCGCAGGACATGATGATAATCCTTTCCCCAGGAAGCTCTGCAAAAGATGCCCCTCCGTTCGCCTTTCTTGCTTCTCGGCGCATCTTTCATTTTTGAAGGGTAAGCAAGGGCGATGGCGATGATCGATTTCGCCTTCGGCAAAAGCAGATCCGGGTTCGTCCGCTTTTCAAGATCGGGTTCTTCAAAGCCTGATTCATAGCCGAGGGTCCGGTTCTCAATCAATCGTTCTTTTAATGTTTCAAAAGTATCTGCACTGGCGAACCGGATTTTATCGATGCCGATTTCCTGTGCGAATTCGATGACATCCTGTTTCAGTTTTTTCACATCCATCGTGCAGAGCCTCCTTTCTTTGTTTTCGTTTTCGCTCTCTGTATAATAGAGTGTACCATGACACGGGAGATGAATTTAAATTGGAACTTCGTTTGCAAATCGCGCCTGCTATTTTAAACCGCATTCCTTCATTTAAGGTTGGCGCTGTGTTATATCAAGATATTGAGATCACCGGCTCCCCGCAAATGCTCAAAGGCCGGCTCCGCCTTTTTCAGGAATCGCTGTTTTTTGACTATGCCGATCGCAGTCCCGAAGATGAATCGGCCGTTAAAGAATGGCATGATGCCTTCCGTGAGCTGAACCCGTCTTATTCAGGACGGGAAAGCGGACTCGAACGGATGCTGAAAGATATCAAAGAACAACGCTTTGTTGAGCCGGAAAATTCAGCGATTGATCTGAGCCGTTTTTTCTCCCTCAAATATTTGATACCGGTTCATATATATGATGCCCGGAAATTAAACGGTCCGATCAAAATCGAACCCGGAAGTCCCGGCGAGATCATCACGTTCTCCGATGATGCTGGAGCATTCGGCACGATCACCGGAAACCTCAGCCTTCATCATGCAGGAACGGATACAAAAGATGCCTTGCAGCTCGTCTTTTTCAGGCCCTCATTATCTATAGAAGAATCCCGCCGCCTGCTCGAGTCTTTAACAAAAATGTTCGAACAAATTCACGGCGGCGAACATATCTCAACCGTCTTTCCTTAAAAACCTGTTCTTAAAGAGAGCAGGTTTTTTACGATGATTTCATACATGAAAAAACGCAATGCTTCGTTTAATCTGAGAAACGAAACACTGCGTTATAAACAGTATGTATGGAGCGGGTGATGGGAATCGAACCCACGACATCAGCTTGGAAGGCTGAGGTTTTACCACTAAACTACACCCGCATATGATCTCTAAAAACAACATCATCGTTTTGACTTTTATTATGTTACACGTTTATTAAAATTTCGTCAAGGGTATATTAAAAATTTGTCGAAAAAAAGCCGCCGATATGAACATCGGCAGCTTTTTTCCGGACATTGACAGATTACCAGCTGGATTTCTTCACACCTGGTACCTGGCCTTTATATGCTAACTCTCTGAACGCGATCCGCGACATTTTAAACTTTCTCATATATCCTCGCGGCCTTCCGGTCACTTCGCAGCGGTTATGCAGCCTTGATGGCGCCGAGTCGCGCGGAAGCTTGCTCAAAGCTCTGTAATCGCCTTTTTCTTTTAGTTCTTTTCTGAGTTCCGCATATTGTTCAACAAGCTTTTGGCGCTTTTTTTCTTTAGCAATTTTTGATTTCTTGGCCACTCTGAGTATCCTCCTTCTCAATAAAGCGTAATGATTACGATTTAAATTTATCACAACCCGTCTTCCGATGCAAATAAAAAAAGCCTGCCTCAAGTAGCAAGCTCTTTTAAGATTCACCCTTTTTTTTCTGATAAATTGATGAAATCGCGGCCGTTATAATAAAAATGCCGATAAACAGCCCGATCATAATGAAGAAAAAGTTGGGCTTCACCTGGAATGAAAAAGCCGATTCGCTCTCCATGACAAACGACAAACTGTTAAACAGGATATCGTTGCTCGTTTGATTTGAAAAAAGATGATAAAACAAAAGCGCAGCCGCAAGCATCGGAAATGCGAGAAAGCTTGAGAAACTGGCAAAGATTAGTCCCTGCTTTAAAGAGTTTGTATTCATGATGATTTACCTCCAATTCCTCTGATCATCAGCTGTTTCATAATCGACTTTCCGTCACCCATAAACGGAAGCAGATACATCATATGCAGAGCATAAGTGGAAAAGAACAGAAGCATGCCGACCGAGACCGCGTTTTCCTGAAGAAAAAAGATCGTAAACAGCACGCCAGCTATTCCGAGCGCCCCTGGTATAAGCGGCCCCAACGCCGTAATCCAAATCGACTTTTTATCATACGGCGATATGACAGGCCTGATAAATTTGACGGACATCATATCAGCCGCTAAAAACCCTTGAGGCCCGTTTTTTCCGACAAATTTCCGGTGCGCGATGCCGTGCACCACTTCATGAAGCGCTGTGCCGGTGATCAACCCGAAATAGATGACGGAAAAATAAGCGGCAATGCTGATGATTGAACCGTCCGGAACGAAAATGTAAGCCGAAAGCGACAGCATCAAAAAGACGAGCCAGAAAACAATAATTTTCTTAGAAATCACATGAAGAAATTTCATGTACAAAAACAGAAATGAATCAGAATCGCTTGAAAACCTTTCCTTGTAGCGAATATGGTACTGGCCGAAAAACTGATAGAGAAAACCGAGGAAAGACGGGCGTTCACCGTACTTCCAATTGATTAAATAGTTGCGGTTGAGCCCTGTCAGCAATTGGTGCAAATCCTTTAGCAACACCTCTTCACTGACGCGAAAGACGCCGGCCAGATCCCCGGCTATCTCCAGTTCGTCTTTTTTTCCGTCGACTTCTTTCAGCATTTGATAGGCTGTCGGATTGATGGGAAAATCCGCATCGAGATCGCGATCTGAAATATGCTTCCGATCCAGCTTCACATGCTCTGGAAAATAGGGAATTTTTTTGATTCCGACCAGTGCTTTCAACATCCTAATGATCATAATGGTACCTCCATTTAAACCCTCCGTATAACAGCAGGATCAGCAGTAATTCGAGACACGGTATGAGAAACAGCAGCGCTTCGCCCGTGACTTTATCGACCGCATAATTCACGATGAAAAACAGCGGAATCATAAAGATGAGGAGCATTCCGAAAGAGAAGATCCCCATATAAGGGTTGTTGCGGTCAAGCGGAAAAATAATGCCCGCTAAATAGAACATCGCAATTGCGTTTAATAGCACGGCAATCGTCTTTACGAAGACCGCAAAGCTCTCAGGAAAAGTCCACGTCAACACGGAAAACAAGCAGAGTTGAATGAGGCCAAGCACACACAGCCCGAGATACTTTGACCACAAAACCGTTGTTATTTTCAAGTGCATCGCCTTGTACACCTGCATCATCCGCAGATCATTCCCATATGAATTGAAGGCGATGATGCCCGTCACGCCTCCAAGCACCAAATAGCTCTCCCCGGTAAATCCGAACTGAAATTTGTATTTTAAAAAGCATAGAGCCAAAAGTAAAAAAATGAAGTTTAAAATATTTTCTTCATTTCTGGCCTGTGATTTTATTTCTTTCACCGCCAAAGACAGCGGTTTTGACGACGGGATTTTAATAAATGAAAACAGTTTGGATGATTTTTTTTCAGTGAGGATCGGCACAACATTCAGCGACATAAACGAAGCAGTTACTGCGGCTGCCAAGATCAGCACCACCAGTATAATTCCGGCGCCTGCCGACTGACCGTTCAGCACGAGAAACAGCGGCGCTGCAAAATATGTCAGATTATAATCAAAGGTTGAATAAGCGTTCTGAATCTTCCCCAGATCAAAAGAGGTGAATCCGTAAATAACAGCTAATACGACAAGAACAAACATTGAAAAAAATTTTTGCAGCGGAAAACCGAATTTCAAGATCACCATATACACCAGGTTATAAACAAGGTTGAGAAGCGAAAAGAAAAAAATGATCTGCACAAAAAGCAGGGCAAAAAACGTAAAAGCAAACCAAAAGCCTACACCGCTGGCGACAAAATTCGGAATCAGCAGAATAGACATGATAAACAGGACAAGGAATGAAACCGCGCCGGCAAACGGAATAAAATATCCGAGACTCCTCTCGAAAGCCGTCAGCGGGAACCAGCTCAGCTGCATGGAGAAGCTGTTCTGTTCAGGCGTCCTTACTTTAAATAAAATGAAGAAAACAAACGTAAAAATCGAGACGTTCATGAACATTGAAATCACGAACAACCCGAGTGAGCGAATTTCTCCATTCAGAAAAGCGCTTAAAAACATCCCCGTAAAGCTGTAGCCAATGATGCTCCCCATCGCAACCGCCAAAATTAAAAAAAGGGCGGCGATCATTTTTTTGGTGCCGGTATTTAAGAGCTTGCCCATTTCCTTCTGCCACATTTTCAGCATCATTTTAGAAATTTCGAATGATTTGATCAAAATGCGCACCCCTATCACTCAGCATCGAAGCTTTCAAGAACACTTCTTCAAGCGAATTACAGCTGTATTTAACCTTTAATTCTTTGACTTTTCCTTCATCCATCTTGACGCCTTTGGAAATAATCGCAATCTTATCGCACAATTCTTCCGCAGAAAGCATGTCATGAGTCGCAAGCAGTATCGATCCTTGTGTGGCCGCATAGCGCTTCATCAGCTTTTTCGTATTGATGACCGCTTCAATATCAAGCCCGCGAAACGGCTCATCCATGATGACAAATTCGCTCTCCAGCATAAAAGCAGCGATCAGCTGCGTCTTTTTTTTCATTCCGTGTGAGTACGTTTCAATCGGCTCCTGCAAAGCCTCTTTCATATCGAAAAGCTCAATTAATTGTCTCCGCTTTTCATTTGATGTACAATTATACATAGAAGAAACAAAATCCAAATATTCGGCAGCTGAAAGGGCATCCGGCAAAAGCAGTTCATCGGGAACATACGCCAGCTTTTGCTTGAATTCCGCCGTCGTGTTCTGCAGGTCATCCAAAAGAATGGTTCCTTCACTAGGCGTAATGATTCCTAAAATGGAATTAATAATCGACGTCTTTCCTGAACCGTTCGGACCCGCTATCGCGACAATCTGGTTTTTTTCAATCTTTATATGAAACCCGCTAACGGCAGTCACATTGTTTTTATATGTTTTAGATAGGTTATCTATAATAAACATAATGCCTCCAGGGTATGATTAATGTCAGGAAGACTTAACCGCCCCCCACAGACGGTTAAGCCTCATCAAATATGTCTCTTGTTGTGAACAGATACGTTAAGTATGGCTATTTCCTACATTCAATGTTGACTTTCAAACCGCTGACCCATTGGACGGATCCTGTGAAGCTGCCGTTTCCGTTAACTACACACCATACAGCGGCGCCAAGAACAACAGTTGCGCCAAGTGCCAAAAGCACTGCAACAAACACCAAGAACCAAGCCTGATCTTCGATCGACGGATTGACAGAATAGTCAACCTGAGGTGCTGCGTATGTCATTTTTCCCCCTCCTTTCTATCAAGTAACCAAAGAGTAACATATCCAAAATCATACTGAAATCTATGAAATTTCCTATTTCATAAACACTACGTTCCAACTATTTATTTAAGGATCTCGCGGTTTTTCAATCTAATGGCCCACGCTTTTCGGCTTGGAAGAGAAGATGAAAGCCCCGTTTCCACTTTATGATGTCTTTATAATCTTTTTGTCTTATTTCTCCTCCTTCTTTCTCTCTCATTTTTTCTTTTTATAAATCTCGTGTCTTTCAAGGATGTTAAGGAAAAAGAACCAGCTAATAAGACCCTCCTTCTCCTGAAATCCGAACCCCAAAATACCCTCAAAGTCCCTTTTTTTAAAAAGTGAGATAATTCTATTTTCTCTATTCCATTTCTGTTAATTTTATGTATAAATTTAAATGTTACAGTTAATAACCTGCCGATCCTAGATCAAAAGATATTGATTACATTGTAAAATCAAGTTAACATTATGTCAAACCCATTTAACAATATGTCAAATATACTATATAAACGAAGAATTGCAGGTGGTAGGATGAACAACAGGGTTAGAGAATTGAGAGCAAGGTACGGGTATTCACAGGAAGCCCTTGCAAACGCGATCGGAGTTACAAGGCAGACAGTTGCGGCCATTGAAAAAGGCAATTACATCCCGTCGCTTCTTTTGGCTTTGAAAATTTGCGAGGAATTTCAATTAAAAATGGAAGACGTATTTTGGCTAGAGGGAGGCAAACACGAATGAATATGATCACACGGACTTTCTTTCACATCCTTCTGTTCGGACTCGCATGCTGGACGTTTATAACCTTTTTTCACACATCGGAACAAATCGCCAAAAGCTTGAAAACAAACGCTTCAGAGCTCCATTTTGTTTTTAACCTGATTCCCATCCTTCTCTTTGGGCTCGCGCTTTCGATTTACACATACTTGGAGAAAAAAAGCGGTTCACGCAAGCAGCGCTTTATGCTCGTCCCTGACGAATTTAAAGAACAGGATGAAAGAGAACAGATGATTACCGCAAAAGCATGCAGAACATCTTATATCGTGCTGTATGTGGCGATGCCAGTCGCAGCGCTTCTATTGATCTTTTACCCGTTTTTCCAAGCCAGGATCCCGTATTTCCCGATCATCGTCATCTTTGTGCTGATCATTATTCAGCATCTTTCGTATATGTTTTCATTTTATAAAAACAGATAAAAAACTCCAGAATGTCTGGAGTTTTTTTATTTAAATCGTTTTTTCCTTTTGCCTAAAATGGTCATTTCCGATGACTTCGCCAGACGCTTTTCTTTGAAGTTTCGGGCGAAACGGAAGGAGCGGAAAGACCTTTTCGGCAAAATGATACGCTTCTTCAAGATGAGGATAACCTGAGAAGATAAAGGATTCGATGCCGAGATCAGCATATTCTTTTATCCGGCAGGCCACCGTTTCCGGATCACCGACGAGCGCTGTCCCCGCTCCGCCTCTGACCAGTCCGATGCCCGCCCAAAGATTCGGGCTGATCTCAAGATTGGTTCTGTTTCCCTGATGAAGCTGAACCATCCTCTTTTGCCCTGATGAATCCGTCCGTTTCATCGCGTTTTGGGCTGCGGCAATCGTTTCATCATCCAAGTGGCTGATCAGTCTATTTGCCGCCTGCCACGCCTCTTGTTCCGTTTCTCTGACGATTACGTGCAGTCTAATTCCAAAACGGACGTTCCTCCCTTCTTTTTCAGCCTGTCTTTTGACAGATTGGATTTTTTCTTTAACGAGATGGGGCGGCTCTCCCCATGTTAAATAGACATCTGCGTGTTTGGCGGCAGTCTCCTGCCCGGCCTTTGACGAGCCCCCAAAATAGATCGGCGGATGAGGGTGTTGGGCGGGCGGAAAGAGTAAGCGGCCGTTTTCGGTCTTCAAGTGTTTCCCCGAATAGCTGACAGTCTCGCCTTTTAAAAGCGACCGCCATATGTCGAGAAACTCATTTGTCGCTTCATACCGTTCATCATGGCTGATAAACAGGCCGTCGCCGGCTAATTCATACGGATCACCGCCGGCGACCACATTGATGAGGAGTCTGCCCTCTGCAAGCCGGTCGAATGTGGAAGCCATCCGCGCCGCAACCGACGGCTGCATCAAACCGGGTCTTACAGCGACTAAAAACTTCAGATTTTTCGTGACTGACGCCAGAGCGGCGGCGGTAATCCACGGATCTTCGCACGATCTTCCCGTCGGCAAAAGAACCCCTGTATACCCAAGCCGGTCAGCCGCTTGCGCTACCTGCTGAAAATAGGTGTGATCTGCGGCTCTGCCTCCCGTGTCTGTGCCGAGATAACGTCCGTCCCCATGAGTAGGAATAAACCATAAAATGTCCAAAAAGATCTCCCCTTTACTTTTGATTACCTTGATAGCTGTTTCTCCAGCCAAGGCACTTTTTCTCCAGAATTCTGACGAATGAATCCGTCAGCTTGCCGACGGCAGCGAAAATCAAAATTCCGACAAACACCTTATCGGTTTGTGAAAACTGTCTGGCATCCATAATCATATAGCCGACTCCCGCGCTTGATCCCATCAGTTCGGCAACAACAAGGCCCAGCCACGAAACACCGAGCGACAGGCGGATGCCTAAGAGGATGTTCGGAAGCGATGCGGGAAGAATCAGCTTAGTCACCTGCTTCAGCCAATGGAACTCCAATACTCTCGCCACATCGAACAGTTTCGAATCGACGCCCCTGATTCCTGAAAATGTGTTGATATATACCGAGAAGAAGGCGCCGAGCGCGATCAAGAGCACCTTTGACAGTTCGTCGAAACCGAACCATAAGATAAACAGCGGCGTGACGGCGAGATGCGGAACGGTTCTCAGCATTTGCAGAGAGGGATCGAGATAATCCTCGGCGATTTTTGAAAAGCCGATTACAAGCCCCAGCAGGAGCCCGAGTCCGGCTCCCAGGAAAAAGCCGAGCGCGGCGCGCTGAATGCTGATGCCTAAATGAGTGAAAAGCTCTCCTGATACGATGAGATCCCGAAATGTAAGCAATATATCTAAAGGAGCCGGAAGCACGGTTTTTGATATGAGCTCAAATGTCCCGACAAGCTGCCATAATAAAATCAATATCACAGGTAATACAATTCCCTTCCCCCATGCCAGCCGAAAAGCGGCCGGTCTCAGTTTTGCGCCTGCTTTCGGCTGGATCGAGGGGGTGCTTGGTGAAACAGCCCTCATCTGTCATCTCCTCCTTTCAGCGCTTTTTTAATAAATGAATTGTCAACCACTTCTTTTACATCAATCTCTTTGTTAATCGCTTTTAATTTAAATTGAAAATCGGCAGTCTCCTGCTGCGTTTCAATAATGCGGTCTGTGATCGGCTCATTTAACGGTTCGGTGTTATTCAGCACGTTTTCAACGACCTTTTTGTCGAGATTTTTAATTTTCGCATACGCTTCAACCGCTTCTTTCTTATGGTTTTTATGCCATTTCACGGCCTTGTCATACACCTTCAGAAAACGGATCACCTCATCCGGATACTTCTCGGCAAATTCGCTTCGTACAAGCGTAAAACCCGGGGAATACTTGTCGATTTGTTCCCCGTCAACCAATATTGCCGCGTCACTTTTGATCGTTTTAAGGGACAAAAACGGCTCCCAAATCGACCATGCATCAATCGCGCCGCTGTCAAATGCCGGTATGGCTTCGTCAGGCTGAAGCTGAATGATGTTGACGTCTGTTGGCTCCAGACCTGCTTTATCGATCACTTTATACAGAAAATCGAACCCGCTGCTGCCTTTTGCCACCGCCACCTTCTTTCCTTTCAAATCTTTTATGTCATCGATGCCGCTCCCTTTTTTCACAAGAATGCCGTTCGCCTTTAAACCGTCTTGCGAAAGACCGATTTCTTTAAAATCAATGCCAGCCGCCTGCCCTGCGATCACCGGTGAATTTCCAACCTGGGAAAAATCAAGTTTACCTGCGGCAAGACCTTCAAACTGCGGCGGACCGCTTTGAAACTCTGTCCATTTCACTTTAATCCCTTCTTTTGCGAACTCTTTTTCAAACCAGCCTTTTTCTTTCGCAAGGAGCAACGGGCTTAAGCTTTGCTGCACTCCGATGTTGATCTCTTTTAAATCTCCGCCCCCTCCGCTTGATTGGGCTGCTGAACAGCCCGCAAGAAGCATCAGGCAGCCCAGCATATACAACGGCCATTTTTTCACGTTTTTCCGCTCCTTTCTGCTCAAATCCCTGAACCTTCCTGAAAGCTGAATGTTTCCGTTGTCTCGAATTCTTTCAGCACTTTTTGTCTGATTGATTGAAAAACGGGCGATGTTCTGCTGCGCGGAAATGGCAGATCGACCGGAATCAGCTTGTGGATTCTCCCCGGCTTTGCGGTAAGAATCGCGACCCGGTTGGCTAAATAAACCGATTCGTCAATATCGTGCGTCACGAGGATCATCGTCATCTTCTTTTCTCGCCAAATGTCTGTCAGAACATCCTGGAGATGCTTTCTCGTAAAGGCGTCCAAGGCGCCGAAGGGTTCATCAAGCAGCAAAATCTCAGGCTCCCTGAGCAAAGCCCTGGCAATCGCGACCCGCTGCGACATACCTCCGGACAGCTCGCGTGGATACTGTTTCTCCGCGCCTTTCAGCCGCACCGTTTCAATCAATTCATCGACTTTTTTTCGCACCGCCGGTTCTTTCAGGCTTAAATCTGCGGCGATATTTTGCTCGACCGTCAGCCATGGAAAAAGCCGATGCTCCTGAAAGATGAAACCTTGCTGAATCCCCGGGCCCTTGATTTCTCTTCCGTTCATGCTGATTCGCCCTTCATAATTCCCGTCAAGACCGGCAGCGATTTTTAAGAGCGTGCTTTTCCCGCATCCGCTTGGACCGATGACAGTCAGAAATTCGCCGTTTTCGACCGTCAGTTTCACGTCTTGAAGCACGCTTGTTTTAAGGCTGCCGTTTCCAAATGCTTTTTCTTTTACACGAATTGATAAAGACATCTTGTTCCCCTTTCTTTTCTAAACTGAAAATAAAAAACTCTTATCCCAATTGAGATAAGAGCCTTCGGTTGACCGATCAGCGCTGATGGAATTTTCCGAAATATTAAACAACATACTAATTCATATTATTCCGACCTGTCAACCCCATATTATAAAAAAACAGATGAAAGGTTCCCCTTTCATCTGCAGTATTGCCCGTTTTTAACTGTAAATGCTGCCGCCTGCTTTTTTAAATTCCTTCGCCTTCTCTTCCAATCCTTTTTGAATAGCCTTTTGTTCATCAAGGTCGTTTTCCTTGGCATAGTCGCGAATATCCTGGGAAATTCTCATACTGCAAAATTTAGGCCCGCACATTGAACAAAAGTGTGCCGTTTTGGCGCCTTCCGCCGGAAGGGTTTCATCATGGTATTCAAGCGCTCTTTCCGGATCGAGCGACAAATTGAACTGGTCCCGCCAGCGGAATTCAAAGCGCGCCTTGGAAAGCGCGTCATCGCGGATTTGCGCGCCGGGGTGCCCTTTGGCAAGGTCAGCCGCATGGGCCGCGATTTTGTATGTTATGACGCCTTCGCGGACATCGTCTTTGTTCGGCAGTCCCAAATGCTCCTTCGGCGTCACATAGCAAAGCATGGCCGTGCCGTACCAGCCGATCATCGCCGCTCCGATTGCCGATGTAATATGATCGTAGCCCGGTGCAATATCGGTCGTCAGCGGGCCGAGCGTGTAAAACGGCGCCTCTTTGCAAATTTCCATCTGCTTGTCGACATTCTCTTTAATTTTATGCATCGGCACGTGTCCCGGTCCTTCGATCATCACTTGAACATCATGCTTCCAGGCGATTTCCGTCAGCTCGCCGAGCGTCTCCAATTCGGCAAATTGGGCCTCATCATTCGCATCCGCAATCGAGCCGGGCCGAAGGCCGTCCCCGAGCGAAAATGCGATATCGTATGTTTTCATAATCTCGCAAATCTCTTCAAAATGAGTGTACAGAAAGCTTTCCTCATGATGAGCCAAACACCATTGCGCCATAATTGCCCCGCCGCGGGATACGACTCCAGTGACGCGCTTTGCCGTCAGCGGCACATACCGAAGAAGGACGCCGGCATGAATCGTAAAATAATCAACGCCTTGCTCAGCCTGCTCGATTAATGTATCGCGGTAAATCTCCCAAGTGAGATCTTCCGCGACGCCGTTTACTTTTTCAAGCGCCTGATAAATCGGCACAGTCCCTACAGGAACTGGACAATTGCGGATGATCCACTCCCTCGTTGTATGAATATCTTTACCTGTGGACAAGTCCATCATCGTATCGGCGCCCCAGCGGATGGCCCATGTCATTTTTTCTACTTCTTCTTCAATCGAAGAGGTGACAGCGGAATTGCCGATGTTGGCATTGATTTTCACGTGGAAGTTGCGGCCGATAATCATCGGTTCGCTTTCCGGATGGTTGATATTTGACGGAATAATCGCTCGTCCGCTTGCCACTTCATCACGAACAAATTCGGGAGATATATGCTCTCGGATCGCGATAAATTCCATCTCGGGCGTAATGATCCCCTTTCTTGCGTAATGCAGCTGGGTGACATTTTGACTTTTTTTCGCGCGCAGCGGTTTTCGTTTCAACCCTGGATAGCTGTTGCTCGCTTTCTCTTTGCTTTTATAGCCGTTATCCTCCGGTCTGATTTCTCTGCCTTCATATTCTTCGGTATCGCCGCGCTCCCTGATCCAGGTCGCCCGCAAAGGTTTCAGCCCCTTAAGAATATCAACCTCTGCATTCGCGTCCGTATAGGGACCGCTCGTGTCGTAGACGCGGACAGGCTGATTTTCTTCGGCGCCAAATGAACCCGTCGTCGGACTTAGCGAAATTTCTCTCATCGGCACTTGAATGTCAGGTCGCGCCCCTTCGACATACACTTTGCGGCTCCCTGAAAAACTTGACATAATCGAGATGTTTTTTTGCTGTACTGACTCCTGTTTCATGTAAAAATCCTTCCCCTCTAAAAAATTGATCAGGACGAAACTCCGGAACAGCACCAGCACAAAAAAACCAGGCTCATATGATGAACCTGGTTTTACAGTCAGTAAAATCACTGGAAGACAGACGGACCATACCCATTCCCCATCTTCTCCCGAATCCTTTTTACTTCCCCACGCTGGTACGAACCAGATCAGGTCCAAAGGGTTAAGAAACACATGTTTCTCTCTCAGCCCGCAGTCGGGCACCCCTAGTAAAGCTATTCAATTCATTTTTTATCGTAACACACCGATTTGGCAAGTGAAAAGGATGGAAAAATATATGAATCTTTTTCACTATAGCGGCACACCCAATTATTATAAATTGCGATGAAGCACATCAAGTATATGTTTCAAATCCGTCGCCTCAATTTGGCCAGGTGCGGATGCTTTTTTCGCTGCGCCGAACGTCACGGCCGAGCCAAATACCTCTCCGGCGAGCCGGCTGATCAAGCCTTTTCCGGCCATCGACATCGTGATAATCGGCCGCTTCGCATACCGCTCATACATCATATGAGTCGCCTCAAGCAACACCAGCACATCTGCCGGTGTTTCAGGCATCACCGCGATCTTAGGGAAATCGGCGCCAAGATCCTGGGCTTTTCGGAGACGGGAAACGATCTCTTCCGCTCTCGGCGTCTTCCCGAAATCGTGGTTGGATATAATGACAAAGACATGCTGCATATGAGCCGATTGAACCAGTTTTTCCACATGATGCTCTTCATTGAACAGCTCGACATCAATCACATCTGCCAGCCCTGTTTTGACTACGGCATGATTCAAGGAAAAGTAAAATTCCTTACTGACTTCTTTTTCGCCGCCTTCCTCCGCGCTGCGAAATGTAAATATCAACGGGATATCCTTTAAGATCTCCCGGATGTCAGCCAATACCTTTTTCACTTTGTCAACGTCTTCGACATCCTCAAAAAAATCCGCCCGCCATTCGGCAAGATCCGGATTAATCGATAGAAGAAAAGCAGCTTCTTCTTTCAATTGTTCATGCGTTTTTCCGATGAGCGGCACGCAAATTTTCGGGGCTCCTTCTCCGATGGCCACCCCTCTGATCTTCACCGTATTCAACAACGGCCTCACTCCTGTTCTCTATATTACAAGGGGCTTTGCATTAACGGTACTGAAGATTGGCCGTAAGCACAAGCAGAAATTAAGAAAGAAGGCTAAACGCTTAAAGCACTCATATACCAACATGAGATCACCTTTCGATAGCTTGCTTGTTTAAAAATGAATCTACTATTCCTTGCAGAATATGACTCATTTCTTCAGGAGTTTCCTTCCGGCCTCTCTCAAACCATTTTGAAAGGATGTTCCAAAAGCCCCCTGCGCTGAATGAAAGCCCGTACTCCAAGTCGATTTTGCTTTTAAAATGAAAGGTTTCTTCTTTAAATTTTTTATGAAGATCCGGTAGAAGTTCATTATATTTCTCAACAATCAAATAAAACAAATGGTTCTGATAAAGGGCTTGTAAAAAATCGGCATGTCGGCTCCAAAAGTTGAAGTATGCATGTCCAAGACTGGATAAGTCAATATGTTTTTCCTGAACAATGTAATTGGAATACTCACTGCAAAGCTGCTCAAAATAGCGGTCTAATATATCTTTTTTTGAATGGAAATGCCGATAAAATGTTCTTCTGTCAAGCTGCGCTTTTTCCGCTATCTCTGTAATGGTGATGTCTGAAAAGCTTTTTTCCTTCATAAGCTCCAACAATGATAGCGTCAGCCAGCTTTTAGATTGCTGAGCTGTTTTTGAGGGCATTTGCTTCATATTCTCTCTCCTGTCGCGCTTTTTATGGCAATGTAGCACTTTTCGTTGGCTCATTGACTTTGTTCTCTATGAAATGTCACAATTGTGGCACATAAGAGGGGGAATGTAAATGGAAAACATGCAATTTATGGCTTGGATGCTGCCGATATTATTTATACTGCATGATTTTGAAGAGATGGTGATGGTCGAGGCATGGGGCAAAAGATATCGAAGCAAACTGAAACAACTGAAAAAAGCTCCATTCGGACATGCCAAAACCGCTTCTTTTGTTTGCGCTGTGCTCGAAGAATTTATACTAGCTGTTGGTGTAACTGTTCTCAGTATTTATTTTAATCAATATATTGTCTGGTTTGGTTTCTTTTTTGCTTTTACTGTTCATTTCCTTGTTCACATCGTCCTATGGTTCACATTTAAACATTATGTACCCGGCATATTAACGTCGATCTTTATGCTGCCATTTTGTTGCTATTTGCTGACCGCTGCCGCAGAGATAGAAAAATTCAGTTTTCCTGCAATGATCTTATCAGCCATAACCGGAACACTTATCGTCTTTTTTAACCTTAAGTTTCTGCATAAAAAAATGGGAAGGATTCAAGAAAGGCTGGAAGCATATGGCCGCATATGAAAAGCAGGCACTTACGGAAGCTTCCGGCCCTTTGACTAGAAGCAAAGCAAACGATGAAGACCCGTCAGACACGAAAAAACTGCCCTTCAAAAGAAAGGCAGCATGATCTAAAATCATGGCACTGCTAACGATGGTTCAATGTTCGTTCAAAGCTTGTCTATCCAGCTGTTTAGACGAGACACCTCCACTGCAGGAGCCGCTTGCACTTCAGCTGTCCAGCCTCTCATCGTTTTGATGATGGAGCATTTTCGGTTTTTCCGGGACCCGCATTGAAAATCGAATTCGCCAGCAACCGATATTGATGCTGCGGATGATCGTCATTGGTTAGATCGTTAGCGAAAACAGTTAAGTTCTTGTTGTTATCTTTATACGTGAAAGCCATAATCTTTCCTTTGGCAGCATCATGTCCAGGCCACCAGCCTGCCTTGAAGAAGTGATCTTCATCAGCAATCACCGCAAGCACTTTTGCCGTTTTAGGAACAGCGGTAATATAAGAACCAGTGACTGTGTAGAAGTATTCCTGTTTATTGTAAGGAGCTGTAATAGCATGATCTTGCATGACATTTGCCAAGAAGACGCCTTCGTATCTCTCCCATTCAGGTCCTTTAAAAGAAAATCCGGGGATCCACTTCTGAACATTCGTCATCCCCATGTTTCCAAATGCAATGTAAGGCTTTCCTTTATTAACATATTTAGAAGAGTCGAACGTATTGACAAGCACATCTGCGCCCGCCTGTTCTGGGGTGACGTTAAAGCCCAGATTTTTCAGTACATATGCCGCTTCACCCAGTGCTCCTACAGTAGAAGCCTTGAGGACTTTGCCGCTTGGTTTCTTATGGCCGGATGCGCTCACGTCAAGATAGTACTTGGAAGCCAATGTGGCCAGGTCCTTGTAGGCAACCGCGAAGTCGCCCGCTTGATAGCCTGATCCGCTCTTGGTGAGCATTGTAACGGTCTTGCCGGCTGCCAGTAACTCGTTGACTGCCTTTATCGCATCATTGCTTGTGTTCTGGATCAGCACATAAGCTGAGCGTTTTGGCATTTTAGTCCCCGGAAACGACACGGAGGTGATGGCAGAAGTCTTGCCTTTGAACACCCCGGCATCTCGAATTACATAACGGTCAAAACCTCGCATATCATGGAAATTTTGAATCATCTCACCGGCTATCATTTCATAATCAGATACATCTATTCCATCATACAAGACCAAGTTCGCGAGGCCGCGGTTTGCCTGGTGCATGTTTACAATAAATGATCCTGCCGGATATGTTTTTCCGTCAACGGTTACCGCTTTTGTTGATCGTTCAATCTTTACGCCGTTGCGAAGGAAGTACTCAACCATCTTATATGTTTCCAACACATTCTTTTGAATATTTTTATCGACCGGCAGTACGTAATATTCCGGGAAGAAGTTTTGATTGCCCTGCCGCGGTCGGCCGATCTCTTCGTTTTTGGCGTTGACCAAGTAATGATCGACAGCGCGATCATCGATATTGTCCACGCCGCGCTCGAATATTTTTAATTGGTTCAGAAACAGTTCTTCTTTTTTTTCCGCTACATATTTTGCAGCTGCCGCAGAACTGTAATACAGAGCTTTGGTAGACTCTTCATTCGACTCGGGCGTTTCCAGCGTGTGACCCATCGCACCGTGATACATGGCGAATGCAGCGGTATATGCTGCAGATGCATCATCCCATCCCGAAGCCGTGCCTTTTGACACATAATTTGGATCTTTCGCAGTTTTCCGATGTTCTTCATAAGGAATGTGATAGTAGTCATACTTCGTATTAGCAATCCCGGCCTCACCCATAGCCTTTGCCTGTTCCACCATGTGGTCAATCAAAAGGTCATACTCAACATTCGGGTTATGAGGCGGAGTAGAAGGCTCAATCAGGAAATTGGCATCGAACCCGTGCATATCTAGAAAAGACAGCGGCGACCACTTCGCGATTTGTTCCGTTACGCTGCGCGTTTCAGGCTGGGTTTGATAAGAATTATCCCGGTTCAAATCGAAATCCTCAGCATTGGAACGTGTTGTATGAACCCGGCCATCCGGGTTGTCCGTATAAACGAACAGGAAAAAAACATGTTCCAATGCATCGTCTATATTCAACGTTGTCTTGCTTTTCTTGCCATTCGGCAGGACTGTATCGTACGTCATGCTCTTATCCAATGCCATTGACTTAAAGTAATTCATGATCGCATCGACGCCAGGCGCTTCATTCGGATGAATATTGTTCAACCAGATCGGCACCTGATAGTCGCCAAATGCGCCGGATTTAATGTCGGCCTGCAATTTCTTCGGGTCATTGAGCATGGCAGGGTGAGTCACCTTCTGATACTTATCGACAGCGGCTTTATCTTTGGCAAGCACTGTCAAATAGATATCACGGCCTTCGACCGATTTTCCAATAGAAGTCGTTTTGATATATCTGTTGTTTTTTTGCGCAGCTTTTGCTGTAACGGCATCGATCTCCGGTTTCAGCTCATCGTAAGTGCGGAAGCTGTCATATGGCGTCATTTTTACGGGAGCATGGGCAACCACTCGTCCGTTCACTGTTGCCGCCAAATCATATGTGCCCATCAGCGATGCGTATAGCGGACGTTGCAATCGCGGCTCTGACAGGTTGTCTGTATCGTATGGAAGATCGAAATTGATGTTAGCATGAACCTTGCCGTTGGTCACTTTTACATGGCTAACAGTAATGAAAGGTGCACCGCTGTAATCACGGACCTTATATTTTTTCCATTGAGACAGCGGTTTGCCGTCATACGTCCAGCTTAAGCTCTTCACATCAACACCTTGCGGAAGCTTAAACGCAGCATGAAGCGTTCGTTTCTCTGTCATCGAAGCAACATTGTTGTCCAGTTTTAGCTTCTGAGATTTTTTAGTCTTTACTTTTGTCTGCTGACCGGACGCCGTCCCCTTGCCAGTCTGCGCCATAGCAACA
The DNA here is from genome assembly GCF_001042485.2 of Bacillus paralicheniformis. Taxonomy (GTDB): domain Bacteria; phylum Bacillota; class Bacilli; order Bacillales; family Bacillaceae; genus Bacillus; species Bacillus paralicheniformis. The sequence goes on from NZ_LBMN02000012.1 coordinate 469,430, forward strand.
CCGGGGGTTATCGCTCCAAGCAGCATCATAAGCGACAAAACCAAGATCAGATAACACTTTGTGAACGATTTCTTAAACATAGAAAAATGCCATCCCCATTTCGTGATATTTTCAAATTGCAAACTTGATAAGAGAAAACCATTACAAGAGTGAGGAGTTCTGGCTGCATTTCATTTGCCTGCCTCACACTCTGATTCAGCATGCCCTCCTCCTCCGATATCTTCCGGAGCTCCCGACAGGCTAACAGCCTGAAGGAACTGCCTCCTTAGACGGTTTCTTCTGGTAAAATGTTAAAGACCGCCTACCTGGATGTCGTCGTTCCCGTGACGGGTCCCAAGGTGCTGAAGACCCGGTCAAAGCGGCGCATCGCTGTCTCAAGCGGACCGGCAGGAAGCCGTGCAATCAGCCACCCTGTCACCGTCACCATGGCCGCGACGAACAGATCACTGAATGGAATGGCCCCGGCATCATACTTGGCCCCCGAGATTTCAAGAGTCCATATAACAACAAACTGAGCTGCATACATCGTCAACGCCACACGTCCGACTCCCGCGAACGGCTTTAACACGGCAGAGTTTTTCGGCGGCACGAGACATACCGATCCAAGCACCAGAAAGGCAACCCCAAGCCCCAGCATCGTCTGGAAAGTTGACGCACTGTGCGGAGCAATCGAAAGAAGATTGTGCCACAACGGCGGTGCCACGTTGTGCGGCCAGATTGCATACTGATCCGGCTCAGCGCCGGCGGTGCCTTGAACACTTACGAGCCACTCTTCGAATGAACGGCTCAGCCCCGGAAGAACGAAAGTGCCCAAAACTTTAGAGACGATAACCATGATTGTGCCGCTGCCCACTAGCGAGAGTGCGGTCCGCATCCTGGTCAAATCGAAGCGCCCGATTGCCATACCGGCGACAAAAGCGGGTGCAAGTGCGAGCGCCGACATCGGGCCGCCTGCCATATCACCAAGTAAGTATGCTTTCGAAAGGACGCTGCCTCCGAGAATCATCAGCGGCGGGCTCACTGCAAGCAAAACAGCTGCTGTTGTAACTAACACACGTGTCGAACGACGAATCAGTACCAACGCCAGCACAAACAGTGCCGCATAAGCTGGCAAAATCACCCCGAACGGAGTATTCAGCATGATGAGAAGGTATCCTATAATATCGATAAATACCGCGCGGGCAAGCATCCGCGTCCGAAATGCGGCCGGCTCCATTCCTCGATCCAACATGCGCCCGGCCATGATCGAATAGGAGATGCCGCCGCAAAGCACAAATAGAAGCGTCGTATTCCCGGAAACGATTGAACCGTTCGTTTCGTTCAAGGCGAAGTGCTGCAAATACATCCCGATGACCGCCAGCCCCCGAGCTGCATCAAGTGCCACAATACGCCCTGTCCCCCGCGCTTTTTCACGCTTGAACTTCTGACCTTCAGCCGAGTCCCGGGTGACAATTTCAACGAGCGCACCGTCCTGAAGCGGAGTTGATAAATCTACAAGCTTTCCGTTTAATTTACCTGCAACCGCATTTTCCAGGCCACAGCTAATAGAAGCAGCGACATCTTCAATGCTTGCTTCCTCCTCAAATTCTCTGACGGACCCGTCAGGCAATTTAATGCGAATTGACAACTGTATTCCTCCTCAAAAAATTAATCCTTTACGTGTTCCATTGTTCCTTTGTCTATATCTGGATGAGATCTGGCTGTATTCAATATAGCGGGCAGATGTCGCTAAAGTTTGATCAACTTGTAAACAAAACGTAAAAAGGCGATCGGAGGATCGGGACATATCATTGCATAAAGAAAAGCACCTTGCTGATGACAAGGTGCCTTATTCTCACTAAAATGTGATGATTTGATTGGATGAATTTCAATGGTGCTGAATGAAGAATGAGAGTGCGGACAACAACAATTGATCATTGTGTTTATTTTGGCGGTTTTCCGCTTTGTTGAGGAATAAACAAAAAGAGCGTTTCTTTTATATGGAACGCTCTTTCGTCGTTTGGCAATACGGTTTTCAGCGATATCGGTGGTCAGGGTCGAATATACCCAGAGAACCATTGATATTTCAAGGTTTTTGTCTGCCTTTGTGCAAAATTTGCGCGAAAAATTTTAAATTGCTAATAATGCGGACCGTACATATTCAAAGATTGATATGATGAAAATTCCAACGCAAGGGGCGAAGAAAAATGAGTATCAACACAATCGTTCTGCTTTATACAAGTCGTCCAAGATTTTGGCATAGGTTCGTTTTCAAACTAAAATAATTCTTTCACCAAAAAGGCAGGCCAACAAATGACCTGCCCAAACACAATTATGTTGCGAGCCTAGATGCCACAGAAAATTCTGCATGTTGTTGTTCAACAGATGTGTGAATGGAAGCGTCCGACACGACCAACAAGCCCAATGCAAGGGTCAGCGAAAGAAACAGCTTAGATTTCATACAGAAAGTCGCCCCTTTTGATTTGTTTCTGAGCCTGCACCATCTGATCATAAAAAAAATATGGAATCATTTGGCCGCTCATTCCTAGTATAGAATAGAGCTGCTTCTAATGCCAGTTCCTCAAGATAGGGGTAACCACGACTATCCCGTAATGGTTTCATTGTTTCTAGTACCTCTGACTTATTAGCTGATTTTATATACAGTACTTCTAAAACGTCCAACAGACACAGGAATAATTCATCTTCAAATACCCGCGCACTTTCAAGCGCCTTTTCATAAAATTTTCGTCCTTCAATATTTTCGTTATTTCGAAAGTGAATTAAAGCCAAATCATAATAAGCCTTCAGGCGCTGCACCATGCAATTGATCAAACGCTGGAACAATTAAAACAACAATCAGACGAATTCGATAAAGTTAAAAAGGCCGTTGAGGGGATCACATCACTTGATGATGATTTAAAAGGAAAAGGCGGCGACGCGATCCGCGCCTTTTACGAGGAATGTCACACCCCTTTTCTGCGGTTCTATGACACTTTCATAGAGGAATACAGTTCCACGCTGAAGAAAATGAAAAGCGCGTTGAATTCCCTGGAACCCAACCATAACGGATTTATTTCACAGCCCTTTCTCGAACACGAACTGGAGAATGGCTTAAATGCGGCTGATCGAACAACAAAACATTTGGTTTCCAAGACCAACGCGACGATCGCAAAAGTCAGCCATATCGTTGATTTACCGGATTTAAATGACAGCGGTTTTCATGAACAGAATCAGAAAGCGTTAAAGGAAATCAGCACGACCCTTGAAAAGCTGCATGCGTTTGACCGCGAACAGACAAACGCGCTCAAAACGGCTGAAAACGATCTTGAGACGATGCAGAGATACATGGCGCGGCTCGAAAAGATGTATACCGGGCCCAAAATTGAAATCACCAGTTATCAAAAAGGCGCGATTTTAAAGCCGGATGAGATGGATACCTTAAGTGGAAATCAAGAAACAGCGATGGGTGCCATGTTGAAAAAAGTCGGAGACAAAGAAGATGCTGACATTAACACTCTCGCCAATCCAGATCGATTAAAAAAATTGGCGACACAAGTGTCCAAAAAAGTGTATACTGACGAGGAATTAGAAAACCTGAGTGAAAAAGAATTAGAAAAACTAAAAAAGGTTTATAAATATGTGAATGGTCATAAATACTGTTATTATTTAGATGGTAAATATGTCGTCGGCATACAGTTGGTTGACGATCCTCCTGAAGAGGATAAAGAAGTAAGTGATTTAGATAAATATGCAAGATTTGGATTGGAGCTCTTAGGTGAAAGTGATTTTGAACGAGCTGCATTGGGATATGATCCTGATACATACAAAAAACTTTCGTTCCTTGAGCGGTTGGAGGCCGCTGCTAATATAACGCCTCCATTGAGGATTGTCAAATGGATTCGCAAGGGAGATAAGCTAGCAAAAGTTTCGAAGGTGGATAAAGGAGCTAAAACAGTTAAAGATGTTAACAAAGGTGAAAAGAAAGCCAGCAAAAAATCATCAGGTGAAACTATTAAAGACGGTAGTCATATAACTAAAAACGGGAAATTGAAACCGAATGCGAAATATCAAGCTGGAGAATACAAATATGTATATAAAACCGACAAAGACGGAAGGATTAAAGAGTTTCAAGCCGATGATTTAAAATTAACAGAACGAGACAAAAGACTACCCCACAATTCAAAAACGCCTGGCAAACAACCTGGTGATCATGCCGGACACTTAGCTGCCGATAGATTTGGTGGCTCTCCTGAATTAGACAATCTCGTTTCGCAGTCCAGTAACGTTAACCAGAGTAAATACAAGAGATTAGAAAACAAATGGGCTAAAGCGATATCTGAAAAGAAAAAAGTAGCCGTTAATGTTAAAATTAATTATGATGGGAACAATCCTAGACCAAAGAGTTTTGACATAAAATACAGTATAGATGGTAACTTGAAGAAAGTAACTTTAGAGAACTAGGAGTGGTTATATGACTAAAACATTTGAAGATTATTTATCTGAATTACAAACAGATATGGTCGCCATTTGTCTTGAGTATGTCGAAAATCAGGCTGATGCCATTTATATTTATTGCTCATATGAACCTGACATGTATTCCTTTGATGTATTTTATAAAATAAATGGTAAGTTGGTTTACAAGCACAAACTTAACGACGCGGTAAAAGAGAATGAAAAATACGATACATCGGAAAATCGTCAAGAAGCTGTTTTAGATATCGGGTTAAAAAATTTAAAGGAAATCCATAAGGTATGTACTGAATTTGGTCAGGAGATGCCAACAGAAATAAAGTTAATTTACAATGTTAAACAAAACAGTTTGAAAGGCAATTACAGATATGATTTAGTTTATTCAAATGATGACGAACTGTTACCCGATGATATTTTTGACTCATGGTTTGAAGAAATGAAGAAGTTAGATGCAGAAAAGTAAGCTGTTTAGCATAGAATTAAATTATAAGCAGCAATCAATACCGATACTTGGAATAAAATTTAATTTATAGACGCCGATTTTGCGTCTTTTTTAGGAATGTAAAATAAACTGTGTGAGTAAAAGAGCGGACACAACTTTTACTTACACAGTTTATTTCGAGAGAATAAGATAGCATTATATGCTCCTCTGTCATCGACTAGGGGTCGCCAGATACATTTTGCTCCTGTAAGAGTTTCTGCACCTTATTAAGCTCATTTCGATAATATCTCACGGTATGTTCTCGCAGCTTCCAGAGCTCGCAGTCCTTAAGAAAAAATTCTTACGGTCTTGTTCCAAGATAAAGAATAAATAAAAAGAGCGTTCCTTTGTAAGGAACGCTCTTTCATCGTTTGGCAATACAATGTTTAGTGATACCGGTGGTCGGGGTCGAACCGACACTCCCGAAGGAACACGATTTTGAGTCGTGCAAAAACCTCATAGTTCCTCCGAAAGGCACACGGTCATTTATTCCGAACGTTTAGACGTTAGTTTAGCGCACTATCACTTTCCTTATCGCCTATGATACCTAAACTTCTGCGGTATGGCAAGCGTTGCTATGCGTAAATTAACGAAAAAAAACGCCCCATACGATTAAGGACAGGGCGGTATGTTATTTCGCTTCGAGTATTTCCCGTTTTTTCTTCTCGTATTCCTCTTCCGTTATGGCTCCCGATTCTTTTAGCGCGACCCATTTCATAAGCTCGTCGGCATCGCTCGTCGTAGACGCAGGCGAAGAGGACTGGCGCTGATAAACGGAACCTCTATGAAGCCGTATATGCGTTGCTGATCCGGCGAAAACTTTCCGTCAACTTTAGCGAGCCAACGGCGCCAAGGTTCCCGCGAATCGATAATATAAAAGGATTCTTTCGATTGAAAAATCCGATAGACTTCGTTTCGCAACAGTGGATAATCGTATAAATCTACCGCCTTAAAATAAAAGGACCCCGTCATTGTTCGAGGTCCATACGTTGTTCCGATGTCTATAGCCCCGTCCATGCCTTCTACCGTTTCAGTTGCGTTAATTGCCTCGGGTGAATCGATGACGAAATCACGCGTAACTATTCCGTGTTCGGACAGGACGTATTTATCTCCGTTTAGTCTTTCGATTGTTAAATCCATTCGTTAATCACCCACCTTTGACGCCGCTAATTCGTTGCTGAATGCGGAAATCTTCGTTGAATTTGCTTTGGATCAGATCGTACATCTTCTCCGCATCTTCTCTCGACCCACTTCCGCTATAATTAAGCGTAATATTAATCGGAGAAACGGAGTTATTTCCGGAAGCATAATCGTCTCTAGAAAAACTTAACGGTACGCTTCGGTTATACGCTGCGTCAACCGTATACGAGTAGTCCTGTGCGTCAAACAGAGCCGCGTTTGCCATTTCGTTAGCCGCCGCTTTGACTACGCCGATATTGCGCTCGATACCTACCGCAAGACCCATCGGAAGGAACTTACCGATTTCGTCACGGAATACGCGGGATGGTGTGTGAATTCCGAAGGTATCTTTAATATCCTTTGTGATTCCGCCCATAAAGTCGCCGATTTTTTGTCCGATCCAATCTTTCATGGACCAAATTCCGTCCCATAAACCATGCATTAGGTCTGCTCCGGCGTTGAAAATTTCGCCACTGTTGTCTATAATTGCGCCCGCAATTTCACCGACAATTTCCATACCCACTGAAAATAATTCCGGTAACAACTGCATAATCCCGTCAACTACCGCCATGAGAATTTGCATCCCGGCATCCAGTATTTCAGGAAGATGGTCTATCAAAGCCTGCGCAATAGCAAAGATGAGCTCTATCGCTGCCTCAATTAATTGCGGTAGGTTTTGGAGAATCCCGTCAATAAGAGCAAGCAGTAACTGAATCCCGGCATCAATGATTTTCGGCAAATTTTCGATTAACGCTTGCGCTATAGTAATGACTAGATAAATCGCCATTTCGATGAGCTGCGGAAGAATTTGAATGATGCCGTCAATCAAGCTATTTAGAATCTGGATACCGGCGTCAATAATCATCGGCAAATTCTCAATAATTGCGTTTGCAAGCGCGAGTATTAGCTGCAACGCCGCTTCAATTAATTGCGGAAGAACCTGGATAATTCCAGAAATTAACGCATTTAAAATTTGGATTCCGGCCTGGATAATCATTGGCATAAGCGTTACGATCGTATTAATCAGCGTCGTCAGCATCGTTGTGGCCGCTTGGATGATCTGCGGTAGCGCCTCGACTATTCCTTGGATCAGTGAAGTCAAGATCATAATACCGGCGCCGATCAGCGCAGGCAATAAAGTAACGATCGCTTGAACTAACGAATTGATAATCTGAGTTACCGCCGTTAGAATACTCGGCAACGCTTGAGTAAATCCGTTCAACAAACCTTGGATGATCTGAATGCCCGCTTGTAAAATTATAGGTAGATTCGTGACGATCATATTGACGAAAGAAGTCACAATATTAACCGCTGTTTCGAGAATCTTCGGCATATTCTGCTGAATGCCTTGCGCTATTGCTGGTAGGTATTTCGAACCCGCAACGATCAATCCCGGAATACCGCCGACTATGATTCCGATGATATTCGGAATGAATTCCGCGAACCCTGAGAAATCTCCGTTAAAGGCGTCAGATATTGCCTTTTTCAAATCCTCGAATGCGCCTCGGATAATTGCGACCCCTTTGACGACGACATTCGCAACAGAAGGCGGCAAAAGATTGTGTAAAGCGATTGAGCCTTTCGTGAAGTCGCCAGTTAGCGTTTCCGCGAGTCCTTTGAACAGCGCGGTCAAGTTTTTTACTACCGGAGTTACCTTCTGCCCCAGTTTGTTTCCTAAATCCTGAACTTTTTCGCGGACCGTGTCGCTATTCTCGTAGACGTAGGCGAATGCGGCTGCTAATGCGATAACGGCGCCTATTCCCAGCGTGAACTGAAACATTGTTAGTAAAAGCGCTTTTCGGGTTGTGTTAAGTGCGAAGGCGAGTGTACCGAGACTGGACGAGAAGGAAGCGACTGCTGTTACTGTTGCTGCCGAAATCGCTATAAAGGCTACTAATCCAGTAACAATGGCCGCAGTTACTGCGATAAATTTCTTCGTACCATCACTCAGTTTGTTGAAGCGCTCAGTTAAATCAGCGATCTTGTCAGCCGCAGCCGAAACGTAGGGAGCAAGCTGATCCCCTATTGTTATCGCGAATGATTCGAACGCCCCGCTCAAATGTTCAAGAGAACCGCCGATACCTTCTTTCATTTGCTTTGCGGCTTTCGCTGCTGCGCCACCGGAGTTTTCTAGCTCTTTCGTAAACTCGCCCAACGCGTCGGGTCCCTTCGAAACAACCGCCATCATTCCGGTAACTGCTTCAGTACCGAATATGCTTGCGAGAGCCGCTGATTTCTGAGCGTCGGTCATGCCCGCCATACCTTTTTGTAGCTGGCCGATAATGTCTTTTAATGACCGGAAATTACCGTTTTGGTCAACAGTTGTTACGCCGAGATCCTCTAAGGTATTAGCCGCCCGCTTTGGTGGATCAACTAGCCGAAGTAAAGCAGATCGTAGCGTCGTACCCGCCTGCTCGCCCGCGAGTCCAGCATCGACCATTATCCCCGTAGCGGCCGCAAGTTCCTCCAATGATATGCCGAGCTGCGCCGCCGGTCCCGCTGCGTATTTGAAAGCGTACTGTAGTGATGTCATACCCGCAGCTGACTTATTCGCGGTCATCGCCAAGACATCAGCAACTCTCCCAGATTCGCTTGCTTTCATGTTGAAAGCGTTTAATGCCGATGTGATAGTGTCACTTGTTAAAGCAAGATCCTCACCCGAAGCCTCCGCGGCGGCTATAATTCCGGGCATGGCAGCGATAACCTGGTTCGCGTCAAATCCTTTTGCGGCAAGTTCCGTCATAGCTCCCGCAACCTGCGATGATGTCATCGTAGTTGTAGAACCTAACTCTAACGCCGCATCCCGCATTTTCTGAAAATCGCTTCCGGTAGCCCCGGCAATTGCGCCAGCTTTTCGCATAGCAGTATCAAATTCGCCTGACGAAGATTATTCATTTACCCGATTCCCCCTTCTAAATAAAAAAAGCACCCTGGTTAGAGGTGCTTCGTGCATTATTCGATTCTCCCGCGTTCCCATGCTCGTTTTACTTCATCCTCAAAAATTCCATATTTATTTGGCCCGTTATCTCGATAAGTATAGATCGGATGATGTACTGATAGGCCCGGTTCATTTTGCTGCGCAATGCGGTCGGGTACATCTATCTCCTGTACAAGGTCATAATATTTTTTCTGACCGTCGGTAATTAAAAGGTCATAGTACGACTTGGCCGCCTCGAGATATTCTTGCTTCGCCTTTGCAATACGTTTCAGCACCTTTTCCTCATTAGCGTCTCTGTTTGCTCGAATTTCATCTCGGGCCATCTCTAAAATTTCAAGTTTAAGGCTGCTTGTTTTACCACTATTCAATCCGAAAACGACATTCTCGCGCTCTTTAGCCCCGTTTAACTCTAGCTGTAACTCGGCAACCCTCCGACGTGCTTCTCTTTCTTTCGTCCTGTTCGAATCAGAAGGATTGTCCGCCAGTTCCGCAATAGCTACCTTTAGCTCAGCCTCAGCCTCCGCCAATTCATCCGCCACTTTTGCATTATGCCCGCGAATTTTCTCCGAGCTGCTTGTCGCCTTTTCTTCTAGCTCCTTCAATTCCGTTATTTTTTCCTGTAGCTGCTTAGAAAATTTCATCTAACCGTCTCCTTATCGAATGATTTTTTGAGAATTAAAAAAGAGATCGCGAACTATCTGCCATCTCCCTTTGACCATCTTATTTTGTTCGAGTGAATCTAACGCATTGTCCAATGTTGATACTTCCTGCCATGTCGCGTCATCGCCGCTGAAATCCGCAGAGGCCAGTTCGTGGGATGCGAACCGTTTTAGCATCCTGTTTGTCGTCTGACATAATACCAGGTGCAACGGCTCATCGATCCCCATTGTTTCAAAGACGACCGGTTGTAACAAAGGATGGTCGACGATTACCTTTAGCGATATTACACCCTCGATCTTAGACACCGATCTCAGTGCCCTTTGAAGCGCGATATGCCCACAGTAAGACATGTCGTTACGTCGTTTCCCTAAGACGACAAATGTGCCGGCAGCCTTCTGGCCTTCGAAGTTGTGAAGCGTATAGGAAAAGACCGTCTCACGGCCGTCGCTGACCTGTGTTAAATAAAGCGTGTAGTTCATTCGGCTTCCCTACTTTCTAACGCCTGGATACGTGTATCGATACGCATCAATTCCGCCGCCTCACGGCCTGATCCGGCGTATCCCCTGTAGTTCGCTTTCTTTTCCTCATACAGACTCCGGAGTTCCTGCGCGGACATTCCTTCGTATGGATCTGAAGGTCGACCCGCCTCATAGTCGCCGTTTGAAATCTGTGAAGCTAGGTCCGTGACTGCTCTCTTGGCTTCCCGGTACTCGGATTCGCTAACTGTACGAGAAGGTTTTAGCGTCCCTTCGTATTTGATAACCGTTTGTTTCGCATCAATTAGCTGCCTTTCCAGCTCAGCCCTCTCTTCTTTCCATCCACTCATTCGAAATCCCCCTCATTTCTGATCGCTCTTTCTTCTTTCAATAGTTCGGCCTCATACTCGTCAACCGGCGTTTTTACAGGCCCCTCTATTACAAACGCGTCCTTTGCCCCGTAATGATAGGCCGAATCTGTCGCCGAATTGAACAACTCCCGGCGAAATTCAAGGTCGGTCAACTCGTCACCCCGGCTTACGGTAGAAAACACGATCAAACAGCCGTCACGATCCGTCACCTTATATGTGCCTTTTTCTAGGTTCAGTTCGATAAAAGTAACACCACCGGGCAACAGGTCCGTGAAGCCGCCGCCTTTTGGCTCGCGAATATATGTCGTTTCTGCGGTGCCGTAGTCTCCGTAATGATCGAACATTTTTAAGACACAGAACATGCCGGTTCCTCCTTTTCATAAACGATTTTCGCCTTTTCCTCATAATCCCAACATTCTAGCACCACCCGAGAGACGTTTAGATCACGGATGCGGCCGGACGATCGACGCAGGATCTCCCCGGTTTCGGCGTCTACCGTAAGAACTTCGGTAGGCTTAACGTATATCAGAACGTCATCCAAATAAGAACTCCCCTTCCGATACAAAAATTGAATTCTAATAGTAATATAGCCGAGTGCCGTTTTTTGCATTTATAAAGCCCGTCATATCAACGTTTACGGACGTCTAAATCGTCATTCTTTTTCTCTGTCTATCACGATAATCACGATTCCTTCGCCGGCTATTTTCCTTTTCATTTTCAACCGCACATCCAGCGCAGTATTGTTGCCGGTTACTTCTGCGTTCGAACCGCTGGCCGCAACGTTTGCAATTTCCCGCCCAGTTCGACTTGTTCCGTAACGGATGATCTGCCGGTAAGCATTCGAGATACTCCCGCATTAAAGCCGGCTCTGCGGGCAGAACGTTTCGCATAAAGTACGGACAGATATTCCCCTGTATTGAATTCGTTTTGATTTCAACGGTACACAAACCGCAACGCTGAAGATCGCAGGCACCGCCGCTTTTATAGTTGGCGCAATGATTTCGGGCTAGACGGCCGAGTTTGCTTCGTGTCGAGTTAATCTTTCGCTGATTCATTTTACAACCTCCGTTTATGGGTAGAATTAAAGGCGCCGAAAAAAAGGCATAAAAAAAGCATTAGCCAAAGTGACTAATGCAAGATTTTATTTGAACAGTACCTTTATGGAGTCTAGCTCTTTAGCTGGGCCACCAAAAACAACGTTAGGATTTACAACCACAATCTTTTTTCTTTTGTCGTTAGGATCGGGCGGCAACCAAAAAACCGGCTTACCATTCAGATTAACACTCTCTAAGGTCTGTCTTAGTTTATTGGAATCTTTATAATCAAGTAAGGCGGATAGTTTATCTAAGTGCATTTTGTTAAGTCGTTCCGTGTCCGTCTCATCTGGATTAAAACATACGATATTTGTTTTCAGATTCAAAAACGGAAGAACCATATAGACAATAGATAACTTTTTTGCCGCCCGGCCGCTATAATTCTCGTACAGCTCTCGGATTGTCTTTCGGTACATCTTTATTCGGGAAGTTTCGGCAGGTTTTCCTCGGACTTTTCCGCGATGGAATAGAAAAGGAGTTAACTCGATAACGCCTTCTTCGTTTTCTTTAAGAATCTCGGCCGCCGTCATCCTCTTATAAAAATCCCGAAAATTATTAGCGCTCAAGCCGAGAATCTTTCGGAGGCCGGACTTATCGATCTTACGTCCGTTGTCATGAGAAAGTTGCTGATTCTCAAACCCGACAAATGTAGCGATGAACATCAGGCGCGCAAGGTCCGGTTCTTTGACAGTTGTATAATCGTCTAGGAACGATTTGCACGTTTTGTAAAAAGCCCACGTAAAGCCGCCATTCTCAGCGTCATGCCCTCCCGCATTCCTTGTAATTCTATAGCCCTCATTCGAGCGTCCTGATGTTTTAGGGGCCACCTCAAAATAATCCGAGACGTCGTTCCCTTCTCTGTCGTAAATTCTCCCATCTTCGAGCTTTCCGTTCTCTTTCAAGTCAAAAAAGCGTTTTTTTGACCTCGGTGTTAGTCCTTTCCACGCTCTTTGTTCATCCAACAGACTTCCCATCTTCGAACATCCCCCTTGCTCTCTTTTGTGCCGTGTTTCCTTCACATGAAAATACAAATGTTATATAATAGACATCTAATAATAGAGGATAAATACCTCCTCACTCTTTTATAAATACTGTCACTTTGTGACCTTTTTTCTTATTCTCGATAATCTTTTTCTAACAACTTCATGGCTTACATCCAGTTTTTCTGCTATATATTTTTTTATTATCCTGATCTCTCCATAGATGTTACACGTATATGGGGCGACATTCCCCACTGCTTTATCTTCTTTGACTACCTCCAAAATCTGATCGATAAACTCATTTTCACCTTTTGTTAGTTGATCTCTGCAATCACTAAAATCTAAACCTAATATTGTCTCTATGAGATACTCATCATCTGGAAAGTATGGTTTTAAACTAAAACTCTCAAGATCTCCGTTGATTTTCCTACGTATGCGCCGCATACCATTCCTTTTTATTTCGGCATCAATCAATTTACTACGAATAGCTCTGTTAATATACTTAACTATTTCGCGTTCACTTCGAGAAGTATCAACCCTTACCAATGCATACTCAATAGCTTTCGCTGCAACCTCAAGAATTTCTTTTTTCAATTGTTCTTTTTGAGGCTCGATATCGGCTGTCGCTTGTTTATGCTTGTGGTATAATTCTTCGAAATACAACCTATCTGATAAACTACAAAATTCCTCTAAGCGTAAAAGAATTTCATCAAGAAGAGGTTCTAGTTGTAGAAAAAGACTCTCCGTTATTTCAAAATAGCTTACATATGAATCGCCGCCCGACTCTACATTCGCTTCGAAATCTATGCAGACATCATATTTTAGTATCGATAAAAATCGATTAAAAGAATCTGTTTCGTTCTTGGTAATCGGTTTTTCAGACTTAATATGCCGCGATATTAAGGTGTATATTGCTTTTATTGAGTAAGCTATATAGGATTCCGGATCTTTTAAATTGATTCGTATTCCTCCAGACGGTGTACCGTCCTTAACTCTATGACGGCTCGGATCTTCCATGAAGTTTGTATCGAATTTATCTAAAATATCTTGGATAATTCTCTTATCATCTGAACTTTGAAATACTCTGATTTTATTTATGAACTCCGACATTTTATTCCCCCTCTTAAATGCCCTGCTTTTTCGGTGTTTTTTTTGCTATTTACCCTGCTTTTTCGGTGTGGACATAACCATTCAGAATCCTTAGAGCGCCAACGATTTCAGCCATTTTTGTTTGATCTAGGATATATATATCAGTCATATCATATCTTTAAAACTAAATCGCAACAAGAGGATACGGATAGAAATTCAAACCCTAGCGCCCTCATTCGCTTACGCTCATTTGGACGCGCCATTATTTTTTAAAAGATATTAATCGCGATAGAAAATAAATGAATATCCGCGGACAACGGAGCCACGGTTTAAGTGGCGAAGTTGGACGCTAGGCCTTACTTCTCAGCGTCATACCATCGATAAGACTAACCGGAACTACATGCGTAGCCCCGGATCGCCCTTCTATAATGTAGTCGTTTCGGCTGCGTCCTTTAATCCGGCCAACCATCGCCTTTGACGAAAGCCACGTCAATCCGTCAGATCGCGTTCCCCAATAACGTACTTTTTCGCCTACTCTAAACATCGGCAATTACCCCCTCATTATTAACTACGAATACACTTCCGATTGGCACATTTTAGATATAAGGCACAAGTGCGCGTTCCAACTCGGTCCTTTCCTTCCTCAACGCAGACCTTTCGTTGTGCAGCCGTTTGTTTTCGGTACAAAGCTGGGCCAGGCGTCTTTTTATTCGCAGCTCTTCGTCACCGGTGGCCTCTATTAAAGCCAGTCGACGCCTAGCAATCTCGTAGCTGTTCGAGTGGAAATCGACTTCTACCTCGCACCATTTGCGATGAACTTCGTCCCTTTTTGCAATTAGGGCGTTACGTGTCGCTTCTTTTAACGATTGAAGGACGTCATCAGACAAAGCGTGCGGAGACTGAAGCGCATAGTCCGCCGGGAAAACGTCTAAGATTGTGCCATTTTCCGCAATGACCAGGCGCACCTGTTCGCGGGGATTATCATAAACGGACTGGCTGCCGTTTGTTGATTCGAGCGACCAGACAAACGAAGCGCCTTGAGCATACTTCGGTAATACGTTTTGTGCCTGCGCTTTTGAAAGGCCGAGGCGCGCCGTTGCTTTTTTAACTGCCGCTTTAGAAACTGTATACTGCATCATCGTGAACCCTCCCCTAGTGAAAAACCAATTCGAACGAAATCCGTAAATGACATGCCTGCAAGTTCAGAAACATCGATTTTGCGGAGGTCTGCGCCTACCTTTGGCGTGTCTACCGTAAAAAATCGAGGGTAGTTGTTTTCGTAAAGATGGTACCCATCGCTCTTTTTTTCTAATCGGCCAGTATCGTAAAACACCAGCCAGTCATCCGAATAAGTCCCAACGACGTCGGCTGCGATTAACCAGGCGTCCGAAATTTCATGTATTTCCTGTTTTGTATCGAATGTTTCCCCGTGATAATGCAGCTTTACTGCTTGCGGTTGAAATGTATCCATCATGCCGACTGCACCTCCTCACCGAATAGTTCTCGCGCTGCCGTGACGCCGATTTCGGCGCAGCCTGCGAATGCTCTCCGGGACACTTGCGGCAAGATTGCGGCGAATTCTTCCGGGTTTAAGTTAACGAATTGTTCTGTTCCTGAAATGTACACATTGAACCATCCCACAACAGTTCGAACATAACGAATTTGCATTTGTATTCCTCCTCGAGATTTTGTTACGCTTTTGAGTACCACCTTAGTTAGAATTATATGGTACGCTATTACGTAAAGTCAAGAAAAAAAATGCAATTGGAGGGCAAAAATGAAAAAAGTCAGTGTGAATATCGGAGAAATCTTGGAAAAAGAAAACCTTTCACTTAGAAGCCTCGCTGACAAATGCGGAATCAGACACGCTGCGCTTAGCGAATTGATTAATGGGAAAAGACAAAATATTAATTTTGGACATATTGAGCGAATCGCCAACACTTTTAACATTGAAGATATCAATGAAATTTTAAGTTTAGTTGAGGTAGAAGAAGAAAATGATGTTTGAAGAAGAAAAACAAGAGTGGCTTCTTTTTAAAGAAAGGAAGTTAAACGTCCGAGTGTTCAAGGTTAATTCTACATATGAGGTGCATGCGTCGATTATCGGAAAAGGTACATACACAGCCCGCGGCCTTGAAAAATGGTCGACTATTGCGGAAGCTATTGAGGGCATTAATAAAAAGTAAATACACAACATTAGAAAAAAACAAAAGCCCGACTCGATTTGAGCGGGCTATCTATTTTTCAATTTTAGTTTTTTCGATCTCATCATCATAGATGGTATAGGACTGTATCTCTTTATTAGGAGGATCATATATTCCTTGGAATTTGCTTTCCTTATCTCCGTTTAAATATCCTTCTACCCTGATACCCCCCATCGGACTTATGTAGTAGTCGTCAGAAAAACTAACATCTTTAACGCCTCTGTAATTTTCATACAAAAACTTCTCCATATGTTCTTGAGCTTCTTTAACAAAAGCAATCTCTTTTTCTTTTTGATCATGCTGATACTTCATAATAAATCCTCCAACTGCTATAATTATTAAAATAAGGATAATTATGTACTTTTTCTTTTTCAAAGAAACCAACCCTTTCATACCCTAATTTTACAAAAATAAAGAGGCGATGTATATGACCAACAACATAAAAGTGCCAAATGTATCAGATAAAACTTATTTCATTCTTAATAGAGAGGCCTACGACCGCGAACGGTTGGACGATCTAATGAAGTCTGGAAAACCAATACAAACCGAAAAGAATTCGTATTGGTACGTAGAAAAAATTAAAAGGGATAACGATACAGGACTCGATGCGGTTGTTGTATCGCAGGGTAAAAAAACAAAAGACGGCAAGTGGGTCAAATCAGATAATCCCGAAAACGTTGTCGTAGCCTTCGCGGGAACAGATCCTAAGAGCCAATTCTTCCAGGATGTTATTGACGCTGACGGCGGGAACGTTGTGATGGGAATTGACCCGAAAAAGAAGGAACACTACATAGTCGAAAAAGATGCGAAAGATACTTCTAAAACACTCGGAAAATATAACGGAACTCCGACACAAGACTCGATGCTTAGCACCGGTAACTACAAGTTAATTACAAAAACGTCCCAAATCGGGCAAGCTGACGATCTGGTGCGGGAAGTTAAACAAAAGTATAAAGGCACCTCGACAGTTATTTCAACAACCGGACACTCGCTCGGCGGCGCAGAGGCTGAATATAGCGCGGTCAACAACAATGTCTATGCCGTAGCGTTTAACAGCCCTTCAATCGTCCACCTACACTCTGAGGAGCAGCAAAAGAAAATTAATAACGGCGAATATGACCGATCCATAAAATCGATTATCAACCCGGATGATATGGTCGGGGCCGGCTGGTGGAACGAATATGACCGGCACAATGGAACGACAATTTATACGAAGGACCCTGAATTATCAAACGCGGTGCGCGAGGCGAGAATGCAGGGCGATGTATTCCAACAAATCGGGCAAAACGCTGGGTATTTCTTTCAGACCGCAATCTTAGGAATGCCTGATACGCATTGGGTCGGAAGTAATAACTTCACCTTCGACGAAAACGGCAACGTTCAAAATATAGAGGGCGATGAGCTCGTTTATGACAAAAATTTAAAAGCAATGCTTCCGGCTGAAGTGGCATCCGGAAGCGGCGCAATTAAAGTAACACCCGAAGTTGCCAAGCAGCTCGCGCAAAAAGTAAATGCGATCATAAACGACCTTCGCACGATGAAACGAGAAGCGGAAAACGCCTATCAGGAACATGATGCCGCGATAAACGATCTGAAATACGATACCTATCGCCAGGTCGGCCGCGGCTTATACGATCAGCTTTCACTTGAGGATGTGAACAATACGCTGAATGATTTGGCGCAGTCGTTTGACAAAAAAGGAAACCCGCTGTTTTACGATGTTGATGCCGAAGCGGCCTATATCGCATCACTACAGGACACGATTTCAGATTTAGAGGAAATCAGCGGCTATCTCGGGCAAATCGCAAAAGATTTCAAATCAAAGGACGAGATGCTGGCAAGATGGCTAAAGCTATAGGAGTGTAGTAAATGGATACGTTAGATAAACTGATCAAAAAGTTTTGTTTGGTCGTCTGCAAACGGCAGATACGTTTGAATGAATAGATCGTCATTCGCAACATAGCCGCCCGTTTTTCTGATTGTCGGGATGACTTCGTGAGTGATCCACCTTTTGAATTGTTTGGCTTCCGGCTTGCGGCTGCCGAGAATCAATGAATATAGGCCGGGTTCATTCACGATATTTGTGTTACCCTGACGCCCTATGTTGAACATAGCCCGTTCATCATCATCCAGTCTGGATAAGGGCGTCACGATGTCGGTGATTGAGGGTGTGTCATTTCAAATGACGCCCTAATGAATCGGTGACCGGAATAATATTCCGCTCATCTTCGTCGAGACGAGATAGAGGCGCCAAAATAGGCGTCTTTCTTTTTGCGCAACAGCACGGACTCCGTGACGATTTAAACACCCGGAAACGCTGATTTAACGGGCTTTTAACATGCAGAATCGAAGGGGTCGCTATATTCATATTCAAACGTTAATTTTGACGTCCTAAACCGTCATAGCTCTCCGGATTTAAAATTTTGCGAGAAAATTGCCGGCATCCGGCACGGCTTTTTCCGGTCGGACCTCCCCCGCCCCCTTCCGTTTTTCCGGTCGGAGGTACTGTCGTTTTTGCATATCGATGTATTTCGTATTCATTTTTAGTTTACATAATTCCTCCTATCGGAAGTTAAACGATTGTATAAACGTTGATATAACAGCGTTTGTGAATCGATTGTTATTCTCCGTTATACACGTTTTTATACACCGCAGTATCGGCGCGGGTTCACGGCGTTTCACAATCGCTTTATTGCAACAAAGTTTTGCATATTGTTAACTTAGTTAAGCATAAAGGGTAAGGGTCGAGGTTTTGGAGGACCTCCTGTCATGAAGCGCGAGGCTGTCGAATTTTATACGCGTAACATCTTGATACATGATAAATCGTAATTATTCGCTTTTCTTCTATTATACTGTCCGCAGCCCTTTCGATGTTACAACGCGGCAAAACGTCAATGATCGTCAAAGTGATCGGAGGGACGCACACTAATGCGTTCGGTCTTCACAAATTGCGATCAGCTCCACAAAATAAAAATCGTGCGTACTGATGCGCTTGTCGTCACAATTTGTGACGAGGTCACACGTCCTCCAACGCAACCCACACGATCTCCCTGAACGGTATGTCAACGCCTTTCTACGGATCTTAAAGCTGTTTGATTGTCCGAATTTCGGATGAACACAATTGCGACGTTCAACCTATTCCGCTTGGAGGAACGATTCGAACTCCGCCAATATCCCAACGTTTTTAACGCGATTTTCACGGGCTTTTACCGTCCATGCGGCTTGTCGGAAGCTAGCGTATAGGTAGTCGTCAAAGCGTCTAATTTTCTGCTGTTTTCGTTTCAGAATCGTAGCACTCTATAGGAATTAAAAAGGACGCAGCAATTAGGTTAATTCAGAGGTACGAGTTAATTGTCTCAAATTGCGACAGTAAGACTGATCTTCTCGAAGACCTCCCCGTCTCACTAACGTACGAAATCGCACGCCCATCCGCAGAGTCAACCGAACCGAAACGACATCCTGTCCTTCTGCTTACCGGTTAGGAACACGTCAACTCATCAAATCGCGTTTCATATAACCGGTCTAACATCCGGTCCAGTACACCGTTATAATAGCCAGCAAGATTCCGAATGTGCTTGCGCTTTGTCGCAACGAACGTATGACGTACAGCTTCCCGGCCGATTTCTTCTAGCGTCTCGGAATCATAGGCGCCTTTTAAATACGACGTATGTGCGAGGTAGATGCCGTATAGCCGGTTCGTCAGCTTCCGATCGCTCACAAACGATTCGACCGCAGCTTTGAACGCACTATACGTATTACGTAGTAATTTATTTACGCTTTTAGAAATAACAGCTTCGCCCGTGCTTTTCGGTGTTTCAGCCGTTGTCTTCGTTGGCTTGTCCGATGTCGAACGGGGTTGCATTTGCGGAGTAGCATCGCCATCATCAGCCGGTTTATTCGGGTTCATGGCGCTAGTATAAGCCGGCAAAATCACGTACATATTGGCGCCGTTGCCGCCGGATACCGGCCTGAATTTCGTTTCCTTGCGAATGATGCCGCAGGCTACTAGTCGCTTAATTGCCCGGATAACTGTGGTGCGGTGGCAGCCGACTAGGTCAGCGATCGATTGCAGCTTCAAATACGCGACGCCTGGCGTTTTGCAGGCATGACGCGACAATACCTTGAGAACCTCGATTGCGGCAGGCGTTAGATCGGATTTATTGTGGTATATATGCGTGCGGATGGCATCGTTAAGCTCGTCCACAGAACGAAAAGACGCCATTTTAGCGGATTCTTTCGTGTACATTCGGTTTTCTCCCCTTGGAGACGTACCGACCCTTATCGGAAAAGAAGGCGCACTCAAATAAGCGTTGACTGGAACGCTTTTTTTCGATAAGATAGACGTAGGGTATGGCGTGCTATCTATCGGATTTTTTCCGACGGGTGGTCGTCTTTTTTTGTTTTTATAAGTTGTTGAGCGGCGAAAATTCTTTGTGACGATCGTAAACATCAGAAGCATAAAGATTAACGTATACTCGAACCATTTCCATCGTTGAGTGCCCGAGTATCTTCTGTAGTTCAAACACGCCAGCTCCATTCATAACTGACATTTTAGCGAATGTATGTCTCAAAGTATGCGGGCTGCATCTTACGCCTTTAATTTTCGCCTTCTTACCGTATTTCCCAACTAACTTTTGTAAAGCGCCCCTCTTCATTGGAGTCCCATCGATTGTTACAAATAAATGATCTGTTTCACATGTTCCACGTATCTTTAAATACCTTCTTAATTGCTCCTTCATCCTTGCTTGTATAGGTACATACCTATGAAAGTGGTTTTTTGTCTCTCTAATAAAGATGGTTCCTTCACTTAGCTTTACATCTTCAACCAAAATCCCCGCAGCTTCACTTAGTCGTATTCCTGTTTCCAATAACAACAGCATATATGTGTAATCACGAAGACCGGTAAAAGTACGTTTATCAGGAGCGTTCAATAGCTGCCGAAGCTGTTTTAAAGAAAACGTCTCTATATTGCCCTTCCGTTCCCTTAGTAGCGGATATTTCTTCATTGGATTATTCGCGATATATTTATTCTCTTCCAGATACCCAAATAAGGCTCTCATAGATCGCAAACGTGTATTTATAGACCCATTTTGCCTACCGGATTCTTTCAAATAATCAACGTACTTATCGATATCAGCGCGCACGATCCCCGAAATTAAATCACCCTTTTCCTGCTGCATAATCCAATTACGAAAATGATTATTCTCGCGATGGTAATATGTGATCGTATCCTTACGCAAACTCTTCCGCTTTGCGTCAGCCAAGAAAAGCCTAATCGCACCGTCTATTGTTAAAGTGTTGTATTCGATCGGCTCAACGGCGATATCCACCTCGCGAGCATTTAAACGATTACTTCTTCGTTTAGACAAAAAAAATCGCCTCCCTTCTGTTTAAAGGAAAGCGATAGGCACACGACCATTTGCCGTGACGTTTAACGCAAAAAAAGCGACGATAAATCAGCGATTAATACGCCAAAATACCGTCGCTTTTACGTTTAGTGATACCGGTGGTCGGGGTCGAACCGACACTCCCGAAGGAACACGATTTTGAGTCGTGCGCGTCTGCCAATTCCGCCACACCGGCATGTGTGTGATCAATGGTGCCGAGGGCCGGACTTGAACCGGCACGGTAGTCACCTACCGCAGGATTTTAAGTCCTGTGTGTCTGCCAATTCCACCACCCCGGCACGAGGCAAATAAGGCGACACCCGGATTCGAACCGGGGATAAAGGTTTTGCAGACCTCTGCCTTACCACTTGGCTATGCCGCCATCATTTTAAGAATTGGAGCGGAAGACGGGATTCGAACCCGCGACCCCCACCTTGGCAAGGTGGTGTTCTACCACTGAACTACTTCCGCATTTTAACTAATATTCATCTTATCATATGCAGGATGATAAAGAAAGATGAAAACTGGGCTAGCTGGATTCGAACCAGCGCATGACGGAGTCAAAGTCCGTTGCCTTACCGCTTGGCTATAGCCCAATATGAAGGGCGATTGATGGGAATCGAACCCACGAGTGCCAGAGCCACAATCTGGTGCGTTAACCACTTCGCCACAACCGCCATAAATTGTGAATTAAAATTGGCAGGGGCAGTAGGAATCGAACCCACACCGGAGGTTTTGGAGACCTCTGTTCTACCGTTAAACTATGCCCCTAAAAACATGGTGGAGGGGGACGGATTCGAACCGCCGAACCCTGAGGGAGCGGATTTACAGTCCGCCGCGTTTAGCCACTTCGCTACCCCTCCAAAACAGTGCCGGCCAGAGGACTTGAACCCCCAACCTACTGATTACAAGTCAGTTGCTCTACCAATTGAGCTAGACCGGCAAATGGTGGCTCGGGACGGAATCGAACCGCCGACACACGGATTTTCAGTCCGTTGCTCTACCAACTGAGCTACCGAGCCTTTATTTAAATGGCGGTCCGGACGGGACTCGAACCCGCGACCTCCTGCGTGACAGGCAGGCATTCTAACCAACTGAACTACCGGACCATTTTGACAATGAATTTAATTTGGTTGCGGGGGCAGGATTTGAACCTGCGACCTTCGGGTTATGAGCCCGACGAGCTACCGAACTGCTCCACCCCGCGATAATATGATTTTCATAGAAATGGTGGAGGATGACGGGATCGAACCGCCGACCCTCTGCTTGTAAGGCAGATGCTCTCCCAGCTGAGCTAATCCTCCGAAGTACAGGACGTACAAGTGCATGCGTTGCAACAGGACGTTGCGATCTTAGCATGCCTTCCTTTAAAAAGCTTCGGTGTAAACCTGATGCTTTTTAGCGTGCTGTCCAAAAAGAATGGTGACCCGTACGGGATTCGAACCCGTGTTACCGCCGTGAAAGGGCGGTGTCTTAACCACTTGACCAACGGGCCAGATGTATTTAAAGTGGCGGAGAGCAAGGGATTCGAACCCTTGAGACGGCGTT
Organism: Bacillus paralicheniformis; assembly: GCF_001042485.2. Taxonomy (GTDB): domain Bacteria; phylum Bacillota; class Bacilli; order Bacillales; family Bacillaceae; genus Bacillus; species Bacillus paralicheniformis. Next base: position 492,286 of record NZ_LBMN02000012.1, read on the forward strand.
GGCCGCCTACACGATTTCCAATCGTGCTCCTTCGACCACTCGGACAGCTCTCCAATAAATGGCTCCGCAGGCAGGATTCGAACCTGCGACCGATCGGTTAACAGCCGATAGCTCTACCACTGAGCTACTGCGGAATAATGCCTGCCTGGCGATGTCCTACTCTCGCAGGGGGAATCCCCCAACTACCATCGGCGCTGAAGAGCTTAACTTCCGTGTTCGGCATGGGAACGGGTGTGACCTCTTCGCCATCATCACCAGACAATTTAGTGACAAAGATCATTATACTATGTATTTGAAAAAATGCAAGTGCATTTTTCGAGAAATTATTCTCTCAAAACTAGATA